>NZ_JAGGJF010000009.1 GCF_030466405.1 Pseudidiomarina terrestris | reverse complement strand
AATACATCGATTATTACAACACCAAACGTATTAAGCTCAAACTAAAAGGCCTGAGTCCGATTGAATATCGAACCCAGACCTTGGAAGCCGCTTAGAAATGAGTCCAACTTTATGGGGTCACTTCAATCCCAGCTATGGGGCTTTTTAGTAGTAAACCAAATTTACTTAAGAGATGCTAAAGAAAAAGCCCGCGATGGCGGCGCTCATCATGTTCGCCAGAGTTGCCGCGAGCAACGCACGCATACCGAGTCGGGCGATGTCGTGGCGGCGACTTGGTGCCATACCACCGAGGCCACCAAGCAGAATAGCAATCGATGAAAAGTTAGCGAAGCCACACAACACGAAGGTAATAATCACCTGACTGTGCGCACTAAGCTGGTCTTTGTAATTGACAAAGTCGAGGTAGGCAACAAACTCGTTGATGACCAGCTTCTGGCCAATGAAACTACCTGCCAGCTGGGCTTCGTCCCAGCTTACGCCAAGTACGTAAGCAATCGGCTGGAATACATAACCAAAGAGTTCCTGTAAGGATAAGTCGGGATAGCCAAACCAACTGCCGACCCAACCAAAAATTCCGTTGATTAGCGCGATTAATGCAACGAAGGCAATCAGCATGGCACCAACGTTGATGGCCAGTTGCACACCACTGGAAGCACCGGCCGCGGCCGCATCAATAACGTTGACCGCACGGTCTTCGATTTCAATATCACCGGCTTTCTGGGCATCTGTGCCGTCAATAATATTTTCGATATCTTCGCGCGGCTTATCCAGCTCTGGCATGATCATTTTCGCCATCATCAGACCCGCCGGAGCAGCCATGAAGCTGGCTGCGATCAAGTATTTTAGTTCCACCCCGACGCCAGCGTAACCTGCCAGCACTGAGCCCGATACCGAGCACATACCACCGACCATGACGGCAAATAGCTCTGAGCGCGTCATGCTGCGAATAAATGGACGTACCATCATCGGTGCTTCGGTCTGACCAACAAAGATATTAGCCGCTGCCGACATAGATTCGGGACGGCTGCTACCGATGATTTTATGCAGTGAACCACCGAGGATCTTGATGATCCACTTCATGATGCCAAGGTAGTAGAGTACGGAAATTAATGACGAGAAAAAGACAATGACGCTTAACACCTGAATGGCGAATACGAAACCAAAGTCAGCGGACGCCAGGCCACCAAACATAAAATCGATGCCAGCACCGGTGAAGGCAATAATCTTCGCCACCCCAGAGGCGACGGCAAAAAGCACGTCCTGCCCAAAGGGCACGTATAGAACAAAAGCACCAAGGGCAACTTGAATGGCAAACGCACCGCCTACTGTGCGCCAGCGAATATTTTTTCGGCTATTGGAAAAAATAAAAGCGATAAGGAACAATATGGCGATGCCGAGAAAACTATTCATAGATTAGACCGTGTTGTTGTTAGTTCTTATTCCGCCAATAACTGACGGATTTTCGATTTTATAAGGTCAATGGCAATCTCATTCTGACCGCCGCGAGTCACCACTAAATCAGCAAACTGTTTTGATGGCAAAATAAATTCAAAAAATGCAGGGCGAACCGTTTCCTCATACTGCTCGGCGACGGACTGGATGGTGCGGCCCCGCTCTTCTACATCCCGGGTAACGCGTCGTAACAAACACACATCAAGTGGCGTGTCCATAAACACCGAGATATCGAATAACTTACGCAAATGTGGATCGTGGAGCAACAAGATCCCTTCAACCATGATGACACGGCCAGGCTGAATTTTGATGGTTTCTTCGGTGCGGGTGTGTGTTTTATAGCTGTACTGCGGCATCTCCACCGGCTCACCTGTGCGCAACTGTTCCAGGTGTTCCACTAACAACTCATGCTCGAAAGCTGATGGATGGTCGTAGTTCGTCAGTTGGCGTTGCTCGAACGTCAGATGACTTTGATCGCGGTAGTAAGCATCTTCTGCGAGGATAGCGATACCCTTACCGCCGAGTTCGGCAACCAGTTCTTGATAAACAGTTGATGCAAATAAGCTTTTACCTGACGCTGAGGCACCAGCGATGGCTATAATGGTTGTTTGTCCCACACTAAAATTCTTCATTTGCCTGATAACAGCCGGCAATTATCCTTGATCCACTGGGTAATTGGAAGCGTTGTAACCGATTGACCAATCTTGTTACATTTTTCTGCCTTTCACAAAGTTACAACAACCGGTCACTGAAGTATTATCGAAACGTTAAAACACTAAAAACGGAAGATAGCTATGCGATTATCCAAAACATTGACGGCCATGGCCGTTGCTACAGTTCTACTTGGCGGTTGCCAGGCAACCGCACAACAAGCGTCAGCGAATAATGCTGTCACCGCGCAGCAACAACAGAATTTGCCTGATGTTGATATCAGCTACGAAACTTTTACCCTGGATAACGGCTTAACCGTTGTCGTGCATGAAGACCGTAAAGCCCCCATCGTTGCCGTCAACGTCTGGTATGGCGTTGGCTCAAAAGATGAAAGCGAAGGCCAGACCGGTTTCGCCCATTTGTTCGAACACTTAATGTTTAACGGTACCGAAAACTACGACGACGAGTACTTCGGTCCGTTTGAACGTGCCGGTGCAACCGACATGAACGGGACCACCAACAGTGACCGTACTAACTATTTCCAGAACGTTCCTACTCCGGCATTAGACATGGCGCTGTGGATGGAATCCGACCGTATGGGCCACTTGCTTGGCGCAGTAACCCAGGAAAAGCTTGATGAGCAGCGCGGCGTTGTACAAAACGAAAAACGTCAGGGCGAAGCGCAGCCGTATGGCCGTGTGTTCGGTTTCCTGGCCGAACAAACCTTCCCTGAAGGTCACCCCTACTCCTGGTCAGTGATCGGTTCAATGGAAGATTTAAATGCAGCGTCACTGGATGACGTGCACCAATGGTTTAACGACTACTACGGCGCAGCCAATGCGGTCGTGGTATTGGCCGGTGACATTGACGTTGAAACTGCCAAGCAGAAAATGAATAAGTACTTTGGTGATATCGAAGCCGGTAAACCACTGAAGAAACTCAACAGCTGGGTGGCCAAGCGCGAAGGCACCAAGCGTGCAACCATGGAAGACAATGTTCCTGCTGCACGTCTTTACAAGTTGTGGAACACGGCCGAAATGGGTACTGCTGACTCCGATTACCTCGGTTTATTAGTAGATATTCTTGCCAGTGGTAAGAACTCACGTCTGTACCAGCGTCTAGTTTATGATGAGCAAATTGCGAGCATGGTCTCAGGCTTTAACTACGAGCGTGTGCTGGCAGGTCAGTTCTTTATCATTGCCGATGCCAAACCTGGCGTCGACATGGATCGTATCGAAGCGATCATTGATGAAGAAGTTGCGAAAATCATTGCAGAAGGCCCCACCGCAGAAGAACTGGAACGTACTAAGTTCAGTACTGTTGCTGGCTTCGTACGCGGCGCAGAACGTATTGGTGGTTTTGGCGGTAAATCAGACATTCTGGCTGCCGGTGAAGTTTACCACGGTGACCCGGGCTACTATGAGCAATCAATGGAGCACCTGAAAGCAGCAACTCCTGCAAAAGTGCAAGCGGCTGCAGAGCGCTGGTTAAGTGATGGTGCCTTTGTCCTCAACGTAGTTCCACAACCTAACTACACCACCATTGCAGCCCAAGCGGATCGCTCAGAACTGCCAGAAGTTGGTGAATTGCCACAACTGGAGCTGCCGGAACTGACCACCTTTACCCTGTCCAATGGTTTAGAAGTTGCGTTAGCCGAGCGCCATGACGTACCTACGGTACAAATGCGTCTGGTGATCGACAGCGGCTACGCCTCAGATTTTGGTGGCAAAGTCGGTACGGCCAGCTACACCATGAGCATGTTACGTGAAGGTACGACCTCGCGTGATAGCCTGGAACTAAGCAAAGAGCTTGAGTCATTAGGTACCAACCTGTACGCCAGTGCCAGCCTTGATAATTCAACGGTAAGCATGGATACCCTGGTCACCAGCCTGGTGCCAAGCCTGGACATCATGGCCGACGTGTTGATGAACCCAGCGTTCTCAGAAGAAGAAATCGAGCGCAAGCGTGGTCTCTGGATTGAAAGTATCAAGAAAGAGAAAGCACAGCCTACCTCGCAAGCCTTCCGCGTACTGCCGCAGCTGATTTTCGGTGATAATCACGCCTACAGCGTGCCATTCACCGGATCTGGCACTGAAGCATCGATCAACTCACTTACTCGTGCTGACCTGGTTGAGCATGCTGAAACCTGGTTACGTCCGGACATTTCACGGTTAGTGATCGTTGGCGCCACCACCGAAGCTGAAATTAAGCCATTGCTTGAACAGTACCTCGGTGAATGGACTAGCCCTGCTACTGCCGCTCCAGAGAAGCAATTCACTGCAGTTGAGCCGCAGCAAGAAGCGCGCGTGTACCTCATCGATCAACCAGGTACCCCGCAGTCAACTATCATTGCTGGCCATTTAGCGCCTTCAAGCAATGCTGATAACGCGGAAGCCATTGACGTAATGAACACCATCCTTGGTGGTAGTTTCACCAGTCGTCTGAACATGAACCTGCGCGAAGACAAAGGTTGGTCTTACGGTGCGCGTTCAAGTTGGTATGCAGCTGATGAAGCAGGCATGATGCTGGCAACGGCTCCGGTTCAAACCGACAAAACCAAAGAATCGATTCAGGAAATCCTGAAAGAATTCGAAGGTTACTTAGGTGGGAATCCGGCAACTGATGAAGAACTTGAGAAAGTCATCTCGAACAAAACGGCGAAGCTTCCAGGTGCATACGAAACCAAAGCAGCATTGCTTGGTTCTATCGTCAACACCCTGGAAAAAGGCAAGGACATGACCTGGCTAGAAAATTACGGCCAGCGCATTCGCTCACTTGAAGTCGAAACGATTCGTGGCACTGCAGACGACGTCTTACGTCCTAACGCATTAACCTGGGTGATCATCGGCGACCTGAGTCTGATTGAAGACGAAGTGCGCTCACTCAACCTTGGTACTGTGACTAAGCTGGACAGCAACGGAAATCCGCTGTAAATCCAACTTTTTATTCTGCCTTCAAGCCGCTCTTCGGAGCGGCTTTTTTTTTGTTCTTTTTGGTATCAAACTTCGTAGGGTGTACCATAACCACACGACGTATAAACAAACTAAAAGGATGACATCATGGAAATGATTAAAACTCGAGCAGCTGTCGCTTGGGCTCCAGGCGAACCTCTGAGTATTGAAGAAGTCGACCTGATGCCGCCACAAAAAGGTGAAGTTCTGGTTCGCATTGTTGCCACGGGCGTATGTCATACGGATGCCTATACTCTGTCAGGGGCCGATCCTGAGGGTATTTTCCCTGCGATCCTGGGCCACGAAGGTGGCGGCATTGTCGAAGCTGTCGGTGAAGGCGTAACCTCCGTAGAAGTGGGGGATCATGTTATCCCGCTTTACACCCCAGAATGTGGCGAGTGTAAATTCTGCAAGTCGGGCAAAACCAATTTATGCCAGGCCATCCGCAGTACTCAGGGTCGGGGCTTAATGCCAGACGGCACCACGCGTTTCTCGAAGAACGGCAAGCCTATTTACCATTACATGGGCACCTCCACCTTTGCAGAACGCACCGTGGTTCCAGAGATCGCTCTGGCGAAAGTCAGTAAAGAAGCTCCGCTGGAAGAAGTTTGCCTGCTCGGCTGTGGCGTCACCACCGGCATGGGCGCAGTGAAGAACACTGCCAACGTGCAAGAAGGCGATACCGTCGCTGTCTTTGGCTTAGGCGGCATTGGCCTGTCGGTCATTATTGGTGCGGTCATGGCAAAAGCCAGTCGTATCATTGCTATCGATATTAACGAGAGCAAATTCGACATCGCCCGTCAGCTGGGCGCCACCGACTGCGTCAATCCGCAGGATCACGAAAAGCCGATTCAGGAAGTCATTGTCGAAATGACCGATGGCGGCGTAGATTTCTCGTTTGAGTGTATTGGCAACGTCAAAGTCATGCGTTCCGCGCTCGAGTGCTGCCACAAAGGTTGGGGCGAGTCGGTCATTATCGGTGTCGCCGGTGCCGGCGAAGAGATATCCACCCGCCCCTTCCAGTTGGTCACCGGTCGCGTCTGGCGCGGCAGTGCCTTTGGCGGCGTCAAAGGTCGCAGCCAGTTACCTGACTATGTACAGCGCTATCTTGATGGTGAGTTTAAGCTCAGTACCTTTATCACCCACACCATGGGGCTTGAGGATATCAATAAAGCATTTGAGCTCATGCACGAAGGTAAATCCATTCGTTCGGTGATTCACTTCGATAACTAAGCGAGGCTGACCATGACACCAGCAAACTTAAAGTTAGTAAGCAGTGTACGTTGCTTCAACGGCGAGCAGCGCCGCTATGAACACGTTTCCCAAACGCTGAACTGCACCATGCAGTTCAGCGTCTACCTGCCGCCGCAAGCGCTGCGCAAAGATCGGGTTGCCTCGGTACTGTGGCTGTCTGGGCTGACCTGCAACGATGAAAACTTTAGCAGCAAAGCCGGTGCACAACGGGTTGCCGCGCAGCTCGGCCTGGCGCTGATCATTCCCGATACCAGCCCGCGCGGTGAACAGGTCGCTGATGATGATGCCTATGATTTCGGCAAAGGTGCCGGTTTCTACGTCAATGCGACTCAGCAGCCCTGGGCCAAGCACTACCAGATGTATGACTACATCAGCAAAGAGTTACTTAACCTGGTGACAGACGCTCTGCCGCTGAATGGTCAGATGAGTATTAGCGGCCACTCCATGGGGGGTCACGGCGCTTTGGTCATGGCACTGCGCGAAACCGGGCGTTTTGCCAGCGTCTCCGCCTTTGCCCCCATTGCGCACCCCACGGAGTGCCCATGGGGTCATAAAGCCTTCACAGGGTACCTCGGCTCAGACCGTGAGCTTTGGCGCGAATACGACGCCGTGGAACTTATCCGTGATGGCAAGAAATGCCCGCCATTACTGGTCGATCAAGGCGGTGCTGATAACTTCCTAGCCGAGCAGCTTAACTTCACCACCTTACAGGAAGCCGCAGAAAAACATGACCTGATAGCCCAGTTACGACTGCAGGAAGGTTATGATCATAGCTACTATTTCATTGCGAGCTTTATCGAGGACCATTTGAATTTCCATAAAACGTATTTAAAAAGTTAAATAATTGGTAATTTCTGTACTCCTTGCTATGGTTTAACTAAGTAGCTTCACGACTGAGGAGTTATTGAGCAAAGGAGTACAGACAGTTATGTCACCGCGCCGTGTCGCTGCGTTCATAGCAATTTGTTATTTAGTACTGGGTTTAGTTTGGATTCGATTCTCGGACCAGATTTTGCTCGCGTTTGCCGCAGACTCCAACTTACTCACCGAATTCCAGACACTTAAGGGCTGGGCGTACGTTATCTTAACCGCCGGTATCCTTTATTGGCTGTCAAAATCGGCGCTTGAGCGCGAGCGTAACTTATCTGAGCGGGATAGTCTGACACGGCTGCTGAACCGACATATGTTTGGGCGCGAGCTTGCCAGCGAAATCGAGTTCGCTGATGACAACGACCAGAGTCTGGCCCTCGTGGTTCTCAATATTGACGGTTTCAAGCAACTCAACAGTACGGCAGGCAGTGACGTCGGCGACCGTTTTTTACAGAGCGTTGCCTCACTATTACGGGATCACTTCAAGCAACGTGTTTTACTGAGCCGTTTTGGTGCTGATGAATTTGCGATAGCAATGCCTGTCACCGCCTGGCCTGATCAGGTTCTGCCGCAGGTGCAACATCTGCAACAGTTGATCCAGACCATTAGCATCCCCGAATTACCCGGTTCAGCGCTGTCCGCTTGCTTTGGCCTTGCCCGCTTCCCTACCGATGCAAAAACCAGCGAAGCGCTCATCGATTGCGCGCTGACCGCGCTTGAAGAAGCGAAATCAATGGGCAGTAACCGGCTACGGGTTTATAAGACAGAATACGGTGAGCATGCCTCTAAGCGCACTAAGTTGCTGTTTGACCTGAAAGCTGCCATCGCCAATAAGAAACTTAGCGTGGTTTACCAGCCGCAATTCCGACTCGATGACCACAGTATCAGTGGCGTTGAGGTCTTAGCGCGCTGGCATCACCCGGAAAAGGGGCTCATTCCACCCGACGTATTTATTCCCCTGGCAGAAAAACACGGTCTTATCTGTGAAATTACGGACTTTATTATGCAGACCGCAATCAGCGAGCTGCTGCAAGCAGAATTACTTTATCGGCCAATTCCACGGGTTTCATTTAACGTCTCGGCTGCAGACTTCAATACCAATCAAAGCTCGCAGCGTTTTTTACACAATCTGGCGGAGTTACCTAAGGATGACTGGTCAGTGGTTGAACTAGAACTCACCGAAACCTCAGCATTATTAAATCTGGAAGGCGTGAAGAATGTGCTTCAGGTACTACGTGAGCGTGGCGTGCAGGTGTCTTTGGATGATTTTGGCACAGGTTACTCATCACTCAGCACCTTGCGTCTGCTACCGATACAGGAGCTTAAGATTGACCAAAGCTTCGTCCGTGATATCGCCAGCAATGCGCATGACGCACGGTTAGTCAAAACCATTTTAGCTATGGCAAAAGCATTACAACTTCGAGTGGTCGCCGAAGGTGTGGAAAGTCAGCAGCAGGCACGTTATTTAGCTAATGAAGGCTGCCAGGAAGTACAAGGCTATCTGTATGCTAAGCCTATGTCACTGCAAGCTTTAAAGTCCTTTGCTTCGAATATCAAAGCGTCAGCTGCGCAGCGGTGATCTGATTTTTGCCCGAGCGTTTGCCTTGATACATTGCGGCATCCGCGACTCGCAAAATAGCTTCGACGGTACATTCCCCTCGCACAGCCAAATCAGCATCAGCGCAGTGGCAAATACCAATAGACACACTCAGTTCCCAGTCATTTTCAGCACTGACTTTAAGAACCTGCTCGCGCGCGCGCTCCAGAATCACCAGACTATCCTCTAAGCTGGCTCCCGGATGAATGCTCGCAAACTCATCGCCACCAATCCGAGCCACAAAATCAGTGCCTCGCGTAGCTACGCAAATGCCATTGGCAATAGCTTGCAGAGCTCTGTCGCCGGTATCGTGACCAAGGGTGTCATTCAAGCGTTTAAAATTGTCCAGATCAATCAAGGCAACACTGAATGTATGATGGCCAAGTTTCAGCTCTTCAATATCCGCGGCCAGCTCCTGGTAAAACGCCCGGCGATTACCAACACCGGTTAAAAAATCCGTGAGCGCTTGTTGCCGTTCAAGCTCGAGCTGACGCCGAATTTTCTCTTCTGTTTCACGGTTCTGGCTTGCATCGCGAATAAAGGCAATGGCGAATGACTCACTTTTTACGGTAACGTGGCTGAGCATGATATCAACGTGAAAGGTATCACCGTTTTTGCGCTGGCCTAAAAAACGAAAGCCGCGACCCATAGGTCGGTTCTTTTGCGAATTAAAAAACTGTCCAACATGGGATTTGTGTTGCGCCCGGATACCTTCGGGAAGTAAGTTATCTAATTGCGAACCTAGCAGCTCATTGTGTGGATACTGGAACATTGACGCGGCCAGCTGATTGACCAAAACAATAATGCCCTGTTGATTGACAACAAGAGCCGCGTCAGGAATGATTTCAATAAGTTCGCTGAGGTCGCGTTCGTCTTTCATTGCTTATAATTCATGCCGATTGTACCGATAGCCTAAGCTTAACGGAACTTGATACTAATGCCCATAGCGTACCGACAAGTAATTACCCTGGTGTTGGCAATTTTTACGGTCTGCACCGTTAACGGAACTGAACTTGATGCCCCTCCGCTGGGGGATCGGGCACTGCGTGTTTGGTCCACTAACGACGGGCTACCTCACAACTCAGTCAATCACATCACCCAGGACAGCCAGGGCTACCTTTGGATCGCCAGCTGGGAAGGTCCGGTGCGTTTTAACGGCCGCAATTTTGAATTATTTGCAGAAGAAACAGGCCTGCCCGACCCAGGCTCGCTATACGTTGCCGAGAACCCTTTTACGAAACAAATGATCTCGACCGGCACCCGTGGCGGTGTGAGTTATTACCAAAGCTCCCCCACCGGCGGCTATTGGACGCCCCAGCCGCGTGTCTTTGACCGTGTTGATTACGCTCTCTTTGTGTCTATAGATTGCACCTGGTACGCAACCGTCAACACTGGTGTTGTCCGCGAGTGCGGTGATACCCGCACCCAGTACGACAAAACCCAAGGCTTGCCCAGCGCTAAAATACTTGAGTTGGAGCAGGACCAACGCGGACGTATCTGGGCTGGAACAGATGCGGGTGTAGCCTATTTCGATGCGCAGCTTAATCGCTTCAGAACTCTCGAACAACTTCCTCAAGGCTACAGTTTTGGCATCGTTGCCGCCCAGGACGGGGCGATTTATATCAGTATTGGTCGCGCCATTTTTGTCGTCGACCCCGATGACTTAAGTGTTACAGCGTGGCCGGCTCAGTATCCAAGTACCATCACCGAGCTCTATCAGGCACCCGAGGGTAGTTTCTGGGTTGGCACGCACGAGCACGGCATCTCCACGCTGACACCCTCATCGCCGCAAATGGTCACAATCGCGGAGGGCCTGCCGAATAATCACATTCTCAGTATCTTCATGGATAGTGAGAGTACACTTTGGGTAGGCACCCATCGCGGGTTAGTGCAATTTCGCAAGGCCCAGTTCCATAGCCATCATGGCGAAACTGGTCTAGGTTACGACTACGTCAGAGCGCTAACTGAAGCTCCTGACGGCAGTGTACTGGTCGGTGGTCTGGGCGGCATAAAACGCATCAAAGATGAAGCCGTGTTACCTCTCGATACCAGCAGTAACGTGCGCTCGGAAAGTATCCTCAGTTTCGCGTATGACCGTGACCAGCGGCTTTATATCGGCACTTATACCAACGGACTATATGTGCTGGAAAACGGCAGGGAAATCGCACACTACAATGAGAACAGCGGCTTTCCAGGTAACGATATTCGTGGCTTACTCATTTCCGGTGACGGTTATCTTTACGCAGCGACGTCTGTTGGAGTCCTGAAGAGTCGTATGAATGACGATGGGACCCTGGCTACACCTAGCTATTTTGGTGTCGATGACGGGCTGCCAGATGAAGTAATTTATGCCCTCCACCAGACGCGCAGTGGTGAGATACTTATTGGCAGTATGCGCGGCCTATCTAAACTTTCCAATGGCAAAATTGAACCCATTGACGTGAGTTCAGTCAGTAACGCTGAGTTTATTTTTGGTTTCTATGAGGATGAAGCGCGTATTTACATCACCTCCGACCGGGGCTTGTTGGTTTACACCAAAAAGCTGGACAGGTGGCAGGTTTTCGACGCAGACAATGGACTACCGACGATTAAGTATTTTGATGTCATCCGTGATCACAAAGGTGACCTTTGGCTTGCTTCAGGACGAGGCTTAATTTATGTGGCGGCCCAGGACTTTGACTTTGCTATAAATGATGATAACCCTGCGACCCCCCTGCCCCATACGTTTTATCAACACCATCATGGCCTGGCCAGTGCCCAAATCAATACCGGTGGACCGCCAATGCTGGTCACCAAAGACGGAGAACTCTGGGTGGCAACTTCGCGGGGTGCAGGCCATTACAGTCCCGCACAAAGCAAGGCGATTCGACAGACGCCGCCACAACCAGTGATCGAAAAGGTCACTATTGACGGCCATGCCATTTCGGAAAACACCTATCTTGAGCCTGACAGTGGCCGTATCGAATTTCAGTTTGTCGGCTTGGGTTATCAATACTCGGAAAGCATCCTTTACCGTATGCAACTCGCGGGCTATGACGAGGACTGGGTCAAGCCAACAGGCTCTCAGCTCATTGCCTCATACACAGAGTTACCTCCGGGGGCCTTTATTTTTCAGGTTCAGGCAGCTTACCCCAATGGCGAATGGAGTGATTCAGCAACTTTCACTGTGCACAAGCTGCCTACGCTCTGGCAGCGACCGAGCATCTGGGTGGCGTTGGCTTTAGCGTCATTACTGCTAGTTTGGCTGGCGTTTCAACTGCGTATTTATACGGTTACCCGCAGTAAAGAGCGGTTACAGCAGCTGGTGCGTGAGCAGACCGAGACGTTACAGCAACTGGCACATCAGGACAGTCTGACCACACTTGCCAATCGCAGAGCTTTCGATGAGCTATTGCGGCAAAAGGTTGCACAACATGGTGGGAAACAACCTTTGGCATTAATTTTAATGGACTTGGATCACTTTAAAGAGGTAAACGATCGTTATTTGCATACCACCGGTGATCAGGTTCTCAAGCGCGTGGCCAGGCTTATCCGTGATTCAGCACCCGAAAGTGACATGATCGCGCGCTGGGGCGGAGAAGAGTTTGCCATCTTACTTTCTGGTGCACAAACAGCAAACCTGATGCCCATTTGCGAGCGCATCCGTACCACGTTGATGAACGCCGACCTCCACGACCTGGTCAGTAATCTTTCTGTAACTGGTAGTTTTGGTGGTGCAACCTACCATCCGGGTGAAACCGCAGCTAGCTTGATAAGGCGCGCGGATAAAGCCCTTTATCGCGCCAAACATAATGGCCGCAACCGGATTGAGATTGCCCATCAGGAAGAGTGAGCAAAGCCACGCTCACTCTTTTTCTTCGATCATTGGGATCATCAGACGATGCAAGCGGGGCTGCCCGTCCCGAAAATGAAGTAAAAACACATCGCCGTATTCCTTTTCAGTCATGCTTTCAACCTCCACACCGAGGGCGCCAACGATCCCAGGTACTGTATTACTGTGCCCCACGACCAGCGCGGTTTGCTCAGCTGCCAGCAGTTTCTCTACCAGCACCTCTCCATCACCCGCCTTGTAGTTCTGCACAGCCAGATCAAAACGCTTTGCCACCGGCTGAGCGGTCTGCTCTGTGCGCTGAAATGGTGTGCTGTAGACCGCTTCAAGATCCAGTTTGCTCAGCATCTCCGCAAGTAGCTGAGCACGCTGTTTGCCCTTACTGTTTAATGCAGGGTCACTCTCGGCAACGGCTTTTTCTGCGTGCCGAACGACGACGATTGTAAAATCCTTGGCCATAACTGAACAGCTCCCTAGTAGTGCCACCATTATCAATATAATGAGTACTAAACTGCGATTCATCTTTGATCACTCTTATTTTTAATTGACACGATTTAGCCGTGCGCCTAAGGTCTTAATGTTGTTCCACTTTCTTAACAATAACAAGGACAATAACTATGGATCATCAAGGTTTCGATAGCTCAAGCACTGTCAGTGTCGGCGAGTGGATGCTGACGCTCTTGCTCACGTTTATTCCAATTGTAAACATCATCGCACTGATCATTTGGGCATTTTCAAGCGGTACTAAACCCTCTAAATCAAACTGGGCCAAGGCTACGTTATTGTGGATGCTCATCGCAATAGTACTTGGTTTTGGTATGGCAATGCTCGGTGTCGGCTTTGGTATGATGGGGATGAACAGCTACTGATAGTAGGAGTGAGTGAGTGCTCCCGCGAGCGGAGCACCCGCCGCTTAGTCTAACAATCCCTTGTTGACCCTACCTCTATACTGCGGCTTTATTCATCCAAAGAACAAGGCAGACAGCGCTCTTTACCCGTGATTAATTTGGAGAGTGCGTTTCGGTGCCTGGCAAACCCCAGATAACCTTTGTCCGCCAGCCAGCGTATACCCGGCCAGCGCAGCGGCGCAACCAGCCAGCCACGGCCGACTGCAGACCAGGCCGCATAGGTAACATCAAGTCCGTAAATCATCTTGCCGTCAGGAGTTAACCCGTGCAGTATTCGGTTGGCTTCGGTGACATCGATCGCTGGAAAGCGCACAGAGAAATTGTCAGCCCAGATACTTTCAAACTGAATCTTGCCCTGTTTATCGAGAGCCTTGAGATGGCGCATTTCGCGAACGCACAGAGGGCAGCCCCCATCGTAAAATAAAATTAATTTTGCAGACAAAGGCTGACCTCCGTTACGAACTTTCGTCACTCAGTAGTGTTTACGGAGGTCAGCAAAACTTTGATCACGCTGATTCAGACATTTTTGAGATGAAATACACCGCGTAAAAGATGCAAATACCAAGCAAAATGGCTAAACCGGTAAAGGGAAAGAAAATCACCGGATCAGTGAAAAACGCTTTTAGCAGTTGCATGATCTGCCTCCTTAAAAACGATAACGAATTCCAAGCATGGCCACAGTCGGATCAATATCCACCGCAGCAGAATCAATGGTCGTGCCGTTAATACGAACATCTGCGACCGTATCGATAGCCATACGACTGACCATCAAATGCAAGCCCCAGCGCTCGGTCATTTCGACATTTACACCAGCTTGCAGCGCATAGCCCCAGCTGTTTGAAAGTGCTAAATCCACACTGTCATTTGCTGTAACCACAGCCAGATCCGTCAACACACTTGCCAGTTCCGGGCTCACCTTTTCCTCAAAGAAAGTCGTGTAGTTAACACCTAGCCCAACAAAGGGGGCCACACGTTCGCTGCCGATGTCAAAATGGTATTGCGCCAGCAAGGTTGGCGGTAAATGTTTGGTCTCACCAATTTTTAAGCCTGCCAGGCTACCTTTGCCGTGGATTTCGTGTTTGAAAGGAGTGGCCGCGATCAGCTCCAGACTCCAGTTTTTATCCAGCTGATAATCAAAGGTGATCCCAAGCTGGGTATTATTATCAACACTCACGCCTGTGCTTCCGCTGGTCATGCCAGCGACGCTTTCAATGACAGGTAACGATGCACTATCATCATTTGGCATGACGCCAATGGCACCGACGTTCACTGAAATATCCGCGGCTGCAGGCCCTGCAAAACCTAAAACCACTAAACTACTTACTAGCAACGACTTTTTCATACAGCACTCCTTAGTTAATCTCCCTGTATTTTATAAGGTTACTCCCTGTAAACTTTGATCCTGATCAACTTTTTGCCGGCGATGATGAGAGTTTTTCTTTTCCGCTTTTTCAAACTATTATTGAGCTAGAGCCAAGTGAAAGAGTCATGCCGCATCGACTCATAAAAATAAGGAAACATACGATGCTGAAGGAATTAAAATGGGGTGTGCTTTTCTCCGGAGCCATTCTGGTGTGGTTACTGATTGAACGCCTGACTGGACTGCATGATGAGCATATTGAATATCACGCTTATTTTACCAATCTCTTTGCCGTCGTCGCAGTCGTCATCTATGTCTTGGCATTGCGTGACAAACGAGCTTCGCTGCCTAACCAGGAAATGCGCTGGATAGAAGGTTTTCTTAGCGGGGTCATCATTGCGGTGGTCGTTGCCGCGTTATCACCTTTGCTGCAAATCATTGCGCACTATCTCATTTCGCCGGACTTCTTCGCCAATATGCAGGCTTACACCATCAATGAGGGGCTAATGGAGCCAGCGGCAGCGCGCGAGTACTTTAGTCTTGAGTCCTACATCATCCAGTCTGTTATCGGCGCACTACTTATGGGGGCCGCGACTGCTGCCGTCGTGGCGTTCTTTTTACGGACCCGAGATCGAGATACCTCACGGCACAAAACCTGATTGTGCCGTGAGGCTGGACGCCTGATGCAATTAAACGGGTGCACAGCAACACTGCTGCGCCGTTGGATGGTTCACCAGCTGATTCACCAGCTCATCATAGCCATGCGGCTTAATTAACGGCTGTTTGAACTGGGCTACTTTATAATTGCCCTGGTGGACCATGGTGCCACGTGATAATGAACCTAAAGCTTTTAAAAAGTCTTTTGAGAATTTCATGTCGGTCTCCAAATAAGTGTTGGTTTGTTTAAGCAAGATAAGTATATTGTTTCCGTAGAATATGATTAGACCCGATAAGTGAAAATCATTGTTTCCTACGGGACACAATAAGGATGCCGAGATGCTTGACCGATTTGCCGACATGGCCATTTTTGCAGCGGTGATGGATACTGGAAGTTTTACTCGTGCAGCACAACAACTTGAGCTTTCTAAAAGTGCCGTCAGTAAAGCGGTGGCACGTCTTGAAACAGAACTTCAAACTAAATTACTGGTGCGTACCACGCGCAAACTTTCGCCAACAGTTGCCGGTTCAGACTTTTATCAGCACTGCCGCGAAATCGTGCAGGAAGCCGATTTGGCCTATGAGCATATCGGTGCGATGCGCACCACGCCAAGTGGTCGCGTTACTCTGACCGCTCCGGTAAATTATGGAGCGACACGAATCGCTCCCTTAATACCGCATCTCTTAGCCACCTATCCCCAATTGGACGTTGACTTGCAACTCACCAACCGGCTCGTTGATCTGGTCGGTGAAAAAGTCGATATTGCGATTCGATGCGGCGTGCTCAAAGATTCCAGTTTCTACTTTCGCCGGGTGGCTCCTTTATCGATCGTGTTAGCCGGATCAAAAGGCTATTTTGCCAGCCACGCTAAGCCCAAACACCCGCATGAACTCAGTTACAAGTTTGGCCTGCACCAGTGCATCACCGATAGTGCTAAAGCTGCGGATAAGCTGTGGCGCTTTTACGAAGATGACCAACTCATCCAGGTAACAGTTAATGGCCGCTTTGCGGTATCGGACAATCGTGCCATGCGCGCGGCACTGCTGGCTGATCTGGGGTTGGCTTATATGCCCAGCTACTCGCTAAATGAAATGATCGCTGCGGGGCAAATTGAAACTGCACTTGATGATTTTATGCCGCAACCTGTCCCGGTGCATTTACTCTACCCTGAACGAAAATACACCACGGCCGCAGTGACCGTGGTGCTTGACTACCTCCAGCAACAACTGAGTCAATAACTCAGTCGGTCACCTCTGCGTAGCTTAAATCTTCGATCTTATGCAGCTTACCGAAGCGCATCACCTGCTTGATGGAGCGATAGGCCGCGACATCGTTGCCGGGATCTTCGCTTAACACCACCAGGTCCGCGTTTTTACCCACCTCAACTGTACCCAGCGTGTGTTCCAGGCCCAAAGCCTTAGCGCCATTTTTGGTCGACATTACCAGCACATCAGCCGCTGGAATTCCGGCCGCCTGCATATTCTTCATTTCAATAAGCATTGACGGACCATGGAACATTCCCGGATTCCCTGCATCTGTACTGGTCGCAATAGTGGCCCCGGCCTCATGCAGTTTGCGCAAGTTATGTTTGACGATGTATTGCTCTTCTCCATAAAGCAAAGTGTCACGGACAAACGCTGAGGAGCTTACGTTTTTACTGTAAAACTCGGCCATTTTTTCATGTCCTTCAGTGACCAGCTGTCGCGTCCTTGGATCGATGCAATGATTTGGGTCATAAAAGTCAGGTTGTTCGCCAAGCAGAATACTGAGCGTCTGTAACGAGTTGGTATACCCGAAACTACTTGTCGGCTCATAGACCACGTCGTTCTTAACCATGGCCTGAACAAACTCCTCGTCGACAAGATCGGCAAAGACACTGTGAACCAGAACATCGGCGCCTGCTGCCACCGCAGCTTTAGCGTCAGCCAGATTGACCGTATGGGCGATAAATTGTAGGCCCTGGCGATGCGCAGCATCGGCAATCACCTGCAGCCGTTCGTAGTACTCCGCCGCACGCTCCGGAGGTAATGGGTCGAACCATACTTTTAAAGCGCTGGCACCGCTGGCTGCGACCACTGCGACACTGGCCAGCGCCTCTTCATTGGTACTCATGGGTAGGAATTCGTGCACGCCGTTGGCGACTTGGTTGTTTAATACCGTCTCGCTGACCCGGGTTTCACCGTGGGTCAACAGCTGACCAGCAGCAACAAAACGCGGGCGCTCCGGATTGGCTATGGAGCCTTCCTGCAATGAGGTGGTCCAGGGAAAACTCCCCGTATCAAACACAGCAGTCACGCCAGAGCACAAATAGCTCCGATCAAACTTCTCCGGATTTTGCTGAAGGTAAGACTGAGCCTGTTGCAGGTCGTAGGTTTCAGACAGAAATGGGTACACAGGACGTGTATCAAACCAGCCGCTGGCAGCGTAATGCACATGCCCATCGACCAGCCCCGGCGTAACATAATGCCCCTCAAGCTGAATCATTTCGGCATCCGCGGCGTAGTTACAGTCAGGGCCTACGCAACTGATCAGGCCTTGCTCGACCACAATCAGACTATTTTCCACCGGCGCCGCGCCGGTACCATCGTAAAGCGTTGCGCCTTTGAGCACCTGTTGCTGCGCATTGGCGTTCGATGACAGCAATAGGCCAAGCAGAAAGATGAGAAAACTGGATCGGTACATGCTACTCCCTCGCTTAGTTACCCAAACATAGTGTGAGTACTAAATCTAGGAAGCGAAGTCGCTTTTTGCAAATACCCCCCTCGTTACCTCCAGCTTCTCTTAGCTTAACTCTTTGGCACCCAGGCGCTGTGCCAGACGCACTTCCATGCGCCGGATCTCTTTGGCAGTGTGGGTGCGGCCGGTCTCAAAAAATATCCACGTTTTGATCGCCACCTGCGCATTAAACACCAGGATTAAGCAGACGGCCCAGAATAACTGATGCTCTGGCGCGGCGGTAAAGAACTCGTAGCCCGTCCAAAAAATAAACCCGGTTAAGATGATGGCCAGCGCATAAGCAAACACCATGACCCAACCAAGAAGCGAACTAAAACCGACCTTCAAATACCCGGTGAGGCCGGTGTCCGAGCTCATCAGCTTTTTAAGCTCCGCAGACTGCTGCTGTAGGTCCTCTTCAAACTTATCATTTGTCGACATGAGTTAGCTCTCCTATTCAGCTAAATAAAGGGTTTTCAATTTATTTCTGGCCCTGTGTAAGCGGGATTTCACCGTGCCTTCCGGCAACTCCAGTAACAACGCAATTGTGCGAATCTCAAGCTCATGTAAAAAAACAATACACCTAAATCTCAGGTTCAGCGAAATTAAATTATTTTTCAGGCGCAGCGCGTTCGCGCCTAGAACCGCATCGTCCAAGCTATAACCTTTTGGTATTGATCGGATTTTGGCAAAGGATTGTAATGACAGCATTATCCGAGCAACTGCGAGAAACAAATGAAAGACATCGTGATTATCCATGAAAATGATGAGTGGCTGGTGACGCTGCGCGAAGAGTTCCGCCAGCGTGGCGTGACCGCCATTGAATGGTTTCTCGATAACGGCAGCGTTCCCTTTAGCGAGCGCCCGGCGGATGCTGTCTATTACAACCGCATGAGTGCATCGTCGCACACGCGTGGTCACCGTTTTGCACCGGAACTGACCAAGGCAGTGCTGACCTGGCTGGAAAGCTATGAGTGCACCGTCGTGAATCGGCGGCAGGTACTGGCCCTGGAAGTTTGCAAGCTTTCGCAATACGCGGCCCTACAACGCGCCGGCCTGCAGGTGCCAAAAACTCATGCGGTGGTCGGTAAAGACGCCATTGTTGCCGCCGCGGAAGCTTTCGAGCATTGGCCACTTATTGTGAAGCCTAACCGCGGGGGTAAAGGGCTTGGCGTGCAGCGTTTCAACACGGTGTCAGAGTTAGCTCAGTACTTGCAACGCCCTGACCTAGACGAGCCCCTTGATGGTACCTGGTTGTTGCAGGAGTATATTCAGCCGCGGGAGCCCTTTATTACCCGGGCAGAATTTGTTGGCCGGCGATTTGTCTATACGGTACAGGTGAACACTGAAGATGGCTTCGAACTTTGTCCGGCAGATAATTGCTCTATCGAAGATCAGTTTTGTCCGACCGATCAACAGTCGCATAAATTTACGCTAACCCAGCGCTTTGACGAACATCCGATCCTTAGCTTGTTGGAGAATTTCCTGCATGATAACGGTATTGATGTGGCGGGAATTGAATTTATCGAAAATGCGGACGGCGAGTTGTTTGTTTACGATGTGAATACGAACACCAATTACAACCAGGCCGCAGAGCAACGCGCCAATCAGCCTAATGGGGAAACAGGAATGGGCGCCCTTGCCAATTATCTTATCGGGTTAGCACAAAGCTGAGTCTTGCTCAGCTTTGCTTTTTCTTAATACTGAGCTTGTTCTCATACATGCGCTCATCGGCCAGTTTTAACAATGTGGCTTTATCCTGGCCGCCCTCTGAGTTGCAAGCACAGCCGATGCTTAAAGATGGATAGAGGATGAGCCCGTGTGCCTGAATATGCTGGCGTTCAACCTGGGCTCTAATTTTATCGATGATCTTGTCGGCCTGCTCCTTATCTTTGCAGCGATTTAAAATCACCAAGAATTCATCGCCCCCCATGCGTGCTACTATATCGGAGGCACGCACCGCGGTCTCTAACCCTCTGGCCACCAGTTTCAACATGTCATCACCGGTGTCATGACCGTGGGTATCATTAATGGCCTTGAAGTCATTCAGATCAATCGTCAGAACACAAAACCGATTTCTGTCGTTACCTTCACTCATCAATCGGTTCAGGTAACTGAGCGCAAAGCGGCGATTGCTCAAGCCCGTTAAGAAATCTTCATTCGCTCTGTGCCGCTCAGCACGGTAGAAAATCCAAAGCATACAAACACTGCAAAAGAGCAGTATATAAATACCGATCAGACTCCAGCGTCCCAACTGCAACAGATTTTCCTGCTCCTTAGTCAGACTGTCTTTAAAGTTCGCGGCAAGCCACCATTCACCGTTAGGTACAACGACAGGCCCCTGATAGTCGGCGTTTGCAAAGGTCTCGGGAGTGCCCTCGAAAACCTCACCGTCGCGACCTTTGCCATTGCGACCGCGAATTGCAATTTCGGTATTTTCGATACGGGATAAACCTGCTGACTCCATCAGGCTCTCGTAGTCTATAACCACACTCAAAGAGCCCCAGTAATTCTCATTCGCAGGATAATCCGTAAACACCGGAACCCGCGCAATTAGCGCCCGTCCGCCCTGAACCAGCTCCAGCGGACCAGCCAGGAAAATATCTTGTGCCTGGCGTGCAGCCTGAACAGTTTCGTACTGCGAGGGGACAGTTCTGAAATCAAGACCTATGGCTTTTTCATTACCTTCCACAGGGTAGTTCTTCTCAACAATATCATTGGGTGCCATACCGACATTGCGAACATTCTCGGCCCGTTCAAGCAAGCGAATGCTAATTTCGTAAAAGTTCTCCCCGGAAGCCTGCGGATCAATATTAAACAGGGTTGCCAGGCTATCGACCAAAAACACATCACGGAACAGCGCCGATTCCAGCTTGGATTTTGCCAACAGAACCTGCGAGCGTAATTCATCATTTGCATCTTGCTGCAAGCGCTCTTTGGCCAGGTCAGCCACCCAATTAGAGAGAATCCAGACAAGAAATAATCCGGCACAGAAAAAAACGGTGATCACGGCTGCTGCACGTTTACGAATGATCAAACTGCTGTCCTTAAAAAACGATGCAAACTGTAATGTTGAGCCGCGATTACGACCGAACGCCCAACTTTCATGAAACAACAAAGGCTGGGCGAACGCAAGTAAATGGCTTAATTCATTTAGAAAGCGCTAAACAAACTATCACGGCGAAGATTTAACCTCAGAATTCCAGACAGATTTTGCCGAAATGTTTGCCGTCTTTCTCATAGCGAAAAGCATCAGCAAGTTCTTCAAAGGCAAAGGTTTTATCCACCACAGGTTTTACACCATTGGCTTCTAAAGCGCGCACCAAATCTTTCTGATACTCGCAACTGCCGACGATCAATCCCTCGAGCCGGGCCTGCTTCGCCATCAATTTTGCAGTTGGCACCTTGCCCTCGCTGCCGGTCAGCACACCAATCAGGGCAATATGCCCACCTATCGCTACAGCATCAATGGATTGCGGTAAGGTTCCGGGTCCACCAACTTCGACAACATGATCAACACCACGGCCATGGGTCAGTTTGCGTACCGTTTTGCCCCACTCCGGGTCTTCTTGGTAATTGATCAGATGATCAGCTCCCAGCTTTTTGTAGCGCTCCAGCTTTTCGTTCGAAGAGGATGTCGCAAACACCGTTGCGCCGAGACTTTTCGCCAACTGACAAGCAAACACAGAAACGCCGCCACTGCCCAGCACCAACACGGTGCTGCCCGGCTTGATGCCGCCGTCCACAACCAATGCCCGCCAGGCCGTAAGCCCTGCAGTGGTAAGGGTTGCAGATTCAGCATGACTATAATTGCGCGGTTGATGGGTAAAATAATTGGTTGGCCGCACCACCACCTCGCGCGCGTAGCCATCAATACCATCCCCCGGAGTGTTCTTGAAGTCAGCGACACGAGCAGGACCTGTTTGCCAGGTTGGGAAAAACGTCGAGACTACGTGATCCCCTACGGTGAACTCTTCCACACCCTGCCCCACAGCTTCGACGACACCGGCGCCGTCAGACATGGGAATACGTCCATCTTCTGTGTTCATGTGACCCGCAGCGACGCTGTAATCATGATAGTTAAGTGAGCTTGCTTTAATACGCACGCGCACTTCGCCGGGGCCAGGCTCGCCAGGATCATCCATCTCCGTCACCTGAATATTCTCCAGCCCGAACGGCTCTTTGAGTCGTAACGCTTTAATTTTATCAACCATAATCGTCATCCCTCGTGTTGATGGTGTGTCTCTTCTAGTTGCTTACTATTAAGTTTGGATCAAAACCGTCGGATTTAAAGGTCGCAAGCATAAATAGCCGCGCGCCGAACGATTGAGCAAATTTCAAATACCCAGCTAGACTTAATGATTATTGGCGCGAAAGCCTTTTAACTCAGTAAAGGAGAAGATATGAAAACTGTAGGATATGCAGCGCATTCCGCACAGGATGACTTAGCCCCGTTTCATTTTGAACGCCGTGACTTGCGTGACAATGATGTTGCCATTGAGATCCTTTACACCGGTATCTGTCACTCGGATCTCCACCAGCTACGCAACGACTGGGACATGAGTGAATACCCGATGGTTCCCGGCCATGAAATTGTCGGCAAAGTCATTGATGTCGGCAAAGACGTGAAAAGCTATAAAGTCGGCGACAATGTTGCGGTTGGCTGCATGGTCGACAGCTGCCAGGAATGCGATCAGTGCGAACATGGTGACGAGCAGTTCTGCCGGGAAGGTATGACGCAGACGTATAACAGCCCTGATCGTATCAACGGCAACATTACTTACGGCGGCTATTCAAAGCATATCGTAGTGCGGGAAGAGTTTGTGCTGTCCGTATCAGACCAATTAGATATGAAACGCGCCGCACCTATTCTCTGTGCCGGCATTACCACCTTTGCCCCGCTCCGCGACTTTGAAGTAGAAGAAGGCAGCAGAGTTGGCGTAATCGGTCTTGGCGGCCTCGGCCACATGGCAGTGAAGTTAGCAAAAGCAATGGGCGCTAAGGTTACCGTACTGACGCATTCAGCAGGCAAAGTCGATACAGCCAGAGAAATGGGTGCAGACGACGTGGTCCTCTCCACCGATGAAGAGACTATGGAAAATGCTGCAAACAGTCTGGATCTCATTATTAATACCGTGCCGGTTAAACACGACCTAAACCCTTACATGCCGTTACTGGATGTTGGCGGTACGCTGGTTGTGGTCGGCCAGGTCGGTCCTGTCAATGAGCTCAATACTATGCCGATGGTGTTTGGTAATCGCGGCGTTTCCGGCTCGTTGATTGGCGGTATACAGCGAACCCAGGAGGTACTCGACTTCTGCGCCGAACATGACATTCATCCGAAATGCGAAATGATTCGTATGGATCAAATCAACGATGCCCTCAAACGCCTGGAGAAAGGCGAAGTTGCGCACCGGATTGTGATTGATATGTCGACGTTAGAGGCGGACCAATAGCCACCGCCCAGTGTAAAACTTGTGAGGATTCTGCATGAAAAAATTTATCGGTTTACTGTTAGTGTTGTGCCTGAACGGGCTCACCTCTCAAGCTGCATTCGCGCAAGACGAGGAAACAGCTCTGGTACCTTTGCCCTCGCTTGACGACTTCACTCGCGGTGAGGATGGTTGGGCCTTCGGGTTAGGCTTGGGTGTTGAATATGAATCTGCCTATGAAGGCTCCGACGAATTTGGATGGGAACTCCAGCCTGCGGGCGCCGTGCAATGGCGTAGTGGCGACAATATTTTCTACTTTGCCGGTGAAGCACTAGGCTGGCGAGGTCTTCGCGCTGACACCTGGTTGTTAGAGGCCACGGTGGGCTTTGACGAAGGCCGCGAAGAGGGCGATTCCGACGACGGTCACCTGGATGGGCTCGGTGATCAAGATGAGGGTGCTGAACTCGTGCTGCAAGCGCGTCGCGCTTTCGATTCCAATTGGCGCAATTGGCTGGTGGGTCGTGTCGTGACCGGTGGTGACGGAAATCTGGGTCTGTTTGGAGTGGGCCACCGCTTCGGAGACCAAATGAACGGTACCGGTTCTGAGCTTAATTTGGTTATGGTCGTTCATGACAGCGAGTACGCCAACAAAGGTTTCGGCATCGACGCGAATCAAGCGGCTGCATCAGGCTTACCTGAGACCCACCTAAGTGGCGGATTACGCTCGATTGGAATTGATTATAATTTCCGCCATTACGTCAACAACAATTGGCAGATCTACGGCGAAGCACTCTTTGAATATTATAGTAGTGAAGTGCGCGAGAGCCCAATCGCTCGTAATAATTACGAAGCCGAAGTAGGCGTCGGATTCATTTATGTATTCTAATGAACCTGGGGCCCGGTTAAGCCACTGTGGAAGCTTTCGAATCTAAACCAAGCTATTAGCTTAAAAGACTAGTACGTCATTGAAAGCCTACAGATTTGCAAGCATAAAAAAAGCCGCTCGATGAGCGGCTTTTTATTTAGATTTGGTGGAGCTGGCGGGAGTCTTATTTTAACGACAACCCCTTGATAATAAATCATTTAATATAAAGCAGACAAGCTTTGGAATACATAATGGAATACTAAAAATCGAGCTTGATGAATCAGCTGTCTCCTCGTTCCTTATTCAGCTTTTTCTCTTGCCTCTTAGCTTTCTTTCCGAGCTGCTCACTTGACTTATTATAGTCATCGAGCTCACCTAGGTTAGTGATTTTCTGCGAATTACGATACTTTTTCACAGTACCATACATCTGCTCAATATTTTCTTCTAAGGCACCTGCGACCAGCTTAAAATTATTGCGAGTGTCCTCATCAAATTCTCTGTCAATCAGGCCATCTAGATCCTTCGCCAATGCCTGTAATGCAATACCTCGAGCTATCGCTTTCGCTGAGTACTTGTCAATGAACTCATCTAACACAAATTTCCGTATTCTCTTCAGACTTTGATTCTCTCGATTACGCTGTGTTGTATTGATGTCCTTTGCTTTCTCGAGGCGCTTCGCATATTCCTCCTGAATATGCTCTTTATGCTTTTGAATTTCATCCTCATAGTAATCACGAAAGTTATCAATACCCATTTTTATAATTGAGTCTAAGCCATCCGAAATCAAGTAACCTTTGGACACCATAAATCGATCAAATTCGCGTCGTGTGCTATGTTCGATCCAAGCCGATATAGCCACTTTATTTTGCTTTTTTTTCTTTCTATTACGCCGACTGGTTAATGCACTTTTTATTCTTTTAAATCGTTTTTCTCTTGGGTCATTATGAGCCGTGCTCTGCTCCCAAAGTTTATTACCAGTAACTAAATAAGTAACCATTGCGTTATCTAAGCCAACAGTAGATTTCAAATAATTGGATAGCCACTGCTGCTCTTCATCATTTCTTATTCCTAACGCGTGGCATAAGTCAAAAGACTCTTTCTCTATCTGTTCTTCATTCATTACGTCCACACCTTCACTTAAATAAATATAGATGCTATTTTAACACTTGTCACTTAGTGATGTCACTTCGTGATTTTTAATAAATACATATAGGTAGTTATTTAAACACATGGACCAAAGCGCGAATACAATATTAGACCGTTTGTTTCATCAAAATCCACAAGACCGAACTATATCAAGCGATAGTCAGCGGCCGTTGACGTCATACGCTAGGTTAGTGCTTTATATACTTCATTATAGGAAAGCAGACGGTCTCCCAGACGGGATACCAACTAAGAACTACTATAACGAATTCGGTGACAGGCCCCCATTATTAGAACCACTCCCTGAATGAATTGAGCTGTTCAATTTTCAATGGATGCCACGAACTGCAAGGGTGGCAGGTTATTTAAAGCCCGATGAGGTCGACTCTTGTTATAGTCAT
>NZ_JAGGJF010000008.1 GCF_030466405.1 Pseudidiomarina terrestris | reverse complement strand
TCGGTATTAGCTACCACTTGGTTAAGCAAGCAATAGAAAGCCTGACCGAACGCAAAATAATAACCACATATCATGCTAATGGTACTTCTGAAGTCTTGGTTAAGTGCTTCCGAATAAAAGGCAATCCCAAGTCTAATCAACTAATAAAACCACCTAAGCCACTTCACGAATTTATAAAATCTGGAAGGCTTTCTTTGCCTAACAAGAAGCCTGAAAAACTCAGTGTCCCCGAACGAATGGTCTTAGCCTTCCTTGTTTATAAGTCTGATACAACTGGAGTGACTCAGGGCTTTTTTAATAGTGACATCTGCAATTCGACAGGCGTATCACGGGATCAACTTCTTCGTATACTCAAAAAGCTGAAAGCGAAAAAAATCATCATCAAAACAATTCCCGGCTACAATGGCAGCCGCTCTTTAAAGCGTCTACCCACCGTTTACTTCATTAACCGAGCATATCGTTTTGTTAACTCTAACCATTCTTCATATTGGAAAAACGAACAGCTTTTAGCGGCCAATCACCCTTTTAGCTTATCGTCAGCAGCAGAATACGTTCGTACTAACTCATATCAAGCATGGATAGCGTGGTTTGACAAATTGGCTCATAAGCTGGGCTCTGTAGACATGCTTCGTTATGTCACTAGTAATAGCAATAGTAAGCACCGCCTAGCACTCATTTTACTGGATGAGCGCAGGACGCTAGACGATATTGATAGACAGCACATTAGTTGGGCTGTTATGGAGACCGCAGAAATAATCTTAATTAACGAATTCAGACACTCCCCTGGGTTAATAGAGCAACTAAGAAAGAACCCTAACTCATTGCAACAGCGAGAAAGAAAGAGCCTACGCGATATGCTAAACAATCGACTCCTGGAGATTTTTCTTGACGAAGAATCCCATTATCGGAAAGTGAGCAAGATATTTCTTCGTATCGCCAAGCGAGTCAAAATTCAACAGAAAGCATTAGAAGCGGAGAGTACCGAAGCGGCCCAATCTGCTATCGCTGACGATCAGTATGAATCTGAGGCAAGAGAGCTGTTAAGAAGCGCTCGAGACTATTTAGCTGAGTGGTTAGTCAAATCAGCCGTTGAGGTTGCGTTTAATACTCAAAGGTTCATCACCGACCAGGACTTGTTTAACGCCGAAAAAAAGAATCCGCAATTTGGATGCCGCTTGTTACTTACTCACAGCACTAATGCCGAACAGTCAGACGTGACGTTGTTATTAGGCGAGGTTGATCATAGTGCTCCTGCTAAGTTAGCTGTGCACCCTCTTCCGCCAAGTCATAGGGAACCACTGTGATTTTAATTACAAAACACCGCGTAGCCGGGTAAAAGGCTTGGCTGTAATAGTAATATAAGCAACCAGTGCATCATTCATTAGTACGTCTAGTAACCAATACTTAGCCAGTGATAGGTAAGCCCCAAGCTTACCGTCTGACTCATGGTTAAAGATTACAGGATCAGATCTCCTATGAGCTTAACTGCAACTGGAGGTCTAAATGACAAATCGTAAGCGTAGTAAATACAATCACAACCTGAAGCTCTACCATGAACCAACATACAAAGGGTTTAAACTTAAACGAAGCAATGCACCTTACATTGAGCCGCACTTAGACGGGCTCTATGCAACGATGATAAGTGCGTTAAACCATCATCACAGAACACTAGCGGTTCGTTTTGACCTTAAGGTTCCTTTATCAGGGATACCTATTGAAGTAGATAACCCCATCAAACGCTTTATTGACGCTGTAAGAGCTCGCATAAACAGGCATCTAAAACAGAAATTTAAACGGGAAGGTCGTTTTCGTTCATGCAGGCTTCGCTACGCCGTGAAAGTGGAGCAAAAAGTAATGGCACTACACGAGCATTACCACGTCATTCTCTTCGTTAATAACGACGTTTTCAGGTGTATAAAAAACCTTGGGCCCAACGACGACTCGGCTCTTGGAAAAATGATAAGAGACTCGTGGCATTCGGTGGTCAAATTGGATGAGCGTTCAACAGAGGTACTCATACACAGTTCACCAACGCCCAACCGCCACTTAACAGGTGACGTCTCCAGCGACAACCCAGTTATGAGAGCCGCATTCGAGCATTACAGCTATATCTGCAAGGAAGACACCACGCTATACAGAATGAATCGCCCATCGTTTTATTCGAGCTCTAAGCTGGCAAAAAATAAAGCGCCAGCATAAGGCACCACGCAACGTAGCAGAGGCCCAGGGAAAACCTCTGCTACGTGCTTAGTTGCATTACATCTACAACAACCCCCTTTCAGCAAACGAAACCGTGTCTTGACCTACTACGATGTGGTCAAGCACGGGGACGTCTATGTGATTGAGTGCATCCTTGATACGCGTGGTCACACGCTTGTCAGCTTCCGATGGTTCAGTCACACCTGATGGATGGTTGTGTGCCAGGATGATGGCAGCAGCATTTTGCTGAAGCACTTCTTTCATCACCTCACGGGGATACACCGGAGCCGCGTTAATGGTCCCAAAGAACAGCTCTTTGTACTCAATCAGCCGGTGCTGTGAATCCATCAGCAGAATGGCGAACACCTCACGCTTTTGATGCGCCAGCTTGTATCTCAGGAAGTCTTTTGCCGCAGATGGGCTGGTAAAGCCCTCCCCCTTTAAAAACTTCGTCTCCAAGATCTCAGACGCCTTATTCAACACATCAACCTCAGTCATTGGCCCATTCGTTACATACTCGGCATTTTGCTCGTGCATTTTGTGTCTCCATGTTTTTAATTCTTCAATGCACGTGCGTGATATAGGCCTGAAATACGGTGGAATCTCAGTCCATGGTTATTTCTTACAGGATCAACTCATCCCATGAGAGAAACCAAAATATGGAGAAAGCTCATGCGATTAATACGATTAAACGAAGTCAAAGCCAAAGTTGGTCTAAGCCGTTCCACCATCTACCGTCTGATGCAGGAAGATAGCTTTCCTAAATCAATTATCCTGGCAGGCCGGTCAGCGGCTTGGATTGAATCAGAGATTGATGAATGGATTTTACAGCAGGTCCGCGAAGTTCGTGGAGCAGATTGGGAGGAATCACGTCATGCGGTTTGATTTTACAACAGGATATAGCGATACCGTCCGTAAATTGGGTATTTGCACGGTAAATCAGCGTGACCCATTAACGGGCCGCACTAACTCAGTTCAAATGCACGAGGTATACGACGAGGAGCGGTTTAAACAATGGTTAAACATGCCGCCAGTAACATTCGAGCTGCTTGACTCGATACTGGCAACAACCCATATCAACCAGTGGAGCGAGGCTAATGACCGCAAGCTTCGGCAATACATGTTACCCATCGTGATTAGCAGCTTTAAGGTCGCAGCCCATGCAGGAGACCCAACACTTCACATTGCATCGACTGCGAGGGAAATATATTACTTTGTGTCCAGCGATAGCGAAGACGATAACAAGGAGCTGGCGCTATTTATCGGCAAGCTAATAACGGTTTACCTTCGAGCTCAAGGGCAAAACATGCCCAAAATAGTCCGACCTGAGCTGCTTGAAGCTATTCAACGACAGGAGGCCGGTATCATTCACCGTGTCATCAAGTCGAACCTATTAGGTATCAGCCCTCATGCACATGGGAAGTACGTCGGAGAGACCAAGCGGCAGGTACTTAGCGATGTTCATGAAACCAACGAATGCGATGACTCCAACCACATAACGGCTCAAATGGCAGCGCACATAGCCACTGACATCGCGTTTAACGACTAGTCATCACCCTACCCCTTAACTTGCATAAAAACACCTGACAGGTGCGCGTTTGCGTGCTTGTTGGGTGTGGAGTTGGATTAGCAAAAACGCCTAAGTTCCAACGAAAGCGACGTTGTTCGTGATCATCCATCTCAATTCTTACTAATCCTATGACACAGAACAAGGAGAAGCTCATGCGGTTTCTACGATTAAACGAGGTTCAAGAACGCGTCGGGCTGGGGCGCACCTCAATTTACAAAATGATGAGCGAAGGCAAGTTCCCCAAACCTGTTAACACACTGGGAAGAAACGTCGCCTGGTTAGACTCAGAGATTGATGAGTGGATGATGGACCGTATTGACGAAAAGCGCGGTTTATCAGTCCCCAAAATTAAGTATTGAGCCTGCCAGGGCTATTTAAACGTCTTAACAACGAGGAAGTCACTATGGCGCTCTCGTTCCTCAATGCAAGCGATATCGTCAAAGCGCACTTAGCATTACACGGCAAGGTGGAACCTACGGTTAATACTTCAGCCTTGATAAAAATTACTATCGTTATCGGCAGAAAGTACGATGGTTTCGATGTCAGCCTTGAAACCATCTTTCAGATTGCAGCTGAATACGGCGTTCAGCTGGCGCATAGCAACTGGCACCCGAATCCAGATAAAGCCGCCGAAACAGCATACCTAACCTGTGTGCTGCATATGAATCGTTACGGCATCGATATGGACTGCTCTCACCGCGATTTGCTTCTTATGATTCGAGACAGCTGGACCCAACCAAACAAACTTGCGGTTCACATGCTCAAAAAATACCTAAACAGCATCGCTGCCAAGTACAATCAACATTGTCGTACAAACCTAAATTTTGAAGTTGCCGACAGTTCGGTTAGGGAGCCAATGCACTGTTATGAGTTGGCGAATGTTGCGTCCCGGCTCGCTGAGAGTTTTAAGTTAGGAGATAGTAACTAACAGAACCTAAGCTTTTCGAAATAAAATCAAAAAAACTTTAGGGATAAACAACCCATTATCGCTGGCTAAAAAACCATAAACAACCACCAACCAATTTCCTCAAAAGCACGCCATATAAGGGCTATTGACTATGTTATCTAAATATTGGGTAAGCGGATTATCTGGTTGATGCTTCACCTACTGCTGGTGCATGTTTCCTTCGCTAATTCCAGCAAGAACCCCACACGCCTCAACTTCCCGGTCATCGTTGCAACTCGCTCTCAGTGAAACGAGTTGTTTCTCAAGCGCTTGCAGAGCGGTTATCTGCGACCGCACATGAGAGATGTGATCATCGAGCAAGGCGTTGACGGCGGTACAAGGCTGATGAGGGTCGTCCTGATAGCTCTGTAGTTCGTGAATCTCAGCCAGTGACAGGCCCAGGATTCTGCAGCGACGGATGAAGGCCAGCCCCTCACCATGCTTCTCGGTATAGACACGGTAACCGTTGTCCTGCCGATCAGGCGGCGGCAACAAGCCCTGCTGTTCATAGAAGCGGATCGTCTGTGTTTCGACCCCTACCAACTGCGCCAACTGACCAATGCGCATCAGCCTCCTCCCCAACGGATTCTTTACTCTATTGACCTTATAGTAGCTTTATAGTTTAAAATGGTACCACAACATTGTTCAAGTGGAGTCGTATCATGAGCAAATCCTGTGGTGGCGCCTGTGGCGGTGATGCAACGTCCGCAGCGGATACCGATATACAGGCCTCCTCCGAGGCGCCAGGGAGATGGGTCAGTGTTTATGCCGTGCCGAAGATGGACTGTCCATCAGAAGAACGAATGATTCGCCTAGCCCTGAACGGCTTTGAGGAGATTCGGGCGCTGTCCTTCGACTTGTCGAACCGCCGGCTGAAGGTCGTGCATGACGGCGAGGTCGAGCCCGTCACCTCGAAACTGAAGACCTTGGGGCTAGGCGCCTCGCTTCAGGAAACCGTCGCTGCAAATCCGGAGACCATCAAGGCCGCCGAGTTTTCGGCAGCTTCTGCTAAGCAAGAATCCGGGACCCTGCGCTGGTTGCTCGGCATCAATGCACTTCTGTTCGTGGTGGAAATGACTGCCGGTCTGATCGCCCAGTCCACCGGCCTGATTGGAGAATCCCTGGACAATTTTGCCGATGCGGCGGTGTACGGGCTTGCCCTTTATGCGGTTGGACATAGCGTGAAAATGCAGGTACGTGCCGCGCATCTTGCTGGTGTACTGCAACTGATCTTGTCTGTGGGCGTGCTCGTAGAGGTGGTGAGACGCTTTGTATTCGGTAGTGAGCCTGAATCGCTGGTGATGATGGCTATCGCATTCGTCGCATTGATTGCCAATACCAGTTGTCTGCTGCTCATATCCAAACATCGGGAAGGCGGGGCGCACATGAAGGCAAGCTGGATATTCTCAGCCAACGACGTGGTGATCAACCTGGGGGTCATCACCGCCGGCGCCCTGGTCGCGTGGACCGGTTCCAATTATCCGGATCTGATTATCGGCACCATCGCGGGGGGCATTGTACTTAACGGTGCCAGACGCATTTTGGCGTTGAAGGGTTAAATAATGCTCATTATTGGCAAAAAGCTCTCGCCGTATGCCCTATTGTCCATATCGGGTCTGCTGGCAGCGTCTGATCAGGCTGTAAAGTGGCTGGTGCAGCAATCAATGGCCTATGGCGAGTATGTTTCGGTGACCCCGTTCTTTAACTGGGTGCACCTATGGAACACCGGTGCCGCATTCAGTCTTTTTGCGAATGGTGGAGGCTGGCAGCGCTACTTTTTTATCGGAATCGCGGTAGTGGTCTCGATTTTTCTGATCAAGCTGATCCTTGAAAATCGTCATAAAGGAGAAGCCATCGCTTACAGTCTTATCCTCGGTGGCGCCATGGGCAACCTGATTGACCGGGTCTTTCGCGGCTATGTTGTGGATTCCTTTGATTTCTATTGGCGAGACTGGCATTGGCCGGCCTTCAACCTGGCTGATATTGCAATTGTCCTCGGTGCCTTACTTTTCGTTTCCAGCAGCTTGTTGGGTAAAAAAGCAAACACCAATGCCGAGCCGGATGGATCTGACTGACACCTACGCCTATACAACACCATGACCGAACTTCCCGACAACATCCTTCACCTGCCGCAATACCAAGTACTGGGCTGCAAATCAACCGACGACGAAATGCACTTCCAGGTGGACGTGCCCGATCCCATCGCCTGCGAGGAATGCGGCGTGCAGGGTGAGTTCGTACGGTTCGGCAAGCGTGACGTTCCCTATCGTGATCTGCCCATCCACGGCAAGCGGGTCACTCTCTGGGTGGTCCGCCGCCGATACACCTGCCGGGCCTGCAAGACAACATTCAGGCCCCAGCTACCGGAGATGGTGGACGGATTCCGTATGACACTGCGGCTGCATGAGTACGTGGAGAAGGAATCCTTCAACCACCCCTACACCTTTGTGGCGGCACAGACCGGCCTGGGCGAGAAGACGGTGCGCGACATCTTCAACGCCCGCGCCGAGTTCCTGGGGCGCTGGCACCGCTTCGAGACGCCCCGCATCCTGGGCATTGACGAGCTATACCTGAACAAGCGCTACCGCTGCATTCTGACCAACATTGAGGAGCGAACCCTGCTCGACCTGCTGGCCACCCGCCGCCAGGACGTGGTGACCAACTACCTGATGAAGCTGAAAGACCGGCAGAAGGTCGAGATCGTCAGCATGGACATGTGGAACCCCTACCGGGCAGCGGTCAAGGCTGTGCTGCCCCAGGCCCGTATCGTGGTCGATAAGTTCCATGTGGTGCGCATGGCCAACGATGCCCTAGAGAGAGTGCGCAAGGGCCTCAGAAAGGAGCTGAAACCGTCCCAGAGCCGGACTCTCAAGGGAGACCGGAAAATCCTGCTGAAACGCGCTCACGAAGTCTCAGACCGGGAGCGCCTCATCATGGAGACCTGGACAGGCGCGTTCCCGCAACTGCTGGCCGCCTACGAGCACAAGGAGCGCTTCTACGGCATCTGGGACGCCACCACACGGCTCCAGGCAGAAGCCGCCCTGGACGAGTGGATAGCCACCATCCCGAAGGGCCAAAAGGAAGTCTGGAGCGATCTGGTCAGGGCAGTGGGAAACTGGCGCGAAGAGACCATGACCTACTTCGAGACGGACATGCCCGTCACCAACGCTTACACGGAGTCCATCAACCGACTGGCCAAGGACAAGAACCGTGAAGGGCGCGGTTACTCCTTCGAGGTGATGCGGGCACGAATGCTCTACACCACGAAGCACAAGAAGAAGGCACCGACTGCGAAGGTCTCTCCTTTCTACAAGAAAACCATCGGTTACGGACTGCCGGACTTCGCAGAGGAACTCAACTACGGAGTCGATCTATCAACCATCTGAGGGTGGTATCAGATTGATGGGGTGAAGGTGCCCCATCAACCATTAAATCCGTATACCCTTCAATTAGAACAAGTTGTACTGGCCAAAGCAAAGTTATTGCGTGTACAATTCTTAATAAAATTGATGAAATAGAATCTGTTAGTTGTAACCGAGACGTCTAAATTTCCGGAGGTTACACAACGTACTTACACAATTTTTTAAGGTTGTCCAGCGGAGCTTCGTTAGGCTACTGATGGGGAAGCAGAACAGCCACTCCAATTTCGGTAACATAAATATAAAGAGTCTAATGCTTAGTGTGTAGTGGTCAACAAAACCCGGACACCTTTTTAGTTAATTTTTCGGCTTTTGCCGGTGGCAGTCCATCGTTAAATTGATGCGGTCGTTCCCAGTTGTAATAGTTCATCAGGAAATAGCTCACATCGCGTTTTGCTTCAATTGCTGAACGGTAGCCAGTCGCTGGCATCCATTCAGACTTTAAACTTCTAAAAACACGCTCCATGGGGCTGTTGTCCCAACAATTACCGCGACGGCTCATACTCTGTACCATTTGAAAGCGCCACAGCCGTTGGCGGAACTTACGCGCGCCATACTGAGAGCCTTGATCGCTATGGAACATCACGCCTTTTGGCTTTCCACGCATCTCGTAAGCCATATCGAGAGCCCGTGCCGCAAGCTCAGCGTCCGGTCGTGGCGACATTGACCAGCCAATGGCTCGGCGAGCAAACAAATCGATGACAACCGCGCAATAATGCCAACTAGAGCCTGTCCAAATGTAAGTGATATCGCCGCACCAAACTTTATTCGGCGCTTCAACGTCAAACTCGCGATTCAACTGATTTGGAATGTCGGGTCGTTCGACATTTGCTGTCTTATACGCATGAGGGCCCGGTTGTTTGCTAGTCAGGCCTTGCTCTTTCATCAGGCGGCCAACTTTAAATCGCCCCATGACAACGCCATCGTCTTTCAGCATATCCACCAACGTACGCGTGCCTGCTGAGTTTCGTGTTTTGATAAACAATCGCTTCACACGAGCTCTGAGTAACCGTCGCTTTGCTTCTAATTGCGGACGCCGCTTACGGCGTTCATAGTAACTGCTGACGCCAACAGCCAATGCTGAACAGACCAATGCTGTCGTTTCATGCTCCCTTAACCGGTCTATCAGCGCGTAGATTTCAGGTCGTCGGACATCAAGAGAGCTGTAGCCTTTTTTAGAATCGATTTTTCTCGCTCTAGGCGATTTACACGAGCTTCGAGCTCTTGAATACGTTGCTGCTCAGGCGATAGCGCCTTACTTTTGGGCGTCGCACCACCTCGCTCAGCTTCTAACTGCTGCACCCATTTGCGCAGCGTATTTTCATGAACATCCACTGCTCGACATGCTTCAGCGAAACTATAACCTTGATCGAGTACTAAGCTAGCCGCGTCATGTTTGAAATCTGCGCTGAACGTTCGACGTTGTCTTCTTGTCATTGAACACCTCTTCGTTAGGGGTAATACTACCACCTAAAATGGTGTTCGGGTTTAGTCTGCCACTACAGTGCCTTGTGCGGACTTTCGCTTTTAGTGATATGCCTGATTTGCGTTTCCCCTTCACTCAAAAGTTGGAATACGCTCACTTGGTTAGTAATTACATTTAGCCAGCTTATAAGGGATCTATTATATTGATATCTACTTTATATTTGGAACATTGAATGCACTATGAATCGCCACTAGTTCACTAGTTGAGAACTATTTTTAATTAATGTACCGTTAAGCTGCTTATTTAGAACTGTAGGTAATGATGCTTAGACTCGGATTTTTAATACTGGTGCTTGTTGCTGTTCTGACTCAAATCAGTCAGGCGGTTGCTGATGTGCATCAATCTCACCAGTCCTCTTCTGAGCAACACCTCAATTTTGAGCATGACGAATCCCACATCGATAAGCGCAATCTCCCTAAAAGTGGAGAAATCAGCTTTGACTGCCATCACTGCTGTCACTGCCATGGCTCATTTCATTTATATGCCATGAAGACTGAAAAAACTCTCGCGTTACCACGAATGGGCACAATACGTCCTGGGTATACTGAGTTTTACACTAACCCTCTATCATCTCCGCTGTTCCGGCCTCCCATCTCCTCATAACTGCCTAATAAGCTGCTATAGCAGCGCAAAAAAATCATTATTTTACGCAGTAATATGACTGAGGAGTCTATCTATGGGTCCGTTTTCGACACATAGCAAACGCTTGTTTATTGCCGTTAGTCTGGCAATAAGTTCAAGCTACGCCAATGCACAACAGTTGCCCGATCAATGGCAAAAAACTGTGCAGCAACACCCCAGTGTTGAAGCCGCTCAACAGCAGGCTGAAGCGCTGATCCAACAGGGCAAACAATTAAATCAACCTTTGTACAACCCTAGCTTATCGTCACGCTTAGAGCGCGAGGGTGACATCAATAATTACACTGTTGGCCTAAGCCAAACGCTGGACTGGAGCACTCGCAATGAAGCAAGAGCCAGTCAGAGTGACGCCATGACGGCTATGGCAGTGAGTATTTATCGCCAGTCGGCGACATCGCATGCTAAAACTTTGTTGAATGCCTATGTGCAATGGCTGGATGCAAAACAGCGTTACGCACTGGCCGAGCAACAAGAGAAAATCGTTAAACAGGCGATAAGCCTGGTTGCCGAACGACGTAAAGCCGGTGACTTAGGTGCCGTCGACGAACAACTGACGGTACTCGCACTAAGTCGGCAACTGCAACAAACGGCAGCTGCTTATCAACAACTGCAATCCGCTGAAGCAGAGTTAAACGCTCTGCTAACAACGTCTGATGTCGGTCAACTCTCCATTAATGAGGAGCTATTTAACGTTGAACCTGCGTTAACGACTCGTTGGCAACAACATCCAGCGTTAAAAGCCGCTTACCTGCAATGGCAATTAAAGCGCGCCGATGTCGACTGGAAACGCTCGTTAACCACCGCCAACCCAACCATAGGCGTCGAAGCGGGCGAGAGCGATAACGAAACAGTAGTTGGCTTATCATTCAGCATTCCACTACAGATTCGCAATAACTACAGCGATGCGGTACGCGCAGCCAATAGCGAAGCTGTTGCTGAAGAAAAACGTTTGATTGCACTAAGGCAACAATGGCAAGCAGCACTGAAATCATCTCTTAACAATTATCGTTTTGTGAAAAAACAGTGGCAAAGCTGGCAAAAAGACTTTCAATCTCGGCAGGATGAGTCGATGCAGGTGATTGAACAGTCCTGGCTCGCCGGTGACCTATCCACCACAGACTACCTCACCGCTATGCAACAGCAGCTCGATAGCCAATTTGCAGGGATAGCGCTGCAAACACAATATCGGTTGGCCGCCATTGAATGGTTGTACCGTTCGGGCGAACTCAGTAAAGCACTGACGTTATCGCCGTTAAGCCAGCCAACAAACGCAGAGATTGGAGAGTAAACGATGTCAGTAAAACCTTTATACGCAGCAATAGCACTTGCGCTTAGCTTTTCGGTTATGGCGCAGGATGAACACGGACACGACGAAAAAGAAGATACCCACAAGGAAGAAGGCAAACACGAGCAAGGTGAACATAAGGAAAGCCCAGGCGTGGAGCTATCCAGCAAGCAGCTGTCTATGGCAGATATCACCACGCGAACCTTGCAAACTCAAGTTATTGAATATCCGGTTTATGCCCCGGGCGAGGTGGTTGCTAACGACTTTAATAGCTATATCGTGAGTCCGCGCATCGATTCGACCGTTCTCAAACGTTTTGTCAGTATTGGCGACCACGTCGAAAAAGGTGAACCACTAGCCACCCTCTTCAGCGCCACCATGGCGGAGGCGCAAAGTCAGTATTTGGTCACACTTAACGAATGGCAACGCGTGCAGTCACTCGGTGAGTCAACGGTTGGTGAAAAACGCTTTGTTGAAGCGAAAAACGCCTTTACCTCAGCGCAAGCGCAACTCAAAGCATTTGGTATGTCAGCCAGTGATATTAAGCGTTTAAGTAAACCTGACTACCCTATCGGCGAATACCAACTGACCTCAGAAATTGGCGGGATTGTGGTTAGCGATAACTTCAAGCAAGGCCAGCAAGTTAATGCCGGAAATCACTTGGTTGAAGTGCTGCAAGAAGAAACCTTGTGGGTTAATGCTCGTCTACCAGGCTCAGCTGACCTTAATGTGCAGTTTGGTGATCCTGTTACAGTGAGTGTCGACAATCAGCGCTTTGCGGCAAAAGTCATTCAGGAAGGCCACACAATAGACCATAAAACCCGCACCCGAACGGTACGACTTGCGGTAAATAACGAAAAGGACCAATTACACCCTGGTTTATTTGCGGATGTTTATTTCTCAGTCAAGTCGGATGGACCGGTGCTTGCAGTTAAGGACTCAGCCTTAATGCGGGCATCTGATGGTGACTGGCAGATATTCATTGAACACGAACCCGGAAAGTTTGAACCGAAGAAAGTCGAATTGGTTGATGAAAAGGGTCCGTGGAAAGTTATTCGAGGCGTTAAGGAAGGCACAAAATACGTAGACAACGGCGCGTTTTTCGTTCGCTCACAAATCGCTAAAGGCGGTTTTGACCCACATAACCACTAACAGGAGGTTGTATGTTTCAGCGCATTATTCAGTTTGCTGTCGCCAATCGCCTGTTATTGGTATTGGCTTTATTCAGCATCAGCATTGCGTCATTTTTTAATATTCCCAAACTTAATCTGGATGCCTTCCCCGATGTTACCAATGTTCAGGTAACGGTAAATACGGAAGCCCCCGGATTAGCAGCGACCGAAGTCGAGCAGCTTATTACCTATCCGATAGAGTCGGTGATGTATGCCCTGCCCGACGTCAAAGAAGTTCGGTCAATCTCAAAAACAGGTTTATCGGGCATTACCGTGGTATTTGACGAGAGTGTCGATATCTACTTTGCCCGGCAACTGGTATTCGAGCGGCTGCAAGCGGCAAAGGAGTTGATTCCAGAGGGAGTCGGCACGCCCGAAATGGGCCCTAACTCTTCCGGTCTCGGCCAGGTTTATCAGTATCTGCTACTTGCCGAGCCGGGCTCTGGTGTCAGTAGCATGGAGCTACGCAGTCTTAACGACTATGTGGTTAAACTGCTACTGATGCCCGTTGAGGGAATTACCGAAGTCTTGTCCTTTGGCGGTGAAGTTAAGCAATATCAGGTTAACCTCAATCCCGCCAAGCTGCTGTCTTACGACCTTACCCAGCAAGACGTCATGGGCGCGGTCAACAAGAATAACGGTAACGTTGGTGGTTGGTATATGCCCCGCGGTCAGGAGCAGTTGGTTATTCGCGGCACCGGCTGGCTGGAAAGCGGTAAAAAAGGTCTACAGCAGATACAACAAATACCGCTCAAAACCGTTGACGGCGTTTCCGTAACACTGGGCCAGGTTGCCGACGTCGAAATCGGCAGTGAAATTCGCCAGGGAGCGGTCTCAATGTCGCGTAAAGTCGACGGCGAGGTCAACCAGCTGGGCGAAGTGGTGTCGGGTATTGTGCTCAAACGCATGGGCTCGAATACCAAAGCCACCATCGACGGTATTAAAAAGCGCATTCCGCTTATTCAGCAAGCATTACCCGAGGGTGTCACCTTTGAGCCGTATTATGATCAGGCCGATTTAATACAAAAAGCCGTATCTACGGTCGCGTATTCACTGCTCATTGCCTTTGTCTTTATTATCGCAGTATTAGCACTGTTTTTGCTCAACATACGCGCTACTTTTTTAGTGTTACTGTCCATTCCCGTTTCTATCGCCATTGCCCTGATGGTAATGTCCGCGATGGGCATGTCAGCTAACCTGATGTCGCTGGGCGGGATTGCTGTTGCCATTGGTATGCTGGTCGACGGCTCCGTGGTGATGGTTGAAAACATCTTTAAGCACTTAAGTCGTCCGGATAGTGAACACCAAGACGACGCCGAGCAACGCACAGAGCACCGCGACCCAGATCCTCAGGCAGCCAAACTCGATAGCCATGGTATCAAGCTGCGAGTTAAGGAAGCGGCGAACGAAGTGGCACGACCGGTATTCTTTGCCGCCATGATTATCTTGGTGGTCTTTATGCCACTGTTTAGTTTTCAGGGTGTTGAAGCTAAATTATTTGAGCCCATGGCTATCAGTATTATGTTGGCCATTATCTCCGCGGTTTTTGTGGCCATCATGGTTGTACCGGCATTAGCCAGTTACTTTTTCAGTCGGGGTATTAAGCCTCGTGAAAATAAACTGCTTAAACCACTAGATAATGGTTATAAAAGACTATTATCGGTGGCGTTACGCAGTAAAAAGGCTGTTATTACCCTGGCCGGTGTGCTGTTTGTCGGCGCTTTGGTGTTAGTGCCTCGTCTCGGCACAGAATTTGCGCCCGAATTGGAAGAAGGCACGATTAATATTCGCGTGACATTAGCCCCCTCCTCTAACCTTGAAACGGCCTTAGAGGTGGCTCCGAAGCTTGAAAAAATCCTGATGTCGTTCCCGGAAACCACCTACGCACTCAGCCGCATTGGACGAGCTGAAGTGGGCGGCGATCCAGAGCCTATCAGCAACATCGAGATATATGTGGGTCTTAAGCCGCAGTCTGAATGGACAACGGCATCCGATCGCTACGCCTTACAAGAAAAAATGGAGGCAAAACTAGATGCTCACCCAGGCTTGTTGTTTAATTTTTCACAACCTATTGCAACACGGGTTGATGAACTGCTCTCAGGTGTAAAATCGCAGCTAGCCATCAAACTATTTGGACCCGAGCTTGACGTGTTGGCCCGTAAAGGCCAGGAAATAGAAGGTGCCGTCAAGCAAGTTGACGGGGCGGTTGCTGTAGCGATGGAGCAAATAAAAGGTGAAGCACAACTCGTGGTTTCGCCGAAACGCCAGCAACTCTCACGCTACGGCTTAAATGTCACCGATGTACTGAGCGTTGTCGACAATGGCTTGGGTGGCGCTTCGGCAGGCCAGATCATTCGCGGTAATGAGCGCTATGATATTTACGTGCGGCTGGCCAAGCAATTCCGCGATACGCCGGAGTCTATTCGTTCGTTACGCCTGTTAACTCCCTCAGGGGCCTGGGTAACCTTAGGCGAAGTCGCCCACGTCGCAATTGAATCAGGACCACCGCAAATCCGTCGTGATGACGTACAGCGTCGCGTTGTGATTCAATCGAACGTTCAGGGTCGTGACATGGGCAGCGTGGTTGCCGATATTAGGAAGGCGATTGACGAGAAGGTGGATTTACCAACCGGTTACTCAGTCGACATTGGTGGCCAGTTCGAAAGTCAACAACGAGCACAGGAGCGCTTGTCCATTGTCGTTCCCATATCGCTGGCACTCATCGCCCTGCTGCTTTATTTTGCTTTCGGCACCATGGGTCAAGCCATGTTGATTTTGGTGAATGTACCATTGGCAGTCATCGGCGGTATTGTGGCACTCTATGTGTCAGGACAGTACTTATCGGTGCCCAGCGCCGTGGGTTTCATCACACTGTTTGGTGTGGCGGTACTAAACGGTGTGGTTCTGGTCGAGAGTATTAACCAGAGAATAACCGATGGGCATGCGGTTAATGATGCCGTGTTTGATGGCGCGTGGTCGCGACTACGCCCGGTATTAATGACAGCAATAACCTCAGCGTTAGGACTCATTCCCATGCTGTTTGCAACCGGTGCAGGGGCTGAAATTCAACGCCCACTGGCTACCGTCATTGTTGGTGGTTTGGTATCAGCTACTCTGCTGACATTGGTTATCTTACCCGTGCTCTATCCTTGGTTTTCGAAACAAAAAATTAAGGATCTGAGCCGTTAGGGTTCAATAGCATTTAAGGGGGCGGTTATTGTCGCCCCCTTTTATTAAAAGAGGAACGTATTATGGGACATCACCATAACCATGATCACTCAAAGGACATGCCGTCCAACCGATTAGGTTGGGCATTCCTGCTTAACTTTGTTTTTACCATTATTGAGTTCATTGGTGGTTTTCTTACCAACAGTACCGCCATTTTAGCTGATGCCGTTCATGATCTTGGCGATAGCCTGTCGTTAGGTCTCGCGTGGATACTAAATAAACTTGGCAAAAAACAGGCTAACCAACACTTTACCTACGGTTATAAAAGACTGAATCTTGCCGGTGCATTTATTAATGCCGTTGTGTTAATCGCAGGCTCTGCCTGGGTACTTGTGGAAGCAATTCCCAGACTCTGGAACCCTCAGATGCCCGTCGCTGATGGCATGATTGCTTTAGCCGTCGTTGGCATTACAGTTAATGGATTTGCTGCTTACAAATTGTCAGAGGGCAAAACGTTAAACGAACGCGTTATTAACTGGCACTTGCTGGAGGATGTTCTCGGCTGGGTCGCTGTACTTATCGTTGGTATTGTTTTGCTGTTTGTGGATTGGCCAATTCTCGATCCGCTACTGTCGATTGGTTTTACTCTATTTATTTTAGTGAATGTGCTGCGCAACCTGTGGGCAACGCTGAAACTCTTCATACAAGCAACTCCGGACAAAGAAACCTACAGACAAGTCGCTGACACTTTGCTGGAGCTACCTCATGTTGCTGACCTACACCATCTGCATTTTTGGTCACTAGATGGCGAGGAGCATGTATTAACCGTTCATTTGGTGTTATCTAAAAACCTTGATATCGAGGCCCGTAGCGATTTAAAACAGCGCATCGATGACGTCCTTGCGCCCTATGCTTTAAGCCATACAACGGTAGAACTAGAAGATCCTGATGAAGCCTGTAGGGACAACTGATAATGAGTGCATTATTTTTAATGAAAACATTGGGCTTATTTATTGCCACCGCAATTGCTGAAATTGTCGGATGCTATTTACCCTACCTATGGCTCAAAGAGGGCCATTCGGTTTGGTTGCTCATTCCGGCGGCAGTGAGCTTAGCCTTATTTGCTTACTTGTTAACACTTCATCCGGCGGAAAGCGGGCGGGTCTACGCAGCTTATGGTGGTATTTACGTGTTAACTGCCATAGTCTGGCTGCGAATTGTCGATAAATCGCCACTATCCAATTTCGACCTGATTGGCACGGCGTTTGTGCTAACCGGTATGGGGATTCTTGTGTATGGCTGGCGTTAGCTATAAAGCAATTCAGTTAAAGAACTCCGCTCAAAAGTTTTACTACACAGACTAACGCACCTTATGTTTGTCCGTGGTAGCGTCCTCAACCCCGTCATTAAGCGAGGCCATCAGTGGACAATAGACATCTCCGTGTCCGGCGCTGCATTTTTGCACCAGCTCATTCAACGCTCGTTCAATTTGCTGTAAGTGCGATATCTTTCGACGAACACTGGTGAGCTTTTGCTCCCCAAGCTCCCGTGCCTCATCGCAATGAGCGCCATCTTGCAGAGTTAATAGCTCACCAATTTCATCCAGACTAAATCCAAGCCATTGAGACGCGCGAATAAAATGAAGCCGAGCAAGCGCTTGTTCGTCGTAATGTCGGATCCCCCCATACGGCTTTTCCGGCTCGCTCATTAGCCCTCGGCGCTGATAATAGCGCACCGTTTCCACGCCCACGCCGGCTGTTTTGGCCAGCGTGCCAATTGTCATTACGTTGCGTTTTTTTAACATAGCTATTGCTTCCGTAGTGAGGTACGGGTTTAAGATTAACACATTAAAGCAAAATGCCCGAAGGAGTTACTCTTATGTCAAATTCAAAATCTGGTCGGGGCTCTCTTCTCGCGGGAGGGATCGCAGCGACTCTGGCATCTGCGTGTTGTCTGGGTCCCCTCATATTACTTGCACTCGGTGTATCCGGGGCCTGGATTGGGAGCCTCACAGCACTTGAGCCTTATCGACCCATTTTTATTACCATTGCATTGATTGCCATATTCTTTGCCTGGCGTCGAATATACCGGCGTGCTGATGACTGCAACCCTGATAACACCTGCGCAACGCCAAATGCTCGTAAGAGCTACAAAGTGATGTTTTGGCTCGTTGCGGTGCTTACTTTAACAGCATTGGCTTACCCCTATGTTGTTCCTTTGTTTTACTAGGAGGCAATACACGATGAAAAAAACAATGATAACAACCATTTTATTTTTACTGTTTAGCATGCCCGCATTGGCGGTTGAGAAAACGGTTACGCTATCAGTACCCGGTATGACATGCGTCACCTGCCCAATTACTGTCAAAGCTGCACTTGGCCAAGTTGCAGGTGTGAGCGCCGTCGATGTCCGTTTTGAAGAGCGGGATGCAACCGTGACATTCGACGACGAAAAAACGTCAGTTAAGCAGCTCACTGAAGCAACGACAAATGCAGGATACCCATCAACACTGAAAGCAACGGCACCAAAAAATCAGTCATGAAACATCACAATGCCTTATAGCTGCTGTAAAACTGAAAGACCAAGGAGTAACCGTTATGAGTAATAACAATTTACACATTGCTGTCATTGGTAGCGGCGGCAGTGCGATGGCTGCGGCACTCAAAGCGACCGAGGGAGGTGCCCGAGTGACGCTCATTGAGAGAGGTACTATTGGCGGAACTTGTGTCAATATTGGCTGTGTCCCGTCTAAAATCATGATCCGAGCGGCTCATATCGCCCAACTGCGGCGAGAAAGCCCTTTTGATAAAGGCTTAAGTACCCATACTCTTAAGGTAAATCGATCAGCTCTCCTCGAGCAACAACAGGCTCGGGTAGAAGAACTCCGTGAATCCAAATACCAGAGTATTCTTAGAGAGAATTCCGCCATTACCGTTATTAACGGCGAAGCCCGCTTTATAAACGATGAAACTCTTTCCGTATCACTTTGCGATGGCGGTGAGCAAACGGTTCACTTTGACCGTGCTTTTATCGGCACCGGGGCCCGACCCGCACAACCACCCATCCCCGGCTTAGCTGAAACCCCTTACCTTACTTCGACAAGCGCATTAGGGCTAAGTAACATTCCTAAGCGCCTCGCTATTATTGGAGCCTCGGTCGTTGCTCTTGAATTAGCACAGGCCTTCGCGCGTCTCGGTAGTGAAGTTACTGTTTTGGCTCGCAGTCGGGTGTTATCCCAAGACGAGCCTGCCATTGGTGAGGCAATAGCCACTGTTTTTTATCACGAAGGCATCAATGTGCTTGAGCATACAGAAGCCAGCGAAGTGCGTTACGACGGACAACACTTCATTCTCAAAACCAATGCCGGAACATTAAAAGCAGAACAACTGCTCGTGGCCACAGGCCGCACGCCCAATACGGAAAACCTCGATTTAGAAACCATCGCCGTACAAACCGAGCGCGGTGCCATAACGATTAACGATCGCATGCAAACCTCTAACTCAAGAGTATATGCGGCAGGCGACTGTACGAATCAGCCGAAGTTTGTCTATGTCGCCGCCGCAGGCGGCAGCCGAGCCGCTATTAACATGACGGGCGGTGATGCGCATCTTGATCTCAGTGCCATGCCCGAGGTTATCTTTACTGATCCACAAGTCGCCACGGTGGGTTTATCAGAAGCTGATGCTAAAACTGGTGGTTACGTCACCGAAAGCCGCACGTTGGGCCTTGAAAATGTCCCACGGGCATTGGTTAACTTCGATACCCAAGGGTTTATAAAAATTGTCGCAGAAAGTGGCAGCGGCCGGCTGCTCGGTGTTCAAGTCGTCGCAGGAGAAGCTGGTGAGTTGATTCAAGCTGCTGTAATGGCGATAAGAGCAGGAATGACAGTCAATGAGTTGGCTGATGAGCTCTTCCCATACCTTACGATGGTAGAAGGCTTAAAATTATGCGCTCAAACGTTTACTAAAGATGTTAGCCAATTATCTTGCTGCGCTGGGTGAGATAACCTAGCTTAACTTCACTGGACAGTTACCAATAGACAATAAGTTTTCCTAGATACCTTTGCATCTGACAATGAAAATCGTATTCTCCGGTCTTTAATACTGGCAATTCGATCAACTTTAACTTATTGGTCGGTAAAGTATCGCTGATCCCCAGATCAGGAATAAGCAAAGTTTCAGAGCAACAGATTTAAAGGCTTCCAGTTTGACAACAATCTCATTTAGCCGTTTTCATTTGTTTATTATATAACGTTACAATTAGCCAGCCAGTAATCATAGCTCCCAAGGACCACCCGAATAATCCCGTAACAAATCCACTAAAACTCAAATGCCACTCGAAACCAGAGAGTTTTCCGTGAACCATGCCTTCTGTTAAAGCCATCATGCTAGAGGGCATAATAAGCACTAGCAAGCTACAAACTCCCCATAAAACTGCGAAAGCACCGCCAGCTGCTAAGCCAAATTTCTTTGCATTAAGTTTCATAACTTCCTCCTTAAAAATACCGTTGTAAATTAGATATATTGAAAAAGTACCGCTACTTGCACACTGCAAGTAGCGGCATTTCCAACGGAGAGCTTAATCTCTACTACATTTCCTTTTTTTCTTCACTCTGATGTTCCATCATCTGCTCCATCATCATTTGCATCATATCCATTCTATGCTCCATCATTTTCATTTTATTCATCATATTCTCTTTGCCCATTTGCTCTGCTTTGTCTCCCTTTTTATGTTCTCCTTTGTTCATGCCTTTATCCATCCCATGGTTCATCATTTGCATTCCCTTCTGCATTGACTTCATGTGTTCTTCCATTAGTTTTTTACGTTTCTTGGGATCGGATTCGCTTTTTATTTTTTCCATAGCTTCGCGCATTTCTTGCATGTGCTCATTCATTGATGTCATTTTTTCATGATGCATCATTCCACTCATTGAACCTGTTTTATCATCACCATGTTTATGCTGTGCATCAGCAAAGACAGGAGAGGCCATTAAAGCTGTGATAGTTAAAGCTGAAAGTACTTTTTTCATTTTATTACCCTCTTGACTATGACCAAATTGTATTGGTCTCATTAATTTTACTTTGTTTCACTATCGTTAAATCTTGGAGCCCACGCTGACGTAGACCTCATATAACGGCGATATTTATTGCCGAATCCTTCAATGCCTTCGATGAAATTGAATTTCATCGAATCTAACGGGAAACTTTTAAAGCTCATATTGTGACCTGGACGTTTTAAGCCATTTAACCGACAACTAGCTTTCCCCGATACATTTGCATCTGGCAATGAAAGTCGTACTCTCCGGGTTCCAGCGCTGGTATTTGAATTTGCTTTAATTTGTTAGAAGGCAACGTTTCACTTATTTCTAGCTTGGGAATGAGCAAAGTTTCAGAGCAAGGAGATTGATCCTTTCGCAGAAATTTAAGCTCAACAGGCTTGCCTTCTCGCACCTTTATACGCGAAGGTGAGTAGGTACCGTTTTCTACAGTAATTACAATCTCACCTTCTTCCGCCTGTTTCTCAGCAGGTTCATAAAGCCAAAACCACCAGACAATCAGTGCAATTAATGTTAAGCCAGCGATATTAATAAATAACATTTTTACTCTCCTGAAAGAGCTCTAATTAAAAGAGGAATCAGTGACTCTTCGCTTTGAAAAAGCGCAACCGATTAGCGTTACTCACTACCGTGAGTGACGAAAAAGCCATGGCTGCACCGGCAATGACAGGGCTTAATAGAATGCCGAGAAACGGGTACAGTACACCTGCGGCAAAAGGTATACCTGCCACGTTGTAAATAAAAGCACCGAATAGATTCTGCTTGATATTGCGCAGAGTAGCCTTACTTACAGCTACTGCATCAGCTAGACCATGTAACGACCCCCGCATCAAAGTAATGTCAGCACTTTCAATGGCTACATCCGTGCCCGTACCGATGGCGAAGCCCACGTTGGCAATAGCCAGTGCTGGCGCATCATTAATACCATCTCCCGTCATGCCAACGATTTCGCCTTCCATCTGCAGCTCCTGAACCTTTTTTGATTTTTCTTCCGGCAGAACTTCAGCGAAAAATTCTTTAATTCCTACTTTTTCAGCAACTGCTTCTGCTGTCGCGCGATTATCACCAGTAAGCATCACTACTCGCACACCGTTATCTTGCAAACGTTTAATGGCGGCTACGGAGTCGTCTTTTATCGGGTCGGCAACTGCAATAATTGCAGCTAACTCATTATCAACGGCAAAGTACATAGGCGTCTTAGCTTCAGCAGCTAAGCCTTGGGCTTTTTCAACAAAGTTACCGAGCTCAACTTGACGTTCACGCAACAGCTTTTCATTACCGAAAAGGAGGGACTTCCCGTCAACTTCTGCCTCCACGCCATGACCAGCGATGGCGTTGAAGTTCGAGACCTTACTTGTCTTAATCCCTCTTTCCCTGGCTGACTCAACTATCGCCTGTGCTAGCGGATGTTCAGAGCCAGACTCAAGTGTCGCTGCAAGTTGCAGTACGGTTTGCTCATCGTACTCACTCGCTACTAATACGTCGGTGACTTTGGGAGAGCCAAGTGTAATGGTGCCCGTTTTATCCAGGATCATAGCCGATACTTTCGACGCTGTTTGCAATGCTTCGCCATTGCGAATCAGCACACCTGCCTCTGCGGCTTTTCCTACACCCACCATTACCGACATAGGCGTCGCCAGGCCTAATGCGCAAGGGCAAGCAATAATCAAGACAGTGGTCGCTGATACCACAGCAAAGGCCAGTGCCGGCTCAGGCCCAAAGTTAAGCCAAGCTAGAGCACTGATAACAGCAATAATCATAACAACAGGCACAAAGTAAGCTGAAATAACATCGGCAAGACGACCGATTGGGGGCTTAGAGTTTTGCGCCCGTTTCACCATGTTAATAATTTGAGCAAGTGCTGTATCTTTTCCGACTCTTGTCGCTTGAAACAAAAAGGAACCACTTTTATTTATCGTGCCCGCCACAACGTCATCACCAACTGATTTTTCCACGGGCATGGGTTCACCCGTTAGCATAGATTCGTCAACGGTGGTATTTCCCTCGGTTACCTCCCCATCTACGGGAATTTTTTCTCCCGGACGGACACGCACTAAATCGCCCTGAAGTACGTCTTCGATGGCGATATCCAATTGTTTATCGTCACGAATCACCCTAGCTGTTTTGGCCTGCAAACCAATGAGACGCTTTATGGCTTCGGACGTGCGCCCACGAGCTTTCAGTTCAAGTGCCAACCCCAGATTGATCAAACCGATAATCATCGCAGTCGCTTCAAAGTATACGTGACGCGCCATTTCCGGAACCAGGTGTGGAACGATTACAACCACCATAGAATACAACCAGGCTGTACCAGTACCAAGTGCGATCAGCGTATCCATATTAGCGGAATGATTTTTCAAAGATTGCCAGGCACCGACGAAGAAGTGTTTGCCCGAAAAGTAAAGTACACCTAACGTTAGAATACCTACGACTAACCATGTCACACGCTCTGTGGCAGTGGTCACCGTCATTTCACCAACAAAAAGGCTATAAATCATGAGAGGTACACCTAACGACAGCGCAACGGTCATCTCCCGCATCAGCCGCTTGTAATAAGCCCAGTCGGCTTGCTCTTTTTCTGCCAACGCATCACCGTCACTTTCGGACGTGGCTACTTTAGCGCTATACCCCGCCCTCTCTACTGCTTTCACTAAAGCGCTCGGATTTGCTGTTCCAGTCACACTGACCGTTCGCTGGGCAAAGTTCATCTCAGCATTTTCCACGCCGGATACAGACTTTAGTGCACTCTCGATTTTGCCAACACAACTCGCGCAACCGGCTCCCTCGATAATGAGTTCCTCAATGGAACTACTACTAACGTCCTCAGTTTTCACACCCATACAAGTGCTCCTTATTTATGGAAAATTAACCAAATCAGGGCTCTTTCCCACAAAGTACCAACGATAAAATTTTCACTAACTACATATCCGAAAATCGGTTCGCAGTTTGCACCATTCGTTTAATTTCATTTTCTTCAACGTTTTTTACTGTTTCTAACAGCTCTTTTGCGCTGTCTATATCAACACGGGAATATAGGTGTTCATACAACTCAATGACTTGCTCATGATGGTTTACAATGTTCTCCATAATGTGATCGGTATCTAACTCTTTAAAAGGCGAATCGCAGTGCCCATGCTCAACGATGGGATGTTTCCCAATATAATCATAACACCAAGTGTCTAATGCATTTAGGTTGGCTGTATTCAAAAAACCTTCAACCATTCGCTCTAAGCTAGCTTCATGACCCGACACGTAGCTTAGAATCATCCGAGCTCGTTCATCTTGGTTTTGTTTAGAGCAGTGAGTCACACACTCCTTCAGGTTTTTGTGGAAATCAACGGTCCAACTCAGTACATCTTTGATTGTTTCTATTTGCATTTTTTACTCCTTACCTATAATTAATTGTTACTTTCGTTTGCTTTTGGTACGTGGCGGGCTTCTGTGGCAACTCCACGGTGTATGCTCTGCATTATCTTTAATATTTTGATCAATAAATTTGTAGTATTCCTCTTTCAAGTGAGTCCACCAGCCACTATTTATTTCAACACCAAACTTCCTGAGCTTTTCCTCTATAACATTGAGATCCACTTTAGAGGCATCATAAGCTACCAATAACAAGTTATGCTCAGAGTCATAGGCAACGCTATCGAGACCAACCAACAAGTCAATTTCTTTGATAGCTTTGCGAACTTCTTTCACACTCTCTGCGTTTAGCTTTAAAGTGCGGTTTACTAAGTTAATTTCCCGCACTCCTGCTCTATGATCGTTATTTGACATCAATACTGTCCTGTTAATTAAAACTACCAATACGTTTCAGGCAACATTTGCGCGGTGTTAACTTTGTAACGAAAGCTCTTTATTAGTGGCTGCTCGTTTATCGTGAACCCAGAACAATTCATCGATTGGCGAGATAGAAACTAATCCCTCGTTAGATACCCCAGTATGGGCCGCTTCAACTACCAAGAGGGCAACATCACGCGCATCATCACTGTTCACATAAACTTCAAGCTGTACGTGATCAACTAAGTGATCATCGTTATAGCTATCGAAGTAGTAACCCCGTCCTCGCACAGGAAACAGCGTAAAGCCGCTAACGCCACGGCCGATGAGAGCCTCTTCCACTGAGTCTTGTCGAAGTTGATCAAAAATAGCGGTAATTTTAGATAGGTTCATATACCCCCCTAAAAGCCCTAAAGCATATAGCTTATGGACTGTGTTTAGCCTAGTTACTTAAATTTCGAGAAAATCTAGAGTTGTAATTTAGTAGTGCTATTTCGGAGGGTAGTAAATATCGAAGAGTATTTGCTTCACATCACCTTTATAAGACACGGGATGTGGCAAGTTGCTAGGAGAGTTTATCGAAGTGTCGAATTGAATAAATACTAGAGGTGAGTTCGCAGAGTTACACTCTTCATCCATAGAGCATTTATCAACTACGCAGCAATAGCAGTCGTCAATGATAGATTGCTCACTTTCATCGCAATGAAAGTTATCTTTGCTTTCGTTGCTAACATCCATATGGCTAACACTTTTTTCGTGCTGTACATTGGAAGCATTGTTATAAGCAGGAGCGGCTGGGAAGGATAGCTGTATCACTATTCCTAACATAAGCACAACTAAAAATTTTGCTTGAAACATATGTGCGCTCCTATTGCCATGCTATAAATTAGCATACTACCACCTGCACATCATTGATCGAGATCAAAGGTGCGCAGGTGATATTTACAGAGTAAGGTATCATCTAACCTTAACGTCTTTCTTTCGCCACAAATAGTAAACAGCAGGTAATACGAGCAAGGTTAAGATAACAGCGCTGATCATTCCTCCAACCATTGGCGCCGCTATTCTACTAACCACCTCAGCCCCAGTCCCTGTACTAAACATTATAGGCAATAAACCAGCAATTGTAGAAACGGCCGTCATCATGACGGGGCGAACACGAAGTCCTGCCCCTTCCATTACAGCAAGAGAGAGACCCTCTTTCGTTAATGCTTTACCATGCTCTAACTGACTTTTTTCATATTCATTATAGGACTGGTTTAAGTAAGTCAGCATTAGTATTCCTATTTCTACAGTGACACCGGCTAGAGCTATAAAACCAACCGCTACAGCAACTGAGAAATTATAATCTAAAAGATACATTAGCCAGATTGACCCCACCAACGCGAGAGGCAAAGTTCCCAATATAATGGCTATTTCTGTAGCGTTTCGAAAATTCATATATAAAAGAACGATAATAATCGCGAGCGTTAACGGAATCACGTAAGTCAGTTTTTCCTTTGCCCTTTCCATATATTCGTACTGCCCGGACCAGGTAACTGAATACCCTGCTGGCAACTCGAGTTCTTGTTCTACAACCTTCATTGCTTTTTCAACATAAGTGCCGACATCAACTCCCTCAATGTCGACAAAAGTCCAGCCATTAAGTCTTGCGTTCTCACTTTTAATTGCCGGCGGTCCGAGTTCAACGTAGACATCAGCCACATCCGCCAAACTAATACGCTGCCCGTCTGGCGTAACTAAAGGTAGCGTCTTTAACTCTTCCGGTGAATCACGGTAATCTTGGGGGTAGCGCAAGTTTATCGGGTAACGTTCAAGCCCTTCAATGGTCTCTGAAACGTTCATTCCCCCAATAGCCGTGGCAACTACTTGTTGAATATCTTCAATGTTCAAACCATAACGTGCAGCCTGCTCTCTTTTTATGTCAACTTTGACATAACGTCCACCTGCCACTCGCTCTGAATAAACAGAAGCAGTGCCATCTACATCATCAAGTATTGCTTCAAGCTGCTGGCCGATCGCCTGAATTTCATTAAGATCAGCTCCGGCAACTTTTATACCTACCGGCGTTTTGATACCTGTCGATAGCATATCAATGCGAGTTTTAATGGGGTAAACCCACGCATTTGTCAGCCCCGGAAACTTTACAAGCGCATCGAGTTCTTTTTTCAACTTCTCAGTGGTCATACCGTCACGCCACTGATCTTTCGGTTTCAGTTGAATAAAAGTTTCAATCATCGTTAGGGGGGCCGGATCAGTGGCGGTATCAGCTCGGCCAATTTTGCCAAAAACCGTCTTTACTTCCGGTACCGTCTTTATGAGTTTATCTGTTTGCTGCAAAAGCTCTCTTGCTTTCCCAATAGATAATCCAGGATAAGTCGTCGGCATATACATCAAATCGCCCTCATCCAGATCTGGAATAAACTCACTACCAATTTTGTCAATCGGCCAGACACCAACAGCCAGGATAACAAGAGCTCCCACAACTGCTGTCTTTGGGTATTTCAAAATGCCTTTTAAAAGCGGTTTATACCCGGCGATCAATAACCGGTTAAGCGGGTTTTTCCCCTCAGGTGTTACCTTTCCTCTGATAAAATACCCCATCAACACAGGGATAACGGTAACCGCTAAGGCTGCACTAGCTGCCATTGCGTAAGTTTTCGTGAAAGCAAGCGGAGAAAACATTCGCCCTTCCTGGGCTTCTAAGGTAAACACCGGCATAAAGCTGACGGTAATAATGAGTAAGCTAAAGAAAAGAGCGGGACCTACCTCTGAAGCAGAAGCGGTAACCACCCGCCAGCGGTTCTCTGCGGTCAGTGGCGTTTTTTCCATATGCTTATGCATATTTTCAATCATGACGATGGCACCATCGAGCATAGCGCCAATAGCAATTGCGATCCCCCCAAGTGACATAATATTCGCGTTAATTCCTTGCCAATACATAACAATAAACGCGGTTAAAATACCCAGAGGCAAGCTGATAACGGCAACTAGCGAGGAGCGGACATGGAAGAGAAATATCACACAGATAAACGCGACAATAGCGAGTTCTTCTATTAAACTTTTCCAGAGACTTTCGACGGCATCCGAGATAAGCCCTGAGCGATCATAGACAGTGACAATCTCAACGCCATCGGGTAACCCTGCTTTTAATTCCTCTAATTTTTGTTTTACACCATCAATCGTTTTTTGTGCATTTTCTCCGAAGCGCATTACAACAATTCCGCCCACGGCTTCCCCCTCACCATTGAGCTCGGCTATACCGCGCCTCATTTGTGGCCCCACACCCACATCTGCAACATCTTTAAGCAATAAAGGCGTGCCATTAGCATCAACGCCTAGTGGGATATTTTCTAAGTCGGAGACACCTTCAATATAGCCGGAGGCCCGAACCATATACTCAGCCTCAGCCATTTCAACCACTGAAGCCCCCACCTCCTGATTACCTCTCTGGATAGCGTTTTGTATGTGAGCCAAAGGAATATCGAATGCGCGAAGCTTCTCCGGGTCAACTTTTACCTGGTACTGCTTTACCATACCGCCCAGCGCGGCAACTTCAGAGACACCTTCAACAGTTTGCAGTTCATACTTTAAAAACCAGTCTTGCATACTGCGTAATTCACTCAAGTTGTGGTTACCCGTGCGGTCGACCAAGGCATACAAATAAACCCAACCAACTCCTGTAGCATCAGGACCTAATTGTGGCCTTGCATTAGCAGGCAGTGTGGGAGCAACCTGAGATAAATATTCAAGTACTCGCGAACGTGCCCAGTAAGCATCTGTGTCTTCGTCAAAAATGACATAAACATAGGAATCTCCGAAAAACGAATACCCACGAACCGTTTTAGCTCCAGGAACTGATAACATAGACGTTGTTAATGGATAGGTAACTTGGTCTTCTACTACTTGTGGGGCCTGACCTGGATAACTGGTTTTAATAATCACCTGAACATCAGACAGGTCCGGCAATGCATCTACTGGTGTATTCTTGACGGCAAAGGCACCAACGCCCACAAGGATTAATGTCGCTAGAAGAACAAAAAATCGGTTGCTAACTGACCATCGAATGACTGACTTAATCATGGTTATGCTCCTGCTCTGTCACTTGTTCTTGCTCAGGAATATGAATCGATGTGAGCTGGTAACGTTGCTTACCTACTTGTGAAATTTCCGCATGTAAGGACAAACCGGCGCTGAGCTTTGAGAGTTCAACATCATCAGCGACATCGAAGTCCATCGTCATTGCAGGCCAGTCCCACTCAGGAATCTCACCGTGATTCAGCGTAACCATCGAATGTTGAGGCATAACACTTTTAACTGTTGCTTCGACCCAGACAGCTTCGACTGATACAGCTTCATTTAACATAGTGTCGTGGCTCTCGCTATCAGTGTTAGAGTCGTGGTTCATACGTTTAAAGTCGGAAGACTTACTGGACTCAGAGTCAATTAAGAACTGAGCCGATGTAACAATTTCATCACCTGCCATAAGACCCGATAAAATCTCAACTCGCGAGCTACCTAACCGCCCAACGTCAACATTAACTGATTTAAATTTCCCGTCGCCCAGTGCTAAGACAACTCGGTTCGAATCACCCATTCGAATAAGCGCTTCTTTGGGGATGACTAAGTTTTCGTCGCCTACACCAGCATTAATATTAAGATTCGCAAACATACCCGGCCTCAAAAAAGCGTCGGGGTTATTGAAGTGAATTCGAATTTTTCCCGTCCGGGTTTTAGAGTTAAGTGACGGATAGACGTAATCAACCTTTCCTTCCCAGTCTTTACCCGGAGCATACTCAAGATCCATTTGAACTTTATTACCTACCTCAACCTGGTTCAGTTGCCGCTCAAAGACTTCTGCAATAACCCATATTTTATCCAGTTGGGCAATCGTCATTAAGTTCATACTCGGCTTTACAAACGCACCTTCACGCACAGTCAGTTTATCCAATACCCCGGACTGCTTTGCTTTTACCGTAATTGTTTTCTGAATTTTATGAGTCTCTTTTAACTTCTTAATCTCAGGTTCAGAAACTTGCAGAGCTCTTAGGCGTTCTTCAGCAGCATCTAGTAGAACCTGATTACCTCTTTGCGAGGCCAATACAAGCTCTTCTTGCGCATTAACCATTTCAGGAGAGTAAATACTGTATAAAGGCTCGCCGGCTTTAACTGAGTTACCAACCGCTTTTACAAAAAGCTTTTCAATCCAGCCTTCAACACGGGGACTTACTGTCAGCACTCGGTTCTCATCAAACTGAACATAGCCAACTGTTTCGATATCCAGGTTGAGTCTCGAGGACGTGACGGTTGCAGTTGTAACCCCAAGGTTGTTAATAACATCGGGATCAATTCTCACAGTACCGGGTGAACTTTCTCCCCCATCATCGCCATAGAAAGGAATAAGGTCCATCCCCATTGGAGACTTTCCTGGCTTGTCTCTCCGATAATTTGGATCCATCGGAGCCACCCAATATAATGGCTCTTTTTTGGCATTATCCGATGAAGCATCGGAGCCCGCAGTTGACTGCATTAAGTAGCCAATAGCACCAGCGCCAACCGCAAACCCTACAGCTAAACTTATAAGAGATTTAGTGACTGTTTTCATTTTAAACTCCTGAGAATAATAAGTAGTTTGCTTCGGCAATCAGCTTTTGGCGGTTGATGGCGATCGCTAATGCATCAATTTTTGCGTTGACTTCAGCAATCTGTGAACGCACCGCCTCTGCAAAGTCGCCATCATCATTGTTGTAGGCTGTCAATGCAGCTTCAGACTGGGCGGACATTTGTGGAAGTAGCTCTTCACGATAAAGAGCAGCGCGTTCATTCAAACGATTCAGTTGTACAAAGGTACTGCGTAAACTGGCTATTAACTGTCTGGCAATCAGCAGTTTTTCAGTTCTTTTTGCTTCAGTTTTATACTTTGCCGAACGCACCTGTTCATCCTGCTTGTTATCAGTAAACAGTGGTATATCGAACGTAACTCCGACTGAAAACAAGTCGGCACGGTCAGTACCGCTTGGAGCATCGTTTCTATGACCATATTTAAGGTTGGTTGACCATTGTGGTTTATAACCTTGTTGAGCAAGCTCTATAGAAGTTTCCGACGCCGAAATGTCTTGATCGATAGCTTGCAAAACTGGGTGCCCTTTTATTAATTCGTACAAGGCTTGTTTAGGCATTGTTGAAGGCGAACTCAATGCTTCCTGTAGCGTAAGGTTAGGAACGTCATCTGGTAACTTTGATTTCGCTATAGCACCTATCCACTCCGACAGTTTGCTTTGAAATCGCTCCTCTTTCTGTCTTAATGAAGTCAATCGGTCATCCAGTCGTGTGAGCTCAAGCTGGGCCCTAATAACATCCTGCTGCCGTGCTTTTCCTTCAGTACTGGTATAACTTGCCTTGGCCGTCGACACTAACTGTTCAAAAAGCGCTCTATCGGATTCAATCAAACGGATACTTTGCTGAAAGAAAAAAACGTCTAACCACAACTTCGTTACCGTTGTTTTGACCTTAGCAATACGATCAGCCCTCAAAAGCGGTTGTTTTTGGGCCAATTGATTTTTTTGCTTACGAGACAACGATAGCGTGTCTCCTCTAGGAAAAGTTTGTGAAACACCTACGATCAATTGGGTCATTCCTTCCTGTCGTGAACTAAAACTGTCAACAGGGAAACTGGCTGCCGTGAGCGATATTTTAGGGTCAGGCAAACTGGAAGAGGCTATAGCTTCACTCGCGAATGCCTCTTGAGTTTGCTTACTTGCTGTTAGCCAGGGGTCTTCTTGTACAGCGATACTCACTGCATCTTGCAAATTCAAAAGCGGCTCTTGCGCATTAGCAAAATTTGGCACCACTACAGTCAGAACGCTTAAATAAGCCATTTCTCTTAAAAGTTTCATATTGTTACTCTCAAAAACTGTAAATTTTTAAATTAAACACAGACCAGGCTATGAGTTAGAGCGTAACTAGGGTTACTAGCGAAATCATAACTACAAAGACCGAGCCAAAGCTTAAAGCTGTGTTTTTACCTGGACGATAAACGCGCCAGGAGCGAGAAATTTAGTACTTTTTAAGAGTAGATTGGGGGCCGAAATAGCGAGAGAGAGTGCTTTTCTTTAATATTCGTATCTAAGAATGAGGAAGCGTTAAAAACCAGCTTCTCAATAGGCGGAACGGTGGATTGCTCAGAATAAACGACAGTAATTGACGGGCTGTAACAATGACGCATCATTGAATCAGAGCTACAGTTATCGGTAAGAGAATGTGACACTTCGCAATCTGCAAGATCGCAAACTTGCTCAGTAGGATCGTGCATACATGCCTTTTCCGTACTGATAGTTTGTGAAAATGACATTGTTGTTACTGCTAATAGCAGTAGGGCAATGATTAAACGATACATGCGAAGCTTTATTGCAAAAACATGTTAAAATAATATCTCTTTGTCTGATAAAGATCAACCGATTAAAAGAAGTAGCCATAACTAGGTAATGAATCTAAGTGATAATACAGCTCCCAT
>NZ_JAGGJF010000007.1 GCF_030466405.1 Pseudidiomarina terrestris | reverse complement strand
CTTGGTATATTGTTAAAGAGCGACGCTTCAGTCCCTTGGGGAACTCTGAAGCGGGATGCGTATTTTACGCTTTCCGGGGCCAGCGTCAAGATCCTTTCGGATCTTTTTTTTGCAAGCGCTTCGCGCTGCTGGCTCGTGTCACTGCGGCTTATGCCTCGGTGACAACGGCGGCGAATTATAAGGATCATCGCCGCCCGTGCAAGATCTTTTTTCAATTTATTGTTCAATTGCTTTTTTTTTAATCAGATTGAACATTCTTTAACTATCTATTGTCTATAAACATTGCTAATGTTCTAACGCTAGCCGTTTGCAAGAACAACTATAAACATCGGCAATTAGCTAAAAATAAATAATTGAAAAGGTGCGCAACAGATGAGAACCACTACAGCGTTTATTCTCGCTACCAGCTTTATGCTCCCATTTAGCGCTTCAGCTTTGGACTTCGGTGATGGTATTACCCCAACTGAACCTGTTGGATATACGATGACAGAAGACAATAAGCGATTGGTAAATACTTATCTACGAATGTTTCGTTATTACACGAAACGCAACTTCTCGGTCACTCGTACTGTTCGGGTCCTGATGAGTAATTACCCCCAGCATGTTGAACCTATCTTGCACGCCGCCTTTGAACGCTACCCGAAGAAATACGAACACATTATAAAAGCAGCTATTAATGCGGAACCCGGTTTTACCCAGGATATCCTGTCCGTAGCCATGCATTTGAAAATCGCCCCACCAACGGAGCTGGTCCGCATCGCCGTCGAAGCAGAACCTGCTTACGCCGATGAGATCGTTGCTGAAGCAAGCCGTGTCGATCCTACTAATGTAGAAGAACTCGTACGCGTCGCCGTACGGGTTGAACCAGAGATGGCCGATAGCATTATGCAATCAGCCAGTGCGTCGCAACCCGAGCAGGTTGAAGGCATCGTCCATGCAACCCTGAGTGTGCTCCCCGCTTTAGGGGATTATCTGTTGACATCGTTAGACGATCTTATCTCACTGATGCGCGATTCAGATCCTGAAGTCACACCGGTAAAGACCAAGGGTGAAGCAATGTCTGTTATCAAAGGCGCTTACCGCGCCGGCATGAATTATGAAGAGCTGCAAACGCTAGCAGCGACTCACGGTATCAATGATGATGAGTTTGCCGCAGCAATTAAAAAAGCCCCACAAAACTAGATCAGCTATCGAACTTAAAATCGAGACAAAAAAAAGCCGCTCAATCGAGCGGCTTTTTTGATCTCACTAGGAGAACTTACTCTTCTACTGCAACTTCTTCAGCTTCAGTAGCTTCAACTTCTGGACGGTCAACTAGCTCAACATAAGCCATTGGCGCGTTGTCACCGGCGCGGAAGCCACACTTCATGATGCGAGTGTAACCACCTGCGCGTTCTTGATAACGCGGGCCCAATTCATTGAACAATTTACCAACCACATCTTTATCACGAGTGCGCGCGAACGCCAAACGACGGTTCGAAACGCTGTCTTGTTTCGCTAAAGTGATTAGTGGTTCAATCACACGACGAAGTTCTTTTGCTTTCGGAAGTGTCGTTTTGATCACTTCGTGACGGACAAGTGAGCTTGCCATGTTGCTGAACATCGCTTTGCGATGACTGCTGTTGCGGTTGAGTTGACGACCACTCTTACGATGGCGCATACCTATACCCTTCTCAGTAAATCTCTGTAAAAGATGTCTTAGTCGCGATCAGCAAGACTTGCTGGTGGCCAGTTTTCCAGGCGCATGCCCAGAGACAACCCACGTGATGCAAGTACGTCTTTGATCTCGGTCAGCGATTTCTTACCAAGGTTTGGAGTCTTCAATAACTCAACCTCGGTGCGCTGTACTAAGTCACCAATGTACTGAATAGCTTCTGCTTTCAAACAGTTCGCAGAACGCACAGTTAATTCCAAATCGTCTACCGGACGTAATAAAATCGGATCGAATTCCGGTTTCTCTTCTTTCTCTTCCGGTTCGCTCATGTCACGCAATTCAACAAAGGCTTCTAACTGCTCTGCCATAATTGTAGCTGCGCGGCGAATAGCTTCCTCTGGATCCAGAGTACCATTCGTTTCCATGTCGATAACCAGTTTGTCCAGGTCGGTACGTTGCTCAACACGAGCTGAGTCAACGTTGTACGCAATGCGCTCAACCGGACTGAAAGAAGCGTCAACAAGTAGAAGACCGATCGGACGCTCTTCATCGTCAGCAGACTGACGTGCCGAAGCTGGAACATAACCACGACCACGCTCTACTTTGATTGACATCTCAATCTCAGTGTCACCTGTTAAAGTACAGATGAGGTGATCAGAGTTAATGATTTCGATATCCCCATCATGGGTAATATCGCCAGCCTTGACAGGGCCCGCTCCAGATTTTTTCAAGGTCAGAATCGCTTCATCTTTACCTTCCATGGTAACTGCCAGACCTTTGAGGTTCAGCAGGATTTCGATGACATCTTCCTGAACACCCTCTTTGCTGCTGTACTCGTGCTGCACACCTTCGATTTTAACTTCCGTCACTGCCACTCCTGGCATAGAAGAAAGCAAAATACGGCGCAGCGCGTTGCCCAGCGTGTGACCAAAGCCACGCTCAAGAGGCTCCAACGTCACTTTTGCGTGAGTCGGGCTGATTTGTTCAATGTCGACTAGCCTTGGCTTAAGGAATTCGGTAACAGAACCCTGCATTGTGTCCTCTCTTTATGCTTAAGCTTTACTTAGAGTAAAGCTCTACGATCAACTGTTCGTTAATTTCAGCAGACAAGTCTGAACGCTCTGGAAGACGTTTAAATTGTCCTTCCAGTTTGTTCCCGTCTACTTCTACCCACACTGGCTTCTCACGCTGATCTGCGAGATCCAATGCAGCAGCGATGCGCGCCTGCTTTTTCGCTTTTTCGCGAACGGACACAACATCTTCCGGACGAACTTTGAACGACGGAATGTTGACTACCTGGCCATTCACTACCACTGCTTTGTGGCTGACCAACTGACGGGCTTCAGCTCGCGTTGACGCGAATCCCATGCGGTAAACAACGTTATCTAGACGTTGCTCGAGCAATTGCAGCAGGTTCTCACCAGTGTTGCCCTTAATACGGGCAGCTTCTTTGTAATAGTTACGGAATTGCTTTTCTAATACACCGTACATACGACGTACTTTTTGCTTTTCACGTAACTGTAAACCGTAATCAGACAAGCGGCCACGACGTGCACCGTGCTGACCCGGAGCGCTCTCGAGTTTACATTTCGTATCGATCGCGCGTACGCCGCTTTTCAGGAACAAATCAGTTCCTTCGCGACGACTCAGTTTGAGTTTTGGACCCAAATATCTAGCCATGATCTTTCTCCAACTATCGTTTGGCGCCTATTAAACGCGACGTTTCTTAGGCGGACGACAACCGTTGTGAGGAATAGGTGTCACATCAGTAATGTTAGTGATGCGATAACCTACAGCGTTCAATGCACGAATCGATGATTCGCGACCAGGACCGGGGCCCTTAACGAACACTTCTAGGTTTTTCAACCCATATTCCTTCGCCATTTCTCCTGCGCGTTCAGCAGCAACCTGTGCAGCAAACGGAGTTGATTTACGTGAACCACGGAAACCAGAACCACCTGCGGTTGCCCATGCTAACGCATTACCTTGACGGTCAGTAATGGTCACAATGGTGTTATTGAAAGATGCATGGATGTGAGCCATGCCATCTGCGACTTGTTTTTTAACGCGCTTACGAGTACGAGTTGGTTGTTTAGCCATTTCTCAACTCCCTACTTCTTAATTGGTTTACGCGGACCTTTACGGGTGCGCGCATTGGTTTTAGTGCGCTGTCCACGTAGAGGCAAGCCACGACGATGACGAAGGCCACGGAAACATCCGAGATCCATCAAGCGTTTAATATTCATCGATACTTCACGACGAAGGTCGCCTTCAACAGCGAACTTCCCTACTGCTTCGCGAAGTAGATCCAGTTTTTCTTCTGACAAAGAGCCGATTGTAGTATTTTCTTCGATACCAACCGCAGCAAGAATATGCTGTGAACGGGTACGACCAATACCATAGATCGCAGTCAAGGCAATGACTGCATGCTTATTGTCAGGAACGTTAATGCCAGCGATACGGGCCACTAACACGTCTCCTTTAGTTTATGGGTGACCGGATTTGAAAAGCCCGTTAGGATACTCAACCGGTCGCCAGATTGCAAATATATCAAAGCCGCAGCCGAGAATAATTCTTCCAGGCCGCGGACTTCTTCATCGAATTAACCTTGCCGTTGCTTGTGCTTAGGGTCACTGCAAATTACACGCACAACACCGTTGCGCTTAATAACTTTGCAGTTACGGCAGATTTTCTTCACGGAAGCACGAACTTTCATTGCTACACTCCGTAATTATCCAACCTTAACGGCCGAAGCCTTTAAGGTTAGCTTTTTTCAGGACCGAATCATACTGATGAGACATCAGATGGGTCTGGACCTGCGCCATAAAATCCATGATAACAACAACGATAATCAATAGTGATGTACCGCCAAAGTAGAACTGAACGTTCCATGCAATCATCATGAACTCAGGAACCAAACAGACAAAGGTAATGTATAACGCGCCTGCAAGAGTCAAACGGGTCATTACCTTATCGATGTAACGCGAGGTTTGCTCACCTGGACGAATCCCAGGGATAAACGCTCCCGACTTCTTCAAGTTATCAGCTGTCTCGCGTGGGTTAAATACCAACGCGGTATAGAAGAAACAGAAGAAGATAATTGCCGCAGCATAAAGCATTACGTACAAGGGTTGTCCCGGTGACAGCGTCAACGAAACCTCTTGTAAGAAGTTTGCTACCATACCTTCGCCCTGGCCAAACCAGGTTGCAATGGTGCTTGGGAACAAAATAATACTCGATGCAAAAATCGGTGGAATAACACCGGCCATATTAACTTTCAATGGCAAGTGAGTACTCTGCGCTGCAAAAACCTTACGGCCTTGCTGACGTTTTGCGTAGTTTACCACAATGCGGCGTTGGCCGCGCTCGACAAATACAACAAAATACGTCACTGCGAATACGATGACACCGATTAGCAATAACAACAATAAGTGCAAATCACCCTGACGTGCTTGCTCTGCCGTCTGACCAATAGCCGACGGAAGGCCCGCAACAATACCGGTGAAGATAAGAATAGAGATACCGTTACCAATCCCACGCTCAGTGATTTGTTCACCTAGCCACATCAGGAACATAGTTCCTGTGACCAAACTCACAACCGCTGTAAAGTAGAATCCAAAGCTTGGATCGATAACCAATCCAGGCATCAGACTTGGTAAGCCAGTAGCTATACCAATCGATTGGAACGTCGCAAGTACCAAAGTACCCCAACGCGTGTATTGGCTAATCTTACGACGACCAGCTTCACCCTCTTTCTTAAGCTCGGCCAAACGTGGATGAACCACGGAAGCCAGCTGCATAATAATCGAGGCTGTGATGTACGGCATGATACCCAAAGCGAATACCGATGCGCGTTCAAGAGCACCACCGCTGAACATGTTAAACATGGCAACGATGGTATCTTTTTGCTGATCAAACAACTGAGCCAATACAGCGGCATCAATACCAGGAATAGGCACGAAGGAGCCCGCACGGAACACGATTAACGCGCCGAGTACAAAAAGCAAGCGTCGTTTAAGTTCCGAGGTGCCGCCTTGAGCTCTGTTAGATTCCAATCCTGGTTTAGCCATTTGCTCTATCCTTCGATTTTGCCGCCAGCAGCTTCAATAGCTTCGCGGGCGCCTTTGGTGACCTTAATGCCTTGTACTGAAACGGCACGACTGATTTCGCCTGATTTGATCACTTTAACATGCAAGATGTCATTGCGAATCAAGCCAGCTTCTTTCAGGCTCGCCATGTTTACAGTATCGCCAGCAACTTTCGCTATCTCAGCCAGGTTCACTTCTGCAGTCACGAATGACTTACGTGAAGTAAAACCGAACTTCGGCAAGCGACGCTGAATTGGCATTTGACCGCCTTCGAAACCTGGTTTCACTGAGCCGCCTGAACGCGACTTCTGGCCTTTATGACCACGTCCACCAGTTTTTCCTAAGCCTGAGCCAATACCACGTCCAACACGTTTTTTGCTGGTTTTAGCACCAGGTGCAGGGGAGATTGAGTTCAAGAACATCGTATTAGTCCTCCACCTTTACCATGTAAGTGACTTGGTTCACCATGCCGCGGACGGCTGGAGTATCTTCCAGCTCGACCGTGTGACCAATGCGGCGTAGACCAAGACCACGTAGAGTAGCTTTATGCTTCGGTAAACGACCGATTGAGCTACGCGTCTGTGTTACTTTGATTGTCTTATTCGCCATTGTTCACTACCCCAGAATTTCTTCAACGCGCAATCCACGCTTAGCCGCGACTTGCTCAGGCGACTTCATGTCGTGAAGTGCCTTGATTGTGGCACGTACAACGTTGATTGGGTTGGTTGAACCATATGCTTTTGACAGCACGTTGTGCACGCCTGCTACTTCTAGTACTGCACGCATCGCACCACCGGCGATGATACCTGTACCTTCAGAGGCTGGCTGCATGAATACCTGTGAACCTGAGTGACGGCCTTTAACAGGGTGCTGTAAGGTATCGCCTTTCAGCTGCACGGTTACCATGTTGCGACGTGCTTTTTCCATTGCCTTTTGAATAGCAGCTGGAACTTCACGTGCTTTACCATAACCGAAACCCACTTTACCCTGACCATCACCAACCACAGTCAGTGCAGTGAAGCTAAAGATGCGACCACCTTTAACAACCTTCGCTACACGATTTACTGTGATCAGCTTTTCTTGCAGGTCACTTTGTTGAGCTTCTACATTTGCATTTGCCATGTTCGTCTCCTAGAACTGAAGTCCAGCTTCACGAGCAGCGTCGGCCAAAGCGGCGACACGTCCGTGATAACGGAAACCACTGCGATCGAAAGCGACGGTTTTCACGCCTTTTTCAATCGCTCGTTCAGCGATCAGCTTACCAACTGTTTTTGCTGCATCGACGTTGCCGGTTGCTTTAACCGCATCGCGAACAGATTTTTCAACAGTTGATGCTGTTGCCAGTACTTCAGAACCGTTCGGTGCAATGAGCTGTGCGTAAATATGCCGTGGTGTACGGTGAACGACCAGGCGGTTTGCACCCAACTCAAGCATTTTCTTACGTGCGCGAGTAGCGCGGCGTAAGCGAGCTGTTTTCTTGTCCATCGTCTTACCTTACTTTTTCTTGGCTTCTTTACGGCGTACTTGCTCATCGGCGTAACGTACACCCTTACCTTTGTAAGGTTCAGGCTTACGGTACGCGCGAATGTTAGCGGCAACTTGACCCACTAACTGCTTGTCTACACCCTTAACGACTACTTCAGTTTGTGCTGGGACTTCGATAGTAATTCCTTCCGGAATATCGAAGACAACAGGATGAGAGAAGCCCAGTGTTAAGTTGAGTTTAGAACCGGCAGTATTTGCACGGTAACCAACACCAACCAACTGCAGCTTGCGCTCATAACCTTGCGCAACACCAACCACCATGTTTTGTAGTAACGCACGTGCGGTACCGGCTTGGGCGTTGGAATTTGCAACACCTTCGCGAGCGACTGTACGTAAAACGCCGTCTTCTTGAACTAATTCAACAGCGTCGTTAACTACACGGCTCAATGAGCCTTTGGCACCTTTAATTGTCACTTCCTGGCCATTTAGCGTAACTTCAACGCCAGCAGGAATGGCAATCGGTGCTTTAGCAACTCGTGACATTTCCTAACTCCTCGTTACGCTACGTAACCGATAACTTCCCCGCCAAGACCCGCATTGCGAGCGGCACGGTCGGTCATCAGGCCTTTAGAAGTTGAGACGACAGCCACACCTAAACCACCCATTACTTTAGGTAGTTCGTTGCGTTTCTTATAGATACGCAGACCAGGGCGACTTACGCGCTCAATTGATTCGATAACAGGCTTGCCTTCAAAGTATTTCAACGTTACTTCAAGCTCAGCTTTCACTTCGCCAGATACGCCGAAATCCGTGATATAACCTTCTTCTTTAAGAACTTGGGCAATCGCCACTTTCTGTTTAGAAGCAGGCATGCGCACGGCAACTTTGTTAGCACCCTGAGCGTTGCGGATGCGAGTGAACATATCCGCAATTGGATCTTGCATGCTCATATTTGCTTTCTCCCGTGACTCGTGGCTTACCAGCTAGCTTTTTTCAAGCCAGGAATTTCACCGCGCATAGCTTTCTCACGTACTTTAATACGGCTCATGCCGAATTTACGTAAGAAACCGTGTGGGCGGCCCGTAACGCGGCAGCGGTTACGCTGACGGCTTGGGCTCGAATCACGAGGAAGACTTTGCAATTTCAGCACGGCTTCCCAACGCTCTTCGTCCGAAGTACTCGGATCGCTGATCACATTTTTAAGTGCGATGCGTTTCTCTGCGTATTTAGCTGCAAGCTTTTGACGCTTGAGCTCACGCATTTTCATTGCTTCTTTAGCCATAACTCTACACCTTACTTCTTGAACGGGAAGCTAAAGGCAGACAGCAAAGCGTGAGCTTCGTCGTCGGTGCCAGCAGTTGTAGTGATAGTGATATCTAAACCACGTACCCGATCGACTTTGTCATAGTCAATTTCAGGGAAAATGATTTGCTCACGCACACCCATACTATAGTTTCCACGTCCGTCGAATGATTTCGGGTTCAAACCACGGAAGTCACGAACACGCGGGATAGCAATCGTAATTAAACGTTGCAAAAAGTCCCACATACGCTCGCCACGCAGAGTCACTTTACAGCCAATTGGGTAGCCTTCACGGATTTTGAAGCCAGCGACAGATTTACGAGCTACAGTTTTAATCGGACGTTGACCAGAAATTGCTTCCAGGTCTGCCGCTGCGTTGTCGAGAATCTTTTTGTCAGCCAGAGCTTCACCAACACCCATGTTAAGGGTGATTTTTTCAATCCGAGGGACTTGCATGACGCTGTTGTAGCCGAACTGTTTAACCAGTTCAGGAACTACTGATTCTTTGTAAAAATCATGCAGTTTCGCCATCGTAAAACTCCAAATTAAAAATTAAATGATTGCGTTGTTTGATTTGAAGAAACGAACTTTTTTGCCGTCTTCAAATTTGAAACCAACACGATCTGCTTTACCAGTCTCTGGGTTATAAACCGCTACGTTAGAAACGTCGATTGAAGCTTCTTGCTCAATCACACCGCCAGCAACGCCTAAAGCCGGATTTGGCTTCTGGTGTTTCTTAACGATGTTTACGCCTTCAACGAAAACACGACTTTTAGCGGTGTCGACTTTCAGCACTTTACCACGCTTGCCTTTGTCTTTACCTGCCAGGACTACTACTTCGTCATCACGTTTTATTTTTGCCGCCATAACTGACTCCTTACAGTACTTCTGGTGCCAGAGAAACAATCTTCATAAATTGCTCAGAGCGCAATTCACGAGTCACTGGTCCAAAGATACGAGTGCCAATAGGCTGTTGGTTGTTATTCAACAATACAGCCGCGTTGCGGTCAAAACGGATGACTGACCCGTCTTGACGACGGACGCCTTTTCTGGTGCGAACGACCACCGCGTTAACAACATCACCTTTCTTCACTTTACCGCGAGGAATTGCTTCTTTAACAGAAACTTTAATGATGTCGCCGATATTCGCGTAACGGCGGTGCGAGCCACCCAGAACCTTAATACATTGTACGCTGCGAGCGCCCGAGTTATCGGCCACGTCCAGTGTAGTTTGCATTTGGATCATTGCAGTGCTCCGCTTGATTAATTAAACAGACCCTCTCGGGTCGTTGTCCGTCCTTTTATTCGCGACAATTTGCCGAACAAATCATAGAGAATAAAAGATTTTCCCTTATAAAAAGGGCGGCGAATTGTAACAGATAAAAAATGCAGATGATAGTACTAAGTAGGATTTTCTTGTGGGATGTTTCGGGGCCAAAATTTATTGTGGATCAGTCCTGTCCCGAGACGTTGCTACTCTATCAAATAAAGGCATGCACAGCTATTAAATTTTTATCGATTCGCCCTACTTATTTATGAGTTCGAAAAACGCGACCGGCGGGTTGGAAGTACCGTAGGCTGCGACCGATTCAGTTGGCAAGCAGCTGATCGAAGTGGTAAATTCAATCTTATCTGAACGGTCTCAGTGGTAACTGATAACCCCCATTTAGAAGGTAACGAGGTGAAATGAATCTAGCAGCGATCGTTTTCTTGCCATTTATTGGTGCAGTTATTCCACTGCTTTTGGCGGGGCGTGCTCGACTCCATATCACACTGGCTACCGCCGCCGTAACCGTGCTTAGTCTGGCGTTACTGGTGGTAGAGGCGCCGGTGGCCCTGGCTGGCGATACCACACTCTATTTTGCCGAGTGGCTACCAACCCTTGGACTGCATATAGCTTTTCGGCTGGACGGGCTGGCGTTATTGTTTGCGGGTTTGATTCTCATTATCGGTCTACTCGTCATTATCTATGCGCATTACTATTTAAGCCAAAAAGACAGCGCACCACGATTTTTCTCGTGTTTACTGTTATTTATGGGCTCTATGCTTGGCATAGTTACCGCCGATAACCTCATCCTGATGTGGTTCTTCTGGGAATTAACCAGCGTCTCGTCATTTTTATTGATCGGCTACTGGTTCCATCAAAGCACAGCGCGCCGCGGTGCTCGCATGGCATTAGCAATCACCGGCGCCGGCGGTCTCGCGCTTTTGGCAGGGATCCTGTTAATTGGCAGTATCGTGGGCAGTTACCAGCTTGATGCTGTGTTTGCCGCCGCCGACACCATCCGTGAGCATGAGCTTTACTTACCTATATTGATTCTCGTGTTACTCGGTGCATTTACCAAGTCGGCACAGTTTCCGTTCCAATTCTGGCTGCCCCATGCGATGGCGGCACCTACGCCGGTAAGTGCGTACTTACACTCCGCGACCATGGTCAAGGCCGGCATCTTCTTAATGGCTCGCCTGTTACCGGTGCTTGGTGGTACTCCTGAGTGGTTCACTATTGTCACCTTAACCGGTCTGGCTACCCTGCTCTTCGGCGCTTATTTCGCCCTGCTGAAGACCGACTTAAAAGGCTTATTGGCGTTCTCGACCATTAGTCACCTTGGCCTGATCACCATGTTACTTGGTCTGGGCAGCGCCGGCGCAGTCGTCGCTGCGTTATTCCATATTATCAACCACGCGACCTTCAAAGCAGGTCTGTTTATGATTGCCGGCATCATTGACCATGAAACCGGTAGTCGTGATATGCGCAAATTAAGTGGCCTCAGAAAAGCGATGCCGTTCACTATGGTCCTGGCCGTCATTACCTCGGCTGCCATGGCAGGAATTCCATTCTTTAACGGCTTCCTCTCTAAAGAAATGTTTTTTGCCGAAGCCTATCAGCAAGATCTGTTTGGCGCTTTATCCTGGTTCGTCCCGGTGCTAGCGACGCTGGGCGCCATGCTCTCCGTTGCCTACTCGGTTCGCTTTGTGCACGACGTATTTTTCCAGGAGCCGCCACATGATTTACCGAAGAAGCCGCATGAGCCACCACTGATGATGCGCTTCCCCGTCATCGTCTTTGCCGTGCTTTGTATCGGCGTAGGTGTTGCACCAATGCTGCTTGCCGCTGATATCCTCACGCCAGCAGTAAGTGCTGTGACGCTGTCTGAAACCACGCTCGATATCGCAATCTGGCATGGCTTTAATATGCCTCTGTTAATGAGTGCGCTGGCCCTGGTTGGCGGTATAGTTATCTATGTCGGACGCTCAGAGTTGCTGACCTTTAGTCGGCAGTTTGACCCGCACGACGCAAAAGAGATTTTTGCCAAAATTCTCAGCGCTACCACGCGGTTTTGTGATGACATGATGCAGCGCATCGAAAATGGCTCTTTGCAACGCTACATTGCCCTGTTATTAGTCTTTACCCTGGTGCTGGTGGTGCCTGAACTTGCCGCTGTGCGCCAGCTGACAGGCGACCGGCCACAGCTCCCCATAGACGCCATTAGCCTGGTCGGTGCCGTTATATTAATGCTCGCGGCTCTGGCTACGGCAATGCTACACAGGCAACGGCTGACCTCCCTCATGATGCTATCGGTGGTGGGGCTGGTCGTTTCGCTGAGCTTTATTCACTTTTCCGCACCGGATTTAGCCATGACCCAGTTAGTGGTCGAGGTGGTCAGTATTATTCTGATGATTCTGGCGCTTTTCTTCATGCCACAGCGAATCCCCCGCGCTTCAAGTGGCCGGCGGGTCGCTCGCGACGTGCTTCTGGCAGGTTCCATTGGCGGTATCGTGGGCACCCTCAACTACGCACTCATAACCCGGCCGTTTGAGAGTATCTCCGACTTCTTTTTGGCGAACTCAGTGCCAGGCGGTGGCGGTACCAATGTGGTAAACGTCATTCTTGTCGACTTCCGTGGCTTTGATACCCTGGGCGAGATCACTGTGTTAGCGATCGCTGCAGCGGGTATCCACAAGCTACTCAATAATCTGCGGCCCTTTATGCCATCAAGCGATGTTGATGGTCGACCCTGGCATCGTGTCAAGCACCCGCTGATGGTGCAAACCGTTGCCCAGGCGATTTTGCCGTTGGCGCTGATGGTCTCGGTGTACATCTTCCTGCGCGGTCACAACTTACCAGGCGGTGGTTTCATTGCCGGCCTGGTGACGGCAGCCGCAATGATTCTGCAATACATCGCCAACGGTGTCGACTGGGTGAAATCACGCTTTGATTATAACTATCAGACGCTGACCTCAGTGGGGGTAATGATTGCACTCTTTACTGGCGTGGGAAGCTGGTTCTTCGACCATAACTTCCTAACTTCAAGTTTCACCTACGTGCATTGGCCACTGGTTGGGAAGTTTGAACTTGCAACTGCGATTTTATTTGACCTGGGCGTGTACCTTACCGTTATTGGTGCGACCCTAATGATACTGGCCAACTTCGGACAGATGACCACGCGCCATCGTCCGCGTCAGGAGGGCTATTAATGGAAACTTTGTATGCAATTACTGTCGGCACTTTGACTGCGTGTAGTGTGTTTTTGATCTTGCGCGGCCGCTCGTTTCCAATTGTCATCGGGATAACGATGCTGTCCTACGCCGTCAATTTATTTTTGTTTTCCACCGGACGTCTGACCGTAAATGAATTACCTCTTGTGGGCTTAAGCGAGAGTAGCAGCGACCCGCTTCCGCAGGCACTGGTGCTAACAGCGATTGTTATCGGCTTTGCGATGACCGCTTACTCGATTATTTTGGCCGTCCGCGTACGTGGCGAAATAGGTTCAGACGAAGTGAATGACTCTAATTATGCTGAGCAAGAAGGACAGCGTTAATGCTTGCAAACCATCTGGTAATTTTACCTATTCTTATACCTTTGTTTGCTGCGCTATTGCAGTTATTGCCGTGGGGCGATAATCCACAACGGTATCGGCGAATCATCGGCATCACAGCTTCTTCGCTGACGCTGATCACCGCCATCTGGCTGGTAGGCAGTGTTCAGGATGAAGTTCTGGTTTATGCGTTAGGTAGCTGGCAAGCACCTTTTGGTATCGTTCTGGTGGCCGATAAACTAGCCGCATTAATGGTAGCTCTTACCGCTGTTCTTGCGCTGCCTGTACTGATTTTTGCCTGCCATGGAGAGGATAATCTCGGCTCGCATTTTCAGGCCTTATACCAGTTTCAGATCCTGGGTATTATGGGTGCCTTTTTAACCGGCGACCTTTTCAACCTCTTCGTCTTTTTTGAAATTCTGCTCATTTCCAGCTACGCCTTGTTGATGCACGGTGGAGGCAAGCTAAAGTTACGCGCAACATTGCATTATGTGGTGCTTAACCTGACGGGTTCAGCATTATTCCTCATCAGCCTTGGTGTCCTTTACGGGATTACCGGAACGCTAAATATGGCCGATATGGCGGGTAAAGTCGCAGTACTAGAAGGCGACGACGCCGCGCTGGCTCGCGCCGGTGGCATGCTACTCTTTGTTGTATTTGGCTTAAAAGCAGCACTGTTGCCACTCTACTTTTGGCTACCGCAGGCTTACGCAAATACCACAGGGACCGTTGCCGCGCTTTTCGCCATCATGACCAAAGTGGGTATTTACGCCATTATTCGAGTCTTCACGATGATTTTTGGTGCCGACGCTGGTGAGTCTTCAAATCTGGCGCAGGACTGGTTATGGTGGCTGGGCTTATTTACCATCTTCATCGGTGCTTTGGGTGTGCTTGGCAGCCGCGATCTCAGGCTCGTTGTTGCCTATCTGGTGCTGGTCTCTGTTGGGACCATGCTGACCACACTAAGCCTGGGGCACACCGATGCCATCGGTGCACTGCTTTTCTATCTCGTGCATTCCACGTTGGTCACAGCTGCCTTATTCCTGCTGGCTGACTTAATTGCCGAACAAAGAGGCAAAACAGCATCCCGGATTGTCAAAGGCCGTAAGATGGCACAGCACAATCTGCTGGGGGGCCTGTTCTTCCTGGCCGCCATAACCGTTATTGGCATGCCCCCTCTTTCTGGCTTCGTCAGTAAATTATTTATTCTGGAAGCAGCGCGCACAGGCGCTCAGGTAGTATTCCTTTGGCCGCTTATTCTCGGCGCGACTTTCCTGATGATGATCGCTCTCTCTCGCGCTGGCAGTCGCATGTTCTGGCATACCTTTGAAGGTAAGCCCAATGAAACCACACATCCAAAATGGCAACACGCATCGGTAGTTATGCTTTTGCTTAGCGCTGTCGCGTTAACCGTGTTTGCTCAACCTATCTCAAAATACACCGATGCTATTGCGATTCAGTTGACCACGCCGTTTGAATACATTTCTTCGGTTTTACCAACTGGAGGTCCTGATGAGTAAGCTAATTCCTGCTCCATGGTGGAGCCTCTTTTTATTACTGTTCTGGCTGTTGCTGCAGAATACCGTTTCGTTTGGCGTGACCTTGCTGGGGTTAATCCTGGCAGTAATTATTCCTCTGTATACGATGCGAGCGCGTGAGTACCCTACCACCTTGCATCGACCTTTACTGGCGGTGCAATATTTTCTGATTCTGCTGGTCGATATAATTCTGTCAAACTTTAATATTGCAGCTATCATTCTGATGCCAAAGAAACGTATTCAACCTGCGCTTATCGAGTTTCCTCTTGATGTGACAGGCTCTGTACCAATTACGATCTTAGCCAGTACCATTAGTCTGACACCTGGAACAATTTCTGCCGAACTTGCCCGCGATGGCCGTAGCTTGCTTATCCACGCACTAAATGTGCAGGACGCAGATGCTACTGTGCAACAAATTAAACAGCGCTATGAACGCCGGCTGAAGGAGATCTTCCAATGTTAGTCTACGCTCTGCAGTTTGCCTTCGGACTTTTTGGGCTATCACTGTTAATGAACTTCATACGCCTTATTCGGGGTCCAAACCTTCCCGATCGCATTCTGGCCCTCGACACGATTTATATTAATTCGTTGGCATTACTTATATTGTTGGGGGTCTGGCACAATACCGCCTTCTATTTTGAGGCAGCGCTTTTGATCGCAATGCTGGGCTTTATCGGCACCGTTGCAGCGGCAAAATTTCTTTTACGTGGCGATATCATCGAGTAAGGAAGGAGCTAACATGACAGACTTACCACAATGGGCTGATTTACTCATATCCTTCTTTTTGGTGCTGGGGTCCAGCTTTGCCTTTATTGGTTCGCTAGGGCTGCTTCGGCTACCTGACTTTATGGCTCGTCTGCACGCGCCTACCAAAAACACCACGCTTGGTGTTGGCAGTGTGATTATTGCGTCGATGCTGTATTTCTCTGTCACTGATTCACTCAGCCTGCACGAACTGCTCATCGCAATCTTTCTCTTTTTGACGGCTCCCATTAGTGCACATTTGCTGGCCAAGGCCGGTCTTCATCTGGAGTTGGAGATGACTGAAAATACGCGCGACCTACGAAAAAAACCAGAGCAGTACAGCGATAAAGACCACTAATTCAAGCAGCCCCCAGTTGGAGCCAGGCAGGATCGCATGGCCTGCTCCAATTGCTCGAATTGCATCAGGGCGCTACCAAAGTCATGGCCACCCACAAGTGCGCCGCTGGTCTGAATATCCTGAATCAAGACTGTCTCGGCTGTGAGCTCGTTGATAGAGCTTAAGTGCGTCAGGCTCAGCTGTCCAAGTACGCTGTCACCGTTAAGCCTAAAGATCCGGGTTATCCCCTGCTGGTCTAACTCAAGGTCGCTGGCAAATCTGTCTGCATAAACCCTGGCGACCCGGGGCAGTAATCGTTCAGAAAAAAGCCAATCGTCGATGTACAGGACAGGTATATTTAACCGATCGATGGCATCGACACTCACATAAGGTGAATACTCCTCATTGAGTTCCGCCAGGAGTTCGGCAGGCAAGTTGTGTAGTCTCAAATTAAAGCTACCGCTTAGTAATCCGAGTCCGTCCACACTAAAATCCCGATCGCCGCCGCTTTCAGTACTTACCGGCAACTCCAGATCATAGGTATTGGCTAAAATAAAAGCGCTAAGAGGAACCCGATCATATTCGAACGAATAGGCCAGTACTGCTTTTTGCCAAAACAGAATCTCATCCTGATAGCGCTGCATTAACCGCTGATCATCCGTTAGTGGATCTACAGGGGTCGAAGTATGGGCCCAGATCAACGCCATGAAAGTGAGCAGTAGTACGATAATTGGCAGCACAAAGCCGTTGGGCCTATTCATAAAACACTGGCCTCCGCAGTTGCGATGCGCTGCAAGCGCAACAGCGCTTGCAGCAGCTCATTATAATTACGCTCAAGCCCAACAGGTTTGGCACTGGCATCGAGCCGGGCATAACTCTTCCCAGTCAGTAAGAGCTCTGAGGCTAGGCGTAAATGGATTGCCGCGGAATTAAACCAAATTTCAAGTTGTTCCGGTTGCTGCTCCCGACAGCTCTCAAAGCTGTTCAACGCCGCATGATACTCATGCTGGCGAAAGTAAATAGCCCCGAGAAAACAAGCTGCCTGAGGGTCAGCAACGGGATGGGCAGCCAACTTTTGCAGTAACCCCTGGGCAAGATGATAATCCCCCTGACGATAAGCCTGCATCGCAACCTGGCGCTGCTGTTCTAAGTTAGAGTCGAATTGCTGCGCCGCCTTGGGAGTACTCTGGCAGCCAGCCAGCAACAGGACAATCGTTAGCCAAAGCTTACTCCACGGCATAGTCCACCTCATGCTCTTCAAAATGCAGCTGGCGTCCACACCATTGCTCCAGAGGATAAGGAAAACCTGATTCACATTCGATAATCGAGCGCGTTCCTCGTAAACGAATCATCACGCCAGGCTGAACGTTGCGGCGTACCGCAACAATTCGTTGCTGAGCATCAAGTCCGACAATGTCCATGGCAAACTGCATGCCCCAACTATGCACAGCAGTGCAACTCGGAAACCAATAGGCTTGGCCCCGGGGCAGTCCACCTTGCATCAGCATACCGACTAAGCGCTGCGGGAAACTGTTCATCACTTTCACTTCTTGCCACACGCAGAAGCGTTCCGGCTCTAATATAAAACGTCCTTGTTTCATGTTTTATCCTTACTGAGGTTGTAAAAAACCAATAAAAATAGGGCCTAAAATAAGTAAAAAAGTGACCGGAAAAAAGCACGTCACCAGGGGCAACAATAGTTTTACGCCAACCTCCTGTGCCAACCGCTCTGCTTCCAACTGCTGCTCTTTGCGCAACTGCTCCGCCTGCGCAATCAAAGTGTCCGCCAGTGCTCCACCGGTAAACCGTGACTGCAGTACCGCAGCGACAAAAGTGTTGCATGCAGGGTGAGGGATGCGCAGCTTAAATTCCACCAGCGCTTCATCCAGACTAACGCCAGCAAGCAACTGCTGATGGAGTACACGCAGTTGCACCAAAGCCGGTGAACCCCCACTTAATCCCGCAAGTGCATGCAGCGCTGCACGAAACGATAAGCCGGCCTGCAGCAGCATCGCCAACATATCCAGACAGGCAGGCCATTGCCGGCTGAAACGTCCGATTCGGGCGCGGTTCCGGGCGCGAGCTTGCAGATATACGCAAATCGCGCCCAGCAAAATCATCCAGCGAATCTGTTGTGGCAGAGGAAGCAGCAAACAAAAAACCACAACCAGCATTTCCAGCAACTGTCGCAACAAAACCTCTGCGGGCTCATTTAAAGGATCCTGTGACTTGGCATAAGCGGTCAGCCTGCGCTGCCAGGTCGGCGAACATCGGTTTAATAGTCGCTGCAACAGAACAGGCCCCTGACTCCAACAAAGGCGATAAAGTGCCAGGATGCTCACTCCGGCAATAAGCGCGATGAGCCCTAATGCGCTGGCAAAAAGCCAGTCAGGCGTCGTCATTGAAACGCCCCATAATTCTGCGCGTCAAAGCTATACCAATAAGCATCAGGCAGCCGCATAGCAGCAGTAAAACTCGCCCCTCCTGTGTCGTCAGCAGCAGCGCTTTGGACTGCTCTTGCACCTCTCCTATCGCAAAGAATAAGGCGAACGGTAAAACGAACATAACCTTGCCTTGCAATCTCGCCTGAGCTGAAAGACTTAACATCCGCTCCCTGGCATACTGTTGTTGCTGAATGGCGCAAGCCATGCGTGACAGCATCTGCGCTTGCTGCCCGCCATAACGGTGCCCCGTATCAATAGCGAAGGTAAAAAAGCGGACCATCGTCGAAGGCGAACGCCGGTAAAAGTCTTCCAGCGCCAGCATCAAGCTGTCTCCCGTCCGTTGCCGCTGCACCAGTAACCGAAATTCCATTTGCAAAGGTCGTGGCAACTGTTTCGCTACCAGTTCTATCGCCGGCGTAAGACTCAGACCCGCCTGCAGACTACTCGCAAGCAGCTGCAGAGCATTCGGCAGCTGCTTTTCAATTTTCTGCCGGCGGCGCTTAAGTAACGTCGTCCTTAACCATGGGAGCCCGGCGAAACAAAGCAGACATGCAAGAACTGACCAGACACCATTCGCCACCATCAGGCTCATAAAGATGACGACCGGCAGCACTAACACACTTAAGATCAACCAGAATAAACGCGCTGGAATGAAAATTAAGAATGCCGCTAATGAGAGCTCCGCATCACGCTCGAGACGTTGTTTTATTTCCCGTAATGGCTGTTGCGCCAGCAACAGTATTAAGCCAATGGCAGCTAGCACTGCCAGGCTGCCAAGCAGCGCCACCTGCCATAGCTCAATGACCATTATGCTGCCCCCATTCAGAGCCCATGCCAGTGCAACAAAGTTGACTATCGCGCCATTCGAACAGCGGCGTAATCTGGTAAGCGATGGATTCCAGTCCTACGACTTCACTGATCGCCGTAATGACACGGCGGCCATCGCTCAAGCGAGCAATTTGCACGATAACCTGAATAGCGCTGGCGATCTGTTGGCGTACGGCTGTCAGGGGCAGCTCAAAGCCCGCGAGCATCACCATCACCTCCAGCCGTTGTAGTGCTTCTCTGGGGCTATTCGCATGCAAGGTGCTCAGAGAACCTTCATGACCGGTGTTCATAGCTTGCAACATATCCAGAGCTTCAGCACCGCGACACTCTCCAACAACGATGCGATCTGGACGCATCCGCAGGGCATTGATTAATAGTTCTCTGATCGTTACCTGACCCCTTCCCTCAGCATTTGCCGGTCTGGCCTCTAAGGCAATCAGATTGACATGGCGCAACTTCAGTTCCGCAGCGTCTTCGATAGTAATGATGCGCTGATTTTCTGGCACCTCGCTGGCCAGTAAATTCAACAGCGTTGTTTTCCCGGTGCCTGTACCACCGACAATGAGGATATTTTTCCTTATTCGAACCATCTCCTGCAAATACGCTTTGGCGCTGTCAGTAATGGCGTTTAACCGAGTTAAGTCATCAAAATCTATGGTTTTCCTGGCAAATTTGCGGATGGTCAGGCAGGCCCCACGCAAAGCTAAAGGAGCGATGACGGCATTGACCCGAGAGCCGTCAGGCAAACGCGCATCCACCATTGGTTGGGCACTATCAATGCGTCGCCCGAGTGGCAGAACAATGCGTTCGATAACCTGCAACAGCTCTTCTTCACTGCGAAAGCGTATGTCCGTAGGCAATAGCTTACCCTGGCGTTCGATAAAAATAGAGTTGTAGTGATTCACCATGATCTCACTTATGCCCTCATCAGCGATGAGCGCACTGAGCGGCCCCAGCCCCATGCAGCTTTCGACCACTTCATCAATCAACTGCAGCTGCACTGCTGTTACAGCTGTCCCCTGATGCTGGAACAAATGAGCCTTGAGCAGGTCTTCCGCGAACTTGCGCAAATTAGCGGAACTGCCAAGATCGCGGTGCAAGGTGGCGCGTTGAATTTGCGACTTCAACACCTGGGTTAACTCCTCACGCTCAGTCATAACTTGTCCCCCCCGAAAATAAAAGGTTCAAGTAAGCCCGTACAGCCTGCCGCCCGACGAAAATCTTTAATTTGCTGATTTGCAACTGCGCCACGCGATTGGCGTTCGACACTTGCACTGGCAAGCTTTGGCGTGACCATAATGACCAGATCGGTTTCTGCTGTGCGAAACTGCTTGGAGCCGAACAGGGCACCGAGAATGGGAAGCTTATGTAACGCGGGAAAACGATCTGCTTGCTCAGATTGCTCGTGCTGCAGTAATCCCGAGAGAATCATTGTTTCACCCGCAGGGATGACAAGAGTGGAGGCGACCTTTCGGGTCAGCAAGCCGGGAATACCATTGACCGCTGTCGCCGGATCGATAGAACTCATTTCAGCAACCAGCTGAGTCTGGACTTTGCCGCTTTCGAGCAATTGTGGAGCAATAGTCAACTGGATCCCATAAGGGCGAAAGCTGACATCCTGTAGTCCTTGCACCAGCACCTGCGGCACCGGAAACTCACCGCCCACCAGAAACTCAGCAGTCCCGCCGCTGACAGCCGTCAATGTGGGTGTTGCCAAAAGTCTTGCCTGGCCCTGTCGCTCCATGACATCAATGGTCGACTGCGCGCTGATGGGTAAGTGCAGCCACTGTCCCGCATTCTCGACCAAGGGGCCGTTGATGTGCGCTGGCCAGCGTACGCCAAGGTGGCGCGCGAAAGAGCGCTTCACTTCGGCAATCCTGACTTCGATAACTAGCATCGGGGTGCTATCCTGCTGCACAAATTCGACTTGCGACACCAGCTTGCTATGCCGTTCAACGAGTCTTTCTATAGTCTTCTGATCGCCGAGATCCAATTGCCCGGAAATACTTATGAGCTCGTCATGATGATGGACCTGTAGCTGCGGGAACTGCCGCTGTAAAGCAAGCAGCTCAAGTTTGAGCCGTTGATCCAGTGCCGCTTTGACCTCAACAACATGGCGGGCTGACAATTGCGTGTCGGTGAACATAAGCAGCTCCGTCGTACCCGCCTGCTTACCGGTGACGACCAGCACACCACTGTCGAGATGTTGGAAATTCACCACCTGATCGTTGGTGATGACGACTTCATCGACCCCCTCTAACGGGATAATGATCGACTCATCGGCTCTGACTTCAAAAACTTTGGGTTGCGCTTGTACGCTCAGACAGAACAACAACCCAATCACCGCATGTAGATGCTTTGTCATTCGCCAAAACCTCCGTTGTTCATGGTGTATATCTTTATCACCGGCTCAGCTTTTAAGGGTGCATAGTCTGGCTCAGGGTTTTGCAACCAGATCGCATAACCACTTCTGCGAATTTGTTCAAAAGCCGCGGCCTGGGCAGCTGTAAAGCGGAAGGTAAGAGTGCTCGCCAGGCCCTGCTGCCAGTCCGCCTCTGTGACATTATCGATAGCCAGGATTTCAACATTTGCGATACTCATGAGCGTGTTCTCAGAAGCTTCCCCGAAGCTGTCACGCTGCGCCACCAGACTGACTCTGTTGCCGATTGCTAAAAGACCATGATGAACCTGTTCGATGCTGATGGTCGCGGTCACCGCGTACTCATTGTGCGCAAGCACATCGCTGAAGGAGGCGCGCCGCGCTTGCTGCAGAACAGCCAGCATCACAGGCTCGCCACGACTGACAAAGTGCTGCGTCAAGTTGCCAACAATGGCCATCGCATCCTGTGGTCGCAACCAGTCTTCGCTGATGTAGCCTGGTGGGTACTTGCGCTGCTGCAAATCATCAAGAGTCACCATATGGCCTTCCTCTAAGTCCCTTTTGAACACCAACACCCACTCCATGGCTGCATTACGCTGTTGTTCGATCGCTTGTGATTGTTGTTCTACATAGGTTCTCATCAGCTGATAACTGGCAATGACGAGCGCCAGTACGAGCAACACCAACAAAGTCAGTTTCCATTTCAAATTGACCTGCATCAGCTAGCTCGCCCATGGATGCAATAAAAACTGCTGCCACAGGGCGCTATACATCATCATCCAACTCATCACCACGAACTCGAGCCAGACCAATAGTGTCTGTTCGTTCACCGTCACCGGGACAATCACGATAAGTAATAGCGCCAGACTAACGATGATGACTTCAAAACTTGCCTGCCCCGACTGTCCCCGCGGAGACCACCAGGGTTTGTGAGCCCTGCTGGTATAAAAACAGGTCTTCTGTCGGCAATTGCAATGATAAATAAAACCTTCCATGGCTTAACTCCAAAAGCCGTGGTTTACGGCTCTGATAGCGAAACTGTGCAAACTGGAACAACTGCTGTGGATGCTGCTTGCTTAAATGAATCGTAATCTGCTGACCTTCACTGGCCAGCTCTTGCAAAGGCAGTCCTCGCCAGTCCGATGGCGAGGGCTGCGTCTTCGCACGAACTAAACGGGTGAGCCAGTACTGTCCCTGATGCTGTTGTAGCAACCACATCGCCCCCCGGTGCTCACACCAAAAACCCAGGTTGGTGAGCTCAGTCACCTGGCAACCGATAAGGTGCAACTGCGGCGTGTCCGGAGATATTATCCGCCAGGTCTGATGACTGCTTTGCTCGACCAGTAACTCACCCTGCCAATCCAGCGGCAAATCCATCAGCGGCATTCCCGTTTTTGCGCGCACTCCAGCTCCAACGGCGTGGCGTCCGGGTTAACATAGCCCCAGCGCAGCTGACCAGGGGCGAACTCCTCGGTGAAATGCAGCCAACTAAGTAAGCGCTGGATTTGCGGCAGACCCAACTCATTTAAACGCGCCGCGGGCGTTAACAGCGCAGGCCTTGCACTTAGCGCCCCCGGCTCACCGGCTTGCCAGGCATCCAGAATACGAGCCATGGCCACCTGCTCTTCGTTTTTTGTTAGCAAGCGCAGATTATCGCTTGCTAACTTCAGGCCGGTAAGTTGCGCAACAGGCCCTAGTACCTTTTGAGCCTGTCGGGCAAAAGCATAATCCCCAGTGTCGCTGACCTTAGCTGGTGACCCGAACCGCCAGATTTCGGCACGACTCCTGTCAATGCGCTGCTGCTGTTGAATATTCTGGGGTTGTATCACGTCTTTGATAAGCGTCAGCAGCAGCGCCAACAGCAGGAGTATCCAAACACTCTCAATGATCGCCTGTCCGCTTTCAGTTTTCATTTTCTTGGCCTCCCGGGTACAAGCTCGCCAGCAATCCTTTCTCAGCGAGGGTGAGCGATAGCAACTGCGGCTGCCACAAGGAGTTAAATAAGTTTGCCTGCTCACTCGCGGCGTCTATACGGGGAAACAAGCTTTGCGGTCGGGAAAAAAATACACCTGCCTTAGCGGTCACATCGTTGAGTACAACAATGACCTGGGGCCAGTCATCGGGCTCTAGATCCCTGCGGTTAAAGTAGTTAAACCGCCTCGCCGTATCTGTCAGGCTGTGTTGCATGGCTTGCGCCCAGGCAGAAGTTCGCGGGTTGATAGTGGGTGAATTACCAAAGTCATTCGGGCCATATTGACTGACTTTGTGCCCAAGATAACTTAATCCGTCGCCCCAAGGGAGTTCCTCGGAATCAAGCAGCCCCGTAATGTGGATCGCGACGGTATCCATGGATTGCCAGCTCCAGTGTCCGCGAGTGTCACTCTGTAAACGCGCTGCGCCGGCTTTTTTGACGCTCACCTGAAGTGCACTGAACCATTTGTAGCTGCGCTCTCTGGTAAAACCATCCATGCTCGCCAGCATAAGTCGGTGCGCCAGTCCGCTATCATTTCCTGAGTGCTGGGCAGGAACATAACTCCACCACAACCACGGCAACTGAATCAGCCCGGGGGCGTGGAGTACCTGCCAGCTAGGCTGCTCAACATCATGGTGCGCCAGCACCTCAGCCAGAGTTCTTGGAATTTCCAAGCTAAACGTTAAACGTGCAAACCACTGCGTCGCGCGTAGCGCCGTGGTTATTAAATGTTGGAAATAGAGAGTACTTCGAATAATGGCGGTCAGGGGTCGCTCAGCGTGACCAACAGCTACGGCAATCTGCCGCGTTACGGAATTGAGATAGGGGATCCAGGTTGACACAGCGGCATTGCGATCGACGACATCACGCATCATCTGAAACCAGCTATAAAGCCCCGCCAGCTGCGCCAGCGTAAGCTCATTAGCCAGCAACGCACGATTGATTAGCGCCAGCAGATTCAACTCTCTTGCCAATAAAGTCGCAGCAGAGCTTGCCATATTGTCAGCGACATTCTGTTGATACCAGACGCTGCGAATGTTCTGACTGCCCCGCATCACAGCAAGAGTCAGTACCAACAGGGCAGCCAGAATCGGTAACAGCCAGATGCTGGTGAAACCACGGCTGCGCATTAGTTTTCACCCGACTCGGTCGCTTCGTCATAGTTGCCGAGATTGACATCCTGTCGTGCCACAGTGCCTGACCGGCGCGCAGCGGAACGGGCTTGGTTGAGTTGCTGCGAAGAGTTCTGACCACTTACTTCGTGCGCAATACCCGAAACCTGGTTGCGCACGGTTTTGCCGAGCAGTGAGTAAACCCCAATTGCAGCTACGGCAATGAGGGCAACAATGATGATGTACTCGGTCATTCCTTGACCGCGGCTTTTGAAAAGAAAACTTCCCTGTTGCATAACGCCTCCATGCGAAAAAGTAGTAGCAAGCTGATGACTCAGCTCTGAAACTATAACGCAGGGACGCTTAGTGCTTTGGCAGCGAGGAGATGACTTACTCGATATTCAGATACTTGTGCAACTGCACCGACAGACGCCAGTTACGCTTAATACAGGTTGCTATTGCCAGTTGTGTCGCACGGGGACGCTGGGAAATTGGCTGCAACGCGATAATTGCATCGGAGCGCGGTGGACAGCGCTGTAGGAGATTATCCAGCGCATCAATATGCTTTTGCATAGCGACGGGATGTTTGATTTCGTTCGCTCTTTGCATACAGTCCGGCCGCACCAGATAGCCTCCGGGCATATCCAGCTTTGGCGAAACCGTCACCCAGGTGTCCGCAGTCACCTGCAGGGCGAAAGTGCCACTGGTTTCAATTTGCAACTGATAGCCGGCCTTTTCTAAGGTCTCACCCAACTCCTGCAAATCAAACATTGCTGGCTCGCCACCGGTAATGACCACATGCCTGGCACTAAAACCTTGCTCGGTAAAAAGAGCTAACAGCTGAAGTGCAGTTAGCTCTGCCCACTCAGCTGTTGCTGACGTCTTAGTGAGCATCGTTTGCGCGTCAACTTGCTTATCCGCTGATTTTTCCCACGTGTGCTGGGTATCGCACCAGGGACAGCCTACCGGGCAACCTTGCAGGCGCAGAAAAATGGCCGGCGTGCCAGTGAATACGCCTTCACCCTGAATGGTTTCAAATAATTCATTGACTGGATAAAGAGTAGTAATGGGTTTCATCCTGTTTTACGTTAAACTATAGCCACTATTGTACCGTAAGTCGGTCGTTAAAAAAGCAGTAATCATGGAGCTCGGGTATGGCAAAGGTTGTAGTAATTTATTCTGGCGGAATGGACTCGTTCACGGTGCTCAATCGCGCCATTCGTGACGGTCATGAGGTTTACGCTCTGTCATTTAATTACGGTCAGCGCCATGTCAAAGAACTGGAGGTGGCAGCACAAGCCGCTGCAAAACTGGGGGTGCCGCATAAAGTTGTTGATATCACCGCCGTTAATTCACTGTTAGGTGGCAGCTCACTCACCTCTGCCGATGACGCCATACCTGAAGGCCACTATGCCGAAGATTCAATGAAATCAACAGTGGTCCCCAACCGCAATATGATCTTATTATCGCTGGCTATTGGCTATGCCGTATCGCTGGATGCCAGTGCGGTCTATTACGGAGCGCACTCAGGGGATCATGCAATTTATCCGGACTGCCGCCCGGAGTTTGTGAAGCGCATGAATGATGTCAGTCTGATTGCTAACTACGAGCCGATAAGTATTGAAGTTCCCTACCTTGATAACAATAAAGCCGAGATCCTTGCCGATGGCTTAGCTATGGGGCTCGACTATGCCGACACCTGGACCTGTTACAACGGTCGCGAGCTGGCCTGTGGGAAATGCGGAGCTTGTGTCGAGCGGCTCGAAGCTTTTGCTGAAAACAAGGTCACGGATCCGCTTAGTTACGAAAGTTAAGACCCGTCGGCAAAACGCTCCAGCAGCAGCTGAGCCTGATGCCAGCGCGGATGGTTACGTAGCGTCTGCCAGCCCAGGCCAGCGCATTTAGCAAGGTGTTCGTAACAACGATTGGCGCCTTTATGCGCTTCAGTAAAGCGTGGCTCAAGCGCTTCAAGCACTGCTTTGGCTCCAGCTCGATCATTACAGGCCAACACCATATCGCAACCTGCGTCTAATGCGGCTATTGCACGTTCCGGCATAGTTCCAGCGGCAGTGGCCGCCGCCATGGCAAGATCATCACTAAAAATCACGCCCTTAAAACCTAGTTGCGCGCGCAAGACGTGCTGTAACCAACGCGCAGAGAAGCCAGCTGGTTTGTCATCCACTGCCGGATAAATAACATGCGCAGGCATTACCGCATCCATACAGTTGGCCAGTTCGATAAAAGGCGGCAAGTCAGTCCGCAGGATCTCCTCCCAGGACCGCTCATCGACAGGCATCGCAATATGGGAATCAGCCTTCACCGAACCATGCCCGGGAAAATGTTTACCGGTCGCTTTCATGCCGGCCTGATGCATGCCTTTAATGAAGCTGCGTGCTAGCAAAGTTACGTGCTCAGCACCCTTGGCAAAAGCGCGCTCGCCGATGACTTCACTCACACCGTTCATGTCCATAACTGGCGCGAAACTAATATCGATATCCATCGCCAGCACTTCACTGGCCATTAGCCAGCCCAACTCCTGCGCACAATGCTGGGCATCTTCGCGGCTGTTCGCATGCGTAAGGATTGCGCCCATCGCCGGAATTTTCGAAAAACCTTCGCGAAAACGCTGAACCCGACCGCCCTCATGGTCAACCGCCAGGATCAGTGGATTTCTGGCCGCTGCACGTGTTTGACGCACCAATTCATGTAACTGATCAATATCGGTAAAATTACGGGAAAAGTAGATGACTCCCCCCACCGCTGGATGCGCTAATAACTCGCGCTCTTCGCTGGTGATTTCAGTTCCCTGCAAATCGATCATTACTGCCGTCATAAATGCTACTCACGCTACCTGGCTAAAACAAAGATCGCAGTTTGCCAAAAATAACCGGGCGCGTCACTAAGCAATTTTGCCGAACTGGACATCTCTCAAGCGAGCGAATATAACAGTATTTCAGGTCATGTTATTGAGGTTGAAGTATGCGCTCCAGGTCCATAATCCCAGGTTACAGGAATCTATGCTTAGTGTTGTCGACAACATTGTTACTCAGCTGCGGTGGTGGCGGTAGCAGTTCTCCTGCAACCGGTGGTAGTGACGACGGCAGTTTAAGCTGCACTGTTGCGGGACAAAACCGCTACTTCCTCGATTACATGCGCGAAAATTATTTTTGGTACGAAGATATACCGACAACGGTCGACCCTGCAGAATATGCGTCCGTATACGACTTATTAGACGCAATTCGCAGTGATAACGACCGGTTCAGTTACATACTGACAGAACAGGAATATCAGGACCGCTTTGTCAACGCTGAATACATTGGCTTTGGTTTCTCCACACGGTTCAACGGTGACCGGGTGTTTATCAACTATGTTTTCGATGAGTCTCCCGCAGCTCAGGCTGGTCTTCGCCGTGCTGATGAAATCCTGGCAATTGACGGTGTCCCTGTTGGTGATCTTATCGCCAGCGGTGGCTACAACGAAGCCCTTGGTCCGCGTGAGGTCGGCGTAACTGTAACCCTCGACTGGCAGCGTCCTGACGGCACTCTCTTTAATGACATCCTGACTAAAGAACAAGTCGAAACCAATACAGTGCTCGCCACCAAGCGTCAACAGCTTGGCGGCCGCGAAGTTGGCTACTATGTCCTGAATAGCTTTATCGACCGCACCGGTGCAGACTTGAATGAGGCGTATAATGCGCTGGTTGGCGTGGATGATCTGGTCATCGATTTGCGCTACAACGGCGGGGGGCTGATCCGTTATGCAAACCAGGCCGCAACCCAGGCGGCGGGTAACAACGTCATTGGTAATACCTTTGTTTCCCTGCGTTTTAATGACAAAAACAGCGACAACAATGCTACCTCGCTGTTTGAGTTAATTGAGGGCGTTCAGCAACTGGATTTAAACCGGGTATTTGTGCTGACAACCGCCTCAAGCTGTTCCTCATCAGAGCTTATCATCAATGGCTTACAACCTTTTATTGATGTGGTGGTGATTGGCCAGCGCACCTGCGGTAAACCCGTCGGCCAGTCGCCGGACCCCTTCTGTGACAAACGCAGCTTTGTGATTAACTTTGAAACGGTCAATGCCAACGGTGAAGGGCGCTATTTTGATGGGATTCCCGTGCACTGCTCAGCCGACGACCGACTGGTAGGTGACTGGGGTACCAGTGGTGATCCTCTTTTAGCTGAGGCCAAACACTATATCGTTAACGGCAGTTGCAGTAGCTCAGGGACCGCTAGTTTAGCCACCGCCGCACAGCTTACAGCGGATGAGCATCCGCTTTTGCAACAATGGCGCAATGAGTTTTAATACCTAAAGTTAGCAGCGTCGATACAGCCGGCCCACCTAAGATAATAAACTGGGTAGCAGCGTCACGCCCTCGTCCGTACATAGCCAGCGCGCTTTAATCTTATAGGCTTGCGCCAGGTTTGCGTCGGTCAAGACCGCGGCCGGTGTTCCCTCAGCTAGAAGGCGCCCCTTATCAATTAACACCAACCGGTCACAATACCGAGCCGCAAGACCTAGATCATGGAGAGCCAATGTCACCAGTTTGCCACGGTCGGCTTGCGCACGCAGTACCGCCATAACTTGGAGTTGATAATAGAGATCCAGACTGGTCGTAGGTTCATCACAAAGCAGCCAGTTATGATCACCTAATAAAGCCCGCGCAATATGCACCCGACGCTGCTCTCCGCCCGAGAGTTTATCCAGGGTGCGCTCCAGCAATGCATGAATCTGCAAAGTCTCAACGACACGATTCAGCTCTTTGCCAGGACAGCTTAAATGCAAATTCACCAGACCGGCCTGCAGGAAGTGGTCCACTCGTATTCCACCCTCAGCAACCGGTGTCTGGGGTAAATAGCCAAGTAGTTGGCGGCGCTCATAAGCACTGATTTGGGAGAGATCACGTTGCTGGTACGTCAGTTGTCCTGCGTCTGGCTCAAGCACACCGCAAAGTAACTGCAACAAGGTGCTTTTTCCGGCGCCATTGGCGCCCAGGATACCGACAAGCTCACCCGGCTGCGCAGCAAAGCTTACCTCCTGCAGCCGGGTTGAATGGCCTAGACGTTCCACTTTCAAAGTCATGCGCGCGCCTGCCTCATCAACAGATACACTAGCCAGGGAGCGCCAATAAAGGCGGCAACAACACCTAACTGTAACTCTACGGTGGTGGGAACCAGCTTCACCACAGCGTCAATAAGAAGTAATAGAGCACCGCCGCCCAGCCCGCTCAACACCATGAGCTGCGGCGGCCTGTTCTCACCGAGCAGGCGAGCAAGATGTGGTGCCAGTAACCCGACAAAGCTGATCACCCCCGCAGTAACAACGGAAGCAGAAATTAATAAGGTTACGCTGGCTAACACCCACCAGGCCGACCAGTTTTGTCGGAAGCCCAGGCTCGCCAACGTCTGCTGGTCGAAGATGTGGGCATTAATAAAGTTGCGTTGCCAGTACAACAACCCAAAAGCAAGCACCATACTTGGTACCAGCAAATATATTTGCTCCCAGCCACGATTTGCAACTGAGCCCAGCAACCACAGGCTCCACTCCAGATAGGCGAAAGGATTGGGGGCAAGATTCAATACCAGCGCCAGCAGCGCTCCACAAAATGATGCTACCGCTACCCCGGCCAGAATTAAGCGCAAACCGCTGGTATGGCCGCCAGCGATCAGCCACAAGGCGATCAAGCTGAGCAAGCCGCCCAGCATGCCAACCACCGGCAGTAATCCGCTCAGCGGCAAGGTCAAGCCCGAGTACAATACCACGACAATGGTCAGTGCACTGCCACCTGCGATCCCGGTAATACCGGGTTCCGCCAGAGGATTTCGAAACATGACCTGAAGCACCGCGCCTGCGGTACCTAAGGCGATTCCGTTGAGCAGCGCCAGTAGCGCGCGCGGTAAGCGGATATCGAATAAGATTGTCGACGCTGCTGCACCGAGGTAATCGTAGCCCCAGCCACTGCTCCCCATCATCATATGCAGCCCTAACAAGGCAACACAGACTATCGCCAATAACAGGCTAACGCGCAGCATCTTGTAGTCCCTCTGCAGGAGCTGGGTTCGCGTCCTGTTGCCGGCTTAACTGTTGCAAATAATCGAGTGCCCGGGTGGCTGCACAACTTGCAACCTGGCCGTCGACCTCAATGACCCGACGCTGAATCAGCCAGTCTTGTAGCCCGTCGTGCCAGAGCCAATCCTGAGCGCGGGCATACTCCGTTGAAAAGCCCTCGAGAATCACAGTGTCAGGCTCACTTTGCAGCACCTGTTCAAGGTTTAAACGCACTAAATCACCGGAGCCTGAAAGCGGCGATAATTGCAGCTGGTGCTGCTGCAGCAGCTGATAAATCCAGCTTTGTCCGCCCCAGGTAAAACCATTGGGCATCAGGATCAACGTGTTTCCCAAACTGCGTAAATCATAGCTTGCCAATGCTGCTTCCTGGCGTGCAAGCCACTGCTCGGCCTGGTACTTCTGCTCCAGCTCTAACCCCAGCTGCAGCACTGCCTCACGCCAGGCGGACCAGTCGGCGACGTAGGGCACGGTCGTCAGCTGCACCCGCTCCTGTAACGCCAGCCGCAGTTGCCGTCCGACAAAGCTGCCGGCAACAACATAATCGGGTTTCAGCGCCACGATCTGCTCCAGCCGGTTGCCATGCTCCGTCGATGGGACCATCTGCCATGCCGGCGCCAGCCACTGCGGCAACCAGTCGTCAAAGCATGGGTTAATACTCACCACGCGTTGCCCGGCGTGCGCCGAGCCGAACCACATGACTGTAACCGCAAATGTTGCCAGCAAAGTTCGCATTAGATGGCTTCTAATGCTTGCTGTAAGTTTTTAACTGCAGTCACCTGCATGCCCGCAATCGCCTCTTTGGGTTTGTTACCAATAGGCACGATGGCACGGGTAAACCCATGCTTGGCGGCTTCGTTGAGTCGCGCCTGGCCATTTTGCACCGGCCGTATTTCTCCAGCCAGCCCCACTTCACCAAAGACAATCAGTTCCCGCGGCAAAGGCTGCTCGCGAAAGCTGGAGACAATAGCAAGAAGCAGCGCTAAATCAGCGCCCGTTTCTGTGACCCGCACGCCACCAACGACGTTGACGAAGACGTCCTGATCGGACATGTGCAGGCCACCATGGCGATGCAGTACCGCCAGTAACATCGCTAACCGGGTGGCTTCAGTACCTACCGCAACGCGCCGTGGATTCGCCAGCTGGCTGGCATCAACAAGAGCTTGCAGCTCAACCAGTAGCGGTCGTGTTCCTTCCCAAATCACCATCACCACGGAGCCGTTGCCATGCTCCTCACCGCGTTGCAAAAAGATCGCGGACGGGTTGCTAACCTCTTTCAGCCCCTGACCCGTCATGGCAAAGACGCCCAGTTCATTGGCCGGACCAAAGCGATTTTTATTGCCGCGTAGGGTTCGAAAGCGTGAGTCGGCAGTTCCTTCAAGTAGAATCGAGGCATCGATACAGTGCTCAAGCACTTTAGGACCGGCCAGAGAGCCGTCTTTGGTCACATGTCCCACCATAATGATGGCAACACCTTTTTGTTTGGCATACCGCGTCAGGTAGGCAGCCGATTCCCGCACCTGTGCGACGCTGCCAGGAGCTGACTGAATATCGGCAAGATGCATCACCTGAATAGAGTCGATGACCATGACTCTGGGCTGTTCCTTGTCAGCCAGATCACAAATGGTCTCCACCGAAGTTTCTGCAAGCATTCGCAAGCGATCGGTCGGCAACCCTAAGCGCTGAGCCCGCAATGCGACTTGCTGCAATGATTCCTCACCGGTGACGTACAGAGTTTGCATCTGCGCCGCCAGCTGGCACATCGTCTGCAACAACAGCGTACTCTTACCGGCACCAGGAGAGCCGCCAATTAAGATCGCCGAACCTGGCACAATACCACCGCCCAGAACCCGGTCAAATTCTTTGTAGGTGCTGCTAAAGCGTGGTAAATCCTGTAAATCGACTTCACCTAAGGTTTGCACTTGCGCCTGCGTTGAACCGGCAAAGCCACGACGCTCGACGCTCACCGTCTTAGCACTGGCTAAGCGAACTTCAGTCAGTGAATTCCATGCTTTACATTCTGTGCATTGGCCCAGCCAACGCACGAAATCCGCGCCACATTCATTGCATACGTATGCTGTTTTTGCCTTTGCCATTCTAATGGGTCTCGCTCGTACGTGATTTCATTGTTTCCAGATAGTTCGCCAGCTGCATCAGGTCAGGCTCCTGGATGCACCAGTCGGCCACCTCTTGCAAGGCTGGCTTTGCGCAATAAGCTATGCCGAGGCCAGCAGCCTGCAACATGGCTTTATCGTTCGCACCGTCGCCAACAGCAATGGTATTACTCATAGGCAGCTGCCAGCGTTGCGCCAGCGTATGCAAATAATCGGCTTTACTCTGACCATCGACAATCGGCTCAGCCACACTACCAGTCAGACAGTGTTGCTGCCATTGCAGCTGATTCGCTTTATGAGCATCAAGCTTGAGCGCTTCAGCCACTTGTCCGCTGAACCAGGTGAAGCCGCCGGAAACCAGTGCCGTGCGCCAGCCTCGCTGCTGGAACCAGGCAATTAAAGCTTGCGCGCCGACGGAAAACGGAATCGGCTCAAGTAATTGCTGTAACTGCCGCTCATGCACCCCTGCCAGTAACTTCACCCGGGCCCGCAAGCTTTCGGCAAAATCAAGCTCACCCCGCATCGCAGCTTCAGTCACTGCACTGACCTGCTGTTTTTTTCCCACTAATGCGGCAAGTTCATCGATACACTCAATCGTGATGAGTGTAGAATCCATATCAAATAAAACGATGCCGGGGGCGTCAATGTCGACCATTTTTGTTGCTCTTCCAGGGTTGCTCAGCGTATAGTTTTGTTATGACAACAGCACAACATGTTATCAATATCATCAAGCTTGTCTATCGTCGCGGCCGCCGCCTGCTTGCCGCAGTGCTGCTCATTGTCTTGATCGAGAACCTCTGGGGGACGATGCAAGAAACGAGTTTGGCGGAGTTGCAGTCACATAGCCAGCAACTTATCGAGCTTACTGCAACTCAAGCTGCAAATGAGGCGCGTTACTGGCTCATCGAAAATGATCAGACCAAACTACAAAATCTGGTCGACAACCTGACCCGGCATCCGTTGATTGATTACAGCGCTGTTTATGATAGCTATGGCCGGCCTATGGTGCGGGCAGAAGCAAGCAGTGTCCCGCAACCCGAGTCGACACACAATGCCTTTGTGCTGGTTGAAGAAGTCCGCGAAGAAAAGCTTGTTCATGGCTATCTGCACATTGGCATCAATCAACCGATGCTGCTCGCTGAACCGCTGTCGGTTCATCAATACCTCAGCTATTACGGTCAGTTCCTGCTGCTGTTTGCGGTCCTGGCCGGTGTACTTATCACACTCACCTTCAACAAGTGGCGTTATCGTCGTCTGCGTCTAAAGGAATAAGCTCACAGCTTGTTTGCCAAAGCTGTCGAGCAATAACGTCTTTATCCTCATCGCGCAGCTCAGCCAGTGACGCTATCACGTCAGCAACATGGCAGGGCTCGTTGCGCTCCCCCTGATAACCGCAGACAGGCATATCCGGAGCGTCGGTTTCAAGCACCAGCGCATCCAGCGGACTGTCTTTTAACGCGGCTCGGGTTTTCTTCGCTCGCGAGTAGGTGATGGTGCCGCCAACACCTAATTTAAAGCCTTTACTAATCCAATCCTGGGCTTGCTCAGGGCTGCCGCTGAACGCGTGCAAAATACCTTTTTGATCCGGTAAGTCATCCAGATAGGGCTTTAAATAGTGCAGTAAATCACTTTGTGACTTACGGTGGTGGAGGATCACGGGGCGCTGGTACTTAACGGCCAGCTCGACCTGCTGCACGAACAGGTCGCACTGCTGGTCCCAGTCGGGACAGGTTCGATCCAGACCAATTTCACCGACCCAATACCCAGCGTGTTCCTGCAACTGCTGCTCGACCCAGTCGAGATCTTCGTTGTTGTGGTCAGCGATAAAGTAGGGATGTAAACCGACGGCATAGAAGAGCTGGACACCGGCCATCGTCTGCGGTCGAACGCGTGGCGTGTCGCGGCAAGTGCCGGGGATAAATATTGAGCGTACGCCCTGCTCATAGGCGCGTTTGACAACCTCTTCGCGGTCTTCGTCAAAGACCTCAAAATCTAAATGACAGTGCGTGTCGAAGAGGTTGTACGCCATAATGTCCTTCGCTGGTTAATGTTCCCGCGTATGGTGGAAGTCGATATCCGGATAACGTTCCGTTGCCAAGTTTAAATTTACCATGGTCGGTGCGATGTAGGTCAGATTATCCCCGCCATCCAGCGCCAGATTAGCCTCAGCCTTACGCCGGAATTCGTCGAGTTTGCGTTCGCTGTCAGAAGTTACCCAGCGTGCCGTTGCCACATTAATATTTTCATACACTGCATCAACGTTGTATTCAGATCTAAGGCGGTGCACAACCACATCGAACTGCAGTACACCTACAGCACCGACGATCAAATCGTTGTTCGACAAAGGTCGGAAAACCTGCACCGCGCCTTCTTCAGAAAGCTGCACTAAGCCTTTCAGGAGCTGTTTCTGTTTCAGCGGATCTTTTAAGCGGATGCGGCGGAACAGTTCCGGCGCAAAATTTGGAATTCCGCTGAACTTAAATTTCTCGCCGCCGGTAAAGGTGTCGCCGATTTGAATCGTACCGTGGTTATGTAAGCCAATGATATCCCCCGGATAAGCCTCTTCAACATGCTCCCGATCTCCGGCAAGAAAGGTTAAAGCATCAGCAATGCGCACATCTTTGCCAAGTCGTACCTGATGCATTTTCATGCCCTTCTCGTACTTGCCTGAGACGATCCGCATAAAGGCCACACGGTCACGGTGACGTGGGTCCATGTTCGCCTGGATCTTAAAGACAAAACCGGAAAACTCCGGACGTGCCGCAGGAACAGCCTCGCCGGTATCGGTTTCCCGCGCCAGCGGCTTCGGCGCCCACTGCACCAGGCCATCAAGCATGTGATCGACACCAAAATTACCTAAGGCTGTACCAAAATAGACAGGCGTCAACTCACCGGCTAAAAACATTTCCAGATCAAAATCATTTGAAGCGCCCTGTACCAGCTCAATTTGCTCACGCAACTCGGCAGCGTATTCGCCGAGGCGTTTATCCAATTCCGGGTTATCCAGACCTTTTATGACTTCTCGTTCCTGGATGCGGTGTCCCTGCCCGGTTTTGTACAAAATGACTTCGTCATCGAGTAAGTGATAGACACCCTTGAAGCCTTTGCCTGAGCCAATCGGCCAGGTGATCGGCGCGCACATGATATTCAGTACGCTTTCAACTTCATCGAGCAGCTCAAGGGGATCGCGAATATCGCGGTCCAGTTTATTCATAAAGGTAATGATGGGCGTATCGCGCAAACGGGTGACTTCCATCAGCTTAATGGTGCGATCCTCGACACCTTTGGCGCCATCAATCACCATCAGACACGAATCCACCGCCGTTAGAGTACGGTAGGTATCCTCGGAAAAGTCTTCGTGACCTGGGGTATCCAGCAGGTTCACCAACGCCTCACGGTAAGGAAACTGCATGACAGAGGTCGTCACGGAGATTCCCCGCTCTTTTTCCATTTCCATCCAATCCGATTTGGCGTGCTGGCCTGATTTCTTGCCCTTTACGGTACCTGCCTTCTGCAGGCGTTGTCCGTGTAGTAAGACTTTTTCGGTAATGGTAGTTTTACCCGCATCCGGATGCGAGATAATGGCAAAGGTTCGGCGTTTAGCCACTTCTTTTGCGATTGCAGATTGCGACATCAATTCTATCCTTCTGAGCTAACCCGCGCATTGTCGCTGATCCAACCCTAAAACTCCAGTCACCACCTTCGTTAACACTTAAAAATGGGGGGATTACCCCTATATTCTTATGCCACTCGAGCATGCCAGTCTGAAGGAGCAAATTTAATCAACCACTACAGGACTATAACCATGCTAAATAAAACGAAACTTTCTAGTCTTACTCTGGCGCTTGCCGTGTCGCTATCGACCAGCGCTGGCATCGCAAAAACCTTCGATCCTGATTTGCGCACTATCATTAATCAGGCGGATGACGCCACTTTACACTCGGTCATTGTTACCTTTGAACAATCCGAAGCCCCCTCAGCAAGTCAGGTTGCGTTTCTCGAGCAACTTGGTCTGAACGGTTTGGTACTCAAAGAGTTACCCATGGCAGGCGTGTTAGCCACCCGTGCGCAAATTGAGACCATCTACCAACGTGAAGATGTTCGTTCGGTATGGCACAACGACCCGCTTTCACTTGAAAACGGCGATGCAACAGCTATCACTGGCGTGCAGAATCTTCGCGCCGACACAAGTTTACGCAACAACGGCATTCCATTTTCTGGGCGCGGCATTGGTGTCGTCATTAACGATTCTGGCGTAGACGGTACGCACGGTGATTTGATGTACCCCCAGCACGTTGTTCAGAATGTCCTTGCGCAGGTTAACCTGAACAGCTTAAGCGGAATGCTACCCATCACCTATCAGGAAAACGTCGCCAATACCGACATCCTTGGCGGTCATGGAACTCATGTCGCCGGCACCGTTGGCGGCAGTGGTAGTATGAGCAACGGCGAGCATACCGGTGTTGCGCCAGGCGCTTCACTGATTGGCTACGGCTCTGGTGCAGGACTATTCATTCTAGATACCCTTGGTGGCTTTGACTACGCCCTGCATAATCAGTTTACCTACAACATCCGCGTGATTTCGAACTCTTTTGGCAACACGGGCGATGTCGGCACTGACTTTAATCCTGACGACCCGACCAATGTCGCCACCAAGAAACTTGCCGATAATGGTGTCATCACCGTATTTTCTGCTGGTAACTCCGGTCCTGGTGAGTCAACCATCACTGGTAACTTCAAAAAAGCACCTTGGGTCATTACCGTCGCTGCCGGCGACAAAAGCGGTAAACTTGCGGACTTTAGTTCGCGCGGTGTCGATGGCAAATCCGGACAGGTGGAAGTAGATGGGGAAACCTATACTTGGGAAGACCGTCCTACCATTACTGCACCTGGGGTTGATATCATCTCCGCGCGCGCATCACTGTCGAGCTTAGGCGGCTTAAGTGCGCAGCAAGACGCTGAAGAGATTCCACCAGAGCAGTTGGCGTACTATACCATTTCAAGTGGTACCTCCATGGCTGCACCTCATGTTTCTGGTGTTGTTGCATTAATACTCGAAGCGAATCCGAACCTGCAATGGCAGCAGGTGAAAAGTATTATTCAGGATACCGCCACAGTCATGCCAGGCCGCGATTCGTGGGAAGCTGGAGCAGGTTATATCAATGCTCATGCCGCGGTAAAAGCAGCAGTCGCCGGATCTGAAAGTTTCGGTGATACCGTCAAACAAAATCGTTCGTTCAATGCCAATGCTGAACTCTCCGAAGGCGATAGTTTCACGCGTACTGTCGAGTACTTTCCAGTCGGTACCACCGCTTCAGAAACCTTCGTTGTCGATGAAAAAGCTACGCTGGTACTTGCCAGTGCGCAAATTGAATCGGGCACCGCCTTTGTGCTTGAAGACCCGCAAGGTAATCAATACGGTTCAGGCATCGGACTTCCTGTGCTTGGTTCCTCAGTAGGTGTATCGGCACCAGCTATGGCGGGTACCTGGAAGGTCTACGCGCGCGGTATTGGTTCAGTCAGCGGTTTATCACTCGATCCATTAGGCGTGACCAACGGTATTGGTCTGCCGGTACCCACCGAAGTTTCCATCCGCACCGTTGAATCAGCAGGTATTGAAGGTATCGATGACACATTTAATCATCCTGCCCGCGCGTTTATCGAACTGGCGATCAATGAGCGTCTGATGGACGCTCGTTCAGGCGGTTTCTCTCCTGATGCGCCGCTGAGCAAGCTTGAATTTGCTGATGCGTTGTCGCTAAGCGGTCTGCTGCGACAGTCGCAGCAAGGCGCAACGCAACACTATGTTGACACCTTCGGCACCAGTGCAGCCTTTGCCAACGCCGCCAGTGCAACCAATGCAGCTTTACTTGGCGGAGCAGATTCCACAGCAGCACTGGTTGAGGCCAACTCAGAACAATGGTTTGGTGCCGGAGACAACGTCTCACGCGTCGAGGTGGCTTTCGCGCTGGTACAAGCATTAGGCCTGGAGGAACTTGCTGCAAGCTTTGATCCAGAGCAACCGATTCAGGTCACTCGCTTCGACCAAATTATCGAGCTTGAAGATAGCTTCACAATCCCTGCCGACAAGCGCGGACATGTTCAACTTGCACTCAATTTAGGCCTCGCCCAAGTCGAGTTAGATGTCGAACAAGGCGCCTTTGATCTGACGCCACAACTAAGCGCGTCGTTTGGTCCACAACAGGTGGTTACGCGTGCGGAGCTGGCTCGTGATTTAAGTCAGTTGTTACAACGTATCGGTAACTAAGACGATGCAGCGCTGGTGGGTCAGCCCACCAGCGCATTTAAAGTAATTTCAATCATTGTCGAGAAACCAGCCTCACGTTCTTGTGGCGTGAGCTGGGTCTGATGGATGAGGTTATCCGAGACAGTCAGTACGGTTAACGCCTGAGCCCGATGACGAGCTGCCGCAGCATATAATCCCGCTGACTCCATCTCAACAGCAAGAATTCCCATCTGCTGCAGCGTCTTTAGTTGCTCAGGTGCAGAGCCATAAAAATGGTCCGTCGAAAAAACTGAGCCTACCGCAACAGGTAATGCCTGAGTATCGACATAGTTAAGGAGCTTTTGCAGTAACCTTGGTGACGCTGCCGAGCTGTAGTCCATTCCGGCAAACTGCCTGCGATTCATGTTTGAGTCGGTACTGGCACTATGGGCGACAATGACATCATTCAGTTTCAACGACTCATGAATCGCGCCACAACTACCGACCCGAACCAGCCGCTTCACCCCGAAAGACTCCATCAACTCAGTACTGTATAGCACACAAGATGGCATCCCCATGCCGGTACCCATAACTGAAATGGGCTGTCCCTTATAGTGTCCGGTAAACCCTAACATATTCCTGACACTGGTAACGCAGGTGACGTCTTCAAGAAAGGTTTCGGCGATGAACTTGGCCCGCAAAGGATCGCCAGGTAATAGACAGGTCGCAGCAAAAGCATCGCTCGGGGCACTGATATGAGGGGTTGTCAAAATGTTCGTCCTTGCCTCAGAATTTATGGGGAAGCATAGAAGTACCATAATCCATAGCGTCAAGCTCGAGCAGCTCAGCAATACTTTGACCTATGTCAGCAAAGGTTTCTCGTTTGCCTAAATTAACAGCAGGTAAGTTCTTACCGTAGATGAGCACCGGAACAAACTCACGGGTATGCTCGGTTCCGTGCCAGGTTGGGTCACAACCATGGTCCGCAGTCAGGATCAGCACATCATCTTCGTCCAGTGCCGCCAGAATCTTCGGCAACAGTGCATCAAAGGTCTCCAGGGCCCGGGCGTAGCCAGCGACATCACGGCGATGGCCATAAAGGGTGTCAAAGTCGACCAGGTTAGTGAAAATAAGGCTACGTTGCGGCGCGCTGCCGAGTACTTCAATGGTCTTGGCAACCAGCGCTTCTAAACCATCAGCTTTGTGTGCTTCAGTGATGCCCTGCTGCGCGAAAATATCCGCTATTTTGCCAATACTGATCACCTGTCCGCCCGCATCTTTTAGCTTGTCGAGAACCGTCGGTGCAGGCGGCGGAACGGCATAATCACGGCGATTCGCTGTGCGGAAGAAGCCTTGCTCAGCATTACCGGCAAAGGGGCGAGCGATGACCCGGCCAATGTTATAGGGTTCGAGTAACTCGCGCACACACTCACACAAGCGGTACAGTCGCTCTAAGCCAAAGGTCTCTTCATGACAGGCGATCTGAAATACGGAGTCCGCTGAGGTATAGACGATAGGTTTGCCAGAAACGCAATGTTCAGCACCCAACTCTTTAATAATTTCCGTTCCTGAGGCATGACAGTTACCAAGATAACCGGGTAACTCCATGTTGCTGACCATACGCTGAAGCAGATCTTGCGGGAATGAGTCCTGTTTTTCGACAAAGTAGCCCCAGTCAAACAGCACTGGAACGCCGGCCATCTCCCAATGCCCTGATGGTGTATCTTTGCCAGACGAGAGCTCCTGTGCCCAGCCGTGGCGGCCCAGGCAATTAGCATCGGGCTCGATGCCATCCGGGTAGCGCCCGGTTGCTCCGTGACTAACTTCGGCCAGTCCCAGGCGAACTAAATTGGGAACGTGGAGAGGCCCACTGCGTCCTTCTTCAGCAGCACCTGCTGCACAAAGCTCAGCGATGTGACCAAAGGTGTCGGCACCTTCATCGTTAAATTTCTCTGCATCATCTGCCGCGCCGACACCAAACGAATCAAGAACCATCACCACTGCACGCGTCATCTCACGAGTCTCCTATGCGTTCATATACTGCTGGCGGCAACTGCTTAACTTTATCTGCAAAAGTGAAGGCCTCACGGACGGTCTCTGCAGCCTCTTCCCAGCTATTCTGATCAGCTGCGTAAATTCTTGCCAACGGGGTCTGCTCATCGACCTCTGTCCCGAGTCCGATAACCTCATCCAGGCCCACACTATAATCGAGTTCATCTTCGCTGCGACGGCGTCCACCACCGAGTGCGACGACCGCCATACCGACCTGACGAGTATCAATATGGCTGACAATATTGCCCGCAGCACGTTGTTCAGGGGTCGCATAGACCGGTGCTGATACTGCCGCTAAAGGCAGGTGAGTCTGGTAATTTTCAAGCATGTCATGCGGCCCGCCCAATGCAGACACCATTTGTGCAAATTTCTCTGCGGCAGCGCCATTGGCGAGTACCGTCTCGACTTTTTTTTCTGCAGCCACTGTGGTTTGTTCAAGGCCGCCTAATAGAAGCATTTCAGCGGCAAGAGCAACCGTTACCTGGTGCAGCTGGGGCGCACGTAGATCGCCTGTTAAGTAGCGAATGGCTTCCCGTACTTCAACAGCATTACCTGCTGAGTGAGAAAGGACCTGATTCATATCGGTGATCAGGGCACTGGTGGCCAGACCCGCGCCCTGCGACACTTGCACCAAACTGTTTGCCAGCTCCTGCGCCGCACTTACGGTGGGCATAATTGCACCGTTGCCAGCTTTGACATCGAGCACCAGTCCATCAAGCCCGGCGGCAAGTTTTTTCGACAAAATAGAGGCCGTGATCAAAGGTATCGACTCTACGGTGGCTGTGACATCACGGGTCGCATAAAAGCGCTTATCCGCTGGAGCCAGGCTACCGGTCTGGCCAATGATCGCTACGCCCACCTCTTGCACCACCTCCCGGAATTTTTGATCACATGGCAATGCCTGGTAATTTGGGATCGCACTCATTTTATCCAAAGTACCGCCAGTGTGCCCCAGGCCGCGACCTGAGATCATTGGCACATAACCACCGCATGCGGCGATAATAGGTCCCAGCATCAAACTGACGACATCGCCGACACCGCCAGTAGAATGCTTGTCCAGTACCGGTCCGTTAAGGCCTGCGTCCTGCCATTGCAGAACCTGACCGGAGTCGCGCATCGCGGTGGTTAAGAACACCCGCTCTGCCATGCTCATGCCCTGAAAAAAAACCGCCATGGCAAACGCCGAGATTTGGCTTTCGGAAATCGACAGGTCGGTTAAGCCACGTACGAAAAACTCAATTTCCGCCTGACTAAGGGCAATGCCATCGCGCTTCTTGCGAATAATTTCTTGCGGTAAAAACATTAATAACTCGTCCCTGATTGATTGCTCGACGTAGTACCATCAAGCATAGACTGCAGGTTCACCAGTAGTCCACTGGCACCAAATCTGAAGGTGGCAGGCGCGAGGAAATCACGCCCGACAATGTCCTCTGCGAGCTGCAAATAACTTTGCGCGTCGGCCGCGGTGCGCACCCCTCCTGCGGCTTTAAATCCGCAATGCCCACCGGTGTCGGCGATGGCCGTTAACATTTCACGCGCAGCTTCCAGAGTGGCGTTGACGGCAACTTTGCCAGTGGACGTTTTTATAAAATCAGCGCCGGCTTCGATGGCCAGCAGACTGGCCGAGCGAATGACACTGGGTTGCTGCAATACACCGGTTTCAAGGATCACCTTTAAAGTAGCCCGCTGGCCACAGCGCGCTTTACAGCTCTGGATTAACTCGCGGGCAAGCTTTTCGTTACCCGCAAGATACTGCTGATAAGGAAACACCACATCGACTTCGTCAGCACCGGCAAACACAGCTCGCTCGGTCTCATCCGCGGCTCGTTCGGCTGCATCATACCCCCCGGGGAAATTGGTCACTGTAGCAATTTTTACGGTCTTTAAGCCTAGCTGCTGACACTGATACCTGGCCCAGACCACGTGTTCTGGATAAACGCAAAGTGCGGCCGGACTTCCATAAGGCGTCTTTGCGCTTTCGCACAGCTTACGAATATCCTCAGGGGTGTCCTGAAGATTTAAAGAGGTTAAATCCATGAGTTGGATTGCCATTTTGGCTGCTGTTGTTAAATCAATCATCAAACTTTGTTCCGATAAGCACCACTGTCAAATTCAAACGCCTCTGGCAGCAGATCAGCAACGCGCCACTGCCGGAATTGCCGTTCACTTGTCGACGAGACCTGCGTATCGCCACTCAGGAACTCTGCTAGCACCTGGCGACAGGCTCCACAAGGCGCATAAGCTTTCTCGCCAGGAGTGTAGATCACCACAGTTTTCATGTCGGAGGCTTGATAACCCTGAGCAAGGGCACTGAAGATCGCTGTACGCTCAGCACAGTTGGATAAACCATAGGAGACGTTCTCTACATTACAGCCGCGGATGACATCACCATTACGCATCATAATAGCAGCGCCCACGGGAAAGTTACTGTAAGGAGCGTAAGCCTTTTCACTGGCTTGCTTTGCATGTTGTCGAAGTACTTCGACCTGTTCGGTTTGCTTAGTCATACTGTTGCATTCTTGTTCTATGGCAGGATAGCTTACTCTTTTGCCCCCTTTAAGCCAAGTCGAGACGCCACCAGCAAAGGAGTGTAATCTGCCATAGCGCACAGAAAAGTGGACAAATCGCAGCGGCCGATATATATTTTAGATCAACCTAAATTAGATTATTCTTAAAAGGATTCCCTATGAGCGTTGAACGTGCATTAACAGCTTTCGCCGGCTTTATGATACTCTTATCGGTCGCTTTAACTGTATGGGTTCACCCAAATTTTGTTTGGTTGACCGTATTTATCGGCGCTAACCTGTTTCAACAATCATTTACAGGTTTTTGCCCTGCAAGTATTGCTTTACGTAAGCTTTTTGATTTAAAAACTGAGCGAGAGCTTGCGAAATAGGAAACAGGACGCATTAATGACAACGCAAACCATTGAAGAAATGCAACAAGATGAAGCGCAAAATGCCGCTACCTTTTTACGTTCCATTGCCAATGAACACCGACTTCAAATTCTTTGCCACCTTGCCAGTGGCGAGCAAAGTGTTGGTGAGCTCAACCGTCATTTCCCGTTAAGTGCGTCGGCGTTTTCCCAACACCTGGCTGTGTTGCGTCAGCAAGAACTGGTTAAGTTTCGTAAAGAGGCGCAAACCATTTATTACTCTATAAAAGACCAGGACACATTGAAATTCATGCAATTACTTAAGACCAAGTTCTGTCCGGATTACTAACGGCGGTCACGCTCCAGATTGCCAGTTCATAAGAATGGCATCCTCGCGACCACCGTTAAGTGGGTAGTAATTTTTTCGCCGTCCTGCAATGGTGAATCCGCTTCGTGCATACAACCCCAGCGCGGTTTGATTCGACGCACGAACCTCTAACCAGAGTATTGCCTGTCTATTGGATACTAGCGTCTGCAGATGCTGAATCAGTCGGCCACCAATGCCCTGTCCCTGAGCATCAGGATGCACCGCGATGTCCATCAAGGTGATTTCGTCATGAACCCTCTGCAGAATATAAAAGCCTCTTAAGCATTCTTCCCCATCGAACCACCCATAAACCTCATAATTCTCAGTGAAGCTATCGCGCAGCATAGACTCTGTCCAGGGATGCACGTGACTTAGCTGCTCGATTGTGAAGAGTTCAGGTTGATAGCAAGTGAGCGGTTTAATCATGAAGGGCCGAAATACGGGTCCATAAGTCACGCTTTTGGGTGGCGCTTAATTCCGCATTCAGGGTCTCTGGAAGATTCAGCTGCAACAGATCCGCACTATGCTCGACTGTCGATGCCGAGACTTCTGTTGGGCGTTGTTCAACAGTGGGTGCGAGCGTCCGGAAAACGTCCTGCAGCCAAGTAGGAAGCTGCACGGGAAGAGGCTCGGTTGATATCAGTAACCAGTTTTTGAGCTTATAGAAATAGGAAGAACTGTTCTTATCTGCAACAGCGGGTGCTGCTTTGGGCTGCCAAACAGGAATATTTAATGCCGCCAGAGCTTCACACTGAGCTTTTGTCCAGAGTGGAAAATCTGCTTCTGATGATGATGTGGATGCTTCGTTCATGAAGACCAGCTTAATCAATTTCGGACAAACTTGGAAGTGGCAGGGGTGGAGGGATTCGAACCCCCAACCGTCGGTTTTGGAGACCGCTGTTCTACCAATTGGAACTACACCCCTGCAATACAGACCCCGAATTATACTGTCCACTTGCAGGCTGGCAAGTCTTTTATCTAACTTTACTAACCGCTTGCGGTTTTTTTCACCGATTTATCTGGATTGCTTTGATATACTCGAACTAATATTAGTTTTAAACATGGATTAAGGTGGGAAAGGATGACGATAGGCCGATTGGGCTGGCTGCTGGTTGTATTGGCCAGTTGCTGGGTCTGGCAACCTTTAGCCGCTCAGCAGTCACAACGAGACTCAACGACTTTAAAGGTGACCTTTGAAGGCGTTGAGGGAGAGCTTGCGAACAACGTTCGCAGCTATCTCGAGTTGCTTCAGTTTAACGGTAAGCAAACACCGGCATCATTCCGGTTGCGTTACCTTGCCCGCCGCGGCGATACCTCTATCCGTCAAGCTTTAGAGCCCTTCGGTTATTATCACTCTGAGGTCAACCACGACATCACCACCGGGCCAGAACAAACTTATGTACGTTATTCTATTGTACTAGGGCCCCCCACGGTGATCGGTGAGATTGATTTCGAGCTCAGCGGCGCCGCAGCGCAAGACCCCGCTTTTCAACGTGTTCGCAATGAGCTCCCGATTACCGAAGGTGAGGTGTTGCAGCACAGTCAGTACGAGCGCAGTAAAAGTTTATTACGCAGCGCCGCCGCCGAACGTGGTTATTATGACGCACGCTTTACCGAGCAAACCCTAAAGGTCGAGCTTAACGAGAAAAGCGCAATCATCACCTTACATTTTGACAGCGGCCCACGTTATCGTTTTGGCGATGTGTCCATTTGCTGTAACCATCTCAACAGCGATTTCTTAATGCGCTACTTTCAGTTTTCCGAAGGCGATAGCTTCCATACTCGTGATTTACTGGATCTGCAGGTTGCTCTGGCTGGCTCTGATTATTTTGAGAATGTTGAAGTCGCCCCGCTCTGGAACGAAGCTACCGACGAGCAAGTCCCGATCTCGGTCAGGGTTACCCCGAATAAGCGTGATCAATATCAAATAGGCCCCGGTTACGGTACCGACACGGGCGCGCGGCTCACACTTGGCTTCAACCGACGTTGGGTGAATGACCGGGGCCACCGCTTGAATAGCATTGTTCGACTCTCGGAAGTACAGAATACCGGCTTCGTGGATTACATTATTCCCGGTGAGAATCCGGCCCGCGATCAGTACAGTATTACCGGTGAGATTCTTGATAAAAGGTACGAAGATATCGACTCCACACTTTACCGCGCGAGTGTCCGTGATAACCGTCACTACGACAATTGGCAACGTACCTTCGAGCTTGGCTATCAACGGGAAGATTTCCGCTTTGGTACTGGTGAACGGCAAACTTCGAACTTTTTAGTTCCCAGCGCTGAGTTCAGCCTGGTTTCCTCTGAAACCGATGCCGACAATCGCAATCTGGTGGATCAAGGCTATCGCGTCAGCGCTCGGCTCCAGGGAGCCAGTAACGCTGTACTTTCAGATGCAACCTTCCTCTCCCTGACACTTAGTGGAAAAGCGGTGTACTCCTTTAATGAGAAATGGCGATTTTTAGCTCGCGGAGAAGTTGGAGCCATTGCAACATCGGACTTCGAGCGACTGTCACCCTCATTACGGTTCTTTGCCGGTGGCGATCATAGCGTCCGTGGCTACGCCTATCAGCAATTAGGCCCGGCCAATGCTGAGGGCGTTATCACCGGGGGCCAGTATCTTGGCGTGGCCAGCGCAGAAGTGGACTACCTGGTTGCACCTAAGTGGAGAATCGCACTGTTCTCCGACTTTGGTAATACGGGCATGGAATGGTCGATGCCCTGGCGTCAGACCATCGGCATTGGCGGCCGCTGGCTATCACCTATTGGTCCGGTTCGCCTGGATATCGCACAAGCGATAGACGAACCGGGGCGCCCCTGGCGTTTGCATTTAACCATAGGACCTGATTTATGAAGTGGCTGAAAGGTCTGGCAATTACCATTGTTGCACTCTTTGTTATTGTGCCGGCTGGCGTGCTTATTCTTGTAGGCACCACACCCGGCTCGCAGTGGACCACCAAACTGGCCCTTAATTATGTGCTTGGAGAAACCGCTACCGAGGTAAGCTACGAACAATTTGAAGGTCGCCTGCTTGATAATTTAACGCTCCGGGGCGTCCGTCTTGAGAACGACGGCATGCTTCTGGAAATAGAATCCATCGATGTAAGCTGGACGCCACTGTCCTTGCTTGATCAACAGCTTATCATCGATGAGTTGCAGCTAGGTGAACTCCGCATCAGCCAAAAGCCCTCGGCAGCAACAGCTACTTCTGCACCGCTTGTATTACCCGATTTACGCTTCCCTATTAGCGTCAAAGTCAACCGGTTAGCTCTGGATAAAGCCTGGCTAATTGCTTCCAACGCCAACGCGCCGCAACTGTTAGTCAGCCAACTCAACGCCCAAGTGCGCTGGTTGAGCGGCGAGCTGACTATCCGAGAGCTAGAGATTGCCCGGGGCGAATCTTTTGTGCGTGGCTCAGCCGCATTAACTACCGCAGAGGATTATCCCCTTTCTATCGATGCCGGGTACCAGTGGAAGTTTAAGCAGGATACTTTTGCCGGCGAGAAGCTTGCTATCGACAGTATTTCCGGCTCGCTAAACGTCAAGGGTGCACTTGACGGTGAACCGCTACAAATTGTGAGTCAGTTTCAGGCTGAAAACACCCCAACTCAGCATATCAGTGCGACAGTATCTGAGCCTCTTAGGGATTTGAATTGGTCCGCCCAGCTGCGCCTGAATAAGCTTCCCATACGAGTAGTCGGTGGCCTGATCGAGGATGCTTCGCCCCAGCTGCATCAGTTTATTAATCCGGGTAGCCAACTGTCGAGTAAGCTTGACATCAGCACTAGCACCATCGAGGTGGATAACCTTAGACTTACGGATATAGGCCCTGATAGCGGCGAGTTAACTCTAAACGGCCAATGGCAACACAATAACTTTTCCAGCGATTATATAAAGAGTGTGTTTAACGTGGACCTGAGCTATCAGGCCCTTTCTTTACAACCACTGCTTAGTAATCTCGAGCAAAATGTACTCACCATTACCAATGGGAATTTGAGCGTCAAGGGCTCTCCGGTTGATTATGAATTTTCTGCCACCAACCAGCTTCTCTATCGTATTCAGGAAGCAGAGCTGCCTGTGCGCCAATTCAGTAGCGAGTTAACGACCATTGGCTCAGGTAGTCTTGAGCATCTCGCGCTAGAAACCATGAAGGTATCCGGCGATGATCTTAACCTGACTGCCGCAGCAGAAGTCCGGTGGAAACCTGAGTTAGCCGTTCGCGTTGACATCGCTGAGGGAGTTGCAACGCTAAGGAACGAAGCACAATCTACTGCCATCGACCTGTCAGGCGGATTGCGGCTAACCAACGATGTGATAAGCGCTGAGCAACTGGTACTGCAACTTGGTGAGTCGCGATTGCAGCTCAACGGTACGACTGCCGGCCCCAATCAAGTGTCAGGTGAGCTGAGTCTAAATTCTTTACAGCAGCTTCCTGGCATGCCAGCGGCAAGCCAGGAATTAAGAGGGCTTGAACTCGAGTTTGCACTGGCTGCTAACGACCAGCTAAATGAATTCGACCTCTTGGTTAAGCGATTATCCGTCGATACCGAAAGCACCAGTAGCTGGTCAACCAATGCGTCATCCAGCTTTCAGCTTAGCCAACAAGACGGGCTTTGGATGTTAGAGTCAGAATCGCTTTGCCTTCAGCATGATAAGGGGGATTTAGGGACTATCTGCAGCGAATTAGGCTCAGCACCGGACAGCTTTTCCGTTCAGGTTACTGGCGAGCAGCTATCCTTACGGCTTATTAATCGGCTCCGTGATCAGGACGTCGCACAAAGGGTTGCGGGGCATGTTGCCCTTAACGCACAAGCTGAATTAGCGCGTGAGAACTTTAAGCTGATCAGTATCAATGCTTCACTGATAAGCAAAGACACGGTGTTCTTCGCATTAGATCAGGAAACAAGTACTGCACTCGAGAGTTGGGAGATTGATGCCAGCGGTGATGCTGACGCTATCGAGGCAAACCTGACAGGTACCTTGAGTGATGAGCAAGGCGGCTTAATCGGCGACTTCATGATTTCTGATCTTTATAATGAACAGAACGTGGAAGGCTCTTTATTATTCCAGTTAGATGACTTGGCCATGCTTGACTGGGTTATTCCTGGCCTACGCTATGAGGGAGGCAAGGCCACGGCATCGTTATCGCTTGGCGGCACACTGACAAGGCCACAGCTTCAGGGAGACATGGAGGTCTACGCGGAAACTGTTGGTTTTGCGCAGACCAATCTGGTCTTCAATCAGGTACGCCTCGCTTTAATCGATAATCCAGAGACTCAGGGTGAACTTGAAATATTAGGTCAGGCGAAGTCGGGTTCTGAAGGCTGGATCTTGCTGGAAGGTGTTGCCATTCCACTGGAGCAAGAGGCTTATTTAGCCATTGAGGGGCGAAACTTTAGAGCCCTGCAATTGCCGACAGCAACTGTCGATATCAGCCCTGATCTTAAAATCCATTTTAAAGACCAGCTGATTGATATCACTGGCACGGTGGATGTGCCCTATGCGCAAATTACCGCGCCTGAATTTGATAACGCGGTAGGCCGCTCAGCTGATGTAGTCGTCACCCGAAATGGTGAACGCGTTTCTACTGCAGCGAGTAATAACGGTGGAATTCGAGTGCAAGCTGCGGTGCGAGTAAACCTTAGCGACAAGGTCAGCGTTAATGCCTATGGTTTCGAAGGCAAACTTGCGGGCAGCCTGGAACTGATGGAGCAACCGCAGCGTCCAATTACTGCGGTGGGCAGTATCAACGTAACCGAGGGTATTTATACTTTATATGGTCAGGAACTCGTCATCGATCGAGGTTCGTTCATCTATAATGGTGGGGATATCAGCAATCCCGGTCTGAACCTCCGGGTGAAACGGGATATTAATAGTGGTGCGACAGCACGAAACGTAAGCGTCGGAGCGCAGGTCGGAGGCACGCTGGTGCAGCCTGATTTCCGTTTATTTTCAACTCCGGCAATGCCTGACACCGAGATCCTATCCTACCTCCTGGTCGGGAGAAGTATGCAATCGGCGACAGCCAGAACAAGCTCAAGCGATTTGGAACTTCAGGCGTTGCTTATGTTGGGAGCCAAAGGTACCGAGGCGCTAGGCAAGTCCGTGCAGGAAACCTTTGGTTTTGATGAGTTCGGCCTGGACTCTGATTCAGCGACACGCGAAACTTCTTTCTATATCGGCAAATACCTTTCGCCTAAATTGTACGTCAAATATGGCATCGGTTTACTGGATACTACCAATACCTTTCTTATCCGCTACCAGCTTACAGAACGGCTGCTCATCGAGAGCATGACCAGTGCCAGCGCCCAAGGTGGTGACATCTTTTACACCCTTGAGAAATAACCAGTAAGTCGTCGAGATGAGATCAAACTCTTGTCTGATACGAGGGCATGATTAGCATTATTAGCTACCAAATGACAGGCATAAAAAAAGCCCCCAGCGTTAGCTGAGGGCTTTTCGATAATTAAAGCCTGGCGGTGTCCTACTCTCACATGGGGAAGCCCCACACTACCATCGGCGCTGAAGCGTTTCACTACTGAGTTCGGA
>NZ_JAGGJF010000006.1 GCF_030466405.1 Pseudidiomarina terrestris | reverse complement strand
TATGCCTGGCGGCAATAGCGAAGTGGAACCACCTGATCCATTCCGAACTCAGTAGTGAAACGCTTCAGCGCCGATGGTAGTGTGGGGCTTCCCCATGTGAGAGTAGGACACCGCCAGGCTTTAATTAAGAAGAAAGCCCTCAGCTAACGCTGGGGGCTTTTTTTATGCCCGCCTTTTTATAGCTAATGATGGAGAACCCAGCATTTTAAGAGTTTTGCTAAGTTCTTGATGTTGCATTTACTGTTCGCTCATTCCCTAAAGCTACTCGCTGGTTTAGAATGCCTTTATGACAAAGATTCATAAGTTCGTCTCTTTAAAAGACCTGCATACATTTAAATTACCTTATCAGGCAGATGCTGTGGTTGAATTAACTGCGGCAGAGGATCTGCCGTCGCTTGCTGATAACTACTATGTACTTGGTGAAGGCAGTAATACTATTTTCACGACCGACTTTAGCCGAACGGTATTGAAGGTTGGGATCAAAGGCTACGAATGCTCGGAAACGGAAAACAGTTTCGAGCTTAGGGTTGGCGCAGGCGAAAACTGGCATGATTTAGTGATAAAAACCTTAGATGCAGACATGCCAGGGCTGGAAAATCTTGCGTTGATACCGGGGAGTGTTGGCGCAGCACCGGTGCAGAATATTGGCGCTTATGGGGTCGAGGTGTCGGAGTTTATCCGCACAGTGGAGGCCTGGGATAGGGAACAACACGAGTTTGTTCTGTTCAGCCAGAAGCAGTGCTGCTTTGCGTATCGTGATAGTTTGTTTAAACAGCATGCGGGACGTTATGTGATTACGCATGTCAACTTTTCGCTTAGTAAAAACTGGCGCGCTCAGCTTAGCTACGGAGCTTTATCCAGCGTGCCTGGTGATGCCTCGGCGAAGACGATCATGAAGGCAGTGGTGGCCATACGGAACAGTAAATTACCAAACCCCAAAGTATTACCAAACGCTGGCAGCTTTTTTAAAAATCCCGTTATTCCCCGGCAGCAGTTACAGGGATTGCTGGAGCGGTTCCCGGACATGCCGTATTACCCAGTAGATGATATGCAGGTTAAAGTCGCAGCTGGCTGGTTGATCGATCAGCTGGGCCTGAAAGGTTTCAGTTGCGGTGGTGTCGCGGTTCACGATAAGCAAGCTTTGGTGTTGGTTAATAAAGGTGAGGCTTCAGGTGAGGAGCTGCTTACCCTGGCAAAGGAAATCACAAGCCGGGTCAAGACGAGGTTTGCCATCGAATTGGAGATTGAGGTCAGGATCATGGGTGAAAAGGAACTTATCAACGCATGAGTAAACGCAATGAACGGGTGATAAAAGTGATCGAATTACTCGCCGACGGCGAGTTCCATTCCGGTCAGACCATTGGCGATGAGATTGGTGTTACCCGTACCGCCATCAGCCAATACATAAAAGATATTCAGGGGTTAGGTGTCGATGTGTTCCGGGTGACCGGCAAAGGCTACCGACTGGCGAAGGCTGTAGAGCTTTTGGATGAAGACATTATCACCCGGGAACTCAAAGCTCCTGTGGCGAACATAGAAGTGGAACGTGTGGTCACGTCCAGCAATGATGTCTTGCGTGAGCGCTTACGGGAAAACAAGGAACTGAATGCGGGTTACGCTGTACTGGCAGAAGCGCAAACGGCTGGTCGGGGACGACGCGGTAAAGCTTGGTACTCGCCCTTTGCTTCTAACCTTTATTTGAGTATGTACTGGCCTCTCGAGCATGGCATGTCCGGTGCAATGGGCCTTAGCGTTGCTATTGGTACCGCATTAGCTGAAACTCTTGCCGAAGATGGTATGGAAGGGGTGCAACTGAAGTGGCCCAATGACATCCTGGTTGGCGGTAAGAAAATAGCTGGCATCCTGATCGAGCTTGAAGGGCAGGCGACAGATTCAGCGCATGCGATTATTGGTATAGGTATTAATCTGCGCATGCCGGATTGGCTTGATGCCCCGATTGACCAGCCCTGGACGGATGTCGAAACTGAGCTAAATGGCCGGGTGGAGCGTAATCAACTGGTAGCTAAACTGCTGAATAAGCTGCGCACTGCTTTGCAGGCTTATGATGTCGAGGGACTTGCCCCTTTTATCGAACGTTGGAGCAGCTTCGATAAACTACAGGAGCGCGCGGTGCGCATCCAGTTTGGCGAAAAATACATTTCAGGAGTGGCCAAGGGCATCTCAGAAGATGGCGCCTTGCTGGTCGAAGTCGCCGGTGAAGTAAAGCGTTTTCACGCGGGAGAAGTAAGTTTACGCTATGAATCCTAATAAATTACTGATTGATGCAGGGAATACCCGAGTCAAAGCGGCGCAAATGGACGCCGACGGCCATTTAGAGCCGCTTTTTAATCTCTCCTACGAAGAGCTTCGTGAGACCCATCTGCAGGCTCCTGTGGCTTCCGTATGGCTTGCTCTGGTCGGCGGTGCGGCGCAGCAATCGTTGCTGAACGAATGGATGAAGTCACAATGCGGACAGGCGCAAGTTTATCCAGTAACTTCTGAGGCGCATAAGTTTGGTGTTTCTAACGCCTACAGTGAACCTACGCATCTTGGTGTAGATCGCTGGCTCGCTCTGCTGGGAGCGTACAATGAAAATAAAAAGCCGACGTTAATCATCGACGCAGGTACCGCCATTACCGTTGACTGGATTGATGACCAAGGCCAGCACTTAGGCGGCTGGATCGCGCCTGGCGTAGATATGATGCAAAAGGCGGTTACCGACCGAGCGCCCCGTGTATTCACTGATACTCAGAAAATATGGGGCCGAGTGAATCAGCTTGGCACGAGTACCCCTGACGGTTTGCTGGACGGCTGCGTAAATATGTTTGCCGGTATTGTTCGGCAGGCCTTGCACGTAACTGAAACCGAGCTGGACTGGTTTGATTACCGGCTGCTCTTTAGTGGCGGTTCGACACCGTTACTGCCTGTCGAGTTGAAGCGTAAAGGCGAACTGCGCAGTGAATTAGTACTGCAAGGTCTGGCATTGTACGCGCGGGAGCAGTCAGGAATTTAACGTCAGGGATTGGCGGTAAGCTGAAGTACCTGTGATGCTCGTGCATCACAGGTACCGATGACTAAATTAAAGCCTAAGCCTCAGGACAAGCGTGAGCGAAAGTCCTCGTAGGTGAAGCTGCGCACCAGATCAAAGTTATCATCCCGGCGCAGAATACCTATGTGCGGGTGCTCAACACCGTTGAAGAATGTCGTTTTGACCATGGTGTAATGCATCATATCTTCGAAAATAATGCGGCTACCCGGACGCAGCGGTTCGTCAAAACTGTACAAACCAATGACATCTCCGGCAAGACACGAGTTCCCACCAAGCTTGTAGGTGTGCTTGAGAACACCAGGTTCGCGGGCACCGGTGATTGCCGGGCGATAGGGCATCTCCAGCACGTCAGGCATATGTGCTGTAGCGGAGATATCCAGGATCGCGATTGGACCATCATTCTCTACAATATCAATGACCTCGGCGATAAGAGGACCGGTTTGCCAAGCTACGGCAGAACCAGGTTCAAGAATCACATCAAGGTCATACGTCTCGCGCAAACGCTTAAGTTGTTTGATCAAATGGTCGACATCATAGCCAGCGCGGGTCATCAGATGACCGCCGCCCAGATTCAACCATTTCATCTTATGCAGCAGGTCACCAAACTTTTCTTCAACAGCTTTAAGCGTGCGCTCCAGGGCGAAAGAGTCGCACTCGCACAAGTTATGGACGTGCAAGCCCTCGATTCCTTCCAGATCGGCTCCTTGCAGGTCAGCCGCACGGATCCCTAAGCGTGAGCCGGGAGCACTGGGATCGTACAACTCAGTCTCTGCTTCCTGATGTTCCGGATTCACCCGTAATCCCGGGGAAACGCCCGCTTCGAGAACCTGATCTTTAAAGGTTTGCCACTGGTTCAAACTATTAAATGAGATATGGTTGACCAGCGGTAACAAGGCGTCCATTTCAGACGTTTTGTAACCTGGTGCGTAAGCGTGGACTTCGCGGCCAAACTCCTCAGCGGCGAGTTTTGCTTCCCACACTGAACTGGCGGTACATCCCACCAGGTACTTGCGGATCAAAGGGAAGGTACTCCACATCGAAAAACCTTTTAAGGCAAGAATGATGTGTGCACCACTTTCGCGCTGCACCCGCTCCATTAATTGCAGGTTTTGTTCCAGCAGCGCCTCGTTACAGACGTAACAAGGCGATGGGATAGCGTCAGATAAATAGGATTCTGTCATCATATTAGCGCTTAAATGGTGATTCACATTCGACCACCTGCCATGGCAGACCGTACTTGTTCAGACGCTCCATGAACTCATCCGGGTCAAATTGTTCCATGTTCCAGACTCCAGGTTTCATCCAGTGCTCTTGCAGCATCATGGAAGCACCGATCATCGCTGGTACACCAGTGGTGTAGGATACGGCTTGCGCACCTACTTCTGCGTTACAGGCGGCGTGGTCACAGTTATTGAAAATGAAGATAGTTTTCTCTTCACCATCTTTGATGCCAGTGACATAAGTACCGATACAGGTGCGTCCAGTGTAACCTTCGGCTAACGAGCCTGGGTTTGGCAATACTGCTTTCAAAAACTCCAGAGGTACAATTTTCTGTCCCTGAAACTCAACTGGCTCAATCGAGGTCATACCGACATTTTCCAATACGCGTAAATGCGTCAGGTACTGATCACCAAAGGTCATCCAGAATCGCGCGCGTTTGAGACTTGGGAAATGTTTTACCAGTGACTCCAGCTCTTCATGGAACAACAAATAAGAAGCGCGGACACCGACACCCGGATAGTCGAGATCTTCGCGCACACTGATCGGGTCAGTCTCAAGCCACTCCCCGTTTTCCCAGTATTTGCCTCGTTGGGTAATCTCGCGAATATTAATTTCCGGATTGAAGTTGGTCGCAAAGGCCTGACCATGGTCTCCGCCATTACAATCGACAATATCCAGATAATGAATTTCATCAAAATAATGTTTTGCAGCGTATGCAGTAAACACGTTGGTCACGCCTGGATCAAAGCCGGCGCCAAGTAGTGCCATGATGCCTTTCTCTTTGAAACGCTCATGGTAGGCCCACTGCCAGGAGTATTCGAATTTGGCTTCGTCTTTAGGCTCGTAGTTGGCCGTATCCAGGTAGTGAACGCCGGTTTCTAAACAAGCATCCATGATTGGCAGGTCCTGATAAGGAAGAGCAACATTAATTACCAGCGCTGGCTCAACCTCACGGATTAGTTTTGCCACCTCACCAGCATTGTCGGCATCAACCTGGTAAACACCGACCACGCGATCTTTACCCACTTCCTGTTGCAAGGCTTCGCATTTCGAAACGGTACGACTGGCCAGGTGAATTTCAGAAAAATACTCTGGTAGCATTGCACATTTTTTGACAACGACTCCGGCTACACCGCCGGCGCCAATAACTAATACTCGTGACATGTAGAGACCCTTTCTTTGGTTCCATTTACGGGTGACTTAAAGGCTGAAAGATAGCATATTTTTGCAAAAACAGCATCCCGACTTAACCTTTGGTGGGGCCGTAGTGCAGATACTGACCAACGATTTCTCGTAGCTGATTCTCAAATTCGGCGCGGCTGTTAGCGTGGTTGATTTGCGTCAACGCCGCACTATCAATAGTCGGGTCAAATAGCGCCCGGGGTTGGGCTGCCAGAACTGAATGTGCAGCTTGCTGCCGCAGTATATACCACCAGGCAAAGCGCGCGTTCGACAGCGGTAAATACCCTTGCGCAAAACCACGCAGAATGGGAACAACGGTAGTGTCGATATTAAGGTTCAGTGGCACAGTTTGGCCGCGCTGCCAGCATAGTTCGGCTTCCTGTAACTGTTGTAACGCTTTGATCAGCGAACAGCTTGCCGTGGTCAGCCCCTGCGCCCAGATCGCACTGACCGCGCCACTGGCCATATTCTTTTTCTGGCCACGGCGGATTTCCACCAGCCCTGATGTTTGCCAAAAAGCTTCAACTGCGGGCGTGATGCCAAAACTGGTACCTAACGCATCTATGTTCTGTGTCTGTGCATGTTGATAGAGCGCTGTAAGCATGCGCCGGCCAATCCCCTGGCGGCGCAGTTCGGGGTGCGTGGCAATGCGGACAATGCGCAGCCAGCGCCACGCAAGACAATCGGGTTGTTGCCGGTAAAATCCTACCGCTTGCGGCAGAAGCTGCCCCTTAAGCCGACGCTCACCGCGCAAAACAGGTTGTTGTAGCTCCAATTCGATAGGACCTTCCTGCGCCACCCAGCAGACACCTATAACCAGCTCATCTGCCAGTAATAAACCGAGGTGCTGAGCGGGGTCATCGAGTAATAACCGCAGATCGTTTGGACTGCTTTGATAATGCGCTTCAAGGAGTAGCGTCATCACCTGCTGTAGGAGTGCATTGCTAAGCTCACTGGCATGAACATAATGCCAGCGGACTTGGCCTGATGTTGCTTGCGGTTTTTTTAAGGGTGCGAGTTTGAGCATCAGCACTTGATTGAGCCATGCCTCTACTGCGTCAGCAGTGCTCCAACGGAGCGGCTCGGTGAGCTGGTGTTGCTGACACTCGCAGCTTTGTTTGAGCCAGGTTAGAAACCGCAGGGCAAAGCCTTTACCACAGCCTTCATAACCGTCGACGGTAGTCGCGATGGCCCAGACACGGAAATGCTGCTGCAGTTGCTTGAGAATATGTAACGGAATAGCCGCGGCTTCATCGATAACGAGCTTGGCGCCGAACTCAGAACTATCTTTAAGTAGTCGATCCCATGCCCGAAACCGTGCCCCGCCGGCAGCATGTTTTAAGAGTGTAGCCGCAGCCTGTGGCTGCGGCGCGGTCACCAGAATCGGCTTTGCTGAGCTGTAACCCGCTGCTTTAATCGCCAGGCCCAAAGTCGTACTTTTGCCGCGCCCACGGTCGGCGAGCAAGAGATGTGTCGCTAATTTGTATTTGGTCATTTGACTAATGACCTGAGCCTGACTGGCAGAGGGTAAGTCTGGTGCAGCAGACGCAGGCAGGTGCGTCTGACTAACGGCAGCGAGATGATCAGGCAGGTGTTGCCAGTGGCCGACGTGTCGAACCAGACCGATCTCTTCGGCAGATTGTAACAGCCGCTGTTTAAATGCTGATGAGCCCGCCGGTAAAATCACCCACAAAATACCGCCACCCCTGATGGTGCCGGTGACTGCCGCAAGGGCATCAGCATGAATAAGCTGCTGGTAGTCAAGCAGCACTGCGTCATAAGTCTGACCCAGTACATCGCGGTAACGGTGAATGGCTTTAGTGTCAGCTGTTGTATCACTGAAGTGCAGGGCGTTGGGAGTGAGTTCCAGCAGCTTATCACGAAGCTGTGCACGCTCATGATCATGGTCTGGGCTAAAAATGAAAACAGCACGTTGCCGTGCTGTTTTCAAATGGTGTCTGACGAGTGCTAATGAAGCTTGCAGTGACATGTCGTGATGACGTGTAAGCAGCTTACAACAAAGCCACACCAAAGAACTTCGCTGCTACCGTATTGGCAAATACGAGAGCGAGAATTAACGGGATAAAGGTACCGATCGCAAAGTTGACATATTTGTGCAGAAAGCTGGTTGCGTAGTTACTGTTACCTTCGCCAAGTTCAGCCGCGAAGTTCTCACGCTTCCAGCGGAAGCGGACAAAGAGACAAATCAACAGACCGTTTAATGGCAAGATGGTTTCGTAAAAGACGTCGACAATGACATCGAACAGTGACTTATCTATCCCGGCGTAGGTAATCACGTGGCTCACCCAGGGCACCAGACCAAAGGACGTGGCTGCCAGTAAGGTCAGAATAGTGATGGCAATGCCCATAACCAATAGCGCCGTACTGCGTGACACGTTGCGCTTCTCCATAAAGGATGAGGTCGGCACTTCGATAATAGACACTAATGAAGTGATAGCGGCAACAAAGGCGAGCAAAAAGAAGACGGAAGCTGCGACTGTGGCAAAACCGTAACCTATAATGTCTGACAACTGCATGAAAATTTGCGGGAAGAACGAGAAAATCATTGATACCGATGAGTCACTTAAGGACTCTGGGTTGGTATCTGGATAGATGGCAAAAATTGCAGGTAATGTCATTAAGCCGGCGGTAAAAGCTACTGCCGTGTCGGTAATAGCGACCAGCTTACCAGAGGTCACGATATCGTCATTGCGGCGGAAATAGGAGCCATAGGTAATGAGAATCCCCATACCTAACGACAACGAGAAGAATGCTTGGGCGAGGGCACCGTTAATCACACTACCATCAATTTTGCTGAAATCAGGAACCAGATAGAATTCGACCCCTGCCATGGCGTTATCCAATGTCAGTACGAAGATGACCAGTAAGATGAGCATTAAAAACAACGTTGGCATCAGAATTTTGGATGCGCGTTCAATACCCTTACGGACACCACCTACCAGAATAAAGTTGATGATCAGGGTGACGGCGATTAAGTAACCGACAAACGAATAGTCGTTAACGAAATGTCCAAAGTACTCGGGTTGCGCTATGACTTCCAAATTACCCGACAAGGTCTGAAACAGATAACCGAAGATCCACACGGTAATGACCATATAGAAGACTGCAATCATAAACGGCGTTATGGTTGCGAACCACCCGGCGAGACGCCACTGAATAGCATTCTTACCAAGTTCGGCGTAAGCGCTATAAGGGCTATGCTGAGTACGGCGGCCCAGTCCCATTTCCGCGAGCATGATTGGCAGACAAATAAAAGCGACAAAAAGTGCATAGATGATAAGAAATGCACCGCCGCCGTTTTTCGTTGCTGCAACTGGGAAACCAACGAGGTTGCCAATACCTACGGCAGAACCTGCCGCAGCCAGTATGAAGCCAATTTTCGAGCTAAAATGCTCGCGAGATGTACTCATAGGGGGACCTTTATTTATAGTTATTATAGACATAGCTTAGCGAGGCATAAGGAAACCTCGACGAACATTCGCTCAATCCTAGCGTATGCCGTAGAATGCGGCAAGCACCAGCAACACATAGATACGATGCAACACGATTTATTCTCGACAAACGGAAGCCCTGAGATCATTTCTCTTGGTGAGCAGAGCGCGCTGTTACGCGGCTATGCCTTACCCTGGGAAAGGCAGCTGCTTAAGGCAATTGATACTATAACGAGCCAAGCCTTGTGGCGTCGCCTGCAGACGCCTGGTGGACGAGCGATGTCGGTGCAAACCACAAATAGCGGAAGCTGGGGGTGGCATAGTGATAAGCAGGGATACCGTTACGTAGGGACAGATCCTTTGACGGAAAAGCCTTGGCCAGAGTTACCTGCTGCGGTGATTGGATTAGCGAAAAATGCCGCTGCACACGTGGGCTTTTCTGAGTTTATTGCTGACGCTTGCCTGATCAATCGTTACCAGCCAGGCACGCAGATGGGACTTCATCAAGACCGTGATGAATACTCCTTTGAGCATCCCATAGTATCGGTGTCACTTGGTTTACCGGCGCGTTTTTTATGGGGAGGTTTGCAACGTTCGGATCGTCCGTCTCGTATCGAGCTGCGGCATGGTGACGTAGTGGTCTGGGGTGGTGTTGATCGCTTGCGCTATCATGGAATTGCCAAATTAGCGGATGGCCACCATCCGCAGCTTGGCGCGCAGCGCATAAACCTTACGCTGCGCCGAGCCGGCTCTTAATACATCATGCTATAGAGTAAACGGCGGTAACGGGCGGCCAAAGGATCGCCTTTTGGTAGGCCATTGAGCATATCCAGCGCTTGTTGTCTGGCTTCTGGAAAGTTGAAATCTCGTTTGAGTACGGAAAAGCAAACCTCCAACGCCTCTTCCATACGCTTCGCCTGATATAAGCTGGTCGCTAATTCCAGTGCCAGTTCGAGATTATCCGGTTGTTCCTTTACCTGCTGCTGCAGGGCTCGCAGCTCCGGACTGTCCGCCGCTTGCTTTGCCAGCTGTAATTTACTCTGTACCTGCTGGAAATAGCTGTCCTGATCAGCGAGTCGAATTCCATCTAGCAATGACTCCGTTTGCTCGATTCGGCCAAGGCTGCAGGCTGCATCAGCTAAAGTCAGTTGCGCCTGGGTGTCTTCTGGCTGCAGGTCATAGGCCTGTTTGGCAAGCGCATAAGCCTCGTCAAATTGTTCTTGCTCGAGTAACTCCCGGGCATGCTTTAGTAAGTCCTCGCCAGGGCCAGGTATATGTTGTTCAATCCGCGCACGGATAGCACTTTCGGGCTCAACACCGGCAAAGCCATCCACGGGCTGACCCTCTTTGAAAAACGCGACGGTCGGCAAGCTGCGAATGCCAAATTGGGCGGCAAGTTGCTGCTGTTCGTCACAATCGATTTTAGCCAAAGTGACACGGTCACTGTATTCGGCGGCAAGTTTTTCCAATACCGGCATGAGCTGCTTACACGGCTCACACCAGTCAGCCCAAAAATCGACAATAATCAGTTTGGATTGAGAGCCCTCCAGAATCACTTGTTGGAAGTTCTCGAGCGTTACCGTGATACCTGTGTTTGCCACACTTATTCCTTCTTACTCATTAAGTTTGTATGTTGAACTAACTAAACCAGCGTAAAAGCTTTTGCTTAAACGAAGTATAGGGAGGATACCGGAAATTCGGATCGAACCAAAATGGCCGTTGCATTACCGATTTCTGATGGCTAAAGGTATCAAATCCAAATTTGCCATGATAGCGACCCATGCCACTAGGACCTACGCCGCCGAAGGGAAGCTTCGGATTCAGCATAAACATCAGCGTGTCATTATTGCATTGGTTCCCCGCGTGGGTTTGCTCCGTTAACTGCTGTAGGCTGCGTGTCGAGCCGCTGAAACCATAAAGTGCCAGTGGCTTATCACGATCACGAATAAATTCGATGGCACTGGCAAGGTTTGGCACCGTCAGCACCGGGAGTAGCGGGCCGAAAATCTCCTCCTGCATGACGGGGCTGTCGGTGGCGACCTCGGTCATTATGGTGGGTTCAATGTAACGCGCCTGACGGTCAAACTCACCGCCATAATAAAGCGTACCCTGGTCAAGGTAATCGACCAGTCGTTGCCAGTGTTGCTCATTGACAATCATTCCATAGTCGTCAGCATCTGCTGCATCGTCCCCAAAAAAGGACTCAATCGCTTCTCGTAGCGCCTCAAGAAAAGGTGCTTTGACGCTTTCATCGACCAGCACATAATCTGGAGCGATACAGGTTTGTCCTGCGTTCAGCCACTTTCCCCAGGCAATACGGCGGGCCGCTGTTTTGATATCAGCATCCGCCAGCACCACCGCCGGGCTCTTTCCTCCCAACTCCAGCGTTACTGGTGTTAAATGTTCGGCGGCGGCTTTCATGACAATACGTCCGACTCGACCACCCCCGGTGTACATGATGTGGTCAAAACGCTGCTGCAAAAGCGCTTGCGCAGTGTCAGCACCGCCATTAACCACCTGAACTGCTTCATTAGCTAAATAGTCGGGCAACAATCGCGCCATGAGTGACGCCGTCGCTGGGGCAAGTTCTGACGGTTTCAGCACGACACAATTACCGGCTGCCAGAGCAGCAATCAATGGGCTTAGCAGCAATTGTAGCGGGTAATTCCAGGCACCTATGATAAGCACCACCCCCAGCGGCTCGGGCTGCAAAAAGCTTTTGCCCGGCCAGGCCATCAGTGGCTGACTTACGCGGGTTGGTTGCATCCACTTCCGTAGCCGCTTGCAGGTATGTTCAATATCACTGGTCAAATAACCCAGCTCCGTCAGCCAGCCTTCTGCCTGGCTTTTACCCAGATCAGAATGTAACGCCTCGAGAAGCTCAGCTTCATGTGTTTCCAGCATTAACGCGAGCTGTTTCAGCTGCGTCATACGCCACGCGTGAGAACGCGTCAGTCCGCTCACATAGGTATGGCGCAGGCGTTGCATTAAGTTGCTAAGCTCCATTTGTTCTGACACAGGTCGTACTCCTTAAGCAAAACCACCTAAAGTAAGGGTTTTGGTTTCTTGGTATTCGGCGAGGCCGTAACGCGAGCCTTCGCGACCAATACCTGACTCTTTAACACCACCGAAGGCGTTATACGCGTGCGAGATGGCGCCGGCATTTATGCCGAGCATGCCACACTCCAGTTCACTACTGACCCGCTCGATACGGCGATAGTCTTCGGCACAAAAGTAGCCAGCCAGACCAAAGGGCGTGGCATTGGCTTTGCGGATGCCTTCTTCTTCGGTGTCGAAGGTCTGAACTGCAACCACGGGGCCAAATATCTCTTCCTGAGCGATGTCCATGGTTGAGGTCACTCCGGTTAACAGGGTAGGGGCATAGAATAACTCGCCAACCTCGTCCAGAACCTTGCCGCCGGTTAAACATTTAGCACCTTGCTCTCTGGCATCGGCAACCAGTCGTTTGACCTTATCGATGGCATCTTGGTCAATCAGCGGGCCATAATCGACTTCATCTGCAGTACCTGGGGCAACTTTGAGCTTTTCCATTTCGGATTTCAGGGTGTTGACGAATTTATCTAAGACTTTCTCCTGTACCAGAATACGGTTGGCACTGATACAGGTCTGGCCTGCGTTACGGAATTTGCAGATTAAAAGTTGCTCGACTGCAAGCTCAATGTCGGCATCGTCAAATACGATAAACGGAGCATTGCCACCGAGCTCAAAAGATACTTTCTTCACGGTGCTGGCGCATTGCTGCATCAGTTTCTTACCGACCGCCGTTGAGCCAGTGAAACTAAACTTACGCACGTCTGGATGTTCGGTGAGAACTCCGCCAATCGATTTGGCGTCAGTGCTAGGTACGATATTGATGACGCCGTCAGGGATCCCCACCTCGCTGGCGAGCTGCGCGATAGCCAGTGCGGAAAGTGGTGTTAATTGTGGTGGTTTTACCACCATAGTGCAGCCAGCTGCCAGCGCTGGCGCGACTTTTCGGGTGATCATGGCGTTTGGAAAGTTCCAGGGAGTTATCGCGGCACAGACGCCTACCCCTTGTTTGGTGATCCAAACGCGCTTATCCGGGCTCTGCAGTGGGAGCACGTCGCCGTAACTGCGCTCAGCTTCAGCCGCAAACCACTCAACAAAGCTGGCGCCGTATTCAATTTCAGCCGCGGCTTCCGCGACGGGCTTGCCTTGCTCGGCGCACATTAACTCGGCCAGGGCTTGTTTGTTACTTAGCATCGAGTTAAACCACCGACGCAATAATTCGGCACGCTCGTGGGGCGTCTTCTTGCGCCAGCCGGGCAGGGCATTTTTGGCTGCCTCAACGGCCCGTTCAGTCAGCGTTGCATCAGCATCAGCAACTTCGGCAACGACTTCACCAGTGGCCGGGTTGGTAACGGCAAAACGCTGTTCCACAGGCACCCAGTGGCCATCGATGAATGCATTGGTCTTCGTAAGTGAACGCATGCTGTGGGATGTCATAATTTTCCCCTTGTTGTTGGCAAGTAGTAAAAACTTATAACTCTCCTATGAGTATGTTGCCTAAGTGGTTCACATGCAACGCTAGTTTAGCTTGTAATTAGGTAGTGATTCACGTATAGTCCGCAACCTCAGGGTCATTACCGCTAATGATGGGAGCGGCTCAACCCCTGACTACGCTGGGGTTCAGCGCCTAATCTTCCTGCCAGAGTGTTCATCGTGTTCTGTAGCTGGGCGTACCTATACCCCCTTTATGCTTTACAGAAATGATGTGAGATACAAATGTCTGATTTAATGACTGGCCAATCGTTCAGCGATTTTGGCCTACCAAGTGCTGTGCTTAAACAAGTCGAAAGCATGGGCTTTACAACACCAACTCCTATTCAAATTCAAGCCATTCCAGCCTTACTTGAAGGTAAGAATGTTTTAGGCGAAGCGCAGACCGGTACCGGTAAAACTGCGGCCTTTGGCTTGCCTGGCTTGACTTTAGTCGATCCAAAAGTACGTCAAACCCAAATGTTGGTTGTTGCACCAACTCGCGAATTGGCGATTCAGGTAGCAGAAGCTATTACCGAATTTGGCAAACAAATGCGAGGTCTTGAAGTCGCAACTGTCTACGGTGGCGCTGCATTTGGACCACAGATCAAAGCGCTACGTACTGGCGCGCAAGTGATCGTCGGTACTCCGGGTCGTTTGCTCGATATGCTGAAAAAAGGCGTATTGAAATTAGACGCACTGCGTATGGCCGTTTTGGATGAAGCAGACGAAATGCTAAACATGGGCTTCATCGATGATATCGAAGCCATCATGGGTGCTGTGCCAAATACATCGCAACGGACCTTGTTCTCAGCGACGATGCCGAATGCAATCCGTAAGCTTGCAAAAACCTTCCTGGTGACCAGCGAAGGCGAACAACCTGTTTCGATTAAAATTGAAGCTAAAAACGTGGCGAAATCTACGATTCGTCAACGTGCATGGCAAGTTCGTGGTATCACCAAGATGATGGCACTGACACGCCTGCTTGAAACCATGGATTATCAACGCGTGTTGATTTTCGTCCGCACTCGTAATGATACGATGGAAGTTACTGAGCAGTTGCAGGCTGCCGGCTTCAAAGCATCGCCATTGAGCGGCGATCTTAATCAGGCGCAACGTGAGCAGACGGTGAATCAGTTGCGTAGTGGTCGTATTGAAATTCTCGTCGCTACCGACGTTGTTGCGCGTGGACTAGACGTACCAGAAATCACCCACGTGGTGAATTATGACTTACCTGGTGACACTGAATCTTATGTCCACCGCATCGGCCGTACCGGCCGTGCCGGTCGCAGTGGCGAGGCAATCTTGTTTTTCCGCCCGCGCGAGAAACATTTGTTGCGCCATTACGAGCGGTTAACGAGCAGCACCATTGAGTTTTTCGAAGTGCCAAGTGCAAGCGATTTGAGTGCTCATCGCCAAGCTTCTTTGCAACAGAAAATCGTTGCACAGGTTGAAAAAGGCGGTATGGATGAACTGACTGCGATCATCGAAAAGATGCAAGAGCAGACAGAATTAACGGCAAGCCAAATCGCAGTAGCGTTGTTAGCACAGCAACAACAGCAGCGTCCGTTGATTGTCTCAGCTGATCCGGCGCCGAAGAAATTCGCCGAGCGTCCTGAGCGCGCTGACCGCAATGACCGTGGTGACCGTAAGCGTCCAGAGAAACGCGCAAATACTCGTGATCGTCGCGATGCAAACGTTGAATTTGATACTTATCGGATTCAGGTCGGCCGTGATCACGGTGCTCGTCCACAAGATATCGTGGGTGCTATTGCCAACGAAGCGGAAATGGACAGCAAGTATATCGGGCAAATCCAATTATTTGAAAACCACAGTCTGGTTGAGTTACCGAAAGGCTTGCCAACAGGCGTGTTACGCATTCTGCAGCGCGCCCGTGTCCGTCAGCAACAGATGGGTATGGAGTTAGCTGCCGATCAGGCTATCGCGCCTCGTGCGCACAAGCCTGGTGGACGTCCAGCACCGAAAAGTTTTGCCCGCAACGAACGCCAGCCCCGTGGTGAACGTCGCAGCCGTCGCTTTCAATAAGCCGGTATAATAAGCACTAGCCAAAAAGGGAGCTCCAGTAGCTCCCTTTTTTAATCTTGCTGCGGCGAATTTCCCAGGTTTGCCAGAAAGCTCTCCGCCTGCTCTAGAATCTCCTTCTTTTCCCTCTCGTCTCTTTTTCGCCACTGACTTAAAATCAAAGCCATTCGTGAATTATTGGCAAAGCGCTGCTGATGACGGTCAATAAAATGCCAGTACAAGAGATTAAAAGGGCAAGCGCCGTCACCAACCTTGGTCTGCACATCGTAATGACAGGACTTACAATAGTTGGACATCTTATTAATGTAACTGCCACTGGACACATAAGGTTTGGTTGCTAACTTACCCCCGTCTGCAAATTGACTCATCGCCCGCGTATTGGGAAGCTCGACCCACTCAATCGCATCAATGTAGACCCCCAGATACCAGGCATCCACAGCATCTGGAGCGCAACCGGCCAGCAGTGCGAAATTGCCGGTGACCATGAGCCGCTGAATATGGTGCGCGTACGCATAGTCTAGTGACTGAGTGATGCTATGCTGCAGGCAGTTCATTTGGGTTTTCCCAGTCCAGTAGAAGTCAGGCAGGGGACGCTCATGCTCCAGAAAGTTACTGTCTGCATAAGCCGGCATAAAGTGCCAGTAAATTGCGCGCACAAACTCACGCCAACCAATGATTTGCCGGATAAACCCTTCAATCTGATTCAGTGAAATGTCATCGGGGTTCGCTTGCCAGGCAGATAACGCGGCTTCCACAACTTGCTTAGGGCTGAGCATTTTGGTGTTCAGCGCAAAGGAGATGCGGGCATGGTAAAGAGCCCAGTGCCCCTCAAGCATAGCGTCTTGATAATCTCCGAAGCGCGACAGCAGGTGTTCAGTAAAGTAACTCAATAGCTGCTTAGCTTCGCTGCGTTGGACCGGCCAGATGAAGTTGTTAGGGTCAATATGACCAAAGGTATCAACACCTTCTTGCTCAAGTAGCTCAACAAGTGCGCTGACATCGTGCGCGAACAGCAACGGCTCGGGCAGTTCTGCCGATGCTTTGAGGGATTTGCGGTTTTCTTTGTCGTAGTTCCATTTGCCACCGACAGGTTTGCCGTCTCCCATAAGGTAACCGGTTTGCTTGCGGACGCGGCGGTAGAAATGTTCCATGAGATAGTTGTCTTTGTCACCAAACCATTGATTCAGGACGTTCCGCTCAGTAAGGAAGTGCTCACTGTCGTGCCAGGTTAATGAGCACGAGTCTGGCGCTTGCCATTCATCGAACTGCTTATTCAGACGGTATTCATCGGGCTGTTGCAGTAAAATTTCCTTGCTGTTGCAGTGCTTAGCGACCGCGGCAAGATTATCCGTCAGGGATTGTTTGTTATCGCTGTGGTCCAAAGTGAGATAGAGCACGTTGTGACCCGCTTTTGCCAAGGCGCTGGCAAAGTTTCGCATCGCAGCAAAAAAGCCCACCACTTTTTGAATATGGTGGCGACAGTAGTCGGTTTCCTGGCGCATTTCGAACATAACAAACAAGCGTCGTTTAGATTTCTGGTGGTACCAGCTGTGACTGGCATTAAGCTGATCGCCAAGGATTAACGCAATTTCTGCATAGTCATTGGTGGGTAGCTCGGACAAACTGGTGAAGCAATTCGAATGAAGTTGAGTCATGGCGTCCCGGGTGGTTCGATGTGTACTAAGCTTAGCCAAGAACTACGCAGCAGGTTCAGGAAAAGATCGGGTTTTATAACGCGAAATATAGCCACCGCATGCAGAATTTGGCATTATGCGCACATTCATAAGCGAGTCTTACAGGCAGGGATAAGAATGCAGCCAGTTAACGTTATTTGTATCAAATGGGGCCAAAAATACGGCGCTGATTACGTCAATACACTTTACTCAATGGTAAGCCGTAATTTATCGCGGCCGTTCCGCTTTGTCTGTTTGACCGACGATGCCGATGGTATTCGTGACGAAGTCGAAGTTAAACCCATCCCTGAGGTAGGTTTTGAAGATTTTGACCAGCGCAAGCCCTGGACCTTTGGTCATGGATGGTTGAAGTTAACTTGCTTTGCCAAACCGCTGTATGATCTCGAAGGGCAGACACTATTTCTCGATCTGGATATCGTGATTGTTGGCAGTCTGGACGAATTCTTTGAGCCGGAGGGGGAATTTCTGGTCATCAAAGAATGGGATAAGTCCGATGCAACAGGCAATACCTCGGTGTTTCGCTTCAACATAGGCGCTCATGTCGACGCTCTTGAACATTTAAAGAATGATCCGGTTGGATCGCGTAAGAATGTCCGGAATGAGCAAGAGTTTATTACTCAGTTTGTTGACCGTCAGGGTAAGCTCAAATACTGGCCAGCCGAGTGGTGCCGCAGTTTCAAACGTCATTGCTTGCGGCCCTTCCCGCTAAGTTTCTTCCAACAGCCGCGCATCCCTGACGGGGCGAAAGTGATTATTTTCCACGGCCGTCCGCATCCGGACGATGCAGTGGCAGGGCGTAGCGGTAAGTGGTACCGCAAGGTTCTTCCAACGACCTGGATTAAAGAATACTGGCGTTAAATGCGATGACGGTTTCTTATCGTCTGCTCATACGCCTCAGTCTGCCACTGATTTTTATTTATCTGTGGCTACGCGGCCGCAAAGCTCCGGCTTATCGTCAACGCTGGAGCGAGCGCCTGGCTTTACAGTCTATTCCCGCGAATGCGCGGCAGGGAATTCTGATCCACTGCGTATCTGTAGGGGAGACGGTGGCAGCTCGCCAGCTGATCGAACAAGTTCTGCATAGCTACCCCCACCTTCCGGTAACTTTATCGTCGATGACGCCAACCGCCGCCGCGCTGGCGCAGTCTGCCTTTGGTGACCGTGTTCACCACCTTTATCTTCCGATCGATACCCCCGGTGCGATGCGCCGCCTGTTTACCAAGTTGGCACCAAGAGCTGTGTTGCTGCTGGAAACGGAAGTCTGGCCGTGCTTTTTACAACGCGCGAAGCAGCACAAGGTTCCGGTGGTTTTACTCAATGCCCGTATGTCGGCAAAATCGCAACGCTCCTACCATAAATACAGTTGGCTGATTGGTCCTGTCTGGCAGCAGTTAAGCTGGATTGCGGCGCAGAACCAAAGTAGCGCGGAGCGCTTCGTAAATCTTGGGGTGGCAGCGGATCGCATTGCGGTGCGCGGAAACCTGAAGTTTGATAGCCAGGTATCGGCTAATTTGTTGGCAGAGGCTACTTTATTAAAGCAACAGCTTGAGCGGCCTGTGTTATTGGCAGCCAGCACGCACAATGGTGAAGACGAGCTGGTGTTGCAGGCATTTAAAAAAGTTTTAGCGAAAATCCCTGCAGCCTTGCTAATTTTGGTCCCGCGCCACCCTGAGCGTTTTGACGCAGTCGCGGAACAGATTGCAGCGGCTGAATTGTTGCTGGTTCGGCGCAGTGCTGGTGACCAACCAGACTCAGCGACACAGGTCTGGCTGGGGGATAGTATGGGTGAGTTGATGCTATGGTACGCAACCGCCGATGTTGCCTTTGTCGGAGGAAGTTTGATCACTCGTGGCGGACACAATCCTCTGGAGCCGATTGCCACCCATACGCCCATTGTTTCCGGGCCTCATGTATTTAATTTCCAGGATATATTTGATCGCCTGAACGCGGCTGAAGGCGTGTGCTGGGCCGCCGATGACCTGCAGCTGGCGCGGCAATGGCTGAGCTTACTTAATGATGCGAACTTACGCTTTACCATGCAACGAGCTGCAGCTCGGGAGTTTGCTCAGGATCAGGGCGCTACAGCAGCCATGCTCAATGATATTCACGCTATCTTTAAACATCAGTCACCACCTATCAAGCGGCCTTCAGAAACTGATGCTATGGAGTTCACCAGTATGAAAACTATCACTACCTTAAAACCCTCCGACAAGTTGGAGATCTGGTTTGATAACTCTGTTTTTAAAACCTTCTCAGATGAGTTTTTCAGTGCGGAATACTGGCAACAGCAGCATAAGATAAAAGGCGCTGCGACGGGCCGAAGTACAGCCTGGTTTATTGAGTTTGGCGAACCAGGCATGTTACTTCGTCATTATTACCGCGGCGGCTTAGTGGGCAAAGTGAACAAAGACCGTTTTGCTCGCGAGCCCATTGCTAAAAGCCGCGCGATGGCTGAATTTGAACTATTGCAACGCCTGCGGGAAGCTGGTCTGCCGGTGCCAAAACCGCTGGCGGCGCGCTATGAAAGGGCGCCATTGTGGGGGTATCGGGCAGACATTTTAGTCGAGATTATTCCCCAGGCACAGGACGTCTTTAAAGTGCTTGGCGAGCGTCCGCTAAACCATGATGAATGGCACAGCATAGGTGCTGTTATTCGCCGCTTTCATGAGGCTGGTGTTTACCACTCTGATCTGAACTGTCACAACATCATGCTCGATGCTGACGACAAAGTATGGCTGGTTGATTTTGATAAGTGTGGTTTTCGTGAGGCAGGGGAATGGCAACAAGACAATCTGGCGCGATTACTACGCAGTCTGCTGAAAGAGGCAGCTAAAGCAAAAGAGGCCAATCGCGACTTCCATTGGCAGGAAGAACGCGACTGGCCCCTTCTCATTACGGGTTATGAAGCTAAACCCGATACATAAGGTCGCTTTTAGTCACGAATTTGACCGGTACCTGTCACCACAAATTTTTCTGTCGTAAGCGCTTGCAGTCCCATAGGACCGTATGCGTGAAGCTTACTGGTGGAAATACCAATCTCAGCGCCTAAGCCTAACTGACCACCGTCACTGAATCGTGATGACGCATTCCACATGGTTACCGCAGAGTCGACTTCACGAATGAAACGTTGCGCAGTAACTTCGTTTTCGGTCGCGATGACTTCTGTGTGGCCGCTGCCAAAATTCTGAATATGCTCGATGGCGCCATCATAATCGGCGACCGTACGCACTGCGATTTCTAACGCCAGGTACTCTTCACCAAAAGCATAATCAGCGATGACGTCGGCATCAGCAAAGTACTCAGCAGAGGCTTTGTCACTATGGATCTTCACGCCTTTATCTTGCAGCGCCTGCGCTACTTTTGGCAGGAATTCAGCAGCGATGTCGTTATGGACTAACAGACCTTCAAGCGCATTACAGACGCCAGTTCGTTGAGTTTTACCGTTCAATAACAGCGCTAAAGCTTTGTCCAGATCAGCGTCTTTATCGACGTAGAGATGGCAAACACCCTTGTAGTGCTGGATGACCGGAATTTTGCTGTTATCGCTGACAAAGTGAATCAAGCCTTCGCCGCCGCGTGGAATGACGAGATCAATGTAGTCGTCTTGCTGCAACAGCTGCAGCATCAGGTCGCGGTCAGGCGTCGGTACCACAGTGATCACATCTTCTGGCAGGCCATTCGCACGCAGCGCTTCATGCAAGGCGTCAGCAATGGCTTTACTGCTTTCGATTGCTTCGCGTCCACAACGCAGAATGACGGCATTACCTGACTTGAAGCAAAGTGCTCCAGCGTCAGCGGTAACGTTTGGCCGAGCTTCGTAAATCATACAAATCACGCCAAGCGGGATGCGCATTTTTTCAACAACAATACCATTCGGGCGGGTATTGAACGGCTTGCGTTCGCCTACCGGGTCCTGCAACTGAATAATCTCTTCGATTGCCGTTGCCATACCCTCGATACGCTCTGGGTTCAATTGCAACCGATCCAGCATTGAATCAGAAAGCTGCTTGTCGCGGCCGGCCTGCATGTCTTTCTCGTTGACGGCAAGGATCTTGTCCTGATGCTTGCGAATGCTATCAGCCATGCTCTGCAGAACCTTGTTCTTTTCTGCTTCACTTAGCGTTGCGACTGCGCGCGCTGCGACGGCAGCGCGTTTAGAAATATCTTGTGCTACGGAGTTACTCATTCATCCTCCAGAATCATTAAGTCGTTACTTTGGATAACTTCGGTGATTGGGCTGTACCCGTATTGTTTTGCGATGTCGCTGACTTCCTGGCCCTTGATATGGATCAGTTCGTGCGAGCTGTACTGACAAATACCTTTGGCAACAGCTTCGGCATTATCACCGCTACGGATGACCACCGCATCGCCACGGTTGAAATCGCCCTGAATATCAACAATTCCCATGGTGGTAAGGGACTGACCGTCGACGACGCTCTTCGCCGTTTCAGCATCGACCACAATCTCGCCCTGAGAAACCAGGGTGTGACGCAGCCAGTGCTTCTTATTGGTCATTGGATCCTGTTGCCGGCTAAACAAGGTTCCCGGATTTTCGCCTTGCAACAGACGCTCAAAGGTATCCCCTTTGCGGCCGTTGACGATATAGGTATCTATGCCGTGCGAGGTCGCTTTCTCAGCAGCCTCAATCTTAGTGCGCATACCGCCTGTGGCAATTTTATTAGTGGTTCCGCCTGCCAGTGCAAAAATTTCTTCGGTGATCGTGTCGACCACTGGAATTTTTTTCGCATCAGGTTTAACCCGCGGATCAGCATCGAATAAGCCATCGATGTCAGAGCAAATAAACAGTGCATCGGCATCGACCAATGTTGCCACCATGGCAGCGAGATTGTCGTTGTCACCGACCTTCATCTCATCGGTTGCCAGGGCATCGTTTTCGTTCACGATCGGCAATACATCGTGTTCTAACAATGTATGTAAGGTGTTACGGATACTCACGTACCGCGCTCGGTCGCGCAGGTCACCGTGGGTCATCAGTACCTGAGCACAAGGAAAGTCAAAAAAGCGTGACCAATTCGCCATCATATCGGTTTGACCGACGGCTGCCATTGCTTTTTTCACCGTGACGGGGATTGTCTCGCCGTCGAAGGTAATGTGCTTACGTCCAGCAGCAGCACTGCCGGATGATACTAAGACAACTTCTTGCCCGCGTTCATGACATTCAATAATAAAACGGGCAATGGCTAATAAATATTTACTGCTCGTTCCTGTATCGTCTGGCGCAATCAAAGCACTGCCTACTTTTACAACAGCACGCTGCCAGGAAGGCATTTTCATAGTGGCTCCCTCTTGAAAAATTCGTTCGTAGTCTAACAGAATCGTTAGGGTTTCTCTAGCTTCGTACTATAACTGCTGCCTATGTTGATCATAGTTTAGTAAAATTTGAGAAATAGCGCTCAAAAAACGCTCAGAAAGGTGGAGGGCGGGTAAAAAAAAGCCCCAAAAGTATGGGGCTAGCAAGGAATTTATTGGCCGGGCGGGGTATAACCTTCAATTTCGATGTCTTGCCCCTCAAAAAGAAAGGCTTTCATCTGTTCCTCAAGAAAGTTACGTGAGTCCGGATCCATCAGATTCAGGCGTTTCTCATTAATCAGCATAGTTTGCTTTTTCTGCCACTCAGCCCAAGCTTCTTTGGAGATGTTTTCGAAAATTTTCTGCCCCAATTCACCGGGGTACATTTGAAAATCCAAGCCTTCCGCTTCTTTTTTCAAATATTGGCAATATACAGTACGACTCATGATTACCTCGCTCGATTTCAGATAGTACTAATAGTACGCACTATTCTAATTTCTGACAAACTTCTCTGCGATCCAGTTTCTGCAAATAGTTGCGGATGGGGGCGGGTAATCCGAGTTGGTCGATCGCGTCAAGAGCAACTCTTTGTTGGCGCGATTGGTCAGGGGCAGGCTGCCACCAGATGGAGGCCTCAAGCTTGTAATGGCTAAACGTATGTTTAAAGTGCCCAAAGGCGTCGCCGCTTGGCATTGCGGCCAGTTCCGGGAGACACCAGAGATTAGGCCAGACACTGCTGTCGTCACGTTTCTCCAGCAGCACGCCGGCTTCTGTTACATCCAGTACAAAATGTCCGGCGCGTGTCGGGGTTGCTTTCTTTGTTTCGCGCTTCGGGTAATCATCGACCAGGTCTTGGGCCAGACTATGACAGACGGATTGCAGCGGACAGGCGGCACAGAGCGGCTGTTTCGGCTTACAGATGGTGGCTCCGAGGTCGAGCAGCCCCTGCGCGAAGCGCCGGTTCTCCTGCGTTGGCGTATACTCTTCTGCGAGCGCCCAGAAGTAACGGTCGTGGCTGCTCTTGTTCACCAGAAACGGCAGGGCAAACAGTCTGGCGAACAGACGTTTCACGTTGCCATCGACAATTGCTGCAGGGGCATCGTAAGCGAACGCACGAATCGCGCCAACCGTGTAGGGGCCAATGCCCGGGATCTCACGCAGCTCTGTTGCCGTTGTCGGGATCTCACCGTTGTGATTGTTGACGACGGTCCGGGCTGCAGCCTGCAGGTTTCGCGCGCGCCGGTAATAACCAAGTCCCTGCCACAGTTGCATAACGTCGTCCTCAGATGCTGCAGCAAGGGTTTCAACATCCGGGAAGCGAGCCAGCCACCTGGAAAAGTAGGGAATGACCGTCTTAACCTGAGTCTGCTGTAACATCAGCTCACTGACCAGCACATGGTAGGGGTTGGCTTCACGCTGCCAGGGCAAATCATTGCGGCCATGTGTTTGTTGCCAGTCGATAACCGTCCGGGAAAAGTTAGCTGGCGCAATCGTCTGCTTCGCTGTACGTACATAATAATCAATAGATTGCATGAATCCTCAACGATTTGTTTGACGACAAATCAACACTTAGTAAAGGTTTTGTAAAGCCCAAAGAATTTGCTGAAAAGTGAGCAAAATTTGCTTATTTCGTATATAGTAAAGGGAAATTAAAATCCATTCATTGAGAAATTTAAAGGAGCATCTCGTGAATCGTATCGCCGCAGTTTCATTTGCTGTAATAGCAGGCTTATCAGTGACGGGTACAGCGTTCGCGCAAACCAGTTCTGAAGAAGGCCAATGGTATATCGGTCCGCGTCTTGGACCACTAGGTACTGACTCTGATCGTGTCGCAATTGACAACAATCAGTTACGTACTTTCAAGGGCGGATTCGACAGTGCATTCTACGGCCTGGAGGCCGGTTTCCAATTTACTCCAGAGTGGGGTTATCGGGTGTATTATGACTATCTGCGTGGCGATCTGCATAACGCAGACTCTGCAGATGGTTCTATTTATGGTGTTGACCTGATGTATAACTTCACCGACAGCGTGTACGGTAGCATCGGTATTAACAATACAGACCTGGGTGACGTATCCAATCGTTTCCTGCGTGTTGGTGCCGGTTACCGCGAGCAGCTTAACAATAACTGGCAGCTTTTCGTTGAAGGTGGCGTACAGCAGAGCGACGGCGACTTAACAGAGTTCCTGTTAATGACGGGTCTGCGTTACTACTTCGGTGAGTCGGCAAGCCCTGCACCTGCACCTGCACCGGCTCCAGCGCCACAGCAAGCCGCACCAGTTGATTCAGATGGTGATGGTGTGATGGACGCCAACGATCGTTGCCCGAACACTCAGCCAACTTACAAAGTGGATCAGTATGGTTGTGTGATGTATAGCAACGAAACAATCACGCATGAGTTAATGATCAACTTTGCCTTTGATTCTGCAGTCATTCCTGCAGGTGAAAAAGTTGAAATCAAGGAAACTGCAGACTTCCTGAAAGAGTTCCCGCAGCTTGATATCCGCATTGAAGGTCATACTGATAGCATTGGTACCGTTGAATACAACCAAGGCTTATCAGAGCGCCGTGCGAAGTCAGTAGGTCAAAGCTTAATTTCTGACTTTGGTATCGAGCAGGAGCGCGTTAGCACTGTAGGTTTCAGTGAGAACCGCCCGTTAGTGCCGAACACTTCGCCTGAGAACCGTGCGAAGAACCGCCGGATCGAAGCGAAAATGTCGATCACTAAAGAAGTGCCGGTAAAAGAAGACAACTAAGTTTTAGTTGCTCTTTAAAAGAGGCGCACCGAGCCCAGCTTGGTTGCGCCTTTTTTGTCTTAAATTGAGATAGTTAACACTACTATGAACGATAAAGAATCCACTCAAAAGAATCTCAGTGAAGCGCAGGAACAAGGGCGTTATATTCGCCGGATCCGCAGTTTTGTAAAGCGTGAAGGTCGTCTGACCAAAGGCCAGGCATCAGCTTTAGAGCGCAGCTGGCCGACGATGGGGCTGCAACATGAAGATGGCCTGCTTGATTTAGGAAAAGTATTTGGCCGTGAAGCAGACACCATAGTTGAAATCGGATTTGGTATGGGCCATTCGTTAGTCGCGATGGCTGCCGCTGCTCCGGAAAAGAATTTCATTGGTATTGAAGTACATCGGCCGGGTGTCGGCGCCTGTCTTATGGAAGCTGAAGAACAGGGCGTGACCAATTTACGCGTTTTTGAGCACGATGCAGTAGAAGTATTGCAGGATTGTATCGCCGATGAAGCTTTGGCCGGGGTGCAAGTCTTTTTCCCTGACCCATGGCATAAAAAGCGCCACCATAAGCGCCGTTTGATCCAGCCTGAGTTTGTCGAACAACTGCGGCGCAAATTACGTATAGGTGGTGTTTTACACCTGGCTACGGACTGGGAAAACTATGCAGAACACATGCTTGAAGTGATGCAGAATGCGTCCAAGTGGCAAAATCTGTCCGCTACCAATGATTATATCCCACGCCCGGACGAGCGCCCGCTGACGAAATTTGAAAAGCGCGGTGCACGACTTGGTCACGGGGTATGGGATTTGAAGTTTAGCCGTGTGGAATAATTCTCTAGACCATTTCGTCGAGGATTGAATTAAGAAAACGGCGTCCCAGTGACGTCGTTTCCCATTGTTCGTCACTCCCAGTTAGCAGTCCTTGCGCTATGGCTGGGGCAAGCGCCTGTTCGGCAATAGCCACAGATAACCCCGTGCGCGCGCTGAACAACGATTTTGACATAGGTTCATTGAGTCGCAATAGGTTCATGAAGAACTCAAAAGGTAATTCTTCCTCGCTCACCTGCCATAACTTGTACCGAAGTGGACGAGTAAGATCTAAATAGCCCTGTGGATGTTTTATTTTCTCGCAGCGTAAAATCTTACCCTCTGCAGGTAACGTGATTTTGCTGTGCGCTCCGCAGCCAATCCCCAGGTAATCACCAAATTGCCAGTAATTGCGATTGTGCTGGCTCTGATGCCCAGGCTTGGCATAAGCACTGACCTCATAATGCTGATACCCCGCAGCGGCCAGTTTTTCATGCCCACGTTGATAGATCTCCCATAGAACCTCATCATCCGGCAACTTGGGTGGTCGGCTGGCGAAGGATGTATTAGGTTCGATGGTGAGCTGATACCAGGAAATATGGGGTGGATTAAGGGCAATAATTCCGTCAAGGTCCGCCATCGCCTGTGCCAGACTTTGCTCCGGTAAACCATGCATCAGATCGAGATTGTAGCTGTTTAACTGGAGCTGGCTGGCATGCTCAGCGGCCGCACATGCCTGCTGTGGGTCATGGATCCGGCCAAGGCCTTTGAGCTGCTCGGTATCGAGGCTTTGCACGCCAATTGACAAGCGATTCACACCGGCTTCTACAAACCCCTGAAAACGTTCTTTTTCAAAGGTGCCCGGATTAGCTTCCAGGGTGACCTCGCAGCCTTCCGTCAATTCTACCAGGCTTGCAATGCCGGCGAGCAAGCGCTTTACTGCTGCCGCGGTTAACAAGCTTGGTGTGCCGCCACCAATGAAAATGCTGCTCAATTGACGTCCCTGAACCCATGCCAGATCGGCGCGCAAATCATCGAGTAAACGATTCACATAAGCATCTTCAGGAACGCCGCCTTTTAGTGCGTGGGAGTTAAAGTCGCAATAGGGGCACTTTTGTACACACCAGGGGATGTGCACATATAACGAAAGTGGAGGTAGCCTCATGAGGGGGTCTGCAACTGTTTAAGTAGCTGTTGCAAGGCCTGACCTCTGTGGCTTAGTTGTTGTTTTTGACTCTTTTCGAGCTCTGCGGCAGTACAGCCTTCGTTGGCGACATAAAATACCGGGTCATAACCAAAACCTCCTGCACCGCTTGGTTGCAGAGCGATCTCGCCGTGCCAGACGCCGTGACAAACTATTGGAGTTGGGTCAGTGGCATGGCGCATGAAGGCAAGCACACAGTGAAAGCTTGCCTGACGTTGCCCGGGCGGTACATTGGCCAAGTCCGATAATAGCTTATCAACGTTTGCCTGATCCGAAGCCTGAGCGCCGGCATAGCGGGCAGAGTAAATGCCCGGTGCTCCGGCCAGCGCGTCGACGGCCAGACCAGAGTCATCGGCCAGCGCCGGCAGTCCGGTCTGCGCCGCAGCATGGCGGGCTTTTAACAGCGCGTTTTCAATAAAGCTGAGGCCAGTTTCTTCCACTTCTTCAAACTGCCATTCTCCCTGTGCGCGCACCTGCCAGTCCAGCGCTTGCAGGAGCGCCTGCAGTTCGCGAATTTTTCCTTGGTTACCAGTAGCTAATACGAGTTGTTGCATGACAGATGATTTTGGTTTGGGCACAATAGGAGTAGTATAAAGCATAGGGTGTACTGACCAAAGGGGAAATCATTGGCAGATCTAAACGGTATTATGCTGCTTATGGGCTCGCTGCTATTAGTGAGCATTCTGGCAGCGGTCGTATCCTCCCGGCTGGGAGCGCCATTGCTACTGGTGTTTCTGGTTGTGGGCATGCTGGCAGGCGAAGAAGGCTTGCTGGGCATTGGCTTCGATCAGCCTGAAATTGCGTTCCTCATAGGCTCACTGGCGTTAGTCATCATCATCTTCGACGGCGGCATGCGCACCAAGCGTGAGCGCTTCCGTGTAGCGCTGTGGCCGGCAATAAGCCTGGCCACCCTTGGGGTTGCCTTAACTTCAACATTAACCGCCCTGGGCATCGTTTGGCTGTTTGATTTGTCCTGGCCGATAGCTTTACTGATTGGCGCCATTCTCAGCTCAACGGATGCCGCTGCGGTGTTTGGCATTTTTCAGTCGCAGAACCTAAAGATTAAGCAACGCGTCGCCTCAACGTTGGAAATTGAGTCGGGAACCAACGACCCTATGGCGGTCATTCTCACCATGACCATGACCACGTTAATAGCTTCAGGAGAAGCCTTCTCGTTTACGGTGGTCGGGCTGGAGGTTGCACAGCAGCTGACTATTGGCTTTATTGCTGGCTGGTTCGGCGGCCGGCTGTTTGTCCTGATGGCGGAAAAAATTACTGCACAATTCGCATTTTTCCCGCTATTAGCAGCAGCCAGTGCTGTCGTGGTGTTTGCCTTGACCTCAAGTATTGGCGGTAGTGGCTTCCTCGCGGTTTACCTGATGGGCTACAAGATTGGCAATGCCAGATTACCGCAGCTGATGCATATCTTACAGGTTCAGGATGGGCTGGCCTGGCTAAGCCAAATCATGATGTTTTTGATTTTGGGCTTGTTGGTCACTCCTTCGCACTTGATTGAGAACCTGGGACTGTCTCTTAGTATTGCAGGATTGATGATTTTTATCGTGCGGCCTTTGGCTGTCGTAGTGAGTCTGGCGCCTTTCTCGTTTCCCATACGCGAGCAGTTTTTCATAAGCTGGGTCGGATTAAGAGGCGCGGTACCTATTATTCTTGCTCTGTACCCCTGGCTAAGCGGCTTGCCGGGGCAAGAACTGTTTTTTGATGTCGCCTTTGTCGTGGTCCTGGTTTCGCTGATTTTACAAGGCTGGACTCTTGCACCGCTGGCACGCTGGCTGAAGTTAGAAGTTCCGCTTGAGGCTGAGCCGGATCGGCGCATGGCGCTGGATCAAGTGGGTAGTAATGATCCGTTAGAATTATGGTCTTACGAGATTAGTGAACGCTCACCAGCCTGCGACCATTATTGGTATGAGCTGCGTTGGTCCGTACCCTTAGAGTTTGTTGGCCTGATTCGGGATGGTGAATGGTTACAACCCACAGAGCGACCTAAATTACTTGAAGATGATCATGTGCTGGTGGTGGCAAAAGTTCAGCATATTGATGAAATCAGCCGTGTCTTAGCAGCCGGTGGCAAAGCCCGCTCTCTGAACAGCAGCGACTTCTTCGGCGACTTCACCTTGAACGGCGAGTTATCGCTTGCTGATGTCGCCAGCTTTTACCCCCTCGGTCATCTTAATCCGCAAGAGCTGACAATGAGCCTACATGCCTTTTTCTCGCAGAAGTTCCATCGTCGCATGGTGGTGGGGGATCAACTGACGTTGGGTAATGTTCAGCTCACTATTCGTGAGCTGAACGAAGAAAATCGTATTACCAAAGTCGGGGTGAAGCTGCTGGACGGCAGCGATTCGAAGTCGGGTTAATTGCGCCAGAACTCTTCAGAGAATCGTAACTCCTGAACTTCGTCGCCCTTTTGAATAGTGATAAAAAAGCGTAGTCTTTCCAGGTTCGTAAATGAGGTCTGTGCCAGATAGTAAACTGCATCGCCTTCTACTACTTCGCGAAAGTCCAGCGGTTGTTGCATGCTGAGTGCATTCATCGCATAGCCTTCGACCGTCACTTGTTGTGCTGGTTTACCAGGCTTTTCAGCGGCCAGTACGGCGATGTTTAAGGTGGCCAGAGTACTGGAGCGTTCCAGCTGATACTGGCGCGCCATCTCCGGTCGGAGCAAGGTCGAATTGAAAGCGTTGTAGTGGACCTCCCAGGGGCCTAGTCGTTTACTTTGTTCAGCTGCCGCAGGCGCTGTGAATACAGCACCTGCAAGCAAAGCGAGCCCGAACCACCAGTAGCTAAACTTGTGCATGAGGTTAAACTCCAATCAGTATGCGTAGTGCCTGAATACCAATCACTAACACCAGGACGGACAAATCTAACCCACCGATAGGGGGGATAATGCGTCGAATAGGTGCCAGGAAAGGTTCAGTCAGTTGCACCAGTATGGCTTGCATAGGGTTGTAACCTTGCGCAAACCAGCTCAATAGAGCGCGGATGATCACAATCCAAAACAATAACTGCAGGAATTGACTGATCGCGCTAAGCACACCCACCAGCAGAATGTCGGCCCAGATCATCGGATAGCCAAGCGCTGCGTAAAGAGCAATAAACTTACCGATACTGACCAGCAAGGCGAGAACTATAGTGGCTAGATCCCAAACACCCACCATGGGGATGACTTTACGTAGTGGCAACACCAAAGGGTTGGTCGCTTTTACCACAAACTGGCTGACCGGGTTATAAAAGTCAGCACGGGCGGCTTGTAACCAAACCCGCAAGATGACCACCATCAAAAACAGCTCGAACAGGATGGTGATGAGAAATTGCATAAGTTCCATAATTGGTCGCCTTTAAAAAAGTTTAGCCATTTCCTGGTTGCGCTTGACCGCAGCTTTGACCGCAGCATCAGAGATTTTATCAATATCGTGCGCTTGATACTGTTCAATTCCCTTCGCTGTAGAGCCACCTTTACTGGTGACTTGCTTGCGTAACTCTTCCAGCTCAAGCTCGCTGGCAATCGCCATTTCAGCTGCGCCCAGCGCGGTTTGCTGAACCATTTTACGGGCTTTATCCCGGTCAAAACCAAGTTCTACTGCAGCTTTTTGTAAACTTGCCATAAACTCGAAAAAGTATGCAGGACCACTGCCTGCGACTGCGCCCAAAATATCGAGCTCATCTTCGTTTGCCACCCACAGCGTTGCACCTACGCCATCGAAAGCTTCGGTAATGTAGTTTTTATCATCGTTACTGACACGATCATCAGCAACCAGCCCGGACATGCCCTTACCGACAAGGGACGGCGTATTGGGCATGACGCGAATCATGCGAATACTCTCTCCCAGGTATTGACGATACTTTTCAATCCGAATGCCAGCAGCGATGGTGACAATAAGTTTATCACTTAAATTACTGACCTGCTCGGTCAGGGCGGCGCAGACATCGGCCATAAGTTGAGGTTTAACCGCAAGAACGATGACATCGGCAGCGTTGGCGACTTCTGCATTATCCTGACTGGTGTGGACATGCAACGAGTTGGCCATTTTTTCAAGTTTGCCGACGCTTGGATTACTGACGTAAATTTTATCGTTGGGGTAGCCACTTGAAACCATACCGCCGACGATACTTTGGGTCATATTTCCAGCGCCGATAAAGGCAATTTTGCGCACTTGCGTTGTCATTCTTTACTCCTTGTTTGTGTCGCGGGCGCCGAATAATGCGGTGCCAATGCGGACCATAGTTGAGCCCGCTGCAATAGCGGTCTCAAGGTCATTACTCATACCCATAGAAAGTGTATCCACAGTTGGATATTGGGACTTTAACTCAGAAAACAACCGCTGCATGGCCGTCAGACTCTGCCGTTGCTGCTCAGCAGTTGGGTTTGCCGCTGGCAAAGTCATTAAGCCACGCAACTTCAGCTGCGGGAACTGTTGCAGTTCAGCGGCAAACTCCGCCAACTGATCAGGGCCAATGCCAGCTTTACTCTGTTCGTCGTCGATATTGACCTGAATCAGAATATTGAGAGGCGGCATGTGTTGTTCCCGTTGCTCGTTGAGGCGGCGTGCGATTTTCAACCGATCGATACTTTGCACCCAGGTAAAATGAGTTGCAATGTCACGCGTCTTATTGGATTGAATCGGACCTATAAAATGCCAGACAATGTCGCTCAGGTCGGTAAGCTGCAACTGTTTTTGCAGTGCCTCCTGCAGGTAATTTTCTCCAAAGTGACGTTGCCCGGCTTGGTACAGTTGGCGTATCTTATCGGCTGGCTTGGTTTTGCTTACTGCTAACAATTGCACCGATTCTGGACTACGATTGCTCTGTAGACACGCGGATTCAATGCTGCTGCGGACTTCTTTTAAGCGGTCAATTATGCTATTCATCATGTAACGGCTCACCGATAACAATAAGAGAACTGGTATGGACATAACAGAGTTACTAGGCTTCGCCGTCAAACATAACTCTTCGGATTTGCATCTTTCGGCAGATTCGCCCCCTATGATACGGGTTGATGGTGATATTCGTAAAATTAATATACCTGCACTGACGCACAAGCAAGTGCAGGAGCTGGTTTACGACATCATGAATGACCGCCAACGTAAAGAGTACGAGCAAAACCTGGAATGCGACTTCTCTTTCGAAGTTCCTGATCTGGCGCGTTTTCGTGTCAACGTATTTATGCAAAACCGTGGTTGCGGTGCTGTTCTGCGGACCATCCCCAGCGAAGTCCTGACGCTTGAACAATTGGGCTGTCCTGAAATTTTTAAAACCATTGCTGATCAGCCCAGAGGACTGGTGTTAGTCACCGGCCCGACCGGCTCGGGTAAATCCACCACCCTGGCGGCGATGGTGGATTTCATCAACGAAAGTAAACACCACCATATTCTGACCATCGAAGATCCAATTGAGTTTGTGCACAAAAACAAGCTAAGCCTGGTCAATCAGCGTGAAGTGCATCGCGATACCCATAACTTTAGTGCCGCGTTGCGTTCAGCGTTGCGCGAAGATCCCGATGTTATTCTGGTGGGTGAGATGCGCGATCTGGAAACCATTCGACTGGCAATGACTGCGGCTGAAACCGGTCACCTGGTGTTTGGCACCTTGCATACCACATCAGCTCCCAAGACCATTGACCGGATCATTGATGTGTTCCCCGGGGATGAAAAACCTATGGTGCGCTCGATGCTATCCGAGTCACTGCGTGCGGTTATCTCCCAGACATTGTTGAAGCGGGTGGGCGGTGGCCGTATTGCAGCCCATGAAATTATGATCGCCACATCGGCAATTAAGAACCTGATTCGTGAAGACAAAGTTGCCCAGATGTACTCGTCAATCCAGACGGGAGCATCCCATGGTATGCAGACACTGGACCAAGGCCTGCTTAACCTGCTGAATCAAGGTTTGGTTGCCCGTGTCGAGGCAAGAGCCAAGGCCGCTAATAAAGAGGCGTTTAAATAAGCCATGGCGAGTGAGCAGAAGCGAGGAAGCACTATGTTGCTAGATAAATTACTCAAAGTCATGATCGAAAAAGAGGCTTCGGACCTTTTTATTTCCGCAAACTTGCCGCCGAGTGCGAAGATAAATGGCGAGTTGCGCCATTTAAGTGAGCAAAAGCTTTCCAATGAAGGTGCGCTGGATTTGGTTAAAGAGGCTCTTGGTGAAAAGCATCAGGACGAATTTTTTAAAGAATTCGAAGCTAACTTTGCTATTTTCCGCGAAGGCATTGGGCGTTTTCGGGTCAGTGCATTCTGGCAACGGCAGCGCGCAGGCATGGTTATTCGCCGCATTGTTACCGAGATCCCAACGGTTGATGAGCTGAAGCTACCTGAAACGCTAACTAAATTGATTATGGCCAAGCGTGGCCTGATGCTGGTGGTCGGTGGAACAGGTACGGGTAAGTCCACCAGCCTGGCGGCCTTAATTGGCTATCGGAATCAACACTCGCGTGGTCATATCCTTACTATTGAAGACCCGGTGGAATTCGTGCATGAACACGGTAAGTCAATGGTGACCCAGCGCGAAGTAGGCACCGATACAGAGAGCTTCGAGTCAGCGCTGAAAAGCTCGCTGCGACAGGCTCCTGATGTCATTCTGGTCGGTGAAATCCGCTCCCAGGAAGTCATGGAGTACGCATTGACCTTTGCCGAAACGGGTCACCTCTGCGTCGCCACCCTACACGCCAACAACGCCAACCAGGCGATTGAACGTATTATGCATATGGTGCCAAAGGAAAAGATTGGCAAACTTATGTTTGATTTGTCGCTCAACCTGCGCGGCATTGTCGCTCAGCAACTTGTGCCCACCAGTGATGGTGGCCGTGTGGCGGCGTTCGAAGTGCTCTTGAACAGTCCTATCGTGGCAGAAAAAATTGCCAAAAATGACATGGGCGAAGTCAAAGAAATCATGGGCAAGTCACGCGAGCTGGGCATGCAAACCTTCGATCAGGCGCTGTTTGATTTGTATAAAGCACGGAAAATATCTTTCGAGGAAGCACTGCGCCATGCTGATGCGCCAAACGATTTGCGCTTACGCATTAAACTAAGTGGTGAGTCTGGTGCTGGCGACGAGGGCGCAATGAAAGGTGTGACTGTCGATCTTGAGTAACTTCGAGTAAACTACCGCTCTCAAGTTGTTAGCGGTAGTAAACGAGGTTAAGCATGCGCGTTTTAGGTATCGAGACATCCTGTGATGAGACAGGAATAGCGATTTACGATACAGAGAAAGGTCTGTTAGCACATCAGCTCTATTCGCAGGTGAAACTTCATGCGGACTATGGCGGTGTGGTGCCGGAACTTGCCTCGCGTGATCATGTCCGTAAAACCCTGCCGTTAATTCAAGCTGCGCTTAAAGAAGCAAAGTTAAACTCCGCTGATATCGATGGCGTCGCCTATACGGCTGGTCCTGGCCTGGTCGGTGCATTATTGGTCGGTGCCTGTATCGGCCGCAGTTTAGCCCTAGGCTGGCAGGTCCCCGCAATAGCAGTGCACCACATGGAAGGCCATCTGCTGGCGCCGATGCTGGAAGATGTGTCGCCGGAATTTCCTTTTATCGCCTTACTGGTCTCCGGTGGCCACACTCAGCTCGTCCGCGTTGATGGTATTGGTCGCTATCAGCTACTTGGCGAATCCGTTGACGACGCCGCTGGAGAAGCCTTCGACAAAACGGCTAAACTCATGGGCCTGGACTATCCTGGCGGGCCGCGCTTGGCGGCTTTGGCAGAGCAAGGTGAGACGGGGCACTATCAGTTCCCGCGACCGATGACGGATCGCCCTGGTCTTGATTTCAGTTTTAGCGGTTTGAAAACCTTTGCTGCGAACACCATCGCCGCAGCTGCCGATGATCAGCAAACCCGGGCAAACATTGCTCGCGCTTTTCAAGAGGCTGTGGTCGACACTCTGGTCATCAAATGTCGTCGTGCTTTAAAGGCAACAGGGCTGAAACGTCTGGTCGTGGCCGGAGGGGTCAGTGCGAACAAAGAGTTGCGACGCCAACTACACGACTTTGCAGAAAAAATTGGCGGTGAGGTGTTCTTTCCCGGGCCGCAGTTCTGTACTGATAACGGAGCCATGATCGCTTACGCTGGGGCGCAACGTCTGGCCGCAGGTGAGTCAGTGGATAATGTCGTAAAAACTTTTCCGCGCTGGCCGCTGGAGCAGCTCCACGCACCCATGGTAAAAGCTTAAGAGCGTCTTCGGGTGCGCTCTTCGTTACCGTGGCGAAGCCGTGAGATGTTGGCTTGATGGCGCCAGATGATCAGAATTGAGATCATGATGGTTGGCACCGTGTACTGGGGCTTGATCCAATAGGCGTAGAAAGGGGCCAGGGTTACCGTAATCAGTGCGGCTATGGAAGAAACCTTGCTGACCCGGAACACCAGCAGCCAGGTGGCAATCAATAGTAACGCCATTTCCCAGGCGACCGGAAACATCGTACCTAAAGCCGTTGCTACCGCCTTGCCACCGCGAAATTGGAAATACAGAGGGAAAATGTGGCCCAGGCATGCGGCAACGGCAACGACCCCGAGAAACAGTGGCGGAATACCGAGAAAATATGACCCCCACACAGGTAACATACCTTTAAGAACATCAAAGGTTAAGGTTAGCAGTGCTGGAATTTTGCCACCGATTCGGTAAACATTCGTGGCGCCCGGATTGTTGGAGCCGTTAAAGCGAGGATCAGGTAAGCGGAACAGCTTGCAGATGATGACTGCACTGCTAAGTGATCCGAATAAGTAGGCCACGATAATGGCCAGTACAATTATTGCACCCATATGGTTTATTTTCCGGCGCGCTTTCCGTTACTATGCGAAGCCTTAAGCATAAGCGCTTCTGGAAAAAAATTCTATGCTGATAATGAGAGTAGTGTTCGATGGATAAAGTGTTTGTTAAAGGTCTGCGCACTGATGCCTACATTGGCGTGTACGAATGGGAGCATGAACAGCCACAACCCTTGCTCTTCGATTTGACTATGGCCTGGGATCAGACTGCCGCGGCTGCAAGCGATGATCTGCAGCATGCACTTGATTATGATGCCTTGAGTAAGGCCGTGATTAAGCTGGTTGAAGCGCGCCCCAGACAGCTGATCGAAACCGTTGCTGAAGAAGTGGCAGAACTGATCCTGACAGACTTTAAGGTGTCCAGGGTCACGGTCTGCGTGAGCAAGCCTAAGGCGGTGCCTGCCGCCGATACTGTCGGTGTAGAAATTACCCGAGGCAAGAACTGATATGGCGTTGGCGCAGGTGTTTTTAGGGCTTGGCAGTAATCGCCGCCGCTACCATCACATTGCTGCGGGGGTGCGCGCTCTACATCAGGAGTTTGCCAGCGCCGGAAAGCCGCTAAGAGTTGCGCGCGTTTACGAAAGTGAGGCAATAGGTTTCGCTGGTAATGACTTTTTAAATACCGTCGTGCAGCTGCAGACGGAGCTTTCTATTGGTGATCTCAGTAAAGCCTGCAAAGCTATCGAACGTGCTCATGGGCATCCCTCAAGTGCAGCCAAGTACAGTCCGCGAACGTTGGATATCGATGTGCTGCTGTACAACCAGGAAGTCTGCGAAACTCCGGTGCAGCTGCCACGCGCTGAAATATTGCATAATGCTTTTGTGCTGCGCCCATTAGCGGAGCTTGCAGCTGAGCTCGAGCACCCTGTAGCAGGGAAATCTTTTGCGCAACTTTGGCAAAATTATCGTAGTGAGCAACGTCTGCACGCGGTAGACTTTAAATTTGAAGATTTACCTTACTTAATCACCCCCACCGATAACAAGGACAGCTAGTTTGAGCACGTTTGAAGCCATAATCCTGGCGCTTATTCAAGGTCTTACAGAGTTTTTACCCATCTCAAGTTCGGCTCATTTAATTTTACCCTCACAGGTACTGGGCTGGCAGGATCAAGGACTGGCATTCGATGTTGCGGTGCACGTGGGAACCCTCGCTGCGGTGGTATTTTATTATCGTAAAGAAGTAGTTGAGTTGCTCACGGGGTGGTTTCAAAGCCTGCGGGGACACCACTCAAGTCATAGCCGCTTAGCCTGGTTTATTATCTGGGCCACTGTTCCTGCTGGAGTTGCCGGGTTGTTAGGCAACGATTTATTGGAAAACTATGGCCGCTCCGCGTTAGTCATTGCTACCACCACTATCGGCTTTGGTTTGTTGCTTTGGTACGCTGACGCCCGCGCCAGTGAACGTTCTTCGCTACAAGCGCTTACTCTGCGACAAGCTTTGCTGATCGGTGTGGCGCAGGCTGTAGCATTGATCCCGGGGACCTCGCGTTCAGGTATCACGATTACGGCCGGGCTGCTGTTAGGGCTGACACGCACTGATGCCGCCCGCTTCTCATTTTTGCTCTCAATTCCGGTCATTTTGCTGGCTGGAAGCTACAAAGGTCTGCAACTGGCACAACAAACTGAACCGGTGTCCTGGGCCGTAGTTCTGCTTGGTATGAGCGTTGCTTTTGTTGCTGCTTATGTCTGTATCACGCTGTTTTTGAAAGCCATCGAGCGAATCGGTATGCTGCCATTCGTCATCTATCGCCTGGCTCTGGGTGCGCTGCTGCTCGTTTTATTTATTTAACACCGAGCGCAGCTGAGCATTGCGGGCTTGCTGCAATGCTTTGCCTATCTGTGGACCTGCCAGGGTCTCGCCCCGAGCTTCTGCTTGCTGTATTAATGCAGCCGCGGACAGCTTACGGGCGCTATCAAACGCATGCTGCAGCAGGGTCTGTTGGTCGGCACTCAGACCTTGTCTGCTCCAAATAGCAAGTAACTTCTCAAATCGTTCCTGACGGCGCCAGACGTCACTCTGCTGCAGACAATCAATAACATTGTCTGCGCTGGTCAGATCGTATCGCTGGGCATGCCATTGGCTGGCAAGTTTACCCAGTTGATGCCATTCGGTCGGCACGCGCAGACGCCTTGCCAGAGCATCTACTTCGCTAACTGGATGTTCCCCCATCCACAGGGCGAAGGTCAGCTCTGCGCTGGCGGAGTTGACCTGTGCCAAACGTTGAACTACGTCTGCAAATCTACCGCGCGGCGCAAGCTCGGGGAACCAGGGCAGTAAGGCTTCTACCTGCTCAAGTACCTGAAAATAAACTTCCGGACGGGGCGTGGTAAGCGCTTTAATAGTTTCGTGCCAGACACGCTCATTAGCGAGCGTCGCCAATTCGTCAGCAGCGCTAATTTCACGCATCAGTTGCAAGGTGTCCGGCGCAACAGTAAAACCATCATCGGCAAAGCGGGCAGCAAAGCGGGCAGCTCGCAGAACTCGGAGAGGGTCTTCCACAAAGGCAGGAGAAACATGGCGGATGCGCCGGGCTTCGAGGTCCGGCACGCCACCATAAGGGTCAATCAAGCTGCCGTCAGCGTCCTCAGCGATGGCGTTGATGGTCAAATCACGGCGTTGCAGGTCCTGTTCCAGGGTGACTTCCGGGTCAGCGGCTATAGTAAAGCCGGTATAACCTGGCCCCGATTTTCGCTCAGTGCGCGCCAGCGCGTACTCCTCTCCGGTCGCCGGGTGCAGGAATACCGGAAAGTCTTTGCCGACCTGACGAAAGCCCTGCGCCAGCATCTCTGCCGGGGTCGAACCGACGACGACATAGTCACGTTCATGCACGGGTTTACCCAGTAACTTATCGCGGACAGCGCCACCAACGAGATAGACTTTCACATTGCACTCCTATTTATTTTTTCTGATGATGGCGAATGACTAGCTCTGATGCAAGTCAGTCGTTACACTGAAGATTGTTTAACGTTGGCAAATGAACCCAAACTATGTATCTGAATTACTTTGGCTTACAAGCAGAACCCTTCTCAATTGCGCCGGATCCAAACTTCCTTTACCTGAGTGAACGGCATCAGGAAGCACTCGCGCATCTGAGCTACGGCCTGCAGGGCAGTGGTGGTTTTATACTCCTCACCGGCGAAGTCGGCACGGGTAAAACCACAGTGTCCAGAGCATTACTCGAACAACTGCCCGAGCAGACCCGTACGGCGTTTATTCTTAATCCTATGCTCAACGAAACAGAACTGCTTGCGACCTTATGTGATGAGTTTGGGATCCGTTACGCCAAGCGTAACATCACCAACAAGCGACTGACCGATAAACTCTCTGAGTTTCTGCTGCAAGCGCACGCCGAAGGTGAGCAATGTGTGGTACTGATTGATGAAGCACAGCATCTGCGACCCCAAGTGCTGGAACAGTTGCGCTTATTAACCAATCTGGAGACCAACCAAAGTAAGCTGTTGCGGGTGATTTTGATTGGTCAGCCGGAATTACAGGATTTATTGCGCCGCCGCGAGCTGCGCCAGCTCGCGCAGCGGATCACCGCTCGTTACCACTTGTTACCGCTGCAGGAAAGCGACACCGAACGTTACATCAATTACCGTCTGCAAGTTGCTGGCGCCCAACGCGCGCTGTTTGATAAATCCGCTTTGCGGCTTGTTCATCACTACAGTGGAGGTATTCCGCGGCGCTTAAACTTGCTCTGTGACCGAGCGCTGCTAGCTGCCTACAACGATCAGGTACAGGTGGTGGGAAGGGCGCAAATCCGGCATGCGGCCAAGGAACTCGACGCTGATGCAGGCAACCGGCACCCCCGCTTTCATCCATTAGGTGCGGCCGCAGTGGCGTTATTGGTCCTGGTTTTGAGCGCGGCGGCAAGTTTCTGGTATCAACACAGCTCACCTGCGCAGGAAGCCGCCGCAGTGCCGGCGGAAACAAGCAAACAAGCAGGTGTGCGCCAGTTGCTGCGCGCCTGGCAACTGCCGCAGCCGGCGGCCGATCGCGCACTTTGTGATTGGGTTACGGACTATCAGCTCGGTTGCATTAAAGGGCGTTTGCGCTTTGATCGTATTGTGGCGCTGAATTTACCTGTAGTGCTAGAACTGCAAGGGGATGAGTGGCAGTGGGTCGAGGATCCTCAGACTCTCCCGGATGAGCGCTGGACAGGTGAATTCCTGGCTTTCTATCCACATCCGCCCGGTTACACGCTTGCTGATGCAACCACCTATCAGAACTGGCTACAACGCCAGCTTCAGAGTTATGCCGCTGCGCCTGGACAAGAGCTCAGCAGTCTGACGCAGGCGCTACAGCAACAGCATGGTCTGCCAGTGACCGCGGAACTTGACGCCCTGACCTTGGCCTGGCTGGCCAGCCACCACACCGGTATGGGCCCGCGTATGCAGCGTCCCGCCAACGGGGAGGCGAACTAATGTCATCAGTTTTAAAAGCCTTACGCCAGCAACAATCCAAACTAGTGCCGGCGCAACCGGCAATTTATCTTGAGCCAGCGCACAAACAACAACGCTCATTTATGGGCCTGATCTGGTTGCTAATACCGATAGCGGCGTTAGTCGGGTGGTGGCTGGTGCACTGGTGGACGACCGCAGGGGCTGAGCAGCCTGCGGCGCCTGTCGCATCGTCGGCACAGTGGGAGATCGGCGCGCCACAACCGGTGCGGGTGGTTGAGCTCCCCGAAGAAAATGCGGTGGTGACAACGCCCCCTGAGCCAGCTGTTGAAGCCACGCAACCGACCCGTTCCAGCTTTGCTCAACCGGAAGCTCTCGCACAAAACCAGACCGTGGATTTAAATGAGGTTCCAGCTGATCTACTCTCTGCATTTGAGGAAGCGCTGACTGCGACAGGAGGCAGCAGCGGTCAGCAAAACTCGGTGTTGCCCCGTATCAGCGAATTAAATTCTTCGTTACAAGGACGCATTCCTGACTTCAGTTACGATGCCCACCAGTACTCTTCGCGGGTGAGTGATCGGTTTATTGAACTGGCCGGTCAACGCCTCCGGCAGGGTGATAATTGGCAGGGTATTCAGGTCCTTAGTATCGCCCCGAATCATGTCGTGCTGGCCCTGGGGAATGATGCTTTTCAGCAACCCGCCTTAGAAGACTGGACAAGCGCGCGCTAAGTTGATATTAAAACACCTGTTTAAATTCATTGTTTGATTTTATTGAGGTGTCGTATGGCGGATTATCGAGCTCCACGGGATGACATGCAGTTTTTACTGCAAGACGTGTTTCAGGTTGATCAGGACTGGGGCCGTTTTCCAGCTCTGTCCGAAGTTGATATGGAAATGGCGACAGCCATCATTGACGAGGCTGCCAAGCTAGCCGAAACCATCATCGCACCGAACGCGCGCGCGGCCGATGAAGAAGGTGTCGTCTTCGATAACGGAGTCGTCACCACACCTGCCAATTACAAAGAAAATTTCCAGCAACTTGCTGCAGGAGGCTGGGTAGGCGTTACCGCTAATCCGGACTTTGGCGGTATGGGACTGCCTAAAGTTGTTTCCGCACAGTACGAAGAAATCCTCTGTGCTGCAGATATTTCATTCTCACTCTATCCGGGCTTAACTGCCGGCGCCATCATCACCATCGATGCTTATGCCAGCGATGAATTGAAGAATCTTTACTTACCACGTATGACCGCCGGTGAATGGACCGGCACCATGTGTCTGACAGAACCTCACGCTGGAACAGATTTGGGGATTATCCGGACCAAAGCTGAACCATTGGATGACGGTAGCTTTGCGGTCACTGGTACGAAGATATTTATTACCGGTGGTGAGCACGATTTAACTGAAAATATCGTCCACCTGGTTTTAGCTAAATTGCCTGACGCTCCAGCTGGCAGCAAAGGTATTAGTCTGTTTATCGTACCTAAATATCTGCCGGATACAGACGGTAATGTGGGTGAGCGTAACACTGTGCAGTGCGGTTCGATTGAGCACAAAATGGGCATCCATGCATCCGCAACCTGTGTAATGAACTTTGATGGCGCCAAGGGCTGGCTGGTTGGAGCTCCGCATCAAGGACTGCCAGCGATGTTTACGATGATGAATTACGAGCGTCTGGGGGTTGGTATTCAGGGGCTTGGTGCTGCAGCACGTTCCTATCAGAATGCGCTGGAATACGCTCAGGAGCGCATTCAAGGGCGAGGTGCTCAGGCCAACCGTAATTTTGATAAAGAAGCCGATCCGCTGATTGTCCACGGTGACGTCCGTCGTATGTTACTTACCATGAAAGCTTTTGTTGAAGGCGGGCGCGCGTTTTCGACCTATGTTGGACAGCAACTGGACACCGCCAAATTTAGTGCCGATGCGGCAGAAAAAGCGCGTGCAGATAAACTTGTCGCTTTACTGACTCCGATTGCCAAAGCCTTTATTACCGATACTGGTTTTGAAACCACGGTGGTGGGACAGCAGGTTTTCGGTGGGCACGGTTATGTCCGCGAATGGGGACAGGAGCAACTGGTGCGGGACTGCCGCATTGCGCAAATTTACGAGGGTACCAATGGTATTCAGGCGCTGGATTTGCTGGGTCGCAAAGTCGCCGGCTCACGAGGTGAACTATTACAGCCGTTGGTTGAGGATATTCAGGCGTTGCTGGCAGATCCTGTAGCAGAATTAGAAGCTGAATATGAGCAGCTGGCGCAAGCGCTCAAACGTGCTGATGCAGTAACAAAAAGGGTACTGGCGCAGGTAGGTGATGACGAAAACATTATCAACAGTGTGGCGGTTGAGTATCTGCATCTTCTGGGGTATCTGATCTACGGCTATTTATGGCTACGTATGGCCAAAGCTGCGTTACCACTTGTCGCTGAGCGCCCCTACCTGTCGAGCAAAGTGAAAACGGCGAAGTTCTTTATGGCGCGATTGTTGCCTCGCATTGAAAGTCTGGCTGCCGCCGTCGATGACGGCAGCCAGTCATTGTACCTGCATGAACTGGGCGAGTTTTAATCGCCCAGTGATAGCAAGGTCGCGTTACCACCAACAGCAGTAATGTTGTTGCTGCGCGTTTTTTCAGTGATAAAGCGGGTGAGGTAATGGGGTCCACCTGCTTTTGGACCTGTACCTGACATACCCCGCCCACCGAACGGTTGCACGCCAACTACTGCGCCGACCTGGTTACGGTTGATGTAAACGTTACCGACGTCAATACGACGGGCGACATCAGCGGCAAAAGTTTCGTTACGGCTATGAATGCCGAAGGTTAAACCGAAACCTGTGGCATTGATACTCTTGATTACCTCGTCGAGGTTATCGGTCGAGTAGCGAATCACGTGCAGAATCGGACCAAAGTTTTCTTTAACCAACTGATTGATGCTGTCAATTTCAATGGCTGTAGGAGCCATGAAGGTTCCGCCATTGGTATAATCAGGCATCGGTGCACGAGCAATCAGACGGCCGGCCTGAGAAATATCACTGACATGCTGCTCCAGGTTACTCTTGGCAACGCCATCAATAACCGGACCCACATCAGTTTCATGCAGCATGGGATCGCCTACTTCCAGTTCGGCCATCGCACCTTTTAATAGCTCAATCACACGGTCGGCAATATCATCCTGAACGAACAGCACGCGTAATGCTGAGCAGCGCTGTCCCGCACTCGTAAAGGCGCTGTCAACGATGTCGGTGACCGCTTGCTCAGGTAACGCGGTCGAATCGATGAGCATCGCGTTCTGACCACCTGTTTCAGCGATGAGCGGCACAATGGGGCCGGTGCGTGCGGCAAGCGCACGATTAATAGACTGGGCGGTGTAGGTTGAACCAGTGAAGCATACCCCACCGATATCTTCCTGGCTGACCAGGAATGAGCCGACTTCAGCACCACTGCCAGGCATGAAATGCACCACATCGCCAGGGATGCCAGCTTCAAGTAGCAGCTGCACGGCTCGGAATGCGATTAAGCCGGTTTGTTCCGCTGGTTTAGCTATGACACAGTTGCCAGCAACCAGCGCTGCCACCACTTGGCCGGTGAAAATAGCTAAGGGGAAATTCCAGGGGCTGATACAGACAAAGGTACCACGGCCTTCAACAATGAGTTCGTTGGATTCGCCTGTGGGACCTGGTAAGGTTTTCGGCTCGCCCATCAGTTTACGGCCTTCAACGGCGTAATAGCGACAAAAATCAACGGCTTCACGGACTTCATCGATACCGTCCTGTAAGCTTTTGCCCCCTTCAAGAGAACATAAGGCAATCAGTTCGTCACGATTGGCTTCCATCAGGTCGGCAAACTTTTCTAAAGCGCTCGCCCGCACTTCAACATCGGTATCGCGCCAGCGACGGTAAGCGGCATTGGCGCTGTTCAGGGCTTTCTCGGCAAGCGCTTTGTCACCCCAACAGATACTGCCGATTTGCCGCTGAGTTTCCTGCGGACTGGTGATACTGACACGGTGGTGCGCATCGATGACATCGCCATTAACGATCGGGCCACCTTGCCATTGCTTGTCACGGTATTGCTGCACCGCAGCAATAAAATCATCTGCTTGCGAATGAATATTCATGTTCAATCCTAACGAGTTTTTGCGATCGCTGAAAATCTGCGTCGGTAATGGAATTTTGGTATTTGCCAGGCGCTCGTACTTGTTGATAGTGCGCATCGGGTGCTTAATCAGCTCATCCACAGGCGTTGCCGGATCGACCAGCTTATGGACAAATGAGGTGTTGGCACCATTTTCTAACAGACGCCTTACCAGGTAGGGTAAAAGATCTTTGTGGGCACCTACCGGGGCATAAATACGTACGGTTATTTCCGGGTCATCCTGCAGTAGCGTATCGTACAGGTCATCACCCATACCATGCAGGCGTTGGAACTCAATACGTCGTTTATAGGTCTCATTCATCTGCCGGATGGCTACCACACTCTGGGCATTATGCGTCGCGAACTGCGGATAAATTGCACCATCCGTCGCTTCACTCAGTAAGTAACGCGAGCAGGCCAGATAGCTGACATCGGTATTGGCCTTGCGCGTGAACACCGGATAGCCGGTGAGACCATTCATCTGACAGAGTTTGATCTCAGTATCCCAGTAAGCCCCTTTTACCAGGCGCACCGGTATTTCATCACCACACTCTTTCGCCAGTGCAGTCAACCAGCACAGGGTCGGTAATGCGCGCTTCGAATAGGCTTGCACCACCAGACCAAACCGCGGCCAGCCTTTACAGACGCCGCTACGATAGACTTTCTCGAAAAGCTCGAGGGAAAGCTCATGACGATCCGCTTCTTCGGCATCAATGGTAACCCCAACGTCAGCTTCTTTCGCTAGCTTGACCAGCTCGGTCAGGCTCTGGGCCAACTCCGTCAGTACCCGACCCTGATTGCCAGCCTCGTAACGTGGGTGTAACGCGGACAATTTAATTGAGATGGTAGGGCGTGGCGCCTTCGGATTGTTAAAGTTCTCCTTCGCCACAACCTCTATCGAATTCACGTATTCGGCATGGTAACGGCGAGCATCGGCCATGGTTAGAGCGGCTTCACCGAGCATGTCATAGGCGTGGGTATAGCCGATTTCACGATTGGCCCGGCTATTTTTTAAGGCTTCTTCGATGTCGCGACCCAGGACAAACTGTTTGCCCATAATTCGCATCGCGGTGTAAGTCGCCTTACGCACGATAGGCATACCTAACCGGCGAGTGAGCCGGCGAAATACCCCGCGAGGGGTTTCCATCGGTTGGCCGGTCGGATTGATGACCGCATTGGTCAGTGCCAACCCCCAACTCCCGGAGTTCACCAACCAGGATGCGCTTGCGCCCATATGCTTCTGCCAGTCACCGCCAGACAGGCGGTCCTGAATCAGAGCATCTGCGGTGCGCGCATCCGGAACCCGCAACAGGGCCTCGGCCAGGCACATCAAAATAATGCCTTCTTTGGTATCAAGACTGTATTCCTGAAGAAAGGCATCAATGCCACCGCCTTGCGCACGATCGCGCACGGTGTTTACTAATTTAGCCGAACTATCAGTCACTGTATCAAGGGTTGCCTCGTCACTCGGAACCAGTTGCATAAGTTCCTGCATGTACGCGTCTTCATCGATTAAATAGCTGTCGGTGATGGCGCGCTGCAAACTGCCGAGGTCGGCGCTTGTATACTGAGCCTGAAGTACTTCACTGGCTTTGAACATAGCATCTCCTGTAAGACTCAGCCAAAGGCTTGAGAGGGCATATTTTGCGCGCAAGTATATGTCTTTTTCTGCGCGCGTAAAGCCCATACAATCAGTTTTTTACAACTTTTATTCGCTGTCCACGGTGCAATTTTTGTACTGCGCTGTCAAGCCCATTTCAGTTGACCCGCTTGCGGCCTGCGAGTACCGTAGATAACTAAGTTTAGCCGAGGCACGTGAGAGTTTTTGTGAGTCAGGAAATTGAAATCAAACTATTAGTCGATGGTGCTACCCGCGAGCAGGTGCTGGCGTTATGCCAAAACCTGGCAAAAGACGCAGAAATGGCAGAGTTAGAGTTAAGTAACCGCTATTTTGACACCGAAGATCTGCGTTTACGGCAGCATGATATCGGTTTGCGTATTCGCCAGCGCGGTGATGAGCTTGAGCAAACTGTGAAACTTGCCGGAGAAGTTCTGGGCGGCGTGCATAGCCGGCCAGAGTACAATACCGTCATTACCTCTGAGGTACCGGACCTGACCTTATTTGAGGAAGATATCTGGCCCGATGATTTTGCGCTGTTCGATATCAACCGTGAACTTGAAGAAATTTTCCGGACGGATTTCACCCGTTACCGTTGGCGCTTGCCAAGTGGCGATGGTCGCATTGAGCTGGTTTACGATGAGGGCTCGATTAAAGTTGGCGATGACGAGCGGCCGCTGGCGGAAATTGAAATTGAAGTTCAACAAGGCGATATCGCCGACGCCTATCGTTTGGCGCGCCGTTTCATCACCCGTCTGAATGCGCGACTGGGAAGCCTCAGCAAGGCAGCTCGCGGCTACATGCTGGCGGGCAAGACCGTGCTTGAACCTTTTACCCATGCGCATTTTGTACCGCAGCAACCCAATGATGACGTAGGCGCTGGACTCTACCGTGCGCTCACCTATGCGCTGCAGTACTGGCAACATAACGATGCCTGTCTGACGGAAGTCCCCAGTGTGCGGGCTGTGGCAGGTATCACAGATGGTATCCGTCTAAGTAAGGTTGTGTTGCAACAGTTGGCCACCCTGGAGGTGGATGTGGGCGATCATATTTTACGTCTGGAACAGATGCTGGGTCATCTGGGCTGGTTAAGTCGTTACGACGGGCTCACTGAGCTGACCGCTGAGGACGGTGCCTACCATCGCGCACTGAAACAACATCCGAAACTCTTTGAGATCATCCAGGAGCAACAGCAACATTCGGTGCAGCTGGAGCTGGTGCAAAGTCTGAGTGTTCGTGATGACTATCAACTCACCTTGCTCGAGTTAGGGGCCCTGTGCCATGAGCAACCTCGACATGAGCAGATTTCTCAATTACCGCTGCGGCAGTGGGCAAGCCAGCGCTTGCGGGAAGACTGGCAAAGCGTCATTGATGCGTTTGCCAAAGAGGGCGATCTCAAACCCGAGTATTACCTGAAACAACTGCCGCTGCTGCTAAGCTCTTTGCAGCTGGGCTATTGTGTTGGCTACCTGTTTGACGAAGAAGATCGTGAGCAGTTTCGGGCGCCCTGGCAGGACATGGTCCGCGGCATTCGCGAAATTATGGCATTGAAGCTGCTCCGGGATGCTATTAAAGATAATGACGACAGTCAGCCTGAGCGCTTGCTCAACTGGCAAACCGTGCAACTGGAGTCGCTGCTGTACGCGCTGGAACACTCGCGCAAAGCTGCATTGAAGCAAGAACCCTACTGGCTGGGCTAAAGCATGAGTAAAGACAGACAACAGCGGGATTACTGGTGTTCGATTAGTGAGTTTATTGCCAGAGTCTGGCACAACGATGCTGATGCAATAACCATCGATGCTGCCGGCAAAGTCACTTTACCTGCTACTGACGATTATCTGCCGCAATTGCAGCGCGCGCTGACTGAGGCCAATGATGAGAGCGACGCGCAGCAGGTGCTGCGTCGCTATCGGCAATGCTGGTTTGCCAGCATTGCTGCTGCAGATCTTGACCAGCAACTTGAGTTAAGAGAAACCCTGAATCATATTTCTGCGGCCGCCGACGCATTTATTATTGCTGCGCGTGACTGGGCTTATGCTCAATTGTGTGAGCGTCATGGCACGCCCCGTGATGAGCAAGGTCAGGCGCAGCCCTTGCTGATCATCGGCATGGGCAAGCTTGGCGGTAAAGAGCTGAACTTCTCATCTGATATTGATCTGATTTTTTGCTATCCAGAACAAAGTGAGACGGACCACCCAAAGAAGCCAATTGAGACCAATGTTTTCTTTACCAAACTGGTGCAGGCGCTGGTGGGGTTGCTGGATACGATGACCGGCGACGGTCGGGTTTTTCGTGTCGATCTGCGCTTACGCCCCTTTGGCCAGTCGGGTCCTGTGGTTACCAGCCTGGCTGCACTGGAATACTACTACCAGGAGCAGGGGCGCGACTGGGAACGTTACGCCATGGTGAAAGCACGCTTGATTGGCGCTTCTGCAGATTACGAACAGCAGTTACGGCAGTTGCTGCGGCCTTTTGTTTATCGTCGTTACATTGATTTTTCAGCCATCGATGCGCTGCGCAAGATGAAAACCCTGATCACTCAGGAAACGCGGCGCCAGGGTGTGCAGAATAATATAAAGCTGGGTCCTGGTGGTATTCGTGAGGTGGAGTTTATCGCCCAGACGTTCCAGTTGATCCGGGGTGGGCAGCAGCGACAATTGCAGACCCAGTCGCTCTACGCGGCTTACCAGGCCATTGACGAGCTTGGCCTGATGTCTTCGACGGCGGTCAGGGAGTTACTCGAGTGCTATGAGTTTCTGCGTAAGGTTGAGCATGTTTTGCAGCAACTCAATGACGAGCAAACGCAAAGCTTACCGGCAGACGCTGAGCGTCAGCTGCGGGTGGCGAAAGCTTTTTCCTGTAGTTGGGACGAGCTCTCTGAACAGATCCGTGCCTATATGGCGAAGGTGCATGGGCACTTTCAGCATGTTATCGGCGATAACGAAGCAGATGATGAGGATGCCGGCGCATTGCAATTGCTCTGGCAGGATATGATCGAAGACGACACCGCGCTCGATGTGCTGCACGATGCAGGCCTGAATAAGCAACGTGCACAGCAGGTGTGGGCGGCGGTCAGCGATTTACGTCTGGAAGTCCGTAAACGCGGTAGCGGCCCCCGCGGGCGCAAGGCGATGGCCAGACTGGTACCCTTATTATTGCAGCGAAGTTTGCAGTTGGCGGATGCCGAAATCGTGCTGGAACGCGTGTTTACTGTACTTAGGCGAATTATGAGTCGGACCGCTTACGTCGAATTACTGGTGGAGAACGCTGGCGCCCGTGAGCAGTTGATCAAACTCTGCCGGGCCAGCTCCTGGATTACCCAGCATCTGGCTAACTTTCCGATTCTGCTCGATGAACTGATTGATCCACAGCATCTGTATGAGCTGCCAGAACTCAGCGAATACCCTGCCATAATCAACGACTACATGGTACGCATTCCTGAGCAGGAAGACGATCTTGAAGCGCAGATGAACGCGCTGCGTCAGGCGCGGCAATCGTGTCAGTTGAAAATCGCGGCAGCGGACATCAGTGGCGCATTGCCGTTGATGAAAGTAAGTGACCATTTAAGTTACCTGGCCGAGGCGATTATCGGGCATGTGGTCGGTCTGGCCTGGCAGCATCTGGTCGCACGCCATGGTTGTCCACCCGGACGTTCGATTGAGGATACCGGATTCGCTGTTATTGCCTACGGTAAACTCGGTGGGCTTGAGCTTAGCTACAGTTCTGATCTCGATTTAGTGTTTGTCACAGACAGTGACTATCAGGGTGAGACAGATGGTGCAAAACCTCTCGAAACCCAACAGTTTTATTTACGTTTAGCGCAGCGGATCCTGCACCTGTTTACCACACGCACTATGATTGGAACTCTTTATGAGGTGGATATGCGGCTGCGGCCTTCAGGCAAATCCGGTCTGTTGGTAAGCCGGCTGGATACCTATGCTGGCTATTTAGCCGAGGATGCCTGGACCTGGGAGCTGCAGGCTTTGGTGCGGGCGCGCCCGGTGTTTGGCAGTTCGCAATTGCGCGATGCCTTTAACCAGCTGCGCCGGCAGCAGCTCGCAAAGCAACGAGACGGTCAGGAACTGGCTGAAACTGTGGTTAACATGCGCGAAAAGATGCGCGCGCATAAAGAACTTCGTGACTCCAGTTCCAAGGCTAGTTTTGCCTTTGATCTCAAGCAAGGCGTCGGTGGCATTACCGACATCGAATTCCTGGTGCAGTATCTGGTGTTGCGTTACAGCCATGAGTACCCGGAACTGACCCGTCATTCGGACAATGTACGTATCATCGAAGCGGCGGGAGAATTGGGGATTTTAGAAGCGGAGCGGGCGCAGGCGCTGATCGAGGTGTATATACGTGAGCGCGAATGGCTGCACCAACTGGCTTTAGATGAGCATGGCTCGCTGACACACCTACCCGTAGATAAAGAACGGGAAGTGGTGCAGCAAGCCTGGCAACATTGGTTTAAAGAGGTTATTGATAAAGACTAGGATCGTCTTCGTTGGGTCGGGTTTTAAAGCGGCGGTGAACCCAGAGGTACTGTTCCGGACACTGAGATACCGCAAACTCGACCATTTTGTTGACGCGCGTCACGTCCGCCACAGGGTCGTCCGTAGGGAAGTTGGCAAACTCCGGGTAAAAGGTCACATCATAGCCGCTGCCATCCGCGCGGCGAAAGCACGTGGTGCTGAGCACAGCACACTTTTTACTGGCGGCAAATAATAAAGTGCCGGTGGTGGTACTGGTCTTCTCAACCGCAAAGAAAGGAGCGAAAACCGTACGTCTGCGACCATAATCCTGGTCTGGCAAGTAGCCCGCGATCTCACCCTGGTCAATCGCCTGTTTCATACTACGAACGTCAGTGCGGGGGATCATGTATTTATTCGAGCGGCCGCGGCCCCGGGTTTGCAAAAACTCCATCAAAGCATTGTTGTGCGGCCGGTAAAGACCTACCGCCGGCTGAATAAAGCCATGCAATCGGGCATGCACTTCCAGGCTTAAAAAGTGGAACAGTAGCAAGAGTACGCCTTTGCCTTCGCGAAGGGGGGCGTGAAGATGCTCGACACCATGGACATGGAGCTTGCGACGAATGCGCCAATCCGGCCACCACCAGGCCATGCCCGTTTCAAAAAAAGCAATGCCGGTATTTTCCATATTGGTACGCACCAGCTGCTCTATTTCATCTGCTGACTTATCAGGAAAGCACAGCTCAAGGTTGCGCCGGGCAACGGCTGCACGTTTTGGAACAAATCGATAGAAAAGCCGGCCCAGACCACGGCCCATGGCGAGTTGCCACTTGTAAGGAAGCCAGGAAATAAAATAAAGAAGGCCGACCCCTAACCAGGTCAGCCAATACTTAGGAAGTAAAAACCGTGCTTCAAATTTAGGTTTTTCAATTATTTTCATTAATGAGACTTGCGTTAATTGCCATCAGATCTTGTTCACTGATCTTACCTGAAGCCTGTTGTAGTGTCAGTGATTGCCGGATGTAATTATAACGCGCAGTCGACAAGTTGCGACGAGCATTAAACAGATTACGGGTACTGTCGAGCACGTCAACAATGGTGCGCGTGCCTACTTCGAAGCCGGTCTGAGTTGCTTTCAGCGCGCTTTCAGCAGAGATAACAGCTTGTTCCAGTGCACGAATGGTGGCGATAGCTGCGACCACATCGTAGTAAGAGCTGCGCACTTCACGTTCAACATTACGACGAGTAAATTCAAGCTGTTGGCTGCTGGCCACATAGTTCGCCCGAGCCTGGTCGGCCTGCGAGGAAGTACGGAAACCACTGAACAGGGGCACATTCAGGCTAACGCCAATTGATGAACTGTCCATGCGCGGCGGGTTTGAGGTACGGCCTAAAACTTCACTCTCACTGTCTTGCGTTGAAAAGCTGCCTGACAAGGAGACTCGGGGGTAGTGACCGGCGAGCGCTAAATCGATACGTTGATCTGAGATCTCAACAGCTACGCGCTGCACCAGCAGCTGCAGGTTTTTATCTTCAGCAGTCGTGACCCAGTTGTCGGCGTTTTCTGGATTAGGTGCACTCGGAGAGAAGTTTTCTGTGTCGAGTTCAGCGATGTCCTGATGGTAACGGCCGGTGATCTCACGAAGACCTTCCTGAGCGATCTCGACCGCGTTTTGTGCCTGAATTTCCCGCGCTACAGCGTTATCAAACTGAGCTTGGGCTTCATGTACGTCGGTGATGGCGGTCAACCCCACAGAAAAACGTTGTTTGGTTTGTTCCAACTGACGCTCAATGGCACGTTTCTCTGCTTGGGCAAACTCCAGGTCGTCTTTCCGCTCAAGCACAGTAAAGTAAGCGTTGACCACGCGGATCATGAGTTGCTGGCGTTCGCTGAGGTAACTGACTTCAGCTTGATAGGCTTGTTTTTCGGCAATCGCGGTTTGTTCCCAAACGCTCTTACTGAAGAGTGTTTGACTTAGGTTGACGCCAGCGCTCCAGCCAGAGGAGGTAATGTCATACATGAAAATATTACCAGAGCTATCGAAGTCCTGGGTTTCACGGGTACTGCGCGAGTAACCGGCTTCAAAGCCAACCTGTGGCCACCAGTCCGCCTGAGCAATATCAACGCCTTGACGCGCGGCGTCACGCTGCGCCTGAGCTTGCTTTAGGGTTGGGTCGTTTTGTAAAGCGAGTTGAAAAATTTGTGCGAGGTCGTCAGCATAAGTGGCTGAACTTCCCGTGGCAAAAGTAAGTCCGATTAGAGCTGAAAGAATCTTTTTATTCATGAGTTCAGTTGTCCTGATAGGTTTATCTGGCTCAGATGACCGTTGCTAATTGTTCGGTATTTTACATACACATTTGAATGATTACTAGCATACACCCGATAGTTCGTCGGTTTCATGCTTTCAGTTGCAACAGGACGTGCTTAAATGTAACTAATTATGAGATGTGTGCACCAAAAGATACACTTTCTCGTAGTCACCAGTTGAATCAATTCAATCCATTACAGACGTACTCCCAAGGTAAAAGGTTTACTGTGCAAAAATTTAATCACGATGATTATGAAGTTATCGAGAAAAAGTCGATTCGCGAGGGGTTTCTGAGCCTCTTTAATTACCGCATCCGACATAAGCTTTTCAGCGGGGGCTGGTCTAAGGTCTTCGATCGGGAAATTATGGATCGAGGCCACGCAGTGGTGGTGTTGCCCTACGATGCCGAGCGCGACACGTTGGTGTTACTCGAGCAGTTTCGAATTGGCGCGTTGGAGCAGGAAGACTCACCCTGGTTGCTCGAGTTTGTCGCGGGCATGATCGATGATCCGGATGAGAACCCTGAACAAGTCGCGCACCGTGAACTCGAAGAAGAGGCCGGCTTGCAAACGGAACAACTGGATTATGCTCTGACTTATTTATCAACACCCGGGGGCTGCACCGAGAAGATCTCCGTCTATGTGGCCCGGGTCGATAGCAGTCAAGCTTCGAAACAAGGCGGCGTAGCCAGTGAGAATGAAGATATCCGGGTGCACGTTTTGCCACGTACCGAAGTCGTGCAACTGCTGGAACAGGGAAAAATTAACAATGCCGCCAGTGTGATTGGGCTACAATGGTTACAACTTCACTTGCAATATGTGCGGGATAATTAAACAGAAACTATGATTAGCGACGTCAAACGAAAGCGTTACCAGTTTGATCTGGCTGCATTGCAACGGCTTGCTGCAGTCAATTACGCCACCTTGATGAAACTGGTGGCACACATCAAGCAGGGCCGCGAGCAGCTCATCAAGGTGGGGTCTCACCTGCATTTTCGGGTGGCCGTTACTCAGCGTGCGCCTTATACCACCGATGTTCGTATCAAGCAGCATGCCTTGCAGGCCAAGCTACCGGGTCTGATTGAAACGGAGCTTGAAGTTCGGCTCTATCATGATGCGCAGCTGGCTGAAGTCACCCGCAGCCAAAATGTTACGCGCCTGCAGGCCGTCTATGAACAACCCAATCGCGCCATGCACCAGAGCAACGAAAAATTCCAGGTAAACCGATTTTTGCAGGAATGGCTGGAACTTATTCGTGAACAGGGGCTGGCGACCGAATACTAGCTTGAGTTTCCGCTCATCCTGTAACAGTATATGAGCATCCTATAACAACAATTCTTGTCACCAAAAAGAAGAGCGCATGTCAGATTACAAAGCAGATGCGATTGAGGTCCTCAATGGCCTTGAACCCGTGCGTCGTCGCCCGGGCATGTATACCGATACCACTCGCCCTAATCATCTTGGCCAAGAAGTCATCGATAATAGTGTGGATGAAGCTCTGGCCGGCCATGCTCGCGAAATGGTGGTCATTCTGCACCCCGACCAGTCCCTCGAAGTTCAGGATGATGGTCGTGGGATGCCAGTGGATGTGCATCCGGAAGAGGGTGTGCCTGGCGTAGAGCTGATCATGACCAAGCTGCACGCGGGCGGTAAGTTTTCGAATAAAAGCTACAACTTTTCCGGCGGTCTGCATGGCGTCGGCATTTCCGTGGTGAACGCACTCTCGACACGAGTCGATGTGACCGTAAAACGTGACGGCCAGGTTTTCGAAATGGCCTTTGAAAACGGTGATAAAGTCAGTGAACTGACAGTCACGGGAACCGTCGGCAAACGCAATACGGGCACCCATTTACGCTTTTGGCCAGATCCGAAATATTTCGATTCCGCGAAATTTTCAGTACTGAAGATGACCCACCTGTTGCGGGCCAAAGCTGTACTTTGTCCAGGACTGAAAATCACCTTTCGTAACCTGATTGATGATAATGAACAGACCTGGCAATACGAAGATGGTCTCAGGGACTATCTGGTTGAAGCCGTAGAAGAGTTACCCACACTGCCGGAAGAACCTTTTATCGGCAGTTTCAGCAGTAACCAGGAAGCCGTCGACTGGGCGGTGACATGGTTGCCGGAAGGCGGCGAGGGCGTGGCCGAGAGTTATGTGAACCTGATCCCGACTCCGCAAGGTGGTACCCATGTGAATGGCTTACGCCAGGGCTTACTTGAAGCCATGCGTGAGTTCTGTGAGTTCCGTAATCTGATGCCGCGGGGGGTGCGTTTAACCCCGGAAGATATCTGGGAGCGTTGCACTTATATCCTTTCGGTCAAGATGCAGGATCCGCAGTTTGCCGGACAAACCAAAGAGCGTTTGTCGTCACGGCAGTGTTCGGCATTTGTTTCGGGGGTCGTCAAAGATGCCTTCAGCTTGTGGCTGAACGAGCATACCGAACAAGCCGAACTGCTTGCTGATCTTTGTATCAACAATGCGCAACGGCGCATGCGTGCCAGTAAGAAAGTGGTGCGCAAGAAGGTCACTCAAGGACCGCCGTTACCGGGCAAACTGACGGATTGTGCCACTCAGGACCCAGCGCGCGGAGAACTCTTTTTAGTCGAGGGTGACTCTGCCGGCGGCTCAGCGAAACAAGCCCGGGATCGTGACTTCCAGGCGGTGATGCCGTTACGCGGTAAAATTCTGAATACCTGGGAAGTTGAGTCGGATCAAATTCTGGGCTCTCAGGAAATTCATGATATTTCCGTCGCTCTGGGGGTGGATCCGGACTCAGTCGATTTAGAGAAATTAAGGTACGGTAAAATCTGCATCCTGGCCGATGCGGATTCCGATGGTCTGCACATTGCTACCTTGTTGTGCGCGCTCTTTGTGCGTCATTTCCGGGCACTTGTCGACAATGGCCATGTGTACGTGGCCATGCCGCCATTATACCGGGTCGACGTGGGCAAAGAGGTCTTTTACGCCCTCGATGAAGATGAGAAACAAGGCATTCTGGATCGGATTGATGCGGAAAAGCGCAAGGGAAAGGTGAACGTCCAGCGGTTTAAAGGCCTGGGTGAGATGAATCCGTTGCAACTGCGGGAAACCACCATGGATCCCAACACCCGACGTTTAGTGCAGTTAACTGTTGACGATGACAGCGCCACTGAAGAAATGATGGATATGTTGTTGGCGAAAAAGCGTGCCAGTGACCGTCGTGACTGGTTGGAAAGTAAGGGCAACCTGGTCGATCTGGCTGAGCTTTAAGGAGAACAAAAAGAATGTCGATGGACACAGTAGAACAAATTCCGTTGCGCCGATTTACCGAAGACGCTTATTTGAATTACTCCATGTACGTCATCATGGATCGCGCCTTGCCGCATATTGGCGATGGCCTCAAACCGGTACAGCGACGCATCGTTTATGCCATGTCAGAACTTGGCTTGTCGGCGCTGGCCAAATATAAGAAATCCGCGCGCACCGTCGGTGATGTTCTCGGTAAGTTTCATCCGCATGGCGACAGTGCCTGTTACGAAGCTATGGTCCTTATGGCGCAACCCTTCTCCTATCGTTATCCACTGGTAGATGGGCAGGGCAACTGGGGCTCGCAGGATGATCCAAAATCTTTCGCAGCGATGCGTTACACAGAAGCGAAACTTTCACGCTTTAGCGAGCTGCTACTAAGTGAGTTAGGGCAAGGCACCGTTGACTGGACGCCAAACTTTGATGGCACCATGAAAGAGCCACGGATGTTGCCGGCACGGTTACCGCATATTCTGCTCAATGGTGTCACCGGTATTGCCGTCGGTATGGCAACAGATATCCCGCCGCACAATGCCCGTGAAGTTGCCCATGCCTGCGCTTTGCTGTTAGAAAAACCATCGGCAGATTTAGCTGAGGTCATGGAACATTTACGTGGTCCTGATTATCCCACCGACGCGGAGATCATCACCCCAGCGGACGAGATTGTAAAACTCTATGAGTCTGGACGTGGCAGCATCAGAATGCGCGCTAAATACCAACTTGAAGATGGCGAAGTAGTTATCCACGCGCTCCCGCATCAGGCGTCAGGCTCTAAAGTTTTGGAGCAAATCGCCGGACAGATGCAGGCGAAGAAGTTGCCGATGGTTTCCGATCTGCGCGATGAGTCGGATCACGAAAACCCGACGCGTCTGGTGATTGTGCCGCGTTCCAACCGCGTTGATGTTGAGCAGATGATGCAACATCTGTTTGCGACGACGGATCTGGAAAAGCAATATCGGGTCAATCTTAATATGTTGGGCTTAGACGGACGTCCGCAGGTTAAGCCGATACTGACGGTGCTAAAGGAATGGCTGACGTTCCGGCAAACCACAGTAACCCGCCGCTTGCAGCATCGTCTGGACAAGGTGATGGCGCGCCTGCATATCCTTGAAGGCTTGTTGGTCGCCTACCTTAACCTGGATGAAGTCATTGCCATTATCCGCTACGAAGACGAACCGAAAGCGGAACTGATCAAGCGCTTTAAGCTCACTGAAACACAGGCTGAAGCTATCCTTGAGTTGAAACTCCGTCATTTAGCCAAGCTTGAGGAAATGAAGCTGAAGGGTGAGCAGGATGAACTTGAGAAAGAACGTAAGCAACTTGAATTGCTGCTCAGTTCTGACCGTCGTTTAAAAACCCTTATCCGCAAGGAAATATTGGCAGACGCTGAAAAGTATGGTGACGACCGCCGTTCGCCATTAGTGGAACGCCAAGAAGCCAAAGCACTGAGTGAACGTGACCTGACGCCGGCCGAAGCCGTGACCGTGGTGCTGTCTAAGAAAGGCTGGGTACGTGCGGCCAAAGGCCATGACGTCGATGGTAGCAGCTTGGCGTACAAGTCGGGAGATAGCTTCCTGGCGCGAGCTCAGGGTAAGAGCAATCAGCAAGTTGTCTTCCTTGACAGCTCTGGACGTAGCTTCTCCTGTGAAGCACATTTATTGCCTTCTGCGAGAACTCAGGGTGAGCCCTTAACCGGACGCTTCAGCATGGTGGCCGGCGAAATTGTAGAACAGGTGCTGATGGCCAAGGATGAACAGCGTTATCTGTTGGCTTCTGATGCCGGTTATGGTTTTGTTTGCAAGTTTGCAGATCTGGTGAGCCGCAATAAGAACGGTAAGGCTGTTCTGAACCTTCCTGCAGGGGCGAAAATACTCCCGCCAAACCCTGTCAGTGAGGTCGAAACTAATCAGGTGGTGGTCGTCTCTAACGAAGGACGCATGCTGATCTTCCCGGTATCTGAGCTACCTGAACTGTCAAAAGGGAAGGGCAATAAGATGATCAGTATTCCGACGTTGCGGGCACAATCGCGGGAAGAGTATGTAGTTGCTACCAATGTGGTGCCACAAGATGCGGCAATCACTCTGCTGGCCGGCAAGCGAAAACTGACACTGAAGCCTGCTGATCTTGAACATTATCGCGGTGAGCGCGGCCGTCGGGGCAATAAGCTGCCCCGCGGTTTGCAACGCGTCGATGCGATAACTGTCGATAGTCAGGGCTGATGGGACGTTTTTTTTCGCTGAAACAGGTATACTAGCGGGCAGCAAAAAGAGGAGATGGCATGCTCGCTGTTGTACGACTTATTTTACTTGGCTTTTTTGTAGTCCTGTCTGGGGTGTTTGGCCTGCTGTTTTGTCTGGCCCGGCCGTTTCACCCCAACAATACTCCTATCTTCGCTCATTTATATGGCAGTATGCATCGGTTGCTAGGAGTGAAGCTGGAGATACGTGTTCCTGATGGGCTGACTGAAGGCGGGCCTTATGTGTACATTGCCAACCATCAGAATACCTATGATATCTTCACCCTGAGTCGCGCGATGCCACCGCGGTCAGTGAGTATCGGCAAAAAGAGCCTCAAGTGGATACCTTTTTTTGGACAGTTATATTGGCTGGCCGGAAATATTTTGATTGATCGCAAAAATACGGGCCGTGCCCGTGGCACCATCGATCAGGCCGCGCAGGCGATAACAGAACGGCAGATCTCTGTGCTGCTCTTTCCAGAAGGTACACGCAGCTATGGCCGCGGTTTACTGCCCTTCAAGACCGGTGCGTTTCGCACCGCACTGCAGGCCAACGTGCCGATCGTGCCTATTTGCGTCTCAAACCTGCATGGCCGGATTAAACTGAATCGTTGGAACAACGGTAAGGTGTTGATTGAAATGTTGCCTCCTATCAAGGTTAGCGACTACTCAGCCGATAATGTTCGGGCGCTGGTCGCTCATTGTCATCAGCAAATGCAATTAAAAATCAGTGCGCTCGATCATGAGCTTGCCGAACAAGCGAACCGCTAAGAGGAATTCTTATGAGCGTAGATAAACAGGCTATCCGCGAACAAACCGGCGAAACAATAGCAGCCTTATTAGCCGATGGTGCACCAGAAGATGAGATCTATACCATTGAGCATCATCTGGCGAGCCCGGATTTCACCAAGCTGGAAAAGGCTGCTGTGGAATTGGTTAAGGTCGGCTATCACGTTGACGATGCCGATGAGTTTGAGCTGGATGATGGCAGCCGCTGGTACGCGTTTGCGGCGGTCAGCGAGCTACCGCTGCAACAGGAAAAAATTGAAGCTCAGGCCATCGAAGTGGCTGAACTGGCTGCTCAAACAGGGGTCGAGTATGACGGCTGGGGCACCTACTTTGGCGATGACGAAGAAGAGTAATAGCGCTGGCGGCGTCAGCCGCCAGCCCCACGCCGCCTTATAGGGCGGCGATTTTTTCTCGTTGATAGCGTAATTGTTGCAAGGTCTCTTCGGCGTTTAGCAGCTTTTCACGTTCCTTCGTAATGACCTCAGCAGGGGCTTTACTGACAAAGTTGTCATTGCTGAGTTTACGCGAGAACATAGCCACTTCTTTCTCGGCTTTCTCGATGGCTTTATCCAGCCGCGCCAACTCTGCCGCGGTGTCGATAAGTCCAGCCATCGGAATATGCAGTTCCATCCGGCCTACCAATGCGGTTGCGCTTGCTGGCGCCTCGTCAGCAGAATCGATAAACTCAACTGTCTCCAGTTTCGCCAGCGCGCTCAGGAAGCTGGCATTATGCTTCAAGCGTGCGCGCGCCTGCGTATCCGCGTTGGCGATTAACACTGGCAAAGGTGTGTTAGGTGACAGGTTCATTTCGCCACGAATATTGCGGATGGCGACAATCACTTGCTTGAGCCATTCCATGTCATCGCGGGCACTGGCAAAGCGCTCTGCCTGAACTTGCGGGTAGGCTTGCAACATAATGGTATCGCCTCGCTCACCGGACAGTGGCGCTGCACGAAGCCAAATCTCTTCGGTGATAAATGGCAATAGTGGATGTAACAAGCGCAACAATTGCTCGAGTACCGTCACCAGCGTGTTGCGGGTGCCACGCAGTTCAGCTTCGTTGCCATTGAATAACACCGGTTTGGTTAACTCCAGGTACCAGTCACAGAACTGGTTCCAGGTAAATTCGTAAGCAATGGCGGCAGCCTGGTCAAAGCGGTAATTGTCGAGCGCGCTACGGAACTGCTTAACCGTGTCATTGAAGCACTCAATAATCCACTGATCGGCAAGGGACAAGGTCAGTTCGCCACCTTTGAGACCGCAATCATGTTCTTCGGTATTCATCAGCACATAACGGCTGGCGTTCCATAACTTGTTGCAGAAGTTACGGTAACCTTCCAGGCGTTTCATGTCCCAGTTGATATCCCGACCTGTTGACGCCAAAGCTGCCAAAGTGAAGCGCAGAGCATCGGTGCCATGGGCGCTAATACCTTCTGGAAATTGTTTTTCCGTACGCTTTTTGATCTTTGCTTCAAGCTGCGGCTGCATCATATTTGCAGTACGCTTTGCGACCAACTTCTCGCGCTCAATACCATCGATCATGTCCAGAGGGTCAAGTACATTACCTTTTGACTTTGACATTTTCTGGCCTTCCTCATCGCGAATAAGGCCAGTGACGTAAACGGTTTTAAAGGGCACTTGTGGTTTGCCATGCTCATCTTTCAGGAAGTGCATGGTCATCATAATCATGCGTGCCACCCAGAAGAAAATGATGTCAAAGCCGGTCACCAGTACATCCGTAGGATGGAAGGTCTTCAGGTCTTCCGTCGATTCAGGCCAACCGAGCGTAGAGAAGCTCCAAAGCGCTGAAGAGAACCAGGTATCCAGCACGTCTTCATCCTGTTGTAAGCGCACATCGTCACTCAGGTTGTGCTCCTGACGCACTTCAGCTTCGTCACGACCCACGTACACGTTACCTTGCTCGTCATACCAGGCTGGAATGCGGTGTCCCCACCAAAGCTGACGGGAAATACACCAATCCTGAATATCGCGCATCCAGGCAAAGTACATATTCTCGTACTGTTTAGGAACGAATTGAATTTCGCCGTCTTCAACCGCGCGCGTAGCGACTTCCGCCATAGGCGCAACGCGCACATACCATTGGTCGGTCAGGTGCGGTTCTATTGGCACGCCGCCACGATCGCCATAAGGAACTTTGTTGGTATGTTGCTCGACTTTATCGAGCAGACCTGCGGCATCAAAATCGGCAATAATCTGTTTCCGTGCAGCAAAGCGCTCCATGCCCTGGTAGGCGCTTGGCAAAGTGCCATCAAAGCCATCGATAGTGTCGATTGCCTCGCCGGTTGCTGTGTATAAACCTGCACGCTCGCGCACATGGGCGTGGTCATCGAGTACTGCAATCATCGCCAGCTTGTTGCGCTTGCCAATGTCATAGTCATTGAAGTCGTGGGCGGGGGTGATTTTCACACAACCGGTACCGAAGTCCTGATCCACATAGCTGTCGGCAATAATAGGAATACGGCGCTGCACCAGCGGTAAATCAATAAACTTGCCTACCAGTGCCTGATAGCGTTCATCGTCTGGGTGCACAGCAACACAGACGTCGCCGAGCATAGTTTCGGGACGGGTTGTGGCCACCACCAGGTGATCTTTGCCGTCTGCTGTTTTAGCGCCATCCGCCAGTGGATAGCGCAAGTGCCAGATGTGGCCTTGTTGTTCTTTATTTTCCACCTCCAGATCAGAGATGGCCGTTTGCAACTTAGGATCCCAGTTCACCAGGCGCTTGCCACGGTAAATCAGGTTTTCCTTATGCAGGCGTACGAAGACCTCTTTGACAGCGTTGGACAGACCTTCGTCCATGGTGAAACGCTCACGGTCCCAGTCAACCGAGTCGCCAAGGCGACGCATTTGCTGAGTGATGGTGCCACCGGATTGCTCTTTCCATTCCCAGATCTTGTCAATAAAGGCATCGCGGCCAAGCTCCTGACGACTGGTGCCTTGCGCAGCTAACTGCCGTTCAACTACCATCTGCGTGGCAATGCCGGCATGGTCGGAGCCAACCTGCCAGAGGGTGTTGAAACCGTCCATGCGCTTATAACGCGTCAGCGTATCCATAATGGTGTGCTGGAATGCGTGGCCCATGTGCAGACTACCCGTCACATTGGGGGGCGGGATCATAATGCAGTAACTACTGCCCTGGCCGGAGGGTTTGAAATAACCTGCCTGCTCCCATTTTTGGTAGAGCGCTTGCTCGATAGCATTGGGCGAATACGTTTTATCCATGAGTAACCTTCACGACAATAATTTAATTTGAATGTGTTGCGGTCTCAGCGACATTAACGGTGCTGAGATTCACGCCTTGTTGGCGATACCATTTAAACCGCTCGCGCGCTTCCTGGCGTTGCTCAGGCGCGCTCGGCACCTGGTCAACAATCAGTTGAGCGCCGGCGAACTGCGGTGCTGTTGGCATAAAATTGACACTGACTTTGCAGCGGCGCTGACTGACCGCCGCTGTTGGCCAGCAAAGCTCGACTGGCGCACCATAGGGCGGGCCCTCGCCAACCAGATTATGTGGTACGAAGGCGTCAGCGGGCTGCTGCCATAGGGCTTCATCCAGCATTTCTGCGTGCTGTTGATCACGACACCAGACGCGAACGCTACCAAACTCACGCCAGCGTTCACAGATGGTTTGACAGAAGAACTGCAACTGCTGCTCTTCGCTCAATCCATCGAGTACGTAGAAAATGCCCTGCACCATACTAATCCTGTTGTCCTGCAGCTGTTCGGTTCAAAAGGAACTGGGTCAGCAACGGCACAGGTCGTCCGGTTGCGCCCTTTTTGGCGCCACTGCGCCAGGCTGTACCGGCAATATCCAGATGCGCCCAGTGATACTTCTTGGTAAAGCGGGATAAGAAGCAACCGGCGCCAATGGAGCCTGCATCGCGACCACCAAGATTCGCCATATCAGCGAAGGGGCTATCCAGGGCGTCCTGATATTCATCCCATAAAGGCAGTCGCCAGGCTCGATCACCACTTTGTTCAGAGGCATTCAGCAACTCGTGCGCAAGTGGATTATGGGTGCTCATCAGGCCACTGGCATGATGACCCAAGGCAATGATACAGGCACCGGTCAGAGTGGCCACATCAATGACGGTATCTGGCGAGAAGCGTTCGACATAGGTCAGCGTATCGCACAGCACCAGGCGGCCCTCAGCATCAGTGTTCAAGACTTCCACGGTCTGCCCACTCATGGTGGTTAACACATCACCGGGACGGTAAGCTTTACCATCGGGCATATTCTCACAGCCGGCCACAGCGCCGATCACATTGATCGGCAGTTGCAGTTCTGCCAGAGCTTGCATAGCACCTAGCACCGACGCTGCGCCGCCCATGTCGTATTTCATTTCGTCCATATTGGCGGATGGCTTGATAGAAATACCACCCGCGTCAAAGGTAAGACCTTTGCCAACCAGAACGATAGGTGGGACATCGTCAGCTGCACCTTTGTAATGAAGTAGTGACAGCACCGACTCATTTTCAGAGCCACGGCCAACCGCCAGATAGGCATTCATGCCCAGCTCGGCCATTTCTGCTTCTTCAACAGTGCTGAAACTGAGGTTGTCGTAATTACCGGCCATTGCTTCGGCCTGCTCAGCAAGGTAGCGTGGTGTGCAAATGTTCGGGGGCATATTGGCCACGTCACGACAGATAAGCATGCCTTTACTCACGGCCAGGCCATGCTGAATGGCGCGCTCACCTAAAGGTAGCTCACGTCGCGTGGGCACATTAAAAACCAGTTTCCGCAAGGGGCGGCGCGGCTCTTCTTTACGGGTTTTGAGCTGATTAAAGGTATACAAACCGGCTTGCGCGGCTTCGACAGCCTGACGCACTTTCCAATAGGTGTCGCGACCTTTAACATGGAGCTCACTGAGGAAGCAGACAGCTTCCATTGAACCTGTTTCATTCAAAGTATGAATGGTTTTTTCGATAATTTGTTTATACTGACGTTCATCAAGCTCTCGTTCTTTCCCGCAACCAACGAGAAGAACGCGTTCACTTAAAATATTTGGCACATGGTGCAACAGCAACATTTGACCGGCTTTACCTTCGAGGTCACCGCGGCGAAGCAAGTTACTGAGGTAGCCTTCGCTGACCTGGTCCAGCTGCTCAGCAACGCCTGATAAACGGCGAGGTTCGAAGACTCCGACCACGATACAGGCTGAACGTTGCTTCTCCGGACTGCCACTTTTGACGCTAAACTCCATACTAACTCCCGTTTTCGGCGGTTGACAGGGTAGGGCTGTCATAGAATAATTCTTGTTAAAACGACAAGTTTACTGAAAAATTGCGTATTTTCCAGCAAAAAGCAAAGTTAAGAGTGGTCACCAGTGCGTATATTCCGCTATTTAATGCGAGAAACATTTAAATCTCAGATCGCCGTTTTAACGGTGTTGATGACCATTTTTATCAGCCAAAAGTTCGTTCGGGTGCTTGCGGACGCTTCTGCGGGTGAAATCCCCGGCGATCTCGTCATAAAACTGCTCGGTTTGAACCTTCCTGCACTTGCTGCCTTAATTCTACCACTAAGTTTGTTCCTGGGTATCCTTCTCGCTCATGGTCGCATTTATGCCGACAACGAGATGACGGTTTTGCATGCCTGTGGCGTGAGTGAATGGTACGTTACCCGCGTGACTCTGGTGTTGGCAACTTTGCTGGCCCTGGCGACGGCTTCGTTGACGTTATGGCTGGTGCCCTGGTCGCTGGAGCAAGAGCGCCAGGTAGAAGAGCGTGCACGCAGCGATACCGGATTGTCGGTGATTATGCCAGGTCGTTTCCAACAGGCCAGTAACCAAAAAGCGGTGATTTTCGTGCAGGGGCTGACCGAAACTGGCGAACTGGACGAGGTTTTCGTAGCCCAGTCGCTGCGTGATGAAGAAAACCAGGTGATCGGCGGTAGTGTGGTGATGGCTGACACGGGCAATGTTATTGCCAATGAGAGTGGCTCTCAGCAACTGGTGCTGAAAGATGGTACCAGGTACGCCCGCAACTCAGGAGAGGGCGACTATCAGGTGATGGAATTCGGCAGTTACCAGTTACAAATTAAAGAACAGGAAGCGACCGAATATATCCGTAAGCTGGAAGCCTATAAAACCACCGAGCTCTGGGGCGAAAATAATCCTGAAGCGGCGGCTGAATGGCAGTGGCGCGTAGCTATTCCTTTGGCGATGCCATTATTAACCCTCATTGCGGTCCCGCTGAGTCGGGTCAATCCTCGGCAAGGCAAGTTTGCGCGTATGGCGCCGGCATTGCTGATTTATCTTGGCTACTTCCTGTTGTTGATGGCCGCCCGTTCCGCTGTCGCAGATGGGGTGATCCCGGCTGTTATCGGGCTCTGGTGGATTCATGTACTGCTATTGATTTTTGGCGTAATACTAGTAGGTAAAGGACGCCCGTTTGGCTTGCGTGTGTTGGCGCGGCTGCGGAGGAATCCAGCATGATGCAGTTTAGTATTCTCGATCGCTACATTGCGCGCTCGGTACTGATGACATCCTTACTAAGCCTGGCCGTACTCAGCGGCTTGTCCTCGCTGATCCGTTTTGTCGAACAGTTAAAATCGGTGGGCAAAGGCACTTATTCGGTCGCAGATGCCGGACTTTTTGTGTTGTACAGCCTGCCGCGCGATATTGAAGTGTTCTTCCCCATGGCGGCATTACTCGGCGGTCTGATCGGGATGGGCATGCTCGCCAGCAACTCCGAATTAGTGGTCATGCTTGCTGCCGGGCGCTCAAGGCTGAACATTGTTGGCTCAGTCATGAAAGCCGCAATCATCATGATGCTTGCGGTAATGGCTATGGGCGAGTGGGTGGCTCCGCAACTGGAAGCGCAGGGACGTGAATTGCGCGCTTCAGCGATTTCAGGTGGTAGTTTAATTTCCGCCCAGCAAGGCGTATGGGCAAAAGACGGGGCCCACTTTGTTAATATTTCCGAAGTGGAAGATACCGGTCGGCTGCGCGATCTGACGGTCTATCGTTTTAGTCAAAACCGCCAGCTGGAGTCCGTCGTACAAGGTGGCAGTGCGACCTATCAGGGTGACCAATGGGTACTGAATAACGTTACCATTACTGAGCATGAAGTTGAGCAAATCACCGAGCGAAAGTTACCGCGTTGGGTCTGGGAGTCTTCTCTGACCCCCGATAAACTGGGTGTTGTGACAGTGAAGCCAGAGGCGCTGTCGATTAGTGGGCTACTTGATTATCTGGATTACCTGAGTGCTAACCAACAAGCAACGGAGCGCTACGAATTAGCCCTTTGGCGGAAAATCTTTGCGCCTGTTACCGTTGCGGTAATGTTGTTGGTTGCGCTGTCCTTTATCTTCGGTCCGTTGCGTTCGACCACCATGGGAGCGAGGATTTTACTCGGGGTGATCACAGGTTTTGGTTTTCATGTCAGTAATGAAATCTTCGGGCCCCTGGCCCAGGTGTATCAATTACCACCATTACTGGGCGCTTTGTTACCAAGTCTGCTGTTTGCCGGCACGGCACTGTGGTTAATGCAGCGGCGCAGCGGTTAATGCAGCGCCGCAGTGGCTAAAGCGCTGCAGGGCATTTAGAGGTCGCGCCAGTAGTACAACTGATTCGCTTCTTTTGAAAGGGTAACCAATTCAGTTCCAGCAGCGTAATCATGCCAGGCTCTGCGGTTTTTAAAATCAACCAGAACCCACAAATTACCCAGTCCGAAACAGCAGGTAATCACTCTAATCAGAGCCTGTTTTTTAGTAAGCAGAGAGCCATCGCGCTGCTGTACTTTCAGACGCCATGCACGCATGCCCAGGGTTTGTCCGCTGCGGCGCCAGAACCAGCCAAAGAAAAAACCGAGTACGCTTAGCAGGTAGATAGCATAGAGTGGCGAGCTGTTGAGCCAGCCCGCATGGTCCATGCCTTCGGGCAGCTGCAACCAACCGGAACTGGTAAGAATTGCCGCAAAGGCCAGCGCTAGTGCCGAAGACAACATAATCACAGCAACCGCAACCAGCACATCATAAATCCAGGCTGCGAGACGGCGCCCAAATCCGGCGCTGGGAAACGACGCATGCAGGGTATGGGAGGGGCTGGCTGCTGACATTTGGGATCCTTTCATCTAAAGCTCATGACGATAGTGGTGATCCTGGCAGGCATCACCGAAATGGAGATTATCATGTCCTGGCAGCGGATTAGCAAGGCAGCTGATGAAAAAGCCGGTGTTGCTCATGTTTTAGGCGAACGCTTCGTTTCTGTAATAATTTTCTTGATTGCAAAATTGCCTTGCGTATAATGCCTCGCACTACCGACAATCAAGTCAAATCTTCTATGCCGAAGTGGCGGAATTGGTAGACGCAGCGGATTCAAAATCCGCCGCTGGTAACAGCGTGGGGGTTCAAGTCCCCCCTTCGGCACCATCTTATTTATCTGCAGTTCGAATCCTTGAACCTTGTCTGCTGTCGCAGCCGAAAATCCAGCTGATGTTTGGCTCTTTAGGGTTGTCCTTGTCGCTTATGTTCGACCGTAACTGGTGGCAGTGATCGCAGATAAGCAATCAGCGCGCTCATATCCGCAGGACTCATTTCCGCATAAAAGGCTGCTGGCATCATCTCATGCAGCTTGCTGCCATCAGGCAGTTCTCCCGTGCGAAGGACATGCTCCAGTTGCTGATCAGAATAGCCACCGACGGGACCTGCCGGCGTGATATTCTTCGAATAGATGTAGATATTTTCTGCTACGGGCAATGGATTTCCGCCGGCGCCTATAAGTTCCTGCGCGTGCCACGGCGTATGACAGGCAAAACAGTGGGCCTGGGTGGCAACATAGTCACCTCGTACCATAGGATCTGAATAGTCAATAGCTGCAACAGTAGTCACCATTGGCTGGCGCGACTTGTCCACTCGTTGTAAAAAACCATCAGGATAGTCTGATGCTGGCGTCGCTCGGGCAATAGGCGGGCGGCTTAGCAGGTAGGCGGCAACCGCTCTGGCGTCGTCATCTGATAGACTTTTGTACATTTCAATCGGCATAGGTATTCCGATGACACTACCATCAGGTCGCCGGCCGTTACGCAGAGCATGGATAATGTCATCATGGGACCAATGGCCAATTCCGGTGGCTTTGTGTGGCGTGATATTGGGCACATAGACGTTGCCGAAATCTTCAGGGATGACCGTGCCGCCCGCCAGGTCTTTGCCGTGGCAATGGCCACAGGCCATGACGTGATTGACGAGGTAATCGCCATGTTTAATGAGTTCTTTGCTCTCATCAGCGGTAACGGGCATTGAAAACAAAGTGGTGAGACTACAAATAAAAATGGCCTTGATAGCGTTAAGTTTGCCCATGACCAGATCTCCTTAAATAGGTTGAAATTTAACGGACTAGTGATCTCTGTCATGGACCTGGAAGGCTAAAGGTGGTTATTTTTTGTCCACAGCAGGCAGAGTGCAAAGCCTAGCAGAGGACTGGGAAACTGCAAAAACTTGCTCGTACTGGCGTCGATTCACGGGCGATGACCTTGTGCGTAGGCGCGTACACTATTTACGACGTTGTGTCTGAAATCTGCTATAGTAAGAGCAACTTAGACAAGCGTCCGATTCACAAAATTTTGAGGTGATATGAGTCACAAGAACGAACAAAATTCGTCCTCAGCTCCAGAGTATGAAGTAGAAATTCCGTCGCGCGAGGACTTGCTCGAGGCCATTGAAGCTCGCCTGAAGCCCACGACGTTTGAAGAGATCGTTGAGCGTTTTAAGCTGGACGATGAGCGTCAGCATATCGGCCTGAAACGACGGTTACGTGCGATGGAGCGCGATGGGCAACTCATTTACACCAAAGCCAATGCTTATGGCCTGCCGTCCCGGATGAACCTGATTAAAGGTCGCATTATCGGCCACCGCGATGGGTTTGGCTTCTGCCATCCTGACGACGGTGGCGGTGATTTATTCATTCCGCCAAGCCAGATGTACAGTGTGCTGCATGGTGATCGGGTGTTGGTGCAAGAGCAGGGGAGCGATAGTAAAGGCCGCCGCGAAGGCCGTATCGTCCGCGTCATCGAGCCGCGCCAGGGCGGTATCGTGGGTCGCTTCTTTGTCGATCACGACTTAGGTATTGTGGTGCCCGATGACAGCCGGCTGAATCAGGATATTCTGATCCCGGATGACGCTCGCAATGGTGCCCGGCATGGCCAGATTGTGGTGGTTGAAATTACCCGGCGGCCGAACCGCCGCACCAGCCCCATTGGGGAAATTACCGAAATTCTTGGTGAACATATGGCACCAGGAATGGAGATCGAAGTTGCCATCCGCGAACACGATATTCCCACGGAGTGGAGTGCGGCAACGCTAAAAGAAATTGAACAGTTTGGCGAAACCGTGCCGCAGGACGCTTATGAAGATCGGGTGGATCTGCGTGAATTACCTCTGGTCACCATTGATGGTGAAGACTCCCGCGACTTTGATGATGCTGTCTGTGCCGAACCTGATGGGGACGGTTGGCGCCTGTGGGTAGCGATTGCAGATGTCAGTTACTATGTGCGCCCAAACACAGCGTTAGACAAAGATGCCCTGGAACGTGGTAACTCCGTCTACTTTCCAAATTTTGTCGTGCCGATGTTACCGGAAAAACTTTCGAACGGGCTATGTTCACTCAATCCGGACGTTGACCGTTTGTGTATGGTCGCCGAGATGCGCATCAATGCTAAAGGAAAACTACGCGACTCGAAGTTTTACCCGGCAGTGATGAAGTCGCACGCGCGCCTGACCTACAATAAAGTCGCCGATATTCTTGATGGTGATCCGAAGTTACGCCAGGATTATCAACACGTACTGGCGCAAATTGATCACCTGAATGAATTGTTTAAGGTGTTAAAGTCGGCTCGTCAGCAACGCTCAGCAATTGAGTTTGAAACCCTTGAAACGCGCTTTATTTTCAATGCTCAGCGCAAGATTGAAAGCATTGAGCCAGTGCGGCGTAATGTTGCCCATACCATTATCGAAGAATGCATGATTATGGCGAACGTGGCGACTGCCCGGTTAATTGAGGGACATGATGAAGCTGGTGCTTTATTCCGGGTGCATGAGCCTCCCTCCTCCGAGCGCTTAACCAACTTCCGCAGTTTTTTAGCTGAGCTTGGCTTAACCATGAAGGGTGGCGATGAGCCCAACCCGGCGGATTACGCCGCAGTGCTGGAACAGGTGCGTGAGCGTGCCGATGCCGAGCTCATTCAGACCATGCTGCTGCGATCGATGCAGCAAGCAGTGTATAGCCCTGACAATGCCGGCCACTTTGGCCTGGCGCTGGACGAGTATGCACACTTTACATCGCCCATCCGGCGCTATCCGGATCTGGTGTTGCACCGGGCAATTAAAGCCTTACTGAAAAAGCAACAAGGTCCGAATAAAGCCCTGGCTGGCGCATGGATGTACCCAGATGAGCAACTCGACGAGCTGGGTGAACAATGTTCCATGACCGAGCGCCGCGCAGATGACGCGACGCGGCAGGTGGCCGATTGGCTGAAGTGCGAATACATGCAGGATCATGTTGGTGGCGAGTTCACTGGTGTGATTGCTTCAGTAACCAACTTTGGTTTGTTTATTCGCATAGATGACCTTTCTATTGATGGCCTGGTGCATGTCAGCAACCTGGATAATGACTACTATCGTTTCGATAACGAACGTCATCTCCTGATTGGTGAAAACAGTCGCCGCGTTTATCGGCTTGGCGATAAAGTTAAGGTCAAAGTCCGCAGTGTGAATCTCGATGAACGTAAAATCGATCTCACCTTGCTGGCCGCGGAAAGTCCGACGGGCAAAGATCGCATGCCGGGAGCTGATGCTGCCGCGGGCGATGAAAAACCTGCACGCAAGCCGCGAAAAAAATCATCGAATAAAGGTAAGCGCGGCAAAAGCGGCGCCAAAAGCAGCTCAAAAACTAAGGGTAGCCGCAAAAAATGAGTAAGAAAGTTTCCGTCTTTGGTTTGCATGCTGTACGAGCATTGCTTGAACGTCACCCGGAACGGGTTATCGAAATTTTTGCATTGCGCGAGCGACAGGATCAGGCGTTACAGAGTTTGGTGCAAAGCGCTCAGAAAATGGGGATTCGACCACAGTTTGTGCCTAAGCATACGCTGGAAAAAAAAGCTGAGGGCGGCAATCATCAGGGCGTAGTGGTGACGGCTCAGGAAGCACCGCTATTAAGTGATAACGATCTGCCTGACCTGGTAGAGAAAAGTGCCGGTAAGGCTTTATTTCTGGTGCTTGACGGTATCACTGACCCGCATAATCTGGGGGCCTGTTTACGCACCGCCGATGCCGCAGGCGTCACCGCTGTGATTGTGCCAAAAGACAAGTCAGCTTCACTCAATCCGACCGTCCGCAAAGTTGCCAGCGGCGCAGCAGAAACTGTGCCGTTAGTGCAAGTTACCAATCTTGCCCGCGCGCTCAAACAATTGCAGGACTTGCAAGTCTGGGTAATGGGCACCGCAGGCGAGGCCGAACAATCGGTCTATGCTGTCGATCTGAAAAATTCGGTCGCCGTGGTGATGGGGGCAGAGGGTGATGGCATGCGTCGTTTGACCCGTGAAACCTGTGATGAACTGATTAAAATTCCACTGCAGGGAACCGTCTCCAGTCTTAACGTATCCGTCGCGACTGGCGTTTGTTTGTTCGAAGCCGTGCGCCAGCGGCAGGGTAACTGAGATGCCTAAGGTACCTTTTTTACGCATGCGCCCGGTGGTGCTTTCAATCGTGGTGATGGTGCTGCTGGCCCTGGCTTGGTTGCCTACCGGCAATTTCCTGCCGGGCGAACGTACCAATAAACCGCAGTTGCACGTCAGCTACCGTGCTCAGGACGATGTCCCGAGGGCGGAGGATATTATCTATGACTTGCAGCAACGCATTGGCCAACGTCATGAGTGGCTGCTCACCGAAACAAGCGAAGCTTATGCGTGGGATCTTGATATAGAGGTCAGTCAATCCTCCGGACAGGTGGTGATTCACGGTGTACTGACACAACCGGGTCCTGATGCCAGCTCAGCGCAAGAGCAACGCTTTAAAATTCAGGGGCCTGTTGATGCTGTCGGTGCGCTGCCTGAGCAATTCGTGAAAGTCTTGATTGATTTAGTCGAAAACGCAGAAAACTACGGCTCGAGCTTGTGATCTGGGTGAAATTCGGCTACACTCCCGCCGCTTAAATCAGTCTGAAGTATTACCAAAACTATCAAAAGCGTTCCTTGCTGCTGAGGTGTGACTGAGCCTAACAGTGGCTATGAACCATAAGGAGCAGAAATGCGTCATTATGAAATCGTATTCATGGTCCATCCGGACCAGAGCGAGCAAGTATCTGGTATGATCGAGCGCTACAGCGACACGATCACACAAGGTAACGGCACCATCCATCGTTTGGAAGACTGGGGCCGTCGTCAACTGGCTTACCCAATCAACAAGTTGCACAAAGCGCACTACGTATTGATGAACATCGAAGCATCGAACGAAGTTATCGAAGAGTTGGAAACAGCTTTCCGTTACAACGACGCGGTGTTACGCAACATGATCATGCGTAAGAAAGAAGCCGTCACTGAACCTTCTCCTTTGACTAAAAAGGAAGAGCGTAAAGGTGATAGCCGCAACGAAGAACAAGGCGACAGCGAAGCAGCGTAAGCTGATTTGTGACGTCTAACCATTGTGGAACTAAGCAATCAATTGAATTTAGGTGGCAGCGTAAGCAAACCACCAAAATTAACCACCAGTCCAGCAGGCATTAAGCACTTACGCTTCGTATTTGATCATCAATCGGAGCAGCAGGAAGCAGGACTACCACGACGCAGTTTCGTCAGAATCTTAGTCGTGTTAAGTGGCAGTGAAGCACCACAGTGGGCAAATGAATTGACCGTTGGGACGCAATTGCAAGTAACTGGTTTTTTGAATCGTATTGAAGATAAAAACGGAGTTGGAAAACTTGTACTGCATGCCCGGCAACTTGTGAAGATTTGAGGAGACCATCATGGCTCGTTTTTTCCGTCGCCGTAAATTCTGCCGTTTTAAGGCTGAAGGCGTTAAAGAAATTGATTATAAAGATATCGCTACTCTGAAAAACTACATCACTGAGAGTGGCAAAATCGTTCCTAGCCGCATCACTGGCACTTCAGCGAAGTACCAGCGTCAGTTGGCGCGTGCCATCAAACGTGCACGTTATTTGTCGTTGCTGCCTTATACTGATTCACATCAGTAAGCCGGCATCGCGAACGATCTCAGAAACTCAGAGGTAGCGAACAATGGAAATCATTCTATTAGACAAAATTGCCAACTTAGGTGGCTTGGGTGACCAAGTATCTGTTAAGTCTGGCTATGCACGTAACTTTTTGTTCCCGCAAGGTAAAGCAGTTCCTGCAACTCAGGCGAACGTTAAAGTATTTGAAGAGCGCCGCGCTGAATTAGAAGCTAAAATTGCTTCTGAGCTGGCTGCTGCTGAAGAGCGTGCAGAAAAAATTAATGCTCTTGATCCAATCGTAATCAGTTCAAAAGCTGGAGACGAAGGTAAATTGTTTGGCTCGATCGGTACTAAAGACATCGCTGACGCAGTTACTGCGGCCGGTGTTGAAGTGCAGAAGAGCGAAGTATTGTTGCCAAACGGCACTTTACGTGAAACTGGCGAGTACGACATCGAGCTGCACTTGCACGCCGACGTATTTGCTAACATCAAGCTGCAAGTTGTTGCGACAGATTAATCTGCGTCAGTAACTTTAGCTACTAAGCAATTTAGCTTTCAAAAACCGCATCCTGCTGAGCAGGGTGCGGTTTTTTTTTGCTTTTTTTCCAAGCCGTGTAAACCTTTACTTCGGTCGTTGCGACCAAGTTAGTAAGCAAATTCACCCAAGCTGTATCTGTAGGATGAAAAGGGATAACCAGTGACAGTACAACTTAACCGCGAGAGCGCCATAGAAGATCCCGATCGGGGGCTGGTGCGGCAGGCAACGCAAGGCAGCATACAGGCTTTTCAGCAGCTTTTTGAAAGGCACCACCGGCGCGTCTATGGACTTGTCTGGCGGCTGGCTGGTAATAGCGAGATGGCCCAGGATCTGACTCAGGAAGTGTTTATCAAGCTATGGGGTAATCTTGCCAGCTTTCGTGGTGAAAGTAAGTTTAGTACCTGGTTACACACTGTAGCGACACGGGTTGCCCTTACCGAGCTACGCAAGAATAAGCGCTGGCAACAGGTGCGGCTAACGGGCGAGGCCGGTTATGCAGATACCCTGGAGTATCAGGAGAGTGCGGATCTGAGTGAGTTGGATCAATTGATCCGGCGCTTACCTGCGCAGACGCGGTGGGCTTTTGTCTTGCATTGTATTGAAGGTTTACGCCACGAAGAAGTTGCCGCGGAAATGGGGATTGCCGTGGGGACGAGTAAAGCGCAAGTGCATCGGGCACGCATGATGTTAGAGGAGTGGTTGAGCGATGACGACAGCGAATGAAAAACTAGCACGCCTGATAAGTGAAGCTGCTGACGGTAAAGATACGCCGCAGCCAGGTCATGACTTGTGGCGCGGCATTGAGCATAGCATCTCACGTTCGGGCCGACGCCGTGGGCGTTGGTTGAACTGGGCTTGGGCGAGTGCCGCTTGCGCGGTGCTGGCTGTTGGCCTGGTGACCTTTAATAGTATGCAGTCTTCACCAGGTACCGCTACACCGCAGAGCGAACTGCTGCTGACAGTTTTGAATCAGCAACATGAGCAACAGCGACAGATGTTGCTCAGTCATTATCAGACAGTGGGTTGGGACGGCAAAAGTGGGTATGTACAGCAGGAATTGGAACAAATTCGCGCCAGTATTCATGAAGTCAGCGAACAGCTGATCGAAGAACCGAATAACCGCCAGTTGTGGCAATTGTTGCAATGGCTGTACAGCAAGGAACTTGAGCTGCTGGAGTCGCAATTTAAAGTGAATGAACAATTACAACAGGTCTAATCAAAAGAGGGAAAAATGATGAAAAAGCTAATGAATCTGCTCTTCAGTGTCTCTGTGGCCGCTGTTCTGTACGCGGCCCCTACCGCGGCCTTTGCTGCCCAGGAGAGCGTCGACAAACGCCTGGATGTGCCGGCGAATGTTGTGGTAACCATTGAAAATATGCGTGGCGAGGTCGAGATTATCGGTACCGAGGAAACCTATGCACAGGTCAGAGGTAAACTCGATGAGTATGCCACTGGAATGACGTTTGAACTCGCTGACAATAATCTGACGATTCGGGTGGAAATGCCAGCACGCGGTAATTTCTCGGGCAACCATGGTTCAGAGTTAGAAATTCATCTGCCCTCGAGTGCTGAACTGAATATCAGCGGTGTTTCCAGCGATTTTGTGGTCAGGGATTTTAGCAGTGATGTGCAGCTGAACACTGTCAGTGGCGATATTCATGCTCATAGCTTGCGCGGTAAGCTCAACCTCACCAGCGTCAGTGGAGACATTCAGAGCGAGAAACTGACCGGCCGGGTGACGCTTAAATCCGTAAGCGGTGACATTGACGACCGGGACGGCGCGGGTTCCAATGCCAGCTATTCGTCCACCAGTGGTGACATCGACGTGAGGACGTCCGTCAGTGATATTTCTGCCGAGAGCGTTTCAGGCGATGTAATGCTGGATTTGCAGTCGGTTTCAAATTTGCGTTTGAAATCAGTTAGTGGTGATGTAAAAGCGACTCTGGCCCTGACCAGGAACGGACGTATCTCAGCGAACTCAGTAAGCGGCGATGTCGAACTGTTGTTCTCAGGCGCCGTCGATGCCAACCTTGAAGCGAACGTCAGTGGCGGTGGCAGTATTGTCAACGACGTCAATGACGCCCGGGTTGAGGAGTCAAAATGGGGTGTAGGTGCCAATCTGGAAACTCGTCTGGGTAGTGGCTCAGGTACTATCGAGTTGACCACCATGAGCGGTGACATCATCCTTCGTAAAAAATAACCGATAAGAGGCGGATCCGAGCGGATCCGCTTCCCTCCATCCTCAGGTTTTTGTATAGTCGTACCCATTGTTCTGATTCACCTGAGAGAGATATGGCAAACCGCCCCGATAAACACCGCAACGACGCTAAACTCGCCGCAATTAAAACGCCACCGCATTCAATTGAAGCAGAGCAGTCGGTATTGGGCGGGCTCATGCTTGATAATCAGGCGTGGGACGCGATTTCCGGTGACATCATCAGTGATGACTTCTATCACCGCGGGCATCGCCTTATTTTCCGTGCGATGCATCGCTTATCTGAACAAAACCAACCGATAGATTTGATTACTGTCTCTGAAACTCTTGAGGCCGCCGGTGAGCTTAAGGATGTGGGTGGTTTTGCTTATCTTGGCGAGATTGCCAAAAACACTCCGAGTGCAGCCAACATCCGGGCTTATGCGCAAATTGTCCGTGAACGCGCGATCCTGCGGGAAATGATTGCCGCATCAAATGAAATTGCCGAGTCCTGTTTCGATACTCAGAATCGTAGCAGTGCTGAGCTGCTGGACATTGCGGAGAGTAAGGTATTTCATATTGCGGAAAAGCGCACGACGGCAAACGAAGGACCGCAGGCCATTGCCCCTATTCTGCAGCGCACCGTGGATCGTATTGATGAACTCAGTCGCAGTAAGAACCCTAATGGTGTCACTGGCCGTTCCACCGGCTTTACGGATCTGGATCGTATGACTGCGGGGCTACAGTCCTCGGACTTAATCATTGTCGCCGCACGACCCTCCATGGGTAAAACCACGTTCGCCATGAACTTATGTGAAAATATTGCCCTTAAAGAAGACAAACCGGTATTGGTTTTTAGCCTGGAGATGCCGTCCGAGCAGATCATGATGCGGATGATGGCGTCACTTAGTCATGTCGACCAAACCCGTATCCGCAACGGTCAGTTAAAAGAAGAGGACTGGAGCCGGGTCGCTTCGACGATTTCTATTTTGAAAGACCGTAACAATATCTATATCGACGATTCCTCAGGACTGACACCTACCGAGGTGCGGTCGCGCGCGCGCCGCGTATTCCGTGAGCATGGCGGGCTGTCGGTGATTATGGTCGATTACCTGCAATTAATGACGGTTCCGGGCATGTCAGAAAACCGGACACTCGAAATCGCTGAAATTTCCCGCTCACTGAAAGCCCTGGCGAAAGAGCTGGAAGTTCCTGTCGTGGCGTTGTCACAGTTGAACCGCTCACTTGAGCAGCGCTCTAATCGTCGCCCGGTGAACTCAGATTTACGTGAATCCGGCTCGATTGAGCAGGATGCCGACGTCATCATGTTCATCTACCGTGATGAAGTTTATCATCCGGAAAGTGAAGAAAAGGGTATTGCTGAAGTGATTTTGGGGAAACAGCGGAACGGACCTATCGGCACCATAAAACTCAAATTCCAGGGGCAGTACTCACGCTTTGATAATCTTGCCCAGCATGAGATCCCTGACGGGCCTGGCTACTAAGCGCAGTCGCGGCAGAGCCCGTGGGCTTCAATAGATTGGCTGACGACCTGAAAGCCCTGGTCTTCGGCCTGCTTACGCAGCGCGTTGTAAACCCCTTCTGACTGGATTTCCTGCACTGAACCACAGCTTTCGCAAATCAGCATCTGCACCGGGTGCTGATGATCGAAATGACTGCACAGGACATAGCTGTTTGACGAAGTGATTTTATGCACAAAGCCTTGTTCCTGAAGAAAGTCCAGGGCGCGGTAGATGGTCGGCGGCTTGGCATTGGGTACTGCTGAGCGCAGCTTATCCAACAAGTCATAGGCGCCAATCGCACCGGTTTCAGCAGCGAGGATCTCGAACACTTCACGGCGCGCAGGGGTTAACCGCGCTCCACGTTGTTCGCATAATTTTTCTGCTTTAGTGATCAGTCGAGCAGTTTCTTTTGTCATCATGTCGCAAAGTTTACCACGCCCGCATACGATGGGATAGACTGAGCTTATCGATTAACCCGAACGAGGAAACCGCAATGACAACAGGCATAAATCAAGCAGGGAGCCGGCGCTGGCAGTACCTTTTATTCAGTGTGGCGAGCCTTGCTCTGCTGTGGCAAAGCCAGACACTGGGGGCAACGGAGTTTGACTACCAGGAAGCACAGGTCGACGAACTGCAGGAGGCCATGACGGTCGGCACCTTGAGTGCGGAAGATGTGGTGCGTCATTATTATCAGCAAATCGCGCGGCACAACCGCCGAGGTGCTGATTTGCGCGCAGTCAATCAGTTGTTACCGCTGGCGGATGCCCTTGTGCTGGCGCGCACACTCGACGCTGAGCGCGAGCAGGGCGCACTGCGGGGACCTTTGCATGGTATCCCGGTGCTGTTGAAAGACAATATTGATACCGCTGATGGCTTAGCCAATACCGGCGGCTCGTTATTATTAAAAGAGCACTACCCGGCGGCCGATGCGTTTTTAGTGCAACGCTTACGCGATGCCGGTGCAATTATTATCGGTAAAGCCAACCTGAGTGAATGGGCAAATTTCCGCTCCACTGCGTCAAGTTCCGGCTGGAGCAGTGTTGGCGGTCAAACCAAGAACCCCTTTGATACGTCGCGCAGCACTTGTGGCTCCAGCGCCGGTTCGGCGGCGGCCGTCAGTGCCAACCTTATTCCTTTAGCGGTGGGCACCGAAACCGATGGCTCGCTGGTCTGTCCGGCAGCCATAACCGGCATTGTCACGATCAAACCGACGCTGGGTCTGGTCAGCCGTGGCGGGATTATTCCAATCTCCCACAGTCAGGACACTGCCGGACCCATGGCACGCTCTGTCCGTGATGCCGTTTATTTGCTCAGCGCCATGCTCGGTGAAGATACCGCCGACAGCGCCAGTTATGCAGCAAAGGTGGAATTTACCAAGCACTTGAACGCGGATGGATTGCGCGGCAAACGCATTGGCGTAATGCGTGATTTGATGGGGTATCACAGCGGCCTGGATGCGGTCCTTGAAACGCAGTTACAGGTATTACGCGACGCCGGCGCGATCATTGTCGATGATGTGGAGTTCGTGAATGGCCGCGGTTGGGGACAAGACGAATTCACCGTACTCCTGCATGAATTCAAGGCCGATTTGGCGCATTATTTTGCCCAGCACCCCGAATCGCCTTATCGTAATTTAGCCGACTTGATCGCTGCTAACCAAGCCCAGGCAGACGCCATTATGCCGTTTTTCGGTCAGGAGTTGTTTACCCTCGCACAGGGCCGCAGCGAAGCTGATCAGGAAGATTACGAAGCCGCTCTTAAACGCGCCAAGCAGGCAGCTGGACCCGATGGTATCGATGCCACCCTCGCAAGTCAGGATCTGGACATCCTCATTGCGCCAACTACGGCACCTGCGTGGAAGATTGATTTAATTAACGGTGATAACTACATGGGCTCTGCCAGCTCGCCAGCGGCGGTGGCAGGCTACCCGCATATCACTGTACCTATGGGCTTTGTGCATCATCTGCCAGTCGGGCTCAGTTTCTTTGCTGGCGCGAATAGCGAAGCCAAGCTGATTGAAGCCGCCTATGGCTTTGAGCAGCAAACCAAGGCGCGTCGCGCTCCAGCATTGCTGCCTCGTCACCATTGACAGCGCACGACTAGCCAACCCGAAAACTTGCAAAGCGGGGCCAAAACTTTAGAATACGGCCTCCGCTTTGCCCGATAGAGGTCACTATGGTCCAACAACTCGCATCTCCAACACTTGCTGTCGCACCGATGCTGGACTGGACTGATCGCCATTGCCGTTATTTTCATCGGCTATTGAGCACAAAAACAGTGCTTTTCACTGAAATGGTGACTACTGGCGCCATTATCCACGGCAAGCATGATTTTCTGGCGTTTAATCCCACCGAGCAACCTGTGGTGCTGCAGCTTGGCGGTAGTGACCCTGCGGCCATGGCAGAGTGCGCTGCCAGGGCCTACGAGCGCGGCTATACTGCGGTCGATATCAATGTGGGCTGCCCTTCTGATCGGGTGAAGAACGGCAGTTTCGGTGCCTGTCTTATGGCGGCTCCGGACAGGGTGGCAGCCTGTGTACAGGCGATGCAACAGGCGGCGCCTGAGCTGCGGGTGTCTGTGAAAACACGACTCGGGATAGATGAGCAGGATAGTGATGAGTTTCTCTATCGTTTTATCGATGACATTACTGCTGCTGGCTGTCGTCATCTGACCTTGCATGCCCGAAAAGCCTGGTTACAAGGGTTAAGCCCGAAACAGAATCGTGAAATTCCGCCCTTGCAGTACGAGCGCGTGTACCGGGCCAAACAGCGTTACCCTGAACTGCATGTGATGATAAACGGGGGCATTGCTAAGGCGGCTGATGTGGTTGCCCATTTACAGCATGTGGACGGTGTCATGGTAGGCCGCGAAGCCTACCAGAATCCAGCCTTTCTCGGCTGCTTTGATAGCATACTTACTGCTCCGCCCCAGGTTCCTGCAGCGACGGCAGCTTCGTTTGAAGAGCAGGTTAGGGTCGTCGAGCAGATGATCCCCTATATAGAAGCGCATCTGGCTCAAGGCGGACGTTGCTGGCATGTGGTCCGGCATATGCTGGGGCTGTTCCAGGGCCAGCCAGGGGCAAGACGCTGGCGGCAGTGGCTCAGTCAGCAGGGACCAGCTGCCGATTCCGCTGAGCAACTGGTGCGCGGGGGACTGCAGCTGGTACTCGATGCTCGTGCGTTATTTGACCAAAAATTGGCAGAATCCCCACAATAGAAGCCACAGGCTAGTGGCTCCTTCTTCTCTTATTTAAAAATAAAAACAATATAAAACAAGTGCTTGTGTATTTAGTTTGAGAGTTGGCACAACCTTTGTATTACTTCTAGCGACTTTACTTAACCCGTTGTGACGACGGGAATCAACATAGCTAGGAGAACAAAATGAAAAAGTTAGTTTTAAGTTTAGCTCTTGTCGCAAGCACCATGACCGCGCCAGTATGGGCGAAGCAACCCACACTGAATGAAGCATTAAGTCATTCGTTGGCTGCGCAAACCCAGATGGTCAAGCAACAACTGGCCAACGAAACCCGCCGTTCAAGCTTTGAGAACTTAGCAGAAATGCGCAAAGATATTCCTTACCGGGTGGTGGTCTATGCGTCGCTTACTACTGACAAGCAAAACCAGAACGACGATAATCAAGTACGTGTCCAACCGGAGTAATCACTATGTTCGCAACGACATCTACATGGCTGATTATTCTGACCTTTGCGCCGGTGCTAAGCATCATCGCCGGCGCTGCGGTCGTTGCCACTAACCATGCGCTTAACGGGGTGAAGACAGGGTGATTTCCGTTAAATAAGTGTGCTAATCTGCTGACCATACCTATTAGAATAACGACGTAATCTTAAATTACAGAGGGATGTGCAGTGAACACTAACGCATGGTTTGGCAAGGTCAGCGCCCTGAGTCTGGCAACTACGCTTGCGCTTTCGGCTTCATCTATCGCGCCGGCAATGGCACAGGATGCAGCGGCAGCAAGCTACACCGCAAGCGAGCGGGCAATGGTGCTGGCAAAGGAAAACCTCCTGATTGATACCCATATTGACGTTCCGTATCGTCTTAACAATAAGTGGGACGATGTCAGTGAAGCGACCGAAGGTGGCGACTTTGATTATCCGCGCGCAGTGGCCGGCGGCCTGAACGTACCTTTTATGTCGATTTACATACCTGCGCAGCTGGAACAGACCCCCGGTGCAAGTAAGCAACTGGCACATCAGCTGATCGATAGTATGGAAGCGCTAGCCTGGCGGGCTCCTGAAAAATTTGCCATGGCCTACACCGTTGACGACGTACTTAAGCAGTACGATCAAGGTCAGATTTCACTTGCCCTGGGCATGGAGAACGGCTCGCCGATAGAAGGCGATATGGCCAATCTGAAAGAATTCTATGAGCGGGGTATCCGTTACATTACCCTGTCGCATTCCCTCTCCAACCACATTGCTGACTCCTCTTATGATATTCGTCGCCAATGGAACGGCTTAAGCCCTTTTGGCAAAGAGTTGGTGGTAGAAATGAACAACATCGGCATCATGGTGGATATTTCGCATGTCTCTGATGAAGCCTTCTGGCAAACGATTGAAATCAGTAAAGCCCCTGTGATTGCCTCCCACTCGTCACTGCGCCGGTACACTCCGGGTTTTGAGCGCAATATGAGCGACGATATGATTAAAGCCTTAGGCGAGAATGGCGGCGTGATCATGATCAACTTTGGCTCCAGCTTTGTCACTCAGTCCGCGAACCGCTGGCGCGATATGCTTAACCAGCAAATTGAAAAAGTGAATGAGAAATACGGTGAAGAGAGCGAAGAGGCCAAGCAACGCGTGGCTGCGCTACGTGCCGATAACCCGTTCCCTTATGCCACCCTGGAGCAAGTGCTGGACCACATTGATTATGTCGTAGACCTGGTCGGCATCGACCACGTGGGTATCGGCTCGGATTATGATGGTGTTGGTGATTCCCTGCCGGTCGGTCTGAAAGACGTGTCCAGCTATCCAAACCTGATCCAGGGTCTGCTTGATCGCGGCTACTCTGAAGCGGACATCAAACAGATCCTGAACGAGAATATTTTACGCGTTTGGCGTGAAGTGGAAGCCTACGCAAAGAACAACTGATCGGTTTGCACCGAGCTGTCAGTGCTGCGCTTTTTACTGAGTGATTGAAAAGCGCAGCACGCTACAGAGAATAAGCTCACCAGCCTGTATTACCCCTTGCTTTTCTGTCTCACTCTTGTATAATCCGTCGCCACGGTTGTTGCTCCCTCGGGTACTTTTAGTGTCCTGTGGGGTGAAGAATTCAACCGGTAGTTGGTTGCCACAGCAATCCCGATAGGGGATTGAATGGAATTTTCGTTGAAAATACCTCGCCCGGTATGCTGCCAGGGTGCAGGTTTTTTTCTGTGCTCTTTTTTAAATGCTCTTTATTATTTGAGGCTTTGATTTTTTATGGCTAATCAAAGAATTCGGATTCGACTGAAAGCGTTCGATCACCGTCTGATTGACCAGTCGACTGCAGAGATTGTCGAAACTGCAAAACGCACTGGTGCTCAGGTACGTGGTCCAATCCCTCTGCCTACGCGCAAAGAACGTTTCACCGTGTTGATTTCACCACACGTGAACAAAGATGCGCGTGACCAGTACGAGATCCGTACCCACAAACGTCTGATTGATATCATGGATCCAACTGACAAGACTGTTGATGCGCTGATGCGTCTTGACCTTGCAGCTGGCGTTGATGTTCAGATCAGCCTGGGTTAAGCGGGCAGTAATAGGATTACACACGAGAGGTTTTAACAATGGCTATTGGTCTAGTCGGTCGTAAAGTAGGAATGACACGTGTCTTCCAAGAAGACGGCGCTTCTGTACCTGTTACTGTGATTGAAGTGACTGCAAACCGTGTGACTCAGGTTAAAACTGAGGAAACGGACGGCTATCGTGCGCTTCAGGTTACAGCAGGTGACAAAAAAGCGAACCGCGTAAACAAACCAGCTGCAGGCCACTTCGCGAAAGCGGGTGTCGAAGCAGGTCGTGGTCTCTGGGAATTCCGCCTGGAAGACGGCGAAGGTGATGATTTCGCAGTAGGTTCTGAAATCACCGTAGAAATTTTTGCGGACACCAAAAAAGTAGACGTTACCGGCACTTCGAAAGGTAAAGGTTTCCAAGGTGCTGTCAAGCGCTGGAATTTCCGTACTCAGGACGCTACCCATGGTAACTCGTTGTCACATCGTGCACCGGGTTCTATCGGGCAAAACCAGTCTCCTGGTCGGGTATTCAAAGGCAAGAAAATGGCAGGCCAAATGGGTAACAAACAAATTACCGTGCAGACACTTGATGTTGTACGTGTAGACGCTGAGCGTGGTTTGTTACTAATTCGTGGCGCTGTCCCTGGTGCTACTGGCGGTGATGTCATCATCAAGCCAGCAGTCAAGGCTAAGGCGTAACGTCTGAGGAGAATGGTGATGGAATTAACATTTAAAGACGCAAAAGGCGCTCTTGAGGTTTCCGAAGCTACCTTTGGACGTGAGTTCAACGAAGCTCTGATTCATCAGGTAGTCGTCGCTTATGCTGCTGGTGCTCGTCAGGGCTCGAAAGCACAAAAGACGCGTTCTGAAGTTTCTGGCGGCGGCAAAAAGCCGTGGCGTCAAAAGGGTACTGGTCGTGCTCGTGCGGGTACTGCTAGCAGCCCAATCTGGCGTAGTGGTGGTGTAACTTTCGCAGCGAAACCACAAAACCACACCCAGAAAGTGAATAAGAAAATGTACCGCGGTGCAATGAAAAGCATCTTGTCTGAACTGGTTCGTCAGGACCGTTTGGTCGTGGTAGAAAGCTTTGGTGTTGAAGCACCAAAGACTAAGCAATTGTCTGCAAAGCTGAAAGAAATGGGCTTGAACGACGTGTTAATCGTGACTAAAGAACTTGATGAAAACTTGTTCTTAGCGTCACGCAACCTGCACAAGGTTGATGCACGTGATGTTCAGGGCGTTGACCCAGTTAGCTTGATTGCTTTCGAAAAAGTTCTGATGACTGCGGACGCAGTGAAGCAACTTGAGGAGGTGTTATCATGATGCGTGAAGAACGTTTACTCAAAGTGATTCTTGCACCTCACGTTTCTGAGAAATCAACTGTTGCAGCTGAAACCAGCAACACGGTTGTTTTTAAAGTTGCTAAAGACGCCAACAAAGCGGAAATCAAAGCGGCAGTTGAAAAACTGTTCGAGGTTGAAGTTGAAGGCGTTCGCACAGTCAACGTGAAAGGCAAAACCAAACGTTCAGGCATGCGCTTCGGTAAGCGTAGTGACTGGAAAAAAGCGTATGTCACCCTTAAAGAAGGTGCTGACATCGACTTCGTCGGCGGCGCTGAGTAATAGGAGGAATTCACATGGCATTAGTTAAGTGTAAGCCTACATCTCCAGGTCGTCGCCACGTCGTTAAAGTGGTTAACGAAGACCTGTATAAAGGTAAACCTTACGCGCCTTTGTTGGATAAAAACAACAAGAAAGGTGGTCGTAATAATAACGGTCGTATTACAGTTCGTCACATCGGCGGTGGTCACAAGCATCACTACCGTATGATCGACTTTAAACGCGACAAAGACGGTATCCCTGCGAAAGTTGAGCGTTTGGAATATGATCCAAACCGTTCAGCAAACATCGCATTGGTTCTGTATGCAGACGGTGAGCGTCGTTACATTCTTGCTCCAAAAGGCATGAAAGCTGGCGATAAAGTACAGTCTGGATCAGATGCACCGATCAAAGCGGGTAACGCATTACCACTGCGTAATATTCCAGTAGGTTCTGTAGTACACGCAATCGAAATGAAGCCTGGTAAAGGTGCTCAGTTGGCTCGTTCAGCTGGTGCTTATGTACAGGTTTTGGCTCGCGATGGCGGTTACGTAACTATACGTCTGCGTTCTGGCGAAATGCGCCGAATTCAGTCGGATTGTCGTGCAACCATCGGTGAAGTCGGCAACGCAGAACACATGCTGCGTCAATTGGGTAAAGCTGGTGCAACGCGCTGGCGTGGTGTTCGTCCTACCGTCCGCGGTGTGGCGATGAACCCAGTTGATCACCCACACGGTGGTGGTGAAGGTCGTACTTCAGGTGGTCGTCATCCGGTTACCCCATGGGGTACTCCGACTAAGGGTTATAAGACCCGTAAGAACAAGCGTACTGATAAATTTATCGTACGTCGTCGCAACAAATAAGAGTTGAGGATTAAACATGCCACGTTCTCTTAAAAAAGGTCCATTTATTGACCTTCACCTGCTAAATAAGGTGGAGAAAGCGTTGGAAGCCGGGGACAAGAAGCCAATTAAAACTTGGTCCCGTCGTTCAATGATTATCCCTGATATGATCGGCCTTACAATTGCTGTTCATAACGGTCGCCAGCACGTGCCAGTTTTCGTTTCTGACGAAATGATTGGTCACAAGCTTGGTGAATTTGCACCAACCCGTACTTATCGCGGCCATGCTGCTGATAAGAAAGCGAAGAAACGGTAAGGGAGACACAAGATGGAAGCTATTGCTATTCACAAGTTCGCCCGCCTATCTGCGCAGAAAGGCCGGTTGGTTGCTGACCAAATTCGCGGTTTACCAGTAGCGAAAGCTCTGGATGTGCTTAACTACAGCCCTAAAGACGCAGCTGGTCTGCTGAAAAAGGTGCTGGAGTCAGCTATCGCGAATGCTGAACACAACGAAGGTGCGGACATCGACGAGCTTAAAGTTGCAAAAGTAATGGTTGACGAAGGTCCTACCATGAAACGCATCAAGCCTCGTGCGAAAGGTCGCGCTGATCGTATCTTTAAGCGTACCAGCCACATTACTGTGGTTGTATCAGATAGCTAGGAGATAAGTTATGGGTCAGAAAGTTCATCCTAATGGTATTCGCCTAGGTATCACTAAGCCATGGAATGCAACCTGGTTCGCGAATACAAAAGATTTTGCCGATAACCTGCACAGTGATCACCAGGTTCGTGAATTACTTCGCAAGAAGCTGAGCAATGCATCAGTTTCTCGCATCGTAATCGAGCGTCCTGCGAAGAGCATCCGTGTCACCATTCATACTGCACGCCCAGGCGTGGTCATCGGTAAGAAAGGTGAAGATGTTGAGAAGCTGCGTCAAGCAGTTTCAAAATTGACTGGCGTGCCAGCTCAAATCAACATCTCAGAAGTGCGTAAGCCTGAATTGGACGCACAACTGGTTGCGGAAAACATTGCTGGTCAGCTGGAACGTCGTGTTATGTTCCGTCGCGCGATGAAGCGTGCGGTACAGAACGCAATGCGTCTTGGCGCCAAAGGTATCAAAGTGGAAGTTAGCGGTCGTTTAGGCGGTGCAGAGATTGCCCGTACTGAATGGTACCGTGAAGGTCGCGTACCACTGCACACATTGCGTGCAGACATTGATTACGCAACTGCTGAAGCAAATACCACTTACGGCATCATCGGTGTGAAAGTTTGGGTCTTCCGTGGTGAAGTACTGGGCGGTATGCCAGTCGAAGAAAAGCCACAAGCTCCAGCCAAACGCCCTAAAGGCCGTAAGTAAGGAGATACTAAATGTTACAACCAAAGCGTACTAAATTCCGTAAGGTCCATAAGGGCCGCAACCGTGGTATGGCGCAAGCAGGTAACAAAGTTAGCTTCGGTACTTTCGGATTGAAAGCTGTTGACCGTGGTCGTATGACTGCGCGTCAAATCGAAGCGGCTCGTCGTGCCATGACGCGTCACGTTAAACGTCAGGGTAAAATTTGGATCCGCGTTTTCCCTGATAAGCCAATTACTCAAAAGCCTCTTGAAGTGCGGATGGGTAAAGGTAAAGGTAACGTGGAATACTGGGTAGCTCAAATTCAGCCAGGTCGTGTCCTGTATGAAATCGACGGTGTCTCGGAAGAGCTGGCGCGTGAAGCGTTCACTCTTGCGGCACGTAAGCTGCCATTCAAAACCATCTTTGTATCTCGGACGGTGATGTAATGAAAGCGAACGAACTTAATGATAAAACCGTTGAGCAGCTGCAAGAAGAATTGCTGGGTTTGCGTCGTGAGCAGTTTAACCTGCGCATGCAAGCAGCGACTGGTCAGCTGAATCAAACTCACATGTTGAAGCAAGTGCGTCGTGATATCGCACGTGTGAAAACTATTCTGAATCAGAAGGCAGGTGCGTAATGGCTGATGAAAAACGTGTTCGTACTCTGCAAGGTCGTGTCATTAGCGATAAGATGGACAAGTCTATCACTGTTGCTATTGAGCGTCGGGTTAAACACCCTGTATATGGTAAGTACATTTCTCGTACGACCAAATTACACGCACACGACGAAGACAACTCGTGCAAGACTGGCGATACCGTGATTATTCGCGAAACTCGTCCAGTATCTAAGACTAAGTCTTGGGCACTTGTTGAAATTGTAGAGCGCGCAGAAGTTATCTAAACATTAGATAGCAAGATGTGATCATAAAAGGCTTCCTTTCTGGAGGCCTTTTTTTTTGATCTAAACTCGCATCTTACGCATAAGTTTCTATAATTAATGAAAATAAAAAAACCAACAGGAGTAAGACGCATGGAATCTTCCGATAAAGCACGTCTGAATCCACCCGTTTTTTATAGTGCGGCTGGTCTTATCTTTATCATTCTTTTATTAACTTCTTTTTTCCCTGAAGGTGCCAATGAAACTCTAGACGCCATTCAGTCAGCGATCATCACAAATGGTAGCTGGTTTTACGTAGCAGCTGTAGCTCTTATACTGCTCTCCGTCTTATACCTTGGCTTCTCCCGTTTCGGTACCATTAAATTAGGACCGGACCATTCTGCTCCCGATTACTCGAACCTAACCTGGTTCTCAATGCTGTTTTCTGCCGGTATGGGTATCGGTTTAATGTTTTTCGGTGTAGCAGAGCCGGTGATGCACTTTCTTTCGCCGCCCGTTGTTGAATCAGGAACCACGGAAGCTGCGCGCGAGGCAATGAAAGTGACCTTTTTCCACTGGGGTCTTCATGCTTGGGCTATTTATGCAATTGTGGCGCTTATTTTGGCATTCTTCGCCTACCGTCATGGTTTGCCTCTAACCTTGCGCTCAGCTTTGTATCCGATGATAGGCGAGCGTATCTATGGTCCCATCGGCCATGTGGTCGATGTTTTTGCGGTAATAGGTACCGTGTTTGGTGTCGCAACGTCACTTGGTTTTGGTGTGGCGCAGGTGAATTCAGGATTAGGCTACTTATTCGGTGTCCCGGTATCCACCACGGTCCAGGTCATGCTAATTATCGGGGTAACCCTGTTAGCGATTATTTCGGTGACCACGGGCCTGGATAAAGGCATCCGCCGATTATCTGAGTTAAACATGGGATTAGCGGTACTATTGTTAATCTTTGTGCTGGTTGCTGGTCCTACCGTATTCTTACTCCAAGCGTTGGTGCAAAATACGGGGTCTTACATTTCAGAAATAGTCAGCAATACATTTAATCTGTTCGCTTATGAAAAAAGTGACTGGATTGGTGGTTGGACAGTTTTCTACTGGGGTTGGTGGTTAAGCTGGGCTCCTTTTGTTGGCTTATTTATTGCCCGCGTATCTCGAGGTCGTACGATTCGCCAATTTGTTCTTGGCGTATTACTCGTGCCTTCAGGCTTTACCATGATGTGGATGACGTTCTTTGGTAATTCAGCCATTGAGTTGATTTTGAACCAAGGAATGACCTCGCTTGCTGAGCAAGTTCAAAATGATGTTCCTGTGGCACTGTTTGCCTTCTTAGAGAGCTTTCCATTTAGTGATTTCCTGGCCGGCCTGGCTACGCTGATGGTCATTGTTTTCTTTGTAACCTCCTCGGATTCCGGGTCGATGGTCGTCGATATGCTTTGTTCGAATGGGCGTGATGATACGCCAATTTGGCAACGTATCTTTTGGGCCGGTGGTGAGGGTGTTGTCGCCATCGTGTTGTTACTTGCGGGCGGCTTGGCTGCCTTGCAAACCATGACGATTGCGAGTGCGTTACCGTTCACCATAATATTATTGTTCGCAACCTACGGTCTTATTAAAGCTCTAAGGGTTGACGTGCACAAAAAGGATGCGCTGCAGAATAACTATCTGACAGGCACCGCCACTAGCACGAAGAATTGGCGTGAACGTTTGCACAATATTATCGATTTCCCAAGCCAGCAGGTCGCACAGCGCTTTTTAACGCAAGTGGTCAAACCCGCACTAAATGAAGTGGCGGAGGAAATGCGTGAGAGCGATATGGTTGTAAAAATCGAAGAGGACGACGGCGAGCAAATGATTTTCCGCGTGGTCCATGGTGATGAGATAGACTTTGTTTATCAGGTTCATTTAGTGAGCCACATCCGGCCTGCGTTTATTCATGCTGAGGAAGAGCAACCGCAACACCCACGTGATGTCTCGGAAGAAGAGAAGTACTACCGTGCCGAAGTTCACTTGCGTGAAGGTGGTCAGGATTACGATATCCTTGGTTGGTCACGTGAAGCCGTGATTGGCGATGTTATCGACCACTATCACAAACACATGCATTTCTTGCACGTGTTGCGTTAAGAGAGGGAGGTCAATGATGAAGAAGCAACTACTCGCAATCTGTATAGGTGCGGTTCTGAGTACTCCCGCACTGGCGCAGCAACAAGGTGACAGCGAAGTGACCGCGACACAGCTGCAGGAAGTCATGCAGCAAATGCAGCGTTTGCAAAAACGTGTCGAGGAACTGGAAGCGCAACTGGCGGCTAAGCAAGAACAGGACGTGGAAGTTACTGAAGAAATCGCTCTTGAGCGCTCTCCTCGAGCCGAAGAGGTTGCGCCGCGTAAGCGGATCAACGCGAATACCGCTCTCCAGGCCCGGGTTGAACGTCTCGAAGAAGATATTCAGGCTGCCGAAAATGCACCCATCACCATTGGTGGTGCGGTGCGCACTCAGTTTGTCTGGGAAGACTATAATGAAGGTAACAAAGACCGCGGTGGCGACATCGATTTTGACCTGCTGCGTCTTGATTACAGCGGCACCATTGGTGACGTGATCCTGTCGGCGCAGTATCGCTGGTTCCAGTATATGGAGTCGGTACAACACGCGTGGGTCGGCTATAACTTCAATGACAACTGGCAGGGGCAAGTGGGGATCACCAAAGTCCCCTTTGGCAACACCCCATATAACTCAAATAACTATTTCTTCAGTTCCAATTTCTATGTTGGTCTGGAGGATGATCATGACGCCGGCATTAAGCTCCGTTATCGTGATTCGGAATGGGATTTTGATATCGCATTCTTCAAAAATGATGAGCAAGGCGGAGTTGATGGCTATGTCAGCAACCGTGAAGATCGTTATGCCTATGATCCACTGGGTGTGCGACTAAGCGGCGAAGGTATCTATGACACGCCCGACTTAGCGGTCGGGGAAAGCAATAGTTTCGCTGCCCGCGTGGCGCGCAAGTATGCGCTGAGTGATGGTCGTAGCTTTGAATGGGGTTTGTCCGGACAGATGGGCAAGATGAACGACGGTTCCGATGATGTTGGCGACCGCAGTGCATTCGCTGTCCATGGTGTTTATAACGTCAATCGCTGGACCTTTATGGGACAGGTGAGTCAGTACGATTACGACATGGACATGGCGAATGAGGGGATTGTTGTCGGTGCTTATGCGTTTTACGATACCATTCCGAGCAAAGCCACCTTGTATACTGCCAATATTGCATACAGCCTGCCAGTCAAGATCGGTCCGATTTCAAACCTGACCTTCTACAACGATTACAGTCTGATGACGGATAAACGCGGTGGCGGTGAAGATACGGTGATGAACGTACTTGGCATGGCCGTGTCAGCTGGTGGCTTGTACACCTATTTCGACTTAGTCACGGCGAAGAATCAGCCCTTCGTTGGCGGTTCAATGGCTGGTAACGCAACAGATACCAACACCCGCTTTAACATTAATATAGGCTACTACTTCTAACCCCCCTTGATTTCACTGTCTGGTGCGCGTGACACTTGCCGCCAGACAGTGAAATCAGTACAGTGGACTAATTCAAACACCCGTTTAAGTTGAGGTCACTGTGGCAAGCGTTTATCCCCACCTGTTAAAACCTCTGGATTTAGGTTTTACGCAAATTAAAAACAGAGTCCTGATGGGCTCCATGCATACCGGTCTGGAAGAAGAAAAAAACGGTTTCGAGAAGCTGGCTGCATTTTATGAGGCGCGCGCAAAAGGTGGTGTCGGGTTAATTGTCACGGGAGGCATCAGCCCCAACTTCCGTGGTCGTGTACAGCCCTTTGGCTCAGAGTTAAGCCGGCCATGGCATGTCGCCAAACATCGGCAAATCACTGCAGCCGTGCAGCGCCACGGTAGCAAAATCTGTCTGCAAATTTTACACACCGGACGCTACGCGTATCATCCGTTTGCGGTAGCGCCGAGCAAACTCAAGGCGCCGATTTCTCCCTTTACGCCTAAAGCCATGTCCGATCGGCAAATTCGAAAGACCATCAAACATTTCGCACGTTGTGCCAGGCTCGCACAAAAAGCCGGCTACGACGGCGTTGAAGTCATGGGCTCTGAGGGTTACCTGATTAATCAGTTTTTATGTCCCCGCACCAACAAGCGCACGGACAAGTGGGGCGGCTCATTTGCCAACCGCTCGCGCTTTGCTTTGGCAATCATGAAAGCTGTGCGTGAAGCAGTTGGCCCGGATTTTATTATTATCTATCGCTTGTCGATGCTCGACCTGGTGCCCGGAGGGCATGAATACGACGAAGTTATCGAACTGGCCAAAGCCATCGAGGCTGAAGGCGCGACCTTAATTAACAGCGGTATTGGCTGGCATGAAGCGCGCGTGCCCACCATAGTGACGTCGGTACCGCGTGGCGCCTTTAGCTGGATTACCGCGCGTGTCCGCGAACAGGTATCGATTCCAGTGGTGGCGGTCAATCGTATTAATACGCCTGAGATCGGAGAGGAGATTCTGGCGAAAGGCGAGGCTGATATGGTCTCTATGGCACGACCTTTGCTCGCCGATGCGAATTTTGTGGCTAAGGCAGAAGCGCAGCAGAGCGACCGCATCAATACTTGTATCGCCTGTAACCAGGCATGCCTGGATCATGTCTTTGAAAACAAACGCGCCAGCTGTCTGGTGAATCCTCAGGCCTGCTATGAAACAGAGCTGATGATGCCCCCGGTAACGCAGAAGAAGCGCATAGCGGTGGTGGGTGCAGGTCCTGCAGGGCTGGCTTTCTCCTGCTACGCGGCAGAACGTGGCCACGAGGTGCATTTGTTTGAGTCCAATAATGAGATTGGTGGCCAGTTTAATTACGCGAAGCAGATCCCGGGCAAGGAAGAGTTCCATGAGACCCTCCGTTACTTCGGGAACCGACTTATGGATACCGGTGTCAACCTACATCTGGGCTCTTCGCAAAGTGCTGAGTCACTGTTAGCGGGCCGCTTTGACGACGTCGTATTAGCCACTGGAGTAGTGCCCCGGGCGGTGTCACTGGAAGGCATCGAGAGCGATAAGGTGATGAGTTATGTCGAAGTACTTCGCGATCATAAACCCGTGGGTAAGAAAGTGGCGCTGATTGGTGCCGGCGGCATCGGCTTTGATGTGGCAGAGTATTTAACCACCAGTGTCTCACCGACCTTAAACCCTGATGAGTGGTCAGCAATCTGGGGCGTTGATAAGACATATCAGGAACGTGGCGCATTGAGCCAGCCGCAGCCTGAATCCTCGGACCGTGAGGTGTGGCTGTTACAACGTAAAACCAGCAAAGTTGGTAAGGGTCTTGGTAAAACATCCGGCTGGGTGCATCGGGCGACACTGAAGAAAAAAGGCGTCCACATGATTCCGGGGGTGACCTATCAGCGTATTACTGACGAAGGACTTTGGATCGAAGTGGACGGCGAGCAACAATTACTTGAAGTCGATAACATTATCACTTGTGCGGGACAGTTACCGCTGCGTGATTTGCAGCATGACCTTGAAGTTGCCGGGCAGTCGGTGCATTTGATCGGTGGCGCTGATGTCGCCGCCGAGCTCGATGCGAAGCGCGCCATTCGACAGGGTGCAGAACTGGCGGCAGCATTATGAATCAGGCGTCCAAACACCTCTATGATCTGCATTGTCACAGCCATTTTTCTGATGGTGAACTAGCGCCCGCTGATCTAGTGCAGCGAGCAGCAGCCCATGGCGTCACCCATCTCGCGCTCACCGATCATGATACGGTTGCCGGTCTCGAGCAGGCTGCCGAGGCAATTGCAGCCCATGAGCTTGAACTTGAATTGATCAGCGGTGTTGAGATCACCTGTCGCTGGCAAGGTTTTGAAATCCATTTGGTCGGCTTGCAGGTCGATGCGGAGCATCCGGCGCTGCTGGACTTACTGCAGCGGCAACAGCAGTTGCGACATCAGCGTTATCAAACCATGCTTGAGAAACTGCACAAGGCTGGGATTGATGTGACACCACCTATGGCGGCAGAATTGACCATGCCCACGCGCAAGCATTTAGCCGAGGCGCTGGTTGAGCAAGGTTGGGTCAAAGATTTTGAGAGTGCCTTCCAACGTTATCTTGGCAAAGGGCAACAGGCTTACGTGGCGACCGACTGGAGCGATCTGGAAAGTGCCATAGCTGCGGTGCATGCTGCTGGCGGTAAAGCTGTGCTTGCTCACCCGCACGCCTATCAGTTAAGTAACAAGTGGTTAAGAAAGTTGCTGCAGGAAGCGAAAAACTATGGCTTAGACGGTCTTGAAGTGGCCATCAGTCAACAAAGTCCGGGGCAGCGCCTGGCATTAGCGACAATGGCGAAGGAACTTGGTCTGGCAGCTTCTGCGGGCTCGGATTTTCATGGCCCGCGGCCATGGCGCGAGCTGGGCAAAAATCTTTGTCTACCGCCAGACACTGTGCCAATATGGAGTCAATGGAGTCCATCAACAGTTTAACCTGAGGTTGATCAGTAAACATGAGTCAGTATTTCACGATCCATCCGGAAAATCCGCAACCGCGTTTAATTCAGCAGGCCGTAGAAAAGGTCATGCAAGGGGGCGTCATGGTGTATCCGACGGATTCCGGTTATGCCATTGGTTGTCGTATTGGCGACAAAAATGCTATGGAACGGATCTGTCGCATCCGGGAGATAGAAAAAGAGCATCATTTTACGTTGATGTGTCGCGATCTGTCCGAGCTGTCCATTTATGCTCGTGTCGATAATGTGGCCTTTCGGTTGTTGAAAAATAATACGCCAGGCCATTACACCTTCATTTTAAAAGCCACTAAGGAAGTGCCTAAGCGCTTGCTCAATCCGAAGCGCAAAACGATCGGTATCCGGGTGTCGGACGACCCTATTACCATGGCATTGCTGGAGACCCTTGGCGAACCTTTGATGTCGACCAGCTTGATCCTTGGCAACAATGATTTCGCAGAGTCTGATCCCCATGAAATCAGAGAGCGGCTGGAGCGACAGGTGGATGTTATCGTTGATGGTGATCATCGCGGTGAAGCGCCGACCACAGTGGTAGATTTGGCTGACGATGTGGTGAAAGTAACACGGGTCGGCTCCGGTGACCCTGCTCCTTTTGATAAGCTTGGCTAATCATGGCCGGGTCGACAGCATCACCGCAACAGCACTCCTTGCCGCTCGGTTTTGTTCGTGGTGAACCTTTATTAGATAAACCTGAAGATCTTTACATCCCGCCAGATGCCCTTGAATTGATTCTGGAGAGCTTCTCCGGGCCTATGGATCTGCTGTTGTATCTGATCCGGCGGCAGAAACTTGATATCGTCGACCTGCCTATCTTACCTATTACCCGACAGTACATGGAATATGTCGAAATGATGAAAGAGCTCAAACTTGAGCTCGCAGCGGATTATCTGGTCATGGCAGCCATGCTCGCTGAAATCAAAAGCCGTATGTTGTTGCCGCGGCCACCCGCTGAAGATGAAGAAGAGACTGATCCGCGCGCTGAGTTGGTGCGCCGTTTGCAAGAGTACGAAGCGATTCGGACCGGCGCAGGTTATCTGGATGAAATGCCGCAGACCGAGCGCGACTTATTCGTGGTGCAGGCTGAGACGGACGCTAAAGACCTGGTAAAACAACATCTGCCCGATATCGCTCTGGCAGAGTTGGCAGTGGCGTTCAGTCGCGCCATGGCGCAGGCAGAATTGCAGAATCATCACCAGATCCACCGCGAAAAACTATCAACCAGGGAGCGAATGAGCAGAATTCTGGATTTATTGCAGACCAAGCAGCGCCTGCGCTTTGCCGATTTATTCGAGCACAGTGAGGGGAAGCAGGGTGTTGTGGTAAGCTTTTTAGCGATACTGGAGCTGAGCAAAGAAGCTCTAGTCGATGTGGTTCAGGTTGATGCGTTCTCTGAAATTCATATCACGACCCGCGAGCAGGTTTATGCAGAATCAACAGATTAAACAAATCATTGAAGCGGTGCTATTTGTTGCTGATACGCCCTTATCCGTAGCGCAGCTGAATGATTATCTTCTTGAGCATGGTATGGACGCAACCCGCAAGACTGTGCGTGAAACCCTGGAGGAATTGCAGCGCGATTATCAAGAGCGTGGCGTGCAACTTTATGAGGTAGCTTCAGGGTACAGATTTCAGACGCGGGCAGAATTAGGTGGTATAATCGCCGGTCTATGGCAAGAGAAGCCCCCGCGCTATTCGCAGGCGCTGCTGGAAACTTTAGCCTTGATTGCGTACCGACAGCCGATTACCCGTGGCGATATCGAAGAGATCCGCGGTGTTAGTGTCAGTTCGCAAATCATGAAGACATTACAAGAGCGTGGTTGGGTAAAAGTCGTAGGTCATCGGGAAGTTCCTGGCAGACCACAGCTGTATGCGACCACCAGTGAGTTCTTGGATTATTTTAACCTGAAAGATCTATCTGAGTTACCTGCTATTCCAGAGCCCCCGGCAAAGGCATCGAATACAGGGCCCATTACTCAAGAGAGACCCGCTGAGACAGCGACCGAAGAGAGTGAAAGTGCCCCATGAGTGAAAAGTTACAAAAAGTTTTAGCCCGTTCAGGGCATGGTTCGCGGCGTGAATTAGAGGCTAAGATCGCTGCGGGTCGAGTGAGTGTCAATGGCCAGGTTGCGACTTTGGGTGAGCGTATCGATACTGACGCTAAGGTTCGCATTGATGGCCATGAAGTAGCGATTAAACCGCCCGAAGATGTGGTTTGCCGCGTGCTCATGTACCATAAGCCAGAAGGTGAATTGTGCACCCGTAAAGATCCCGAGGGACGCCCTACGGTGTACGATAGTCTGCCACGAGTGCAGGGCTCACGATGGGTTGCTGTAGGTCGTCTCGACGTGAATACGTCGGGGTTATTACTGTTCACGACGGACGGCGAACTGGCGAATCGGTTAATGCATCCCGGGCACCAGATTGAACGTGAATATGCGGTACGCGTATTTGGCGAAGTCGATGATGCTATGCTGCGCAAGCTTAAAAAGGGCGTTCAGCTTGAAGATGGGCCTGCCTCGTTTAAAGAAATCAAACGTGGTGGTGGCGAAGGAATGAATCAGTGGTATCGCGTCGTCTTAACCGAAGGACGTAACCGTGAAGTTCGCCGTTTGTGGGAGTCCCAGGGCGCTACGGTAAGCCGCCTGATGCGGGTTCGCTACGGTAATATCAAGCTTGAACAAGGTCTGCCACAAAGTGGCTGGGGCGAACTCTCCTTAGAGCAAATTAATTATTTGCGCGAGATGGTTGGTCTGTCTCCTGAAGATCGCAGCTTTGTTGATCCACGCCGCAAGGAAACTCGGCAAAAACGTTATGCGCGTGCTCGCCGTAGTCAGGCCAAACGCCTGCAAGAATCGAAGCAACGCACCCGTAAGTAAATGAAACTGCTCGCCGATTGGCAATCTGCTGGGCCACTGCTAATGCTGTGGCCTTATCGCGATGATGTCTGGCGGGGCCAGGCAGCGCCGGTGCAGCGCCAGCTGCTGCAAGCACTGACAGCTATCGCGCAACACCATCCCGTTTGTCTCGGCGTTCATCCGCCGCAACTCCACAGTGCTTTAAGTCTGATCCCTGCCGGTATTCCCTGCTTCCCGATTGCCTACGATGATATCTGGGTGCGAGATATCGCGCCCTTGTACCTGTCCTATGCGCAGCAGGTGACTGCCATCGCTGGCGCATTTAACGGCTGGCAGGGCATTAACGCCCAACACCAACGTGATCGACGCTTTGCCCGCCGTCTGACAGCGCGCCATGGCCTGCGGCTGAACGCTTTGCCACTGGTTTTTGAGCCTGGCATGCTCAGCCATGACGGCAACGGGACTGCGGTGGTGCATGGCCGCAGTTTGCAGGCTCGCAATCCTGCGAAAAGGCGCAGCGAGCTTAGTCAGCTGCTGAGCAACAGCTTTGGCTTTTCGCGTATGATCTGGTTAGAGAATGCGTTAGCCGCCGATGAAACCGGCGGACATACTGATAATCAGCTGCAATTTATAGCTGAGGACACTATCGCGTTCGTCAAAAGCAGCACGGACGAGTGCTGGAATCGTGAACTGCGGCGGCTCAGGCAAAGCGATTGGGCAAAAGAGTACCGCTGGCTTGAGTTACCAGCGGCGCGGCAGGTACCCGATCCTGCATTGAACTATGCAGATGTACGTCGCCGGCCTGGGGTGTTACAACGTGGAGCCGCTCCACTGCTATGCAGCTACGCCAACCTGGTTCGTTTGCCCACCGCGTTGGTGGTGCCGCAGTTTGGCCTTACTGACGACAGCAAAGCTGTTGACGTGCTGCAAAGGGCATTTCCAAAGCTTGCTCTTGTGGCTGTCGATGCCATGGAGTTTGTAAGGGGAGGCGGCGGACCACATTGTCTCACCGCAACCCTACCTGACTCCTGCCGGATGGCATCTTATAACGCCTGACTGAGACGATAAACGACTTCAATACGAGCTTCGACGGCTTGCTGCCCAGGTAAGCTGACGTCGGCTTGCATTTCCGCTGCAGGAACACGATAGCGTGTCACCGGCGCCTGATTAGAGCTTTCGCGGATATCCTGTACACCCATAATCGTGACTCCCGCTGTCAGTGCCAGTTGCTCGGCTTTCGTACGAGCTAATTCCAGTGCTTGGGTCAACGCCTGCTGGTAGAGCTCATCAGCGTTACTGATCGTTAACTGTGGCTCACTGACGCGCTGCACTCCGTTGTTCAGGGCGTACTCAAGAAAAGGGCTGTGCTGTTCAGGATCGTGAAAATCAATCACCATACGCCGCGAGACCTGATAACCAGTTAAATGCTGCTGACCGTCGTCATAGCGGTACTGAGGTGTGATACGGATCGCAAACGACTGGATGGCAGTGTCGCTGATGCCTTGCTCACGAAGGTAGCTCAGTAAGTTGGCAGTAATCTTATCGACTTCGGTTTTCAGCGCCGGGATATCCTGACCCAGGCGCTCGACGGAAAGGCTAAGCTGCAATCGATCAGGTACGGCTGCAACGGAAGCCGAGGCGCTGACAGCTACGGTGGGTGCTGCGGTACTGTGCGTCGCTGCGGGAACTTGTGGCTGACAACCGGCCAGGGCTAAAGTAGTGGCAATGATGAGGAGTATGAATACACGTTGCATGATTAAGTCCTTTTTTCTAAACAGGTATGAGTTGAGAGTGTAAACTGCAAAAATAATTCCATTGCAGGAGTGGTTTATGAGTAATGAAGAACAACAGCAAGCAGACGAAACTGTGGTCAGGCTACTGGGACGTCGCGAGCACAGTGCCCATGAGTTGCGGCAAAAGTTACGTCAGCGAGGCTATGCTGACAGTATCATTAAACAGTCATTGGCGACTGCTCAGGAGCATGGCTGGCAGTCCGATGAACGCTATGCCGAAATATGGTTACGGCAAATGTTAAGTAGCGGCAATGGCTGGATGAAAATTAAGGCTGCTGCCGGCGCAAAAGGAATTACTGAAGAGCTGTTGCAAAGGTTGACCGATGAGGCGGCACCAGACTGGACGGAGCTATGCTATGAGCGGCTTAATCGCAAATTTGGCGAGCAGCCTCCGGAAACCCGCCAGCAACGCGATAAAATTATGCGTCATTTGCAAAGCCGCGGCTTCCGTTTCGATGAAATCAAGGCTGCGCTGGAACGTCAGCAGCAGCCCGAGTAACAAATTAGGTAAAGATCTAGCTTTAAGGGGCGTGGATATGACCCCGACCGTTTTTATAATCTATGGTTAACACGAAATGCTTAAGTACATCATAGCCGAGAAGACCATCGATCTTTACTCCACGTACGCGCGAGTTCAGCTCTGAGCGGTTTTTACCAAAGTCTGCCCGTACACCCTCTTTTGGCACAGTGACGCGCACATCGGCTAAGTCAAAGGGACCAAAACCCAGTAGCGGTAACGGGAATGATTCAACTTCGGCGATCTGATTAACGCCTTTTGAGAGATGCTTTGTGGTCGGATAATTCTCAAGCCAACCGTGTTTCTCAGCGATTTCACGCTGCAGATAAATCCCGGTTGAAGCGCCCGTATCAAGTATCAGCCAGGCTTCTACTTCGTTATTCAGATTGATCTGGACAATAGGCTGGTCGTAATCACGACGCGATCGCATTGGCAGATTTTTAACATTAATCATGTCGATGGAGTCATGGTCAATCAGGCGCAAGCGACTATTAGGATAATCAAACTGGAACACATACTTATCCATCACAGGAGCACCTATAATCAGCGCGACATCGCTACCGGCAAAATCGCCCGCAACATAATCCAACGCAAGGCTCTGGCCGAACATCTCCGTGGGGACGTCACGAAAGACATCACGTTCGCTTTTGCCATGCACGCCCTGGATCATTATTTTTCCGCGTAGCTTTTGCAGTTCAAGCTGGTGATGGTCAACGAAACTTTGATTGATAAGATTGATAGATGCACCGGAGTCCATGATCGCATAGGTGTCAATTCCAGCAACCTGGACTTGCATCATTACTTGTCCGTTACGATGTTCGAAAGGTATCCATTGGGAAACCCCCGCTGTGGCCGTTGCGGAGAGAATGAGAAAAGTTAGCAAAAGTAGTAAACGCACAAAAAGTCCTTTTTATTTTAGTTAAATTGGATTGCCTTACGGGCCAGGTCAAGCGCTTAAAGTTACCTTGTTTTAATTATTTTGCAACAATTAAATACTATAAATTACGGCGGGCGGTGCAGACTAGTCGAAACTCTGCTTTCGTGGTAGTCTTTCGCGCTAAATCGACCCTAAATTTTACCCTGATAAGCAGCAGTAGGAAGTGTTCATGAGTATGACCAGCGCAGAAGTCCGTGAAGCGTTTTTGTCCTATTTTGCCGACCGTGGTCACCAGCGCGTGGCATCGGCATCATTGATTCCCGGTAACGACCCGACCTTGTTATTTACTAACGCAGGTATGGTGCCGTTCAAAGATGTGTTTCTTGGCGATGAACAACGTGATTACAGCCGCGCGACTTCCTCGCAGCGCTGCTTGCGTGCTGGGGGCAAGCACAACGACCTTGAAAATGTGGGCTATACCGCACGCCACCATACATTTTTTGAGATGCTGGGTAACTTTAGCTTCGGCGATTACTTTAAACGCGAAGCGATCCAATACGCATGGGATTTTCTGACCAACGTGCTGCAGCTTCCGCAAGAAAAACTTTGGGTGACAGTATTTACCGAGGACGATGAAGCCTACGCTATCTGGGCCAACGAAATTGGTGTACCTGAAGATCGCATTTCAAGAATCGGTGAGAAGGATAATTTCTGGGCCATGGGCGACACGGGGCCCTGTGGGCCATGCTCGGAGATCTTTTACGATCACGGCGCTGATGTTTGGGGTGGTCCTCCGGGAACTCCAGAAGAAGACGGTGATCGTTACATTGAGATCTGGAACCTGGTATTCATGCAATACAACCGCCAGGCGGACGGCACCCTGCAGCCTTTACCGAAGCCTTCGGTCGATACGGGCATGGGGCTCGAGCGCATTGCTGCGGTGCTGCAGGATGTCCATAGTAACTATGAGATTGATCTGTTCCAGGCGCTGATCAAAGCAGCGGCCGGAATTATCGGTACTGAGGATCTCGATAGCAAATCCTTGCGGGTCATCGCTGATCATATTCGCTCCTGCAGCTTCCTGATTGCAGATGGCGTTCAGCCTTCCAATGAAGGGCGTGGTTACGTGCTGCGTCGTATCATCCGCCGTGCAGTTCGTCACGGCAACATGCTTGGGGCTCAGGGTGCTTTTTTCCACAAGTTAGTACCAGAGCTGCTGCGCCAGATGGGCGCTGCTTATCCAGAGTTGCAGACCAAAGAAAAAGTGATTACTGACGCCTTGCTGCGAGAAGAAGAACAGTTCGGTAAGACGCTTGAGCGTGGTCTGGCCATTTTAAATGACGCATTGGCAGACCTGCAGGGGTCAGTGATTCCGGGAGATGTGGTGTTCAAGCTTTACGACACTTATGGCTTCCCAGTTGATTTAACCGCCGATATTGCACGCGAAAAAGAGCTCAGCATCGATGTTGAAGGCTTTGAGCAGGCGATGGAAGCACAACGTAAACGTGCACAACAGGCTTCTCAGTTCGGCGTCGATTACAACGAACGCCTGAAATCCTCTCACCGTAGCGAGTTTACTGGTTACGATGCTACTGAAGGCGCCAGTGAGGTGGTTGAACTGTTTGCTGAAGGTAAACAGGTCGAGAGTTTAAAGCCTGGACAGCAAGGGGTGGTGGTGCTCTCTGCCACGCCGTTTTATGCTGAAAGCGGTGGTCAGGTCGGTGATATCGGACGCTTCACTGCCAACGGCACAGTCTTTACCGTTGAAGATACGCAATACATTGGTAAGGCTATTGCCCACCATGGCAAAGCCGCGGCAGAACTGCGGCTTGGTGATAAAGTTGAGGTCGAGATTGATAGCCAGCGGCGCGCAGCGATTAAACGCAATCATAGTTCAACGCACTTGCTGCACGCTGCACTGCGTAACATCCTGGGCGAGCACGTGACGCAAAAAGGCAGCTTGGTGAATGCTGAGCGATTACGTTTCGACTTTTCTCATTTTGCCGCCCTGACGGCGGAAGAAATCGATGCCATTGAGCTGCAGGTCAATGAGCAAATTTTTGCCAACCATGAATTGAAGACCGCTCTAATGCCGATTGAAGAAGCCAAGCAAGCTGGCGCAATGGCTTTATTTGGCGAGAAGTATGACGACGATGTCCGGGTGGTACGGATGGGCGATTACTCGATGGAGCTTTGTGGCGGAACCCACGTTTCCCGCACCGGTGACATTGGTATGTTCCGCATCATCAGTGAAGCAGGGATCGCCTCTGGCGTTCGTCGTATCGAAGCCGTAAGTGGTTTACCTGCAATGCGCCATACCCAGCATCAACAACAGCTGCTACGTCGCAGTGCTGGCTTGTTAAAAGCCGACCCAGCGCAATTACCTGAGCGTCTGCAGCAACAACTGGACCGCACTAAAGGGCTCGAACGTTCACTGGCCGATTTGCAACAGCAACTGGCTGCGCAGGCGGGGGGCAGCCTGCTGGATAATGCGTTAGAGATTGGCGGTGAAAAAGTGATCCTGGCAGAAATCGATAACGTAGAACCAAAGGCATTACGCGGAATGGTCGATGACCTGAAAAACCAGATGGGTCGCGGCATCGTTGTACTGGCGCTGGCGAACGACAACAAGGTGAGTCTGATTGTTGGCGTGACCAAAGATTTAACGAGCAAGGTAAAAGCGGGTGATATTGTCAATGTCGCTGCTGCTGAAGTCGGTGGTAAGGGCGGAGGTCGCCCGGACATGGCGCAGGCAGGTGGCACTGACAGTAGTAAGATCAAGGACGCTCTGGCAGCCGCACAGACCCGCATCGAGGAGTCGTTACGATAAACGGTCGGTTTGTTACCACCAAGGTGCGCAATCTAACTGTCATGGTTCAGATTTCCTTGCTAGAATGAAAGTTGCATGACATCCGGTGAGGTTTCATGCAATCTGATGAGAATAATTCAGGCTGGTCGTGTGGTGTTTTCTCATGGATGCCCACACAAATAAATAGTAGGGAAGGAGCAGGTATAATGTTGATCTTAACCCGTCGCGTGGGTGAGACCTTAATGATTGGTGATGAGGTCACAGTCACAGTATTGGGTGTCAAAGGGAATCAAGTGCGCATTGGTGTAAATGCGCCCAAGGATGTCTCAGTGCACCGTGAAGAAATCTATATGCGGATTCAGGCCGAGAACGAAGATAAGCCTGAGTCGTCGGACTAGTTTACCCCTGCACAAAAGCTGATGACTGTTCATCAGCTTTTTTGATCTATAACCTGTCAAAATGACGAGTTCTGTGGGAATTTTGCTCGAGATGTTTAAAAATCCCACAAACACACCGCAAAACTAAAAAAATCGTTTGACATTATTGTCAGTGCCGCTAGAATTCATCGCCACAAGTAAGCGGTGAGGTGGCCGAGTGGCTGAAGGCGCTCCCCTGCTAAGGGAGTATAGGGTTTGTAGCCCTATCGAGGGTTCGAATCCCTCCCTCACCGCCATTTGTATCTTGCAACGCGCTCGTAGCTCAACTGGATAGAGTACCTGGCTACGAACCAGGCGGTTGGAGGTTCGAGTCCTCCCGAGCGCGCCACTTGCAAGCCATATCAGATTTAACGACGCGCTCGTAGCTCAACTGGATAGAGTACCTGGCTACGAACCAGGCGGTTGGAGGTTCGAGTCCTCCCGAGCGCGCCATTTCCTAGATGTCTACCTGCTGTATTTCCTTGATTTATACCTTCTATATAGTCAACTAAGGCTTACGCATCAGAAAGTTGTGTTATTCTGCTTTTAAGTTACGCTTATTTAAATGGCTCAAAAAGCAGGTTAATCACGATGCAGCAGCAACTCTCAGAAGCACTCACTATTATGCTCACGGGCATGATCACCGTGTTTGTTTTCCTCACGCTCCTCTTACTCGCAATGCACGGCTTACGTCGCTTTGTCGGTTCTGAAGAGCAGCCCACTGCAGCTCGTACAACCACCACTAAGCATAGGGATGCAGGTCATTCAGGCCAACGGATTGCCGCTATCACAGCTGCCGTACATGCCTATCGGCGCGAGCACGAGTAAATCCCCTAAAGAGGAGTCCAAGGATGACAAAACCATTAAAGTTAACCGAATTAGTTCTGCGTGATGCGCATCAATCGCTACTGGCGACCCGGATGCGTCTGGACGACATGCTGCCGATTGCTGAGCAGCTGGATAACGTAGGTTATTGGTCAATGGAGTCCTGGGGTGGAGCAACTTTTGATGCCTGTATCAGATATCTGGGGGAAGATCCCTGGGAACGCATTCGTGAGTTAAAAAAGGCCATGCCGAAGACGCCACAGCAAATGCTGTTGCGCGGTCAAAACCTGCTCGGGTACCGGCATTATGCCGACGATGTTGTGCGTCGCTTCGTTGAGCGGGCAAAAGAAAATGGCGTTGATGTGTTTCGTATCTTTGATGCGATGAACGACGTTCGCAATCTGGAAACCGCAATTAAAGCCGCCAAGGACGTCGATGGCCATGCGCAGGGCACGATGGCTTATACGGTCAGCCCAGTCCACACCCTGGAGAAATGGGTTGAGATGGGTAACGAACTTGCGGATTTAGGCTGTGATTCACTGTGTATTAAAGACATGGCGGGATTATTACGCCCCCAGGCAGCTTATGACCTGATTACGGCCTTAAAAGAGGCCACAGGCTTGCCCATTGCCATGCAGTGTCACGCGACCACCGGTTTGAGCACCGCAACCTACCAGAAGTCTATCGACGCCGGTATCGACATGCTGGATACCGCGATCTCTTCAATGAGTATGACCTATGGCCATTCTGCTACAGAAACCATAGTGGCAATGACTGAAAATACCGATCGTGATACCGGACTTGATTTGGAAAAGCTGGAAAATATTGCCAGTTATTTCCGCGAGGTGAGAAAGAAATACGCACAATTTGAGGGCTCACTGAAAGGCGTCGATGCGCGAATTCTGTTGGCGCAGGTCCCCGGGGGCATGCTGACTAACATGGAAAGCCAGCTGCGCGAGCAAGGTGCCGCGGACAAGTTCGATGAAGTATTGGCAGAGATCCCGCGGGTTCGCGAAGACCTGGGTTTCATTCCCCTGGTGACGCCAACCTCACAGATCGTAGGTACCCAGGCGGTATTAAACGTACTGACCGGCGAACGCTATAAGTCGATTTCGAAAGAGACCAAAGGTGTGCTTCGGGGTGAGTACGGCGCAACAGCGGCGCCTGTCAATAAAGAACTGCAGGCCAAAGTGCTGGACGGGGATGAGCCGATTACGGTAAGACCTGCGGATTTAATCGATGACGAAATGGATAAACTGACCGAGGAATTGCGGCGGCATAAAAAAGAAAAGTCTTTGCGCATTGCCGACAATGAAGTGGATGACGTGTTGACCTACGCACTTTTCCCACAGATTGGTCTGAAGTTCCTCGCCAATCGCGATAACCCTGATGCATTTGAACCTGAACCGCAGGCGGACACAAGTCCTTCAACGGCGCCAAAGGCTGACAAACCTGTACCGGCCAGCAAAGGTGAAAAAGCAACTTACAAAGTTAAAGTGGATGGCAAGAGCTTCACTGTGGAAGTGGGGCCTGCCGGAGAGGTAAGTACGACAGAAACCGTCACCGAGGAAAGTGATAGCAGCGCCAGCGACGCTGCCGTGATCAGTGCTCCGCTTGCTGGAAATGTATTTAAAGTGCTGGTGAAGCCGGGTCAGGAAGTCGAGGAGGGTGAGGTACTGATTATTCTCGAAGCCATGAAGATGGAAACTGACATCAAAGCTGACCGAGCTGGCGTTGTAGCAGAGGTTAGCGCGCGCGAGGGCGACAGTGTTGCCGTCGGCGACAGTCTGCTAAGCCTGGAGTAACAGCAGCATGGATCGTTTATTAACTCTGTGGGATAGCACCGCACTCTCTGCCTTTACCTGGGGCCAGGCGGCGATGATGTTCGTCGGGGCATTATTGCTTTATTTAGCGATCAGTCGCAAATTTGAGCCTTTGCTCTTGTTGCCTATCGGTTTTGGTGCAATTTTAGCCAATATTCCGCTGGCTGGCTTTACCGAGCCAGGTGGTATTTTGTACTACATCTATGTGGTCGGGATTGATACTGGGGTGTTCCCATTGTTGATTTTTATGGGGGTTGGCGCCATGACCGATTTCGGCCCCTTGCTTGCGAACCCACGTACACTCCTGCTTGGTGCGGCAGCACAGTTCGGTATTTTTGCAACCCTGTTTGGTGCTATCGCGCTAAATGCGGTTCCGGGTTTTGATTTTTCATTGCAAGACGCCTCAGCCATTGCGATCATCGGCGGCGCAGACGGACCCACGGCAATTTTTCTGGCGTCCAAATTAAGTCCGGACTTGCTTGGTGCAATTGCCGTTGCAGCCTATTCCTATATGGCGCTGGTGCCTATCATCCAGCCGCCGATAATGCGCTTGCTGACGACCAAGGAAGAGCGTGCCGTCAAGATGGAGCAGCTGCGTCAGATTGGGCGACGAGAGAAGATTCTATTCCCACTTGCTGTACTGTTTTTAACTTTACTGTTTCTTCCTACAGCGACGCCGCTGGTGGGAATGTTCTGTCTGGGTAACCTGATGCGTGAGGCTGGGGTAGTGGAACGCTTAAGCAAGACAGCGCAAAACGAGCTCATTAATATCGTCACTATCTTCCTTGGTTTAGCGGTGGGCTCGAAGTTATCCGCCAGTGAGTTTCTTACCCTGGAAACTTTGGGGATCCTGGGTTTAGGGGCAGTTGCATTTAGTATCGGCACCGCCTCAGGAGTATTGATGGCGAAGCTCATGGCGAAACTAAGTACAGCTCCAATTAACCCGTTGATCGGTGCGGCAGGAGTCTCTGCGGTGCCCATGGCGGCTCGAGTGGTCAATAAAGTGGGGCTGGAAGCGAATCAGAATAACTTTCTGCTGATGCACGCCATGGGACCTAATGTTGCTGGTGTATTAGGTTCTGCCGTAGCCGCAGGTATCCTGCTGGCTCTGGTGGGGTAATCAGCCCGAACCCGGCGGCAGTGTTAAAACTGCCGTCCGGTGATCCACATCAGCAATGTGTAGACCAGCGCGATGAAGGCGCTGACGATAAGAATATAGATGAAGCCTTTACGTCCCTGTGAAAAGGTATGCCCATTTGCCCGTAAATACATCCACCAGATCAGGCATAACACGACCGGAATTAAAAACAAAAAACGAATCATAATGACCTACTTGGTTTGTGGTTGACGTTTAACCCAAAGTTCCAAATCAGAAGCAGCTAATGCAGCCTGCTCCAACATCGGCCCTAGCCGGGTGATATGGTCAGCGACTTGGTCAAGCTCAGCGTTTTTCATTGCCTGCTCCAGTTGGGTGGCAAGCCGCTCAACACCAAGTAAGCCGAGGTTTGCAGCTGACCCTTTTAAAGTATGAAAGTAACGGCGCGCCTCTTCATGCTGGCCTTTACTGATAAAATCAACGACCTTGAGCGGCGCCTGATCATAGCTTTCATGCAAACGCCTGACTAATTCAGTATACAGCGTGACATTATGATTTAGACGCTCCATAGAAGCTTGGAAGTCGATATCATGATGTGTTGGATAACGCCGTTTGGCTTGCTCCGCAGTGCCGTCTGAACTCTCGTACAGAGCATCTGAAGATTTTAAACAATCGCGGCGGCACCACTTCTCAACCGCTTGTCTTAATTTTTTCTCATCAATGGGCTTGGCTAAGTGATCTTGCATACCGGCGGCCAGAGACTGTTCGACATCTTCGGTGGCACTGTTCGCCGTCATGGCGATAATTGGCACTCGCTCATAGGAGTACTGCGCGCGAATAGCTCTGGCCGCTGTATAGCCGTCCATGACCGGCATCTGGATATCCATCAGCACCAGGCCATATTCATCGCGCTCAACATTTTCTAATGCTTCAGCACCATTATTGGCCACTTCAACTTGTAAACCAAGGTGCTCAAGCATTTCTTTCGCGATGTGCTGATTGATATCATTATCTTCGACCAGTAACACTCGGGTTCCGGTCAGCTCTGCAAGTTTTGCTTGCTGACAATTTTCCTGCTGCTTGGGCCGGATCGCGAATACTGAGGCCAGCGCCCGAATCACGCTATTACTGGTATAAGGTTTCAGAAGCTGCTCTTTTACACCCAGCTCACGAGCGCGCTCGATCAGTTCACTGGCATGGTAACTGGTGGCCAGAATGCACGCTGGCGCAGCCGGCTGTTGCACTATCTCTTCACATAGGTCAATGCCGTTCATCCCTGGCAGCTGCCAGTCGATAATACAGACATCATAGGTCTCTGAGTTCATCGCTGCACGCGCTTCTTCGGCGGTTCTAAAACTGCTGACTTGCATCTGTATGCTGCGCAGCATATCGCTGAGCATTTCCCGGGTGGTCAGGTTATCCTCGACAATCAGCACCCGCTTACGTGCGAGGGCAGTGAGAATATCCTGCGGTATGCGCTGCTGTTTTGGCTGCTGTAATGGTAACTGGAGCTCAATAAAGAAGGTTGTTCCTTGTCCTTTGCTGCTGATGACCCCGATACCGTGCTCATTCATTAGCTTGACGATTCTCTGGCTGATGGCAAGCCCCAGACCGGTACCGCCATATTTCCGCGTGGTCGAGGTATCGGCCTGGGTAAAAGCCTGGAACAGTCGAGCCCGTTGCTCTTCGTCCATGCCAATACCGGTGTCGGTGACGGACAAGCGCAGAAATAAATGCTGATCCGTTTCATCGAGTTTCGTGACCGACACGACCACTTCGCCATGCTCGGTAAACTTGATTGCGTTGCTGACCAGATTGACCAGCACCTGATTCAGGCGTAACGCATCGCCGATTAACCGAGTCGGCAGATTGGGCGGAAGTTGGATAATAAACTCAAGGTTTTTATCATGGGCCCGGTAAGCAAATAGATCAGCCAGATTACCCAGCACTTCCTCGAGATCGAACGGAATCTGTTCGATGGTAAGTTTGTCAGCCTCGAGCTTAGAGAAGTCGAGTAGGTCGTTAATAATACCGAGCAGAATTTTCGACGAGCCTTCGATTGACTTCAGGTAACCCTGCTGTTTTTCGGTAAGCTCAGTTTTCAGGCAGAGCTGAGTCATGCCCAGAATGGCATTGATTGGGGTGCGGATCTCATGGCTCATGTTGGCGAGAAATTCACTTTTCGCCTGATTGGTCGCTTTGGCAGCTGCAATCGCTTGCTCCATGTCAGCAAGTTCGCGGAGGTGCTCGTTATCAGCTTGTTTCTTGTCCGACGCCATGTGGTGTGCAGCCATTGTGTTTAGAAAACTGTTGTCATGATGCCACGCAATGATAAATTCGCCAAGTCATGAAACTGACTCAAATTATGCATAGATCATGGACGTAGCGGCTTATAAACAGTAAGCTTTGCATCATCTAACGCGGAAGTAGTGATGGGCAGGAATCAGTTTGCAGACAACTCTGTTGAATACACTTAAGCACTTAAAATCACAATCGAATCAGGCGGATTTGCGGCGCTTCCAGCGCGGCATTGAGCGTGAGTGTTTGCGTATTACACCGGCAGGGAAACTTGCTGCGACAACGCATCCTATCGAACTGGGCAAGACGTTGACACACCCGCATATCACCACTGACTATGCTGAGATGTTGCTTGAGTTTATTACCCCCGTGGCGACAGATATCCAGGTGACACTTGATCAGCTGACGGACATTCACAGTTACACCTACCGTTATATGGGTGAAGAACTGATGTGGCCACTGAGCATGCCGTGCTTTGTCGGAGATGCCACAGATATACATATAGCGCGCTATGGTGACTCCCATAGCGGCCACATGAAGAATCTGTATCGGCAAGGGCTGACCTATAGATACGGTGGCGGCATGCAGATCATCGCTGGCGTACATTTTAACTTCTCGATTCCGCAGGGGATGTGGGAAGCGCTCGCCGCACAAGATGGTGAAACGCTGACGGCAGACTATATCTCTGCTCGCTACTTTGGTCTGATCCGTAATTACAAACGCCTGTGCTGGATGATCCCTTATCTGTTTGGTGCTTCTCCGGCAATTTGTCAGTCATTTTTAGAGCACACAGATGGCGCCATGGAGCTGAAAAAGCTTGGCAAAGGCACTGTGTACCGTGAATTTGGCACGGCGCTGCGAATGAGTGATCTTGGCTACACCAATAAAGAACAAGCTGACTTACAGATCACCTACAATTCTTTAAACGACTATGTCACGCGTTTGCGCCGGGCAATTACTACGCCCTCACAGCGATTCGCTAAAATTGGCGTGAAAGAAGTGAATGCCGATGGCACTCCGGACTACCGCCAACTGAATGCAAATATTTTGCAGATTGAAAATGAATTCTATTCCCCCATCCGCCCCAAGCGCGTGACCCTAAACGGGGAAACCCCGACTCAGGCATTAGAGCGTGGTGGCGTTGAATACATTGAAGTCAGAGCCCTGGATGTTAATCCATTTAGTCCCATAGGTATTACCGAGGGGCAAATACGGATGTTGGATATGCTGTTACTGCACTGCCTGTTGAGCGACAGTCCAGAACTTAACTGGGACGAGCAGCAAGCGACGGAGCGTAACTTTAATAAAGTTGTGCTGGACGGCCGTGATCCGCGCTTAAGCCTGAACGACCGCGGCTATGACCGTGCTATTGCCGACTGGTTGGAAGAGATTTTCGCTGACTTGCAAAGCATCGCAAAATTCCTTGATGGCGAGCAGGGGCAAAGCTATCAGGAAACCGTGGCAGAGCATTATCAAATGGTGCTGAATCCAGAGCTGACCTTATCTGGTCAGATGTTACGTATTCTGCGCGATGAAGATCTGGATAATAGTTATTTCGGTTTGCGTCTGGCGAAACAGTATCGACAGGAACTGCAACAACCGTTGCGTTATTTTTCTGAAGACGAATTTTCCAGCTGGCGCGATGCTTCAATTGCCGAGCAGCAGGCACGTGAGGATGCGGATAGCGGCACCTCGTTTGATGACTATCTGAAAACTTATTTTGAGAAAGCCCGCTGTACCGCCGCGGAGTGCGGCTCATCATGACTGCGAAAGTCAAAGCCATCGTCAGCGGCTGTCTGCTGGCTGTATTGGCTGGCTGTGCTTCAGCTCCGCCTGAACAACCGGAAGATTTGTGCGAAATCTTCTATGAGAAACGTGACTGGTATGATGCAGCTGCTGACATGCAGGAGCGTTGGGGCGTACCTATCCAGGTGCCGATGGCAATGATGTATCAGGAAAGCTCATTCAAGCACGATGCAGTGCCACCGCGGGATTATTTATTGTGGATTATTCCCTGGGGCCGGGTCAGTAGTGCCTACGGTTACTCCCAGGCAAAAACCCCCACCTGGGATGATTACGAACGCGAAACCGGAAATAGCTGGGCTTCGCGGGACTCCTTTGCCGACGCCATCGACTTTATGGGCTGGTTTATCGACAAAAGTCAGCGTATTAATGGCGTCTCAAAATGGGACGCATACGGGCAATACCTGAATTATCATGAAGGTTGGGGCGGCTATAAGCGTCAAACCTACCGTTCTAAGGCGTGGCTGATGCGCACCGCCGAAAAGGTCAAGCAACGCGCCGGGACCTATGGCGCGCAACTGCGTAGCTGCGAAGATGATTTGCAGAAAGGCTGGTTTTGGCGAATGTTTTTTAGCTAACAGCAGAACGCTCTGAGTTAACTGAAGAGGTTCTGCTGTTCCAGATGTCGCGATTCATTCGGAATGAATCGAATTTGTTTTACCATACTCTCACTGCATTCCAGGACTTCCAACGCGTAACCATCAATGCGCAGGCACAGCGGATGTTGCGGAATATCACCCAGTAATTCAACGATCAGACCGCTTACGGTTTTCGGACCGCTGGTGGGGAGCTCCCAGTTCATCTCTTTATTGAGTTCGCGGATGTTGGCAGTGCCTTCAACAATAAGCGACCCATCTTCCTGCGGACTCACCGACTCACTTGGAGTGGGGGCGATGTTCGTCGTAAAGTCTCCGACAATTTCTTCCAGAATATCTTCTAAAGTGACCAGCCCCTGAATGTCGCCGTATTCATCGACGACCAGGCCAATGCGCTCTTTGTTATGCTGAAATTTGAGCAACTGTACGTTCAGCGGGGTACCTTCAGGAATGTAATAGATCTCCCGCGCCGCCCGTATCAATTCAGCTTTATCCGCATCGCCGCTGGTTTTGGTGACAATCTGCATGATGTCCCGGGCATGCAGAAACCCAATAGCGTCATCGATCTCGCTGCGATAGAGCAACAAGCGGGTGTACTGCGCCTGAGATAACTGTTTAATGATGAGCTTAATGTCATCCTGGACGTCGATGCCGCTAATCTCCGCCCGGGGAATCATAACGTCTTCGACGGTGACTTTTTCCAGATCAAGAATACTGAGCAGCATGTCCTGGTGGCTGCTCGGAATCATGGACTGAGCTTCATTGACCACGGTACGCAATTCTTCGGAGCTTAGAGCATCATGGCCCAAAGTGGTATTCGGATTGATCCCCAGCAGGCGCATAAAGCCATTGGTGATAAAGTTCACAGCGGCCACAATAGGGTACATGAGGGTCAGCAGAGGCTTCAGGATCAGCGAGCTTGGAAAGGCCACCCGTTCCGGATGTAGTGCTGCGATGGTTTTAGGCGTGACTTCAGCGAAAATCAGCACCACCAGGGTCAGCGCAAAGGTCGCAACAACGATTCCTGCATCACCAAACCAACGAATACACAGTACTGTCGCTATCGCCGAGGCGGCAATGTTGACCAGGTTGTTACCGATCAGAATAAGGCCGATGAGTCGATCAGGGCGGTCGAGCAGATACTGAACACGTTTCGCGCCGGCATGGTCTTGTTGCGAGAGGTGGCGCAAACGATAGCGGTTGACTGACATCATGCCAGTTTCCGAACCTGAAAAATACGCCGAGAGAAACAGTAAGAGACCCAGAATTATAAGCAGGGTCGACGTGGCTATTTCGTCCAAGAAATTTACCTATATTGGATACTTGAATGCCTAATTTAATGAGCTGCGCTGACAAGTCAAGTTTGGCATTGAGTTTTCTTACCCGGGAAGACCTTTAGTTCAGCAAAACATCGCGCACGAAACGACTACCGAAATAGCCCAGACTTAAGATGATACTGGCAACCACACTTGCCACTACCAGGCTGCGTCCGCGCACTTGCTGTACACCATGGAGGATGACGACCGTCAAGTAAATAGCTGCGGCAATTAAGCTCAAAACAGTTTTGTGGCTCTGCCCCTGAGCGAACATATCATTGAGGAAAACAAAGCCGCTGCCAATGGCAATAAAAAGTAACAGGGTGCCGGTACTCAGTAAACGAAAAAAGTAGCTCTCCACCACCATGAGTGGTGGCAGGTAACCTGACAGCGCATTCATCCGGTGGTTTTTTAACAGGTAGGTCAGGTAAAGCAACTGTACCGCATACAAGGTCGCTAACATGAGGATGGCATAGGCAAGCAGGCTCAGGACGATATGTATGACCAGACCATGGCTCTCGGCGATATTTGCCCCCCAGCTGGCTGGGCTCAGCCACAAGATAATGCAGCTTACCGCGGCAAACAAATAGATGACCGGACGTAGAACCAGGCCACTGTTGCGGTGCGCACGAAAAAGCGCAAACAACGCTAATAAAAACGCCACCGCACTTAAGCTACTGGCAACGTTTAAATGGTCAAAGTCGTCGCTGGCGAGGTAACTCCATAACAAGATGCCGTGACTCAACACCGCAGCTACTGCCACGCCCCAGGTCAGGGTGTTTGGCGCTTTAGCAGTTGCTAGCTGACGCCACATAACGCCGGCACTGGCACAGTAGAGGAGCAGAGTTAAAAGGAGAAGGATCAGCATCAAGGTTCCCACAAATTAAGTTTTAACTTCTTGAGATTGTTCATCAAGTATATGCATTGTCGTGACGAAACCCAATAGGATGGCGAAACTTTGCTTGAATTACGATATACTCAGCGCAATATCATTGTCAGCTAGCAGTAGATGGACAGTATCCCATGTTTGAGAATTTAAGCGACCGCCTGTCGCAGTCATTAAAAAACATTACCGGCCGTGGCCGACTTACCGATGACAACATCAAAGACACGCTGCGCGAGGTCCGTATGGCCTTGCTGGAGGCCGATGTTGCCTTGCCGGTGGTGCGTGAGTTTATTAAGCGGGTAAAAGAGCGCGCGGTAGGCACCGAAGTGAATAAAAGCCTGACGCCTGGCCAGGTGTTCCTGAAAATTGTTCAGCAGGAACTCGAGCATGCCATGGGCGAGGGCAATGTACCACTTAACCTGGCAACTCAGCCGCCAGCAGTTATTTTAATGGCGGGCTTGCAGGGTGCCGGTAAGACGACCAGCGTCGGTAAACTTGCTCGATATTTGCGGGAACGCGAGAAGAAAAAAGTATTAGTGGTGTCGGCTGACGTTTATCGTCCGGCAGCGATTAAGCAATTGGAGACGTTGGCGCAAGAAGTTGAGGTGGAATTTTTCCCATCGTCAACTGAGCAGAAGCCTGTGGCGATTGCTGAAGCTGCCATTAGCCACGCGCGCAAGAAGTTTATCGATGTGGTTTTGGTCGATACCGCGGGTCGTACGGCGATTGACGAAGCCATGATGACCGAGATCAAAGACTTACATAGTGCCATCAAACCGATCGAAACCTTGTTTGTGGTGGATGCGATGACGGGCCAGGATGCCGCGAATACGGCCAAAGCCTTTAATGAAGCACTCCCCCTGACCGGTGTCATACTGACCAAAACCGATGGTGATGCGCGTGGTGGTGCGGCGTTATCAATCCGTCACATTACCGGGAAGCCGATTAAATTCCTGGGGGTGGGCGAGAAGAACACAGCACTTGAGCCGTTCCATCCGGAACGTGTTGCGTCGCGCATACTGGGTATGGGCGATGTGATGTCGTTGATCGACGAACTGGAACAGAAAGTCGATCGTACCAAAGCTGAAAAAGTCGCGAAAAAAGTCATGAAAGAAGGGAAGTTTTCCCTCGAAGACTTTCGCGAACAGCTGGCGCAGATGCGCGACATGGGCGGCATGATGGGCTTAATGGATAAACTGCCTGGAATGGGCAAGATGAGCTCTCAGGTCAAAGGTCAGCTCGACGACAAAATGACGGTGCGCATGGAAGCTATTATCAGCTCGATGACGCCAAAAGAAAGAGAATTCCCAGACTTGATCAAGGGTTCACGGAAACGCCGCATCGCCGCCGGTTCGGGAACCCAGGTGCAGGATGTCAATAAGCTGCTCAAACAGTTTATGCAAATGCAAAAAATGATGAAGAAAATGAAAGGCGGCGGCATGGCTAAGATGATGCGTAGCATGGGCGGAATGGGTGGCAAAATGCCACCAGGCATGTTCCCTAAACGCTAGAGAATACTTGCATTCGACGGAAAAATCGGTAGAATTGCCGGGCTCTTCGACCCCGGTCGGAGGTTTTTCTATTTACTTAACATTATAAAACTGTATCGAGGAACGTAATGGTAACCATTCGTTTACAACGCGGCGGCGCTAAAAAGCGTCCATTCTACCAGATGGTAGTAACCGACAGTCGCAATGCCCGCGACGGTCGTTTCATTGAAAATGTAGGCTTCTTCAACCCGCTAGCGCGTGGTCAGGAAGAGAAATTACGTGTCGATTTAGAGCGTGTTGACCACTGGGTTGGTAACGGCGCAACTTTATCTGAGCGTGTTTCTAAGCTTTTAAAAGATGCGCGTAGCGCAGCTTAATTTGACGGTTTGAAGGGTAGCTATGAATCATCCTGCTGAATACGTTGTCGTTGGCCAGTTAGGCGCGGTGTACGGGGTAAAAGGCTGGATTAAAGTTCAAAGTTACACGGACGACGTTGAAGCCATATTTGATTATCACCCTTGGCAAATTCGTCAACAAGGGCAAGTGCGGGACGTTACTGTCGATGAATGGCGTCGACATAATAAAGGACTGATCGCCAAATTAGCCGGTGTCGATGATCGCGATGCTGCGCACTTGTTTACAGGTGCCGACATAGTGATTAGCGCCGAGCAATTGCCCGAATTGCCAGCGGATGAGTTTTACTGGCGCGATTTGATTGGTATGACGGTCGTAAACACCGACGGTTATAACATGGGAGTCGTTGACCAGTTGATGGCCACAGCATCGAATGATGTGATGGTGGTGAAAGCGAATAGTAACGATGCGTTTGGTCGCTCTGAGCGTTTGATTCCGTTTATTCAGAGTCAATACATTCAGAACGTCGACAAAGAAAACAAACGTATTGTTGTGGACTGGCCGTCGGACTTTTAATGGCTGCGAAACTACAGGTTGGCGTAATTACGCTATTTCCTGAAATGTTTCAGGCAATTTCCGACAACGGTGTTACGGGTAGAGCAGTTCGCGATGGTTTGTTAGACATAACGTTGACCAATCCCCGCGATTTTACTCAGGATAAGCATCGCACCGTAGATGACCGCCCTTATGGCGGTGGGCCTGGCATGTTGATGATGGTACAACCGCTCACTGATGCGATTGCTGCTGTCAAACAACAGTTAGGAGCCAGTACCAAGGTGATTTATTTATCACCTCAGGGTCGCAAACTTGATCATGAAGGTGTGCGTGAGCTTGCTGAGAATGACAAGTTGATCCTAATCGCCGGTCGCTATGAAGGCATTGATGAGCGCGTCATTATGCGCCACGTCGATGAAGAATGGTCGATTGGAGATTACGTGTTAAGTGGTGGCGAGTTGCCCGCAATGGTCATGATTGACAGTGTGGCGCGCTTGATTCCGGGGGTTCTCGGTCATCAGGACTCAGCAACAGAAGATTCTTTTGCGGCTGGATTACTCGATTGTCCACACTTTACACGGCCTGAAGTTTTAGATGGTGAGGCGGTGCCACCGGTATTACTGAGTGGTAACCACGAACAAATTAGACGCTGGCGTCTGCAGCAGGCTCTCGGTAGAACCTGGCTAAGACGTCCAGAATTATTAAATAACCTAGCTCTGACTGACGAGCAGCAGGCGTTACTGGAGGAATTTATTCACCAGTATCAAGCTGAATCTGATTCGGGTAGTTAATCTAGGCAAGTGAGGCTAACATGGCAAAAGTAAGTCACAATTTGATCAAAGCGATCGAAGACGAACAAATGAAATCAGACCTTCCGGACTACGCTCCGGGTGATACAGTGGTCGTTAATGTTAAGGTTGTTGAAGGTAACCGTGAGCGTGTTCAGGCATTTGAAGGCGTGGTTATCGCAAAGCGTAACCGTGGTTTGCACTCTGCATTCACGGTTCGTAAAGTGTCTAACGGTGAAGGCGTTGAGCGTACTTTCCAGGTACACAGCCCGATCATCGACAGCATTGTTGTGAAGCGTAAAGGTGCGGTACGTCGTGCTAAGCTTTACTATCTACGTGAGCGTTCAGGTAAATCTGCGCGTATCCGCGAGAAGCTGTCTTAAGCTCCGGCTTAACGAAAGCACTGAAAAAACCCGCCACTGGCGGGTTTTTTTATGCCCAGAATCAGGCACAATGTGAGCATGCGCTTAATTTAGGAGTCATTATCGTGTCTGAACCTTCCACAGCAACCCCTGAGGTACGTTTACAGCAGTTACGTGAAGCTATTGATGAGACCGATAATGCTTTGTTGAATCTGCTTTATCAGCGTAAACAGCTGGCTGCTGAAGTGGGTGTGGTCAAGCGTGCCATGGGCCAGCCTCTTTATGTGCCTGAGCGCGAGGCGAAATTGCTTGAAGCGAGACGCGAAGAAGCCGAAAAAATAGGGCTGTCACCGGATTTAATCGAAGATGTGCTGCGACGGATTATCCGCGAATCCTATCACCAGCAACAGGCGGCTGACGTACACCTGGAACAAAGAACCATTGTGGTGGTCGGTGGTGACGGTGCTTTAGGTAGGTTGTTTGTCGAGCGCTTCCGTGAAGCCGGGGCGACAGTCTATAGTCTGGATCAAGGCGATTGGCACCGCGCAGAAGAGTACTGCCATGCCGCAGATTTAGTGCTGGTAAGCGTTCCCATAGCGGCAACAGAGGAGGTGATTGCTAACCTGCCAACATTACCAGAGCAGTGTATTCTCGCCGATGTCACCAGTGTCAAACAAAAGCCTTTGCAGGCCATGCTGGCGCAGCATAACGGCCCCGTTGTTGGCTTGCACCCGATGTTTGGACCACAGGTGGCAACACTCGCCAAACAACTTATCGTAATTGCTGAAGGCCGCCAACCTGAAGCCTATCAGTGGTTGCTGGACACGCTTGCCCGTTGGGGGGCGCAACTCTATACGACCACCGCTGCGCGTCATGACGAAGCCATGGGCTTTATTCAGGTGATGCGACACCTCTCAACTTTTGTTTACGGCGCTCATCTGGCAGAGGAGCGCGCTGACTTGCAGCAGTTACTTGATTTGAGCTCTCCGATTTACCGGCTTGAACTGATGATGGTAGGGCGCTTGTTTGCCCAAAATGCAGATTTGTATGCTGATATTATTCTGGCTCATCCTGAGAATTTCGCCATGCTACGGCGTTACCTCAAAACCTTTGATGAGTACTTAGCTGCACTGGAAGCTGGAGATAAATCGAGGTTTGTCGAAAAATTTGCCGAAGTAAGCTCCTACTTCGGCGAGTTCTCGCAAAAATTTCTGGAAGATAGTCAGCGATTACTTGCCAGTGCCGGCGATGCGCATCAGCTCAGTCAAGTCGCTGGGCGCTAACGGCTTTTGTAGCAGCTTATTAATGCCTGCCGCTTCGCATTCGGCCTGAAATTGTTCGGGTTTGTGACCCGATACCATGGCGGCGACAGGTGTCGCATCACCCAGCTGGTCATGAACTTTGCAATACAGCTCGACCCCGTTAAAATCGGGTAGCTCGTGATCCAGCAAGACTAAGTCGGGGCGCTGCTCGATAATTAAATCGAAAGCTTCCTGACCGGTTAGAGCTGTTTTAACCTTAGCGTCCGGAAAGTGCGCGAGCATTGCTTTCATCACTTCGAGTGAAATAATATCGTCATCAACAATGACTACATTAACTTGGCTGGTCGTCATGGCTACCTCCTTAATGACTAGGTCTCTTACAGTAGCAAACTAACAGCAAAAACGGTATTCGCAAACGGAGCTTTGGGATGGTTAAGGTCTGGGATAGTTTTATACGTGGTTATCACTGGTTACTGGTCGTAGCTATAGGCGGCTTGTGGTGGACTGCTGAAAATGCCTACATGGAGTGGCACTTGCGTATTGCTATTGGTGTCGGCGCTTTAATGCTGGCGCGAATGATGTGGGGCGTGGCCGGAAGCCCTAACGCCCGCATCGCCACCTTTGTCAAAGGCCCCCGTGCATTTTGGCAACACCTGAAAGAGCTGCGCAGTGGCAACTATCAAGCGGGCAAAACCCATAACCCTGTCGGTGGTTGGGCCGTGCTGCTTTTATGGTCGTTGATTTTTGTGCAATTGGGAACCGGACTGTTCGCCACCGACGAAATCTTTTTCTCCGGTCCGTTGGCGAGTCTTGTCAGCAGTGAGACCCAGAGCCAGTTGACGGATATTCATAAGTTGAACTTCAACGTACTGCTCACTTTTATTGGCGTACATGTTGTCGCTATTCTGGTCTACCGTCTGCGCGGTGAGAATCTGCTTGGGTCTATGGTGCATGGCAGACGCAAGCTGGAGCAGGCGCCGCGCTTGTATGCCAGTGGTTGGGCCTGGCTAATGGCAGCCGTGCTGGCCACCATTGCCTGGTATTATTGGGGTTAGTCTTAGTCTTTGTACTGATCGTGACAACCTTTGCAGCTTTTCGCCGTGGTCATAAAGGCATCGCGCATCTGTTGTTGATCGCCAGTTCTTGCCGCGGCAAGCAGATTATCGGCGTCGGTTTGCAGTTGTTGGGCGCGCTCCTGAAAATCTTCCCAGTTGTCCCAGATGGCCGGCAGCGCATCAGTATTAGCGCCTGGCATGGCTCCTTCTTGCGCAAATCCCACCCAAGGTACCGAGGCCATTTTTGCGACCACTTCAGCGCGCTCGTTAAAAATGCTGAGATCAAATGGCATGTCGCCTTTGAGCATATCGCCCATATAGGCAAAGTTATTCTGCATCACTGAGAGTGCTTTTTGACGGTACTCTACGGCTTTATCGGCGTCGTTAAACGCGTGCTGTGCAACGACCGTGGCACTGGCCAGGGTGGCTGCGACGATTAATGAAGTGCGGATGGCTTTCGAGAACATCTGTGTTTTCCTTATTGTTGCTGTTCGAAGTGACTTCTTAACAGATACTACAACGCTTTACCGACTTAACTAAGCTGTTTATCCTTTAAAGGATTGCTTTCAGCTTATCCCTGCCGTTAATGTAAGCTAAGTAAGATGTCAGTAAAAACCATAACACAAACACAGACCAACCTTATAAAGGGGACGCCGATGATTAGCAGTAACCGCCTCAGCAAGTTGGCGGTTGCGATGTGTGCAGCGCTTCCAGCGCTGGTATCAGCATCGCAAACCACCACTGTGCAAGGGTTGCACGACAACTCATCTAGCTATGTCGCACTGCAAAATGCGACGATCGTGACCGAGCCCGGAACAACCATTGAAAACGCAACACTGGTTATCCGCAACGGCAAAATCGAACGCATCAATACTAACAACCGTGCACCCGAAGGTGCTCGTGTGGTCGATTTGTCAGGACATACAGTGTATCCAGGCTTTATCGACGCCTACAGTAATTACGGCGTTCCTCAACCGGAAAAACAGCAGCGCGGACCGTGGTTCTCGACGCGACCTGAATATAACAATAAGCGTGAAGGTGGCAATGCCGCGAATGACGCTATTCATGCCCAGGTGCAGTGGGTCGATAATGCTGCGAGCGATAGTAAGAGCGCTCAAGATTACATTCAGCAAGGCTTCACCGCTGTCCAGAGTGCCCGTTTAGACGGTATCTTCCAGGGGCAGGCGGTCACCTTGTCGTTGGCAGATAAAATCGTCAACAACGTGGTGTATCAAGCCCAGGCACGTCACTTTGGTTCCTTCGATAAAGGCACATCACAACAGCAGTATCCGAACTCGCTGATGGGGTCGATTGCCTTGATTCGCCAAACGCTCTCTGACGCCAACTGGTACGAGCAAGCCTATGGCAAAGATGCCTACAACGGTCCTGTCGAATACAACGCGGCGTTAGCTGAGTTAGGGCCGGTCGAGCAAGAGGGCTTCGTTTTTACCGTTTCTGACGATAAGTCGCTATTGCGTGCGCACACTGTATTCAGTGAGTTCGACGTACCTGTAACCTATGTCGGCTCGAACTTTGAGTACGCGCGTCTGGACGCGATTAAAGCGACTAATTCGACGCTGATCCTGCCACTAAACTTTCCGGCTGCACCCGATGTATCGGGGGTTAACGATCACCTGGATGTTGAGTTGGCAGACTTACGTCACTGGGAGCGGGCACCAGGTAACGCGGCAGCCCTGTCGGCGGCCGATATCGACTTCTCTTTTACTTTACATCAGTTGAAAAAAGCGGATGAGTTCTGGCCCAATCTGCGCAAAGCCGTGCAGCATGGGCTAAGCAAAGATCGCGCTCTGGCCGCGCTGACAACAGTTCCGGCACGTATTGCTGGGGTTGCCGATAAGGCCGGTAAAATTGCCCCCGGCTACATGGCTGACTTCGTGGTTGCCGAAGGCGACTTGTTCACCTCGGGGACTATCAAGTCTGTTTGGTTGCAAGGTGAAGAGAAAGAACTGGCGCCATTACGTAAAGCCGACTTTAACGGTTCGATTGCAGCAACTATCGCCAATCAAGCGGTGACCTTTGAACTCAAAGGCGACGACAAAGTCGGTGGCGAGCTGGTGATCGGTGACACCCGTAGTAAGTTACGTTCCAGCCGCCGTGACGAAAGCAAGCTGTCCTTTGTTGTGGATACAGAGTTCGCTGGCGTTGCCGGCACCTGGCGCATGCAGTTGGAACAAACAGCTGAGCAAAACTACGCTGGCGTCGCAGTAGGCCCTGATGGTCGTGAGTTAACTTTCAGCGGTAGCCGTGACACTGCGGAGCAGATGACTGCCGAGAGTGAAAAGAGCGCTGATCAGGCCCATACCGACTATGTCAGCCGTTTGACCTATCCAAACGTTGCCTACGGACTCGATGGCCTGCCTGAGCGGCAAAACCTGCATATCAAAAACGCAACAGTATGGACTGCAGACGAGCAGGGCATTCTCGAGCAAGCTGATATTCTGGTTCGCGACGGTCAGTTCTACCGCGTCGGCAAAGATCTGCGTACGCCATCGGGCTATACCGTCATCGACGCAACTGGCATGCACGTCACGCCCGGTATCATTGATGAACACTCTCATATCGCCATTGATCGTGGCGTTAACGAAGCGTCTGAAGCTATCACTTCAGAAGTTCGCATCGGTGATGTTGTCAATCCTGATGATATTCACATCTACAGGTCCTTAGCTGGCGGTACCACTATGGCGCAGCTTTTGCACGGCTCGGCAAACCCTATCGGCGGTCAGGCACAAGTCATTAAACTGCGCTGGGGTGCAACCGCAGACCAGATGAAATTTGACGCCGCACCACCATCGATTAAGTTCGCATTGGGTGAGAACGTCAAACAAAGCCGTTATCCATCGTGGTTGAGCACACGTTATCCGCAAACTCGCATGGGTGTTGAAACGCTGATGCGTGATGGCTTTACCGCCGCGCTGGATTATCGTGAGCGGATGCAGGCCTATGAAAAGTTAAGCCGCAGTGAGCGTGCCAAAACAGCACCACCTCGCCCGGATTATCGTCTGCAGACCTTGCTGGAAATTCTCGATCGCGAGCGCTTTGTGCATGCACATAGCTACGTGCAATCAGAAATCCTGATGTTACTGCGTCTGGCGGAAGACTTTAACTTTACCCTGACCACCTTCACGCACATTCTGGAAGGCTACAAAGTAGCGTCAGAAATGGCGAAACACGGTGCCGGTGGTTCCTCTTTCGCAGATTGGTGGGCGTATAAATTCGAGGTTTATGATGCGATTCCGCAAAATGCCTGCCTGATGTCTGAAAAAGGTGTCTTAACCAGTATCAACTCAGACAGCAACGACTTGCAGCGTCGTCTTAACACTGAAGCTGCCAAGTCAGTTACCTACTGTGGTATGTCTGAGCATGAAGCCTTAAAAATGGTCACTTTAAATCCAGCGAAGCAGCTCAAAGTCGACCAATATGTGGGTAGTATCACTGAAGGTAAGCATGCTGACTTCGTCATTTGGAACAACCATCCATTGAGTTCTTATGCACGGGTTGAACAGACCTGGATCAATGCGCGTAATTTCTTTGATCGTGAGCGTGACCAGGTATTGCGTGCCGAGTTGCAAGATGAGAAGCAAGCATTGATGCAGAAAGTATTGGCTGATCCTGCGGCAAGCAATGGCGCGGAAAATGGCTACAAGCGTGAGCAACCTAGCTGGCATTGCGATACTGAGCATGACACATGGCTACAAACCTTTACTGCGCATAGCCACGGAGGACACTAATAATGAAAAAACTAATGACAGCAGTTGCTGCTGCTAGCCTTACCCTGAGTGCTGCAGCGCATGACATTGTTCCTGGTGAGCCGCAGCAGCAACCGATTTTGTTGCAAGGTGGAACTCTTTACACCATTACCAATGGTATTAAGCAAGACACTGATTTATTGCTGGTTGACGGCAAAATTAGTGCCATGGGCAAAAACCTTGCGACTCCGGAAGGCGCGCAGGTGATCGATGTCACAGGGAAACATTTGTATCCTGGCGTCATTGCCATGGATACCACCCTGGGTCTGAAGGAAATTGAAGCAGTTCGTGCGACTGAAGACTCCGACGAAACCGGCGCCGTCACCCCTGAGGTGAGCGGTCATGTGGCTTACAATCCGGACTCCGAAGTTATACCGACCATTCGTTATAACGGTATTTCGCACGCGCAGATCGTTCCTCAGGGCGAGCTCATCACGGGTCGTTCAAGCCTGTTGCAGTTGGATGGCTGGACGTATGAGGATGCGGGCGAGCGCCTGGATATCGGTGTTCATGTGAACTGGCCACGAGTGGGTGTGAGTAACTCCTGGTGGGAGACGCGTTCACCCGAGGAGCAACGTAAAGCAAATGCGGAAGCGCGTAAGAACCTTAAACGTGCCTTTATCGAAGCAAAAGCCTATTACGATGCCAAGCAGGCCGGTGAGTTAAAAGGTACCGATTTGCGCTGGGAAGCTATGCTCGGACTGTTCGATGGCAGTGGCATGCTTTTCGTACACGCGGACGACCAACGTCAGATCCAGGAAGCTATGGAACTGACCAAAGAGTTTGGCTTTGACTGGGTACTTATGGGGGCTCGTGACGCCTGGCGTATGGCTGATGAGTTAGCTGCCGCCGAGATTCGTGTCGTGTATGGCGCGCCATTTGGCTTGCCAACGCGGCATGACGAAGCCTTCGATCAGGCCTTTTCGACGCCAGCAACACTGGCACAAGCAGGCGTAGACTTTGCCATCAGCTATCCGGGCTACTGGGATGTGCGTAACCTGGCGTTTGCCGCGGGCAATGCAGTTGCCTATGGTCTTGATAAAGAAGCTGCACTGCGGGCAATTACTTTGACGCCAGCTGAGTTTATGGGCGTTGCTGATCGTGTCGGCTCACTGGATGTGGGTAAACAAGCCACTGTGGTTATTTCTGATGGCGACTTGTTAGACCCGATCGGACAAAAGGTCGATATGTTATTTATTGAAGGGCGGCTGGTCGATTTAAACAATCGTCACTTGCAACTCTATAATAAATATCAGCAAAAACCTTAAGCAGAAAGTTAAGAAAAAAGCCGGTTCAGCGAAACCGGCTTTTTTTATGAATTTCTCCGTATAATTGGCGGCTGAGGCTTGTGTTTGCCGCTTCGTGTTGGCACTATTCACAACTGTCTAATCTAATAATAACAAGGTAAGTAGGTGACTAATGTCGATCACTCGTCATGTTTCAAATGATGGCAAAGAGCTCACTATTGCAGTGCACGGCAAATTCGACTTTGGCCTGGTCCAGGAGTTTCGTCGCGCTTACAGCTCAGTTGGCGACGAAAAGCCTACGGTCTACATCGACTTACGTGAAACGGAATACCTGGATAGCTCAGCTTTAGGGATGCTGCTTAATATGCGCAAAGCCTTGAGTGATGGGGTCAAAGGTATCCACATCATTAATAGCCGTCCCGAAGTAAAAAACATTCTCGATATTTCACGCTTCGACAAATTGTTTACCATCGAATAACAATCACCTTGCAGAGGCAACGCCGATGCTGAAGCCGTCCCAGCAAATTGTTATTGACATCTTTCAGGATGGTTCAGAATTTGCCATCTCAGTTGTTGAAAAACTTCAGCGTCTTCGCGTCGCTCGGCGCGTTCGAGTTAAAAACCTCTCTGACTGGCGCTCAGATCTTAACCACGTGCATCCCACGCTCGTGGTGACCAGTGAACTGGTACCACAACTTTTATCGCCCCTGCGCTGTCCTCAGCAATTGCTCATCCTTCCTCGTGCAAGTGATCTAGAGTCCAGCTTGAGGTGGCACGGCGACGTACTGTCATGGCCGGAAAAAACCGGCGTTCTATTGCAGCGTATCGACCTGATGGCAAATAGCTTTAATACCGCCCGGCAATTAAACGCTGTGCGTGAGAGTTTGATTTGGCACACGCAACGGGTCGAACGTGAACATGAGTTGATAGAACACATCTTTCGTAATGCTTTAAGTCGTAATTTTACGCACTACGAACATATTCGAACCTTGCTAACGCCGGCATCTAAGTTTAATGGCGACCTATGCTTAATCACCCCAGGTCCATTAGGTAACTTATATATTTTGATGGCCGATTTCACGGGTCATGGTCTAGCCCCTGCCACCGGGGCATTGCCTCTGTCACAAGCATTTTTTGCCATGGCCGATCGTGGCGTTTCTGTCTCAGAAATGGTGGTCGAGTTTAATTATCGGCTGCATCGGCTGTTACCCAGTGATATGTTCTGTGCCTGCTTTTTAATGGAACTGTCGGCGAGTGGCAAGCGCCTGACCTACTGGAACGGGGGGATGCCGCCGGCGTTAGTTTTTGGTCCCGATGGCATGGTGAAGCACCGACTGCGAGCTCAACATATGGCGCTTGGCGTATTAAGTGTTGATGACTTTGATAGCCAGGTGGCGACCATCAGTACTCGCACCGATGATACGATAGCGATGTATACCGATGGCGTCATCGAAATGCTCAGCCAGCGGGATGAGTTTCTGGGCATGGATGCATTTGAAGAAATTATCCAGACCTATCCCGGGACCGCTAATTTTGACAGATTAGTGGCTGAGCTTGAAAATTTTCGCGGTAGCCAACCGCTTCAGGATGACGTGTCGCTGGCCATACTTGAATGTTGCCCTACTGGCCTGGAACCGCCCGAAATTGGGCCTGAACTTCAGGCGTTGCCCTTTGTTTTTTCCACCGTTCTGGACGCTGAAGACCTGCAACAAATCGATGTGGTGGCCTCGATACTGGGAATTTTAGGTCGTTTGCCGGCACTGCATGCCCACCGTACCACTATCTACTTGCTGTTAGCCGAAGTTTTTAATAATGCACTGGAGCATGGTTTACTTGGCCTGGACTCACGCATGAAAAATGATCCCGAGGGCTTCGCGTATTACTATCAATTACGAGCAGATCGTCTGCAGGCGCTGACATCAGGCTCCATCAGTATTGAGGTGTGTTTTGAGCAGCGCCGGAACTACCTTAAGTTTACTGTCCGCAACACCGGCTTGCCCTGGGCCAGGGCTGAGTTAGCGAGTCTCGACAAAACCAGCCTGCCTTACGGACGTGGTCTGGATTTGTTGCAACAGCTGGCTTGTGACCTTAACTGGAGTGATGAAGGCCGGGAAGTTTCGTTCGGCTACTACTTAACCTCCAGCTAGTTTGACTTTAAAGCCTTGTTGTTCGAGAAAAGCCTTACTTGCCTCGCGCTGGTCACCCTGAAGCTCTATGGTTTCGTTTTTGACACTGCCACCTACGCCGCACTGTTTCCGTAGCTGTTTGGCATAATCGCTTAGGAGCTGAGGGTCTGTGGGTAGATCCATGATGACAGTCACCCCTTTTCCTTTACGGCCTTTAGTTTGTCGTTGAATCCGAACCGGGATACTGGTATCAATACTCGCTGCAGTGTTACTCTGCTCCTGAGGTGCTTCAGCGGAGGCCTCAAAGCCTAAATTTTTGAGTTGTTCAGACAAGCTAGACACAAAACCTCCTATATAAATCTTGGAATAAATAGCCAACGTGTTATATATTTTTAGAATAAGCAACGACACTGGGTCTTTCTATGAAATTACAGCAGCTGCGCTACATCGTCGAAGTATTAAATCATAACCTGAATGTTTCAGCGACCGCAGAAAGTCTGTTTACCTCACAACCCGGTATCAGTAAACAAGTCAGAATGCTGGAAGATGAGTTGGGCATTCAGATCTTTGAGCGTAGTGGCAAACACCTGACCCATGTCACCGCAGCCGGGCAGGAAGTTATCGAAATTGCTCGCTGCATACTTGCACAAGTCGATAGTATCAAAGCTGTAGCCAGCGAGCATACGTTACCCGACCAGGGCAAGCTCAATATTGCCACAACTCACACCCAGGCACGTTATGCTCTTCCGGCAAAAATAAAGCAATTCATGGAACGCTATCCGCGGGTATCCCTGCATATGCATCAGGGCTCCCCTGAGCAAATCAGCGAGGCAGCAGCGAAAGGCAAGGCCGACTTTGCGATAGCCACGGAAGCGCTGCATTTGTATCAGGATTTAATGATGTTGCCTTGCTACCACTGGAATCGTTCTATCATTGTACCCACGGATCATCCGCTGACCAGCGTCGGAAAGGTCTCCATCGAGCAACTTGGCGAACATCCAATCGTGACTTATGTGCACGGTTTTACCGGTCGCTCGGAATTAGACAGAGCCTTTAATGAGGCTGGCATTGAGCCCAATGTGGTCTTTACCGCAACGGATGCAGATGTAATTAAAACTTATGTGAGAGCGGGCTTAGGTGTCGGGGTAGTGGCGACCATGGCTTTTGATGAAAGCAATGATAAAGGATTGGTCGCGCTGCCTGCGGAGCATATTTTTGAGCCCAGCACGACGAAGATTGGTTTTCGGAAAGGCACGTTTTTACGCGGCTACATGTACGATTTTATTGAAACCTTCGCGCCGCACCTGACCAAGAGTGTGGTGGAAGAGGCGATGCAACAACGTACTCAAGAAGCTGTTGATCGCCTGTTTAATTCAGTGCAACTACCTACATTGTAATAGCATAGGTGGTGCCACCTAAGGTTCGTTAGCACTCGATAATATTCACCGCGAGACCACCGCGAGCGGTCTCTTTATATTTGGTTTTCATATCGTTGCCGGTGTCCCACATGGTTTTAATGACTTTATCCAGCGATACTTTGTGATCACCGCTACCACGCAGGGCAAGCCGGGCCGCATTGATGGCCTTAATAGCGCCCATGGCATTACGTTCAATGCAAGGAACCTGTACCAATCCACCAACTGGATCACAGGTCAAACCTAAATTATGCTCCATGCCAATTTCGGCGGCATTTTCAACGTTACTCACGCTCCCCCCCATAAGTTCGGCAAGGGCACCTGCTGCCATTGAGCAGGCCACGCCTACTTCACCCTGACAGCCAACTTCTGCGCCGGAAATCGAGGCATTTTTCTTGTACAGGATACCAATCGCAGCAGAGGTTAGCAGGAAGCGGACGACGGTCTCTTCATCTAATTCACCAATGAACTTATCGGCGTACTTCATCACCGCCGGAATAATGCCAGCGGCACCGTTGGTTGGCGCAGTAACGACACGGCCGCCAGCAGCGTTTTCTTCATTGACGGCAAGGGCGAATAAATCTACCCAGTCCATTGTTTGCATGGGATCAGCTGAGCGCTCATTGCGCAACCGCTGATACAGCCCAGGTGCACGGCGACGAACTTTGAGGCCTCCGGGTAAAATACCCTCGGTTTTAATGCCAGTGTCGATGCACTGGTCCATGGTTTTCCAGACATGCATTAAACCTTTACGGATATCAGCTTCACTGCGGAACACTTTTTCGTTAGCTAACATCAAAGAGCTGATGCGCAAGCCGTGCTCCTGGCATTGAGCAAGCAATTCGGCTGCTGAATCAAAAGGATAGGGGATGGGTTGACTGGACTGTTCAATTGCTTCTTCGAGCGTCTCGTCAAAGTCGGCATCACGAACAATAAAACCACCACCGATGGAATAGTAGAGGTCTTTGTAGATCACTTCATCGCCTTTATACAGGCGCAGCTCCATAGCGTTAGCATGGCGCGGCATGGTCTTGCGGCGGTGGAAAGTAATGGCGCCTTCGCGAGGGAACTTGATCTCATGTTCGCCCAATAGCTTAAGCTTTTGAGTTTTCTCGGTGTTAGCCAGAAACTCATCGACAGACGTGGTATCTACGGTCTCAGGTTCTTCGCCAGCCAAGCCAAGGATGACTGCTTTACCCGTGCCATGGCCTTTACCGGTTTGACCTAAAGAGCCGAATAATTCGACTTTTATAGTGGTTGCCTGATCAAGTCCGACAGCCTCGTCGGCCGCGCGCAGGAACTCTAACGCCGCTCGCATCGGGCCGACGGTATGGGAACTTGATGGGCCGATGCCCACTTTGTAGATATCAAAAACACTTATCATAACTGTTATCGTTAACCTATTAGTTGAGAGAACGAAAAAATGAATGCCTTTCAGGATACACGTGATCGGCCAATTCGCGCAAAATTCCGGCCGTCGCTCCCCAAATGTTTCTATGCTGATATGGAATAAAGTATACCTGATCGTACAAAAAACGCCTTAGGCGGTAGGCAAAATGTTCCTGTTGATGCAAAACATGCTTGAGCGGCACGGTAAAGATTTCGGCGACTTCACGGGGATCGGCCTGCAAGGGATGCTGCGGGTCAATGAAGGCAACGTAAGGGCGGATCAGAAAGTTACTGATGACCGGGTAGTCTTGTAATTGACCGACTAAGGTGACCGCGCTCGGCTCCAGTGCGATTTCTTCGTGGGCTTCACGTAACGCAGTTTCATAGAGCGAGCGGTCAGCAGGTTCCTGCCGACCACCGGGGAAACTGATTTGTCCGGCGTGATGACGTAAATTTGCTGCGCGCTGAGTTAGCACTAACTGTAGTTCCCCGTCGCGCTCCCATAGCGGAATTAAGACCGCTGCCGGACGTAACCGCTTACGCACAGGACGCTTTCCCTGGCGCGTTGGATGTAACTGAAAGCGATGCAGAAATTCGTCTTTGGTCATGCTGAGTCTGCCTCGAGCGTGCTGCTCAGAACCGGGAGGATTTTTGCCACTTTATCGAGGGTCTCCTGGTACTCCGCCGCGCCATCGGAGTCCACCACCAGGCCGCCTCCGGCCCAGCAGTAAATAGTATGATTGCAAGCGACCAGAGTGCGGATTGCGATATTGGTATCGGTCTCACCATGCTGCGAAATATAGCCAAGACTGCCACAGTAGAAGCTGCGGCGATGAGGCTCAAGCTCGTCAATGATCTCCATCGCCCGTATTTTTGGTGCGCCGGTAATCGACCCGCCCGGGAAGCAGGCGGCAACAAGCTCCAGTGCCTGTTGCGGGCTTTCCAGTTGCCCTTCAACGGTACTGACCAAATGGTGGACCGCAGGGTAACTCTCAATGGCAAATAATTTCGGTACCTGCACCGAGCCTGGCTGACAAACGCGGCTTAAATCATTACGTAACAGATCAACAATCATCACGTTTTCAGCTCGGTCTTTAGCGGCGTGCTGCAGTTCATGAGCAAGCGCTGAATCGGTTTGCGAGTCTTTACCACGAGGGCGCGTGCCCTTAATAGGTTTGGTTTGTACCAGCCCTGTTGCGGACACATGCAGGAAACGCTCGGGGGAGTGGCTGAGGATAGCCCCATCAGATAGGCGCATGAAACCAGAAAAGGGCGCCTGGTTAGCTGCGCGAAGTTGCAGGTACGCTGCCCAGGGGTCACCTGAAAAAGGTGCTGAGAAGCGCTGTGCGAGGTTAATCTGATAACAGTCCCCGGCATGCAGATAGTCCTGCACGCGGACAAACTTCTGCAGATAATCGGCGCGACTCATGTTGCTCTGCCAATCGGCGGTAAGTTGAAAGAGCTTGCTGCCCGGCGTGTTCTGCTCCAGTTGCTTACGCCAAAAGGCGCTCAGTTCTGTAATCTCGTCGCTGCGCCCGACCAGCCAGGTTGCGCCGCTTTTACGGCAGCGGATCAGCGCCTGGGAATACAGCCCTACAGCCACCTCAGGCAGCGCGATATCGCGTTCAGCCTGACTGGGCAAATGCTCAAGCGCGCGCCCTGCATCGTAACTGAAAGCACCGGCAAGCCCGCCTCGAAATGGCACCGTTGCAGGTCCATCATAAGCGGGCAACTGCGCTTGCAGCTGGCGCAGCTGTTCCGGCCAGTTATCATTGACCGTAAGGGTTTGCTCGGGCTGGCGGAAAATAAAATCGTATTCACTTTGTGGATGCTCACAGCTATCCAGCAAAAGCGCCCAGGGCTCGTCTGCAATGGCAGCAAAAAGCTCGGCAAATTCTACTTTCAAGTCAATAGAAACAGCAGTAATCGACACAGTGTAACGACTCCAGAACGATTTACGGATAGCTTAACATAAGCCAGGTGAAAACTGGTCAGCGTGCCATGAAAACGCTATGATAGCCGCCAATTATAACCCGATGATGTAGAGGTAGTCATGGCCACCATTCGGCAAGCCGATTTCGTAGCAAGCATTGCGGACGCGCTGCAGTATATTTCCTATTATCACCCGCTGGACTTTGTACAAGCGCTGGAAAAGGCGTATCACAAAGAAGAAAGCGAGGCAGCAAAGAATGCCATCGCGCAGGTACTGACCAATTCACGTATGGCAGCCCAGGGACATCGGCCGATTTGTCAGGATACAGGTATCGTGACCTGTTTTGTGAAAGTCGGCATGGGAGTGCAATGGGATAAGACGGATATGACGGTGCAGCAGATGGTGGACGAGGGCACTCGCCAAGCGTACACCAATCCCGAGAATCCGCTGCGTGCGTCTATTGTCGCTGACCCTGCTGGAAAGCGTAAGAATACCGGTGACAACACTCCTGCAGTGGTTCATATTGACATGGTCCCGGGCGCAAATGTTGAGGTCATGATTGCTGCGAAAGGGGGCGGTTCAGAAAACAAATCTAAGATGGTCATGCTCAACCCAAGCGATTCGATTGCCGATTGGGTGGTGGAGACGATGCCGAAACTGGGTGCCGGCTGGTGTCCGCCGGGCATGATTGGACTTGGTATTGGCGGTACCGCCGAAAAGTCGGCAGTGCTGGCCAAAGAGGCCTTGATGGATCCTGTGGATATTCAGGAATTACTGGAGCGCGGACCACAAAGTGCAGAAGAAGAGTTGCGCCTGGAAATTTACGAGCGGGTCAACAAACTAGGTATCGGCGCGCAGGGTCTTGGCGGCGTCACTACGGTCATGGATGTGAAAATCAAAACTGCGCCGACACACGCGGCGTCAAAGCCTGTGACTTTGATTCCGAACTGCGCAGCCACCCGCCATGCTCATTTCACCCTGGACGGGTCCGGCCCTGCTGACCTTCAGCCACCGAAGCTGGAAGACTGGCCGGATATCACCTTTGAGCTGGGTGATGACGCGCGTCGTGTCAATCTGGATGAGCTGACACAGGCTGACATTGAGACCTGGAAAACCGGTGAGACAGTATTGCTGTCGGGTAAAATGTTGACCGGTCGCGATGCTGCCCATAAACGTATCAAAGATATGCTCGATAATGGTGAGAGCCTGCCGGTGGACTTCACCAACAAGTTTATTTATTACGTAGGTCCCGTGGATCCGGTGGGTGATGAAGTTGTCGGCCCAGCGGGTCCAACGACGGCGACTCGAATGGATAAATTTACTGACCTTATGCTCGACAAAACCGGCATTCTTGGCATGATTGGTAAAGCGGAACGCGGACCGGCCACGGTTGAGAGCATTAAGCAACATAAAGCGGTGTACCTGATGGCAGTCGGCGGGGCTGCGTATCTGGTTGCGAAAGCCATTAAGCAGGCCAAAGTAGTTGCCTTCGAAGATTTAGGTATGGAAGCCATCTATGAGTTTGACGTGGAAGATATGCCTGTGACGGTAGCCGTTGACAGTACTGGCGAAAATGCCCACGAAACTGGCCCGGCCATCTGGCGGGTGAAATTGGAAGGTGCAAATGCTTAGTCTTTTGACATGGCAATGGTTAGCTGCCGGCGCGGTTGCGCTGGCAGTAGGCGCGGGTTTGAGCTGGTTGCTGCAACGACCAAAGCTGGCGCGGCTGGCGCAGGATAAGGCGCATCAGCACGAGGTCGCCTTGCAACGAGAGCAACAACTTCAACTTGAGGCAGAGCGGACGGAGCAGCGCAACCAGCAACAGCTACAACAGGCTCAGCAGCGTCAGCAGCAGCTTGAGCAGCAGGTGCAGCAGGCGCAGCAGCAACGTAGTCAGTTGCAAGCTGATTTAGCTGCATCGCAGAGCAAACTGGAAAGTACGCTAAAACATGCCGAAGAAAAGCAAAAATTACTGGAAGCCAGCGAAGAGCGCATGAAAAAAGAGTTCGAACGTTTGGCCCAACAGATTTTTGAGCAAAAGTCAGAACGCTTACAGCAGCATAGCAAACTAACTCTGGAAACTACGCTGGCGCCTTTCAAACAACAGCTGGAAGCCTTTAAAAAGCAAGTTGAATCGCAGTACACTGAAGAGCTCAAGCAGCGAGCCTCATTGACTCAACAGATCACGTCACTGCAGGATCTGAACAAGCAAATGGCATCAGAGGCTGAGGCGTTAACTAAAGCCCTCAAAGGTGACACCAAAACTCAAGGCAATTGGGGTGAGGTGGTACTTGAGCGCATTCTGAACCAGTCAGGGTTGCGTGAAGGCAACGAATACGAAACCCAGAGTCATCACCGCGATGAAGACGGTCGTTCCTTTAAGCCTGACGTCGTGGTGCATTTACCGAACGACAAAGACGTGGTGATTGACTCAAAAGTATCCTTGGTTGCCTACGAGCGCTATTTCAACAGTGATGATGAGCAAGCCCGTGAAGCGGCTTTGAATGAACATGTGAATTCTTTGCGCGCGCATATTAAGGGGCTGGGTAAGAAGAATTATCAGCAACTTGAAAGTGTGCGAACGCTGGATTACGTGCTTATGTTCATCCCTATTGAGCCCGCATTTCTGCTGGCGGTTGACCGCGATCCTGAACTGATCCGGTTGGCGCTGGACAATAACATCATGTTAGTGAGCCCAACCAATTTGTTAGTTGCATTGCGGACAGTGAACAACATCTGGCAGTACGAGTATCAAAACCGTAACGCACAACAAATCGCGACGGACGCAGGTAAACTCTACGATAAGTTTGTCGGCTTCATTGAAGACATGCAAAAGATCGGCAACAGTCTGGATTCGGCGCGCCGGAACTACGACGGCGCCATGAATAAGCTCTCGACCGGACGCGGCAACTTAATTGGCCGCGTCGAGAAGTTTAAAGATATGGGCGTCCAGACCTCGAAGAAACTTGATAATAAGTTACTCGACGACGAAAGCGAGTCATGAGGCGCTGAGTCTGGTTACTGCTGCGTGGTTGCTTTTTGATAGTAGCCACGTGGTAACGCTAACAGGAATAATACGACTAAACCGCCAAAAGGCACCAAAGCAAGCAACTGCCACCAACCACTAACTCCCACATCACGTAAGCGGCGGGATCCAAACGCAATAAGTGGAACCACTACCAGTAGCCCTAGTGCTTCCGCAAGTATGGGATGCACCAGAGTCGCTAATCCCAAGCTTACCGCAGAAATTAAGAAAAACCGCCAATAGTCTGCCCGGTTAAGCGTACCTGAGAAATCAATGAGTTGAATCAAACGGTCTCGCCAGTCGGGTTTTTGTTGCGAAACTGCCTGCGGCATTGCCTCTGAGGTCTGCGCTTTACGTTCGTCGGCCAGTTCACTAATGGGAACCTCAAAGGCTGCAGCCAGAGCTTGTATTGATTCAAGTGATGCTGCACCTGACGCCTCTATGCGTTGGACGGTGCGTAAGGTTATTCCAGCGATATCGGCAAGTTGCTGTTGCGACCAACCGCGGAATTGGCGAAGTTGTAAGATCTTTGCTGTGTCGATTTTCATTAGTATTCCTCGCTGAACAATGACCTGAGCTTAGGCGAAATTTTCAGCGAGGACGACGTCAGTTTTACGACAGCAATACGTCATTTCAAGCTTACGCGAAACGCTTAACTGATTCTGGTTCCCCAGAGGTCGTATTCATCTGCGTGTTCGATACGCACGGCAACAATGTCACCAGGTTTGACGTCATATTCGCCATTGAGGAAGACCAGACCGTCGATTTCAGGGGCATCGGCATAACTGCGGCCGACAGCGCCTTCGGCATCGACATCATCAATCAGCACCTGCAAGGTGCGGCCAATCTTCTGTTGCAAACGCGCGGCACTGATCTCTTGCTGCACTTCCATGAAACGCGCATAGCGCTCCTGCTTTACTGCTTCTGGCACTGGGTCAGGCAAATCATTGGCTTTTGCGCCTTCCACGTCAGAGTAGGTAAAGCAACCGACCCGATCGAGCTGAGCTTCGCGTAAAAATTGCAGCAACTCCTCGAACTCTTCCTCTGTTTCACCGGGGAAGCCGACGATAAAAGTACTGCGGATGGTCAATTCGGGACAAATCTTGCGCCAGTTTTGAATACGTTCAAGAGTACGGTCCGCAGAGCCGGGGCGTTTCATCAGACGCAGGATGCGTTTATTGGCATGCTGCAGAGGAATATCCAGATAAGGCAGCAGTTTACCTTCTGCCATCAGTGGAATAACCTCATCCACCGAGGGGTAAGGATAAACGTAATGCAAACGCACCCAGATACCGAGTTTACCGAGGGCTTCACACAGTTCTAGCATGCGGGTTTTGACCGGTTGTCCGTCCCAGAAACCAGTTTTGTGTTTCACATCGACCCCATAAGCGCTGGTATCCTGAGAAATAACCAGTAACTCCTTTACGCCAGCATTCGCCAGACGCTGCGCTTCAGCAAGTACATCCCCCACCGGGCGGCTGATCAGGTCGCCACGCATGGATGGAATAATGCAGAATGTGCATCTGTGGTTGCAGCCTTCAGAGATTTTCAGGTAGGCGAAATGGCGCGGGGTCAGTTTCACACCAGTTTCAGGAACCAGATTTTCAAACGGAATGCGCTCCGGTTTGGGTACATAAGTATGGACATGCCCCATGACTTCTTCGTAGGCATGAGGACCTGTGATGGCCAGTACATTTGGGTGCACTTCACGGATTTCATCGTCTTTGGCACCTAAACACCCAGTGACAATAACTTTACCGTTTTCATGCAGTGCCTCGCCGATAGCATCCAGCGACTCCTGCACCGCGCTGTCGATAAAGCCACAGGTATTAACAATGACCATATCCGCACCGTCATAGGTATTGACGATGTTATAACCTTCGGTGCGAAGCTGGGTAAGAATTCGCTCTGAATCGACCAGGTTTTTTGGGCAGCCGAGGCTAACAAAGCCAATTTTGGGTTGCACGGCAGTCGGCGCTGTTTCCGGCACAAATGACTCGACACTCATATTAACTCTGACCTTTGGCAAAAACGTGATTCAGGTAAGCCGCAATGCGCACTCCACCTTGCTGCAGGCGGGTTTTCATTACTGGGGTGTAGTTGTAAACGTAATCCCAGCCCAGGTAGGGCTCATCGGTCTCCGGATAAACCTCATCACGAAGCTTTGAACTCTCGCTAATCCAGGTGTAGGGATCGGGTGTGGCCCAGGATGCGGCTTGCTGCACACTGATTTTCCGTTGCAGCCAGTGCGAGAATTCACTATAGGAAAGTTGCTGATGATCCACCAAGCCAGAGTCCCATACGCGGTGGAGATTACTCTGCTCGCCAAAAAAGACGACTTTGACATCATTGCCGCCGCGATCAGCAAGCGCGGCTGAACCCACGTGCAGGGGTTGATGTAAATCGCCAATGATATGCACAATAAAGCGTAAGGCCAGCTGTTTCTCGTCGCGGCTCGCCTGCGGATCCTGCAAGGTTGCTGTGAATTCAGTTAAAGCGCTCATAGCGTCGCCTTGCGGAGGACAGTCCTCAGCATGGTAATTATGGGGCTCATTCAGGGTGACGTAATGGAACGGGTTCGCCGTTTCCTGCCAGAATTCACTCGGGTTGGAGCGCATTTCGTCGGCATAAGTGGACGCCTCCGCCAGCGACTCAGGGCCTAACAATGCGGTTATGGCCGCCCGCGCATCCTCGCTAAGGTAGGATTCGGCAATTTTTCCGGTGATGCGGTGACCCGTTTTGCCCCATGCCTGAGCATCCGTGGCATACAAAGAGCTGGCACACGCCAGCGTTAGCGCGGTAACTGTCGCTAGAGAAGAAGAAAAAGGATTCATTGTATTAGACAAACCATAGTGTTGAGAGATACAAGTTTAGAGAGGTGCCAGATGCACAGTAATCCGTCTATTTTACGGGTTCTGCGGTAGAAGCCAACGATCTTTTGCACGAACAAACTTGGGATCTTGTATCACCTCAGGAATCGCGCTGTTAATCAACTCAATGGCGCGCTTACCCCAAGGCGTTGCAGGGCAGCCCACGGCGCCTTCAACTATCTCGCCATAGTTCTCTTTAATCGGCAGAAAAACCAATTCGATAGGAAGTATTTGGTTGTGATAGTTCAGCAGCATTGGGTAGTCGACGACGAAATCAATTCGCGATGCATTCACCATCGCCAGCATGTTGGCGTTTGCATCAGCGCCAGAGATCTCGCTAAAGCGCGAGGTATTATGCAAAAACCGTTCAATATAAGGTTGCAAGGTGCCGTAACGGCGTCCTAAGGGCTGCCCGAAACGATAGTCGCCAGTCTTAAGCAATTCGACAAAATCGACAGGATTGCCAAACCTTTCGGTGAAGGTTTGTGCCAGTTCGGGGCGAGTGATAATGCCATGCGCTGGATATTCCAAAATTGTGTCGGAGAAGTATGCTACGTCGGTATCCTGCTCGAGCCGAATCACGCAGGGATAGCAAATATCTCCCCCTTGCCGGATCAACGCGGCGATACGTCCGGCTGGATAACGGCTGATGCGCTGATCGGTATCAGGCAGAGCGCGCTGAAAAGCTTCGACCATGGCATCACAAACACCTTGTTTGGCGAAATACCCTTCAACGACGTGAAACGGAGGCGCACTGTTTACGCCCCAGATGATATCAGCATCACTGGCGTGAAGGCTTGGTCCGAGACCGCAAACCAAGAGCAATGTAACTGCGTAATGGCGAAGTTTACCCACCTTGAATAACCTGAGTAGCTAACAGAATGTTAACCATCATAACCATTGCCAGGCGGTTGCGCTAGGGTAAATTTTGGCCACGCATATGATCTACCCACATCGCGGTAGAGCCACAAACAGCAACCGGAATCATAATAAGGTTAACCACTGGAATGGAGGCCAGGAATGCGACAACAACACCAAAAGTCAGGCTCTTGCCCTGATGGGTGTGCAAGCTGGAGCGCATGGTCCGGAACGGAATTTTGTGGTTATCAAAAGCATAGTCTGCATATTGAATGGTCATCATCCATCCCCCCCAGAGCAGCCAGAGAATCTGGCCGATCACCGGCAAGAACAATAGCAACAGCAGGAAGCCCAGCGTACGCGGAATAAAATAAACTAACTTTTGCATTTCGCGGCCAAAGGTACGTGGGATATCTTTTATCATGCCCGCCACACCGCCGCCTGGCGCGCGAATACCGGTAAGTCGTTCTTCCACCTTTTCAGCGAGCAGGCTGTTAAAAGGCGAAGCGATGATATTGGCGACACTGGTAAAGGTCAGTGCGAACAGTAGTAGTACGCCAATAATAATCAACGGCCAGACCACAACTTCTAGCCAGCGCAGCCACTCCGGCAACCAGGCGACTAAATCAGCAACCCAAATCGCGGTATAGTGAAAGATGAAATAAATCGCGATGCTAAAAAGTACAATATTAATACTCAACGGAATGATTGCATAGCGCCGCACGCCTTTTTGAAATGCGAGCTCAAAACCACGTGCAACGTAGCTTGCGCCAATGTCACTGTAGGCTGGTTGGGGCATTCTTTACTCCTCTGGATGTTGAGCAAGTCTGTATTTGCTAAAGCTTTACTTAGTATACGTGCTTATACTAGTTAACCTACCCTTGAAAATGTTACAAAATCTAGCATTATGAACGGACAACGATAACAATGCAGCTGCAGACCGAATGCGCCTAAAACACATCAAACTTGCTGGTTTTAAATCCTTTGTCGATGCGACCAAAGTGCCTTTCCCCCACCAGATGACCTGCGTGGTCGGGCCGAACGGCTGTGGCAAATCAAACGTGATAGATGCGGTGCGCTGGGTGCTTGGAGAAAGCTCGGCGAAAAACCTGCGTGGCGATGCCATGACTGACGTCATTTTTAACGGTTCTGGTGCCAGAAAGCCGGTTTCGCAAGCCAGCGTGGAACTGGTGTTTGATAATTCCGATGGTCGCATTCAGGGAGAATACGCGAATTACGCCGAGATCTCAGTGAAACGCTTGGTCACCCGCGATGGCCGCTCGGACTACTTCCTGAATTCTAGTAAATGTCGTCGCCGCGACATTACGGATTTATTTTTGGGGACGGGGTTGGGTCCGCGCAGCTATGCCATCATCGAGCAAGGCATGATCTCACGCCTGATAGAGTCTAAGCCACAAGAACTACGGGTGTTCATTGAGGAAGCTGCAGGTATTTCAAAATACAAAGAACGGCGCCGGGAAACCGAAAATCGTATGCAACATACGCGGGATAACCTTGAGCGCCTGAGCGATGTGCGTGATGAGCTCGGTTCGCAACTTGAAAAACTACAACGTCAGGCGGCTGCAGCGCGGCGTTACAAAGACCTCAAGCAGCAAGAGCGGAAGTATAAAGGCGAGCTGCAGGCTTTGAAATGGCTTGCGCATGAACAACAGGCCGAGCGCCTGCGCCAGACTGTTCGCGAGCACGAAGCAGAGCTGGAACGCTGGATCGCTGAACAACGCGGCAGTGAGCGCGGCTCTCTGGAGTTGCGTGAACAGGCTGCGGAAACCAAAGCTAAACTCGATGAGATTCAGCACCAGTTCTACCAGTTAGGTAACGAGATCACCCGCACCGAACACCAGCTACAGAGCGCCCGTCAGCAACTGCAGCAACGTCAGCAACGTCAGCAGCAATTACAGGCCGAGCTGGAGCAACTCAACGACACCTGCCAGCGTGACCTGGCTCAGCAGGAGGAGCTGCAATTGCAGCTTGAGCAGTTACAGCCGGAGCTCGACGAAGCGGCGGTTACGGCGGAGCAAGCACAGCAGCAATTTGATGCTCACGAAGAGGCTTGGCTGCAGCTACAAAATGATTATCAGGCGCATATCGCGGCGCAACAGCATCAGCGGGAACGAGGGCAACAACTGCAACTGCAACAGGAGCGTGTGGCCGACCAGGTGCAGCGTAATCAGCAGCAGCAACAGGAGCTGCAGCAGCAACAGACACAACTGCAGCAGGAGCTGACTACGATTCAAGCTGATGCAGCTGAGAGCGGGCTGGAAGATGCTGCCGCCGCTCTGGCAAGCAGCGAACAGCGCTTGCAGGAGCTCGCTCAACAGCAGCAGCAGTTGCGCGAAGAACGTCAGCAGACAGAACAGGATTTAACGCAGCAGCGACAACAGCAGCAGCAATTGATGGGACGTCAGAGCTCGCTGCAAACCCTGTTAGAAGCTTCTCAGGCGAGTGACTGGCCGCAGGCACTAGGTGGCTGGCTCGCCGAGCAGCGGATCGAGCACCATGGCCAGGTTCGCGAGGCGATGATACTCGATGACGCTTGGCGTTTTGCCGCAGAACAGTTGCTGGGAGCCTGGCTGGATGCTTATGTGGTGGCGACCAAGCCCTCGTCCTGGCCAGAGCAGCTAGGCACGAGATTGGTAGTATTAACGGCTGACGATGCTCCGGCAAGAAGCCTGGCGAGCTTGATGCAGGGACCTTTACGACACTGGCCGTGGTTGCAGCAGGTGGCCTTGGTCAAAGATGCCGCTGAGGCCCAACTCAAGCTCGCTGAACCGGGCTGGCAATGCGCTTTAACGGCGGCCGGGGAGATGTGGTCTGCGGCGGGATATCAAGCTTCTCAGATTGATGCGGCGGACAGTCAGCTGTTGCAGCAACAGGAACTGATGCAGCTTGATGAGACGCTGGCGCGAGTTGCGACAGAGTTAACGCAACTGGAACAAGCTTTAACACTACAGAAAGGACAGCGGCAGGAACTGGAAGCTTCGTTGCAACAGCAGCGCGAGCATCATGGCCAATGTCAGGCAGAACTTTCCACCTGGCGCGAAAAACAGCAGTGGCAAGCGCGGCAGCAGCAGGAGCTCGAACAAAAACTTGGCGCACTGAAACAGCGCCAGTCTGAGCTGGCCGAACAGAGCGAAGAGTTGGCCCTGCAGCAGGAAGAAATTGCTATGCAGGTGGTCGCTTTCGAAGCGCAGCAGCACGACACACAGGGTGACGAGCAGTGGCAGGAAAAGCGTGAACAATTGCAAGCTGAGCGGGGCCTGTTGCGAGATGCTCTGCAGCAGCAACAACAACGATTGCAGGATAAGAAACTGCAGTTCGAGCAAGTGCGCAGCCAGTTGCAGCATACGCAGACACTGTTGCAACGGCTGCAGCAACAACAGCATCAGGCACAGGAGCAGTTGCAGCTGCTGGCTGATCCCGATACTGAGCAACAGGAAGAGTTGGAAGTTCAGGCTTTGCAGCTTGAAGAGCTCCTGCTGCAACGTGAACGCGTGGATGAACAACGCCGCGAGTGGGCCAATAAACTTGCTGAGGTTGAACAGCAATTGCATGAGGTCAGCAGCGGCGCCAAAGGTGTTGAAAGCCGGATTGAAAATGCCCGACAGCAACTGCAAAGTACGCAGATGGAGTTGGCTGCACTGCAAGAGCGCAGCCGCAACGTTCTTAATGTGCTAGACGAGATGCAGCAGCCCCTGAAACCGGTATTGGAGCAGTTGCCAGAAGATGCCAACGAACGCGCCTGGCAAGCGGAAGTTGATCGCCTGCAAAGTGCTATTTCACGTCTGGGCGCAATTAACCTGGCGGCTATCGAAGAGGCTGATACCTTAGGCGAGAGAAAAGCCTATTTAGATCAGCAGCATGAGGATTTAAGTTCGAGTCTGGAGACGTTAGATTCCGCCATACGCAAGATTGACCGGGAAACCCGACAGCGCTTCAAAACCACCTTTGATGCAGTGAATAATGGTTTACAAGAGTTATTTCCAAAAGTATTTGGTGGTGGCAGTGCCTATTTGGAACTTACTGAAGATGATCTGCTCGAAACAGGTGTAGCCATTATGGCGCGCCCACCGGGCAAGAAAAATAGTACAATTCACTTGTTATCGGGTGGTGAAAAAGCGCTGACGGCTTTATCATTAGTCTTTGCGATATTCAGGCTCAATCCAGCGCCGTTTTGTTTGCTGGATGAGGTTGATGCGCCACTTGATGATGCCAACGTTGGACGATTTTGCCGATTGGTGGAAGAGATGTCACAAACGGTTCAGTTCATCTACATCAGTCATAATAAAGTAGCGATGGAAATGGCCTCTCACCTGGCGGGGGTAACCATGCAAGAGCCGGGCGTCTCGCGTTTGGTAGCGGTTGATGTTGACGAAGCCGTCGCACTAACAGAAGCCTCTTAAAAACAAGAACTATAGGGTAATCACAGATCATGGAAAGCCTGCAATGAGTACCATGCAAATTGTTTTTAGCGTAATCGGTCTGCTACTGATTGGCCTGATTATTGGCCACGGTATGTGGAATATACGTCGTAATGAACGTCGTGCCCAGGCACGCGAACTTGAGCTTGAGCGTAAACGCCAACAGCAGTCGCAGCCAGGTCAGGGCTTTGATGACGATGGCATCGGTGAAGTGCGCGTGATTAAGCGCGCCTCTGAGCGCGCTCAGGAGCGTCCGGCAGGAGCAGCAGCGCGTCGTTCGGCTGACGGTAGTCACGTTGCTCGAACCCAGCAATCAACAGAACCGCGAGAAGTGGTTGGACGCACGCAAAATGAAGCTGGTGCGCAAGCAGCGCGACAGCCCACGCAAGTGGACGCTGAAGAGTTAACACCACGGAGTAAGCCCATTCGGGCGATGGACGATGAAGGTGAACTTGATTTGCCATCGCTGGCGGCAGAGCCCGATGAGCTGAAACAGGCTGAACAGCAACAGCCCGCAAAACAAAAAGCTAAGCCAAAAGCGGCCTCAGTGCGGAATAAGCCGGAACCATCCCAGCCCGCACAGCAAAGTATGGAACTCGAGTTAGAGCCAGGAGATGAACCCGCGTTGACACAAGCCCCCGATCTGGTGATTGCTTTACATGTCATGGGTCATATCACCGGACCAGTGTTATTGCAGCAAATGACTGAACTTGGCTTTAAATACGGTGAGTTCGATATTTTTCATCGTCACGTTGATACCGCAGGTCAGGGACCTGTGCTGTTTAGTTTGGCGAACATGTTTAATCCTGGCACTTTTGATATTGATGCGATGGAGCAATTTGAAACCAAAGGGGTCGCATTATTTCTGGCATTACCCATAAAAAGTAATTCAACAAAAGCCTTTACCATGATGCAAAACGCGGCAGAGAAGCTCGCCGCAGCAGTTGATGGCGGCCAGGTGTTGGATGAGAATCGCAATCCGTTGACCCGTCAGGCAGTGCAGCATATTCATCAGAACATTCGTGAATACGAACGTAAACGACTTATTCGGCAGTAACAAAACGCTATGACAGACACAGATGTTAGCCAGCGCGTAGAACGTCTACGCACGCTCATTACCCGTTATAATCAGGAATACTACGAACTCGATGAGCCTTCAGTGCCCGATGCTGAATACGATCGACTCTTTCGCGAATTGCAGGAACTGGAACGGCAACATCCCGAGCTCCAAAGTGAGTATTCGCCTACCCAAAAAGTCGGCAGCCGGCCGGTTTCAGCTTTTTCACAAGTGCGTCACGAAATGCCGATGTTGTCGCTGGACAACGCGTTTGAACAAAGTGAGTTTGAAGCATTTGCCAGCCGAGTGGAAGAGCGCCTGGACAGTGGCTCAGAGATTGCGTATTGCTGTGAGCCAAAGCTAGACGGTGCCGCTGTCAGCTTGCTGTACGAGAATGGTCAGTTGGTACAGGGGGCGACCCGGGGCGATGGGCAAACAGGCGAAGCCATTACTGCTAACGTGCGAACGATTCGCAACTTACCGCTGCAGCTACACGGTAATTTTCCCGAACGTATGGAGGTGCGTGGCGAAGTTTTTATGCCCCTGCAAGCGTTTGCGGAGTTTAACGAAAAAGCGCTGGCTCGAGGCGAGAAAACCTTTGCCAATCCGCGCAATGCTGCGGCTGGCAGTCTGCGTCAATTGGATTCACGGATCACAGCGCAGCGGCCTTTACATTTTTATGCCTATAGCATGGGCGTGGTGAGCGCTGATGCAGAACTGGCGGACTCTCATTATGAGCGGTTGCAGCAATTGGCGGACTGGGGCTTGCCGGTCAGTGCAGAGGTTAAACAAGTTGAGAGCTCCGCAGGTTGTCTGACGTATTACGCTGACATCCTCGAACGCCGTCATGATTTGCGCTACGAAATCGACGGTATCGTATTAAAAGTGGATGCTATCAAGCAGCAACAGGATCTGGGATTTGTCTCCCGTGCGCCACGTTGGGCAATCGCCTGGAAATTTCCTGCACAAGAGGAAATGACGGTGATTCATGGTGTCGACTTCCAGGTCGGCAGAACCGGTGCTATTACACCAGTGGCGCGGCTTGAGCCGGTAGCAGTCGCTGGTGTGACCGTTTCCAATGCCACCTTGCACAATGCCGATGAGATTGCGCGACTGGATATTAAACTGGGCGACACGGTGATTATCCGCCGCGCCGGAGATGTCATCCCACAAGTCGTTAATGTCGTCACCGAGCGCCGTCCGGATGATGCCCAAGCTATCGAATTTCCGAGCTGTTGCCCGGTGTGTGGGTCAAACATTGAACGGGCTGAAGGCGAGGCGGTGGCCCGTTGCACAGGCGGCCTTATCTGCGGCGCTCAGCGTAAAGAAGCTCTCAAGCACTTTGCCTCACGTAAAGCCATGGATATTGATGGTCTCGGCGATAAATTGCTTGAATTACTGGTTGAGCGTGAATGGTTAAAATCACCGGCCGACCTTTATCGACTAAAGGCGCGCGAGCTAGCAATGTTACCGCGCATGGGTGAGAAGTCAGCCGAGAACATTGTTGCGGCGATCACTGCCAGCAAGGAAACGACCTTGCCTAAATTTCTCTACGCGCTGGGCATACGTGAAGTTGGCGAGGCGACAGCTGCGAATCTGGCCAGTCATTTCGGTTCTTTAGAGGAGCTACAGGAGGCTTCTCAGGACCAGCTTGAGGAAGTTGATGACGTGGGTAAAGTTGTCGCCAGTCATATCTATCAGTTCTTTCGCGAAGCTCACAACCAGGACGTCGTGCGGGAGTTGCTCGAATTAGGTATTCATTGGCCGGCGATAGAAAAACTGGCTGCCAGTGAAGCAACGCTGGCCGGCAATACCTACGTGCTGACAGGTACACTCACGCAAATGACGCGTGATGAAGCCAAACAAGCACTGCAAGCACGGGGCGCTAAGGTCAGTGGCAGCGTATCGAAGAAGACTACAGCTGTCATCGCCGGTGAGAATGCCGGCTCTAAGCTTAGTAAAGCTGAGCAACTGGGTGTTCCAGTGCTCAGCGAAGACGATCTGCAAGCGCTGATTACAAGTTAAGAGTCAGCACCTAACCTGGTCACGTCGACAATAAGTTTGAGGCGCTGACCAGGTTGCAAGTACTTGGTTCTGGTAATCTGGTTCCACTTCTCAATGTCACCGATTCGCACGTTAAACTTCTGTGCAATTCGTGCGAGCGAATCTCCTGAGCGAACCCGATAGTGAATACTCCGGGTAACACCGCTTGGCTGACTGTCATCGGTCAGCCATACCACCAGCTCCCGGCCTGGTCGCAAAGGGTCTGTAGGAGCCATGCCATTCCATTTGGCAAGTTGGCGTAAGTTGACGTTATATTTGCGACTTAAATCCCAGAAGGTATCGCCTGTGGCGATTTCGTGCGTGATTTTGTAAGACCCACGTTGTTGCGATTGGGTCGCCGACAAGCGCTGATCTGCTGAGAGGTTATACTCCTTCAGATCGCGTGAGGCAGCTGGAATTAATAAGTAATCCCCCGCACGGATCAGGTGGCCACGTATCGAATTGGCTTGCTGAATAGCTTGTGTGGTCGTCTGGTACTGCTTGGCGATGACAATCAGGCTCTCTCCTGACTGCACTTTGTGCCGGGTCCACCGGACCAGGTCTTTGCTGTCGGCAGTTGCTAACCAGTGCTTAAGTTGTTGCGCATTTTCCCGTGGCAGTAACAGGCGATGTGGCCCCTCGGGGTCAGTAGCCCAGCGATTGTAGCCAGAGTTGTAGTGGTGCAATTGATCAAGCTTAAGCCCGGATTTCTCTGCAGCCAGCGCTAAATCAATTTGGGCTTCGGTTTCAATCACTTCCAGGTAGGGTTGGTTTGGGATCGGTAACCAACTGACCTGATAGGTGTCCTGATTTTTCAGAATGTCCGCCAAAGCGAGAAGTTTTGGTACATAAGCACGGGTTTCCCGCGGCAAATCAAGGGACCAGAAGTCTGTGGCTTTACCTTGACGTTTATTTTTACGAATAGCTGAGTTGACCCGGCCACCGCCTGAGTTATAAGCAGCGAGCGCGTGCAACCAGTCATCAAAGCGACTATTTAAGTCGGTGAGATAGTCCAATGCAGCATGGGTTGAGGCATAAACATCGCGCCGACCGTCGTACCACCAGTTAATATCAAGGCCATACTGTCGCGCAGTTCCCGGAATAAACTGCCACACCCCTGCGGCTTGCCCATGGGAGTAAGCAAATGGGTCAAATGCGCTTTCAACGATGGGCAACAGAGCCAGCTCTAAAGGCAATCCACGGCGTTCTATCTCGGCCACGATGAGGTGCATAAAAGGTGCAGCACGCTCGGCCACCCGATTCATATAAGCGGGATGCTTGAGGTAATAATTCCGCTGCGCCGTAATCCGGGCTTCATCAGGAACGGGCATGCTCAGCTGGCGCCGGATACGTTCCCAGACGTCAGCTTCCTGCTGTGGTGTCAGCTCTTCGATAACAGGCTCGGCAGCGATCAGTTGTGGACTTAACAAAACTCGCTCGGGCGTGGTATCAATCTGGGGTGCTGGCGAGATTTTATCTTCCTGTTTTGTTTCTATTTTTGCCGTCTGCTGCTCGGTCGGTGTCGACTGACAGCCAGCCAGAGCCAACGCACTCATGGTCAGCACTACCCAATTTTTCATGTGAACCTGTTCCTATATATAAAATCTCTGCGACGTTCTGCACAGCAGTGTACGGGTTTAAAACTTATCTTTCCACTGCCTTAATCGTGCGAACTCGTCAGGATCCCGGGCATGTAAAAAGGGGTTAATTTCGAGCTCCCGCGCTATGCTCGACGGCAAAGAGGGCTGGTCGTCCTCACGCCGGGCGGCGACGTCCCGTTGAGCTTGCTCGATAGCCTTGTTATCAGGTTCGGCAGCGGCTGCGAAACGCAAGTTGGCGGCAGTATACTCATGGGTACAGTAGACGGCGGTTGTTGCCGGAAGTTCTGCCAGTTTGCGTAAAGACGTGTAAAATTGTGGTGCTGTGCCCTCAAACATACGTCCGCAGCCAGCGCTGAACAGGGTATCGCCGCAAAACAGCAGGCCCGGGGTGTAAAAGCTGATATGGTCGAGGGTATGACCGGGCGTTTCAATCACTTCAAAGCGGCTTTGAAGACCCTCAGGTACGAAGGTATTGCCTTCGGCAACGGGATGAGTGATACCTTCTATTTTCGGATTCGCAGGGCCGTAGACCGGCACCTGGTAGTGCTCCAGTAACGGCATCAGACCGTCGGTATGATCCCAATGATGGTGGGTGATCAGGATACTTGCCAGTTGCACATTGTGCTTTTCCAGCCACGCCAGCACAGGTTTTTCATCACCGGGGTCTACAATAACAGCAGGCTTCCCCTTGGCTGGCTGAATCGCCCAAATGTAGTTATCATCAAAGGCTCTGATCGGGGATATAAGCATAATTTACTCATTCATTTTGCATTCGCGTGCGAACAGTATACAGGTCAACGGAGCACATGTTAAAACCCGCATTTCGTGAACAGGCAGTGAAAGCGCCGAAGCATTGGCAGCAGTTAGCTTGCGGCCAATGGCTGAAGACGCAGACTGAGCAGGAGCTAGCGCCCCACTGTGAGCGGTTGTATGGGTACCATTTTGCCAGGGTGGGCTGTCTGACAGCTGAACTGGAACTGCCTAAATTTGCCGTTGCCCATCAGTTCAGCGTCGCGGAGCAACTGCATGAGCAAGTACAGGTACAAGCGAAAAGCACCGACTGGCCGTTCGCGGAGGACGCGCTGGATTCGATTTTGATGGTGGGGCAGCTTGAATTTGAAAGCGATCCCCATCAAGTATTAAGGGATGTAAGCCGCAGTTTGATTGCCGATGGTAAATTAATCTACGTGGGCTTTAATCCTTTTAGCCCAAACCTGTTAACGGGATTATGGCCGGGCAATATGAAGCGTTACCCTTGGTCGGGCCGTTACTTTAGTAAAGCCCGGTTGTTAGACTGGCTGTCATTACTGAATTTTGAGGTCACGGTACAGCAGTATTTCGCGCCGAGCCTGTTGCAGCAGCGCTGGGGAATCCTGCAAGCAGGGATGGAACGCATTTATAAATTTATTCCGCAAAGTGGGGCGCTTTATTTAGTTGTTGCTAAAAAACGAGAATTTCCGTTAACGTTAGTAAGCGAGCGCCATAAACACCGCCAGGTACGGCCAAATTTGCAGACTGCACCCCTGGCGAACCAAACCCAACCGAAGGAGTACTGATGCTAACACCACAACAATTATGCGCAAAAGCAAAGAGCAATGTCGACGAGGTCGATGTCGATACCCTGCAACAACGAATCGCCGAGGGAGCCCGGGTGATAGATGTGCGGGAGCCCGGTGAGTATGCAGCAGGTCATATTCGCGGAGCGGTCAATATGCCCCGGGGCGTGCTGGAAATGCAGCTGAACCAACATCCGGATGTCGCTGGCTACGATGACGCACTGCAGCGTATTGCAGCGCAGCCATTGTATTTGATTTGTCGTTCAGGTGGGCGCTCAGCGCTGGCTGCCGAGTCACTGCAACGCATGGGATTTGATAAAGTGATCTCAGTTGATGGTGGCATGCAGGCATGGGACGAACGCAAATACCCGCAAGTGACCGGGGAATAATCGAGTATCCGCACTCAGCTAAGGCTGGTAGCCAGTGTCCTCGCTTAGCTTGGATCCGCTGGCTGCCTGTCGCGCTAATTCATCACAGCGTTCGTTCTGGGGGTGGCCGGCATGGCCTTTCACCCATTCCCAACTGACCTTGTGACGCTGGACCGCTTGGTCCAAGGCCTGCCAAAGATCCGCATTTTTCACCGGCTTACGATTGGATGTACGCCAGCCGTTACGTTTCCAGTTATGAATCCAGTTTTCGATGCCCTGTTTAAGGTACTGACTGTCTGAAGTAAGGGTGACCTGACAAGGATGCTTCAAGGCTTCAAGTGCCTTAATTGCGGCCAGCATCTCCATCCGGTTATTGGTCGTCAGACGATACCCCGCAGCAAGTTCCTTACGATGCTCACCATATTCAATGACCGCACCATAGCCGCCAGGGCCCGGGTTTCCCAGACAAGAACCATCGGTATAGATATGTACGTGCTTCATGAGGGCTGCTGCCAGAGTGGCGCGTCGATAAGCTGAAGTCGCTCCTGATGCGCTTGTTCTTCCTCCGCCGAGGCCTTGATAACCCGCAATGAGGGTTTATCCTGCACTGGCCGCCAGTCTACTTGCTGACCGTTTTGCTGATGGGACTGTTTTTGCGTGGCAAGCTCCAGTTTGGTCTGGCCACCTGTCATCATCAGGTAAACATCGGCCAGTAGTTCCGCATCGAGTAGCGCGCCGTGAAAGGTTCGATTAGAATTATCGATGCCAAAGGCCCGACAAAGCGCATCCAGATTGTTTTTCTGCCCTGGGCGCATTTCCCGCGCCAGCAACAGGGTATCCAGCACACCACAGTAATCGCGGGTGGCGCCGGTGCCATTGCGCAGGAGGGCGAACTCATGGTCCATAAAGCCGACATCGAAAGGCGCGTTGTGAATGACTAATTCAGCACCCTTAATAAACTCCAGAAACTCGTCTGCGATTTGAGCAAACACTGGTTTATCTTGCAGGAACTCATTGGTGATGCCATGTACGCCAATGGCTTCCTGCTCAACCACGCGCTGCGGGTTGATGTAGACATGGAAGGTATTGCCGGTAAGCTTACGACCAATAAGCTCAACCGCACCAATCTCGATAATGCGGTGTCCGCGCGCAGGGTCAAGGCCGGTGGTTTCAGTATCTAGTACGATTTGTCGCATGCCGCTGATAAACCTTGTAGTGATTCGCTGTAATGTAGAGGGAGATTACCTGAAGTTGCGCATAATTGCGATCGGTCTGCAGGGGCGAAAGTAAGGAAAACAAGGCGATTTGATTGTTTTTCAGGCAAACAAAACAAAACTTCAAAAAAAAGGTTGACGAGGGGCGACCGCCCTCGTAATATTCGCTCCGCATTCAGGGGGACCCACCCGGGAAACCCAGAATCAGGAAACTGGAGCGGTAGTTCAGTTGGTTAGAATACCGGCCTGTCACGCCGGGGGTCGCGGGTTCGAGTCCCGTCCGCTCCGCCACTTTCCTGAAAGCATTGACCGCTGCGGAGCGGTAGTTCAGTTGGTTAGAATACCGGCCTGTCACGCCGGGGGTCGCGGGTTCGAGTCCCGTCCGCTCCGCCATTTCAATAAGACTTTTCTTCTGGAGTGTTGCGCGATGAGTAAGGTTTCCGCCTGCTTGACGTGTGGGGCTTGCTGCGCGTTCTATCGCGTGTCTTTCTATTGGGGTGAAGCCACTGGCGCACCTGCCGGTTACGTTCCTTCAGAATTAACCGAAATTTTCCATCCTCATCTACTCTGCATGCAGGGCACGAATCAGGCTCAACCGCGTTGTGTCGCGCTGGAAGGCGAGATCGGCAAACACGTCGGATGTCGCATTTATCAAAATCGTCCTTCACCCTGTCGCGAGTTTGTGGCCGGTGATGAAATTGCTAATCCTTACTGTGACAAAGCTCGGGCAAATTATGGTCTGGCGGCGCTGATCCCTGTCAAAGAAGTCGCTTAAGCTCGTCAGAATAGGTTCAAACGCATGTTTGACGCTACGAAAAGCTCTTGAGTGCCCGGTAACCAAGGGTTACATTATTGTGCGTTAATAACCAACCCTATCTGTTAAGGTAGTAGGTCAACGAACCCACAGGGAGATTCTCCAATGCGTAAGAGCATCATTGCCGTAGCTATCGGCGCAGCACTCACAGTTGCTGCGTGTGGCGATAAAGAAGCAGCACAGACTGCGACAGAACAAGCCGCCGAGCAAACTCAACAAACAACCGAACAAGGCGCAGCCGCTGAGTTCAACCAAAGCAACCCATTCTATGCTGAGAGCAGCTTGCCGTTTCAGGCTCCAGATTTCACCAAAATTGAATTCGCTCATTACGAGCCAGCCTTACTTGCCGGTATTGAAGAGCATGCTAAGGAAATCGAAGCCATTGCTGCAAATTCTGAGCCAGCGACTTTTGAAAATACTATCGTAGCGATGGAAAAATCGGGTCAGTTACTGGGCCGTGTTGCGGCGGTATTTGGCAACGTTGCGGGTTCAGCGGGTAACGATGAGTTCCGTGCCTTACAAGTGAAGATGGCGCCTAAGTTTGCCGCGCATAGCGATAACATCAATCTGAACGCTGATTTGTTCGCACGGGTAAAAACCGTTTATGAAAATCGCGACCAGCTGGAAGGCGAAGCCTTGCGCTTAGTAGAAGATACCTATAAAGGCTTTGTTCGCGCTGGTGCTGAGCTGTCCGATGATCAGCAGGCGCGTATCCGCGAAATCAACTCTGAGATGTCTTCAGTTACCACCGAATTCCGTAACAACCTCATGAACTTAGTCGATGAGAACATGGTCGTGGTGGAAGATAAAGCGGAATTAGCAGGTTTGACTGAATCTCAAATTGCTCGCCTTGCCAGTACTGCAGAAAGCAAAGATATGCCAGGTAAGTACGTTATTACAGTAACCAACACAACTCGCCAGCCGATTTTGTCGTCACTGGAAAATCGTGAACTGCGCGAGAAAGTCTGGAAAGCGTCTGCGCTTCGTGGTTCTGGTAATACCGCGACGGATAACCGTCCACTGGTGAAAAAACTTGCTGAATTACGCGCTGAAAAAGCCGAATTATTAGGCTATGAAAACTGGGGTGCCTATGTGCTTGAGCGCAGCATGGCCTCAGCTCCGGAAGCTGCGCAAAGCATGCTCCGTGACCTCGTACCTGCGGTGGTGAGCAACGTTAAAGGCGAAATGGTCGCTATTCAGGATGTGATTAACGCTGAAGGCGGCGAGTTTGAAGTTGAGCCGTGGGACTGGGCATTTTATGCTGAAAAAGTCCGTGCAGAAAAATACGCAATGGACTCCAATGAAGTGAAGCAATACTTCGAGTTCAACCGCGTTGTTGAAGATGGCGTATTCTATGCCATGAACCAGCTCTTCGGTATCAGCTTTGAAAAGCGTGACGACATCCCGACTTACGCGGACGATATTGTCGTTTATGAAGTTAAAGATGTTGATGGTGAGAGCCTGGGATTGTTTTACGGTGACTGGTTCACCCGTGACGGTAAACGTGGCGGCGCCTGGATGAGCTCGTTCGTTTCACAGTCACACTTAATGGACACCAAGCCGGTTATCCTGAACAACATGAACATCACTAAAGCCGCTGACGGTGAGCCAACGCTGTTAAGCTTTGACGAAGTGAGCACGATGTTCCATGAGATGGGCCACGCTTTGCATGGTATGTTCTCTGACGTTATGTACCCGTCACTGGCCGGCACCTCAGTGTCACGTGACTATGTTGAGTTCCCATCGACGTTCCAGGAAGATTGGACGCTGAACCCGAAAGTTCTTGCGAACATGGCCAAACACCATGAAACAGGTGAGCAAATTCCACAGGAATTGCTGGACAAAGTCATGGCTGCGAAAAACTTCAACATGGGTTATGACACGCTCGAGTACATTGCCGCAGCATTACTTGATCTTGAGTATCACACTCTGACCAAGGAAGCTGCAGCAAGCATCGAAGATGTGAATCAGTTTGAAGAAGGCGCACTGGTACGTAACGGTGTTGACGTTGATGCGGTACCACCACGTTATCGCTCGAACTTCTTCGCCCACGTGTTCGCTGGCGGTTACTCAGCGGGTTACTACGCGTATATGTGGTCAGAAGTACTTGCTGCTGACGCGTTTAAGTACGTGCAGGAGAGCGGCGGTCTTACCCTTGAAAACGGTCAGGCATTCCGTGATGCCATTCTGTCCAAAGGTAACAGTAAAGATCCGATGCAACAGTACATCGACTTCCGTGGCCAAAAGCCAACGGTTGACGCTTTGCTGGAACGTCGTGGTCTGACTGCGCCAAAAATTGACTAAAACTAAAACGCCAAGCGTTTAGGTTCACAAAGCAGGCACTTGGTGCCTGCTTTTTTTTTAGTCTTCGTGCAGATTGACGAAAAAGGTGATCAGCAATATTGAAGCGAAATAAGTAAAGGAGCCTTTAAAGGCACTATCGCCGAGAGGTGTTTGCCACATTTGGAAGAAGGCACCGCCGAGCACATGAAACAAGCCAAACCAGACTAAGGTCGCAACACCCGCTGCGATAAAGGTCATGGATTTGGTTTTTTGAAAGACAATGGCGGGGGAGTTGATTTGCTTGATCAGTAGCCAGGCCGCGAACAGAAACAATAAGCCGGCCAGCGCCTCGAGTAAAATAATAATCCAGGAAGCGACCTGGATGAGCCCATTCCCCTCAACAGCAAAAGCGAACGTATTGGGATAGTATTCGTGATCAGCCATGGTAAGCACTGAGCCGACAAAATAGTAGACTGCATCCAGATTTGCTATGTTTTGCAAAGCATAGAACAGGCACATCAGCCCCATGCTGAGTACCAGAAGAACTTTGATCCATCGCAATGTCATTTCTCGCTCCTTAATTATTATGCGTTGTCACGCGGTTACTTATTCCTAGTTTGCAAACGGATAACTGTCAATTTATGAGAAGAGTAATAAACACCATGAATAGTGGAATTTAAGTTAGGCTGACTGGTCTATATTGCCCATCCTTGCTATACTTCGCGCCACTTTTCTAATCCTTTCCGAACCTAGTAAGGAACGACTATGGCGATTGATAGTTCAAAGATTATTTATACGGAAACTGACGAAGCGCCGCGCTTGGCAACCTACTCCTTCTTGCCGATTATCCGCGCATTTACCGAAGCTGCAGGCGTCTCAGTTGAAACTCGTGATATCTCGCTGGCGGGTCGTGTGATCGCCCTGTTCCCTGAGTACCTGAGCGAAGACCAACGCATCAATGATGCCCTGGCTGAGCTTGGCGAACTGGCCAAAACACCAGAAGCGAACATCATCAAGCTACCTAATATCAGTGCCTCGATTCCGCAGCTGGTCGCTTGTATTAAGGAACTGCAAAGTCAGGGATATAAACTTCCGGATTACCCGTTTGAGCCGGCATCGGATGAAGAGCGTGAGATCAAGTCGCGCTATGACAAAGTGAAAGGCTCTGCCGTAAATCCGGTCTTGCGTGAAGGTAACTCAGACCGCCGGGCTCCTGCATCAGTGAAAAACTATGCGAAGAAGCACCCGCACCGCATGGGTAAGTGGAGCAAAGACTCGCAAACCCGCGTCGCACACATGGACGAAGGTGATTTTTACGGTAGTGAGCAGTCCACCACCTTTGCCGCTGCCGATGACCTGAAAATTGTTTTAAACACGCCTGCTGGCCAGACTGTACTGAAAGACTCGGTCAAAGTACTGGCGGGTGAAGTGGTTGACGCTGCACGTATGGACGTCGCTAAACTGCAGGACTTCTTCGCTCGTGAAACCGCAAAAGCGAAAGAAGAGGGCGTACTGCTGTCGTTACATTTAAAAGCGACCATGATGAAGGTTTCAGACCCCATCATGTTTGGTCATGCGGTGAAGGTTTACTTCAAAGACCTATTCAATAAGCATGCTGACCTGTTCGATGATTTAGGTGTTGACCCGACCAATGGATTCGGTGACGTGCTGGCTAAAATCGCAGAACTGCCTGCCGACAAACGTGCTGAAGTTGAAGCGGACATTCAGGCGGTTTACGACGATCAGCCAGACCTGGCGATGGTCAACTCGCACAAAGGTATTACTAACCTGCATGTACCTAGTGATGTCATCATCGATGCTTCTATGCCAGCGATGATTCGTGACTCAGGTAAAATGTGGAATCGTAACGACGAACGCCAGGATACCCGTGCAATGATTCCTGATCGTTCTTACGCCGGTGTTTATGATGAAACTATTACCTTTTGTCGTGAGAACGGTGCGTTCGATCCGGCGACCATGGGGACCTGCCCGAACGTTGGCCTGATGGCGCAAAAAGCCGAAGAATATGGTTCACATGATAAGACCTTTGAAATTCCAGCTGACGGTATGGTCAAAGTATTGAACCAAGCTGGCGAGGAAGTATTCTCACACGAGGTTACTAAAGGTGATATCTGGCGCATGTGTCAGGTCAAAGACGAGCCTATCCGTGATTGGGTCAAATTGGCTGTCAACCGCTCACGCCTGAGTGGTATGCCTGCAGTATTCTGGCTGGATGCCAACCGTGCCCATGACGCTGAATTAATCAAAAAGGTGAACACTTATCTGCAGGATCACGATACCGATGGTCTTGATCTGCAAATCATGTCACCGGTTGACGCGACCCGTCATACCTTGCAGCGACTGAAAGCGGGTGAAGACACGATTTCGGTCACCGGTAACGTACTGCGTGATTACCTGACTGATTTGTTCCCGATTCTTGAACTGGGTACCTCAGCAAAAATGCTGTCTATCGTGCCGCTGATGAACGGTGGTGGTTTATTCGAAACGGGTGCTGGTGGTTCTGCACCGAAACACGTGCAACAGTTTGTCGAAGAGAACTACCTGCGTTGGGATTCATTAGGTGAATTCCTGGCCCTGGCGGCATCGTTAGAGCACCTGGCACAACGTACAGACAATCAGCGTGCTCAGATCCTTGCTGATGCACTGGACAAGGCCACAGCCAAATTCCTGGAAAACGATAAGTCACCCGCACGTAAATTAGGTGAAATTGACAACCGCGGCAGCCACTTTTATTTGGGGCTGTACTGGGCAGAAGCGCTTGCTGAGCAGACCAAAGACAAAGACCTGGCAGCCCGTATGAACAAGCTGGCAACCTTTATGAGCGAAAATGAAGGTACCATTGTTAACGAGCTGAACGCAGTGCAGGGGAACAGTGTCGAGATTGGTGGTTACTATCAGCCAGATGGTAAATTAGTTTCGGCAGCCATGCGTCCATCAGCAACCCTGAACGCAGCTTTAGAAAACCTTTAAAAATAGGTCGATGAAACCTTATAAAAAACCGCGCCGAGGTAACTCGCGCGGTTTTTTTTATGGGCGCAAATAAATAGTTTCACGGGGGCCGGAATCAGGTTGATAGCGGATTCGATTACGCCCTTCATTCTTGGCTTGATAAAGCAGCTCGTCAACGAGTCGAACCGTGTCATCCCAGTTCGGAGGCATCTGCTCTTTGGCACTGGTCATGACGGTGCAGCCACCACTTAGCGTGATATGCAGCCGCCCGGCGCTGGTATGGAATGGTTTTTCACCGATCTCAGTCAATAGCTTACGCGCCACCTGCATCACCTGCTCGGTTTGCACATTTTCGAGGATAAGCAGGAATTCTTCGCCGCCCCAGCGAATTGCCATATCACTGCTACGTGTCGCCTGTTTGAGTCGACGCCCAAACTCTATTAACACTTCGTCACCGATCGAATGCCCGTATTTATCGTTAATGGTTTTAAAGTGATCGATATCAAGGATAAACACTGCGTGGTTTCCCGTATAGATACGTTGCTCGTCACGTAACAGGCGATCGTAAATAGCACGCCGGTTATGTAAACCTGTCAAAGGATCACGTAATGATTGCTCTTGCAGCTCCGCGTTGGCTTTGTTAAGCAGTAAGTTTAGCTTTCTGGTCTTACGATAAACACCGGCGAAAACTATCAGCAAAACCAACATAAAAGCCCCGGCAAGGACAACGAAATCCTGCTTGCGTTCCTGGCTGGCGAGCTCCTGACGTTGCAGCTCGGCCTGTTGTTCCAGTAACTTGATCTCGTAGGACTTTTCGGCAGCTTCGTAACGAACTTGTAACTCATTAATCTGCTGTTCACGCTGAGTTTCGGCGACTTCTTGACGAAGTGCCGCTTGTTTTTTCAGCGTTTCCGCCTGTTCCTGATAGCGCCCGGCCAGTTCGTAGGCTCTGGCTATATGGGTGAGCAGTATCGCTTGCTCACGCTTTAACGCGAATCCATTAAACACTTCAGCGGCAGCCAACATCTCAGTAATGCCTGCATCGTACTGTTCCTGCAAGACCTTGATGTAGCCTAAATTAAACTCGGTTACTGAGCGCTCATTGATATTGCCAATGCGCCTTGCGATGACCAGGCCTTGCTGCAGATACTGTGTTGCATCGTTGAGTTCATTCAGGTGCAGCTTGGTGGCACCCGCATTGTTGTACGACAGCATCTCGACCCGGGCATTACCCATGTCACGGGCGACCTGCGCGGCTTCCAGAAAAGCGTCGACAATACTTTGGGATGGACCGTTCTGATATTGTTTCGAGTACGCCCGGACCAGGTAAAGGTCAGGCAGGTGGGTGCGGATACCGGTACGTCTGGTGTCTTCAATCGCGTTCTCAGCAGTTGCCATAGAAGCCGCCCAGCGGCCGAGATTGGCCTGTATACGCGCAAGGTGGAGGCTAAGGAAGTGGCGCCGGCGTTGTTGTCCCTGAGCTTCAGTTAATGGTAAAAGGGCCTGTGCAGCGAGCAAATATTCGAGAGCATCAGAGGTGTCATTGTTGTTTTGTAAAATACGAGCAACTAAATGATTGGCATGAAACCTTATCCGGACATTGCTGACCCTGGGCAGCAACTCAAGAATGCGCTCGACGCGAGTCGATGCTTTATCGAACTTCTCGTTTGCGACATGAGCCTCGGCGATGATCACATTAATTTCGGCGATCGCGTTAAGATTGTCAGCGGCCGTGGCCAGTTGTTCAACTTCTTCGGCAATAACCAACGCGGCCGTTAAATTGTCTTGCATGGCAAGCCGAAGAATCTGATAGCCCTGAGCACGTACAAAGGTTTCAATGGGCGTGTTTACATCTACGTCGCGTAGCAGCTCATCTAGCGCCTGAGTGTCTGAGGGCACGAAATCAGCGTCCATTAACGCATCCAATTGGGCTTCTAATGCCAGATCACGGGCCGGCGTCTGTGCGCGCGCATTTTTTTCATTAAAATCGAAAAAGCTAGGCAGGTTCGAGGCCGACAATGGCAACGAAAAGACGACCAGTAGCAGGCTGGAAATGGCAATACAGGACTTTGCGTAAATCGAACGGCGATTCATAAGGGCTTACTGTCTAAGGCTTTAGTCTGAACAATAACGGGAAAAACTGAGGGTGTCTAGAATTTGCACAGCTCAGGTAGATGTAATTGCGTACCTGAAAAAAGATACGATTTCAGGGATGTGACTGGCAAAGCCCTGGAAGCCATGGTCGCCACCGGGCTCAATCGTATGTTTTGCTTGTGGGAGAGCTTGTACTGCTTCACGGTAATCGAGCAGCTCATCAGCGGTTTGCGCCAGTAACCAGCATTGCTCTTTGCTGAAAGACAAAGGATAGGAAGGTTCAAGTTTATCGAGCATGTCGACATAACTTTCCCGCCACTGGTAAGGGCTGTCATCATAATAATTGATGGCTGTTCCCAGTGCCCGTCGCAACGAGCGACCGGCATGCATAGATGGATTGATAAGTACCACCGGTAATTCATACTCAAGCGCCAGCACCTGAGCATAAAAGCCACCCAGTGATGAGCCCATCAGGCACAGGCTCCGTTCACCGGAGACCCGCTGCAATTGCTCGATAAGCTCACGCAAGGTTTGTAACGCCAGGTCGGGAATATGCGAGAGCGATGGCGCACTGTAAGGGATAGAGTGCTGCTGGCAGTACTCGCGCATCGCCTGTGCTTTACTACCGTAGCCATTGGACCCAAAGCCGTGAATAAATATAATGACCGGTGTTGTCATGATTGCTGGTCCATGAAATAGGCAGCATCGCCCCATAGGTCATTACCATTAAACATCATCAACTGAATAATCATGGGCAGCAAATGAGCTAAAATGCCGCAGCCATCACGCAACTGATCCCGGTTCAGCTGCCCATTCCAGGTCGCTCCCCCATGCACGAGCTGATTGCGCAAGGTGTACAGGCGATCCATGATAATACTTAGACTAGTGACCACATCACGTTCTGCTAAGGCCTTGTGTCCAGCACGCTTGGCAGAATCAAATGAAGCTTTCCAGGCATCGGGCTCACTACGGCCGGTGGCGCTGTCCCAGAACGGCTGAAATACATAGGGATTGTTCATCAGGGTACGAATCTTATTGGGATAGTGTTCCCAAATCATGGCATACAGCTGCTGGCTTTGATCATAGGTAAGGATGCGTTCGAAAAAAGCGGCGTAGGCATCACGCTGATTGAGTCGGCTGTCCTGGCTGTACTCACTGGCGTAAGCTGCATTAAAACCAATCCAAAGAAACAAAAACTCCGCGTCTAAATCCTTGCTGTGGCGCTCCTGCTCGGCGCGGTCTAACCAGCTTAAGGCACGATGCACTCGCAAGGAGAGACCTTTAGACCAGGTCTCCCTTTGTTTGCGTTGAAATGCTTTAAGCATCGTGTGAGTCAGCTGGTTCGGAACCTTCCACTCATCCATGCTGAACTCCTTGTTACTGAGCCGTTTTAGTTGCTAATGCACGAAGTACGTCGCGGGTGAAATCGTGTTCGTTAAATCCAGCTTGTCCTGCGAAATCGTAACCACGGCGAACCACAATCAGATTCCGACTTGGGATAATGACCAGAAACTGGCCGCGATTCCCGCGCGCTGCAATAGTATCATCAGGCAGCTCGGGAAAACGTTCGTTGTATAACCACCACTGCGCGCCATAGCCTGGGCTTCCTGTGGGCGGTTGTGCTGGAGCTTCACTACTAATGTAAGCCAGCCAGTCTTCCGGCAGCAATTGCTCACCATGCCAGACACCGTTATTCAGATGAAGTACACCAAGACGAGCTAAATCACGCGCCGTGGTCCAGACTTGCGAGGAGAGAATAAAGTCACCTTGCCAATCCGTTTCAAGGTAGGTGTGCTGCATACCGATTTTGTCCAGCAGCGCAACAAATGGAAAGCGCAGATAATCGTCAAGGGTTGCAAAGCGTTCGCGCAGGGTACGCAGCGCTAGCATAGTGTCGTTATTGGCGTATTTCCAGCGCTCTCCGGGGGTGACCTCAAGCGCGGTCTCAGTGGCGGTATCACTGACCAGACCGCCGCCCATATAGACTCGGTCGGTGCGATTTCCCGCTTGATTGCTATCCAGGCCCGAGGCCATATGCAGTAAATTCTCTAGTGTAATTGCAGCGCGTGGATCTGCTGGGTGAGACCAGTTCGCTAATGCTGCGGGCTCACTAACTTCCAGTAAGCGTTGATAGGCCGCGGCACCGATAACACTGGCGCCAATACTTTTGGCAACGGACCAGGTTCGCTGCGCTGTCTCCGGTGTGAATCCTTCTAAATAGCGCTCCGCGAGCAGATGTTCAGGAGTGGCAACAATGACTGCTGAGGTGCGGGCGCCGGCGCCGTAATGCTTGCTAAAAGCTTGCTCAACCACAGCGGCAAGAGCTTGCTGCTGCGCTTCCGTTAATGGAGTTTCATCCAGCTGCCAGGGCGCGCCGCTATCCAGTGCTGGCGTAGGCGATGTGGCAAACGGGTTCGCCAAATGTCGCTCTGCCTCAAGAGTTGCGCCGACGGGAAGGTCAACACAACCCAGCTTAGGCCGCCACACTGAAATGCGTTCACGGGCGCCATTATCGTATTTAACCCGGACCCATTTATGTTGCTGGTTTACCTCAGCCGTCAACTGTTCTACCCGCTCTGCAATCAGTGGATATATGCCACCTAACTCATGTTCCCGGATTTGCTCAGCATTCTTATTGCCATTAAAGGTCGCGCTACAGGTAAAGCCTGCAACGTAGCCAGCAGCATAGGCATTGAGGGTGGCTTCTGTTTCTTCCGCGGCCTGCGCAAAAACACTGATCAATGCCAGTGGCAGCACGGCAAGACGATTGAATAAAGCTGACTTTCGCATAGACTTTCCTGTTAGGTTACTGAACCTTGGTTGTTTACTTGTTGAGTTTAATTCTAAGCACCTCAGTCTGATTGGTCACGTAGAGAACACGGCTGTCGGTCTCAACCACAGCAACGTTCGACGTAAAATCAGGTAACTCAATGATTTCCAATAGTTCACCGTCGGCTGCGTAGGTGTAAATTCCCTCTGGGCCGGCAACATAGAGCGTACCGTCGCTGGCCACGCTGATGCCATCCATACCCTGATCATACGTGCCTTCAAGCCGGGCAAAAGTGCGTTTGTTGGATACTCCGTTGGGCCCCAGGTCGTAGGCATAAATTATCCATTGATAGGCATCGTTAACATAGAGCGTGGTTTGATCGGGGCTTAAGGCAATCCCATTCGGCAATTCCAGCGCATCATCTAACAAGCTGAGTTCGCCTGTTGCGGAGATTTTGAAGACGCCAGCGAAGCCAAGCTCGTTGTCTTCTTCGGCAATGGCAAAGGGCGGATCGGTAAAGTAAATACTGCCATCGGCGGCAACGGTAAGATCATTGGGACTATTCAGCCGATTGCCCTGATAGGAGCTGGCTAATGCAGTTTGGCTGCCATCGTCATTCAGCCGTGCGATGCGCCGAGTGCTATGTTGCGCCATGAGTAAACGCTGGTCGTTATCTAAAGCCAGACCGTTGGCTTGGCCTGAGGGGCGGACGGCAACTTCTGTAGTGCCGTCGGGACTCCATGTATAAACGGTAGTATTTGGAATATCGGAGAACCAGAGTTGGTTATTATACCAAAGCGGGCCCTCGGTAAAGCGGTGGCCAGTACTGATGGTTTCGATTTCATGCGCATCATCTGCCGCAACAGAAACCCCGGGAATAAGCAGACTGAACACCAACAAAGACGAGTAAATCGGGCGTTTTAACATGACGTTTGCTCCAATTGAGACCTTCAACAGGTAAATTTCATGTTTCCTATAAGCTCATTTTTCCAGCAATAAATCAAGGCTTGGAGGTTTTTCCGGGGAATCAGAATCTGAAGAATGACATAGCGCAACGCATACGGCACAATAGGAGTTGATGTTCGACTTTCCGACAATGATAAAGGCGCATGACAGAACCAGTGCAAACTTCAGCTCCCCAGTTTATTCATTTACGCGTTCACAGCGACTTCTCGATGATCGATGGCCTGGCAAAAGTCGGACCGATTTGCGAGGCCACAGCTGCAAAAGGCATGCCAGCACTGGCGGTGACGGATCAAATGAATATGTGTGGTCTGGTCCGGTTTTACCGAACCACCCACAGTAAAGGACTCAAGCCCATCGTCGGCTGTGATCTCTGGGTGCTACCCGAGGGGTGGACTGCCGACAGTCAGGAGCAGCCTTTTCGGCTGACGGCATTAGCCATGAACAATGCCGGTTATCAGCAACTGACCCAGTTGATTAGCCGCGGTTATCTGGCGGGGCATCGGCAGGGCCGTCCCTGTGTGAACAAAGAATGGTTAGCGGAACACGCGGAAGGCTTACTGTTATTAAGTGGCGGCAGGGAAGGGGATGTCGGTCGTAAGTTACTGCAGAACCGCTTTGCTGAAGCTGAAACCGAGCTGGCTTTTTATCAACAGCATTTTCCTGATCGCTTTTATCTTGAGCTGCTACGTACTGGCCGTCCCCAGGAAGATGATTACCTGCATGCTGCAGTAGCCTTGGCCGCCGCGCAGAACGTGCCCGTTGTCGCCACTAATGAAGTGGTCTTTTTAAAGCAGGAAGATTTTCACGCGCACGAAGTCAGGGTCGCTGTGGCCGATGGCTATACCCTTGATGACAAGCGCCGCCCTAAAAAATACACTCAGGAACAATACCTTAAGAGCCCGGAAGAAATGGCCGAGTTGTTCGCCGATCTGCCGGAGGCGCTGGCCAATACTGTCGAAATTGCTAAGCGCTGCAATGTCACCATTACTCTGGACGAATATGTGCTGCCGGAATTTCCGACTGGCGGTATGACGCCGGAAGACTTCCTGGTGAAGAAATCACAAGAGGGTCTTGAGCAGCGCTTAGTGCAGCTGTTTCCCGACGAAAGCGAACGTCTGGAACAGCGCAAATCTTATGATGAACGCTTAAAAATAGAACTCGACGTGATTAATCAGATGGGCTTTCCCGGCTACTTCCTGATTGTCATGGAGTTTATTCAGTGGTCGAAAGACAATAATATTCCGGTCGGGCCGGGGCGTGGTTCAGGTGCGGGCTCGTTGGTCGCTTACGCGCTGAAGATCACGGACCTGGATCCGTTAGAGCTCGATTTGCTCTTCGAACGTTTCCTTAACCCGGAACGGGTCTCAATGCCCGACTTTGACATCGACTTTTGTATGGACCGTCGCGATGAGGTGATCGATCACGTCGCCGATTTGTATGGGCGCGAGGCCGTATCGCAAATCATCACCTTCGGCACCATGGCAGCGAAAGCTTCGATCCGGGACGTGGGGCGGGTGCTGGGCCATCCCTATGGCTTCGTCGATAAAATTACCAAGCTGGTTCCCGGCGATCCGGGCATGACGCTGGCCAAGGCCTTTGACGTCGAGCCGCGCCTGGTCGAGGTTTACGATCAGGACGAAGATGTCCGCGATCTCATCGATATGGCCCGCATTCTGGAAGGCGTCACCCGTAACGCTGGCAAGCACGCCGGTGGCGTGGTGATTGCACCAAAGAAAATTACTGATTTCTCGCCTTTGTATTGCGACGAAGAGGGCAAGCAACCGGTCACGCAGTTTGATAAGAACGACGTTGAAGCTGCGGGTCTGGTGAAATTCGACTTTCTTGGCTTACGTACGCTGACCATCATTCAGTGGGCACTCGACATGGTCAATGCTCAGCGTGCGAAGCGTGGCGAGCACGCCATCGTCATCGATAAGATACCGCTTGACGATCCGGCCTGCTTTAAGCTGCTGAAAAAGGCGCAGACCACAGCAGTGTTTCAGCTTGAATCAAGCGGCATGAAACAGTTGATCAAGAAAATGCTGCCCGACAGCTTTGAAGACATTATCGCATTAGTGGCGCTGTTTCGCCCGGGACCACTGCAGTCCGGAATGGTCGACAACTTCATCGACCGGAAGCACGGTCGCGAGCCAATTTCCTACCCGGACAAAGATTATCAGCACGAGTGGCTGGAGCCGATCCTGGAGCCTACTTACGGGGTTATTCTCTACCAGGAACAGGTCATGCAGATTGCGCAGGTTCTGGCTGGTTACTCCCTCGGTGGTGCTGATTTGTTGCGGCGCGCCATGGGTAAGAAAAAACCGGAAGAAATGGCCAAGCAACGGGCGGTATTTGCCGAAGGTGCCAAGAACACCGGCATCGACCCTGATCTGGCGATGAAGATCTTTGACCTGGTAGAGAAGTTTGCGGGCTACGGCTTTAACAAGTCACACTCCGCGGCCTATGCCCTGGTGTCCTATCAGACCCTGTGGATGAAAACCCATTACCCGGCAGAATTCATGGCGGCAGTGATGTCCGCGGATATGGACAATACTGACAAAATTGTGACTCTGGTCGATGAGTGCGAGCAGCTGGGGCTGAAGTTGTTGCCGCCAGATGTGAATGTTGGTCAATATAAATTTACCGTCGATGAGCAAGGTCATGTGGTTTATGGCATTGGCGCCATTAAAGGTGTCGGGGAAGCGCCGATCGAAGCTATTCTGGCAGCTCGTAACGAGGGCGGCGCTTTTACCGACTTATTTGATTTTTGCTGTCGGGTCGATCTGAAGCGTCTGAATCGCCGGGTTATGGAGAAGCTTATCCGTGCCGGCGCAATGGATTCATTGGGACCGCATCGCGCAGCTTTGATGGCAACTCTGGAAAAGGCCATGCGCCAGGCCGAGCAGCACGCCCGTGCCGAAGCCATTGGCCAGTCCGACCTGTTCGGTGTGTTAACCACCGCTGCTGAAACGGATGCCATCGAGCATGAGTTTGAACAAGTGGCCGAATGGCCGGAAGCGATATGGCTTGACGGCGAACGGGAGACGCTTGGACTATACTTAACCGGACACCCGATCAACAGATTCCGTAAAGAGCTGCGTAATTATGTGCCCTGCAATCTGGCCGATGTAAGACCTACGGGCCGCGATCAGATGACCACCATCGCGGGGCTGGTGATAGATATGCGGGTGATGGTGAATAAAAAAGGCGCGCGCTGGGCTATTGTGACCTTAGATGACAAAACAGCACGTTTTGATGTACGCTTTTTCGCACAAGATTACGAATCCTATGAAGAATTTCTGGCCAAAGACAGAATTTTGGTCATAAAAGGAGAGGTCAGCTTTGATGATTACTCTGGTGGCAATACAATGACCGCCAGAGAAGTTATGACAATTACCGGCATGCGCGAACAGTACGCTAAGGGATTGCGCTTAAGGTTACGCCCAGAGCACCTGGAAGGGCCCGGGTTTAAGCGCCTGGTTGCAACTCTGGAAGCGTATCGCGGCGGCGCTTGCCCATTGGTATTTGATTATCAGCGCCCAGACGTAAGTGCGAGCTATCAGGCCGCGACAGAATGGTATATTACACCGGAAGACGAGCTGTTATACGAACTGGAACAGCAGCTAGGTGCGAAACATATTGCGCTAGAATTTTGATTTGCAACACGCATCGAGGCGATGTTGCTCACGGGAGTCCAAATGAATTTGCAATTTTTAGAGTTCGAAAAACCCATTGCAGAACTGCAAGCACAAATCGAAGAACTAAAAGCCGTTGGTGCAAAGGGTGACTTTGATATTTCTATTGAAGAAGAGATTGCCAAGCTACAGGAAAAGCGCGAGCAATTAATCGAGAAAATTTTCGGCGATCTCGGCGCCTGGCAGGTTGCCCAGATGGCGCGTCATCCGATGCGCCCTTACACGCTTGATTATATCCAGTCCATCTTTACGGACTTTGATGAGCTGGCCGGTGACCGCGCGTTTGCGAACGACCGCGCCATTGTCGGCGGGACTGCCCGCCTTGATGGTCAGCCGGTAATGATTATCGGCCATCAGAAAGGTCGTGAGACGAAAGAAAAGATTCGTCGTAACTTTGGTATGCCCAAGCCTGAAGGTTATCGCAAAGCCATGCGCCTGATGGAAATGGCTGAACGCTTCAAAATGCCTATCATCACCTTTATCGACACCCCCGGGGCCTATCCGGGAATTGGTGCAGAAGAGCGTGGGCAATCTGAAGCTATTGCACGAAACCTGAAAGTGATGGCGCGTTTGAATGTGCCGATCGTCTGTACCGTTATTGGTGAAGGTGGTTCAGGTGGAGCTCTGGCCATTGGCGTCGGCGACCGGGTGAACATGTTGCAGTACTCAACGTACTCAGTGATCTCGCCAGAAGGCTGCGCCTCAATTCTCTGGAAAAGCGCGGACAAAGCCCCGATTGCTGCTGAAGCTATGGGGGTGACTGCTGGTCGCAGCCTCGAGCTGGGCCTGATCGATGCGATCATCGAAGAACCTCTGGGTGGCGCGCATCGCGACGCTGAGGAAATGGCGCAACGGCTGAAACAACGCCTGCTCAAAGATTTAGGTGAACTGAAAGGCCTGGATCGCACTGCTTTACTTGAGCAACGCTATCAGAAGCTCATGTCATTTGGTTATTGTTAGTCCCTTGTGAGTGCTGAGGCAAACGACTTATATCCGCAATTTTGTGCAGCTCTGCAAGAGGTAGAGCTGCACCCTCAGCAACAGCTGATCGCTTGCTTAGGCGGTGGCGCAGATTCGCAGACCATTCTCGATTTACTTGATCGCTGGCGCACTGAACACCCTCAGTTCAGTTATTTAGCCATTCATCTTGATCATCAATTTCACCCTTCATCAGGGGCCTGGGCGCAAAGTCTGGTGGAGGATTGCCAGCGGCGAAATTTCCCCATGTATTGTGAACAGCTTCGGGTCAGCCAGGGCTCACGTATCAGTAAAGAGGCTGCAGGGCGGGACGCTCGCTACCAGCGTCTGAGCGAGCTGGCCAGTGATGATGCGGTATTTCTGCTGGGTCAGCATCGCAATGATCAAATTGAGACGTTTTTACTCCAGCTTAAACGAGGCGCTGGTCCAAAAGGTCTGGCGGCAATGGCACAGCTGAGCTCGCGGCCAGGAACGCAGCAAAAAGCTCAGCAACGCTGGCTAAGGCCGCTACTGGGGGTTAGTAAAGCGCAAATCTATGCCTACGCCAGGCAGCATCAGCTGCATTGGATCGAGGATGAGACCAATTTCGATACTGCTATTGATCGCAACTACTTACGTCATGAGGTCGTGCCGAAACTCGAGCAGCGCTGGCCGCAGTTCGGCGATGCAGTGCTGCGCAGCGCGCGCCTATGCGCTGAACAGCAACAGGTACTGGATGAGTTACTGCAAGACCAGTTAACGAGCTATGTGGATGCTGCTGGCGCCTTAGCCGTTGACCCTTTACGGTCTCACTCCGCCGCCAGCCAGCGAGCACTGCTACGGGCATGGCTGGAGCAACAGGGCGCTGGCATGCCATCTTACGCGCAGCTGGAACAACTGCGGCTGCAGATGATTCATACGCAAAATGACAAACGCCCGCAAGTTGCCTGGGGCGACTTCATCGTGAAGCGTACACCGTCACGCCACCTTGTCCTGGAACAACGCCCGGCCGTTTAGCGAGGAGCTCACTATGACAGCTGGTCCAGCTCCGCTTGTAAAAAATCAAAAGCGTGCCTTGGCCTTTGGGATAGCTGCGGTAGGGCTATGGTCAACGGTGGCGACCGCCTTTAAAATTGCGCTGACCTATCTATCCCCTCTGCATTTGCTGTTCTTAGGAGCCCTGATCAGTACCCTGATTTTTTTCCTGTTACTCATGTGGCAGGGCCGCTTCCGGGAGACCATGGCGCTGGGGCGGCAGCGTTGGCTGTTTTATTGTCTGCAAGGGCTGCTCAATCCTTTTATCTACTATTGGGTGCTTTTCGCAGCCTATGATCAATTACCGGCGCAGCAGGCGCAGGCGATCAATTATACCTGGGCGATTACCATGGCATTGCTAGCCGTGCCCATGTTGCAGCAACGGCTTAGCTTACGGGAGTTGGTAGCTATGGTGGTGGCTTATGCCGGTGTGGTGCTGATCGCAACTGGCGGGCACTGGGACTTTTCCCAAACCAATTGGCTGGGAATTGGCTTAGCGCTGTTAAGTACGCTACTTTGGGCAAGCTACTGGCTGATCAACACTAAAAATACTGATGCCCCCATTCCAGCGATGTTCTGGTGTTTTGCTTTCGGTACCATCGCCCTGGCGGTAGCAGTGGCGCTCGACCCACGGCCGTTGCCCTGGACCGAGTGGCGGGCATGGTTGGCGGCGGGCTATGTGGGCATGTTTGAGATGGGCGTGACCTTTCTGCTGTGGTTAACGGCAATGCGCACGGCCGAGAAAACTTCGCAGCTGTCAATGTTGATTTTTCTTAGCCCATTCATCAGTCTGTTACTTATTTACTCTATACTTGGCGAAGTTATCCAAGTGAGCACGGTTATCGGCTTAAGCTTGATTTGTTTAGGTCTCTATCTTCAGAGGAAATCAACGTGAACGGAGCTTTCGCAGACGTCTTATTATTACTCGCCATTGCCGTAGTTTTAGTCTGGGCCTTTCGGCGGATCAAATTACCGGCAATTTTAGCCTACCTGGTCGCCGGGATTGTCGCCGGTCCTGATGTTACCGCCTGGATTAAAGATCCTGATGAATACCACTTTATCGCCGAACTGGGTGTGGTGCTGCTACTGTTCTCACTGGGGCTTGAGTTCTCATTGCCAAAAATGATTGCTATGCGGCGCCTGGTATTTGGTCTTGGCGCCGGGCAAGTGGTGATCTGTTCCTTGCTCTTTGCCGGTTTGGCCTATCTGTTCACTGCTGACTGGATCGCGGCGATGGTGATCGGTGGTACCTTAGCGCTGAGTTCTACCGCTGTCGTCATCAAACAACTTGGCGAGTCTTCTCAGTTAACGACCCGTAAAGGCCAGGCCACGGTTGCTGTCCTATTGTTCCAGGATATTGCCGTGGTCCCGATGCTGATTATTATCCCGTTACTGGCCAGCACTTCGGTTGAAGTAAGTATTTGGGAGAGTCTTGGTATTGCGCTCCTGAAAGGCGCTGGCGTAGTGGTGCTGTTGATGGCGATCGGAAAATGGGTACTGCCGCATATCTTCCGCGAGATCGCTCGACTGCGCACCGATGAACTTTTTGTTCTCGCCACCTTGCTGGTGGCGCTGGTGGCAGGGGGCATGACCCATTTATTCGGACTGTCGATGGCCTTAGGCGCATTTCTGGCGGGCATGATGCTAGGCGAGAGTAAGTATAAACACCAGCTCGAGGCGGATATTCGTCCGTTTCGGGACATTTTGATGGGCTTGTTTTTTATTACCGTCGGCATGCAGCTGAACCTGATGGTGTTTTTAAACAACCTGCACTGGATTGCGCTGGGTGTGGTCCTCATTGGCTTAATCAAAATGCTGGTCATCCGCGCTCTGGCAGGCTTTATGGATGAACGCGAAGAAGATGCCTGGGGCGCCGGCCTGATGCTGTTCCAAATGGGCGAGTTTGGTTTTGTATTGGTCTCGCTCGCACTTTCTTTTGCGCTCCTGCCGCAGGATATCGCCTCGCTCCTGGTCGGGGTTGGTGTGCTGGGTATGGCAGTAACACCGGTTATTATTCAACGCTGCCGTGAGCTGGTTAAACCCTTGCTGAGAAAAGTTAAAACGACCGCCGCTGACGATATTCAACAACCTGACGTCTCTGAGCCGAAGCGGGTACTGGTGCTTGGCTTTGGGCGGGTAGGACAAACCGTCAGTCGCTTCCTGACCAACGAACAAATTCCGCATCTGGCTATTGATCACGATAGTAAGCGAGTGCAGGAGGCTATTGCCGGTGGTGCCAATGTATTTTTTGGTGATGGCGCCCGCCGCGATATTCTGAAAGCGGTACATGCCGACCAGGTAGAGCTGATTATCATCACCTTTGCTGAAGATCAAAAAGCTCTGGAAGTACTGAAAGCCATTCGTGAGATCAACGAACACGCCGAGGTCATTGTACGCTCGCGGGATGATTTGCGCCTGGAAGACATGATGAACGCCGGGGCGACCCAGGTGGTTCCGGACACCTTAGAGGCAAGCCTCATGTTAGTGTCTCAGATCTTAAGCCGTACTGGCATTCCAATCCGCCGTATTCTGGCCCGGCTGGATCAGGCGCGGCGTTCCCATTACGGCGATATGCATGGCTTCTATCCGGGCGAAACCACGGATATGGATCCGGAAAAAATCGATCGGTTGCAGTTCTTACACGCTGTGCAGTTGTCCGACAACGCCTATGCCTGTGGCAAGGAGCTTGCCCAACTTGGCCTGGATGAGCTAGCCATTCAGGTGAAATCTGTGCGTCGTGGCAGTGATGAGTTCAGCGAAGTGCACGGCGATTTTAAACTGCAAAAAGGCGACGTCGTGCTGCTAGCTGGCGGACCACGGGCGATTGAGGCCGGTGAAAGTTACTTACTGAACGGTTAATGTTTCAGTTGTTACAACTCGCAACATAATCTGTCTTAATAATCCCTCATAGATGGCGCATACTATGCGCCATCTTCATGTTAAACCGGAATGATCTCGATGACTTTCAAAAAACGTGCGCTCTTGCCGCCTATTATAATTCTTGTCGCTGTAGCCTTAGTTATGGCGTTGAGCATGCTGCGACCCCAACTGCCGATGCGGGCAAAGGAACGTCCTGCGGTGCTGGTGGAGGTACAACAGGCGGAACCAGAGAGCATCAACCTGCTGGTAAGTGGGCAGGGGAATGTGATGCCCAAGCAGACCACCAACCTGATTGCTCAGGTCAGTGGGCAGGTGATTGAAACGGCAACGAACTTCCACAACGGTGGCTTTTTCAAAAAAGGCGACATGTTGTTAAAAATTGACAGTCGCGACTATGAAGTTGCGCTGCAAAATGCTAAAGCCAATCTGGCTCAGGCAAAGGCGGCTTTAGCGGAAGAAAGTGCACGTGCGGAAGTGGCTCGGGAAGAATGGGAGTCTCTGCAATTAGGCGAGATTCCAGACTTAGGTTTACGTAAACCTCAGGTCGCCAGCGCTGTAGCCGCCATGCAATCCGCGGAAGCCGCTGTTGCTAAAGCGCAACGGGATCTGGATCGCACTATCGTACGTGCGCCTTTCGATGGTGTTTTACAAAGCAAAGGCGTTGATTTAGGGCAGTACGTGAATGTGGGTAGTCAGATTGCCCAGATGATGGGGACTGAAGTCGCCGAAGTACGGGTGCCACTGAGCGACCGCGATCTGGCCTATCTTAACCTTCCGGAAGCAGGGCAGACCGCAGATTTTCCTGAGGTGCGTTTGACCTCGCAAGTGGCAGGACAGAACTATTTCTGGCAAGGGAAACTGGTGCGCAGTGAAGGCGTACTCGATAGTTCAAGCCGCGTTATCTACGGTGTGGTTGAGGTGCGCGACCCTTATAATCGCAACGGCCAGAGTCATGAGCATATCTTGCGCTTCGGTCGGTTTGTGGCGCTTGAGATCGAAGGGATTTTCGTCGAGAACGTCTACCGGATCCCGCGTTACGCACTCACCGCAGATGGCAATGTCTGGTTAGTCGGCGAGGACCGTCGCTTGCAGCGTACTCATGTTGAGGTGCTGCGTGCTGAAGAGAATCAGGTCATCGTGAGCGAGGGACTGAACCCAGGCGATACCGTAGTATTGACGCAGCTCAGTAATGCACTGCCGAGTATGAAAGTACGTTTACCCAGCGACCCCTTACCCGAGCAAATGGAAGGTTCAGGTGACTCCAATGAGTCGAACGCAGTGAACAGTGCGTCTTCTGATAGCTCAGCTGACGAGTAAGGACGAAAACCATGCCAATGCCAAATCAAGCTCCTGAGCCAAACAAAGAGACGGGTCTCATCGCCTGGTGGGCGAATAACCGTGTCGCCGCTAACCTGCTGATGTTGTTAATCATCATCACGGGTATTTTTATGGTGTCGCAAGTTCGCAAACAGATGTTTCCTGAAATCGAACTGAATAACATCAGTATTCAGGTTCCGTTCCCGGGCGCTGCGCCACAAGAAGTGGAGCAGGGTGTTCTGGTGCTCATTGAAGACGCACTCGAAGACGTCGATGGCGTTGAGCGTATTGTGTCAACAGCACGGGAAGGCGGAGGCTCTGTTTCCGTTGAAGTAGAAAGTGGCTATGACCCGCAGGTGGTCATGGACGAAGTAAAAATGCTCGTGGACGCGATCCCGAACTTCCCACAGCAAATTGAGAACCCAAATATTTATCGGGTGCGCCCGCAACGTGAAGTCATTTGGATAAGTGTTTACGGTGATATGACTGAGCGCAGCCAGAAGGAACTGGCGAAGTCGATCCGAGACGACCTGAAATCGATAGGTGGGGTAACCAAAGTAGAGGTTGTCGGTGCCCGGGACTATCAGATCTCAATTGAGATCTCAGAGCAGGATCTGCAGCGCTATAACCTGACCTTCCAGCAGGTTGTAAATGCGGTTCGCGGGACCTCCATCGACGTTGCCGGCGGCTCTATCCGGACGCCTAACGGCGACATTTTGTTGCGTGCCAATAATCAGGCTTACTTTGGTGAGGAATACGAGAATATTGTTCTCATTAACCGACCCGATGGTACCCGCCTGACCCTTGGCGACATCGCTCAGGTGAAAGATGAATTTATTGAGCGTCGACGGTTTACGCGCTTTGATGGCAAGCCCGCGACCTTTGTTAAAGTCAATTCTGTGGGCGATCAGAATGACCTGGCCGTGGCTGAAGTGGTGCGTAATTATATCGATCGCAAACAGAAAGAATTGCCGCCGGAAATTAAAGTCGCCCATTGGGGAGACTCCTCATATTACCTGCAGGGCCGTCTGGATCTGATGACGGACAATATGATCTACGGTGGTTTGCTGGTATTTCTGATGCTGTCGCTCTTTTTGCAGCTGCGCTTGGCATTTTGGGTCATGATCGGTATTCCTATCTGCTTCCTGGGAACCATTGCCCTGATGCCACTGCCGATGTTTGATATTTCCATCAACATGATCAGTCTGTTTGGCTTCATACTGGTACTCGGTATTGTGGTCGATGACGCCATCGTCATCGGGGAAAGTGCCTACTCTGAAATTGAGAAATACGGCAAAACCACTGATAACGTGGTGCGGGGCGCCAAAAAAGTTGCCATCCCAGCAACCTTCGGGGTTCTGACCACTATGGTTGCGTTCATCCCCATGCTGATGGTGGATGGTGGTATGGGGGCAATTTGGGAGTCCATTGCGATAGTGGTTATTCTCTGTCTTGCCTTCTCACTGGTGGAGTCGAAATTAATTCTTCCAGCGCACATTGCGGCGATGAAATTCAGTAAATCCGGCAATGAAAAACAGAATGCTTTTCAACGTGTCCGGAATAAAATATCGGATAGTCTGCGGGTATTTGTTGAGCGTTACTATCGTCCTTTCCTGAAAAAGTGTCTGCACTATCGCTATACCACTTTGGCGTCGTTCATCGCCATGTTTATTTTGATGATCGGCTTGATCAGCGGCGGCGTTGTGCGCTGGGTATTTTTCCCCAATATCCCAAGCGACTTCATTCGTACCAGCATCGAAATGCAGCCAGGCTCGTCGGAAGAAGCAACCATCAATGCGCTGGAGACATTGACGGCCTCGTTGATGAAAGTAAATGAGGACGTTAAAGAGGAACAGGGTGAAGATGTCGTTCGTCATACCACGACATGGTTAAGTGGCACCACCAACGGCATGGTGATGAGCGAGTTAGCCAAAGGTGAGGAGCGCGACATTGATGGCTTTGCCATTATTAATCGTTGGCGCGAAGCCACACCTGAAATTGCCGGCGTGAAAGCTATTAACTTCCAGGGTAGCATCGGCGGTGGAGGCGGCTTTGATGTCGAGTTCCAGTTGGCCGGCGATGATCTTGGCCAACTTTCAGCAGCCGCGAAACAGATTAAGGAAGCCTTAGGCCAATTCGATGGTGTGTTCGATATTGAGGATACCTTTGGCGCAGGTAATGATGAGATCATCCTGGAGCTGAAGCCTCTGGCTACGGCCATGGGCATTACCTTAAGTGATCTTGCTAATCAGGTTCGCTACGCCTTCTACGGTGCTGAGGCACAGCGTATACAACGCGGTGATGAAGAAGTTCGGGTCATGGTGCGTTACCCGCTGGAAGAGCGTCAGTCCGTGGGTAACCTTGAAGATATGAAACTGCGCACGGCAAACGGCGATCTCATTCCCTTTACTGAATTGGCAGAGATTCGGTTCGCCAAAGGCTACAACACCATCACCCGTATTGACCGCGAGCGGTCAGTAAATGTGCGGGCGCGGGTGGATAAGGACCGGATTGAACCGTTTGAAGTCGTGCAGCAGGTTCGCGAGAACCACATTCAGCCGATATTGGACCAATACCCGTCAGTGAGTTTCCAGCTCGAGGGCGCGTCTCAGGATGAGGCGGAAGCGACCAGCTCATTGGCGATCGGTTTTATGCTGGCGTTGTTTGCGATTTATGCGCTAATGGCAATTCCATTGAAGTCTTACAGCCAACCGCTGATCATTATGTCGGTGATTCCGTTCGGAATGATAGGTGCAGTCGTCGGCCACTGGATATTGGGGATGCCAATTTCGATCCTGAGTTTGTTTGGTATCATCGCCCTGGCCGGTGTTGTGGTAAATGACTCTCTGGTCATGGTGGACTACGTCAACCAGGCACGCAAAGAAGGGGTCGCGTTACGGACCGCGGTACAGGATGCCGGGGCGGCGCGTTTCCGGGCGATTATCCTGACCAGCTTAACCACTTTCTTTGGCCTGTTACCGATCGTGTTAGAGAAGAGTCTGCAAGCGAAGATGGTTATACCGATGGCGATATCGCTGGCGTTTGGTATTTTATTTGCGACCGTCATCACCTTGTTGCTGATTCCATGTTTGTATCTCATCCTCGATGATACCAAGCGCGGCGTGAAAACCATGCTGTCCTGGTACGGTCTGGCTGAAAAGCCAGCACCAAAATCCGACTCGGACAATGCCGTCACATAATGGTAAACTAGAGACCTTACAATGATGAACGAAGTCGCAGCGTTGCTTTGCAGGCCGTTGCGACTTCCACTAATGCTGTCAGCGCAAGGTCAATAGCATGAGTTTAACGACACTCGATATTGTAACTCTGGCATTTTTTGTTTCAGTTTGGGTTTTCTACACCCAATTTGCCAGAATTCGTGCCCGCACCACCTATAGCTTGTCCCATATTTTACGCCAGTTACGAATTGACTGGATGATGACCTTGACGCGCAAAGAGCACCAGATCGCTGATGCGGCGCTTTTGGGTAATGTCGAGCGAGTGGTGACCTTTTTTGCCTCATCAACCGTGCTGGTGTTAGCGGGTGTGCTCACCTTATTAGCGTCAGCGGATAAGGTGGTCATTGTGCTGGAGTCTTTGCCCTTCACTGCAGCAACCTCTTCGGACAAAGTGCAATTTAAACTTGCGTGTCTGGCGCTTATCTTTGTTTTCGCATTTTTCAAATTCACCTGGGCGATACGCCAGTTTGGTTTTGTTTCGGTATTGCTAGGCGCTGCACCGCAGTATCGCAGCACCGATTTTTCTGACGAGCAGCGTGATACCTTTGCCCGGCAGGCGGCGAAGGTATTTGATCAGGCCGGACATGAATACAATAATGGTTTACGGGCCTATTACTTTGCGCTGGCATTTCTATGCTGGTTTCTGCATCCGGTGTTGTTTGTTGCTTCGACGGTGGTGGTCGTATCGGTACTGTATCGACGGGAATACCGCTCAAGAGTGCTGCGGGCACTGCTAGCGACCAAAGGGCTGGAACCAGGACGGATAAAACAACAGGAGTTGGAACGTGAAGTTGAATGATGTTGATGTACTCGAGTGGACGGTTTCAGGCTACGGCGGTGAGCAGTTGACCGATGACGTGCAGCTACTGAATCAAACCTTAGCCTATGACGGCGGCCAGATTATCTTTCAGGATTACGGCGTGGTGGTGATTGAACCGAGCGAACCTGGCAGCAAAGATGTGGTGTATTCCTGTGCTGTACACGGTGACGAAACCGCACCCATTGAGATCGTTCGCGATATGATCCATGGCATCATGCGTGGCTCGATTAAACCCGTGCAACGCACCCTGTTTTTGATTGCTAACCCAGCAGCCATTGCCATCAACAAACGCTTTGTTGATATGAACATGAACCGCTTATTTAGCGGTGCTCATGAAAAAGGGCACAGTCCTGAACATAAGCGCGCGGCGAACATTGAGCATTACGTCAGTGCGTTCTTTGACGATGCTCCAAGCGGCGAGCGGCGTCGCTACCATTACGATTTGCATACTGCCATTCGCGATTCTCAGTACGAGAAGTTTGGCGTCTACCCATTTACCCATGGCGGCCCTTATAAAAAAGACCAGCTTACCTTTTTGGCTGAATGTGGGGTCACTACCATCCTGTTAAATCAGGCACCGACGACAACCTTTAGTTATTACAGTGTCCGTACCCACCGGGCCGATGCCTTTACGGTTGAGCTGGGTAAAGTAAAACCCTTTGGCGAGAACGATCGTAGTAAGTTTGCAGCAGCCGAGAAGATGTTCACTAAACTGATTTGTGAAGCTGAGCTGGACCTGCCCGAGTTTGATCCGCAACGCACCAAAGTTTTTGATGTATGCCGTACAATTAACCGTACAGTTGAGGATTTCAAATTATATTTCCCGGATGATGTGGCGAATTTCACGCCGTTCAAGCAGGGGCAGTTGCTTGCCACTGATGGCAGCAAAGAGTATCGGGTCGAGCAGGCTGGCGAGCGTATTATTTTCCCCAACGCTAATGTAGCGCTGGGCCAGAGGGCACTGTTAACGGTCGTTGATATTCCGCTGGAACGGCTGCAACTGGTCTGATTTTATACTATGAGCACGCTCACCTATTTGCATGTCAGTTGACGTAAAGGTAAAGTGAGCGCAATTTTTCTGAGAACGAGAAAGTTATGGCAAAGGATAAACAACACCAGCTTGAAATCGTGACCGAACCGAAGTTTATCGACGGTTCAGCGTTAAAGATTCCAATGCTTCAAATCCTCAAAGAGGACGGCACTGTGCAAAAGGGTGCTCAGGTACCTGAGCTCGATAAAGAGCTGGCACTGAAGATGTTCGATACCATGCAGTTCATTCGTATCCTCGATGAGCGCATGATCGCTGCACAACGACAGGGCCGCATCAGTTTCTATTTGTCTTCGCTTGGTGAAGAGGCCGCAAGTATAGGTTCAGCGGCGGCGCTTGATGACGGTGACATGATCATGGGTCAATACCGTGAACAAGGCGCTTTAGCTTATCGCGGTTTTACTGTTGAGCAGTTCATGGATCAGTTGTTCTCAAACGAGCGCGACCTGGGCAAAGGTCGTCAGATGCCAGTGCACTACGGCTCCGCAGAACTTAACTTTATGACCATTGCCTCGCCATTGGCGACGCAAATCCCACAAGCTACCGGCTATGCCTTTGGCCAGAAAATGGACAAGTCGGGCACCTGTACGATTTGTTACTTTGGTGAAGGCGCAGCCTCGGAAGGTGACTTCCACGCGGCACTGAATATGGCTGCGGTCTACAAAGTACCGGCGATATTCTTCTGTCGTAACAATGGTTACGCTATCTCGACCCCGTCACAGGGTGAACAGTATGCCGGCGATGGTATTGCTCCGCGCGGTGTGGCTTATGGTATGAAGACCATTCGTGTTGACGGCAACGACATTCTCGCTGTCTACCAGGCGACGCAAATGGCGCGCAAGCTTGCTGTGGAAGACAACGAGCCGGTGCTGATTGAGGGCATGTCGTATCGTATGGCGGGTCATTCAACTTCGGATGATCCAACCGGGTACCGTACTCGTGACGAAGAAGATGCATGGCGTGCTAAAGACCCGCTGGCACGCTTCCAGACCTACTTGATTAAGAAGAAATGGCTCACGGAAAAAGACGCCGAAGAGATCTTTGCCGAAAAGAAAGCGGCAGTACTCGCGGCACTGAAAAAGGCCGAGAAAGTGCCTGCGCCACATATTGATGAGCTTATCAATGACGTTTATGACACCCCGCCTCAGCAGCTCAAAGAGCAGCTCGAGCAATTGAAAGCGCATATTCGTAAGTACCCTGAAGCGTACCCGAAAACAGCGTCACGCATTGATGGGGGAGAGAAGTAATGGCGAAGATGAATTTATTACAGGCCATCAATAGCGCACTTGATATCGCGATGGCAAAAAGTGAGAAAGTCTATAGTTTTGGTGAAGACACCGGCTCTTTTGGTGGCGTGTTCCGGGCAACCTCCGGACTGACAGAAAAATACGGGCGTCATCGTAACTTTAATACGCCACTGGTCGAGCAGGGTATTCTGGGTTTTGCTAACGGTCTGGCCTCACAAGGCAGTTATGCGATTGCTGAGATTCAGTTCGGTGATTACATTTTTCCTGCGTTTGACCAAATCGTAAACGAGTCCGCTAAATTCCGCTACCGTTCCGGTAACGAGTTTAATGTTGGCGGTCTGACGATTCGCACACCTTATGGCGGTGGCATCGCAGGCGGACATTATCATTCGCAATCCCCGGAAGCTTATTTTGCGCATACCCCGGGTCTGAAAATTGTCATGCCGCGCAACCCGTATATGGCCAAAGGTTTGTTGCTGAGCGCAATCTTTGATCCAAACCCAGTATTATTTATGGAGCCTAAGCGCCTGTACCGTGCCTCTACCGGTGAGGTGCCTGAGGAAGAGTACAGTCTTGAGCTTGGTAAGGCAGACGTTGTGCGTGAAGGTAAGGATCTGACGATTGTTGCCTGGGGCGCGCAGGTCGAAATGGCCGAAAAAGCTGCCGATAAAGCGGCCGAAGACGGCATCGATTGCGAGATTATTGACCTCGTAAGCCTGCTGCCGTGGGATGCCGAAACCGTGGCAAAATCAGTGATGAAGACGGGCCGCCTCGTGGTGACCCAGGAAGCGCCTCTGACCAGCGGTTTCGCAAGCGAAGTAGCTGCTACAGTGCAGGACAAATGTTTCTTGTACCTGGAGTCGCCAATTGCCCGTGTATGTGGCCTGGATACACCTTATCCACTGTGTCACGAAAAAGAATATTTCGTCGATCACCTGAAAGTCTACGAAGCCATTAAAGCTTCGATGACCTATTAAGAGGGCCGGGACTTATGAGTAAAGATTTTATTTTACCGGATATCGGCGAAGGTATCGTTGAGTGTGAAATCGTCGAGTGGTTGGTCAAAGAAGGCGACACCATCAAAGAAGATCAGCCCGTTGTCGATGTTATGACAGACAAGGCGCTGGTACAGATCCCAGCCAAAGATGATGGGGTCGTGACCAAGCTTTATCACCAACAGGGTGACATCGCCAAAGTACATGAGCCGCTGTTTGCGGTCGAATCGGCAGATGACAGCGACGAAGAAGCCGCTGCACCTGCTGCTAAGGCCGAGGAACAGCCGCAATCCACTGCAACAGCCGAGTCATCGAGTGCCGGCTCTTCAGTGACTGATTTCATTCTGCCGGATATCGGTGAAGGCATTGTTGAATGTGAAATCGTCGAGTGGCAAGTCCAGGAAGGCGATACCATTGAAGAAGACCAGCCCGTTGTCGATGTCATGACGGACAAAGCTCTGGTGCAGATTCCAGCGAAAGAACATGGCGTGGTGGAAAAGCTTTATTACAAGCAGGGCGACATTGCCAAAGTGCACGAGCCTCTTTTTGCGGTGCGCGTTGCCGGCGATGGGTCGTCAGAGTCAGACTCTTCTGCTCAGCCAGCTGCCGCCGCGTCAACCGCAACCAGCACCGCTCAACAAGGACAGGCAGAAGCTCCGGTTGCTGCTCGTCAGGGTAAGGCTATTGCCAGCCCTGCGGTGCGTCGTCGCGCCCGTGAGCTTGATGTGGACATCAGTAAGGTTTCAGGTTCCGGTGCGAAAGGCCGCGTCATGAAAGAAGACGTGGAACAGCACGTCAGCGGTGCTGCCGCGGCGCAGAGCCAAGCCGCAGACGCTCAGGCCGCAACGACCTCTACCAGCAAGCCTGCAGGTGGTAAGCGAACTGAGGCAATTCGGGGCGTAAAAGCTGCGATGGCCAAAGCCATGACGGAATCGGTCAGCACCATTCCGCACTTTACCTATGCAGATGAATTTGATCTGACTGCGGTGATGGCGCTGCAGAAACAGCTGAAAGAGCGCTACAAAGATGAAGGTGTTCGCATCACCATGATGCCGTTCTTCATCAAGGCGCTGTCGCTGGCCCTGAAGGAATTCCCGATCATGAATGCGCAGGTCAACGATGACTGCACCGAGATCACTTATTTTGATGATCACAATATTGGCATGGCGGTTGATACTAAGATCGGGCTGCTGGTGCCAAATGTGAAGCAAGTGCAGAATAAGAGCCTGATCGACGTGGCCAATGAAGTCACACGTCTGACGCAATCTGCTCGCGAAGGCCGTGTTGCGCAGGAAGACATGAAAGGTGGCACCATTTCTATCTCGAACATTGGGGTAATTGGCGGCACAGTAGCGACCCCGATCATCAACAAACCTGAGGCTGCGATTGTCGCCTTAGGCAAAGTGCAGGAGCTGCCGCGGTTTGACGCTAATGGCAACGTGGTCGCACGCAAACTGATGACGGTGAGCTGGTCTGGAGATCATCGCATTATTGATGGCGGCACTATTGCCCGCTTCAACAAGCGCTGGCAGGAATTTCTTGAGGATCCAACCTCAATGCTGGTGCACATGGTCTAGTTTTCTGAGCTGCAAGAACTGACTAAAAAACCCGCATTCGTGCGGGTTTTTTTGATCCCGGCCGAGTCTCGGGTTAGTATCCTTTAAACATAACAATAACAAGAGTATCAAGGTGTATGTCTGATAGCCGTTTAATCCCAGCCCATCGCAAAGTCTCTCGTCTTCGTCCTTTGCTTTCGGCAACACTTCTTGGCCTTGCAGTAATGAGTGCCTCGGTCAGTTCAGCAGTCCATGCTGCACCTGTAGTGCAGGAATCAGCTAAACAAAATTTTCAGGAAGTGTACCAAGCCTTCCAGCAGGCTGAGGCAGACCCAAACACTCCGAAAAGCGAGTTACAACAGTTAGCATTTGCGTCTTACATGCGTGGACGTGAGTATTTCGGCGCGGACCATATTAATACCGCCAATCTGGCGCTGAACCACTTATTGCTGTTGGATGCCGCACAACGGGTAGGTGAACAGCAACATGCGCTGGCAGCCTTGGTGGTAAGAGTTTTTGAGGATGAGTACGGGTCGTCGGCGATTGAACTGTTAGATCCTTTATTGCTGGCATTGGAGACCATGCCAGAGGTGAACGAAGAAAGAATTTCTGACTATGAGCTGAAGTTTGCCGAAATTTTTAGTGCCCGTAAAACCGAGAATCCGACCTTTGTCCTGGCAGTGAAGACAGCCATGGCCGAGCAGTTATTAAGACTGAACCAAAGTCGACCGAACCTCTGGACGTCACTTTACCAGGACAGTAGAGAGCAACTTGGTGAAGATCACCCAAGTACCATTAAAACCGCCTTTTACGCCGCGATGGAAGACGCTGGCAATGATCGGCTTAAAGCAGCGATCGATAAGCTTGAACGAGTGGTTTCTGCTGATGCTGCAGGTAAGTCGGCAGTGATTCAGTTGCAGTTGGCGGCCTATTACCGTCTGGTAAGCTTCTACGGACGCTTGGATGAATACGAGAAAGTGACCGCAGCGCTGACCCGACTGGGTCAAATGAATAATGAACTCGGTGGCGGTTTGGTTGAGGAAGCTTTGTTTCGGGTCACCCCAGAGTTTCCTGCAGCAGAAGCGCAGGCGGGTCGTGAAGGCTCCGTTGAGCTGATTTACGATGTCGGCCGCAACGGGCGGCCGCAGAATATTCGCATCGTATCAGAAACCAGTGCCGCGTTCGGTCAGTCCGCCCGCGATGCTGTTGCTGGCTGGCTGTATGTGCCGGCATACGAAAATGGGAATCCGGTGGTACGCAAGAATGTTGAAGTGCAGCTCGATTTCGCCCTGCAAAAAGACTAACGCTTAGCTATCATCCGCCTTACCAGACCTGGAGCGAAGCGCTGTAAAAACGGCGCTAGCTTAGATAGGCCCGAGCCGACCACGACCTCAGCTTTTTGCGCGGCTATCGCTTGCAGTGAACGTCGCGCACATTGTTCCGCACTGATGCCTCCGGCATTATCCGGATCGGCTTCACCTAAAGCTGAGCCATCACCGGTCAGCGAGTTGTGCGCAACCTGAGTATTGATAAAACCGGGTAGGATAGAGGTGACACTAAGCCCATATTCGGCGGTTTCTGCCCGTAATGAATCCATAAAGCCAATGACACCGAATTTGGCGCCATTGTAGCCACTCCGCAATTTGGTACCTACCTTACCTGCGACTGATGATACCGTCACAATATGGCCGCTGCGCCGTTCAACCATGCGTGGCAGCACCAGCTTGGTCAGGGCAATCACAGCAAAGTAGTCGATTTCCATCAGTTGCCGGTACACCTGCATGTCGGTTTCGAGAATCAGTGAACGTTGCGAAATGCCGGCGTTATTGATCAAAACATCAATGACCTGGTCACCGAGTTGCTGCTGCGCTTCGCTGGCAGCAGCTTCAGGTTGACTCAAATCGAGTGCCAGCACCCGATGCCGATCAGGATGAGCGAGCGCTGTGCGCACCTGCTCCAGGACTTCAGCGCGGCGTGAGGTCAGGATAAGATGAGCTCCCGCCTCAGCCAGTTGTTGCGCCATGGCTAAACCGATGCCTGAAGAGGCACCGGTGAGCCAGACAGTTTTGCCCTGAAAGTAAGTCATGGCTTAACCCGCCGCTGGGTACATGTAATTCGCCTGAATACCAAGCGGAATACCGAGCATCCAGTAAACGATCAAAAATGCTGACCAAAGTACCAGCAGACTCACAGTAAAGGGCAGCATTAAGGCAACCAGAGAGCCGATACCGGTATCTTTCACATAACGCTGACAGTAGAGCACAACCAGCGGGAAGTAGGGCAGCAACGGCGTAATGATGTTACTGGTGGAGTCACCGACACGGTAGGCCGCCTGAGTTAAGTCAGGTGAATAACCAAGTTGCATCAGCATCGGCACGAAAATCGGTGAAATCAACGCCCACTTGGCGGACGCTGAGCCGACAAACAAGTTAATAAAGGCGACCAGGAAAATTATGCCAACCATGGTCACGCCGCCGGACAGCTCGAGCGAGCTAAGGAAGGTCGCGCCTTTGATGGACAATAAGATACCCAGGTTAGAGTCGCCAAAGGCCTTAATAAATAAGGCACAGAAGAACGCCATAACCATGTAGTAGGCCATGCCTTCCATCGACTTTGTCATCGCACCGATGACGTCCTGGGAGTTGCTGAAGTTGCCAGAGATATAGCCGTGTACGATACCGGGCAGAATGAACAGCAGGAAAATTAACGGCACAATCATCTGCATCAGCGGCGCTGCAAAGGAGGCCAGCTCACCTGTAGGATCGGCAAGCGGCGTATTTTCAGCGGTTGCAGCGAAGTACAGTGCAGCGAGGCCAACGACCATGGTCAGAACACCGGCATAAAACGCTTTACGATCGCGTGGTGTGACATCGTCAAGCGCTGGCATGTCTTCCTGATCACCATCAATCGGAGTCTTGCTCAGGCGCGGTTCAATCACACGGTCGGTCAGGTACCAGCCGACGGCGACCACAATAATCGACGACATCGCGGTGAAGTAATAGTTGTTCAAGGGGTTTAACTGTATCGCTGGATCGAGAATTTTGGCAGCAGACTCGGTAAAACCTTGTAACAGCGGATCAACGGCCGAGGGTACAAAGTTAGCACTGAAACCACCCGAGACCCCGGCAAAGGCAGCGGCAATACCCGCCAGCGGGTGACGGCCTGCAGCATAGAAAATCACACCGCCCAGCGGGATCACCAGAACATAGCCGGCATCGACCGCAGTATGGCTGACAATAGCAATCAGGATCAGCACAGGTGTCAGCAGGAGCTTGGGCGTCACGTTAAGCATCAGCTTGATGGCAACATTAATAAAGCCGCTGCGTTCGGCAACACCGACACCGAGCATAGCGACCAGCACCACACCTAAGGGCGCGAAGCCCATAAAGGTGCCGACCATGTTGGCAAGAAAGTCTGCCATCGCCGCTCCGCTTAACAGGTTTGTGACTTCAACGTTTTCACCTGTTAAGGGATGCACCGCATCAAATTGTACGCCGGAAAGCAGGAAGCTGAAGACCCAAACAATGATCAGCAAGCCAAAAAACATGACGGCTGGATCAGGAAGTTTGTTGCCGACCTTCTCGACTTTGTCGAGCATGCGGTTGAGCAACGAGGATGATTCAGACATGAGAAACCCCTTTAAGTATTGTTATTATTCGTCGGACGAAAGTATCATACCCCATCACCGAAGAAGCACAAGAGACACTATGATTTGCGGAACAGATGAAGCAGGGCGGGGACCTATCGCAGGCCCTGTAGTTGCAGCGGCCGTTATCCTTGATCCGAGACGCCCGATCCTGGGTATCAATGACTCGAAAAAGCTATCGGAAAAGAAACGCGAAGCATTGAGCCAGGAAATTAAAGAGAAGGCATTGTATTGGTCGATCGCGCAATGCGATGCCGATGAAATAGATGCCATTAATATTTTGCAAGCGTCGTTACTGGCGATGCAACGCGCGGTTGAAGGGCTGGGCGTGACACCGGAAAAGGTCTTGGTTGATGGCAATCGGTTGCCGAAGTTAATCGTGCCAGGTGAAGCTATCATCGGTGGTGATGGGCTGCACGAGTGTATCGGTGCAGCCTCCATTCTAGCCAAGGTGGAACGTGATCGACAGATGCTGCTTTGGCATGCACACTATCCTGATTACGACTTTGCCAGACACAAAGCCTATCCCACCCCCGGGCATCTGGAACTGCTCCAGCGCTTTGGCGCATGCCCCATCCACCGGCGTAGCTTTAAGCCGGTGCGCCGGGTACTGGGCGAGATTGACTAAGCAGTAGCCTAAGCGGTCTTCAGGCAGACGCGGCTGATAATGGTACGTAACTGCTGTTGTGCCGGAGCAATTTCATCGAGTCGGATAAACTCGTCAGGTTGATGTGCCTGAGCAATGGAACCGGGCCCCATGACAATGGTCTGGCAGCCCAGCTCCTGCACGAAAGGTGCTTCGGTACAGTAGTTGGCCGGTTCAGCGCAGTTCCCCGTGATCTCTTGCACGAGTTGCACAATGGCAGAGTCCGGATCGCAGCGATAGCCAGGAATAGCTTCATGCAGATGCTCGAGGCAAATAGCCTGTGGGAACTGCTGTTGCAAAGGCTTTAATTTGTCATCGATGAGACCGTACAACTCGTCCATCTGCATTCCCGGCAATGGCCGCAGATCAACGTGCATCTCACAGCAGGCACAGATGCGATTAGCCGCGTCACCACCGTGGATATTGCCAAAGTTCAGGGTTGGATAGGGGACGGCGAAATGCTGGTCATGGTAGCGTTTCTGGAAGTCGCGCTGCAGTTCCCGCAAGCCGGAAATAACATCGTGCATCACCTCAATAGCGTTGAGTCCCGCCCCCGGATTTGAACTGTGGCCACTTTTACCCGTTACCCGAATGCCTTCGGTCAGGTGACCTTTGTGCATGGTCACCGGGGTCATCGAAGTCGGTTCACCGATAATGGCGTAGTCCGGGCTTAGCTCGCCGAACGCGGCCAGCTCGCGGGCACCGGCCATGGTGGTTTCTTCGTCTGCGGTGGCCAGTACATAAACAGGTTTAGTGAGGTCGCCCAGATCTAATCCGCGCAGGGCTTCAAGCACAAAGGCAAAGAAGCCTTTCATATCGGCGCTGCCAAGTCCGTAAAGCTTGCCATCGGCTTCGGTAAGCTGGAAGGGATCCCGGGTCCAGCGCCCTTCGTCCCAGGGCACGGTGTCGGTATGGCCGGCCAGCAGCAGACCGCCGCGGCCATCACTGCCGGCCGGAACGAATTTGGCCAGCAGATTAAACTTGCCGCGCTGGCGCGTTAGCTCGTTGATACTGACAGAAAAACCTAAGCTCGATAACCAGCCGGCAAGCTTATCGATAACGGCTTTATTGCTGGTATCCCAATGTGGGTCCAGACAGGACACGCTAGGGGTAGCAACAAGTTCGCGGTAAAGCGTAAGAAAGGCAGGCAGCTGTGACATAAGAAGAACTCCGATAACGATAGCTTATGCAGCACAGCATACCTGATTTTGTTAGAAGTGATAACTTACATCGATGCGCAGACCATCGCCAAATTCGCTATCCTGATAGCGCGCCCCTACGGCAAACTCCGGGGTAAGATAAAAGCGGCTACCGAACTGGTACTGACTGTCGCTACCAGCATCCATGTAATCAACCCAGCCGAGGCCAGCGTAGAGTTCAAAACGGTCAATGCGGGTGCGCAGGTTACCTTCAACGCCCCAGTAAGCGCTGTCTTCCGGGCCAAAATCAACCTGTCCCAGACGACCTGAGAAATCAGCGACCAGATTATGGTTAAGCCACAAATAACGACCAAACTTCAACCCTTGCGCGTCGCGGCCGTCACCAAACGGACCATCGTCACCGTCACGCAAGTAACCACTAACAAACCATGGTGCATTAAATTCATAACTGCCTTCCAGGATGATACTGTTATCGTCCGCGTCATGGTCAGCCACACCGAGACTGATAAAGTTAAACGCTTGTCGGGTTTGGGGAGCTTTGAAGGGACTGCTGTCCTGAGACTGGGCCAGCGTCGGCGCAGTCAGCATCGCGAATGCGCTGACAATGGCACTACAACCTACAAGTTTAGTTAAGGTTTTCATATTCAACACCTTCGTTACGTGAATGTCTCTTTAAGTGTGGTCATAGGATGGCAGTTTAGAAAGGTCCCTTACACAAGATTTACCTCTAGGTTTTCGCCGGTTTTCATTGTCTTTGGCGGGTAAAAAAATTACTATAAACCGTTGTTTTTAACTGTTTCCAAAGGGTACCGATGAAATCTATTCCACACATTGATATGAGCCTCTACGACCAGAACTTTGAGGCCTTTGCGCAGCACGTTGGCGAAGGGTATGAAACTAATGGTTTTGTTGCCTTAACTAAGCATGGCGTTGACCAACAGTTGATTGAAGAGGCACTGGATGCCTGTCGCGATCTGTTTGCCTTACCTGAAGCTGTTAAAAAGCAATATCATATCCCTGGTGGTGGCGGTGCACGAGGTTACACACCCTTCGGTACTGAGATTGCAAAAGATGCGAAGCACGTGGATTTAAAAGAATTCTGGCATGTAGGTCGTGAGATCGAAGGTGAGCCACCGTTCAAACAGTTAACTCCAAATGTCTGGCCTGCTGAACTCCCTGAGTTCAAAACCAAGCTGCTGCGTCTTTACAGTGCGCTCGATGCATTGGGCCTGCGTGTGTTAGAAGCGTTGGCGGTTTATTTGAAGCAACCGCGCGATTTCTTTAATGATAAAGTGAATCTGGGAAATTCAATTCTACGGCCGTTGCACTACCCGCCGATTGTGGATGAAGGAACCCCATCGGTGCGTGCCGGAGCTCATGAAGATATCAATGTACTCACCCTGCTGGTCGGCTCCCGTGAGCCAGGCTTGGAAGTACTGGCAAAAGATGGCAGCTGGATTCCGGTGACGATCATTGAAGGTGCTATTATCTGTAACGTTGGCGACATGCTGCAACGCATGACCAATGGTGTGCTGCCTTCCACGACTCACCGTGTGGTCAACCCGTCGGCACCCTATAGCCACAAATCGCGTTACTCAATTCCGTTCTTCCTGCATTTTAATCCGGATGTGGTGATTGATCCCCTGGCCAGTTGTATCAGCGATGAAAATCCAAAACGATGGGAGGCAATTTCGTCAGATGATTATCTGATGGAACGTCTGCGTGAAATTGGTTTGGTGAAGTAATATGAATCAATGGCAACGGTGGGTCTTAGGTGGTGCACTGCTGACAACATCTCTGCTAGTGGCAGGTTGTGCGCAGTCGCCGGCAGCGCAAGCCCCCGAATTTGAACTCACTGTTGCTCATGTTAACGACCATCATTCGAATTTATTACCGCACCAGAGCACGGCGCTGCAAGTTGAAGGCAAAGAGTACAGCATAGAAACCGGCGGTTTTGCGCGCGTGGTGACGCAAATCAATGCGATCCGCGCAGCACAGCCCAATGTGCTGGCGTTGCACGCTGGCGATGCCATCACCGGTACCTTGTTCTACACCGTCTATAACGGTGCCGCTGACGCGGCCTTGATGAACGAGGTATGTTTTGATGCCTTTGCCCTAGGTAATCATGAGTTTGATAACGGTGATGCGGGTCTCAAGTCGTTCCTGGATGCACTGGCAATGACGGCGAACTGCCGTACCGAAGTACTGGCTGCTAATGTTCAACCGCAAGTCGGTAAATCGCCGTTAACGCCCAAGACGCGTTGGGACAGCTTCAAGCCCTATGCGATTTTCCAGTTGGCCGGTGAAAAAGTCGGCATTATCGGTCTGGATATCGCCATAAAAACAAAAAACTCCTCGCAACCTGATGCCAGCACGCGCTTTGCCGATGAACTGGCCACCGCAAAGTTTTATATTGCCGAGTTGCAGCGGCAAGGTATTGAGAAGATCGGATTGTTGACTCACATTCAACTGCAAAACGATCTGCGTATTGCGGAGCAACTCCCCGGTGTTGATTTTATCGTTGGCGGTGATTCGCATACTCTAATGGGTGACTTTGCCGACTATGGTCTGCCGACCGTGGGACCTTATCCCATGCAGGTCACAAATCTAGACGGTGATCCGGTTTGTGTCGCTCAGGCCTGGCAATACAGCCAGGTAGTGGGCGAGTTACGGATAGCATTTAACGGTGACCGCGTGGCAGCATGCGGCGGACAGGCGCATGTGCTGGTTGCAGAGAATGCACCGCAAGCGATTAAAACATTACCTCAGTTTACTGCAGTTGCTGAAAATCCGGCGGCAAAAGAGCTGCTGACAGGCTACCAGGCGAGCCTTGATGAGCTCACTGAGACGGTAGTTGCGGATGTCAAGGCGCGACTGTGTATGAAGCGAATGGGGCCGACAACTGTGCCCGGTTGCGGCATTGGCCGCCAATCGGACGCCCATGCGGTGGTCGCTAAAGCTTTTCTTGCCAGCTCTCCGCAAGCCGACTTTGCGCTGCAAAATGCCGGTGGTGTGCGGGCTGATATCAATGCAGGCCCCTTTACGATTGCCGACGCTTATCGGTTGTTGCCCTTTGCCAATACCCTGGTGGAAGTGCAGATCACGGGTGCTGAGTTGAAGCAGGTACTCGAGCAGGCCTTGAGTTACGCGCTGTCCGACACCGGCTCTGATGGCGGGTACCCCCATGGCGCGGGCATTCGCTTTGATGTCGATTTGCAAGCCAAAGACGGGCAAAGAATCAGCCAGTTGCAGGTTCGTAGAGGGCAGGGCTGGCAAGCGCTGGACCCGGCTCAAACCTATACCATGATTACCAATAGCTTCTTAGCCGGTGGAGCCGATGGCTGGCGTTTACTGAGCAAGCTCAAAGCTGACGGGCGGGTACAGGATACTTATATCAACTATGCCCAGTCGTTCGTCGACTGGGCAAGCAAAACCAAGACGATCAAACGTCCGACTGAACACAGCACGCAAAGCTATCGGTCGTTGGACGAATGACGCAGCTGACGGTATCTGATAAAGCACGCTTTGATTTAACCGTTGTGGTGTTGGCCCTGCTCACGATGTTTGGGCCATTATCCATCGATATGTATTTGCCCGCCTTTGGCGATATCGCCGCAAGTTACAGCACTGAGTCCAACCGCGTTGAGCTATCGCTGACTTCATTTTTTCTGGGACTTTTCATTGGTCAGCTGTTGTACGGCACGGCATCTGACAAATGGGGGCGTAAACCGCCACTTTATTTTGGTCTGGTGATTTATATCGTTTCCTCACTGGCCTGTGCCTATGCGCCTAACCTCGAAAGTCTTATCGTATTGCGCTTCTTCCAGGCCATCGGTTCCTGTGCTGGCTTAGTGATTGCCCGGGCAATGGTGCGCGATCTCTATACGCCTCAGGCCTCGGCGCAAGTTTTCTCGTTTCTTATTCTGGTTATGGGCATCGCCCCGATCCTCGCGCCGCTGGCGGGCGCGTACGTGACTAAAGCCTTTGGTTGGCAAGCCATTTTCGTCATCGTCGCTGCGCTGGCAGTCGCCTGTATGGCGATTGTACATGTGCGTCTGCCGGAAACGCGTAGCTTTAACGGTGCGGTGCGGATGCGGCGCAGCCTGCCGATTTACTGGGACGTACTTAAAGATCGCGGTTTTTTGCGTTACTCCCTCGCCGGGGGCATCGCACAGTCAGGTCTGTTTGCTTATATCACCGGTTCACCGCTGGTGTTTATCGATCACTTTGGGCTGGATCCGACTCACTATAGCTGGCTGTTTGGCCTCAATGCTATCGGCATCATTGGTATGGCGCAGTTTAATGCCTGGCTGTTGCGGCGTCGCGACGCCCGCAAAATCCTCAATAAATCACTACCAGTGCTGGCGCTTATTTCGCTGCTGACCATTGTTTTTGCCAGCCTCAATGCCAACTTCTGGCTGGTGCTGATGATTGTATTTGCCTATGTCAGCACATTGGGAATGGTGTTTCCCAATGCCATGGCTGGTGCTTTAGCAGAACAGCAGGAAAGGGCCGGCTCCGCCTCAGCGGTCACCGGCAGTTTGCAGTTTCTTATCGCGGGTATTATTTCTGCGGTGGTGAATGTGGTGGGTCACATCACCCCGCTTGGTATGCTCTACGTGATCGGTGCCTGCGGTCTTACCGCAACCCTCTTGTATCGCGTCCTGCGCACCCCATCCTAAGACGGGGTGTAAAAGGTCGGTGTGGCAACGCCAACCGGCATGTCGAGGGCAAACACCCAAACAAAGAACAAGATGGTCCAACCGACCAGGAAGAAAATACTGTACGGCAACATGGTGGCGATAAGCGTGCCGATCCCCACATCTTTTTTATAGCGCGCCGCGACCGCTAAAATCAGGCCAAAGTAGCTCATCATTGGGGTGATGATATTGGTCACTGAGTCGCCAATACGGTAGGCCGCCTGAATGACTTCCGGTGCATAGCCAATCAGCATCAACATGGGCACAAAAATAGGGGCGGTGATGGCCCACTGCGCGGACGCCGAGCCCAGCATCAGATTGACGAAAGCACACATCAAAATAAACAGGAGGAACACTGACGGGCCAGTGAGACCAACCTCCTGCAGGAATTGCGCGCCTTTGATGGCAAAAATGCTGCCGAAGTTAGTCCAGCCAAAAAACGCAACGAATTGCGCGGCAAAAAAGACCAATACGATATACATCCCCAGAGTGCTCATTGAGTCCGACATGGCATCGATGACATCGCGATCGCTGCGCATGACCTTGGTGATGCGACCATAAACGTAGCCGGGTATAGCAAAGGTAATGAAGATAAAGGCCACAATTCCCCGAAGGAAAGGTGAGCCTGCGACTGCGCCGGTTTCCGGATGGCGCAGGATGCCCCATTCGGGAACTATGGTCAGGGCCAGCAATATGCCAAGCAGTAAGAAGCTTAAGCCAGCGCCTTTCAGACCTTTTTTCTCGACCGGAGTCAGCGCTTCTACTTTCTGATCGCTGAGGTCAATACTGGCTTCATCTGGGTTGTATTTGCCAAGTTTGGGCTCAACGATTTTTTCTGTAACAAAGGTACCCATCGCGGCAATCAGAAACGTGGAGATGATCATAAACCACCAGTTCGCCTCGGGGCCAACATAGTATTCAGGATCGATGAGGTTGGCTGCTTTTGTGGTGATACCAGCAAGCAAAGGGTCAACGGTGCCAATCAGCAGGTTGGCGCTGTAACCGGCAGATACACCCGAGAATGCTGCAGCAAGCCCCGCCAGAGGATGTCGGCCCAGAGAGTGGAAGATCATTGCCGCCAACGGCACCAGTACCACATAGCCAAGCTCAGACGCGGTATTTGAGATGACGCCCGCAAACACCACAGCTAAAGTCACCACACGCGGATGCGCATTCATGACCAGGCCGCGCATGGCGGCGGAAAGTAACCCGGAGCGCTCAGCAATACCTACACCAAGCAGTGCAACCAGTACGGTTCCCAGTGGCGTGAAGCCGGTGAAGTTAGTGACCAGTCCGGTGACCACGCGTTGCAAGCCTTCGGCATTGAGCAGGCTGACAACTTCGATGACCTCACCACCTGGACGCGGATCCTGTGCACTTAAACCAAGATAACTGGCAAGCCCACTAAGGAAGATAATCGCGACTGCGAATAAAGCAAACAGGGTGATCGGGTGGGGAAGTAAGTTGCCGAGCCATTCAACCGTATCGAGAAATCGAGTGAATGCGCCACGTTTTGCGGTCGTGGAATTGGCCTGCGTCATGCCATGCTGCTCCTCTGGATGTTTTCTAAATTTTTTGAAGCGGTGATTGTACATGAAAACCGACGCAGGCTCATGCCTGAGTGTATCCCTTGAACAATGCCGGCAGATCTACTACTTTAGTAAAACACGAAATAAAGGAGGTGGTATGAAAAATTGTGTTCGCAAGAGTGCCTCGACAGGTGTAGGTTCACCGAATGTGTGGGGGATTTATGAAGCTGATACAGGCTCCATCCAATACCTGGTGGCTGATCCGAGCAGTGGCGAAGCCGCAGTCATTGACGCTGTGCAGAATTTTGATCCGCGTGCCGCCCGCACCGACTTTAAAAGTGCTGATCAGATTTTAGCATTAGCCAAAGAGCATGATCTCAAGATCACCTGGGTGTTGGATACACATCCTCACGCCGATCATTTCATGGCCTCCTGGTACTTGAAAGAGCAGACGAACGCCCCGAATGCTATAGGTGAGAAGGTTACTGATATCGCCGAGCTGTGGCGTGACTACTACCATTTGCCGGAAGCTTTCAACCCAAAGGCTGATTTTGACTATTTATTTGCGGAAGGTGACACCTTCAAGCTAGGAGAGCTGGACGTTTCGGTATGGCTGTCGCCAGGCCATACGCTGGGCTCTATTACTTATATCGTAGGCGATGCTGCCTTTGTCCATGATACTCTGATGTACCCTGACAGCGGCACCTCACGCGCCGATTTCCCTGGCGGGTCGACGCAGGACTTATGGCAGTCGTTACAGCGTATTTTAAGTTTACCCGACACGACCAGACTCTTTGTTGGCCATGACTACGGTAAGGACGGCCGCGAACCGCAATGGGAAGCGACGGTCGCGGAGCACCGGCAAAACAATATTCATTTGGCTGGCGATGTCAGCGAAGCTGACTATCGCCAACTACGTGAGGAACGTGACGCCACTTTGGCTTTGCCGGATCGCATGTTGCACGCGTTGCAAGTGAACTTGCGCGCGGGAAAATTGCCTGAACCAGAAGCTGACGGTCACCGTTATTTTAAGATTCCGGCAAATAAGTTTTAAGGCATTGAAGTTCGCACACTTAAGTTCACATAGAAGAGGTAAAGATAATGGGATTACGAATTGGTGATATCGCACCGAATTTCGATATTGAAACCACCGATGGCAAGATTAACTTCCATGACTGGGCCAAGGGTTCCTGGGTATTTTTCTTCAGTCACCCGGCCGACTACACGCCAGTATGTACCACTGAAATGGGCCGTACGGCGCAGCTATCTGAAGAGTTTGCCAAGCGTGGTGTAAAGCCTTTAGGTTTGTCGACGGACACAGTGGAAGAGCACAAGGGCTGGATTAATGATGTGAATGAAACCCAGAACACGTCACTGACCTTCCCGATTGTGGCTGACAAAGACAAAAAGGTCGCAGAGTTATACGAGATGATTCATGCGGGGGAGAGTGAGACCGCGGCGGTACGCTCGGTCTTTATTATCGATCCGAATCAAAAAATCCGTTTAACCATGACCTACCCAATGAGTGTTGGTCGCAACTTTGCAGAGATCCTGCGGGTCATTGATGCGCTGCAAACGGGTGATAAACACGGCGTAGCGACTCCGGCTGATTGGGAGCTGGGCGGTGACGTTATTATTCCACCGAGTGTATCCATGGAAGAAGCGGAGAAGAAATTCCCGCAGGGCTTTAAAACCGTGAAGCCTTACTTACGCTATACCAGCGTGAAGTGATGGTCTAAAGGGCATAAAAAAAACCGCAGCGGACTATCGCTGCGGTTTTTTATTAGCCTCAGTTACTGCTTAGATCAAGCAGCGTCCGAGTCTTTTTGCTGATTTTTCAAAGCCCATTCCCGGGCAGCTTTACCTGCCATCAGATCTTCATGGGCAAAGTCGTCAACGTTGATGACCCGCAGACGGCCTTCTTCAGCACGCTTCAGCAGGGCGACTTCGTCGTCGCTTAACACGCCCAGTTCTTTGCCTTTGGCAGCCACTGTGTCAAGGAAGATAAAGGGAATGCGCTCATCCGCAGCACGCTGAACACGATCGTGCAGTGCTTCTGCTTCGATAATGTCACGCAAGGTTTGCTCCAGAGAACCGAACTGACCTTCCGGCGCCAGGAATTGGCCCTTGCCAAGACGTTCGCGGCTTGCATTAGGCTGCAACAGGATCCGTGCAACTTTGGTGTCTAAGCGGTCCGAAGGACGTTTCACAAAGCGGCCGAACGGATACATGATGACACGCATGGTTTTACCAATGAAACCAAAGTTATCCAGTAGTTCCAGCTGTGACTCCTGCAGCTTGTACAGGGTGTCTTGCATCGCCCAATGCAGCAAGGGTAGATCATCGTGCTGACGGCCTTCATCAGCAAAGCGTTTCAAGGTCGCAGAGCCAATGTACAGGTAACTCAGCATATCGCCTAAACGGGCAGAAATACGCTGCTTGCGCTTCAGCGAGCCACCAAGAACTCCCATAGCAACGTCTGACAAGAGTGCCAGGTTGGCGCTAAAGCGGTTCATTTGTTTGTAGTATTGCTTGGTACTGTCGGTGTAAGGGGTGCTGCTCAGGTGATGACCACCCAGGCCTAATGCCAGTGAGCGCACGAAATTGCTCATGGCGAAACCGATGTGACCAAAAATAGCCTTATCGAAACGCTTCAGGCCTTCTGCGTTGTGTTCAGCAGACGCCAGCATCTCTTCCAGTACGTAAGGATGGCAGCGAATCGCGCCCTGACCGTAGATCATTAAGCTCCGGGTAAGAATATTGGCACCTTCCACGGTAATCGCTACAGGCACGCCCTGATAACCACGACCAAGGTAATTATTTGGACCCAGACAGATGCCTTTACCGCCATGGATATCCATGGCATCGTCCATGCATGAACGAAGTTTTTCCGTCATATGGTACTTAGCAATGGCAGAAATAACCGATGGTTTCTCACCAAGGTCGATACCTTTGGTCGAGAGCGTGGTGACCGCGTCCATCAGGTACGCGTTACCACCGATCCGCGCCATAGCTTCCTGTACGCCTTCCATTTTACCCACCGGCAGTTTGAACTGACGACGGATGTAAGCATAGGCGCCAGTAGCCAGGGCAATAGACTTCACGCCACCGGCGCTGTTTGAGGGCAGGGTGATTGCACGACCAACTGACAAACATTCCACCAGCATACGCCAGCCTTTACCGGCCATTTCAGCACCACCGATGATGAAATCCAGCGGTACGAATACATCTTCACCACGAATCGGACCATTCTGGAATGGCACGTTTAATGGGAAGTGACGACGACCGATCTCCACACCTTTGGTATCACGCGGGATAAGTGCCGCGGTGATACCCAGCGATTCGCGGTCGCCTAACAGGTGATCCGGGTCATACATTTTAAAGGCCAGACCTAACACGGTCGCAACCGGTGCCAGGGTGATGTAACGCTTATTAAAGTTGAGGCGGATACCGACGACTTCTTTACCTTCCCACTCGCCTTTACAGACAATACCTGTATCTGGAATTGAACCAGCGTCAGAGCCTGCTTCCGGACTGGTCAGGGCAAAACATGGCACTTCCTCACCCGTAGCCAGACGTGGCAGGTAATAATCTTTCTGCTCTTCAGTACCATAATGCTGCAATAGCTCACCTGGACCTAAAGAGTTAGGCACACCAACGGTACTAGCCAATACTGTGCTGACGCCAGAAAGTTTTTGCAGTACGCGGGACTGCGCATAGGCAGAGAACTCGAGACCGCCATATTGCTTTTTGATGATCATGGCGAAGAACTTGTTGTCTTTCAGATACTGCCAAACTTCTTCCGGCATATCTGCCAGCTCATGGGTGACTTCCCAATCGTCGAGCATTTTACAGACTTCTTCAACGGGTCCGTCAAGAAAGGCTTGCTCTTCAGCAGTTAGCTCGGCCTTTTGAATGCTGTGCAGGTTTTTCCAGTTTGGAGCGCCACGGAAAAGCTCGCCTTCGAACCAGGTCGTTCCGGCGTCAATCGCGTCTTTTTCTGTTTCAGAAATCTCCGGCATCACTTTGCGGTACATTGTGAGCATGGTTTTACTCAAAACGCTGCGGCGGAACGGGGTAATATTCAGAGGCAACAATACGATAGCCAGCAGCACCCAAAGCACTGGGCCAACGATGTCAAACAGGCTGCCGATGGCAAACATGCCCACCAGGCCGAGGCTTGTCACCAGCAGCGAGGTGCGGTAATACAGTAGGCCACCGAACACTAGCAAGGTGGCGATAATCCATAAGGCGACACTCATAATGATACTCCGTCGTTGTGGTTAGAGGTCTGACCAGTAAGTTATCCCCCGAGATTAGACAATTTGTGGCAGACTTTCAAGGGATATTGCACTTTTTAAGTAGTATAAGGTCAGAGTGGTGAATGCGATCAGTTTTTCGCCCGGGATGATTCGTCAGGAGATACCATGAATGCAGTAGTAAAGTGGCTTGCAGCGCCTCTCGCTGGCTTGCTAATGACGCCGGTTTTTAGTGCCGAATTAGCGGTTTACGATGCTCGCTACGAGGTTGAGCGGGGTGGTTCCAACTACGGTGAAGCCACGCGTAAACTCTCTCAGCGTGACGATGGCACCTATGTGTTGCAGAACGAGACTGAAATTTCATTTTTGTTCCTGTCCGATGTGCGCCGTTATGACTCGACATTTACTTTCGTTGACGGTTGGATCGAGCCTCTTACCTTTAGGTTCAAACGCAGTGGCACAGGTAGCAATAAAAGCATGAATGTGCGTTTTGACAGCCAGAATGAGCAAGTGCTTGAAGCTGAATCCGGCACGCCGTTACCGGTCGACTGGTACGCGAACTTACTGGATGAAGCCAGCATGCTCGAGCAGCTGCGTTACGATTTGCAACAAAGTTCGAACACCGATTTTAGTTATCGTATCGTCGATGACAAAGGTGAGTATGACGAGCAGCGCTTCCGCCGCGGCGAGCTGGAAGTTTTGTCGCTACCCTTTGGCACGGTGGAAGCACTTAAAGTTTCGCGGGTGCGCAAGTCGAGCACACGGGAAACGCATTACTGGTTTGCGCCAGAACTGGGCTATGTGATGGTGAAAATGGAGCAACTCAAAGAAGGTGACGAAGTCGCCACCTTAGTACTGGAAACGCTGAATTAATCGACTGCGTAACCTTGCGCGCCGAGCAGGGCGCCGTCGAGCATCGCGCCTTTTTCGGTCAGTTTTAAGCGTTCGGAACACAGCCATTGCACCACTAGCGGGTAAATACGGTGTTCCTGGCTATGCACCCGCTGTTGCAGGTCAAGAGCGGTGTCTTCCGGGAAAACCGGCACAACGGCCTGTAAGATCACGGGGCCACCATCAAGCTCTTCGGTCACGAAGTGCACCGACACACCATGTTCTGTGTCACCGCTATCCAGCGCCCGTTGATGGGTGTTGATGCCGCGGTATTTAGGCAGTAATGATGGATGAATATTGAGCATGCGTCCCTGATAGTGCTGTGCGAAGGCCGGTGTCAAAATGCGCATAAAACCGGCCAGCACCACTACGTCAGGGGCAAAACTATCGACAAGTTTGAGTAACTCCTCATCGTAGGCTTCACGGCTGTCGAATTCACGATGTGACAAGACCGCCGTCGGAATAGCTGCTTTCGCGGCCTTCTCGAGTCCGCCCACGTCTGCCTTGTTGCTGATGACAGCAACAACTTCGCCGTCAATACGATCGGCCTGGCAGGCATCAACGATGGCCTGCATGTTGGTGCCTGAACCGCTAATCAGTACGACAATTCGTTTCATTCGACGATTTCAACCTGTGCTTCATCACCTTCGCGTGCGGCAACCTGACCGATAACCCAGGCGTCTTCGCCATGCTCGCGCAATAATTCAACTACAGCGTCGGCTTGTGATTGTGGCAGGGCCATAATCAAACCCACACCACAGTTAAAGGTACGGTACATTTCCTTGGTGGTCACATTGCCGTTGTGCTGCAACCAGTTAAACACCACTGGCCACTCCCAGCTGCTATCGTCGATAACGGCTTTGGCATCGTCCGGTAGTACCCGTGGAATATTCTCCCAGAAACCGCCGCCGGTGATGTGAGAGATAGCGTGCACACTATGGGATTCAAGCACTTTAAGAACTGACTTCACGTAAATGCGGGTAGGCGCCATCAGATGATCCGCGAGCAGCTTACCGTCGAGCTCTTCGCTGCGAACATCGGCTTCGCTGACTTCAATAATCTTACGGATCAACGAGTAACCATTTGAATGCGGACCGCTTGAGGCGAGGGCGATAAGAGCATCACCTGGCGCGACTTTGCTGCCATCGATAATCTCTTCTTTTTCAACCACACCGACACAGAAGCCAGCAATATCGTAATCGCCTTGCTCATACATTCCGGGCATTTCTGCGGTTTCACCACCAATCAGCGCACAACCGGCCTGCACACAGCCTTCACCAATGCCGGTGACAACGTCTGCAGCGACATCAACGTCCAGCTTGCCGGTGGCGTAATAATCGAGGAAAAACAGCGGTTCAGCACCTTGTACAATTAGGTCATTAACGCACATGGCGACCAGGTCGATGCCCACGGTGTCATGTTTACCCAGGTCGATGGCCAGGCGCAGCTTGGTGCCTACACCGTCGGTACCGGAGACTAAAACGGGCTGTTTGTACTTGCCAGGCAACTCACATAGCGCGCCAAAACCACCGATGGAGCCCATGACTTCAGGGCGTTTCGTACGTTTAGTGACACCTTTAATACGGTCAACAAGTGCATTACCTGCATCAATATCAACGCCGGCGTCTTTGTAACTCAAAGAAGGTTTTTGATCGCTCACGAGAATGGTCCTCAGCTGGTGCTAAAAATTTGCGCGACAGTTTACCACTTTCAAGGCAATACTGCGATATAATAAGCGCGCAATTCGCCCACATCAGCGTTAGGACGCTACTGTCATGGTTACTTCTCAAGGCGCGGCACAAGGATTATCCCTGGTGCGGGCCAATCGGCATCATCTCGACGCACTCGAGCGTATCGAGCAGGCCAGCTTCACGACCGATCGCATCAGTCGCCGCAGTTTCAAGCGTTTTATCGATCAGGCGATAGGTGACTTTCAGGTGGCGCTGTTCGATGGTCAGGTGGTGGGCTACTACATTGTCCTTTACCGGCAGGCCACACAGCTGGCCCGTTTGTATTCGCTGGCAGTTTTGCCGGAGTTTCGCAACCGTGGCTTCGGTAAAGCATTACTCGCCGCCGCTGAAAATGACGCCGATGACCGCCATTGTCTGTTTATGCGCCTGGAAATGAAGGTCGACAACCAGCCGGCGCTGGCGCTTTATCATGGTGTTGGCTATTACGACATGGAGATCCGTCCGGAATACTATGAGGACGATAGCGATGCCGTGGTTCTGCAAAAGCTGTTACCACGTTTCGAGCCGTCCGCCGGACCTAACGGCGGCCAGCGCCTGGTGCCGTATCGTACGCAAACCACAGATTTTACCTGTGGCCCTGCCAGTTTACTGATGGCTATGGCGTTTTATGATATTCCGTCAGCGGACCCACACCATGAAGAGCTTGAAATCTGGCGTGAAGCGACGACCATTTTCATGACCTCAGGACACGGTGGCTGCGGTCCTCACGGGCTGGCGCGCGCTGCGTTGCGGCGGGGCCTACAGGTGGTACTGCATGTGAGTCACAGCGGGCCACTGCTGATGGACTCAGTGCGTAGCGCCGAGAAAAAGCAAATAATGGCGCGCATCCAGGAAACCGATATTGCCGCCCTGAAAGCGGCTCAGGTCCCGATTTTGGTGGGAGACTACAGCCTCACGCAACTGGCCGCGGATCTTGCCGCCGGGCACGTGGTGGTCGCGCTCATCAGCACTTACGTATTTGATGAAAGCAAAGCGCCACATTGGGTCGTCATTTGTGCAGCGGATGAAAATTACGTCTACATCAACGACCCGGATCAGGACGCTTTGCCCTGGCAATCCGCAGCCGAGCGACAGTACCTGCCGATCCCGTTAGCAACCTTTAAGCGCGCCTTTGGTTTCGGCCGCCGCAAGCAAAAAGCAGCCTTGGTATTGTCACGTGCGACTTGATCAAAAGCGCTAACTGCCTTAGCGTAAACCCGTAACTGTTAGAAAACGCGCGTTGCGGTAATCGTCATTCAAACCAGAAATAGTAGCTATTTCGATCTACAAGGACAGACCGCTCGTATCCCTGACATCATTTTTCCCTAATTTGAGGATGCTATGTTTGATTCAGAGTTTTCGAGTATAGAATTTGCTGGCATGAAGCTAGCCAACCGTTTTGCAGTGGCCCCGATGACGCGGGTCAGTGCACAATCCAATGGCCGCGCCAACGAGCTGATGCTGAAACATTACCGGCGCTACGCTGAGGGTGGTTTTGCGCTGATTATCACCGAGGGGATCTTTCCCGATCAGGATGCCAGCCAAGGCTATGAGAACCAGCCAGGTCTGGCCGATGCGCTGCAGGGCGAATCCTGGCGGCCGATTATCCGCGAAGTCCATGAGCAAGGCGCGAAAATCATTGCCCAGCTGATGCATGCTGGGGCACAGCAACAGTACAATAGTTTTGGTAAAGCTCCGCTTGGCATCACTGAACAAAAGCCGGTGGGGAAACCCCTTGGTCTGTATGGCGACCAAGAGTCATGGCAGGACGTTAAGGCCATGGATGAGAGCGATTTTGAGCGTGTTCTGAATGGCTTTTTACACGGTCTCCGTAACGCTAAAGAAGCAGGCTTTGATGGTGCTGAGCTGCATGGTGCCAATGGTTATCTGCTGCATGAAATTCTCAGTACTCACTTCAATACCCGCGATGATAAATGGGGCGGCGACATGCAACGTCGCGCGCAGTTCGTGCTGGAAGTAGTCAAAGCCGCCCGTGAGATGGCGGGGAAAGACTTCGTGCTGGGTATCCGCCTGTCACAAATCACCATTACCGATCCGGACTACCAATGGCCCGAAGGCGAAGAAGGCTTTGCCTGGCTGGTACAGGCACTGGCTGACGCCGGTATTGATTACATTCATACCACCGACAATCACGCTAACCGGCCAGCGTTGAAAGATGGTACGCGTTCACTGGCAGAAGTGGTGCGCGACGCTGGCGTGCCACTGGTTGTGAATGGCGGTATCGATGACACCAACTACGCCAAAATGGCTGCCCATTACCCAGGTGCAGTGCTTGCTCTTGGTAAAGCGGCGTTGGCCGACCCGCAGTTTGTTGAAAAAGTAAAAGATGGCGATAAGCCAGATGAATTGGATTTTGCCATGCTGCAACCGTTGGCCAACCTTGAAAATGAGTTCCGCTGGCGCGAAGAGCAGGATAGCTGATGCAAGCTGCGATTAGCTACATCACCCTGGGAGTTGACGACCTGGAGCGAGCGGTGGCGTTTTACCGTGATGTGCTAGGTCTGCCGACTGAGGGCATCGTCGGTGCTGAATATGAACAGGGTGCTGTGGCGTTCTTTAAAATGGTCGGAGGGCTGACCTTTGCCCTCTGGGAGCGCGACAGTATTGCGCACGACTGCGGTGTCACCAAAGGCACTCCGGATCCAACAGCACTGATGCTGGCTCATAATGTTGCCAGTGCTGAAGAAGTTGATACCATCATGTCGGACTTACCTGCTGCAGCGGTGGTTAAACCTCCGCGGAAGCTATTCTGGGGCGGCTACGGTGGTGTTTTCTCAGACCCGGACGGTCACCTGTGGGAAGTGGTCTATAATCCTAAACACGGGGCTTGAAAATCGATCCTGGCGCCGCCATATCGTCAGGTAGCAAAGCAACAAAGGATAAGTCATGAAAAAAGTAGCAGTTTTACTTTCAGGTTCAGGTGTATTCGATGGTGCTGAGATTAATGAGGCCGTCCTGACCTTGCTGCACATCAGCAAAAACGGAGCGGATTATCAGTGTTTCGCGCCTGACATGGAACAGATCCAGGTCGTGAATCATCTCAACGGCGAGCAAACCGGTGAGAAGCGCAACGTATTGGCAGAAGCGGCGCGAATTGCGCGCGGCGAAGTTAAGCCACTCAGCGAGCTGGATGCTGCAGAGTTTGACGCGCTGATACTACCCGGCGGTTTTGGCGTCGCGAAAAACTTCTGTGATTTTGCTGAGAACGGCGCAGACATGCGAGTAAACGGCGAGGTTCTGGCGATTGGTAAAGCGTTTGCCGAGGCCAACAAACCGGCAGGCTATTTATGCATCGCGCCAGTACTACTGCCACATATTTACGGTGAGGGTGTGCGTGTCACCGTCGGCAATGATAAGGAAGTGGCTAACGCCATTGAGAAAATGGGCGGAATTCACGTAGAATGTCCGGTTGATGATATCGTCGCGGATGACTCACGCCGCTTGGTCACCACGCCAGCGTACATGCTGGCCGAGAACTTAGTCGATGCCGAGCAGGGCATCAGCAAGTTAGTGGAGAAAGTGCTTTATATGGCCACCTGAGGCGCGCGAAATTTACTTGTTCAGGCAGGGAACTTCTAGCGCTTAAGCGGTGTCTGATGTATAGTAAGCACGATTTTGAAAGAAAACCCTGGGGCTGATCTGGATTCGACGGGATACACGAAACCCAAGGTGCATGCCGAGGTGAGGCTGGCCTCGTAAAAAGCCTCAAACTAATAGTTGCAAACGACGACAACTACGCACTAGCGGCTTAATAACCCGCTACGCCCGACCCCTAGCGCTTTGTCTGCGAGACTAGGATCAGTCGGTTCACCCCAAAGTAGACTCGCGTGGAGGCTTCGCCCGTAGCCAAAGCGTTAAAACCAATCGGGATCGTCACCTTAAGTAGCCTGTCTGTCGGCGACTTGGTGATTAACTAAATGACAGACTAAGCATGTAGTACCGAGGATGTAGGTATTGCGGACGCGGGTTCAACTCCCGCCAGCTCCACCAATTCCATAAAAGGGGATGTCTCACGACATCCCCTTTTTTCTTTATAAGCCACGTAAAATAAGGTTTTCATAGGCGTTTGCTTTCCCAGCTTATCCCAAGAAAACCAGCCCCAGCCTGAGTTTTTAGTATTCCAATTTGTATTCCAAGCGATTTTGGGTAAACTCTTTGGAATACATCGAAGGGAGATATGCTTATGGCGCGCTCTACTATTGGGCTCACGGATACAGCCGTCAGACAACTCAAACCTAAAGACAAGGACTACGTTAAGTCCGATGGGAAAGGCTTACAGCTGCGAGTGAGAGTGAATGGTTCTAAGCTTTGGAACTTCAATTACATTCACCCGACGACAAAGAAGCGCGTGAATATGGGGCTGGGTAGCTACCCCGATATGAGCCTTAAAAAAGCCCGTGAGCTCACAGAAGCTGCTAGAAGCCAAGTTGCTGAAGGGGTAGACCCTAAGCTTGCCAGAGAGGAAGAAAGAGCGGCACAACGCTACTCAGAGAACGCGACTTTGAGAAAAGTTGCTGAAGAATGGTTCGAGGTCAAAAAAAGTGAGGTGACTGCTGACTACGCTGATGATATTTGGCGATCGTTAGAGCTACATGTATTTAACCGTTTAGGTGAAACGCCGGTTAGCCAGATAAGTGCTCAAACGGTCATTGATGTATTACGACCGGTTGAGAAAACAGGGCGGTTGGAAACCGTTAAACGTGTAATTCAGCGGTTAAACGAGATAATGAATTACGCTGTCATTAAAAAATTAATTACTGGAAATCCAATCGCTGCCATCAAATCTGCTTTCAAGAAGCCCAAGAAGCAGCATTTACCGACAATTACCGCAAAAGAGCTCCCTGACTTCCTAAGAAAGCTCCATGAAACCAACGTTACGTATATTACTCGGCAGGTTATTAAATGGCAGTTACTAACAATGACCAGGCCATCTGAGGCTGCTGGCGCTAAATGGAGTGAGATCCAATGGCTTGATGACGGCCAAGCTAATTGGTTGATTCCGGCTGAACGGATGAAAAAGCGTCGCCAGCACACAGTTCCACTGTGTGAACAGGCATTGAGGGTGCTGGAGGACATGAAGAGCGTAAGCGATCAATACGAACATATATTTATCTCACTGCGAAAGCCACAAACGTCCATTAACAGCCAAACAGCCAATATGGCGTTAAGACGTATGGGTTACCAGGATAAACTCGTTAGCCATGGTTTGAGGGCTTTAGCCAGCACCATTATGAACGAGGAGGGCAAAGATCCTGACCTGATCGAATCAGCGCTGGCGCATGGTGATCCTAACCAAGTGCGAAGTGCTTATAACCGTGCGGATTACCTTGAGCGTCGCCGTGAATTGATGCAGTGGTGGGGGGGGTATTTGGATGAGGCTTTTAGAAAAGATGCCGGCAGCTTTTAACTTAGAAGGTGTCTGCTGTTTTTTAGCTGCCAGAGGCGGAATCGATAAGATCTAATAACTTATTGTTTTATAGTGGATAAAAAATATTAAGATTCAAGCGTGTTACTTACCTTGTTACTAAAACTTCAGCTTTAGTTTTTTGATTGAAAGCTTTTTCACAAATGAATCTTTTAACTTTTTGGCTATGCCCAATATTCGCTAACACGTTGAACATAGCTAAAGTGTCTGCAACTTGTGAACGTATAGTGGCATATACATTCGTGCGCCTAATCAGAGATGAAAAGCCATACGTGTTGCTTTGGTTAAATTGAATTAGCTATTTATCAACATTTTTCCAAGGTCCAAAAGCAATAAAATACAGAAGCACTATGTTTGCAAAAGGGACGACGATTAATAAACCCAATGGACCAGGGTAGCCAACTCGTTGGCAGATACGCCAGGTAGGAACAATGAAAATAGCCCCCACGATCAGCATCCATAGGAACCCCATACCTGCGAACATTTCGTGATTCATCATTATCTGCTCCTTATTTGACATGCGTTTAAATGACGTTAAACTGAAATTTATTAAATTGCAAAAAAGCAGGGTGCTCGTGCAGATTCGAATTCTGTTAGTAATGGCAGTGATATTAGTGTCGATGTCGTTTTCGCAAACGGCAGACGCTCACGCTTGCCATGATGACGGGCAGATGCAGCACAGCATGATGCAGGAAGCAGACGCAAGCGATTGTGAGCATGAAGAGCAAAAGCACAACTCGTGCTGTGCTGACACGACCATTCGACATTGCTCCGGTGGCTCAGTTTTGTTTGTCGGACAGTCTCCCTCGGTTAATGCTGCTGCAGTTAACTTCTCTACTAAAGTCGACGCACCCGTTGACACCTCTATTCGTGCTAAACACGCGTCTAATTTATTCCGTCCCCCAATAATTACCGCTTAATAAGTTACTAGAAATTTAACACACGCTCGGCGTGTTTCCTTAAAACTTATTAATCGGTGAATAATTATGTCTATCAAACGCAATATCGCTGTTTTGGCGATGCTGTTTTCCGTGTCTGTATCTGCAACCGATGTAGACGAGCAGCAACTAACCGTTCTAAAAGATCCCAACTGCGGTTGCTGTGAAAAGTGGTTACAAGCTTTACCCGATAGCTTTAGTGTGTCCGTACAACATCCGAACAACCTGACCCAACGAAAACGTGACTCCGGTATTAGTGCCGAGGTCCAATCCTGTCATACCGCTATTTCTAGTAATGGCTATGTCTTTGAGGGGCACGTTCCTCCTACATTGGTTTCTCATTATTTAGCTGGGAAAAAGTCAGAAAATGGCATTGGATTAACTGTTCCTGGCATGCCGGTAGGGTCTGTTGGTATGGAAATGGGTACTCGGTTTCAACCGTATACGGTCTATGAAATCAAAAAGGACGGTTCAATTACACCTTATCAGCAGATAGCAAGTTTAGAGCAGCAGCAAGCACTCTCAAATGGAGGGCTTTAGCTATGGGATTTGGCGGCATGAGTATGGTTCAGTTAGGAGTTTTACTGGTTATTGTCATTCTTCTTTTTGGTAGCAAAAAGCTACGAACCCTGGGATCCGATCTTGGTAGTGCGATAAAAGGGTTTAAATCATCGATCACTGATGAACCGTCTGATAGGGAAAAGGACATTCAACGTCATCAAAATTTAACCTCAAAAGAGGAGCGTCATAATGAGCAATGAGTTTAACAAAGGGCGTCGAAAGTTTATTAAATCTGCATTCACTGTGGCGTCTGCTTTAGCAATCGCCAAAGTAGCCCCAACTTGGGCTGCTCCTCAGGGACGCAGTTTTAAAGATCAGATCCTGACAAACGATGAGATTGATCTCACCATTGCAAAGTCCCCACTGCTCGTGGGAAATAAAGTAGGAACACCAATAACCATCAATGGCCAAATGCCGGGCCCTTTGATTCGTTTAAAAGAAGGGCAGCGAGCAAAGTTAAACGTGACTAACCGGTTGTCGGAAGACACATCAATTCACTGGCACGGAATTATATTGCCCGAGAACATGGATGGTGTGCCAGGCGTATCTTTCGAAGGGATAAAGCCAGGACGAACGTTCAAGTACCGCTACGATGTCGAGCAAAACGGAACTTATTGGTATCACAGCCATTCCGGTTTGCAGGAGCAACTGGGACACCTGGGGCCGTTAGTGATTGAACCCAAAGACGGAGACATTGGTGCTGATCGAGAACATACCATTATTCTCAGCGACTGGACATTCGAAGATCCGGATACCGTGTTTCGTAACTTGAAAGTTGCGGAGGGGTACTATAACTATCAAAAACGTACGATATTTGAGACCTTCGAGGACGTGCGACAGCAAGGGTTAGAGAAAACCTGGAAGCAACGAGAAATGTGGGGGCAAATGCGAATGAGCCCCCGTGATATTGCGGATGTGACGGGCAGTACTTATACCTACCTGATGAATGGTCGCGATTCAGCAATGAACTGGTCAGCATTGTTTAAGCCTGGTGAAAAAGTACGCCTTCGTATCATTAACGGTTCGGCAATGAGTTTCTTCGACGTGAGAATCCCTGGATTGGAGATGACGGTTGTGGCCGCTGACGGGCAGCCTGTGAAGCCAGTGCCAGTTGACGAGTTCCGCATTGGTGTGGCGGAAACCTACGATGTAATTGTCCAGCCTAAGCAAAACAAGCCTTACACTATTTATGCTGAGAGCTTTGATCGAAGTGGTTATGTCAGAGGAACATTAACGCCAGAACTTGGTCTTGAGGCTGAAGTGCCTGAACTACGGCAAGCTCCTGAGCGAGGCATGGCCGCTATGGGCATGGGAGCGATGGCAATGTCTGGTGATATGAAAGGCAATAGCATGAATATGAAGCATATGGGCGGCAATAACAGCCATATGACGCATAAAATGACACACAAAAAAGAGCTCCCGGTCGAAAACATTAAAATCAAACACCGTGAATCCGGACATGGCGCCGGGGCGGCTATGATTGCTACTAATCCGATAAGCCGTTTGCATGAACCCGGGATTGGATTGGAAGACGTTGATCATAAAGTGTTGGTGTATACCGACTTGATCGGCGCGCATGAATGGCCGGATACGCGAGAGCCTGAGCGACAGATAGAGCTGCACTTAACGGGTAATATGGAGCGTTACATGTGGTCTTTCGACGGGAAGAAGTTTACCGAGGTGGATGGCCCAGTTCAGTTTCATCATGGAGAACGACTGAGGTTGGTGATGGTAAACGATACGATGATGGATCACCCCATACACTTACACGGTATGTGGATGGAACTTGAAAACGGACAGTACCCCCGTCCTCGTAAGCACACGATTAGCCTCAAACCCAGTGAAAAGGTGTCGTTATTAATAACGGCGGACGCGCCGGGGAGCTGGGCCTTCCACTGTCATCTGTTGTATCACATGAAAGCGGGTATGTTCCGTGTGGTCAATGTCGCATAAGGAGGACGATTATGTACGGTAAATCATTATTAATGAGTGCGGCGCTGCTGCCAGGATTCGCTGTTGCGGGACATGCGGAAGAGGACTGGCCCGAGCCCGTCAAAGAATATTACACCGGGCAAGTGCTGTTCGATCGGTTGGAGTTAACGCGAACCAATGAGGAGGAGAGCCTTGCTGTCTGGGACATGATGGCTTGGTATGGCGGCGATTATCACCGGGTTGTCTTCAAAAGTGAAGGTGAAAACGTTCAAGATGACGGAGAGCCCACTGACTTGGAAAGTGCTGAGTTGTTATACGGCTACCTGATGTCTCCGTTTTGGTCGTTTCAGGCCGGTGTTGGTACGCGAGGCTCCTTATCGTCCGATGCCTCTATGGAAAATTATGCCGTTGTTAGCTTCATGGGGCTGGCTCCGTATTGGTTTGAAATGGACAACTCGTTGATGGTGAACGAAGAAGGTGATGTCCAGTTTGTCAGCGAAACTGAATATGAGTGGCAGTTAACGCAAACATCGTACTTGCAGCCTCGTATTGAGTTAACAGCTAACCTAACAGATTCAGACAAATATGAGCGGGAGAGCGGGTTGAGTAATTTGCGCGTGGGTTTGCGTTATCGACACGAGGTGAGTCGTGAATTTGCTCCTTATATCGGTATTTACTGGAACGGTGCGTTAGGAAACACGGCGGACCAGCTGAAACGTATGGGTGAAGATACGACTGAAACAGGCGTGGTCTTAGGGGCCAGAGTTTGGTTTTAATTGATAATAAACAAAGAGGAAACAACATGAAAAACATACTTAAGTTAGCCTTCGGTACCACGTTATTTTTTAGTGCATGGGCCAGCGCTCACGTCGGCCTAACATCCAGTAGCCCGGAGGACGGTGCGACTTTGTCCGAGTCACCAACGGAAATTACGATGAATTTTTCCGGTGATGTTCGTCTGGCTAAAATTATGCTGCACTCAGATGACGGTAAAATGCATCCGCTGGACTTTTCGATGAGCATGACTCCCAAAGCAGCGTACGAAATTGCTGTTAAAAACAATTTGGCGTCAGGTGGTTATACGGTTTATTGGACGGCAATGGGTGGGGACAGTCATAAAATATCGGGTGATTTTAGCTTTGAGGTGAAATGATGACCCTTTGGAGTGTGGCCAGCGTTTTAACGTTGGCCTTTATATTCTGGCTTAACGCGGTGATGACCGCCTCGCCTTATATCGTTTATTTGTCCGGTTTAAAAAAGCAGTCTGAACGAAAGAATAGCCTTGTTGCGTTGCTTCTATTACTGGCAAGCCTTCTGTATTTTTTTCTGAAAGTCGGTAGTTTTGCTGCTGAAGGCTTTGCCGGCATGATTGACACGACCTACATGCAGTTTATATGGACCGGCCCTGTTGGGTTGTTCATGCAACTTCAGATAGCGGTTGCTATTGCTTGGATTGTTTACTCCGTTGTTAAGCTAAAACGTATAAAGTGGGTGCTATATGTTGTCGCCATTGGACTCATGGGATGGAGCTTTTTAAGTATTGGTCACGGCAGTGACGCCGTCTGGTGGGGAAAGCTAGCGCTTTTAACACACTTGTTAGTCGCTTGGGTTTGGTTCGGCAGTCTTAACTCATTGCGAAAGCTGGCAACGTCGGTACCGCTTGCTAAAGCGAAAGCCATTATGGAGCGTTTTGGTGTGCATATGTCTGCAGCGGTTCCAATACTCCTTATTGCGGGCTTGGTTATGTATCGTAGTGCAACAGGGCGATGGATGCCAGAGCTGCCGCTTACGTCGTATGACACGGTACTACTAGCGAAACTTGTGTTTGTGGCGCTGATTCTCCTTGTTGCCGCATTGCATAAATTAAAGTTCGTACCGCAATTAAATGATAACGCGGCCGCCAAGCGACTCAAAAACTCCATAACGGCGGAAATGGTATTGGCTGTCACTATTTTTACCCTGGCCTCTGCGCTAAGCAGCGCGTTTTCCCCTAGTTAATGTAAGGAATAATAAGAATGAAATTATTCATGAGTGTTTTTATGGTTTCGGTGCTGTTTATTTCAGCGCCTAGTAGTGCCGAGGAAGTATCTGAACCGACAGTTGTGCTTGATAGGTTTCGAACGGCTTTGACTGAAGGTGACACGGAAGTCGTTAAAGATGTGCTTTCCAATGATGTGTTTATCTTTGAAGGTGGTGGTGTTGAACGATCCTTGGCCGAGTACAGTGCTCATCACCTTAAGTCAGATATTAAGTTTAGCCAGGCGGTTCCTTCACAGTTGCTTGAAAGGACAGTACAAGAAGCCGATGGCCTTGCTGTGATCACTTCTCGGTATAGCGTTTCCGGGGAGTATAACGGGCGTGAGGTTGATTTAACGATGAATGAAACCGTAACCGTATCAAATACGACTGAGTCTGGCTGGAAAATTATCCGGATCCATTGGTCCAACTGAGTTCAATCACAGGAGCTGATTATGGCAGAACACGATCATGAACACGGACATCAGGATTATCAGAAAAGCAGCCTGAGTCTTTGGGGGGCGGTGTCGCTGGGGACTGGTGTGATGATTGGCGCTGGTATTTTTGCACTGACCGGACAAGTTGCTCAGCTGGCAAGAGAGTGGTTTGTCCTGGCGTTTGTGTGCGGCGGTATCATTGCCGGCTTTAGCGCTTACTCTTACGTTAAGTTGGCGAAAGCCTATCCGTCAGCGGGCGGTATTGCGATGTTCCTCAGTAAAGCTTATGGAAAAGGAAGTGTGACGGCGATATTCGCACTCTTGATGTACTTTTCTATGGTCATTAATGAAAGTCTAGTCGCTCGCACATTTGCGTCCTATACAAGCCAGTTAATTTCTTTTGAAGCGCAGTGGCTTATTCCGTTGTTGGCGGTTGGGTTGCTGCTCTTCGCATTTTCTATCAATATTTTGAGTAATCAGTTTATTCAAACGTTCTCGTTTTTTATGGCCTTTGTGAAGGCTTTAGGATTGGTGATTTTAGCCGCTGGTGGTTTGTGGGCTTCAGGCATTCAGTTTGAATCGATATCTGCTATTCCAGAAGAAGCTTCGGGTGGCGGTATTTTAGCGGGTATTGCTTTAAGCATACTTGCATACAAAGGGTTTACAACAATAACGAATAGTGGCGGTGAAATTGTTGAGCCTAAGAAGAACGTCGGGCGTGCCATTATTATTTCGCTGGTTATCTGCGCGCTAATATATGTGCTAGTCACCCTGGCCGTTGGTTCGAGCTTGTCGATTGATGAGATTGTGACAGCGAAAGACTATGCGCTTGCTGAAGCAGCCAGACCCGTCTACGGTGAAACTGGACTCTGGGTGACGGTTGCGTTTGCAATTGTAGCAACGGTATCAGGAGTGATTGCCAGCGCGTTTGCCGTTTCAAGAATGTTAGCCATGTTGACCAATATGAAGCTTGTTCCACACAGTCATTTTGGCATGCCAGGTTCCATTCAGAAGCATACGCTGGTTTACACCATTGTTATGGCTATGATCTTAGCGGCATTCTTCGATTTGAGTCGAATTGCGTCACTGGGCGCTATTTTTTATATCGTGATGGACATTGCGATCCACTGGGGCGTATTACGGCATCTAAGGCAAAAGGTGAATGCCAATATTTACATACTTGTCAGCGCAATCACGCTAGACGTCATCGTTTTAGTCGCTTTTATATGGGTGAAATGGACGAGCGATCCGCTGGTGATTTGGGCGTCTCTTATCGGTATGGCATTGATTGCCGCTGGTGAGATTTTGTTTTTACGTAAAAAGCGTTAAGAAAAAGAGCGCATAGCGCTCTTTTTCTAGTTCATTGTAAAAAACATCCAGACAGCCATAGCGACCATCATGAGGTTTTCAGTGAGCGAAATGAAGCCTAACGGCACATTACTGGAGCCACCGACACAGGCACATTTTAGCTCGCGTTTGTCGACATAAACGGCTTTAAACACCGATATAGAGCCTACGATGCCGATGAATAATGCGACGGGTATGGATATGACATGGGCGAATTCGGCTGCCATTAACAGACCCGCCAAGCCTTCGGCATAGGGATAAATACGGCCATAAGGCACCCATTTTTTGGCGAGAAGATCGTAATTGAGAAACATGGTAGAGAACTTCTCTACGTCCTGGAGTTTGAGCAAGGCCAGAACCACCATAGAGAAACTGATGAACCACTCGATGGTTTGTACGGTAAATACGCGACCAAAAGACAACCACGACGTGGCTACAGAGAGGAGTGCCGTCATAGTAAATAATGCAATAACGGGTCGGTAACTGGTTGCGTCAGGGTCAGGAAGAGGCTTTCCAAGAAAGGCTCGAACCTCCTCGTACCCACCGATACGTTTATCACCAATAAACACTTGTGGAGTGGTATCGACGTCGTGCTTTTCCTTGAATTTGTCGGTTTTTTGACGACTCTCTAACAGATTGTCGTCTACTTCGAAGCCATTGGCTTTAAGTAAGTGCCGGGTTTTTAGCCCAAAAGGGCACTGGTGATCAGGCGTTGACATTCTGTAAAGCGTAGCTTTTTGAGTTGACTGACTCATAGCCAAGTTCCTTACGTAAAAGTTATGTATTCATGTACGCATTATAGTCGGCAAAAGATTAAAAGCATCAATAATCAGAAGAGGGTAAAAATTCATTAAAAATGAAAAATTATTTTTATTTTGAAAAAAGTGGACAACTTTTTTTATTGCTTTTCTAGTGACCTTTCCCCTGAACTAACACCATCTTATCGATGAAATTTCAGTTTTATGACAGGCCCCCATTATTAGAACCACTCCCTGAATGAATTGAGCTGTTCAATTTTCAATGGATGCCACGAACTGCAAGGGTGGCAGGTTATTTAAAGCCCGATGAGGTCGACTCTTGTTATAGTCAT
>NZ_JAGGJF010000005.1 GCF_030466405.1 Pseudidiomarina terrestris | reverse complement strand
AGAATACATCGATTATTACAACACCAAACGTATTAAGCTCAAACTAAAAGGCCTGAGTCCGATTGAATATCGAACCCAGACCTTGGAAGCCGCTTAGAAATGAGTCCAACTTTATGGGGTCACTTCAATTGCGGGCTTTTTTTTTACTAAGGCCTTTAAAGCTTAGTCAGCATCGGTATCTGCACTGATACGCGAGGCTACCGCACCACGCTGATCCTTGTATTTGGCATCTTTGCGGCTGCTGTAAGGCTTGGCGCAAGGCTGATTAAGCTGCTCAAAACTCAGTGCACCAATTTTCATATGCGGGCGCAATGCCAACGGCAATTTGCCGCTATTAAAGAATTCCAGCACCACCTGTCCTGACCAGCCCGGATCAATACGATGCGCGGTCACGTGCACCATGAGACCAAGCCGCGCCAATGATGAGCGGCCATCCAGCCAGCCCACCATGTCAGCTGGCAAGGTTACACTTTCATGGGTGACGGCCAGGGCAAACTCGCCTGGATGAATAAAAAATGCCTGCTCGGGCTGCAGGATGATGGCATCGCTCATGACCTGAGCAATGGCCCGTTCAATGTCCTCGCGGGGTCCGCTGATATCAATAAAAGGCGCAGCATGGTCCTGCAGCACCCGGAACTCATTACCGAGATGAATATCAACGGTCACACCGCTAATGTCTGCACTCAGAGGCCGCGGCTCTATACCAATGGTGCCATTATTCAGGTAAGTTTCGATTTGTTCATCAGTTAACCGCATGGTTATCTCCAATTAAGCTTGTTATCACCACTATACCGACTTTTGGGCTTGCTGGTAGAGTTGTGCAGCGACGGCGGTCGCCATCTCTCTTACGGCAGCATTGAGCTCATGATCGGGCGATCCCACCAATAGTGGCTCACCATGATCAAGGGCTTCACGAATCGGGCTGGCCAGGGGCAACTGCGCCAGTAATGGCACATCGTGAGCTGCCGCGGTTTTACGGCCTCCTTCGTGACCGAATATAGCTTCTTCGTGACCACAGGAGGGACAGTGGTAATAGCTCATATTCTCCACCAGCCCGGTGATGGGGATGCCGAGCTTACGGAACATGGCGATGCCTTTTTCAGCGTCTGCGGTAGCAACGTTCTGCGGTGTGGTGACAACTACGGCTCCGGTGACCGGTAACTTTTGTGCAATGGTCAACTGTATATCCCCGGTGCCGGGCGGTAAATCGACAACCATATAATCGAGGCGCGGCCAGGCCGTGTCGCGGAATAGTTGCTGTAATGCCGCACTGGCCATAGGACCACGCCAGATCGCCGCATCTTTGCTATCCGCCAGATAGCCCAGGGAGCTGACATGAACGCCGTGACGAACGTGCGGTTGCATTTTATTCTGTGCATCAATTTGCTGTTTTTCGTCTGCGCCGCCCATCATGGTTGGCATCGATGGGCCATAAATATCAGCGTCCAGCAGACCCACACTGGCGCCCGTCTGCGCCAGGGCTACTGCCAGCTGAGCAGCTATCGATGATTTGCCAACCCCACCCTTGCCTGAGGAAACCGCAATGACATTGCCATACACCAGCGGCAACTCCGGTTGCGAGTTCCTGAGCTTGGCTATCTGACAGTCCAGTCGCCATTGGTAATGCCCCACCTCAGCATCATCCTGCAAGTCTTTTAATACCTGCTGCCCGGCCGCAAAGGGGAGTTTCAGAGTTGCCTGTTGCTGGTCACGGCTAAACCAATTTTCGGGCAGCGCACCCTGGTAACCGGGTAAGCGAAACTGGCGCAAGTGCTCACGCTCTTGTGCAGAGAAATCATCTGCCGTTTTCTCTGCAGTTTTATCCGCAGTTTTTTTGCCGAGCCATTTACCTAACATGAGCTCCTCCAATTCCAGCTTTAAGGCCGCATGATACGGTGACTGCAGGTGGATTGCCAGTGCTGTTTCAGGTACACTTCGACCTTTCAGAAACTTGTTAGTTATTGGACGAAATACATGACAACAGCACCGCGTAAAATTCTGGTTACCAATGCGCTGCCATATGCAAATGGACCCATTCATATAGGCCACATGCTGGGCTACATTCAGGCCGATATCTGGGTACGTTTTCAAAAAATGCGTGGCCACGAGTGTCATTACATGTGTGCCGATGATGCCCACGGTACACCTATTATGTTGAAAGCACAGCAGCTTGGCATTGAGCCAGAGCAAATGATTGCGGAAATGAACCGCGCCCATCAGGCGGACTTTGCTGATTTCAACGTCAGGTTCGATCATTACTACTCGACCCACAGCCCGGAGAACAAAGAGCTGGCTGAGTTAATTTATACGCGTTTGCGCGATGCCGGGCATATCAAGACGAAAACCATCTCGCAGTTATTTGACCCGCAAAAAGAAATGTTTCTGCCGGACCGTTTCGTCAAAGGTGACTGTCCCAAATGCGGTGCTGGCGACCAATACGGCGACAACTGTGATGTCTGTGGTGCGACCTATGCGCCAACTGAATTGAAAAATCCGGTGTCCGCCGTCTCGGGTGCCACACCAGAGATGCGCGAATCCGAACATTACTTTTTCGATTTGCCAGCGTTCGAAGAAATGCTGAAGGCCTGGACCCGGTCCGGCTCCTTGCAGGAAGAGATGGCCAACAAGTTAAACGAATGGTTCGAATCAGGTTTGCAGCGCTGGGATATCAGCCGTGATGCTCCCTACTTTGGTTTTGAAATCCCAGACGCGCCGGGCAAATACTTTTATGTCTGGCTGGATGCACCTATCGGTTACATGAGCAGCTTCAAACACTACTGTGACACCACAGGTCAGGCCGACTTCGAAACCTACTGGAAAAAAGACAGTGATGCTGAGCTGTATCATTTTATCGGTAAAGACATTATTTATTTCCATAGCCTGTTCTGGCCGGCCATGCTGAGCGGCGCTGACTTCCGCCAACCGACCAATGTCTGGGCGCACGGTTTTATTACCGTAAACGGCACTAAGATGTCGAAATCCAAAGGCACCTTCATCATGGCGCGTACTTATCTGGACCACTTGGACCCAGATTACCTGCGTTACTATTTCGCCGCCAAACTTACCAGTCGGATTGACGATCTTGACCTAAACCTGACTGACTTCGCCCAGCGCGTGAACAGCGATCTGGTCGGTAAAGTTGTCAATATCGCTAGCCGCTGTGCCGGCTTTATCCAGAAGAAATTTGACGGCAAACTGGCCTCCTCTTTACAGGACACGGCTCTGCTAGATGAAACTCAGGCAGCCGCTGCGGGCATTGCCGAGCTTTATGAAAAGCGTGAGTTCTCACGGGCGATGCGCGACATCATGGCACTTGCGGATAAAGCTAACTTTTACATCGCTGAGGAAGAGCCATGGCAGCTCATTAAAGATCCGGCGAATGCCGAACGGGTCCACGAGATCTGCTCTGTGGGGATCAACCTGTTCCGCTTGTTGATGATTTACCTCACCCCGGTGGTGCCAGATTTAGCACAACGGGTACAGGCTTTCCTGAACGAAGAATTCGACTGGGATAGCCATACGACGGTACTTAAAGATCATCAAATCGAACCCTTTAAAGCCTTGCTACAACGTATTGAAATGGAGCACGTAGAAAAAATGATCGACGCATCTAAAGAGGCCAATGCCGCAGCACCTGCCCCAGCAGCCAATGCTAATGACGAACTGAAAAATGATCCCATCAGCGCCGAGATTAGCTTTGATGACTTCGCCAAAATCGACCTTCGTGTTGCTCTTATTGCCAATGCGGAACATGTTGAAGGTGCTGACAAGTTGCTGAAACTCACCCTCGACCTTGGCGGCGAAACCCGTCAGGTTTTTGCCGGTATTAAATCAGCTTATGACCCGGCGGAACTCATTGGCCAGCATACCGTCATGGTGGCTAACCTGGCGCCCCGGAAAATGCGCTTCGGTTTGTCCGAGGGCATGGTGCTGGCCGCAGGTCCGGGTGGCAAAGAGCTTTATATTATGAATCCGCACGAAGGCGCTAAACCTGGTATGCGAGTTAAATAATTCATGACCGCCACCGTCCATTTAAAACCGCAAAAATGCAAATCCTTGCGCCGTCTGCACCCTTGGGTGTTTAGCGGCGCCATCGCTAAAGTAAAGGGCGATCCTAAACTTGGCGAAACTGTCAGTGTACATAGCGCGGAAGGCGACTGGCTGGGCGCAGGAGCCTGGTCACCCCACTCGCAAATCCGCGTGCGGATTTGGACGTTCCAGGCCAATCAACAAATCAATGAAGCTTTTTTTTCGCAACGCATCGCTGCTGCCAAAGCCCTGCGGGAAGGCCTGGCAATCAATAGCAACGCGTGGCGCGTGGTCGCAGCTGAAGCCGATGAGTTGCCCGGTGTGACCATCGATAAATACGACAACTGGCTGGTTTGCCAGCTGTTAAGCGCCGGCGCCGATAGCTGGCGTGACGCCATCGTCGAGGCCCTGCGTCAGCACTTCCCCGACTGCTCGATTTACGAACGCTCTGACGTTGACGTCCGCCAGAAGGAAGGGCTGCCCCTTGTGGATAAGTTGCTCTACAGCGCGACAGGCGAGGAGCCGCCAGCCACCCTATGGATTCAGGAAAATGGTTTGCAGCTAGGCGTTGACGTAAAGCAGGGCCACAAAACAGGCTACTATCTGGATCAACGGGATAGTCGCTACGCCCTCACCCGTTACGCAGCAGGAAAGCGCGTGCTGAACGCCTTTAGTTATACCGGAGGCTTTGGGTTATTCGCTGCTCAAGCGGGCGCCACAGAGATCGTCAACCTTGACGTATCAGCACCAGCTTTGGCGCAGGCCGAACGCAATCATGCTGAGAATAACTTCGCCAGTGAGACGCTGACGAATATGCAGCAGGATGTGTTTCAGGCACTGCGTGAATTCCATCATCGTGGTGAGCGTTTCGATGTCATTATTCTGGATCCGCCTAAGTTTGTAGATAGCAAAGCGAACCTAATCAGTGCCTGTCGGGGCTATAAGGACATCAATCGGCTCGCCTGTAAAATTTTGAACCCCGGTGGCACCCTGTTCACTTTTTCTTGCTCGGGGCTCTTAAGCAGTGATTTGTTCCAGAAAGTTGTGGCGGACGCAGCGTTAGACGCAAAACGGCCACTGCATATTATCGAACGACTTTATCAGGGCGCGGACCATCCCGTGCGCACCAACTTTCCTGAATCACTCTACCTGAAAGGGCTGGTACTCCGCGGTTGAGTTGGCTAGTATGAGACTAAGCTGTTGAGTCAAATGAGGTAATTCTATGACAACCGAGACCATTTTCGACAAGATTATCCGCAACGAAATCCCTGCGGATATTGTTTATGAAGACGATATCAGTCTTGCCTTTAAGGATGTGAATCCACAAGCCCCAGTTCATTTGCTCATTATCCCTAAGAAGCGGATTGCGACAGTGAACGACATTCAGGAAGATGAACGTGAGCTGGTCGGGCATCTGTTTGTGGTTGCCCGTAAAATCGCCGTGCAGCATGGCTTTGCCAAAGACGGTTATCGGCTGGTCATGAACTGTAACGATGATGGTGGGCAATCGGTTTACCATATTCATCTGCATCTGCTTGCCGGCCAGACACTTGGTTGGCCGCCATTTGCCAACGCTGAGCCGAAGCAAGGCTAACGCTGATGCCCGCAGAGGTTTGGTGGCGGCTAGGTTGCTTTGTCGGCGTACTCGCCATCATGCTGCTGTGGGAACGGCTTAATCCAAAACGCAAATCCAGGTTACCGGCCAAACGGCGCTGGCCCGCAAATCTCGGTATTGTCGCTATCAACACCGTGCTGCTGCGGCTGCTTATTCCAGCAGGTGCGATTGGCGCTGCACTTTGGGCAGAGCAAACCGGTTTTGGCCTCTTGCCGGGCCTGGACTGGCCGCTGGCACTAAACCTGGTATTGGGCTTTCTGATACTTGATTGCACCATTTACTGGCAACACCGCATGTTTCACCGCATTCCCCTGTTGTGGCGAATTCACCGCATGCACCATGCCGACGCCGACTTTGATGCCACCACGGGATTACGTTTTCATCCGCTAGAAATTCTTTTAAGTATGCTGATAAAAATCGGTGTAGTCGTGGTGTTTGGCATCCCGGCATTGGCAGTACTGATTTTCGAAATAGTGCTCAACGCAACCTCGTTATTCAATCACGGCAACGTTGCCTTGCCGAGCCGTATTGAGTGGCCGGTAAGACGACTGATTGTGACCCAGGAAATGCATCGCATTCACCACAGCCAGTTACCTCACGAAACCAACAGCAATTACAGCTTTAATCTGTCCGTCTGGGATCGCTTGTTCCGCTCCTACACCGCACGCCCGGAAGCGGGCTCTGATGGTATCAACATTGGCTTAAAAGAGTATCCTGCGGTGCGCGAAAGCACCAAACTCAGCTACCTGCTCGCGATTCCCTTCCGCCAGCCTAAGCAAGCAGACGCAGGGTCCGATAGCCAAGATAAAGACGCGTCAAAGCAGTAAACCAGCATAGAGCAGCAAATATCGCCCCGGTCACCGGGAACGCCGCTGGCCATAAACAAAACACAATAAATGCGACGATGGTCTCAAAGCCTTCAGTAATACCGCCCATGTAATGCAGCGATTTGTTTGGATAGTTGGGGTTCTCAATGCCATGCTTGCCGGCAAGAATCGCAAAAGCCAGAAACGTTGCCGCTGTGCCCATAAAGCTAAACATCAGCAAGCCAGCAACACTACCGAACTCAGCGGGATCTGCCAGCAAAAAGCCAAAGGGCACGGCACTGTAAAAGATAAAGTCCATGACACTGTCAAGGTAACCACCGGCGTCTGTGCGCTTCGTCTGTCTGGCGATAGCGCCATCTAAACCATCCGATAAGCGGTTCAGCACAATACAAAGTAGCGCCAGATCAAAACGTTGCGCCGCCAATGCCGGAAGTACCAGGAGGCCAATCACAAAGCCGACAACAGTGACCGTGTTGGCACTAATACCCAGTTTTACCAGAGGTTTAGCTGCAGTATCCAGAATAGGCCGCAGGCGTCGGTACAGTAACGCATCAATCATCAGTTTTGCTCCTTTGGCCACTTAAACTGCTGGGTCACAGCGGCAAGATCTTCAGCATCATGGCTGACGATGATACTGGCGATACCGCGTTGTTGCAAAAATGCCAGCGTCCAGTCGCGCACCTGAACACGCCGTTCGGCATCGAGTGCACTAAAGGGCTCATCAAGTAACACCAGAGCCGGTGCCGCCATGACCGTGCGCAGCAGACCAATCCGTGCCCGCTGGCCTCCACTCAACTGTCCGGGTAAGCGATCAATTGCTGCCGCCATGCCAACAGCTTCCAGTTGCTGTTCAATTTCGGCAGTTTGCTGTGCGCGACTGAGTCCCTGCCGTTGCAACGCGAAAGCGAGATTTTTACGGACGCTGTAATGGGGAAACAATGGGTTATCCTGCAATAAAATGCCAATCCCCCGCTGCTCTATGGGCAAGTCACTTACCTCCTTGCCCGCCACCCACAGTTCGCCGGTGAAGCGCGCGTAGCCGATGGACTCTCCCAGTAACGCCCGCAGCCAGGTCGACTTACCACAGCCACTAGGACCCATCATTCCCAGGCTTTCACCTGGCGCGATAGACATATCCGGCAACCGGATCACCTTGTCTGTGTCCCGCCACCTGAGCATTTGCTGGCGGAGTAAATTATCAGATCTGCTTGCGTTCATTACGACTCTCTTGCCAAGTTTTGTTTGCTGCGGGTCAATTGCACCAGCATTAAGGCGACAAATGCGATGAACCATAATAAGGTTGCGTACACCGCTGGCAGGCGCCATTCTCCACCGCTGCTAACCGCCACCAGCTCCGTTGTGAGTGTCGGCAGCCGTCCGGCACCCAGCAACAGGGTCGGCACATACTGGGCAACGCTGACTAAGAAGGTCACCATAAAACAGTAGCCGATACCACTGTGCATGAGCGGGCGTTTAAAGTGCCACCAGCTGCGCCAGTAACCGTACCCCAGGCTGCGCCCTGTCAGCAGATGACTCTGTGTGGTATTGCGCTCGGTCGGGGCATAGACCAGATAGCCATAGGCAAACGAAAACCAGCTGTGCGCCACCAGCACGCTGAGATGGTTGGAGCGCAACAGTGCACTCCAGTCGCTTCCCAACCATGCAATAACGAGACTCAATTGCGGTACGAATAAGGCAAGTAGCAGCCAGAGGTCAGGCAATTCACGTTGATTTAAGCGCTGCCATTCCCTCAGCCAGATAATACTAGCCGTTGCAATCACAGCAGTAAGCAGCCCCAAGCCAAGGGTGTTCAGCGATAACTGCAGGATCAGGTCGGCATTGTCGAGCCAACTTTTAAGCTGCCATTCAAGTGGCAGCAGATCAGGATAAAACCAGCCGTAACCCAAGCTCAGAGCCAGCAATGCAGCTAATGTCAGAGCACTGATCAAAATAAATAGCAGCCGAGTCGCGCTGCTAAAGTAAAGACTAAACCCTGACAGCGCCTTGATGAGAGCCCGGCTCGGCGGCCTGCCGATACGTAATTTCAGCAAACGTACCAGCCCCCACTCCTGGATCACGACCCAACTCACCATAACACCGCCAAGTGCGATTAACAGCCAGGTTGCTTGCTGGGCAAGCAGCTGGCTAAGCGGGTCGAACTGCAATTGCCAACCAACGAGTAACGGTGCTAATAACGGCGGGTTGAGTGGCCCGGCGATTTGCGCAAGATCGACCACAGCAACACTGTAAATGGCGACCGCAAACAGGATTAATCGCATGGCCCGCAGCCATGCCGGGAACACCACCAGCCACCAGCTGCGTGTCCGGTCGGTGCCAAGCGCTTGTCCCTGCAGCAGCCATTGCTGATAGGGTAATTGCATGAGCTGTTGCCGCCCCAGTACCACCAGAAACGGCGTTTCTTTGAGTACCAGAATAATCACCAGCGTAACTAAAGACTGCTGTTCCACCAGCCCTGCGGCAAAAGGAAACAAACGGTCAAACCAGCCAAACGGCGTGAATAACCACAAAAAAGCAATCGCAAAAGCCAAATGGGGAGCAGTAAAAATAGTGCCCACATCATTTTTGCCAGGCCGCCCGCTGACCGCTTCGCAGGCGATGATCAGACTTGCACACGCGGCTGCAAGAAGCGTGCTCAGCAACCCGACAAGAAGGCTGTTTGCCAGTGCTGTGCCGATGCCCGGATAATTCCAAAGTTCTGCCCCCGGGGTTGGCAACTGCAGTGACAAGCCCTGGAGTACGAACCACCACGGCAAAGCCAACAAGGCGAGCAAGGCTACCAGTACGATGTTCCAGGAGATTCGTTTTATCATCGCTGATACCTGCGCAGCCATTCCTGCTCGAGCACCGCGGTCCACTCGACATGAGGCTCAGGATGACTCGGAAACAGAGGTGCATGTAAGCTTGGTTTAGCTGATGTCGGCGCCCGGATGACCATAGGGTCGCCCCAGCCATTAAGTTCAGCTTTACGCTGCTGAGCTGCTTCGCTCAACATAAAGTTGATGACGGTGAGCGCGGCCGCGCTATTATCACTGGCGCGTGGAATCGCCAGGTAATGAAAGTTGGTTAATGCTGAGGAGCCAAGGCTTACCGCAGTTGCCGCTGGGGTAAGCCGTAATTGCTGTTGTAAGGCCGGAATTTCATTTGGATTAAAGGTCACTGCATTATCGAGCGTGCCATGGTTAAAGAGTTGCCGTTGCTGTTCCGCTGAACCCGGGAACTCCCGCCCCTGACGCCAAAGGTAAGGATGCAGCTGATCTAAGTAGTCCCATAACGGCTGTAACACCTGTGCAGTGTTCACCTTGTGTGGCGGTTGTTGCAGCAGTTCAGGCGCATGGACCAACTCATGCGCAAGCGCTTTAAGCCAGGTGGTGCCATGAAAAGCCGGTGGTTTGGGATAGGACAAACGGCCGGGATGACGTTTGGCAAGTGCTAACAGGTCTTCGACAGCCACGCGGTTAGTCAGGCTATGGTCAGCCAGGAGTGGCGCTCTGAAAATCAGTTGGAACTGGGCAATGCCCCAGGGCAGCTCCTGACCGTCTACAGCGACCCCAAAGTCTGTCTGCCAGTTCAGGTCATCGCGTAAAAGTGCGCTGTTGGGCACACGTTCAGGCAAGTCCGGCAATAACTTCCCGGCATCTTTTAAAACTTTAAAATTTTCGCCATTGATCCATAACAGGTCTATATTGCTGGTCTGCTGCTCGCCTTCAGCGAGCAAAATGGTCACAGCTTCGGCAATATCTGCCACCTTTACATGCTGTAACTCAATACCATGACGGGTTTTTAGCTGAGTCTGCGCCCAGCGCAAATAGTCGTTGACGGATTCGGAACCACCCCAGGCATAAAAGAACACTGTCTGTGGCTCAGCAGACGTTTGCTGTGCCTGTACCCGGGACACCAGCACGAGCTGCAAAAGAGCAATAAACAGCATGAAATAGAGTGTTTTCTTTAGCAAAGCCTGATTCCGCAACTGAATGATGTACCGATAGTTATGTGTTTCGCATAGGCTGATCTAGAGTATAGTGAATGACGTATAAAATCTATAATTCGCAACGGAGCTTGTCATGTCAAAGAAAATCGGTTCACTACTTATTTGCCTGGGCTTTTTATCGGCCTTTATTTTGCTGCTTTCCGGTCCTTTGTACCGCTGGCAAATTTTAGATTTAGGTATCGCTTTTACCTTATTGCGTTGGGCAGCCTATATCGGCGTAGCCTCGGTGGTGTTGATCATTGTTTATTTGATCTGGAAGCGTCCACGTGGGGTCCGGCTTGCGGTGCTGACGGCCGCAGCCATTGTTGGCATGATTAGCTTCTATATTCCCTATCAGCAGTTGGAAACAGCGCGCAGCGTGCCGCCGATCCATGACATCACAACAGATTTAGAGAACCCTCCTGAATTCGTTGCGATTGCGCCATTACGGGCTGATGCACCTAATCCTCTGCCTTATCCAGGCGAAGAAACTGCAGCACAACAACGCAAAGCGTACTCGGATCTGACCCCGCAGTACTTCGAGCAAGACCTCAACCAGGTGTTTGAAGCTGCGCTTCGGGTCGTTAATGCCAAAGGCTGGCAGCTGGTCGCCAGTGATCTGGCGGAAGGACGCATCGAAGCGACCGCATCAACCTTCTGGTTCGGCTTTAAAGACGATGTTGTCATTCGCCTCCAACGCGAAGGTGAACAAACACGGGTTGATGTACGTAGTAAATCACGTGTCGGTCGCAGTGACGTGGGTAAAAACGCTGCGCGGATCCGTGATTTCCAGCAACAACTAAAAGGAAACCTATGAATTATGCAGTAGCTGCCCTATTCGCAGGGCTAATGGCGATAACAGCTGTGGCGCACGCGAGCTCTGATGAGCTGCGTGTCGCGACCTTCGCCGGTGGCTGTTTTTGGTGCGTTGAAAAGGCTTTTGAAGATGTACCAGGTGTTGATCGTGCCATCTCCGGTTACGCCGGCGGTAGCAAAGAAAACCCAACTTATGAAGAAGTCTCGCGCGGGCGCACCGACCACACCGAAGCGGTGCAGGTCTACTATGATCCGGCGGTCGTCAGTTACACCGGCTTGTTGCAGGCGTTCTGGCGAATGATGGACCCGACCGACCTTGACGGGCAATTCGTTGACCGTGGCCAGCAGTATCGGCCCGCTATTTTTTATCACAACGAACATCAACGACGTGTTGCCGAGCACGAACGCAAAGAACTCAGGCAGATGGATCTTTATGAAGAACCGGTTGTGGTTCCGATTGAGCCTTTTACGACCTTTTATAAAGCTGAAGACTATCATCAGGATTACTATCGGAAAAACTCGGTGCGTTACTGGGTTTACACGCGTAACTCCGGCCGTTTCCAGTTCACTGAAAAGGTTTGGGGTGATAACTACGACGTTGATTATCGCAAATTTGAGGATGACATCACTATGGACACTCATGCCGATAAAAAAACATCGGATCAGCAAACCAGCAACTCTGCAGCAGAAGAACAACAGCAGCTTGATTTTAGCGACTATGAAAAACCATCCGATGAAGCGCTAAAAGAACGCCTGACCTCGCTGCAATACTCAGTGACGCAAAAAGGCAAAACTGAACGTGCCTTTAACAATGAGTACTGGGATGAAGAACGAGCGGGCATTTATGTCGATATTGTCAGTGGTGAGCCGCTATTCTCTTCTGCTGATAAGTTTGAATCGGGCACCGGCTGGCCCAGTTTTACGCAGCCCATCGACGACAAGTATGTCGTCACCAAAACCGACCGCTCCTGGTTCATGACCCGCACTGAGGTAAAAAGCAAACACGCCGATTCGCACTTAGGCCATGTGTTTGAAGATGGACCTGAGCCCACAGGACTCAGGTACTGCATGAACTCCGCTGCGATGCGCTTCATTCCGCTCGAAGATATGGCGGAAGAAGGTTATGCGGATTATATTCCTGCGGTAAAAGAGGACCGCTAAAGTAAGCGCCTTGCGGCTAGCCTATTACCTTATTCAAGTTCGCCGAGGGCCACGCCCTCGCGTCTTGGATCGGCGCCACCGATGAGTTGCCCATCAGGCAAAACAGTGATGCCATGCAAACCACTGTTTAAGCCGGTGACGCGTACATCATGCCCCATGGCTTTAAGGGCTCTTGCCAAATCCGCCATCTCGGTGCCCTCTTCTAACGCAGTGTAATTATTCAAATTCGTTACATGTGGCTGGTCTATCGCTTGCTGCATGTTCATGTCCCAGTCGAGCACTCCCAGTAAGGTCTGCGCCACATAGTTAATGATTCGAGCACCACCTGGCGAACCGACCACGTGCATCAGCTCCTGACCTTTGACGTCGAACACCATGGTGGGCGCCATGGAACTACGCGGGCGTTTGCCGCCCTGCACGCGGTTGGCAATCAACTTGCCATCCACTTCAGGACGTAAGGAAAAGTCAGTGAGCTGGTTATTTAACAGAAAACCGCTGGCCATCACTGATGAGCCAAATCCCATTTCGATACTGGTGGTCATGGATACCGCATTGCCCTCGGCATCTACAATAGAGATGTGACTGGTATTAGGAAACTCCGGAGACCGATCATCGACCAGATTTTTCGTCTCAAAAACACCTGGCTCAGCCTGCAGCAAGTCGCGGTTGCCAATGTAGCGCGCGCGTGAGGCCAGATAGCTTTTCTTCAGCATTTCCGTGACAGGAACTTCGACAAAGTCAGTGTCTGCAATATAGCGATTCCGATCGGCAAAAGCGAGACGCGATGCTTGGGTAAAATGATGCGCCGCTTTTACACCGGTGGGATCCCACTGTGAGACCGGGAAGTTTTCCAAAATCCCCAGTATTTGCAGTACCGTCAACCCACCGGAGCTTGGTGGCCCCATCCCACATACCTTATAAATGCGATAGATGTGACAGACAGGGTCGCGTACAACGGCTTCATAATTCGCCAAATCAGTCAGGGTTAACAGACCAGGGGCCAGTTCGCTGTTTTGTACCGCCGCAACAATTTTTTCGGCGATAGGACCACGATAAAACGCATCAGTGCCCTGTTCAGCCACCAGTTTCAACGCCCAGGCGAGTTCAGGATTGGTTTTTGTAGTCCCTGCCTGCAGCGCCTGACCATCAGGGTAAAAGTAATCACTTGCCGGAGCTAATTGCCGTAATCCTGGATTGAGATCCATTTCCAATAGTCGCTGCAATCGTGCCGAAACCGTAAAGCCTGATTCTGCTGCAGTGATGGTGTCACTGAACAAGGTTTGCCAGGGCCTGTTGCCCCAACGTTGATGCGCAAGTTCAAGACCTTTGAGCACCCCGGGTGTGCCGACTGAACGTCCGCCAACCACGGCATCCCAGAAATTTTCCGGCGCCTGCCCGTCAGCATCAAGAAATAGATTTCCGGTAGCGCTTGCGGGGGCTTTTTCACGCGCATCAATGGTATACAAGTGTTGTTCCGCAGCGTCCCAATAGAGAATAAAGGCGCCACCTCCGATCCCCGAAGACTGTGGCTCTGTCAGCGTTAACATCGCCTGTACAGCCACCGCCGCATCAATCGCCGAGCCTCCTTCCGCTAAAACTTTGCGCCCTGCCGCTGCGGCCTCTGGAGTAGCAGCAGCCACCATGTATTCGTTCGAATAGACCGCCGCTTTATCGATAACGCCAGTCGCAGCCTCAGGCTCACGTTTATCGCGCTGATGTTCATCACCGGCTTGTGGTGCACAGGCACTTAGGGCCAGACTGGTCAGCAGCAGCACTGCTAGAGAATTAAGTTTCATGGAATTATCCTTCGCTACGGCACGATTTGGCGAGTTGGCTTTTGCTATATTTACAGGCGCTTAAGTTATACCTATCATAAAGCTCTCGAACAACGATCACAATGCGTGAAGCGAAATCTCAACCTATGTCGAACAAATTACAAGTCATCATCTGTGGTGTGCTGCTTAGCCTGATAAGTATCTGGGCCTATTACTATCAGTTCGAGGCACATCAGCTGCTCGAGGACTTTGACTATTCCTACGCGCAGGTTTGGCAACAGCCCTGGCGTTTGGTCACCGCACACTTCCTGCATTTAACTACATTGCATTGGGTGGGCAATGTTCTGGCCTTTACTGCCCTGACCGTATTCCTGGCACGACATTTCACGGTACGCACCTATTTGAATGCGCTTTTGCTACTTACGGCAGGGAGTTCTGTCATTTTGTGGCTGGCGGGTTATCAGAATCGTTTCGTGGGCTTATCGGCGGTGAATCATGGCTTACTCATTATGGGGATTTTGCTGGAGCTAAGAGGCTGCAAAACACCATCGCAAAAGTATTTGCTTTACACTGCCGGCGCCCTGCTGGGGTTAAAGTGGCTGGCAGAATTTTTAGGCTGGTGGCAGAGTCCACTGGTAACTGGGCAAGATCAGCAGTTGTGGCAACTGCACGGCGCCGGGATCCTTAGTGGCATCCTTGCCTGGTGGCTCCACAATCGCCATCTGGCTAAACTTGCCCAGCCGTCCGGAGAGTAACGCTAGCGCCTAGAACTCAATGCGATCTTTATTAAGTTCCAGCAAACGCGGGCCCACCCCTTTGATTTGCATCAACTGATTCAGCTCGGTAAAACCGCCGAGCTTTTCCCGCAGCTCAATAATAGCCTCTGCGCGCTTGGTACCTACACCGGTAAGTGCCATGCTGAGTTCCGCCGCAGAGGCAGTATTCACGTTGACTTTCATCACCACTTCTTGTGCAGCGGCTTGTTGGGTCGGTTGTACTGAAGGCATTGCATAAGCACAGGGCAATAAAGTTGCACCCATCAGCACTGCGGACAAGGCTGTTTTCCGTAACATAATAAGCTCCTTAGTTAACACTGCAAATGCAGTCCTAAGAGCTTAGTTGTTGTGACTTCCGGGGCAAACTAAAAACAGCGGATCAAGCTGTAAGCGATGCTTGTATTGCCGCCAATGCTGCTGCAGGATCTTCTGCCTGCGTAATCGGTCGTCCAATAACCAGGACCTGAATACCCTGTTTTGCGGCTTGTTCTGGCGTCATCACCCGCCGTTGATCGCCTTGCTCTGCCCCTTGCGGACGAATACCCGGCGTCACCAGCACGAAATCCTTACCACAGGTGTCCTGAATCATAGCCGCTTCCTGGGCCGAACAGACCACACCATCAAGACCAGCCTGCTGGCTCAGTTTTGCTAAGTGTTGCACGTGCTCGGTGAGCGAACGTTGAATACCGACCTCGGCCAGATCACTTGCATCCATGCTGGTCAATACGGTAACTGCAATAAGCAACGGTGGCTGTTGATAGTCGTTTAGTGCGGCCCGGGCAGCTTCAAGCATACGCCGACCGCCTGAAGCGTGAACATTGACCATCCACACCCCCAGTTCCGCCGCAGCAGTTACCGCTTTCGCTACGGTATTGGGGATATCATGAAATTTCAAATCAAGAAAGACTTTAAAATCGCGACGTACCAACTCTCGCACGAACTCTGGACCGGCCGAGGTAAATAGCTCCTTACCTACTTTTAAACCACATTGCGATGGGTCAAGTTGATCGATAAGTGGCCATGCTTGCTCAGCATTTGCGTAATCCAGCGCAACAAAAACGGTCGATTGTGGCTTCATTTAATCTCCATCTAGTCCGGTAATAGGTTTTATTTCGCCCCACACGCGGCATGAGGGGCAATGCCAATATAAGGTACTTCCCGAGAATCCGCAGTGACGGCAGCGGTACTTAGGCCGCTGCTGCATTTGTTGTTGCACCAGTTTCTGCAACATCATCAAACTGTCTCGCGCTTTGCCCACATCGGCCGCGCGAATATGAAAGTCCATCAGCTGGTGGAACCCCTTCATGGTGGGATTTCGCAATAAAGCTGACTGCATAAACTTTTCGGCTTCTTCCATGGTGCCAGCTTTGGCTATGGCTTCTGATAGCAGTATGGCTGCGGCGGTGGAATTGGCTTCGCTTACACACTTGTGCAGGTAATGGATGAAGCCCGCTTCATCCTGCTGACTGGTGTAACAGGCTTTTAAAATAGGTAAGGCTTCCGAGATAAAGGCCGGGTCGGCGTCAAGAATCGTCGTTAGTATCCGTTGGGCGCGATTCACTTCGCCTTGTTCAAACCACATACGACCTAAAGAAAGTGCCGCACGGACGTTATCTGGATCATGTTTGCGGGCTTTTAGGTAATATTTCTCAACGGTGGCCGGGTCGTTTTGTAAATTCGCCAGTTCGCAGTACAGTTGCGCCACTACAGGCTGAGCATTCGCATCATGACGGGCAAGCTTTAACGCAATTTTTATGGCCTTATCCCACTCATGGGTCGCCTCATAAAGCTCCAGCAAATAACGCTGACAAGGCTCAGCAAATTCTTTATCGGTTTGCAGTGCCAATAACATCTCTTCGGCGCGATCGAAGATACCTGCAGACAAGTAATCCAACCCCAGCTCGAACATCGCATGACGGCGCTGTTGTTCGCTGATGGCTGGCCGTGAGGTAAGATTTTGATGAATTTTAATGGCACGATCTATTTCGCCACGGCGGCGAAATAATTTACCTAATGTCCAGTGGGTTTCCAGGGTATCGGAATCGACATCAAGTAATTGAATAAATAGATCAACCGCTTTGTCCGGTTGATCGGAGAGCAACAGGTTCAGACCTGTCACGTACTGCTTTGAAAACTCTTCCTGCTCGCGGCGTTCTTCATTGCGGACACTATTGCGGCCCATGAACCAGCCGTAGGCTGCGGCAACTGGCAACAACAGGAACAGCAGCTCAAGCATCGGCGGCATCCCGTGCGGTGAGTTGTTTACGGAGTTTCCTGTTTTCGTTTCTTAATACGAACTGGCGGCCGAGCATACTGAGGATGCCAAGTAAAAAGCCAAGCAAAATAAAGAGGCCGGTCAGCACAGATACCGGCAAGGTTACTTCGCCTACCAGAAAGTCAAAAGGAATGGATTGCTTATTGAGCGCGCCAAAAGCGACGGCCAAAAGAAACAACACTAAAAGCGGTAAGCCAATAAAGATAAATCGCAGCATTGCTGGGTCCTAGCAGTCATAAAAAAACGGCATGCCTTACTATAGCATGCCGTTTTGCTGAACTCGACGCGAAAATAGCGCCCCTTTAACTGATGTTATCTACGCGTTCACGTAGTTCTTTACCAGGTTTGAAATGGGGAACATGTTTGCCCTCCAGCTCAACCTTTTCACCTGTTTTTGGGTTACGCCCTACGCGTGGTGCCCGATAATGCAGTGAAAAGCTACCGAAACCACGAATCTCGATTCGATCGCCAGCAGCAAGCTGCTGGGCCATTTGTTCGATAAGCTCTTTCACCGCATCTTCGACCTGACGCGGAGATAGCTCGGGATACAATGTCGCTAACTGGTGAATCAGCTCCGATTTTGTCATCTTAAGCTCCTCTTTGTTGCGTCGCTACCGAGCACGCTTAGCTGTTCTTAGTCGTCGCTCTTAGCCGCTTTGAAGGCTTCAGCCATTGCATTGGTGAAGTCAGCATCGTCTTGCTTGCTGCTGTTCACTGTATCAAGAGCTTCTTTCTCTTCAACTTCGTCTTTCGCACGAATCGACAGGCTCAACGTACGGTTCTTACGATCCACACCCATAAAGCGTGCTTCAACGTCATCACCAACTTTCAGCTCAGTGGTCGCATCTTCAATGCGGTCACGTGAGATGTCAGCTACACGGATGTAACCTTCTACGCTGTCAGCCAGTTCAACTTTGGCGCCCTTGGCATCAACTTCGATGACCTTACCAGTAACGATAGCACCTTTTTTGTTCGCCGCCAGATAATTGTTGAACGGATCTTCTTCTAGTTGCTTGATACCTAGAGAAATACGCTCACGCTCTGCGTCGACCTGTAAGACCACTGCAGTGACTTCTTCGCCTTTCTTGAATTCACGGACAGCTTCTTCACCTGGAGCATTCCAGCTGATATCTGACAAGTGAACCAGGCCGTCAATGCCGCCGTCAAGACCGATAAAGATACCGAAGTCAGTGATTGACTTGATCTTACCGCTGACTTTTTCACCTTTGTTGAAGTTCTTCGCGAACTCTTCCCAAGGGTTAGGCTTACACTGTTTAAGGCCAAGAGAAATACGACGACGTTCTTCGTCAATTTCAAGCACCATAACTTCAACAACGTCATCCAGGTTAACAACCTTAGAAGGGTGAACGTTTTTGTTGGTCCAATCCATTTCAGAAACGTGTACCAAACCTTCAACGCCTTCTTCGATTTCAACGAAGCAACCGTAGTCAGTCAGGTTGGTAACACGGCCTTCCAGGCGATGCCCTTCTGGGTAACGTGCTGCGATATCTGACCATGGATCTTCGCCCAGCTGTTTCAGGCCAAGCGATACGCGCGTGCGCTCACGGTCAAACTTCAATACTTTCACGGTGATTTCGTCACCAACGTTCACGACTTCACTTGGGTGCTTAACGCGCTTCCAAGCCATGTCAGTGATGTGCAATAGACCGTCAACGCCGCCTAAATCAACGAACGCGCCGTAGTCTGTAAGGTTCTTAACGATACCCTGGACTTCCTGGCCTTCTTGCAAGTTTTCAAGCAGAGCATCGCGCTCAGCACTGTTTTCAGTTTCGATAACAGCACGACGTGAAACCACAACGTTGTTGCGCTTCTGGTCCAGCTTGATAACTTTAAATTCAAGATCTTTATTTTCTAAGTGTGCAGTTTCGCGAACTGGACGAACGTCTACCAAAGAACCTGGTAAGAACGCACGTACGCCACCAAGGTCAACTGTGAAACCACCTTTAACTTTACCGCTGATAATACCGGTAACAGTCTCTTGGTCTTCGTAGGCTTTTTCCAGTTGTAACCAAGCTTCATGACGCTTAGCTTTCTCGCGTGACAAGATTGTCTCGCCGAAGCCGTCTTCTACTGCGTCAAGAGCTACATCAACTTCGTCACCGACGTTGATTTCAATTTCGCCTTCCGCATTGCGGAATTGATCGACTGGAATAGCACTTTCAGATTTCAGGCCTGCGTCAACCAGGACAACGTCGCGGTTAATAGCAACGACAGTACCTTTTACGATAGAACCTGGGCGAGTTTCGACCTCTTTTAGGCTTTCTTCAAACAGCTGTGCAAAATTTTCTGACATATGAGTTGGCTTACTTCAGTTAAGTACATCCATCAAACAATCCGGTGAGATGGGGTTGTTTAAATCAATCTGCTCGCTTCCTTACTGCAGACCCCTAAGCTGGTAACGTTTACGAGGTTACCTTCTCAGTATTCGTAAGCTTGCCATGGGCAAACTTTAAGATTTGATCCACCACTTCATCAATACTTAAGTCGGTTGAATCTACATACAAGGAACCCTCAGCAGCCTTCAAGGGGGCAACCGAGCGATTCATATCGCGTTCGTCACGTTCTTTGATTTCGGCGATTAATTGGTCGATTTTAGCAGTAAAACCCTTCTCGAGCAATTGTTTGTAACGCCGCTCCGCCCGTTCTTCCGCGCTTGCGGTCAAAAACACCTTGGCTGAGGCATTGGGAAAGACAACTGTGCCCATATCGCGGCCGTCGGCGATGAGGCCCGGCAACTCCAGAAATGCCCGCTGCCGACGCAGGAGCGCTTCGCGTACGCGCGGCAAGGCAGCAATTTTGGAGGCCATATTGCCAACCGACTCGGTGCGGATGGACATCGTCACATCCTCGCCCTCGAGAATAATATGGGTCAGTGATTTTTCGTTTTCCACTTCAAATTTAACGTCGAGATTACTGGCCAACGCGACCAGACTCTCTTCATCATCAGCGGCAAAATCATGATGTAATGCCGCCAATGCTAAGACACGATAAATCGCGCCGCTGTCGAGCAGGTGCCAGTTCAGCTGTTCCGCTAAAATGCGGCTTACCGTTCCTTTACCAGCCCCACCTGGGCCATCTATCGTAATCACGGGGATTGACTCGGTCATAACATCCTCTACCAACTAAAAGCGCGGCAATTATACGGATCTTGCAGAAAATTGCACCTTTATTAGGGGTGTTTAAGTGACGCGTGCTAATTCACTGAAGTAATCCGGGTAGGTTTTCGCACAACAATCAGGGTCTTCAATGGTCACACCTGCGGCACTAAAACCCAGCAGTGAGAAACACATCGCCATACGGTGATCATCATAGGTCTTAATCTGTGCATGTTGAATCTGCGCTGGCGGATCGATGATGAGGTAATCAGCCCCCTCCTCGATTTGAGCACCGGCTTTGCGTAACTCTGTGGCCATGGCGTGCAGCCGATCGGTTTCTTTAATGCGCCAATTTGCGACGTTACGGATGGCAGTACGCCCTTTGGCAAACAATGCGAGGGTGGCGAACGTCATGGCTGCATCAGGAATTGCATTTAAATCGGCATCAATGCCCCTGAGCTGGCCACCATTCACCTCAACATATTCGTCGTGAACGGTAATTCTGCCGCCCATTTGTTGCAGGTAATCGATAAAAGCGATATCGCCCTGAATACTCTTGCGGCCAATACCTTCGATACGTAACGGGCCACCACCAAGGACGCCTGCGCCCAACCAGTAGCTGGCCGCACTGGCATCGCCTTCAATCCAATAGGCTGCCGGAGACTGGTACCGTTGCCGCCCGGCGATGCTGAACCCTTGCTTTCCATGTTGCTCGACGGTGATACCAAAATCGCGCAACATGGCCAAAGTCAGCTCGATATAGGGCCAGGAGACTACAGTTCCGGTTAATATCAGGTGGCTGTCATTGGGCAGTAGCGGCAACGCCATGAGTAAAGCCGAGATGTATTGACTGGAGGCACTGCCATCGACATGAATTTCGCCGCCACGCAACGCTTGCTCGAGGACCAGCGGCGGATAACCCGGCTGCTGCTGATAGCGAACAGTTGCACCGCCTTCACGTAAGGCGTCCACCAGATCGCCGATCGGCCGTTCTTGCATGCGCGCATCACCGGTAAGCAGAACAGGAGCGGTACTTGTCGCTGCCAGCACCGCCGTCAACGGCCGCATCGCGGTACCGGCATTGCCAAGGTAAAGTTGCTCCGGTTGCTTTGGCCAGCGGCCACCACAGCCCCGTACTCTGACACAGGTGGCACTTAGCTCCTCAATACCGACCCCAAGGGCTGCCAAAGCCTCTAACATACGTGCCGTATCGTCACTACGCAGCAGGTGGTTAAGCTCAGTCGTACCGTCGCCCAACGCGGCCATCAACAAGGCGCGATTAGCGATACTTTTGGAGCCCGGTAAGTCCACCGTGCCCTGACAGCTTTGCAGGCCTTGCAAAGTTAGCTTCCTGATCACGACTGAGTTAGTCCAGCAGCTTGCGCATGGCAGTGATAAAGGCTTCATTTTCTTCCGGCATACCGATGCTGACCCGCAAGTGCCGCGGCAGTCCGTAACCGGCCACAGGGCGCACAATCACCCCTTCGTGCAACAGCTTGTCATAGATGTCCGCTGCTCCATCGCCTACTTCAATGGTCAGGAAATTCCCCTGCGATGGAATATAAGGCAGGTTGGCAGATTCACAGAAGGCCACTAATTGCTCCATGCCAGCCGCGTTCACAGCGACCGACTGCTGCAGATAGTCCTCGTCATCCAGCGCCACTTCCGCGGCACGCAGACTTAAACTGTTCATATTAAATGGCTGTCGCGCGCGGTTCATCAAATCGGCAACTTCAGGGTGCGACACTGCATAGCCGGCACGCAGCCCGGCCAGGCCGTAAGCTTTCGAGAACGTCCGTGTCACCACCAGATTAGGATAGCTGTCCACCCAGGCGAACGATGGTGCGCGGTCTGCTTCAGCCACATACTCAGAGTAGGCTTCATCCAGGATGACCAGCACGTTCTCTGGCACCTTGGCAATAAAGTCTTGTAAGGCTTCGGTGCTCAGAAATGTTCCCGTGGGATTATTCGGATTTGCCACAAAGATCATCCGCGTTTTTGGAGTAATCGCGGCCAGCATGGCGTCTAAGTCGTGACCATAATCCTGCGCTGGCACCGCAATGCCCTTGGCACCTATGGCTTGTGTCACTAATGGATAAACCACGAACGCATGCTGTGAAAAAATAACTTCATGTTCGGCGCTAACAAAAGTTCTCGCGACCAGTTCCAACACATCATTGGAGCCGTTGCCAAGAGTGATTTGCGAGGTTTGCAAACCAAACTTCTTCGCCAGCTTTGACTTCAGGTAAAAGCCGTTGGCGTCTGGGTAACGTGCCAGCCCGCTCAGGGTGTCCTGTAACGCGGCGCGAACCTTAGAACTTAAACCCAGCGGGTTCTCATTTGAGGCAAGTTTCACGATGTCTTTAATACCTAGCTCACGTTCGAGCTCTTCGATGGGTTTACCTGCCTGGTAGGGCTGTAAGTTACGTACGCCCTCATTTGCTAACTGCTTTGCATCAAACATAATAGTTTTTCTTTTCTTAGGTGTGTTTTTGCTCAAATTCACGCATGAAATCGACCAGTGCGATCACGCCCTCTATTGGCATAGCGTTATAGATACTTGCTCGCATGCCCCCGACAAAGCGGTGACCTTTTAATCCCAATAAGCCCTGTTGCTCTGCCGCTTTAAGAAAGTCGTCATCACGCTGCGGATCGGCGAGTAAAAAGGGTACGTTCATTTTTGACCGATAGTCAGGATGAACCGGGTTGCTGTAGAAGTCTGAACTGTCAATATAGTTATAGAGTAATTGCGCTTTACGGGCGTTAACCTGGCCCATGACTGCTACGCCGCCCTGTTCTTTTAACCACTCAAATACCAACCCGGAAAGGTACCAAGCCCAGGTATTTGGCGTGTTGTACATAGATTTGTCTTTGGCCTGAACTGTGTAGTCCATAATGGTCGAGGTTGTCCCTTGCGCGCGACCAAGCAGATCGTCCCGGACGATGGCGATAGCAAAACCTGAGGGTCCGATATTTTTCTGAGCACCAGCATAAATCAAGGCGTAACGCTCAACAGTAAGAGGCTCTGAGAGGATGTTGGAGGACATATCGGCCACAACTGGCGCTGTGACCTGCGCTGGAATCTCATGCAGCGCGACACCATCCACGGTTTCGTTTGGACAGTAGTGGAAGTAAGCCGCGTCCGCACTCAGCTGCCAGTCTTCTGCAGCAGCAATGGCGCGACCTTGTTCGGTATCCACGGCGGCGCCCACAACATTAACCTTGCTGACAAACTTCTGCGCTTCGCGAATAGCAAACTCTGACCAGACGCCACTATTGAGGTAATCGACAGTATCATTCGCCCCGGCAATATTCTGGGGAACAGCGCTAAACTGACCGCGACCACCGCCATGCATAAACAGCACCTGGTAATGATCAGGAATCGTCATTAAATCACGTAAGTCCTGCTCAGCTTTGAGTGCCATTTGCACAAAAGCTGGATCCCGGTGACTGATTTCCATCACCGAGATACCACTGCCCCGCCAACTCCTAAGCTCTTCTTGCGCACGTTCCAATACCGCACGCGGTAACATCGCAGGTCCAGCAGAAAAATTATACGGGGCCGTCATTGTGCTTAATTACTCCTCGTTACTATCGTCCGCTGGTGTCTGCGTCGCATCTTCACCTGCGTTTTCAGCAGTGTCTTCGACGTCTAACTCGATGTCGTCAAGTTCGTCTTCGTCGAGTTCGTCGATACGCTGCATACCAACGACTTTCTCGTCGGCACCGGTTCGGATTAAACGCACACCTTGCGTGTTTCGACCGACGGTTGAAACTTCACTCACACGCGTCCGCACCAGGGTACCTTTATTACTGATCAGCATGATCTGATTGGCATCCACCACTTCCATCGCGCCGACCACAGCCCCATTACGTTCACTTACCTTAATGGAGACAACACCTTTAGTGGCACGGCTCTTCGCCGGGTAGTCGGTAATCGGGGTACGTTTACCAAAGCCATTTTCAGTCACCGTCAGAATGGTCGGGACTTCTTCCTCAATGGTACGCGGCACAATCAGTGACACCACGCGTTGGCCTTCTTCCAGACGGATACCACGTACACCGGTAGCGGTACGACCCATAGAGCGTACCTGGTCTTCGCTAAAGCGCACCACTTTGCCAGCATCAGAGAATAACATCACTTCGTCACCCGCCGAGGTCATATCAACGCCAATCAGCTCATCACCGTCATTCAGATTCAGGGCAATGATGCCGCCTGAACGAGGGCGTGAATAATCCACCATTGGAGTTTTCTTGACCGTGCCGTTTTTGGTCGCCATCAGAATGAATTTATCGTCCGGATAATCACGCGTTGGCAAAATTGCGGTGATCCGCTCGTCAGCTTCCAGTGGCAGCAGATTAACAATAGGTCGGCCTCGCGAGGCGCGACTTGCTAACGGCAACTGATAGACCTTCATCCAGTAGATCCGACCACGGGTTGAGAAACACAAAATCGTATCGTGAGTATTGGCCACCCACAGCCGCTCGATGAAGTCTTCGTCTTTCATCTTCGTTGCTGCTTTGCCTTTACCACCGCGGCGTTGGGCTTCGTACTCGGTTAATGGCTGATACTTCACATAACCATGATGTGACAAGGTCACGACAACATCTTCTTCATTGATCAAATCTTCCATGGAGATGTCGTGCGCTGCGGCAGTAATTTCCGTGCGCCGTGGGTCACCATAATCCAGTTTGATCTTCTCCAGCTCTTCACGGATAACTTCCATCAGACGCGCAGAGTTGTTCAAAATCAGTAACAGTTCTTCGATTTGGCTGAGCAGGTTCTTATACTCTTCCAGAATCTTTTCATGCTCAAGACCTGTCAGCTTATGCAGACGTAAGTCAAGAATGGCCTGCGCCTGCTCTTCAGTCAGGTGATACTGACCGTCTCGAATCCCGTACTCCGGGGCAAGATGATCGGGCCGCGCGGCATCAACACCAGCGCGTTCAAGCATGTTCGCAACATCACCCAAGATCCAGGCGCGGCTGACTAACCCTGCCTTCGCTTCAGCGGCGGTCTGGGAGCGACGAATCAATTCGATAACATCATCGATATTCGCCAGTGCAATCGCCAGGCCTTCAAGGATATGCGCACGTTCACGCGCCTTCCGCAGCTCGTAGACCGAGCGACGGGTGACCACTTCCCGACGGTGCAGGATAAAGCAATCAATCATGTCACGCAGGTTAAACAGGCGTGGCTGGTTCTTATCCAGAGCCACCATGTTAATACCAAACACCACTTGCATCTGGGTGTTGGCATACAGATGGTTCAATACCACTTCACCGACTTCGCCACGTTTCAGCTCAATCACAATCCGCATACCGTCTTTATCAGACTCATCGCGCAGACCGCTGATGCCTTCCAGGCGTTTTTCTTTGACCAGCTCGGCGATCTTTTCAATCAGCCGGGCTTTATTCACTTGGTAGGGAATTTCATTAACAATAATGGCTTCACGGCCATTCGAGTCGGTTTCAATTTCCGCTTTCGCGCGCAAATGAATACGACCGCGACCGGTGCGGTAGGCTTCAACGATACCCGCGCGACCAGAAATTGATGCTGCGGTAGGAAAGTCAGGCCCCGGGATGAACTCCATCAGTTCGTCGGTGGTGATGTCAGGGTTTTCAATCATGGCTAAGCAGCCATCAATGACCTCACCGAGGTTATGCGGTGGTATGTTGGTTGCCATACCAACAGCAATACCTGAGGAGCCATTCACCAACAGATTCGGCACCCGCGTTGGCAGTACATCTGGAATTTGCTCAGTGCCATCGTAGTTCGGCACGAAGTCGACGGTTTCTTTGTCGAGATCGGAAAGTAATTCGCTGGCAATTTTTGCCATTCGAATTTCGGTGTAACGCATGGCTGCCGCTGAGTCACCGTCAACAGAACCAAAGTTACCCTGCCCGTCTACCAACATGTAGCGTAATGAGAAGGGTTGCGCCATACGTACGATAGTGTCGTAAACAGCGCTATCACCGTGCGGGTGATACTTACCAATTACGTCACCGACGATACGGGCGGACTTTTTATAAGGCTTGTTGAAATCATTGCGCAATTCGTTCATCGCAAACAAGACACGGCGGTGAACCGGTTTTAACCCATCGCGCACGTCCGGTAGTGCACGGCCAACAATGACGCTCATTGCATAATCGAGGTAGGAACTTTTCAGCTCGTCTTCGATATTGACTGGAACGACTTCTCTGGCGAGATCACTCATAGTTATATCCCTAAACGCTCAATCTTTCTTATAGTTGTCTTAGTAGCAGCATTGTACCCTTAGCGCTGCACTCTCGCATCCTTTTTTCCGACGCTTTTTCGGCGCCGGTTGCTTCACCTCGACTTTTTTTAATTCGAGAGCTCCAGTACACTGTACCGAGTTTTTTCAATAAGCAGAAGTACTATGCAGCAATCAAATAATGTCGATCCAAAAGAAATAGAGAAATTTGGTGCCCTGGCGTCGCGCTGGTGGGATCCCGAAGGCGAATTTAAACCGTTGCACCAGATTAATCCGCTGCGGGTGGACTTTATTCAACGTCAGGCTGATGGCGTCTATGGCAAACAGGTTCTGGACATTGGTTGCGGGGGCGGCCTGGTCACCGAAGCTCTCGCTCGTGAGGGAGCGCAGGTAACAGGTATTGATCTGGCTGAGCAATCCCTGCAAGTTGCAAAACTGCATGCGTTGGAGAGTCAGCTTAGCATCGACTATCACTGTATTGCTGCTGAAGAGTTTGCCAGGCAGCATCCGCAACGCTTCGATGTCGTTACCTGTTTAGAAATGCTTGAGCACGTGCCCGACCCGGCAAGTATTGTGCAAGCAGCTGCGACTCTGGTAAAACCCGGCGGAACTTTGGTTTTCTCAACCCTCAACCGTAATCTGAAATCATGGTTGCTGGGAATTGTGGCTGCCGAATATGTGCTGCGCTGGGTTCCCAAAGGGACGCACGAACACGCGAAATTTATTCAGCCCGCAGAATTACTGCGCATGACTGATGCTGCAGGTGCACAAGCCAAAGCGATCACCGGCATCCATTATTCACCCTTGCGGGGCTTTTACCTGGATAACAGTAACGTTGACGTTAACTACATCGTTGCTTTGCGCAAAGATGGTTGAAACATGACCAAACACAAGATTAAAGCAGTACTTTTTGATCTAGACGGCACCTTGCTCGATACCGCCGCCGATATGGGAACAGCCCTTAATCAGGTGCTTGCGGACGAAGGCCGTGAGCCGGTCGCACTGGAAGTTGCCAAGACGCTGGCATCGCACGGCTCGCGTGGCCTGCTCGAGCATGCTTACGGAGCTGAGTTTCATGCTCGTAAAAGTGAATTACGCAAAGCCTTTCTGATGCACTATGCCAATGCCATCGCCGTGCAAACCAAGCTTTTCCCCGGCGTTGATGAACTCTTGCAGCAGCTTAACGCCAGCAAAATAGCCGTCGCCATTGTCACCAATAAACCCAAAGCACTGACCGAGCAGCTGATTCCCTATTATCCGGAGCTGGCCGCCATTGATATAAGAGTCAGCGGCGATACCCTGGCGGTGGCAAAGCCACACCCGGATCCCATTTTGCATGCGTCAACAGCACTGGGGCTGGACGCCAGGCACTGTTGGTATGTCGGCGATGCGCAGCGAGATATCGAAGCCGGACGCGCGGCCGGTATGCAAACGGTCCTGGCGCGCTACGGCTATATTGGCGCGGAAGACTATCCGGAGAACTGGGCTGCTGATTACGAAATACAGCAACCCTTGGAATTACTCGAACATCTCCACCGTTACCACATTTAGTGGTTGCCGGTACTTTCAGCGCTAGATGTTGTGTACACCACTAAAATCAAGCCTTAGAGTTTTGCTCTATTAAGAAGAGATTTAAAAGAGCAAAAAGTTATTTAAAAATATTTATTTTGGCTTGCAATCGCTAAACCATTAGAACCGCAAGACTTTCAGGCATGAGAGTGCTCAGGCACTGAAATCACCACTTTAAATTTCATCAAATCACGCTTGATCCCTTAGCGATAAGTGCTAGCATACGATTATCAATCCCAACCCAAGATATTGTGTAATTTTCACACAGAATGCCTATTCGACACTATATCTTGTGGTTTGCAACTAAAAACATAACGATAAAATTGGTGGGTGCGCCGCATGAATCAAAAGCTTTTTGTTACCAAGCGTAGTGGTGAACGGGAACCGCTGGATTTGGATAAAATCCATCGCGTGATCAGTTGGGCTGCTGAAGGCCTTGATAACGTGTCTGTTTCTGAAGTCGAAATCAAGTCACGTATTCAATTCTACGATGGCATCAAGACCGAAGACATTCACGAAACCATCATTAAAGCTGCTGCAGATTTGATTTCTGAAGACGCTCCGGACTACCAGTACCTGGCTGCCCGCCTCGCGGTATTCCATCTGCGCAAACTTGCTTACGGTGAATTTGAGCCGCCCCACCTGTATGACCAGGTCACATCGATGGTGAACAGTGGCCATTACGATGAGCATTTACTAAGCGATTACAGTAAAGAAGACTTCGAGCAAATGAATGCGTTTATCGATCATTCACGTGACCTCAATTTCTCCTACGCAGCAATCAAGCAGCTTGAAGGCAAGTACCTAGTGCAAAACCGGGTGACCGGTGAAATCTTTGAAAGTGCGCAGTTTTTGTATGTTCTGGTGGCAGCTTGTCTGTTCGCGAACTACCCAAAAGACACGCGCCTGGAATACGTGAAGCGTTTTTACGACGCGACGTCGTTATTTAAGATTTCATTGCCGACGCCGATCATGTCAGGCGTACGCACACCCACCCGTCAGTTCAGCTCCTGTGTGTTGATTGAAGCCGGTGACAGCCTCGATTCCATTAACGCCACAGCGAGTGCCATCGTTAAGTATGTGTCACAGCGCGCTGGGATCGGTGTGAATGCCGGCCGCATCCGCGCCTTAGGCAGCCCGATTCGTGGTGGAGAGGCTTTCCATACAGGTTGCATCCCGTTCTATAAATATTTCCAGACAGCGGTGAAAAGCTGCTCGCAAGGCGGTGTTCGAGGCGGCGCAGCCACCCTCTTTTACCCGCTTTGGCATCTTGAGGTTGAAAGTCTGCTGGTTCTGAAAAACAACCGTGGCGTAGAAGAAAACCGCGTCCGCCATCTGGATTACGGGGTTCAGTTTAACCGCCTGATGTATACCCGACTGGTCAAAGACGATTACATCACTCTGTTCAGCCCCTCGGATACCCCGGGTCTGTATGATGCTTTCTTTGCTGATCAGGCGGAGTTCGAGCGCTTGTACGTGCAATATGAAAACGATGATTCGATTCGTAAAAAACGTATCAAAGCACTGGAGTTGTTTGGTTTGTTTATGCAGGAGCGTGCCAGTACCGGCCGTATTTACCTGCAAAACGTGGACCACTGCAACACCCACAGCCCGTTCGACCCTAAGGTTGCCCCCATTCGTCAGAGCAACTTGTGTTTAGAAATTGCCTTGCCAACCAAGCCGCTGGCTCATGTTAACGATGAGGAAGGTGAAATCGCACTGTGCACGCTGTCCGCCTTCAACCTCGGCGCCATCAAGTCGCTTGACGATCTTGAAGAATTGGCTGATTTAGCCGTTCGTGCGCTCGATAGTTTATTGGATTATCAGGAGTACCCGGTACCTGCGGCACGCAACGCGACCATGGGACGACGTACTCTGGGCATCGGCGTCATCAACTTCGCCTACTACCTGGCGAAAAACGGTGTCCGCTACTCAGACGGTTCTGCCAATGGCCTGGTGCATCGTACTTTTGAAGCCATTCAGTACTATTTGATGAAAGCGTCAGTCAATCTCGCCAAAGAAATGGGTGCTTGCCCTAAATTTAACGAGACCACTTATTCTCAAGGCGTCATGCCAATTGACACCTACAAAAAAGATTTAGATGCGGTGTGTTCAGAAGGCCTCCAGTTGGACTGGGATAAGTTACGCGCGGACGTCAAACAATACGGTATGCGTAACTCGACTCTGTCAGCTTTAATGCCGTCAGAAACATCGTCACAGATTTCCAATGCGACCAATGGTATTGAACCACCGCGTGGCCATATCAGTATTAAAGCATCGAAAGATGGTGTGACCAAGCAAGTCGTACCTGATTATGAAAACCTGAAAGACGCTTACGAACTGTTGTGGACCATTCCAAATAACAAAGGCTATTTGGAACTGGTAGGGATCATGCAGAAGTTTGTCGACCAAACCATCTCGGCAAACACCAACTACGACCCCAGCAAGTTTGAAGGCGGCAAAGTTTCCATGAAACAGCTGCTGCAAGATTTACTTTATGCATACAAGCTCGGTGTGAAGACCTTGTACTATCACAACACCCGTGACGGTGCCTCGGACAACCAGGTCGATTTACGCGACAAAATTGATGCCAAGCAACGTGAGCAGGAAAATCAGCAAGCAACGGTAGACGTCATTGAAGAAGAAGATGACGACTGTGCCGGCGGTGCATGTAAAATCTAATAACAAGGCGCTAAATTAATGAGTTATTCGACGTTTAACAAGAACCAGATTAATCCGTTGCAGGAACCGATGTTCTTCGGAAATTCGGTCAACGTAGCGCGTTATGATCAGCAAAAACATAGTGTTTTTGAAAAACTCATCGAGAAACAAATCAGCTTTTTCTGGCGTCCGGAAGAAGTTGACGTGAGTCGCGACCGGGTCGACTTTCAGAACCTGACCGAAAGTGAAAAACACATTTTCATTTCAAATCTGAAATATCAGACCTTGCTGGATTCTGTTCAGGGCCGGAGTCCCAACATCGCCCTGCTCCCTATTGTCTCCATCCCGGAGCTGGAAACCTGGATTGAAACCTGGTCGTTCTTTGAGACGATCCACTCTCGCTCGTACACGCACATCTTGCGTAACCTGTTTACCGATCCGAGTCAGGTGTTTGAAGATATCGTCATTAACGAAGAGATCCAGAAGCGTGCCAACGATATCTCCAAATATTACGACGACCTTATTTTCTACACGCAGCTGTGGCAAACCCATGGCGAAGGTGAAATTGAAGTTGACGGCGAAGTTCATAATGTCACCATGCGCGAGCTGAAAAAGAAGCTGTTTCTTTGCATCAACTCTGTAAACGCGCTGGAAGCGATTCGCTTTTACGTCAGTTTTGCCTGCACCTTTGCCTTCGCAGAACGTGATTTGATGGAAGGTAATTCGAAAATCATCCGCCTGATCGCCCGTGATGAGAACCTGCATCTGGTCTCTACTCAGAACATCCTGAACTTGTGGCAGTACGGTAAAGATGACCCTGAAATGAAGGAAATCGCTGAAGAACTGCGGGACGAAGCTCTGGCAATCTTTATGAAGGCCGTCGAACAGGAAAAAGAATGGGCGCATTATTTGTTCCAGCACGGTTCAATGATAGGTCTGAACGAAGAAATCCTTTGCCAGTATGTGGAGTACATCGCGAACATGCGCATGGAAGCCATTGGTTTTGACGCACCTTTCAAGCAACGTAATAATCCGTTGCCCTGGATGAACAAATATCTTGTCTCTGACAACGTCCAGGTTGCACCGCAGGAAGCAGAAATCACCTCGTACTTAGTTGGTCAAATCGATAGCTCCGTGAGCGCATCTGATTTAGGGGATTTCGAGCTGTAACTGCTATGAGCAACACCTTCAAAGTCCGCGTCAACGGTCAGCACGAGCTGACCGTTGACCCATCGGAAGGCTCTTCTTTGCTGGAAGCGATGGAGGCCGCTGGTCTCGAAACCCGCTATCACTGTCGCGACGGATTTTGCGGTGCCTGCCGTACCCAGGTCAAGACAGGTACTATCGCCTACATTAACGAGCCTCTGGCCATTGTGCGCCCGGGAGATTGTCTGGCGTGCTGCTGTGTCCCTACCTCCGATTTAGATATCGATCACTAATCGCTTCAATCGATTACCCCGATAGAGCACGATCATTGGCCATCAGCGCACTTCTCAGGCAAAATAGTGCCAAGTTAAATGATTAAACTATGTGGGAGTAAACATGTTTACAGTAATTTTTGGCCGTCCTGGCTGCCCTTTCTGTGTCCGTGCCAAGCAAATTGCAGAAAAACTGGTTGAAGATCGTGACGATTTTGAATTTCGTTACATCGACATGCACGAAGAAGGTATCAGCAAAGCTGATCTGGAAAAAACCGTCGGTGCACCGGTGTTGACCGTGCCGCAGATCTTTATCGATGAAAAACACATCGGTGGCTGCACAGAGTTTGAAGCTTACGCACGCGAAAACTTAGACCTTTACGCAGCCTAAGTTTTCAGCGCGGCAAGTGCTTGTTGAACCCGCTTTTCCGATATCGGATAGCGGGTTCCTAGTTTCTGGGCAAAGAAACTTACCCGCAACTCCTCCAGCATCCAACGTAATTCTACCAAAGGCTCCGGCAAGGACTGTCCTTTAGGCCACTTGGCTTTCAGTTCTTTGTAGGCTGCGGTTAGCTTTTGCAAGGTAAGCAAATGCAGACGATCCCGATTCGGATCCACTGGCAATTTCTCCAGCCGTTGCTCAATGGCTTTCAAGTAGCGCTCAATGTCCGCCAATCGTTGTGCTCCGGCGGCGCTGACAAAGCCTGGGTACACCAGTTCATCCAGTTGCTCTTTAATGTCTGCGTGGGCCTGAATTTGGTCAAGGGCCACGGACCCTTTCAATTGCTTACGAATCTTCTGCGAGCGCACCAAACAAGGCTCCACCTGGCGTGCAATCGCTGTCACACGTTCATTCAGCTCGCCACGGGCCAGCTCTACTACCTGGCGGAACGCTGTTTCATTACGGATGGGTTGAGCAACAATAAATTCATCCAGAGCCGCAACAATGCAGTCTTCAATAAGCGCGTCGACCTTGCCCCAGGGATTGTAATACATGGCCAGCTTGGCCTTGTTCGACAGGCTCTGCTGCAGGTAGCGGACTGGCGACGGTAACTGCAACTGCAACAGCTTACGCAGGGCCAGCTGGTGCGAATACTGTGCCTGTTCCGGCTTGTCAAAAAGAGTTTCGCGAACGCCCTCTTTGCTCACTTCAAGTGCCGGATAAGCTTTGACAGAATAGCCCCGATGCTGGCGCTCGCGCAGCTCTGGCATAGTTCCAAATTGCCAGTCTGTGACTGCCCGCGCGGCAGGTTGCTCCGCAACGGCCTCCCGTAAGGCATGTTGAACTTTACCCTGTAAGCGCTGTTGCAAAGCCAGCAAATCACGACCGTCAGCAACGGAGTTTCCTTTTTCATCTTCGATGACAAAACGTAACTTGAGATAATCCGGAAGCTGTGCAGCATCCCAGGCATCTGCCGGTACCGTGACTCCACTCATGCGCCGTAACTTCTCGGTCAGAACTTCAAGCAAAGGACGCTTCAGTAGCGCCTCGGGGTCTTTTTCTTCAGCACAGCTTTGCAAAAACGCCTGCGCGTAATTCGGTGCCGGCACAAAATGACGCCGCCAGCTTTTAGGTAGAGATTTTATCCAATGCACCACCAGTTGCTCACGTAGTGCCGGTACCTGCCAATCGAACCCCTGCGGTTGCAGTTGATTCACCAAGGTTAAAGGTACATGCACAGCGACCCCATCAATAGGGTCATTGGGTTCAAAGTGATAGCTCAAAGGTAAGGTAACGTCGCCTTGTTGCCAGGTATCGGGGTAATCCAGCTCGGTCACGTGCCCCGCGTCCTGCGCCATCAAGTCGCCGCGGTCAAAATACAGTAGTTTTGGATCCTGTTTGGCTGCCTTATGCCACCAACCGGCAAGCAACTGTTCATTGTAGATTCCGGCAGGTACTTGCGCTTCATAGGCGTGAAACAATGCTTCGTCGTCCACCAGAATATCACGGCGCCTGGATTTATCTTCCAGCTCACGGATGTCTTCAATTAAGGCCAGGTTATGACGAATAAAAGGTAATTGCCGTTTCAGTGCGCCCGAAACTAAGCCATCGCGAATAAAGATTTCCCGGGCCGTTACCGGGTCTACGGGACCATATTGAACCCGGCGCCGCGGCACGATGATGAGACCATACAAGGTGACTTGCTCATCAGCGACCACTGAACCTGACTTTTTCGAAAAATGCGGTTCAAAATAGTTGTGTTTCACCAGGTGCCGGGCAGCAGGTTCAATCCACTCCGGCTCAATCCGCGCATTTACCCGGGCAAATAAACGACTGGTTTCCACCAGTTCCGCAGCCATGAGCCATTTGGGTGGCTTCTTAAACAGGCCAGAGCCTGGAAAGACGTAAAATTTACGGTTCCGCGCACCTAAAAACTCATGGCCTTCCTGCTTATTACCAAGATGGGACAGTAAACCGGTTAAGAGAGCACGATGCACCGCTTCAAAACTGGCTTGTTCTTGATTTATTTTGTACCCTAGGCCACGCACGGTCTGGCGGATCTGACTGTAAACATCCTGCCATTCGCGAACCCGCAAAAAGTGGATAAATTCAGATTTCAGTTGCTTACGGAACTGGCTCTTGGACAGCTCTCGCTGTCGTTCCTGCAAATAATTCCACAAGTTCAGGTAACCATTAAAATCGGAATCCTTATCGTGAAAGCGCTGGTGTAATTCATCCGCCTTTTGCCTGGCTTCTTGTGGCCGTTCACGCGGATCCTGGATACTTAAGGCCGCGGTAATCACCATCACTTCCTGAATGCAGCCAAATTCATTCGCTGCCAGCACCATGCGCGCCAGCCGCGGGTCAATCGGCAGTTGGGCCAACTGCCGACCGAGCGCGGTTAACTGTGGTCCTGAGGGCTGCCCTTTTTTACGCCGCTTAGCTTTGCCGGGCTGCAGGGCATGCAGTTCCTGCAGCAGATTCATGCCATCTTTGACAAAGCGCTCATCGGGCCGATCAATAAAGGGAAACTTGCGGATATCACCGAGCCGCGCCGACGTCATCTGCAGAATCACCGCAGCCAGATTAGTTCTTAATATTTCTGGTTCGGTGTACTCGGGCCGTTGCAGGAAGTCTTCTTCACTGTACAAACGGATACAGATACCCGGTGCCACCCGACCACAACGACCTAAACGCTGGTTGGCACTGGCCTGAGAGATCTTCTCAATCGGCAGGCGTTGCACTTTGGTGCGGTAACTGTAGCGGCTGATGCGTGCGGTCCCGGGATCAATGACATAGCGAATACCCGGCACAGTCAGTGAGGTTTCGGCAACATTGGTGGCAATGACGATGCGGCGCTGGCCATGACTTTGAAACACGCGGTTTTGTTCATTGGCGGACAACCTCGCGAATAACGGCAGCAGTTCGGTATTGGGTAAATCCAGTTCATTCAGTGCTTCTGCGAAATCGCGGATCTCCCTTTCACCAGAACCAAACACCAGAATGTCGCCAGAGGGTTCACGATACAGCTCTTGAACCGCGTCACACACGCCCTGAATCACATCACCACTATCGTCCTCTCCTTCCAGTGGTCGATAACGCGTCTCGACAGGATAGGTGCGCCCGCTTACGGAAATCACCGGGGCGTTATTAAAGTGCTTCGAAAAGCGTTCGGTTTCTATGGTCGCAGAGGTAATGACCAGCTTAAGATCTGGGCGTTTCGGCAGCAGACTCGCCAGCACGCCGAGCATAAAATCAATGTTCAGACTACGTTCATGGGCCTCGTCGATAATCAGCGCGTCGTACTTGCGCAACAGGCGATCGTTTTGTAACTCCGCCAGCAGCATACCGTCGGTCACCAGCTTAATTGAGGTCGTGGGTGCGGTCTGGTCCTGAAAGCGAACTTTATATCCCACTTTTTCACCCAAGGGCGTCTGCAACTCATCGGCAATGCGCTGCGCTACGCTACGCGCTGCCAGTCGACGTGGCTGCGTGTGACCGATCAAGGTCCCCTCATGCTGGCGGCCATAACCAAGTTCCAGCAACATTTTCGGTAACTGCGTGGTTTTACCTGAGCCCGTCTCGCCAGCGATGATAACCACCTGGTGGTTACGAATGGCGTTCTGGATCTCGGTTTTTGCTTGCACGACCGGTAAGTCGGCGGGGAAATGAATCGTCGTCTGCACGCCCTGTCCTGCATTTACATCAGCGGAAAGGCTAGAGTTTAACAGTGAAGCGCCGGCTTGTTAACGCCGGCGATAGGAATCTCGAAAATAGCCATCAATAGCGGCCAAAACATCAGTACGGGTAATGAGCCCCACCAGTTGCCGGTTATCGTCGTCGAGCACCGGGTAGATTTTGGGCTTCCTCAGATCCATACGTTGCGCAACGTCAGTAATAGAATCACCGGCGAAGACACACAAGACCTCGCCACTGAACATGCAATCACTGACGTTCGCCGATTGCTCCTTATGATAGGTATCACGCAGCATAGCAGCGAGGCAGTCTTGTTCAGAGATAAAACCGATGACACGGCGTTCATCATCCACCACTGGACCGCCGCGTTGACGGCTCTTTAACAACCGTTCCACCACTGCTTCAATCGGCATATCCGCAGTAAATACGGCCGGATTGCGATTCATGAACTCAACCACTTTCATCGACTGCATAACCACCTCGCTTGCGTGTAACTACATGTCCTATCGTAATTATAGTCAATCCTTGTAAATCGCAACTTCGGTTTCGCCGTCACCAACACGGCTGGCCCGGTACATACCTTCCGTATTAAATGGCATGTGCACGTTACCTTTGGCATCAACAATAATCACGCCACCGGTGCCACCAGCTGGCAGCAAGACATCATGAATCACTGTATCACCGGCTTCCTCAACGGAATCGCCAAGGTATTTCACACGACTGCAGATATCTGCTGCAACATGGTAGCGGATAAAGTATTCGCCATGTCCGGTTGCTGAAACTGCGCAGCTGGCGTTATCCGCCCAGGTGCCGGCACCAATGATAGGCGAATCACCAATCCGGCCATAGCGCTTCGCTGTCATGCCCCCGGTCGAGGTCGCAGCGCTCAGATTGCCATGCTTATCAACGGCTACCGCACCTACAGTACCGTATTTGTATTTATCATCCAGATCCAGATAAGCTTGCTTGTCCGCCACACCCAGACGCTCACGCGCCTGCTCTAATTGTTCATAGCGGTGCTCAGTATCAAAGTAGTCATTGCTGACACGTTCCAGTCCCTGCTCGCTCGCGAACTGTTCAGCACCTTCGCCACTTAACATCACGTGTACAGAGTTTTCCATCACCTTGCGGGCCAGGGCGATTGGGCTTTTGATGGTTTTGACGCCGGCAACCGCGCCAGCTTCCAGAGTTTTGCCGTCCATGATTGAGGCATCAAGTTCATGCTCACCGTCGAAGGTGTACACAGCGCCGCGCCCGGAGTTAAACAGTGGCGAATCTTCCATAATCTGCACGGCAGCTATAACCGCATCCATGCTGGTTCCACCTTCAGAAAGAATAGTATGGCCGGCATTCAGAGCTTCTGTCAGCTTAGCTTTATAGGCTGCTTCCTGCTCATCACTGAGGTTGGCCCGGGTAATGGTTCCTGCCCCGCCATGGATGGCAATGGCAAACTGGTTATCATGATCGGTGTCGGTGTTGCCAGCCGCATACACAGGTTGTGTTGCGCTTAAAGTGGCACTTACAGCAACAAGTGCTGCGGCAAATACGGAGAGCTTCGTCATATCGCTACCTTTTGGTTTAATTTTAATAAGCTACTGCGTGCTCAGTTACATGCGTACCTTTCAGGTACCTTTTCGGGAAATAAAGCATCGTTAATTATCCTGCCATGAGCGCGCGCCAACTACTAGTTAAAATCATGCACTCGAGCGCAGCAATTGCGGCAGCTACCGCAATCAGGTAGTCTGAATTTCAGTTTTCTTTTCCACAGTTTCCCTAGACATGAGTACACGATGAGCGAAGCAAGCTTTTACTGGCACGACTACGAAACCTGGGGTGCCAACCCACAAGTTGACCGCCCTGCGCAATTCGCTGGACTGCGAACAAACCTTGATTTCGAGCCAGTACAACGTCCGCTGACCATTTACAGTCAGCCAACACCGGATTTTTTACCCCATCCTGAAGCCGTGCTGATTACCGGAATCACGCCGCAGCACGCATTGGCTCAGGGTATGAACGAAACCAGCTTCGCTGGTAAAATCCTGGAGCAGATGAGTCAACCCAATACCACTATCGTGGGGTATAACTCAGTTTCCTTTGACGACGAGGTGACCCGTCACCTGTTCTACCGCAATTTCATCGACCCCTACGCGCACACCTGGCAACACAATAATTCTCGCTGGGACTTAATTGATGTGGTCCGGGCGTGTTACGCGCTGCGACCAGAGGGCGTGGTCTGGCCTGAAAATGAAGCCGGACAAGTCAGTATGCGACTGGAGCATCTCACCAAAGCAAATGGTATTGAGCATGGCCAGGCCCATGATGCTATGGCCGATGTTCACGCCACCATCGCGATGGCCAAACTCTTGAAACAAAGCCAACCCAAGCTGTTTGAATACGCCTACTCAATTCGCCGCAAGCAGACGCTAAAACCTCTGGTGGATCTGGTCAAATTCACTCCACTCGCTCATGTCGCCGGTTTTTATGGCGCTAATAATGGTTATTTATCGTTGATCATGCCACTTGGCTATAAAGACGATAACCCAAACGCGCTGGTGTACTGGAACTTACGCGAGGACCCACGCGAATTAACCGACCTGAGCGATGACCAGTTGCAGGAGCGCCGCTTCGCCAAGCGCGACCAGCGCGAGGCATTGGGTTGGGGCGTGTTCGGCGCCCAGCAGCTGCAATTAAACCGCTGCCCGTTTCTCGCACCGCGTAGCGTGATCACCGCCGAGGTCCAGCAGCGCTGGCAGTTCCCTTTAGAAGAAATGTTAGCCCGTGCAGAATGGTTGCAACAGCAACCTGAACTGCGCGAGCGGCTAGTCAATTCTACCGGCTTCACGGCTAAAGACGAACTGCCTGGCGATCCTGAGACGCAGCTTTATTCCGGAGCGTTTTTTAGTGATCAGGACCGTTCCGCAATGGCGATTATTCGTGCCAGTGAACCGGAGCAGCTCGCTGCGTTAGATGTCAAATTCAGTGATCCGCGGTTACCCGAAATGCTGTTTCGCTATCGTGCCCGCAATTTTCCAAATACACTTTCCGATGCAGAACTGCAACGCTGGCGGCAGTTCTGTCAGCAACGCCTGCTGGAACCCCTGCCCAAAGGTCTGTCTGCCGAACAATTTATGCTTGAGCTGGAACAAAGTGCCAGTTTAAATGCAGATAACACAGGCAAACAGCGCTTACTCAAAGACCTCTATAACTATGTCCAAAGCATCTGAAAACGCGCGGAGTTTTGATTATGTGATTGTCGGCGGCGGTTCTGCCGGCTGCGTGCTGGCCGAGAAGCTGTCCCGTTGCGGTCGCTTCCGGGTTGCTCTGCTTGAAGCAGGTGGCGCGGGAACTTCGCTGCTCTCCACTATGCCTGGCGGCGTGGCCGGCCTGTTGCATCATAGCGGCCTCAACTGGAAGTTGCGTAGCGAAGATCCCGGTTTGCGCGAGGGGAAAGGACTTTATACCCCACGTGGCAAAGGTCTTGGCGGCAGTAGTGCCATTAATGCGATGATCTACACCCGTGGCGCTCCCAGTGACTATAACAGCTGGGCGCAGGTCAGTAGCAGCGATTGGCATTGGGACGCGTTGCTGCCGCGTTTTCGCGCTCTGGAGAACAACCAGCGTGGTGCCAACGCCTACCATGGTGATCAGGGGCCACTGCATGTCAGCGATGTCGAACCTTACTACAGAGTATCCAAAAAATTTATCGAGGCCGGCGTACAAGCCGGACTCCCGCATAATCACGACTTTAATGGCGCCGAGCTGTATGGCGTTGGCGCCTTCCAGTTCACCATGCACAAAGGTGAACGCTTCGGTACCCGCCGCGCCTTCCTTGAACCCGCTCGGAAGCGCGACAACCTGACTATTGTTACCGGAGCCCAGGTCGAGCGCGTGGTCATCCACCGCCAGCGTGCAACGGGAGTCCTGATCCGTACCGGTCGCAGCAGCCATGAATTTATTGCTGCAAAGCGCGAAGTCATCCTCAGTGCCGGCGCCTTCCATTCGCCGCAACTGTTGATGCTGTCGGGCATTGGCCCTGCCGACGAGCTCCATCGCCATGGCATAGTCCCCATCGTGGACAGCAGTGATGTCGGGGCGAATTTGCAGGAACACGCCGATATACTGGTGCATTATCGCAACCGCCAGAAAGACGGCATCAGCCTGGGCCCGAAGGGTCTGTTGAAACTCGGCGGACAAGCGTTACGCTACTGGCGCACGCGCGATGGTGCTATGGCGCACCCACCCGCTGAAGTGGGTGGCTTTATCCGCAGTTCCAGCGCAGTGACCACTCCGGACATTCAGCTGCACCTGGTGCCGACCCGATTCGATGATAGCGGGTATGATCTGCGCACGGCTTTCGGCCATGGCTTTGCTTGTCACGCCTGCGTATTAAGGCCACAGACCCGCGGACGGCTGTTTTTGCACAGCAATGATGTGCGTCAAGCGCCGGGCTTTACTTATGACTTTCTGCGGCAGCAGGACGATATCAAGGTACTGCTGGCTGGTATCCAGCAGATCCGTGAAATCATGGCGCAGCCGGCCATGGCTGAACACAATGGCGGCGAAATTTTGCCCGGTTCAACGCGCAGCGAAGAAGAGCTACTGACCCGACTCAAAAAACATTGTGGTTTGATTTACCACCCCACCAGCACGTGTCGTATGGGTAAAGATGGCGATTCAGTGGTGGATGAACAGCTGCGGGTGCGTGGCGTGGAAGGATTACGCGTGATTGACGCGTCAATTATGCCAACGGTAATAAGTGGCAATACCAATGCACCGACCATGGTGATAGCTGATGCAGGTGCCGACTTCGTCCTTGCCGGCACGTAAGGCCGGCACCTGATTCATCAGTGAAGTTTAGGGAATCGCTTTGCCAAAGCGCGCAAACAAGCGTGCCAGAGCAGGAATTAAGATGAGCGCACCCAGCATGTTCCAGATGAACATGAAGGTCAGCAGTATGCCCATATCCGCCTGGAACTTAATCGGTGAGAAGATCCAGGTGGCGACGCCGATGGCCAGGGTTAACCCCGTAAATCCAACCGCCTTACCGGTATTATCCAGCGCATACTTGTAACACTCATTGAGGTGCATACCGCGATCGAGGCCCTCTTTCATCTTGGTATAAATGTAAATACCGTAGTCGACCCCGATACCGACACCCAGCGCAATGACAGGTAGCGTCGCGACTTTCACACCAATCCCTAAGGTTGCCATCAGTCCCTGACTCATCACCGTCGTCAACGCCAATGGTAAAACGATACAGGCGACCGTACGGAAACTACGGAAGGTAATGAACACCAGGACGATAACCACGCCATAAACCCAAAGCAGCATTTTGTACTGAGCGTCTTCAATAACAGCGTTGGTGGCAGCCTCAATACCTGAGTTACCGGCTGCCATCAGCAGTTCCAGTCCCTCTTGCTGATAGTTCGCGTTGAAGGTCTCGACAGCATTAACAACGGTTTTCAGAGTTTCCGCTTTGTGATCATTGAGATAAATAATGATCGGTGCCATCGAGCAGTCAGGATTAATTAATCCTGGTGGCGTACGCCCGGTGTTGGCGTTCAGAACATACTGATTACGGTTCAGACTAAACCACTTCAGGTTGCCCTCGTTAAGACCAAAAGCTCCCATTTTTGCCACATACACAACAGATTTCACATCCTGCACGCCCGGCGTATTTTCCATATGCCAGCTGAAGCGATCCATGACTTCAAGATTGTCATAAGCGATACACTGAGACGGCTCGGTCTCCGCCATCACCACGAAAATATCCGTGCTGGAACTGTAATTATCCACGATAAATTTATTATCGAGATTGTAGCGGCTGTCCGGCCGTAATTCCGGTGCACCGGCATCCAGATCTCCAATTTTCAGCTGTTGCCCCTGCACCAAGCCCCAGGTCAAGCCAATCAGCGCTACAACTAATGCACTATAGGCCCACTTAGGCTCTGAGAAGCGTTCGAACAAGGTCAACACCGGATGGTCCTGGTCGCGCACGCGCTCGCTATACTTACGTCCGCGTTCAGAAATGCCCGTATACGACATAAGAATCGGCAACAGACCCAGATTGGTCAGCACCACCACCGCAACACCTATACTGGCAGCAATGGCGAGTTCCTGAATCACTGCGATATCGATCACCATCAGTGTGGTAAAACCAATGGCATCAGAAATCAGCGCAGTGAGACCTGCAATGTAAAGCGCACGAAAGGCGAGTCGCGAAGACATCACCCGATCATGTCCCTCGACACGGTTGGTGCTCATGGCATTGATGATCTGCACCCCATGGCTGACACCAATCGCAAAAACTAAGAATGGAACCAGCATGGAATAAGGATTGATGCCGCTGCCGATCAGTTTAATGATCCCCAGTTGCCAGACTACCGCGATAATTGAGCAACTCAGAACCGCGAAGGAACTGCGCCAGCAACGGCTGTAAGCAAACAACATGACCAGGGTAATGATAATCGCCAGCAAAAAGAACAATCCGACCTGCATTGCACCATCGATCAGGTCACCAATGATTTTGGCAAAGCCGGTGATGTGAATTTTAACATCGTCAGATTGGTATTTATCACGCACCTGCTCTTCGAGCCGTTCCGAAAAAGCCTGATAATCCAGAGGTTCACCGGTATCTGGATTGATTTCGTTCAACGGCACATAAATCAGCGCCGATTGAAAATTGTTGGCAACCAGATTCCCTACTTCGCCTGAGCGCAAAACATTGGTGCGCAGTTGCTCAAGCGACTCTTGCGAAGCATCCCAGGAGTCTGGAATCACCGGTCCGCCGACGAAACCCTCTTCGGTCACTTCGCTCCAGCGCACGTTCGGAGTCCATAGACTCTTTAGCCCGGCGCGATCAACGCCGGGAATAAAGAAGACTTCATCGGTGATTTCCTGCAGGGTTTTCTGGAAATCTGCGGTGAAAATGGTGTCGTCAGTGGTTTCCACTGCAATGCGCACCACATTGCCCAGACTGGCCAGGTCGTCTCTATGCTCAAAGTAATTTTGAATAAAGGGATGATTGGTCGGAATCATCTTGGTCAAACTGGCTTCCGGGCGTACCTGACTGGCATGCCAACCCAGAAATACCGTCAAGAGCACAAACAGAACGACCCAAAGCGGACGGAAATTGAAAATTAAGCGCTCGAGAAAAACGCTCTTATCTGTTGTTTTTGCTACCTGCTGTTCAGACATTGCGATCTTATTCCTTCTCGGTTAGCGCAGAGCTTGGCATTGACAGAACGCCACGTTGACCTACCAGGGTCAAATCACCGTCATCGTTAATGACAAGATCAGTTAACGCTGCGCCACTTTTATGGGTCTGCTCGGTCAGCTCTCCGCTTTCTGAGAGATAAGCTACCACCCCTGCATTACCGACAAAATACAAGCCGTTTGCCGGGGCATTAACCGCCGCGTTAATATTGACAGGATCTTCCAGTTTCAGCTGAGTAAACGAATCGCCCTGGTCTTCGCTGACAAAAATATTACCGCGTAAACCGTAGACCCAGAGCCGATCCTGTTGATCCACATACATACCAAAGAACGAGCCGTAATAAGGTGAGTCAAGGGTTTCCCAGGTGGTGCCCCGATCGTTGCTACGAAACAGTTGTCCTGCTTCGCCAGCAAGAAACAGGGTCTCGCCTGAACGTTGCATCGCATTCAAATGGAAGCCATCAGGATTCTCGATGCGTTCGTCAAAGATCTGCCAGCTGGCACCGCCGTCTGCACTGTAGAGGAGTGCTCCATAAGCGCCACTGACGAGCAGCTCATCCGCTGATAACGCCAGCACGTCCAGAAAAGGTTTAGTTGGCCCTTCTTCCTTGGCAAACGTGGCGTTATCGAGACGAAAAAGCGCTTCATCGAGCAAAAATTCCAATTCCGCGGCTGCATCAGCGTCAAGCTCATCATTGGCAAGCTCTTCTTCAAGTTCATTGACACGCTGCTGGTAATAAGCGACTTGCAGATCAATGTACTGAAAGCCATCTAACTGGCGCTGCCAGGACAGGCCACCATCGGTGGTTTTTAAAATTACGCCATGGTGACCCACAGCCCAACCCAGAGAGTCTGAGGCAAAATCCACGCTGGTAAGAAACACACTGGTTGGCACGTCAGCTTGTTGCCAGGCTTCACTGCCATGCTCGCGGGTCACAACAACACCATAATCCCCCACAGCTACCTGGCGGTCTGCCGTGCTGGTAATTTCTGTCAACACCGCGGACGTCGCTTCTGGAGCAATCATCGCGGGAGCGTAGATAACGTCATAGTCGTCAACCGGCGCGTCTTGCGCTGCAGCAGTTAAACTAAACGCCAGAGCCACTGCGCTTGCACAGACCCTAGTTCTTATCATGGAACCCTCTTGCTTTTTATCTGTCTTAGAATTGTTATCTTTACTGTTGCAAATTTTTCGTAAGCCGTACATGCTATGGAAAAATTCGTACAGGTCAAACCAGCTGCTACCTTACCGTGAGATGTTTTCAAACGCTAGTACCAGCCGGGGAATTAATTTAGACTCTTGTTACTATAGCTTTCGAAGTTTACCTTAAGTAAAAGTACGTAAAGTATAAGTACATAGAACAAACAAGGAAATTCAATCATGAATAAAATTATGCTGAAGGCTGGGGTTTTCGCGCTATCTGTGATTTCAGCAAGCGTGATGGCGAAAGTTCCACCCGAACAAGCTGCACGCTTAGGTAATGATTTAACCCCGGTAGGTGCTGAGATGGCAGGTAATGCCGATGGCTCAATACCTGCCTGGACTGGCGGCTATAGTGTAGACGCTGACGGTGCTACACCAGAGCGTCCTGCTGACCCTTATGCAGATGATGAAATTCTGTTCACCATCACCAGTGCTAATCTGGATGAGCACAAAGACATGCTTTCTGCCGGTCAGGTTGCCATGTTCAAAAAGTATCCTGATTTCAAAATGAACATCTACCCGACTCACCGATCAGCAGCGTACCCACAAGAAGTGTACGACGTGATTAAAGAGAACGCGGTCAACGCCGAGCTTGTTGCCGGTGGTAACGGTCTGGAAGACTTTAAAATGCATATCCCGTTCCCTATCCCAGCGAACGGTAATGAAGTGATCTGGAACCACATTACCCGCTATCGCGGTGGCGCGGTTGAGCGCTTAGTGAACCAGTTCCCGGTGCTTGAAGACGGCAATTTCGTGCCAGTACTGCTGCGCGAAGCTTTGGTTTTCCCTGAGTACATGAAAAGTGGCCGTGAAGCGGCTGATGACAACATTCTGTTCTATTTTTTGCAGGAAGTTCTGGCTCCTGCGCGTCAAACCGGTACCGTCCTGTTGGTTCATGAAACCATCAACCAGGTAAAAGAAGGTCGTCGCGCATGGCTGTATAATGCCGGTCAACGTCGCGTTCGTCGCGCACCTAATGTTGCCTACGACGGCCCGGGTACAGCATCTGATGGCCTACGTACATCAGACGGCCTGGACATGTTTAACGGTGCACCGAACAAGTACAACTGGGAGCTGGTCGGTAAACGTGAAATGTATATCCCGTACAACAACTTCAAGTTGATGGACACCAGCTTATCTTATGATGACATCATCAACCCTGGCCATATGGATCAGGATCTGGTGCGCTATGAAAAACACCGCGTCTGGGAAGTGAAAGCGACTCTGAAAGATGGCGAACGTCACATTTACCAGACCCGTCACATGTTCATTGACGAAGATACCTGGACAGCCAGCGTCATCGACCATTACGACAACCGTGGCGAACTGTGGCGTGTAGCTGAAGCTTACAATACTCAGTTCTACTACCACGATACTCCATGGATGGCTGCTGAGGCACTGTATGACCTGAACTCTGGTCGTTACATCGTGCTTGGTCTTGCCAATGAAGAGTCCTCTTACATGGACTTCGAAATTGAGCCAGAGCGCAGTGACTTCAGTACTTCTGCGCTACGCCGCATGGGTATTCGCTAAGCCTTGTCGTTCAGGCCTTAAGCAAAACACAAAAAAAACCCCGCTAATGCGGGGTTTTTTATTACCTTGGCCGCCTTACTTCTCAAGCCGCGCCAACAAACTGGACGTATCCCAACGGCTGCCTCCCAGCTGCTGAACTTCAGCATAAAACTGATCCACCAATGCTGTCAGTGGCATGCTCAGACCGTTCCGGTCGGCCTCTTGTAACGCAATCTTCAGATCCTTACGCATCCAGTCCACCGCAAAACCATGCTCATAATGGCCTTCCCACATCGTCTTGTAACGGTTTTGCATTTGCCATGAACCTGCCGCTCCCTGACTGATCGCGCGAATCAAAGTATCCGCGTCCAGGCCAACTTTGCGAGCCAGTTGCAGGCCTTCAGCAAGCCCCTGAACAACGCCCGCAATACAGATCTGGTTCACCATCTTGGCCAACTGTCCATGCCCAGCCGGGCCCATGTATTCGCGCGTTTTACAATAACACTCCAACACCGGCTGAACCTCATCGAAGGCTTCCTTATCACCGCCAATCATGGCCGTCAGCACGCCATTGATTGCGCCCTGTTCGCCGCCCGAAACGGGAGCATCGAGAAACAAGGCGACGCGCTGATGAACTTCATCGGCCAGCTCCTGAGCAAGTTCGGCTGATGCCGTGGTATGGTCGATGACGATAGTATTTTCACTAATGCTGGCAAGCAAGCCATGGTCACCGTAAAAAACGCTTCTTACATCCTCATCATTGCCAACACATACCATTACAATATCCGCGTCAAGCACGGCTTCCCGAGGAGTATCAGCACTTTTCCCGCCGAATTCCTCAACCCACTTGCTGGCTTTTGCGCTGGTGCGGTTGTACACCGTTGTAGCAAACCCTTTTTGTTGCAGATGGCCTGCCATGGGGTAGCCCATAACGCCCAGCCCAATAAAGGCACATTTCATAGTGAAACTCCTTTGTTCTTATGATGAATAGGTCGGCGCACGGCTAAGCCGCCGACGATGATTTCAATGTTCACCGGACCCTGCAAGCTGGTGGTGTCACCATCCAGCTCAATCGTCGCGTGTTGATCACCAAGGCTGCCCTGCGTCGCCTCAGTGAAATCGATACTGGCGCTGCGCTCAGGTTGCTGGCGTAAGATCCAGTACAATGCATTAAGCTGACGCCAACGAGCGCGTTGCGGCAACCTTAGAAAACCAATTTGCTGTCGTTGCGTATCTGCTTGGGCGTAGACCACGATGCCGCCACCAATCCTCCGACTTATCGCCGCCACCTGGAATTCGTCAAAGCCCGCTTTACGGTCTGTGCCATTACGTGCAATCTTACAACGCCGGGAGGGGCGCGTGAAAAGATAACGAAATAGCGCTAAAAGATAGCTGTAACGCCCGAATACTTGCTTAGCACGCGGGCTCTGTAACTGTTGCAGAGCGACGCTGATGCCACAGCCTGCGTGATTAACAAAGTAACAGTCTCCCGCTTTCCCGAGATCACGGCGGCTGAGTTCGCCCTCGCTTTGCAATCGCCAGCGCCAGTCGCCAATGCCCAGTCCTGCGGCAAAGTCATTGCCGGTACCACAGGGGATGACACTTATTTCAAACTCCATCGTCGCTGCGCACTGGGCAACAATATTGACACTACCATCACCGCCAATCACAAGACACTCGCGATGCTCGGCGTCAGCGTTGCGGCTTAGCCAGTCTTGCAGGAGTGCGATATCTTTGCTGCGGTCTGGGCTACTGGCAAGTAATTCAACCTGAGCCAGACCGTATTGGTGCACAAGCTGCTGTTGATAGGCATCGGCATAGCGGCGCGCGTGCGACAAGCTTGATTTATAGTAAATTGCGTAGGCTTTACTGCGCGGCATGACGGATTTGCCAGTGCTGATAACGCCCCAGTTCTGAAAATGGTTCGGTCTGACTGTACTTCAGTTCAAGCCGCAACAGTTGCTCAAACCGTTCAGCATTCAACGGCTCGCGTAAATAGTCGTGAAAACAACGAACTCCTGTGCGCTGCATGACCGTCAGCTTATGCTGCGCCAGCCAGTCCTCCAGTTGCTGCGGAGCAATGGGCTGCTGCGGGCTCATCCGCACGCGCTTTTTGACCTGCAAATCAGCTTCAACATAGTCAAAGTTGCCAAACACCATGTTCGCCATAAGCTTGGCGTTACGGTTATAAAACATCAGAGACAGTGCGCCATCGGCCTTTAAAAATTGCTGCAAAACCTGCAAGGCACTGGCTGGATCTGCCAGCCATTCTAAAACAGCATGGCATAACACCACGTCAAACTGTTGCCTGCCAATTCGATCAGGTAGTTCCTGCAGCGGAGCCGTGAAATAGGAGTAATACGAGCTTAGCCCGGCAGCCTGATGCTGCTCGCGCGCTGCTGCAACCATCTCATCAGCAATGTCAGTATGCACCACATTATGCCCATGCCGTGCGAAGTTCTGCGAAAACTGACCAATACCGGCGCCAACATCGAGTACCGAAAGCGGACGTGCACCGGTATACAAGGGCTCTAAGTCCCGCTCCAGTACCGCCAGACGAATCTTTCCTTTAGCGGTCGCATAAATATTTTTTGCAAATTTATCCGTAAGTCCGGCAAAGCTCTGGTCGTTTCTCATGCCGGGCTGTCGATATCAATAAACTGATGGGTCAGGCCAAATTTTTCAGACAAATGCTCGCCCAGTGCCTGGATGCCATAGCGCTCTGTGGCATGATGGCCAGCAGCAAAAAATGCGATGCCCTGCTCGCGTGCACTATGCACTGTGGGTTCGGACACTTCCCCGGTAATAAATAAATCACAACCCGCCGCCGCAGCGAGATCGATAAACCCCTGGCCTCCGCCCGTGCACCAGGCAATTTTACGCACAGGATGTTGCGATTCGTGTACCGAACAAACAAGTGAACGACCGAGTTTAGTTTCCAGCTGCAGCGCCACTTGTTCGGCAGTTTCTGTATGCGACAACTCAGTGTACATCACCACGCCCTCGGGTTCGGCCGAAGCTAAGACCGATGGCTCAGGCCAGTCCATGAGGCGGGCCAGTTGTGCGTTATTGCCAATGCGGAGATGTACGTCGAGCGGTAAGTGATAGGCAAACAAATTGATATCGTTACGTAACAGGGTTTGCACACGGCGCTTCTTCATCCCCTTGATCGGCTGCGGCTCGCCCTTCCAGAAGTAGCCGTGATGCACCAGAATTGCATCAGCGTCGGTAACCAGGGCGCGTTCCAGTAACTCCTGACAAGCCGTCACGCCGGTGACAATCGACTGAATATGAGGCCGGCCTTCAATTTGCAGCCCATTCGGACAGTAGTCCTTAATAGTATCGACTGCTAAAAAGTCCCGTAAATAGGCTTCTAATTGTTCACGTTCCACGCGTTTTACCTCTTGTTTTAACATTTTGCGCTCAATAATAGACATAGTGCGCAAAAAGCGGTATAAAAATGGAGAACTTTTACTCAATATGCAAAGGATTTATCCATGAGCAAACTTGATAAAGACCAGGTCCTCGCTGATTTTACTGCAGCTTATGAAAAGGCTCACGGTAAAAAACCAACTATCGAAGCAAGTAGCGGTTGGTACAGTGTTGATGGTGGCAAAAATATGCGTCTGGCACAACTCGCAGAGGAAGCTAAGACGTTAGTTGGTGGTAGTAAGCCTGCGGCGGCAAAAGCCAAATCGAAACCTGCGGCGAAAGCTGAGAAACAACCCACTGCGAAAGTTGCAAAAAAACCTGCATCAAAACGCCTTGCGGAGAATAAATCTACAGCGAAGAAGTCGGCAAGTTCTGGTGGCTTAACAGCTCGCGAACTGTGGCGCGAAAAACTGGAACAAGGTAGTTCGTTATCACGGTTACCACGCGGTTTCTAAGACGTTGGTATAAACGAAAAAAGCAGCTCAAAGGAGCTGCTTTTTTATTGCCAGATCATCAACAAAACATTACTTTTTGCCGATGTAGAGTGTGATCTCGCCGACATTTATCCCGTACTTGTACATGTGCGTACGGTTGATCATATTGTCTTCGTCAACCAGATAAAGCCAATCATCCAGTTTCACCGAGAAAGGTTCGCCATCGAGCTCAATGTTCAGAACGTAGCTCCAGTTGAGAACATTACCTGCCACTTTACCTTTTGCCACACCCTCGACATCACTGGCGCGGCCTTCATACTGGTCCGGCGCGGTTTTAGTAATATACCAGATACGTTTTTGCTCACGGCCATCGGCGTAATAGAAGGTTTCATCAAGTACGCCTTCATTGCCCTCCCAGCTGCCCACCAGATCGACACGAAAACGTTGAATGACCTCACCACTGTAATCCTGAACCATGCCGTAGGCGACCAGTTCACCGTTAAAAAACTCCTCTAATTTCAGGTGAGGTTCTTTATCACGGTAGGTGTCTAATGACGTGGAGCACCCGATCATGGCGAACATCACCAGTATCATTGCTGTTGCGGATAGTTTTTTCATTGGTCTGCTCCTATTAGTTCGTTGCGCTCTTCTTTGAACCTTGAATCAGGACTTAGCCAAATCGCTAAAAAGTCATCGGTAAATTCACTCGACTCGATGGTGCCAAGTTCCTTATCCGTGTTGAAAAATTGACTCTGCCCTTGCGCATTCTCAACCAGCATAAGGCAATCACCTGCTTGGACGTCCGGCCATATACGGTTGAGCTTAGCCAACCACTGCTGATGTGTCGGTGTTATTTCGATGCCCAACCGCTGCCATTCTTCTTTGGTCGTGTCGACCAGGTCTGCGGCTTCGATTTCTCGCAAATAACTGAGTCGTAAAGCCCGCCGGTCGTAGTCTTTATAATTGCCACTATCGGTCAGCAGCTCGGCGTCATAGACGTCCCAAAACCAGACACTTAAACGTGTACTGCCCACCGTCTGCAGTGAACTTGCCGCAGCGGGCGAACATTGTGCGGAGGCGGCGCCACTTGCCAGCAACCCCGTAAGTAATGTGATCGTAATCAGTACGTTAGCCATGCGCTGTCTCCCTTGTTGTCGCGTAGGTCGCTGCATTACGCTTCATCAGATAGGCAAATATAACCATATACAGTGCCCATAGTATTCCGTAGGCAATCCACATCAGATACTCATCAACCAATAGCTCTGCTGCGCCCAGGCGGCTGCCGATGGCGTAAGTCAAAGGCCCTGAAGCCAAGCCAAGCAATGCTGCTAGCACATAGCGACCCGACAACCAGTCAAGACTTGTGGTCACCATAGCGGCGAAGCCAAACCACAAAGCGATCAACCATAGCGGTAACCAGCCGCCGGTAAAATCAAGTATGCCCAAAGCCACTACCGTGCTTTCAAGGGCTAACCCCAGCACCAGCAACTGCAAAAATAGCACCCAGCTAAATCCTTCGCGCGTACTGCTCAAGTAAATTTGTACAGCTACAATCGGCAAAGCTATCGGCAACCAGGGTTCACGACCGGCAACAGTGCTGAACCAGACCAAATCAAACCAGAGCAGTCCGGCTATGCGGCGCAGGTTATCTTTTGCCAGCCACTGTTTGAGCTTCAGCGACATGCAGGTTTACTCGCTACCAGTTGCACTGCCGAGACGCTCCGTTCAAGGAAGCCACCTTCGCAGTAGCAGAGGTAAAAATTCCATAACCGACCAAAGCGCGCGTCATAACCTTGGTCTTGCAGTTGCGGATGCGCGGCATTAAAACGCTGACGCCAGTCATGCAACGTTTGCGCATAGTCAAAGCCAATATCATCCAACTTACGCACCACCATGTCGGTGTGCTTGGTGAACATTTCAGTAATCATCGTCAACGACGGTAAGAAACCGCCCGGAAAGATATGTTGCTGAATAAAGTCGACCGAATTGGCATAGCTTCGCATGCGTTGGTCGGCAATGGTTATCGCCTGCAGTGCCATTTTGCCATCGGGCTTAAGCAACCGGCTGCAGGTTTGAAAATAAGTCGCCATATAGTGGCGGCCCACGGCTTCAATCATTTCCACCGAGATCAACTTATCGTATTGCCCTTGCAGGTCACGATAGTCATTTTTAAGAACAGTGATTTGCTCCGCCAGACCTTCCTCCTGAACCTTTTTCTTTGCGTACTCATACTGCTCGTTCGAGATGGTCGTAGTGGTCACTTTACAGCCGTAGTGTTTTGCCGCGTACACGGCTAAACCACCCCAGCCGGTACCGATCTCTAACAAATGGTCATTCGGTTGCAGATCCAGACTGTCGCACAGACGCTTTAACTTGTGTAACTGTGCTTCCGCCAGAGTATTCTCGGGATTCGGGTAGACTGCGCTGGAATACTGCATGGCTGGATCAAGAAAGCTCTGATAGAGATCATTGCCGAGATCATAGTGGGCGGATATGTTTTCTTTCGCTTGCTGTTTATGATTGCGACGCCGCCAGTGCTGAAATTTCTGCCAGGGCAACAGCAACCAGCTGAATTTCGCTTCAAAAGCATCTAGTGCCGGCAGGTTGCGGGCAAAAAGTTGAATAACGGTGGTCAGATCAGGTGTTTCCCAGGACTTATCGATAAAAGTTTCGCCTGAAGCGATACTGCCGCCAAGCAACAGCCGCCGATAAAAACTGGGGCGCAAAACATTAATCTCGGCCTTGAGGTCACTCTCTTTCGAACCGAACTGGCCCAGAATGACGCCCTGTTCACGCAGGGTCACATAGCCATCCTGTAACTCACTTAACAGACGAAGCACGGCACGGCGTGCCCATTTATCCGTCGTCGTTCCCTGATTCATTGTTACTAACGCGGTCTCTGTATTCATCGGATCCTTAAACCCTTTGGTCTGATTAATTTTTGTGGTCGTAAACGGGTGTCCGTTTTAACCATAACCGTAATGCCTGCCAGTAAATCGCTGCAACGGTCGTTAAGGTATTGATTGGGTACCTTAGCAATACGCTTCGAATCGCCCGACGGTTCAGTTCCTGACGCTGCAATTTTAAAGTTGCGGTAAAATGACGTTCACCTTTGTGCGCTGCCAGATGAATCATGCTTTTGTGATTAGCACACATTTTGGGTGGTTTAATTTGCCATTCATAACGCATATCCAACGGGTTAAAAGGCGATACGTGAAAAGCTTTCTCGTGACTTAATTCTTCGTTCAGGTCGAGCAAATAATAGTGGCGCTCATTCCAGGGGGTATTGCTCACTTCCGCCAGCATGTGACTGTAGTCTTGTTGCCCGGGGGGTTGTAGGAAGTAACAGTTGATCGGGCTAAAATAAAGTCCAAAAGTACGCAAGTTACCGAGCAAGAAGACCCGCCCTTCCAGGCGTTTGCCGGCCAGCGCTGCCATTTTCTCACGCACAGCCGTCGCCAGATCCCCTTGTGTTCCCCGTAAATAATCCTGACGCCGCAGCCATAAAGGGGCAAAACCTCGGGTTGAGAGTAATTTGCTTTGTCGCTGCAGTTGCTCAAGCTCATCTAACGCTACCCACCACTGCGCGGTCGCGTAATCAAACTGATGCTGCGTAGGTTGCAAACGCCGGTGATAGACCCGACCGCGCAAAATCGCGCTACTCAACATGCCATTCCACTCCTAGTCGACGCACCACATCTAAGGCACTGCGCACACCATCTTCATGAAAGCCGTTGTACCAATAAGCACCACAGAAATGGGTGTGTTGATGACCACAAATACTGTCGCGCTGAGCCCTCGCCCGCATCGATTCCAGGCTATAGACCGGATGCGCGTACGTGTAACGACCAAGAATACGTTCGGCTTGAATAGCATCGGTGTTGTTTAAGGTCACACAGAAGGTTTCCGGCGCATCGATACCCTGCAGTATATTCATGTTGTAGGTCACCGAACTTGGCCGCTGCCTGGCATCGTCTCCATTGTGCAATAAATAGTTCCAACTCGCCCAGGCACGTCGCTCGCGGGGCAGTAGACGAATATCGGTATGTAGCACCACCTCGTTGTCCTGGTATGGAATAGCGCCCAGGACCTGTTGTTCGGCAGCGGTTGGCTCCGCCAGCAGAGCTAAAGCCTCATCACTATGGCTGGCAATAATGACCTCATCAAAATCCTGCATGTCGCCGTCGGCGAACTCAAGAGTCACCGCACTGTTTCTTCCCGCCATAGCACGATGAATGGCCTTGATGTTTACGTTTAGGTGCACGCGATCGGCGCGAATCAGATCACCAAGCAAGGGTTCAATATAGCTGGAAGAGCCACCACAGACCGTAGCCCATTGCGGCCGATCGGCCACGTTTAACAAGCCGTGGTTTTCGAAGAATCGTAAAAAGAAGTCGAGCGGGAAGTCGGCGGCCTCATCAATACTGGCTGACCAGATCGCAGCCACCATCGGCAATAGATAATAATCGGCAACGTCCTGGGGCAACTGTTGCTCACGCAAGAATTCACCCAGCGTCTGAGTGACTTCGCGATCAAGGTTCTGATGCGCAGCTTTGGCTTGTTTGTTGAACTTCAAAATGCCTGTTATCAACCTGAAGAAAGCCGGACTGAACAGGTTTTTGCGCTGCGCGAACAAGGTGTTGATAGAGTTGCCGTTGTATTCGAGACCCGAGTCTGGGTCGCGAACACTAAAGCTCATTTCAGTGTCCCGCCATTGCACACCAATCTTACGCATGAGCGCGCGAAAATTCGGATAAGTGCGATCATTGAACACAATGAAACCGGTATCGATAGCGTAACTTTTGCCCTGCACTTCGACATCGACCGTGCGTGTGTGTCCGCCAATATAATCATTCTTCTCAAACAGCCGCACCTCATGCTGTTCGTTTAACAAGTGGGCACAGGTCATTCCTGCAACACCGCTGCCAATTACTGCTATTTTCATGCGTTTTTATTCCTACATCACCCGGATAACGACCCCTAAAGAGCCAGCTAAGCGCTGGCTAAGTGGCCTGCTTGAATCGTCGCGACAATGCCAACTGCCAGCTCTGCGGCAGACGGGAGGCAAATTTTAAGAACCAGCCAAAGGTTCTGGGAAAGGTGATATCAAGACGATTCTTGTCGATACCCCGGCGAATAAAATCAGAAGCATACTCGACACTGACCTGCATCGGCATTTCAAAATCATTTTGTTCTGTCATTGGCGTCTCGACAAAACCTGGTGAGACACTTAGCACTTTGATACCGCGTTCTTCAAGATCAACCTGCAGACTCCGGGTAATATAGTGAATGGCCGCTTTCGAGCCGCCATACGCCTCGGCTCGGGTAAAAGGGAGGAGCCTTGCGGTACTGCCAACAATGACCAGCTTTGAGCCAGCTTTGAGATTCGGCAGCAGCGCCTCAACACAGCGCATGGTGCCGACAACGTTGATGTTGAACACGCGGGCAAATAGATCGGCATCGAAATTATCGATGTCGAGGTACTCGCAAACCCCCGCAACCAGAATGACCAAATCGATATCTGTATAGCCGCGCAAGTTCTGAATGGTGGTGTCTTTGTCGGAGATATCCAGCTGTTGTCCGGCAATAGCATCCGGAAAACGTTGCTCAAGTTCAGCAAGAGCTTGCTCGTTCCGTCCACAAGCGACAATGTGATGACCGGCTTTAGCATAATCACACGCCAGCTGTTTACCAATACCAGAGGTTGCTCCAGTAATAAGAATATTCATTATGGCACCATACGCTCTTTTATTTTGTGAATGACGTAGCCAAGCAAGGAGACATGCTCGTAGATCATGGCACCCAAATCATAGTAATCGCGTTGCTGTATGATTTTGTCATCTTTGAATTCCAGATGACTGACCCCTGGCACTACAATTTCTTCGCCACCACCGAGCTTTGGATGACACAGTCGCATCTGCCAGTTGACGAACACGTGGGCGCCATTTTCGGCATACTCGGTAAAGGCAAAGTGACACTGCTCGACCCCTTCCATGGTGCCTTTAAAATAACTCTTCAAATCATCCAGACCATGCACCTGATGAATAGGATCTATAAAAGTAACGTCCTTATGATAAAGCTCGTCGAGCTTATCAATGTTTACATCACTGAATTCATCATAGTATTTGAGTAGACGTTCTATGACTTCCGGGTACTCTTCTTTTTTAGCAAGTTCTTCAGCTTTATTTACCGGTTCTTCGTCTTTATCGTCCGCCATGATCTGCCTCCTTCTTGCTTAGCCAGTTTCCATCAATTCAACACAATTAAGTGTAGCTGGTTTTCTACAATGCTTTGAACTTACGCAGAAAATCTTCCCGCGCTTGTTTATGATTAACAATAGGCTCAGCATAGTCCACACCCTTTGCCTTTGCCCATTCTGCCGGCTCATGGATTTTACTCGTCGGACAATCGCTTAACTCTTCAATGTAGGTACGAATGTAGCTGCCGTCGGGATCAACTTTTTTACTCTGCGAAGTGGGGTTGAACACCCGGAAATAAGGCACTGCGTCTGTCCCTGTCGATGCGCTCCATTGCCAGCCACCGTTGTTGGCAGGAAAACTGCCGTCAATCAGGTTTTCCATGAAAAACTGCTCACCTTTGCGCCAGTCCAGCTGCAGGTCTTTTACTAAAAAATTAGCCACAATCATCCGTACCCGATTGTGCATCCAACCTTCCTTTTGTAGTTGTCGCATGCCCGCGTCAACGATTGGAAAGCCGGTACGCCCTTCACACCAGGCCTGGAAGTCAGCCTCGCTGTCGCGCCATGCAAAGGCTTCGGTATGAGGCTGAAAGGCCTTACCTTGGCTTAGTCGCGGTACAGCAGCCATAAGGTGCTGATAGAACTCCCGCCAGGCCAGCTCGCTTAACCAGGTTCTCGCCCCTTCGTTAAGACCATCAGGAAACTCAGGTGTTTCACGCTGGAGCATGCGTGCAGCCGTTTGCGGCCCTAACACACCAAGCTCCCAATAAGGCGATAATTTGGACGTGCCGTTTATTGCCGGCACGTCGCGATCAGCGTTGTAATCACTGACCTGTTGATTGATAAATTCTTCAAGTTGTTGGTACGCTGCTTGTTCTCCTACTCGCCACGCTGAACTGTCGCGTCGCGGGTAGTCAACGCGGTCCGGAAAGTCAGGGCAATTCACCGCAGCACGATCGGGTCGGCCATAGGGACTGGGGAGTCCGGTTACGCGCAGATGTTCAAGCCAGGAGCGAAAGTAGGGGGTGAACTTTTTATAGTAATCCCCTGCTTGGGTACGCAAAACTGGCGGTACCAGGAGCATGCCATGGAAGGTTTGAACGCCAATCCCCTGCTCGGCCAGCCAGCTGCGAGTGCCGCGATCACGTTTTTGCTCATCCACGGGATATTCGGTATTAAAGGCAACGTCGGTAATATCGTACTGACTGCAAAAATCACGCACCACCCGCGGCACGGTCTGCCAGTTACGGACCCCTTTAATGTGCAGCGCAATACCCCACTGCGCAGCTTCCTCTTGCAGGCTTTGCAAGTGGCGTAACAGTAAATCGACCTTGATTGGCGCCCACTGATGCCGTTGCCACTGCTCTTCGCTGTACAAGTACAGGCCGTATATAGGATCGTTTTTATCGCTGGCTGATAAAACACTGGCAACCGCGGGATTGTCACGTAAGCGTAAGTCATTGCGAAACCAAATCAATCGAGCCATCAGATACCGTACCTTAGTTTTAAATCCTTGGGATAAGGATTCAGATAACGCTGCCCTGAAAGGTAATCGCTCGGGTGCTCCCGCAGGTAATGCCGTAACAGAGTGAGGGGTACCAGCAACGGCTCCGTTCCTTTGCGGTAAGATAAAATACTGTCCGTCAGCTCCTCCCTTTGGGGCGCTGTTAAATGTTGTTTGAAATAGCCCTGAATGTGTTGCAATACGTTGGTGTGATTGGCACGCGTGGCCGGGGTTGCCAGCGCCGCCATCACCTTTTCGATGTATTCGGTCCGCGCTTGAGTCGTCACCTCTTGCATCTGCGCTACCTCACGCCCCAGGGCACGGTAAGCATCCTGATTGTGCGCTAACAACAACAACTTCAAGCTGGTATGAAAGCCTAATAAATCAGCTTTACTTAAAGGGTCCGGCAGCTGCTGCCAGGATGCATAGACATAGACCCTCATAACGAAATTTTCGCGCAGCAGCGGATCGTTAAGGCGGCCATCCTCTTCCAGCGGTAACGCCGGATAACGCTGCCGTAGTTGTGCCGCAAAAATGCCCTCGCCCTCCTTGCGGGCATGCCCATTGACCGGGTCATACAACTTCACTCTTTCCATGCCGCAACTTGGCGACTTCGCGCACAGAACATAACCACTGATATGGGTTAAATGCCCCTGGGCTCGCTCGGCGAAGCCGATCAACCGGTCAGTCACATCTTCGCCCGTTTTAGGGACGATGGCACGGGTTTCTCCCTCGTGTTGCTCGAGTCGAATCGTAGGTCGTGGCACTGGCATGCCTATGCCTACCTCGGGGCAAAGTTTTACGAATTCGACATAACGTCCGAGCTCTTCCTGACAAAAGGCCGAGCGCTTATGTCCACCATCAAAGCGCACTTCGTCGCCCAGCAAACATGCACTGATCCCAACTTTGATTTGTTGCATATATCCCTCATGAAAACTTGTTACTGCGAACAATACGCTTACTTAAGAAAAAAGTTCAAAAGTAAGGATCTAATTCAACAAAGTTATCGTAACAAATGCATCTACAAAATAATTAAAGACAGAAGCCAGCAGCTCAAGAGGCTAACCCAATGAACCCTGCACTTACAAACATACCATTGTTTCCGTTATCTGGGCACGTCCTCCCTGGAGGCACCATGCGCTTACGAATTTTTGAACCACGCTACCTGCGCATGGTCCGTGAAGTTTGCGCGAAAGGTGATGAAGGGCGCATCGGCATGTGCATGTTCAATGAGCACGGTTCCGTCGAGGAAAATACGCATATTTATCCGCTTGCCACGCTGGCGCGTGTGATCGATTTTGAACACCGCGACGATGGTTTATTGGGCATCACCGTTGAAGGCGTCGAGGCCTGTAAAATCAACCAGATCAGCGTTGACGAGGATGGCCTGCGTCGCGGTCAAGTCGAGCTCGCCCACAATTGGCAACCGACAGCATTGGCAGAACAGTATCAGCATCTGGCGGAACGTTTGTGTCAGGTCTACCACGAATACCCGGAGCTGGGCAGCTGCCCAACCGAGGATCGCTTGCGTTGTGCCCGCTGGGTCTGCCAACGCTGGCTTGAGTTGTTACCTTTAACCGCCGACGTCAAACAAGAATTATTAAACCAGCCTTCGTGCGAACCTGCGCTGGATTACCTCAGCGGCTTGATTCAGGAAAGCGAAAACTAAATTTGATCCGGTTTCGCGCACCTTGCGTAACAGAAAGTAACTTGAGGAAATACCCCACAGGTAATACTATGCAGACAGTGATTGAAACTAAAACAAAACGGAACACTATGTCTTCTGCGCAGCCTGATGATCCAGACCATGCTGCGGCTTTACTTGCCCTTGTTGCGACCGAACGTTCTCGTCATGCATTTAGCGAGCTGTTCAGATACTTCGCACCACGCTTGAAAGCCTACGCGACACGCCAGTTTGGTAACGAACAAACCGCCATGGATTTGGTGCAAGAAACCATGACCAACGTCTGGAACAAGGCACACTTATTCAAACCTGATCGTGGTTCTGCCTCGACCTGGATTTTTACGATTGCTCGTAATATCCGCTTTGATTTCCTTCGCAAGAACAAACATCGTCAACACGATTTGAGTGCCGATGAGTTATGGCCAGTGCTTGCGGAGCAAAATGATAGTCTCGATGATGACTATGCGCTTGATGATGATCTTCTCATGCAACAGCTTGCCGTGTACTGCGAAGAACTTCCGAAAGCTCAACGTACAGTTATAGAATTGATTTATGTAGCAGGGAAGTCGCAACAAGAAGTGGCGGATGCACTTGGGATTCCTTTAGGTACAGTGAAGTCCCGCACCCGCTTGGCATTGCAGAAATTAAGAGAGTTGATACAAAGCGATGATTAAGTTTCACCCTAGCGAAGAACATTTGTTTCACTACGTGACCGGCGACTTGACCCCGGCCATGTTAATGATGGTTGGCACCCATGTGGATATGTGTTCCCAGTGTCAACGTAATGTCCAACATATTGAAGAGACGATGGCGCAGAAGCTGTTTGGCCAACGCCAGTTGCCTGAAGAGTTCGCTGCCGCGAACGATAGCTTTGATGGCGACGAGATGCTTGCGCAGATCCTGGCGCAACCACAACAGCAGCCAAGGGATCTCAGTCAGCAGTTTGCCAGCGAGCTGGTACTTGAAGGCAAACGCTTCCAGTTACCCGGAACTCTTGCGCGCAATCATCACCGTATTGGTCAGTGGCACAAACTACTGGGACAGATGTGGCGTGCGCCGGTTCAGGTTGGTGGTAAAGACGTTCTGACCTTTATTTATATGGCCGAGAACACCAGAGTTCCTGAGCATACTCATAAAGGCAATGAAGCAACCTTGGTGGTAAATGGCGTGTTTAATGATGAAACGTCTGACTACCGTGATGGCGACTTTGTATTTCTTGACGGAAGTGTGAAGCATACCCCGGAGACCCGTCATGAAGATTGCCTGACATTGTCAGCATTGGACGCTCCTATGCACTTTACTTCGGGCGTAAGCAGATTATTAAACCCCTTTAGTAGTTTATTCTTCAAATAAACGAGATGAGTAGAACTAAAAAAAGCCGCTCAACGAGCGGCTTTTTCCTTTCAGTTCGATCAACCTTTCGGTTTGGCGTTACTTACGCGCTGCTTCAGCTTTTGGCCTGGTCTAAATGTCACCACACGGCGGGCCGAAATAGGAATGTCCTCGCCGGTTTTAGGATTACGCCCCGGTCGTTCATTTTTGGTGCGTAATTCAAAATTCCCAAAACCTGAGAGCTTGACTTCCTCTCCCCGCTCTAACGTCTTACGTATCTCTTCAAAGAAGTTTTCGACCAAATCTTTAGCATCTCTTTTATTGATGCCGAATTTTTCGAACAAATGCTCTGCCATTTCTGCTTTGGTCAGCGCCATAGCTTACTCCCTCAGGGTTGCCCCAAATTCGTTTGTCAGCATTTCAACCACTGCATTGACTGCAGTATTGATTTCTTGATCTTCAAGAGTGCGTTCGGGATGTTGTAAGGTTAGCGATAAGGCTAAACTGCGATACCCTTCAGCAACTCCTGTACCCTCATAGACGTCAAATAAGTTTAGGCCAACTAAATGATTTACGCCAACATTTTCAATGGCCTTGAGAATTTCGCCCGCCGCCAGCTGAGTGGGGGCCACGATCGCAAGGTCGCGTCGAATCGAAGGGTAACGCGATACAGATTGCGCTGCGGGTAACCGACGTTGCTGCACAGCTGCCAGTTCCAGTTCGAAGACGAAGGTACGACCGTTTAAGCCTAATTTCTTTTCGAACTGTGGGTGAACAGCACCAAGGTAGCCGACATTTTTACCATTTTTAAAAATTGCTGCGCTTTGCCCTGGGTGCAAAGCCGGATGCGCATCTGCGACAAAGGTATACAGCTGAGGCTCACCAGTCGCTGCCAGAAGCGCTTCGACATCGCCTTTGATATCAAAGAAATCAACCGCACGCTCCCCTTCATCCCAATGTTCACCAAAAGCTTTTCCTGCACGGATCCCGGCAATCATTGGCTCCTGACGAACGCCGTTTTCAGCATCTTCATCTGGAAGGAACCGCAGACCCGTCTCACAAAACGCCAGGCTTTGTTGCTGACGCTTCTGATTATGCGCGACCGCGCCGATCAGGCCCGGCCATAAACTGACGCGCATGGACGACATATCCAGACTAATCGGGAAAGGCAAGGTGAGCGCTGCTGAATCATCAAACAACATGGCTTGATGCTTCGGATCCACAAAGCTATAGGTGATGGCTTCCTGGTAACCGCGATCGACCAGCAACTGCTTTAATGTTCCGGCTGCTATTGCGGATTCTTTTCTGGGGACCATGCGCAATTGTGCTGCCGGTGCAGTCGCCTGAATACGGTGATAGCCGTAGATGCGGGCAACTTCCTCAATCAGATCCTCTTCAATCGCAATATCAAACCTGAACGTCGGCACGCTAACCTGCCAACCCTCATCATCACTGCTCACCGTAAAGCCCAAGCGCTCGAGAATTTCAATCACCTCGTCATCGGCAATACTAATGCCGAGAACGGACGCCAAGCGAGCTTTGCGCAGACGCACCTGCTGTGGTTGCGGTAAATGACGGTCATCTTTCGCTTCGACCACCGGACCCGCTTCACCGCCGCAAATCTCAATAATTAACTTTGTCGCACGTTCCATAGCGCTGCGTTGTAACTCGGGATCCACACCGCGCTCATAGCGGTGTGAAGCATCGGTATGTAAGCCGAAGCGACGTGCACGACCGGCAATTGCAGCGGGTGCAAAAAATGCACTTTCAAGGAAAATGGTGTTACTTTCTGTGGTGACACCACTGTCCTCGCCGCCAAAAATACCCGCCATTGCCAGTGCTTTTTCACTGTCCGCAATGACCAATACATCGTCTTGTAAGGTCACTTCAGTGCCGTCTAATAAGGTCAGCTTCTCATCTGTCTGTGCCATCCGTACCTGAACATCACCTTTTAACTTATCGTTATCAAAAGCGTGCATGGGGTGGCCCAACTCGAGCAAGACGTAATTGGTGACATCAACCACAGGGTCAATGCTGCGCACACCGCTACGACGCAAACGCTCGGTCAACCACAACGGCGACTCAGCACCAACGTTGACGTTTTTAACAATACGCCCGAGGTAACGTGGACAGGCTTCAGCAGCAACCAGCTCGATCGCCCGGCTAGCATCGTGAACGGCTTTAACTTCTTTGATTTCTGGCTCTGTAACGGCCATGCGATTGAGTACACCCACCTCGCGGGCAATGCCACGAAGACCCAGGCAATCGGCCCGGTTCGGGGTAAGATCGACGTCGAAGGTGACATCATTCAGCTCAAGGTACTCACGATAGTCCATGCCTACTGGCGCATCAGCTGGCAGCTCTACGATACCGTCATGGTCGTCATTTAAGCCCAGTTCCGCGTTTGAACAGAGCATGCCATGCGAAGGCTGCCCGCGTAACTTGGCCTTTTTAATTTTAAAGTCGCCAGGCAAAACGGCGCCCACGGTCGCCACGGCAACCTTCAGGCCCTGCCGGCAATTTGGTGCGCCACAAACGATGGTCGCGGGTTCATCCGCGCCAATGTTCACTTCGGTAACTTGTAACTTATCAGCATCCGGGTGTTGCCAACATTTTACGACTTCGCCGACGACAACCGAACTAAAAGCTTCTGCAACAGGCGTTACATCATCCACTTCTAACCCGGCCATGCTCAATTGCTCAGCCAGGGCAACCTGATCAAGAGCAGGATTTACCCAACTACGTAGCCACTTTTCACTAAATTTCATCTCTGCACCCGAACTTAATTAAACTGTTTCAAGAAGCGAACGTCGTTTTCGAAAAACGCGCGTAGATCGTTCACGCCATAACGCAACATGGTGAGGCGCTCGACTCCCATGCCAAAGGCAAAGCCGGTGTATTTTTCGCTATCAATACCCACCGCCTGCAACACTTTTGGATGGACCATGCCGCAACCCAATACTTCCAGCCATTGACCGTCTTTACGACGCACGTCAACTTCTGCAGAGGGCTCGGTGAAGGGGAAATAAGAAGGCCGGAAACGCACTTCCAGTGACTCTTCAAAGAAGTTCACCAGAAAGTCTTCAAGGATGCCTTTTAGCTGCGTAAAGCTAACATCCGTATCGACCATTAAGCCCTCGACCTGATGAAACATCGGCGTATGGGTCTGGTCGTAATCGTTGCGGTACACGCGGCCAGGGGAAATAATGCGCAACGGGGGCTGCTCATGCTCCATGGTGCGGATTTGCACACCAGAAGTCTGTGTTCGCAGCATCGTTTTGGGCGTAAAATAAAAGGTATCATGATCCGCGCGAGCCGGATGGTTCGCTGGAATGTTCAATGCATCAAAGTTATGGAAGTCATCTTCAACTTCAGGCCCCTCAACTACGCGGAACCCTAAATCACCAAAGAACTGTTCGATACGCTGAATCGTTTGCGTAACCGGGTGCAGCCCACCCAAGGCGGCGCGACGACCAGGTAAGGTGACGTCAATGCGTTCAGCAGCGAGTTTCTCTGCCAGCTGCGCTTGTTTGAGTTCTTCATTACGCGCGTTGATCGCCTGCTGAACCTGTTGTTTGGCCTGGTTGATTGCTTGTCCGGCAGCTGGACGCTCCTCTGCAGATAGCTTACCTAAGCTTTTTAATTGCTCAGTGAGCAAGCCTTTCTTGCCCATGTACTCAACCCGCACACTGTCCAGTTCCTGGGGTGTGGTAGCGGCTGCGACGGCGTCTTCGGCCTTCGCGACAATGTCATTTAACTCCATGACTTTCCTCGATGATGCGTGATTGCCGACCCGCGGCATGGTTCAAACCCTGTAAAGGCGACTATCATAGCGAAAATCCATAAAAAAAGGGAGCAATCATGCTCCCTTTTTCGACTTTCTTCATGGCTTACAGAGAGCTTTTTGCTTTCTCTACCAACGCGGCAAAACCTTTTTGGTCGTGCACTGCGATGTCTGCCAGAATTTTACGATCGATTTCTACCGATGCTTTTTTCAAACCGTTGATAAAGCGGCTGTAGGACAAACCGTTTTGACGGGACGCAGCATTGATACGCACAATCCATAATTGACGGAATTGACGTTTCTTGTTGCGACGGTCACGGTATGCATATTGACCTGCTTTGATAACTGCTTGCTTCGCTACGCGATAAACGCGTGAACGAGCACCATAATAACCTTTCGCCTGCTTCAGGACTTTCTTGTGACGCGCGCGCGCTATCACACCACGTTTTACTCGTGCCATTTGCTGTCTCCTTCCTTATGCGTACGGTAACATACGTGCGACTAATTGAACGTCGGCTTCGTGCACCATGCTTTTCGCACGTAGGTGACGTTTCCGCTTAGAGCTCTTCTTAGTCAGGATGTGACGCAAGTGTGATTGCTTGCACTTGAAACCGCCTGAAGCGGTTTTTTTAAAGCGCTTTGACGCGCCTTTATTGGATTTCATTTTCGGCATGAAAATAACTCCGCATTGTTAACATAAAAGTGTAACAGGGTGAGCTCGGTCGAAACCTCACTACTTGTAGACCTCAGTTACTTCTTGGCAGGGGCCAGCACCATAATCATCTGGCGACCCTCAGCCCTTCTTGGGAACGACTCAACAGTTGAAATCTCTTCTAAATCGTTTTTAACGCGATTTAGCAATTCGATTCCAATCTCCTGGTGCGCCATTTCTCGGCCACGGAAACGAACGGTGACTTTTGTTTTGTCACCTCCCTCTAAAAAGCGACTCAGGTTGCGCAGTTTTACCTGATAATCGCCTTCGTCTGTGCCAGGGCGGAATTTAACTTCCTTCACCTGAATTTGTTTCTGATTTTTCTTCTGCTCTTTCGCGTTCTTAGCTTTTTCGTAGAGGAACTTGCCATAATCCATCAGACGACACACTGGTGGCTCCGCATTCGGGCTAATTTCCACCAGATCAACACCGGCCTCTTCGGCCTTTTCAAGAGCTTCTTGAATACTTACGACACCAATCTGTTCACCTTCAACTCCGATTAAGCGTACTTCATTGACGCGAATGTCTTCGTTGATACGATTTTTGTCAGCAGGTTTCTGAGTTCTTTTTCCGCCTTTAATGGGTCATTCCTCCAATCAATTAACTAATTTTGCGACTACGTACTTCGTCGGTAAGCTCTGCAATAAATTGCTCCAGGCCTTTTACGCCTTGGTCTTCACCGCGACGCGTACGTACCGCAACCGCTTGATTATCGATCTCTTTATCGCCGACAACCAACATATAAGGAACACGTTTTAATGTGTGTTCACGAATTTTAAAGCCTATTTTCTCATTTCTCAAGTCAGCTGTCGCCCTAAATCCGAGTTTATTCAACTCTTTTACGGTATTTTTGACGTAATCCGCCTGATTATCGGTAATATTCATCACCACAACCTGAGTTGGCGCCAGCCAAAGTGGGAAATAACCAGCGTATTCCTCGATTAAGATTCCCATAAAGCGTTCCAGTGAGCCCAGAATCGCCCGGTGAATCATAACCGGAGTGTGACGCTCGTTATCTTCACCGACATAAGTTGCACCTAAACGGCCCGGCAATGCAAAGTCGAGCTGCACAGTACCACACTGCCACGCACGACCTAAACAATCATGCAGGGTGAATTCAATTTTCGGACCATAGAAGGCGCCCTCGCCTGGCAGGTACTCAAACTTGATACCGTTATTCTTCAGCGCCTCAGCCAGCGCCTGTTCGGCATGATCCCAGGTGGCATCATCACCCAAACGTTTTTCCGGACGCGTCGACAGCTTGACCACGATATCTTCAAAACCGAAGGTCTTGTAGGTCTCGTAGACCATTTGAATACAGCTACTGACTTCAGTTTGTACCTGGGCGGGCGTACAGAACACATGCGCGTCATCCTGGGTAAAGCCACGGACCCGCATCAAACCATGCAAGGCACCTGAAGGTTCGTTACGGTGACAGCAGCCGAACTCAGCCATCCGCAACGGCAGGTCACGGTAAGACTTCAACCCTTGGTTAAAGATCTGGACATGGCCAGGACAGTTCATAGGTTTGATCGCGTATTCGCGATTTTCCGAAGCAGTGGTAAACATCAGATCGGAGAACTTCTCCCAGTGGCCTGACTTTTCCCACAACACCCGGTCCATCATCAGTGGGCCTTTAACTTCCTGGTAGTCGTACTCACGCAGCTTTTCACGGACGTAACTTTCCAGCTCCTGGAAAATGGTCCAGCCATTGTGGTGCCAGAACACCATGCCTGGCGCTTCTTCTTGCCAGTGAAACAGATCCTGAGATTTGCCAATCTTACGATGGTCACGCTTTTCCGCTTCTTCAAGGCGCTGCAAATAGGCTTTTAGCTGTTTCTTATCAGCCCAGGCGGTGCCGTAGATACGTTGCAGCATTTTGTTATCAGAGCTGCCGCGCCAGTACGCACCTGCAACTTTCATGACTTTGAAATGCTGACAAAAACGCATATTGGGAACGTGCGGACCGCGGCACATATCCACATATTCTTCATGCTGGTAAAGCGCCGGACGATCGTCCTGGCTGATATTCTCATCCAGAATTTCAACTTTGTAAGGCTCGTGACGTGCCACGAAGGTTTCGCGGGCTTGCTGCCAGCTCACGCGGTTTTTAACTACCTCGTACTCGGTTTTCGCCAGCTCTTTCATGCGCCTTTCCAGCGCTTCAAGATCGTCATGGGTCAATGCCTTGTCCATATCGATATCGTAGTAAAAACCGTTATCAATCACTGGACCGATGGCCATCTTCGCGTCTGGGAACATTTGCTTCAGCGCATGCCCGAGTAAGTGCGCGCACGAGTGACGGATAATGTGTACGCCCTCGTCATCTTTTGGAGTAATGATATGTACCGCAGCATCGTCAGTGATCAGATCACAGGCATCTACTAACTCACCATCAATTTTACCAGCGACCGTAGCTTTGGCTAATCCGGGACCGATATCTTGGGCGACTTCGAGAATAGAGACGGGTTTATCGAAAGTGCGTTGACTTCCATCAGGGAGCGTTACAACAGGCATTCTTGTGTTCCTTTAACAGTGGTGGCACCTACCAAGTGTCACTTGTGATTCAACGAAAAACGCACTATACCGCACCGTGACATTCGGCGCAACGCGGCTATTGGCCTGAGTTTCAAGTCCAGTTAAGATAGCAGCCTATGGATTGGTTTATCGGCCCCCTGGCCGCCCTTTTTGCTGCCTTGTTTTGGGCCCTTGCTACCTTGCTTTACAGTCAGGCGGGTAGCTATTTGTCGGCCAGCCAGCTCAATCTGGTGAAAGGCTTCGTCGCCGTCCCCCTGCTGTTTATGGTGGGGCTGGCGACCTCGCAACTGGTTCAGTTCGACGGCAGTGCCGCGGCCTGGCTGTTACTGGCCAGTGGCGTTATCGGTATCACTCTGGGCGACACCCTGTATTTCACCGCACTGCGGCGCATTGGCCCCTGGCATACCATGTTGTTCGAATACCTCGCGCCTCCTTTTGCTGCGATCATTGCCTGGGTATGGCTGCGCGAGGCGATGAGTTTTGCTGAGATTAGCGCAGCACTGGTGGTGTTGTTCGGTATTCTGGTGATTGTCACTGAGCGTGGCCAGCGGCAGGGAACAACCCCGCTCACCCGTGCAGGCGCGGCCGCAGCAACAGGTGCTGCCTTATGTCAGGCACTGGGTCTGGTGATGGCCTTTGAAGCGCTGGTCAGCTTTGACGTCAATCCACTACAAGCCGCTTTTGTAAGGCTCGCAGCCGGTACTGCGGCACTTACCGTCGCCCTGTTACTGCTGAAGCCGAGCATCATTTTGCAAACCCGTTCGGCGTTAAGACATACGTCCTTACCCTGGCTGTTTGTTGCCATTGTGATGGGAACTTTCCTCGCCATCTGGCTGCAACAAACCGCTATTGCCTATTTGCACCCGGGACTGGCACAGACACTGCTCGCTACTGCGCCATTGTGGTTAATCCCGATCCAGTGGTTTCGCGGAGAACCGCCTTCAGTCCGCAGTATTCTGGGTGCGCTTATTGCAGTCACCGGGATCGCGCTGTTATTTTCGCGTTAAAGTTGGCCAACATGACAATTCATGTTCCATACTCAAGTCAGGACAGCAACGATTGAGGTTTAAAAATGAATCCCCAAAAACTGCATGATGCGGCTGTCGATTGTCCGCATTGTGGCCACCACATCCATCTGGCAATTGATGCCTCGCAAGGCGATCAGGACTATCAGGATGAATGTCCCGCGTGCGGTAGCGACGTGCATATCGAAATCACTCTTGATGATGTGCGCGATAAAATCGTTGTTAAGATCCGCAGCGACGATGAGAACTTTTATTGAGCCATAGTAAAACACGAGCACTATGGTATGTTTACCCTTACTGCTCATGCCACTTGGCTGTTGCTCTGTTTTATTGCCCTGTTCTATTTTTCTGAATCATAATGCGTTCGACCGTATCGACGATAGTGATGGTCTGCTGATCGAACTCAAGATTGACCCGCTGTCCTGGCTGCGCCTTTGCTAAATTCGTCAGGCGTAGTGTTTCCGGAATCAAATGCAACGAAAACCGGTTCTCATGAACCTGGCCTACGGTAAGACTGGCGCCATTCACACTGATGAAGCCTTTGCCGAAGACATAAGGCGCAAAGCTCGCTGGGAACTCAATCCACATCGCCACATTGTCATCGGTCGTCGTGATGGTTTCTATACTACCGGTAGCATGAATATGACCCGACACCTGATGCCCGCCAATCTCATCGCCTACTTTTAATGACCGCTCCAGGTTCACCTGTGACCCAACCTCCAACTCGCCGAGATTGGTCAGTCGCAGAGTTTCGTCGATCACATCAAAACTTACTGTATCTGTGCTAAATTTAACTACCGTAAGACAACATCCGTTAATAGCGATACTCGCCCCAATTTCTAATTGGGATAAAAATTTTGAAGCAACACGCAGTTGCAGATGACGAAACTGCTCGCGCTGCTCAATAGCCATCACTTCTGCCTGCGTCTGAACAATACCGGTAAACATATGAAACAACGTCCTCTACAATTCGTGAATGATTTTATTGTACGGTTTTACCCCCGGCTTTGCCACGCGATTTGCGGTCTTGCTGCGTTAACCTTACTGAGCGCTTGCAGTCCTTCGCCAGCGACCCTGGCTCCAGTTGTCGATTATCAGGACCGGGTTGCCAATACCCTGGAGCGGGAGCCTGTGCCCTACCAAAGTATCGAGGTACCGCGGATTCCGCCAGTACGGCAGCTGACGGTCGCTATCCCCCGTGTAAGTATTTCGCTGCTGGACTCATGGCGCATTGATAAATGTGCCGCCGGCAACCTGATTGCACGCCGCAACAGCGCGCTCGGGAAGCTGGAAAAAGGCTTGAGCCGTTTACACACCGATGTGTTGTTGGTCAAAGCCATGGAAGATTGCGTGGACGAGTTGCGCAACAATGGCGAGAGCTTAGCCGACCGGTTAGCCGAAGCACTGGAAAAGAAAAAAGACAATCTGGCTGCGGAGCAAGAACATGCGCTCGCTACCGATGAGGCTCTGCGTCACGCCCTGCGCGTAGGGGCCAACACCCACGCCGAAGCTGATCAAGATTACTTTGCCAGCTCAATGAGTGCGCTGAGCACTGTATTACAACTCCTCCAAAGCGATGTATTAAAGGTAAATACCTCGACTGAGCAGGCGGTGCCAACCCGTGATCAAATCGATGAGGCTATGGAAATCTTATACCAGAGTGATTATCTGCCCTATCTCTGGCGCTCGCTTTTCGAACTGAACGCCTATTTGCGCCGACTGCAACCGATGCTGGACAATTTAGTTGCAGCCAGCGGCTGCCGTCCGGACGTGACGCCACAGCGCGCAGAAGTTTTGCATACTGTCTTCACTAAATACTTTATCGGCGAGGTTCAGCCGCAGGTGGCCAGCTTCACTGAGCAGGGTTATGCGGTAAACAAGGTTTTGAGGGAGCTCAACGCTGAGATCAACTCCCCTGCTTTAAGTGATTACATTAACGAGCTCATTGCGGTTTCCGAGGATCTAAACGAGGCAACCAAGGCGCACGTGAAACCATGGCAAGATTTCTTTGCAGCATGCAACTTTACCCCGGGTGGGTAATGGATGCACAGGTGAAGTAACCCTGTTGGTGTATCGACAGGGTTCAGGTATTATTGATAATGATTCGCATTAAGAATGATTATCAACCCATGATTACCTTTAAAGGCTATAAGGAAACCGCTATGAAATTATCAGTGATTGCCGCCACGCTGCTTGGTTTTGCCGTGCTCTCCGCGCAACCGGCTCAAGCACAGGACGAACAGCGTTACGAGCACTTCAAAGGTCAACCTGCTAAAACACTCGATCAAGCCATGTTTAATCTGGCTAATTTCAATGCAAAACTGGCTCAGCTGATGGCGGATGGCGAGCTTACCGCTGAAGATATGGCAACGGTTCACCAGTTAAGCTATACCCTGGAAAATGCCCTGCAGAAACTTGACGAAGAAGTGGACACTTTGCAGGAGGTACTCGAGGAAGTGCATATTGCCTCTGAGACGCTGGATTATGATACGGTAAAAAAACAAGGTAGAATTTACTTAGAAACTTCGGCGAAAATCGTCAAAAAATAAGGATTTTTCATGCAGTTTAGCAGTACCTCAAATTATATCGTTGCCGATGAATTGGCGCTCGCGGTCCAGGCCGCGGTAACTTTGGAAAAGCCTTTATTGCTCAAAGGTGAACCGGGTACCGGGAAAACCAGGCTGGCCGAAGAGCTTGCTACGAGCCTTGGGGTACCCTTACTGCGCTGGCAGATTAAATCGACCTCAAAGGCCCAGCAAGGTCTGTACGAGTACGATGCTGTTTCACGTCTGCGTGATAGCCAGCTCGGCAGTGACAAAGTGCATGATATCGCCAATTACATCAAACCGGGCAAGCTCTGGCAGGCGTTTACCGCGCCGGAGCGACCGGTGCTGTTGATTGATGAAATTGATAAAGCCGACATTGAATTTCCAAACGACCTCCTGCACGAGCTCGACCAGATGGAATTCCATGTCTATGAAACTGGTGAACAGGTAAGCGCCAAGCACCGCCCGATTGTGGTGATTACTTCCAATAATGAAAAAGAGCTGCCTGATGCATTTCTGCGACGCTGCTTTTTTCACTACATTAATTTCCCCGATGCGGAGACTCTGGCAAAGATCGTGCACGTCCATCACCCTGATATTCAGAGAGACTTGCTGAAAACGGCCCTGGAAGTCTTTTTCGATGTGCGAAAATTACCTAACCTGAAGAAAAAACCCTCTACGTCAGAGCTGATTGACTGGTTGAAGCTGCTGTTAGTTGAAGATGTCAGCCATAAACAGCTGCAGGCAAGCGACGGTCTGATGCCGATGTTTGGTGCGCTGCTGAAAAATGAGCAGGACGTGCAGCTGGTAGAAAAGCTCGCGTTCATGTCACGCCGCCGGGAAAGCTGATGCTGATTGAGTTCTTCTTATGTCTGCGCCGGCATGGACTACAGACCAGTATTACCGAGCTGCTGGATCTGTTGAAGGCGCTGGAACAACAGGTGGTGTTCGCTGACGTTGAGGCTTTTTACTACCTTGCGCGGCTGACCTTGGTTAAGGACGAAAGTCAGTTCGACCGCTTTGACCGGGCTTTCGCAGAATACTTTGAAGGTGTTGAACAAGTTGATTTAGCCAGTGCGATTCCTGAAGACTGGCTACGCCGCTCTTTGCAACGGCAACTCAGTGATGAGGACAAAGCCAAACTGCAGAGTATGGGCGGACTTGATGAATTGTTGAACGCCTTTCAGGAACGCCTGAAAGAACAACAAAAACGCCATGCCGGTGGTAATAAATGGATTGGCACCGGAGGCACCTCACCTTTTGGCGCTTACGGCTACCACCCGGAAGGCATTCGTATCGGTCAGGAAGGGTCAAACGCTCGCCGAGCAGTGAAAGTGTGGGATAAGCGTGAGTTTCGCGATCTCGATACCGAAGGCGAGCTGAATAACCGCACCATGCAACTGGCCCTGCGCAAGTTGCGCAAATTCGCGCGCACCGGCAGTGCTGAAGAACTGGACTTGGACGAGACCATTCGGGCCACATCAAAGAAAGGCGGTATGCTCGACTTACAATGGCGGCCTGAGCGACATAATGCGGTCAAAGTGCTGTTGCTCTTTGATGTCGGCGGCTCCATGGATGATTTTATTTATGAGTGTCAGCAGCTATTTGCTGCTGCGCGCAGTGAATTCAAACATCTGGAGTTTTACTACTTCCACAACTGTGTTTACGAAGAAGTCTGGGCATCCAATGAGCGGCGTTTCAGTGCAAAAACCCCAACCCGTGAGCTCATCAACCGCTACGGTCGCGACTATAAGCTGATTTTTGTCGGCGATGCCACTATGGGTCCGTATGAAATTGCCTACCCGGGCGGCAGTGTCGAACATTGGAATGAAGAGCCTGGCGCTGTTTGGATGCAGCGGTTACTTGCTCATTTCACTAGCGCTGTGTGGCTTAACCCACAACCAAAAGAGCACTGGCGCTGGCATCATTCTATCGACATGATGCAAGAGCTGATGGGCGCGCGTATGTACCCATTGACCCTGGACGGGCTCAGCGAAGCCATCAGGGTGTTGTTGAAAAAATCTGCAACAGCTGCCCCTGTTTCTTAAGTAAATCGGTGAGCGTAAACTGCGCGAGGTAGTCGTAAAATAGCTCTTTGCCCCGCGCCACAATGCCTTTGAGTTCGCACGCAGGTAATGCCACACAATAAGGGTTGTGGCATTCTATCCAAGCCTCGTCGCCTTCGAGTTGACGGATGACGTAATCCAACCTAATTTCCGCAGCCGGTTTAGCCAGCAAAAAACCACCGTTCTTGCCACGCCGGGTGTCAATCAAGCCCAATCGCCCCAGATGATGAACGACTTTATTGACGTGATTGGTGGACAAATCGAACGTGGTACAAATATCCCGTATGGTTGTCAGCTTGTTCTGCTGAGATGACTCCATACCTGGCTTACGTGCTTGCGCTTCCTGCACGCCCAAGTACATCAAAATTCGCAATCCATAGTCAGTATATTTCTTTAACTGCATAAATCCGCCCTGTTTACGGAAGCCTGAGCTTGAAAAACTTGATCTCAGCTAAAGATACATGAATAATGCACTTTATAAAACATGCATTAAGGATGTAGGTTATGACAGCAGTAACTCTCTTACGAACTGCAAATAGTGCCATGGTCGCATTTTTGCTGCTTTTTCTTATTGTCGCTTATCTTGCATGGGGCATGGAGGCACAGCTTCCACTCATGTTTATTGCGGTGTTGCACTTTCTCCAAATACTTACTGCCGGGCTCTTTAAAGTCTCTTATGTCGTTCGATTAATTGCCCAGCACCAGCTTGGTCAGCCGCTGCGCTAGTTACGCAAATCAATACGCAAATCACTGATTGCTCGATTGTTAAGCAGTCAGCGTCCTACAGCGGTTTTTTTGATAAAAATGGCTTGCGTCGTAGCAAGAGAATGACTAATATAGCGGCCGTTCACGCAATGTGAACAAGCTTTTCAAAGTGTACGACCGTAGCTCAGTTGGTTAGAGCGCTACCTTGACATGGTAGAGGTCGGTGGTTCGAATCCACTCGGTCGTACCAATTCATCCCCCCTCCCGGATATAAAACCCAAGCTTAAGCCCGTCCGCAAAGATCGCTTATATTTGTTATGCTGTCCGTCAATCTAATGACACGCATCTACGAATTTTAAGGGATCACCATGACAACCTATAAAGCGATAAATTTAGTCAAGCGACCCGAGCCAGGTCCAGTATCGGCGGACGTGTTTGAGGTGGTTGAGAAAGAGCTACCAAAAGTCGGCACCGGTGAGCTACTCATCAAACAAACACAAATGTCGCTGGATCCTGCCATGTTTGGTTGGATGAGCCCTGATACTGAAAGCTATATCCCCCCAGTTGAGTTGGGTACGGTCATGCGCAGCTCTGGCGTCGGTGAAGTTGTTGAGTCTAAGCATCCGGACTTTCAGGTCGGTGACCGTGTTATGGGCATGATGGGTTGGCAAGAGTATGCGCTCAGCGATGGTCAGGGCATTAATAAGGTCGACGCTCAAGTACCTGATGAAATGGTATTGTCCGTGTTTGCCCTGCCCGGCTTAACTGCGACTCAAGGCCTATTTAACGTCGGTAAGCCACAGCAAGGTGAGACACTGGTAGTGACCGGCGCCGCTGGCTCGGTGGGCTCGATAGTGGGCCAGCTGGCAAAAGCTGAAGGCTTAACCGTCATCGGCGTGGTCGGTAGCGATGAGAAAGCGGACTGGATCGTTAACGAGTTGGGCTTTGACGGTGCCGTAAATTACAAAGCCGATGACTTAGCGCAACAATTAGCGAAACACACACCAGATGGTATCGACTTATACTTTGAGAATACCGGTGGCCCCATTCAACACCTCGTTTTTGAACGTATGAACGCCCATGGTCGGGTCGTGGTTTGCGGCATGATCGCAGATTATGACAAAGCTGAGCCTAGCCCGGGGCCAAGCTGGATTCCAATTATCAAAAAGCGCTTAAGCATTCAGGGGTTCACTATGCCTGACCACTTTCATCAAGTACCAAGCTTACTTGCTAAGCTCACCCCTTATGTCATGTCCGGCAAAGTGAAATACCGCGCGCACGTTATTGAAGGGTTAGAGTCTGCCATTGAAGGTCTGAATATGTTTTTCACTGGCGACAATCAAGGTAAGCTCATCGTAAAACTCTAAGCTACGGATAAGCGTGCGGTTTAGGAGTCAATTTCTATGTCTATCGAACTGAAACGAATCTATGCGTCAGCTTCAAGCGCTGACGGCTATCGAGTCCTGGTCGACCGCTTGTGGCCGCGTGGCATCAGCAAGGACGAGGCGCAATTAGATGACTGGATAAAAGACGTTGCGCCATCCGACGAGTTACGCCAGTGGTTTCACGATAACAGCTCCGAATGGGCTGAATTTCGAAAACGTTACCTTGCGGAGCTAAAGGACCACCGGGAACAACTGCGACCGCTGGCCGAGAAGGCAGAGCAAAAGCGTGTGACTCTGTTATACGCTGCGACCGATAACGAGCATAACAATGCGGTGGTCTTAAAAGAGTATTTAGGCCGGCTGGGATCATAGCCCGTTAACACTTACGCTTTAGTCCGTTCAATGCTGCCCGACTTTGCCCTATCGTCGGGTTTTTGCTAAGAATAAATAGACGTACAACCGCAGCCCCCAACTGTCGTAACTGTTCGCTGTAACGCAAGAAAGTTAAGCAAAGGACGTCCACGAGCGGGCTTTCGGACCATCAAAGTCGCAAATAGAGGATGATAGAACAGCTCTTTTAGAAACTGGAGGACGATCATGAGTCGGAATATCTCGTTAAATGCGCTCTTCATTAATACGTCGCTTAAAAAGAAGGCGTCAGAGAGCCATACCAAGCTGTTGCTCAACGCTGCGGCGGGCATCATGGAGAAGGCTGATATTGCGGTCGAGCATTTGCATTTTGCAGACTACGAATGCGCCCCGGGCGTCTATCCGGATATGACAGAACATGGCTGGAGCAAAGATGATTGGCCCTCGCTTTGGCCGAAAGTTAAAGCTGCGGATATTTTAATTATCGGTACGCCGCTGTGGCTGGGCGAAGAAAGCTCGTTATGCCGAATTTTGATTGAACGCCTCTACGCAATGTCCGGAGAGCTGAACGATAAGGGACAGTCGATTTACTACGGTAAAGTCGGCGGTTGTGTCATCACCGGCAATGAGGATGGCATTAAGCATACTGCCATGACCCTAGGCTTTGCCCTCAACCATCTAGGCTACACAATCCCACCCCAGGCTGACTGTGGCTGGATTGGTGAAGCGGGACCAGGACCGTCGTTTGGTGACGAAACTGAACAAGGCTCGCGGGTCGGCTTTGACAACGATTTCACACAACGCAATACCACGATTATGACCTGGAACTGCATACATCTTGCGCGGTTATTAAAAGCGAACGATGGTATTTCCAATTATGGTAATGACAGAAATGCCTGGCAAGACGGCGAGCGTTTCGGCTTTGAGCTTCCGCACCATCAAGCTAGATAAAAAATAAACACTATAAAGTTTGACTTCCTCAGGAATGAGCGTATTGTAGGCCGCGTTGGATAAGAATTTGAAAGTTAAACCTCTCTACGTCGCATTATTAGCAGTAAATCTTCGTCCTGTAGTTTTAAATCTCCATTTTTTACCCGCATGATCCCGTCAACTGGCATCAGCCATGACGGCTATTTATTTAAAAATTTTCAGGATAAACATTATGTCTAATACAGTAACTGGCGTTGTAAAGTGGTTTAACGAAGCGAAAGGTTTTGGTTTTATTGAGCAGCAAGGTGGTGCAGACGTATTTGCACACTTTAGCGCAATCTCAAGCAGTGGTTTCAAAACCCTTGCTGAAGGCCAAAACGTATCGTTCACGATTACGCAAGGTCCAAAAGGCCCACAAGCAGAAAACATCGTAGCGCTTTAATTTAAGCCACGATCAGAAAGGGACCCCACGGGGTCCCTTTTTTTATGCCTTTCGCACGCAATTTAGACGGGCAAACTTATAACATCTGCGTCAGCTTGAATAGCAGCGCCGCCGCTGATACCAGTGCTCCAAACAGTGGAACGCTTCTGGGCAAATTAAAATGCTTGCCCTTAGACTTACCATCACGACCTTTCAACCACCATAATGCAAAGTTCACCACACTAAAAACTGCCAGTAACACCAAACTGGTGGCGTTCGCCAGGGTCGTCAATTCCAGCGTAGCCGCAAATAATGCAATGATCAGAGTCGCCAGCACCGTCGCCAGCCAAGGTGTCTGTGTGCGTTTGCTGACCTTCCCCAGTACCTTTGGCGCATAATTTCGGTCCGCCATGCCATAAGCAACACGGGCCACCATCATTATTTGCACCAGTGCACTGTTAACTGCCGAGAGAATACTGATCACGCCGATGGCACATACGGCCAGTGTGCCATGGTGCTGAACCGCGGCTGCCAGTGGTGTTTTAGCTTCGGCCAGGGTTTCAGGTGAAATCGTCAGCACCAGGGCTGCACTCACACTCATATACAACAGGGCCGCCAGGATCAGGCTGAACACCAGCGCCACGGGTAAACTTTCCCGAACGTCCCGTACCTCCTCCGCCATGGTCACCATGTCTTCAAAGCCGATGAACGCGTAGAAAGCCAGAAAGGCAGCACTTAGAACACCAACCCAGGCGGTTGTCTCAAGCGGCGGCCAGATTGCGGTCCACTCGACGTGCACAGAATCAGGACCTGTAAGCGAAGCAAAAACCACGTAGAGCAGCGTTACGATCTGCAGCAGTGAGATAGCAACCACCACACCCACCGCCATGCGCACGCCCCAGGCCGCTATACCGCCAAGCAGCAGGGCGACCAAAACCAAGCTCAACTGTTCGGGGACGCTGACAAAATCCTGAATAAATCTTACTGTGGCAACGGTCAGTGTCGCGGATGAGACTATGCCAGTGGCAATGATCATCCAGCCAATCACGGCCGACAGCCACTGCTTACCAAAAGCCTCTTCAATATAACGTGCGGAGCCACCGGCATGGGGCAGCCGGGAGGATAATTCGGCAAAGGCCAGTGCACTGAAAAGAGCCAGAGCCCCCGCTATCCCGAATGCGACGGGTGCATACATGCCAGCAACACCGGCAACCTTTCCCGCCAGAGCAAAAAAACCTGCCCCCACCATGGTGCCCATGCCGTATAAAACCAGCATCGGGAAGCTGATGGTGCGTTGTAGGTTAGCGGACTCATTTTTCTTTTTTGTGTTCGTCATAGACGTAGAATCACACAAAAATTAATGTCGATAAAGGTCTTGTCGAATCGCTAAGCAACAAGTTATGCGCTGATTAGGGTCTGGCCGCGCGACTGAGACGAGTGATTTCCGGCCAGTTTTTCGCAGCAATAGCGGTTTTTGGCAAAATCCACGAGCCACCCACGCAGCGCACGTTCGGTAGCGCCAGATAATCGCGAAAGTTGTTCTGGTGAATGCCTCCCGTTGGGCAAAACTGTACATCAGCAAAGGGGCCTGCAATGGCTTTGAGCATTGCGGTGCCACCTGCGGCTTCAGCCGGGAAAAATTTCAGATGGTGATAGCCCAAACCGTGCGCTTGCATCAGTTCAGAAATGGTCGCAACCCCCGGTAACAAAGGAATTGAGCCCGCAGCTCCGGCAACCAGTAACTCCCGAGTGATACCGGGGCTAATTGCAAACTGCGCGCCCGCAGCTGTGACACTTTGCAATTGCTCTGGTGTGGTCACAGTGCCAGCGCCTACCAGGGCGTCAGGAAATTCCTCGCGCAGCAGCTGAATAGCTTCCAGCGCAACCGGTGTGCGCAGGGTGACCTCTAACACTTTAATATCCGCGGCCAGCAACGCTTGTGCCATAGGCAAGGCATCTTCGAGTTGCTCAATAACCATGACCGGCACCACTGGTCCCATGCTAAAGAGCTCATCGGGGCTTAACGTCCAGTTGGTAAAACTCATATTTAACCCTCCGAGAAAAGAGTACAGGCGCCCTGCTCTGCACCACTGAACTGAGTGCGGAAACCGCCAAAGAGTTCACGGCCCATGCCTTCATGGCTGCCACTCAAATCCAGTGTAGCTTGCGGCCGTTGCTCGAGTTCCTGAGCTTCTACCAATAACTCGAGAGCGCCGCTTTCGGCGTCAACGCGAACCAGGTCGCCGTCTTTTATTTTACCGATCAGGCCGCCGTCGACCGCCTCTGGCGTCACATGAATGGCGGCAGGTACCTTACCCGAAGCACCGGACATACGACCATCCGTTATCAGCGCCACCCGATAGCCGCGCTGCTGCAACACGCCTAACGGCGGGGTTAGCTTGTGTAACTCAGGCATGCCAATGGCCTTCGGCCCCTGGAACCGCACCACCACCACGCAGTCGCGATCTAAATCTCCAGCTTTAAAGGCTGCATCAAGCTCATGCTGACTGGACATTACTACCGCCGGCGCCGTGACACTCACGCGGTCCTCTGGCAGCGCGGAAGTTTTCATGACTGCACGGCCCAAGTTGCCCTGCAATACTGACAAACCACCGTGGTCGCTGAAGGGATCCGCGCTACTACGCAAAACATCTTTATCCAATGATTCTTCCGGACCTGCAACCCATTGCACTTTGCCATCAACCAACTCTGGTTTCTTGGTGTAACGCGATAAGCCAGGCCCGGCGATGGTTTCAACATCTTCATGTAATAGTCCGGCATCAAGCAAGGTACGAATCAGGTACGCCATACCACCCGCACGCTGGAAGTGATTGATGTCGGCGTCACCGTTTGGATAAATACGTGTCACCAGAGGGGTCACACTGGAAAGCTCGGCAAAATCATCCCAGTCGATGATATAGCCTGCGGCTCGGGCAATGGCCACCAAATGCATGGTGTGATTGGTGGAGCCGCCTGTTGCCAGCAGGCCGACAATGCCATTGACCAGACTTTTCGCAGTGACGATAGAGCTGATCGGCTGATAATCGGTACCTAAATCGGTGATCCGTGTTACCTGTTGTGCCGCAACCCGCGTCAGCTCCTCTCGTAACCCAGAACCAGGGTTCACAAAGGATGAACCCGGCAGCTGCAGACCCATAATTTCTACAATCAGCTGGTTGGAGTTTGCGGTGCCGTAAAAGGTACAGGTGCCGGGGCTATGGTAAGAGGCCGCTTCGGCTTCCAGTAAATCATCTTTACTGACTTTACCTTCGGCATAAAGCTCGCGTACCCGAGCTTTTTCTTTATTGGTGATGCCGGAAGGCATGGGCCCCGCCGGCACGAACACAAAAGGTAAGTGGCCAAAACTCAACGCCGCAATGAGCAAGCCGGGCACAATCTTGTCACAAATGCCGAGCATCAGGCCGCCATCGAACATGTTGTGTGACAGACTCACCGCCGTCGACATTGCAATCACATCACGACTGATCAGGCTCAGCTCCATGCCTGGCTGGCCCTGGGTGACACCATCACACATCGCCGGCACACCGCCCGCAACCTGGGCGACACTGCCCACCGCACGAATGGCTTCTTTAAGTTTATCGGGATAATCGTGATACGGCTGGTGCGCCGAAAGCATATCGTTGTACGACGTTACGATGCCAATATTAGCTTTCGTCAGACTGCGTAAGCCGCCCTTATCCTCTTTCCCGCAGGCAGCGAAGCCGTGAGCGAGATTACCGCAAGACAGGGCACCACGATGGGGGCCTTGCTGCCGCGCATGGGCGACTTTTTCAAGATAGCGCTGGCGTTCAGCGGCACTGCGTGCTTCGATGCGTTGCGTAACCTGGTCTATAACCGCGTGCATAACAAACTCCTTAACGAATTAGCTCGATGCCAACAGGACTTCTACAGGGACCTGTTGCTGGTGCAAAAACGCGCGCACCGGCATCGTCTCCACGTCTTCTTCAGCCAGAGCGTGGTCAAGTACCGCAGCTTTTGCTGCGCCACTTAGATGAAAATAAATTTGGCGACTGTCCAACAGGCGTTTTTTGCTCATCGACATACGCGCGTGTGGCGCGTGCTTCGGGGTCACCGCAAGCGCTGCAGCATCGGTAGTGAGACCTTCCTGCAACTCGTCGCTGCCAGGAAATAAAGACGCTGTATGGCCGTCTTCACCCATGCCTAAAATGACCGCATCAAAGGTCGGCAATGCGGCCAGTCGATCGCTGACGACTGCCGCCGCTTGATAGGGGTCCTCAGCGCTGGTCAGCAAACTCACGAAATTTGCTGCCGCCGCCTGATCTTGCAGTAAATGCTCGCGAACCAGTCGCTCGTTGCTCGCCGCATCTGACGCTGGCAGCCAGCGCTCGTCCGCCAGCACGATGGTCACCTGTGGCCATGCCAGCTGCTGCGTCGCTAAGCGTTGAAACAAGGGAATTGGCGTGCGTCCACCGGACACCACCAGGTAGGCATGACCGCGTTCAGCAATCGCGGTTTCGAGCTGTAACCTTAATTTACGATTAAAATAATCCACCAGCTCTGAGTCCGAGGCAAAGCGTTGCGTACTTACTGTCATGATTCGTCGTCCCATTCGCGCCCGTCCTGCGCCATTAAGGTTACCGAAGCCACCGGCCCCCAGGTACCCGCCGCATAAGGTTTTGGCGCTTTCTCCAACTGTGTCCACGCTGACCGAATACCGTCAATCCAGCGCCAGGCATGTTCCACTTCTTCCCGATGTACAAACAGATACTGGTTGCCTTCAATGGCCTCCAGCAACAACCGCTCGTAAGCATCGGCGATACGCTTGTTTTCAAAGGTTTCATAAAAGCTCAAATCCAGGGTGGTTGGCTTTAATTGCATCCGTTTCCCCAATCCCGGCACTTTGTTCATCATTTGAATCTCCACCCCTTCATCGGGTTGTAAGCGGATAATCAAACGGTTTGGAGGAAGCTGATTAAGCGTTTCATGAAAAATATTATGGGGTTGTGGTTTGAAAGTAATCACGACCTCGGTACGCTTCTGCGGCATACGCTTACCCGTGCGCAGATAAAAAGGCACACCCGACCAGCGCCAGTTGTCGATATGAACTTTTAAGCCGACAAAGGTTTCCGTTGAGCTCTTGCCCACAGCGCCCTCTTCTTCCATATAACCCGGCACTCGGTTCTCGCCAACAAAGCCGGCAGCGTACTGACCACGAACGGTATCCTCATTGACATTAGCCTGAGTGATCGGCCGTAGTGATTTCAGTACCTTAAGCTTTTCCTCACGGATACTTTCCGCGTCCAGTCGTGTCGGGGGCTCCATCGCAATTAATGAGAGCACCTGCAGCAAGTGGTTTTGCACCATGTCACGTAATTGACCGGCGTCATCGTAATACCCCCAACGCCCTTCTACGCCTACCTGTTCGGCGGCCGTGATCTGAATATGATCAATGGTGTTGTGATTCCACTGATCAGAAAAAATGGAGTTGGCAAATCGCAGGGCCAGAAGATTCAGCACCGTTTCTTTGCCCAGATAATGATCAATACGGTACACCTGCGACTCATCAAAATAACGCGCCACGTGTTGATTTATTTTGCAGCAGGACGCCAAATCATGACCCAAAGGCTTTTCAAGCACCACGCGGGTTGGCGCTTGGTTCAGTTTGATGCTGGCAAGTCCGTCGCAAATCACCGGGAACAGACTCGGCGGGGTCGCAAAATAACAAATGGGGGCGCGCTGGTTTGGGGTAACGAGCTGGGCCAAATCGTCATAGGCTTCGAGATCAGCTAAATCCAGGCCGCAATAATGTAGTTTTTTGGCAAATCGTTGCCAAACCTCATTATCTATTTGTTCTTTAGTTACAAATTCTTTTAGACTCTGCTGCACTCGTTCACGAAAGTCCTCAACGGACATAGCATCCCGAGCGACACCAATAATTCGCGATTCAGCATGCAATAGTTCGGCCTTCTCGAGTTGATAGAGCGCTGGCAGCAACTTGCGCCGCGCCAGATCGCCGAGAGAACCAAACAGTATAAGGTCGCAACATTCAGCGGCTGTTGTCATTATTTGCCTCTTGCTTATGTAATTTTGCAACAAATCAGCTAGGATGCTAACAGTGAATCTTAGATAAATCCAATAAATGTAATTAAATTACAAAAATAATCTGGACCACCGAATATGAACCTACTTGAGAAATTGCACAGTGAAGTTGCTTCGTTAAGCAAGTCTGAGCGGAAAGTCGCTGATGTCATTTTAGCAGACCCACACGGCGCCATTCACAAGAGTATAGCGACATTGGCGCAGCTGGCTGACGTTAGTGAGCCCACAGTGAACCGCTTTTGCCGTACCCTGGGCGCCAAAGGTTATCCAGATTTCAAACTCCAGCTGGCCCAAAGTCTGGTGAAAGGGACGCCCTTTGTAAACCGGCACGTGGAGCAAGATGACAGTATCGAGGATTTCACGGGTAAGATCTTCGAATCCACCATGGCCGCCTTAAATGTGACCCGCAAGCACATCGACATCGAGACATTAGAGCAAGCCATTGAGGCTCTTAGCCAGGCCAAAAAGATTTCTTTCTTCGGCCTGGGTGCATCAGCTTCCGTCGCCCATGATGCACAAAATAAGTTTTTGCGATTTGACACCCCGGTGATGTTTTCTGACGATGTGCTGATGCAACGTATGGCTGCCATCAATTCCGGTCCGGGGGATGTGATTGTTTTTATCAGCCATACGGGGCGTACCAAAGCCCTTTGCGAGATTGCCGCCATTGCCCGACAAACCAAAGCCAAGGTGCTCGGTATTACTGCGTTCCCCAGCCCACTGGCTGATGAGTGTGAAATGGTTCTCTCGACGCAGGTCCCGGAAGATACTGACGTGTACATGCCCATGGCTTCGCGAATCGCGCAACTGGTGCTAATCGACGTCCTGATTACCGGCTATACCCTACGCCGCGGTCCCGACTTTCGCGACAAATTGCGTCTTATTAAAGAGAGTTTGCGCGACTCCCGGTTTGGCAAAGTCGATGGTGTATGACCTTAACTCGATAGAATCCGCATAATTATCTATGCTTTAATACAGGTGCCCTACATGCTGATCTCGAAACGGGTGAAAAACACCTTCTGAGGTTGGCGTAGCATTTGATTTCGTTCGCTTATAAAAGGAGTAAAGTCGTAATGAAACTAACTATCGACATCAGTAAATATCCGCTCGCCGATAACTATATCGAGCCTATTAAAGGCTTTATTGATGAACTCAACAAATTTGAAGACTTGCACATTATTACCAATACCCTCAGTACTCAGGTCTTTGGTGATTACGATGAAGTGATGGCCGCGTTACAGGCATGCATTAAATGGTCATTTGAACGATACGGTAAAGTCGTCTTCGTCGTTAAATTCCTGCATGGTGATTTGCGGCCATAAGCTATAGTTTCTCGCTTAATCTTTCATTACAGGTGAGTTGAGCACCTGATCAACTTTCTCGTCAGTGACAAGATCGTCGAAACTATCTTTAAGGGCTTGGGTTATGGCGTCACGTTCTGTGGCGCCTCTTATCATGTAATTTACGGCTGCAGCAGCAATCCCTTCGTACTCGTCGTATGCGTCATTTTCCTGGCACCCCGTATTCATGGGATCAGATTCAAATAACGCTTTATTTAACCGTTCCAGCAGTTGTTCGAGCTCAATATCTGTATAAGCAGTCTTCATAGAGATAGTCTCCCTTAATTAAGAAGCTGAACTAAGTATAGTTGACTATTGTGACGCTTGACGCCGCCTTGCGACGTCCCTGATGAGTGATGCCAGCACCACAAGCACCGTCAGTGGCAGTACCAGGTACCAGAACAGCGACTGCATCGGACTCACCCAAGCCGCGCCTTTCGCGGTGCCGATTAACAGCGCAGTATAAAAGACGTACAAACCGAAAAATAAAGCCCCTTCACTGCGACTTAGAGTCGAACCTGTGATGACCAGCGGTAAGGTTAGGATAGCAACCCCGAGCATGATGGGGAGATCCTGCTGCACCAGCTGCGCTGTTGCTGCCAAGCCATCAAAACTCACGATACCTGAAATACCAAGCACAGCCAGCAGGTTGAAAGTATTACTGCCGACCACGTTACCCACTGCAATATCTCTCTGCCCTTTGAAGCTGGCAACAATAGAGGTGACAACTTCAGGCAACGAGGTACCAATCGCCAGAATGGTCAAGCCTATCACCGCCTCGCTCACGCCAAAGGTGCGCGCGATACTTACTGCGCTATTAACAAGCAAGCTCGCACCAATTATCAACAGCGCCAGACCAACGACCAACCACAATAAGCTTTGCCAGGCCGGGTGGTTACCCTGGGTCAGTTCAGCTAACTCATCTCCATCAGGAGCGTCCGCTTTGGCGTTCTCCGACTTCTTCCCCTGAACAAATAAGAACACGGTATAAATCACCAAGAGAACGACCAGCAGCGCACATTCCATGAAGCTCAACATGCCATCTGACGCCAGAAAGAACACCAGCGCGCTGATCAACACCATGATTGGCACATCCTGACGAATAAGTTGGCGTGATATAGCTAAAGGAGTGATTACGGCTGCTAAGCCAAGAATAAACAATACGTTAAAAATATTACTACCGACCACGTTGGCCATGGCCAGCTCGGTTTTATCGGCAATCGCCGAGTTAATGCTCACCGCCAACTCGGGCGCACTGGTACCAAATGCGACAACGGTCAAACCTATGACTATGGTTGGAATGCCAATGCTTGCCGCCAACCGCGCCGCGCCACGAACCAGACCGTCAGCACCGCAAATCAATAAGACCAGGCCTAATGCCAAAAGAACGTAATCCATTTTTACCTCAAGTCCTTAGTACCAATTGTAATACGCATTAGTCTATTACACTAAAAACCACCTTCCCATAGGGCTGCCAGATATTTTCAGGAAATCGTATCCAGCTAAAACCGCTTGGTAATTTTGAACTTAGGAAGGTAGATCATGATGGGGTATTACAGAGGAGAATACTTCCTTGCGGAAGCACCGATGCACATTACACGGTTGCAAACGAAAACCTAAAGCTGCATCTAGTCGCTGCTCGGTAAACAAAACCAACTCCCGAGCAGCCACACTTATGGCGAGCTTGTTACTTTACACTTCGTCGTCGCAATCAAGCAGTTTTTGCTTCGCCGCAAGAATATCATCCAATGTGCTGTCTTCTGGGCCCGGCATATTCTCTTCAGTCGCTACCTGAAGCTCCACAGCGTCGTATTCCCACTGCTTCAGAATTTCACATTTCTCGTCACGAGAGAGGTTGCCGTCGTCTAACACGTCTTGAGGTTTATCATACACTGCAGACGGATCTTTTAAGATGGCTTCAAACTTCATAATGCCTCCTCTAGCCAGTAGCAATTTAAAAGCCTGTTCACTAAATTCGTCGGTCTGTTATAAGTTTAGCTGACATCTGTAAATTCGCCACCGTGCCAATGCATAATGAAAGATTCTTTTAGTCCTGGAAATAACCGAAATAGTACCAGCCAATAAGCTCGCACTTGATGCCTCTTATGATATCGCCGTACACAGGTTCGATAACCTCAACGCCCTTCCCCTAGTCCTGGCTTGAATCAAATTCACACCTTTGACGGTATACCTCTCAAAGTTGGGATCGCAGCCAATCTTCGTCGCCGTCTCACACAACATGGACGCTCATTACAAAGCAAACTCAAACCAATCGCCAACTGCGCTGTCAGTGACCCACACCACCTAGTTTCAAAGCAATCGATACTCGCCAAGCACCTTTATTTTGATAGATCGCTGACAGAAGACTATGACCTGGAAACAGAAGTTGGACGGCAAAACTTCCTGGCGCACCAAACTTACCTACTCGTCACTTATACAGATACACGTGACGAAGCATTGCGCCTTGAGAAGATTGCTGAAGCATTCGATATTTGGCGGTATCAGGGTCGGGTTAAGATTATTGAGGGGTGAGTGGCCGCTGTGAGCGAGGAACGGACGTTAGAACTCTAAGAATCTCGCAGGAATGAGCCTGCTATTCTAAGGTGATAATCTGTTATTTTTCGAAAGGACACGGATATGAAGCTAGCAGGGATAGATTTAGCATGGTACGGAGAGAAAAACTCCTCCGCAATTGCGATCGGCAGTATAAATGGGGAGCAACTGGTACTAGAGTCGCTTGAGCCCACCATATTTGGACTAACTCCTATACTGGATTTGGTATCAAGTGTCGACGATCTGTCGGGAATAGCGATAGATGCTCCTCTTATCATCGAAAACGATTTCGGGCAGCGCGATTGCGAAAAGGCTCTTAGTCGCGATTATGGGGCGCGAAAGGCTTCTTGTCACACTTCAAATAGGTCTCTTTATCCTGAAGCTTTAAGCGCTCGTTTATCTTCGCAGCTCGATGAAATGGGCTTCGCGCACTTAGCTTCGGATAAATGGCAAATCGAGTGTTATCCCCATACGGCAATAATCGAATGTTTTGGATTATCGGAGCGATTAGCCTATAAAAAAGGGACGGTAGCAAACAAAAAATCTGGCCAGATTGCACTAGCTGACTTAATCTTAAGCCTCGATTCATCCCCTGTGTTGGCTATGAAAATTCCAGAACACCTCAAATTATTGCTTTCAGCGACTTATATTGACTCTTTAAAAGGACGTGCGCTCAAAATTAATGAAGATGCTCTAGATGCCATGATATGTCTCTACATCGCCGGACTGTATCAAATGGAAGCTCCTGGCGTCACTTATGGTGATGCTGATCGCGGATACATATGGGCTCCAAAAGTTAGTTGCATTTAGTCACGTCGTTTGGTCTGAATTCAGGAAGTAGTATAGCGGGGGCGGTATGCGGAAATTATTTTGGAAGATTTTTCCTCCTTATGAAGTAAGGCTTACTATCCAAGAGGCCAAATCTTTCTTAGATCAATTTGCCGATTTGAGCAAAAGTATATTAGATACAGAAGTAACTTCTATTGCAAAGGATGTAGAGAAGACCATATATTCCGTTAGAATAGACGGAATGAAGCCTGATGAACTAGCTCTATTGTTAATAACCAATGTAATTGGTCAGCACCTTGGTTGTGGTAAATACCATATTTATCGCGGAGTTCTCAATATGACAGGACAAGACATGCTGAAGGTATGGCACGCGGCACAAAGGACTATGCTTGAGCGGAAATTTGTCAGCAAGTCAGAAGTTGAAAAAGACAACCACTGGATTATGGAGCAAGTTAAAGGTGCTGGTTGAATCGCCACTGATTTGCTAGACACCTCGTAGCCGTAGATTGGAGTGGACCAGATTATCAGCTATGAGAGAGAAGCGGAACTACCCAATGTAATTGACGCTAGAAAACAGCCATTTTTCTTATTGAGACTATACTCATTCATTGGGTACATAAATCTCATTTTTTATACCCAACGAATGATTGACTTTCTCAACACCATAAAAGGGTAATCATATGGCTCTTAAACCTGGCCCTAAGCCAATTGCTGATTCAACAGGGAAACCTGATAAACGCAGACGCGATAACAAAAAAACTCCTGGGAATACTCCAAGGCTGAAACCTAGCAAATCATCAAAAAAGTAAGCGAGGCTTAAGTTAAAAGCTACCTATGCGGTAGCTTTTTCTTGGCTTAGTCAGCGCTGAATGGAACTCAACAATAGCAAGCTGTCTGTAAAGAGCGAAGAGCGGACCTTAGGCTTTTTTACCAAACAAGCTAGTAACTTACTGCCCTGGTATTAATAAGTTTTTGGTTGCGAATCAGACACTGCACATCTCTCTCTACAATGTTGTGTATTTTGTTATTGTTTTGTGAGTTTAAGTTGTTTAATCTCAATGACATCACAAACATTTAAAGTTAGATATTGTGTGCCCGCTAGAGTGTAACTGAGCATCCTCAAATTGCTTAGACATACTCTGAACGCTTTAGGGTCATAATCATGGTTAGCTCAGTAACTTCCGAGTCAGTATCTAGCAATTAAACGAGTTACAAATTGCGCAGGTGAAATATACGTATGTTAGGTTTCATGGAGGCACCCAATGAGCGATTTTAGAGAGCAATTGAGGCAGGGCTTACTTGACTCTTACAAGCACAGAATTGAAAAAGGTTGTGCATGTGCAATTTGCGGGAAAGAAAAACTGCCACTAGCTTTCCATATCCTAGAAGCATCGTTCAGCGAAGGAGAAAAACTTCCAAAATCATTCGTTCCCATGTCATCTTCAAGAGGAAGGGTTCGTGGTAGCTATCCGATTTGTTTTTCTTGCGCGCCCGCGTGTAAGAAATGCCAGCTACCAATACCTACTGAAAAAGTAATGGAGTTTGGGCACAAGTTGCATGCACAGACTGGAAACGGCATTTGCCAGCATGTACAAATGAGGCTTTTGTTGTCTGCCATTTTCAAGCGGTTATTTAAAATTGGCCGCTTCGGCAACAAGGCATAAGGAGCTATTTAAATGGGAGCAATGCTGGGGAATATTATTGCACTAATTGTCATTGTCGTATCTGGCTTGGTCAGCTTCGTATCTCTCGAGGCATCATCAATAACATTTGTGGTATTGGCATACTTATTCTGGCTATTAATTATGCTGTCTAACATTTTCACAAAGCCAGCAAAAAACGCTCCACTTTGCCAACAACTTCACCCTAAAGAAGTTGAAGTTTATCAACGCTATCACCTGCACTTCTGGTTTCCTAGTGGAGCACAGGCATATTCAGCTCTGTTAAATGGCCTGCGCCTGGCAGGATTTATATGGGGAGGCCTTTGTCTTTGGAATGGTCTTTATTGGCTTGGGGGGATGTCTATTGCGTACTTTTTTATAACTGGTAGCCTCATTCTTAAGTTAAGCCCTTGGTTGTATATGGGAACAGAAGCTCAAAAAGGTAATCAAGTGGCTATGGAACAGATTTCATTAATTGAGGCCGTGCAAGCAAAAATAGAAGCATATAATGCAGAAGAGAAAGCCTAACAATCGCATAAACGCAGATCGCAAAAAGCTCCGCTCTGTTTCTCGAATCCAGTTATGTACGGGCGTTAGGCTTTAAAAAAAGTGTCTTAAAGCCAACATCGGCTTCTGGCACTCAGCCGTTAGTCCGTTGTGAGCGAACAGCGGACATTGGAAGATTCTTACTTTACAAAATAAGCTAAACTAGACCATAAAATTTATATGGTGAGCGTTATTTTTATAGCTAGGAGTAAACTTGGAAGCTTGTAATACATGGCAGTGCATCAACAGCTTTGCGCCCTGGGTTTCAGCCTTTGGAACAATCTTAATTTCAGGCGTAGCGCTATGGTTATCAGTTCGTGATAAATTTATTCGACTTAAGGCAAGTTACAGCGGAAGTCTGATTCCAAGCTATGACCCGATGATACTAGACACCTATGCATATGTGCTAGATTTCGTGAATGTAGGTGCTCGTGAAGTTCAAGTGACAAATTTTGAGTGGCACTGGAAGCATGCGCCCTTTTTTAAAAAGCAACGAACCATGATACAACCGTATCTAGATATAAGAGTTTCGAGACTTTGTTCAAAGTTCCCAATGAGATTAACTGACGGCGAAGTAGCTAGATTATACTTCGCCGCAGACTTCATAGAACAGCTTGACTCACCAGATAGATTTCTATTTCCAGCCAGCAAAATAAAAGCGTTTTTTAGAATATTTACATCAGAGATCTACTTGTGCACTAGCGTCGGCCGGAAGCTAAAAGTTAAAATGAAAACTGGAATGCGTCGTGAAATCTGGCGAAGATATAAGGAATACAACAAATCGGTACACTCTGCCTCACGTTTTTCGACCGGTTGACGTGTTATTAACGTCCGCTCTTGGGGGACCGTCAATAATGGGTTAACTGGAGATCTCAAAATACCAAACCCGCTGATGTACTTTGTCATTAGATATTTTAGGAGGACAGTTGAAAGACACTTTTGAAGAAATTTATAAGCGTATAGATAAAACAGCTAGTTGTAGATTCAATGCTAGCAATCGCATGCGGCGCCATAATAGTTTATCTCTAGCGATTGTTATATTTTTTTCGCTGGGACTTATTTTTGTATCATTAGCGAGGGCATTGGAGATAAATACTTCCATTAACGGACAGTCTCTAGATCTCATGTCTATATTTTTCAGTATTACTATTTTGGTAGTTTCCACAGCTTTGAGTAAAAGCAATTTCGGTATTAGATCCGAAAAGTTCCATGATTGCGGAAGAGAGCTTCACAGCTTGCTCATGAAGGTTAAAAAGAACTTAGATAACTCCACTCTCCATACCGAACAGAATTACGATGACCTTCAAACTATGTATGAGCGTGTGCTGGCTAAATACGATAACCACAAGCCAGTTGACTACTATCATGTTAAAGCGCAATGGACTGATTCATTTCAAAAACGATGGTATAGGGTCCCTGTAGCTCTTTTTCACAGCTCTCTTGAGTACTTTATTTATTTTACTCTTCTGATTATGGAAATTGTTTGGCTAATCTATGTTTTTACATAATCTAACAAGTCAATAAACTACGCGCCTATGGCGCAGGATGAACTAAACCATACCGGTTATTTCGGGCGATAACCTTCACTTTTGGCATTAGGCAGTCAGGCTGCTTTGAGCGAATTACGGACATTGGGCTTTTGGCTTAATTCAGCGAGCAAGTCCCCTCTCTGTCATGAGTAAGCTTGGTTGATGCTAATCAGGCAGGGTACGCTTACCACCACAATATTGCGGCTTTTATTGCGTTCTTCATTTAAGTTGTTTACAGTCAATGGCATAACGAAAAATTAAAGTTAGATATTGTGTCCCAATCTATTCTAAACGCACATCCAATCGAGAAATCATTGTCGATATGGAGTGGTTCATTCTATGACTGAATATTAAATGGCTGTGTGACTCCTATGGACTGCTCATATGAAATTATTGGTATGTGTCTTATTCGCGCGACCGGACAGACAGGTACAGATTTCTTCGGGTTTGCAGAATTTATTGGGGCCTTCGCTCTACTAGCAATCGTTTTCACAATTGCTGACGTACAGTACCGTTTTCGCGTCAGCGTTTCCCCTCTACCATTACCTAAAATTACTTTTTGGGCTATCGGTGTTATCGGTTTTGGGACGTTGATAGCTGACCTTTGGGTCGCGCAGGGGTGGCCAGTTGTCTACGTACCGCATTTAACTTACGGTGTGATTCAAGGTCTATTCGCTGCAGTTTTTTTGACTATCTCAATGGCTTGGCTTTATTTCGCTTTTCTAAAACCGCCTATCTTCTCCAAATGGAATGCAAAAAGATACGGGCACGTGTTATTCAACTACCTCCTTCGGGGCTCTGATTCTGAGTTACCTGTTATCGCCACTGAAGTTAGTCGGTCGGCAGAGAGCTTGATAGAGAGTTTTGCCAAGTACCGAGCTGAATTTAATGAACAGCTAAATCGACAGGAGCGCGGAGAAACAATAAGTCCAAATCCAGGTAATTATGCCTCTGACATCATGTGGATGATTGGAAATCGAAAGTTTTGTAGACATGTCGTGGCCGCGTCACCTGGGACAGCAATCCGATTATTTCAAGCGGCAGTTAACGATAATATATATGATGCGCCAATTGGGCATTTTGCAAAGAACATATCTACTGAAGCAATTAAGCATTCGGATTCTAACCTATACCATGAAGATAATCGATATCAATCTGGATTATTTGGTGACCTAAAGCCTTTCACAAAAGCAATTTTTGGTTCGTATAAATTAGTAGAAGGACTTGGAATAAAGTTCCGTTCTTCACCACTTGATGTTGATTATGAGTTGACACGTGACTGGACTTCATCCCAACTGGAAGCGTACGCCCGTGCAGTCTTGACTACATACGCTGACATGTTGGATAAAAAGATGTGGTGTGAACACTCATACTCACTCTGTCGCGCATTCGAAATATTTAAGCACTCATGCTCGGACGTCTACAGGCTGAATGGGGCAGAGGACGGTGACACAGACATACACGAGAGGCTACGAGTATGTGTGCGTTTTGCGTCAGACCTCATAAAGCTTCTTGAGAAATATGAGGAAGAAATTGTTGTCAAACACTTGAAGCCCGCAAAGAAACATATTCCCCTCGATATTTATGATCGCGTGGCCGAACTAATGTCAGAAATAATATACAATGCAGCTGGAGTCACAAAGCCATGGTGGCCATGCTGGAACATTCAATACAATACAGTATGGAGTGCGTTCTTAAGTGGCTTTCGTGAGAGCAAGTCTCAAAGAGTTATCGCCCATAAACTACGTCGCCTAATATATGACGAAGTGATTGAGTTTGATAAGTATGAAAACTTGAAATCTTTTAAGGCCGCCCGATATTTGGGGATTAGTCTTAATTGTTTGGGTTTTAGATTAAGTAGTATTTCACACCGAGACCGCAACACAGAACCATTAAAGAAAGCCATACTTGGATGGGTAAAGAATAACTATGTATCTTTGCATGATAGTCATCCAACCGTTGCTGAGGCTTGTTTAATGGGAAGCATTACTTACGACGCTGAAAATATGCAACTAGTAAAAACGCATGCATCGCTCGCAGACCGCGAGCCAAATCGAGATATTCTTATTCTGTCAAAATAGGTGGGCAATTGGAATATGTCAAAAATATACAACAAAGTGCTACTAAGGATAAAACTATACTGCGCTCCGCATCGGCAGTTTGCCTAGGGCGTTAGGTGAAAGGGAATGAAGTTATCCGAAATACCTATCGAAAAGCTTAAAGAGACGCCCTGGTTCCACAATGTTGATCCAGAGAGGTTGAGGTCTTTTGAAGATTATGCAGCTTGGTTAGAGGCGATTCTCCATAACCCATGCAATGTGTGGGAAGAGGATGGAGAAATATTTCTTATAGAGATTAGGCAGCTCGTAACGCGAGTAAATGGCCTGAAGATTGAAGTATACTCAAACGAGCATCCTCCGCCTCACTTCCATGTGAAATCGCCCAACGTTGATGCGAGCTTCGCCATCGCGAACTGCGCGGTTTTGGAGGGTAAAGTTGATAACAGCGACAGAAAGAAAATTGAGTTATGGCACCGGAAAGCAAAACCGCTGCTTATTGCAGCCTGGAACTCAACACGTCCAACGAACTGCACAGTGGGCCTCTACAAAGGCAACTGACCAGTAATTGCTGTACGTTCCGGCTCCGGCGGTTTTCCAATCCGTCCGCTGAATATTGGAGTTAACATCCGCTCTTGGCACCGAGCAGCCACTCACGAACTAAAAACCAGCTTTGACCGTTATGTGGATTTTAATTCTTGGCATTTGCAGTGTGTTTAACACGAAGCTTAGATACTAGCTCGGACAGCCAATTATTAGGTGCCACCTTTGATCCCAAAAGATTCCCTTAATCTGACTCAGAGGGTTATTACCCATATTTCCGACTACATAGATTGAACTGAAGGGGCCTAATGACCCCTGCATTAGAGTCTACAGTTCCTTTATGTAACTCATCGGTTTTCCATGCTCTATGGAAATAAAGCCAAAGCACTCAAGTCGAATTAATGACTCTCTTAATGTTGACCTAGGGTATCCAGTAATATCTGCTAGGTCTCTCTCTGAAGGTAGGTTTTCACCCACCTTAAAAGTACCTTTTATGTAGCACACTAGATCTTTCAAATGGGTGTACTTATTTTGAAGTCCAGAAAAATGTGTCAGCATATCTATTGCCTTAATATAAAGGAACAAGCTATCCTGAAAGTTCTCAAGTCGCAGGGCTTATCCCTGTTTCCCGTCCAGTTATCTGGACGGGAGCCAAGTTTAATGACAATAAAAGTATATAACACCTTACTGGTCTGTCCAGTTTGATTTGGTTATAAAATTATGTACAGCCATTCATGGTATGAATGCTAGGTTAAAACCTTTGTTTTACGAAATATGTACATTTGTGAAAGGTTACAACAAACTTCCAGTATTATATCATTATACGTTATTGCTCAGGCCATGCTCAAAAGACACATTTGTTTGAATGTCCACAATTGGCACTTAGCGGACACTGCCAAACGTCAATCAAACCAACTCAAGAATTCCCTTCAGCCCCACAATCGCAGACCAAACAAACAGAAGGTTCGCCAGCACTACCAGCCAAAACACCACACGAAATGAAAATTTACGAGTCTTGTGGCGGAATTGCTGCTGAGCGATAAGTGCGCCGGGCCAACCGCCAATTAAGGCGAGCAATTGTAGAGTGCTCTCGGCAGTGCGACGATGACTCGCTTCAGCGGCATACTTGTCGCGTGCGTAGGCCATGTAAGTTATAACGCTCATCGCTGCAGCAATAAATGGATAGCCGTACCAGATTCTATCGATGAACGCGTAGTAGAAGATTGCTGCTAAGTATATGAGCGCAATGACAATCGCGAATGTGAGAGAATAACTGAAGGTAAAATTGCTGGCGTTGCTATACCTGACATCAACAGCACGCATTTTTCCATCACGCTGTCGTTGCTCTTTGTACTCGAGTACGCAACCAATTTGCGGAATGCGATTGCGCTTCACAAACGAATTGATGTGAACGAAAATCTCTTTACTGCCGGTCGCAGGCCGAATAAAACCATAGCCCTGCTCTGCTTTCCATTTAATCAAAGTTCCTTTTTTACGCATCATCAGACTTCCTGGTATAGGTAATGTCTAGAAGAAACATGCTAAACCTGCACGATTCCCCGGCATTTCGGGTACGCGCCGCAGCCCCAGAATTGCTGGCCGGCCGTTTCTCCACGCTTACTCTCCCGCAACACCATCGCGCCGCCGCAATTCGGGCAAGTGATATTGCCTGCAACGCTGGCTTTGGTGTTCAGCGTTTCGCGCACGTGACGCACATGGTCACGGTTCGTCTTGAACGAACGCTCCAAGCGTCCTTGCTCGATTTGTTGCTTCAGCTGAAACACCTGATCGCTGCTCAACACCAGTTTGGTTTTGCTTTTGATGTAGGAAATATAAGCACCACCATAGGCCACATTAGCAGGCATAGCAGTCTTAAACACACTATTCCCGATAAACACTACTACCGAATGAATCTGCTCATCACTGAGTTCTAACAGCGACTGCAGCGTTTTAACGTGCTTGTAGTTCTGATGTAGAGGATTCTGAAACTTGGTCGTATGCCGATAGATTTTCTGGGTCCAGGTTTTCTGCTTCTCTGCGCCGAAGATCCACCCCTTCATATACTTGGTTTCCACCACAAAAACGCCATAGACGGAGACAATAATATGATCGATCTGCGTGGTTCCTGTGTCCGTCGGAAGGGTCACATCTTTAATCAAATGATAGGTATCATGGTCCAGACGGAAATACGCCGCCATGTTAACCAGAAATTCACCCAGCTTTCCCTTAAACCATGCCGAGCTGAAAAAGGCAGCCAGTACCGCCAACGCGACAGCATAGCCGCCATAAGTAAGCAGCAAGTCATTCGCGTGCTCAAACAATACCGCGGTCACATCCATTTATTTATTCTCCATCACAACTAAACTGTTAGCAGCTGCTTGAGCCGCTGGTGGCTGCGCTGGTGCTGGCAGCCATAATTGCCGGCATAATTGCGGCCATCATCACTGCAACTTCAACGGCAGCGATAACGTCTTTTGCTGTTTGACCTAATAACTCTCCGTTGACCACTTGTTCGATTCGCTCTTTATTCGACTTCAACTCGTCTTTACTAAAGACCTGCGGCAATAAACGAGCGCCTTTGGCTAAGGAAACAATGACCGCTATTCGTGGATCAATCTCCAGCGGTCGATCAAGAATTAACCGCCGCATCTCGCTCCGCAGATGTTGTTCCGGTGCTGGATTCACTTCCGGATACACCCGCTTGGTAAACAACCAGAGTACCTTCTTCTCTTCCAGCTCAACAATACCGTCCGCCACCAATGCCTGCGCAACTTTATGTTTCAATTTAGGAATGGCTCCTACGCGCATCACCCAGTCTTTCAATTTGCCACGACGTTTCGCAGTGGCCATCTTCTGGAGGGCTTCGTCAAACACCTGGTCACCCGTCGGTGCGTCATCGAGCACCCGCACTTTGTCTTTATTCTCGGCATCCACTTCGATGCGCTTCATCAGCAGCAGGTCAGCCAGGATGGCGGCGGCCACACCGTAATTGATATAAGCGCCATTCATGGTGCCCTTCTCTTCACAAAGCGCCAATAGCATCAATGCTTCATAAAGCTTCAGCGGCTGTTCAGTAGTCGGGGTTCCAGTATGCATAAAATTCTTCCCATTTTTGTTGTCGTAGACGATTGCGCGGACCTGGGCAGCGAGTTCAGTTTGGTCTAATCCATTTCCAGCTCGCTCGTGTTGCAATAAATAGCCCAGCTGCCGCGCGCATTCACGCGCAACTTGAGTCGTTAGATCGACTTCGCTTTCCTGCGCTGTCACAACTCACCTCCCTGTTACTCACTGTTACCCATGCCAGTTGGTTAAAATCTAAGCTTACCCCATAAGCCTGGATTCCCGACATCCGAAAAACGTAACATTCTGTAAGTCATCAATCACTGAGCAACAGGACACCAAACCGAAGCTCTCAAGATGAGCTAGGAGTTTGATGCAAAACGCCCTGCTGCGCCAACTATGCTGCAAGGGCAAAATAATGCCGCAAATCTGGTGCATTATTTTTCGAATTTTAAAATACCACCATAGACTCATAGCTAAGTCGGTGCCTAAGTGATTTTTAAACGTAGGCTGGGGTTTCGTTGAAAGAGTCGCAGCTAGAACCACTGATAGACTTAGTAATAGAAGAGCGCATCAGACTGAGATCCGATGGATTGCGGCGGATTTAATCATGGCGCTTAGCCGCGACCGGTGTTTGCCCGGTTCGGTTCTCCCCCCTTTTTTAGGATTAAAAGCTGGAGTCCGGCTGCACCAGGAATTCTTGCTCTGCAGCGCTGGAGGTGCGCCCTAAAGCTGCGTTCCGATGGGGATAACGGCCAAAACGCTTAAGAATATCCAGATGCTTCACCTCAAAATCATAGTTATTCTCAAGGCCGGGTTGCTTGTAAAGCCGCAGGGCTTGTTCATGAATGACCAACGATTCACTATGCATGTACGGCATGTACAAAAATGCTTTCTCGGCGGCTTTTAACTCCCTGTCGACTCCCAGTGCAACGGCTTCCTGGGCGAGTATTAAGGCCATGGGGTCCTGCGCAAAGGCGCCTGGGGAGTCACGATAAATATTACGGGAGAATTGGTCGAGTACGATGATCTCCGCCAGCCGTCCACGCGCGCTTTCACGCCATTGCCAGCATTCCCCTTCCTTTGCAGCTGCAAGCACCTCGCCAAAGCGATTGGCAATACGCTTGTCTAACTGGTCATTTTTGCTGAACCAGTCTTTCGCGGACAGTTCGCTGAACCAAAAGTCCAAAACAGTAGTTGCATTCATCATCATCTCCCTGTCAAAAAGCCCCATGCAACATGAGAAGCATGGGGCTTATGGACACAATCTACGTTGGCTAATTTCATCAGCCAGCTCTATCAGTTAGCTTCTTCCTTTACGCTCAACTGATTACGCACACCTACTACACCTTCAGTATCGCGAGCGAGCCGTTCAAGTTCAATATAAGCGTCGTGAGTGGGGACTTCGCCGGTTAAGGTAACCACACCACCAGTCGTTTCGACAGTGACCTGCGCAGCACTTTCGAGCGCCATCAGTTTGCTTTGAACCTTGGCATTAATCGCCGCATCACTGACATGGTCACCACCGTCCTGGGTCGCAACTTCCGTCGCCTGTGCGGCTGGCTCGATTGGCGTTGTCGCTACGGCAGCAGTACCGAAAGCTAGCGCGAACACTGAGGCTAACGATGCAAATACGTTTCTTATCTTCATGAGATTCCTCCTCATTTCGAGTAAAAAAATTGCTGTTCCACTATAACTATAGTTGGCTGAGTAAGAATATAAAGCCGCTTTGCACAGTCTTAACTCCATCAGGACTAGGTTAATTTTTGTACATGAGCTAAACCTATAAGGTGACACCATGCCAAAGGAGGCAAGCAAATGAACCGAATTCTATCTATTTTTATTACCGCTGCGTTTGCATTAAGCGCGACAACCGTCCTTGCACAAACACAGGACGCAACTCAATCAAAAGAGTCAACTGAGACCAAAGCAAGCGAAGACCCCCCGAAGAAAAAAATGAAGAGAATGGATAAAACCACGCCCAAGCTTAACCTCTCTGCTGGTCAAAACGATGATAACCCTGACTTTATCGATGCGGATTCAGACGATGACAGCGTGCTCGATACCACCGCAGACGATGACGCTAAGCCAGCAGCTGCTGCTCATGAAGCGGCCCACGTCGTCCAGCAGCGTGCCGAACGGACCGAAGAAAGTACTGAAGAAAGTACTGAAGACAGTACTGAAGCAAGTACTGAAGCAAGTACTGAAGAGAGTACTGAAAAGAAAACGTCTAAGAAGAAAAAAGGCGGCAACCGTGAGTCACCGCCTGGAAGCATTAATTAAACTGGATGACCACCCCCGCCAACACGGCAACGACCACCTCATCCTGTTGCTGTAACAGGAAGGTGGCATTCTGCCTTTGTTGGGGGCGTGATCCAGGGATCGACCGCGGATTGACCAAAACCGGTAGGTGGGTGCTGATATTCAGCTTATCGGCGTCACCATTAAAGTGGGTAAAACCCTCTTTCAGCAACTGCAAATATTCATGATGTGACAACGTCAGGCCCTTCGCCGGAACGCTATACGCCTTGCCCGCTTTGTAGGTTAGATTCTGCGCGTCATGGCGCACAAACGCTGGAAACACTGATAAATCACCAACCTCTCGAATCGAACCATTGCGACGCGCATCTGCGCTGCGGTTGATGCCGATATCGATACGGTAAGTGTGTTCACCGTCCACCACCTGCACGTCGTCGAAAATCACATCTTTAAAGCTATTCGAATTATTCATCGGAATCTTGTGGTAAGGCTCCAGCGTGACGTCCGCGTAGGCCTCATTGGCAATACTGTCGAGTGCGCGAATCAACATCGTCACATTAACCGCACGGGCCTTCTGGCGATTCGGATCCTGCGGGTAGGCACCGGATTCGATTAAAATCGTGCTAATCCCCATCGCGGAGAAGTTATCACCGAAAGCTCGCGGCGCGAACGTGTCGTTATAGCGACCGACGTGGCCCGGGATCATCGCCTCTGTTACCGCACCCAGATCGCCGATGAGTTTCATCGCGCGGCCACGACTATCATTAATATCCTTGGCATGGTTATAGGCTGGTGCCAGTACTGAAATGGTTGCCGTTTTACCGGTGTTGCCAACTTCGTAATAACGGCTTTGGTCGTGCAAGTTAAAGCCGAAATCGGGTTGCAGGGCTTTGCCCTGTGCCATTAATACCTGTCCCTCTGGCGTTTGCAATGCCATGGCGTCGCGATTCACATCAATGCCCTGAACGTTGTACCGTTGCGCAAGTTCTGCACCGTCCGGATTGACCATAGGAATCATATGCAGGGTGATATCATCGGCCCAGCTTTCGCGCCACTGTTCGTCTTTCTCAATTTTTTCCATCAAATCGAACAAAGCTGGCGTCGCTGTCGACTCATCACCGTGCATTTGTGACCACATGAACACGACGGTATCGCCTTCGCCGACACTGATCCGGTAAATCGGCCGACCCTGATAAGAGCTGCCGACCTGCTCAGTGCGAAACAGATCGTTTTGCTTGATCTGCTCAATAAAGGGCTCGATATCAGCAAAACGAATTTGCTGTTTGTCTAATCCGGCGACGAGCTTAACATCATGATGATGGCTATGATTGTGCTCGTTGTGAGCTTTTGGATCATGCGCCAGCGTAGTTGCGGACATGACGGAAGCCGCAATAAAGCCGCTGAAAATAAGGGGTAAACTAAGTTTTTTCATTTTTTATTGCTTCTCAGGGTTCAATTACTAATAAATTATTACTAGGATTGAGAGTAGCCGTTGACGCCAAACTGCGTCAACCATCACAAGTTCAACAGACCCAAATCTAAGACTAATAAAAGGTAACCTTGTCATGGATCGCAGATCTTTCATGAAAACTCTGGCCGCTGGAGCGGTTGCAACACAATTTATGTCTCCTGCACAGCTTGCTGCGTCGCCTTTTGCCGCCGGCTCGTCGGCCTTGAATGCCGGTCGCTTGCCCAAAGCTTTGAAAGCCGGCGATACTGTGCGCATGGTTGCACCAGCCAGTGCCGTGCAAGACCGCCATCATGTCATCATTGCCAAAGAAACCTTCGAAAAACTCGGCTTCAAGGTGCAACTTGGTGACTACGTGTTCGGCCGCCATGGTTACCTTTCAGGTACGGACCAAGAGCGCGCGGAGGACGTGAATAAGGCCTTTGCCGATGATAGCGTCGATGCGGTTATCGCCGTTCGCGGTGGCTGGGGTTGTAACCGTATTCTGCCGTTGCTTGATTACGATATGATTAAGCAAAATAACAAGGTACTGCTGGGCTACAGCGATATCACTTCACTGATGAATGCGCTTTATGTAAAAACCGGCATGGTCTCTTTTCATGGTCCGAACGGCTATTCCTATTGGGCCGACTTTCAGTCCGAGCAATTCAAAGATGTGATCATGGCAGGCAAAGCCACAACCATGCGCAATTACAAAGAAAAAGAAGAGACCCTGACCATGATGACCAACCGCACCACTACAGTGAACAGTGGTAAAGCGCAAGGTGTGCTGGTTGGTGGTAATTTGACGGTGCTCACCAGCTTGTGTGGCACGCCTTATTTCCCGGACTTAAGCGGCAAGATTCTGATGCTTGAAGATGTCGGCGAGAATATTTATCGCATCGACCGCTTCTTATCGCAGCTGCAACTTGCCGGTCATCTTGATGATGTGGCCGGAATTGTATTCGGCCATTGTACCGAGTGCGACCCAGGTGGCGGCTTCGGCAGTTTCACCTTGCACGAGGTGTTTGAACACTACTTTAAGCCACTCGGCGTACCGACCTACACCGGCGCTCAGTTTGGCCACATTCGCGACAATCATATTTTGCCGGTGGGTCATGTGGTCGAACTGGACGCCGATGCTGCCACGCTGAGCCTACTGGGTAGCGCGGTCAAGCCGGTTGCGTAGGGCTTGCCACTCTTCACCTTCAGGTAAGGGTTCCAGCCAGATGATGGTCTGCTGCTGCTGATCCAACTGATGTAAAGCGTAGTACAGCGCATGCGCGTACTGCGCTGGTGTGGCCCCCAGTTCTTGCTGTCCGGCAGGCCAGTCCTGACGTACTTTGCGCACTAAAATGACGCCACCTTTGGCCTCTTCAGGATTGTGCAACCACCGCAATTGCGCCTTTGGCTGATAATGTCTGGCCATATTGCCGGCCACGGCAACATCGTGTTCCGCAGGCGCATGCACCTTCTGCTTCAGCACGCCACCGATTTGCCTGGCGGTAACAGGACCCGGTCGTAGTATCTGTATACCATTGTCAATATCGCGCAAATCGACAATGGTCGATTCAATACCCACCTGACAGCGCCCGCCATCGAGCACCGCGTCAATTTTACCTTCCAGTTGCTCCAGTACATGCGCGCTGGTGGTGGGGCTCAGCTGCTGGTGCATATTCGCCGAGGGCGCAATCACCCCCAACCGATGTTGCTTGAGCAACTGTTGTAACTGCACCTGCGCTGGCAGCCGCACGGCAATACTGTGGCTACCACCAGTAATCAAGGGTGATACCCGCGGATGCCGCTTTAGTAGCAAGGTTAATGGGCCCGGCCAAAACTGCTCGGCCAGCTGATAAGCAACATCCGGGAGTTCACTCGCCCAGTCCGGCAATTGCTCGATGCTGCCGATGTGCACGATCGCCGGATGCTGCTGCGGGCGTTGTTTCGCTTCGTAAACTTTACGAATAGCGTCAGTATTGGTCGCATCTGCCGCCAAACCGTAAACGGTTTCAGTCGGAACTGCGACGATGCCACCAAGGGTCAGCAGCCGTCCGGCGTGCTGAAGATGTGTATCGTTGTCAGCCTGGAGTACCAGCGTCATGCTCTTTCCTCTCTTTTTGAATTCATTGCCTGTTGCGAATCCTCTACAGGTTTCCAACCAGTGGCACTACGTTGCTGCGGCTGGAGTTGCTGTTCGGGTTGCCACTGCCACAGATACAGCCATTCGTTGTCGATCAGCTGCCGCACCACTGGCTGTTCACTGATCACCCGGTCAATCGCTGTTTGGCTGGCAGCGATAACAACTGTCAGCCGCAGTGGTTCGTGGTACCAGTTTTCGCCATCATGTAGAGATTGTCGGGATAAGCCGATACGGATATCGCCACCATTGCCCTCAAAGACTCCTAGTCCATCTGCCACCACGTTATGCAATAATTTATTACCGCTACCGAACTGCTGTGGCGCTACCGTTGAGGCGTAGTACTGCATATTAATCCAGTGGGCGACTACCATTGGCGCTGTCATCAGCTGGGTCAGGATCTGCTGTTCCGGGTCTTGCTCTGCGTGATAATCATGGAGAAAGGCACGCGCATCGAAATGACAGTTCCGGGTGGCGGCGCGTGGTGCAAAGATAATTGCCGCATTGCGCGCCAGCCCCCACTCGGGACGTACCTCTGCCCAGCTGCCCGCACGCTTTTGCAACTGCACGGAACAGGTCTGTTGATCGTCTTTATGTGATCCGGGCGACAACCGCTGCAGTTGTTCGCGCTGAGCTTGCGTATTGGCTTTTTCGAGCCAACCCTGCAGCTTGTCGTCACTGCAGGGGCTCAACAGATTGAGTTGCTGCTGAGTGGTATCGTGCAAGCCTGGCAGAAACTCAGTGCTTGCCGGAACGGTGATCCCGTGTTGCTCTGAAAGCACCGCGCGCACCTCGTTTTGATTCAGGATCTGAGCCAGCACCTGGGCATTTGCTGAACCGGATTGCCCGCCGCAGGCACCACATTCAAGGCTGGCAGCATGGGGATTGTTACGCGTTGAGGCGCTGTGCCCCACCAGCAAAACATGCGGCGCAAAGTTAGCCGTAAGCCCCATACCCTTTAACGCATTCGCGGCAAGCTGAGCCAACTCCGCCGCGCTCTCAGGTTGACCGGCGCGGCTGATTTGCCACGCCTGTTGGTTCATACCCGGGCTGGCCACCCGACGCTGTGGCTTATAGGTAAGGCTACGTTTTAATAATTTCCAGGCCTTGGTCAGGCCGCTCATTTCAACCCAGCCATAGGCCCCTGCGGGACTTTCATGGGCCCGGTGCCAGCTCGCTGAACGCCAGGTTTCGATGTGTTTACGCTGACTCTCCGCATCATCCGGTTGGCACACCTGCCATTGTGGAGCAAGAAGGCCTGGTAATTGGGGTTTGCTGTAGCCGGGGCTGATCTGGTACTCGACGGGCAGGCCGAAAAAGCCGGCGAAACCCAGCGTCTGGATACTCTCAGATTGCGCTTCCAGTGCCCGTCGCATCGGCTCAGAGCGTACGTCAATGCACAACACCGCTTGCATTTCCGGGCGCTCCGATCGGGTGTCACAAGGGCGCTGCAATTGCGCAGCTAACTGCTGCTGGTAGCGCCACTCGCAGTGCTGCTGACGCTGCCAAAGTGGGGCCTGCTGCTGCTTCACCTCTGCTTTGACCTGTTCGTAAGCGGCCCATTGCCGTTCAAATTGTTGCCGTGTTTCAGTACTGACGCTGTGCCAACAGACCAGGTCCCAGGCCAGGCGGATGGTCAATAACTGCGTAAGCTCATCATTGAACCGTGGCTGCTGTTCCAGTTCGCGTTGCCAGCGACGCTGCGCAAAGACGCTCGCCCAACCATAAATATCATGCAGCAGCACTTGCAGATAAACGGACCATTGAGCTTCGTCCAGTGGCAGCTGCAACGCCTGCTGATACAACGCCTGATAGTCGGTCGGCAAGGCCTGCAACTGGCGTTTCACATTCTTATTATTCAGCAACAACTGAATACCGCGATCCTGCCGGGTAATCGTCAACCACTGCTTGTACATCCGCTCGTTGATATTCTGATCCTGTGCAACTTGTTCTGGATAACTTGCCCACAGGGCACAGAACTGGCTCATCTGCTGTTTAATCTCGGTCAGCCAGGGCAAGGCGCGCGCACCCTTCTGCCGCAGGTTCACATCCTGTACTGCCGCCACTGAGCCAGCCCATTCGGGCACTGCTTCGCCAGCTGGCGTCGCCGGCATCAGCATCGGGATCCCAAACCAGGCCTGTTGTTCCGCGGCGACGTCCTGCACAGAGCGGTCGCGTTGCTGCCACCACGGGTTGACCGCGATGCTGCGATCCAATGGCCAGCTGGGCGCCACCTCCGCGGTCGCGGCAGCCACTAAAGCCTCAAGATCAGGCTGTTGCAAACACTCAGCGGGCATTGCTGTCATGATGAGACTCCTTTTGAGTTCGTTGTGCGTAAGGGCCAAATGGTCAAGGTTAGCCGTGTCGCCCATTCGTCGAGGTAGAGCCCGGCGTTCAGTGCCACGAACAAGCGGCTGCTGTGCGCCGACTGAGGCCGATACAGCAACCACAGGTAGACCGCCGTGATACCAAGCAAGACCGTGCAGATCCAGACATCCAGCTGCCACAAATACGGAGCCTGAGCGAATTTTAATTGCTGGCTAAGGGCCCAGGTCGCGATGAGATAAACGCCAAACCACACCACTGCGGCACATAGTGCCCGCAGTAACTCACTGAACCTGAACCGCTCAAACATGGTCGACAACCACAGCCCAAGCGCCAGACTCACCGCTAGCCAGGGCGCAATATAATCAAATTCAAAGGTACTGATGACCAAGCCTGTGACTAAACCCAGCACCGCTAACACACCGCCAATGACTGCAGCAAAAGGCGGCAGGCCAAGTTGCACGAAGCGTTGTCGCTCGCGTTGTTCAACTGCGGAACCTGAGGTCAAAAAGGCATAGGCCTTGTAGCACGAGTGCGCCAGTAAATGCAGTGCCGCCAGGGTGTAGTAACCAAGGCTGATCTCCACCAGCATTAACGCCATTTGCGCTACCGTGGACCAGGCCAGGCGCACTTTCACACTGATGCGGGTCATGGTCACCGTCGCGGCCACCAGCATACTGATGCCCGCAACAATCGCTAACAGCCAGCGGGCTACGGGTGCATCGGTAAGCAACGAGGAAAATTGCAGGAGTAAAAAACCACCGAGATTAATAATGCCAGCATGCAGCAGTGCTGAGACCGCGGTAGGAGCCTCGACCACTTGCAACAACCAGCCGTGCATCGGCAATTGCGCGCACTTTAATAAGGCAACAATGACCAACAGTATCGCTATCCATTGAGTTGCTGGGCTATCCAGCAGCGCCAGAGCGGATAACTCGGAAATGTAGAGCACGTCAAACTGCCACCATAAACCAACTAGGGCTGCCCCCAGAGAGGTTTCAGCCAGGCGGGCAAAAATAAACTTTTTGTGCGCGGCCAGTTGCGCGCGTGGGCGCTCAGGATAAAACACCAGCAAGCGGTGCAAACTCAGACTGACACCGACCCACCCCAACCAGAACAGCAAAAAGTGGTCGCTGACGGCAGTGAACAGGATGGCGATAAGTACCGCCATCAGCCAGCGATGGAACCGGGCCCCTTCATGCTCGTCTCGCATTTGTACGGCAGCAAAGCGCACCACCACAAAACCAATGAAGCTGATCATCGCGGCAAAACCTGCGCTCAGTGGGGTCAATCCAAATCCCCAGCCATACAACGCGGTTGCGCCCCCCATACCTGTTATCAGACTGACACTTAGAAAAGCCAGTGCGAAGACTGCCAAGATGCTTGCGGTAATACGCCAGCGCATAATGCCTCCAACTTCCATATTTTGTTATGGCGGCATTGTGCGCTATTGAAATATATTTATAAAATACATATATTCTATAGTTACGTTCTATTTTAACGAACGATTAATGCAGGGGGCTTGTTGTGTCACGTTTGAATTACCACCACCTTTACTATTTCTGGCGGGTTGCAAAGCATGGCAATCTAACCGCAACCGCACAGCAGCTGGCGATTTCTCAGTCGGCATTATCGGCACAGATCAATCAGCTCGAACATAGCATAGGGCAGCCGCTGTTTACCCGGGAAGGTCGCACTTTGGTGCTCACCGAACTAGGACAAACCGTACTCAATTATGCGGAAGATATTTTTCAGCGTGGCGAGGAGCTGCAACAATTATTGAAACAAGGCACGCTTGCTCTGCCGAGTCTGAAAATCGGGGTGCTATCAAGTATGTCCCGTAATTTTATTGATACCTTCATTCAACCCTTGATGCAGCAGAACGATGTGCACTTTCAACTGATCGCACGGCCGCAACCGGAATTGCAGGAGCTGTTAGCGCAGCATCAGCTGGATATCATTCTGACCAATCATGAGTTACCCAGTAACGATGAAATTGCCTGGCAATCGCAGCTATTGGCCCGCCAGCCGGTCAGCGTGATCGCACCGCAGCCGCTGGCCCACTTACCCACTCAGATCGATGCCAGTTACCGTGAGCAACGTTGGGTGGTGCCCTCCTACGCTTCGCCGTTAAGGGCAACCTTTGAATCCTTCTGTACCCAGCACGAGCTGGCACCCGATATTATCGCCGAGGCCGATGACATGGCCATGCTGCGCCTGCTGGCCCGCGATAGTGGTGCTTTGGCGGTGATGCCAGCCGTGGTGGTGCGCGATGAACTTCTGTCCGGCTTGCTTAGCAAGCGCTTTGAATTACCCAATTCATTTGAAAACTTTTACGCAGTTACCCTGAGCCGCAAATATCAACATCCACTGCTTCCCAGCTTGCTCCAGGCAACACAGCATCTATCCTGAATAGCAGACAGCAACGTTTTTTGGGCAAACAATGTTAGGATAATAACCACTGCCCAGATGGTAGATTCGAACTGCCCGTTTTAGCAAGGAGATGTAATGAAAGCCGAGCAAAGCTACCCGCGTTTAGACCCGCGCCTGACGGCGGCTGTGGAGCCGACCCCGGTGATGAATCCGCAGTGGATCGCCTTTAATGATGAGCTCGCTGAGCAACTGGCTATCCCAGCGGCCCAGCGTGCTAGCGACGATGGCTTACAGATCTTTTCCGGCAACCAGGTGCCCGACTGGGCGCAACCCCACGCCCTCGCCTACGCGGGCCATCAGTTTGCCAACTATGTGCCTCAGTTAGGCGATGGCCGCGCAGTCTTGCTAACTGAAGTCATCGGTAACGATGGACGGCGTTACGATATCCAGCTCAAAGGTTCCGGGCGTACCCCTTATTCACGCGGTGGTGATGGTCGCTCTCCCATCGGACCGGTCCTACGTGAGTATCTTCTTAGTGAAGCCATGCACCGGCTGGGAGTGCCCACCACCCGGGCACTGGCGGCTGTTGCCACGGGTGAGCTGGTACAGCGTGAAGAAGCTCTGCCCGGCGCCATATTGACGCGCGTCGCTGCCAGTCACTTAAGAGTAGGAACGGCACAATACGTGCTGGCGTTTAAAGAACGTGATTTACTGAAGAAGTTCGCCGATTACGTCATCGACCGTCACTACCCCCACTGTGCCAATGCTGAGGATCCCTATTTAGCGTTGCTTGAGGCCGTGATCGATCGCCAGGCGCAACTGATCGCGCAGTGGATGAGTCTGGGCTTTATTCATGGCGTAATGAACACTGACAACATGACCCTCTCAGGGGAAACCATTGATTACGGTCCCTGTGCGTTTATGGAAGCCTACGATCCGGCCACGGTCTTTAGCTTTATCGACCGGCGGGGTCGTTATGCGTATCAGAATCAGCCGGGTATCGGCGTCTGGAATCTCGCCCGCTTTGCCGAAACACTATTGCCGCTTATCAAGGTGGGAGCGGATGATACGGATGATGCTAAGGGTGCTATCAAGCAGGCAACTGCTGCCATAGAGCAGTTTCAGCAGATCTATGAGGGCTATTACTGGCAACGTATGACAGCAAAAATTGGTCTGCCCGGCGCTGACGCTGACGCTAAAGTACTCACTCAGGATTATCTTGAGCTCATGCAACAACAGCAGGTCGACTTTACGCTGGCGTTTCGCTTGCTTGGTGATTCTGACCCCAAACGGCTCGCAGACTTGTTCGAGAACAGCCAGGCCTGGCAAGACTGGCATCAGCGATGGCAGCAGGCCATTATGGCTGAGCATGCTTCAATGAGCAGTGCACAAACTAAACTCAATCGCATAAACCCGGCTTACATTCCTCGTAATCACCTGGTTGAAGCGGCGATTGAGGAAGCGGTACAAGAGGGTTCGCTGGCGTTGTTTAATCAACTGAATGAGGTTTTGCGCACACCTTTTGTCGAACAGGACAATGCCGGAGATTTCTTTCAGCCGGCAACGCCCGAACAAGCGGTCCCACGCACCTTCTGCGGCACCTGATACGCGTTTATCGACATAAAAAACCCCGTACAAGTCCCTCTGTACGGGGCTCCTCTCGGGAGAGATCGAACTTGCTTTTACTTTAAACTAAGAAGCTTCGGTCTTTACCTTGATGTCATTTTTGACATCTTTTACTCCTTCAATACCGCGCGAAATCCGCTCAGCGGTATCGATATCCTCTTCTTGCTTAACAAAACCACTCAACTGCACAATGCCGTTACTGGTTTCCACGTTAACCTCAATAACATTTAACGCGTCACTCGCCAGAATTGTAGATTTAACTTTAGTGGTGAGCGCGGCGTCACTTAGGTAACCTTTGGTCTCTTCCACTGCGGTCTCAGTAGAGCTTGCTGCATTTTCAGCATGTTGCTGCGCATATTCAACAGTGGCTGCAACAGCGGCAGACCCCAGTGTTGCGGTGAATACACCGGCAATTAAACTTGCGATACGTAGGTTTTTCATAAAACACCTCCTGTTAGGTTCATCTTCACTATAGTGAAGCCCTTTTAGCTTTGTCGGTGCTTTACGGATACTTTGCAGTGCTTACAAAACGTAAGGATTCAGCTGCCAGATGCTGTAATTTAAGGCCATCGCGAAGCTTACCCAGGCCAGATAAGGAAGCATCAGAATCGCTGCAGCCTTGTTTAGACGCCAGTAAAGTACGATAGTGGCCAGGATGGCACACCAGAGCAGAATGATTTCTACGAAGCTTACCGCACCCAGGTACCAGGCAAAAAATAACCAGCTCCAGAGCATATTCAGGGCCAGTTGTACCAGATTCACCTGTAATGCGCGCTTAGCCAACCCCGTAAAGCCGTATTCCCGCCAGACCAACCAGGCGGCAATGGCCATCATGGTGTACAGTGCGGTCCATACGGGACCAAATAACCAAGCTGCCGGTGCCCAGTCCGGTAAGGTCAGCTCACGATAGAAAACCGGCGCATTGGCCGAGCCCCAACCGCCGATTGCAGCCACAATAAATGACAATGCCAGCCAGCCAAGTAAACCGCCAATCTGTTTCATTAATGACATAAAACGCCCTCTAGTTTATGACTATTTTTCAACATAGCATTTCTATCTTAGTGAATTTCAGACAGAATACGAATTAACGGACAATTTGGATGGTTTTTTACCCCAATGGCAAAAACTAAACCAACATTTTCATTCTTTGACCTCGGTGGAGCCTTTATTCGCTTCGTGCCGCGCTTACCACGCTTTTTTGTGACGCTGCTCCAGATTGCGCGGGCCAAGAAGCATCAGCGCGGTTCGACTGGCTACTTTCTTCAACGAGCTGCAGCTCGTCATCCCGAGCGAGTGTTCTTAAAGGTCGCTGACCCTGCGTCAGAGATTGCTATTAAAACCTATACCTATTTTGAATTTAATCGCTGGGTGAATCAGCTTGCCCATGCGCTCCATGCCTATGGCATTGAACGTGGCGATTGTGTGGGACTACTATTTCGCAATTCGCCGGAGCAACTCGCCTGGGCTTTTGCCCTCAATAAGTTAGGTGCTGTTGCGGGCATGCTCAATCATAAGCAGCGTGGTGAGCAACTGCTACATAGCATTAACGTCATCCAACCGCGGTTGCTCATCGCCGCTGCTGAATTTGCTCCGCAGCTCGGTGAAATTGAAGTCGAGCTCCCCACCAGCTGTCAGTTAAGCCTAACGCCTGACGCCGACCTAACTGCTACCACAGCACGTTACATTGCCATCAACTCTTTGATCGATCCCAGGCGCGATGAAAACCCTGAACAAACCGCGTCCTTGCCGCTTGGCGATAACTGCTTTTATGTGTTGACCTCAGGCACCGCCGGGCTGCCCAAAGCTGCGGCTATGACCCACTTACGTTGGTACAAAGCAGGCATCGGCTTTGGCAGCATGGCGATGGGACTGAAAACCGATGACACCCTTTACAACAGCTTACCTCTGTATCACAACACGGCGCTCTCCATCGCCTTGAGCTCAGTGATCTTAAACGGTAGCAGCCTGGCACTGTCGGACAGGTTTAGCGCAAGCCAGTTCTGGGGCGAAATCAAACGTTTTAACGCAACCTGTTTTGTATACGTGGGCGAGCTCTGCCGCTACCTATTGCAGCAGCCTGCCCACGCCGAGGATGCCAGTAACCCGGTTCGCGGGGTCATCGGCAACGGCTTACGCGCCGAGCTTTGGGACGAGTTTCAAGAGCGCTTTGCGATTCCGCGCATATGTGAGCTTTACGGGGCCAGCGAAGGCAATGTTGCCTTTGTGAATGCCTTTAATCTAAAACGAACTGTTGGCTTCTCGCCGATGACCTATGCCGTCGTACAATTCGATTTTGAAAATGAAACCCCATTACGGGATGCCAACGGGCGCCTAGGACGCGTAGCAAAAGGTGAAGTGGGCTTGTTGCTTACCGAAGTCTCCGACCGGGCGCCTTTTGATGGCTACACCCATAACGAAGCAGCGAACCGTGCCAAACTTTGTAATGATGTCTTCGCTGCCGGTGACTGCTGGTTCAATACGGGTGACCTGGTGCGCCACCAGGGCTACCGTCATATTGCTTTTGTCGATCGGGTGGGCGATACCTTTCGCTGGAAGTCCGAAAATGTCGCCACCACCGAGGTCGAAGCACAGATCACCACTTTTGCTGATGTCATTGAAGCTGTGGTTTATGGCGTTAAAGTTCCGCACACCGAAGGCCGTGCCGGGATGGTGTCAGTCATTCTCCAGCAAGGCCGCGAGTTTAATCCCAGCGCTTTTTATCAGCACCTGAAGTCGAAACTGCCTGACTACGCTTTGCCAAGGTTTGTGCGTTTGCGCGACAGCCATGACGTCACCACCACCTTTAAGGTGAAGAAGAGTCAGTTAAAAAAAGAAAGCTTTTCGCTCAGCGATATCAGCGATCGCCTGTACGTGCTGGTCGACCCCAACCAGGGCTATCAGCCCCTCGATGAACAAATTTATGGGTTGATTCACTCGGGTAAACTGCGACTCTGACGCTCATCACTGACTCATCTAAGGTCTGTTTAAGTTGTTTTTTACCGAAATCTGACTAGGATAAAAGCTTCTACAATAACAATTACAAAGAGTTCACAGATGACTAACATGACCCAACCCATAGGGGTGAAAGAACGGATCCACATGCTTGATGTGATTCGCGGCTTTGCCCTGCTTGGTATCCTGCTAATGAACATCGAGTTTTTTCAGCGGCCCTTAACCGCCATGATGTTCGGCTTTGATACTAGCCTTACCGGACTCGATCACAGCGTCGGCTGGACGGTTTTCACCTTTGTGCAGGGCAAGTTCTATACGATGTTCTCACTGCTATTCGGCATCGGTTTTGTCATCTTTTACGATCGTGCCAAGCAGAATCATGACCATCCACGCTGGCTGTTTTTCCGCCGTTTGCTGGTGTTAGCGCTATTCGGTCTGGTCCATATGGTCTTTATTTGGGGCGGTGATATTTTGCTGACCTATGCCATTGTTGGACTGCTACTTTTACTCTTTATCAATAGCTCAGCGGGACGGCTCTGGAAATGGGGGCTGGCATTATTTCTGTTGCCCGTGGCCATGTTCTGGCTTGGCGCAGTCAGCATGCACTTCGCTATGCAATCTCCAGAATTTGCTCAGCAAACTCTTGCTGACCAGCAGCAAATGCAGGATACCGCCATGGCACTGATAAGCAATGCTGAACAAGCCTACGCGACCGGCTCCTACAGTGAGGTTCTCGCTGCTCGCCTGGCTGAGGTGAATATGCTCTACGGCGGCGGCGGTGCTATTTTCTTCTTCCCCACCGTGCTAGGGATCTTTCTGATTGGTGCGTCCTTTGCCCGCAGCGGCGTTTTCACTTCGTTCGAGAAACGCCCAACCGCCTACAAAAACCTGCTGCGCTGGGGTCTCATTTTTGGCTTACCGTCTGCGCTTTACGTGGGATTTTACGGCACCGACATTGAAATGATGATGCCGAGTCTGGACTCCGCCCTGGCGTTCACCCTGATGCAGGTCGCAAACTTTGGTTTATGCTTTGCCTATATGGCCATCATCGCGCTGGCATTACGTCAGGCGCAGCGCAACAAGCGTCAGCACTGGTTACAAAACCTTGCTCCGGCGGGACGTATGGCGCTAACCAATTACTTATTCCATTCGCTGTTCTTTACCAGCTTATTCTACGGCTACGCGGTGGGTTTATATGGTGAGTACGGGCGGGCAACGACGACTGCGCTGGCGGTCGTCGTCTGGCTGGCACAAATTCCATTCAGTAAATGGTGGCTAAGTCGCTTTAAATACGGGCCGTGCGAGTGGCTCTGGCGCTGCGCAACTTACGGTAAGTTATTTGCCTTTAAGTAATACCAGCGGCCCTGTTCTTTGACGAAGCTGGAAAGCTCATCGTGAACAGATAGCTCCTGGCCAACCTGAAAGTAGGCGCGGAAGTGGACCAGTCCCTGCGCGCCTTGCTGATCTGAACTGACGATTTGCAGCTGCACCCATTTGGGATTATCGGCAAGATCCAACTGCTCCGGACGCGTATCAGGATGCCAGGTGCTCAGCAGATAATCGCTTAGTCCCAGCGCAAACGCACTGTAACGCGAACGCATTAATTGTTCCGGCGAGGAAGGTAAAGCCGCTTCACCCGCAGCTTGCGGGTGAAAACGGCCACAACATTTACGGTATAACCCGCCACCACATGGGCATTTCTTAGGGGCTTTGCCGAGCATCAGAAACAGTCGCCAGGAACCCGCACCCAACCTTCCATCAGTACCCGCGCACTGCGGCTCATAATGGCTTTAGTAACGGTCCATTCGCCATTCGCCTGCTTGGCTTCAGCGCCAACCTGCAAGGTTCCCGACGGATGTCCGAAACGAATTGAGGTCCGATCGCCACCACCGGCAGCAAGATTCACCAAAGTACCGGGTACCGCAGCCGCAGCAGCAATCGCAACTGCCGCTGTGCCCATCATGGCATGGTGCAGCTTGCCCATGGACATCGCCCGCACCAGCACGTCGATATCCGTGAGGTGGATCTGTTTGCCACTGGAGGCCAGGTAATCCTGGGGCGGCGCAACAAAGGCAATTTTCGGCGTGTGCTGACGGTTACCCGCCTCTGCGACATCGTCAATTAAGCCCATCTTCACTGCACCATGGGCACGCAGGCTTTCGAACATCTGCAAGGCTTGTGGATCTTCATTAATAGCACCTTGCAGTTCGGTACCTGTGTAACCTATCGCTTCGGCATTGACGAAAATCGTCGGGATACCGGCATTGATAAAGGTTGCCTGTAACTCTCCAAGCCCGGGGACTTCGAAGTTATCCACGACATTGCCGGTCGGGAACATGGCGCCGCTACCTTCACCGTCATCCGCGGCTGGGTCCATAAACTCAACCTGCACTTCCGCCGCGGGAAAGGTCACACCATCGAGCTCAAAGTCACCAGTTTCCTGCACTTCGCCATTGCTCATGGGAACCCGCGCAACAATGGTTTTCTCGATATTGGCCTGCCAGATGCGCACCGTGCAGATTCCGTTGTCAGGGATCTGAGAGGCATCCACCAGCCCGTTCGAGATTGCAAACGAGCCCACCGCCGCTGTTAAGTTACCGCAGTTACCGCTCCAATCGATAAACGGCTTATCGATGGCAACCTGCCCGAACAGATAATCCACATCGTGATCAGGTTTGGTACTACGCGACAAGATCACCGTTTTACTAGTGCTGGATGTGGCGCCCCCCATACCATCGGTATGCTTGCCATACGGATCCGGACTGCCAATCACCCGCAGCAACAGACTGTCCCGAGCCTTCCCGGGTTGCCGGGCGGCCTCTGGCAAATCGTCCAGGCGGAAAAATACCCCTTTTGAGGTCCCGCCACGCATATAGGTGGCGGGAATTTTGATTTGCGGAGCAAAAGTCATCGTGTCTGCCATAATTAGCTCGCCTCAGCTTCCAGGAAGTCCTGAGCAAAGCGCTGCAGTACACCACCGGCCGAGTAAATCGATAACTCTTCCGCAGTATCCAGGCGACATTTCACCGGCACTTCCACCGTTTCAGTTGCATTGCGGTGGATGACCAGAGTCATGGTTGCACCCGGCGCGATATCACCTTTGACATCGTAGGTTTCGGTACCGTTCAGCTCCAGCGTGTCACGAGTGGTTCCCGCTTCGAATTCCAGCGGCAACACGCCCATACCGATGAGGTTAGTGCGGTGAATGCGCTCAAAGCCCTCGGCGACGATACATTCGACACCCGCCAGACGTACGCCCTTAGCCGCCCAGTCGCGCGATGAGCCCTGACCGTAGTCAGCACCGGCAACGATAATCAACGGTTGTTTGCGCTCCATATAGGTCTCGATAGCTTCCCACATGCGCAGCACCTTGCCTTCCGGCTCGACCCGCGCCCAGGATCCTTGAATAACCGCACCATTTTCATCACGAACCATCTCATTGAAGAGTTTCGGATTGGCAAAAGTCGCCCGTTGTGCCGTCAGGTGATCGCCACGATGGGTCGCGTAGGAATTAAAGTCTTCTTCCGGTACGCCCATTTTGGTCAGGTATTCACCCGCTGCACTCTCCGCCATGATGGCATTCGATGGCGATAAATGGTCAGTGGTGATGTTATCGCCCAGAATAGCCAGCGGACGCATGCCCTTAAGCTGATTTTCAGAGGCGAAAGAGCCTTCCCAGTAAGGTGGACGGCGGATATAGGTACTCATTTCCCGCCAATCATACAGTGGGTTGGTTTTCTCACCATAATCCACCGACAGGCTGAACATTGGGTCGTAAACCTTGCGGAACTGTTCAGGTTTAACCGCAGTTTTTACGATCGCATCGATCTCTTCATCACTTGGCCAGATGTCTTTCAGAGTAATCGCATTGCCCTGCTCGTCATAACCCAGTGGATCTTTTTCAATATCAAAGCGGATCGTACCGGCGATAGCATAAGCAACAACCAGTGGCGGTGACGCCAGGAAAGCCTGCTTGGCATACGGATGGATGCGCCCGTCAAAATTACGATTCCCGGAAAGTACCGCGGTGGAGTACAAATCACGTTCGATAATTTCTTCCTGGATCTTAGGATCCAAAGCGCCACTCATACCATTACAGGTGGTGCAGGCAAACGCCACCACCCCAAAGCCAAGCTCTTCCAGCTCTGGCAACAACTCAGCTTCTTCCAGGTACATTTTGACCGTTTTGGAACCTGGCGCTAACGAGGACTTCACCCAGGGTTTGCGCGTCAGTCCCAGTTTGTTCGCATTGCGCGCAATCAGCCCCGCAGCAATCATATTGCGTGGGTTACTGGTGTTGGTACAACTGGTAATGGCGGCAATAATACAGGCCCCATCAGGCATCAAGCCTTCTTCGTTTTCGACCTTACCAGAGATGCCACGTTTCGCGAGCTCTGAGGATGGCAACAACGCATGCGGATTCGATGGCCCTGCCAGACTACGTTGCACTTTACTCAAATCAAAGGTCAGTACGCGTTCGTATTCAGCGCTTTTCAGGCTATCCGCCCACAGTCCTGTTTCTTTTGCGAATTGCTCAACCAGCTGCACCTGATCGTCTTCGCGACCAGTAAGCTTCAGGTAATCGATGGTCTGGCCATCAATATAAAACATCGCAGCGGTCGCACCGTATTCAGGCGTCATATTGGAGATGGTCGCGCGATCACCAACCGTCAGTGCATCAGCGCCCTCACCGTAAAACTCCAGATAAGCACCGACGACACGTTCTTTACGCAGGAATTCGGTCAGCGCCAGCACCATATCGGTACTGGTAATGCCCGGCTGCAGTTTGCCGGTCAGCTCAACCCCAACGATATTAGGCAAGCGCATATAGGAAGCACGTCCAAGCATCACACTTTCCGCTTCCAGACCGCCTACACCTACGGAGATAACACCAAGGGCATCAACCATCGGCGTGTGGCTGTCGGTACCCACACAGGTATCAGCAAAAGCAACACCGTCGCGGACCTGCACCACTGGCGACATCTTCTCCAGATTAATCTGGTGCATGATACCGTTACCAGGTGGAATCACATCGACGTTTTTAAACGCCGTTTTGGTCCAGTTAATAAAGTGGAAACGGTCGTCGTTGCGACGGTCTTCGATAACACGATTTTTTTCAAACGCGTCTTTTTCAAAACCAGCATGCTCGACTGCCAATGAATGATCGACAATCAACTGGGTCGGCACCACTGGATTCACTTTGGCCGGATCGCCGCCTTTTGCGGCAATCGCATCCCGCAGACCCGCGAGGTCAACCAAGGCCGTCTGACCGAGGATATCGTGACAAACGACACGCGCTGGGTACCAGGGAAAATCGAGATCGTTCTTGCGGTAAATCAACTGACCCAAAGCGTCGGTCAGTTGCGCCGGCTCACACCGGCGCACTAAATTTTCCGCTAAGATTCGAGAAGTATACGGCAGTTTGTCATAAGCGCCTGGCTCAATGTCCTCGACCGCCTGACGCGTGTCATAGTACATCAGCGAGGTACCCGGCAACTGCTTGCGATACGCTTCGTTAAACATCAATAAACTCCTTCGCTGGCAACGTCTTAGCGCTCATCAAGTGCTGGCACTGGACGCGGCTCAGGGCCGATGTAATCGGCACTTGGACGAATAATACGGTTATTCGCACGCTGCTCTTTCACATGTGCTGTCCAACCTGTGACCCGTGACATGACGAAGATCGGGGTGAATAATTTGGTTGGAATGCCCATGAAGTGATAAGCAGAGGCATGGAAGAAATCCGCATTCGGGAACAATTTCTTCTCGCGCCACATCACTTCTTCACAACGCACGGACACATCGTACAAGCGGGTGTCGCCGTTTTCTTTCGCCAGCTTTTCAGACCAGGCTTTAATAATGTCATTACGCGGGTCGAATTCACGATAAACCGCGTGACCGAAGCCCATAATTTTTTCTTTACGTTCAAGCATGCCCATCAGCGTTTTCTCTGCGTCATCAGCATCTTCCATGTCTTCAATCAGTTCCATGGCCGCTTCGTTCGCACCGCCATGCAATGGACCGCGCAGTGAGCCGATAGCGCCAGTTACGCACGAGAAGATGTCTGACAGCGTTGACGCACAAACACGAGCGGTAAAGGTCGACGCGTTGAATTCATGCTCTGCATAAAGGATCAGTGAGGTATTCATGACATCAGTGTGCAACTGGGATGGCTTCTCACCGTGCAACAGTTCCAGAAAGTGTGCACCAATGGAATCAGCATCAGTTGCTGTCTCAATGCGCTTGTTGTTGTGACTGAAGTGGTACCAGTACAACAGCATGCTCGGGAATGCCGCCAACAGGCGCTCGATCTTATCGTCTGCCTGCTCAAAATCTTCCTCAGGTTCAATGTTACCCAGGAACGAACAGCCCGTACGCATCACATCCATCGGATGAGCATCGGCAGGAATTCGCTCAAGCACATCTTTCAGCGACTGCGGTAAACCGCGAAGTTTTGCCAGACGACCTTTGTACGCCGCCAACGCATCAGCTTTTGGCAATTCGCCATGTGCCAATAAATAGGCAACTTCTTCAAAGCTGACTTTTTCCGCTAATTCTTTAATGTCATAGCCCGCATAGGTCAGGCCTGAACCGCTTTTACCAACGGTACAAAGTTTCGTTTCACCCGCTACTTGTCCGCGCAGACCTGCGCCACTTAATTTCTTGTCTACCATTTTTAGCTCCTTATCGAAATTCAACTACGTTCGCCAACTACGGCGCGTATTATTTCTTAAACAGATCATCGAGCTTTTGCTCGAATGCGTGGTAATTTAAAAAGTCATACAGCTCAGCACGCGTCTGCATGCTATCGACCACAGCCTTTTGATCGCCATTGGTCAGAATACTCTCGTATACATTCAGTGCTGCTTTGTTCATGGCGCGGAACGCGCTTAATGGATACAACACCATTTCGACACCGACATCCGCCAGCTCATCTTTATTAAACAGCGGCGTTGCACCGAATTCAGTAATGTTAGCAAGAACAGGTACATTTAGCGCCTTAGTGAACGCATCGTATTGCTCAAGTGTATGCACCGCTTCTGCAAAAATTGCATCAGCACCGGCATCAACACAGGCTTGCGCCCGTTCAATGGCCGCTTCCAGACCTTCCTGTTGCAGGGCATCCGTGCGCGCCATGATCAAAAACTGATCATCAATCCGCGCATCCACCGCTGCTTTCACACGATCGACCATTTCTGCCTGGGTCACGATTTCCTTGTTAGGACGGTGACCACAACGTTTCTGTGCAACCTGATCTTCAATATGAAAGCCAGCTGCACCAGCACGGGTCATCTCTTTTACGGTCCGGGCGATATTGAATGCGCCACCCCAGCCGGTGTCGGCATCGACCAGTAACGGTAGCTCAGAAGCGCCTGTGATGCGGCGAATATCTTCACACACATCGTTCAATGAGGTCATGCCCAGATCCGGTAATCCAAATGATGCGTTTGCCACACCTGCACCGGAAAGGTACAAGGCTTTGTGGCCCACTTTTTCTGCCATCATCGCGGTGTAGGCATTAATAGTACCGACGATTTGTAATGGGTTTTCATCCTGAATGGCTTGACGCAGTTTTGCGCCTGCACTAACTAAATGAGTCATGTTTACGTCCTTTCTGCTTGCAGTTGTTGTTCGATATTGTGACGAGATGCACTGATATGCCGGCGCATCAATAAGTCAGCAAGTTCACCATCACGATTAGCAATGGCATTGAGAATCGCTTTGTGTTCGTCAAAGGCCCGTGATACACGCGGCCCATTCATCCCCATCTGCACCCGGTACATGCGGACAAGATAATAAAGTTCATCACAAAGCATATTAATTAAATAAGGATTTTTACTGCCGAGGATGACACGGTAATGAAAGTCGAGATCACCAGCTTCCTGATAGTAACTTTCACCTTCGCGCACGCGTTGTGTCGACAGATGTTGATCAAGCAAGGCCGCCAGCTCGGCAATTTCAGCCTGTGGCATTTGCGTCGCGGCCAGGCGACACGCCAGACCTTCCAGTTCTTCGCGGATCTGATACAACGAAATCAAACCTTCTGGCGTTAAGGTCACCACCCGCACGCCGGCATTCGGGGTACGCTCAATCAAGTGGCAGCGCTCCAAACGCGCTAAAGCCTCACGCAAAGGCGCCCGGCTGACGTTAAAGCGGCGGGCAAATTCTGGTTCGCTGATTTTACTACCTGCAGGAATGCTTCCTTCCACGATGGCACGCTGAATTTCAAATAAGACGCGATCAGAGGCGGTAATCGCCTGGCGCATTAGATTTGGATGTTCAGTCACTATGCTCGCCTTGCGCTGGATCGACAGGTGTCGACAGATTTGAAGATTGCTGGCTATTTTACGGATTCTGAAGGGGGTTTTCAATGATCGGTGCCAAAATTGTCGACAAAAAGAAAAGCCCCGTCGAAACGGGGCTCTATATCCAGGGGGAAAACACTGATGTTATTGCATTGATGGCGGCAGAATCACCGCGTCAATGACGTGGATGACGCCGTTAGAGGCCTTGATATCCGCGGCCACTACGTTTGCGCCACCGACTTTTACGCCGTCAGTCGCGTCGATAGCGACTTCTTCACCCTGCACGGTCGCTGTCGACAATTGCTTGCCAGCGATGTCTGAGCTCATCACTTTACTGCCTAACACATGGTAAGTGAGTACAGCCTGCAGCTTCGATTTGTTCTCTGGCATCATCAGACTCGCCAGCACGCCATCAGGTAAAGCCGCAAAAGCTTCATTGGTGGGCGCAAATACTGTGAACGGACCATCACTTTTCAGGGTATCTACCAGGCCAGCTGCCTGCACTGCAGTCACCAGTGTGGAAAATTGATCATCACCGGCAGCGATGTCGACGATATCTTTTTTCTTGCCATGATTATGGGCAACTGCTGTTGTTGATACTGCCGCCACCAGCAAAGCACCCGCTAACCACTTTGTCATTGCCATTACGTTTAACATGATAATCTCCTCGTTGAAGTTTCACGCTTTAGTTTTTTGCTAAAGTCGTGGTGTTGTACGTCAAAGAGGTTAAAAAAAGTTCACTTCCTGTTATCGCTCTGGCAAACCAAGTGATCAATCAACACGATATGCTACTATTATTAGTCAACGAGGTTAAAATTTCCTAGCAAATGCGAGGTGTGTTTATGTTGAAGACATTGTTTAGTTCGTCAATTATGGGGCTTGCTTTCACGTTGGCCAGCGCCCCCGTGCTCGCCCAAAACTGGCAGCTGGATTCAGAAAACTCCAGTCTGCACTTTGTTTCAGTCAAAAATGATCATGTTGCAGAAGTCCATCGGTTTACTGAAATCAATGGTGACCTGACCGACGGTAAGCTGACCATTAATATTCCTGTAAGTAGTCTGGATACCGACATTGCCATTCGCAACGAACGCATGCATAAGCATCTGTTTGACGAGGCTGAGTACCCATTAGTGACTGCGACTGCGCAAATTCCAGATGAGCTTTACGATACCTCCACGACGCTCGGCACCTTACCGGCAGTGGTACCCTTAACTGTATTTATTGCTGGTGAAGCTGTTGATGTTGACGCAGTTGTCCAGGTCAACAAGCTAAGCTCGGATCGGATCGTCGCGACCACGTCGCAACCGGTGCTTATCAGCACCCGTGAGTTCGGTTTGGTCGAGGGCGTTAATCAATTGCGAGAAATTGCTGGCTTAGATCGTATTGACTACGTCGTACCCGTCACCTTCACAGTGCAGTTTGACCTTGTCCCTTACCGCGAGTAAAGCTCAACAGCTCAGCCTGCGCAGCGCCAGTACTGCTGACATCGCAGCACTGGCGGCTCTTGAAGCGGCTTATTATGAGGCCGAGGGGTATCCTGAGGCGCTTTTTTTCCAAGCCTTACATCAGTGGCCACAGCTGCTACAGGTGGCGGTCAGCGAGCAAGAGGTCGTTGGCTACTGTCTGGGTGCCCCGGGCGGTGAACCGCACTCACTGTGGTTAATGTCGCTGCTCGTAAGCGCGAAACAGCGTGGCAAAGGTATTGGAGTAAAGTTGCTCAAACACTGGCTGGCCATTGCGGAGCAGCTGGGTTATCAAACTATCCAGTTAAGCGTCGCGCCAGAGAACCATGCCGCCATTGAGCTCTACCGACAAAACGGTTTCGTCGAACAGGGTCTGCAACAGGATTATTTAGGTGCCGGCCAGCATCGGTTGTTAATGACACGGCAGGCGTTGACCTGCTGCTGACTTTGTCACATAGTAAGCCTGTGTCTAAATAAGTATAACAACAAACATGATCTATCGTCGTAGCCTTGCCCTGTCTCTTGTCAACGTAACGCTTTACGTGACCATCAGCGCGACCTTTCTTTTCGGTCTGCTCGGGCTTGCGGTCAACCTTTATGAGCAGCCAGGAAGCGCGTTCGAGCGCGTTATTTCGACGACATCAGGCGTGGTTGCTATCGCTGTGGCTTTTGCGCTCTTTGGGCTCGCAGCGAAACGGCGGTTGATTCAGATCGTCTTTGCGTCCGTAGTCGTACTCGCAGCCTTGCACAGTCTCATCATCAATCTGTCCATCGCCTCCATTTTTTATCTGGATTTCTTAAAAGCCATCGACGCCTACTTTTATCCTCCCGTTGCGCTGGCTTTTCTGCTGCTTGGCATCACTCTGATGCTCAATCCGAGAGAGAGAATTCAGCGGCGCTGGATGCGCACTTTTGCCAGTTTCCTGGTGGTGCTTGCTGTGACAGCTATGGGTCTGCATTTTGTCGATAACGGCTTTGCCTATCTTGGTCCACACCCACCGGTGACCTCGTTGGCCTCGCTGAGCTTGCTACTGATTGGGGTTTCGCTTTTATTAAGCAGCTCAAGTCGGGTCTTACTGTTTCGTTTAAACAATAACCCGGCTGCCTGGATAACTTTTGCCTTTGTAACCATTATCTGCTGCGTTTGGTTTAGCTTAAGCCTTAATCACATTAAGGAGATTCGCGCCGAGGCCTTTGCCACCATTGAAAAAGTTGCCAAGGTGCGCCAACAAGCCATTCAGGTAAACATTCAAGTCTTAAGTCGCTTACGAGAGCGCTGGCAACACCTGGGGGTCACGCCGACATCGGTTTTTGCTAAGTTTGACGTGGCCACCTATCTCCGCGACATTCCCCATTATTTGGGGATTCATTTGCTGGATAACCGCGGAATCTCAGTTTGGGAGCAACACCGTAGTGGCAACGACGAATACAATGAACACCTGAACCATCCACAAGTGCAGAATTGGCTTGCTTCAGCGCCCGATAGTATCAGCATGCTCGTGCCAAGAGATGAGTTTCGTTTGGGCAAACGGCCACTAGGCCTGATGTTGTTGCCGGTGGGCTATGAAGCCGATCGGGGCTATTACCTGCTCGTAGTATTTGACCTGATGCAGCTGGTGAATCCCGAAACCCGCTTACTGCCGAACTACCTGAAAGTCTATGTTGCGTTAGATGATGACCGGGTCATCAGCTTTTCTGATGCAAAACCGCCGCATCTGAATGAGCTTTCAATTGCCGAAGCACAGCTGCACATTCCTTATGGTGAACCTTTACAGCTTTCGGTCAGTTTGTACTCCTTCGACGAACTCTCCAGCGCATCAAATTTACGCATGCTGGTTGCGACCTTCGGTTTTCTTTTCTGTATTGCCTTTCTGGCCCTGGCGCAGCAAAACAAAATGCTGACCAACCATAGCCGGCGGCTGAACGGTGTAAGAGCGCAATTACAACACCAGCAAAACCAGCTACTGCTTAATGAGCAACAATACAGTTCGTTGTTTTTCTTTCATCCTGACGCAGTCTTTTCTCTCGATCGGGACGGCATGGTGACCAGTGCCAATCAGGCGGTATTGGACATACTCCACACCGATGAAAATCAAGTGCTCAATGCACACTACAGCGCTTTCATATTGCCTGCCGATCGCGCTGATGCAGAGGCCAACTTTCAACGCACTCTGCGAGGTGAAACCTGTCGCTATGACTTGCGTGGGTTCGCCAGCAACGGTGAGGTATTGCATATTCATGTGACCAACCTGCCTATTAAAATTAACGGCGAAATCACCGGCGTGTTTGGTATCGCCAGGGATATTACTGCGCAAAAAGAACAAGACGAGCAACTTCATGTGTTAGAACGCAGTGTGAATGTCAGTACCAATGGTATCGTGATATCTGATGCCACTGACCCCAGCAATCCGGTGATTTACGTGAACGACGCCTTTACCAAAATGACTGGCTACAATACCAACGAAATTGTCGGCTCTTCGTGTGACTTCCTCATTGGCGAAGATACCGACCCCGAAGTCGTCGCAACTGTTCGTAAAGCACTGGTCGAGCGTACCGAATGCAAGGTTCGGGTACTGCATTACCATAAAGATGGCAGCAGTTTCTGGGACGAATTACAACTTGCGCCAGTGGCTGACGCAGCAGGTACCATTACCCATTTCGTCGGTGTTCATCAGGACGTAACCGAACGTGTAAGCGGTGAGCACCAACTGGCATTCCAGGCCGAACATGATGCCTTAACTGAACTGTTAAACCGCTATGCCTTTGAACGCCATCTTAGTGAAATTGTTGAGCAGCAACAGCATGACTTTCAGCGAGGTCCACATTGGGTTGTCTTGTTTATCGATTTGGATGGGTTTAAGCCCATCAATGAAGCTATGGGACTTGCCGCAGGCGATCAGGTACTGAAACAGGTCGCTGACCGCTTAGCGGCCAATTTGACTGAGGTGGCGTTCGCTGCCCGCTTTGGTGGTGATGAATTCGTCATTGCTACCAAAGTAGACGATTTGTCAGCCGCTGATGCTTTAGGACACTATTTACTGGAAGTTATCTCTGAGCCCTACCCTGTTCGACAACAAAAGGTTTATCTGACTGCCAGTATTGGCGTTGCCGTGCATTGCGGTCCATCGCAGCAAGCAGTCGATCTGATTCAGCAGGCGGACACGGCAATGAGCATGGCCAAACGACAAGGCCGCAACCATCTGTCTTTCTATCAGGCCCAGGTTGCGCAGAAGCAAAGGCTCGATGTCAACTTACGCAATCAGTTCCAGCAAGCGATCGATCAGGAACGTCTGGAGCTCTTCTACCAGCCTATCGTCGATTTACAATCCGGCAAGGTCGTTGCAGCAGAAGCACTGATGCGCTGGCAAATTCACGAAGGCGAATTCGTGCCTCCGGCTAAGTTTATACCTATGGCTGAAACCACCGGACAAATTATTCCTGCCAGTCAATGGGGCTTTGCCCGTGCCTGTAAAGATTTGCAAACCATGCTGGCTAAGCAACCTGACTTACAGGTTTGCGTAAATTTATCTGCAGTGCAATTTAGCCGCGCTGACTTTTTTGAGCAAATTATCGCCACCATTAAAGCCCACGACCTGACCAATACTCAAGTTGAACTCGAACTCACCGAGAGTGTGCTGATGGATGACAGTGAGCACGCCATCGCGTTGATAAATCGCTTTCGCCAAGCAGGGCTGTCCATGGCGATTGATGATTTTGGCACGGGCTTCTCCAGTATGAGTTACTTGAAGAAACTGCCCCTCGACAAGCTTAAAATCGACCGCGCCTTCATTCAGGACATCATCAGCAAACCCAGCGATGAAGCAATTGTACGCGGCATCCTGGCGGTTGCCCGCCAACTTAATATTGCAGTGGTTGCAGAGGGCATCGAAACCAAAGAACAGGCCGTTCGCCTGGCGGAAATGGGTTGCAACTATGGGCAAGGCTTTTATTTTGCTAAACCCATGCCGTTAGCTGAGTTTATGGAATTTCTAGCTTAAGTTACTTTAGCTACGTTGCGCAGAAAATTTCATATAGCACAGTTGTTTGCTAGTCTCTAGCGATTCGATTTTTAGTGGTTCATTACATGCAAACGATGCACAGTACGCAAAAATGGCACCTGGTTTTAGCACCGCTCGCCGCGGTGATTCTTTATTTTGTCGTGCAGTCGGAAGCTGGCTTTGCGCATCCCGCAGCCTGGACCCTTGCTGCGACACTCTGGATCGCCTGGTGGTGGATAACTGAAGCGCTGCCGTTGCCAGTGACCTCCTTGTTGCCTTTTGTGCTGCTGCCACTGGGTGCAATTACCCCCCTGAATGAGGTCTCCGGCGCGCTGGGAAACCCCATTATCTGGCTGTTTATGGCGGCATTTATGCTCGCTAAAGCGGTCGAGATGAGCGGTGTGCATCGAAGACTTGGGCTCACACTTGTCCATTACGTCGGCAACGGCCATGGTAAACGCATGATTTTTGCCTTCATGCTCGCCACCGCCTTGCTATCGATGTGGATCTCGAATACCGCTGCCGTACTGGCGTTACTTCCTGTTGCGTTGGCACTCGCTGATGCCTGTGATGATGCGCCGTTTCAACGCGCGTTATTGCTCGGTTTGGCCTATTCTGCATCAGTGGGCGGTATTGCCACTTTAGTCGGCACACCGCCTAACCTGATTTTCGCATCGGTGTATGAGGCCTCTACGGGAGTACCCTTTGCATTCACCGAATGGTTCGCCATCGGTTTGCCACTGGTGATTGTTAGCATCCCGCTGATGGCCTGGTGGCTGGCACGCCATGTCCGTAACGATGTCGAGCTGAACATTCCCCGTCCCGGTCAAATGCAAAGCGCAGAAAAGCGTGTGCTGGTTATTTTCGGTGTGGTCGTGCTCTTGTGGATCACCCGCACCACTCCTTTTGGCGGCTGGACAGCCTGGAGCGGCTTGACCTATCTCGGCGACGCGACTGTAGCTATTGCTGGCGTGATAATGATGTTTTTAGTGCGCGACAAAAAAGGGCAGCCCTTACTTACTTGGTCAGCCGCGGTCAGCATTCCATGGGGAATCTTACTGCTGTTTGCCGGCGGTATCGCGCTGGCGCAAGGGTTTATTAGTAGTGGTTTGAGTGTGCGTATCGGGGAAGCATTGACCGGTCTCGGCGGATTGCCCATCTGGTTACTTATCTTCTGTCTGACCCTGAGCGTCTCCTTTCTTACTGAGGTGACCTCTAACACCGCCACCGCAACTCTGCTCATGCCGATCATGGCTGCGGCCGCTGTTGCCCTGGAGCTGCCACCGGAATTATTAATGATCCCAGCCACCATTGCCTGTAGCACTGCCTTTTGCATGCCGGTGGCGACGCCGCCCAATTCTATTGTGTTTTCATCGGAGCGGCTCACAGTAAAAGCAATGGCACGCGAGGGCTTAGTCCTCAATGTCATGCTGGCAGTCATCACCACCGCAGTGGTGATGGTATTTGTGGCCTAAGCGTCGGTTTTAAAATGCAGGACCTGACGATAGGCCGCAATGTGCATATCGTAACTGGTAGTTTGCTTCAAGTGATCCGATAAAGCTTCTAACGCATCCGGCTCACCATGCACCAGATAGATCTTGGTATCCTTACTCAGCGCTGACTGTGCCAGCCACTGCTCTAGCTCAACATAGTCCGCATGACCGGAAAGCCCGTCGAGCTGACGGATTCTGGCTTTCACTGGAATCCACTGACCGTGGATTTTGATACGTTCTACCCCTTGCGCCATTTTCGCACCACGTGTGCCGCCTGCCTGGTGGCCACTGAACAGCACGGTGCTGCGATGATCACCGAGCCAATGTTTGAAGTGATGTAAAATGCGGCCGCCGGTCGCCATACCACTGCCGGCGATGATAATGTGTGGTGCGCCTTGTGAGGCAATAGCTTTGGACTCATCGACACTGTGGGTGTAGAGGATCGATTGCTCAAGTGCAGCACATTGCCCTGCACTCAGGCGATGATAATCATGGTGTTCAGCATAAATATCAGACACGCTAATCGCCATGGGACTATCCAGAAATATTGGTAAGCGCGGGATGCGCCCCTCTGCCATCAGAGTGACCAACATATGCTGCAGCAATTGTGCCCGCCCCACAGCAAAGCTTGGAATCATCAACACGCCGCCGGCAGCTGCGGTTTCATTCACGATATCTGCGAACTGCTGCCAGGGGTCTGTAGTGCTATGGCGCCGATCGCCATAGGTCGACTCAAGTAGCAGGTAATCTACATCAGGCAATGGTTTAGGCGGACACATGAGGATATCGTCCGGCCTTCCGACATCACCACTGAAGCCGATACGCACGCCTTTGTGCTCAGCGATGACGCTGGCTGCGCCGAGGATATGTCCGACCGGTTGCATGGTAAAGGTGATATCGCCAACGCTGAAGCTTTTCTCAAATTCAATACCGTGCATCAGCCGTAATGCCTGTTCGGCGGTCTCCTCGTCATAAAGCGGCTCCGGCTTTGCGTGGCGGCTGAGACCATGTTTTTGATAAAACTTTGCATCCTCCTCCTGAATGCGGCCACTATCAGGCCAGAGGATCTGGCACAGTCCCACGGTCCCGTAGTGCGCGTAAACCGGCCCGCGAAAACCGTTTTTATAAAGCACGGGAACGAAGCCTGAATGATCCAGATGGGCGTGGGTAAGAACTATGGCATCGACTTCATTGATGCCTAATGGAAGCGGCTGACGGTTGCGCTCCCGCAACCACTTATAGCCTTGGAACAAACCACAATCTACCAGTACCCGGGTACTCTCGGTCTCTAACAGGTATTTTGAACCGGTGACGGTTTCACTGCCGCCCAAAAAGGTTAATCGCATCACGTCCACTCCCGATCTAAGGAAAGCTTTATAGCAGGCGCTCAATCGGCAGACGTTCGAGAATTCGAACCGCCAAGCGGCGCCAGATAGAAGCTCCGGGTTCGGAACTGTAACAGGTCCGTTGTTTCCCCAAACGCTCCACCCAAACCACTTTATTCTTAAACAATTTCAATTGATAGGCATAATGCGGCAAAGTTTCAGTGATAGCATCGTCGATGCGTTCAGCAAGTTCAGTACTGTGCATGACAAATCCCAGCTCAGTATTTATCGCCGCAGAACGGGGATCGAAGTTCAATGAGCCAACAAACACCCGATCCAGATCCACCATCAAGGTTTTCGCATGTAAACTCGAAGCAGAGCTACCAAAACGTTCTTTCCCTTTTAACCGCTGACGACGTTCTTTCCGTTGTTCGCGTCTGGCCAGAGGGGATAACCGTTGCAATTCGAATAACTGAATCCCGTGCTGCAGCAGCTGTCGCCGCCATTTGGCGTAACCGGCGTGTACGATGGCGACGTCGGTGGCCGCCAATGAGTTCGTCAGAATAACAATATCGACACCGCGGTCGGCCATTGCGATGAGCTCGTTAACCCCAGCCTGGGTGGGCACAAAGTAAGGCGAAACCAGGGTCACATGGGACTGGGGGGTGCCTATTGCTTGTTGCAGCTGATGCGCAACCATTTGTTGGGGCTTCGCGCGGCCGAGAGCTTTGGCTGGAGAGTCACTCACAAGTTGCGTTGGCGTCCAGTAAATATCTAATTGCTGGCGCTGCAGTTCCTGCATAAACGGCAGCTCTTCTATGGCTTTCATGAACGCTTGCGCGCGCGGATCCTGCTCGTAACGCTCGGCGATAGCGCGCAGCGCCGACAAATCCCGCGGCTTAGTTAGCGTAAAGAGACGCTCAAGCGGCACGGATGACTCACAATCCCAGTAACGTTGAAAATCATTTTCCACATCGGCAACCACCGGGCCGATGAGCAACGCATCAAGATCCGTAAAGAGCACGTCGCTGGTGGCGCCAAAGTATTCATCACCAATATTACGGCCGCCACTTATTACCACGCGCCCATCCACCACAAAGGACTTATTGTGCATACGCCGGTTAACCCGGCGGAAATCGAAAATATAGTTCAGGAACCGTGGACGCCGTAACTTCAACGGATTAAATAAACGGACTTCTATATTCTGGTGCTGATGCAAACCAATTAAAGTGGCGTCGAGCCCCGCGGTATTGTGATCGTCAAGCAGCAGGCGCACCTTTACCCCGCGCTCGGCCGCTTCATGCAGAGCCTCGAAAAGCAAGGTGCCGGTAATATCCTGACGCCAGATGTAATATTGGATATCCAGGCGGTACTCTGCCTGCCGGGCCAGCAGAACTCGCGCAGCAAAGGCCTCCAGCGAATCCACCAAAGGAATCACGCCACTGTCCCCGTCATGCTCGGCAACAAGTGGATCAATGGCGGTCGCTAATCGTCCTTGTGCTGTTTCCTCTGTCATTTTACTGACAGCTCCTCTGGTTTAAGTGCTCTCATCCGGATTGTTCAGTTCACCATAGTGTTGTTGACGGGCTGCCGCACGACGCTGACGGGCAGTTTCATCGTGGTCCAGGCTCCAACCCTTCAGTTCCCGTTTAACGATCGCAGTGAGGGCATTGATGTGCTCAACAGTCGAGTTAAGCGCTGGAATATAAGCGTAGTGTTCGCCGCCCGCCTCCGCAAAGTACTCGCGATTTTCTTCACCAATTTCTTCGATCGTTTCAAGGCAATCAGCACTAAAGCCAGGACAAAACACCTGCACGTTTTTCACTCCGGCATCAGGAAGCGCCTTAAGCGTTTCATCGGTGTAGGGCTGCAACCACTCCTCACGACCAAAGCGGGACTGGAAAGTAGTCAGGTAGTCGTCTTTTCCTAAGTCTAGCCGCTCTGCAATCAAACGCGATGTTTTGTGGCATTCACAATGATAGGGGTCGCCCTGGGTAAGATACTTTTTCGGCACACCGTGATAAGAGAAAATAAGTTTCTGCGGACGACCATGCTGCTGCCAGAAACTTTCAATTTGCTGGGCACAGGCATCGATATAGCCAGCATCGTCGTGGTAGTGGCTGATAAAACGAAAATCCGGAAGCCAACGTCGCTGCATAAACTCTTGCGCCAAAGCATCAAAGGTTGAGCCAGAGGTCGCGCCAGAATACTGCGGATACAAGGGGAACAACACAAGTTTACGGACGCCCGACTGGAGCATTTCATCAATGACATCGCTCATCGCTGGTGACCCATAACGCATGGCAAAGCGCACCACTACATCATCGCCATACTCCTCCGCCAGCGACTTCTGCAGCTGCTTAGCTTGCTCCTGAGTATGAAAGAGTAACGGTGAACCTTGTTCCGTCCACACCGTTTTATAGGCTGCCGCCGAGCGTTTCGGGCGAATGCGCAAAATGACACCGTTGAGAATCAACCACCAGAGCGCCCGAGGGACCTCTACCACGCGCGGGTCGGCCAGAAATTCTTTCAAATAACGCCGCAGCGATGGTGTATCTGGCGCGTCCGGCGTACCAAGATTGGTGACCAGCACGCCAATGCGGTCTGTTTGTCCGTGCGAAAAATCTGAATATCCGCGATACTTCATGCCTTACCTCTTACTATTAGGTCCATAACTCAATGGTGTCGCGGATCTTATCCGTGGCAATCCATTCATGGAGTTGGTCGGCCATCCATTTCCCCTGTTCCACCGCTTGCTGCCAATATTTGATGCGTTGCTCGGCATCAAGTTTGGCAAAGTCTGTACGGTCAGGAATTTTACCGAATGGTAATGCATCAATGAATTCTTGCGTTGGCGTTAAAAGGATCACATTTGGCCATTGCGCCCCGGTTGTTCGCCGCTTTTTTAAGTTCTTGTCAAACCAGCCTGGAATCACTTCCTGGTGAAAATGCGGATAGAGCACCAATCCCTCGACGCCATCAAAATTCAGATCAAAGTGGTAATCAGTTACCCCACCATCGCGATAAATCCCGGCGGGGGCACCAGGGATATCGCGCACGCCCTCGAGTACCATCGGAATGGAGCCCGTGGCTAACAACGCTGGCTTAAAGTTTGCTTCGGATAAGGTGGCAAAGCGGGTCGGTAAATCGTTCCAGTGTTCAGCAAAAGCGGCCGGAGACGCTGGATGATGAAAAATCACGCGCTCATAAAACTTACCCAGCCATTTGCGCTTGACCGAGTTCGCGGCAGCAGAAGTCAGTAGACCCAGAATCTGGCGTTTGCCTTCGCTCGCCGTCATCCCCCGGCAGCGAGCCACTATCCAGTGGTGGCGAAATTTATCCTGACTGAGGATGTCATGCACAGCATTATCGGGAATATACTCGGCCAGAAGCTTACGTGCTTCATCGGTAATTTCCTGCACATCTGGCTTGGCGCTGTAGGTCTGGGTGCTGTATAAGCGACAAAACAACTCACTGGCGGCAACGGGATCTTTTTGCCCCAGAGCCGCAAAGCGCCACGCGCCTGCCGAAGTTCCCAGCAAATCCAGGTGTTCTTTCCGATCGGCAAAAAACTCGCCGAACAAGTAACGATCAAGCCCTTGCAGCACAAACCATTTGGGGCCGCCGGACGCGCCTACCAGAAGTTGCACTGCATCTTCGCTTAGACCTTGTTCTTTTATCTGCAACCACGCACGTTTGCCGGCACGTAACTGCAACCAGTTGGTTGCCATCGCCCTTTCTCTCCATTGGATTATTATTCTTTACACTTATTACGTTCAGTATACCCAAAAATGCAGCGCCACTACACCCTGACTGTCGCACCTGTTATGGGCTTCTGGTATGCTTGGCAGTACTTCTAATTCAGTACCTTAACGGCGACGGGAAACAGACGTTTATGAAGGTTATTTCTTTTAATATCAATGGCGTTCGTGCACGGCTGCATCAGCTGCAAGCACTTATTGAAAAACACCAGCCTGATGTGATCGGGTTACAGGAAACCAAGGTCCATGATGACCAGTTTCCGTTGGCAGATGTTGAAGCGCTTGGCTACCACGTCATTTATCACGGACAAAAAGGGCATTATGGTGTGGCCCTGTTAAGTAAACAGCCGCTGGAAAATCCACAGTTCGGTTTTCCTACCGATGAAGACGATGCACAACGCCGTATGATTATGGGTGACTTTGTACACACAGACGGTAGCCGCGTGCGGGTTCTTAACGGTTACTTCCCGCAAGGCGAAAGCCGCGATCACCCACTGAAGTTTCCGGCAAAACAAAAGTTTTATGCTGACTTGATGCATTACCTGCACACTGAGTTAGATCCTCAGCAAAAAGTTGTGGTGATGGGAGACGTAAATATTTCCCACCAGGACTGCGATATCGGCATCGGCGCAGACAATGCCAAACGCTGGTTGCGTACCGGCAAGTGCAGCTTCTTACCGGAAGAACGGGAATGGCTGAATACCCTGCTTGATTGGGGGCTGGTCGACACCTACCGACTGCAGCACCCGGAAGTGCAGGATCAGTTTAGCTGGTTTGACTATCGCTCACGGGGCTTCAATGATAATCGCGGCCTGCGCATCGACCTTATCCTTGCCACCGAAGCACTTGCCAGTCAGCTGGTCGATTCAGGTATTGATTATGACCTGCGGGGTATTGAAAAACCTTCTGATCATGCCCCCATCTGGAGTGAATTCAAGCTTTAATGCTGATCCGGCGGTAACTCGTCCAGCGCTTTTCGCAGCAGTCGTGCCAGGTCCATTCGCGTGGGCTTGCTGCGCGGCTGCACCGAGAGTTTTTGCGCCAGTTCCAGATACCAGTGTTTCAGTCTCGGATCGAGTTCACTCAATGCCCGTCGGCCCAACCAGAACCACCCCTGGATTGGCAGTGATAAAAGAAAGAGTGAGCTGACAATGGCCTGCGGTAACAAGGTTTCACCTAACCACTGCCACTGCACCAGAAAGTTAACCACTCCCGCTGCCGGCATCCACTGCGCCGCAAATTTCACCGCGGGGACCACTCGCGTTTCCGTCATGGCAGCAACCACCGCATGGTGCGGCCAGATCGCTGCGTATCTTTGACCCGCCTGCATTACCTGCCAAATCGAGTGGGACATTCAATTTCCTTCATGTTTTACTTGACAGATCAGCTTTCAACCAACCTGGTCAACATTCAACCAAAGCATTAATTCGTTTATTATCAAAGCTTTACTGACTTCACAGCAGCTAACCCACAGAGTTATCCACACAAACTGTGGAGAATCCACAGCGCTTTTGTCACAATGCAGCCATAGCGTTTATCTTCCCTTTTTTGAATAACAGAGAGCACTATGACATTAACCGTTTTTGGTATCCCCAACTGTGACACTGTTCGCAAAGCGCGCCGTTTTCTGGATGAGCACGGTGTTGATTATGACTTCCACGATGTGCGCGAGCAACCATTGCCGCTCGAAACTCTGCAAGAATGGGTCAAACAGCTCGGTCGCGACACCCTGATTAATAAACGCAGCACCAGCTGGCGCGAGCTTTCTGACGAAGAAAAGCAGTTACTTGATGATGTTATTGCAGTGCAGTTATTACAACGCTTCCCGACGTTGATGAAACGCCCTGTGCTGGCTCACCAGCAACGGCTTTTAGTCGGCTTTAAATCAGCCGAATGGCAGCAGGCCCTTGAACTATGACCCGTGATGCTGCTGCTGAGGATATCCTGCAACTGGCAGAACAACTTATTGCCCGACCCTCAGTGACGCCCGTCGATGCTGGGTGTCAGGAGCTGCTCGGAGAACGGCTGCAAAGTGCTGGCTTCGAGCTGGAGTCCATGGTGTTCGCTGATACTACAAATTTATGGGCTCGCCGTGGTAACGAAGGCCCAGTATTTTGTTTTGCCGGTCATACCGATGTTGTCCCTGCTGGAGCCGAGCATGCTTGGCGCTTTCCGCCTTTTACGCCGACCCGGGACAATGGCTTTTTGTTTGGCCGCGGCGCAGCGGACATGAAAGGCAGTCTGGCGGCCATGCTCATTGCCGCGGAACGTTTCATCCGCCGCCACCCTAATCACCGCGGTAGTATTGCGTTTCTTATCACCAGTGATGAAGAAGGTCCGTTTATCAATGGTACGCCAAAAGTTGTCGAGACACTCGAGGCGCGCAACGAGAAAATCACCTGGTGTCTGGTAGGTGAACCTTCCAGCACCACAAGACTCGGCGATGTTGTCAAAAACGGCCGGCGTGGCTCGTTGTCCGCAGAGCTCAGAGTCTTTGGTATTCAGGGGCATGTTGCTTACCCGCACCTGGCGGAAAACCCGGTACATAAGGCAGCGCCTGCGCTGGCCGTGCTGGCGGCTACAGAATGGGACCAGGGCAATGCGTCTTTTCCCCCTACCAGTTTTCAGATTTCCAATGTTCATGCCGGCACCGGCGCAGGCAATGTAATTCCAGGCGAGTTTCATGTCAGTTTCAACTTTCGCTTTAGTACCGAAAGCACTGCCGCACAACTCAAGCAGCGAGTCATCGCAATTCTGGACGCTCATCAGCTTGATTATGCGCTAGACTGGAAGCTGAATGGTGAGCCGTTTCTGACTGCTGAAGGTGAATTAATCAAAGCGACGAGCGCCGCGATTCACAAGGTGACTGGCCATGAAACTCTGTTATCCACTGCAGGCGGCACTTCTGATGGCCGCTTCATTGCTCCCACCGGGGCCCAGGTGGTGGAACTGGGGCCGGTCAATGCCACCATCCATAAAGTGAATGAGTGTGTTGAAATGGAGCACTTGGTGCAGTTGACTGATATTTACGAAGAGATTCTGGAGCAATTGTTATGCTAACGGTCGCTGAGCTTACCGGACAAAGCACCACACATCTGGTCGCCGATAAACTCTGTCGTCCGACTGTGCAGTTACAAGCTCCGGTTTTCGCAGCCTACGCGGCTATGCACAAGGCCGCAGCAGAGGCCGGCCTGGCGCTTGACATCGCTTCGGGCTTTCGTGATTTTCAGCGCCAGCAAGCCATCTGGAACCGCAAATATTATGGTGAGACTCCGCTCTACAATACTGACGGTGCGCAGCTTGATTACCAGAGTCTGAGCCCGGGCGAAATTGTCGACGCTATCATGACCTGGTCAGCATTGCCCGGCGCCAGCCGCCATCACTGGGGAACGGATCTTGATGTCTACGACCCCCGCCCCTTCGCTGCAGGCGAGCGGCAGTTGCAACTTATACCTGAAGAGTATGACGAAGGCGGCCCTTGTCATGAACTTGCACTGTGGTTGCAAGCGCATGCCCACGACTTCGGCTTTTTCTTTCCTTACCGGCGCTATATTGGCGGTGTTGCCGCTGAGCCCTGGCATTTAAGCTACCGCGCCCTGGCCGTGCAAGCTCAGCAGCAGCTCTCGCTCGAGGTGTTAACTGAGGTGTTGAGTAACGCCGATATCGGCGGTAAAGAGTACGTTCTGTCGCGCTTGGCGGAACTCAAAGAGCGCTATATCGACACTATTTGTGATGTTAATGGACAACGGGAGGACAGCGGATGGCTTTTTGGTTAATTCTAGCGCTGGTGTTTGGGGTTGTGATTGGCAACCTGATGCTGCTTAAGCATACCGCAAACATGAAAATGCCGTCGCTCAAGCAACGGCATTCAGAGTCAGATGCGAAGACGAAAGACGAGCAAGACTCCTCCAAACCCTCCGCGAAGGACGATTAAAGCGCAACCCCTAGACGGTTCGCGACTTCTTCGTAGGCTTCGACGACACCACCTAAACCTTGGCGGAAACGATCTTTATCGAGCTTTTTACGGGTTTCTTTATCCCACAACCGGCAGCCGTCAGGACTAAACTCATCACCCAGCACGATACTGCCATCCGCAGCCACGCCAAATTCCAGTTTGAAGTCGACCAGCAGCATACCGGCGTCATCAAACAGCTGCTTCAATACATCGTTCACTTTGAAGGTCAGTGACTTCATTTGCGCCAGTTGCTCAGCAGTCGCCCAACCAAATGCTACGGCGTGCGTTTCGTTGATCATCGGATCGTGCAAAGCATCGTTTTTCAGAAACAGTTCGAAGGTTGCCGGGCTAAGCTCCTGCCCTTCTTCGACGCCCAAGCGGCGCACCAGACTGCCTGCCGCATAATTGCGTACCACGCACTCCACCGGAATCATATCCAGTCGCTTGACCAGGGTTTCCGTATCACTGAGCACTTTATCAATTTGCGTGGCCACGCCGGCAGCCTCTAGCTTGTCCATAATAAAGTTATTAAACTTATTATTGATCATGCCTTTACGATCCAGCTGCTCGACCTTTTCACCATCAAACGCGGACGTGTCGTTACGGAAGTGCAAAATCAAACGCTCCGGATCATCGGTTGTGTAGACCGTTTTAGCCTTGCCACGATAAAGTTCAGTACGTTTTTCCATGAGCAGCAGGTTCTCCAGCTAAATCACAAGTTACAGCGCGCTACGCTGACGAATTTCAGCAGCAACCGGACCGTATAAACGATCGATATCAGCTGCAGTCAAAGGTTGTTCATCACGCAAAATTGTAATGACAGTTTCGTCACCATCACCTTTTACGTTAATCTGATAGTCACCATCAGGCAGGTCCAGCTTGCCCTCATTACGCGAGTTCCAGAAGAACAGGCTCAAGCCTGTGTCGCGTAAGTAATTGGTGTAGTACATGCCTTGCGACTGATCCAGGTCCTCAATTTCAAAGCCAAGGTTTTCAATCACATCAGCCATGAGAGGCCAGGCCGCATCAAAGCCAATATCGATCTTATACGCTGGGTAGCCTTTATCATTAAAGGTTGGCTCGACATTGACCACCGCGGCTTCTTCCGCCGCTTTGAAAATACCCTGCTGGCGTACGGCAATTTCATTAATCATGCTGTTTAGCAGACGGGCTTCCGCGTTGGTATCGGCAACACCTGACGGTAACACGCCCCGACCAGGACCGGATTCGCGTTTGTCGATCATATTCACTTCAAGCGTCACCAGACGGCGGTGATCAGGAACGTCGAGTAAAACTTCGTAACGGCGTTCAATCACAACTTCAAGTTCATCTTCGCCGACTTCCAGACGCTCAGCATCCCAGCCGGTCTTGAGTCGTTGCTCGTCGACTTCTTCTTCAATCGCAATATTTTTCCGCTGCAAGGTATCTTTGACTTCCTGCCAGGTAAAGCTAGGCAAGTCATCCATCCCTTCGAGTTCAGAAAAATCGACGGCGGTAATGCCAACTGCCTGGCTTGGACGACTGCCAGCGGCCGTGGCGCGAACCAAAACCGGAGCAATAATATTAATATTCTTGCCAACGGCGCCATCCACCTCAGTCTCAGGCACATTATAGCGATTGGTCGATTGCGGAACCTGTTTACCTGGCGCTGGCTGGAGCGGCTCAACGAGTTCCTTCTTCGTGTAGTCGAAGCTACCTTCAGCTTGTTCACGAGGGGTAAAACTACAGGCCGCTAATGCCAGTGAGGTGATACTTAAGATTCCAATATGAGAAAATTTCATTCGTGCTCCGCGCTGATTAATCCGGCTTGTTTTAATGTTTGTTCGATATGTTGTTGTTGCGGAAGTTCCGGAGCCGTCATCGGCAACCGGTAATTCGGTTCGAGTTTCCCCATGCAGCTTAACGCCCATTTCACAGGAATAGGGTTTGCCTGGACAAACATCGCCTCATGCACTGCCTGCATCTCAGCATCGATTTGCTGGGCCCGTTCGGCTTGTCCGGTGCAGGCTGCGGTAACCATTTCTTTCATTTGCGCTGGCATCACATTGGCCGTTACGCTAATCACGCCGTTGCCGCCGGCCAATAAAAAATCACAGCTGGTCGGGTCATCGCCGCTTAACAGAATGAAGTTACTGCCACAGAGCCTGCGTAATTCAGCAACCCGGTCGACATCTCCCGTCGCTTCTTTGATGCCAACGATATTCTGAATTTCGGCAAGCTCTGCTACATCTTCAGGAGAGAGATCCGCCCCGGTACGGCCGGGCACGTTATAAAGCAGTTGGGGTAAATCACTGACGCTGCAGCAAGCTCGATAATGCTCCACTAAACCGCGGATAGAGGGTTTATTGTAATAGGGATTAACATTCAGGAAACCTGCCAGTGGCAAGTGTGCCATACGTTCGGTCAGGTAAACAGCTTCTGCGGTAGCATTCGATCCATTGCCAGCAATCACCTGAATACGACCGGCTGCCAGTTCACAGACCGCACTGACCACCAAAATATGCTCGTCGTGGCTCATGGTGGGTGACTCGCCGGTAGTCCCCATAGCAACAATTGCGTCAGTTCCCTGCTCCACATGCCAGTTGACAAGCTCCTCCAGAGCTGTGTAATCCACGTTACCCTGCTCAGTAAAAGGCGTCACCAATGCGACAATGCTACCTGTTAACATTCCAGCTCCTGATCTTTTTTAAGGCGACAATGGTACTTTTGTACGGTTACAAAGACAAGGGGTGCGGCCTTTGCGTTAAGCATTTTGTTTGCTTAAGATAAGCGCCAGCATTCACTATTCTACCTGCAATCGTACGAGGATAATTATGAACATGTTAAAAGTTGGAGATAAAGCACCACAGTTTACCCTACGTGATGCCAATGAACAGCAGGTCGCACTTACGGATTTATTAAAAAAAGGCAAAGTTCTTATCTACTTCTATCCAAAAGCCATGACGCCTGGCTGCACTGTGCAGGCACAACAGTTACGGGATCATCAGCAAGAGCTGGAAAAACATGACGTGGTGACGGTTGGGATTAGTCCCGATGCCCCCAAGCGCCTGGCCAAATTCACCGAACGGGATGAGCTCAACTTTACCCTGTTAAGCGACGAAGACCATGCAGTAGCGGATGCGTTTGGTGTCTGGGGGCCGAAGAAATTTATGGGTCGTGAATATGACGGCATCCACCGTACCAGTTTCTTGATTAATCAGGACGGTACGGTAGCAGAAGTGTTTGATAAGTTTAAAACCAAAGACCACCATCAGGTGGTCCTCGATAAGCTCGCCGAAAGTTAATTCTTACTGAGTGGCGCCGGTGGATCCTCTGCAGCAGGTGAAACCGGCGTAGGCGTCGACAGTGCCGTAATTACCGCCTTCACCAGACTCGCCAGTGGAATTGCAAAGAAGACTCCCCAGAAGCCCCATAACCCACCAAAAATCAGCACCGCAGCAATGATGTATACGGGATTGAGACTCACCGCCTCCGAAAACAGCAGTGGCACTAATAAATTACCATCAAGCGCCTGAATAATCAGATAAGTGATCATGACATAGGCAAACATTGCGCTCCAGCCGAATTGAAACAATCCGACCAACGCCACCGGTAAGGTCACCACTGCGGCACCGATATAGGGGATGAGTACCGAGAAGCCAACAAGGACTGCCAACAGCGCGGCGTAACGTAAATCGAATAAGGCAAAACCGATGTAAGTAATACCGCCTACAATCACGACTTCAATCGCCTTGCCGCGGATGTAATTCATGATCTGCAGATTCATTTCATCACTGACTTGCGAAATGAGGCGCCGGTTTGCTGGTAATGACCGGCTTAAATGCCCCAGTAACTCGCGTTTATCCTTGAGCATAAAAAACACCAGCAGTGGCACCACGATGAGGTAAATCAGCAGTGCCATGATACCAATCAAGCGGCTCAACGACTGACTGATAAGGGTTTCCCCAAAGGCGATGGCGCGCTGGTTAATGGTATCCATCATCTGATGAATATTGGTTTCGCTAATGTAACCGGGAAACAATTCCGGCAGCTGATTCAGTAATTTTCTGACTTCACTGAACATCTCCGGCAATTCGCTCACTAAGGCGACACTCTGCTGCCAGATCACGGGCACTAAAAACAAAATGAGCAGAACGTTTAATGCGATAAACAGGGTGAAGACGATAACCGCTGCCAGGGTATGGCCAAACCCCATATTTTGCAGTCGCTGCACCGGCCAGTCCAGCAGGTACGCAAGTGCGACCGCGACTAAAATCGGCGCCAACAAGTTACCAAAAAATAAAATCAGTAAGAACAGCGCTGCAATAAGCAAAAATAACGTAATTGCATCTGGATCAGAGAACTTGCGTTGGTACCAGGCTTTCAAATAGTCCCACATTGCGCTGAAATCTCCGTAGATTTACTCAAATAAGTTGCTGAACCACATGATAGCTGTGTTCCAACGCTTTATACAATTTAAACTATTCAAAAGCGGGAACCTTTTACCTATAGTAAACTCTATCAAGAAGCCGTAGTTGCTAGGGAAGTTTATGTTGTATTCGTTGTTGTCGCGTTGTGCGGCCTTGACCATCGGTTTGCTGTTTGCGTTGTCAGTGTCAACTGCCGCTGCCCAACAAACCCGTTTACCTGATATCGGTACCGCCGGCGGCGCGGTGATGTCTATCGACCGCGAGCTTGCCATCGGTGATATGTACATGCGGCAGATCCGAGCGTCTGCGCCTGTGGTCGGCGATCCAGTGCTCAATGCCTATCTACACGATGTCGGGACCCGACTGGTCCGCAATACCAGCGATGTCAATTTTCCCTTCAAGTTTTTTTGGGTCAATCAAGATCAGATTAATGCCTTCGCATTCTTTGGCGGTCATATCGGTATGAATACCGGGTTAATTGCGGAAACCCGCAATGAGTCAGAGTTTGCCTCGGTTCTTGCCCATGAAATCGCGCACGTCTCACAACGACACATTGTGCGTAACATGGATGCCATGGAGCGCAGCGGCCCCGCCGCTATTGCCACTATGTTGGGCTCTATCCTGTTAGGCATTGTCAATCCGGAGTTGGGCATGGCTGCAATTTCAGCAAGCATGGCCGGGATGCAACAACGCAGTATTAATTACACCCGATTATTTGAACAAGAGGCTGACCGTATCGGGATTGACATCCTCGCGCAATCAGGCTTCGACCCCATGGGCGCCCCGGATTTTTTCGGTCGCCTCGCAGAAAAATACCGTTATGCGAGTAAGCCGCCAGAAATGCTGCTTACGCACCCGCTGAGCGAGTCAAGGATCGCTGACACCCGTATACGAGCTGAGCGCTTAAAGCAAAACATGGAAGTGCGCCGCAACGAGCTCAGTTACTGGCTGGCAAAATATCGGGTGCTGACGCGGCATATTGGCCGCTACAACGAAACTGCTGCGCGCAACGACATGCAAAGTTCAAACCCAGACATCGCCACCGCCGCGCAATATGGTCTTGCCATCCTGTTGCTTGACTCTGACCAACCGCAAGAGGCCGCTGAGGCACTTGCGCCGCTGCTGGAAAAAGCACCTTATAATACGTTTTATCTGGATGTGCAGACCGACATATTGCTAGCGCAACAACGCTTTGATGAAGCTCTGGCAATGCTGGAACAGGCCTATCAGCGCATGCCTAACGAACGCACCGTCACCATCAACTTTGCCAATGCTGCCATGCAAGCCGGGCAACTGGATCTGGCGATTAAATTGCTCCGTGACTTCCTGATACGGGAGTCCACCAATACCGTTGCCATGTCACTATTGGTCGACGCATACCGGCGCCGCGGTGACACCAGTAATATGCATGAAGCCCGGGCCGAGTTGCTGGCACTGCATGGTCAGTTTGATCAGGCCATTAACAGCCTGCACAATGCCCATGCGCAAAGCTCGACCACCCTGGAGCAGCGCCGCCTTCAAGCGCGCATCGAACAGCTGATGGCAATGCAACGGCAATTGGAAAAGCTGGGCTAACCGTCAGCTTCGTCAGCACCTATGGCCCGTAACAAGCTGGCTTCAGTTTGTTCGCCCAGTAGCGGACCTTTGACCTCACCCTCCGGGGTGATCACATAGGTGGCAGGTAACATGGTCGGTGCCGGAAACGGCAAATTCGCCGGCGGCTCGTTCAGAATTAATGGAAACTCAATTGCATAGTCGTCGCGCAGTTGCGCCAACTGAGCATTATCCAGACCATCAAAACTTACCCCAAAGAGCTTCACTTGCTGACCATAGTCAGCATAAAAAGCATTCAGTTCAGGTAACTCACGCAAACAAGGTGCACACCACTCGGCGAAGTAGTTCACAATCACATAGTCACCCTGTAAATCCTGCCAGCGATGTTGCTGTCCCTGATTAGTATGAAAATCTGGCGCTGGACTACATGCCGCCAAAACCAGCGCCACCAGCGAGATACGAACAACTGACAAAAATCGACAACACATACTGATTCCCTTATGCTATCTCTTAATCGAGTATTTTGAAGGAAGTTAGCATGTCTGAAGTTAGCATTTATCACAACCCTCGTTGTTCTAAAAGCCGTCAAACTCTGGCGTTACTTGAAGATAAAGGCATCAAGCCGCAGGTGATCGAATATTTGAAAGAGCCGCTCACTGCGGAGGATATTCAAGGCCTGTTACGTAAACTGGGATTCGTCTCGGCTCGCGAGCTCATGCGCTCCAAAGAAGAGGCCTACAAAGAGCTAAACCTCAAAGACGAGGAGGATGAAAGCAAACTGATTGAAGCCATGTTAAGCCATCCAAAACTCATCGAACGACCGATTGTAAGCAAAGGTTCGAAAGCACGTTTAGGCCGCCCACCAGAAGCCGTTGAGGAGATCCTTTAAGTGCGCAGCAGCGAACAGCCAACCATCATGATTTTGTACTACAGCCGCAATGGCAACACACAGCAACTCGCTGATGCCATCGCCAATGGCGTGCGCAAAGCCGGCGCTGAGCCCTTGCTGCGCACTATAGCCAGCGATGACGATGCTGCCAGTGCCCGGGATCTGGCGCTTTCCACTGCAGAGCTGCAGGACTGCGACGCTCTGATCATGGGCAGTCCAACACGCTTCGGTCATATGCATAGCGGTTTACAGAAGTTCTGGGAGCAAACCTCACGAGAGTGGCTGCGTGGCGCTTTGGTGGACAAGCCAGCGGCCGTCTTTACCTCGAGTAGTTCGATGCATGGTGGCCAGGAAAGCACTTTGCTTTCAATGCTGGTTCCGCTGCTCCATCACGGGATGATGGTCCTTGGCATTCCCTATACTGAGCCGGGCCTGCAGCAAACCACCTCAGGCGGTACCCCTTATGGAGCCTCTCATGTTGAGCATGCAGCCGGCTCACGCCTTAGTCAGCACGAATTAGCCCTGGCAGAAGAACTTGGCGCCCGGGTCGCCAAAGCCGCTTTTGGTCTGCGCACCAACCAGCACTAGAGGAATTTATGACGAAAGAGATCCGCACCTACCGCTGGCTTGCACTAAGCAGTTACTTTGCCTTGTTTGCTTGTGTTCTGCTGTGGCAGTTTGCCACTGGTTACAGCGAGCAGTCAGTCCTTTTCCGCACCCTGTTCTGGGTCGTGCCGCTACTTTTTCCTATGTACGGAATGGTGAAGGGCAAGCCTTACACTCACGCCTGGGCAAACTTTATTCTGATGTGGTATTTCCTGCACAGCCTGACGATGCTTTATGTCGCACCCGAGCAACGTTTCTGGGCCGGTACCGAACTTATTCTGACAACCCTGGCCTTTGCTGGTTGCACCCTTTATGCCCGTCATCAGGGGCGCGCTCTGGGACTGGGACTAAAAAAGCTAAAAGACGAGAAGACTAAATAGCCAGAACAGCTTTTACGAAAGGGATGGTCAGTTTGCGTTGTGCTGCGATCGATGCATGATCTAAACGTTCAAGGCAATGGATCAGGCTGACCAGATCCCGTCCCAGACGCTGCACCATAAATTGCGCAGCATCATCACGTAACTCAAGTCCCATCGCATGCGCCCTGACCTGCAGCGCTTTAACTTTGTCATCATCGGTCAAACTGTGCAATTGCACCACAACGCCCCAACTTAGCCGCGACTGTACATCGGGATAAGCTGCAGCAAGTTGCGCTGGCGAACTGCAAGCGGTCACCAGCACCCGACTCGGGCGGTGCTGGTCTCTGACGCGATTGAGCAGGGCAAACAGCTCAAAACACCAGTTTTCATCCGCGATAACCGCATCAATATCATCCAGACAAAGCCATGGGTAGACTTCCAACCCACGCAGTACCTGCGCAGCGACAGTGTCGCGCAGCTCGGCCAGCGGCAGGTACATGACTTGCTCCTGAGCGGCGGCGCAGGTTGCATGCAACAGATGGCTTTTACCGACCCCCTGCCGTCCCCAAAGATAAACCAGTGACGCGTCGGAGCTATGCTCGCCGCGGGCCAGCTTAATGGCTTCCTCATTGGGCCCGGCCACCAGCGTGGCAAAGGTTTCATTGGCTGGTAGCTGCACATTTAGTGGTAACTGCTGCAACGTCATTGCTGGTTAATCCACCTGTATTCGGCATTGGTTTGCGTCGCCAGCGGCTGCAATTGCTTACTCAGGTCAATGGCCTGACGAATTCGGGCGGGATCGGTTTGCATGGTTAGCTCAAACCGCGCTGCATGATCGCCGTACCCCAATAGCTGAACATTGATAATAGCTGGCAGACTTTGCAACAGTTGCTCGGCTGCAATCGTTGTCTCCAGATCGGTAAGGTTCTCAATGGTCACCTGCCAGCGATTGATAACGTCTGATTGGCTGCCAATACGATAGCGTTGTGCAAGTTGCTCAGTGACGGCACTGACCACTTCCGCTCCCAGGACACTATGGTCCATTGCGGTCACTTCACCACTCCAGCGCAACTCACCTAACGTCAGGGTCCAGTCCGCCATCCACTTGTCTTCGATACCGGCACTGGGATCGGTTTGGTAGACGCGCGCAATAATTACACCATCAGGGCTATAACGCGTACTGACAAAATCAATGGTATCCATGAATCGGGCCCAGACATCAATGACCGAAACCGTCATGGTATCGTTCAGATCAAGCAACGGCAGTTGCACTGGTAAACCGCGTAAACGCGCTGCTTTTTGCATTTGCTGCACAATAATAGCTTCGCTATCCGATGCCATGACTTTGCGTGAGAGATCCTGATCCTCAACCACCAGCCACATCAGCAAACGCGGCCGGACATTACTCCAAATTCCCGAGCCGGCGTCCTGGATCAGTCGATCCACTTGCGGACGGTCGAATTGTGCCCATAACCACAGCTGTTCATCTTGCTGATAGCCGTACTGCACCAGTAAGTTACGCACATCACGCAGGGCTTGCTGCACCGCGGGATGGTCCATGACTGAGGTGTCTCCGGTTAATTTTAACAAGGTGGCCTGCAGAGCTTCCTGCAATGCAGCAGTGCGCTCACTCGCTGACTGGCTGCTGACCTGGACGCGGTGTTGATAAAGATCGGTGACCTCTACCGCAGCCTGAAGTGGCAGCGAACTTCCCCAAATTACGAACCACACAATGATAATAAGTCGCTGCATAACTGCCTCAATTTCTCATTCTTTGCACATCATAAACAGCCCGGCAGGTCCGGGCAAGTAACAAGCTGTGGATAACCACTTGGCGTTTCAGAAAATAATCATCCGTGCTACACTTTCAGCGGATTTTTAGCCCATTTTACCCCATGCTTGGGATCGCAAGGATTTAGGTCATGCTCAAACAACAGCTACGCGCGATTAGCTCCCTACTCACCAGTATCACGCTCATCGGCATTTGCGTAGGCATGACCAGTACCTTGCTGAGTTTACGCGCAACCATCGAGAATTTCGGCACGCTGACCACCGGTATTGTGATGTCGGCGTACTTTATCGGATTTTTATTCGGCACCACCCGCGCCCCGAAAGATATTCGTCGGGTAGGCTATATTCGCGCCTTTGGCGGTCTGGCCGCGCTCGCTGCGGCATCGATTTTGATTCAGGCCATCTGGATTGACCCCACGGTCTGGTTCATCATGCGCTTCATTACCGGGTTTGCCATCTCAGCAATTTTTGTCATTGTTGAGAGTTGGTTAAATACCATGGCAGACAACAAAAACCGAGGCACTTTACTCTCTGTTTACTTAGTTTTGATATACGGCGGTCTGGTGGCCGGTCAATTGCTGCTTGGGGTAGCCGACCCGGCCGGATTCATGGCCTTTGCTCTGGTGGCGTTGCTCATCAACCTGGCGCTGATTCCAATCCTCATCAGCGTAACCGTTGAGCCCACCACCCATGAACCGAAGAAAGTGCCGATCCGCAGCCTGATTAAACTGGTACCGCTGGGCATCTTTAATGCCTTTATTATGCAGGCCTGCTACTCGATGTTTTACGGTATTGGTCCAATGTACGCCATTTACATCGGCTTGAGCATCACCCAGGTCACGCTCTTTATGGCGTCCTTCATCCTCGGGGGCATGCTCGCTCAGGCGCCTATAGGCTTGTTATCAGATCGATTCGACCGCCGTGTCATCATGGCCGCCTGCGCGGGTCTTGGTGCGGTCATGGCGCTGGTACTCTCGCAACTCGGAGCTTCGCTGGTCTGGTTGATTTATCTCTGTGTGGGCTTGTTTGGTGCTTGTGTACTGCCACTTTACTCACTGGGCATGGCGCATACCAACGACTATCTGGAGAAAGATCAAATGATTGGTGCCACCGGCGCCATCATTAAAGTAGGCGGTATTGGCTCCATCATCGGCGCTCCTGCGGTCGCAGCCTTAATGCAGTTTGGTGCCGTAGATTACTTCTTCCTGCTGATTATGGCGCTCAGCCTGATGGTCTGCTTCTACTCGCTCTACCGCATCACCCGCCGCGCCCGTGCCGAGGATCAGTTGAGCAGCAGTTATGCGATGCTTGGCCCGTCACAAACTTCGGACGAGCTCCTTACCACATTGGTTGACGAGCATGAGTATCAGGCAGAACAATTGGCTGAGGCGGAACAGGAAAGCCAGGATGATGCGGCACAGAAGCCAGGCTCACCTGTTTAGGTGAGCCATTGCTGAACCAGCGTCTGCGCTTCTTCGGCAAGTTGCGTCAGGTGTTCATCACTGACGAAGCTTTCGCAGTAAATCTTATAAATGGGTTCAGTGCCTGAGGGCCGCGCTGCAAACCAGCCATTACTGGTCGTGACTTTTACCCCACCAATTAACGCACTATTACCCGGCGCTTTGGTCATTACCTCGACGACGGCATCGCCTGCCAGCTCATTTAATTTCAGTTTGTAGCCCCGAATACCAGCGAAAGCTGCATTCAATTCAGGCGTCGACGCCACATCCAGACGACGGTAATAACTGGTGCCATGTTCAGCGCAAAGTTGCTGATAGTAATCGCTCAGGTTTACGCCTGTCACAGCGACAATCTCCGCCGCCAAAAGTGCCAGAATAATACCGTCTTTGTCGGTACTCCAGGGGTGTCCCTGGCGATCGACAAAGGTTGCTCCGGCGCTCTCTTCACCGGCAAAGGCGATGGTGCCATCGCGCAAACCAGGGGCAAACCATTTAAAACCGACCGGCATTTCCAGCAACGGACGTTCATGCTGTGCCGCAACCCTATCGATTAAAGCACTGGAGACCAGCGTTTTGCCAAACGCCAGCTGGGGCGACCAGCCACGATGGCGGCACAGGTAGTCAATCGCAATCGCCAGGTAGTGATTAGGATTCAGCAAGCCCTGTTTGGGGCAGACAATGCCGTGCCGGTCGTAGTCAGGATCATTCCCGACAGCGACGGCGTAATTGTCTTTTAATTCCAGTAGCGTCGCCATCGCATAAGGTGAAGAGCAATCCATGCGGATCTTGCCATCCTTATCAAGACTCATAAACCGAAAACTAGGGTCGACCTCGGCGTGATAAACATCTATCTCGAGGTTGTAATGCTCGGCAATCAACTGCCAGTAACTGGCGCCGGCACCGCCCATTGCATCCACCCCGATCCGTAAGTTGGCCTTACGGATGGCCTCAATATCGATCACCTGCTCAAGTTCAGCAATGTACTGGGCACGCCAGTCAACTTGTCGCAACAACTGACTGGCACGGGCCTCAGCATAACTGACCGCATTCACTCCTAACAGATCTGACGACAGTAAGGCGTTGGCATATTTTTCAATAACTTTGGTCGCATCACTGCCTGCCGGGCCACCATGGGGTGGGTTGTATTTAAAACCACCATCGGTGGGTGGATTATGCGAAGGTGTGATCACCACACCGTCAGCCAGGCCTTCACTGCGGTCCTTGTTGTAAGCCAGTATGGCATGACTTATCACAGGCGTTGGTGTGTAACCATCATCGGTTTGAATGTGCACTTCAATGCCATTACCGATAAACACCTCAAGAGCTGTCATATAGGCAGCTTCGGACAGTGCGTGGGTATCGCGCCCCAGCAACAAGGGGCCGGTAATCCCCTGCTCTTCACGATAGGCAACCAGCGCTTGGCTAATGGCCAGGATATGCGCCTCGTTAAACGAATTCTGCAACGAGCAGCCGCGATGACCAGAAGTACCAAACTGGACTTGTTGTGCGCGCTGGCGTGGATCGACCTCATTGACGAAATAGGCACTTACCAGCTGCGCGATATTGGTCAGATCTTCAGGAAGAGCCGGTTGTCCGGCACGTGGATGCAAAGCCATTACAAAAAGTCCCTTATTTTTTCCGCTTGCTTTTGATCATAGCCCAATTCCAGCGCGACCTGATTTAGCATCGATTTTTTACGGGTGGTATTGTTGTTGGTCACCACGTAAAAGTCCGAGTTTGGGATCTGCTTAGGATTGGTACTGGTACCGCTCGCTTCTAACTCAGCGGCGCTGCGTGAGAAGTACTGGCGGTCCCGACCGCTGATTTGCAGTACCTTTGGAAACATTTCCGGGTGGCATTTATGCAACATCCCCAGAATATACAGGAAACGTGCCACCACGCTGCGCTGGCCGGCAAGATCAGCACTGGTCATGGAATCAAAAATGGTGCGTCCATGGGCTTTTTCAGCCACCGGCGGCTCAGCTTCTGCACCGGTTGGCAATGCGCCACTTTGATCCAGGCCCAGTAAGCGGCGTAGGATAGACGAGGCACTTTCACCAATGTGTTGGGTGTGGCTCGCGATATGGCGGTAGATGTCGTCGTCGATTTCAATCCGTTTGGTCATGCGCTGTTCACTTCTTTTTAGGTTTATAGCTCACGTTATGCACGCTATTATACCCAACGGCTCACAGGGGTACAGGAAATCAATATGTCAGATGCACAACAGAACTTGGTAAACTACGAAATCATGGGCAGCAAAGGCCCCACGGTACTGCTTATTCACGGTTTATTCGGTGATCTGGATAATTTAAAACGACTGGGACGCGAGCTTGAGTCGGATTATCGCGTAGTCGCCATGGACTGTCGCAATCATGGTGACTCTTTTCACAGCGAAACCATGACCTACGCGGCAATGGCCGACGATGTCAAACGCCTGGTCGATGAACTCGGCTTGCAAAAAATCAGTCTGGTCGGCCACTCTATGGGCGGCAAACTGGCGATGGAGTTCGCACTGACCTATCCGGACCTGGTGCAAAGTCTGATCGTTGCGGACGTCGCACCGGTAGCCTACGACGCGCGCCATCGGCACATTCTCGACGCCCTTGAAGCCATCGATCTGGAGCAGGTCAGTAACCGTAAAGAGGCAGATGCACAACTTGCTGAACACATTGATGACCGCGGCGTACGACAATTTTTGCTGAAAAACCTTCAGCGCGAAAACGAACAGTATCAGTGGCGACTGAATTTGCCGGTGATTGACCGCTGTTACAGTGAAATTTCTGCCGGTGTGCGCGACGGCGAGTTTGCCGGCCCGGTACTTTTTATCAAGGGCGGGGACTCCAACTACCTCACTGAAGCCCACCGCGATGCTGTCACGGCGCGGTTCAGCGATGTTGATATCAAGATTATTGAAGGCACCGGACATTGGCTGCATGCTGAAAAGCCACGAATTTTTAACCGGCTGGTACGCGCCTTTCTGGAGCAACATTCTCGCACCTAGTGCCCGTGCGTGTTATAATTGCCCCCTAATTTTGGCTGAACTGGTGGTGCTGTTATGTTGTCAGAGCATTATGAAACCATTGAGATTCTTGGCACGAACATTGCCATAGCAATACTCTTTATTCTCATTGGTCTCGCCATACAGGACGTACTGAATAAAAGTAAGGTTCCTAAGTTTGGTCGCTGGTTTGTATGGTTGGTGTTGTTCCTTGGCTGCGCCGGCTTTATCGCTAAAGGTATCATTCAGGTAATTTGGGAAGCTGGAATTTAACCAGCCCTCGGTTCATTTCAATTAAGGTAGTAGTACAACTATGGCTAGTGTTGGAATTTTCTTCGGTAGCGATACAGGTAATACCGAAGCTGTTGCACAAATGATTCAAAAAGATTTGGGTAAAAATCTGATCGATGTCTTTGATATTGCTAAATCAAGCAAGGAAGATATCGCCAGTTACGACTTGCTGTTATTCGGTATTCCGACATGGTATTACGGTGAGGCCCAGTGCGATTGGGATGACTTTTTCCCTGAGCTTGAAGAAATCGACTTCAATAACAAGCTTATCGCTATCTTTGGCTGTGGTGATCAGGAAGACTATGCCGAATACTTTCTTGATGCTATGGGCACTGTGCGTGATATCGTTGAAGCGCGCGGCGGTATTATTATCGGCCATTGGCCTACGGCCGGCTATCAGTTTGAAGCGTCACGGGCGCTGGTCGACGATGAACACTTCATCGGCTTGGGCATTGACGAAGATCGTCAGCCCGAACTAACCAAAGAACGTGTGCAACAGTGGTGTGCACAATTACGCGATGAGATGGCACTCGACCAATTAGCTTAATTGGTCGTTCCCTTTCCCCCCGAATTTTGCCTATAATGGCGGCAAGCACAACAACGAGAAAGTGAATTCTAATGAGCAGCAACGGCGAACAACAACTTAAAAAAGCAGGGCTGAAGGTCACCTCTCCGCGCGTCAAAATCCTTGAGATTTTAAAGAATCCAGACAACCAGCACATCAGTGCAGAAGATGTGTACAAAATCCTGCTGGAGAAAAATGAAGAAATTGGTTTAGCTACCGTCTACCGCGTACTGAACCAGTTCGACGACGCCGGTATCGTGACCCGTCATCATTTTGAAGGTGGCCGCTCAGTATTTGAGCTGAGTGCGAAAGATCACCATGACCATCTTGTTTGCCTGACCTGCGGCCATGTATTTGAGTTTGAAGATGACGTGATTGAAGATCGTCAGCTAAAGGTGGCCAAAGCGAACAACATTACCCTCACCAACCATAGTCTCTACTTATACGGTGAGTGTAAAACTCCGGATAATTGTGAGCATAATATTGCAGACGCTGACTAATCAGCGTCTGTGATAGCGAACTCACCGCGTTCGTAACGCTCAACCAGAGCTAGCGCCTGGCCGCTGTCATCGTCGGCAACCCAGAGTTTAGCAAATCCCGATGCGGCAAGATCGCCCACTGCGCCTTGCAGGTAAAAACCTCCGCTATGGCAGCTGATCCCCTGACTTTCCAGTAATCCTTTCACCAACTCGGCTTCAACGACATTCTCAGCTTGATAGATGCATTGCATCGCAATTCCTCAACGCTTGGCCCAGCGCCTTAACAGGTTGTTGTAGCTTTTACTTAAGCGGTCAAACTGTACCGACTTACCGTGGGTTTGGAATTCATGTTGTAATGCCTGAAAGAGGTCAAAACAAATCTCCCGTTCCTGCACGTCCGGCAACATACTCTCTATCCAACCGACCATAGCATGACGGGTACCTGAAGTAACGGCATTCACCCGATGTAAAAAATGACTTGGGTAAAGTAATAATTCGCCCTCATCAAGCCGCCAGGAGCGCTCGCCTGAGCTATCTTCAATCACCAGTTCGCCGCCCTCATAGTCAGCCAGAGGCGTCAGACCCAGCGTAAAGGAAATGTCGGTGCGAATGGGCCTGGCGCTGTCACCGCTGCGTTTCATCATTAACGCATCGTCCATATGAGTGCCATAACTCTGCCCCGGCTGATAGCGATTAATCATGGTATTGACGAACTCCGCGGGTCGAGCCGCCTGTTGCAATACTTCATGTTTTTGCAGCCGCCCCAAAACAAAGTCAATGAGCGGATGCGGAGCCCGTAACTGTTGATTTTGCTTGACTTCTTTTGCCGCCCAGCCCGCACTCTCGCGACCGTCGGCAAAGGTTTCAGCAGCAAGCTTGTCACGAATAACCGATAAGGTTGCTGTGTCTATTAGGTTTTGAATATGTAAGATCATGATCAGCGCTATTGAGAATGAATCTCATTTGTGGAATTATGGGCAGTATAACGAATCTAGGCCGACCTACGCAATGAAGAAGGTATGAGTATGAACGAAAAGCGCAAAGTCTGGCTTGCTGTTGGAGCCGCCCTGGTGGGCAGCTCCACGTTGCAGGCTGACGAATTAAAAGTTACCGCACATGAGCATCATAGCATGAGCATCATCGCGCCGTTTGAAGGCGGTGGTGAAGGCGAAGGTGAAGGCTCAGGTGCGGTGGATTTACGTATCAACGACAGTGCTTATCTGGCACAACTTGGCTTGATCCGTGGTCATCTGTACGTAGGCAAAAAACTCTATGACCAGGGCCACCTGGCCATGGCAAAAACGCATATGAAGCATCCTGAAGATGAGCTGTATACCGCTCTTGTTCCTGCATTTCAGGCGCGTAATGTGGCCGGTTTCGAAGCTGAACTGACCGCGTTAGCGAATGCCGTTAATGACGAGCAAGGCGATGCCGCTGTCAATAACGCCTACGATGGCCTGGTGGCCGCCATTACCGCAGCTGAACAGATCCCGCAGAAGTCCGTGAAAAGTGTCTTGATGAGTTTAAGTACCATGCTGTTAACCGCCGCTGCAGAGTATGATATCGGCGTCAAACAAGGCACTGTCGTAAACGTACATGAGTTTCAGGATGCCTATGGCTTTACCCAAATGGCCAAGGCACGTATCAACGAGCTTACGGCTACCCAGCGGGCCGGCAATACTGCGGCAATTGAAGAAGTAAACAAGATTTTAGCCAAACTGCCTGAGTTATGGCCAACGATCACGCCTACCGGTGAAGTCGAAGGCGATTCAGGACCTTTGTATGGTGCTGCGGCACGGATTGAACTGGCGACCTTAAATTAATAAGGCCGCCAACCGGCGAGGCTTAGGCCTCGTCGTTCCATGTATCCCGTAAACCAACGGTCTGGTTAAAAACCAGCTGTTTTGCAGAACTGTCCTGATTATCTGCACAGAAGTAACCAATTCGTTCAAACTGGAACGGCTGCTCAGCTTTAGCAGTCGCCATCCCCGGCTCCACATACCCCTGTTTGACCACCAGGCTGTCTGGATTCAAGGTACTGAAGAAATCTTCCTCAGCGGCTGGATTTGGCACCTGGAATAAACGGTCATAGAGACGAAACTCAGCAGGTTTTGCATGCTCTGCCGCCACCCAGTGGATAACGCCTTTCACTTTACGACCATCTGCTGGATCCTTGCCTAAGGTGTCCGGATCGTAGGTGCAGAAGATGGTAGTGATGTTACCGTCTGCATCTTTTTCAACCCGCTCTGCTTTGACAACATAGGCGTTGCGTAAGCGCACTTCTTTATCGAGCACCAGGCGTTTGTATTTTTTGTTCGCAGACTCACGGAAATCTTCACGTTCGATATAAATCTCACGAGCAAAGGGTAATTCACGCGTACCCATGCTGTCATCGTTCGGATGATTCGGTGCCTGGAGTTGTTCTACCTCACCTTCCGGGTAGTTTTCAATCACCAGCCGGACCGGATCAATGACCGCCATCGCCCGCGGTGCGCCATGGTTGAGTTCATCACGGATACAGGCTTCGAGCATGCTCATTTCCACCTGATTATCCATTTTCGTCACGCCAATACGGTGGCAGAACTCGCGCACTGAGCTGGGCGTGTAACCGCGGCGGCGCATACCAGCAATGGTCGGCATACGTGGATCATCCCAACCACTGACTTTACCTTCTTCAACCAGTAAATGCAGTTTGCGTTTGCTCATCACAGTGTACTGAAGATTCAGTCGCGAAAATTCGATCTGCTGAGGGTGGCAGTCAATACTGATATTATCCAGAACCCAGTCGTAAAGACGACGGTTGTCCTGGAATTCAAGGGTGCAAAGTGAGTGGGTAATGCCTTCTAACGCATCTGAAATACAGTGCGTAAAGTCGTACATCGGGTACACACACCACTTATCACCCGTCTGATGATGGTGGGCAAAGCGGACCCGATAAATAACAGGATCCCGCAACACCATAAAGGGTGAGCTCATGTCGATTTTGGCGCGCAGAGCGGCAGTGCCCTCTTCGTATTTACCGGCCGTCATATCTGCGAAATGCTTCAGATTTTCTTCAACTGAGGTATCGCGATAAGGGCTGTTCACGCCAGGCTCTTTCAGGGTACCGCGCATCTCGCGCATCGCTTCCTGAGTGGAGAAATCCACATAAGCCAGGCCTTTTTCAATCAGCTCAACGGCAAAGCCATGTAACTGATCAAAATAATTTGATGAATAACGTGGCTTACCTTCCCAGTCGTAACCTAACCAACGCACATCCTCCTGGATAGAATTTACGAAATCCACTTTCTCTTTAAGCGGATTGGTATCGTCAAAACGTAGGTTACAGGTACCCTGATAGTCTTCGGCAATACCAAAGTTCAAGACGATGGATTTGGCGTGGCCAATGTGCAAAAAGCCATTGGGTTCAGGCGGGAACCGCGTGTGAACCTGGCTGTGCTTACCACTGGCCAGATCTTTATCGATGATCTGACGAATAAAGTTACTACGAGGCGCGTCGGCTGCCATGGAATTTACTTCTCCAAACATCAAAAAATGAGCGCTATGATCGCAGTTTATGATGCAGCTGGCAAGGCTTGCACGCTGCCGCGGCAAAGCATTTAGCGCATCACGTTAAAAAATCGCCAAACTTGCCTGAGTTCACGTTGCGCTTCGGCAAGTTCCAACCAGCGGAACTGGAATTTTCGACCGGCCGGTAACTGCGCCAGAATGCTTCTGGCGGTCCAGCTTAACACTCCGATTTTCGGATAGCCGCCCAAGGTCTGATGATCATTCATCATCACAATCGGCTGCCCGTCAGCGGGCACCTGCACGCTGCCCATAGGCAATGGTTCGGAGATCATACTGGCAGGAACCTGCGGCAACGGTTGTTGCCCTTGCAGGCGCACCCCCATGCGGTCCTGCTTGTTTGTGACCTGATAGGTTTGTCCAACCAGCAACTCCCGGGCCGCAGAGCTAAATTGCTGGATTTGCCCGGCTGGGATCAGGTCAAGCACTGGACGACTGGGAATGGCCGTCACCACAGAGCTGCTGGGCCGTCGGCTTTCCAGCGTTTTCGCAAGCCCCGCCTCAGCCGCCAGCACATCACCTTTTGCCAGCGGCTTGCCCTGCTGCTGTAACCCGCCGAGGCCATCGCGCACTACAGTCGCCACACTCCCCAGCACTGGCTCAGCACGGAAGCCGCCACTTACCGCCAGATAACTGCGCAGACCGGAATCATTGTGACCAACACTCAGTGTATCCCCCGCTTGCGCCTGATACACACGCCAGCTTTTAATGGAATTCCCGTTCAGGCTAAGCGGAAATTCAGCACCCGTGACCACAAACAGTGTCGCATGACGAAATTTCGCTTTGAACTGACCCAGAGTAATTTCGATCTGCGCGGCATTATAAGAGTTACCTAATAAGCGGTTGGCCCACAAAAATGCGCGCTCATCCATGGGTCCTCCCTCAGTGACACCCTGCGCCTGATGGCCAAACCGACCGAAGTCCTGTAGCGTCGCCAATAAACCAGGTTGGGTAATTTCCAGTACCTCAGTCATACTGCTGCTCCGCATCGGCGCATAAACGCTCATAGTCTTGCCGGGTGATAGCCTTAAAGCGGACGGTATCTCCTGCTTGCAGCTCGGGCCAGGCTGCCGCACGGCCTATCAGTTGCCAACCACCTGGTGAGGTACGCGGGTAAATCGCAGTTTGCTGTTCGGCAATAGCCACGCTGCCACGCGGCACCTTCTGTCGGGGAGTCGCATGGCGCGGCAGCCGCAGCCGCTCATCAACATCGCCAAGGTAAGCAAAGCCCGGCGCAAAACCAAGTGTATAGACGTGGTAGGTGGGCGCTGTATGCAAGCGCACAACGTCGTCGACCGAACCCTTCAGATGCTCTGCTACGGTCTCTAAATCAGCAGCAAGCTCAGGGTCGTAGCACACCTCGATAACATGATGCTGAGCATCCAGCTGCGTTGTTTCATCGGTTTTCATGAGCTCGTCAATCACCGGCTTCAACGCCCGCTTGACCTGCGCTTCATTGCACTCCAGCACATCGTAATAGAGCAGCAAACTACGGTAACTTGGCACCACTTCTCTGAGCCAGTCAGGCTGCTGCTGGCGCAAACGCGTGGCAAGTTGATGCACCTTCGCGTTGATCTGTAGATCGATGTGCGGGGCAAACTGAATCATCAGCGCATCCACAGCAGCGGTTTGAAATTGCCAGTTCATCGTCATAGGTTTTCGCGGATAGCTTTTACTGCGGCTAAAGCTTGCGGATTATCGCCGTGTACGCATAGCGTATCCGCCGCTAACCACAGTTCAGTGCCGTCATGAGATTGAATGGATTGGCCGGTGGCAAACGCCAGTGCCTGGCTGACAATCGACTCATGATCAAGCAACACTGCGCCTTCAAAATTACGCGCCCGCAACTCACCGTTAGCCTCATAACGCCGATCAGCGAAGGCTTCAAATAACAGCGGAACTTCGTATTTGGCAGCAATATCTGTTTCCGTCTCACGATGGATTTTCGCCAGCGTCATGAGCGCCAATGGCTCAGCACGTCCGCGATTGAACGCCTGCAGCGTGCACACCACAGCTTCGAATAACTTGCTGTCCACCTGCATGGCATTATAAAGCGCGCCATGAGGTTTCACGTAACTTAGCGGAACCTGCTCCGCACGACAGATAGCGTCGAGTGAGCCCAGCTGATACAACAGCATGGCCTGCAGCTCATCGTCACTGAAACTCATCGCACGACGACCGAAACCATGTCTGTCCGGGTAGCTCGGATGCGCGCCAATCAACACCTGATGTTGCTTCGCCAGCCGCACGGTATTTTGCATAATGGCGTAGTCGCCCGCATGAAAACCACAGGCAATATTGGCCCGATCAATGAAAGGCATTACCGCGGCGTCATCACCCATGCGCCAGACGCCGTAGCCTTCACCTAAATCACAATTGAGATCCATACTCAGGGTTCTTTTTTCTCGTCGCCAGGTTCACTTTGCTTATGCGCAGCAAACCGGGCATAGCTATAAACAAATAAATACAGTCCAAGGCCTACGGCGGTGATCATCAGCGGTGGCAATAGCAGGCCGCCCTGTTGATGGGCTGCATACACAGCAGCAGCACCCGTTAGCCCCAAAGTGATCAGCGAAGCAGCAATAAAAGTAAGAGGTTCGAGCCATTTCTGCAACTGCTGCAGGCCGATCAAGTTAACCAATGCCCCCAGAATCAAGCCCCACGCAAGGGGCACGCCGAGCTTATACCAGCTAAGCTGATAATCAACCACAGCAGCCCAAAGCTGTTCGGCGCTCGCATTATAAAACATCAGACCGACTAAGCCAGCCAATATAATTAACCGTTTGGTGAGCGACATGCCTGCTTCCTAAACTACCAACATCGACAAAATTGCCAGAATTGCAGCAACCACAGGAACCCATAAAATGGGCGATTGATACCAGCGCAGTGGTGGATTGTCCTTGCGTTTTTGTGCCTCAGCTGTGCGTTGCTCCGGCGAAGCTTTCTGCCCCAGCAAAAAGTAGACGCCTAAAACAATCAAAAACAATCCGAACCAGCGCCAGCTAGCAGTATTGCCACCTGCCGGAGCCAGAACTGCAGACAATAAACCAGCGACAATCACCGCCAGCGAACCAATACGTTTAGCGATAGTACTATTCATCTTTTTTTTGTTGTCCTTGTTTTTTGGCAGCATGCCATTTGAAGGTAAAGCCGATCCACCCTGCTACTCCCAATAACGCACCAAGGATGATCGTGACGAGATTCTGTTCCCAGATACCGCTTAAGAACAGCGCGATACCCACCACAACAATAATAATGCCATAAATCATAATGACTCCTTGTTCTTACCTTCACCTTAACTAATCTTAGCTTAATAAGGAAGTCAGCAGATCGTCGCATATCGACCGACTCAACTTCTAATGGCATACTGCAGGAAAGAGCAGCGATGGAGTACTCCCATGACGCGAACAAAAAATGATGCTGAGGCGCAACCGACGCCCTGCGAATCCGAACACTTACGCAATGAAGCAAGTGTTGTCCCGGCTTTACCCCGCCAACTGACACCCAAGATGCGGGTTTTCCGGAGTCTGCCCCAACGCAACTTACGCATGATTGGTCCCTGGTGTTTTGTTGATCACTTTGGTCCCGTACCCGTGGCGGATTATCAGCAGTTTGACGTCGCGCCGCACCCGCACATTGGCTTGCAGACAATCACCTGGTTAATTTCCGGCCAGTTACTGCATCAGGACAGTCTGGGCTATGAGCAACCACTCATTGCCAAAGAGCTCAATCTTATGACCGCAGGGCGCGGCATCTCGCACGCTGAAGTGGCGGCGCCTCATGTCAGCGACCCACTTCATGGCCTGCAACTGTGGGCGGCGTTGCCGGAAAGTAACGAGCAGACCACGCCACGTTTTGACCACTACAAAGAGCTACCACAGTTTGCGATTGGCGATGCGCAGGCGACACTTATAGTGGGTGATTATGAGAATGGCGACCGCCGCTACCACTCCCCCGCACTACAGTTTCATCCGTTACTGGCCCTGCAACTGCAAACGCCGCGCGTTGCTGTTAGCCAGTTGCATCTGGAGAAGCAGTTCGAGTATGGGCTCTATGTGGTGTCGGGGCGTCTGGACTGTTTGGGCAAAACCATTCAATCTCATCAGCTACTCTTTCTTGGCAGCGGTCGCGACCGCCTCACCGTTGAGCTGGCCGCTGATACCTTGCTGCTCGTGCTCGGCGGCGAACCTTTTGCCAATCCAGTACATATCTGGTGGAATTTTGTCAGCAGTCAGCCCGAGCGGATTGAACGCGCACAACAGGAGTGGAATGTCGGCCATGAGCGCTTTGGGCAAGTCGCCAATTATCGTGGCGAGCGCCTGTTGGCACCTGAACTTACCGCAAAAATAAAAGAATAGGACAGCCCATGGGACTCTTACGTAGCCTAAGTGATTTTACCAAGCGACTTGGCCTTTGGTTTCTGGCAGCAGCTATTACGCTGACTGTACTTTTCATCGCGGTACTGATTTACAAGTTATCGGTGTTCGAACCCGAGCCACCCTCGGCGTCAAATTGCCAGCCATTGCAAGTGCAGACCACGACCGATAGCGAGGCACAGCTGTTTCTTTATCAGTGCCAGCGCGGCAATGATCTAGGCTGGGAAGGCTACGAGGTCTGGGTTCACAAGCTGGTCACTGATGAGTGGCAGCGCATCGCCACATCGCCTCTGGCTGCGGGTTGTATCGAGCTGGCCATTGATGAACGGCAACTGACCATCAGACACCGTAATTCGCGCGGGGATTTGAGTATTGCTGCAACGTCCTTTGTTTACGAACGAAGAGGTGGCGGCGCCAACACACTCAGCATTGCCACTGAGCGTGTCGACAAGTGCCTGTTAAGCGATCAGGAAGAGCTACCGGATTAGCCCAGCTTCATGACCATTTTCAGCGGCAGTCGCTTCATTAAAAAGCCAATCACTGCCCATGGCCAGGTCGGTACAAAGGATTGCACCGGCTCTTTCTCGATAGCTTTTACCAACAGCCGGCAGCCGGTGGCGTTGTCGATCATAAACGGCGTGTTCTTAACTTTTTCATTGATCTCAGAGCGAATGTAGCCCGGCAGGATACAGCTGGTTTTAATCGGCGAACGCGACTTAATGAGGTCCGCTCGAATGCCTTCAGTAAGTGCCAGCAGACCGGCTTTGGTCGCCGCATACACAGTCATGGCCCGGGGCATACCGCGTAAGGCACTAATGGAGCTGATGGTGACCAGATGACCACTGTTTTGCTCACGAAAGATCTCCAGCGCGGCTTCGCACTGCGCCAGCGCGGCAACGAAATTGGTTTGTGCTGTCTGCACGTTGGCATAGAAGTAACCGGTGCCTAACGAGGCTCCCTTACCCATACCGGCATTCACAATGACCCGATCGAGCTCCCCGAACTCTGCTTTAAACTCTTTGAAGACCCTAAATACAGCATCATGGTCATTAACATCCAAAGCCTTCACGCTGACTTTACAGGCCGGGTAAGCTTTGGTCAGTTCATCCTGCAGTTGCTCAAGACGTTCTGTGCGGCGGGCGCACAGCGCCAGATTGCGACCCTGCTTGGCAAACTCACGTGCCATTCCCTCACCTAACCCAGAGCTCGCTCCAGTAATTAAAATAGTCTTACGTTCGACGTGACTCATGCTTTCCTCTGTTGTTTGATCAGCCGGCGACAACGCCAGTGAAGGTAGTGCACTAAAAACCAAAAATGTTTAAACGCGGGATTGCGCGTTTGTTTGTGGTGATAACGATAATAAATTTGCTGAGCAATCACGCTTAGGCGGAACAGCCCAAAAACTTCATAGAAGGTGAAATCTGCAACATCCACGTCCATGCGATTACAGTAATACTCGATCACCTCGCGGCGGGTGAGCATACCTTGCAGATGGGTTGGTTGCCGGCGGGTTGAGCGTGCGATCCTGTCATCATCGGCCTGAATCCAATAGGCGAGACTGTTCCCCAGATCCATTAATGGGTTACCCAGGGTCGCCAGCTCCCAGTCCAGCACACCGATAATACGGGTGGGCTCCGAGCTGTCGAGAACCAGATTATCAAAGCGAAAATCATTATGGGTCATGCACAGGCGTTCTTGGGCCGGGCGGTTTTGCTCCAGCCACTGCATAATTTTAGTGCTTTTGGGCACGTTCCAGGTCTTCGCCTGACGGTAGCGCTTATTCCAACCCAAAACCTGGCGCTCCGTATAGCCTTCACCTTTGGCCAGCTCATCAAGACCATGCTCATAGATATCAATACTATGCAGTTCAATCAGCGCATCGAGAGCATTTTTACAGAGTTGTCGGGTCTGGTCTTCACTCAGCTCAAGTTCACGCGGAAGATTCTTGCGTGGGATAATTCCGGCCACGCGCTCCATAAGGTAAAACTCGGCACCAATAATGCTTTCATCATCGGTGAAATGGAGCATTTTCGGAACATAAGGATAGACCGGCTGCAGTGCCTTCTGAATGCGGTATTCGCGCCCCATGTCGTGGGCGGAAGCAGCTTTCGTGCCCGCCGGTGGACGCCTTAAAATCCAGTCGGCGTTGGCGAACTGCAGACGATAGGTCCAGTTCGACGCACCACCGGCAAACTGAGTCACCTTTAAGTCGCCCTCAAGCTGAGGAAATTGCTCGCGCAGGTAGTCCGCCAATTTAGTGACCGGTAATTCCTCGCCCGCTCGTACATCGCCGCCCCGGTCTTCAAACCGCTGGTCTGTCATACTAGCGCTCCCGGTACTTGTTCAGTTCGACTTTGGCGATGGTGGCGCGATGCACAGCATCAGGGCCGTCGGCGATACGCAGCGCCCGCGCGACGGCAAACAGCTGGGTCAGTGGCGTATCGTGGCTCATGCCAGCACCACCGTAGAGTTGAATGGCTTCATCGACGACCTGCTGCAGAACATTGGGCGCAGCAACTTTTATTGCAGAAATCTCCGCAAGCGCCTTCATTGCACCCACCTCATCAATTTTCCAGGCGGCAAAAAAGGTCAGCAGACGCGCCTGATCAATGGCAATGCGCATGTCTGCAACCCGCTCCATATTGCCACCGAGCTGCAACAATGGACGACCAAAGGCAATGCGCTCCTGCCCGCGCAGCATAAACAGCTGTAAGGCTTTTTCAGCTGCACCGAGAGCTCGCATGCAATGGTGAATGCGACCGGGCCCTAAGCGACCCTGAGCAATTTTAAAGCCCTCACCTAAGCCGGCAATTAAATTTTCTTTTGGCACCCGGACGTTATCAAAGCGTACCTCACCATGCCCGTAGGGTGCATCGTACTCACCAAACGCGGGTAACATACGTTCAATGGTCACACCTTCAGTGGTTAACGGCACGATGACCATGGAGTGGCGTTGATGTTTCGCTGCATCTGCATCAGTAAGGCCCATAACAATCGCGAACTGCGCTTCTGGATGACCTAAGCCGGTCGACCACCATTTGCGGCCATTAATCACGACATCGTCACCATCAGCAACAATAGAGGTTTGCATATTGGTTGCATCTGAAGAAGCGACATCAGGTTCGGTCATACAAAACACCGATCGGATTTCACCGGCCAGTAACGGCTGCAGCCATTGCTCTTGCTGTGCCTTACTGCCAAAGTGGTAGAGCACTTCCATGTTACCGGTATCTGGCGCATTGCAGTTAAAAATCTCCGGAGCTAACAGGCTATGTCCCATGACTTCAGCTAAAGGCGCATATTCCAGCGTACTGAGCCCGGCGCCAAGCTCAGGATCCGGCAAAAATAAATTCCATAAGCCCTGCTCGCGCGCTTTTTCTTTGAGATCGGCAACCATAGGTGGCACCTGCCACTCACGCCAGTTGCCATCGGCATTCACACGTCGAATCTCTTTATGATAATCCGCTTCAATCGGTTCGATATGCTCTTTGATAAATTTAATCAGACGCTTGCGATAATCGAGCGTTTTCTCACTAGGGCTAAAATCCATGTTTTTAAGGCCTTTTCAAACAGTCGTTTAAATGATTGTAGAGAGCATTGCTTATCCGATCAATAAGGAACGTTGAGCAAGCACAGGAATATGTGCAACCATGTAATCAATAAACACTCTGACGGCAGGCAGTAACCCGCGCCGATGTGGATAAACCAGATGCATGATTCCCACCGGCAGGTGCCAGTTCGGCAATACGCGTTGTAACTGACCACTGGCCACGGCATCGGCGCACAAGTAATTGGGTAGCGCCACCAGGCCTTCCCCCTGCACCGCCGCTTCCCGCAACACCAGCATATCATCTGTGACCAAGCGAGGGTTGAAGCTCAACGTCAGCTGCTCACCATCTTCGGCGCTGAGCTGATAAGTATAGCGGCCACTGGTGTAGTGCAAAGACAAATGTGGAAAGTGTAATAAGTCCAAAGGGTGCTTCGGCACCCCATGTTCCGCAAGCAATGCCGGCGCGCCGTAGAGCGTACCCGGTGAATCCGCCAAGGGCCGCGCGATAAGACTGGAATCTTCGATACTGGCGCGCACTCGCAAGGCCACATCCACTCCTTCGTCTACCAGATTGATGGGCCGATTGGTCACCGTAAGTTCCACATTAATTTCGGGGTAAGCTTTCATAAAAGGCGGTAATAACTCAGTCAACAGACTTTGGCTCAAGGCATAAGGGGCACTGACATGAACTTTTCCGCGCGGCGCTGCCAGCATGAGCTGGGTGACCTGCTGCGCGGCTTCGGCGGCGCTGACCAGCGTTTCGCAATGAATCAGAAAAGCCTGCCCAATGTCAGTCAGCTTGAGTCCTTTGCGGGTCCGATGCACCAGCCGGATGCCCTGCTCCTCCTCCAGTTCTGTCAGGCGGCGGCTTACGGTAGATTTCGGCATATTCAGTTCGCGGGCACCCGCACTAATACTGCCGGCGGCGACGACTCGGGCAAAGATAAAGTAATTGGTCAGATCCGGTAATGACATGGGTGCCCCTCAAGAGACCAGGTAAGGATAAATAACGTTCCATTATTGGAACGTAAGTTTCCAGTATAGCCGTCTACCACCATTTTTGGAACTTGTTACACTGCCCTCAAGTTATCACATCGCGTACAAATTTGGAGCTAGATATGAATATTTTGCATTTGGATTCGGGTTTATTTCTTGAGCAATCCGTTAGCCGTAAACTAAGCCAGCAGATCGTCTCCCGTATTACCGCTGAGCAGGATCAAGTGGTCTACCGGGATCTGGTCACCGATGCCATTCCGCATCTGGATGCGGAAACCTTATTAGCAGAGCAGCAGCCATTAACGCAAACCCTGCTCGATGAGTTGTTTGCTGCAGATGTCATTGTTATCGGCGCACCCATGTACAATTTTACTATTCCGACTCAGTTAAAAGCCTGGTTGGATCGGGTGCTGAAAGCGGGCGTCACTTTCAATTACACAGAAAAAGGTCCAGTCGGTCTGTTGCAAGGCAAGAAAGTTTACATTGCCTCGGGTCGTGGCGGCATCTATAGCACGGGTGACGCCGCCGCAATGGATCATCAGGAAAGTTATCTGCGCCAGGCGCTAGGCTTTATCGGTATTACCGATGTTCAGGTGATTCGCGCTGAAGGTGTAAATATGGGGGATGAACCCCGCCAGCAAGCATTACAAGCTGCTGACGAGGCCATCGCGGCGCTGGCCTGAGGCTAGCAGCTCCGCGTGTTACTCTACGCGGGTCGTATAATTGGCCGGCACCCAACGGTAACCATTGCCTTCCGCTTTCATACGCCCTATGCCGGGGAACGAAATATGTGCCCCGGCAATCCAGTGACCTTCTTCGGCAACTGTTTTGAAGAGTGCTAAGCGCTGCGCGCGGGCTTGCTCGGGGTTACTGTCATAGGCAATGGTGACTTCGGGATAAGGGAACTGAACCGCGGCAACATGCAGGGTGTCCCCCCAAATCACCATGGTCTCACCGTTACTTTCGACACGATAAACGCTGTGCCCCGGCGTATGCCCGGGAGTTGGATTTACCACAATGCCCTCATGCAGTTGCTGGCCATCGGTGAAGGTCACAAAAGCATCGTCCGCCTGATAGGGCGCAAAACGGCGCATAGCATTTGCAAAGCTGCCCTTGCGGCCCTCCGCTGCTTTGGCCATTTCTTCTTCACTTAACCAGTAATTGGCATCCCGCTCATGCACGTAGACAGTCGCGTTCGGAAAGGCGCGTTGGTCGCCGTCCAGCAGGCCACCAATGTGGTCGCCATGCATATGCGTAATGTAGATCACGTCAATATCACTAGTGCTGTAGCCTGCCGCCTGAAGATGGTCATCCAGCTGCCCGAGACTGTCACGCACGCCATTACCTATGCCGGTATCGACCAGAATTTGCTGGTCGCCCGTATCGATCAAAAAGCCATTTATCGAACCTTCCACCGGCGAGCTTAAATACTCCTTCGCCAGCGCCGCCTGGATCTTATCTTCATCCCAGTGCAGCAAACGGTGCGCCGCCATATCGCTGGTGCCATCATTGAGCGCGGTAACCAAAAACTCACCGACATTCATATGGTAATAACCGGGAGCCTGACTGACGCTATGATCATCTGCTGCGGTAACATTGGCCATGAGCGCACAACTTGCCACAGCAAGCAGCTTAGTGCCTTTATTGATGTATCCCATATCTTTAGTTTCCTTATTGCAAAAACTTGTGAATAGCTCTTTAGCTTCTGTTAGTTATGACAAACGCCGCTAAATAGTTCATTCAGACACTCAATAACCCGCCGGCGACTATGGCGCAGGGACTTGTGCCTGCTGCGGGAGTTGCTCGTAACGAAGTGCTACCCGAGTACGCATCTGTTGCGCAAACGTCTCGCTGGTTAACTGAGCCAGCAGTTCGAAATAGAGCTGCGTTGCGTCCGCGTAAGGATCGTCAGCGAGCGCCTGAACATACATGTACCAGAGGAAAAATAACCCATGAGGGTAAGTTGCCTGGATCTGCGCATCGATATCGGCCGCCCATAACAAACCACAGGCATAATGAACTTCAAAGCTGTCCTGACTGGTATTGCACTTCGCTTGAGCACCCTGCAGACGGTGATTCAGATAACTACTATTGGTACGAATCGAGCGTAGATAACTGAGCGCCATAAACTCCGCAGCACCTTCGTGGATCCAGGCCTGCTCATTACTAAATTGTCCGGCCTGGTAGAGGTGGGCAAACTCGTGCGCAATAAACCAGAGCGTGTCCTCCACAAAATAAGGCGCGGTCACACGCTCCGCCATGCTATGCCCGTACCAGTGCAGCAACATCTGATTCCCGACCACGCCGCCCTGATAGCCAAAACGACCATCGGTCGTTGGACTAAAGGATGCCAGTAACATGGGCCGCTCACTCAAAGGTGGCATGCGCTGGTTAAAGTAAGCCGTAAGCGGTGGCACATCTTGCCTTAGCCGCTGTTGTAAAGACCTGGGTAAGATGGGATCGATAATCGTCTCAAAGCCATCCTGGCGCGAGGTATCTAAAGCCTGTGGCCCGACATAAACGACTTGCCCGTCACTTGCTGACTCACGCCAGTTAAGCTCGCCATGTTCGGACTGCTCAGGCAGCCGAATATGCTCACGCAAAGGGGCTTGCATACTGAAGTTATAGGAAAAGGCCAAGGCGCTGGAACAGCTTTTCGGACAGACTTTAAAGCGCCCGGTAAACCAGGAAACGCCACCATCGCTAAAGGTCGAAAACGGCGCGTAATCCTTGCGCAGAGCAATATAGGTGGGGTCGAGCTGGAAGGCTACACTATTAAAGCCTGCACCATCGGTACGGGCGACATATTCATCGCCAGACTCACTGTCGACTGCCAGATAGTATCCGGACTCAAGGGGATCCCAACGCTGCAACCGCGAGCTGTCCGGATTACGCACAAAGTAGACACGCTCGACAACCTCCTCGAAGTGATAGGCAACGAACCATTCATCCTGCTCAGTTTTACTGACTGCGACGTCAACTACTGCGACTGAATTTGCTTTCATCCACGCCGCAACCAGCCAAATCGCCACGGCGCAGCCCAACAGTATGAGGAGAACAACTTTTTTATGCATAGGTGATAACTCAGCAAAGTGTGCAACTTAATCATAGGTCGAACACAGGGCTCTGCCCAGCATAAAAATGTTAATTCTTAATTGAGACAATTACTGATTCGGAAATTTTTGCTCGCACGGAATACCATTATCATTATCGTCGAGCTGAGTCTCAGGGCAGTTACTTAGAAAAAACAGGGCTTCATCGGCAGAGCGCATCTCACTGCAATACTTCCGGCCGTCACAGCGAAACTGTGGGTCACGTTTAAAGACTGCGCCTTGCACGCCCTGCACGATTTCTTTCACAAAGCCGCGATCTTCGCCGCTTTCAGCCGCCTTTCGGTTGAGATGATAATTCCAGGCCACCAGCGCCAGAATGGCGACCAAAATCAACTTTTTCATGTTTATTTCTCCACCGAACAGCTTGCTGTTGTGGCACCGTTGTCGTTTTATTCAAGTTGATTTCTAGACTAGCTTATTCTAACAAACAGCGAAACTATTTAAAAAGGTAGGTTTTTATGTCTTATTTTTGTTAATCCTGCTACGAGTGACTACAAAAATACTCACTAAGATCACACTACTGGCAATCACAAAACGCTGCTCCAAAGGTTCGCCCACAAAAATGATACCGCCAATGGCAGCGATAATTGGCACACTTAGCTGCCCGACCGCAGCACTCGTTACCTGCAGTTGCGGCAGCACCTTAAACCAAATGGCATAGCCCACCGCAGACGTCAGTGCACCTGACATCAATGCCAGCATTACAGCTTCGTAGGCGGGTTGCACTTGCCAGTTCACCCAGAAAAGTAGTGGCAATGCCAGCATCGACGCGCGGCGAAAATGTATCAGCGTATCCGCCAGCGGCGTACGGGAGCCGCGACCGATGGTACTATAAGCGCCCCACGCGGCACCGGCGAGTAACATCATCATTAAGGCTGTCAGCGATACCGGCTGCGACCATTGCGGCCAGACCAGATAACAAAAACCGATAAGAGCTGTGGCAATGCCAAGAATCTGCAACAGCGAGAAGCGCTCGCCACGGACCGCAGAAATCAACAGCATGCTAAATTGCACAGCACTAAATAAAACCAGTGCACCTATGCCTGTCGCCAGTTCGACGTACGCGTAAGCAAAAGCTGCGGCGTAACAGACCAGCCACAGCGCGCCCCACCATGATACTGGGTGCTGTTGCCCAGCTCTTGTCTGAGCAGGTTGCTGGCGGCGCTGACTTAACCACAGAATAACAGCCAGTGTCAGAGCTCCACTGACCAGGCGCAACAGGGTAAAAGTGGCAGGATCAAGTTGGTATTCAGCTAACGCCCAGCGGCAAAGTACAGAGTTACCAGCAAAAGCAATCAGAGCGAGTACCGTCAACACGAACTTTTCGAAGAGATGCACGGCGTCATTCCAGTCATTAAAAAAGGCATTGCCGAATACGACAATGCCTTTTTAGAGTGCTTAACATGGTGGTGTCGTTACCGACTTACCAACCTGTCTTTTCGCGTAATGCTTTACCGATTTCGGCTAAGCTGCGCACGGTTTTAACACCGGCGGCTTCAAGCGCGGCAAACTTCTCATCAGCAGTACCTTTACCACCAGAGATGATAGCGCCTGCGTGGCCCATACGTTTCCCTGGAGGAGCGGTAACACCAGCGATGTAAGAAACCACCGGCTTGCTGACGTGATCCTTGATGTACTCTGCAGCTTCTTCTTCTGCGGTACCGCCGATTTCGCCGATCATGACAATGGCTTCGGTTTCTGGATCTTTCTCAAACAACTCGAGAATATCGATGAAGTTTGAACCAGGGATTGGGTCGCCGCCGATACCAACACAGCTCGACTGGCCAAAACCTTCGTCAGTGGTTTGCTTCACTGCTTCGTAGGTCAAAGTCCCTGAACGTGACACGATACCCACTTTACCTTTCTTGTGGATATGGCCAGGCATGATACCAATCTTGCACTCATCAGGAGTAATAACACCCGGGCAGTTTGGACCGATCATGCGCACACCTTTGTGCGTCAGGTATTCTTTCACATACAGCATGTCCAGCGTAGGGATGCCTTCGGTGATACAAACGATCAGTTCGATGCCTGCATCAGCTGCTTCGATGATAGAATCTTTACAGAATGGTGCTGGCACGTAGATAACAGATGCTGTCGCACCCGTTGCTTCAACAGCTTCACGAACAGTGTTGAATACCGGTAGACCAAGGTGCGTTTGACCGCCTTTACCTGGAGTCACACCGCCGACCATTTGCGTACCATAATCAATGGCTTGCTCAGAGTGGAAAGTTCCCTGACCACCAGTAAAACCCTGGCAGATAACTTTGGTATTTTTATCGATCAAGATAGACATTATTGACCTCCTGCCGCAGCAACCACTTTATCAGCAGCGTCAGATAAGCTCTCTGCTGCGATAATGTTCAGGCCACTTTCTGCTAATTTCTGACGACCAAGTTCTGCGTTATTACCTTCAAGGCGCACAACAACTGGCACTTTAACGCCAACTTCTTCTACTGCACCCATGATGCCTTCTGCGATCATGTCGCAACGGACGATACCGCCGAAGATGTTCACCAGAACAGCTTTCACGGCACTGTCAGACAGGATGATTTTGAATGCTTCAGTCACACGCTCTTTGGTCGCACCGCCACCAACGTCCAGGAAGTTCGCCGGTTCACCACCAGCAAGCTTGACGATGTCCATGGTACCCATAGCTAAGCCGGCACCGTTAACCATGCAGCCGATGTTGCCATCTAGCGCGACATAGTTCAGTTCCCAGCTAGCAGCTTGAGCTTCACGTTCGTCTTCTTGTGACGGATCGTGCATTTCTTTGATTTTCGGCTGGCGATACATTGCGTTGCTATCAATGTTGATTTTGCCATCTAAGCAATGCAGATTACCTTGCTCAGTGATGACCAACGGGTTGATTTCCAGCAGCGCGAAGTCGTACTGTTCGAACATTTTCGCCAAACCTAAGAAGATTTTGGTGAACTGTTTAACCTGATCCGGATTCAAGCCTAACTTGAAGCCAAGCTCACGGCCTTGGTATGGCTGTGCACCTACGGTTGGGTCGATGATGGCTTTGAGGATTTTTTCAGGGGTTTCTTCAGCGACTTTCTCGATTTCAACGCCGCCTTCAGTTGACGCCATAAACACGATTTTACGTGTTGCACGGTCAACAACTGCGCCCAGGTAAAGTTCAGAAGCGATATCGGTCAGACTTTCAACCAAGATCTTCGATACTGGCTGACCGTTAGCGTCTGTCTGGTAAGTAACTAAGTTTTTACCTAACCAGTTGCTCGCAAACGCGTGCACGTCGTCAAGGCTGGAGACTAGTTTTACACCGCCCGCTTTACCGCGGCCACCGGCGTGTACCTGGGTTTTGACAACCCAACGATCACCGCCAATTTTCTTGGCAGCTTCAACGGCCTCATCCGCAGTGTCAACTGCGTGGCCTTCAGATACTGGCAAACCGAACTCTTTAAAGAGTTGTTTAGCCTGATACTCATGCAAATTCATGATGATCTTCCGATTCGTTTGAACAACAAAAGCAGCGTCATGCTGCTTACCCGAAAATTCGCGCGTATTTTACAGTTTTGCGCGCAAAAAAGACAGCCGCAAGCGTAAATGTAATAAGATTACAACGCTGCGGCCGTACTCAATGTTAAATGTCCAGCAACAGACGCTGCGGATCTTCTAACAATTCTTTAATGGTCACCAGGAAGCCGACGGATTCTTTACCATCAACGATGCGGTGATCGTAGGACAATGCCAGATACATCATCGGCAAAATCTCAACTTTGCCATCCACTGCCATTGGACGGTCCTGGATCTTATGCATACCCAGGATTGCGCTTTGTGGCGGGTTAAGGATTGGCGTCGATAACAGTGAACCAAAGACACCGCCGTTGGTGATGGTAAAGTTGCCACCTTGCATATCGTCCATGGTCAACTTACCGTCACGACCTTTCAACGCCAGGTCACGGATGCCATTTTCAATATCAGCAATGCTCATCTTATCGCTGTCACGCAGAACTGGGGTCACCAAGCCACGCGGTGTTGATACAGCGATGCTGATATCGAAATAGTTATGATAAACGATGTCGTCGCCATCAATGGATGCATTGACTTCAGGGAAACGTTTTAGCGCTTCAGTAACTGCTTTTACGTAGAAGCCCATGAAACCTAACCGGGTATCATGACGCTTCTCGAACTCGTCTTTGTACTTCTTGCGCAAGTCCATAATCGGCTTCATGTTGACTTCATTGAAGGTGGTCAACATTGCCGTCGCGTTCTTCGCTTCCAACAGACGCTTAGCAATAGTTTTACGCAAACGCGTCATTGGCACACGCTTCTGATCACGATCACCGGCTGCTGGCGCACTGCTTTCACTTTTCGCAGCTGCTGGAGCTTCTTTCTTGCCGCCTTCTTTGACGTGTTTCTCAACGTCTTCTTTGGTGACCCGACCGCCTTTACCAGTGCCTTTTACATCACCCGCTTTGAGGTTGTGTTCGGCTAATAAACGACGCACTGCAGGACCGGCAACTTCGCTATCGCTGTCGTCGCTGCTGTCGTCTTTATCTTGGTCGGACGTATCAGCATCGCTCTTCGAAGAGCTCGAGCTTGCTGCGCCTTCACCGCCGGCTTCAACGATGCCAATCACATCGTCGGCACCCACAGTCGCGCCTTCTTCCTGCTTAATTTCGGCCAAAACGCCATCCGCAGGAGCAACGACTTCAAGCACCACTTTGTCAGTTTCGATATCGACCAGATTCTGGTCGCGCGACACTTTATCGCCAGCTTTCACGTGCCATGCCGAAATTGTCGCATCAGCAACAGACTCTGGCAGCTGCGGGACTTTAACTTCGTGCTTTTCGCCCGAACCTGACTTGGAAGATTTCTTCTCAGACTTATCATCGCTTTTCGATGATGATTTTTCGTCTGCTTTCTTATCTTCTTTTTTGTCTTCTTTCTTATCTTTCTTATCTTTTTTGTCGCTCTCATCGTCGCCGTTGTCATCAGATTTATCGTCTGAGGAGTCAGCACCGTCGCCTTTTTCAAGCTTTCCGATAACTTCGTCAGCGCCAACGGTCGCGCCTTCATCGGCAATGATCTCGCCGAGTACGCCATCTTCAGGTGCGACAACTTCAAGCACCACTTTGTCGGTTTCAATATCGACCAGATTTTGATCGCGTGAGACTTTGTCTCCTGGCTTAACGTGCCAAGTAGCGACTGTCGCGTCAGCGACAGATTCAGGTAGTTGTGGAACTTTAATATCAATAGCCATGGTCAATTATCACCTATTTAATGGTTAGCGCGTCATCGACTAATTTCTGTTGTTGTTTGTTGTGCTCAGACAAATACCCAACGGCTGGCGCAGCAGATGCTTCGCGGCCCGCATAGGTTAAATCTGCACCTTTAGGAATTGCCGCGCGGAAGTGATGCTGGCTGCTATACCAAGCGCCCTGGTTCTGCGGCTCTTCCTGACACCAAACAAAATCTTTAACGTGTTTGTATGCTTTCAAAATCTCAGCAACTTCGTCTGCCGGGAACGGGTACAACTGCTCGATACGAATCAGAGCAACGTCTTTAGTTTCACGCTCACGACGCTCTTTAAGGAGGTCGTAGTACACTTTACCGGAGCAGAATACCACGCGTTTTACTTTCTTCGCGTCCAAAGAATCGATTTCAGCAATCGCGTTTTGGAAGACGCCATCGCTCATCTCATCTAGCTCAGATACCGCCAGCGGGTGACGCAGCAGAGATTTCGGCGTCATCACGATAAGAGGCCGGCGTACCGGACGTAGATGTTGCCGACGCAGCATATGAAACACCTGAGCTGGCGTTGTCGGCACGCACACCGACCAGTTGTGATCCGCAGACAGCTGCAGGAAGCGCTCTAAGCGCGCCGAGCTGTGCTCCGGACCCTGACCTTCGTAACCGTGTGGTAACAGCAACGTCAGACCGCATAAGCGACCCCACTTTTGCTCGCCGGAACTCAGGAACTGGTCAATGACCACCTGGGCACCGTTCACGAAGTCACCAAATTGTGCTTCCCACATCACCAACGCGTTCGGTTCGGCCGTCGCATAGCCATATTCAAACGCAACGACACCTGCTTCAGAGAGCACGGAATCATAGAGTTCAATCACCCCCTGACCGTCGCGAATATTATTCAGCGGCATGTAGGTCGATGCGTCATTTTGGTTGTGCAACACCGCATGGCGATGGAAGAAGGTTCCACGGCCACTGTCTTGTCCGGTTAAGCGAATGTGGACGCCCTGATCAACTAAGGAGGCATAGGCCAAAGTTTCGGCAAAGCCCCAATCGGCTTTCTTCTCACCTTTTGCCATTTTCATGCGTTCGTCATAGACTTTTTTGACGCGCGAATGCAACTTATGATCCTCTGGATAAGAACTCATTTTTACGCCAAGTTCTTCCAGCTGGGTTTTGCTGATTTTCGCGTCGTATTCGACGTCCCATTCATTACCGAGATATTCCGACCAGTCACTGGAGTGAGCTTTCATTTCGCGGAATTCATCGACTACGATCTCGCCGTCATCCAGCAAGTCACGATATTTATCGACTAAAGCGTCTTCGGTGTCCTCATCAACCACACCGGCTTCAACTAACTTTTTCGCATAAATGCTGCGTGCCACTGGATGCTTTTTAACTTTTGTATACATCACCGGCTGGGTTGCACTTGGCTCATCGGCTTCATTATGACCGTGACGACGATAGCAGACCAGATCGATCATCACATCACGCTTAAAGGTGTTGCGATAATCGATAGCCAATTGCGTGACAAAAACAACGGCTTCAGGATCATCTGCATTAACGTGGAAGATCGGCGCCTGAACCATCTTTGCAATGTCGGTACAGTACTGTGTCGAACGCGTATCTTCGCGCTTCGAAGTAGTGAAGCCGACCTGGTTGTTAATGACGATACGAATCGACCCGCCTACCTGAAAGGCCCGGGTCTTGGACATATTAAAGGTTTCCTGCACGATCCCTTGCCCGGCAATGGCTGAGTCACCGTGGATAGTGATCGGAAGAACTTTAGCGCCCTCTTTATCACCCAGACGGTCCATACGCGCACGCACAGAACCCATAACAACCGGGTTTACGATTTCAAGATGCGAAGGGTTGAAGGCCAGCGCTAAGTGAACATCACCACCTGGAGTAGCAAAGTCGGAAGAAAAGCCCATGTGGTACTTCACGTCACCGGAGCCTTTATTGGTGCTGTGCTTACCAGCAAACTCGTCAAACAAGTCCTGCGGTTTCTTACCAAGCACGTTCACCAGCACGTTCAAACGGCCACGGTGCGCCATACCAATAACAGCTTCCTTGGTTCCTTGCTCACCCGCACGGCTAAGCAGCGCTTTGAGCATTGGGATCAGGCTGTCGCCGCCTTCCAATGAAAAGCGTTTCGCGCCCGGGAATTTAGAACCGAGGTACTTCTCCAGACCATCGGCAGCGATCATCTCTTTCAGAATTTTCTGCTGATGTTCAGACTTAAACTCTGGCTTACCACGAACCCCTTCCAGGCGTTCCTGAATCCAGCGTTTCTCTTCCGTCGAGACAATATGCATGTACTCAGCACCAATCGAGCCGCAGTAGATTTGCTCCAGCAGCTGATGGATTTCGCCAAGTTTCATGTTTTCCTGACCGACCGCGAGTGAGCCAACATTAAACTCACTATCGTAATCGTCTTTGGAAAGTTCGTGGTGCTCTAAAGAAAGGTCAGGAACTTCTTCCTGCTTCCATAAATCAAGCGGGTCAAGATTAGCGTGCTGATGACCGCGGAAGCGATACGCATTAATCAACTGCAGCACCCGCACCTGTTTTAAATCAGGTGTACCTGATACAACAGTACCCGCTTGTTTAAGCTTATTCTTCGCCAGAGCACGGAATTGCTCGCGAATTTCACTGTGCTTGGTGTCACGGCTGCTGCCTTCACGCGGCAACTGGTCGAAAAACTCACGCCACTCATCACCAACTGCATTAGGGTCGTCGAGGTAAACTTCAAAAAGCTCCTCAACGTAAGCCATGTTACCACCAGCAAGGTGGGAGGATTCTAGCCAGGCTTGCATTACGCCATCTTGCATCGCTGTTCCTTCACACTCGTTTATAAAAAAATAGCCATCCAAGCTGGATGGCTATTTCGATACAGCTCGGCCACTACTATAGCAAAAACAACGCGATTAGACTAAATCGCGCGATTCAATAGCATGGATTTGATGTGTCCAATAGCCTTGGTCGGATTCAGACCTTTCGGGCAGACATTAACGCAATTCATGATTCCGTGGCAACGGAACACGCTGAACGCATCGTCTAACTCGTCGAGGCGCTGCTCCGTGGCAGTGTCACGACTATCGATCAAGAACCGGTAGGCGTGCAACAGACCCGCAGGGCCAACAAACTTATCTGGGTTCCACCAGAATGACGGGCACGAGGTTGAACAGCAAGCACAGAGAATACACTCGTACAGGCCATCCAATTTCGCGCGCTCTTCCGGTGATTGCAGACGCTCACGCGCAGGTGGCGTTTTGTCGTCGTTAATCAGATAAGGTTTGATTTTCTCGTACTGTTTATAGAACTGAGTCATGTCGACAATAAGGTCGCGAATGACCGGTAAACCTGGTAGTGGACGGACCACGATTTTGCTACCTTTTAAGGCAGACAAAGGAGTGATACACGCCAGACCATTCTTACCATTCATGTTCAAACCATCTGAACCGCACACGCCTTCACGGCACGAGCGACGGAATGCTAACGATGGATCCTGCTCTTTCAATTTCAACAGCAGATCCAGCACCATCATGTCCTGCCCCTCTTCGATTTCCAGGGCGTAATCCTTCATGTAGGGTGCGTTATCAACATCCGGGTTGTAACGATAAACTGAAATACTCAACTTCTTCATCGTTGTCACCTAACCTTAGTAAGTCCGCGCTTTTGGCGGGAATGCCTCACGCAGCGTAGGCTGCATATTTACTTCACGTTTCACCATTTCTTCGGCTTCCGGACGGTACACTGAGTGTACTAACCAGTTGTCGTCATCACGGTCCGGAAAGTCTGCACGGCTGTGCGCGCCACGGCTTTCGGTACGGAAGTTTGCTGCCACCGCAGTCGAATACGCAGTTTCCATCAAGTTATCAAGCTCAAGGCACTCGATACGCTGCGTGTTAAATTCTTTACTGGTGTCATCAAGACGCGCGTTTTTCAGGCGCTCGCGGATATCATTCAGTTCCGCCAGACCTTCTTTCATCGCTTCGCCTTCACGGAACACCGAGAAGTTCAGCTGCATGCACTTCTGCAAATCTTTCTTAATTTGCACTGGGTCTTCGCCCTGTTGGGTGTTTTCCCAACGTTGCGTGCGCGCCAAAGCTGCATCAATGTCGTCCTGACTGGCTTCACGTGCTTCAGTGTTCGCAGCCAGAGCTTCACCAAGGTGCAGACCAGTCGCACGGCCGAAGACCACCAAATCAAGCAGTGAGTTACCACCAAGGCGGTTTGCGCCGTGTACAGAGACACAAGCGATTTCGCCACAGGCAAACAGACCTTGAATCGGTGTAGCTTTGCCTTGGCTATCAATCTGCAATGCCTGACCGTTCACATCCGTTGGGATACCGCCCATCATGTAGTGACAAGTTGGGATAACCGGAATCGGTTCTTCTGCCGGATCAACGTGCGCGAAGGTCTTGGCCAGATCACAGACGCCTGGCAGACGGCTTTCCAACACGTCACGACCAAGATGGTCAAGCTTCAATTTCAGGTGTGTACCCAACGGCCCTTCACAACCACGACCTTCACGAATTTCTGTCATCATCGACCGAGCGACAACGTCACGTGAGGCTAAGTCTTTAGCGTTCGGCGCATAGCGCTCCATGAAGCGCTCACCGTCTTTATTCAGGAGGTAACCACCTTCACCACGGCAACCCTCGGTGACCAATGTCCCCGCACCGGCAATACCGGTTGGGTGGAACTGCCACATTTCCATGTCCTGTAAAGGTACGCCGGCACGCAATGCCATACCAACGCCGTCACCGGTGTTGATGTGTGCATTGGTGGTCGAGGCGTAGATGCGCCCTGCACCACCCGTTGCTAATACAACGGCTTTGGCTTTAACGTAAAAGATCTCACCCGTTTCGATGTTCAGTGTGGTTACACCCACCACTGCACCATCCTGGTTTTTGACCAGGTCAAGGGCATACCACTCTGAAAATACAGTGGTTTTGTTTTTGACGTTCTGCTGATACAGCAAGTGCAATAAGGCATGACCGGTACGGTCAGCTGCAGCGGCAGTACGCGCGGCCTGTTCGCCGCCGAATGATTTTGACTGACCACCGAACGGACGCTGATAAACTTTACCGCTTTCAAAACGTGAAAACGGCAAGCCCATGTTTTCCAGTTCCAGAATTGCTTCCGGACCGGTTTTACACATGTACTCGATGGCATCCTGGTCGCCAATATAGTCCGAACCTTTCACGGTATCGAACATGTGCCATTCCCAGTTATCTTCATGGGCGTTACCCAGAGCAACGGTGATACCACCTTGCGCAGAAACCGTATGGGAACGGGTGGGGAAGACTTTTGACATCAGCGCACAGGTCATGCCTGATTCTGAAATCTGTAATGCTGCGCGCATACCTGCGCCGCCAGCACCGATGACTACTGCATCAAATTCTAAAGTTTGTACGCTCACTTACACACCCTCCACAGGCCACACTACGAGTAAACCGGCGAGCCAGTACACGATGAGCGCGACGCTTACTACGAATTGAATGAAAGCTCGTAAGCCAGAGATTTTGACGTAATCAGTCAGTACCTGCCAGATACCGATCCAGCCATGCACTAACACTGAGGTTAATGCCAGCATGGTAAAGATTTTCATGCCAAGGTGACCAAATAAATTGGTCCAGACGGCGTAGTTCAGAGTGTCTGCTGACACTAAGAAGCTGACCATAAAGATGGTATACAACGCCATGATAATTGCTGACGCACGTAGCAGGATAAAGTCATGCGTACCGCTACGGCCAAATGTTGATGCTACTTTTACCATAACCAAACCCCAGCTAAAACAGAGAGTACGACACCCAGTACGAATGAGATCTGAGCTGTGATTCGACCGGACTCGAGCCCTTCGAAATAACCCATATCCATAATCATGTGCCGTATGCCAGCAAGCAGGTGGTAACCAAGTGCAGTAAGAATGCCCCAGGCGATAAACTTAGCAATGAAGCCGGTGAATAATTCATGCACCATTGCAAAGCCTTCGGCTGATTGCAGTGAAGTCGCTAAAGCCCAGACTAACAAACCTACGGAAACCAACATAATAACGCCGGAAATTCGATGTAGGATTGAGCTGATTGCAGCTGCCGGGAAGCTGATAGTTGTAAGTTCTAAATTTACAGGTCTTTGTTTTTTCACGATTGTTGTGCCTTTCAGAAAAGCATTGTTAACATGCTCGGAACTTCAAACATCCTCGTTCCTCCACTTACACCAAATTCAGATAAGCAAGGGAACAGAGAACCCTGTGAGATCGCCGCCAAAGTATATAAGCCATAGCCTTGAATTACAATTCTCTAGCGCCGACTTTCCATGAAAAACGTTAATTTTTTCGGTTTAGATCAACAGACTGTAAACTCGCTCTTGATGCAACACTACCTTAGTCGTATACACAGACCTTACAGAAGGAAGTATAAACCTAATGGTATACGCGATAGACTGTAAAACAGTGTCATCCAATTGCCACATGGATGCGTAATAATGGCAGTTTTACTTGACGGCTCTCAACCTTTGACTGCGAATTAAACAGCTGTTTGAATTGACAGGAGTGGTTAAGATCAAGTAAATTCTATCGCCCTTTTTAGTGATGAAGCAGACTCAAACAAGGAGATTTCCTTATGGCTGATCGTAAAGCCACCCTGCAGATTGACGGCCAATCCATTGAACTACCAGTGTTATCTGGTACAGCCGGCTATGATGTAATTGACGTGCGTACTTTAGGCAAACACGGGTACTTCACGTTTGACCCAGGCTTCCTTGCCACGGGTTCATGCGAATCAAAGATCACCTATATCGATGGTGAGAAAGGCATTCTTCTGCACCGCGGATACCCGATTGATCAGCTCGCGACCCAAGCGGACTATCTCGAAGTATGTTACATGCTGCTCCACGGTGAAGCGCCGAACGCGCAAGAGTACACTAAATTCCAACAGACCATCACCAATCACACCATGGTGCATCAAGGTCTGCATAACTTCTTTAACGGCTTCCGTCGCGATGCGCATCCGATGGCCATGCTTTGTGCCGTCACTGGTGCGTTGTCTTCGTTCTATCACGATGACCTTGATATCCACGACGAGAAGCAGCGCCTGCGTAGCGCATACCGCCTGATCGCGAAGATGCCTACCATCGCAGCCATGGCGTATAAATTCAGCATTGGCCAGCCTTTCGTTTATCCGAAAAATGAGCTGTCCTACTCTGAGAACTTCCTCAACATGATGTTCTCGGTACCAGCTGAAGACTACAAAGTGAACCCGGTGATTGCCAAGGCAATGGACCGTATTTTCACCTTGCATGCTGACCACGAGCAAAACGCGTCCACCTCGACCGTCCGCCTGGCAGGCTCATCAGGTGCGAACCCGTACGCGTGTATCGCAGCCGGTGTCGCATCGCTATGGGGCCCTGCGCACGGTGGCGCTAACGAAGCCTGCTTGCGTATGCTGAAAGAAATCGGCAGCGTCGATAACATTCCGAAGTACATTGACAAAGCAAAAGACAAAGATGACCCGTTCCGCCTGATGGGCTTCGGTCACCGCGTCTATAAGAACTTTGATCCGCGGGCAACCGTGATGCGCGACAGTGCGCACGAAGTACTTAAAGAACTGAATATCAGCGATCCACTACTGGACGTCGCCATGGAGCTTGAGCGTATTGCGCTTGAAGACCCCTACTTTGTTGAGAAGAAATTGTACCCGAACGTTGATTTCTACTCCGGCATCATTTTGAAAGCCATTGGCATTCCGACCAACATGTTTACCGTGATTTTCGCGCTATCGCGCACGGTCGGCTGGATTTCACACTGGCATGAGATGATGGGCGAAGCGAATCAGAAAATCGGTCGCCCTCGTCAGCTTTATACTGGTGAAGCACAACGCGACTTTACGCCTATCAAGCGTTAGTTCGCAGTTTTCGCCATTAATTAGTAAAAAAGCACGCTCCGGCGTGCTTTTTTTATTTCTGGCGTCGGTAAATGTAACCAAGTGTAACCAGAACCACTCTCCGATATACCCTAAGATACTGTTTTTAAATGCATTTGCTTAAATTCCCCGTCAACGCCTTCAATCTTGGCACGCTACCTGCATAAACTTAATCATCATCGTCATCGTCTTAATCTCTAATCCGTCATGACGAGCAATGAATGAGTAAAACAGGGACCAAACAATGAAAACTAAATCTGTACGAATCAACTCAAGTTTTGTCGGCTTGACCGCTTTAATTCTGACTTCAAGTCTGTTGCTAAACGGTTGCGGTCAGGCCGACGCCTCTAATCAAACGGCCACGCAAGAAGAGGAAGTGGTCGTCCGCATTCCAGTGGCGACTCAGGATGTTGCTCGTAGTGCCATTACTTCAAGCTTCAAAACTACAGCAACGCTTGAAGCGCGCGACGAGACCGACGTCATTAGCAAAGCCAATGGCATCGTTGAAGACATTTATGTCGAGGAAGGCCAGCATGTTGAGCAAGGGCAGCTGTTAGCAAAACTGCGCGATGAAGAATATCGCATTCAGTTGGCCCAGGCTCAGGCAGAGCTCAACAGCATCCAGCAGGAATTACGCCGGGTCAAGGATATGGCAGAACGCGACATGATCAGCGCCGACGCGTACGACAAACTGCGTTATCAGGCGGACCTGTTACAGGCACGTTTTGACATGGCCAAATTGAACCTGGCCGAAACTGAGATCCGAGCGCCTATTTCGGGCGTGGTCGCCACTCGTTATGCCAAAACAGGCAATATGATTAGCCAGTATCAGGCACAAAAGCTATTCCACATCATCGCCCTGGATGAGCTGGAAGGGAATCTGTATCTGCCTGAGCGTGAATTGCAGTTCGTCGCTGTCGGCCAAACCGCCCAGCTGCGGCTGAGTGCGCTGCCCAACCAGGTCGTCGATGCCCGGGTAGCGCGTATCAGTCCGATGGTCGATACCCAGAGCGGTACCTTTAAAGTGGTGTTGAGCGTCAGCAACCCAGAGCAGCAGCTTAAAGCCGGCATGTTTGCTCATGTCAGCCTGCATTATGCTACCCACGATGACACTGTTACGGTACCGCGTTATGCCGTGCAGAGTCTTGACGGGCAACACTCTGTCTTCATCGTCGACAGTGACGGTGTCGCACATAAAAAAGATGTGCAACTGGGATTTGAAGATGAAACCCATGTTGAGATTCTCGCCGGCGTTGAGGCAGGTGACCGTCTGGTGGTAAGTGGTCAGGCCAATCTGAAAGATGCCGCTTTAGTTGAGGTCATCAAGAGCGAGCAACAATCATGAGTCTGGCGCGTCTGGCAGTTCGGCGTCCAGTAACGGTCGCCATGTTTACCTTGGCTGTTTTATTGTTTGGGATGGTGTCATTAGGCCGGATTCCGGTCACCCTGTTACCGGATCTTGCCTACCCTACCCTTACCGTCCGGACCGACTATCCTGGCGGCGCCCCGGGCGAAGTTGAACAACTGGTCAGTAAGCCTGTTGAGGAAGCTCTGGGCACCGTCAAAGGTGTACAGCGGATTGAATCCATCTCGCGCGCAGGCCAGAGCGATGTGCTGCTTGAGTTTGCCTGGGGCACCAATATGGACATGGCAAGTCTTGATGTCCGCGAAAAAATGGATCTGGTCAATCTGCCGCTGGATATTGAAAAACCAACCTTGTTACGGTTTAACCCGGCAGAAGAACCGATTTACCGGCTCACCTTAGGGTTTGATGGTACAACTGAACCGAATGTCGCTGAATTGAAACGCTTGCGCACCTTTGCTGAAGAAGAGCTCAAGCGTCATCTGGAGAGCGTGGAAGGCGTTGCCTCAGTGCGTCTTGGCGGCGGCCTGGAAGATGAAATTCAGGTGTTGGTCGATGAGCAACAAGCGACGCAGCTGCAAGTTCCAATGAGCTTAATCATGCAGCGCCTGCGCGAGGAAAATATTAATTTATCCGGCGGCCGCCTTGAGGCGCAACGCGCTGAATACCTGGTACGGACGCTGAACCAGTTTCAGAACCTGGACGACATCCGTTCGATTTACATCGCCACCCGTAATGACCGCCCAATTCTGCTGCGCGATCTTGCCAGCGTTGAAAACAGTTACAAAGAGCGTGATTCCATCAGTCGTATTGGCGGTCGTGAGGCCGTGGAAGTGTCCCTTTATAAAGAAGGTGACGCCAATACCGTACAGGTCTCAAAAGCTATCCAGGCGCATCTGCGACACCTGCAAACTAGCAAACTCATCCCTGACGTTTATCAAGTTGAGCCGATCGCGGATCAGGCTGTCTTTATTGAAGCTGCGATTGCCGAAGTTCGTGACGCAGCCATCATTGGTGGCTTGCTGGCGATGATCATTATCTATCTGTTCCTGCAGCGGCTATGGCCGACGGTGATTATCTCACTGGCAATTCCGGTCTCGATTATCGCCACCTTTAACCTCATGCATGGCTATCAGATCTCGTTAAATATGATGTCCCTTGGGGGGATCGCTCTCGCCGTCGGTATGTTAGTTGATAATGCCATTGTGGTGCTGGAAAATATTGCCCGTCACCGTGAACACAAAGGGGAAGCAGAGGCAGCTGAAACCGGTGCCAGTGAAGTGACAGGTGCAATTATCGCCTCCACCTTAACCACCATGGCGGTGTTCTTTCCGCTGGTGTTTGTCGAGGGCCTGGCAGGACAATTGTTTGCCGATCAAGCGCTGACGGTGACCTTCTCCTTACTTGCGTCATTATTTGTCGCTCTAACACTGATCCCAATGCTCTCTGCCAAGCAACGTAGCGCGGATGCCACCATAACTGACCGCCAGCACTTCCCTGCTGCGGCCAAGCGCAGCGGCTGGCGTTTCTGGTTGATGACACCTTTACTGCTAGTGTTTCGCTGGTTACCGCTGGCCATTGTGGCACTCATTACCTTGCTCTGGCGCAGCCTGGCAAAAGGCTTGGGCTGGCTGGTAACTCCGGTATTAAGAGGCTTTGACTGGGGTTATCAACGTCTGGCAATAACTTATCAACGCGTACTGAGCTTTGCGCTGCAACAAGCAAAACTTACCCTCGGTGCTATCGTGCTGGTTGCAGCAGCCTGCTATGCGCTGGTGCCCTTGCTGCCGGTAAGTTTGTTGCCCAGCATGGCACAAGGCGAATTTTATGTGGAAGTTGAACTGCAGCCCGGAGCAACTATTTATGAAACCGATGCAGTTTTAGCAGGCTTTGCCCGCCACCTGGCCAATCAGCCGGAGCTTGTGAGTCAGGTCGAGCGCTCCTTTAGTATCGCCGGCACAGGCAGCCTGTTAAACGCCGCTCCCGGGCAAAATGGCAATCAGTGGGGTCGCTTCAACGTGGTGATGGCAAGCGACAGTGATACCCTTGCCGAAGAGCGTGTGCAAAACGAGTTACGCCACTACGCACAGCAGTTACCAGGCGTCCAAATTAAGTTTGGCCGGCCGGAGCTTTTTAGTTTCAGTAGTCCCATCGCTATTGAAGTCATTGGCTATGACATCGAACTACTGCAACAGGCGGCGCAAACCTTGGCAAAGAATTTAGAAGAACACCAGCAGTTCACCGATATTCGTACCAATATGAGTGATGGACAGCCCGAAATTGCTATTTATTTTGATCATTCCCGACTCGCTCAATATGGCTTGACCAGTGCTGATGTGTCCGAACTCCTCGCCACCAAAATTGGCGGCCGGGTGGCAACACAGTTTAGCCTGGACGATCGCAAAATTGATATTCTGGTGCGCAGTCAGGCCAGTGATCGGGACTCCTTACGCGACCTGCAACAACTGGTCATCAATCCTGGTGCGGCGCGCGAAATTCCATTGCAGGCCGTGGCCGAGATCGAACAAGTGATGGGCCCCAGTGAAATTACCCGTATTGATCAGCAACGGACCGCCATGGTCCAGGCGAACCTGGCCTTTGGCGACCTCGGCAGCGCCGTCAGTACAGCACAACAAGTGGTCGCTGACACTCAATTACCGCTTACCATTAAAGCCAATGTTGCAGGGCAGAGTGAAGAAATGCAGCGCTCGTTTCAGTCGTTACAATTTGCGCTCGTACTCGCGATATTCCTGGTTTACCTCATCATGGCTTCGCAATTTGAGTCGCTCTTGCATCCATTTTTTATCTTATTCAGTGTGCCGCTGGCAGGCGCAGGGTCCGTACTTGGGCTGTATCTGATGGGCACCGAACTCAGTGTCATCGTTTTCATCGGCTTAATTATGCTGGCCGGGATTGTGGTCAACAATGCCATTGTGCTGGTCGATCGAATTAATCAGCTCCGCAGCGAGGGAGAAACGCGTTATAACGCCGTTTTCCAGGCTGCTCAGCAGCGCTTACGCCCAATTCTTATGACCATGTTTACCACAGTGCTTGGCCTCATGCCCCTGGCCATTGGTCTGGGTGAAGGCGCAGAAATCCGCGCACCTATGGCAATCAGTGTTATCGCGGGACTATTGTTCTCGACTTTATTGACCTTATTCTTCATCCCTTGCCTGTACCTGCTGGTGGATCGCAAGCAGGTGCGCAGTAAGACCTTAACGGAGGGCGCATAATGACTGCAGCAAAGCTAGGTGCAGCCCTGGCGCAGTTCGCACTGCGCCGTCCCGTAACCATTTGCATGATTTTCCTGTCGATGCTGCTGCTGGGAGCGATCAGCTCTCGGTTACTGCCACTGGAGAAATTTCCGGGTATCGAAATTCCCGAAATCATGGTCACAGTGCCCTATCCAAACTCCACCCCGCAAGAGGTCGAGCGACTCATCACCCGGCCGCTGGAGGAAGCCCTTGCCACTCTCAGCAACGTCAAGCGCATGCGTTCGTTCTCCAGCAGCGACAATGCGCAGCTGTCGCTGCAATTTGAGTGGGGCGAGGACGTCAATGCCAAAGGCATTGAAGCGCGGGAGAAAGTGGATGGCATGCTGCATTTACTGCCCGACGATATTGAGCGAGTGCAGGTGTTGCAGTTTAACACTGAAGACATGCCAGTGTTTCAATTGCGGATCTCAAGCCAGCGCGATTTAAGTAATGCCTACGACTTGCTGGATCGCAGTCTGCGCCGACCGATTGCAAGGGTTGATGGCGTTTCCCAGGTGACCTTGTATGGGGTCGAGAAACAGAACATAGTGATTCGTTTGGCACAAGAGAAACTGCTGCAACACAATCTAAGCGCGGCCGACATCACAGCGCGCTTACAACAAGCTAACTTTGCGCTGACCGCAGGCTATATTGAGAATCCCAACGAGCGCATTCTGATCAATCCAAAGGGAGAATTTCAGTCGGAATATGAAATCCGCAACCTGCCGATCACCGCGCGCTTAAAGCTGGGCGATATTGCTACGGTTACTCGCGAGATGCCACGTCGAGTTGACGGTCGTCACCTCGATCAAACCTATGCGATCGGCATGGATATTTTTAAGGAATCAAGTGCCAACCTGGTGGATGTGTCGCAGCGCGTCATGCAAGTTATCAACGACATACGCGACGACCCGCAGTTTAACGGTATCAATCTGTTCGTTATGAATGATACTGCGGACGGGGTGACCACCTCATTGAATGATTTGTTGATGGCGGGTCTGCTGGGTGCGCTGTTGTCCTTTATTGTGCTGTACCTGTTTTTACGCAATATCGTCATCACGCTGGTGGTAGTACTGTCAGTGCCGATTGCCATTTGTATTGCCCTTGGCGGCATGTATTTCCTCGGCTATTCGCTAAACGTACTGTCTTTGATGGGGTTAATGCTGGCCGTGGGAATGTTGGTCGACAATGCCGTCGTCATCACCGAAAGTATTCAGCACGAGCGCGAAGCCGGCTATGACGCCGAAGCTGCCACACTGCGCGGGGTTGGCAACGTCTCTATGGCAGTTATCGCCGGTACGCTGACCACGGCTATCGTATTTTTGCCTAATATTTTTGGTAAAAAAATCGACCTGACCATCTTTCTCGAACACACAGCAGTTGCGATCTGTTTGTCATTGCTGGCATCGTTACTGGTTGCCCAGACCCTGATTCCGCTGCTTGCCAGCAAGCTCAACCGGGCCATGAAGCCGCGTGCAAAACCTGTCAATGCTAAACCCTCTCGCTATCGCCGGCTGCTGGAGTGGAGCTGGCGTCACCCGCGCTGGACCGGGGTGTTCGCAATCGCCATTCTGGCCAGTATCGCTGTGCCCTTTGCCGGGGTAAGCGGTGACCAGGAACCGCAAGGTTTTAATGACCGCCTGTTCCTCAATTACAATTTGCACCAACACTACAGCCTTGCTGAGGTGGAGGATGAAGTTGCCCGTTTCGAGGATTTCCTCTACCAGAATCAGGAAGCGTTTTACATCGATGCGGTGTACAGCTATTACACCCCCAGCTACGCAATCTCAACCTTGCTGCTCAAGCCGGATCGTCCGGTGAAGCTCAGCGTGCTGATGGAACAGATGCGTGAGCAGTTCCCGAAAATGCTGCGCAGTGAACCGCAATTTGGTTTTGGCGGCGGTGGTGAAGGTGTGCGGGTGACGCTGACGGGTCAGTCGACCGATGTACTCGAAGACATAGCACAGCGGTTTGTGCCTGCCATCGCAGACATCGAGGGCTTAAATGACGTGCGCAGCGAGAGCGAAGCGGGTCAATTTGAGTATCTGGTACGCATTGATCGCGAACGTGTCCACCGTCTCGGCCTCAGTAGTGCTGACGTCGCCCGACAAGTAGCAACCGCCCTCCGCGGCCAGCGTTTACGCTCCTTCCGTGGTGACCCCAATGGCGAGATCCCAATGCGCGTTGCCTTTGACAAAGAACTCGAGTATTCCCTCGAAGCTTTGCAAAATTTACCGGTACTGCAGCATGAAGGCCGCGTCATCCCCTTGCATGCCGTTGCCAGCTTCGAAGTGCAGCCGCGCTTAGGCGAAATCCGACGTCTCGACCGCCGCACTTCGCTGGCGATTCAAGCCAACCTGGATGATGAACTGCCACTTAATGAGGCGCGCGACAAGCTCACCGCCGCACTGAGCCAGTTAAGCCTGCCAGATGGCTACAGCTGGAGCCTGGACGGCAGCTTCCAGCGCCAGCAGGAAGCTGAGAATGTCATGCTGGTCAATACGCTGCTCGCTGTGGCACTGATTTACATCGTGATGGCGGCATTATTTGAGTCGGTATTATTGCCAACCGCGGTCATTACCTCGTTGTTATTCTCCATCGTCGGGGTGTTCTGGGCGCTCTTTATCACCGGCCAGTCGATCACCATCATGGCCATGATCGGCATTCTGATTCTAATGGGAATAGTGGTGAACAATGGCATCGTGCTTGTCGATCGTATTAACCAGCTACTGGCCGATGGCTATGAACTTAAAGATGCGATCATCGATGGCAGCGTAAGTCGTTTACGCCCAATCCTGATGACCGTAGCCACCACTGTACTTGGTCTGGTACCGCTGGCCTTTGGCACCACCCAGATTGGCGGTGATGGCCCGCCGTATGCGCCTATGGCTATCTCTATTATTGGCGGACTATTGCTTTCCACGCTGACCAGTCTGTTCCTGGTGCCTTATGTCTACGCGCGGTTACTCTGGTGGCGGGAACGCTGGCACGCCTTGAAACAACGTGCCAGCACTATGGTTAGTCGAGTAATTGCTGGTTAGCTCGTTCTAAGTCGGCTGGCGTATCTATGCCAGCCGGCGGATTAACGATGGCCTCGGCAACATGGATGCGTTCACCGTACCAGAGCACCCGTAGCTGCTCGAGCGACTCAATGGCTTCTAATGGGCTGGGTTCCCACTCAATGTAACGCCACACAAAGCCAGCGCGATAGGCGTAGATACCGATATGACGTTTATAGGCGGCGCGCTCCCCCAGACGATCGTGATTCAGTGCATCGCGCTCATAAGGGATAGGTGCGCGCGAAAAATAAAGCGCATAGCCGTTGGCATCCGTGACCACTTTCACAGCATTTGGATTCAGTACTTCCTCCAGATTATGGATCGGCACCGCCAGTGTGGCCATGTGCGCGGCCCGCTGATTCATTAGATTATCCGCTACCTGACGAATAATTTCCGGGGGAATAAAGGGCTCATCGCCCTGCACATTCACCACCACATGGTCATCGGCAATCGCCAGGTAATCAATGACTTCAGCAATTCGTTCCGTGCCCGACTGATGGTGGTTAGCGGTCAACATCGCCCGCCCACCGAAGTCTTCGACAGCATCAACAATACGCTGATCGTCGGTTGCTACAATCACCTCGGCAGCGCCCGCTGCAGCAGCACGCTCGTACACGCGCTGAATCATCGATTTGCCACCAATCATGGCCAGTGGCTTGCCAGGTAAACGTGTTGACGCATAACGCGCCGGTATAATCACCGTAAAGCTCATTTCGGCATCTGCTCCAAATCCTGTGTGCTCAATGTTCGCGCGGCACTGGTCATAAGTATGGGGATCTCGTCACGTACCGGAAAAGCCATACGATCGCCCCGGCAAACAAGCTCTTTACTCTGCGCTAACCAAACCAACCGCCCTTTGCAAACAGGGCAGACAAGTAAAGCTAAGGTCCGTTCATCAAGCGCCATGTTTAAATCTCTTTAAGGTTGCGTCAAGGTGTCGCCAGAAGGTTTCCGGCAAATCTGCTGTAACCGGTAAATAATAGCAATCCTGATGCGCAATACCACGCCATTTCATCGCGTCTTTTTCGGTCATCAGCAGGACATCATAACTTTTCAGTTGCTCAGCATCATGAGCATCGAAGGACTGATGGTCGGCGTAGCTGCGCGTCGCAAATTCGCGCGACTCGAGCGCACGGACGGTATCAAAAAACCGTTGCGGGTGACCAATCCCGGCCAGTGCCAGGGTGCTCCCCTGCGGCAACGCAGTCACCTCATCATCATCGCTGACCCGGCGCCAGTGTGATGGCTGTAAGCTCATACTGTAACAGTGATTCAGCGCTCGCAACTGATCGGCCAGGCTGGGGGATTCGGCGAGATCACCGTTAATGATCACCGCGTCGACGTCGCCTAAGCGTCGCGTTGGTTCACGCAAGGGTCCGATAGGTAAGCGCCAGCCATTTCCCAGTCCACGCCGACCGTCAATAACAGCAATTTCAAACTGGCGTGGCAAGGCGTAATGTTGCAGCCCATCGTCACTGATAAGCACCGTCGTTCCGGGCGCATCGCGCAACGCCTGCATGGCGGCTGCGCGGCGGTCCGGGGCGACCACCACCGGAACCTTCGCACGCTGAGCGAGCAATAACGGTTCATCGCCACAAGCAGCAGCAGCGCTACTTGCTGACACTGTCAGCGGAAACGGGCCTTTGCCGCCATAGCCACGAGAAATAATAGCGGGCTGCTCGCCACGCGCTTTCAGGTGCTCCACCAGCGCCAGCGTGACGGGAGTTTTACCGGTGCCGCCGACACTGATATTGCCGACCACGATGACCGGCACCGGCAATGCCTTTGCCGGTATCAACCGGTAACGCCAGCGCCGCAAGGTACTGAGCACGACAAACAGCGCATGCAGCGGCAGTAACAGCCAAAGGTAAGGGGCAACTTTAGTGTTGTACCACGCGCGCTCTAACGCCATTAGCCGAGCTCACCACTGAACTGCAGACTGTACAGCTGATAGTAGGCGCCCTCGCGCTCCAGTAATTCCTGATGACTGCCGCGCTCAATCACGGCGCCATCTTCCAGCACCAGGATTTCATCGGCTTTTTCAATGGTCGATAAGCGGTGTGCGATAACAATGGAAGTACGATTCTGCTGCAATGCCTGCAGAGCACTTTGGATATGACGTTCAGATTCTGTATCCAGGGCTGAGGTCGCCTCATCCAGGATCAGGATAGGCGCATCGCGCAGTAGTGCCCTTGCGATAGCAATACGCTGACGCTGACCGCCGGATAACATCACGCCGTTCTCGCCCACGGTAGTATCCAGGCCATTGGGCATATTGTCGGTGAACTCCGTCACGTAAGCTTGTTCGGCAGCACGCCGAACAGCCTCAGGGCTTGGCTTACCTTGTGCACCGTAGGCAATATTGTTGGCAATACTGTCATTAAACAAGGTCACATGCTGTGACACCAGCGCAAACTGGCGGCGTAAAGATTTCAGCCGATAGTCATAAATATCGACATCATCAAGTTTGATAAGACCCTCTTGCGGGGTATAAAACCGTGTCAGCAAATTTGAGATGGTCGATTTGCCGCTGCCCGAGCGTCCCACAAGTGCCAACGTCTTACCTGGCTCGACATGGAAACTTACATCAGCCAGTGCCGGGCTTTCAGTCTCATTATAAGTGAAATTGACGTGCTCAAATTTAATATCACCGCGGGTACGTTCGATATTCCGCTTACCCGTATCTGCTTCGGCATTCTCATCCAGCACACTGAAAATACTTTGTGCCGCGGCGATACCACGCTGAAAGTCACTGTTAACAGTAGTGAGCTGTTTCAACGGACGCAGCAGCATGATCATGGCCGTCAGCAACGTCGTGAAGGCACCCGCGGACAGTTGCGCCAGCATATCCGGAAAGCTAGCCAGCACCAGTACCATCGACAAACTAAAGGATGCAATCAGCTGAATCAGAGAGGTGCTCAGGCTTTGCGCATTAATCAACTTCATGTTCTGGTTGCGGGTGATGTTATTAATGGTTGAGAAGCGCTTTGATTCACGCTTTTGTCCTTCGTACATGACCACGACTTTATGGCCATTAATCATCTGCTCAGCCGTGGTGGTGACATCACCCATCGCGGTCTGAATACGCGTCGATACTTTGCGAAAGCGCTTTGATACGACCGCCACGATCTTGGCAATTAAGGGGCCAACAATCAAAAATACCAGTGACAGCTGCCAGCTATGGTAAAACATCAATGACAACAGACCGATAACAAAGGCACCTTCACGGATCAGGATCAGCACTGCCCTGCTACTTGCTTCTGCAACCTGCTGCGTGGTGTAGGTAATTTTAGAAATTAAATCGCCGGTTGAATGCCGATCGTGAAAGGAAACGGGAAGTTTCATCATGTGATCAAATAACTGCTGTCGCAGTGTCGTCACCACACGAAAACCGACCCAATTCAGGAAGTAGGTCGAAATAAAGTTAAACAGGCCACGCAAGATGAAGATCACAGGAACAAAAATCGCACCGTACAACAGTATCTTTGGATTACTGCTGGTAAGGCCGTCATCAATCAGAGTTTCAATCTGAGAAAAGAAGAAGGTATCAACGGCTGCGTAGCCGAGCATCCCCACTATCGAGAACAAAAAGGCAGCGCGATAGGGTTTGATGTAGCCCATCAGGCGGCGAAATGTCTTTTGTTTTACAGTCTCTGCATTCATGCATCGGTTTCTAATAGCAAATAATGACATCATTCTAACCGTTTTCCCGGCCCACTGGCTAGTTTCTGCGAATTCAGCGCGCTGACGGGTCATGAGGGTCGACATCAAACCAGCTGCCAAAGTGCTGCGCCAGTGGCTGCCAGGCTTGCCAACGCCGGCCATCGGTCCATAAGGTGATTTGCCCACCGCGGGCAGTGTCGAGCATAGTGATGCGGTGTCCGGCATAGCGCGCGACCACCTCCGGATGGGCCTGTCCGTAAGGGTTATTGCGCCCCCGGCTCACTAACGCCAGTGAAGGTTGCACATGACGGATAAAGTAGTCTTCCGAGGAGCTTTTACTGCCATGATGGGGCACCACCAGAATTTCCGCGCTGACCGGTGCCAGCCGCGCCAGCAACTGGCGCTCCGCTGTTTTTTCGATATCGCCGGTGACCAAAATCCGTACATTATCAAACTGCAGTAGCACGACACAGGAGCTGTTATTACTTTGGTTACCAATGCCCGACTCCTGCGTGGGATGCAGCACCTGCCACTGTACCTCACGCCAGCTGCCACTTTGTCCGGCAACGCACGGTGTGGTACTGGCACCACCGAGCCAGCGAACTGCAGGAAAACGCTGCTGCAACGCGGTGTAACCGCCTTGGTGATCACGATCCGTATGGGTAATAAAGGCCAGCTCAGGGCGCAACCGTTTGCTCTCAAGAAACGGCATAATGACCCGTTCCGCCATAGCAACCGAGCCATCCCAGCTGGCGCCGGTATCGATGAGTAACGCCTGCTGCTGCCGTTGCAACACCAAAGCACTGCCCTGGCCGACATCAAGAACATGCAGAAACAACTGACGACGTTCAGGGATGGCTTCGTACACCAACTGGCACATCACCAGCACCGCCACTGCCACGCCCCGTTGCAGCCAGCGTATTGGCAATAGTAGGATCAGGGTGAAACTCAACAACCAGGACCAGGCGGGCAAGTCAGCAGCCGATAACCATTGCCATGGCTGTTCTGCCAGCCAACCGAGCTGCGGCCAGAGTTGCTGTAGCGGCCAGGCCGCCAACACGAACAGCTGTTCCGCAGCTGCCAGCGCTCCGAGACCGGCCGCCATCACCCCGAGCAGGCCAACAGGCAGTACCCAGAAACTGACCAGCGGTACCACCAGGATATTAATCAGCGCAGCGGCGAGTGAAACCCCACCAAACCAAAGCGCCATGAGCGGCCAGAACAAAATTGTTATCAACCACTCAAAGCGCCACCACTCACGAAATCTGCTCCAGCGCCCCTGATACCTTTGCCAGCGCCAGTTCATAAAAACAATCGCAGCGACAGCCATCACCGAAAGCCAAAACCCTGTGGTCAAAGGCGCCAGCGGTTCCACCAGGATCACCACCACTACCGCACGCAATAAAATACGCGGTGCGCTGACACGCCAACCCAGTTGTTTGTGCAGAACCACGACGCCAAGCATCAGTGCAGCGCGCAACGTGGTAATTGCAAAACCAGACAAAGCTGCATAGGCCATTGCCAAGACCAGCGCCAGCCAAGGCGTATACGCCCATAGGTTGAGCTGATCACGCCGACTTCGGCGCCGCACCAGCAGCCCAAAAGCATGCCAGGTAAGTGCCAGAGCAAAACCTGCCACCAGCGACAGATGTAAACCGGAAATGGCAATCAAGTGTGCCAGCCCGGTGCGCTGTACCAGGGTCCAGTCCGCATCAGACATCTGGTAACGTTCTCCCACCAACAACGCCAGCAACGGCCCTTTGAGTTCAACTTTGCCCAGCGCGGCTTCCACCGCGCTGACCAGATTTTGTCGCCAGCTCACCGCACCGGACAAATACTGCCCACTACGGATGGAACCCAAAGCATTAACGCCCTGACCTAGTAAATAACGGTGATAGCGCATCCCGCCTTCGTTACGGGTTCCCTGCGGGTGACGTAGTCGTACGCTGAACTGCCAGGTCTCACCCTGGCGGGGCAGCCGCTGTGGTGCTTGCGCGTGGGCTTGATACCATTGCAGCCGCGCGATGGGCCGGGATAACAGACTTTGTTCGTCAAGTTTGGTAAGAACCCCGGTTATGCGCCATAATCCGGGGTGGTGATGACTCACCGAGGTGACCTGCATAACGGTGGTCATCGTCGTTTGTGTCCATTGGTCACTTATAAGTGTGCGCTGGACGAAATAGGCGTTGCCAGTGCCCCATAGAATACCGCACAATACGCAGCCTATGAGATGGGTCCGAATATGTTGAAAATAGCTCAACAGAAAACAGCATAAAGCTAACCCCGCGCCAGGCAAATAGAGCCAGACATCGGCGCCAGCTGAGAAGAAAAAGCTCAGCGCGTAGCCCAGAAGAAATGCGCACAACCACCGGTCCATGGACGTTGTACCTATAAGCTAGAGTGACGAGTTGGTAAGCATGCCGAGAAAGTTTTTTCAGCGTATCATGCCCGATCATGATGCGATCAGAAACAGTCGCAGTCTTAAAGTGTTTGGTAAATTACTGCACGATGCGAACCTTTGGCACCTGAATCGCCGATCGGCTTCAGGGGCATTCGCTATCGGCTTATTCTGTGCTTTTATTCCGGTGCCGTTTCAGATGGTACTCGCGGCGGCTGCTGCCATTCCATTTCGGGTGAACTTGCCGCTTTCCATCGCTTTAGTCTGGGTTTCCAACCCTATTACTATGCCACCGTTATTCTACTTCTCTTATCTTGTCGGTACCTGGCTGATTGGTGCACCAGCACAGCCCTTTAACTTTGAACTCTCCTGGGAGTGGCTCGGCCATAGCATCACCACGATAGGGCCGGCATTTTTGCTTGGCTGTCTGGTGCTCGGCACTCTGACCAGTATCCTTGGTTATTTCGTGATCCGTCTACTCTGGCGCCAGTCTGTGGTCAGTGCCTGGCGCGCTCGTGCCCACAGGATTAAGCGCTAATCGCTTTGACCACCGAAATACGCGTGGCCTGCCAGGCCGGATAGAGAGTCGCCAACAAACTTAACAGCAGTGCGACTGTGGCCACCCACAAGATGTCCATGGCCTGTAAACGCACCGGAATGCGATCAACGAAATAAACATCGCTTGCCAGCAGCGAGCTGCCCGTAAAGGACTCCAGCAGGGTGAGCAGAGCCGGTAAGTTAAGACTTAACAAACTGCCGGCAACAACACCCACAGCAATTCCCAACATACCGTTTTGCAGGCCCTGTAATACAAAAATCTTCACCAGACCACCGGCGCGCATACCCATGGTGCGCAAGATACCAATGTGCCGCCGTTTTTCCTGAACCGTCATCACCAGCGTCGAGACAATATTAAAACACGCGACCGCCAACACCAGCACCAGCACCAGATACATCACAGTACGCACCATCTGGATGTCACGGTACAAATGCCCCTGCGCTCGCATCCAATGTTCCAGGAAGACATAATCCTGTAACTGGTAACCAATTTCATTGGCCACGCGTTCGGCGGCAAATAACGCACTGAGTTCCAGCTCAACGCCCGTAATCCCCTGCTCCATTCCTACCAACTGCCGCGCGGTTGCAAGGCTCACATAGCCGAGTTGGTGATCCACCTGACCACCGAATCTGAAGGTTCCGGCAAGGGTAAGTGCTTGCCGTTTGGGCGCCTGGAAGCCACGCTCTGAGGCCACAACCAGAGTGAATTTATCGCCCACTGTCAGGTTGAGCTTAGCCGCCAGGTCTGCACCCAGCACCATGGCACCCGGCTCATGCAAAGCTTGCCAGCTGCTTGCGCTCATATACTCACTGATGGCGTGCGGCGCTGACGGATCCAGTCCGGTCACCTGTACCCCAACAAACTCACGACCTTTTTGCACCAATCCCTGGGTACGAATGACCGGGCGCGCGGCAACCACTTCGGGATGCTGCTCAGCTAACTGGAAAATGGTTTCGGGATACTGCAGCGCACCTTCAACTGCAGTGAACTGGATATGTGGCACCAGTTTTAAAAAGCGCTCTTCCAGCACGTCCGCAAAACCATTCATGACACTGAGTCCGGCAATGAAGACGGTGCAACCCAGCGCAATACCAATGGTTGAAGACGCCGAAATAAAAGACAAGAAGCCACTGCGTTCACGGCCACGCCGGAATCGCCGTGCCAATTGCCAGGCGAGTGCCCAGGAACGCATCATTGCGAGGCCTCGCCCAGCGAGGCCACAATTTTACCATGCTGCAGACGCACCTGTGCCGGCAGACTCTGCGCCAGCTTCAGGTCATGAGTAACAATCACAAAGGCTGTTGCTAATTCCTGATTCAGCTCATGCATCAATGCCATCACTTGCTGCGCGGTGTCATCATCAAGATTACCTGTAGGTTCATCGGCGAGTACCAGTGCCGGTTGGTTGGCTAATGCTCTGGCAATAGCGACCCGTTGGCGTTCACCGCCTGAAAGCTCGGCGGGCCGATGTTCACCGCGTTGCGCCAGGCCTACCCGTTGCAACAACTCGGTGGCGCGCAGGCGGGCTTGCTTCGCGCTTTGACCCTGAATCAACAGCGGCATGGCAATATTCTCCAGCGCCGTGAACTCGGGTAACAGATGATGGAACTGATAAATAAAACCCAGCTGTTGATTACGCCATTCAGCCAGTTTGCGTGGCGACCATTTAGCGATGTCGTTGCCACGGAACAAAATTCTGCCGGTGCTTGGGGTGTCCAGCCCCCCCATGCAATGCAATAAAGTACTTTTACCCGAGCCGGAGCTGCCTACGATCGCCAGCAGCTCGCCATCGTTGACGGAAAAATTTACGCCCTGCAGCACATCGAGATCGTGATTACCGTCCCAATAACATTTACCTACCTGTTCACAAGCTAATAACTCTGTTGTCATAGGTCCTTACTCATATCGAAGTGCGTGGGCTGGCAGAACGCGGCTGGCTTGCCACGCCGGGAACAAGGTCGCTAAAAAAGTGAGTGATAATGCCGCGATGACGGTGGCGCTCACTTGCCAGGCGTCAATCACCACCGGCAAACCGGCCGGCCCGGCAAAACTCAGATCGACCCCAAACGCCCGTAAAATCTCATTGACATAGGCGCTGATAAGTAACCCTGATGCCAGTCCCAGTGAGCTGCCGATAACACCTGTAGTTAATCCCTGCATGATGATCATGCGTCGCAGTTTATGTGGTGCTAAGCCCATGGTATTAAGAATTGCGATGTCACTGCGCTTATCCTGCACCACCATCATTAACGACGAAACAATATTAAAAGCTGCCACCGCGATGATGAGCCCTAGCATAAGGTTAATCATGCGTTTTTCCATGCTCACCGCGTCAAACAAATGGCCGTAATTTTCGCGCCAGCTTTTCACCTGCAAGGGTGCTGCAACCTGCCGCTGCAGCTGCTCAGCTGCAGGAAGTGCCTGAAACGGGTCAGCAAAATAATAGCGTACCCCAGTTACCCGATCCTTTGCCATCCGCAATAATCGTGCGAGATCTGCGCCATTCATCACCACCAGGTGCTGATCCGCTTCGGACTGCATGCGTACCACACCTGCCACCGTAACCAGTCGCTGCGCCGGTACTAAGCCGAGGGGCGTATAGATGCCGCCACCGGCAGCGACCAGACGCACCTGCTCACCGGGCCAGACGTTCAACTGTTGTGCCAGACTGTAGCCAAGTATGACATGGTAACTGCCTTCACTAAGGTCGAGCTGCCCGGCACTCAAATGTTCCCGCAAAGGCTGCAGTTGAATCGTGCTGTCTGCATGTTGTGGAAACACACCTTGAACGGACACGGCATGCAGCTGTTGCTTGCCCTGCACTAAACCAGCGGTGGTCACTTCCGGCACCACCGCCCGCTGTCCGGCGAACTCTGGCAGACCTTCAATCAGTTCTTGCCAGTCCGCAAGCGTGTCCTGCTGACTATCCTCGTTAGTGACTTCCAGTTGCGGCACCACACTTAAAATTCGATTTTTTAATTCGGCTTCAAAGCCGTTCATCACCGACCCCACCAGAATCAATGCCGCCACACCTAAAATCAAGCCCACCAGAGAGACTCGCTGAATAAAGCGAGTAAAGCCCTGGCCGTGGCGCGCGCGGGTGTAGCGCAATCCTAAAAAAAGCGATAAGGGTTGAAACATAATAGTGCGATGCGTCTCTGCTGTCAGTCGGCCCTGCCTGAGTGCAGGGTTGCGCTGCAAGCATAATGAAATCTGCGCACTGATCCAAGTGAGAGTTTCAGGTATACTTTCAGCTACTTGAGAAGTTAACGAAGCAGGACCCATGAGCAAGGCATCGATCCTAACCCCACCAAGACCACCTTCGGCGCTTACTGACATCACCTGGCAAGGCTTGGCAGGCAGCAGTATTGCCTACGCTTTGGCGCAATTGATCGACCAGCATGACAAACCGATCCTTATCGTCACACCAGATGCTCCACAGGCCCATCGGCTGGAACATGAAATAAGCTATCTCAGTAAGAAAGGCGATCAGGTACTGGTCTTCCCGGACTGGGAAACCCTGCCCTACGATAGTTTTTCGCCGCATCAGGATATTATTTCCGAACGCTTAAGTGTGTTAGCGAAACTACCTGAAATGCATGACGGGGCTTTAATCGTATCCCTAAACACCCTGTTGCACCGGATTGCTCCAACCGATTATGTCAGTGGCCAAGCGCTACAAGTGGCTAAAGGGCAACAGCTGGATGGGCATCGCTTGCGTCAGCGTCTGGAACGGGCCGGTTACCGGCATGTGAATCAGGTAATGGAACATGGCGAATTTTGTGCTCGCGGCTCGTTACTCGATCTGTTCCCGATGGGCAGCGTTGCTCCTTATCGGATCGATTTTTTTGATGACGAAATTGATTCAATTCGCACCTTCGACCCCGACTCTCAGTTATCCGCTGGCGAGGTTGAAGCCATCGATTTGTTGCCCGCCCATGAGTTTCCGACCACGCCCACAGCGATTGAAGGCTTTCGGGCGCGTTACCGGGAGTTATTCGACGCCTCCAACGAACGCGATTCCATCTACTACCAAGTGTCGCAAAACCAGTTCCCCGGTGGCGTAGAGTATTACCTGCCGCTATTTTTCGATAGCACAGCGACACTCTTTGACTATTTACCTGACGATACGCTGTTGGTCACCTTTGGCGATCTACAAGGAAGCCTTGATCACCTCTGGCACGATATCAATCAGCGCTACGAACAGCGCCGCTACGACCGTCTGCGGCCGTTAATTCCGCCGCAGCAATTGTTCATGCCGGTCGATCAGGTGCATCAACGCTTTAAACAATTGCCGCGGATCCGCGCTTTTGTGCCCGATGATAAACCGCAGCCCGGCCGGCAGGACTTCGCGACCACCACCATCGGTGAAGTGGCGTTAAATCACCAGCTGAAGGATCCGCTGCAGGCGCTACGTAAAAAATTAGCCGAATTGCATCAAGCCGATTTCAAAGTAGTGTTTGTAGCGGAAACCGCAGGACGCCGCGAATCTTTGCGGGAATTACTGGCACCATTGCAGCTTGAATTGAACGAACTTGCGCACTTGTCGGACATCCATGCGCATGATGCCATCACCGCTATTACGGTTGGCCCGTTAGTTCATTCGTTCGTGCTTGACGACGCCAAAGTGGCAGTGATTACCGAAACAGAATTGCTCGGTAATCGTATCGCTCAGCGGCGCCGTCGTGATCAAAAAGCGACAGTGACCAGTGAACAAATGGTGCGCAATCTGGCGGAGCTGCGCGTCGGTCAGCCGCTGGTTCATATCGATCATGGCGTGGGCCGTTATCAGGGGCTGCAGACCATTGAAACCGGTGGCATGACCACCGAATTTGTCACCATCGAATACGCCAGCAACAGTAAACTCTACGTTCCCGTTGCATCTTTGCATGTGCTCTCGCGCTACAGTGGCGGTGAAGAAGCCAGCGCACCGCTGCACAAGCTCGGCAATGACACCTGGGAAAAAGCCAAACGCAAAGCCGCCGAAAAGATCCGCGATGTCGCCGCGGAACTGCTGGATGTTTATGCCCGTCGCGAAGCGAAACCAGGCTATCACTACCGCATGGAGCAAACTGACTACCAGCGTTTCGCGACCAGTTTCCCGTTTGAAGAAACCGACGACCAGCAACAAGCAATCGCGGCGGTGCTCACGGATATGCAGTCTGACCGGGCAATGGATCGGCTGGTCTGTGGCGACGTCGGCTTTGGTAAGACTGAAGTGGCCATGCGGGCGGCTTTTGTCGCCGTTAATGATGGCAAGCAGGTCGCGGTTCTGGTACCGACCACGCTGCTGGCGCAGCAGCACTTTGAGAACTTTAAAGACAGATTTGCGGACTGGCCGGTCAGGATTGAAGTACTGTCGCGTTTTAAAACAGCCAAGCAGACCCAGCAAATCCTTGCCGACACTGAGGCCGGCAAAGTAGATATCGTTATCGGTACCCACAAGCTTCTGCAGGGGAGTATTAAATTCCGCGATCTTGGTTTGCTTATTGTCGACGAAGAGCATCGCTTCGGCGTCCGCCAAAAAGAAGCGATCAAACGCTTACGCGCTGACGTGGATATCCTGACACTGACCGCGACACCAATTCCGCGTACCTTGAATATGGCCATGAACGGCGTCCGTGATCTGTCCATCATCGCCACGCCACCGGCGAAACGCCTCGCGGTGAAAACCTTTGTGCGCGAATACGACGCTCCGACCATTCGTGAGGCGGTATTGCGCGAAATTCTCCGTGGCGGCCAGGTGTACTTTTTGCACAATAATGTCGATACGATAGAGAAGACCGCGCGTGACCTGGTTGAACTGGTTCCCGAAGCGCGGGTGACGATCGCCCATGGGCAAATGCGCGAGCGCGAGCTCGAACGCATCATGTCTGACTTTTACCATCAGCGCTATAACGTGCTGGTCTGCACGACGATCATTGAGACCGGCATCGATGTTCCCACAGCAAATACCATTATCATGGATCGCGCTGATCATCTGGGCCTGGCACAAATGCACCAGTTGCGTGGCCGGGTCGGTCGATCTCACCATCAGGCCTATGCTTATTTGCTGACGCCACATCCGAAGCGCATGACCAAAGACGCCTTAAAGCGTCTCGAAGCCATTTCGCAACTTGAAGATCTGGGCGCCGGCTTCATGCTGGCCACCCATGATCTTGAAATCCGTGGCGCCGGTGAGCTCCTGGGTGATGATCAAAGCGGTCAAATCGAATCCATTGGTTTCACCCTGTACATGGAAATGCTGGAACAAGCGGTTCAAGCACTGCGCGATGGCAAGGAACCCGCTCTGGATACCCTGCTGCAGGCACAAAGCGAAGTCGATTTGCGCGTTCCCGCGTTGCTTCCCGAGCATTATATTGCCGATGTTACGCTGCGTTTGAGTATGTACAAACGCATCGCCAGCGCGGAATCTGCCGACGACTTACGTGCTTTACAGGTGGAGATGATCGACCGCTTCGGGTTGTTGCCTGATGCCGCCAAAAATTTAATCCGCATTACTGAATTGCGTAATTATGCCGGTAAACTTGGCATTCGAAAAATTGATGGCGGACCGCTCGGCATCAGCATCGAATTTGGCGCCGAGACCAAAGTCAGCCCTGACTACCTGATTGAGTTGATCCAGACTGCGCCGCAGGATTACAAGCTCGAAGGGCCTGCACGTTTACGTATTCTTGGTAAAATAGAAGATACTCAAGCGCGGCTTAAACTGGTAGAGTCGCTGTTAACAGATTTTGCAGAACACATGCAGCGGTAAGGATATGGAAATGCCAACAGCAACGCTCCGGCAGCGCCTCATTCGGTTAAGCAAAAGTGTCGTGCTGCTCGCAGCCGTACTCGGCGGACAGACTGCTATTGCGCAGGCTGAGCGGGATACATGGCGCTGGTTTGAGATTGAAGTTCTGGTGTTTAAACACAGCGCCAGTGAAGCCGTCGCAGAGTCTTTTGCCTGGACCGGACCAGCCACTCCCGCAGCAAGTCAGTTTGATCCGCTGCCACGCTATTTCGCGCCCGATATTCGTGCTGCATTAATGGATTTACCGGCCTGTAACCTGCCCACCGTCATTCCCACGCTGTCGCAAGACTCGATCTGGTGCCGCAGACCCTGGGAAGCGAACCCCTGGCTGCCGATGAACTGGCCTGCGCCGCAGCAAGCTCTTGCCCAACTCGCGCAGCTTCCGGCACAAGTGATTGATGGGCCCGGCGGGCCGGTACAACAGGCGACCGGTCCTTATCTTGCACCAGCACAGCAGTTGGAACTCAACGAAATGCGGCAACAAATTATTCGCCGCGGCGTGGGCGAGCCACTCTTACATATGAGCTGGTATCAGCCTGTTTTCAGCCTGCAACAGGACTATCGGGTAAGACTCTTTGGCGGCAAAAACTATGGTGCGACTTTTGCACCAAGTGGTTACCCCTATGCGTCTGAACAAGATGAGTTTACCCAAGCTGAAGCAGCGCAGGAAAGCGCGCAGCAAAGCTTAACAGAACGCTTGCAACAACTGCTGCAACTGCAACAGGAAGGCGGCTTACAGTTCACTGCCCGTGCCACAGATCAGCCGCTTCCAAAGCAACGCGTTGAGCGCCCGGAGCAACCCGAACCCGTGTGGGAGCTCGACGGCACTGTGCATGTTTATCTGGTGGGTAATTACCTGCATATCGACAGCGATCTGGAGCTGCGGGAACCGCACCTGGTCCGCTGGCAACCCGCTGCACTTGATGAGCAGGCTGAACAGATGGTGCAGGATGAAGGCACCAGTCAGTTTTTGCGTAGCTTTAAGCTGGACCAGTTACGCCGGGTCATTAGCCACGAAACGCACTATTTTGACCATCCTAAACTCGGACTTGTGGTGCAAATTCGGCGCACCGACCTCTCCGCACGTCGCTATTGAGTTGCTGACAGGTCAGGGTTAAAAGCAGGGAAAAGATTAAGGCTAGAAGGAACGCTAACATGGAAAAATATGACGAGTTGCTGCTTGCCTTGCGTAAGGTGATTCGCGCGACCGATCTTTATTCCAAACAACTCCATAAACTTACTGGCTTGACCGCTCCGCAGTTACTGATCTTACGTGAGGTTGCTGCTGCTCCGGCAGGCATTACCGCCAGTGCGGTGGCGCAAAATATAACCCTCAGCCCCGCTACCGTCAGTAACGTTATCGACCGTCTTGAGCACCGTGAATTGATTCACCGTGAGCGCAGTACTCAGGATCGACGCCGCGTGGTGTTATCACTGACCAGGCAAGGGGCCGAGCGTCTTAAAGCCGCACCGCGCCCGCTACAAGAAGACTTTATCAATAAATTTCAGGGCCTCGCGGATTGGGAACAATCCCAGCTGCTCGCCGCCATGCAGCGCATTGCTGCCATGATGGATGCCGAACGCCTTGATGCTGCCGACGTTTTAGAAGTAGGAACCTATGCAAAACACCACTTTAGCCAAAATGACTAACCGACTCTGGCCCTTGGCCGTATTTTTTGCACTAGGTTTAACCGCCTGTTCTGCACCACCACCGGACAGTCCCACTGGCACCGCCAACGCACCGCAGTGCGAGGCCAGCACCAGTCTGGCCACGGTGCAAGGCTCTGGCCCTGTTTCTCCTCTGGCCGATCAGCAGGTGGTCGTCACCGGTACCGTCACCGCGAGCTGGCAACAGTCCGGACAGCTGGGTGGCTTCTTTATCGAGCAGCACGCTGACGGACAAGCCGCAGCGCTGTTCGTGCAAACTGAGACGCCGCGGGTGGAAATCGGCGACCGCGTCGCAGTAACAGGAATCGTGCGGGAACATCAACAACTAACGCAGCTGGATGAGGTCAGTCAGCTGCAGCTCTGTGGCAAGGCTGAGTTACCGCAACCTTATGCGTTACGTCTGCCAGTGACGACCAAAGCTGAACTGGAACAACTCGAAGGCCGTTTCGTCAGTCTGCCACAGGCACTGGTGGTCAATGGCACCTATTTGTTAGGTCGCCACGGCAGTTTTGATGTGGCCTCTGAGCGGCTCTACACACCGACACAAAGGGTCGAGCCGGGTCCGGCCGCGCGGGCATACGCTCAGGCAAATGAATTAAAGCGCTTAGTGATTGACGATAATCAGGCGCCAGCTGCCACCGAGATTCCTTACCCAAGCCCGCAACTTAACGCCAGCAACACCTTGCGCAGCGGCGATACGGTCAGCAGTGTCACCGGCATTCTCAGTGAGTTTAATGGTAGCTACCGAATTCAGCCCACGACGGAGCTTAACTTCGTGGCCAGCAATCCCCGTCCTGCGGCGCCGCCACGTAATGACGACCGCAGTGTGTTGCGTATCGCAACCTTTAACGTTTTAAATTACTTCAACGGTGACGGCGCCACACACGAGTTCCCCACCGAGCGCGGGGCCCCCACCGCCGCAGACTTTGCGCGACAGGAAGCCAAAATCATTGCCGCGCTGGCTGCGCTTGATGCCGATGTGGTGGGATTAATGGAAATTGAAAATGATGGTTATGCGTCACACAGCGCCATCGTCAGACTTACCCGGCAGCTTGCCGCTGCCACCGGCGCGCCCTGGCAGTTCGTTCACGCGGCAGATGGTCAGTTTGGTGGCGCTTCCATTACCAACGGGCTGATCTACAGAACTGACCGTGTCGATCTGCTGGGCGAGACCATGACGATTACCGAGGGCCCGTTCAGTAACCGCAGTCGTTACCCGCTGATCCAGCGCATGCAGCCCAAAGGTACTGAGGAAGCTTTCGTGGTTGCCGTCAATCACTTCAAATCGAAAGGTTCCTGCCCGCGCGATGAAACTGATCCCAATGCCAATCAACACGATGGGCAGGCCTGCTGGAATGCAGCCCGGGTGCAGTCCGCCGAGTTATTGGTCGAGTTCATGCAAAGCCAACCGATCTTGGCCAGTACCCCGGCGCAGATTTTACTCGGCGATTTTAATGCCTATGCAAAAGAAGATCCGATGACCCTGATGAGTCAGGCCGGTTTTCATAACCGCGCCGAACACTTCGAACCATTGGGTTATTCTTATGTTTACGATGCCCAGGCCGGTAGCCTCGACCATTTGTTAGTTTCAGCCGCGCTGCATGGTCGTGTCTTGCAGCAACACCATTGGCTGATTAATGCCGATGAGCCGCCCGCGCTTAGTTACCAAGGCTATTCCCAAAATCCTGACTGGTATGCACCAACGCCTTACCGCTCATCGGATCACGACCCCATTGTTGCCGATATTCAATTTTAATCAGCGGACTTGTCACATCCATGGTACCTGTTGCATCTTATAAGGCAGATAAGTTGCAACAGGACGCACATGGCTAATACAGGTTTCGCTCAAGCAATCCCAACAGGCACGCTCAAAGGCGCGCAACGCGGCCGGCGTGATTGTCAGCGGGTGATCTTTGAAACCTATCAAAGTGCTGTGCAGCGCTTACTGACCGGCATGTGCCGGGATTCAGAGCTAGCCCGTGATCTCACTCAGGATGTATTCATCCAAACCTTCGCTAAACTGTCGCAACTGCGCGATACCAGTGCTCTGGGAGGCTGGCTGAAGCAATTAACAGTGAACACAGCACTGTCACATTTTCGCAAGCCACAACATCTGTCCGTTGCAGAACATGACCAAGACAGCCTTGATGCTCAGGACTGGCACAGTCAAAGTGACTGGCTACAACAACTCGACAGCATTGAGCATCTGCTTGCGGCTCTTGATGAACATGAGCACCAGCTGGTCTGGTTGTATTTAGTTGAAGGCTATAGCCATGATGAGTTGGCTGAATTGTTCGCGGTAAACGCTGCCACTATTCGTCAACGTTATCATCGCGCTTTAAAGAAATTACGTGAGAGGAGTCAACAATGAAAGCTGACAAGCAAGCGCCCGAACTGACCGCTGCTGAACGAGCCCTGCAACAACGCCTTGAGCATTACGCAGAACCCGCTCGTCCCGTCACCTGGCAAGAGCTTAGTGCCCGCCAGACGGCTCGGTCCGGCACGACTCCCCGCCCACGTCGCTGGCCGCTTTGGCTGACGCCTCTGGCTGCTGCAGCTGCAGTTGCCTGGTTCTGGGTGGTACAGCCCCAGCAACTGTTGCCAGTGCCAGTGTCCGATACACCGATGTTACTTGCCAGTAACTACAGTCTGGACGCCATCGATCGGCAGTTGCAGCAGGCCTACATTCAGGGCGCAGATGAAGCAAAAATTAACGCCTTATGGCAACGGCGTGAGCAGCTCACGACGCAGGAGATTTAATAATGATGAATCGGCAGTTTTTTAAATTAAGTGCAGTTTCCCTGCTCGCATTGGTCAGTATCGCAACCAGCTCAGCGCAAGAGCAAGATGCCCGCGAACATGCCCGCGCAGCGGCGGTTGCTGCGGCAAAAGCAGATGGTAAAGCAACGTCAGTGACGCTGGAGGAACCTACCCGCAGTTACTTCGATTGGGGCGCAGTACTCAACCCGTCAGGTCGGGTAATGTCCGTACGCGATGACTCGGTCGCTCAGGAGATGGGTATTGAGGTTGGCGATCGTATTCTGAGTGTCGACGGTCAGCAACTTGCAGAACAGTCGTTACAGGACATTGTGAGCTACCTGGAAACCTTAGACCATGGCAATTCATTTGCAGTCACTGTGCAACGTCAGGGTCAGACCGAAACGTTGTCGGGACGAGTGAAAGCCACCGTCATTCCTGGCTGGCGATTAGAGGTTGATGTTGAGCAAACGGTCGTGGATAAAGCCAATGAGGCCAACTGCGGTCGGGTCAGTGTATTTGTCACTCCACCTGAAGCCCGCGATTTATACCCGGCCTACTTTGTCAGTATCGATGGTGACAATGTGCTGACCCGCAAGCCTATCTTTAAATTATCACCGGGCAAGCACAGCATTGAAGTGCATGAGTTAATTAGTGACCCCTGGGTGCGCCGCTCGCGCAGTATCAATCAGCCCAAGCAGCTGGAGCTTAATGTCGAACCGGATACCACCTACTACATCGCGGCGCGTTTCATTCGCGAAAAACGCCTGAGTAGCGTTCGTGAAGAATATTGGGAGCCTGTGGTATGGCGCGAAGTCAAGCAGCAATGCGACAGCGATTAATCTCCCCCACATCGCATTAACGCACAAAAAAGGGCAGTCCTCGGGCTGCCCTTTTGCTCATCTGTACTGGCTTACTTTGCTGAGTCTTCTAATAAGTTCAGCGACGTGCCGATTTCAATTTTCCTCGGCTTCATGGCCTCTGGAATAATCTTCTCCAGGCCAATGGTCAGCAAACCATTTTCCATTTTGGCGCCTTTCACTTCAACGTGGTCCGCCAGGTTGAATTTGCGCTCAAAGCTGCGGAAGCCAATTCCTTTATGCAGGTACTGAGGTTCTTCAGCTTGCTCTTCTTTGCGGCCCTGGATCTTGAGGATGCCATTTTCGACCTCAATACTAAGCTCATTATCGCTGAACCCTGCTACCGCCACGGTAATGGCGTAACGGTTTTCACCGATTACTTCAATATTGTATGGAGGATAGCCGCCGGCGCCGTTGCCTTCCGCGCGCATTGCGGAATCTAATAAACGCGCCATACGATCAAAACCAATACTACTACGGTAAAGTGGTGACAAATCAATTGTTGCCATAATCATTCTCCTTTGGAAGCAATGTTTAGTGTTATCGGGACTCTCTCTGAGACATCTCCGATATCTCTTAAATAGGGGCAGCCCTTAACTTTTCAAGAGCTCACCGCAAAACAATTTGCATCTGCCTTTTGTCATGCCGCTGTCACTTGCTCTGTGATAATATTCACGCTTGGTATCGCAATTGCTAATTTAAGTAGGAGAGTTCATACCGTGTTTCGCAAAACCGTTTTGATGGCCAGCATAGGCATGTTATTGAGCGCTTGCACGCAAGGCGCCCCGGAAACCACAACCACAAGCGCGGCACAAGCTGAGAGCTCGCCACCTAATATTATCTTTCTTATCGGCGATGGGATGGGCTTTGAATATATTTCTGCCTACCGCTATGCCATGAGCGAGCGCGGTCAACCCCTGGCAAGCACGCCGTTCGATGAGATGCTCATCGGTGCTGCAACCACCTATCCGGATGACAGCACCTGGGTCACGGATTCGGCAGCGAGCGCTACGGCACTATCGACCGGGGTAAAAAGCTATAATGGCGCTATCGGTGTCGATGCCGATAAGCACCCGCAACAAACGGTCATGGAGAAGGCACGGGAACTTGGCTGGCATACCGGTGCGGTGTCAACCTCACAGGTAACGCATGCCACGCCAGCATCATTTTTTACTCACCACCCTTCCCGCAAAATGTACAACGCCATTGCTGATTCACTGGCCAGTACCAAATACGGCGATCAATGGAGTTTTGATGTGTTGCTTGGCGGTGGCATGAGTTACTTTAACCGCGACGACAAAAACTGGTTACCTGAACTCAGAGAGCAGGGCTTAACCGTCGTCGAGGATTACCAACAGCTCGAAGCTACCGAGCAACTGCCGGTGCTTGGCTTATTTGCGCCCATCGCACTGCCCTATGCGCTGGACGATCAGCCACGTCTGGCACAACTGACTCGCAATGCGTTACGGTTACTTGGTGACGCTCAGGAGCAAAGCGGCAAGCCTTTCTCACTCATGATCGAAGGCAGTAAAATCGATTGGTGCGGACATGCCAATGACATCGCTTGTGTCATCGGCGAAATGGGTGATTTTGCGCAAGCGCTGGAGGTAGTCAAAGAATTTCAGCAGGCCCACCCAAATACCTTAATCGTAGTTACGGCTGACCACTCGACCGGCGGCCTTACCTTAGGACAAGGCGGCGAGTACGAATGGTATTCAGAGCGGGTGATGGCCATCCGCGCGACTCTGGAGGTTATGGTCCCCGAACTTCTCGACCGTCCGCAAAGTGAATGGCGTGAGTATTTAACCCCGCGCCTTAACCTACCGTTAAGCGAAGCTCACTGGCAGCAATTAACTGCACTTGAACTGGAAACAGGAACATCAGGCGAGCAGGCTAAACTTGTAGGTAAAACGCTGACAGCTATCATTGGTGAAGTCACCCGCACCGGTTGGACAACGAGTGGTCACACCGCCGTCGATGTACCGATTATGGCAATGGGACCGCACGCGGAAAAACTTCGCGGTTACCGGGATAACACTGAGATTGGCAAGTTATTGCTGCAAATCGTGCGCTAACACGATTTGCAGTGTCTTCGATCGGGAGGTCAGTAAATCAGGCCTGCCAACCCAGTTCCTGAGCACGTTGAGCGGCGAGCATTGGTACGTCGCTCTTAACAAAATGATGATGCAGAATTTGTACACCCAGCATGTGGTTAATGACCGCATCAAGCTGCACTTTTTCATCAATACTCACTTCGTCCGACTCATGTTTCTCGAAGGTGCGCTGCACCTCTTCAAAATCAAGCAGACCGGCTTCTTCAACCGCATCCTGGGTTAAAAACTGCTCCGCCAGTTTCTCCACCGCTCGCCATTTTTTGGGGTCGGTATGCGCTGGTGGTGCCATAAACGCAAACTTTTCACGCTTATACAGTGTTTCTGGCAGCAGCCCTTTCATCGCCTCACGTAAAACATACTTCTCTTTATTGCCTTTGATGCGCAGGTGCGGTGGCACGGTAAACGCATACTCGGCAAGATGATGATCAAGAAACGCTGGCCGCGCTTCCATTGAGTTGGCCATATCCACCCGATCACCACCCCAGGTCAGGATCTGCCCTTCCAGCATGGTTTTTATCCATACATACTGGGCACGATCCAACGGATGACGCCCTTTCAACATCTCTTCATCAAGAGTATCGGCAATGGCCTTACCAGGATCATATTCTTCCACTTCTGCGCGACGATGCTTGGCTATCAGGGGTAACGCTACACTTGAAACCGACAACCAGGGCTGCACGCAGCTTGGGGTAAAGCCCATCTTGGTATTAAAGGCCGGACTAACATATTCCTCCCGGGCCAGCATCGCACCTTTAAACAGCTTGTTGTTCTTCTCCAGCAACTCCTGCCAGGCTTTACGCTCACTATCGGGCAGGTGATCCAGACCATGTAAGAACATGTCCTTACGAAACGCTGGATAACCGGCAAAGAGTTCGTCAGAGCCTTCGCCCGTCAACACCACTTTATAATTGACCTGATTGACTTGCTGGCTCATCAGGTATTTGGCAACACCCAGCGTGTTGTAGATGGTACGCTCGGTATGCCAGATGGTTTTCACAAAGTGATCGTACAAATCATCGGCATTGAGCCGCATAATATGGTGATCGGCGCCCGTTGCCTCGGCCATCTCCTGAGCAATCGGGGTTTCATCATATTCACTTGAATCGAACCCGATGGTAAAGGCCTTCACCGAAGTTTGTGTTGATGCCGCAGAGAGACCAAGAATGGCACAGGAGTCGATCCCGCCAGACAAATAACAGCCTACTGGTACATCGGCAGTTAAACGATGCTGCACGGCTTCCAGAAGATGTTTACGCACACCATCGATGTAAGGTTGCTCATCAACATCGCCACCCGGATACTCACTTTCCTGTGGAAAGTTAACATCCCAATATTTATGCTCAGATAGCTTCAGCTTGCCATCCTTACGCTGTACTTTTACCACGTGACCAGGCGGCACCTGATAGATCCCCTCAAACGCGGTAGACCCTGGCACCATCACCTGAATCAGCTGATGATAAAGACCCTCGGTAGAGAATTCCCGTTTTACTGACGGATGGGCAAACAGCACCTTTAACTCAGAACCAAAGACCACGCCATCATCCGTATGGGTGTAATACAGTGGTTTAATGCCAAAACGGTCCCGCACCAGGTACATACAATCTTGTTCCTGATCGTACATGCTGAACGCGAACTCTCCGCGTAAATGCGTCAGTGTTTCCTCAAGACCTTCACGCTGGTAAAGGTGCATGACGATTTCCGAGTCACTTTTAGTGCGAAACCGCGCACCCTGCGCCGTCAAATCGCCGCGGATCCTTTTAAAATCGTAGAACTCACCGTTATGGGCGAGCATCAGATTGCCATCGGCAGAAATAAATGGCTGACGCGCGCGCTCTTCGTTTAAATCAATAATAGACAGCCGGGCATGGCTAAAACCTACGCCCGTCTCATCCAGAATCTGATAACCAAAACCATCAGGACCGCGATGGTGCATAATGGCGGCCATGTTAACGAGTGTCTGGGCGTCGGGTTTATGCCCGGTGCTCTGATTGAAAATTCCTGCAATACCACACATTTTGCTTAATCCTCGTAAGTGTTACACCACATCCATCACGCGTTCCGCGCGTTCGACCATACAGGTGAGTAAAGCCATGCGCAGAAATACCGCGCCTCGGGCCTGGCTGAAATACCAATTGTGCGAGGTGTGATCGAGAGCCGTCGACAACTCTTCTCCGCGCGCCAAAGGATGTAAAATAATTGCGTCTTCTTTAAGTGGTGACTTTTCAGTTAAGTGGAAGGCATCACCATAAGTGCTGAAGGTATCGCCTTCCCATGAAATTGCGTTGATATAGACAATATCCAGTTCCGGAAGCACGTCATCAAGTTCGGTGGCCGTGCGGATACGAATGCCCCGCTCCTCAAGCTCTTCCCGTTGGCCCTCGCCAAAGAGATCACCGGAACTGGCTTCGTCATGAATGATGACCAGTTCATCTACCGCCGCAGGGAACACCGAAAGACATTTCAAAAAGCTGCGTACGGTGCGCATTTTATTGGGTACGCCGATGACACCGATTTTAATTTTATCATTGGCTTCCGGGTCGATGAGCGTTGGCCGCCATTTGAAAATCGCATACATATCGGCCAATGCCTGAGTCGGATGTTCATCGACTCCGTTCCCCGCATTAATGATCGGAATGCGTAGCGCATCCATCATTTCAAATAGCGAGCTTTCGTTGTTGTCGCGCAACACCACACAATCGCCATAGTTGTTAAACATTTCGGCCACATCAGCAAGGCATTCGCCTTTAGCAATTCCGGTCGTGGAACGATCGGTGATGGACATAATGTCGCCTCCGAGGCGGTGCCAGGCACTCTCAAAAGAGAGTCGGGTGCGCGTACTCGGCTCGTAAAAAGCACTGATCAGAATTTTATTCTGCAAGGGCGAACTGAACCGCTTCGGGTTACTCTCAATTTTCGCCGCTAACCGGAACAACTGTTTCATTGTGTCCTGATCAAACTGGTCGCCTGAAACAATATGCTGTTTGGCAAGCTTAACTAAAAAATCACCATCTTCCTGAATCGTCCTCAGTAATGCTTTTGGATGCGCATCCCCATAGACATCAGGACGTTCTCGCTCAAACGAAACGTCATTTACGTTCATAATGAATTACCATATTTGTTTAGAAATGAAATCTTTTAGCCAAAGCCCAATTAAAATCACAGGGGCGCACGCGGTCAGCACTAAGCAGACCAATACCAGGGTACTGAATGCGGTTAATCCCATGGTCATGCCGAGTGCTCCTCTTGCTCATTAAGCTGCTGCCAGTCGAATTTATGTTTACTTAATAATAGTCCTAAACCACAAATTAAGGCAGAAACACTACAGGACACTAACGCAGCGACGTAGAAACCGACAACAAAATAACCTGCCAACCCTGACAGCGTACCTAATGTCATCGCCAATGCCGCGTATCGGCCACTTAACCGGCGGTTGTAGAGGCCCAGCACAATTGGGAATATAGTGCTGGCGACAAAAGCACCCGCGAAGTTTAAAAGCGCTCCCAGAGTGGCAATTTTTGGTAAGCAAAACAGCCAGGTCAGTATGCCCAGGCCAAGAATGCTGTAGCGGTTGAACCGCAACAGATGCTTATCGCCGGCATCGGGCTTTAATTTTTTATGGTAGATATCGCGGGTGACCAGATCAGAGGTCGCAGCCAACAGTGAATCCAGACTCGAAGCCAATGCTGAAAACACGACGATGAACACCACCACAGCGCCAATTTTGCCAAGCACTTCTGCCGCAACCATAGGTCCTACCATGTCGGCGCTCGGCGGGAATATACCCAGCTGTGGCGCGGCCAGGGCGATAAAGCCAGTTACAATAGGGATCGGTAACCACAAAACCCCGCCAAGTAAATAAGCTTTAAAGGCCACCGAGCCTTTAAAGGCTAAGGCGCGTGACCACCAGACATTGGAGTGGAAAATTTCACCCAGACCGAAAAATATATTATTGAATAAAAACATGATTGCCGCAGGAAACAATAAATCCAGTAACTGCGGGTGGTTGTCCTGCACTTCACTATGGATGGTTTCCAGACTCACGGTATCAATCAGGAACCAGGCGATAAGTACCACACCGAGAATAATAATTAAGGCCTGAATAAAATCCGTGGCGATGACGGCGCGCAGCCCGCCAAACAGAGTGTAACCGACGCAAATGATTAAAATCGCAGTCATGCCGATGTGATAATCAAGGCCGCTTAATGCCTCCAGCAAAATACCACCGGCCATGCCCAGACTGATAAGCCAGCCAAAGGCATACACCACAGATATCAGAATAAAGGCCCACCAGGCACTCTGCCCGTATCGCAGCCGCACAAAGTCACCAGAGGTGTAACCGTTAGGCATTAAGCGCTTGATGCGGGCGGCCAGCGGGGCAAATAGAATAAGTCCCAGGGCGGCAAAGGAATAGCCGACCATGCCCCAGACACCAAACTGATAGGTCAGTTGCGGTGCAACTAACGTCGTATTGCTGGTGACCCAGGTCGCCATGGCGGTCGCTGATGCCAGCGCAAAGCCAACGTTACGCCCTGCCAGCGCAAAGTCTTCATGAGTCTTGTTGGCCCGCCCGAGGTACCAGCCGAACAGTACCCACGCCAAGCCGAATAGCACCACCAGGGTTAACCCTAGCGTGCTCGAAAGGGCGAAACCACTTGCTTCAGTCATCCTGTACCTCCGCTACTTTAGTGTCGCGACTGCGAAGGTGGAGCGTGATGATAGTGATGACCAACAGAATGAACAATCCCAGCCCGGTAAAGAACAGGGTGTAGGCCTGCCAGCTGGGATAATGGGTCACTGTCACACCGACCACGTTGCTTTGTACGTTTTCAGCCGGTTTTAGCCGGAAGTAAAAGTTGCCGTCACTGAAGCCGGTCAGAGTCATTTTCTCGAAGTCCCCAAACCAAACGAACTCCGCGTCAATTTTAATGAAGTCCGCCTGCGAGCTTTGCTGCACCACCATGCCCCGTAGCGGCGCCTGATCGAGCGCCAGCACAAAATAGCCTTCACGGCTTTGTTCGGGGGCAGATAAGGTAAACTGAGTCATTGTGTCTTGCGCAGCAACGGGCCGCGCCAACAGCGTGAAGAGTAAAAACAGAGCGATGTAACTGATAAACCCGTAACGGTTCGGCACGATTCCTTCCTGTAGCTCTTTGTTTCTAGGCTAGCAAGCTAACAAAATCATTGCAACTTGAGGGATCTGTCTTTCGGGTGCCTGCGTATCAGGGTATGCTTAATCTAATTCGAGAAAGGTGAGAAGTCATGGTTCACGTTTACTTATGCAGTATGGGGGCGAATATCGCGCCTGAAGAAAATTTTTCCACCGCCCAGTCAATGATTCGTTGCTTAGGTCGTACCATTTTCTCAGACGCTGACTACACCCGTCCTGTTGATATCAACACTCAGCATGACTTCCTCAATGCTCTTTTTATTATTGAAACGGACTTTACCGCTGAGCAACTGAAAGAGCAGTTTAATGCAATTGAAGAGCGCTTAGGACGTGATCGTTCTGACCCGCGCTCCAGTGAGAAGGACCGCCCGATGGACATTGATATTCTGGGACAGCTTCGTCACCAGGAGGCGGATACCGCCTGGGAAAACGTGCCGGAGTACCTGCAAGGCATGTGCGCCAGCCTCAAACCCGCTGCTGCACAGTTGGAGCATACCGCATGACCACGACCTCAAAGCAAAAACCTGTTGCCCTGATCACTGGCGCTGGCCGCCGCTTTGGCTTTGAACTCGCCAAAGCGCTGCTCGCGGAAAACTATCTGGTGCTGGCCCATTACAACTCTTCAAGGGATGGGGTTGCGGAGCTCGAGCAACTCGGCGCAATCGGCTTGCAGGCCGATTTAACTCAGCAGAACGCCGTTGAGCTGCTGATCGAAAATGTGAAAACACACACAGACCGTCTGGACCTGTTGGTCAACAATGCCTCCTGCTTTTTCAATAATGAAAAGGTGAACCAGGATCCCAGCGCCCTGGCGGCAGTTTTCCAGGTCCATGTACAGGCGCCCTACTTGCTTATTCACGCACTTAGTGACTTGCTGGCCAGCACTGGTAATGGCGTGGTGATCAATATCACCGACATCTATACCGATAGTCCCTCCACTGATTATATCGCCTACTGTGCTGCCAAAGCTGGTCTCGCCAACCTGACCCAGAGTTTTGCTAAACAGCTCGCACCTGAAGTTCGTGTCAATGGCATTCAGCCGGGACCGATTCTGTTTCTGCCCGAACACGATAGCGAACATCGTGACAAAGTCCTTGCCGAGACACCATTAAAGATTGAAGGTGGCCTCGATCCGATGATCCAGGCGGTGCGTTTCCTGCGCGATAATCAGTTCGTAACGGGTGAATTCATCAAAGTCGATGGCGGCCGTGCATTGCTCATTTAATCGGTTCATCATTAACACCCAGACATAAAAAAGCCAGGCGCAATGCCTGGCTTTTTTGTCTGCGGACAATGATATTAGTCCAGCATCTGACGTAACACGTAATGCAAAATACCACCGTTTCTGTAGTACTGCAGTTCGTTGTTAGTGTCGATACGACATTTCACTTCAAACGTGACCTCAGAGCCATCCTCTTTCTTGGCTGTAACTTTGAGCATCTGGCCCGGTTTCAGGCTGCTGTCGATTCCCTCAATTGAGAGTTGCTCAGTACCGTCTAAACCATGCGCCTGCACACTTTCGTTTTCGTCGAACTGCAGCGGCAGTACGCCCATGCCGACCAGATTGGAGCGATGGATACGCTCAAAACTTTCGGCCAACACGGCTTTCACGCCAAGCAGGGTGGTACCTTTAGCCGCCCAGTCTCGGCTGGAGCCTGTACCGTATTCTTTACCGGCAAGCACCACCAGCGGCGTATCGTCTTGCTGATACTTCATAGCAGCGTCATAGATAGACATCTGTTCACCAGAAGGCACATGAACGGTGTAACCACCTTCGACATCATCGAGCATCTGGTTTTTGATCCGAATGTTCGCGAAGGTACCGCGCATCATCACTTCATGGTTACCACGGCGAGAGCCATACGAGTTAAAATCTTTGGGTTCGACGCCATTCTCCTGCAAGTATTTTCCAGCCGGAGAATCAGGCTTAATTGAGCCCGCTGGTGAAATATGGTCCGTGGTAATGGAGTCAGCAAAGACCGCAAGTACCCGCGCATCCTTGATGTTACTCATTTCATGCAACGGCTTATCAATTTCGGTGAAATACGGCGGATTCTTCACATAGGTTGAATCGTCACTCCAATTGTAGGTTTTACCTTCACCGATTGGAATGTCGCGCCATTCTTCATCACCCTTAAAGACTTCGCCATATTCACGACGGAACATTTCACCATCGACAAAGCTGACCGCTTCCGCGATCTCTTTGCTGCTTGGCCAAATATCCTTCAGGTAAACCGGGTTACCGTCCTGGTCTTCGCCCAGCGGATCTTTACTTAAATCGATACGCGTCGTACCTGCCAGCGCATAGGCGACCACTAAAGGTGGTGACGCCAGCCAGTTGGCCTGCACTTCAGAGTGCACCCGACCTTCAAAGTTACGGTTACCGGAAAGTACTGAGGAAACCGTCAAGTTACCTTCTTTTATGGCTTCACTAATTTCTTCTGGCAGAGGACCTGAGTTACCGATACAAGTGGTGCAACCGTAACCTACCAGGTGAAACCCTAATTCGTTCAGGGCCGGGGTAAAGCCAGCTTTGTCGAGGTAATCGGTGACCACTTTTGAACCGGGTGCCAGCGACGACTTCACCCATGGTTTACGCATCATGCCTTTCTCAACGGCTTTCTTCGCAACCAGTCCCGCAGCCATTAACACACTCGGGTTCGAGGTGTTGGTACAGGATGTGATCGCAGCAATAACAACATCACCGTGAGACAAGGTGTAATCCTTACCCGGTACCTGTACTTTCTTGTCTTTTTCGTTCGTCTGTCCTGATTGCTCGAGTATTAAATCAAAGTTCGCACCCAGTTCCGGCATAGCAACCAGATCCTGAGGACGTTTAGGTCCTGCTAATGCAGCACTTACGGTACCTAAATCAAGGTCGAGTGAGTCGGTGAACATTGGCTCTTTGCCAGTTTCACGCCACATACCTTGTGCTTTGCTGTAGGCTTCAACCAAATCGATGGTTTCTTGTTCGCGACCAGAGAGTTCAAGGTAACGCAGCGTTTCCTGATCCACCGGGAAGAAACCACAGGTCGCGCCGTACTCGGGCGCCATATTCGCAATAGTTGCACGATCCGCTAATGGCAGATTATCCAGACCCGGACCGTAAAATTCGACAAATTTACCTACCACGCCATGTTTACGCAGCATTTGCGTTACTGTCAGTACTAAATCCGTGGCGGTCACACCCTCTGGTAATTTACCAGTCATGCGGAAACCGATAACTTCCGGGATCAGCATCGAAATTGGCTGACCAAGCATGGCCGCCTCAGCTTCGATACCACCTACGCCCCAGCCTAATACGCCCAGACCGTTGATCATGGTGGTATGGGAATCTGTACCTACCAGCGTATCGGGCATGACATAGGTTTTGTCGTCTTGCTCTTTGGTCCAGGCAACTTTTGCCAGGTACTCTAAGTTGACCTGATGGCAAATACCGGTGCCTGGCGGAACCACACGGAAATTATCAAACGCGCTCTGGCCCCAGCGTAAGAACTGATAGCGCTCAAAGTTACGCTCCATTTCAATGCGGACGTTTTCTTTAAAGGCTTCTGGGGTTGCGAATTTATCCACCATCACCGAGTGGTCAATGACCAAATCGACGGCAGATAAAGGATTAATCTGTTCCGGGTCCTCACCCGCTTTAGCGACTGCATCACGCATTGCCGCTAAATCGACAATCGCTGGTACACCGGTAAAGTCCTGCATCAACACGCGCGCCGGACGGTACTGGATCTCACGGTCGGATTTGCGTTCTTTCAACCAATGCGCGACGGCTTCAATATCGTCCGGAACGACGGTGTCGCCATCTTCGTTACGTAGCAGGTTTTCTAATAACACTTTCATGGACGTTGGTAATTTATCCACATCACCAATCCCCGAGAGCTTCTCAGCAGCCTTAGGCAGGCTGTGGTAGTGATAGGTTTTACCATTGACTTCTAATGTGCTTAACGTCTTCAAGCTGTCGTTGCTCGACATAGCTTACTCCTTCTTAAAACGATACATCCTCTAAGCTTAGCCGCAAAATTGCGGTTCAGCCATAGCACTTATTTATATTCACTATGGGACGTATAATCACAAAGATCAACTCAGTAACGCGCTGATACAACAATAGTTTGGCTTCTTTTAGCTATTTGCTTCGATAATGGTATACGCTTAGCCAGGACCCTAAATTAAGAACCGCCCGGTATGTCACACCACAAGATCGAAATATTCGAAACCTTAGGCCAGTATATGGACTTGCTGATGGACGCTATCTGCGTGGTTGATCCTCACGGACACTTCGTTTATATCAGTGCAGGCGGCGAACGGGTGTTTGGCTACCCGCCTCAGGAAATGATGGGCCGTTCCATGTATGATTTCATCCATCCAGACGACCATGCCAAGACCCGCGCAACAGCAGCTGAAATTATGGCGGGTAATGGCAAAGTTGATTTTGAAAATCGCTACATTCGCAAAAACGGTGACTGTGCCTCTATTCTCTGGTCAGCACGCTACTCAAAAGGCGATAACATCCGCATTGCTGTGGCCCGGGATGTCACGGCGCAGCGCAAGATCGAAGCGGAGCGCGAAGCTCTGCTAACTCAATTACAGCAACTTGCCCTTTATGATGGGTTGACCGGGTTGCCCAACCGTAGCTTATTTTACACCCGCGCCAAACAAGCTCTGGCGGAATCTAAGAATGTTGCAGTTGCCTACATTGACCTGGATAAGTTCAAGGAGGTCAACGATGAGTTTGGTCATGCCATCGGCGACCGCGTAATTCGCGCTGCTGCAAAGCGCCTGCAGCAAAAAGTACGTAGCGGCGATACCCTAGCACGAATTGGCGGTGATGAATTTGTGGTGCTGTTTGAGCGCGTGCAAAACCCTAACGATGCGCTGGCCATTGCAACGAAATTATTCGATGCGTTCGAGGCTCCTATTCACCTGCCTGAAGGCAACTTTAATATCGATGCCAGTATAGGTATCGCACTGGCAGAGCGGCATGGCGACCAGCTGGAAGAACTCCTTTTGCACGCAGATGATGCCATGTACCGGGCCAAACGCTTAGCTGTTCGGCAGGTCGTTATGGCTTCAGTTGAAGAGCAATAACATAAATTGGCCTGTTACATGTTGTCGTCCGCTGCCGCAGCCTTATAATAGCCGCAGTAGCTAACCGAAAAGGAATAACGATGAGCCAGGTATTGCAGGATTTGCTTGATTTACTCCGCTTAGAAACGATTGACCAGGGAATTTATCGGGGTCAGAGTCAGGATCTAGGCTTTGGCGCAGTATTTGGCGGTCAGGTGATCGGACAGGCGCTCTCTGCAGCTAAGGAGTCCTTGCCTGAAGATCGCAAGGTACACTCGCTCCATTCGTATTTTTTACGCCCCGGCGACGCACAAAAACCTATCATTTACGATGTCGAAAATGTTCGTGATGGCAAAAGTTTCTCGACCCGTCGGGTAAAAGCCGTACAAAATGGTAAGCCTATTTTTTACATGACGGCATCGTTTCAGATCGATGAGCCTGGCTTTGAACACCAGGACACTATGCCTGAAGTTCCCGGGCCTGAAGGTTTAGTCTCGGATATTGACATCTACCGTGAACACGCAGAGCTGATCCCAGAAAAGATCCGCAATAAATTTATTTCGGAAAAGCCCATAGAGATGCGTTTTGTTACGGCGAACAATCCGTTCAAACCAAAAATTGATAAGCCTAAACGCTATGTCTGGATCCGTGCCAACGGCGAGATGCCAAATGACTCACGGGTACACAAATACCTGCTTGCTTATGCTTCTGATTTCAACTTTTTGCCAACGGCCCTGCAGCCCCATGGAGTGAGCTTCGCGCAACCCGACATGCAAATGGCCACCATCGACCATTCCATGTGGTTCCACAAAGATTTTCGTCTGGATGACTGGATTTTATACGCGATTGACAGTCCGGTGGCCTGCGGTGCCCGAGGCTTGGTGCGCGGTCAGTTCTTTACCCGTGACGGCGTGCTCGTTGCCTCGACCGCACAAGAAGGCGTGATGCGTAAACACGAAAAATAATCGTTCGTGTGACGTGTGAAGAGAAACAAAAAAAGCCCCATAGCTTATCTGAAGTGACCCCCAATAGTTGGACATTCCTACTACTGGGGGTCTTTTTATGTCTAAACATCACAGAGCATTCAAGCTTGAATTAGCGAAGCGTGCTCAACATGAAAGTTCACGGGAGCTTGGACGC
>NZ_JAGGJF010000004.1 GCF_030466405.1 Pseudidiomarina terrestris | reverse complement strand
ACTTTTCCAATCAGTCAGGTGTATTCTCTTCGTTATACGAAAGAATACTCGCATCCGAAGATGCTTTTCTCTGCCTGAATCCGGTAAGTGCCCACACAGTTTGCTTGGCTTGGTATATTGTTAAAGAGCGACGCTTCAGTCCCTTGGGGAACTCTGAAGCGGGATGCGTATTTTACGCTTTCCGGGGCCAGCGTCAAGATCCTTTCGGATCTTTTTTTTGCAAGCGCTTCGCGCTTCTGGCTCGTGTCACTGCGGCTTATGCCTCGGTGACAACGGCGGCGAATTATAAGGATCATCGCCGCCCGTGCAAGATCTTTTTTCAAAAACCTAATTGATTGCTTAGTTTTTAATCAGACTTGGTTGTTTCGTCTTCAGAATGCTGTTTTTTTGCACTTTCGTCTTCTTTTTTCTCAACCTCATCATCGCAGTCTTCATCAGTATCTCCGACCACGTGTTTTAATTCTAAACGGTTTACCGAGCGAATTGTGAGGATGGGTCCAGACAGCGCGTAAAGGAAAAAGATAGTAAAGAGAACCAGCGACGGTTCAGTTGCCACGACTACAAAAGCAAGTACGACGGCCAGAATAACGACAAAGGACACACGACCACGCCAGTCGACATCTTTAAAAGAGTGATAACGGAAATTACTCACCATTAACAGGCCAGCACAGATAGTGACTATCGCTGCCAGGTAGCTAATCGAATTTGGATCCACCTCGTATTTACTACCGACCCATACCAAGCCACTGACGATGGCAGCGGCGCTTGGAATAGCAAGCCCCTGAAAGAAACGTTTATCTGAAGAGCCAAGATTGGTATTAAAGCGTGCCAGACGCAAAGCACCACCAGCGACAAATATAAAGGCTGCCAGCCAACCGAACTTACCAAGATCCGACAAGGCCCAGTTATACATGACTAACGCAGGGGCCATACCGAACGAAACAATATCGGCCATACTGTCATATTCAGCGCCGAAATCACTTTGCGTGTTGGTCATGCGGGCAACACGTCCATCCAACCCATCAAAAACCATAGCGATAAAGATTGCTATCGCCGCGGATTCAAACTGATTATTCATAGATGCGACAATGGCGAAGAACCCAGAAAACAGGCCTGCCGTCGTTAACAGATTAGGCAGCAGAAAAATTCCGCGGTTCTTAGTCGATGAGTTGTTTGACATAGGATTATCCTGGTTGCAATAGTCGAGACCATTCAGGATAGCATAGCATGGGAGCCGCGATAAATAGTGCCACCCACTGGGCGGCACTGATTTTATGCTTCACTATCAACCATTACTGGATGATGGTTATCTGCTCATCCTGGTAATCCACTTTAATGGGCGTGCCTGGTAATAGCTTACCGGCCAGCAACTGCTGCGCTAACGGGTTTTCAATTTCCTGTTGGATTGCCCGTTTCAAAGGACGCGCCCCGAACACCGGATCAAAGCCCGCAGCGGCAAGGTGATCCAGCGCCGCATCGGTCAATTCGATACTGTAATCGCGATCGGCCAGACGCTTATACAGCCGCTGCAGCTGGATTTCAGCAATCGCCCGTATTTGCGACTTCGCCAGCGGATGGAAGACCACAGTTTCGTCCACACGATTCAAAAACTCTGGACGGAAATGATGTTGCAGGATCTCAATAACACCCGCTTTCATTTGCTCGTAGCTCTGCTCATGCGCACGCTCCTGGATAACATCAGAACCTAAATTCGAGGTCATGATAATGACCGTGTTGCGAAAATCGACCGTACGCCCCTGTCCATCCGTCAGGCGTCCATCATCAAGAACCTGCAATAAGATGTTAAAGACATCTGGATGCGCCTTCTCGATTTCATCTAATAAAATCACTGAATACGGACGCCGTCTTACAGCTTCTGTCAAATAGCCACCTTCTTCATATCCGACATAGCCAGGAGGCGCACCCACCAGGCGGGCAACCGAGTGTTTCTCCATGAACTCTGACATATCGATACGAACCATGGCATCTTCGGTATCAAACAAAAAGCCCGCCAGTGATTTACAAAGCTCAGTCTTACCGACACCGGTTGGCCCTAAAAACAGGAAGGAACCTATGGGGCGTTGCGGATCAGCAAGGCCTGCTCGTGACCGGCGAATCGCGTTGGCGACTGAGGTCACCGCTTCATCCTGGCCGACCACGCGCTTATGCAACTGGCTCTCCATCTGCAATAACTTCTCGCGCTCACCTTCCAGCATTTTGCTGACCGGTATACCGGTCCAACGAGACAGCACATCGGCAATCTGTTCATCTGTCACCTTGTTCTTTAACAAGGTCATGCTTTGATCCTCAGCCTCGACGGCCGTTTCCAGCTGCCGTTCCAGCTCTGGAATCTTGCCATACTGCAGCTCAGACATACGGTTCAGGTCACCGGCACGACGGGCGATATCCAGATCAGTTTTAGCCTGCTCAAGTTGTGCCTTGATATTCTGAGCACCTTGCACAGCGGTTTTCTCTGACAACCAGACCTCTTCCAGCTCAGCGTATTTACGCTGCTGATCTTCAAGTTCTGCTTCCAGAGTTTCCAGTCGCTTCTTACTGGCATCATCATCTTCTTTCTGTAGCGCCTTTTGCTCCAACTGCAATTGAATAATGCGCCGTTCCAGGCGATCCAGTTCTTCGGGCTTGGAGTCGATTTGCATCCGAATACTCGACGCCGCCTCATCAATGAGGTCAATGGCTTTATCAGGCAACTGCCGATCCGTGATGTAGCGATGAGAAAGCGTCGCCGCTGCAACAATAGCTGGATCCGTGATCTGTACTGAGTGATGCACTTCGTAACGCTCTTTCAGACCACGTAAAATGGCAATGGTATCTTCAACTGAGGGTTCGTCGACTAATACCTTCTGGAAACGACGTTCAAGTGCCGCGTCTTTCTCGATGAATTTGCGGTATTCATCTAATGTCGTTGCGCCCACACAGTGCAGCTCGCCACGCGCTAGTGCAGGTTTGAGCATGTTGCCGGCATCCATGGCACCTTCTGCTTTGCCGGCACCGACCATAGTGTGCAGCTCATCGATAAAGAGGATGATGCGGCCTTCTTCTTTGCCCAGCTCGTTCAGCACAGCCTTCAGGCGCTCCTCGAACTCACCGCGGTATTTCGCGCCGGCAAGCAAAGCGCCAAGGTCTAACGACAGTACGCGCTTGTGCTTAATGCCTTCAGGAACTTCACCGTTTACGATGCGCAGCGCCAGACCTTCGACGATAGCCGTTTTACCAACGCCCGGTTCACCGATAAGCACAGGATTATTTTTGGTACGGCGTTGCAGCACCTGAATGGTACGGCGAATTTCGTCATCACGGCCAATCACCGGATCAAGCTTGCCTTGTTCGGCGCGCTCGGTCAGATCAATAGTGTATTTATCGAGCGCCTGACGTTGATCTTCAGCATTTTGATCGGCAACGTTTTCGCCACCACGAACCTTCTCTATCGCGCTCTCAACTTTGCTTCGGGTCATCCCCAGACGTTTCAGGAGGTCACCGAGCTTGCCTTTATCTTCTGTAGCTGCGAGCACAAAAAGTTCCGAAGATATGTACTGATCCTTACGTTTCTGCGCGTACTTATCACACAGGTTGAGCAAGGTGCCGGTGGCCGCTGATGCCTGAACATCACCGCCCGTGCCCTCGACCTGTGGCAGACTGTCCAGTGCTTCACTTAAGCCAGCGCGCAGCTGGTTACTGTCAACCTGCAGATAGGTCAACAACGGACGCAAGGTGCCGCCGTCCTGATTCAAAAGCGCCTGCATAATGTGTACCGGCTCAATAAACTGGTGATCACGGCCCAGTGCCAGCGACTGTGCATCAGCAATGGCGAGTTGAAATTTGTTGGTTAGTTTGTCAAATCGCATGACTTTATTACCTCTTAAACAAACAGTATGTCCTGACTGTTTATGTGGGTATAAAATGTACGATTTCAAGAGGCAGGAATTAGATTTTCCAAATTAAAGTGGCGATACGCCCACTGCTGGGATCTCTGCGGTGAGAGAAAAATCGGGCATCGCTATAGGTGCAGAGATGACTCTGGGTCACCTCTTTAACGCCATGTCCGAGTAACAGGCGCTCGGCGAGCAACGGCAGGTTTGCCAGCCACTTGCCCGATCGATGGGGATGAAAGGTGGACGAATCAACGATTCCGAGTCTGGAAAATGCCTGGCGAACTTCGTCACCCACTTCAAAATGAGGCTGACTAATCGCCGGTCCAATATAAGCACGAAAACACTCGGTGCGTCGTGGCAACTGGGCCAGCGTTGTGCCAATAATGCCCTGTGCTAAGCCCCGCCAGCCGGCGTGAATAGCTGCAATGATGGCGCCATCTTCACTGCAAAGTAAAATCGGCAGACAGTCTGCGGTCAGCACAGCACAGCAGCTATCAGCAGCAGAAGCCCAAATGGCATCCGCCCGACTACCCAATACACTGCTTTCTTCAGCGACCACCACGGTGCTGTGATACTGACTCAACCATTTGGGCGCCCGCCGCAAACCCAATGCGCGTTGCAATTGGCGTCGGTGCAGCAGCACCCGGGCCGGATCGTCACCGACATGCGCCGCAAGGTTACCAGGCGCGTCCACCGTAGTGATACACGCCTGAATACCCGGCGGCAGTTGCCAGTTTGGCTTGATACCAAAATCAGTCAATTGGATTTACTCGTCCGGGTGTGCCTTGCGGTCGGCCCGCAGCATGGTCAGCAGCTCGAGAAAATCCTTTGGCGTTGGCGCATCCCAACTCATCCATTCACCAGAAATCGGATGATGCAGAGATAGCCGGGCAGCATGCAAAGCCTGGCGGCGGAAACCGCGCAAAAACTCAAGCAGCTCCGGGCTGGCATTTTGCGGTGGGCGTGGACGACCGCCGTAAGTGTGGTCCCCTACCAACGGGTGTCGCAGGTGCGCCATATGCACCCGGATCTGGTGAGTCCGGCCGGTTTCCAGGCGTAATCGCAGATGGGTATGATTACGAAACCGCTCAGCAACTCGATAATGTGTCACTGCAGGTTTGCCCGTAGCCACCACCGCCATATGGGTGCGCTTAGTAGGATGACGGCCGATGGGCTCGTCCACATGACCACCAGCGGTCATCGGGCCATTACAGACCGCTTCATACTCGCGTGTAATCTCACGTTCTTGCATGGCTGCAACTAAGTGCGTCTGTGCAGGAATGGTTTTCGCTACCACCATTAAGCCGGTGGTATCTTTGTCCAGGCGATGAATAATACCCGCCCGAGGCACCTGATCGATGGCCGGGAAATGATGCAACAAGGCATTAAGCAAAGTCCCATCGGGTGTCCCCGCGCCCGGGTGCACCACCAATCCATGAGGTTTGTTGATGACCAGAATGTCATCATCTTCATAAACGATATTAAGTGGCATAGGCTGGGCTGCGAAGCGCTGCTCTTCAACGATCTCAGCATTGACCTCGACGACCATGCCAGTGATGACTCTTTCTCGTGGCTTATCGACCTTTTTTTCGTCGACAACAACACAACCCTCGGTAATCCAGGTTTTTAACCTTGAACGCGAGTAGTCGGGGAACAACTCTGCAAGAGTCTGGTCCAAGCGTTTGCCATTGCAAGAAGCGGGGACCGTTCCAGTTAATTGAATGTGTTCACTCATAAAATAAATAATGGACCTGTGAAAGCAGCCAAGGCTGCGATAGAATGCAAGCAACGTCGAAGTGATTAGTGTACCTGTTTGGGGCGCTATGCACCAAAAATTAAATTAACAGAGATTAGAACAGCAACTTATGAAACTGCGTATTAGCCTGCTTTTAGCTTTATCCGTCATGCTCGCAGCATGCTCAAGTTCGCCAGACGATGAAGCGCTCGATTCCCGAGTCCTGAACGACGCTGATGCACTGTACCAGCGCGCTCAATCCAATATTGCTTCCGGTAACTTCAGCACCGCACAGGAAATCCTGCAGCAGCACGCGACCCGTTACCCGTTCGGCCCTTATGCGCATCAAGTGCAAATGGATCGGATTTACGTGTATTACAAATTAGGCAACATTGACAAAGCGTTGGCTGAAATTGACCGTTTCATGCAGTTGAACCCGAATCACCCTAATCTTGATTACGTGATGTACATGCGCGGCCTGGTCAACCACCGGGCTGACTCGAACACCATACAAGATTTAGTAGGTATCGACCGCTCCGATCGGGATCCCAGTAAAGCAGAAGAAGCCTTTAATGACTTTGCTCGCCTGCTACAGCAATTCCCTGATTCCAAGTATGCAGCAGATGCCAAACAACGCATGGTTGCGATTAAAAGTCGCCTGGCAAAATATGAACTCGCAGTGGCTCGCTACTACCTCAAACGAGAAGCATGGTTAGCCGCTGCCAACCGCGCTAAATATGTGTTGGAGAACTACGCCAATGTGGCCGCGACAGAAGATGCTCTGGCGATCATGATGCAAAGTTATGATGAATTAGGCCTTACCGAAATGCGCGATAATGCTCGTGCAACCCTGCAGGCGAACTTCCCAGGTAGTGACTACCTTTAAACAACCCGCTGCAAAATAAAACAAGGCGCCGTTATCAAACGGCGTCTTCGTTTTCCTCGCCCGTACGAATGCGAACTACACGCTCTACATTGCTGACAAAGATCTTACCATCACCGATTTTGCCTGTTTGCGCCGTTTCCATAATGGCATCCAGACACGCCTCAACCTGATCATCAGCGACCACAATCTCGAGTTTCACTTTAGGTAAGAAATCGACCATATACTCAGCACCACGATAGAGCTCAGTGTGGCCTTTCTGCCGGCCGAAACCTTTGACTTCGGATACTGTCATACCGGCGATGCCAACTTCGGATAATGCTTCTCGCACATCGTCCAGTTTAAATGGCTTGATGATAGCTTCAATTTTTTTCATGCCGTGCCTCTGCCGTTAGTTGCCGCTCTAATTCGTAGCGAAAATGATTGGTGATGGGGTAACGTCTATCCTTCTCAAAATTGCGAGAAGTGATTTTAGGACCCACCGCGCCTTGTCGACGTTTGTATTCATTCATATCAACCAAGCTTATCACACGCAAGACGTCAGCGTGTTCAAAACCCGCGGCAATAATGTCCATAGGAGCCCAGTCCTGCTCAACGTACAAGTGGATAATCTTATCCAGAACCTCGTAATCTGGCAGGCTATCCTGATCGGTTTGTCCCGGCGCCAGCTCTGCTGAAGGCGGCCGTTCGATCACTCGCTTAGGTATAACATCAGCTGAGGCTGTGCTGTTCATATGCTCGGCCAGAGCAAATACCATCATTTTTGGCACATCTTTGAGGGGCGCAAAACCACCACACATATCGCCGTACAAGGTGCAGTAACCCACCGCCAGTTCACTCTTATTGCCAGTGGTTAATACCAGCGAGCGGTTCTTATTCGACAGCGCCATCAGGATGACCCCACGGCTACGCGCCTGCAGGTTTTCCTCGGTCGCATCGGGCTCGTGATCGGCAAGTTGCGGCGCTAATTGCTGCATAAAGCTTTCGTAGATCGGCTCTATCGCGATCACATCATATTTAACTCCCAGTGAATGGGCCTGCTTTGCAGCATCTTCGCGGCTTATCTGGGAGGTGTAACGAAACGGCATCATCACCGCATGGACATGTTCGGCACCAAGCGCTTCTACTGCCAGCGCCAATGTCAGCCCGGAATCAATCCCGCCTGAAAGACCTAAGGTAACGCCCCGGAATCCGTTCTTCTGGACATAGTCGCGGATAGACAGCACCAAGGCCTGCCGCACTTCTTCAAGGCGGTTAAACTGTACATCCATTGCATCTCTGGCTTTGGGTTTAGTCAGTTCAGTCAGTGCCTTTATACCCTTGGCAGAAATATGCACATGGCCACAACATGGCTGACAATGAGGAAACTCTGCAACTAACTCGCCATTGCTATCAAGTACCAGTGAGTGACCGTCGAATACCAGCTCGTCCTGTCCGCCGCAATTATTCACGTAAACTATTGGGCAGCCAGTCTCGTGCACACGCTGTTGCAGCACATGCATACGTTGCTCATGTTTATCGACTTCAAAGGGGGATGCGTTTATGGTGATAATCCAGTCCGCACCAAGATCGACGATACGTTTTACCGGCTCAGGGTGCCAGATATCTTCGCAAAGGGTCAGGCCAATGCAATGCCCTTGCCAGTCAAAAACACAGGCCTCATGGCCGGGAATGAAGTAGCGCTGTTCATCGAACACGCCATATTGCGGCAGGCGTTGCTTGTGATAGCGCGCCAGGCATTTGCCCCGGTGCAAAACAGAGATGCTGTTAAAAAGCTCATTCCCAACGCGCTGCGGATGACCAACCACGGCCACCTGCTGCACTGCCGCCTCGGCAATCTCTTCTAACGCGTTTTCTACCAGCTGTTCAAAGTCAGCACGAAACAGCAGATCTTCTGGCGGATAGCCGGTGATCGCCAGCTCTGGAAATACGACGATATCCGCACCTTCCTCTTCAGCAAGGCAGGTGAGGATTGTTGCGGTATTTTTGGTAATCGCTCCAACGGTAAAATCCAATTGTGCGATGGCAACCGTGATGGGTTTCATAGGGCGTCTGTACCTTTACGCTAAACTAAGCAGCGCATAATATAGCAGGCTCCCTCAGCGAGCAAATTCATCGCTTAAATTTGGCCTAAAATGAACCGGCTAGTGCCACTCTTAAGTACAACCTCATCGGACTCTGGATCAATTGTTGCGGCCTCTACCCATTGGTAATAAACGTTGCGATGGACTTTGGCCTGCAAGCCATGATCCAGTTGCACATAAGGCACAGCATTTTTAATCAACAGAGGGTAATCTTCGGACAGAGGGTATTGACTGCCAATGTTGGTTGTTACCTGTATTACCGGCGATTCTGGCGCAGTAACGGACTTCCATTCAGTGACAATAAAAGGAGCGTCAGCAACGGAAATCTTTACTCTTTCCGCTGGTGTGATTAGAAAGAAATCGCCATTTTCCTGAACAAGTACGGAAGCGAATAGCTTAACCAGTTGTTGTCTTTTAATGCGCGAATTTTGATAAAACCAGTCACCTTTCTCATCGATATGTAATGGGATTTCACCGCAATACGGTGGGTCCCACTGGTCTGTCGGTGCATGGTTGCGCAGTTCTAATGACTTTAGAAGCTGCTCTAATTGCATATTAACTCACCAGGCGTTTTTGACGTAACAAGTACCAAAGCGTTGCCTCAGTACGATTTGAAACCTTAATAGCCTTAAAGATAGCAGATAAATGCACGCGGATCGTCCCTTCGGTAATACCGAGGATGGTGGCAATCTCTTTGTTGGATAAGCCCTGGGCGAGCAGCTGCATGATTTCCAGTTGCCGCGGCGAGAGGAAACTTTCAGCCTGCGAGTTCCGTGGAGCGAGTTCACTTAAGCGCGACTCATCAGGTAGATAGCGATCGTTTTTCAGTAATGCCCGTATTGCTAGCTTGGCATCCTCTGCACTGGTATCTTTAGGAAGATAGCTACGGACGCCAGAGGCGAGAGCTTGACGAATTTCAGACATGGGTCGCGACCAACAATACAAAACGATATGGGCTGTCGGTGCATATTTTTTGATGAATGCGAGGGACGGTCTGATTTCTGCGTCTGGTAAATCCATATCCAGAAAAATTAAATTATACTGGCTACTGTGTTTTAGGTAATCAGTGGCAAGCTCAAAGGTAGGAGCCTCGAAGATCGAGACATCCGAAGTGTAACTGGTGCATAGGTGAATTAGACCAGCACGAGTAAAAAACTGTGAATCGATAATGAGAATCTTCATGGCAGCCCCAAAATTCAAAACCCTAATTCGTCGTAATATAACTTTCGTTACGGCCTTTGACTAGGTAGTGTACACACTTGATAAGTTTATTACACCAAAACTGTTGCCTAATTGTAAGTAAGTATAAACAAACAGAGAGAACCCCATGCGAATTGTTTCTTCGTTGTTAGCTTTAGTTGTCTTCTTTATTTCGTTTGCCGCTAGTGCGCAAACGGTCCTTTATCATAATTTCAATGGCTATACGCTGACGGGTGAACCCGGTAACGGCGCGGTACTGAAAGAGTTTGACGCCATGCTGGTCACCGACGGAAAGGTGGCCGCCGTTGGCACTTTGGCGTCGATTCAAGCCAGTTTAAATCCTGCCACAACGCAAAAGGTTGACTTACAGGGCAAAACCCTGCTGCCCGGTATCATCGATGCCCATGGCCATATGCTGGGCTTAGGTGAAAATTTGATTCAGGTGGATCTGCGTAACGCAGCCAGCGAGCAGGATGCGGTTGCCCGCGTCGCTGATTTTGCCGCTGCCGAAATGGGTCCTTGGGTGGTCGGCCGCGGCTGGAACCAGGAAAACTGGAGCGAGCGCTCGTTTCCCACGGCGAAAAGTCTCGATGAATTCATCGCCGACCGTCCCGTCTGGTTAACCCGGGTCGATGGGCACGCGGGCTGGGCCAACAGCAAAGCTCTTGAGCTGGCCGGCATTACCGCAGAAACAGTCAGCCCCGAGGGTGGAGAAATTATCCGCGACGCCAGTGGCGAGCCAACTGGCGTGCTGGTTGACAATGCTATGGCGCTGGTAGAGAGCCAAATGCCAGCGAAGAACGCAGAGTACTACCGTCGGGCGTTAGTGACAGCCTTCGACCATCTGGTTTCAGAAGGTATTACCGGTGTTCACGATGCAGGTGTCGATGCAACCAATCTTGCGGTGTACCAACAGCTTGCCGCAGAAGGCAACATGCCAGTGCGGGTTTACGCCATGTTAAGCGCATCTGAGCCGCGTTTACCTGACCTGCTCGCTGACGGCCCTATTACCACCGAAGACGACAGCCTGACCGTTGCCAGTGTCAAAATCTATACCGATGGCGCGCTAGGTAGCCGTGGTGCGGCGTTAATTGACCCGTACAGCGATGCCCCCAATACGCGTGGTTTGTTGGTGACTCAACCGACTGATATCGAGCAACTGTTCGAACTTATTATCCCGCATGGCTTTCAGATCAACATCCATGCGATTGGTGATCGTGCCAACCGTATTGCGCTGGATAAATTTGCAAAAGCCTATGCCACCATCGGCGGCCGTAACCTGCGCCATCGCATCGAGCATTCACAGGTGGTTCATCCGGACGATATTCCGCGCTTTAAGGAGCTGAATATCATCGCATCCATGCAGCCCACTCACGCAACGTCAGACAAAAACATGGCGGAAGACCGTATTGGTAAAGAACGTATGCAGGGCGCTTATGCCTGGCAAACCTTCCTTGACCAGGGCACTATCGTTGCCGCCGGCTCTGACTTCCCGGTGGAATTATCCAATCCATTCTTTGGTGTCCACGCTGCGGTAACTCGCCAGGACCGCGATAATCAGCCCCAGGGTGGCTGGTACGCCCACGAAGCAATGACCCTTGAGCAGGCGCTACGTGCGTTCACGCTTGATGCAGCCTATGCCTCAGGCCAGGAACAACAACTAGGTAGCCTTGAGCCGGGCAAATGGGCTGATTTTATTGTCCTGGATCAAGATCCATTTGCCGTAACCAGCGATAAACTATGGCGCGCCGATGTACTGGCGACCTATGTTGCTGGTGAAAACGTCTACACTCAGGAGTAATTATGAAGTTGCACGATGAACGTCGGGATTATGAGCGGGCGCAATTGCGCCGCTCGGTTCTTAACGATGATCCGTTTAAACAGTTTGAATCCTGGTTTGCCGCAGCAAAAGAAGCTGCGGTTCTGCCTGATCCAACTGCCTTTACACTGGCGACAGTGAATGCCCAAGGGCAACCGCACCAACGTATCGTGCTAATGAAAGATCTCGATGCCAACGGCTTCGTGTTTTACACCAATTACGCCAGTCAGAAAGGTCACGACCTGGCCGCCAATAATAAGGCGTCGATGCACTTTTCCTGGCTGCCGCTGGAACAGCAGGTACGTATTGAAGGTCAGGTCGAAAAAGTTGATCGGGCGGTAAGTGAAGCCTACTTTCACAGCCGTCCGCGCACCAGCCAGCTCGGTGCACTCGCATCACAGCAAAGTGAAACCATTGGTTCGCGCACGGAACTCGAGCAGGTGTATCACGACCTTACTGAACGTTATGAAGGCAAAACCATTCCTATGCCAGAAAGCTGGGGCGGCTACCGGGTCTGCCCTGACTATTTCGAATTCTGGCAAGGTGGCAGATTCCGTCTGCACGACCGTTTTATTTATCAACGCGACGCAGCAGGAAGCTGGACCATAGAACGCCTGCAGCCCTGATTCAGGGTAACGGCTGCTGACAAAACTCAGCGCACCACTCTAATTGACGCCAGGTGGCTGCGCTGTAGCTGATGCCCTGCCGCAACTGCCGCTCCCGCGTGGCTAACGCACCTTCGCCTGGCACCCGCACAGGCTGATTCGGATCAATAGGTTCGGCGGCCTTCACCGCATTAACCAATTGCTGCGCTTGTCGCTCAAAAGCTCCAGCCGTCATCAAGGCAGTCGGATCAACAACCTGCAGCCACACCGTATTGGCATCGCCGTCTTCGGCTGCCGCGTCAGCGCGACCGTAATTACTCAGACCTAAGGTCCAGAACTCACTAAACAGATTCAGCCCAGTGCCTTTATAGCCCAACTGTTCACCGCCTAAACTCGCCAACACGCTGGGTTTTTCGGCAACAAAGGTTTGCGGATCACAGCTGTAATCGCCAGCTGGCGTGATCAGTGCCGGGTACGGCAGTTGACATCCTTCGGCCAGCGCCGTACGTACTTTGCCCGCAGCGGTCATCGACAAGCTCATGTCGAGCAATACGGGTTGCCCGGCGGTGGGCACGCCAATAGCAAACGGATTGGGTGAGAAACATGCGGATTTGGCGCCATGAGGAGCCACCACTTCCTGCGCCGGCGTACTGCACATCATCTGGATCAACATACCGGCCTGCGTGGCCTGCTCCAGGTACACCGCCAGCGCAGCCACATGCTGAGCACGGCGGATAACCAAAGTGCCGGTACCGTAGTCGCGCGCCATATCGATGGCGCGGGAAATCGCCAGGGGAAGTACATATAACCCGGAGAGTAAATCCGCATCCCAAAGCTGAATGGCCGCCCGGCGCTCAATCACCTCTGGCTGCCCTGCGCCTTTGGTCGCTCCCTTGGCTAACGCCTGTAAGTTATAGCGTAGCCGCAGCAGACCGTGGGTTCTGAAGCCCAGTAAATCACCGGCAACCAGGTGCGATGCCATGCTTTGTGCGACGTCTCTTGTCGCACCTTGCTGTTCCAGACAGCGTATCGCCCAGTTGGTCATTGCCTCAGCTGATCGTTTTTTTTCGTTGCTCATGAGCCCCTTCGCTTGTTATTCCGCTGTAGTTCGATAAGCTTACCAAATACTTAACGTCAGGCAATACAGAGGAGTAAGCCGTCGGTGTCTGTCAGCAAAAAAATACAACGGATTGCAGTGCTCACCAGTGGTGGTGACGCACCAGGAATGAATGCCGCGTTGCGCGCGGTCGTGCTTGCCGCTGATCATTATGGTATCGAAGTTATCGCGTTTCGACATGGTTACCAAGGATTACTGGACAATGAATACCTGACGATGAAGCCCAAAGATGTGCTCCATGTGCTGCAATACTCAGGCACCATCATCAAAAGCGCGCGCTGCCAACGCTTTAAAGAAGAAAGCGCAGCGACCGAAGCTGCGGCTAATCTTGAGGCGCTGAATATCGACGCACTGGTGATCATCGGCGGTGACGGTTCCTTTCGTGGCGCTGACCATTTAGCCAATCACTGGCAAGGGCAAATTATTGGCGTGCCGGGCACCATCGACAATGACTTGTATGGCACCGACGCAACCATAGGCTATGCCACCGCTGTAACCATCGCCATGGATGCGCTGGATAAGATCCGCGATACCGCGGATGCCATGGATCGGGTATTTATTGTTGAAGTCATGGGCCGTGAAGCAGGCTTCATCGGTCTTGGTAGTGCAACGGCCGCTGGCGCAGAACGCGTGGTATTGCCGGAGTTACAAAAGGACAAACCCCTCACCGTCAGTGCCTTGGTCAAACATATCCAGCGGGTAAAAGAAATTCGCGGCGAAGGCAGCTACGTCATGGTACTGAGTGAACATCAATGGCCCGGTGGTGCAGTCGCCCTCGCTGAACAGCTCGACGCCGAATACGACCTGCCGTGCCGCCCCTGTTTACTTGGCCACATTCAACGCGGTGGTCCGCCTGCTCCTGCAGACCGGATACTGGCCTCCGAGCTTGGTGTTCATGCCATCGAGCTGATTCTGCAGGGCAAGCATCGGGTCATGGCCGGCATGCGCGCAAATCAGTGCGTGGATGTGCCGTTGCGCGATACCTGGGAAAAGAAAAATCCGCTCGCGAGCAACTTGCTGCGCATTCAGCATGAAATCTTTAATCCAGTGAAGAAAAATCCTCGTATGAATACGCAGTAAAGGAGTAGCATTCCGGGGCTTTTACGCTGATAATATGCGCCCTTGTAAAACTGCCCTTGCTGCCCTGTTGCAACGACGGAGGTGATTGATTTTGAATCAACAATCAACTGATGCGGTAACACCCGTACAAATTGAGACATTAACCCCTGTGCGCGAATTTTTTGGCGCCAAAGTTGATGGAACTATTCACGCCAATGCCACGCACATGATTGGTTTTGGTTTTGATGGCACCGCCTGTTTCCGTAAGGGAACGCGCAATGGCCCCGATGGGCTGCGCGCGGTATCTGAGGATATCGAATCCTATTCGCCTTATTTGGACGCAGATCTCTTTGATCTGCCCTTCTACGATCTTGGCAACCTGTCACTCGGCGAAGGCACTGACATCGAAGGCCAATGGCAACATGCCACGGACCAGTTTGATGCGCAGTTTGGCAAGCTGGATTTAGCCGAGCACAACATTCGCTTACTGACCCTGGGTGGCGAACATTCGATTTCTTATGCGCCGATTCGCAAGTATCTGGCGCAATATCCCGATCTGGTCTTGTTGCACCTGGATGCGCATGCTGACCTACGCGATGGATTCCTGGGTTTTCACTACTCCCATGCGTCGATTATCCGGCGTTGCCTTGATCATTTTGGTCCAGACCATCAGCTGATTCAGTACGGTATCCGCTCCGGTACGCGTGACGAGTACAAATACATGAAAGAGAACAAGACCGTACGCACCTCGCGTAAGGACTTCCTTGAAAGTGTAGCGGCTATCGCAGCCGATCGGCCGATTTACCTGACCCTGGACCTGGATTATTTTGACCCTTCATTTTTGCCAGGTACGGGTACGCCAGAGCCAGGCGGTGAAGACTTTCATTCGTACGTAAGCCTGATGAAGATTTTACGCGAAAAGAACCTGGTGGGTGCCGACGTTGTGGAGCTATCACCGGAAATTGACCCTACAGGTAACTCTGACGTTTTTGCCGCAAAAATCGTCCGCGAATTACTGATTGTTTTAAATGAAAAAGGAGCCCGCTAATGGCTGACGGCAACAGCAACTGGACCATCGACGACGCAGAAGAACTCTACGGCGTTCGACGCTGGGGCGCGGGCTATTTCTCGATCGGCGACAGCGGCAATATTCAGATTGCCCCGAATCATCGCCTACCTGATGTCACTATTGATATGAAAGACGTGTTGGATGAAATCCGCGCCGAAGGCATTCAACTGCCCGCGGTCATCCGCTTTCATGACATTTTGCGCTCACAAGTTGAGATTTTAAACGAGACGTTTGCGCGAACCATTGAAGAAGCCAGCTACACCGGCAAGTACAGTGGCGTATTTCCGATCAAAGTGAATCAAATGCGCGAAGTGGTCGAAGAAATCATCGACGCCGGCGAACCCTACAACTATGGTCTGGAAGCAGGCTCAAAGCCCGAGCTTATGGCCGTGCTTGCCTACAATGAAAATCCAGACGCGCTGACGGTGCTGAACGGCTACAAAGATGAAGACTATCTGACCCTGGCGCTACTGGGTCGTCAGTTACGCCGTAGAATGATCATCGTCATAGAAAAATTCAGCGAGCTGGAAATGCTGATTCCGTTGGCGAAAAAGCTCGGTGTGCAGCCATTGATTGGCCTGCGCAGCAAGATGATGGTGCGCAGCTCCGGTAAATGGGCCGGCTCAAGTGGCGATCGGGCCAAGTTTGGCCTAAGCATTACCGAGATCCTCAACATCATCGAACTGCTGAAAAAAGAAGACATGCTCGACTGTGCGAAGTTGCTTCATTTCCATATCGGCAGCCAGATGTCCGACATTCGTAAAGTCAAAGAAGCGGTGTCTGAAGGTGCACGCCTGTATGCCAAGTTGATTAAAGAAGGCGTACCGCTGGAGTATCTGGATATCGGCGGTGGCCTTGGTATCGATTACGATGGCACCAGCTCAACCACAGATTCTTCCCGTAACTACTCCACCGACGAGTACGTTGCCGACGTGGTCTACGGGGTGAAACAGATTTGTGACCTGGAGCAGGTTCCGCACCCTAACCTGGTTAGCGAAAGTGGCCGGGCGATTACGGCACACCATAGTTGTGTCGTCACCAATATCGTCGGTGAAATCAAAAACACTGGTGCCCAGTTTGATATCAGCGCCAGCGACGGCGAGCATATTCTGGTGAGTAACATGCGCGAACTGGTCAACAGTGCCGACATGCACCCGCAGGAGCGTTACAACGACGCGGCATCGTACAAACAAAGTGCTTATGAAGCCTTTAAACTTGGCATTCTCTCGCTCAATGAGATGGCCAAGTTAGATACCATGTACTGGCGCATTCTGGTCGAGATCCACAGCTCTCTGGATCGTGAAAGCTTTGTGTTTCAGGAACTGGAAGAGCTCGAAGACATGCTGGCCAGTCAATATCTGTGTAACTTTTCGATTTTCCAGTCGGCGGCAGATACCTGGGCCATCGGTCAAGTGTTGCCTATCGTCCCTGTAAGCCGTTTAAATGAAAAACCTGAGGTGCGCTGCTCAATCGTCGATATCACCTGCGACAGCGACGGTAAGCTCTCAAAATACATCGAAGGCACAGAGATCAGCGACAACATTCCTATGCATACGCTTCACAAAAACGAAGACTACTATGTGGGCATGTTCTTAACCGGCGCTTATCAGGATGTCATGGGAGATATGCATAACCTGTTTGGTCGTTTGACCGAGGTCCATATCTATTGCCACGACGACGAACCGGGCGACTTTTACATCGAAGAAGTGGTTCCAGGCACCTCAGCAGAGAAAGTGCTCGAAACCATGCAATACAACACCGATTTCATGGCCAAAACCGTGAAAAAGTGCATTGACCGCGAAGTTCGTAAAGGTCACATCGCCCCGCGGGAAGGCGTACGCTGGACGGACTATTATGAAAAATGTCTGGCGGGCAGTACCTACTTAAAGGCGTAAAAACCAGCAATCTGCGTATTTCCTGAGCAAACGGTCGAAAATCGCTAAAAAGCGGTTGACTCTGACCGCAAAAACTCGTTTAATACGCCCCGTTGCCCAGATAGCTCAGTCGGTAGAGCAGAGGATTGAAAATCCTCGTGTCGGTGGTTCGATTCCGCCTCTGGGCACCATTATTCTAAAGGCCTCGCACTCATGTGCGGGGCTTTTTTCGTTTTGGTGATGAAAACTGGCGCTTCAATAGCAGTGAATTACCGATGACTGACAGCGAACTTGCAGTCATGGCCACGACACCAATCATTGGGTGCAGCAAGCCTACCGCGGCAATGGGAATGGCAGCGACGTTGTACGCACTCGCCCAAAGCAAATTTTGCAAAATCTTACCGAACGTCGCCCGCGATAAATGCATCGCGTCGACAACACCAGTAAGCTCACCGCGCACTAAGGTTACGTCTGCGGCCTCAATGGCCACGTCGGCGCCTGCGCCGATGGCTATACCCACGTTGGCTTGCTTTAAGGCTGGCGCATCATTAATGCCGTCGCCGACCATAGCTACGTAGTTACCGTATTTTTCCTGTAATTTGCGCACCGCATCAACTTTTCCAGCAGGCAATACTCCAGCCTGCACTTCGTCGATCCCTACTTCGTTAGCCACGGCACGAGCAGCACGTTCATTATCACCGGTGATCATCACCACGTGCAGACCAAGCTCATGCATACCGCGAATAGCGGCTAACGATTCCTGCTTAATGGTATCGGCAACGGCAACAATGCCGCGTGCGCTGCCATCAACCGCAACCAGAACTGCAGTTCGGCCCAGGCCTTCTAACTTGTCCAGCTCCGAATCGAAGTCCTTCAGGGCGCCAACATTCTCTTCATCCAGCAACCTGCGGTTGCCAATTAACACAAAAGCCCCATCCACCCACCCTGAGACCCCTCGAGCACCAGTTGAGCGAAAATCAGTAACCTCAGCGGATGACACATTACGCTCGACAGCTCCTTCAACAATGGCTCTCGCAATTGGATGTTCCGAAGCATTTTCCACCGCCGCCGCCCAGTGTAGGAGTTCCTGCTCAGTAACACCTTTTGCGGTTACCACTTCGGTCAACTTAGGCTGACCTCGGGTAATAGTGCCGGTTTTATCCAACACCATAACCTGAATATCTTTGAACGTTTGAATGGCTTCGCCCGAGCGAATTAAAATACCCCGCTCGGCTCCGATACCCGAGCCAACCATCAAGGCTGTGGGCGTTGCCAAACCCAACGCACAGGGACAGGCAATAACCAATACAGCTACCGCTGACAATATCGCGAGTACGAGGTTGCTTGCATCAGGGTCAACCCAGGGTAAAAAGCCTGCGCCCCATTCCAGAACAGGCCGCAAGGTATCCGCCGCAAGCAGCCATACGATAAAGCTAACCAGTGCAACCAACAAAACGATGGGGACAAAGCGACCGGTCATACGGTCAGCAAACTCCTGAATAGGCACCCGCGAGCCCTGCGCTTGTTCAACTAACTTAATAACCTGAGACAAAAAGGTGTCACCGCCCACTTTGGTCACTTTGACCCGCAAGCGACCTTCTTTATTAATCGTTGCGCCAATAACAGTATCACCTTTAGATTTAAAGACTGGGACGGATTCGCCGGTGGCAATAGATTCGTCCAGGTGACTTTCACCATCCACTACCTCACCATCGGTCGGGATCTTATCGCCGGGCCGGATCGCCATAATATCGCCGGGTTTTAGTTCTTTGACAGGAACTTCTGACTCTTTACCATCTCGCTCTACACGAGCCGTTTTTGCGCCCATGGTTACCAATTTACGAATCGCTTGAGATGCGCGTCCTTTCGCTTTAGCTTCGAGATAACGTCCCAGTAAGTGGAACGTCATGATGGTGGCAGCCATTTCGATAAATGAGGTCATGGTGTAGAAAAAGCCGACCAGGCCAATGAGATAAGGCGGAACACTGCCAAGAGAAATCAGCACATCCATGTTGAATGTGCGATTGGTAAGCGAACGCCAGCTTGACTTATGCGTCGCAGCGCCGCCAAACAGAAATACTACAGGGAATGCTAATACAGCTATGATGGCCAGATAACCCGGAATAGGTTGCCAAAACATATGTGGCACCATTAACAGCATAATGAGGGTCGTGGGTATCCCGGCAATCCACAGCCGCTTGGCGGCTTGGCTTAAATAAGCCTCTTCGATTGCGACATCCTGGCCATAATCATCGTTATCTAGAGTCGATACTTGAGCAACATCATAGCCAGCCTTTTCTATGGCTGTTTTCATTTCCTCAAGGTCTAAAACTTCTGGATCATAATGAGCTTCGACGCGATGAGCCGCAATGTTGGTTCTGACATCACCCATGCCCTTCAGTCGTTTCAACGACGTTTTTACTATTCCTGCGCAATGATCGGATCCCATCCCGGGTACCGTGAACCTTACCCGACTCTTGTCGCCTTTCATTGTTTTGCTCATGGTTATCTCCGAAGCGATAGCTCCAGTCAAACCGGGGCTTACCGGTGAATAATCAACGTTCCCAAAAAGCTACATATCAGAAAAGCGGTTCGCTGTTTGTACCATTCGTTTTATCTCGTTTTCTTCTACATTTTGGATCGTTTCGAGCAACTCTTTTGCACTATTTATATCGACACGAGAATAAAGATGATTGTAAAGTTCGAGCACCTGTTCATGATGGTTGACTATCTTCTCCATAATGTGCGACATATCCATCTCTTTAAAAGGTGAATCGCAGTGACCATGTTCAACAATTGGGTGTTTATCAATATAGTCATAACACCAGGTATTCAGTGCTTTTTCCTCAGCAATATTTTCAAATCCTTTCACCATACGCTCAAGACTGCCCTCATGCTCGGCCAAATAACGAAGGATCATCTGCGAGCGCTCGTCCTTGTTCTGCTTAGAGCAATGTAGCAAGCAGTCTTTTAAGTTACGGTGAAAAGAAATCGTCCAATTGAGCACATCTCTAATTGTTTCGACTTGCATATCCCCTCTCCTCAGAGTGATTATTTTTGATTGCGTTTACCACCTGAACCTGTTGGATCTCCATGACAACTGCAGGGTGTGAGGCTCAATTCTTAGCGTACGTCTTACACGATTCATTAAACCTATAATCAATAATAGCTCATGCGTCTTACAATTGATTACCCGATCCAACGTTCTGGTTATTCCTAATGCCAATCATGCACCCAAATTAGTCGAGTCACAGAAATTCCAGTGAGCAGCGCATTGACGTGAGTAGCTGCGGCGGTGAGCATGTGCGGGGCTTTTTTCGTTTCGGCAGGGTCGAATACAATCAAGCGGGCGAAGAGCGTTAGCGAGGCCCATCCCTGAGCCTGGCTAAAGCTATGTGGTTTACTCTGATGATTCTGGCATGTAGCTCAGATCTTGGTGCAATGCGTACATGTAGCTCCACCATTCACTGACTGATGCTCTGAAATCGGCTTGTAGCTTCTCAGCTTTTTTCTTGCCAACTGCTGTTTCAAGACGCTTCCAGACACCTGGATCTTCGGCATCTAAGGCAGCGGCATCAGCATAGGGTTCAACGACAAAGAAGTGAGAGGAGTCGCGTCCGCCCATTTTGTAATACCAGTCTGCGCTTTGTCCCCCATCACCTTTGATGCCTTTCTCGATTGCTGCCACGGTTTTCTCGAATAATTCGAAGTCACTCACCGTAAAATAATAGACAACAACAAAGCTGGCAGCGGACGGTTGGTCAGAACTCCAGTCAGGCATATAGCTTGCTATCTGATGGTCGGTTGAATCCAGATGTGGTAAAACACGTTCTTGTACCACTCCGCGGCAGCTTTCATCCGTAGCGTCATCAGCAAAGAACTCTTGCCAGTTCTCATAGTTGCCCGTGACAACAAATACACTGCCGGGCCCCTGGATGCGACTCCAAATCCACCATGGTGTGTCATCACCGGCATTTTTATAACACTCGCGAACCGCTTTCACGCCATCCATGAAGGCCTGGGTGTGACCCAGCTTCACCGACAACTCGGTTGTGGAGAGATAAAAACTCTCCCGTTCGTGATTATCTGCGCTGGCGACCTGACTTAGGAGTGGCGTTATACAAAAACAAACACTTATTAGTAATAAAAATTTCTTCATTGGTTTTTCTCCTGAAAAACTTGGTTTAGATCATCCCTTCTTGAACCACTAAGGCATCTGGCCTTAAGGCTTGAATATAGTCGAAAAACCAGCAGGGAAAGGCTTCTATAGCAATAGACGGGGGCGGCGGTGTACATTTTGTGACCACCTGTTAACCAAATTAGGAAGTAAAAGGCGGCATAGATTTCGGGTTCACCTGCTTGTTTTTTATGCTAACCTCAACTTAACTTTCTTTTTTTTAGGTGACATTGTGCGAAATGCCAGTGTAAATCATCATCTTACCAACGTTTCCTGGGGTCTGGGCTACGGCTCTGTTGCCGCCATAATTAACTATTTCCTCGCATTCGAGGTTTACGGTTCGGTGACGATCCTACTGGGCCAGATGATCGTATTTTTGGCGCTATTTACCCGTGGCCTCACCGCCGCTGTTATCGCGGCGTTAATGGCTTCCGCTGCCGTCTACCTCTATACCCAGAACGCCTTTTTCTTCATCACCCTCATTTCAGAAGTGTTAACTGTCTACCTGCTGTACCGTCGCAAAGTTCCTATTTTATTGGCGGACCTCCTATACTGGGTGTTACTGGGCATTCCTATGTCCTATCTCTACCTTCCGACAGTTCTCGATTTGCCGACAGATTTTCTGGTCATTATTATGGCAAAGCTGGTGTTCAACGGCTTGCTGTACACCGCCCTGGCGATTTTGCTGTTCCAGCTGGTTCCCAAAAGTTGGCGCGTGGTGCCCATGAAACCGGTATCCGACTCCCTCACGGGTCGAATTTTTTACCTCAGCTTTCTCTGTATTGTCGTCACATCTTTATCCTTCTCTTTCCTCTATACCGTGCGTTCAGCACAGCAGATAGAACAACAAATCGTTGCTGACATCGGTGCCAAAGCAAACAGCCTGCGTGAAGTCACTGAGGATTTCGTTACCGATTATGTGGTCGCGGTGCGAAACCTGCGCGATAGCATGGCTTCGCTTGCTAGTTTTGAGGAGCAACTCGAGTTAATGGCACTGACCCAGAATAATTACCCAAGCTTTGTCTCCATGTTGCGCGCAGATGCCAATGGCAAGATCTTGCATGGCGTGCCAACTGACCATTTTGGTGAAGTTCTGACACAAACCTCAACCTTGCCGGATATTGATGACCGTAATTATTTTCAGGCGCCAAAAGCGACCCGTGAAGGCTATGTTTCCAGTGCCTTCAGGGGACGTGGATTCGGGACGCAGCCCATTATTGCCATAAGCGAGCCGCTGCTTAAAAACGGGGAGTTCATGGGGATTGTTGAAGGCTCTCTGGATATTCCAGAGCTGAACCGCCTGGTACGGCGCACGGATATCGATCCACGGTATCAATCAGTGGTCGTTACCGATAACGATAACCAGGTTATTTTCGCCTCTGATCAACTTAATTTAATCGCACTGGCAAGCTTTTCACCACGTAACCTGCTTAATTTATATACGCAGGACTTACCCTTAACGCGACTTCAGAATCGTGACATGCTCTATACCCAGCGCTTGAACAAATATGGCTGGAATATTTATGTATTCTCGAGTCCCGAACAGCTTACTCAATTATTCGCTCATAATCTGATTGTTTTGTTTGTTTTTCTCATTCTGATAGGCGCTTTGTTTGCTCTGGTCACCCGCCGCTTCGCACGCGAAATTACACGGCCATTGGAGAGTCTCGCTGAGCAGCTGAATCATGACACCGACCTGCCTCTTGCTATCGATCAGTCCGAGATGAGTCGTGAGGTACGCACCATTGCAGACAATCTTATTTCCGCACGTAAGTTGATGGTGAACTTTAATCGCCAGCTTCAAACTCAGGTCCAGGAAAAAACTGCCGACCTGGAGAAATTAAATGGCAAGTTGGAAAAATTAGCCCGGGAAGATGGCCTAACTGAATTGTTAAACCGCCGTACCTTCGATGATCTGGCGGAACAGCGCTATCACGAAGCTATGGCCACCCGTAAGCATGTTGCCCTAATTCTGATGGATATTGATCACTTCAAACGCATCAATGACACCATGGGTCATCCCGTGGGCGATGAATGCATCCGCATGGTTGGGCTGATACTGAAAGAATACTTCGAGCGCAAAGGTTGTCTGGTTGGCCGCTATGGCGGCGAAGAGTTTGCCGTGTTTGTCAGCGAAGTGGATGACCTGCGTGCACTTGCTAAAGAGTTCCAGGACGCACTCGCCACCTCGTGCCAGGTTGAGGGACAGATGATCCCGCTGAACATGAGCATGGGCATCGTCGAAGTACGCAGCAGCTTTTCCGGTGGTAGCTTCCGCCGTTTGGTTGCGCATGCCGATAAATTGCTGTATCAAAGTAAAGATTCTGGCCGTAATCGCATTTCAATTGAAACCTTGTAGGACCTACTAACATGCACAACAAACGTATCGTCATCACTGGCGGCGCCAGTGGACTGGGATTTGCTTTGGCTCAATTAGCAGCAAAGGCGGGCTGGCGAGTGTGCATTGTAGATCGCGATGAAGAACGCGGTGAGGCAGTGATTAGTAGCTTACAGCGGTTACAGGCAGATAGCTTTTTCATGCCCGGCGATGTCACCCGGATCAAAGATCTTGAGCAGGTTGCCGAAGCTCTGACCGAGCGCTGGCAAGGCGTTGACGTGGTGGTAAATAATGCAGGCGTGGCGCAGGTGGGCAAGCTCACCGATACCAGCATCAGCGACTGGCAATGGATTATCGATATCAACCTGCTCGGTGTTGTGCGTGGCTGCAAAGTCTTCGTGCCTATGTTGCAGCAACAAGGCGGGGGTCACATTATTAATGTAGCTTCTATGGCTGGTTTACTGGATGTGCCCAATATGAGCGCCTATAACGCCACCAAAGCTGCAGTCGTGAGCCTGTCAGAGACCCTGCAAAACGAGCTTGCCGGGGACAACATTCATGTCGCTGTCGCTTGTCCCTCGTTTTTCAAAACCAACCTCGGCAAAGGCATGCGCTCCAACATTGAAGGAATGGAAGCGAAGCTCGACAAACTCATGGCGTCGAGCAAATTGAACGCGACCGATATCGCCAAAAGTATAATGCGTACTATCGAACGGCAACAAAGCTATACATTACCTCACCGTCAGGGCCGCTTTGCCTGGTATTTAAAGCGTTTCCTGCCCCGTAGCTGGTACCGCCGCATTCTGCATAAGTCAGTGAAAAAGCACGATAGATCAGATAGCTAACCTTTATATAGAGCTACCTTTTTCGAGGTATCTCTTTATTCCTTTAACAATTTACTAATCCCTCAGCTGCCGCCATCATCTTTTGTGGTAGTATGCCCGCGCAATCCTCCCTAACAACCTTTGTGTGCAAGGAAAATAGACACATGTGGAAGCTACTTCTTGTTGCCTTCGCTTTCTTAATCGTTAGTCCTGCAGCATTCGCTGCGTCAGGGCCCTTGGATTTAACTACTTCAACCGTTGGTATTATCGCACTGGTCATCTTTACCGCGGCTTATGTGCTGGTCATGGGCGAAGAACGCCTGCATATGCGCAAGTCTAAACCCGTTCTGGTCGCTGCCGGGCTGATTTGGATGATGATTGGCTGGGTCTACATCGATCAGGGCTTTCCGGGCGTCGCTGAAGATGCCTTCCGGCACAACCTGCTGGAATTTGCCGAGCTCATGCTGTTCCTGTTAGTGGCGATGACCTACATCAACGCGCTGGAGGAGCGACGTTTGTTCGATGCCTTGCGCTCATGGATGGTAAAAAAGGGTTTTACTTACCGCCAGTTGTTCTGGATATCCGGTTGTCTTGCATTCTTCATCTCTCCCATCGCCGATAACCTGACCACCGCCCTGCTGATGTGCGCGGTGGTTATGAAAGTGGCCGATGGTGACAAGAAATTCATTGGCATGAGCTGCGTCAGCATCGTTGTTGCGGCAAACGCTGGCGGCGCATTTAGTCCTTTTGGTGATATCACCACGCTGATGGTCTGGCAGGCAGGCATTGTCGAGTTCCATGAATTCTTCGTGCTCTTCATCCCCTCAGTACTGAACTACCTGGTACCGGCGCTGATCATGAACTTTTTCATCGACAACAAAAAGCCGCACGCGGTGTATGAAGAGGTTGAATTAAAACGCGGTGCACTGCGCATCACAGGGCTATTCCTGCTCACTATAGCCACCGCTGTGTCATGCCATATGTTCCTGCATTTGCCGCCAGTGCTGGGCATGATGATGGGCTTGGGTTACCTGCAGTTCTTCGGTTATTACCTGCGTATGACATTGCCAGGCTCGCTGGCCCGTAAACGCGCCATGGCGGAGCGCGCCGGCGATATCGAGCGCTTAAAACGTCTCGGGAGTGTGGTTCCTTTTGATGTCTTCAGCCGCGTGCAACGCGCCGAGTGGGATACCCTCTTGTTCTTTTACGGCATTGTAATGTGTGTGGGGGGCTTAGGCTTTTTGGGGTACCTGCATCTACTTTCCGACACCCTCTATACACAATGGTCACCTACCTTAGCCAATGTCGCTCTGGGGGTCATGTCTGCCGTTATCGACAACATCCCGGTCATGTTTGCCGTCCTTTCCATGCAACCTGATATGTCCCACGGGCAGTGGCTGCTGATTACCCTGACGGCCGGTACCGGCGGCAGCTTGCTATCGATCGGTTCAGCTGCGGGTGTGGCACTGATGGGGCAAGCGCGCGGTTACTATACCTTTGCTAGTCACCTGAAGTGGGCGCCGGCAATCGCCTTAGGCTTTATTGCCAGTATCTTTGCCCACTTATGGCTAAACGAACACCTCTTTACCATTTTTGGTTAAGGGTTCTCCGCGGTTTCGGCCACCAGTTGCCGGAACCAGCGGTGGCCAGCGTCATGCTGCAGTAGCGGACTCCAGATCATAGTTAAATCGAGATCTGGAATTGCAAAAGGCGGCTGACGCAGGGTCAGTTCTTCATCATCTTGATACAGCAACGCTGCCCGGGTGGGGAGCGTTGCTATCAATCCTTGCCGCGCCAGATGCATGGCAACGTGATAATTACGGGTAAAGACCCTGATATCACGCTTGTGCCCGAGCTGGGCCAGAGCTTCATCAACCCAGCCGAGCTTCTGTGCGTCATGGGGATCCATACCAACGCCTACGCCAAAGCCAGTTTTGCTGACCCAGACGTGCTCCGCCTGCAAGTAATTCGCCAGACTGTAGTCCTGCAATAACGGGTGATCGTTACGCATCAGGCAGGAAAAATCGTCTTCCCACAGGGCTTTTTGATGGAATGACTGCGGCAGCTTCTCAAAACGGTTGATAGCAATATCGACTTTACCGTTTTCTACGTCATGAAAGCTGATATCGCTCGGCGTCATGATATCTAAGGTCACCATCGGGGCCTGGGCTTTGAGACTGGCAAGCAACTTTGGCATCAAGGTTGAGGCGGCGTAGTCTGAAGCCATGATACGAAACACGCGATCCGTAGACGCCGGCTCAAAATCGCGGGCCGGCTGCACCATTTCTTCCACGGAATATAAGATCTGACGCACAGGGTCCTGCATGCGCTTTGCGGTCTCCGTCGGGATCATGCCTTCACTGGTACGCACCAGAATCGGATCATTGAGCAAGCTACGTAGACGCTTTAAGCCGTTACTCATGGCGGGTTGGGTAATATTGAGCTGGGCAGCGGCTTTGGTCACGTTCCGTTCGCGTAACAGCATATCCAGATAGACCAGTAAATTGAGGTCAATGTCTTTTATATTATTCATAAAAAAAATAAATCCCGCTATACGAATATAGCGGGATTATAACGAGCTTCTGGTAAAGATACAGCCACAGCTGAAAATTTCAGCCTACGACCTTGGTCTATTCCCAGAAAAATGCTGCGCGCGGAGCGGCTTCCGGTACCAACTGGTTCATGTTGGTAGCATCGTACAAACGGCCGTTGACCATGGTATGAGTAACCCGATCGGTGACGCGAATGTTCTCCAGCGGATTACCATCAATAACGATAATGTCCGCCAACTTGCCCTCTTCCAGGGAACCGATCACATGGTCCAGACCAAACTCCATGGCTGGGTTAATGGTGGACGTCGCCAAAGCTTCCAGCGGCGTCATCCCGCCTTGCGCCATCATCCAGATCTCCCAATGCTGCGCGAGTCCTTCACGTTGACCATGAGCACCTGCGACCACTTTCACACCTGCATCGGTTAAACGCTTTGCAACTTCAGCATTATTGATGTGGTTATAGTGGTGGTCAGGCGCAGTTTCGCGACGCATGGCCTTGCCGACTAAGTTATCCTGCGGCACGAACTTGGATAGTTTTGGATGTTTCCAGACGTCAGTCTTGGCGTACCAGTAGTTTTCACCCCAGATACCGCCGTAGGCCACACCTAAGGTTGGCGTGTAATAAACGTCCGTTTGCTTCCAGAACTGCTCAATGTCGTCATAGATTTCAGCCACCGGGATTGAGTGCTCAATGGTGGTGTGACCATCTGCAATCATCGACAGGTTGTGTTGCAACAACGAACCGCCTTCTGGCACCACCATCATCTCGAGTTCACGACCTGCCTGAATAACCTGCTGACGTTGATTACGACGTGGCTGGTTGTAGCTCTTCACCGAGAAAGCACCGACTTTTTTCAGGCGTTCAAGATGGAACTTGGCATCGTCCAGACTATCGATGTGAGAGGTATAGCCTGGTCCGTTCGCGCCATACAAAATGGTACCGGTCGAGAACGTCCGCGGCGCAGCGATAAGGCCTGCTTGTTGCATTTCGCTGGCAGTAAAGATCTCCGACGTATCATTGGATGGGTCGTGAATCGCAGTTACGCCGAAAGCGAGGTTGGCATAGGCCTGCCAGTTCTGCTCAGGAATGATCTCATATTCACCCTGACCACCGTGCGCATGCCCGTCAAACAACCCAGGCATCACCGTTTTACCGGTGGTATCGACAACGTAAGCATCGCTTGGGATCTCCACATCGGCAGCACGGCCGACCGCAATGATTTTATTGCCGCGCACCACAACCGCACCGTTGGTGATCACCTTGTCGCCGTCCATGGTAATGACCTGGCCACCAACAAAGGCTACGGTTTCGTCGTGTATCGCAGTATCCGCTGAGAAACTGATATTGCTGCCACTACTGACTTTATCAAACTCAGTGTCACCTTTATCAATAGTAAATAAGCCACCGACTGACGCATGATAAAGCTCAGGCCCTAATGACCAGTAAATATTTTTACCATCTGCGGTCCAGGAAATGTTTTCACCGGCGCGCACCGAGAGCTGCTCGACAGGGAACTGCTTATCACTCGGACCAATAGTGATTGGCGAACCACGTTCGACCAAAGGTGTCACAAATACTTTAAAACGCTCAGCAAAGGCCAGGTGCTGACCATCTGGCGATACCCGGTATTCAGTGGCATGCTCAGAAGTATAGAGTGTGCGTTGTTCTTTCGTTGCCAAATCAACGGACATTAACTGTTGTGCGCCCGCTGAACTCATCAGATAGACCCGATCGTTGCGCGCACCAAACTGTGGCTGGAAGCCGCCTTCACTAACGAGTCGCGGCTGCGCGTCAGCAGCTAATGACAAGTGATAGACCCCCGGATTCAGACCGTAGGTGTCCGGTGTCAGATAACCACCGCTGACTTTCCGGTAAACCACAGAGTTGCCATCCGGGCTGAATACAGGCTCAATAAATTTGCCTTTGCCCGTCGGCAATACACGCTCTTTGCCGCTGTTCAGGTCACGAACGATAAGTTGTCCCTGCTCCTGATCATCCCAGGTGACATAGATAAGCTTATCGCCATCGCGGGAATAACTTGGATAAAGCTCCCAGGCACCCTCACGGTCGGTCAGACGCTGCGGCTTTCCGTTTGGCAGAGCGCGCTGGTACAAGTGACCTAACGCTTCATAGACCACACTTTCGCCATCAGGGGCGACTTGCACGCTACGTAACATTTTCACATTGAACTGGTCTTCACCCAGACTTTGTTTGAAATGCAGTGCCGTCTGGACTTTTTTAGTGGTCTCAACGGTAAATGGTATCACCCGCGCCTGACGCGTTGCCACGTCAAGTTTCATGATCTTACCGTCAGCCCAGAACACGATAGACTCGCCATCGGCAGTCCAGTCCATGGTCGGATAAACACCGTGAATCGCCCAGGTTTCCTGCATGTCGCGGTCAAGCTTGGTGTACAGGCGCTTTTCTTCACCGGTTTCGAGGTTGTAGGTGTACAACACGCTGTTGAAGTCTTCGCGTTTGATGTACGCCAGGTGCTTGCCATCAGGTGAAGGTGTCGGACGGATTGCACCGCCGGCACCACCGAGTAACACGTCAATGTCACCGGTTTCGCGATCAAAACGCTTGATGGTGTAGATACCCTCTAAGGAGTCCTTGCTGTAATGAAAGGTTTTGCCGGGAGTATCATCCTGCGAGAAATAGATGTAACGCCCGTCAGGAGAGAACGCTGGCTCGCCCAGATCTTTTTGATCGTTGGGGCGCTCGGTCAGCTGTACACCGCTACCACCGTTCACGTGATACATCCAGACTTCACCGGCTCCAAGAGAGCGGCGCGCAGTGTAGTGTTTCCGAGCCACTAAGAACTGGCCGTCAGGGCTCCAGGCAGGGCTGTTCAGCAGGCGGAAGGTTTCATTGGTCACGGCACGGGCATTGCTGCCGTCTGCATCCATGACCCAGATGTTGTCGCCACCGTCAGCATCAGAAGTGTAAGCGATATACTTCCCGTCAGGGGAGAACACCGGCTGCATCTGCCAGGCAATACCACCGGCAATCAGCTCCGCATCACCGCCGCTGGCGGGCATGCGGTAAATGTCGCCAAGTAAGTCAAACACCAGCCATTTGCCGTCCGGACTTAAATCAACGTTCATCCAGGTGCCTTCATTGACCTTGATCTGAACGTCTTTAAATTCGCCTTGTGGCGCCTGTACGTCCCATGTTTCTTCGGCTAGAGCCTGGACTGGCAGCGCCAGAGCGACGCTGACCGCAAGGGCCAGCGTGGTTAATTTTTTCATGATTAGACCTTTGTGTTGTGTTATTGCTTCGCTTCGTATTTCGCGGCTTCACCTTTAGCAGGCACGGTCGACTCAATAAACGTACGTACGTCACTGTTTGCCGACTTAAGATCTTCTGCGCGTAAATACATCATATGACCGCTGCGATAGCCTTTAAAATCGATCCGGTCCGCCATACGACCGCTTGGGTCAAGGTGCCAGGTCGTGTACTTGGCATCAAAGTAGTTGGTCGCACCATCGTAATAACCTGACTGCACTAAGACATTCAGGTAAGGATTTTGCGCCATTGCCTGGCGGAGGTTTTCGCCAGTGTTGTTATTGCTGCGATCCCATGGATGAACAGGACCGAACATGTTGTATTTAACGTCGGTCTTGTAGTTCAGCTCTTCACGCAGGTAGTAATTAATCGCAGGCGTGAACGAGTGTAACCACGACGTCAGTTCGGCGTTGTAATCAGGGCTGGCACCAACATCATCACGGTCGATACCAAGATAACGCGAGTCCAGTCGGCCCACGGTTTGGCCACGGTCACGTAATAACTCTTTCCAGAAAAAGCGTGGATTAATATCAAGGTTTGCGCGCAACACAGTTTGCTTACTTAAACCTGAGAACCGCGCGACCTGTTCGGCAACCTGCTCGCGCTCAGCGGCGGGGAGCATCGCGCCTTTGGCCAGCGCCGGCAAATAGGTATTCAGCGTATAGGCTTCAACTTCGTCCAACACTTCCATCAGGTCCTTGCTTTGCAGGTCCTGATTTAAAGCATCGTGATACCACGCGGTGGCGGCGAAGTACGGCAGGCGGTTGGCAGCTTCCACCGGACCCAGACGATCGATACCGATTTCCGTAGGAGAAACCAGGATAACGCCGTTCAGATACATCCACTGGCGATTTTGTAGCGCCAGAGCTAAGCCGGAAACCCGTGTCGTACCATAGCTTTCACCAATCAGGTACTTCGGCGAGCGCCAGCGTTCATGACGGGTGACAAAGGTATTGACCCAATCCGCCAGGTAGTCGACGTCCGCGTTGACGCCAAAGAACATTTTTTGCTGTTCACTCTTCGACGGCATTTCGCCTTCTGCGTTAGGCAAAACGCGCGAGTAGCCGGTATTCACCGGGTTTACGAAAACGATATCCGCCACATCTAAAACGGAGTGTGGGTTATCTTTTACGCCGTACGGCATAATTGGAAAGCCTTCATCGTCGACGCGCAGGGATTTTGGACCGGTGTAGGCGATATGCATCCACACTGAAGCTGAACCAGGACCACCGTTGAACGAGATCAGCAATGGCCGCTCTTCACGGTTTTTTACGTCCTGGCGCTCATAATAAGTGAAGAACAAAGCTGCGGTAGCTTCACCTTCGTCGTTAAAGACCGGTTGCGTACCCGTGGTCGCCGTATACTCAAAGCGCTCGCCATTAATCGAGGCGCGGTGATTGGTCACAACCACATCGTCAGCGGCAATTTTTGCCACCGGAGCACCGTGATCATCTGCCAGGCTTAGTGGGCTCAACAACAACGCAGCAGTAACACAGCTCGCGCTGATAGCTCTGGATAAAACATTCATTAGCATCAACCTCATTGTTTTTAGAGTGCCTTCATTTAAGGGTATGTAGGCGCAAACCTCAAGCTCTGTGAGTCCAATGCCACGGATTTGCGGATGACTCGCACCACTGCCTAGCCCAGCACCAACCAGACCAGATAGACCAGGCTAAAACCACATAAATACGTGAGTCCTAGCCAGGCCCAAATATGTAACCCCATCGCCATCCGTTGCTTGCGCACCAGAGTGTAGTTTAACCAGGCAAAGAATGGCGTGGTTAAAAATGCCAGAGTCATGGCAAAACTCAGCATGGGACCCAGCGCGCTCTGAAAGTAAAGAATCACTAACATACCGGCAATGGCCTGACCGATAATCCATAAGCGCAGGCTGCTTCTGCGGCGGCTAATGAGGCGATAGCTTTCACGCAGTGTACGGGCGTAGCCATCAAGCACCGCCAGGGTCGTACCGAACATGCACAAGAAGGCGATGCCCCCTACAAAATACTCTGACCAGTCACCAATGGTGGCGCTGTACATGGATACAAACTGCTCAGCAAAGGTCACACCGGCCATAGCAATCGGCTGCGCTGCACCAAATTGCACCAGCGCTCCTAGGGCTAAGAATAGTAATGCCAAGATCACCGTCGCCCAATAACCAAGGTTAAAGTCGAACAAGCCATCGCGAAGTGTTAACACGGTGAGTTTTTGCTTGCTGCGCAGCCACAACGAATTAATTGCCGATAGCTCAATGGGAACCGGCATCCACCCCATCATTGCCACCAGAAACGCTAGCGCAGAAAGCTTCCAGGGGGATGGCGGCACAAAATCTGCGGGCGGCGGCACATGATTGAGCCAGGCCATCACCACCGCAACGACGGTAGCAAGCGTCAGCGCCACCATAATCCACTTGGAGATCAGATCCAGGCTGCGGTACTGGCCGCCGAGCAGCACGATAAGGCACGCAAAAAGAATCAGCCAACATAACAGACTGAGGCTGAGTCCCGGCAGAAATAACTGCAACAAGCTGGCGGTAAGCAGCAGCACGCCGGCCGTATTGACAACCGCGGCAATGACATTGAGAACAGCAAAGCCCCAGAGGTACAGACGGTGTTTACGGTAGTAACCGCTTACTAAGCTTTCGTTATGACTGAGGGTGTAAGAGACCCCGAACCGGAAGAACGGGTACTTCAGAATATTGACCAAGGCCACCAGCCACCACAGCTGCCAACCAAATAATGCACCGGCCTGAGTTGAGGCGACTAAATGAGATGCGCCCACCGCTGCGGCAGCAAGAATAATACCAGGACCAAGTGTTTTTAAGGATGGAGCCATTGTTTTTCAAATTCTTCCGGTGACATAGGACGGGCAAAGTAAAAGCCTTGACCCTGTTCGCAGCCCAGCTTTTGTAGCAGCATGGCCTGCTCTTCGGTTTCGATGCCCTCAGCAATCGTTGTCAGTCCTAAGGTTTTTGCCATAACAAGAATGGTATTAACCAGCGTTTTACTCTGCTCGTCAAGCGTCATTGCATGCACAAACGAAATATCTATTTTTAAAATATCAACATCGAACAACTGCAGATAGGCAAGAGATGAGTACCCCGTACCAAAGTCATCAATCGCTAACTCAAAGCCATACTCACGCAGTCGTTTGGTCACCGCAAGTGCTTGTCTGGGATCAATCATCAGGTCACTTTCGGTGATCTCCAGAATGATAGAGCTGGCCGGTAAATCGCCACAGATACGGACAAATTCGTCGACCATGTCAGCGGACGCAAATTGTTGCGCGCCTACATTAACCGAGACCGGTGGAACCTGTTGGTAACGCGTTTGCCAATCCTCAATAAGGGCGCAGGTTTTCTTTAAGACCTGCCAGCCCAGTTCGGGCAGAACCCCTTGCTTTCGGGCAATGGCGATAAAGGTATCCGGAGGTACCGTCCCCAACTCATCGTCGAACCAGCGACACAAGACCTCAGCACCAAGACACTGCTTCGAGTTGAGGTCTATTTGTGGTTGCAAGTGCACGGTAAGTTCCTGGTTTTGTAGCGCACGAAGGAAACGTTCGGTCTGACGACGCTCCAGACTCACCTTCTGTTCTAAATCTGTATCGAACGTGCAATAGCTCAGCTCATTTTGCTTGGCTTCATACATCGCGATACTCGCCTGCTGCAGCAACTCAGAGCCGGACTGCGCAGTTTTTGAAAACGCCCCGCTGACTTTAAAGTTGAGTAGTAGCTGATGGTCGTGAACCGCTATCGGATCAGCGAAAAGCTGTGTCAGGTGGTCCGCCAGTTGCAAAAAGTCGCCAATACCCGCGCTGTAATTTGCACTGACCACCACAAACTCATTGCCGGTAATCCGGGCCAGGAAGGCTGACTGATCAAATTTACGCAGCTCCGCTTGTAGTTGCCTGGCGATAACACGCAACAGCGTATCCCCGGTCTGTAAGCCAAAACGCTGATTGATGGCGCGAAAACCACGAATATCGAGAAGGACGAGTAACAGATCTGGCGCCGATGTTTGTTCATATTCCCGTTGCAAAAAGTCCAGTAGCGCCGGGCGATTGGGCAGTCCCGTCAATTCATCACTAAAGGCGATTTCGGCAATTCGCTGCTGCTGCAAATGCTGCTCAGTAATATCCCGCAGGAAGCCCTCAAAATGGGTGATATCGCCGTTGTCTGAACGTACTCCCTTACCTTGCTCCCATACCCACCGCACCGCGCCATCTGCGCGGATGATCCGATAATTAACCTGAAAATAGGAGTCGCTGGCCACTGCCAACCTTATTGCCCGGTCCAGCTCATCACGATCCTGTGGGTGAATAAGATCAGCATAGGCGATTTCGTTATTGTTGAGTAACTGCTCAGACTGATAGCCGGTGACCTCGTACACGCCCCGACTCATCATTTCCATGGTCCAGCAGCGGTCGTTTTTGCAGCGGTAGGCCATGCCGGGCAGGCTATCCATCAACGTCACTAGCTGCCGCTGGCTTTCTTTAAGGTGGTTGGTGAAGCGCATTTGCGCCAGCTCAGCAGCTGCCTGAGAGGCGGCGACCTGCAACAGCGCCAACACATCTGTTGAATACTGCATTGGCGCGTCATTAAGAATCGCCAGCAAGCCCAGTTTGGTGCCCTCAACCGTCAGCATGGGCACGCCGATGTAGCTTTCTGCGCCAAGCGTCTGCAGCATCTCATCATCAGGAAAGCTTTGACATACACCTTCATTAAAGATGCAGGAGTCGGAATTTAAAACGCTCTCACAGGGCGAGCCCTGCAGGTCATAGCTTCCTGATGTCTGATGACAACCGCCCGAGAAAAACGAGATAATATGGGCCCGTTTGGGATCGTGATCAAAAACCTCAGACACCATGACATGGTCAGCACTAAGCAACTCACTGAGCAGTCTCGTGAGATTTTCTATAAATTTGAGTTCACTTTGCGCACGAAGGTTTTCCGCCAGCAGGTGAAATGCTTTTTCCAGGTTGACCCGATGGATGGCTTTTCTCCCCCAACCATTTGAATTAACTTTTTATTTTCATAAATACTTAGCATAGATATGTTCATGAAAAGGTCAATAAAAAAAAGGGACTCAAATGAGTCCCTTTTTGTTCGTGTGAGCTTTTAGTGAGCTTGCTTAGCGATAGCTCTCAACTGCCGGGCAGCTGCACATCAGGTTACGGTCACCGTAGACGTCATCGATACGATTGACGCTTGGCCAGAATTTATTGGCCGCTACTGCTGGTACCGGGTACACGGCAGTAAAGCGATCGTAAGGACGATCCCAGTCGTTATCGGTGATATCCGCCAGGGTGTGCGGCGCATGATGCAACGGGTTGTTGTCCTGCGGCCATTCGCCCTCTTCCACTTTACGAACTTCATTGCGAATGCAAATCATAGCTTCAATGAAGCGATCAAGTTCAAACTTGGACTCGGATTCCGTTGGCTCTACCATCAAGGTTCCCGCGACCGGGAAGCTCATGGTGGGCGAGTGGAAACCGTAATCCTGCAGACGCTTCGCAATGTCCATCTCAGTCACATCACAGCTGTCTTTGAGCTGACGTAAGTCGATAATGCACTCGTGCGCAACACGGTCGTTGCGGCCTTTGTACAGGATTGGGTAGTGTCCACTGAGTTTCTTGGCCACGTAGTTGGCATTTAAAATGGCAACTTCGGTCGCTTCGCGCAAACCGCGTGAGCCCATCATGACAATGTACATCCACGAAATCGGCAGAATACTCGCGCTACCAAAAGGTGCCGCTGACACTGCGCCGTTGTCCAGGTTAGTACCATGAATAGGCACGACTGAGTGGTTCGGCAGGAAGGGTGCCAGGTGCTTCTTGACACCGATAGGACCCATACCAGGGCCACCGCCGCCGTGCGGAATACAGAAAGTTTTATGCAAGTTCAGGTGCGATACATCTGCGCCAACGTAACCCGGTGAGGTGACGCCGACCTGCGCATTCATGTTGGCGCCGTCGAGGTAAACCTGGCCACCGTGTTCATGTACGATGTCACAGATGGTGCGGATACCTTCTTCGTAAACACCGTGGGTTGACGGGTAGGTCACCATGATGCACGACAGTTGGTCGCCTGCTTCTGCTGCTTTTTCCTTCAGATCGTCCAGATCAACGTTACCGTTCTTGTCACAGTCGACCACCACAACCTTCATACCCATCATCTGTGCAGATGCCGGATTGGTGCCGTGCGCTGAACTTGGGATCAGGCAGATATCGCGATGCGACTCACCGCGGCTCTCGTGGTACTTATGAATAGCCAACAAGCCGGCATATTCACCCTGAGCACCCGAGTTCGGTTGCATCGACATGGCATCGTAACCGGTAATATCGATCAACCAGTTCGACAGGGTTTGCAGCAACTCATAATAGCCGGATGCCTGGTTTTCCGGGCAGAACGGGTGTAACTGACCAAACTCTGGCCAGGTGACCGGGATCATTTCTGCGGTGGCGTTCAGCTTCATGGTGCATGAACCCAGCGAGATCATGCTGTGGTTCAGGCTCAGGTCTTTATTCTCAAGCTTTTTGATGTAGCGCAGCATCTCGGTTTCAGAGTGGTGCGTATTAAAGACTTCATGGCTCAGGATTTCGCTTTGACGGCGCAATTCTGCTGGAATCGAGTGACTATCGCCAGCACCTGCACGCGCGTCCAGAGTATCGATTTCAAGGCCATGCTCATCACCAAACAGAGCATTAAACAGAGTCTCAACATCAGCGCGGGTCTTGGCTTCATCCAGACTCACACCAAATTGATTATTCCCATCCACACGCAGGTTGAAGCCATGCTCGACGGCACGGTTGATAATGTCTTGCTCGTTGCCCTCAAGCTTAAAGGTCAGGGTGTCGAACCACTGTGAGTTGACGACTTCAACGCCTTTATCCTGCAGGCCAAGCGCAACGATGTCCGTTAAGCGATGGATACGCTCGGCGATGGTACGCAGGCCTTGTGGACCATGGTAGACGGCATAAAATGACGCCATATTCGCCAGCAGCACCTGTGCGGTACAGATGTTCGAATTAGCTTTCTCACGACGGATATGCTGTTCGCGGGTCTGCATCGCCATCCGCAGGGCCAGATTGCCACGGCTATCTTTGGATACACCAATAATACGGCCTGGCAGTGAGCGCTTAAATTTGTCCCGCGTCGCAAAAAAGGCAGCGTGTGGTCCGCCGTAGCCCATAGGTACACCGAAACGCTGTGCCGAGCCAAATACCATGTCGGCGCCCATCTCACCCGGCGACTTCAGCATGACCAGGCTCATAATGTCCGCCGCCACTGCGACGATGCCTTTGTTGGCCTGGATGTCTGCAATTAACTGCTCGATGTTGTGCAACTGACCGAAGCGGTCAGGGTACTGCAATAAGGCACCAAACACATCGTGTTCCGTGGCTTCACGGGCAGGCGCGATGATCACTTCAAAACCGAACATTTCCGCACGGGTTTTCAGTACGTCGATGGTTTGTGGGTAGACGTTATCGGCAACGAAGAAGGCATTGGATTTATTTTTGCTGACCCGCTTTGCCATCGCCATGGCTTCGGCAGCAGCAGTTGCTTCATCCAGCAAGGAGGCACTGGCCAGCTCAAGGCCGGTCAGATCCATGGTCATCTGCTGGAAGTTCAGAATGGCTTCCAAACGTCCCTGTGCAATCTCTGGCTGATAAGGGGTGTAAGCTGTGTACCAACCCGGGTTTTCCAGGACATTTCGTAAAATGACATTCGGCACCAGAGTGTCGTAGTAGCCCATACCAATGTAAGAGGTCAGCACCTTGTTCTTACTGGCAATGGTTTTTAACTTGGCTAGCGCTTCACGTTCAGAAAGGGGCTCACCGACTTGTAAGAACGGGTCACGCAAAATTGCGCCAGGCACCGTATCCTTGGTAAGTGCTTCGAGTGAATCAGCACCGAGTTCGGCAAGCATTTCGGCTTGCTCATCAGCACTTGGTCCAATGTGACGACCAATAAATTCACCATGATTTTCTAACTGCTTAAGCGTTGCTGTGGTCATTTACTTCTTGTCCCTTTATTGGGGTTGATTCAGGGGAGCAGGAAACACAAAACCCCGGTGCATTGAACCGGGGTTTGTGCATTCCATTGCCTAATTACTCTTCGTCGATAACTGCTTGATAACCTTCGGCATCAAGCAAGCTTTCTACTTCAGTTGGGTCTTCGGCTTTTATCTTAAACAACCAACCATCACCATATGGATCACTATTCACGGTTTCTGGCGAGTCTTCGAGCTCTTCGTTGACTGCAGTAATTTCACCGGCAATAGGTGCATAGATATCTGATGCTGCTTTCACAGACTCTGCTACAGCAATGTCATCACCAGCGGCAACGGTATCGCCAACTTCTGGCAGCTCGACAAAAACCATGTCGCCTAACAGATCTTGTGCGTGTTCACTGATACCTACGGTGAAGATGCCATCGCCATCATTGCGAACCCATTCGTGAGTGGCTGCGTACTTTAATTCTTTAGGGATTGAGCTCATGTTCTGATCCTCAGGTTAGTTGTTCTGTTTAGCGTTTTAGACAAGGCTTTTGCCGTTGCGAACGAAGCTAGGTTTTACCACGCTAACTGTAACGAATTTTTTGCGCATTTCCACTTCTGCGGTTTCACCCACTGAAGACGGTACCCGCGCCATAGCGATGGAGAAGCCAAGGGTCGGTGAGAAGGTGCCCGAAGTAATCATGCCTTCGCCGCCATCAACGACAACTTTTTGACCGTGGCGCAGTACGCCTTTCTCGCGCATCACCAGGCCGACAAGCTTATCGTGACCTTCAGCCTTCTGTTTTTCCAGGGCGTTGCGACCGATAAAATCGCGATCTTGCGGTTCAAAGGCAACACTCCAGCCCATGTTTGCTTCTAACGGGGTGGTGTCCTCGTCCATATCCTGGCCATAAAGGTTCATGCCAGCTTCCAGTCGCAAGGTATCACGCGCACCCAAGCCACAAGGTTGTACGCCAACGTGCAGCAGATCATTCCAGACTTTCTCGGCAACGTGTTCAGGCAGAACGATTTCGTAGCCTGCTTCACCGGTATAGCCGGTGGTCGCAATAAACAAGTCGCCAACCTGTGCCGACATGAATGGTTTCATACCTTCAACCTTGCTGAAGGCTTCATCACCCAGTACCAGCTTCAATTTTTCCGCTGCTTTGGGTCCCTGCAGGGCGATCATTGCAAATTGCGGTTGCTCGGCGATCTCGACGTTAAAATCTTTGGCAACACTTTCAATCCAGCCTAAGTCACGTTCGCGCGTGGCAGAGTTCACCACTAAGCGGTACGACTCATCCGTGAAGTAATACACGATCAAGTCATCGATAACGCCGCCTTTGCTATTGAGCATGCTGTTGTACTGGGCTTTGCCTGGTACGGTCAGCTTGGCAACATCGTTGGCCAACATATGGCGTAAGAATGCTTTGGCTTCGCAACCCAGCACATCTACGATGGTCATGTGGGATACATCAAACACACCGGAATCCTTACGCACTGCGTTGTGTTCTTCAATTTGAGAACCATAATTCAGCGGCATGTCCCAACCGTGAAAGTCGACCATCTTTGCGCCGGCTTTCACATGCGCATCATATAAAGGGGTACGATTTGCCATGGCGTCGTCGTCCTGTTGTTTTGCTTAAAGTGCCGCAATTATAAAACCCATCGGCGCTCGCAACAAATTAATATTCCTTATGCTATTATAATATTTGCTTATACAAACTTGATAACTATTGTCTTTGTTAATAATTTAGGTGTTTTCGTGCAGCAATTGCCCTTAGATAGCTTACGCGCTTTCATCAGCGTCTATGAATTACAAAGCTTTACTGCCGCCGGTCAGCAACTGGGGCGGTCACAACCGGCCATCAGTTTGCAACTGCAGCGGCTGGAAGACATGCTCGGGGTAAGACTCTACGCCCGCACCGGTGGTCGCATTCAACTGACCCCGGCCGGCGCCGAACTCATGGATGCCGCCCGCGCAATGCTGAACCTCAATGATCAAATCATCGCGCGCTTAACTGAGCCTGAGTTAAGTGGCCGGGTGCGGCTAGGTATAACCAGTGAATTTGCCAGTAAGTTATTACCCCAGGTGCTCGGCCAGTTTGCCCACGGCTACCCTAATGTCGCACTGGAAGTCACCTCAGCTTTAAGCAAACAACTGATCGCCAAAGCCGATGATTTTGATGTCATCATTGCGCTGACTGAGCAAGGCGGCAAGGATGCGGCGCAACTGGTCAATCCGGTGCAATGGCTGGAACTGCGGCAGGAGCCTCTGGTTTGGGTGGGTAACCAGGACGCTCACCTGCTCCCTTCACCGTTGCCGCTGGTACTGGCGCCCGATGGCTGCATTTACCGGCGCCGGGCATTGCGTGGCCTGCGCCAGGCTGGGATCGCGTCACGTATCACCTACACCAACACTGATTTTAGTGGCTTAACCGCAGCCATTGAGAGTGGTCTGGGCATTACCGTACTCGCGCAAAGCACAGTCCCTGCGCATCTGGAAGCTCTACAGCGGGTGGCAGATAATGTGGTGTTACCGGAATTGGGTGAGGTCGGGGTGATGTTATCAACCCGCGCCGCGGAAAATTCTGCGGCGCAGCAACTGGGGCAATTTATCCTAGAGCGGATTTGATCAGTTTGCGTTTCAGCGGTGCTAGCCGATCGGCCAGGCGCAAGCCTAAACCACGCACCAACTTCGCCACCGGCGAGGCAGTACCAAAGCCGCGCTTAAAGCTTTCCATGGTGGCTATCATCTGCACCGCGGCAACTTTGCGTTGGCGCTCCCATTGCCGCAAGTCTGCGCTGCCAAATTCACTGGCCGTTACCGCTAATAATGCGTGAACATCGCCAAAACCAAGGTTGGCGCCCTGCCCGGCCAGGGGATGAATACTGTGTGCGGCGTCACCGATGAGCAACAACCGTTGCTGCAGCCAGCGCTTGGCATATTGCATACGCAGCGGGAAGTAACCTCGTTGTGACACCAGTTCAAGCTGACCCAGACATTGATCACTCACCCGCTGCAGTTGCTTGATAAAGTCGTTATCATCGAGCTGCTGCAGTTGCCGGGCAAGCTCACTATCAGCCGACCAAACCAGAGAAACGTGGTGCGGATCTGCTAACGGCAGCCAGGCCACCGGACCACTGGGTAGGAACACCTGGCGGGCACAGCCGTTATGGGGTTCGCTACACCGGATCACAGCAACACAACCTTGTTGCTGATAGTCCCAAAATGTTAACGGCAATCCTGCGGCTTGTCGCAGTGGCGATTTAACACCATCGGCAGCCAATAAATAATCGCCGCGCAGGCGCTGCCCGCCAGCTTCAACCCAGACTTCAGTATCGCTCAAACCGTGGTCCTGGACCGCGGTTTCCGGCATGAGCTCAACGCCAGCATCGACTGCCGCTTGCCACAGATGCGTCTCCAGCACCCGGTTTTCGACAATCGCGCCCAAATCGGCCTGGTTGACCTCGTTGGCGGCAAACGCGATGCGACCGAAACTGTCCTGGTCCCAGACCTCCATCGCGGTGTAGGGGCCAAGTCGATCTGCAGGCAGCTGTTGCCAGACCCCTAACTCGGTTAATAAAGCCCGACTATGATGAGCGATGGCGCTGACACGCAGCTCAAGCTCGTCGCTGTAGGTCGGTGCTTTGCCTTGTTCAATGAGGGTCACGCGGTGGCCTTGCTGACGCAACCCTAAAGCGCTGGCCAGGCCAATCATGCCGCCGCCAACCACGATAAAGCGTTGACTCATCTGCGTTCTCCTTTGGCCAGGTGGCTCAGCCCCATGGTTTGCCGGGCAAAACTATTGCGAACCAGTGGTAGTGCATCAAGGCCCAGCAGGGCAAGGTTACGTAGCTTGTTCATGGGCCAGTGGTGATTGGAAAAGCCGCGCACCAACAGATCCGTAAGCCCAATGATTTGCCGATAGTCCTCTTTGCGCTGCTGCCAGTAATCTGCAAGCGTCGCGTAAGCGCCCGGGTCAGATGCGCGCGCCAGCTGATCGCTAAGTGAAATGGCATCGCGGACGCCAAGATTAAAGCCCTGTCCCGCAATGGGATGGAGCGTATGTGAGGCATTGCCAATGATGACCGCGCGATGGGCAACACTGCGCTCGGCCAGATGCAGTTGCAGTGGAAACTGCAAGCGCTCGCCGATACCGACCAGGCGCCCGGCACGATAGCCAAACACCTCCTGCAAGTCGCGCAGAAAATCTGCATCGCTTAACGCCAGAGTTTTATCTGCCTCGTCGGCAGCCACTGACCACACTAATGAGGCTTGCCGGTTTGGCAAGGGTAAAAGTGCCACTGGCCCGGTTTCGGTGAAGCGTTCATAGGCCCAACCCTTGAGGGACTCAGCCAGCTCGACCGTGGCAATAATCCCCACTTGCTGGTAGTCGGTCACCTGCATGGTAATGCCCAGCGCCTGACGCACAAACGAACGTTGCCCGTCGGCACCAATCAGCAACTGACAGCGTAGCTGTTCGCCCTCGCCCTCTCCCTTGCCCGCGGCATCAACCACGGGAGCAACGGTCACTTGCGCGCTGTCACTGTGCTGCGCAACCGCGGTCACTTGAGTGCCACCGCGCCAGAGCACATTAGGTAAATCGGCCAGATGCTGATAAAGCGCGCGATTCAACGCGGCTGCTGGTACCACCTGACCCAGAGCTGTCACACCCTCATCTTCGGCATGCAAGCGGGTCGCGCCAAGATAGCCGCGATCGCTGACATGAATATGCTTAATCGCTTCACTTTCTGCCGCCAGATCCGGCCAGATCCCATGTTGCTGCAATAGCTCCACGGTTGCCGCAGCGAGCGCAATCGTGCGCTTATCGTCGACCGGCCCGTCGGCATTAGGTTCGACAATACAAATACTGAGATCAGAGCGCCGCCGCGCCAGCAATAGCGCGGTTAAGGAGCCCACCAGGCCCCCGCCAGCGATAATAATCGAAGTTAGTTTGTCTGCATCCACGCTTCAATCTCTGCTACAGTCTTAGGCACATCTGCGGTCATATTTTCATAACCCGACTCTGTAATAATCACGTCATCTTCGATACGAATCCCCATGCCTCGCCATTTGTCTTCCACATCATCGGCATCAGCAGGAATATAAATCCCCGGCTCGACGGTCAGCACCATGCCAGGTTTTAACGCCGTCAGCTGCTCGCCTTTTTGATAGTCACCAACATCATGTACGTCTAATCCTAACCAATGGCCCAAGCCATGAATGAAAAATCGACGATAACTCCCCTGTTCCATGTGCGCAGTGACTTCGCCCTGCAAGATACCCAGCTCGACCAGGCCTTTGGTAATTTCTTTCGCCGCGGCTTGCTGGGCCCGCTGCAAGTGACTGCCTGGCTTTAAGGTGGCAAACGCTGCCTCTTGTGCGCGCAGGACAACCTCGTACAACTGCCGCTGGGTAGCGCTGAACTTACCGTTAACCGGGAAGGTGCGGGTGATATCGGCAGCGTAGCCCTGATACTCAGCTCCGGCATCGATCAGTAATAAATCACCGTCGCGTAATTGGTCCTGATTTTCGGTGTAATGCAAAATACAGGCATTTTCACCACTGCCACAAATGGTGCCATAGGCAGGGGCACTGGCTCCATGAAAAGCGAATTCATGATGAAGTTCGGCGGCGACCTGATATTCGTAACGACCGGGAGCAGCAAAACGCATGGCGCGTTTATGTGCAGCCACGGTGATGCGTGCAGCTTCACGCATGATATTCAGTTCTGCCGGGGACTTCTGTAGGCGCCATTCATGCAGCCAGGGGCTTAAGTCAGCATACGCGCGGGGCGCCTGCTGGCCCTTTTTCTTGCTTTGCCGGAGTTCAGCACTAAGGTCCTGCACGTGCGCCAGCCACTCGCTTTTCTCGTGGTCAATCAGCACCGTGTGCACGCCATCAAGCAGCGGCAACAGATGATCATCTAGCTCATCAATGGCATGCGCAACATCAACGCCCAGTTCCGCCACTGCAAGTGCGACACCCAGTCGCCGCCCGTGCCAGACTTCCTGGTGCGGATCCGATGGCTGGCAGTACAACTGCACTGGCATTTCACTATCAGGCGCCAGCACCAGTACGGCACCCGGCTCGTTGAAGCCCGTTAAGTAGAAAAAGTCACTGTCCTGACGAAACGGGAATTCCGTGTCGCGGCTGCGAGTCGTCAGCTCAGCACTAGGGACAATTGCGATAGCAGAGTGAGTTTGAGCGGCCAGGCGTTTTAACAGGCGCGCCCGGCGCTCAGCAAATTCAGACTGGGGAATCGTTAAGCTCATAATTAATGCAGCGTCTTGTTCGTTTTGCAGCCATTTCCGCCGTTTTGCCCAAGCTCATTGAAACAAAGCATCGCGGAGATCCTTAAGTATTCCATGATTTCAAAGTAGGCCCGCTCGGCTTCCTCGTCATCATCGACAGCGATATCCAATTTGGCAATTTCAACCATATCGTCGATGGCTTCACGCAAGTCGGCTGACAATCCGGCCAGGTTGGTTTGATTCACCCCAAAGCCTACGAGGAACGACTGCACCCAAGCCGTCAGCGCCTGCAAGCGTTCATGCAGCGGTTCATGGTCACCGGGCAGCATCAGCTGAAAGCCCAGATCAGGGTCGCGCAGACTAGCACCTAACTCAGCAGCCATCAGACTGAGACGCTCGCGTACTTCCGGAGGAAACGACTGCCCTTCATTGATCAGATCACTGAGCAGCAGTAACCACTCATCCCCCTCGAGGCTGGCACCGCCAGCCACCATGCCGGTTAGCAAGCCGTGAATTTCAGCCGCGCTGGATAACAGCCCGTGGCGTTCGAAGAATTCAGTAAGGCGGTCATACGCTTGAGAGCTTGTCTCAAGTTCCGCCGGTTGATCAGAAGTTGAATCAGTCATGCAGGTCTATCTCTTGCTTTTTGATAACTTGCATCCTACCACTGTGCTTCCTTTCAGGCTAGCTGACAAAGCCCCTCAAGACATGGCATAATGCGCGCAAATGCACTATCAACCAGCAAGGAACCTTGGTATGAGTCAGCGCACCATGGACATCAATTTGATGGAGCGTCACTACAAAGTGAATTGTCCTGAAGGACAAGAGGTTGCGTTGCAGCAAGCGGCAGACAAGTTAAATCAAAAGCTTGAGCATATTAAACAAGCGACACGCCTTACTCATCCTGAGCAAATCGCAGTGATGGCGGCGTTAAATTTGTGCCACGAAAGCGCGCAACTTGAACTCTCGCAGCGTCAGCGCATCCAAGAGCTGGAAGAGAAAATTAAATTACTGCAGGAAACCCTGGAGCAAGTCACCGCAGAGCAGCGGCCAGGGCGCAAGTAAGACAAAGAGTTATGATCGCCTGGGATGTTCGCCAGCACGCTAATGTCCCTGAGCCGATGTCATCAGTAAAGGGGCTCACTGACCGGCTATTGTGCAAGCTCGACCTGTATCGAGAAGCCTACGGCCGCGAATTTGCGCCCCGCCTTGAACCAGTGGGTTCAAGGGCCAAGGCACGCAGCGGCATTCCGGGTGATCACCCCTTTTCATAGACGACGAAAGTGAACGGCGAAAGCTATTCTGCTTTCGCCTTTTCAACAATTTTACGTACGTCTGCTAATAACTCCTGCGCATCGTAAACGATACCGTCTTTAATGGTGTAACGGACACCCTCAGTACGCATCGGTTGGTTATTTTCGTTTAGTTTAAAATGACCTGTGCCGTAAAGTACTTTGAAATTCGCTAATGGGTTTTCCGCTACGACCACTAAATCGGCTTTTTTGCCCGGTACCACACTACCAATCTCATGCTCTAGACCAAGCGCTTCAGCACCGTTTAAGGTCGCTGCCTGAATCACTTCCAGCGCATTGAATCCTGCTTCGCGCAGCAATTCAAACTCACGAATTAAACCAAAGCCGTAAATCTTGTAGATATAGCCAGCGTCAGAGCCAGTAGTAATGCGGCCACCTTTATTTTTAAAGTCGTTTAAGAACGCCATCCACTTCTGATAATTTTTGCGCCATGCGACTTCTTCATCGGTGGTCCAGTCAAACCAGTAGGAGCCATGTGCGTAACGGCTTGGTTCGAAGAAATCCCACAACTGCGGCAAGGTGTAATCGTCGTGCCAAATCGCTTGCCGCTCACGCATCAGGTCACGACTTGCTTCGTAAATCGTCAGCGTCGGGTTAATGGTGAAATCAAGCGCGATCAGTTCGTCACGAACCTGGTTCCACTTGTCACTGCCCGGTTCGGCCGCTTGCTGCCATAACTTGCCCGCTTCGGCAAAACGGTCCTGCTCGTTGTTGTAGTTATAATCTGCCGGGTAATCCTGAATCACCTGGCCGGTGAACAGAGCTTCTGGAAGACCGTACCAGTGCTCCATGCTACCCAGTCCCATCCGCGCCGAATCCACCACGTTGGTACGCACCACATTGAGCTGAGCATGATGCATCATGGTGCCTAAGCCTTGCTTGTCGGCTTCATCTAAAGCTGCGGCAATGATTTCTGGCCGTGCGCCAAAAAATTTAATGCCGGCTGCGCCTTCGCGCTTGGTTGCTCGCACCCAGTCACGCGCCTGTGCCGCGTTAAAAATAGGTTCGTCGGCATTCATACCGAAACCTAAGTAGGGAATAATGCGTGGCGAAACAATTTTATTTTCCTCTGCTTGTTCCTGATGCCACAAGGTCCAGTCCAAGCCGTTAAAACTGCCCGGCTCGCGCACGGTGGTAATGCCATGAGCAAGCCACAGCTTCAATACGTACTCGGCGGGAATGCCTTCCGCAGAACCACCGATGTGCCCGTGCATGTCAACGAATCCAGGCAGCACGTAATGACCGGTTAAGTCCATTTCTTTGTCGCCATCACGCAGTTGCGGACGGTTATCAGGTAAAATCGGAACCCCAGGGTTACCGACACTGACGACGTTGGTGATGCGGTCATTCTCAATCACGATATCGACCGGCCCTTGCGGCGGTGCGCCTTCGCCATTAATGACGGTCACGCCACGTAAAATAAGACGTTGATAAGGTCCTTCGCCTTGCTCACCGCGTGGCGGTGCTTTGGGCGGAGCCGCAAATACCTGTGTGCTCAGCGCCAGGCCGAGCATTGCCATAGTCAGTAGCCGTTTAATCATGATATAAAGTGCCTTCTTCAATAGAAAACGCATGCATAACGATGCGTTATAAGATTTCTCAAGAATACCAGCGACATGAACCGACAGCAATTGCGAAAAAAACTGCTCGCGCAGCGCCAGGCTCTCTCCCCACAGCAACGTGAAGACGCTGCGATGCAAGTGTTGGGCCATCTGCAACAGTTACCTGAGCTTGAACAGGCCTGCAACATCGGCAGTTATCATAGTGTGCGGGCGGAGCTTCCGACTGCGCAGCTGAATAAAGCGCTGCAGGCGCAGCGACACCAATTAGCATTGCCGGTTTTGCATCCGGTTCGACCTAATCATTTGTTGTTCCTGCGGGTCAGCAACACCACCGTTTGGCAGCCTAATATTTACGGTATTCCGGAGCCAGTGCTCGCCTGCACTGATATCCTGCCCCTCGCCCAACTGCAGGTGTTATTGGTGCCATTAGTTGGCTTCGACCTGCAAGGGAATCGCTTGGGAATGGGGGGCGGCTTTTATGATCGTACGCTCGCGGCCTGGCATGCAGGTCAGTTGCCCCACCTGCAGCCCATTGGTTTAGCCTTTGATTGCCAACAGGTCGACCAGCTGCCTCACGCCACCTGGGATGTGCCGCTGCCGCGGGTGATCACACCAGCGAAACTATGGGACTTTCGCAACTAAAACTGTATACTCAAAAGCCATAGCCCACTGATTCAGGATGCAGGCATGGCAACCTCTCAAGAACAACTCAAACAGCAAGCAGCACAAGCAGCATTCGACTACGTTAAAGAGCACTTCAAACCCGGCTCAGTGATCGGTGTTGGTACCGGTTCAACGGTAAACTTTTTCATCGATTTACTCGCCGAAATGAAACATGACATCGAAGCCGCCGTTTCAAGCTCTGAAGCGTCAACTGAACGACTTAAAGCGCACGGTATCCGCGTGGTTGATCTCAATTCAGTAAGCGAGTTGCCGTTGTATATCGATGGTGCTGATGAAATCGACAGCCACCTGCGCATGGTCAAAGGCGGTGGTGCAGCACTGACCCGCGAAAAGATCATTGCCGCAGTAGCTCAAACCTTTGTTTGTATTGTTGATAAGTCGAAGCAGGTCGGCCGGCTGGGTAATTTTCCGGTACCGGTAGAAGTGATCCCCATGGCGCGCTCTTATGTCGGACGGCAAATCGTCAGGCTTGGCGGTGATCCGGTCTGGCGCGAAGGGGTGGTTACCGACAACGGTAATTGGATCCTCGACGTGCATAACTTCGATATTCTCGATCCGATTCATCTTGAGCAACAGCTCAATAATATTGTCGGCGTTGTCACCAATGGCCTGTTCGCCCAACGTGGCGCAGATCTTGCCCTCGTTGCCAGTGCAGATGGCATTCAAACCGTGAAGTGAAGCGCATGACCCAAGTTTCCCTGGCCAAAGACCGCATCAAATTTTTACTGCTTGAAGGGGTGCATGAAAGCGCCGTCGAGATCCTCAAGCAGCGTGGTTACCACAACATTGAGTACATCAAAACAGCGCTAACAGAAGATGAGTTATGCAGCAAAATAAGTGACGCCCACTTTGTTGGCATCCGCTCGCGCACCGAACTCAGTGACCGGGTGTTTGCCGCAGCCGAAAAACTCATTGGCGTCGGTTGTTTTTGTATTGGCACCAATCAGGTTGATCTGCAAGCTGCCCGTCGCCACGGCGTGGTGGTCTTCAACGCCCCCTTTTCCAACACTCGTAGCGTTGCCGAATTAGTACTGGCCGAGATCATCATGTTGTTACGCCGTGTTCCGGAAAAAAATGCCGCCGCTCATCGTGGTGGTTGGGACAAATCCGCCACCGGCAGTTATGAAGCACGCGGCAAAGTACTCGGCATTGTCGGTTACGGCCACATTGGTAGTCAATTAAGTATTTTGGCCGAACAATTGGGCATGCAGGTGCGTTTTTATGACATCGAGAGCAAGCTGCCGCTGGGTAATGCTCATGCGGTGGGTTCCCTTGATGAACTGCTACAGCAAGCTGATGTGGTCACCTTGCATGTACCCGAAACTGCACAAACTCAGTGGATGATTGATGCGCCACAACTGGCAAAAATGAAAAAAGGCGCGCTGCTGATCAACGCCTCGCGCGGCACTGTGGTGGTCATTGATGCGCTGGCGGAAGCGTTGCGATCTGGCCACCTGGCCGGTGCCGCCATCGATGTGTTCCCCGTTGAACCGGGTAGCAACAACGAGGTTTTTGAGTCCCCGTTACGTCAGCTCGATAACTGTATTCTTACTCCGCATGTCGGCGGCTCGACCCAGGAAGCACAAGAGAACATTGGTGTTGAAGTGGCCGGTAAGCTGGCGCACTACTCGGATAATGGCTCGACGCTATCCGCCGTTAACTTTCCTGAAGTTTCGTTACCGGCGCATCATGGCGCGCGGCGGTTATTGCACATTCACGAAAATCGCCCGGGCATGTTGACCCGCATCAACCAATTGCTGGCCGAGCAAAGCATCAACGTCTCAGGGCAGTACCTGCAGACCGATGCCGACCTTGGCTATGTGGTCATCGACATCGATACGCCAGCCGAGAGTGATATCGCCGACACCCTACTCGACGCTATGCGAGCCATCGAGGGCACCATCCGCGCACGCGTGCTTTACTAATCCCAGGTTTCCTGACAAAAAAGCCGACCCAAAGGTCGGCTTTTTCTACGAGCAATCAGGCTTATTCAGTGTCGGGCGCTGCACGACCGACGGTGCGCGCCATCGACTCTGGTGACACATGACGTACGTCTTTTCCTTTCACGAAAAAGATAATGTACTCGGCGATGTTTTGGCAACGGTCGCCAATACGCTCAAGTGAGCGTGCCGACCAGAGTACGTTCATCACCTTCGGAATTCCGCGTGGGTCTTCCATCATGTAGGTCATTAGCTGTCGCGTGAGGCCTTCGTACTGACGATCGGCTTGCGCGTCCATCTGATGCACTTCATAGGCACTATCGAGATCCATGCGGGCAAATGCATCGAGCACCCCATGCAACATCGCTAATACTTGCTGCCCCAGGTTTTCTAAACTGACCAGGAATTCTTGCTGATCGTTGTTAAAACTCTCCAGTGCAACGCGCGCAATCCGCTCGACTTCATCACCAATCCGCTCAAGATCGGCAATCGTTTTCAGAATTGCGATGACTAAACGTAGATCGCTTGCTGCCGGTTGGCGCTTCGCAATGATCTGTACGCAAGCTTCATCGATTTGTACTTCCAGCGCATTCACTTTGTAATCACGCTGCAGAACTTGCTCTGCTAGCTCGTGATCGGACTTTTCGATGGCAACCAGCGCATCCCGTAATTGTTGCTCGACCAAGCCACCCATGTTCATGACTTGGGTACGAACGGTATCAAGCTCATCATTAAACTTACCGGAGATATGCCGGCTCATATTCAACTTGTCCATGCCTGACTCCTGTTAGCCGTAACGGCCGGTAATGTAATCTTCAGTTTGCTTCTGACTCGGGGTCGTAAATAACGTATTGGTATCGGCATACTCAATAAGTTTACCCATATACATAAATGCGGTTTGGTCAGAAACCCGCGCTGCCTGTTGCATGTTATGCGTAACAATCACCACGGTGTACTTTTCTTTTAAATCAGTAATCAGCTCTTCAATGGTAAGCGTCGAAATCGGGTCAAGTGCCGAGGTCGGCTCATCCAGAAGCAGGACTTCCGGCTCAATCGCAATGGCGCGGGCAATAACCAGTCGCTGTTGCTGACCACCAGAGAGACTAAATGCACTGGCGTTCAACCGATCTTTCACCTCTTCCCAAAGGGCAGCGCCTTTCAGTGAACGCTCCACCACTTCATCAAGTGTACGACGGTCATTGACCCCTTGCAGGCGCATGCCGTAAACCACGTTCTCGTAAATCGACTTAGGAAAAGGGTTCGGACGCTGAAACACCATACCGACGTTACGACGCAAGGCTGCAGCATCCACATCTTTATCGTAGATATTCTTTTCGTGTAAACGGATTTCACCGCTGATTCGACAAATTTCTACCAAGTCGTTCATACGGTTTATGCAGCGCAACAAGGTGGATTTACCACAACCTGATGGTCCGATAAACGCAGTGACACGATTTTTTGGAATCGCCATGGAAATATCGTAAAGCGCCTGAGCATCGCCGTAGTGCAGATTCAGATTGCGAATTTCCAGTGCGGTTTCTTCCGCGGATAAATTTTCTAAATCCAGACGTTCTGCCTGATTTTCTGTCGGAGTTACCGAAATCATAGTAAGACCTTTCGCTTCTGCTTCGTTAATTAATGCTCAAGTGAGCGATATTTTTCACGTAAATGGTTACGTACGCCAATCGCAGTCAGATTCAGACCGATGATGATGGTAACCAGTAAAAATGAGGTTGCATAGACCAAGGGCCGCGCCGCCTCGACATTTGGACTCTGGAAGCCAACATCATAGATGTGGAAACCAAGGTGCATAAATTTACGATCCAAATGGAAGTACGGGAAGTTGCCATCCACCGGTAACATCGGCGCTGACTTGACCACACCGACCAGCATCAACGGCGCAACTTCGCCCGCTGCCCGCGCAACTGCCAGAATCAAGCCTGTCATAATTGCTGGGGAGGCCATTGGAATGATGATCCGCCACAGGGTCTCAGCCTTGGTCGCGCCTAGCGCTAAACTACCTTCACGGAGCGTACTCGGGATCCGCGACAAGCCTTCCTCGGTGGACACAATCACCACCGGTAGGGTCAGGATCGCCAGAGTAATCGCCGCCCACATGACACCCGGGGTACCAAAGGTTGGGTTGGGCAATGCTTCCGGATAGAAGATTTGGTCTAACGAGCCACCTACCATATAAACAAAGAAGCCCAGACCAAATACGCCGTAAACAATCGACGGCACCCCCGCGAGGTTAATCACCGCGATGCGGATCAAACGCGTTATAGCATTCTTGCCAGCATACTCGTGCAGATAAATCGCCGCCACCACACCAAAGGGTGTCACAATCACCGACATCAGCAAGACCATGAACACGGTACCGAAAATCGCCGGGAACACCCCGCCTTCAGTATTTGCTTCGCGTGGATCCTGGCTCACAAACTTACCGATCTGCACAAAGAAGTGGCCCAGCTTGGCGAAAAAGCCCATGTCGTTCGGGAAGTGTACGGCCAACATGCGATACATGGGTAAGGTCACCACTTCGCCGCGCATGTCGCGCACCTGGACCTGATCACGACTGGCTTTGTCACGCAGGGCAAACAGTTGCTCTTCGAGAACCTTATAATCCTGGCGTAACTGCTCTTCTTCAGCGGCGATTCGCGCTTCTTCGGCAGGCGTCAGATTACCGGCCAGCTCCAGCGCACGACGCTCGAGCCGTAACTGATTCAACTGGTAATTGATCGCGCTGATCTCACTGTCCTGCAGATCAGTTGCCTGTCCATTCAGTTCTACCGCACGTTCAATACGCTGCCTTAACACCTCACGAATCGACCTCTGCTCGGCTACAGAAACGCCATCTTCGAGCACATCTACCACGTAACCGTAAAAGTTACCGTCCTTGGTGCGCTCAAAGACTGCCAGGTCCGCAGGCGTTTCGTCACGCACAATCTGTGGCTCTAGTACCCAGGAGAAATCCAAAGGCACATATTCACGGTTACCTACTTTGATGAGCCAGCGCTCCAGCGTCGGCTCATTAAAGTTATCGAGCGCCACACCAGATTCTTGCAAACGCTCAATTGGAATCGATTCGGTCTCGTAAATTTCACCGATAATGGTTGAGGTCGAGCCGTCATTGGCGCGCACTTCCATTTCGTGAATTTGCGCAGGCCAGAAGAACGACAAGCCACGCCAGCCAATCAAGATCAACAGCCCGAGAACAGCGATCAAACTGATACTAACAGAGCCTGCTGTCAGCCAAATCCACGGTTTTCCTGATTTAAACCATTGCTTCATGGAAATCCTCTCGCTTACATCGAGCTGTATTTATCGCGTAACCGCTGGCGCACAAGCTCTGCCACAGTATTAAACGCGAAAGTGAAAACAAAGAGCACAAATGCCGCTAAGAACAGGATACGATAGTGCGAACTACCTACCTCTGACTCCGGCATCTCGACCGCGATATTGGCCGACAAGGTGCGCATTCCCTCAAAAATATTCCAGTCCATAATCGGTGTGTTACCCGTCGCCATTAATACGATCATGGTTTCACCGACGGCGCGACCCAGTCCCATCATGACGGCTGAGAAAATACCCGGGCTTGCGGTTAACAGCACAACCTTGGTCAGGGTTTGCCAGGTTGTCGCACCCAGCGCCAGCGAGCCATTGGTCAGGTGTCTTGGCACACTGAACACGGCATCCTCAGCAATCGAAAAGATGGTTGGGATCACCGCGAAGCCCATGGCAATACCTACCACCAGTGAGTTGCGCTGGTCAAAGGTAATTCCCAGTTCGTTAGTCAGATAACGGCGCACATTGCCGTCGAACAACCAGTTTTCAATCAGTGGCGACATCTGAAATGAGAACCAGCCGACCAATGCCACTAATGGCAACAAGATCAGCGCAGCGCGCCCATCGGTAAAACTGTTGCGGATGCTCTGCGGTAGGTGACTGGTTAAAAATGCGAACATCACTATAGCCAGAGGCACCAGCAGTATTACCGCGATAATGCCGGGCAAGTAATGTTCAACAATAGGTGCTAACCACAGCCCCGCGAGGAAACCGAGAATGACCGTCGGTAACGCCTCCATAATTTCGACCGTAGGCTTCACTACTTTGCGAACACCGGCCGACATAAAATAAGCTGTGTAAACCGCTGCAGCTAAACCAATAGGTACTGCAAAAAGCATGGCGTAAGCGGCTGCTTTGATGGTACCGAACGAAATCGGAACCAGGCTGAACTTAGGTTCAAAATCATCCGAGCCAGAGGTCGACTGCCAGACGTAGTCGGGCTCCGGGTAGCCCTCATACCAGACTTCCTGCCATAACCCACTCCAGGTCACTTCTGGATGCTCGTTGATGAGGTCAAATACGTGCAAACGCTGATCATTCAGCAGCAGTAAAGTATTCGCGCGCGGGTCAATTACCACACGCTCAGCGGCAACATCATTGGCTTGACCACGGTAAAGTTCAGCTTCCGATGTGGTATGGAATACACCCAGTTCGCCAGCAGCCGAGATGGTATAGAAGGTACGGCGGTAATACTCAACCACGATATCGGTGATTGCCGTTTCTGCAGCCTGGAAGTCACGAATAAACTGGTAACGGCGGCCGTCATCACCAGCGACTTCGAACCACTGACTGACTTTGCCGTTAGCGTGGCCAAACAGCACTGAACTGGCTCCAGCTAATAACTGCATGCTGGTGACCTCGCCGAAGCGACGCGCGTCGAGCGTGATCAATTGCCGCTCTTTCACTGTGCCTGTGCGAGATACATCGTAGACCCAGAACCGGTTATTCTGGCGAATCAGTACTTGCCGTAAATCAGGAGTAACGACTATCTCACTGATGGCACCGGTAATGGGCAGTTCCGTGAACTTTGATTCTAATTCGACAGCTCCGGAAAGAAAGTTCCGGGAAGCCTGAATGGAATTAACGATGACGCGGTTATCTGCAGTTTGCGCGGCAAACAACATGGACTCACCGTCGTACTCGTGGGCCAGCTTGGTCAGATTTTCACCTTCAGGATCAACCTGAATCAATTCACCGGCATTCACTTCGCCCACTTTGGGTGTAATAAACAACTCACCATCGCGGAAACGGCTATTAAATTTGGGCTCAACCAGCAGTACCGCACCACCTTCCACCGCATAGGCATAGCGGTTATTCTGTGGCTGGGTCTGGGTGAAGGCCGTCGGCTTTGACGCGGTCAGTTGTTGTCTTAACAACGCTTTGCCTGGCTCCCAATCCGTGCCCTCTTTGGCTTTTAACGCAAAAAACACCAGTTCGCCATCGGCGCTAAACTGATAGCCAATTTCAGACTGTTCCTCGACTCCCATGGCGACGACTTCACCACTCACTGGGCTTGTAAAGCTGCGCTCGTGGTTGACTTCTACACCGCGGAATATGGGCTCGATGACATAAAGCAAATAGAAGAATATCAGCAATAGTGCGACCAGAACCATGACACCGCCCAGGCTTACGCCCCAGCGTGCCGCCCGGTCCTTGAACAGTCGATAATTGCTGGCTCCCAATGCGGGTTGTTTTGCCGCCATTATTACCTCGAGTGGTTTAACAAGTTTGAGTTTAATTGGCCGGAAGTATAGCCGAGAATTATGACAGTACTGTTACAGAACCGTCATAAAAGTGACATTTTAGAAAAAATAAAAGCCGGCAGATGCCGGCTTTTACTGACTTTGACCTTAGTTTAAGCCAAGCTTTTCCAGCTCTTGCTCAACTACAACTTTTGGCAAAGGAATGTAACCGTCTTTATCAACAATCTCTTGTCCAGTTTTTGACAGCACCATTTTCAAAAACTCGGCCGTTGCCGGGTCTAATGGCTTATTCGGGTGTTTGTTCACATACACCACCAGGAAGCGCGCGAGTGGGTACTTACCAGCTAAGGCACTCTCAGTCGTCGCGTCCACATATTCCTCACCTTCAGCAACTGCCAAAGGCACCGTTTTCACGCCAGAGGTCATGTAGCCAATACCAGAGTAGCCGATAGCATTCAAAGAGGTTGATACCGACTGCACCACTGAAGCAGAACCAGGCTGCTCATTTACGTTGGCACGGAAATCACCGCCACATAATGCGATATCTTTAAAGTAGCCATAGGTACCAGACACTGAGTTACGACCGTAAAGCTGCAGGTCACGGCCAGCCCAGCTGCCTTCAAGACCCAGGTCACCCCAGCGCTGTACCTGACTGGTAGCGCCACACAGACGGGTTGAACTGAATACCGCATCAACTTCAGCAATGGTCATGCCTTGGATCGGGTTATCTTTGTGCACAAACACAGCCAGCGCATCGATGGCAACACGCACAGGCGTCGGTTTGTAACCATGGCGCTTTTCAAAGGCCTCGATTTCTTTGGACTTCATATTGCGGCTCATAGGGCCGAAGTTCGAAGTACCTTCCGTCAGCGCTGGTGGCGCAGTAGATGAGCCCGCAGCTTGAATCTGGATGTTCACGTTCGGGTAAAGGCGCTTAAACTCCTCCGCCCAGAAGGTCATCATGTTGGCCAGAGTATCTGATCCAACAGATGATAAGTTGCCTGACAGGCCACTTACTTTCTCGTATTCAGGAAGGTTGTCGGTTGGTTTTTGTGCGTGTGCTGAAGTAGCAACAACACCCGCTAAACCTAAAGCAAGAAGAATTGATTTAACTTTCATAATGACTCCAATCGTCAGAGCTGTGATACAGCTATTGTTCAAGTGACACTGGAGAGTGTAGATGGTCAATGTGACATTTTAATGACAAACACGCAATTGGTGTCATATTTCTGCCAATTTTCTGTCATGCGGCTGGCTTGCCGACCACCAGCTCTTCCGGAACCCGCACGATAAAGGTCGAGCCTCTGCCTACGACAGAGTTAATCGACAGCTTACAATGATGATGATCAATGGCCTGTTTCACAATTGCCAGCCCCAAACCTGAACCGCCTTTACTGCTATTGCGATCTTTATCGATGCGATAAAAGCGCTCGGTAATGCGTGGGATATGTTCCGCAGGTATTCCCGGGCCATTATCGCTCACGCTAAACTCCATTTGCTTACCCACTGGCTGCCAACGCACCACAATACGTCCTTCGGGCTGGGTGTAATGAATCGCATTGGTGATAAGGTTAGAAAATACGCTGCGCAGTTCATCTTCATGGCCAAACATGGATTGATCGGATAGCTCGAAAACCAGCTCATGCTGCTTTGCTGTATTTAATTGCTCAGCATCTCGTTGCAGCCGTTTGAGCAGGTCAGGAACAGGTACCACCTTATCGAAAATATCGCCTCGCGCGGAGTCCATTCGCGACAATGACAGTAATTGATCGACAAGATTGCGCATCCGTGTGCTTTGCCCGACCATGTCAGTTACGGCTTTCTGCAACAGCGCTGGCGGCATTGCCGCGGGATCTTCGTTCACCATCTCCAGATACCCCTGAATCACCGTCAGCGGTGTCTTCAGCTCATGGGAAACATTGGCAACAAATTCTTTGCGCATTTGCTCTAGTTGCCGCAGTTGGGTGACGTCCCGTGCCATCAACAGATACTGATCCTCGCTGTAAGGCATGATGCGGATCTCCAGCTCGACCTCATCCCGCACCGGAGACGGCAGGTAGATTTCGTCACTAAAGTCGCCTTTTTGCAAATAACTGATGAACTCGGGATGACGGATCAAATTCGACAGGCGAATGCCAGTATCGGCTGGCCACTTTAAGCCAAAATGAAATTGTCCAAGCTTATTGCACCAGATCAGGGCGCCATCGCGACGAAATACGATGGCTGCATCAGGGATGGCCTCGGAGGCTTCCCGAAACCGGCGTAAAATTCGTGCCAGTGCACGACGGCGTTGCTGACTGCGTCGCTGGGTGCGATAAATACCATCGTAGATATAGCTCCAACTGCCCGGTGCACTTGGTGGCAGCAAAGTTCGACGATTCCACAGCCAGTCGACGAGTTTATACTGAAAGTAATAATGCCAAGCGAGAATCGCCAGCAATCCCAGGCTTAAGGTCTGCCAGAAGAAGCCGATCAACCAACCAATCACGCCCAACGGCACTGCAAACCAGAGAAAACCGCGCACGATAAAGACCGTCGAGTAGTTCTTATCCATCTAGAGTTACCGAACCAAGCTAGCGACTGGAGAAGCGATAACCCACGCCCCGGACGGTCTGCACCAAACGGTCGTGGCCATGCATTTCAATAGCTTTGCGTAAGCGGCGAATATGGACATCAACGGTGCGATCTTCGACATAAACGTTGGTTCCCCAGACGTGATCTAAGAGTTGCTCACGACTATACACGCGTTCAGGGTGCGTCATAAAGAAATGCAGTAATTTAAATTCGGTGGGGCCCATATCCAATCGGTCGTTATAGGCACTGACCCGGTGGGACACGGGGTCTAGATTAAGACCTTCGATCTCCAGCGGCTCATCCAATACTGTCGGTGCCACACGACGAAAGACTGCGCGCATGCGGGCCATCAGCTCCTTAGGGGAAAAGGGCTTAGTAATATAATCATCGGCACCTACTTCCAGGCCGCGAATTTTATCTTCTTCTTCGCCTCGCGCGGTCAGCATAATAATCGGGATACCGCGCGTGAAATCATCACTTTTTAGTTTTTTCGCTAACTGAATACCCGAACCGCCCGGTATCATCCAGTCCAGTAGAATCATATCAGGAAAGGGTTCAGTGATTTTCTCCAACGCAACCTGGTAGTCGCCCGCTTCCACAGCCTGATAACCATGCTGTTCCATGACAAAACTCAACATTTCCCGAATGGGAGCTTCATCTTCAACGATCAGTATTTTTCTTGACATCTTTTTCACCTAGTCGTGTTCAAGCTGCGTCGATTATTACTGTAATGTATGACACTTTTATGAATCTACGACAATTTTGTGAAAATTACTGCAATTGGATGTCAATCCATACCAGTCGATGATCGGATGACGCTTCCCGGCCGTCCATCAATTGCGCCTTAGGTGATGAAGGCGTCGGCCAAAATACACCACCGTCGATGATCTTAATCCCATAGGCCGAAGGTAATGCGTAATCCGCACGCTTGCGCCAGCTTGCGGTATGTTGCTCAGCCAGAGGATTATCCGGTGTGTGTTCTGCACCTCCGGCACTGATCGGCACGAACTCACCCTGAATGAGCGGGTTCTCAAGCAGTTGCTCGATCGCGCCAGGTAAATTGTCATCACTTTCGATCGATGCGTTTAAGTCGCCTAAAATCACAAACCGCTGTTCATCCCCTAGTCCACCCCGTCGGCCCTGATCGTCGTAAATGAAATCAGTCGATGCGCGACCAATGTACTCCTTCCAGAAGCGTATTTCATCGAAATTGCGGCGGCCGTTGCGATTTTCCTCGCCATCAAATACTGGCGGCGTAGGATGGCTCACCAGCAAATGTAAGTCGAAGCCATTTACTTCAGCCACCACATCCCAATGGGATTTTGAGCTTAGCGGCATCTCCGCCCAAGCGGCGGGGCTAAACCAGGGCTCATAGGTGTTCGGTACCAGCGGTTGCAAAGCGCCGGGGAGGTCGCGCCAGAGAAAATACTGGAAAGTGCGACTCTCTTCTTTATTGATAGGAAACCGGGAGAGCACCAGCATTCCATACTGGCCCGGATAATTGCCATAGCCCCAGGCATCATCCCCGGTGCCACTGGCGGTGCCATCACGATTCAAATCAAAAGGACTTGGCCGCCCCGTGTTGACCGGTGCGTAATAGTGATAAGGATAGTCAATGGGAGCTTCGCCGTTTTGACTGACCGCCAGGTAATTCTCCTGAAACGTGGCTACGACATTTTCATCCGGCAGGTAATCAAACTCATTTAAAACCAAGATATCCGGACGGGTATGCTGGATAATTTCTGCGATCGCCTGAATTTGCGAATGGCCATCGGCCAGCGCTTTTGGCAAAGCCTTATTCCCCTCCGTCTGCAAATCCTCGACCGCAATGTAATTTGAGGCATCCATGCTGACATTGAAAGTAGCGACACGGAGTGTCGTAGGCGGTTTTGGTGTTTTTTGTGGCATATCACATCCAGTTAAGAAACCAATAAATAAAGCTGTAACTCCGAGCGTGACTGGCTTCATCGAGTCTACCATCCTTAATGTCAGTAATCCGCAAGTGCGCTGAGACAAAATCTTACTGTATTCGTTCCAGAAAATCGGTGCAATTCTAATCGCTTTTGATTAAAATGCTGTCACATTTTTGACACGTTCAAGTGTTATAAAAGCTACGACTTTATTTAAGGCTCAACATCAAGCGGTAATGCCTTTCAAATTTTTTTTCAAACCACAACCCAGGAAATTTAGAAAGATGACAACATCTCTGCGATTTTCCCGCACCGCAAGTGCTATCGCAGTTGCTTTAGGCTTGGCCTCAGCAACAGCAGTAGCACAAGACACTTCGGCGTCTTTACGTGGTGAAATTTTAGGCCCACAAGGTAGTGGCGCTGCCAATACCAAAGTTGTTATTGAGCACGTACCTTCAGGTTCCCGAACCGAAGTTACCACCGATAACTCTGGTACTTTTATTGCCAGCGGTCTGCGTGTCGGCGGTCCCTACCGCATCACCTTAGACTCAGACGTTTATCAGGACGCCCAGTATTCAGAAGTGTTCCTGAAACTTGGTGAGACCTTCCGTTTAAATGCACAGCTTGAAGCCAATGATGTTGAGCGCATTACCGTAACCGGTCAGGCAATTAACTACGCACAGCTGAATAACGGTTCAAGCAGCTCATTCGGTGAAGAGCAAATTGAAGCGTTACCAACCTATAGCCGTGACCTGAAAGAAATTGTCCGCTTGAACCCACTAGCAACCCAACTGGGTGACGGTGATCAACTGGTTGTTGCTGGTAATAATCCACGCTACAACTCAATCACAGTTGATGGTATCGCGCAAAACGATGACTTTGGTCTGAACAGCAATGGTTACCCTACTCAGGGTTCACCTATTTCTATCGACGCGATTGAGCAGATCACTGTTGATGTTGTACCTTTCAACGCAAAAGACACCAACTTCACCGGTGCCAAAGTTAACGCGGTAACCAAATCTGGTACCAACGAGCTTAAAGGCTCAGTTTTCTATCAGTACACCAGTGACAGTCTTGCTGGCGACGCTGAAGCATCAAAATACGATGAAGATGCTCTGCCACCGAATGTCGATTACGAAGAAAAGACGCTTGGTATCAGCCTTGGCGGCCCTGTCATTAAAGATAAATTGTTCTTCTACGTAAACTACGAGACGCAAGACGAGACCAACGCTCCTTACCGTGGTCCTATCGGTTCTGACGCGGCCAACATTGCCAACATCACGACCGAAGAACTGGAACAAGTTCTGGCGATTGCGCGTGACGTGTATGGTCTGACTGACGAGCAGCTTGGCGGTTGGGATATCCCGGCTGAAGAAGAAGATGAAAAACTGTTGGTGAAACTTGACTGGAACATCAGCAACGAGCACCGTGCAGCCTTCACTTACCAGCACACTGATGGCAACTCAATTCGTAACCAGTACGGCGGCGATGGTACGCTGACGCTTTCTTCAAGCTGGTACAACAACGAGCAAATCCTCGACGCTTATGCGCTTCAGGTGTATTCAAACTGGAATTCAAACTTCTCCAGCGACATCAAGTTGTCGTACAAGAATGTTGAAGCTAACCAGGATCCGTTGAACGGTCGTACCATGGGTATGGTGACGGTCGAAGTTGGTGGCCGCAACGCTATTGAGTTTGGCCCAGACTACTCGCGCCACGCCAACGAAGGTGAGAACTCTACCCTGGAATTCCAGGCGAATGGTGAATACCTGTTAGGCGATCACGCGATTGGCTTTGGTTATGCTTTCTCTGAAACCGATATCTATAACCTGTTCGTACAAAACGCTCTGGGCTCATGGGAATTCGACAGTATCGAAGACTTCGAAAACCGCGAAGCCGGCGCATTTTATTACGCAGGCAGCCTCACGGGCGACATCAACGATGCCGCGGCTAACTTCACGCAGGGTACCCAGGCGCTTTACATTCAGGATACCTGGCAGCCAACGTGGGACTTAGAGTTGATGTTTGGTTTGCGCTATGAGCGTATGCACGCTGAAGACAAGCCGGTGTACAACGAGAAGTTCGCTGCCCGTTACAACATCTCGAACACTGAAAACCTTGATGGTAAAGACCTGTTCTTACCACGCTTGGGGTTCAAGTATCAGTTAACGGATGATGTTCGTGTGCGCGGTGGCGTTGGTCGCTATGCAGGTGGTCGTCCAAATGTATGGGTATCGAACTCGTATACTAACAACGGTGAGACCTTCTCACAGTTTGACCGCTTCTTGTCTGATGTGCCTTGGTCTGTGTTCTTCGATAATGTCGACCCAACCCAGGTTCCACAAGCGGTGCAAGACGGCTTGATTGCTGACGGTTACGTCAATGCAATTGACCCGGAATTTGACCTGCCGTCAGACTGGCGTGGCAGCTTAGGCGTAGATTTCAACAACTTCAGCATTCCTGTGCTAGGTGATGACTGGTTTGCAAGTGTTGAGTACATCTATACCCGTCGTAAAGATGACGTACAGTGGAAAGACCTGACTCGCGTACCTTTACTGGACGAAGACGGTAATCCACGTACCACGATTGACGGCGGCCGTATTCTGTACGTTGTTGACGATCCCCTCGACGATCACGAACCAATGAGTGTCGGCGACCACGGTAACGTACAGCGTTATGACTTGCTGTTAACTAATGGTGACGGCGGTAAGAGCCAAATCTTTACCACCACCTTAGGGAAAGCATGGGATAACGGCTTTAGCTTCCGTACCAGCTACACCAATCAGGACATCGAAGAAGCCGTTGCGGGTAGCTCAAGCACTGCCATCTCAAACTATCGCTTCCCGGTTGCTATCGATCGTCAGAACGTCCGCCCAGGTACTGCATCCTATCAGGTTGAGCACCGTTTCATGGCTGACGTCACGTACAAAACTGAGCTCTTCAGTGGCTACACTTCAACCTTCGGTCTGTTCTGGGAACGTTACTCAGGTCGTCCATGGGGTTATGTGTATGACAGCTATGGCGACGTAAGCTTTGGTAACCAGCCGTTTGGTACTTTAGGTCAATCGTCTGTGTACCTGCCGTACATCCCGACTGGACCTAACGATCCTGCTGTCGCGTACGAGAATAACTTTAGCTACGAGCAGTTCATGGACTATCTGCAACGTGCAGGCCTTGAAGGTTACGAAGGTGGTTACTTGCCACGTAACACTGAGCGCGGCCCCTGGACCACAAACCTGGATTTCAAATTCACTCAGGAATTACCAGGTTTTGTTGAAGGTCACAAAGGTGAGCTTTACATCAACGTTCGTAACCTGATTGCTATCTTTGATAAAGAAGCTGGCCAGAAGCACGTATTACCTTACGGCGATAACGTTCGCGAACTGGTAAGTGCGACCATCAACGATGACGGTCAGTACGTTTATGGCGTGCCTTACAACAGCCGTGCCTTTGACGTAGTCACCCAGGCTCCGACGCGTTACCTCCCAGAGCGCTCGACCTGGCAGGCGAAGATCGGTATCCGTTACCGCTTCTAAGCTGGCTCCGCGCCACAACAAAGTACAGAAATGTACCAAAAGCCCTCGCTTTCGCGGGGGCTTTTTTTTAGAATGCCCGTCATTGCTGGCAAACGGGATTGCGAATGGAACACGAACGCTACATGCGCCGCGCTTTAGAACTCGCCCACCACGCCGAACAATTCGGAGAAGTGCCGGTTGGCGCCGTCCTCGTCTACAACAACCAGATTATTGGTGAAGGCTTCAATGAGGTTATTCGCCGCAACGACCCTTCAGCGCACGCTGAAGCTCAGGCCATTCGTGCCGCCGGACAACACCTTGCCAATTACCGGCTGGTCGATACCACTTTGTATGTTTCTCTGGAACCCTGCGCTATGTGCGCTGGGTTAATTACTCATGCGCGGGTTAAAACTCTGATTTTTGGCGCGTTCGATCCGCGAACGGGCGCCACTGGCACGGCCATTGAAGTATTAAATCATGCCTCGATGAACCACAAGGTCGACGTGTTCGGTGGCGTGCTGGAACAGGAGTGCGCAGCGATCTTGCAGGATTTCTTCCGTAAACGCCGGAAAAAGGCGGCTAAATAGTCAGAACGTAAAAAATGATGTGAACCTGCTCATTTTTGACTACTATTTCATCAAACTGTCACACAAGGTTACTAAGCTTTGTGGACCAGGAACGCTAAACATCTTAACCACAACCCAGGAAAGCAACATCATGTTGAATAAAAATCCCAGCCGCATTGCTGCCGCAATTGCCCTAGCAATAGGTCTCTCCGCGACTGCAACTGCTCAAGAAACTTCATCAAGTCTGCGTGGTGTCGTCACTAGTGAAGCCACTGGGCAAGCTATCGCCAACGCATCGGTAACCTTGCGCGACGAACGTACCGGTACCACGACCACCTTCAGTGCTAACGATAGTGGCCTGTTTTCAGCCCGCGGTCTTGCCGTCGGCGGTCCATACACACTCACCGTAACTGACGCGATGGGCAACAGCGAAGTTGTTGAGAACGTTTACCTGACGCTTGGTGAGACAGAAAATGTTCGTGTTCAGGTCGCTCAGCAAACTGTCGAGCGTATCTCGGTGGAAGGCCGTCGCCTGACCATGACTTCTGGTGCCAGCAGTCCTGCATCGAACTTTAACTTGCGCGACATTCAAAATCAGCCTGCACCGAATCGTGACATCAAAGATGTTGTGCAAATTGACCCACGCATTTACATCAATGAAACCAATGCCCGTGACATCCAGTGTGGCGGTGGCAACCCGCGTTTCAACAGTCTGACCGTCGATGGCGTCCGCACCAATGACAACTTTGGTTTGAATTCCAGTGGTTACCCCACAGAGCGTATGCCATTTTCTTACGATGCGATTGAGCAAGTTGCAGTTGAGCTGGCCCCCTTTGATGTCGAGTACGGTGGCTTTACCGCATGTAATATTAACGCCGTCACCAAGTCAGGTGAGAACGAGCTCTTTGGCAGTGTCTTCTTCGATTACACCAACGACTCACTCACCGGTGATGAGCTGGAAGGTGAACCGGTTAACATCGGTGCGTTCAATGAAAAGCGCTATGGTTTTAACGGCGGCGGTGCGCTGATTAAGGATAAGCTATTCGCCTTCATCGCTTATGAAAAGCTCGAAGGTTCCGATACTTTCGATCGTGGTCCTGAAGACGCCAGTGTCGCCACCCCTGTGCAAGGCGTGACCCAAGCCGACTTAGATCGCATCGCAGCGATCGCTCGTAATGTTTATAATTTTGAGCCAGGTGGGTTCCCGGCGAGCTTACCCGTTGAAGATGAGAAGTTCCTTGCCAAACTCGACTGGTACATCAACCAGGATCATCGTGCGTCATTCACTTATAACTACAATGACGGTTACTCCATTGCTGAATCCGACGGCGATAGCGATGAGCTTGAGTTCTCCAACCACTTTTATGAGCGTGGTGCGGAGTTTAACTCCTATGTTGCACAGCTCTACTCTGACTGGACTTATAACTTCTCAACGGAACTTCGTGCCGGTTACTCAGAGTTAGAAAACCGCGTCGAGCCGCTCGGCGGCAACGACATCGGCGAGGTTCAGATTCGTCATAACGGCAATACCATCTACCTTGGTGCCGATGACTCGCGTCACGCCAATAAGCTGGCCTACGATACCTCCTTCTATAAACTATCCGGTACCTACCTGTTAGATGATCATACCTTGACCTTCGGTTACGAATACGAAAGCTATGACGTCTTTAACCTGTTTATTCAGGAAGCTCAGGGTGAGCATCGATTTAACTCAATTGATGACTTCGAAAGCGGTTTAGTCGACCGTCTGATATACGAAAATGCAGCCGGCACCAACAATCCAAACGATGGCGCTGCGCAATTCGAATATGCGGTCAATACCCTGTACGGGCAAGATGAATACTACTTCATCGATTACGACTTAACCCTGACACTGGGCCTGCGCTATGACTGGTACACGACCAGCGACGCACCTACTCTTAATCAGGCATTTCTTGATACCTATGGCTTTGAGAACACTGCAACACTTGACGGTGAAGGGCTGATTCAACCACGTCTTGGCGTGAACTGGGTCGTCAATGATCAGCTTGAAGTTCGCGGTGGTTTCGGTCTTTACTCCGGTGGTAATCCGAACGTCTGGTTGTCGAACAATTACTCGAATAACGGTGTGACGCTGTATGAAGCAAACCGTTTCGACGTCAACCTGTTTGATCTGGACTACGGTTCTGGCTCACCTATCATTGATGTGCCTGTGGAAATGATTGACGAGGTAGCAACCGCTGCTGGCCGTGGCCCTGTCAACGCATTGGATCCTGATTTCGAAATTCCAAACGAATGGAAGTTTGCAGTTGGCGCAACTTATGTCACCGAAAACGACTACGTTCTGATGGCTGACTTCCTCCACACTCGTAAGCAAGATGCAGCGATCATCAAAGACTTACGCGCAGAGCAGAGCGGTACAGCTCCGGACGGTCGTCCGATCTATTCGCGCAATGGCTCTGATGCCTTCCTGCTGACCAACGTTGACGGTGACTCAGGTGAGCAAACGAGCATCAGCTTTGCCGTTTCGAAAGATCACGACTGGGGCTTTAACTGGTCACTTGCGTACGCCTGGAACAAGTCAGAAGATGTCAATCCAATGACCAGTTCCGTCGCTTACTCGAACTACACCAGTGTCGCGACAGCAGATGCGGAGAACCCGGGTATCGCAACTTCGAACTATGAGATCCCTCATCGTTTCACGTTCCGTGGTACCTACACCAAAGAGTTCTTCTCCGGCTATGACACCACCTTCAGCCTGTTCGGTTCAGCCAATAAAGGTCGTCCCTACAGCTTCACTATGAATGCACCTGTTGGCGACATTACCCGCGGCCGCTCACTGCTGTACGTGCCGACCGGCGAAAATGATAGCAATGTGGCTTGGGGCGACGACCTGACCAGCAGCGATATCCAGGAATTCCTGGCATTTATTGAAGAGTCAGGCCTGAGTCAGTACGCTGGCGGTATTGCTCCTCGTAACGAGTTCAACAGCGACTGGTGGCATAAAGTTGACCTGAAGGTCGAGCAGGAATTACCTGGCTTTATGCAGGATCACAAGTCTCGTGTCTATTTCGTTGTGGATAACTTCACCAACATGCTGAACGATGACTGGGGTGTGCTGTACGAAACCAGCTTCCCGCGTTCTGTCAACGTTGCTGAAGTCGGCATCAACGACCAGAATCAATGGGTGTTCGAGGATATTACCCCGCGTATCAACCAGGTTCAGGGTCGTGCGGGTCAGCCATCACTTTGGAGTGTTCGTCTGGGCTTCCAGTACGACTTCTAAAACGCACTCAGACGCTCGCGAGCGTCCATAAAAAACCCGGCAAACGCCGGGTTTTTTATTATCTAAAACACGTTAGCCAAGATAGACGCGCGCGTTTCTGAACATGCGCATCCACGGACTGTCTTCGCCCCATTCATCAGGGTGCCAGCTATTGGCAACAGTACGGAAGACGCGTTCCGGGTGCGGCATCATAATAGATACGCGACCGTCCGGCGTAGTCAGTCCGGTGATCCCTTCGGGCGAGCCGTTCGGGTTTGCCGGATAATCCATGGCGATGCCACCTTTGTTGGTAATATAGCGCACCGCGACCAGCCCCTGCTCAGTAACAGTCGCCAGGTTTGACCCTTTAAATTCCGCGCGACCTTCGCCATGAGACACTGCGATGGGCATTTTTGAGCCTTGCATACCGTTGAAGAATAACGACGGGCTATCCTGGATCTCAACCATGCTCACGCGTGCTTCAAACCGCTCCGAGCGGTTGGTCACGAAGTGCGGCCAAGGATCAGCTCCCGGAATCAGCTCGCGCAAGTTCGAGAGCATCTGACAGCCATTACAAATACCCAGCGCAAAGGTCTTTTGCTTCTCAAAGAAGGCCGCAAATTCATCGCGCGCCCGGCTGTTGAACAGGATTGATTTCGCCCAGCCTTCACCAGCTCCAAGTACATCACCGTACGAGAAGCCACCGCAGGCAACAAGTCCGTTAAACTTATCAAGGCTTATGCGGCCGGCAAGGATATCGCTCATGTGCACGTCAATGGCGGCGAATCCGGCACGATCAAACGCAGCTGCCATCTCGACGTGGGAATTCACGCCTTGCTCCCGTAGGATAGCGACGACCGGATCACGTCCAGTGTTAATGTAAGGCGCGGCAACGTCCTCACTGGCGTCAAAAGAAAGGTCAGCGAAAAGCCCAGTGTCATCCGCTGCTTGCTTCGCTGCAAATTCCTCATCGGCACAGGCGGGGTTATCACGCAGACGCTGCATTTTATGAGTGGTTTCAGCCCAGATCTTACGGAAATGGCTACGGGTACCATTAAGAACCATGTCACCGTCGCGCTTAAAGCTGACTTCATCGCCTACGGCGGCCTCACCTATCACTTTGACTGCATCACCCAGACCTGCATCGGTATAAGCGGCTACGACTTTTTCGACATCGTCGCTGCGCACCTGTATCACCGCGCCCAGTTCTTCGCTGTAAAGCGCCGCCAGATCGTCTGCATGAACCTCATCAAGACGAATGTGCGCTGCACAGTTCCCGGCGAATGCCATCTCAGCAACAGTCACGAACAAGCCACCATCTGAGCGATCGTGATAGGCCAGTAATTTTTTATCACGAACCAGCTGTTGCGTGACGTTAAAGAAACCTTTTAAGTGCTCTGCACAATCGACATCAGGGGTTACATCGCCAAGCTGACGGTAAACCTGTGCAATAGCCGAGCCCCCTAAACGAGCCTTGCCCATGCCTAAATCAATCAGCACTAAGCGTGTATCGCCCTTATCCGTGCGCAGCTGTGGAGTGACCGTACGACGTACGTCATGCACCCGTCCGAAGGCAGTAATCACCAGGCTCAACGGCGCGGTGACCGCTTTGGTTTCACCGTCGTCTTGCCACTGGGTTTTCATCGACATGGAGTCTTTACCCACCGGGATGGTGATACCCAGCTCCGGGCACAACTCTTCGCCCACTGCTTTCACTGCTTCGTATAAACCAGCGTCTTCACCAGGATGACCTGCGGCGGCCATCCAGTTCGCAGAGAGTTTAATGTGTTTAAGGTCACCGATATCGGCAGCGGCAATATTTGTTAGTGCCTCACCCACCGCAATTCGCGCCGATGCGGCATAATCTAATAGCGCTAATGGCGTTCGCTCACCCATTGCCATCGCTTCACCGGCATAAGTGTCGTAGCTTGCTGCGGTAACTGCAACATCAGCAACAGGAATCTGCCATGGACCTACCATCTGATCGCGCGCCACCAGCCCGGTCACACTGCGATCACCGATGGTAATCAAAAAGGTTTTCTCGGCAATCGCCGGCAGTCTAAGCAGACGTTCTGCTGCCTCAGCAATATCGATAGCCCCTGTTTGCAACGCTTCTCCGGCAACCTGCTTACGTTGCACATCGCGGTGCATCTTCGGTGCCTTACCCAGAAGTACATTGAGCGGCAAATCGATCGGGGTGTTTTCAAAGTGGCGATCGGTTAAGGTTAAATGCTCTTCCTCTGTCGCTTCGCCTATCACCGCAAAAGGTGCGCGCTCACGTTCACAAATCTCGGCAAAAGTGGTCATCCGATCTGCGGCAATCGCCATAACATACCGTTCTTGCGACTCATTACACCATATCGCAAGTGGCGACATACCCGGCTCATCGTTGGGTATTTCGCGTAATTCGAATTTGCCCCCACGGCCGCCATCGCTGACCAGTTCCGGCATGGCATTGGAAAGACCACCGGCGCCGACGTCATGGATAAAGGCAATCGGGTTCTTGTCGCCCAACTGCCAGCAGCGGTCGATGACTTCCTGACAGCGGCGCTCCATCTCTGGGTTATCACGCTGTACCGAGGCAAAATCGAGATCTTCGCTGGAACTGCCCGACGCCATTGACGATGCTGCGCCGCCGCCCAGGCCTATGTTCATGGCAGGCCCACCGAGTACAACCAGCTTGGCACCTACAGGAATCTCGCCCTTCTCGACGTGACTCTCACGGATATTCCCCATACCACCGGCGATCATGATCGGTTTATGGTAACCACGGACTTCAGCACCGTTATGGCTTTCAACGCGTTCTTCATAGGTACGGAAATAACCGGTCAACGCCGGGCGACCAAATTCGTTGTTAAATGCAGCACCGCCCAGTGGCCCTTCCAGCATGATCTCCAGCGCGGTGACAATACGATCAGGCTTGCCAAAATCTTCTTCCCAGGGTTGTTCAAAGCCCGGAATACGTAGGTTGGAGACGCTGAAGCCCACCAAACCAGCTTTAGGTTTAGAACCGCGGCCCGTTGCGCCTTCATCACGGATCTCACCGCCGGAGCCCGTCGCCGCACCAGGGAACGGAGAAATTGCCGTTGGGTGATTGTGGGTTTCAACTTTCATTAAGATATGGATGGGCTCGTGGAAGTAGCTGTACTCACCTGCTGCCTGCGAGCCTGCCGGATACGGGAAAAAGCGTCCGGCTTCTGAGCCGACCATGACCGCAGCATTATCCTTGTACGCGGACAACACGTTATCAGGGGTCACCTCAAAGGTATTTTTAATCATCTTGAACAGCGACTTTAACTGCTCTTTACCGTCGATGGTCCAGTCGGCATTAAAGATTTTATGACGGCAGTGCTCGGAATTCGCCTGCGCAAACATATAAAGTTCGATGTCGTTAGGATTACGCCCTAAGCTATTAAAACTATCGAACAAATAGTCTATTTCATCGTCGGCGAGGGCTAAGCCCATATCAATATTGGCGCGTTGCAACGCTTCACGGCCACCGGCAAGAATATCGACTGAGGTCAGCGGCTCAGGGGTGGCGGCAGCGAACAGTGCGTCCGCTTCGTCCAGATCCCGTAATACCATCTCGGTCATGCGATCATGTAGCACAGCACTCGCGCGTTGGAGCTGTTCTTCATCTAGCTCGCCTTCAAGATAATAAACCATGCCACGCTCGAGCCGACGGATTTTGTCCAGTCCACAATTGTGTGCAATGTCGGTCGCTTTTGACGACCAGGGAGAAATGGTTCCTACCCGCGGCACAACGGCGAGCAGAGCTCCTGCCGGAAGGTGTTGGGCAAGTGCTGGACCATAGGTCAGCAGCTTTTTTAGGACCTGCTGCTCGTCATCTGATAAAGAAGCGGTAACATCAACAAAGTGTACGTACTCGGCATACACATCCTGCGCCGGAACATCCGCCTGATGTAACCGTTGCAATAATTTTTCCGTTCGAAATTCAGATAAGGCTGGGGCGCCGCGTACTATCTCCACAGGTCGTTCTCCAGGTTGGCAGTGGATGGTTTTCACCGACTTTTGAGGACGCGTATTATAGTCTTTTTTTGCTTGCTAAACTACCGCGTTCGACTGCAAGTTAATCTTCTTTCTCACATAAACGAAACCATTTCTGGCGTCGTTCATTTTTTAGATGCGTGCGCTTGCGTAACCAAGCCCGGCGCCGGGCATGTGGGACCAGTCGTTTTTTTGTGCGCATCAGTTTACCTCGTCTCCGCTACCAATCGGCAGTGAGATCTCCAGGGGCTGAGCTGGAATACGTCCGCGTTCATCCAACCAAACCAGAGTGTCGTAATAGCGACGAATGTTCCCTACATATCGCACCGGTTCATCACCACGCGCAAAACCAAAGCGTGTTTGTCGATAATATTTTTTCTGTCTCAATAAGGGTAGTCGTTTTCGCACATCAATCCAGCGATCCGGATCCCCACCTTGGCGTTCGGTTAAGACGCGCGCATCTTCCAGGTGGCCATAGCCAATGTTATAGGATGCTAAGGCAAACCAGGTACGGTCAGGCTCAGGGATTCGTGCGGGAATAGTCCCTAACATGCGTTCGAAATAACGAGCGCCGCCGCGAATACTCTCTTCCGGATTCAAACGGCTACTTACGCCCATCTCCTCGGCGGTCGGCAGGGTCAACATCATCAGCCCACGCACGCCCGTTGCGGAAACGGCGCGCGGATTCCACAGACTTTCCTGATAGGAAATAGCAGCGAGCAGGCGCCAGTCCAACTGCCCTGAGTGCTCGACAAAGAAATCGCGATATTTGGGCAGTGTGGTTTGCACCGCATCGATGAACAGACTGGTATCCACATAGTTAAATTGTGAGACGTGGCCAAAGTGCTGATCCACCAAACGATCCAGTTCACCTGACTGACGCAGATCACCAAAAAACTGAATCACTTCGGCATAGAGGGAGGCATCACGCCCGGGACCTAACATCCAGCTGACATCCAGGTTATCCCGCACGGTGAAGGCAACACTGATATTCGGGAAGTAGCGCCTTTGCATATCCAGAATATTGCTGTCCGCGATGGTAAATGCAATTTCGCCGTCTATGACGGCCCGTAATAACTCCGTGGCATCGTGCTCATTGGTTGCCCGCCAGCGCAGTTCAGGAAAGCGTTCGCTGTTGCGGCGTAACCAATCATGGTGACTGCTACCAGCGACGACCACCACCTCGCCATCGACCTGGCTCCAGTCCCGCGGACGGGTCCGTGAGCCCTGGCGATAGACCAGTCGCTGCGCGACTTCCTGATATGGAGGTCCAAAGCGATAATTGCGGTCCCTACGGGGAGTGCGATCCAGCCCGGCGGCCACCACATCGACCTGGCCGCGATCGAGTAAGCCAAACAGGTCTTTGATATTGTAGCGGGAGACGATCTCGAGCTCGACGTCGAGCTGTTCAGCGAAGGTTGCGGCAAGCGCGTACTCAAGACCGCCCTCACTCTCGAATTCGTGATAGTAGGTGGTCGGTCCTAACAGGGTGCCGACCCGAAGAACACCACGTTCTCGGATTTGGGTAAGGTGATCAGGCTGCGGTTGTGGCGCGCAGCCGGCCAGTAGCACTAATGCCAGCAGGGTCAGAAACCCTTTGCAATAATTCATAAGCTCAATGTGCCCAACCTGCAGATATAAAGTCAATAGTTACGACTGATCGCCTGGCGATATACCAACAAAATTTAGATGTCTGGCATTGTGCCTCAAGCCCTTGCTGATGTATATCGTCAGTGTAATTTCAAACGCGGTTTTACCGCACGCTTCAGTTTATCCACCAGCAGCAACAGGAACATTTTCCACCAGCCATGCAAGACGCGCTGATGCAGGCGGTATAAACTCGCGTAAGCCCAGCGTGCCAAAGTTCCCTCAAGCGGCACCGATAAACTCTTACTTTGCATAAAATTACCGACCGCGGAATAACGACTCAACGAGACCAGCGACCCACGTTCTTTATAGACAAACCGCTTTGGCGGCTTCAGCTGGTATTCTCGTACAATATTCCGATACAGACGTTTCGCCATTTGGTGTGCCGACTGTGCGCGTGGCGGAACCCAGCGCGCGTCGTCAATGGGACACGCCGCACAGTCACCTAACGCATAGATAGCTTCATCTGATAGGGTTTGCAGGTACTGATTCACTTTAATTTGATTATTTTTCCGCGTCTCCAAGCCCCAGTCGTTTACAATGTCAGGAGCCCGTACCCCAGCCGCCCAGACGATCAAATCCGCCTGAATAGGCTCACCTTCACCGAGTACAAGGGTATTTTCTTTTACCTCTATAACAGGGTTATTCAACATGACTTCGACGCCCAACGAGCTGAGTTTTTTCTCAACCAGTTTCGACAAACGCTCCGGTAATTCGGGCAAAAGCCGCTGCTTTGCTTCTACTAAACAAACTTCAAAATGTTTTCGATCAAGATGAGACAAGCCATAAATTGACAGCAGTGATACTGAATGAATCAACTCTGCTGCTAACTCAACGCCGGTAGCACCGCCACCGACAATAGCCAGTGAAAGTTTCGTCGCATTACCTTCTCCGATGGACTTGTTGACCCGCAAAAACTCATTCAGCAGGTGTTCATGGAATCGATCCGCCTGCCGCAAGGAGTCCAGGAAATAGCTGTGATCTGTAACTCCGGGAGTGCCAAAATCCGCAGTCACCCCACCGATTGCAAGAATCAGGCGATCATAGGAAAGGCTTCGTGCAGCAACGACTTCTTTGCCACGATCATCACGGATCGCAGCTAACTGAATCGTTTTGTTATCTTTATCTACCGACTCCAGTGTTCCCAGCAAAAACTCAAATCCGCAGCGCGCACTTTGGCCTCTATAATCCAGCTCCTCCATACGCGAATCCAGCGCGCCCGAAGCTACTTCATGCAATAACGGTTTCCATAGATGCGTACTGTTGCGATCAATCAAGGTGACTTTTGCTTGCTCACTGCGGCCCAGCTTGCGCCCGAGCATCGTCGCCAGTTCAAGGCCTCCGGCACCACCACCAACAATGACAATTTGCTCCTGCATATGAGTTTCGCTCCTTTAAAATTAAAAAAGCCACTGACGATAATAGCGTCAATGGCTTTCAATAACCAATCCGTGGTTAGACACAACAGGATGAATCTACTCCCATTCGATCGTTGCCGGTGGTTTACCTGAAATATCGTAAACGACCCTTGAAATCCCGTCGATTTCGTTGATGATGCGGTTCGAAACCGTTTCCAGCAGCTCATAAGGTAAATGAGCCCAACGTGCCGTCATGAAATCAATCGTTTCGACAGCCCGTATAGCAATAACCCAGTCGTATTTGCGGGCATCACCCATCACCCCTACCGAACGTACCGGCAGAAACACGGCAAATGCCTGACTCACTTCGTGATACAAACCAGCTTTGCGCAGCTCTGTAATGAAAATATGGTCGGCACGGCGTAACAGCTCGCAGTACTCTTTCTTAACTTCGGCCAGTACCCGAACTCCCAGGCCTGGACCCGGGAAGGGATGGCGATACAACATATCGTAAGGCAGACCAAGTTCCAGACCTATTTTACGAACCTCATCTTTGAAGAGCTCGCGCAATGGTTCAACCAGGCTTAACTTCATGTCCGCTGGTAAACCGCCGACGTTATGGTGCGACTTGATGACATGGGCTTTGCCTGTTTTCGAGCCCGCAGATTCGATGACATCTGGGTAAATGGTGCCCTGCGCCAAAAAGGAAACGTCGTTGATGCTGGTGGCCTGTTCATCAAAGATTTCGATAAAGACACGGCCGATAATCTTACGTTTGGCTTCCGGATCATGTTCGCCGGCTAAAGCATCTAAGAAACGGTCTTCAGCATCCACATGCACAATGTTCAAACCGTAGTGGTCGCCAAACATTTCCATGACTTGTTCTGCTTCTTTCCAGCGTAACAAGCCATTATCAACAAACACACAGGTTAATTGGTCGCCGATGGCCCGGTGCAACAGCATCGCTGTGACGGAACTGTCGACACCACCAGACAAGCCAAGTACGACCTTACCATTGCCCACCTGCTCGCGAATACGAGCAACGGCATCATCAATAATGTGTGCCGCGGTCCAGTTGGTTTCGCACTCACAGATTTCCACCACAAAATGCTCAAGCATCCGCTTACCCTGACGGGTATGCGTCACTTCCGGGTGGAACTGTAAGCCATAAAAATCGCGCGCTTCATCAGCCATGGACGCAATCGGGCAGGTTGGGGTCTGCGCAACGATACTAAAGCCTTCGGGCAATTCGATGACCTTATCACCATGGCTCATCCAAACGTCCAGCATTGGATTACCATTGTCATGCACGCTGTCTTCAATATGGTGAAACAGCGGGCTGGGTGCAGTGCGTTCCACCAGGGCGTAGCCAAATTCACGTTCCAGAGAACCTTGTACTTTACCACCTAACTGCGCTGCCATGGTTTGCATGCCATAGCAGATACCCAGCACAGGTACCCCCGCCTCAAACACATAATCCGGGGCACGTGGAGAGTCTGCTTCGGTCACCGACTCCGGGCCACCGGAGAGGATAATCCCATTCGGGTTAAAGTTTTTGATGTCTTCAGCATCGACATCCCACGCCCACAACTCACAATAAACACCGATTTCACGGATACGGCGAGCAATCAGTTGCGTGTACTGTGAACCAAAATCTAAAATTAATATGCGATGTGCATGAATATCTTGCATCTTGTCTTAACCCATTCGGTAGTTAGGAGCTTCTTTGGTGATTTGCACATCGTGCACGTGAGACTCGCCCATACCTGCAGATGTCACCCGGACAAATTGCGGTTTGGTTCGCATCTCTTTAATGTTTGCTGAGCCGGTCAGGCCCATTGCTGAGCGCAGCCCACCCATTTGTTGGTGAATAATGGTGGCCATTGGACCTTTATAAGCAACCCGACCTTCAATACCTTCCGGTACTAACTTCTCGGCTTCGTTTGAGGCCTGGAAGTAACGGTCTGATGAACCATGGCGCTGATCCATGGCACCCAGGCTACCCATGCCCCGGTAGGACTTATAGTAGCGGCCCTGGTAGAGTTCAACTTCACCTGGCGACTCTTCCGTACCGGCAAGCATACTGCCCACCATGACACAATCCGCTCCGGCTGCGATAGCTTTAGCAATGTCACCAGAGAAGCGGATGCCGCCGTCAGCGATAACTGGAATACCGGTTCCCTTCAAGGCGTCAACCGCATCACTGATCGCGGTAATTTGCGGAACCCCACAGCCAGTAACGATGCGAGTGGTACAAATTGAGCCCGGGCCAATACCGACTTTCACGGCATCGACACCCGCGTCCGCCAGAGCTTTCGCGCCTGCGCCGGTTGCTACGTTACCGGCAATAAGCTGCAAGTCAGGGTATTCTTTGCGTACATAAGCTACGCGATCGATAACGCCCTGCGAATGGCCGTGGGAAGTGTCGATGAGCAAAACGTCAACGCCCGCTTCAACTAGCGCAGCGATGCGCTCTTCTGTGCCTGGACCCACACCTACAGCCGCGCCCACACGTAAGCGGCCCAGTTCGTCTTTACAGGCATTTGGCTTGTTTTCGGCTTTGGTAAAATCTTTCAGGGTAATCATGCCACGCAGATGGAACGCGTCGTCGACCACCAGAATTTTCTCGATACGATGTTGATGCATCAAATCAAGAATTTCTTCGCTCTTGGCACTTTCTGTGACAGTGATCAGGCGCTCTTTTGGCGTCATAATGGTCGCCACACGTTTACTGTTGTCACTTTCTGCGCGAGCATCACGACCAGTGATAATTCCCACCAGCTCACCGCTCTTTTCAACTACCGGGAAGCCATGGAAACCGTGTTCGACGTTAAGGGCGCGAATTTCACCCAGGGTCGTGTCAGGTGTTACTGTTACCGGGTCAGAAACCATACCACTTTCGTACTTCTTCACTTTACGTACGTGAGCAGCCTGTTCTGAGATGGTCATGTTCTTATGCACGAAGCCAAGCCCCCCCTCTTGCGCCAGCGCAATGGCCAGAGCAGCTTCAGTCACCGTATCCATGGCCGCAGAGACCATTGGAATATTAAGTTCAATGCCGCGCGTTAAACGCGTGCGCAGGTCGGCAGTATGAGGTAAAACAGTCGAATGACCGGGGACGAGTAAAACATCGTCGAAGGTAAGAGCTTCTTGAGCGATTCGTAGCATGGCAACATCCCACTAGCTGAGTTAATGTTGCGGGCAGATTTTACTCGTAAAGCGCTTTTCAGTAAACTGATTTTTTCACTTAGGACGGGTTTATAACATGAGCAAAGCCGCAATTTTCACTGTTGGCCAGTTAAATGCCGAAGTACGTCAAGTACTTGAACGCGGCTTTGGCTCAATTTGGCTAATTGGCGAAATTTCGAACTTTGCTGCGCCGGGCTCTGGACATTGGTACTTCACCCTTAAAGATGAGCGCGCTCAAATTAAGGCGGCCATGTTTCGTAACGCCAACCAACGCGCCAAAGTACGTCCTCAGCATGGCATGCAGGTGCTGGTGCGGGCCAAGCTGACCGTTTATGAACCGCGCGGTGATTACCAGCTGATCGTCGAGCATATGGAGGATGCCGGGGCCGGGTTGTTACAGCAGCGTTATGAGCAACTCAAGCACAAATTGCAAGCCGAGGGACTTTTTGCGGCAGAGCATAAGCAGCCCCTCCCCAGCGAAATCCGCCGCGTGGGCGTGATCACGTCGCCAACGGGCGCTGCTATTCGTGACATTCTGGCGGTGCTGAAACGGCGTGATCCAAGTGTTGAAGTGATTATCTACCCCAGCTCAGTGCAGGGGCAAAGCGCGGTAAACGAGCTGCTATTTGCGCTGCAGCGCGCCTGCCAGCGTAACGAAGTCGATGTGCTGCTTCTCAGTCGCGGTGGGGGCTCACTTGAAGATCTGTGGTGCTTCAACGACGAACATCTTGCCCACGCCCTGCACAGCTGCCCTATTCCCGTGATCAGCGCGGTCGGCCATGAAGTCGATTTTACTATCGCTGATTACGTTGCTGATGTCCGGGCGCCGACACCATCCGCTGCCGCTGAGCTGGTCAGTCGCGACCAGCGCGAAGTCCTGCAGCGACTGGTACAGCTTGATCACCGTTTACAACAGCACTGGCAACGTCAGCGCAGCTTTTTACAGCAGACTCTGCAGCATTGGCAGCACCGCTTACAGCAACAACACCCGCAGCGGCGGCTGCAACAAAACAGTCAGCGCGTCGATGAACTTTCGGCGCGGGCAAGCGCAGCCTTACAGCGCTTGCAGCGCCAAACTCAACAACGTTTCAGCACCACCCAACAGCGGTTACAATCTCTGCACCCACAACGCCAGCTGGCTCCGTTGCAGCAACGTTTTGCGCAGCTGCAGGCCCGAAACAATCAGGCCATTCAGCAGATTCTTAAATTCTGGCAGCAAAAGCATGCTGCGACGTTACAAAATCTGCAAATCGTCAGCCCATTGCAAACCATTGCCCGCGGCTATGCCGTGGTACGCAGCGAACAGGGTGAACTCGTGCGCAATCCGGAGCAGTTGCAGGACGAGGAACGGTTTTCAGTAAAAGTGGCCGAAGGCGAATTCTGGGCTAAAAAATCTTCTGCAGATACTGCAGAATAAAAAACCAGATTGGCAAAGTAATAAAACAAAGTAACACGCCATAGCCGACCACAGCTGCAGATAGTGTGGGTGCCAGCCCTGCCATAATCGCCAGTGCACCGGCAGAGATCATCGCTGGCATCGCCGCCTCCATAATGGTCACCTGCACCGCCAGTTGATCCAATCCAAAACCTATTAAGATGAGCAGTGCGACCAGCGGTGTCACGCCAAGCTTAAGCACCAGTGCCCAGGCCAGCGGGCCACGGTCTTCAGCGGGCAGTCGAAAGCGCAGCTGGAAGCCGACGGCAACCATGATCACCGGGACTAAGGTGATGGCCAGCGAGTCGATGAATTGTTTAACTGTATCAGGGTAAGTGACCCCGCGCAGAAGCAGTGCCACAACCAGCGCGATAAAGGGCGGAAAGCGCAGGATCCGCCAGGCAATAGCGGCGGCCGAAGGGCGTTGTGCCGTATCACCTTCGGCATGACTGTAGATGGCAGCGATCACCGTGGCATAAATCGACAAAATAAAAAACGAGCCTAATTGATCATAAAGCAGCGCATAGGGAATGCCTTCAGGACCAAAGAACGCCTCGATCATGGGAAAGCCGACAAAGGACGTATTGCCTAAGGGGATCACCAGCAGCATTGCCCCTGTGGTGGTTCTCGACCAGCCGCGCCAACGCGCCAGCGCCAGCACCACAGGTACCGTCAATGCCAGCAATAGCCATGGCATCAGGGCTGGATAGAGCAGCTCTTTACCAAACGTCAGTAAGGGGATTTTTTGCAGAACCACGGCGGGCAATGCCACGTAAATAACGTAGGCATTGAGGATTTGTCCTGTGTTTTGCGCAAACTGCTGGCTACGGCGCAGCAAAAGTCCGATCACGACGTAGCCAGCAATAAAGATAAAGTTCGCCATCATAGTTCAGATGTATGAATGATGGCGATAGTGTACCTAGCTTTGCGCCAGGATAACACTCACACTTTGGTCGTGTTTTACGACCTAGAATTTATGTTCAATACCTACTGCAATATAACGCTGTTCCGCTTCGATGGTGTCAAGGTCGCGACCCGTATACCAGGTATAGACTTTGGTGCCTTTAGCAAGTTTGTAGTCAACACCAAACGAGAGCGAGTCGTCATCGCCATCGATAAAGTCCATCATTTGATATTGCGCTTTGAAGCTAAAGCGGCCCCACGGCTGTTCAACACTGGCAACGAAACCATCTGCTTCAGCGGTGCCATCAACCCGTTCCTGTTGCTGCCACATTAAGCCGAACATAGTGGAGTTAACCTTGGTGTAACCGATCAGCCGTTCGATGTCATAGCCATCGACATCGCGATCCATTGCTGCACCGAAATAATAGCCGGTGTCATCAAGATCGTCGTCACCATAGGTGACTGCCAGCGAGTAACCATCGTCCTGGGTATCGCCTTCACTCAAGACCACGCTACCGGCCACACGAATGTGATGGAAGCTGGGCGAGTAATACGAGATGGTATTGCTGGTACGGTTTTCACCTTCAAACAGCGCTTTGATATCGGCTTCATAATCGCTGAACTGATCGAGATCGCCCTGCAGCGTCTTTAGCACTGTGTCGCGCCGTCCCACAGTCAGCTCACCAAAGCTGCCCCGCAGTCCGACAAACTGATTACGTGATTTGAGGTTATCATCACCACCTAAGTCGGCCAGGTCGACCTGCCACTCGAGCTGATAAATGACTTCTAAATCGTCACTGATCTTAGTGCCGCCCTTCACGCCGATACGTGATGCGTTGCTCTCTAATTCAGTTTCCGTACTGGCGCCATCATCATTGCTCTGCAATGAGACATTTGCTTTACCGTAAAAATCAAAGGAGCTCTTCGGTTCGTCGTTGCTTTCCTGAGCTGCCAGCGCGGTGCTGGTCAAAGCGAACGGAAGCATAATCAAAGCTACATGTTTAAAAGTCATAAGGTCCACCTACGCTAACTATGGTTCGTATGAGCGATCGATTTACCACTCAAGCGCGCATAGCATATTGCAACTTTATGACAGTTTCATGACTATGTGACAGTTTTTTGCTGTTTCGATAACTTTTTTATGTCGTTCCTGTGTCGCTCTTATGTCGCGACAGTGTCATTTTTATGACGACTGCAATTCCTTAATACGCTCAGCCTGCTCTTTTTCAGAGGTGGCGTAGCGTTCCCACTGCCCTGCTGCCTTGCGCGCGTCTGCAAATGCTTTTGCTTTCGCGAAAGCCTGTAGCGCAGGATTATAGTTCTCTTGTTCAAGTTCAGCCATGCCGATAACTAAATGCATGGTACCGGGCTTTTCCAGATTACCTTTCGCCAGTGCAGTTTCCGCTGCTGCAATGGCTTGCGGATAACGTTCGGCATTGAGCAGCACCTGCGCACGTTGCGCATCCAGTTCACCATCGATGCTTAATTCAGCAGCTTGCTTTAAGGCGTTGACGGCTTTATCGGTTTCCCGGGCCGCAATCCAGCTTTGTGCCAGCAACTTCAAATTCCGTAAATCAGCCTCCAGTTTACCTTGGGCGATGGCTTGCTCCATCACCTGCCCCGCCTTAAAGGGGACGCCGCCAAAGAAGTAGCTTTGCACCAGCATCTGCAAATCCTGGCCACGGGTTAGAAACCCCTGTTGATAGGCCGCCTCGAGCATGGCTAACTGCTGCTGGTCACGGCCAAGCTGGCCGTACACGCCCGCCAACTGAGTCCAGTAATCAGGTTTATTGAAATGCTTGATCATTTGCTCAAGAACGTCGGCAACGGCTTCGGTCTGGCCTAATTCGTAGTGGATCGCGCGTTGCAGCACATACCAGGCTTCCTCACCGGTTTCGTTAGTTGCCCGAGCGGAGCTGATGGCGCGTTTTATCGGTGTCAGCGCCTGCTCGTAATCACCTTTTTGGTAAAGTGCCTGCGCCCGCAGTACATCGGCTTTGGTTGCCTGTTGCTCGCCAGTGACTTGCTGCCAGTGGTCCAGATAGGCAAGGGTTTGTGCATAATCGTTTTGCCCTAAAGACAACTGTGCCAGGCTGAACAAGGTCGTTTGCTTTAATGCGTCCGGAATGGGATCTTCGCTGACCACTTTGTCGAAGTAGGTAATCGCTTTGCCGATACGGTCTTTACCGTAATGCATATAACCATAGAAGTTCCACAGCATGGCGCGCTCGTAACTATTCATACTACTGAGCTTACCTTCGACCGCTTTGAGCGCTGCCAGGCCAGCCTCCACGTCACCGGCATCAGCCAGTTCCTGAGCCCGCGCTAACTGACTGTAAACCTGCTCGCGTAACGCAGGAACCCGTTTGCTGTCCTGCGCGCTCGCCGCCTGATGCACAAACTGGCTGATGACAATCCAGACAATAATAACGATTAAATGACGCATTGTGTTCTCCTAGCCATCGATTTCAAAGGTAATCCGGTTTTGCACGCCTTCCACTTCAACGGCGTCACCATTGACCACACGAGGTTTGTATTTAAACTTCAAGACGGCATCCATGGCAGCTTGATCAAAAATCTGTTCCGGCTGTGCCTCGACCACCCGCGGATCGCGCACAGTGCCCTGTCGGGTCACGGTAAACTCCACCACTACGTAGCCTTCTATACCGCGCTGTAAGGCGCGACGTGGATAGGCTGCCTGGACTTTCACAATAGGCAGATACTCGCCATCACTGGTATCCAGGTTCATGCCACCGGAGAGTCCGGTATCCGCTTGTGCGGAGGTGGAAAAATCATAGCTGCCGCCATCCGGCGAAAGCTCACTGGTGTCCATTTGTGGCGTCGGCATATCGGGCGGTGGCGCTTCTGGCTCTGGCGGCCGTTCCGGCTTACGCTCCTTTTGCTGTACGACTTCTTCTGGTTTGATCCGTACGAAATCGAGTACGCTGCCTTTTGCCGGCTCGGTCATCGCGCCTTGGCCACCCGTGATCAGCGACTGCATCAGGTAAAACAAGCCGAGTGTCACGATAGCGGCGACGGCCAGTGCTGCTAAAAAACGCATGGTTCTACTCTTCCTGCGCTGCTATTGAGACATCGAAGACACCCGCAGCTCGCGCAGCGTCCATAACCTTTATCAGAGTTTCAGTGGTCGCTTTCTTGTCCGCTTGTATCACCACTGAACCTTGTGGGTTCTCTGCGTACAAACGTTCAATGTTGGCTTGCACGGCACGTGCATCGACCTGGCGTTTATTAATCCAAATCTCGCCTGTATCACTGATGGCAACCAGAATATTGGCGCGATCCTTTTGCACCGCGGTAGCGGCTTCTGGGCGGTTTACATCGATGCCGGCCTCTTTCACGAAGCTGGCGGTGACAATAAAAAAGATCAGCATGATAAACACCACGTCGAGCATTGGCGTCATATCAATCTGGGCTTCTTCTTCGTCGATCAAATTAGCAAAATGTTGTTTCATTATTCAGCCCTCTAGTGGTGTTCCATTAGCATGCGATCTTCCAGCTTCAGACGTTCGCGCTTCGCTGTTCGTTGTAACCAGGTGGTCGCAAACACACCTGATAATGCGCCCACCATGCCAGCCATGGTCGGGATGGTGGCTTTGGATACGCCAGCAGCCATCGAGCGGGCATTGCCGGTCCCCGCAACTGCCATCACATCAAATACTTCGATCATGCCGGTCACCGTCCCCATCAATCCCAGCAGTGGACAGAGTGCCACCAGCGCTTGCAACACCGGCAAACGCCCCCCCAGAGCAATGGAAACTCGCGAAATCATGGCCTGTCGGATCTGCTCGGCATTCCATGACGATTTATCCTCCCGCGCTTTCCACTTCTGCAACACTTGCTGTTTTTGCTGCTGGTGCCCACGGGTGAAGTAAAAAATGCGCTCCAGAATCATCAACCACATGATGAAAATCAGGATGCCGATGATCAGGAGTACCTGACCACCTGTTTCCACAAAGTCCTGAATCGCATTATAAAAGTCGATAGAGAACACCATCATTAGTGCCCCCGCTCAGAGCGCTCCGCAATAATGCCTGACGCCTGTTCCTGCAACACGTGGACCAGATTCTTACTCCGCGTATTTAAGGTGGCAAACAGCAAGGTCATCGGGATCGCGACCACCAGACCAAGGACCGTGGTAACCAGGGCTTGCGAAATACCGCCGGCCATTAGCTTCGGGTCGCCGGTACCGAACAAAGTGATCGCCTGGAAGGTATTAATCATACCGGTAACGGTACCTAACAGACCTAGCAGCGGCGCGACCACAGAGATGATCTTGATAAAGGTCAGATTGCGCGTGATCTTGGGAACTTCTCGCAAAATAGCTTCGCTGAGTTTCAACTCCAGGGTTTCGGTGTCGGCCTGTGGGTACTTGTCTTTTACTGCCATGACGCGACCTAAGGGGTTGTCGTCTTGCGCCTGCGCGTTCTTCAACTGGCGTTTTACTTTACCGCCCATCAATATCAGGGTAACGAAACGCTCTAATGCGATCAGCAGGCCAACAGCGCCAAGGGCAAGAATGATGTAACCAACGGTCGAGCCCTGATCAATGCGCTCCTGCAGATCTGGTGCTTGCACCAGCAACCCAAGAATGGAGCCGCCGGTGGGATCCAGGCCAAAACGAACGGGATTATCATTACTTTCCACAAGGGCTTCAGCGGTGTTGAGGTAACGCCCCGCAGGCTGACGCATGAGTTCAGCAACCGCGTCCGTACCCGGAATCAACTCAAGGTATTTGCCGTCGGAAACCATATTGAAGGTCCCTACACGGATCACTGGCTTGGTTTCTTTTTCGCCATTGGCCAGCGTCACCTGGGTATTGAACTGGCTCACTTTGCCGGATTCTGTCATCTCTTGCTGCAGTGCAAACCAGACCGATTCGATCTCCTCGATGCTGGCCAGCTTTGAACTTGAGCCCATTTTCTGAGCGAGGTCACTCAGGGCATCACTGCGGCCTGGAAACTCGACCGAAACGTAAGAGTTTCTTAAGTTGCTGGCGGTGTCACCGGCCACTTGCTGCAGTACGCCAAACAGCTCTTTTAAGGAGCCCATGCGCTGCGTCAGCGCGTCTTCAAGCGCAGCCAGATCACGTTCATTGGTTTCAAATTGCCCCTCAAGACGGGCGCTGGCCTGCTCCAGCTGGTCGCGTTTGGCGATGGCTTCCCGCAAAACTTGCTGCTGCTGTTCAGCTTGCGCGCGGAACCGCGCCTCACGTTCTTCATTAGCCTGCGACTGGGCAAACTTGCCCTCTTTCAACTGCTGTAAAAGCTGATCTAGGTTCACCGGTTCCTGGCTAAATGCCGGAGCTGCAAATGCCAGAGCTAAAGCAGCGATGCAATGTTTTAATTTCAACATGGGTTAGTCTCCCGCCTGCGCAGTTTGAGTGAAAACCGGAAGCATTAATAAATCCGGGGCCAGCTGCTTGCGGGCAATCCGCAGCGCTTCCTGTACATCTGTGGCGTAACTGGAATCCAGTTGCTGCCACTCACGGTCGAGCTGATTCCAAACGCCCATTTGCTTGCCATCACGGGTCTTATAGATGAGTACCGTACGGCCGATGCGCAGAAACTCGACATCCTGGGGCTGACCAGAAATGGTCATCTCGCCGTTGTAAGCTTCGATGGTACGGCCGTAATCGGCTTCAATCTGATAGGCTTCCATGACCCGGCGAAATTTCTCGGAAACATCCACATCAGCCCGATCCATCAGCTCATGCAAGCCAGCGATACGACCTTCACGCTCGGCAGAAAGAAATGGCACATCGAGGTTTACAAAGGTATCGAGGCTATCAATCATGCGCAGCATAAGCGGTGTGATCTGCCGCTCAACCACACTCACCTCGTCAATAGAATCATTGAGTTCGGCTTTTTCCTGTTGCTGAAAATCGATTTGTTTTTGCAGCTGCTGCACATACACCTCCAGACCTTGGATCTGGCGGTTGATTTGCTTGAATTGCTGCACGCGATCTTGCGTCGTGTCGGCGATTTTATCGACGGTGAGCTGGGAGGAGCGGGCGGCTTGATTGATTTCATTGGCGGCATCAACCACCGGCTCAAGCGCCTGATCTTGAGCGACAGCACTGGTACTTGCAAAAATCCCTGCGAGTACCAGCGTGCGAGCGAAACATGGTTTCATAGAAACACCTTGCACAGGTTGTGAGTGATGATGTGCAAGATACGTCAGTTGTGTGACAGCTTGGTGACTGCGCTATGTCAGTTTTGTGTCAGGATGAACTTTTTGTGCCACTTTGATTTAAGTTTCGTGTCATTTCACGCATATCAATACCACTTGGATGCTGGAATACGCGTAAACCGAACTCTGGCAAAATCGATAGCAAGTGGTCAAAGATATCCGACTGAATACCCTCGTATTCGGTCCAGACAATGGTGTTGGTAAAACAATAGACCTCGATAGGAAGACCGTCCGATGTCGGATTCAGCTGCCGTGCCATCAGAGTCATCTCTTGATGAACTTTCGGATGATTCTCAAGATATTGCAGGATATAAGCACGGAAGGTACCAATATTAGTGATACGCCGGGTATTTACCGGTTCCTTGCCTTCGTCTTTGAGTTGTTGGTTCCAGTCATCGATTTCCTGTTGTTTATTTTGCAGGTAATCTTTTAACAGCCGGAAACGCTTCACCGCTTTCAGCTCATCGTCTGTTAAGAAATGAATGCTTTGCTGATCTAACAACAAACTCCGCTTTATACGCCGGCCACCTGACTCCTGCATGCCACGCCAGTTTTTAAAGGGGTCAGAAATAAAGCGCCGGGTGGGAATGAAGGTAATGGTCTTGTCCCAGTTCTGCACTTTCACCTGGTGCAAGGCGATGTCGATGACATCGCCATCGGCGTTCAGATTGGGCATCTCCACCCAGTCACCGACCCGGATAATATCGTTTGAGGTAATTTGCACACTGGCGACCAGACTCAACAATGTATCCTGGAACACCAACATCAGCACCGCGGCCATCGCACCCAGACCGGAGAGCAATATAACGGGCGATTTATCGATCAAGACCGCAATCATCAGAATCGTTGCCACCGCATAGATGACAATTTTAGCGACCTGGATGTAACCTTTAATGGGCCGTTCTTGCGCCTGAGGCTGACGCTCATACAGCGTGTTTACAATGGTCAGGGTGCCACTTATCGCGCGAGCGATGGTGATCACGATGAACGCGAAACAGACGTTGGTGACAACAATGGTGAGTTCTTCAGCTAAGTTGGGAACCGAGGTAATGCCAAAAGCGATGACCAGCGCTGGAATGACGTTCGCTAGTCGCGCCACGATATTCCGCTCTATGGCTTGCCGGTCTTTACCTGCGGGTGTGTAGCTTAAAATTCGCAGCAGGCCACGTAGCAATACTTTCTTCACGATAAAGTTTGCCACCCAGGCACCCACCAGCAACAAACTTAATTTCGTTAAAGTATCCATGTCTGGCCGTTCAACCAGCCAGCTCTGCGCTGCTTCTAATTTCTCTTGCATATCTTGCATAGAAAATTGCCACTCGTTGTTCAATCTAAGAATCAAAAACGCCTCTGCGTGCCTCTATTGTATAACAAAAAACGGGAGCCGAAGCTCCCGTTTTATGACGTTGTTACAAACTCTTAAAAAGAGTAGCTGTATTCCAGACTGACTCCGGTACCGACGCTACGCGACTGAATCAAACGTCCGCCCTGTTCGATTTCAACATCCTCGCCCAGCATGTTTTGCACCTTAAGCTTCACCTTCGAATTAAAATCCGGGTAATAGGTGTACACCAGATCCAGGCTATGGAACGGCTGCTCGACGGCATCGTCAATGCCTACAGCACCTTCTTTAACGCCAGCAAAAGCAATTCGCTCACCCGCTACATTGTAGATAAGTGATGCGCTGTGCTCACCATTTAATGAGTCATAGCCCAGCTGCAAGTTGGTGACGTACTTCGAGTGACCTGTCATCCGTCGGCTGTTATTCGTCAGCTCTACGTTACCCGTGTTAGCGATACTGATTTCTGAGTCTGAGAGAGTCAGGTTTCCTGATACGAACAGGCCATCGGTAAGCAGGGTCAGGTCTTTCAGGAATTCAAATTCCAGACCGTAGACTTCACCCGACTGGCCATTCAGGAAGGTAATGACGCGATCCGAATCAGTACCTTTAGCTTCAACAGCCTCAATCGGATTGGCCAGATCTTTGTAGAACATCGCGACCGAGTAATTTTCTCCAGCCGGCAAATACCATTCCCAACGTACATCGAAATTATCAATATCCGTGGTCATCAATTCGCTGTTCCCACGTACCTTAAAATTGGTCAATGGATCAACGAAAATCACCTCGGTCAGCTCTCGCAAATCAGGTCGTACAACAGTGCTGCCATAACCGAAACGCAGCTGCATCTCGTCATTGAGTTGGTACGTCAGCGCCAGCGAACCATAGAGATCATCTTCAACGCGGCCAGCATCAGCAACATCACCAACGACTCTCATGGTGCGAAGATCAAGTTGAGCAGCGACCTGAGTGTATTGCTCCCAACGCAAACCACCACTGACGCGCCAGTCATCGTTCAGCTGGATATCGGCAAGGCCATAACCAGCTTCGATCTGTTGCGCGGCCAGATAATTCGGATCGGTCGCCGTAGGAGCACCAAACAAAGCGAAACCAAACTCCCCATCCGTGAGGTTTTCATCACTGAACAGGTCGTTGTAGCTGACATTTCGTAATTCACTGTTGGCAACCTGCTCAGCACTGATTGCAAAGCGTCGGGAATATGAAGAACGAGCTTTCTTCGATACTTGCCCGCCGCCCTTAAGCAGGATCTCCATCGCCGCCAGTGATACAGGCAACTCACCGTCAACGCGCCAGTCCTGAGCGTCATCTTCCAGATTCTGATACTGCAGGGTGGTTGCGGTCCGGGTTTGCTGGAATGCCAGGTCGCCAACACCTTCGCCTAAATCACGATTGTTGATCTGACGATAAAAGACTTCACCTGGTGCATCACGGCTTGCCCGCGAATCAGCATACTGCCAGTCCAGCGCAAAGCCCCATAATTGAGGAAAATAATGCGAACCACGGATTTGATTGGTTAGTAATTCACGCTGTTCATAGCGGGTTTCGGTATCAAAGTAGCTTAACCCGGTTTCATCGATGGAGTTGGGGGTTTCAACCACGCCCTGCTCCACTCGATCAGCGGTGTTCCGCAAAAAAATAGTCGAGGTCTCAATGCGGTGATAATCACCAATTTCCACACCGAAATTAAGCAAACCGCTGAGTTCTACATTCTGTGTAGTCACCCTGCTCTCGCTGGCCTGATCGATGGCCGCCGCACCCTCTGCAATTCCCAGTACCAGCTCAGATTCTTCGCTATTGGACCAGCTGTTGCCGTAATCCACCGCAGCAAGAAAGCCAAAAGTTAAATCGTCGCTGACTTCGTAGGCATTACCGTAAGTCACCGAGCCATCGAGATCCGGGCGCAGAGATTTACTGTAGACTTCATTCTGTGTATTCAGTGACGCCGCCAGCTGTCGGTTAATGGCCGCCGCTTCGCTACTGGAGATCCCCTCACTTGAGGCAATGCTGGGCGTATTGATACTTTCCTGATAACGCGCCAAGGCTGCCCGCATCTCTGCTGACAATGCCCGGGTGCCATCATCTTTACCTAACCAGTCATCATCACCGCCAGCGTAGGTCAACCCGTCGTCCGAGAAGTTACTGTTCCAGCCCGTTCCGACCGATACCTCAAACACTTCATCGGTAGGAATAGAAACCGTACGGATATTGACGTTACCACCACCGAAATTAGCGGGCATATCCGGCGAATAAGACTTTTGCACAGCCATACTTTCGATAATGCTGGCCGGAAACATGTCTAACGGGATGACGTTACGGGTCGGATCAGGTGACGGCACTGAAGCCCCATTTAACTGGGTACTTGAATAACGTTCACCGAGTCCGCGTACGTAAATGAATTTACCATCGACCAGAGTCAAACCTGTGACACGACGCAGCGCGGTCGCGGCATCGCTATCGCCAGTTCTGGAGATTTGCTCTGCTCCGAGAATATCAGCGACGAACGCCTGAGCCTTACGCTCTTCGACCACTGCGGCCGCTGAACCTTGCAATCGCGTGCCTGTGGTAACAACTTCTTCAATGGTGGTATCGCTCGTTGCTTGCGCTTGATCTTGCTGAGCGTAAGCAAGGGGACCAGACAACGCGAGAGCGATCGCGAGGCCCAGTTTACTTTGCATTAATACAGCCTGCTTTTTCATAGGAAACTCCGCATGCGTGACTTAATTATCAGGGGGAAAAGCTGCACATCCATGTGCTCCAATTCCTTCATTAGTCGCGCAGGCCTACGGTCCAGCCATTTGTCCAATCGTTGTCTTCACTAACTGCGCCAACAAAATCCACATCATCAAAGAATGGGTTCAGTGTGCTCAGGTCGGTTTTCGGCGTGACTGTTACCGGGGCACCGGACGCGTCCGTCATATCAGCAGCAGTGACATAACCAGAGGTCAGCACAGTCGCAAGCTCGTCTAAGGTGACGTTCGAGGCTTCGCTTTCGTACCAATCCTGGGTCGCAACGTCAGCGAAGTTTTCGCTACAGGCAATAACTGAGTTAGCAATGCTAAGCGTGCCGGCATCGGCGTTGGCAAAGGTGGCAGCGTTATCGATTTCCAGACATTCGCCACGTGCGTCAGTGATAACAAAGTTATACAAAGAACCGCGCGTACCTTGACGTAACAACACACCTTCAGATTCGTCCGAGCCGTCAGTTGCTGTTAACGAACCAATCGATGTGAAGTTTGCAATAATTGGATCTGAGTACGGGGTTGCATCGTTATTGCGGCTATTACCATCCGCTTCGATAGCACGGTTCGCACGGTCGTCAGCGTGTTTGGTGATAATGTACTGGATGTTACCCTGCCAGCCATCGGCCCAATCCAGTGAGTCATCGTCGTTACCTGTCAGCACGACATATTTTGCGTTGGCAGCACCGCCAAAGAACTCGATACCATCATCAAGGTTATTGTGAACCTGAATGTATTCAACTGTGGTGTCTGAACCGACACCATAGAAAGTAATGCCGTTCAGTTCGTTATCAAGAGAAACTTCGTAACCGGCATACTTCACCAATACGTAACGCAGGATACCTGAGTTGTCGGTATTGTCATCACCGCCGTAGAAACCAGCACCACCTTCGCCCTGCAGTACGCAGTTTGCCAGGTCATCCTGATCACATTTATTTGAGATACCAAATCCGTTAAGTACTAAACCGCCCCACAAACCACGCGCGTTCGGATTGCTAACACCATTTTCCACTTCTTGTACTGAAGTAAAGGTAATAGGTGCGTTACGATTGCCTTCCGCAATAATGTCTGCGCCACGTGCAATGCGCACAAATGAATCGCCGTCTTCAAACGCCAGCGTAGCACCGGCATCGATAGTCAGGGTGGGTCCATCACGTTCAACACTTGCGGTTTCCTGCACGTTTTCACCAATGTAGAGACCATTAGGGAAGATGTGCGCGCCACCTGGCAGCTCTACCAAGCGGATATCAGTCACAACCGGGCTTTCTGGCGTAGAGAAACTGCGTGGATAGACGCAGTCAGCGCCAATCTTTTCGCCACGTACGGTTGCACCAGCGTCCTCGTAGGAGGCACAGTTGTTGGTATCGGGAGCCGAGCCACCATTAGTATTGGTTGAATTGTCGATAGAGGTCGGGGTCAAATTAATATCACCGCCACAACCGGCCAGCATAAAGGACGCGGTAAGTGCAGACAGAGCAAAAGCTTTGGTACGATTCATGAGATTCTCCGTTGAATTGAAGGCTTACTTTGTTTTCGTGCTGGCACTTTAGAGTTTCTTTGTGACAGCTAAGTGACGCCCTTGTGAACACTTCATGACAGCCTGTTTAGCATCGCTCTCGGTTGCGCTTCCGCGCAGTTGGGATAAACTGAGCAAACCTTTGCCAACGAGTACATTGATGTCGAGCACCACCAATATTTCTAAATCACTGTTAACCAACGTCCTCTCGGTGTATTTCGTACTTACACTGATAGTGACCTGTGTGCAGGTGATGGGGGAGTATTTCGATACCAAAAGCCAGCTCGTACAGGAACTGCAAAATCAGCAAAGCACCTTCAGTAACTCCCTTGCTCGATCATTGTGGGAGTACAACAACCGGCAAATTGAAGCCATCGCTGAGGGCTTAATTAATATTCCTGCCATCGCTGGCATTGTCATTCGTGATGAAGCTGGTGATACCATCGTTAAACTCGGTTTAACGGAAAGCATTAACGCGCTAAACCTCACCTCAGACGTTGAAGACTTCGTCATTCAAGAGCGCAATGGTTTATTTGGCTATTACTCGTCTATCATTTTCGAATTTGCCGGAGATTCGAATCGCGTCGGTGACGTTACCTTGTTCTCAACGCGTGATATTGCGCTGGACCGGATCAAGTTCAGTCTGTATTTCATTTTTGGTAACGCTATTATCAAAAGTACCTTTTTGATTGTTCTCTTCACGTTAGCGTTTAGCCGTATGCTCAACCGGCCCATGAACATCCTCACCCAACAAATTCGCAATTTCCGACTGGATGATTTAGAGCATTCACGGATTAATCTGAAGAATAACCGTCACACCGAGTTCAATATGGTGGAGCAGGCTTATAATCAGCTGCTGGATAACCTTGAGGACTATCAGGAAGATCTTAAACGTACCCAACAACAATTACTGCATGCCAATCAACAACTCGATGAACAAAATGCGGTGCTCGAGCAAGAGGTCGCGCGCAAAACATCAAGCCTGAGTCAGGTATTAACTGACCTGGAGCGGCGCAAAGATGAGCTGGAGCGACGTCAGGGCAAGCTGGAACGTGAGATCCGACAACGCAAAATTATTGAAGACGACCTGCGTGAGACCAACAGCCAGCTGCAGTCGTCCGTCACGGCCTTTGAACGTGTACAGGACCAATTGATTGAAGCAGAGAAACTCGCCTCACTGGGCCGTCTGGTTGCCGGTATTACCCATGATGTAAATACACCGCTTGGCATTGGCATTACCGCCACCAGCTTGCTGCGCGATAAACTCGACAACATGCAGCAAGCCCTCGAGAATAAGCAGCTCACCGAAGCGCAAATGCGCGAGCTTTTAGATGCCAGCCTGCAAAGCGTGGAGCTACTTGAAAGTAATCTGGGACGGGCTTCTGACCTGCTGGACGGCTTCAAACAAGTGGCCGTTGATCAGACGTCAGACGCGGTCCGTGAAATCAACCTGCAGCACTACATTCAAAATGTCTTACAGGCGTTGCAGCCACGGTTTAAAAATACCAACCACAAAATCAGTCTGGACTGCCCCGATACCATTATCGCGCGCTGTAACGCAGGCGCTTTGGCGCAGATCATTACTAATCTGGTGTTGAATTCACTGATCCATGCATTTGAAGATGACCAGCACGGTCGTCTCGAATTAACCGTTCGCCGACAGGGTGGCGTTCTGCACATCGACTATAAAGATGATGGCAAAGGTCTCACCGAGGCTCAGCAGGAAACCTTGTTTGACCCCTTCTTCACAACGCGCCGCGAGCGCGGTGGCAGTGGGCTAGGCACTCATATCGTTCACAATCTTGTTGAACAAACCTTCAACGGCACCATCACGGTGCAATCGGCTCCAGGCGAAGGCCTGAGCTATCATATTGAGCTACCGATGCAGTTTATCGATAGCGAATCAAATTAACAGCCAACCCCAAGGAACGAAGTTATGTGGTTTCGCAATTTGCGTATTTATACTTTAGCTGATGATTTTCAACTGCCAGAAGAGCTGGCATCACCTTTAACTGAACATCAGTTTAAGCCCTGTGGACGTAATGAATTAGCAAGTTTTGGCTGGTCCTCTCCCTTTGGCCCGCGTAGCGAAGAACTGTTTCACAAAATTGGCGACCAGTACCTGTTTTGCGCACGTAAAGAAGAAAAAGTTTTACCTGCAAGCGTCGTCAATGCACAACTCGAAGAGCAAATTGAAGCCATTGAGTCGGACCAGGGTCGCCGTGTGGTCGGTAAAGAAAAACAATCATTAAAAGAAGATCTGGTGCATCAGCTGCTGCCGCAAGCATTCACTCGCTTCAAGCTGACCTGGGGCATGCTCGACATGCGCCATCGGATTGTTGTCGTTGATGCTTCCGCCAGTGCCCAGGCCGAAGACTTTTTAGGACTGTTACGTAGCACGCTCGGGTCACTGCCGGTGAAACCATGGTTCAGCGAGCAGCCCACCGAGCTGTATTTCACGCAATGGCTGAAACAAGGCTCTCTGCCGGGTGACTTCGTCTTTGGTGATGAAGCAGAACTGCGCAGTAGCGATGAGGAAGGTGGCATTATCCGTTGCAAGAATCATGAGTTGACCAGCCCGGAAATTACCGCGCACTTAGAGCATGGCAAACAAGTCACTAAACTCGCTGTAGAGTGGCAGGAACGTATTACCATGGTGCTAGAGCAAGATATGGCCATCAAACGCTTTAAAGCAACAGATGTGCTGCTGGACGACCAGGATAAACTCGTTGACGCTACCCCGGAACAAAAGATAGATGCTGACTTTGCTCTGCTAAGTGGCGAGCTTACGGAGTTGTTTCCGGAACTTGTGCGTTTATTTAGTGACGAGATAAGCGTAGATTAAACCAGTAGCTACCACTCAAACAACAAACAATAGGTGCTCTATGAAACGCTCAACCTCCATGACTTTAACAGCGCTGGCGCTGCTCACTCTGAGCGCCTGCGGCCCGCAACAGACGGCCAATAAAACTGCGGCAGAGCCTGCGACATCTGCGCCGGCATACACGCTGAAAGAAGGCGCCGGAAAGCGCCTTGGTATTTACCAGCCGGTCGATTTAACCGCGGATCTCAGCCGCCTGAATGCCGACCAAAAGCAAATGATCAAGCTGCTGATCGATGCTTCGAAAATTATGGATGAGCTGTTTTGGCAGCAAGCTTTTCCTGGTGATAAAGAGCAGCTGCTTGATGCGCTGGACGATCCCGAGGTACATAAGTTCGCGCAAATCAACTATGGCCCATGGGACCGCCTCGACAATAATACGCCGTTCCTGACTGGCTTTGGGCCTAAGCCCGCCGGGGCTAACTTTTATCCGACGGATATGAGTAAAGCGGAATTTGAGCAAGCCGAGTTTGCCGGTAAAATCGATTTATACACTTTGGTGCGCCGCAATGACGCCGGTGAGCTCTATGCGATTCCTTATAACGAAGCCTATCGCGACGAACTTGGACAAGCGGCACGCCTGCTTCGTGAGGCCGCCGAACTCGCTGCCAGCGAGAGTTTTGCAGAGTATCTGAAATTGCGGGCAGACGCTTTTCAAAGCAATAGCTATCAGGCCTCAGATTTTGCCTGGATGGACATGACAGAAAATCAGATCGATATCGTCATGGGCCCGATCGAGACCTACGAAGATCAACTTTATGGCTATCGTGCGGGCTTTGAGTCTTATGTATTAATTAAGGATCTCGCCTGGAGTGCGCGCTTAGAAAAGTACGCAGCCTATCTGCCAGAGTTGCAACGAGGTTTACCTGTTGCGGCCGAGTATAAGGCTGAAATACCAGGTTCTGATGCGCAATTAAATGCCTATGACGTGGTGTATTACGCCGGGCATTCGAACGCAGGCAGCAAAACCATTGCGATTAACTTACCCAACGATGAACAAGTGCAGTTGCAAAAGGGCACTCGCCGCCTGCAACTCAAAAACGCTATGCGGGCTAAGTTCGATCAGATCCTGCTCCCGATTGCCGATGAGTTGATTGTGCCAGAGCAACGCGCACATATTACGTTCGATGCCTTTTTTGCCAACACCATGTTCCATGAGGTTGCCCATGGTTTAGGTATCAAAAACACTATAGATGGCTCCGCCACCGTCCGCGAAGCACTGAAAGAGCATGCCTCAGCTCTGGAAGAAGGTAAAGCTGACATTCTCGGACTTTATATGGTCACTCAGTTGCTGGAAAAAGGTGTGATCACAGACGGCCAGTTGGAAGACTATTACACCACTTTCCTGGCAGGAATTTTCCGTTCGGTGCGGTTCGGCGCCTCCAGCGCGCATGGCAAAGCCAATATGATCCGGTTTAATTATTTTGCCGATGCCGGTGCGTTTACCCGCAATGAAAATGGCCAGTATGCGGTTGATATGGACGCAATGCGCGCAGCCATGACCAGCTTGTCAGATAAAATTCTGACCTTGCAGGGCGACGGCGATTATGAAGGGGTTGGCGAACTCTTTGCCCAGCAAGGCAACGTTGGCGCCACCTTACAGGCAGATTTGGATCGTTTATCCGCGGCTAGTATCCCGGTGGATATTACTTTTAACCAAGGTAAAGCGGTGCTGAATCTTTAAGTCAGAATTCTTATCCTGAACCGGCGAGGTAAAACTCGCCGGTTAAGCGCCGAAATTCTGCGCTGTAACCTTTGCCAGCGTGAATCACCAACTCGCGCTGCTGCACATGTTGGCACGGCTCTCGCTGCCAGCCCTGAATGACCAGCCGCGGACCTTTTCTCAAAGTACTGTAAACCAGCAGTTCGTCGCGCAACTGCAAGCCGCAAGCAGTCGCTGCCTCCGTTCGTGGTGCCTTTTGAGCAGCAGGAACGACCCAATAAAACTGTCCGGACGGGCTCAGGTTACGCAACACACAAGCCAGCCACGCCGTGACTGGGGCGAGGCCCTGGCGGGCCATTTCACGAGCTGCTGTGGCACTGGCAAGATGCTGCGGAAAATAAGGCGGGTTGCAGATGATGAGATCGTAGTTCTGACTTGCCTGCCAGCTGGCGACGTCAGCCAGATAACTCGTCATACGCTCCGGCCAGGGCGATGCGATAAAGTTTTCCCGCGCCTGGGCAACCGCATCCTGATCTGCATCAATCGCATCGACGCGCAGCATAGGCTGGCGCTGGGCCAGCATCAACGCCAGTAATCCAGAGCCGGTGCCTAAATCCAGGGCACGGCATACTCCCGCAACAGGCACATAACTTCCTAAAATAAGACTATCTGTGCTTACTTTCATCGCACATCGGTCGTCTTTGATATAAAATTGCTGGCATTGAAAGCCCATGCTGACCCCGACGAAGCATATCGTTTGGAATAAAGGAACACATCATGACCCCCGATTGGGATCAACTCGAACTCGATGATGAACTCATTGACGTACTGCTTGGCGCAGAGCTCAATAAGCCTGCCAAAGTTCAACAAGCGGTTATCCCGCTGGCGCTGGCTGGCCAGGACTTATTAGTCAATTCACCGACAGGCACCGGAAAAACGCTGGCCTTTTTGTTACCGGCCCTGCAGCATCTGATTGACTTCCCGCGCCAGCAACCAGGCGGCGCGCGTGTGCTTATTCTAGCACCAACCCGTGAACTGGCGCAGCAGATTGCTGAGCAAGCGGATGCCTTTGAGGAAACCACCGGACTGCGTTCTGTGCTGATCACAGGTGGCGTGAACTATGGTAGTCAACATCAGCTGCTCGAAGCACCGCACGATATTCTGGTCGCCACACCCGGTCGGTTGCTTGATTTATTAAATGCCGGACAGTATGAGCTTGAACATATCGAGTGGCTCATTATTGACGAAGCGGATCGCATGTTGGACATGGGCTTTGCTGAATCGGTGAAAATGATCGCGCAGAATGCCTTACACCTGAAACAGTCGCTGCTGTTCTCAGCAACCCTGGAAAGTCCCGGGGTGCTGAAGTTTTCCGCGGCGATACAAAATGATCCGCAGCACATTGTGGTGCAGCCGCCTAAGCGTGAAAAAGGTAAAATCCTGCAGCGCTGGTATCAGGCTGATACCGCCGAGCACAAGCTGCAACTGCTGCTCCGTCTGCTTCAGGATTACCCGGGCCGCCGTGTGGTCTTTGTCCGAACCCGTGAAAAAGTAGAAGAGTTATCTGCCAAGCTATGGTCGGCAGAAATTAAGAATCTGACCCTGCGGGGCGATATGCCACAAGATGAGCGGCAGAAAATCATTGCCCGTATGGAGACCTATACCGACGCCACGCTTATCGCTACGGACATTGCTGCCCGGGGCCTTGATATCGAAGCTATTGAGCTGGTGGTCAACTATGACTTACCACGCCAGGCGGATGTCTATCTGCATCGTATCGGGCGCACCGCGCGCGCCGGCAAAAGCGGTGTCGCAGTCAACCTGGTCGAAGCCCATGATGCTGACCTACTAGGCCGTATAGAGCGCTATCAGGACAGTAAAATTGAACGCCGCGTGTTTGCCGAACTTAAACCTCAGTATAAGTTTCCGGACCCACGCAAGCGCAGCAAGAAGAAGAAAAGTAAAAAGGCCGACGCTGCTAAGTCGAAGAAGAAGAAGAAGTCTTAGCCTTTTGTTTGCGGTGGCGCACAAAGCGCCACCAGGCAATCAAGTAAAACGTTGCTGCGCCGGCTCCGTCGGCCAGCAAATCGCCCCAACTCGAGTCCCGGTATGGCAAGAGTTCCTGCACATACTCAATTAGCAAGCCGTAGCCCGTCAGAACAATAAGAGCGAGCCATATCGGCAGGCGGAACGCATGGTGAAACGCCCAGGCAAGCACAAAAAATGAGCCAAAATGCACCACTTTGTCCAGGTGCTCAACGCGCGGCAGGTCTCCGCTTGAGATCTGCATCAGGAAGGCTGCCGTCACAGCAATCAGGAGCAGAATAAAAATAACGCGCGCTAAGTTTTTCGAACTCATTAAGTATCCTTGTTCGTTACTGCATCAACGCTCACGACGAGGTTGATAAACGCCTACATTGTTATAGCCTTGCTCCTGTAAGTAAAGAGCCTGAAGCTTACTCATTACACCTTTTTCACAATAAAGAAGATAATGTTTCTCTGGATCAAGGTCAGCGAAGGCTGTTGCCAGCTTAAAAAACGGAATGTTGTGCTGCGACACCCCTTCCGGCAAGTGCTTCAGGGGCTTGGCCTCCTGCTCATCAAGACTGCGAATATCAATGATCACTTCACCTTGTTCTACCGCATCTACAGTACTGACGGGATGAACCTGAGCGTCGGTTGCTTCACCGATATGCCGCACATCTTCAACGTTTGCTGCCCGGACCACCCGTTCCAGCAGTTCAGGATCCAGCTTGGCCTCGGCGTCCAGTACCGCATCACGCTGCGCTTTCACCGTCGGCTTGATCGATATGACACCACAATATTCCGGCATGCTACGCGCAATATCGGCGGTGCCGATACGCTCGGCAAGGTTAATGATTTCCTGTTTGTCCATGGTGATCAGCGGCCGCAGAACCAGGGTGTCAACTGCTTCGTCAATCACGCTCAAGTTGCTTAAGGTCTGACTCGAAACCTGCCCCAACGCCTCTCCCGTGACCAGTGCACTGGCATTGATACGTTGTGCAACGATCTGTGCGGTACGCAACATCTGACGCTTTAACACCACGCCCATCAAGCCGTTATCCACGTGGCTCAGGATCTCTTCAACTACCGGTGCGAAATCGATACTGATAAATTTTAACGGATGGGAACTGGCATACGTCTGCCATAGGTAATACGCCGTTTGTCGAACGCCCGTCTCGTGTCTATCGCCGCCTAAATTGAAAAAGCAAAAGTGTGTCCGTGCGCCCCGCCGGATCAATTGAAAACTTGCCACACTGGAGTCAAAACCACCGGACAACAAGCTGACAACCGTTTCCTGCGTGGGGAGTGGGAAGCCGCCAAGGCCATGCTGTTTGTCACCAAACACACGTACGGTTTCGTTATCCACTTCAATTCTTAGTTCAATATCCGGTTGTTTCAGAGCCACCCGGGTACCGGCCACTTCCTGCAATACACCGCCACCGATGTAACGCTCCAGATCCATCGAACGGAAGCCATGTGTGCCCTTGCGCTTGACTCGTACCGCAAAGCTACGGTGGCGCAGTCGCTCCGCCCAGCAGCTCAGTACCTGTTCCAGAATCGGTTTAAAGTCAGCTTCGCTGGTGGAGTTCAACGTTAACTCATGGGAGCGACTGAACCAGGCAATGCCCGGGATGCGTTGTAGCTCATCACTGATCTGTTCAGCAATGAGAGGCTCCTGACTGGCGACATCGACCTCAATCCGGTCCCATAACCACCGCACTTTTATAGGTGCTGAATCGTCTACCTCAACGCGCTTTAAAATGTTTTTCAGGTTGTTGACCAACACTTTACCGTAACGTTTGCGGACACCTTTACTCTTGATGGTGATTTCAGCGTGTAAGCGAATAATAAATTTCATGACCGGATGACTTCTATAACTTTAAAAGCGCGCTAGTATACCTGATTTGACCGTACATCGGAATCAGGGTAACTTGAGCGCCACAAGCATCAACAGGTACTGCTATGAGTGACTTATCGCTAGAACAAGCCATCCAGGAACTGGAACAAATTGTTGTGCAACTTGAGCAAGGAGAGCTGCCACTCGAGCAAGCCCTTGAACAGTTTGAGAAAGCTGTCCGTTTGTCTCGTGTCAGTCAGCAAAAGCTGCAACAGGCCGAACAAAAGGTCAGCCAACTGCTGCAGCAACAAAATGGAGAGGAACTTACTTCGTTTGCCGCGGATGGCGCAGAAGAGGATGAGTCGTGACCCTTGATTCTCTGTTAAAAGCGCCGCGCGAACATATCAATGCAGTGCTTGAACAACAGCTCGCTGAAAACAATTCCGCTGACGCGAAACTGCAGGCGGCAATGCGCCATGCCCTGATCCTGGGCGGCAAGCGGGTGCGACCTTTTTTAACCTATTCGGTTGGCGCCATCTGTGCTGCCCCTGAGCAGGTGTTAGACCGCGCTGCTGCGGCGATTGAATGTATTCACGCGTATTCACTGGTACACGACGACTTGCCAGCCATGGACGATGATGACCTGCGCCGCGGTCAACCGACCTGTCACCGCGCTTTTGACGAAGCTACGGCGATTCTCGCTGGCGATGCCCTGCAGACCCTGGCGTTTGAGTTGTTAAGTACACCTCAGCCTGAGCTGCGTGCAGAGCGGCAGCTACTGATGCTGCAGGTGTTAGCGTATGCCAGCGGCAGTCGTGGCATGTGCGGTGGCCAGGCACTGGACCTGGCAGCCACCAATGCGCAGTTGAGCGAAGCCGAGCTTGAGCAAGTGCACGTGCTTAAAACCGGCGCGCTGATTACTGCTGCTGTGCAGCTGGCGGTGCTTGCCGGCAGCGATGACGCGCAGCAGTATTACGATGATTTTACCGATTTTGCGACCTGGCTGGGCCTGGCGTTTCAGGTGCAGGATGACATTCTTGACGTGACCAGCTCGACAGAAACCCTCGGCAAAACAAACGGTAAAGATGTAGCCGCGAACAAAAGTACCTACGTGCAATTGCTTGGTCTGAAGGGCGCGCAGGCAAAGCTCACGCAATTACACCAGAAAGCGCTTCAAGCCCTCCACAGAATCCCCTACAATACACAGTTACTAGAAAACTTTGCAGAACAGTTGTTAAACCGGGATTATTAATCGCATGACATCTTCGTCTCGTTCATCTCACGATGCTTATCCGTTGCTTGACGGTATCGACAATCCAGCGGATTTGCGCACCTTGTATGAACGTCAGTTACCACAGCTATGTGCTGAAGTCCGTGAGTTTTTACTCAGCTCGGTCAGTCGCAGCAGTGGCCACCTCGCATCTGGACTGGGTACGGTCGAACTGACCGTTGCCTTGCATTACGTATACGCCACGCCATATGACCAATTGGTCTGGGACGTCGGCCATCAGGCCTACCCGCATAAAATCCTGACGGGGCGTAAGCATCAGTTGCACACGATTCGACAAAAAGATGGGCTGCATCCGTTCCCATGGCGCCCCGAGAGTGAGTACGACACCCTGAGTGTGGGTCACTCCAGTACCTCAATCAGTGCCGCTTTAGGTATGGCCATCGCCGCCGAACGCGAGCGCTCTGAAAAGAAAGTCGTGGCGATTATCGGTGATGGCGCAATGACTGCCGGTATGGCGTTCGAGGCGCTCAATCATGCCGGTGATATTAAGCCTGATATGCTGGTGATTCTGAACGACAATGATATGTCGATTTCTGAAAACGTTGGTGCCTTGAATAACCATCTGGCACGCGTGCTGTCGGGCCGGTTTTATACTTCATTGCGCGAGAGCAGCAAGAAGCTGCTGCAAGGCATGCCGGGTATCCAGCACCTTGCCAGCCGCGCAGAAGAGCACATGAAAGGTATGGTCGCTCCAGGCACCATCTTTGAGGAGCTGGGCTTTAATTACATTGGTCCGATCGATGGCCATGACGTCAATCTACTGGTGTCGACGTTACGCAATATGCGCCATCTGAAAGGCCCGCAATTCCTGCACATAGTGACCCGCAAAGGCAAAGGTTACGAGCCTGCAGAAAAAGATCCTATTGGCTATCATGGCGTGCCAAAATTTGATCCAGCCACGACCTCCTTACCCACGAAAAAAGCGGCAACGCCTTCGTACTCAAAGGTATTCGGCGACTGGCTCTGTGAAATGGCCAGCCAGGATGACAAGTTGATGGCCGTCACCCCGGCAATGCGCGAAGGCTCTGGTATGGTCGAGTTTTCCCAGCGCTTTCCGAAACAGTATTTTGACGTTGCTATCGCTGAACAGCACGCCGTAACTTTTGGCGCTGGTTTAGCCATAGGCGGCTATCATCCGGTGGTCGCTATCTACTCAACCTTCTTACAGCGCGGATACGACCAACTCATTCACGATGTTGCGCTGCAAAGTTTACCGGTGCTTTTTGCCATCGACAGGGCCGGAATTGTCGGTGCTGATGGACCCACCCACCAAGGCGCATTCGATCTCAGCTACTTGCGCTGCATTCCCAACCTGGTGGTGATGGCGCCAAGCGATGAAAATGAATGTCGTAACATGCTGTATACCGGCCATAAGTTACAACAACCTGCTGCCGTGCGTTACCCGCGGGGTAATGGTACCGGGTGCAGCATCGACAGCGATCTGCAAGCACTGCCCATCGGCAAAGGTCGGATCCTGCGCGAAGCCAGCAGCGAAGCAGCCGCGCCCAGAATTGCGATATTAAGCTTTGGGACTGTACTAAACGACGTCCTGCCCTGTGCCGAGACGCTTGATGCTACAGTGGCCGATATGCGTTTCGTGAAGCCGCTTGATGAAGACTTGATTCGCAACCTCGCCGAACGTCATGCCCTGCTCATCACGGTGGAAGACAATGTGGTTGCGGGTGGCGCTGGAAGTGGTGTCGGTGAGTATCTGCATGCGCAGGGCATCAGCACTCCATTGCTGCAAATTGGCCTGCCCGATGACTTTATAAAGCACGGCAGTCAGGACGAAGTGCGCGCTGAGCTTGGTTTAGATGCGCAAGGGCTAGAGCAGCGTATTCGTGAGCGCATAGCCAGCATGTAAAAGGACACAGCTGACGATGCCAGCAAGGATATCGTCAGCCATGATGCCCAACCCGCCTTTTAGCTTTTTATCGCACCAGCCGATCGGGCCAGGTTTATAAATATCAAAAAAGCGAAACAGCAGAAAAGCCAGCAACAGGTTCAGTGCTGTTGCCGGTAAAAAGCTCATGGCCAGCAGATAACCGGCAATCTCATCCAGTACTATCGCCGGGTGATCATGCACACCTAAAGCGTCCGCTGTAATACGACACATGGCAATGCCCAGACCACTGACCAATACGGCGATCGCAAGGTACAGCCAGGGATCTAACCCTTGCATCAGCATTACCAGCGGCACCGTAACTAAGGTACCAAAGGTTCCGGGCGCTTTTGGCGCCAGACCACTGCCAAAGCCCAGCGAAAAGAAATGCACCGGGTGAGCCAGTTGTTTCCAGCCCGGCTTGCGCAGCCTGGCTTTACTGTTAGCCGAAGTGGTCATATCCGCCCTTTTCATCTGCGCCTTGCCAGGGCTCTTCATTGCGCTCCAGACGCAGTTTATTGGCTTCACTGGTAATACGCCCGATACAAGTAGGTTTAGCGGGATGGCGGGCCAACACGGTATCAAAAACACCACGCCGGCTTTCTGGCACGGTGAAGCACAGTTCGTAATCATCACCGCTATGCAGCGCGTAACGAATTGCATCTTCGGCGGTGACGGATTCGGTCAGTGCCAGACTCAATGGCAGTTCGTCCACGTCGACACGAGCACCGACATTCGAGGCTTGCAAAATGTGACCCAAATCAGCCTTCAGCCCGTCTGAGATATCAATAGCGCTGGAAGCGATGTCGCGCAGTGCCTGGCCAAGAGCCACCCGGGGAGATGGGAAGTAGAGTCGTTCGAGCACGCGGCGGTAATGACTGTCAGAAATTTGCACTTTGCGTTGCTGGGCCGCGAGCGCAAGTCCAGCATCGCCGATACTGCCACTGACGTAAATCCAGTCGCCGGGTTTAGCACCATCACGACGCAACGCCGTGCCTTGAGGTACAAAACCGTGGGCCGTGACGGTCAGTGTCAGGGGGCCCTTGGTGGTGTCACCGCCAATCAGATGGCAATCGTAGTAGTCACAGATCTCGCGCAAGCCATGGCTAAAACCTTCCAACCACTCCTGATCCATTTCAGGTAAGGTCAGGGCCAGCGACAGCCACGCCGGTTCGGCGCCCATGGCGGCAAGATCACTTAAATTGACCGCAGCAACTTTATGGCCAACGGCACGGGCAGGCATTTGCTCATCAAAATGCACCCCAGAGACCATGGTATCGGTTGCAATGATGAGTTCAGAATCACTGGGTAGCGTAAGAATGGCAGCGTCGTCGCCAACCCCTTTCACCACATCGTCGCGCTTCGGCCAACGATGGGTGAAATAGGTATCGATCAGATCAAACTCGCCAAAGGCCATGATGCGATTCGTTATCTGCGGCTAGGGCGCAGACTATCAATGGCTTTATCAAGCACGCCATTGACGAACCGGTGGCTTTCGTCGGCACCAAAAGATTTTGCCAGCTCGATCGCTTCGTTAATTGCCACTTTGTAAGGCACGTCCTGGCGCTCGCGCAGCTCAAATGCGGCGAGGCGAAGGACCGCTCGCTCGACGTGGTCAAGCTCTGCCAGAGGACGGTCGAGAAACGGCGATAAAGCTTCGTCTAAGGTTTTGACCTGTCCCGCAACACCACGTACCAGCGCCAGAAAGTAATCAACATCGACCTTATTCGTATCGTTATCAGTGAGAAACTGAGCTTCGATATCGCTCATGCTGTTTTCACTAAGTTGCCATGAATAAATGGCTTGTACTGCAAGCTTACGCGCTTTACGACGTGCAGCTGGTTTCATAGTTATTCCTCTTAAAGCTGCTCAAGCACATTGACCATTTCAAGCGCGCTTAAAGCTGCTTCTGAGCCTTTATTACCGGCTTTAGTGCCGCTACGCTCAATGGCTTGCTCGATGGTATCTGTGGTGATCACGCCATTTGCTACAGGGATATCAAACTCATGCATGACCCGGCTCAGGCCGCTATTGCATTCGCCTGCAACGAAATCAAAATGTGGTGTGCCACCGCGGATCACGGCGCCGATAGCGATGATTGCGTCATAGTTACCCGACGCTGCCAGACGGCGAGCGACCAGTGGTAATTCGTACGCACCCGGAGCTTTAACGACGGTGATAGCATCGTCAGCAACCTGGCCGTAGTGTTTAAGTGTTGTCACAGCGCCATCAAGCAGGCTGTCGACAACGAAATGATTAAATCTGGAAACCACCAGAGCAAACTTTTTCCCTGGCGCAGCGATGCCGGCTTCAATTACGTTCATGATTGCATCCTTATAAAGAAATCGGCGCGATAATAGCACAAATTTTATTTTCAGGCATGCTGAGGATTTTTACCTACAGCATGGCTTACAGCCTGTTTAACACGAAGCAATTCGTCATCAATGTCGCCCTCAATCATCATCGGCGGCTGAATATCGATAACTTTACGGCTGAAATCCATTGCCACAGGTATCACAGGTACCTGCGCGGCTTTAGCGATATGCACAAAACCTTTCTTCCACTCTGATACTTTTTTACGGGTGCCCTCTGGCGCTAACGCCAGGATAAGCTCATGCCGTTGCTCAAATTCTTCCACCATTTGCCCGACAACGCCCTGCGCGGCACTACGATCGATTGGAATACCTCCAAGCCACCGCAAAATACCATTCACAGGGAAACGAAAAATGGTGTGTTTGCCTAAAAACGATAAGTTCAGACCTAACGCCAGCATGACAAATACGCCGACAAAAAAATCCCAGTTTGAGGTGTGAGGTGCGACTGGAATAATGGCCTGGCGGGTCTCTGGAAGTTCACCTTCAATACGCCACCCGCCAAGCATACGCATGCCCATGCGTCCGACCCACCTACTGAAGCGGTTGCCTCGCCTGGGTAAAGGGGCATGCAGATGCGCTGGAATTAAAGCCTTCGCATCAGTCATTTTGCAGCGCTGTACGCAACGCATCGAGTTTAAGTTTGACGCGACGCATGTTGTCCGGGCCTAAGCGCAACATCTGTTTCTGCGCATCCGGCAGAGCTTCCAGGGCAGGATCAGCATAGCGATACATGACACTGTAATCATTCAGTTCAATCACAGTTCCAACCGACGGTGTTGCCATTAGCATGTCGATGGCATCCAGCAACACCCGATCGGGTGCGGTATCCGGATAACCAATCTCGGCCAGTGCTTCTTGTACCAGCGGCTGGTAGCGATCCAACATATCCGTTAAGACATCAACATCGAGACTGACAAACCAGTCAACCACGGGGTTGTAGCGATCATAGGAGCGCGGATCAATGTAGATCTTGTCCTCTTGCTCGAGTACCCGAAAACGTCCTTTGGGGCCTTCGACAATTGCCGCATCACTGACCACCACACCATTGCGAATATTGTCCACAAAAACCACAGCATCACGAATCAACTGTTCGCTTTCGATAGGTTCGACTGGCTGCTCTGCCGCTTCCAGGCGCGCGATAATTTCATCCGTGCTTTCGGTTAGACTTGGCAATTCTGGCTCAGGAGCACGTTCTGCAGCTTCCATCTCTTTTGAATCTCTTTGCTCAGGCTCACCAAGTTCTACCGTCGCGGCAGGTTCACTTATCAGGTCTTCGCTTGACTCAGTTTCGGTTGCTGTTGGTTCTGCCGGCAGCGCCACTTCAACAGGCTGAGGGCTGCTTGATTGCCGCGGCTGTTGATCTTGCAGCAAGTACCAGATCACCACCACCGCGAGCACGATGACAACGAGCACCGCCATTATTAACTTGCCCTTACCGTTCGGTTGCGGTTGGTAGTTGGGATCGCGATCAATCATATCAGCTCCTAAGTTGGTTTACTGGTCTCGCTCAGCACGCTGGAAAACCAATTCCGTTTCCGTTGATTGCTCAGCATTAAAACGATAACCATTGGCATTAAACTGCTTCAGCCCGGCGACGCTATCAATCGCTTCTTTCATGATAAAGCGAGCCATTGCGCCACGAGCTTTCTTGGCCCAAAAACTGATCACCTTGTATTGACCGTTTTTCTCATCTTTGAAAACCGGTGTAATAACCTTGGCGTTCAGGTTTTTGGGGACCACACTTGAGAAATACTCATTCGAAGCCAGATTCACCAGGACGTCGCTGTCAATCGCAGCTAAATCTTCATTGAGCATGTCAGTAATGGTATTGCCCCAGAACTCATAAAGATTCTTACCGCGTGCGGTATCCAGCTTAGTTCCCATCTCCAGCCGGTACGGCTGCATCAGATCAAGTGGTCTCAGTACTCCATATAGACCTGACAGAATGCGCAAATGTTCCTGCGCGAACGCAATTGTTTCGGCAGACATTTTCTCTGCCTGCAATCCAGTATAGACGTCACCATCAAAAGCGAACACTGCCTGGCGAGAATTATCGGGATTGAACGGTTGATGCCATTCACTAAAGCGCGCGGCATTCAGACCCGCCAGCTTATCGCTAATCTTCATCAGCGAACCCAGTTCCTGAGGCGACAATGACTGGCAACGATCGACCAGCTCTTGCGCGCGATCAAGCAGGCGCGGTTGACTGTACTTATCCGTTGGTAACGGACTTTCGTAATCGAGGTTTTTAGCCGGCGATAGTACAACTAACATCATCCGTTCTCCTGTAATTTTCTATTAAGCGAACCGGTTAGGGCATCGGATCCAAATCTTCGCCTTCTTTCTCTACTTCTGGCGGCATCAGGTCTTCACGGCTTACACCCAGTGCCAGTGCTAACGAGCTGGCGATATAGATTGATGAGTAAGTACCGATAAACACACCAAACAGCAATGCCGTTGCGAATCCATGAATCAGTGCGCCACCGAGAAAGAATAGCGCGAGCAGTACCAGTACGGTTGTCAATGACGTGATGACCGTACGGCTCATGGTGATGGTTAAGGCACCATTGATGATTTCCTCAGGTGTGCCTTTGCGGAATTTACGGAAGTTCTCCCGGATCCGATCGCTCACCACCACGGTATCGTTGATGGAGTAACCAATCACAGCCAGCAATGCAGCCAGTACCGTCAGGTCAAATTCCAGCCCCAGAATTGAGAACAAACCCAAGGTCAGAATGACGTCATGCGCCAAAGCACCGACAGCCCCAAGTGCTAAACGCCATTCAAAACGGAAGGCGATGTAGACCAGGATACAAATCAGCGCTGTCAGCATCGCCAGCCCACCCTGCTCGGTCAACTGATCACCGACGTTGGGGCCAACAAATTCAATGCGACGCATGGTGACTTCGTCGTCCGTCGATGCTCGTAACAGGCTGAGAATGTTATCGCCAACTTCCTGAGCTTTAACGTCTTCCTGAGGCTCAATTCGGATCAGCACATCTTGCTGGGTACCAAAGTTTTGCACTACGGCACCGCTGAAGCCATTGGCGTCCAGTGTGGTCCGAATCTCGCTCAGGTCCGCTTCCCGCTCATAGCCCACTTCAATGACAGTACCGCCGGTAAAGTCGAGACCCCAGTTCAGTTGGTTCACCGCCAATGAGGCAATGGAGGCCAGCAGTAACACACCGCTTAATACCCAGGCGACCATGCGAAAACGCATGAACGGAATGGTTTTATCTGTTTTTATTAACTCTTGCATGTGGCCTCCTAAACCGACAACTTCTCAATGCGCTTGCCACCCCAGATGGCATTCACCACCGCACGGGTACCAACAATCGAAGTAAACATTGAGGTCACAATACCGATTGCGAGTGTGACCGCGAATCCTTTAATCGGACCCGTTCCAATCGCAAACAAGATAATCGCTGCTATCAACGTCGTAACGTTAGCATCAGCAATGGTTGATAATGCGCTGTCATAACCGTGATGGATCGCCTGTTGCGGGCTGCGTTTAGCTTTGATCTCTTCGCGTATTCGCTCGAAGATAAGCACATTCGCATCCACGGCCATACCTACTGTCAGGACGATACCTGCCATACCTGGCAAGGTCAGGGTGGCGCCCGGAATCATCGACATCACACCGACAATTAAGACCAGATTGGTGGCCAGTGCGAGGTTGGCAACCATGCCAAACTTCTTGTAGTACATCACCATAAAGGCCAACACCAGCACAAAGCCCCAGATAATGGCCTGCATACCCATGTCGATATTTTCCTGGCCTAAACTCGGCCCTACGGTACGCTCTTCAACAATTTGAATCGGTGCAATCAGCGCGCCCGCACGCAGCAACAGCGCGAGGTTTTGTGCTTCTTGCACTGAATCGAGACCCGTAATCCGGAAACTGCTGCCCAGACGTGCCTGAATGGTCGCCACGTTAATGACTTCTTCTTTGCGCTCGAAGATGATGTTGTCTTCCTGATCACGCTCACCCGTCGCTTTAAACTCGATAAACAAAGTCGCCATAGGCTGGCCGACATTATCACGGGTCGCCAGTGACATTTTTTCGCCACCGGTACCATCGAGGCTGATATTCACCTGCGGCCGTTGATTCTCATCAAAACCAGAGCTGGCGTTGACGATATGGTCCCCGGTAAGAATCACATCTTCTTTCAGCAGCACGTTGCCGCCGTTGCGGTTCGGATAAAGCTCAGAGCCAAAAGGTACCCGACCAATTTCGGCTTCACGGACACTGTTCTCGTTATCAACAAGACGGAATTCCAACGTGGCTGTGGCCCCCAGAATTTCTTTCGCCCGTGCTGTGTCCTGCACCCCAGGTAGTTGCACCACAATACGGTCGGCGCCCTGGCGTTGCACTAAAGGTTCTGCCACACCCAGTTCGTTTACACGGTTACGCAAGATAGTTACGTTTTGCGAAATCGCGTAATCTTTGGTTTCCTGCACCTTGGTGTCGGTCATCCGCAGCGTCAGTTTGCGCGCGGCTTCATCTTCCAACAAGGTGTAACCGTCATAAAGACCATCAAGATAGCTTTCTGCCGCCTGATAGTCCTCAGCGGTACGCAGGGTGACGATAATGCTGTTACCGCTGCGCTCGACGCCGGTATAACGAATCCGCTCATCGCGCAATTCAGTCCGCACCGTATCGCGCATCTGCCCGAGGATTTTGCGCATGGCTTCGTTCATGTCCACTTCCATCAGGAAATGCACCCCGCCACGTAAATCCAGACCAAGCTTCATCGGAGTCGCGCCTAACGCCGCCAGCCAATCCGGTGTTGCCGGGGCCAGATTTAGTGCGACCACGTAGTTGGTGCCTAATTCATTCAGAATTGCCTGGCGCGCCTGCAGTTGCTCGCTATCCGAAGACAGTCGAATCAACAGCTGGTCGTCTTCCATCACAATCGACTTGGGCATGATATCCAATTCAGCCAGCGTATCTTCAACACGGCCCATGACCTGTGTATCAACGCTGGTGGTGCGCGTTGCCGATACCTGAACCGCGAAGTCTTCACCATAGAGATTCGGTAAAGCGTACACTGCGGCGATCAGCAAAATGCCGACCACCATCAGGTTTTTCCAGAGCGGAAACTTGTTTAACACGTTAAATCCTTATCTCTATTACAGAGATTTCATGGTTCCTTTTGGCAGAACCGCGGTTACCGCTGATTTCTGCACAGTCACTTCCACACTCTCAGCGAGTGCGATAACCATAAAGTCTTTATCTTCACTGATTTTAGTAATGCGACCTACCATGCCACCGTTCATCAGTACTTCGTCGCCTTTGCTAATGCCAGCGATAAGTTCTTTATGTTGCTTGACGCGTTTTGCTTGCGGACGGTAAATCATGAAATAGAAAATCAAACCGAACATGACCAGCATGAAAATCAATTCCATACCGCCACCTTGTTGCGCTGCGCCGTCTTGTGCGTGAGCCGTACCGATTAAAAAGTCCATAAATCCCTCTGTCTTATCGAGTTAGTTTGAATAGCATTGAGATGGGGTTGTTCTGCTTGCAAACAAGCCCTCTCAGGTTTTTTTTAGAAAATTGTTCCGCATTCTAACGAATTTAACAGTGAATGGGGAGAGATGTTGCAACACAGATCGCTAGGCTTCTGTAACAATCCATGCCAAACTGGCCCCATTACAAGAAAAAAACGTCTGTTTACCATGGCTATAGAGACATTCTTCTACTGGTTTGATCATCTCGGAGTTGCTGTTTTTGCAATCTCCGGCACCTTACTCGCATTCCGTAAAAATATGGATGGCTTTGGTGTCGTCGTGCTCGCCTCGGTCACAGCTATAGGTGGCGGCACCGTTCGCGACTTAATCCTTGATTTGCCAGTCTTCTGGGCCCATGACCCAACCTATATCTATACCATTTTAGTGGCCGCTTTCGGTACTATTTTATGGTTGCGCCTGCGTGACTATATTCATCAGAAAACCTTACTCATCGCCGATGCTTTTGGGGTTTCCTTTTTTACCGTGATGGGCGCACAAAAAGCTCTTGAAGCCGATTACCCGGCAGTGGTCTGTGTCGTTATGGGAACCATTACAGCCTGTTTTGGCGGCATGCTGCGTGATGTCCTCGCACGGGACATTCCCATGGTGCTAAAAAGCGAGCTCTACGCCACCACCTGCATCGTCGGTGCCAGTGTGTATGTCTTGCTCGCGCCCTATACCGCGCTCACCGCACTCCTGGTTGGCGGTTTAGTGACCTTGTTGCTACGACTCGGTGCGATCCGTTGGCAATGGTCACTGACCGTGTTCCAGGAACATGGCGACGGGCATCGTTAACCATGTTGAGTACCGGTGTTGCCATTTTACTGGCCGTCGCCTATATCGCCATTCTTTACAGCATCGCTTATCGCGGTGAGCGTAAACCGCCCAATCAAATCAAACCCTACCGTTATGCATTGGCCCAAGGCATTCACTGCACCACCTGGGCCTTCTATGGCACCATAACTCAGTCGGCTTATTATGGCTGGTCGGTCGCGCCCACCTATATTGGTGCCATGCTGGTGTTTTTGTTTGCCCATCGCATACAACTGCGCTTGCTACATGTGTGTAAACAGCAAAACCTGACCTCTATCGCCGATGTGATTAGCCACAGGTATGGTAAATCTCCTACTTTGGCGCTAGCTGTTGCGGTCATCGCTTTGGTTGGAATTGTACCTTATATTTCATTGCAACTGCGTGCGGTCACAGGCAGTTTTGCCGCAGTCACCGGGCTGGCAGACCAACCCTTACCGTGGTTTGGTGACGTCGCAGCGCTGGTCGCACTTGCCATGATGATGTTCGCGATATTGTTTGGCACCCGCCGCATGAGTCTGGCTGAACAGCACTCGGGACTTATGGATGCGGTTGCGTTTGAATCCGTGGTGAAGCTCTTGGCCTTCATGGGAGTGGGGCTCTACGTCAGTTACAGTCTTTTTGACGGTGTTGCTGACGTGTTCTTGCAAGCGGCGCAGTCAGCTGAAGTCAGCAGCCTGTTGCAAGGGCGTCCATCAGGAGGCTTTGTCTATGTCACCCATATCCTGCTGGGCGCTATTTCAATGTTCTGTCTGCCGCGACAGTTTCATGTCATCTACATCGAAAACACTGACCCCGAAGAGCTGCGGACAGCACGCTGGGCATTTCCGCTGTACTTGTTTGCCATCAACCTGTTTATTCTGCCCATTGCGCTGGCCGGCATGCTGCTGGTGCCAGAGGCAGCGCAATCCGACACTTTTATGATCACCATTCTGCTGCAAGCAGATAATCCGTGGATCACCACCGTCGCTTTTATCGGTGGTCTGGCATCCGCGACCAGTATGGTCATTATCGCCACTTTGGCGCTGAGTATCATGATGTCGAACGATGTGGTGATGCCTTTCTGGCTGCGCGCCACCAAACGCCGACTGCGTAATGTAACCTTTACTCCGCGACGCATTCTGCGGATTCGGCGCACGACCATTGCCGGCATTATTGTTTTGGCCTTCGGTTTTCATAAACTCACTGAAACCAGTCTGCCACTGGTTAATGCTGGTTTGTTGTCGCTGGCCCTGCTGGCACAGCTGGCCCCGGCACTGCTTGGCGGGTTGGTCTGGCAGCGCGGTAATAAGAAAGGCGCGAGTATAGGGATTGCCGTAGGTACCATACTTTGGCTGTGGCTGCTGTTTTTCCCTTCCGTGCAGCTCAACCGCGGTCTGACTGACAGCGAGCTTAGCGCTGGGGTGCTGCTGAGCCTTGGTCTGAATCTGTTGATTTATGTGCTCACCTCCTGGCTCAGCAAGGCCAACGTCACCGAACAACAGCAACATCGGTTGTTTACCGATCCGACTGGCGGCCACCCCGAGCTTTATCAGCATCAACCGATTTCCTGGGGGCGCTTACGACAGTTGCTGGCACGCTTTTTCGATTCCATTGAACTGGAGCGTCTCAACGAGCGCGTCAAACATGACTTGACCAGCGCTCCCGCGGATGAACTTGTACCCGGCTCGCTGCTCGCGCGTGTCGAGCGCGAATTATCAGCGGTGATAGGAAGTGCAGCCAGCCGTATTTTACTCGATACCGTCACCCAGCAGCCCTCAGTGCCCATTTCTCAAGTCGTCACCTGGGCGACTGAAGCATCACAACTCTATAAATTTAATCGTGAGTTGCTGCAGGCCTCAGTAGAAAATATCCCGCAGGGTATCAGCGTGATCGACCAGGACCTGCGCCTGGTGGCCTGGAACCATAGGTACGTCGAAGTCTTTCAGTATCCGCCGGGCTTTTTACATGCAGGTATGCCGGTCGCCGATCTGCTGCGCTATAACGCAGAGCGCGGACTGATTCAGGCAGAAGATAGCAATGCCATCAGCGACGAAGTGGAAAAGCGCCTGAATTACCTTCGGCTCGGCAGTGCCTACCGCTATCAGCGCCAGCAGGGCGAGCATGTGATTGAGTTACAGGGCGCGCCTATGCCAGGTGGTGGCTTTGTGACCACCTATACCGATATTACCGAGCTGGTGCAGGCGCAACGCGCGTTAGAGCGGATCAACGCAGAACTGGAACAACGGGTTGCCGATCGCACCGCGCAGCTGCTTGATGCCAAACAAGCGGAGGAGCGTGCGCACCAGAGTAAAACCCGCTTTTTTGCCGCCGTCAGCCACGACCTGATGCAGCCCTTTAACGCCGCCACGCTATTTTGCGACATGCTGACCCAGCGCCTGAAGGGTGAAGAGTCGAAGCTCGCCCAACAGATTCAACAGTCCCTCGATAACGCGGAAGAATTACTGACCATGTTGCTGGAGATGACGCGGCTGGAGGCAGGAAATCTGCCAGTGAATAAGCAGATTGTCTCCCTCCATGACATTATTCAGCCGATTGTCGACAACCAGAAAATTATTGCTGCGGAAAAGTCCGTCGCGGTGCACTACGTCCCCTCCCGTTTGCAACTGACGACCGATCGCAAAATGATTGGCCGAATTGTTCAGAACTTACTGTCGAATGCGGTGCGCTATACCGACAGCGGCAAGGTGCTCATCGGTGTCCGCCGACGCGGCAATACTGCACAACTCAAAGTCATGGATACCGGCCGCGGTATTCCCAGCGATCAGCGTGACAAGATCTTTCGCGAGTTTCATCAGGTGAATCAGACCGGCGACAACCCGGGGATTGGCCTTGGCTTAGCCATTGTCGATCGCATGTGTCGCCTGCTTGGCATTCCGTTATCACTGGAGTCACATGTGGATCGGGGAACGACCTTCACTTTGACCTTCCACGATGTGACCTGGCAGCCGCAGCTCGCAAAGGCCAAGCCTGCCACCCGCACAGATGCCGAGCAGTTCTTAAAAGGATGTCACGTTTGGCTACTTGATAATGACGCCAGCGTACTGCAGGCCATGGATCAGCTCTTCCAAAGCTGGGGCGCGAAGGTAACCACAGCAACTCACCGTGGACAGCTGCCCTGGCAGGCAACCCCGCCCGATCTTGCCGTCTTTGATTACCATCTGGATGACAGTGATACCGGAATCGAAGTCCTTAAAGCGGTGCGTGCACACTTCGCGCTGGAGAAACTTCCGGCCATTATAAATTCCGCCGATCCGGACGAGACCGTGCGTGAAGAAGTGATCGCTGAGCACGCGCTGTTTGCCTCAAAACCGATCAAAATTGCAGCTCTGAAGAGGTTAATCAAACGTCTGTTGCGGCGTTAAGATCCGGAGAGTTCAGCATTTGTTTGAAGACGATTCCGGCTTGCGTCCGGTTGATCACATTTAGCTTCCGTAAAATCGCAGAAACATGCTGCTTGATCGTTGTTTCCTGCACATTGAGCTCAAACGCAATCTGCTTATTCAGAAGACCGTCAGCGAGACACTCAAGCACCCGAAATTGTTGTGGGGTGAGTTGTTCCAGGCGCTGCGCAAAATCGACATGCTCAGTGGGTAATTCTGCCTCAACGGCATCGCGAAGATGCTCAGGCAACCAGGTATCCCCGGCCAGCACTGCATGCACCGCCTGCTGAAGCTCAGCTAAGGGCATTGACTTGGGAATATAAGCACTCGCACCAAAAGCCATCGCCTGACGAATGGTCGCCACTTGCTCGTTAGCCGAAACAATCACTACCAGAATATCCGGATAGCGGCTGCGCAACGAGGTGAGACCGGTTAGGCCGCGATTTCCGGGCATGGTGAGGTCGAGTAAGATCAGTTCAATTTGGGGTTCGCTGTGGATCAATTCGCTCAACTGTTCAAACGAGGCAGCTTCCAGAATAGGTGTATCAAGAGTTTCAGTAAGAGCCTGACGAAGCGCCGCACGAAAAAGAGGATGGTCATCTGCGATAATAGCGCGCGCCATGTGTGAACCTGATTGGCTTGAAACTGATGTGCTCATGCTAGCGCGTCCACAGAAAAAAGTCAGTGGTTACCCGCATAAAATACGGGCAACCACCAATTCACCAGGGTTAAAACTTATAACCCACGCTCAGGGAGAACGTACGAGGGTCGCCGTAGTAACCAACAACGGCGTCATCGCCAAAGGTTGGGCCGAAGTTATAGCCACCAACACGATATTCTTCGTCAGTCAGGTTCTTGCCATGTAAACCAACGTTCCATTGACCGTTAGCCGAGTACCAGACCACACTGGTGTTCAGTAAGCCGTAGCTCTCCTGATCCAGTGGTGACGGAGCTTCAAACATTTGCGTATCGTCACGGAACGCGTAGTTCGCAGACCAGACCACTTGGCCGGCTTCCATTTCAAAAGTCTGGTTAAAGCCGACGTTGTAGGTCAGTTCAGGCGTATTCTGGAACGACCAGGCATCTGTCACATCGGTGGTTTCACCCGTTGCTGGCTCCTGATAAACAACAGAGTCGAACTCAGCGTCGATGTAACCCAACATAGCAGTCACGTTTAAGCTATCCGTTGCCGCAAATACCGTTTCAACTTCAAAGCCTTTTACCGTCGATTCACCGGCATTCAGGACCTGTGACGAAATTCCCGACTCAACTACACGTTGCACAGTAACCTGCATATCCTGGTAATCAGAGTAGAATACCGCGCTGTTCAAGCGCATACGGCCATCGAGTAACTCTGATTTCATACCAAATTCGAAGGTATCGACAATCTCAGGATCGTAAGGCTCATCAATGGTGGGGTTCAGCGACTTATCACCGCGCATATCAACACCGCCAGACTTAAAGCCGTTGCTGTAGCTGGCATAAACCATCACATCGTCGTTCACATCGTAATTAAGCGCAACGTGCGGGGAGAAACGACTCCAGTCGCCTTGCGAATTGAAGTTCGAATTGACGCTGAACGGCTGGCCAAAGGTAGCAATCACTTCATTTGGATCGTATGGCGTATCTAAGCCAGCACGGTTGATGTAGTGCACACCCAGATACGTGTAACGGAAGACATCGGCTTCTTTTTCATCGCTGGTGTAACGACCACCAATGGTTAGCGTCAAGTCGTCGGTCATGCGGTAGTCGCCCTGTCCGTAGACAGCGAAACTTTCCGTCTGCACACAACCGCCGTTATCAACGGTAACGCCACCCAGTGCTGCCAGGTACATTGGCAAGACAGTACCAAACACACCACATGCTTCACCGTCGTAGTAGTAAACACCACCGACGAAGTCGAAGTTGTTGTTGTTGGTGTAGCTTAACTGGAATTCCTGAGTAAATTGCTCGTCTTCGTAGATCGCAGGAACCATGAAGATAGGTTCACCGGTTGCATTAAAGTCGATGTTGGTATCGGTATATCCTTCGCGGCTTGCGGTAACTGATTTAAAGTCCCACTCAGCGTTAATATCCCAGTTCAGAACCAAAGACGCGCCTTCAGTTTCCACCAGGTTATCCACTGGCATGGCGGTATTTGAATCGTAAACATCTTCATAAGGTTCCTGACCGGTAACGCCACTGGTCAACAGACGATGGGCCCCTTTCGAGTTCGACTCATCTTCTGTTTTATCGTAAGAAAACTTCACATCGACTGTATCGCTGACCAGCCATTTGGCCGATAACCGGTAGGTTAAAAGATCTTTATTGTAGTTCTCTTCACCGGTGTTCACGTATTCACCGAAGCCATCACGTTGCAGTGAAGCAACTGCACCACCAACGAAGAAATTGTCTGCTAAGGCGGTTTGGCCTGAGATTTTAATATCACGCTGGTTGTAACTGCCAACGGTGCCTTGTAACGACAGTTCGTTGTAGCCGGTAAGCTCTTTGGTCACATACTTCAGCGCACCACCAATGGTATTTTTGCCGTACAAGGTGCCCTGCGGTCCACGCAATACTTCGATACGCTCGAGATCAAAAACCTCTAACACTGCGCCTTGGGGACGAGCGACGTAGACATCATCAATGTAGACACCAACACCAGGTTCGAAGCCCCATAAAGGATCCTGCTGACCGACACCACGAATGTAAGCGGTCAGGGTGGAGTTCGTGCCGCGGCTGACCTGAATGGTGGCGTTTGGAATCCGTTGCTGAAGTTCAGTGATGTCTTCGACACCAAGTTCTTCAAGATCGCCAGCGCCAAACGAAGTGACTGAGACCGGCACGTTCTGCAGACTCTCTGTCTTGCGGCGTGCGGTAACTTCAATACGCTCTAATTTGCTGTTTGCTGCTGCTTGTTCTTCCTGCTCATCCTGCGCTTGCGCATATGCCGGCAAACTCACAACGGATGCGATAGCCAGCGCTACTAATGAGTGACGAAACTTGGGTTGACTCATGATGTCATTCTCCCGGTTACTGTTATTGTTGTCTTGTTATAAAAAGTGCGTGTGACGGCACGTTATTTGTTATGGCACAGTTACCCTAGCGCAAAGTCTCGAGTTTGTATTCTGTACGTTAGTACTATGTAATTTTCACACGGTCTCACGCATGATGATGCCATCTCACCGAATAGTGAACTCGAGCCGATATAATAACTACAACGAGGTAATGCATGTTAAGCATGATTGGATTAGTCGGCGGCTTAGTACTACTCATTGTACTGACGCTGCGCGGCATGAACTTATTTATTAGTGCGCCTTTGTGCGCCGTGGTGGTTGCCCTCACCAGCGGTGTCCCTCTGTTTCAGGGTGAGGTGAATTTCGTTAACGCTTACATGGACGGTTTCGCCAGCTTTGTTGCCAACTGGTTCTTCATGTTCTTACTCGGCTCACTCTTTGGTAAATTCATGGAAGACACCGGGGCCGCCGACAGTGTAGCCCACTGGATCATCGGCAAGCTGGGCAAAAAACAAGCGGTACTGGCAGTCGTGCTGGCCTGCGCCATTCTTACCTATGGTGGCGTCAGTGTCTTCGTGGTGGCGTTTTCCGTTTATCCAATGGCCTTGTCTTTGTTTAAAGATGCTGACCTGCCCCGCCGCTTTATTCCCGCGGCACTGGCTTTCGGCTCAGTTACCTTCACTATGACGTCGGCAGGCTCACCTGAAATCCAGAACTGGATTCCGATTCAGTATCTGGGGACCTCACCTTACGCAGCCTGGGAAGTGTCCATTGTGGTCGCGGTGATCATGTTTATCATCGGCTACTGGTGGCTGACCAAAATGATTAAAGCCGCAGTTTCGCGCGGTGAAAGCTTCCAACAGCGCGAAAGTGATCCACAACTGATTGAACGCAAACTGCCATCGCCGTTTAGCGGGCTGATACCACTTATCGTGGTGCTGTCGTTAAGTTTCTTATTCCACGAAGATCTGAAGCAAAATGCGCTGATTATTGCTTTGAGTGGCGGCGTACTGGCCATTGCTATTATTAACTTTAAGTACTTCCAGAATATGTCGCGGGCTGTCGGTGAGGCTTCCACAGGTGCGCTGATTGCTATCGGCAACACCTCAGCCGTGGTCGGTTTTGGCAGTATTGCTAAGGTCACCCCGGCCTTCGCTGAAGCAGTGACCTTTATGACCAACCTGCCCGGTAACGAGCTGGTGGGCGCAGCCGTCGCGGTTAGCGTGATTGCCGGCCTGACCGGTTCTGCCTCAGGCGGCCAGGCAATCGCATTGCCGGAAATTGGCCCGCACTACATGGATCAGGGCGTCAATCCAGATCAGCTGCACCGTATTGTCGCGATCTCCTCGGGGGCGCTGGATTCTCTGCCGCATAATGGCTACGTGGTCACGACCATTCGCGCGATTTGTAATGAAACGCACCAAGCCGCTTACTGGCCGGTCGCAGCAGTCACCGTGGTGGTCCCCTTTATCGGCCTGAGCATTGCCATCGCTTTATTTAACCTGTTTTAAGCCAAGGCTGTAATTATGTTTGAAACAACACAACATCAGGCGCCGCAACTTGCAGGCGCCATGCAAGCAAGCCAGTTATTGATTATTGATTTGCTGCGCCATGGCGTGCGTCGCCATCCAACTCAGGAAATTGTGAGCCGTCGTATTGAGGGCGATATTCATCGTTACACGTATACCGACTGTTACCAGCGCACCTGTCAGCTTGCCCACAGCTTAACTAAGTTTGGCGTTAAGCCCGGCGAACGTGTCGCTACACTCGCCTGGAACACCTATCGGCATCTGGAACTCTATTATGCGGTCAGTGGCATTGGCGCAGTTTTGCATACGGTCAACCCACGGCTGATTGCCGACCAGATCGAATGGATTTTAAATGACGCCAACGCAACCTGGCTGTTCGTTGATGCATGCTTTGCCGAGCTTGCCGCTGCAGTGGTCAATCAGGTTCCTCAGCTCAAGGGTGTGATCGTACTGGCTGATGATTGCCAGCAACCTGAGCTGGCCGAGTGCCAGGCGCAACTCTATGCGTACGAGTCGTTACTCGAGGATTTACCCGGCGAGTTCAGCTGGCCTGCACTGCATGAGGATAGCGCGGCACTGCTCTGCTATACCTCAGGTACAACCGGTAACCCCAAGGGCGTGTTAAGCTCGCAGCGGGCCATGGTCCTGCATGCGCAGGCAACGGTCAGCGCCGAGCTACTGGATTTGCGCGCCAACACCGTACTGATGCCGATGGTCGCTATGTATCATGCGGGAGCCTGGGGCGCGCCCTACGCTGCTCCATTGGCGGGCTGTAAACTGGTGCTGCCTGGTATGGGTATGAGCGGCGCGGCGATGTACGAACTGATAGCAACGGAGAACGTCACCGTGGGACTGGGTGTTCCCACCATCTGGTTAACCCTGCATAATTACCTCAACGAGACAACGTCCAGCGTGCCATCGCTGGAACGCGTTTGTGTCGGCGGGGCTGCATCTCCACTGGGCCTTGTGAAAGCGTTCGATGAGGATTACGACGTCTACTGGCAACCTATCTGGGGGATGACCGAGACTGGCCCGTTAGCCTGTTCTGCTCCGCCTGAACCGAGTCTTATGGCATTACCAAAAGCACAGCGGTATCGGATCCAGACCACTGCCGGACGCGCTTGCTTTGGTGTCGACATGGAAATCGTTAATGCTGACGGTGAAGCACTGCCACACGATGGCGAAACCAGCGGCGAATTACGCGTGCGCGGTCCCTGGATCGCGAATAGTTATTATCAGCGCAACGACCCGGAAACTTTCGCCGACGGCTGGTTAGCTACTGGCGACATCGCCGTCATCGATCCGCAAGGCTACATGAAGGTTGTGGATCGTAAAAAGGATGTCATCAAAAGCGGCGGCGAATGGATTAGCTCTCTTGATATTGAAAACATCTGTAGCCAGCATCCGGCGGTAAACGAAAGCTGCGTCATTGGCGTAAAACATCCGAAATGGGATGAACGACCGTTGCTACTGGTGGTACCGAATAAAGGCGCCAGCGTTGATAAAGCCATGCTGTATGAGTTCCTACAGGGTAAAATCGCAAAATGGTGGACACCTGACGATATTTTGATTGTTGCCGAACTGCCGCATACTGGCACCGGTAAACTGGTAAAAAACGAATTGCGCAAGCAGTATGAAAATTACTTACTTGAGCAATCATCTGACGCATAACGGGAGCCTGCTATGCAACGTACTATGATTTTCATTGTTAGCTTATTCACACTGCTGCTGAGTTATGGATGCCACGCGCAGACCGAAACCGAGCCGATGCTGGTGGAGAAAAACTCTTTCACCTTTACCGACTACACCACTTTAGGCGGTGAAGTCATTCCCGAAGTGACGGTTGGCTGGGAAAGCTATGGCGAGCTCAATGCCGACAAAGACAATGTAATTCTGATCACGCACTTCTTCTCTGGTAATAGCCACGCAGCAGGTAAATACGCGGCCGATGACGTGCTGCCGGGCTACTGGGACGCGATTATCGGTCCCGGCAAAGCCATTGATACCAATAAGTATTTTGTGATTAGCTCAGACACTCTGGTCAATGCTTTTCCACATGACCCAAATGTTATCACCACTGGTCCAGCCTCGATTAATCCAGCTACCGGCGAACCCTACGGTCTGGATTTCCCGGTGGTGACCATCCGTGATTTTGTCAACGTACAGTATGAGCTATTGCAAAGTATGGGCATTACTAAGCTGCATGCTGTGGTCGGCGCCTCCATGGGCTCGCTACAGGCTCTGGAGTGGTCAATTGCTTATCCGGATATGGTCGAGCGAATGGTTTCAGTGATCGGTGCGGGTGCCATGGATGCCTGGACCATTATGGCACTTGAGCACTGGGCCCGCCCGATCCGCCACGACCCGAACTGGAACAATGGTGATTACTACGATGGTGAAGCTCCTTTAACAGGCGTCACCAGCACTCTGGCCATGATTACTCAACAAGCGATGCATCCGGTCATCATGAACTTACGCGCACCTAAGCCTGAAGTTCTCCCGCAAGCCGCGCTGGAAAGCGTCACCAACAGTACTCCTGTGCTTGACTACCTGTTTGCCAGCAGCGCCACCCGGGCGCCCCTTGCGGATGGTAATCACCTGCTTTACCTGGTGCGGGCGAATCAGCTGTTTGTCGCAGGGCACAACAATGATCTGGCCAGCGGCCTTGCTAAAGTGAAAGCGAAAACCCTGTTTTTGCCAGCGACGAATGACCTGTTGTTACAGCCGTACCTCGCCAAACAGGCGGTCACTGAGCTGGAACGCCAGGGCAAAGCGCCGCAATACGAGGAAATTGAGGGTGTATGGGGACACCTGGACGGTCTGTTCAGTATTCCTAGCAAAGCCGCAACACTGAAAGCTTTTATCGAAGAATAAGCGTGCAGCGCCACACCCGCTGGGGAACTAACCGTTCCCCAGCAATCCTTTCAGTTTATCTTTTACTTTATCTTCAAGCTGATTCTGTAACTTCATTTCCAGCATTTCCTGCAGCCGTGCTTCGCGATTTTCTGCATCAGTCAGTAAACTTGTCAGCTGCGTCAGCTCTTCCTGATACTCACCAACAAAGCCATCTGACTGTGATGTCAGGCGCTGGCGAAGATTTGCCAGCTCACCCTTAGCGGCGTCTTTAGCAGCGGCCTGTAATGCCTGGCCAAGCTGTCGGTCAAGATCAGATGACAAACTGAAATCGGGATTCATCAGCTCGCCTTTCAGGTCGGCGTTAATATCTAGTCGCTGCAGGCTCTCCAAAGCTTTGGCGATCACCGCCGCCCACTGATTCTCAGCACTGGCCTCGATCACCATGTCGGCCAGGCGCAGCGTTGCATTGCCGTCAAACTGACTGTTGCGTAAAGCGACATTCCCTTCACTATCCAGTAGCGCCGACAAAATGCTCGCCGCTAACTCGCTACGCTCACTTAATGCCGTGCGAGCCAGGTTTACCCCTTGCACTCGCCATTCCTGGCGCGCATCAAATCCGGCCTCAGTCAGGGCCAGTTCGCCATTGAGCTGCAATGACGACCAGAGCGCGTTGTTTTCGCCACGGGCACGGAAGGTGGTCGGTTGACCCAGTTGCTGGTGCTGATGGGTGATATTGGCCCAGTCAACATCCAGCACCGTAGGCCCTATTGCGAATTCAGTACGTGCTTTTTTTATCAGAAAATCCGGTGGCGCATCGCTACCGGTGAAGGAAAACCAAATACCTTCGCCGCGCGGAGGTTGCAGCGCGGTTTCATCCGCGGAGCGCATTAACATAGGCGCCAGTTGTTCATAAGCAAGCAGCATATAGTCGGCCCAGCGCCGAGCCTGTTCGCCAAAAAGTACGGTTGTTATCTCGCTCAACCCCTGGCTATTCATCTGCAAAAGCTCGCCGACCCGGTCTAAATCGCGTTGGGGCGCCGTTTTCACTTTTTCCATTTGCGTCTTTAATTCAGCCGCAGCAGTTGAGGCAATTTCTTTAAACTCCTGCAGCGCCTGCCGGTCGGCTGCAAATTTTTCTTTCAACTCGGCAAACTTTTCTTTTCTCTCCTGCAACTGAACGGGGGTCTCAATTTTGCCCTCGGTGAGCGCTTTTAACTCGGCTTCATAGGTTGCGAGACGCTCTTTGCTTGGCAGCTTATCCATGACCGCTTTAACGCGCTCTTGTTGCTGCTCAAAGCTTGTTTTTGCCTCAGCGACGGCTGCTGGTGTGCGCAAGTCAACACGGGCCATGACCTCATCGACCGACGGCATCGACAACTGAAGCTTATCCATGCCTTCGCCGAACCAGCCCCCCACCTGCTCTTTACTTGGCAGTTGATAAACCTCACCGGTGGTTGCCCGCGGAGTATGAACACGAATGCCTGTGCTCACCACATCTTCAAAATGGAAACGGCCCATAAGCAGCTGCTCCCAGCTTAATTCTCCGCGCACATCTCCCACGGCAACCCGGTTAAAATCAGGCTGCAAAGGATCCGTCACCTGAATGCCAGAGAGCTCGACCGTAAGTGGAACCCACTGATGCTCGACCCGTTCAATATTCACCTCAGCACCGTTGAGTGTGCCCAGCGTCCGCTCCAGCGACCATTTTAAAATAGTATCGAGCAGCAACCAGGAAAAAGCTGCAATCAGCCCGACAATAACGAGAAAAGCGACCAGTCCTGGCCAGCGAAACGCACTACGGCGAACAGTATGCTGTTCCATGCTTGTTACCCTCTCAAGTTCGAATAAACGGCCCAGAATCGATTGGCTTTAAGTGCCTGAACGATTTTCAGTTTGTTAAACCAGACCTGGATGCGACGTCGATATTGCGTCACCAGCCAAAAGCTCAGGATCGCAAGTATAGGTGCAAAAGCGAGACTAATGACCAGACTGCCTAACGTGATGGTATGGTGAAATTGCACAACCCGCCAAAAGGCAGAATCGTACATGCCCTGCCATACCGGCTGCCAGCTCTCAGCGGAAAGTATCGCGAAGCCGACCTGATGGAAAACAGGGTCCAGTAAAAAGGCCAGTCCGGAACAAATCACAAAGCTGAGAATAAACCCAGAGAGATTGACTCGGAACAGTAAAGCTATCAGCAGAATCACCAGGTTATGCACTCGCCATAACGGAGTGAATCCCATAATCATGCCAAGCACGAAGGCGATTGCCAGTGCCCAGGCACCGGATTCTGAGTTCAAAGCACGAAGCAATCGCGCGAGTAACGTGAGCATGTAAACTCTCCTAAATAAGTGAACCCATTGAATTAGTTAAGGATAGCTTACTTGGTTTGTTGTGCTACCCTTTTTTATTGAGCATAAAATAAAATTTTACTTGTGTTTTCGTAAATTTAGCCGTAAATATGCGCGCAATTCTAATGCGGAGTTACTATGCAAAACGCAGCCCTGATTATTCTTGATTCCATTGCCGACTGGCAGCCCTATTACCCCAGTCAATCGATCATTTCTGCCAGCGATTACCTGCTGGAGCAGGACGCAAAAGCGCGCGCACAAATTCTCAATTTGTGTGGTGACCTGAGCTATTTGTCGACCGGTTACTACGTCAGCTTATTGGCTGAAGCGCGAGGTCAGCGGGTGCTGCCCTCGGTCTCCACGATCAACGATCTGGCTAACTTCTCGCATTACCAGTTATTGCTACCCGCCAGCACCGACAAACAGATCAGTCGTTATCTGACGCAGCAAACCGAAAGCCAGCGCCAGCGTGTTCTCATTTGCTTTGGCCAGACTCAGGATCCTTTGCTGGCCAGCTTTGCACGCCAGATCTTTGACCGTTACCCCTGCCCAATTTTATGGGTTGAGTTCAGCTATCAGGGGCGCTGGTTTATTCATAACCTGATCGCTGGCAATTTGGCCGAGCTGACGGACGAGCAGCAGACCTTTTTTGGCGATAGTCTGGACAGCTTTAGCAAGCGCGTCTGGCGTAAAGCGCGCGCGAAAAAAGAGTATCGTTACGATTTGGCGATTCTGCATGATCCGGAAGAGCCCATTCCGACCAGCGATAAAAAAGCCCTGCAGAAGTTTATCAAAGCCGCTAAAGAGGCTGATATCGATGCTGAACTAATCACTGCAGATGACTACAACCGTCTGCTGGAATTCGACGCGCTCTTTATTCGTGAGACGACTCGCATCAGCCATTACACCTATCACTTTGCCAAAAAAGCCGAAGCGAACGGCATGGTGGTGATTGACGCGCCGCACTCGATTTTACAATGTGCGAATAAAGTCTTTTTGAAGGAACTGCTCGATAAGCACCGTATTCCGACGCCTCGGACAGAACTTATTCTCAGTCAGCAGGACATCGACTACGAAGCCATAGGTGAGCGTTTAGGCTATCCTGTAGTGCTGAAGATTCCTGATGGCTCGTTCTCCATCGGCGTCGAAAAAGCTGAGTCCATTGATGAGTTAAAAAGTATTGCCGCTGATTTGTTTAAGACTTCTACCATACTACTTGCACAGGAGTTTGTGCGTACGGAGTTCGACTGGCGTATTGGTATTTTGAATAACCGGGCCATTTACGCCTGTAAATACTATATGGCACGTAATCACTGGCAGATCTATAACCATGCCAGTGCGACCAGTCGCAGCAAATCAGGTGGCTTTGAAACAGTTGGCATCCATCAGGTGCCAAAGGATGTGGTGAAAACCGCGTTGCAGGCGACCCGGTTGATTGGCGATGGTTTGTATGGCGTCGATATGAAGTTAACGGCACAGGGGCCAGTGATCATCGAGATCAACGATAATCCATCGATTGATGCAGGGGTGGAAGACTTACTTCTCGGTGATGAGCTCTATCACATTATCATGCGTGATTTTGCGAGGCGGTTAGACGAAAAATAATGGCCAGCTCCATTCGTCCTGCAGAACTATCTGACGTTAACGCTCTGGTTGCACTTGAAGCTGCAACCTTTGATTACAGCCAATTGGGCAAGCGCAGTTTCCAGCGCTTGCTGAAAGCTGAGTCCGCCCACATCTTTGTCTTTACAACACCAGCCGCGCCAGCACAGGTGCTGGGCTACAGCCTGCTATTGACCCGCAAAAACAGTCGCGTCTGGCGCCTGTACTCCATTGCTGTAGCGGCGCAGGCTCGCGGGCAAGGCGTTGGCCGGCAGTTGCTTGAACACGCCATGAGCTATGCAGAAGCAAAGGGCGCTAAAGGACTATCGCTGGAAGTTAAGGTGGACAACACAGCGGCGATCGAACTTTATCGCCGCTATGATTTTGAGGTGGTCGACCTGCTTCCGGACTATTATCCTGGGCATGCCGACGGCTATCGCATGCGTTTGAGTTTTACTTAGCCGCGTACCAGACCCGTTCACCCATTTCGCGGTAACGGGCGACCATCTCCCTGGCGGGTTCAGCAGCAAGCTCTATACCGCGCTCACGCAAATAGTTCTCGTTGTAGAGTTTACTGGCTGAGCGCTCACCTAGGTCGCAGGCAAAGGTAACGATGGTTTTGCCTGGCCCATGCAGAGCTGCTGCCTGCAATGCTCCGGCAAGATTCAGCGCTGAACTGCTACCCAAGACCAGACCGTCATGATCCCGAACATAGCGCGACAGCGCGTAGAGATCCTGATCTGGCAAATTCACCGCGGCGTCGATGCGAGCCTGCTTGAAATTCTCGACCAGACGCATAATACCGATCCCTTCGGTAAAGGAGCCGCCAGTGGCAACATACTCACCGTCTTTCAAAAAGCTGTAAATGCCGGAACCATCTGGGTCCGTCAACCACACCTGAACGTCTTCATTACGCTCTTTCAGATACATCGATGAGCCAGCAATGGTACCGCCGGTGCCGGCGACCGACACCAAAATGTCGATGCTACCCTCGGTTTGCTGCCAGATCTCCGGCCCAGTTCCCAAATAATGAGCGCGGGCGTTGCTGGTATTTTCGAACTGGTTTGCCCACCAGTAATCATCGCGACTTTCGGCCAGTCGCCTGGCGGTGTGATAAAAATGGTTGTCATTGCGAAACGGCACCGGATCAACAGTTTTACATTGCGCCCCATGCAGGCGGATCATGCGCTCTTTCTCCGGCGACTGATCATTCGGCATGACTGCCAGCATCTGTAAACCCAGGGACCGCGCCACCAGTGCCAAACCGATACCAGTATTCCCCGCAGTGCCTTCAACTACGGTCATGCCGGGCTCCAGCTCACCACTGTCGAGAGCATCTTTTATCATCTGATAAGATGCACGATCCTTGATAGAGCCTCCGGGATTCTGTGACTCCAACTTCATCCAGATATCACAACCGGTCAGCTCCGACAGCGAGCGGACACGAATCATGTCCGTCTGGCCAATCAAATCTGTCGGACGTTGTGCGTTGCGCATAACCAACTCCTATTCTTTATTACTGCAATGGCACAGCTTGGTACGCATCGCCCTCGCACCACCAACGGGTCGTGCATCCGCCTTCGTCGTCTTTAACGCATTTTTTCAACACTAAACGGTTTGCCTGCCGTTCAGCGGCGGCAAGTTTCATCCGCATGCGCGCTTGTTCCTGCGAGGCCTCATCCGCCAGCAGGTGACTCGCGCACGACTCGCCCCGAACCGGACCTACGCTGACAAACTCGACGTCTGAGCGTGACAATTCATAAGGTCGCATAAACTCGACCTGACCTGCTTTAGCAAGTTGCTCGGCGCTCATCCCCTGGGGTGCGCTGGCGCACGCTGACAAGCCAGTCAACAGCATCAGGCTCGCGAAAGTGGCGGCGGCTTTGCTGCACATGTTGCGGATCTTGCACATAAAATGCCTCTTCGATAAGTTTGTAGAAACCATACGTTTTGCTCAGACTAAAGTCTAGAACGATTCGCTCTATGCTAAAACGTTCGCTGCGATAGTCTGCGTTTTTCACCAGCTTAGCTACACTTATTAGCAATCAGGAGAGAGGCGATCATGGAAACCCGAGCTTATATCGAAAAGTTACTTGCCCGCGCCGATATCAGTATAAACGGTTCCAGGCCATGGGACATGCAGCTGCATCGTGCTGATGTACTCAATGATGTCCTCGCCCGAGGTAATCTTGGTTTAGGCGAAGGCTACATGCGCGGCGACTGGGATTGTGAGCAGCTGGATGAATTCTTTTATCGAATCTTACGCGCGCAACTTGGTCAGGAAATTAAACCCACGCGCTTTCTATGGCAGCACCTTAAAGCGCGCTGGCTGAACTTACAAAGTCGAGCGCGTGCCTTCCAGGTCGGTGAACAGCATTACGATTTAGGCAATCAACTTTATCAGGCCATGCTCGATGAGCGTATGGTCTACACCTGCGGTTATTGGCAGCGGGCTGAGAATCTTGCCGATGCCCAGCGCGACAAGCTGGAACTGATCTGTCAGAAGCTACAATTACGTCCGGGCATGCAACTGCTGGATATTGGCTGCGGCTGGGGCAGCTTTATGAAGTATGCAGCAGAGAACTACTCTGTCAGGTGTGTCGGCGTAACCGTCTCCAAAGCACAGGTCGAGCTTGGTGAAAAAATGTGCGCGGGCCTGCCCATTGAATTCCGCCTGCAAGACTATCGTGATATTAACGAACATTTCGACGCTGTGGTCAGTATTGGTATGTTTGAACACGTCGGTCAGAAAAATTACGACAGTTTTATGGAAGTCGCCGCGCGCAGTCTAAAAGACGACGGGCTGTTCCTGCTACATACGATTGGCAGAAACCGCGATGTCCGTGGTACTGATCCCTGGATCAACCGGCATATTTTCCCTAACGGCGAGTTGCCGTGCCTGGCCCACATCGATAACAGTTCCCGCGCACATTTCACCGCCGAAGATATCCATAATTTTGGTGCCGACTATGATCGGACGTTAATGGCCTGGAGTGACAATTTTGAGCGCAACTGGGAACAGTTAAGCGGCGATTACGATGAAACCTTTAAACGCATGTGGCGGTACTACCTGCACTCCTGTGCCGGCGCCTTTCGTGCCCGCGACCTGCAGCTCTGGCAGTGGGTCTTCAGTAAAAACGGGATTGAGGGCGGCTATCACCGCCCGACATTGGACTAAGTCGCGGACAGGCTACATTTCGCCATTAAAGTCTTTCATAAAAATCTGCCAGGTCGCCATGAACAGCGCGGCGACCAGCGGGCCGATGACAAAGCCATTGATACCAAAAAGGGTGATACCACCGATGGTAGAAAATAGCACCACATAATCCGGAAGCTTGGTATCGCGTCCAACCAGAATCGGTCGTAACACATTGTCGGCCAGGCCTATGACAACAGCACCGTAGGCGAGCAGGATGGTGCCGCTTATCCAGTCGCCGGTGGCGAATAAATACAAACACACCGGGAACCAGATAATCGCCGCGCCCACCGCAGGGATCAAGGACAAGAACGCCATCACCACACCCCATAACAAGGGCCCTGGTATCGCAAGCAGCCAGAAGATAATACCGCCAAGAGCACCCTGCACGATCGCCACCACTAAGTTCCCTTTTACTGTCGCGCGGGTCACTTCAGCGAACTTTTTAAATAATGCCTCTTCGCGTTCGTCGCCAAGCGGAAGAGCTCTGACGATAATCCGCATCAGCTTACTGCCATCACGCAGCAGGAAAAAGGTCAGGTACATCATCAGCGCCAGACTGATCAAAAAGCTAAAGGTATTCTGCCCGATACTGAGAGTTTCTTTGGCTAGAAATTGCGTTGCACTGACCAGACTGTTAGAAATGCGCTCGCGCAGGTTAGTGGTATCGATGCCAAGCTCGACCAATACCTGATCAAACCAAGGGAAAGCATCACGGAGCTGCTGCAGGATTTGCCGGGGATCAATCTCTCCCGCTTCAACTCGCTGGTAAAATTGAATCCCCTCTTTCACGAAGGCTGTACTCAGGAAGATAACCGGGATAACGACAATCGCCATACAGGTCAATAGAGTGAATCCGGCGGCGGTATTGGGTTTTTCGCCTATTTTTGACAGTACCCAGCGTTGCATAGGTGCAAAAATAACCGTCACCGCACAGGCCCAGAAAATAGCGCCAAAAAACGGCTCTAAAATGAATCCGAAAGCGATGCTTACCAGTATAAGCAGAAGCAAAAACGAGCGACGCTCCAATTTATCGCGCATGGCCTTTCCCTTCAGTGGATTTTCTATTTATAGTAGATGGCAAACCGTCATACTGACAGCACAATAGCTACAGGGCAAGACTATGAAAACAATAACAGACCATTTGTCTGAGTATGCCGCGTACCATCGCGACCGCCGTAATATTGCAACCCATCTGCTGGGTATCCCGATGATTGTCATCGCGATACAGATTTTACTCTCGCGTCCGCATTGGTCTTTTGAGGGTTGGTTCTTAAGCCCGGCTCTGATTATTGCTGTTATCGCATCTTTTTTCTACTTGCGTCTCGACCGTCCGTTAGGACTGCTGATGGCAGTATTACTTGCCTTGACCGTGGTGCTAGGCGTGCAAGTAGCAGCCCTGTCGACCAGTGCGTGGTTGAGCTGGGGGGTTGGCTTGTTCGTAGTGGGCTGGGCTTTTCAGTTTATTGGGCATTATTTTGAAGGGCGCAAACCAGCGTTTGTCGACGACATTATGGGACTGGCCATTGGCCCCCTGTTTGTCGTCGCGGAAGTGGTTTTTATGCTGGGTTTGAAAAAAGATTTGCACCAGGCCATCGAAAAGAGATTCTCGTAAATGGACCCACGCAAACTTATTTTCTCTGTGCTCGCAGCAGGATTCTCTCTTGCCTCATCGCCCCTGGTGGCCAGCACCGACACGACCACACTGGCTGGACCTGACGTTGCCTACTCAAGCGTTACCGAGCTCAGCTATAGCGCAGCACAGCAACGGTTAAGCTACGGTGATGATCCGCTGCAATTTATCGATCTCTGGCCAACATCTGGGGTGTCTGCGCCCTTGGTAGTATTCATTCATGGTGGATGCTGGTTAAATGCCTACAACATCGACCATACCCGACCAGCCGCCACTGCTTTGCAGCAGGCAGGCTATGCGGTGGCCTCGATTGAGTATCGCCGTACCGGCGATAATGGCGGGGGTTGGCCCGGAACCTGGCATGATATCCAGAATGCCATGCAGCGGCTCATTGCTCTGCCTGAGTTAGCGCTTCGTGAGCGACACGTCGTTGTGATGGGGCACAGTGCCGGCGGACATCTGGCTTTACTTGCCGGTAGCGCATTCGCTGAGTCTGTGGATCATGTTGTTGGCCTGGCGGCCATTACCGATCTTGCTGCTTATACCGCAGCCGACGGCGGCTGCCAGCAGGCCGGCGCGCAGTTTATGCAGAGCGCCTCGGCCAGCGACTGGCAGCAAGCCAACCCTATTGAGCAGGACATTAAGGTCGCAGTCACCTTGCTGCAGGGAGGCGCCGATAGTATCGTGCCTACCGAACAGGCCCGCGCTTATGCACAAAAAGGTGCGGTTCAGGTCGTTCTGGCAGAAAGTGCTGGCCATTTCGACTGGGTTCATCCAAATACAGCGGCCTGGCAACAGCTGCTCACCACCCTGGAAGCGATGCATGACTGATATTAATTTCAGTGCGCTCGAGCGCCTGGACCAAGCTGATCCGCTTACTCATCTGCGGGATGAATTTGTCATTCCCGAAGACACCGTTTACCTCGATGGTAATTCCTTGGGTTTAATGACCCACGGCACTCAAGCTCGTGTGGCCGAGACGACCGCGCAACAATGGGGTCAGGACGGCATCCGCAGCTGGAACGAACATGGCTGGGTTCACCTGCCCGCTAAAATCGGCGACAAGCTGGCACCAATCATTGGCGCGCAGGCAGGACAGGTCATCTGCTGTGACTCCATCTCAGTGAACTTATTTAAAACGCTCAGTGCTGCTTTTGCGGTTCTTGATGCCCGCGGCGAACCACGCAACCAGCGTCATCAAGTGCTGTCTACCGCGGATAATTTCCCAACCGACCTTTATATGGTGCAGGGGTTGCAGCAACTGATCGGCGCGGAGAATTGTGAGCTGGTGCTTGCCGATGAAGCTGAGCTGCTTGCTGATCTTAGCAAGCATATTCATGCTCAAACCGCCATCGTAATGCTAACCGAGGTCAACTTTCGTAGTGGCCGGCGATTACCTATGGCCGAGATTATCGCTCATGCCCACGCGGCTGGCGCATTAGTCATTGTTGACCTCGCCCATAGCGCAGGTGCTGTGCCGGTCGAGCTGGATAAGTGGCAGGCGGATTTTGCTGTAGGTTGCACTTACAAATACCTGAACGGTGGACCCGGGGCACCGGCCTTTGTGTATGTGGCCGAGCGTCACCTGGGTAGCGTCAGACAGCCACTATCCGGCTGGTTTGGTCATGCCCGGCCATTCGTCTTTGATGCACAGTTCGAAGCCACTGACGGCATCGGAAAAATGCTCAGTGGGACGCCATCAATTCTTGCCATGAGCGCTGTCGATGCGGCATTAGATGTATTTGCGGATGTTACCATGGTGCAGGTCCGCGAGAAATCCATCGGCCTGGCAGAGCTGTTTTTAGAACTTTTAGAGCAAACGGGACTGGCCCGGGAATTCGACTGCATTTCACCGAAGACGGCGCAGCAGCGCGGCAGTCAGCTGTCGTTCGCTCACCCGGATGCTTATGCGATTTGTCAGGCTCTGATTGAGCACAAGGTGATTGCCGATTTTCGCGCACCGAATTATCTGCGCGTCGGCTTCACGCCACTCTACACCAGTTTTACCGATATTGGGCGTGCCGTCGCGCGTCTGGCGGAGATTATGCAAACGCGGGCCTATACAGACCCACGTTTTCAGACGCGTCAGGCAGTCACCTGATCAACCCGGACAGGCTAGCGCAACACCAGAACTGGAGTTGTGCTTTCCTGCAGCATGCGCATGGTGGTGCTGCCCACCAAAAACTGGCGAATGCGTGAGTGGCCAAAGGCCCCCATCACCATGATGTCGATGCCATGGTCGGTCTGATAACTGTGTAAGCTTTCTTCTACATTTCCGCTCAACAGTTTGGTTTCGACGTCGTGCCCGCCCGCGCGCAGATGCTCTGCGGCCCAGTCCAGGCGCTCCTGGTTTTCCACAGTGTCATCATCAACCATTACCAGGTGCACCGGCATACCTTTAAAAAGTGGGCTCTCGGTCACTAGCTCAACCCCTTTTTTGGCGGTTTCACTGCCATCATAAGCCAGCATCGCGCTTTTCGGTGGCTGGAACTCATCAGGGGTCAGCAGTAACGGCCGATGAACGCTACGAATCACGGTTTCCAGATGACTGCCAACTTTGCGGAGCTGATTTATTGAGTCTTCGCCGTGTAAGCCCAACACCGCCAGCCGCACATCCTGCTCCATGTCGAGCAGAGTGGGTGCTAGCCCACCGTGGCGCTGGCGCTGATGAATGTCGGTAAGACCTAGCTTGCGCACCTTCTGTTCAGCTTGCTCAAGCAGCATATGGCCATGCTTCAACGCCAGTTTCGCGCGTTGTTCATCCAGCTCTGCCAGTTGCTCGAGTAGATGCTCACGAGTCCCAAACCCGATGTTACCGGTAACATCCGTGCTCGCTTCCAGGGTCGAGTTTTCGAGCACGTGCAAAAGTAGTACTGGCGCAGAAAGCTGTGTTGCGGCCCAGGCGGAATACTCACACACTGCGGTGCTGGCTGTGGCCCCATCGATACATCCAATAACAAATGACATCTTGTCCTCCTGCAGCCTAGTGGCCGCCAATGATTTTATCGGCCGCGTCAGGTTTATCATGCACACCGAAACGGTCAACAATTGTTGCGCTGGCCTCATTCAGGCCTATGACTTCAACGTCAGCACCGTCGCGACGGAACTTCAATACCACTTTATCCAACGCACCAACAGCGGTGATATCCCAGAAATGCGCACGGGTTAAGTCTATTACTACTTTATCGACTGCTTCTTTGAAGTCAAAGAAAGCGACAAATTTATCTGCAGAACTAAAGAAAACCTGGCCAATGACCTGATACTTACGCTCAGTCCCTGCCTCATTGATGGTGGATTGAACATGCATGAAATGGCCAATTTTATTGGCAAAGAACATTGCCGCCAAAAGCACACCAACGCCGACACCTAAGGCGAGATTATGCGTCGCTACAACCACAGCTACGGTAGTGACCATCACGATATTGGTCGACAACGGGTGCTTGCGCAAATCACGAATTGACGCCCAGCTGAAGGTACCGATAGACACCATAATCATGACCGCGACCAGGGCCGCCATCGGGATTTGTTTCAACCACTCATCGAGCACCAGGATCATCACCATCAAAAAGGCGCCCGCAACAAAAGTTGAAAGGCGGGTACGGCCCCCGGACTTCACGTTGATCACCGACTGACCAATCATGGCACAGCCCGCCATACCGCCAAACAAACCGGCGCCCACATTGGCAATACCCTGTCCTTTACATTCACGGTTTTTATCACTATCGGTATCCGTCAGGTCATCAACGATAGTTGCGGTCATCATCGATTCAAGCAAGCCTACTATTGCTAATGCGGCTGAATAAGGAAACACGATCCACAAGGTTTCAAGCGTTAAGGGCACGTCAGGCCAGAGAAAAATCGGCAAGGTATCAGGTAGCTGCCCCATATCACCAACGGTACGGATATCAATGTTCCAGAAAATGGCAACTAGGGTCAGTGCAACAATACAAATCAACGGCGATGGCAGTACTTTGCCAATCACTGGAACATAAGGGAACAGGTAGATGATACCCAGTCCGGCAGCGGTCATAGCGTAAACATGCCAGGTCACATTCGTCAGCTCAGGTAATTGTGCCATGAAAATTAGTATCGCCAGGGCATTCACAAATCCCGTCACCACAGAACGGGAGACAAAGCGCATTAAATCGCCAAGTTTCAAATAGCCGGCGACGATCTGCAGCACGCCGGTCAACAAGGTTGCCGCGAGCAAATACTCAAGCCCATGTTCACGAACCAGCGTCACCATCAGCAGCGCCATGGCGCCAGTAGCGGCAGAAATCATGCCCGGTCGGCCACCTGTAAAGGCAATAATAACGGCGATACAGAACGAGGCATACAAGCCAACTTTTGGATCGACTCCGGCAATAATAGAAAAGGCGATGGCTTCAGGGATAAGCGCCAGCGCCACCACGATACCCGCGAGCAGATCGCCACGGATATTCGAGAGCCATTGGTTCTGAATGGTCTTCAACATAATTGTTATCACTTTTAAAGTTAGAAATTAAGAACACGAAAATGCGCCGGCACAGAAGCTGGCCAGCTAAAAGAAGAGAAAACTGTTACGGCTAGGGTGGCGTAAGCAGGAACAAAGCCCAAACTCCACTGTTGTTGCATGGTTTGGGCCGAAGCCCTATAGAGGGCGGGAATGATATAGAAAATCAGGCGGCGGCGCAAATGCCCCGCCGATTTTAGTTGCCGCCGCGATTACCGCTAAGCACATCCCCAAGGCTGCTTTGTCCTCTACCAGGACTCAATACTGCGCACGGAGAGCCCGTGTCAGCGCAGCCAACGCCGCGAATGCGTGAGCCAATGGAACGGTTATCAAAACTGCCTGAAGCGTCCAGCTGATTGACCAGACGATCGAGTTGAGTACGGTACAGACTTGCGTCTGCGGTGACCGTGATCCGCTCCATGGCCTGCTCAGCCTGACGCAGCAGCTGGCCATCATCGCTCGCAGCAAATTCAGTGCCGGCTAACTGCTGATTAACCTGCTGCAGTTGCTGCCGCGCGTCGCCATAACCTGAGCGAGCTAAGCGCGCAAATAGTGTGCCTGCGGCAATCAAATCCTGCTCCACCAGAGTTCCGGTTTGTTGCAACCGTGCCAGCGCGTACATGGCCGTCAGCAATCCTGTTTCAGCAGCCTGCTCTAACAAGGGAACTGCCTGTTGCTGCTCAGTGACAGTATTACTGGCCAGCAATTGCGTTGCCTTCAAGTACAGGGCGGGCGCGTAACCAGTTTTGACAGCACGGTCGAGCCAGCGCTGACTCTGCTCTGCATTCTGTTCCACTACGAAGCCGCGTTGGTACCAGTCAGAAATAACGTACATCGCTAACGGGTTGCGCCGGTTTGCGCCTTGCTCCATAAACTGTTGGGCTTTTTCGGTGTCTTGTTCCACACCATCACCACTGGCGTAGGCCAGCGCTACCACAGCAGCGGCATCGCCACTGCCCTTGCGTGCCAAACGCTCAAGCTCTGCCAACTGGCGCTGGCAATCGCCACTTTCACAAATGGTCAGGTTTTCACTGACCTGCGCATGTGCCGCGGAGCCAGCACTGAGCGAGATCGCAGATACGGCGAGCAAGATTGCTAACGTGAGACCCGGAAATGATGTGCGTAACATAGCTGATGACCTGTTTAAAAGAACGGATAATGACCACGCGCACAACATAGCACTGGCTGCAGCGCAACAACATTGCCGCGTGGTAAACAATTGTAACCAAGGTTTTCTGTAACGACTGTACGCCTGTTACATGCCGCCCATAGCTTGCGTTAAGGGCACTTGTTGGCCATTCATATCTAATACGCCAGCGGCAACCTGCAGATCCAATACGTAAGAACCATCTTCCTCGCGTAATACACCCTGCTGCACAAAGCTTTGGATCATCATCGCGGCTTGCTGGGCTGCAATCTGTTGCAGTTGTTCAACGGTCAATTCGCGCGCTTGTCCGGCATTAACCAGACTCATCTGCACATACATTTGGGTTGCCCACTGCAACAGCGGTTTTTCTACATTCAGGTGGGTACTGGCGCGCATGTGTTCACGCCAAAACGCATCATCGTCCATGGCTTGTGGTAAGGCACGGACACCAGCAACCGACAGCGAGGCGCTGGCAACAAACTGACCTTCGGGCAAGCTGCCACTAAAGTTAGTGATCGTCAGCTCTGGCTCGGCCTGTAACAACGCCAGTCCCTGCTGCTCGAACAACTCTTCGAGAGCTGCCTGGAGCTGCTCGGGATCTGTGCCAGCATCACTTTGCAGTAGTTGCAGATAGGCATCCATAAATCCCTTATCGATACCGTTCATGGCCGTATTCATACGCAGGTCATTGGTCTCGACGCCATTCACCCGTAGAGTATCAAACCCGTAGTCCATGGCCATCTGCACGAGCTCGTTACCGGTCGCACTTGCCTCACTGATGGACATGACGTAGTCCATAGAGACCTTGTCGGCCCCCATCACTTCGCCGGCTTCTGCGGTCGTCACTGTCATGGCATCCAGAGTCATACTGCCGTGCCCTTCGTAAAACTGACCGCGTAACAGGGTTTGCAGCGATGCTTCAGCAAGGCCACTTAACTGTGCATTTTGCAGTTCAACCTGCAACGACTCGACCCCTAGATTAAACTCTGAAAAAGCGCCTTCGTATCTTAACGTTTTACCGTCGTACTGCCCCTGACCACCGTATTCTGCCAGTTCAAAACGTACTTCGCCGGTACGCTCGGTATTACTCAACTGCGGAATACTGTCGCGATAACTGGCATTGCCAACCAGATTGACGGTACCTTGCTGCAGGTAAAGTAAACGGCTGCTATCCCACTGCACATAATCTTGCAGGCCCTGACCATCATTGCTGACCTGCCACGACGCAAGCCCAATTGCCAGTCCCTGATCTGTCAATAACGGACCGTGTTGCAGGGAAAGTTCGAACTCGGTGGTCACCACCTCACCGGTTGCCCCGTCTTCGAGCCCCAGAGCACGCGTATCAATACCAACCTCGATCACAGCATTTGCGCTCAACCAGTCGCGCTCGTAGCTGACCACCCGCGCTTGATATAAATGCTGAGATTCATCAAAAAGGGCCACGTAATCTTTAATCGCTGACTCTGTTTGCGTTCCGATGAAATAAGGAGTGACCGATAGCCCTGCAGCAACCACGACAATCCCGATAAATGCGCCCTTCTTGCTCATACTCATTGATCCATATCTTGATGTTAAAAGTAACGAGAAGATAACAAAATTGATCCTTCTTATCATAGTTTTTTAAGTTTAATGTTGTAACTAAATATAAGGAAAGGCACGGCGCTATGAAAAAATCAGTTGTTATTCTCACTTTATTGCTCGTGATCAGTGCTTGTTCTTCAAGTGATTGGCGCGATGCATCGCGGGAGTCGGCGGGCTTGGCCGCGGATCCGCAGCTACAGAATCAGGCCATTATTGAGGCCTATGCCGCTGATGCCTTTGGTTGGCGCGGCTGGTTTGCGGTTCATACCTGGCTGGCGGTAAAACCCGAGAACGCGACTGAGTATACGGTTTATGAGGTGGTCGGTTGGCGGGTTGATAATGGCGAGCCTGCACTGCGCGTCTACCAAACTAAAACTCCCGATCGCTACTGGTATGGCGCACGTCCTGAGAAGCTGCTGTCGCTCACCGGTATAGAGGCGGCTGAGCTGATCCCACAAATTGCGGAAGCATCAACCCGTTACCCCTGGGCAAATGAATACCGCGCGGTTCCTGGCCCCAACAGCAACACTTTTCCGGCCTGGATTGCATTACAATTTCCGCAACTGGGGCTAAAGCTCCCCTTCAGTGCCATCGGTAGCGGCTATGCCGATAACGAGTAGCAACATTAATGATGGTCGACTAAGATTCTTGCAGTCATTGCGCTCGTAACGAATCGCGTTAAAAACTGGTGACTTTTGAATGCATTTGGTTAAATTAACCAACCGTATCTATGCGGACCAAGATAAAAACGTTGACTTACAATGGCTTATATTTTGGCCTTAATATTGCATAATTATCGGCAGGGTTCGCACAATAAGGAAGACTAATGCCTGTTAAACTCGAAGACCGTCCGCTTGAACAAGTCCGCGAAGAAACCGTCGATAAGCTTATCGTCAATTATAGTCGCGCGATTATTTCCGCCGAAGCTTTTGAACGACGTCTTGATGAAGCTATGGCCATGGACTCCAATCAACAGCTGGTTGAGCTCGTTGCTGACTTGCCGTTAGAAGCTGACCCCGGCTACGACGATTCTAAAGAGCGTTCGTTTACCCCAAATTACGCCGCGGCCAACACAAAATCAGAGCATGGCGAGACTGACGATAAACTCATTAGCATTCTGGGTTCCAATGTTCGTGAAGGGCAATGGCTGGTGCCTAAAAAGATTGTCGTTGTGGATGTTTTGGGCTCGGCTAAGATCGACTTCACCGACGCCGTTTTTCAGCACCAGCATGTAGAAATTCACGTATCTAATGTCCTCGGCAGCCTGGAAGTCTTTGTCCCTGAAAATGTAAATGTCACCAGCCGCATGTTTAATATCATCGGCTCTGCAGAAAACCATGCGCCATCGATGGGCAGTCGTCAGGCTCCGCAAATTACCATCACCGGCTGGACGCTGCTTGGCTCGGTAGAAGTTTCCGTGAAACGCACCATGAAAGAAAAACTGGTCGCCTTTGCCAACAGCATGCGGGAAACCTTCGGCATGGAAAAGCAGTAGCTTATCAGGGATAATAGCGGGCATACCCTCATTCGTAACCCCGGTAGCCCGCCATGGAAATAAAAGTAAACTTTCTCGACAACTTGCGTCTCGAGGCTAAATTTGACGACTTCACGGTCATCACCGATCAGCCTATCCGTTACAAAGGCGACGGCTCGGCGCCGAGTCCGTTCGACTATTTCCTGGCCTCATCAGCGCTATGCGCCGCCTACTTCGTAAAGGTCTATTGCGTCTCGCGCGATATCGCTACCGACAACATTCGTCTTTCACAAAATAATATTGTCGACCCGGAAAATCGTTACAACCAGATCTTCAAGATCCAGGTCGAGCTGCCAGACGATATTTCTGACAAAGACCGGCAAGGTATTCTGCGCTCAATCGAGCGCTGTACGGTTAAAAAAGTGGTGCAAACGGGACCCGAATTCCAGATTGAAGTGGTTGAGAACCTTGATGAAGATGCTCAGGCTCTGCTGATGGGTGCACCAGATGGCAACGCACTGACCTATATTGAAGGTAAAGATCTGCCACTGGAGCAGACTATCGCTAATATGACGCAGATTCTTGCTGACCTGGGCATGAAAATTGAAATCGCCTCGTGGCGCAATATTGTGCCTCATGTCTGGTCTTTGCATATTCGTGATGCGGCTTCGCCCATGTGCTTCACCAATGGCAAAGGCGCCACGAAGGAAGCGGCGCTGGCGTCCGCGCTTGGTGAGTTCATTGAACGTCTGAGCTGCAACTTCTTCTACAATGATCAGTATTTTGGCGAAGAGCTCGCCAACGCGGAGTTTGTGCATTACCCGAATGAAAAATGGTTTAAACCCGGTGCTGACGATAGCCTGCCCGACGGAGTGCTGGATGAGCACTGCCGGGCATTTTACGACCCAGAGGGCGAGCTATGCGGATCGCACCTGATTGACACCAATTCCGGCAATGTGGAACGCGGCATTTGTGCCCTGCCTTTCGTGCGTCGCTCCGATGGCGAAACTGTGTATTTCCCTTCGAATTTGATTGAGAACCTCTACCTGAGCAACGGTATGAGCGCGGGAAATACCTTTCCTGAAGCGCAGGTCCAGTGTTTGTCCGAGATCTTTGAACGAGCGGTCAAAAAACAAATCATTGAGCAAGAGATTGCCCTACCTGATGTGCCGGACACGGTACTGGCCAAGTACCCGCATCTGGTCGAAGGTGTGCAAGCTCTTGAAGCCCAGGGCTACCCCGTGCTGGTTAAAGATGCTTCGCTGGGCGGTCAGTTCCCTGTCGCTTGTGTGACCCTGATGAACCCCCGCACCGGCGGCGTGTTTGCTTCATTTGGCGCGCATCCCAGCATGGCAGTTGCTATTGAGCGCAGCCTGACAGAGCTACTACAGGGCCGCAGCTTTGAGGGCCTTAATGATTTACCACCGCCCACCTTCAACAGCATGGAAGTGACCGAGCCGAACAATTTTGTCGAACACTTTATTGATTCATCCGGCGTGATCTCCTGGCGCTTCTTTAGTGCGCATAGCGATTATGACTTTACTGAGTGGGACTTCTCCGGCACCAACCAAGCAGAAGCCGACACCTTATTCGGTATTTTTGCGCAAATGGGGAAAGAGGTTTACGTGGCGCAGCATGACGCTCTGGGTGCACCCGTTTGCCGCATTCTGGTGCCCGGCTATTCGGAAGTTTACCCCGTTGAGGATTTGGTTTGGGACAACACCAATCAGGCGCTGAATTTCCGTGAGGATATTCTGAATCTGCACCGACTCAGTGATGCCGAGCTGGAGGACCTGGTGGATCGCCTGGAAGAAAGTCAGCTCGACAATTACACCGATATCATTACCTTGATTGGTGTTGAGTTCGATGAAAATACCGTATGGGGTCAACTCACGATACTTGAGCTTAAACTGTTAATTTACCTTGCTCTGCAGCGTCACGAAGAAGCACTGGAACTGGTCGAAGCCTTCCTGCAATACAACGATAATACCGTCGAGCGCGTGCTGTTCTACCGTGCCATGCAGGCAGCCCTTGAGATTGAACTTGATGACGAGTTGGAAATGGCGGACTTTTCGCATAATCTGCAACGTATGTATGGCGTCGAAACCATGCAGGCGGTGGTCGGTTCGGTGGCTGGCTCTGTTAAGTTTTCCGGCCTGACACCAACCAACATGCAGCTGGAAGGCCTGGATAAGCATCAACGCTTACTGGATAGTTACCAGAAATTGCATGCCGCGCGTGCTCGCATGAAATGAACTCTACAAAAGTCATCTGATAATTGCACACTCAGACTTAGCTCTGAACAGGAGAGGTTTCGTGACCTTCATTATTCAGCAACTGAGCTGGCACAAACGCCGCAAAGCAACGGTTGAGCCTCAACCCGTTGCTATATCTGTTCCCGACTTCGAAAAAGTACTGAATCACTTTTGTACCGTTGAAGTCACTTTTGATAATGGGGAGGTCGCCAAACTTACCGGGCGGGTCACCCAGCATCCCATTACCGGCGTCTGGTCAGTAAACGGCATTAACGCTAAAGGGCAGAGTGTCTCTGCGCGGTACCAGGACGACAACAACGATGACAGCGTCTGAGCTATAGGTGGTCAATATGCTCGAACGCCGCACGTAAGCCAGCATTGTAGCCGACATCCAAGCGCTCGCGTTGCCGGGTAAAGCGTCCTACCGGCATATCTTCGGGTGGCGCGATAATGTGCACCACACAATCGTCGGGTGGGTTCTCAATAAAATCCACGGTCGCATTGTAGCGTTCTGCGCGATCTTCAATCGCATCACATAACTTCGGATATTGGCTCAGGATGCGTCGGGTGATCCCTAGAGTATGGCCATTTTTCTTACGATAGCCCTTTGCCCGAGACAGCACTACGGTTATTTCACGGGCGCCCATTGCGTAGGCTTTCAGGACTGGAATAGAATCCGCGACACCGCCATCAGTCATCGCCACGCCCTCAACTTCAGGGAAATCACGAAACGCTAATGGAATCGCACAGGAAGCGGGGAAGAGCTGATGCAGATTGTTCTCCGTCACCTCGATATAACACGGCGCGCCGTCTTCAACTTGAGTGGTGACCACATAGAGCGGTACATGCCCGGAAAGGTAGCGCGAAAAATGCAGTTCAATTTCCTTGTACGAGGTACGCCAGAGCCACTCAACATCACAGAAGTGACCACCCAGCAGACCGCGGACAGGGTCGATAAAATCTTTCGATTGCGCCAGTTCAGTGAGGATCCGGTAACTGCGTTGATAGTCATCGGTCAGATAACCAATCAGATTAGTCGAGCCAGCAGAAACGCCTATGGCAAAATCATAGAGTTTAAAGGACTCGCGCATAAAACCGTCCAGTACACCGGCAGCGAAGATGCCGCGCATGGCACCGCCCTCTACCACTATTGCTCGTGACTTATGTGTTGTCATGTTTGCGGTTAACCTTAAGCTGGAGCTGTTTTATGCGTCTTTAATGGACGCTTTGCGACGGCTCGAATGTACACTTAGCGCAGTGACCGTAACTAAAATCAGCGCCATGCCCAGGATCTGAATGACATTCAGGTTTTCACCCAGCACCACAACTCCAAACAACGATGCGGTAATAGGTTCCACCATCGCCACCATTGAGGCGATCGCGGGTGCGGTATAGTTGAGCCCAAATATATAAAAGACAAACGACAATCCAGCGCCAAGCACACCCAATAAAACCAGTAACGGAAAACTTGCCGAGGACCATGCGGCGCTGACCTGATCGACTTCACCCAGCACGATTAGGATTCCCGCAAGCACCGCAAAAGCTATCACAAGAATCGCCTGCGCACTACCGTGGGGTGCGGCGTATTTGAAGCCAAAGATGAACATTGCATAAGACAATCCTGAGAGTAGACCGGTCGTTACTGCGAACAGGGTTACCGCGCCGGCACTCAGAGTGTAGATCTGCGTTAATAAAACCACGCCTGACATGACCAGAAGAATGGCCAGGCATTTGAACAATGAAGGTGATTCAAGACCCAGAACAAAGGAGACCAGATAAACAAACACCGGGGCGCAGTACATCAGTGTTGCGGCAACAGCAACACTGCCTTCGGCAATGCTCAGAAAATAAAAAGCGAAGTTACCAGCAACGCCAACTCCGGCCACGACCGACCATAGCCACAACTTTGGTTTGCTTAAACCACTGCGCTGTGGACGCAGCGCTAGCCAGATGACAACAAACAGGAACCCGACCGCTCCGCGGTAGAAGGACACGGTGAATGCATCCCAACCGCGCTCCATCAAAATGGCGCCAATACCGCCTGAGAGGCCCCAGCAAAATGCCGCCAGGGTGACCAGCAACGTACTTCGCCGCACCCACTTGCCTGGTGAGACTAATCGTAAAGGAGCGTATAAGCCAAAGGGCATCGGCGTTATCCTTCAGTGATGCGGGTGCCTGCGTTACCTTGCACCAGGTCCAGCGCATCTTCCATTGCACCTATTGCACTAAATCTGCCCGCACGGGCAAAACGTGCCGCTGCGATTAATTTAGGTCCCATCGAGCCTTGCGGCGCGTCAAACTGTTCCGCTTCACTGACGGTCATGGCTTCGATGGCGTGCTCATCGGGTCCGCCAAAATCATGATAAACCGCGGCCACATCGGTCAGCAGTAACAGCGCATCGGCGTTAACCTGTTCGGCCAATAAGGCGCTGGCGGCGTCTTTGTCGATGACCGCTTCCACCCCACGGTAGGTGCCGTCCGGCTGGCGTACAATAGGAATCCCGCCACCGCCAATGCAGATGGTGATGACCTGCTCCGCTAGCAGCAGCTTGAGAATTTTTAAATCCAGTATTTCCCCAGGCTCAGGTGATGGCACCACCCGCCGCCAGTCGTCGCCGTCTTTGGCAAGGGTCCAGCCATGTCGTTGCTTGAGCTTGTTTGCCTGCTCTTCATCATATACCGGACCGATAAACTTGCTTGGATTGTCGAAGCCAGGATCATCAGGGGCAACAGCGATTTGGGTGAGCAAGGTAGCGACAGAGTAGTTATCACCCAGCTGATTTTCCAGTTCCTGCTCAATCAGGTAGCCAATCATGCCCTCAGATTCGGCACCGAGGATATCCAGGGGAAAAGCGCTATCCGCGTCATAAGCATGGTTCTGCAAGGCCAGCAATCCTATCTGCGGACCATTACCGTGGGTGATTACCAAGTGATGTCCTTCCCTTACTAGTTCAGCCAACACTTTCACCGCCTTTTGCACGTTATCGCGCTGATTTTTGGCGGTGACGTCCTCGCCACGACGCAACAATGCATTACCTCCCAAAGCCACGACCACCAGCATGATTCCTCCTCACGCGCAGAGCAAAGTTGTCTAGCTAAACCCTAGTTGATGGCGGTGGCATCCGTCCAGTCGTCGCGTGCTGCGCCACGCTAACGGTTGCTGTAATGACCGATGGCCGCCAACACGTCCTGGTGAACCGAGCCTGCCGTCGCCTCAAGGCCAGCGCCTACGCCCTCAACGGGAATTGGGGTGTCTGGATCGCGCGCCGTCCAGACTCTGAAATATGCGCGTTCGGGAGCGAGCTGAGCATAGGGTGAGTCACTGCTTACCGGCTCCAACGCAGCGCTGGCTTTAACTTGCTGATGCTCGTCTGCCTGCAGTCGTCCTATGTAACAAAACTGAGTGGCATCCGGATAAGTCGTTAAGCGCCAATGGTCGAACGCCGCGTCTAATTCATCATCTAAAGAGGACGCCAGCACCAGGCTCTGAATCTCGGCATCTTCCAGCGCAAAGTCCCAACCTGCCTCGCGCGCAACGATCAGTAGTTTTTTCGCAACGTCCCTACCGCCGAGGTCGGTACGTGGATCGGGCTCTGTAATACCGGCATCGCGCGCTTTACGAAGTAACTCTGAGAGCTTCTCACCGGGCCGATACTGCTGAAAAATCCACGTCAGTGAGCCGGAAAAGTTTCCCTCCACCCGCAGCACTGAATCGCCCGCTTCATAACATTCCCGCACGGTCTGGGGTACTGGCACACCCGCGCCAACTGTGGCCGCATAGAGCCATTGCCGCTGATGTTTTTCTAGAGCGGCTTTTACCTCCTGATAGAATTCGCGCGGCGCAGCGCCAGCGTATTTATTTGCGCTAACAATATCAGCACCGGCGCCAATCCAATCAGGATAGCAACGACTGACAGCTTCCGATGCGGTCAGATCCAGCACCAGCGGTATGCGCCCTTGGCTTCGCTGCTGCTCAATGTCCGCCAGGGTTAGCGGGTTACGCGAGTTGTGGGTGCTGGTGACGACCGCAGACGCCGGTAGCTGTGGTGCAAAGTTCTCCAGCCAGCAACTCCCCACCTGGCCAACACCGACCACCAGTAGTGCAAATTTGGGTTCTGTCTTAGACTGTCGTTTCACGGAGGATCGCATAGTGTTCCCTGAGCTGTGATGGTGACCTTTACGTCGTTTCCAAGAGCGCTGGGCGCACCTTTATCGACACGGAGTTAAAGTGTTTTTTCGATAATGCCCAGCGCTTTTTTGGTAACGTGTTAAAATAGTGCATAAAATAAACGCTCAATACAAGCGAGCACCGGACCTTGGGTACCTAATTATGCAAACGTTTTCTTGTCAGTGTGGTAATACTCTGCATTTTGCCAACACCCGCTGTGTCAGTTGTGGTCTGATGCTAGGCTTTATGCCTGACGAAAAAAAGTTGAGTGCTTTTACCCACCACGAAAAAGGCGTCTGGCGCGCCGCAGCGAACGGCAAACTCTACCGTCAGTGCAAGAATTATTCGATACAGGACGTCTGTAACTGGATGGTCCCGGCAGACCAACAGGGAGAGTTATGTGCGTCCTGCGAGTTAACCCGAACCATTCCTAATCTCGACCAGCCTGATAACCGGGGCCTATGGGCGCAGATGGAGCAAGCCAAACGGCGGTTACTCTATACCCTTTATAAACTTGAGTTGCCGGTCATCTCGCGACAACAAGACCCACAGCAAGGTCTGGGTTTTGAGTTTCTTGAAGATCAGACTGAAGATGAGTATGGCAACGAGCTGACGGTTAAGAATTTCGTCACCACCGGTCACAACGCCGGCATCATCACGCTTGATTTAAAAGAAGCTGAACCAAGTTCAAGAATGAAAATGCGCGAAGAAATGAATGAGCAATACCGTACTCTTGTCGGGCATTTTCGGCATGAGTCCGGGCATTACTTTTGGGACCGACTGGTACGTAACAGCCACTGGCTGGATGATTTTAGAGAGCTTTTTGGTGACGAGCGGCTGGATTATACCTATGCGCTGCAGCACTACTATGAACAGGGCCCAGCACCGGACTGGCACAAGGTATGGGTCAGTGCCTATGCCAGTATGCACCCATGGGAGGATTGGGCGGAAACCTGGGCTCATTACTTACACATGGTAGACACCCTGGAAACCGCCAGTGATTTTGATTTCAGCGTATCTTCACATCAGGTCGTCAATCCATTGCTGCAATTACCACAAAGTGATGAAGCGAAAAGTGAAACGCATTTCAATCAGCTCTATAACGACTGGTGTCGACTCACCGCGGTATTAAATGCACTTAATCGCAGCATGGGACTGGACGATGCCTATCCTTTCGTACTCTCCAACGTCGCCATAGGTAAACTCCGCTTTGTGCACAAGGTCATAAGCTCAGCGCATAGCAGTTCAAGTTAATCCTCTTTTTCCCAATCAAACCGCGGCAGGCCGGAAAATGCCTGTCGCAGACCTTCATTCCACTGCTTCTGCATAGATTTGTACATCGGGCTGAAGGCGCTGTATTTGTTGTGCCAGGGCTCGGCAAGACTACCGTCATCGTAAATCGCCAGCTCAATAGGTAACCCCACACTGATATTACTGCGCACGGTAGAATCAAGAGACACCATGGCGCAGCGCGCGGCATCTTCCAGCGACGTATTGGGCGCGATAATACGATCCAGGATAGGTTTACCGTATTTGTTTTCGCCGATCTGTAAATAGGGTGTATCGTCAGACGCGCTAATGTAATTGCCTTGTGGATAAATCATATAGATTTCAGAAGCTTTACCGGCAATTTGCCCACCGAGAATGAAACTTGCCTCGGCGCTGGCATTACTTTTTTCCAGAGCCGACGCGTGCTGTTGTTGCTCTTTTTGACTTAAGTTGCCAATGTAGCTGGCAAGGTCATATAAATGTTTGCCTTTGCGAAGGTTAAACTCAGCCTCGGGATCTTCCAGATCCGAGTTTATGGCATTCACCACCGACTGCGAGGTCGCCAGACTGCCCGCCGAAAGCAACACCAAAGTGCGTTCACCAGGCCACGAAAACCTATGCATCTTGCTGTAGGTCGCAACGTAATCTACCCCGGCATTGGTGCGTGAATCAGACGCAAACACCAAGCCTTTGTTAACACGAATTGCCAAACAATAGGTCACAAAACACTCCAAAAAATAGCAGCTGATACGCAGCTTAAACTCGCCATATTCTCTATGCAAGTCGCATTAAAAACAAACAGTTTTGTCTTTTTACTGCGATTGCCACTATGTTTAAAGGAGGTAATCAAACAAAAAAGGACCGTGCATGACCATTCGTTGGGGAAGCTATAAAGTCACTAATTTGTACGATGAGTTATTACGAGCGTCAGGTAAACCGAGGGCTGCAGCTGAAATCATATGCGGTTATCTGCGCAGTCTGAAAGATGACGATCTTGAAGAATTTAAGATGGCTGCAGAGTCAGCCATTCATGTCATGGGCATCAGCTTCCGCGTCTATCACGAGGACGAAGGATCGATCGACAGGGACTGGCCCTTTGATATCATTCCAAGAATTATCGACAAGCAGGAATGGCTAAACATCGAGGCGGGGCTAAAACAGCGTGTGAAAGCCTTAAATATGTTTATCGATGACCTGTACAACGATCAGAACATCGTCAAAGACGGCGTATTTCCGGCTGACCTCCTGAAAAAGTCTAAGAATTTTCTACCGCAATGCAAAGGTGTTCATCCTCCCTTAGGAATATGGGCACATATTTGCGGATCAGATTTAGTGAGGGATAACGACGGTACAGTTTACGTCCTTGAGGATAACTTGCGCGTTCCTTCAGGCGTATCCTATATGCTTGAAAACCGTAAGGTGATGAAACGGGTTTTCCCGGAAATGTTTGAACAATACAGTATTTTACCGGTGGACGATTACCCATCGCACCTTTACGACATGTTGTGTGAACTATCACCAAGAGACATTGAACAGCCGGAAATCGTCCTGCTAACTCCGGGCATCTACAATTCCGCCTATTTCGAGCATGCTTACCTGGCCCAGCAGATGGGAGCAGAGGTGGTTGAAGGACGGGATATGTTTGTCGATGACGACGATGTTGTCTACATGCGTACGATTGAGGGTCCTGCACGGGTGGATGTTATCTATCGGCGGGTTGATGACCACTTTATTGACCCTGAGGTATTCAACCCGGATTCGATGCTGGGTGTTCCTGGTCTGATGCGCGCCTGGAAAGCGGGCAATGTCGCACTTGCCAATGCGCCTGGCTCAGGAGTTGCGGATGACAAAGTCGTCTACGCTTTCGTGCCCGATATCATTAAGTATTATTTAAACGAAGATGCCATCCTGCCCAATGTTCCCACCTACAAGTGTATTAACAAAGACGAGCGGGACCATGTCATCGAGAATATTCATAACATGGTAGTTAAGCCAGCTAATGAGTCTGGTGGCGCCGGCATGCTGATCGGTCCCCATTCCAGCAAAGCAGAATGTGAAAAGTTTAAGCGTCTGATCCGCAGAGATCCGCGTAATTATGTCGCGCAGCCTATGCTGATGCTATCCACCGCGCCAACCTTAATTGGCAATAAAGCTGAGCCCAGACATTTGGATTTACGACCATTTGTCTTAAGTGGTAAAGCTATTGAGGTCACCATGGGCGGCTTAACCCGGGTAGCTCTGCGCAAAGGTTCAATCGTCGTCAACTCCTCTCAGGGTGGCGGCAGTAAGGATACCTGGATAGTGGATATGGAGGCCTAATCATGTTGTCACGAGTAGCTAGCAATATCTTCTGGATGGGCAGGTACCTTGAGCGCGCTGAAAACACCGCCAGGGTCATTAACGTTAATTCGCATTTGTTAATGGATTTACCGCGCACGGTAAAGCTCGGTTGGGAGCCGATTATCGATATTTTATCCGTCAGGGAAGATTTCTATGAAAATTATGAAGAGGCTGATGAGCACAGTGTGGTCAAATATATGGTCACAGATAAAAATAATCCCAGCTCTATTATCAGTTCGCTCACCATGGCCAGAGAAAACGCCCGCACGATAAGGGAAATTTTACCCACCGAAACCTGGGAGCAGATTAATTCCCTATACCTTTCGGCCATGCAAAATCGTGCTTCGATGCTGGGCAGACGTCACCGCTACGAAGCGCTAGGCGATGTCATCCGCTCCAACCAAACGATCACGGGTATGCTCTCGGGTACCATGACTCAGGATGAGGGCTACGCCTTTTTGCGCATTGGCCGTAACCTTGAACGAGGCGATATGACCACTCGTATTATTGATGTACGCTCGGCGACCTTGCTCCCTGAACTTGATACAGAGCAATCAGCGTTCGAAAATATTCAGTGGATGGGCGTGCTTAAATCCATGTCTGCGTATCAAATGTACCGGCGGGAAATGCGCCTGCGTATCAACCGCGCCGACGTGCTGAAATTTCTGCTCCAGGAGCCTCGCTTTCCGCGTTCCTTGTCGCATACCCTGAAGCAGGTTAAGGCACTATTGCAGGAGCTACCGCATCATAGCAGCGCGATAGAACCTATTGATAAGCTGCAGTCGAAGCTGTTAAAAGCCAAACCGCAATCCTTAAAACAGGATAGCCTGCACGAGTTTATTGATGAGATGCAGTTAGGGTTGATCAAGATTGCCGAGGAGATCAACGAGACGTATTTTTAGCGTCCTTGTTCGCACATGATGACCCGGTTTCGGCCCTCGCGCTTGCCCGCATACAGCATCTTGTCGGCGCGCGTGATGAGGGCCTCCAGATCAACATCGTCGTCGTGCGCGACTGCAATTCCAACGGTGACGCTTAAATTAAGATCGCCCATGTCTTCCTTCTCTGGCAGTTCGGCGACCTTCATCTTCAATCGCTCAGCTATCACCTGGGCGTCGGCGGGACTAGTTTGTGGCAGTCCGACAATAAACTCTTCACCACCAAAGCGCCCAATCACATCTGTGGGGCGCAGCGATTGTGCACAAACCTCGGCGATTTTGGTCAAAATAAGGTCGCCGCGGGTATGCCCCCAGGTATCATTGATACTTTTAAAATGGTCCACATCAATCATGAACAGGCAGAACGGTGTTTTTTCTGAGCATGAGCGTTGCAGCAGCCCTTCGGCGCGTTTCATGAAATAAGAGCGGCTGTCGAGCCCGGTCAGCGCGTCCCGCTCGGCAACCATTCGTAACTGTGCTTCCAGTGACTTCCGGTGAGCAATTTCTGCGACTAGATCGCGATTTTGCTGACGCTCTTCGTGAAGTAGCGCAAATTGTTTACGCTGCAGGAACTCGAGTCGCAGTAACGCGCAGTAGCCAACGATATTAGCCATAATTAACAACAGCACTATCCGCACAATTTCCGCCGGTGAGAGTCCCGTAAAAAGCATCACCGCAGCGATAAAGCCAACACTCAAATACAGGCAGCCTAACGCGGCTACGGTAAGCAGGTTGGGGATGAGCAGGAAGAACGCCAGAACCGCAACGGCCGCCGCTGTCACCTGGCTCGAGAGACTTTCCGGGCGCAGAGGAACGATTAAAAGAATGCCCGTAGCCACAATCAAAAGCGGTAATAGATGCAGCCAGCGGTTCCGGTTGTAGTCGCCTCGCCGGCCAAGAACAAGTGCCAACACCAGACAAAGACTGACCACCACCGCGCGCATGCTCGCCAACAGGTAATACTCACCGGTTAAACCGAGCAGACTGTAGTCCGTAATGGTAAACATACCAAAGACTATGGCTATCAGTACCCAGGCGAGACGCGACTCATGCCGAACTCTGGTTTTGATCGAACTGCGATAATCCGACTCCTTGTCAGGATCGCGAAATTGTCCGGTCAACCAATGGAGATCAAATTGTTTCTGTGCGGATGACAACGTTACTCTTTCCTCTATAAAACGGTCATGGGGTCTGTTGCAGCATTTGAACCCTTCCTTTATTCAGCTATTAAGCCACCTGAATTTCAGCGCTCATGAAATCTGCACAACGCCCGATAAGAACTACGCGCTCGCCTTTGACTTCACACTCTATCCTGCCACCCCGTTGGGAAAGTTGTTCGGCGCTGAGTTTACTCCTACCAAGTTGGTCGGCCCAGTACGGCGCAAGCTCACAATGTGCTGAACCGGTGACGGGATCTTCGTTTACCCGCAGCTTGGGGAAAAAACAGCGACTGACAAAATCGACATTCTTGCCAGGTGCGGTAACGACAACTCCTCGCAAGCTGAGGTCTTTGAGTTTTTCGAAATCAGGGGATAACGAGCGAATTTCGTCTTCTGAACCATACACCGCTACATAATCAAACCCGGCAAGTACCTGTTCAGGTGGCTTGCCCAGTCCATCCGTAAGCTCCTGTGGTGCTTCAGTTGGGTTCGGCAAGGTTCCAGGAAAGTCCATGGCATAACCGCTTTCTGCGCGGCTTACACGAAGCTCACCACTGCGGGTCTGAAAGACAACCTCAGGCTCGTTAAAGGCAAGGTGAGTAAAGATCACATGCGCCGTCGCCAAGGTCGCATGACCACACAGATCCACTTCTTCAACGGGGGTGAACCAACGCAGCTCAAAAACATCGTCTTTGGCGACAAAAAATGCCGTCTCAGAAAGGTTATTTTCCTCAGCAATAGCTTGCAGCATACTGTCATCAAGCCAGGCCTCCAGGGGACAAACCGCAGCCGGGTTACCTCCAAAGACATGCTCACTGAACGCATCCACCTGAAACATCTTTAACTTCATCTGCTCTCCCCTACCTTGCTTAGTCAGCTTGCCCCGTCTGTGCCTTAATAAAGGCGCGGGTGTCTTTTAACAACGCCTGCCGCGCCGGCTCGTGCACATACATCATGTGGCCACCGTGATAATAGTGGTAAATAATGTCCTCGCCCGCAATGCCATGGCGATTCAAGGTGTACTCAGCATCGAAAAAAGGTGTGACCAGATCATAATAACCGGAACCTACCATCACCTTTAACATGGGATTATTGCGCAGAACATCCGCCAAATCAGGGGCGGTATTAACGTAATGCGGCTCCCACGAACGGCCTTCAGGCAGAGGGCTCCAACGCCACTTGCCTGACAATTCAGGGTCCGACGGATTGAGATACTTACGCTGCCAGTCAATACCTAAGTCACTCGCCATGTAATGCATCAACGCCGCTTTGTACGCAGGTGAAATCACACGAGCCGCATCACCTTCAGGTCGTGCTGCGACATCATCGCGCTCGTCTTGGGTATAGCGGCTATCGAGGAGACCGACTGCGATGCCTTCATCGCGACGCAGCTCTTTGGCAAAACGGAACGCATTGATGCGCAAGTCAACACGCTCAATGTACTCTTTACTCAAACCGGTAAAACGCTGCAGTTTAGCCACTAATTCTGCACGTTTGGCGTCACTTAGCAGATTGCCCTGGAACAGTGCCGGTAACAATTCCTGCGCAGCAAAGTCGCGGCTGGCCTGAATAAAGGCTTCAAAATCGCCTGAGTTATCCACTTTGCCGTGATACCAGGCGGTCGCCGCCATGGTCGGCACATAGGTAATGTAGGAAATGATATTGTCATCAACGTACGGAGTCGACCCCTGGTAATCCAGGGCTTGTGAGACAAACACGATGCCGTTGACGTTGATCACGTAGTCATCCAGCAACACCTTGGCTACGGCTGCCGCGCGGGTGGTACCAAAGCTCTCCCCCATCAGGATGACCGGGGAGTTCCAACGATTATTCGCAGTCAGCCACTCAGCAATGAAGGCTGCCATTGAGTTGGCGTCTTCCGTCAGTCCCCAGAAGTCTTCCTTTTTGCCTTTACCGATAGCGCGGGAAAAGCCTGTGCCTACGGGATCAATAAAGACCATGTCGGTGACATCGAGAATGGTTTCCGGTGCATCTTTTAGCGTATAGGGCGCAACGCCCGGATGCTCCGCATCGCTCGGAACAACGATACGTTTGGGACCGTAGCCCCCCATGTGTAACCAGGTCGAAGAGGATCCCGGACCGCCATTCCAGATGAAGGTCACCGGGCGATTCTGCTCTTTGTCGACCACATAATCGAACGAGAAAATCGCCGCTGTTGGCTCCCCTTCACCATTGCGAATATAGGTTTCGCCGGCGTCGACCGTATAAGTCAGGCGCTTGCCATTAAAGGTACCTTTATGTTCCGAGCGAAAACGCGTCGGCGCCGGCACTGGCTGCTCGGCTTGCTCTGCTGCTTTGCTGGTTTCAGCCGGTTGCGCTGAAACGCTGGCAGGCAACGCCACCAACATTAAAAGAGATAAAAACGCTAAGTAGTTGTGCATTATTTTCACTGTTTTGCTTCCTATCTGGGCTATTTACGCAGATTACCATAAATAGGAAAGGCAAAGCGATGCATAAGCAACCAAGCCTGTTATGGCTGCATGTGCAGCGGAATGAACATACAGCACCGAAGACCTAAGGTAGTGTTCGCCCACGGGGCAATTTAGGGGGAACTCCCCTATATCGTTCTTCAGGGGGAGGTGTAACTCTGAGAAGGTCAACCACAACCTTTTTGGAGATTAACCATGAAACGAACACTTCTATCATTAGGTATTTTGGCCTCAGGCCTCTTCGTCGCACCAGCGGTTAGCGCTGATGCATTACTGGGACCTAAATTGGCACAAGATTTAAAAAGCCTTACCGGGCCATACGATGTCATCGTATCCTTTGACGAACAGAGTACTATCGAACCCGTGTTGCAGAATTTGGGAATCCCATTTCTGGCACTTAAAACCATGCCAATGGCGGGCGCCACTGTAACTAAATTGCAATTAGAAGCGCTGATGGTTAACCCTGCAGTTAGCAGTATTTATGCGAATACCCCTTTAGAATACAGTAATTACACCTCTGGTGAGATTACTGGTGGTCATTACGTGCAAGACTATTATGGCTTAGACGGACACGGCGTGACCATAGCGGTACTTGACTCAGGAGTAGATGCAACGCACCCAGACCTAGAGTTTCAGACAAAAACCGTTGAAAATGTGAAGATTGTCGGTGACCTTGATTTGCTTGGTGGACGCAACGCCTTTATCGAAGGAGTTCCCAATAGCGATACTTCGTCAGGTCATGGTACCCACGTTGCGGGCACAGTTGCAGGCTCTGGTATGGCGTCAGTTAACGATGAGCGCCGGGCTTACTATCACGATGGTATTGCCCCAGGAGCAAGTCTTATTGGCCTTGGCGCAGGGGAAGGTATCTCGATCCTATATGCGTTATTAGGTTTCGATTATGCCATTGCCAATCAAGACCGACTTGATATTGATATTATAACTAATAGTTGGGGCGGCGGAGACGGTGCTGAATTTGATCCAAATAACCCTATCAACAAGGCTTCCTTCGAGGCTTATAGTAAGGGTATGGTTGTCAGCTTCGCAGCTTCTAATTCCGGTCCTGCTGAAGATACCCTAAACCAGTATGCCGTTGCACCATGGGTAATTAATGTCGCGGCGGGCACGAGCGAAAAACTTCTCGCCGACTTCTCAAGTCGCGGTGTGGCGGGCCACCCGTACAAGCTACCGGATATTACAGCACCAGGGCAAGATATTACTTCTACCCGGGCTCCGAATACCGCTATTGGAGCAACCGGCCCGGTTACCGACCCAGCGCACCCTGAATATACAGTGTATTACCACACGATCAGCGGTACTTCGATGGCCACGCCATTTGTAGCAGGGGTCGCCGCATTGTTGCTGGAAGTTAATCCAGACTTATCGCCTGATCAGATTGAGCAAATCATAAAAGATACTGCAGAGCCAATGGACTACGCACCGCACGAGGTGGGTAGCGGCTATATAGATGTCAAAGCAGCTGTCGATTTAGCGAAAGTAACAACTGGTAAGCGCCGTGCCTTTTTGGACGGCGATACTCTATGGTCGAGTCAAGGTGAGTGGACGGCGGCCGATGAAAGCGCTGAACAATTTGTTTATGTGGGTAAGTGGCAAACTAAACACTACGATTCCGCATTCCAACAAACCGTGACTACGGCGAAGAATCCTCATTCGTCGGTTTTCGTAAAAGTACGTGGCGAACGGGTTCGTTTTCACTTTTTAGCCGTCAATGATAAGCCAGTTTCGATTGAGCTTATTGCTGATGGGCAATCCATGGGGACGAAAACAATCTATGCTGCTGATGCGTCAGAAGCGGCACCAAAGGACGTTGCCGTCGCCTTTGATCACTTAGGTGAAGGAATCCACGACCTGGAAGTCCGAATTCTGGATAAACGCGTCATGTTTGACCGTATGGATGTGGATGGAGCAATTCTATCTCCAGATGTCAGCTTTACCACCAGTCAGCAGATGGATTCCGGCACTATGGGCGTTTCAGCCGAGAACCTCGAAGTACAAGAATTCCCGCTGGAAATCGCACCAAATGATGTCAGCATCACTTCAACCCTGAACTGGACGGGTGTGGCTGACTTGGACTTTTTCCTGGTCAATCCAGAGGGCGTCGAAGTCGCTTCCAGTGCATCATTGGAGAACCCTGAGGTAATCCAGTTCTGGACCGATATGCCAGGCACCTACACGCTGCGTGTAACTGGCTACATTAGTCTTGCTACACCATTTACCATCACGACCGACATCACCTCTGAAGTACGGTAATAGTTTAACAAGCGCGGAATGCATGACGCATTCGTGAGCTCTAACCAAAAGGCGCCATTGGCGCCTTTTTACTTAATGAGTTTTTCAAGTGTAAGGAGGTACTGAATGAATAGGGCCAACTTTTTTGTTTTCACAAATTTTGTTGTAAAGCGTTTGTTTTGCCATGCAAGCTAAATCTGCAACTTGGCATGCTAAATTGAGACAAAAAAATCGTGTGCGTGTAGCGTGACGACTTCCAGATAGATTATTGGTAGCTTTGTAGGCTCGGTTGCGAGAACAAGAGCCGGCGTAGACAAGAATAAGAAGCCGGACAGCACGCCCGCCGCAGCTAGGCACCCTCAGATATGGTCGCGCGGGATCGTCTCGTCCCAACTCATGCAGCACACCCGCGTCTCACCTTCATAGGCATCGAGCTCGGCGCGGATGTAGAAATTGTTCTCGTCCGAGGTCAGACAGGTATAGGTCCGGGTCTTGATCTTCCAGTCGTCGCGCTGGAGCGTCCGGATCCACTCAGTTGTCCCCATCACGCTGGTGAAATCGCCCGTGACGGCTGAATATTTCTCCACTGCATGGGTGCCGACCGTCAGGTCGATATCGTCGAACCGGAACAGGCCGCGATCATCGATGACCTCCAGTTCGGAGCGCTGGTCAGCAAGATCGCGATGGACCAGCCAGCGATGCTCGCCCGATTTGTACACAGTGGTCGAGGGGGGATGCGCGCAGACCGGCGGATCGAAGCTTGCCTCCTCCTCGCCGCCGACATTTTTCGTGCGGCAGGGCAGGATGATCCGGCTCTTGCCCGTATAGACCGTGAGCTTGGTGGATTCCGGCGGGGTCCAAGCCATCGGCCAGTAGACGGTGGAGACGGAAACCCGAATTCGGTGGCCCTTCTCGAAGCGCTGGGCGATATGGTTCAAGGGCACCTTGACCCTGTAGCGCTTGCCCGGTTCCAGTAATTCGGGGTGCTGGCGGCTGTCACGATGGGTGAGGTTGAGCATCCCGTAGGTCACGCGCGTGATTTGATGGTCGGGCAGGAAATCCGACAGACGCACCGCGACCATGGCGATCGGCTGGTCGCTCTCCAAGTCGAGTTCGACGACCGGCTGACCAAGAATCTCCACGTCCTCTTCCAGCTCGTGGGTCTGGAAGATCAGTCCGCCGCCGTCCTCGGAACGCTGGTCACCTGCGAGATCCGGCCCGTTGGCGTAGGAACACCATTTGCCGGCAAACAGTCCCAGCGTGACCGGGGACTGGACCTTCATGCCCACCTCCTCGGTCTCCTCACCGCTATCCTCTGCGATGAGGTGGCGTCCAGTCCCGAAGCTGTAGGCGCGAGGCTCGATATCCGGGCTCGGCCATTCAGCCTCGACCACCCAGCGGCCTTTGCGGTATTTGTACTGGGGATTGGGCGGCGCGGAGTCCTGCATGTAGGCGCACAGCATGTTCTCGTCGTCCATGCCCTGGTCCTTGCCCTTCAGCCAGTGATCCCACCAATCGAGAAGCTCGCCGAGAAAGTCGATGGCCGGCCCGGGGCTTCCGATATGCGGATAGGTGTGACCCCAGGGCCCGACGAGGCCCTTACGCGGCACGTCGAGATTTTCCATGAGGCGGAAGACGGTATTGGTATAGCCGTCGGCCCACCCTGAGACTGCGAAGACCGGGATCTTGATGTCGCCGTAATGCTCAGAAACTGAGCCGTGCCGCCAGTAGCTGTCGCGGCGCTGATGCTGCAGCCAGGTCTTCAGCCACAGTCCGCTCCCCTTCAGGCGCTCCATCCACATCTCCTTCCAGCGGTCCCCGACTAGCGCGGGGTCGGGCGGCATGGTGTTGTAAGAGAACATGACGCCAGCCCAGGAGAGATTGTCGCCCAACAGCGTGCCGCCCATGTGGTGGATGTCGTCGGCATAGCGGTCGTCGCTGGAGCAGACCGTAACGATGGCCTTGAGCGGTTCGGGCTGCATCGCCGCGATCATCAGACCGTTGAACCCGCCCCAGCTGATGCCCATCATTCCGACATTGCCGTCGCACCAGTCCTGCTCGGCCAGCCAGTGGATGGCGGCCACGCCGTCATCGAGCTCGCTCTGCAGGTACTCGTCAGTCAGCACGCCCTCGGACTCCCCGCTGCCCCGAATGTCCAGGCGAACACAGGCATAGCCGTGCCCGGCGAGGTATTTGTGCGTGATCTCGTCGCGCACGGTCGAACCGAAGCGCTTTCTGTAGGGAATGTATTCCAGGATCGCCGGTACCGGATCGTCGCCTGAATCCTTCGGGCGCCAGACGCGCGCGGCCAGCTTCAGGCCGTCGCCGACCGGGATCCAGACATTCTCCTCCTCGATGATCTCGCGGGGAAAGTCGGATACGCTTTTCATAAGTCCTCGGGGTGCGGCTGAATGTAGATGGGAAGCGAAGCTAAAATCCGGTTATACGCATCCTCCAGCATGTCCTTGTCATGGCCGCCGAGGAAAATGTCGGCAAGCTCGTACGAATAACTGTCTTGGTAAAACATGTCAGAGAGACGCTGATCCTTCTCGACCAGAACGTTCGCATCGAAATCGGGCAGGATGCGCTTCAACTCCGCGATCTCTTCAGAGCTGGGCACGCGCTTGACGATGCCATCGGCCTCGAAGCTTCTCAGCATAAACTTGCCCGCGATGGCGTCTTTTCCTTCGCGGTAAGGCATGTCTGGCTCGAGCCCCATCGACAGCTCGATAGCCACCTTCTGGTGAGCCGCGCCGTCGACCATGTGGAATAACGGAGAGTGGGACTTGGAGATTCGGGCGTTGATCTCGAGCAGATGCAGGTCGCCGCTTTCGGGATCGTAGAAGAATTCGACATTGAACGGCGAGCCGTCATAGCCGATCGCCGTCATCATCTTGCCGGCGATCTCGGTGGAGCGCTCGATGACCTCTTCGGGCAGATCGGCGGGGTACTGATAGCGCGAGAAGCTGGACGCGTGCTCGCCCTCGCGCAGGGACTCCACCGCGCCGTAGACCCTAATTTCGCCCTGCCAGACATAGCCTTCCAGCGTGAACTGCCGCTGGGCCGAAATAAGTTGTTCGGCCACGGCGAAATTACCGTCGATACCGTCGATCTCGCTGCGGTCCTCAAGCTTGTCCAGGAAAGCGTTGAAAGGCTCGCCGATCAGATGGATCTTCTGGCGACAGGCTTGCAACGCCGCATCGAATCCTTCCTCGTCCTCGACCAGAAACCCGAGCACCGAGGAATGACCTTTGACCGGTTTGAGCCAAAACGGATAGTCCGGCGCGTCTTTCTTCGCATTTTCCGGCTCGAAGGGATTGATGGCACGCACCTCGGGTGCAACATCGGGGAAGGTCTCTTTCTCCTTCAGGCGTGCCCAGTACTTGTGCTCACATTTCGCGACCGCTTCGGGACTAGCACCCGGCATTGCGTAGTCGCGCAGCAGCAACGAAACGAGCGAGGTCACAGGAAAATCCAGATAGCCGATGATCGCATCTGGGCTGCCGCCATGCGCGTCGATAATGGATCTGGCATGCTCGTAAAGCTCGTCGAAATCGATACGGCCGCTGGCTGGCTGAACGTCAGAATATTCAAGTGTGCGGATCAGTTCCCAGTTCTCCGAGCCTGGAATTTTCTCGATCAGGGAGAGATTGAAGTCGTCGGCACCGACGACGAAGATCTTTTTTTTGCCGCTGCTGGCCTGAGTCCGATCGTTCATCTGTAATATCCCTGTACTGCTAGACTTTCCAGAAGTATAGGACACGTCTTAAGAAATTTCCTATTTGGACGAGCCTGCGAATAGACCGAGAGCGGGAGCACTGAGATTGGTTCTACGCAAATTTTACGCACACATTCCAAACGAGGCTTTGATATGCCCATAAGGAGTGTTCATGACCAAAGGAAAGAAATACAGTCCAATGTTCAAACTCGCCGGTATTTATACATTTCCCAGCGGCATCCGTGGTGACCCTCGCGAGGAGCTTAAAATCCTGACCAGCTGATGGCATAGTATAAGTCATAGGCAGCAAATTAAGGAAAACAACATGTCCGCCTCTGCAAAAAACAACAACAACAACAGGATTGATTTCGCGTTTATCAGGAAGGCTGCCCTTGAGGGGGTCGTCATCTTCATTGCGGTGATACTTGGCTTTTTCGCCGACGACTTGCGCGAGAAGCTCACTATAGAAAATCAGAAGAATGATGTTCTACTCATTATTCATGCTGACTTGCAGCAAGACATTCAATTATTTGAGCAGCTCGGACAATCTTTCGCCTTAAGTGCGAAAAGCGGGCTGTATGTTTATCAAACGGCAGAGAACCCAGCTCAATGGCGTGCATCACCTGAACTTGAAAAACGTATTCTGTCGCTACTGAGCGGCTCACCAATCAAGCAAAATCGCGCTGGCTACGAATCGGCCAAAGCACAAAACTTACTTACCCAAATTGACGATCCTCAATTACAGCGTAGGCTGGGTGGCTACTACGAGAGCACGTCAAAGCACATGACGACAGTCAATGAGATGCTCATTCAGCTTTTTCTTACAATGGTAGATGACTTAACCCCTGCACTGGAGTTTCAGAGTACCGCCTCAGATATCGATTTTGGCAGCATCAAGCGCTTTAACGATATTAGTTCGGCCGAGTTAACCCGGCTACGCGCCTCGATTTATAACTTTCTTACGTTCGCTCGCTTGCATGCAGCGCAATTTCATTACTTTGCCAATCAAATGAAAGAAATCAGAGACCAAGTTGAAGACGAGTTGCGCCAAAACGGGATTTCGCTGCCGGTGAAGTAAATTAAAAATAGGCCAGCTACATAGACTTAAGATGGTGGCCCCTCCCAGATTTGAACTGGGGACCAACCGATTATGAGTCGGCTGCTCTAACCACTGAGCTAAGGGGCCATTACAGATAGGAATTGAAAAAGCGGGCGCAAGTATATGAAATTTCGGCCCGCTTGTCATGACCCCTGAGGGCGGTTTTTACAGTTTAATATTGTAGAATTCGGCAGCGTTGCGCGCGAATACTTTGTCAATCGCGTCGGCGTTGTCCAACGCGCCAGCGACAACTGAGATGTCGGTTCTGTTAAACGGTCGCTCAGCGCGATTTGACGGCAGGTCGGTACCGAACATCAAACAGTCAGGGTTGGTCTCGTACAGCTTCTGCACGGCTTCAGCAACGTTTACTTCCGTCCGACCAAAGCCACTTGCTTTAATCTTCACCCCAGCTTCTGCCAGCTTGCGCACCTGTGACAGACCTGAACGTGCCATGCCCAGATGATCCACTGATGCCTTTGGTAACTTTATCAGCTTCGGAATGATTTCATCGAGCTCACGGCTATCGACGTACATTTCCAGATGCCAGCCCGCCAGATCCCAGATCCGCATGCCGAAATCGACCAGGTTATCCAGACCGCTCACCACGCCGCGCTTCAAATTAACACGAACGCCTCGCACACCTGCGTCCCGCAGGCTCAAAATCTTTTCATCGGAGACCGTACTCGGCAGATTGGTGATGCCAACAAACTGATCACCGAGCTTCTCCAGTGCGGGTTTCAAATACTTTTGATCAAACCCATGGGATGAGCCTGACACAACAACCCCACCCACGATCGGCAGATCGCGTGTACGATGTTGGTAGTCTTCCACCGAAAATGGTGGCGGTAAAAATCCCTGATTCTCGATCAACGGATACGCATCATTATAAATGTGTAGATGCGCGTCAATAATACGACCCGGTTGTGGGTTATCAGCGATTTTCTTATCCGACTCTGTCATAAGGTATCCTTTTCAGCGAAGTTAGCCTCACCTTAACAAATTTAGCGGCAAATTTCACATCAGCCGCGTTTATACTCATTACAAAAAAGCCCCTGAGCTATTCGCTACAAGGGCTTTCGAAGTAGTAAGCACTTACCTCGGGGTAAGACGCTTACTCGTCAAGGAACGATTTCAGTTGCTCAGAACGGCTAGGATGACGCAGTTTACGCAGCGCCTTAGCTTCGATCTGACGAATTCGTTCGCGGGTGACATCGAACTGTTTGCCCACTTCTTCCAACGTATGGTCCGTATTCATATCAATACCGAAGCGCATCCGCAAGACCTTCGCTTCACGCTGGGTCAATCCTCCCAGGACTTCGCGGACTGAATTACGCAAGCTTTCCGAGGTTGCAGAGTCGACTGGCAGGTCGAGGGTCGTGTCCTCGATAAAATCGCCAAGATGCGAATCTTCATCATCGCCAATTGGCGTCTCCATGGAGATCGGCTCTTTGGCAATTTTCAGCACTTTACGGATTTTATCTTCTGGCATCACCATGCGCTCAGCCAGCTCTTCAGGTGACGGTTCGCGACCCATCTCCTGCAGCATCTGCCGCGAAATACGGTTGAGCTTGTTGATGGTCTCGATCATATGCACAGGAATACGGATGGTCCGTGCCTGATCGGCAATCGAACGGGTGATCGCCTGACGGATCCACCAGGTCGCATAAGTTGAGAATTTATAGCCACGACGGTATTCGAATTTGTCGACGGCTTTCATCAGACCAATGTTACCTTCCTGAATCAAGTCCAGGAACTGCAGACCACGGTTGGTGTATTTCTTGGCAATCGAGATAACCAAACGTAAGTTCGCTTCGACCATCTCTTTCTTGGCGCGCCGTGCCTTGGCTTCGCCAATCGACATGCGACGGTTGATATCCTTCACTTTCGCGATGGTCAAACCGGTTTCAATTTCGACTTCAGACAGTTTTGAGATGCAACGCTCGATTTCCGGGCGCAGGTCACTCAAGCCTTGCGCATAGCTTTCGCCACTGTCGATAGCGGCATCAAGCCAGGCAGTGCTGTTCTCGTTACCGGCAAAAGCTTTCATGAAGGCGCGTTTTGGCATTTGTGCCTGTTCGACACTCATCTTCATGATCAAGCGCTCTTGCACGCGAACACGATGCATCATGTCACGCATATCTTTGACCAAGCGGTCAAACTGCTTAGGAACCAGACGGAATTGCTTAAATAAGTCGCTCAGCGCGTCGATTTCTTTACGAGCTTTTGCGTTATCGCGGCCATGTTTGCTGATAGCTTTGCGCGTTTTTTCATACTGCGCGCGTAATTCGCCAAACTTTTGCCGTGCAAATTCCGGATCGATACCGCCCTCATTTGCATCATCGTCGTCATCGTCATCGTCGTCGTCATCATCTTCGTCATCGAGCTCATCCTGAGATAGCTCAGAACCGATGTGGGTCGCGGCGACAGGCGCTTCGTCGACTTCGTTTGGATCGATAAAGCCAGAGATGATGTCGGTTAAACGCATCTCTTCGGCTTCACATTGATCCCATTGATCAAGTAAAAAGTTAATCGCTTCTGGATATTCAGCGACGGAACACTGGACCTGGTTGATGCCTTCTTCGATACGCTTGGCAATATCGATCTCGCCTTCACGAGTCAATAGCTCAACGGTACCCATTTCCCGCATGTACATACGCACCGGGTCGGTGGTACGGCCAAGTTCACCGTCAACACTCGCAAGTGCTTGAGCTGCGGCTTCCGCGGCATCTTCATCGGCAGTGTCTTCGCTCATCATCAGGTCATCGGCATCAGGGGCGTTTTCAAACACCTTGATACCCATGTCATTGATCATGGCAATAATATCTTCGATTTGATCGGAATCTACAATCTCAGAAGGTAAATGATCGTTAACCTCGGAAAATGTCAGGTACCCCTGCTCTTTCCCTTTGGCAATAAGAATTCTGAGTTGCGATTGACGACTCTGCTGCATACAGATCTACCACCTGTCATTTCAAATGGATAAATAAAAACCGGTCTTAAACTTACGAATCAAATTCAAGACCGGAAATTATAGCAGAATATGCAGTTTTGAGCCAGAAATTAATCAGTAGCTTTGTGGGATTCGGCTGAGTGCCAATTCACCGGTTCCGACCAGAATACTGTCTTTAAAAACCAGCGGTGTGCACTCGTCTTTGCTGGTATTGCCATCAGCTTCGACGCGGTGTGTACGGTAGTAAAGGACATCGTAGCGGGCGCCATCAAGGGTGGTGCGATTGGCAAAATCCGGGGTTCCCATGCGACTGCGAACATCGGTCAAGGTCGCGCTATCCGACAACGCCGAAATCATCTGGCGGTTCTGCTCTTCCTGTTTGCGGAAGTCACTGCTTGAGTAGCCATCGCCATGCTCGCCGTCGGCAACAATGATACATCCTTGCAAAGTCGCACTCGCGGCTAAGATTGCTACAGCAGCTGCTAAACCTTTTATTGCTTTCATTCGTTTTTCTCCTAGATAAGACGTCAGGTTATTATTAGGTCGTGGTTTTGACTTATGACATAGGTTTTAAAGCAAAGATGATGCCAAGTTATCAGAATTCTATTTTTATACTTTAATTCAAACACTTAAAGTTTAAACAAGAAAAGGTATGGAAACTCGTTCGAGAAATTGTTTGGCAGAATCACCAAGCGTTGGTCAAATTCGCTAGTCGCTGTCGCTAACCTGGCTTTTTTGTGCGCGGTGCTGCATCAGCGCCATGTACTCTTTTTTCTCGGTATGGGTCAGCGGTGCTTCACGTTCCTTGGCGAGCAGTTCGTTGGCACGTTGCTCAACAAAAAGATCGATAAAGAACAAGAACGTATCAAAAAATTCCTGGCCAATCTTATCCTGATCCAGGTGGTGCTCCCAGGTCACTAACTGACGTAGCAGTTTCTCTTCACGGCTGCCGCGCCACTGTTCGAGTAGCTGAGCTGAAGTCAGGTTCTGTTCGCGGGCCTGCTGATGCAGCTGCATAAATACCTGGATACCTGGTAGCTTGAGCTGACCAAGCGCATCATGAACCGGTACTTCCTGGGCCAGTTGCGGGTATTGCAATAACAGTGCAATAGCACGTCGAATTGGCGTGATCTTAAGCTCGTCCCGCTCGGTGGTGGTGGCTTTCGCTTGCCGTACCTGTGCCGCAACCTGTGACACCTCGCGGCGCAACAGCCGCGCGAGCTCGGCCAACAGCGCTTCGCGGTAATAGTCACTGGCAATGCGCTCAATTAAAGGCTTGGCTTGGTTGAGCAATGCCGCTCGGCCACTGTCGGAAGCCAGATCCAACTGCTCTGACAGATGACTGAAAAAATAGCTGGTGAAGCTTTGCGCCTGAGCGAGTCGCGCGGTGAAGGCTTCAGCACCCTCCTGGCGGACCAGACTATCGGGATCCTCACCGTCAGGCAGAAACAGAAAGCTCAATTCCAGGCCGTCGGTTAAAAGAGGTAAGGCATTTTCCAGTGCGCGCCATGCAGCATCACGGCCGGCGCGATCGCCATCGTAACAGCAGACCACCTTGCGCGTAGCGCGGAACAGCATCTGTAACTGGTCCGTCGTAGTGGCTGTACCCAACGAGGCAACAGCAAAATCAATGCCCGCCTGAGCCAGTGCCACCACGTCCATGTAGCCTTCGACAATGACGATTTGTTCAATCTGCCGATGGGCCTGCTTCACCTCATAAAATCCGTACAGCTCCCGGCCTTTGTGAAAAACACGGGTTTCGGGCGAATTGAGGTACTTAGGCCCATCGCCTTCAAGGATGCGGCCACCGAAACCGACCACGCGACCACGGCGATCCCGGATCGGAAACATCACCCGATCCCGGAAAAAGTCATAATAACGTCCGTTATCGTTGCGATTGACGAGTTTCAGATCCACTAACTGATCGCGTGATCCCTGGCCTTTGCCCAGGGTTTTCAGCAGATCGTCCCAACCATCGGGGGCATAGCCAATCTGGAAAGCTTTCACCACTTCACCACTCAGGCCTCGGCCCTTTAGGTAGTCAATGACCTTAGGTGCATTGGCATGGCGGCGAAGCTGGTGAGCAAAGAACTTAGCCGCATGTTCCATTTGCTGGTAGTCATCGGCCGCCTGTTGACGTTTGCGCGCCTCTGCCTGAGGATTAACTGAGGTTTCCCGCGGCACTTCCATGCCCAGCATTGCCGCTAACTCTTCAATTGCATCAGGAAAGTCCAGGCCGTCATAGCGCATCAAAAAATCAATGGCATTGCCATGCTCACCGCAACCAAAGCAATGAAAGAATTGCTTGTCGGGAGCAACAGTGAAACTTGGGGACTTTTCATTATGAAAGGGGCAACACGCCTGGTAGTTACGGCCTGCTTTTTTTAACGGAACGCGGCTGTCCACGACTTCGACCACGTCTGCGCGATCAAGGAGATCATGAATAAAGCTTTTTGGGATCAGGCCTGCCATGGTTATTTGTGTTCCGTTGTTCTGAACTGACTTGATTGTACTTGCTGAATGGGAATTGCAAAAGCCTAAATCAAAAAGCCCAAATGAAAAAGCCGGACCACGTTTCCGTGCTCCGGCCTTCGATTAGTTACTGAAGCTTTCAGTAACCAGTCGCGACGTAAAAGCTAGCGACTCTCTCTACTAAGCAATACTTGCTTGTTCTTAGTAAAGACGAGTGCGGCGCGCGTTTTCGCGCGATAATTTCTTCGCGTGACGTTTTACGGCTGCAGCTTTCTTGCGCTTACGCTCTGAAGTTGGCTTTTCGTAGAATTCACGACGACGCACTTCTGAAAGTACACCGGCTTTTTCGCAAGAACGCTTGAAGCGGCGTAAAGCGACGTCAAACGGTTCGTTTTCTTTTACTTTAACAACTGGCATTAAAATCTCACCTCAATGAAAATTCTGTTGTTGGGTTATCAACATTGGTTACTAATTAACCAAGACGAATAAAAATGGTGCTGAATTGTAGCGAGTTCAGATCCTGATGTAAAGCCTGCGATCAATTTAATTAAGGGGATTTAGCACTAGCAGCGGCAGGGATGGAAGCGGTGAAGCATGGTATCAGGCTGGTCAACGAGAGTCCCATGCTCTTAGTCACCGCTTCCAAATTTTTGGCCGAAGGGTTCGCCTCAAATGAACTGAGACTATTGTTTCATTTTTGTAACCAGTAGTATGACAGTTTATTGCGCCAAAGCGTGTCGCAGCAACTTTTTTCGCTTAAAACTTTTTCTTTTTTAGCTACAATTTTTATAAGTTGATACAATACCTCAACTTATTTTTTCGGGAATCGCACCATGCTTGACACTTTTCTGTTCCAGTTCACTTCGTTATTCACCATGATTAACCCGATTGCCGCAATTCCCATCTATATCGCGTTAACTGAGGCAATGACTCCGAAGGCTGCGCGTTGGGTTGCTATGCGTGCGGCTGTCACGGCTTTTATTGCTCTAACAGTGTTTGCCCTGCTGGGCGAAGCAATCTTCAGCTTTTTTAATATCTCCGTAAACGGCTTACGCGTCGCTGGTGGTATTTTGTTCTTCGTGATGGGCTTTGAGATGCTGCGCGGGCGCACGGTACCCAAGCGGGTGGACGGTGAGACCGACGGGGACTTTGGTTCTGATGTGGCAGTCACCCCTATAGGCATTCCGATGATTGCCGGACCCGGTGCGATCACCATGGTGATTCTGTTTATTCAGGAAGGCAAAGTTACCGAAGCAACCGCCTCTGCCACTATTAGCTTATTTATTGCTATTGCCACGGTATGCGTACTGACGGCCATCGTCTTGGCCAGTGGCCGGCAAATGCTGGCTAAGCTCGGTCGTAGCGGCAGTAAGATCCTGATGCGCCTGATGGGCTTAATCGTCATGCTGATTGCCGTCGAGTTCTTCTTCGCCGGCATCAAGCCCTACATCATTGATATCGCGACGTCGATCCCGGCCTGAGCAGACCGGGATCGATTTCGTTAGTCCAGCGCTGGCACATCCATGCCGCGTTTTTGATAAAACTCGGCGACGTGCTGATCCAGGCGGTCGGCGGCAATCGCCTCGCGCAAATCACGCATGACTTTTTGATAGAAGTGCAGGTTATGGATGGTATTCAGGCGTCCGCCTAACATCTCGTTGGAGCGATCCAGGTGATGCAGGTAGGCGCGCGAGTAGTTTTTACAGGTGTAGCAGTCGCACTCAGGATCCAGCGGCCCGGTATCGGTACGGTGCACTGCGTTACGGATCTTGACCACGCCAGTACTGACAAACAAATGACCATTCCGGGCGTTACGGGTCGGCATCACGCAGTCGAACATATCAATGCCGCGCCGTACCGCTTCCACCAGATCCTCAGGTTTACCTACGCCCATCAGATAACGGGGTTTGTCCACCGGCATTTGAGGCGCAATATGGTCCAGTACCCGCATCATATCTTCTTTGGGTTCACCCACAGAAAGCCCGCCGACAGCGTAGCCATCAAAACCGATATCGGTCAGACCATCCAGCGAGATGGTCCGCAATTCTTCGTACATACCGCCTTGAATGATGCCAAATAACGCCGCCGGATTATCTCCGTGTGCGGTCTTAGAGCGCTCCGCCCAACGCAGCGATAACTCCATAGAACTGCGGGCCTCGGCCTGCGTCGCCGGGTAAGGTGTGCACTCATCAAAAATCATCACGATGTCAGAACCTAAGTCCCGTTGCACTTCCATCGACTTCTCTGGCGTCAGCAGAATTTTTTCACCATTGATTGGCGAACGGAAAGTCACGCCTTCCTCAGTAATCTTGCGCAATTCGCCCAGGCTAAACACCTGAAAGCCACCCGAATCCGTCAGAATGGGTTTATCCCAATTCATGAAGTCGTGTAAATCGCCATGTTGCTTGATGATTTGCGTACCGGGACGCAGCATCAGATGGAAAGTATTGCCCAGGCAGATGTGCGCGCCAGTATCCTTCACTTCTTCTGGCGTCATCCCTTTTACAGTACCTGCAGTACCCACGGGCATAAAGGCTGGTGTCTCAACCACGCCCCGCTCAAAAATCATGCGCCCGCGGCGAGCTTTGCCACAGGTCGAAAGTAATTCAAACTTCATTTCATCACCGCTAGGTTAAATCACGGAAAAACAGTCCGAGAGCATCAGTATACCTTAGCTCGGCTGACGGGTCACAAACATCGCGTCACCGTAGCTGAAGAAGCGATAGCTGTTGTCAATCGCCTGCTGGTAGGCGTTCAGCACATGATCCCGACCAGCAAATGCCGACACCAACATGATGAGAGTTGACTCTGGTAAATGGAAGTTGGTGATCATCGCATCGATGATCTCAAACTTGTAGCCAGGGTAGATAAAAATGTCAGTGTCGGAGAAAAACGGTGCCAATTCTCGCTGTTCCTGGACCGCAGCCTGCGCGGCAGATTCCAGTGAACGCACCGAAGTCGTGCCCACTGCGACCACCCGGCCGCCATTGGCCTGAGTTTGTTTTATCAGGGTCACGGTTTCTTCGGGGACCTCAGCGTATTCACTGTGCATGTGATGCTCTTCAATCTTATCGACGCGCACCGGCTGGAAGGTTCCGGCGCCGACATGCAATGTCACATAAGCAAAGTTAACGCCTTTGGCTTTCAGCTTGGCCAGAATGGCGTCATCAAAGTGCAATCCTGCCGTGGGCGCTGCGACGGCACCGGGCTTTTTGTTATAGACCGTCTGATAGCGCTCACGATCACTGGCTTCATCGGGGCGATCGATATAAGGAGGTAATGGCATGTGTCCATGCTGCTCCAGAACCTCGAGCACACTTTGTTCAGTATCAAAGCGCAATTCAAACAGCGCTCCGTCGCGCCCTAGCATTTCAACTTCAACGGCATCTTCCATGCGCATCCGCTGGCCAGGCTTAGGCGCACGGTTACTGCGTACGTGCGCCAGCACGCGGTTATCATCAAGCATACGCTCGACGAGAATTTCGACTTTGCCGCCCGAGATTTTTTCACCCAGCATCCGCGCTGGAATCACCCGGGTATCATTGAAAACCAGCAAATCACCTGCCTGCAAATGATCTTCAATGGCTTTGAACTGGTCGTGGGTCACCTCACCCGTCGCTCCATCGAGCACGAGTAATCGGCTCGCGCTGCGCTCTGGCTGTGGGTAGCGGGCAATCAATTGGTCGGGTAAATCAAAGTTAAAGTCTTTAACGTCCATAGGGCTTACTGCTGCTGGTTTTTGTGCGCGTACTTTACCTTTTTTACGCGACAAAAAAAAGCACGCCGGCAGGCGTGCTAAACAGAGATGACAACCGACCTTTTGGTCAGTTAAAAGCTATACGTGGTTGCTTTTGCTAATAGATCACTGGCCGATGAACAATTTTCCAATTGCTGCTTAGAAAAAATAAAGATTTTGTCACTTCCGTCTGCGCCGTTTCCTGCGCCCTCAACGACAAAGGTGACGTGCTCCTGGTCTGGTAAGGCGCGTAAGGTACGGCCGTAATTGCACAAGGTACTGGTCATGGTTTGCTCAAACTGCGCCAATTGCTGTGCTCTTTTCTCAGCGCGTTTAGCACGATGTTCTGCTGCTCTTGCTTGCAGTTGCGTCTTCGCTTCGTCAAGTTCCGCGCGGGCGCTGGCAACTTTCTCTTCGCTTTTCCGCAGCTGTTCGCGAACTTCCGTTAACTGCTTTTCAATAGCTTTGCCATCGTCCGCGTTGGCGCGCGCTAATTCAAGGTCGCGCACCTGGCGCCGTAATTCGCGCACCTGTTGGGCATGGTCGCGCATTTTTCGTGAGACCTGGCGCACCACTTTCACTTTGCCATCGCCATCGTCGCTGGTGAAATACACTTCGCCGTCATTGATCACGATTTCATCGGTCACCACCTCAATCTCACGCATCACTTCACCTGCAGCGGCCAGTCCTTCGGCCATGGCAGCCTCCAGCTCGATGCTTTCTATGCCATCTAAGTGGGGCAGATCCGGCATTGGGGGCATCGGCACACCGCCATTGAAAAACACCCGGTGTCCGCCACCTAGTTTGGTCCGGTACACGACCCCCTGACCCGCCAGGTAATTAAAGCTGAGACGATTGCTGCGCAGGTTACCCTGGCCGTCTTCACTGCGCTCCTGATCAAGCGTCGTGGTAAAAATGCTGTTCATAATCTCTAGCTGCTTACGTAACTCCTCTCGCTGCTGCTGGTCGGCCTGTGCTCCGGCACTGCCCAGCAACGCCACCGCGATGGCTGAAACTACTGCTAATGTACGCATGGTCTTACTCCTGAGTTGGGTCGTTCTGATAGTCACCGTCTTCGAGTAATTCGCCGGTAACCTGTGATAATTGGTAGGCCAGGTAGACTTGGTCGTCTTCACGCTGGGCGTTGACGTAGCGGATGATATCTTCCATATCTTCCTGACGTTCGGTGCGATTGGTGGTCAGAATATAATTCACCAGTTGCTGATTCGCAGCCGCTACATCGTCGCTAAAATCCTGTCGTAAATTGGCTGCGTAATTCGCCAGTTGCAGTTGCTGCTCTGCTGCAAAAACAGTGATTTGCTCATTGACCGCAGCCTGCAACTGCTGCTCTGTCAGGCTACCGCCGAAATGTACGTTAAAACCTTGCTCTGTGACCTGCACTTGTAACTGTGTAACAACAGCCAGTACTGCCAGTGCTGAGCACGCCAGCGAAGCAACAGGTAACAGGGGGCGTTGCCACCAGCGCAGGGTTTCGGTGCTGTTGTAACGAGCGCGAAAGGTCGTTTCCCGCGGCCACTCAGGCACAGCCTCAGGCCGGGTGTCAGTGGCCGTTTTTTCGATCCAGTTCTGGAATTCATCGTGCTTGTTCATATAGCCTCCACCAACGTTTTCAACTCTTCTACCGCTTTGTACAAACGAGACTTAACGGTATTCAGTGGCACTTCAAGTTGCTGACTAATTTCCTGCAGCTTCAAGTGCTGAAAAAACTTTAATTCCACGATGAGGCGCTGCTCAACAGGCAACTTCTGCATCGCGCTCACCAGCTGCTGTGTTTGCTGCTGGCCGCGGTACACCGCCTCGGGGTCGTGCCAGTCCGATGAGCTCGGTTGCTGGTCGAAATCGTAATCGTCAGCAAAATCCTTGCGCCGGCGAAAGTGCTCGATGCAACGGTGATGAGCGATGGTCATCAGCCAGTTCTTAAACGAGCTCTCGCCACGCCAGCCAGCCAGGTTTCGAAACAGTGACATAAATACGTCCTGCATCAGGTCCAGAGCGTCATCGCGACTACCACTCATGCGCAACGCGTAGTTAAAGACCAAGCCCTCGTAACGCTTTACCAGCTGCAGCCAAGCTTGTTTATTATTTTCCAGAGCTCGTTTCACGAGCCTTTCATCTGATGGTGCAAACACAGTGTCGTTTCCTTTTTCTACTGCCACTAAGGTCGTGGTGGCTGATAAAAAAGTTGCCATAAAAGCAAAAAATAATCGAGCGGGCATAAAAAAAGGCGACCGAAGTCGCCTTTAAAAACAGGTTGCATAAGGCTTTAGACGCCAAATGCTGTTTTAATCATATAGAAGAAAATGATCGACATGATTGCACCCGCAGGCAGGGTAACGACCCATGAGACCACGATGTTGCGCACCACGCCAAGGTTCAGGGCGGCAATACCACGGGCCATACCAACACCAAGCACCGCACCAACCAAGGTTTGTGTGGTTGAAATAGGTAAGCCTGTACCTGATGCAATAACCACCGTTGAGGCCGCTGCAAGTTCCGCAGCGAAACCACGACTTGGGGTTAAATGGGTGATGCCTTTACCGATAGTGGCAATGACGCGCTTGCCCAACATTGCCAAACCTAGCACGATACCTACAGCACCTACTGGCAATACCCACCAGGCCAGGGTGGCTTTGCTGGAAATTTCGCCACCATTTTGCACAATACTGACCACAGCGGCCAGTGGACCGATGGCATTAGCAACGTCATTCGAACCGTGGGCAAATGCCATGGCACACGCGGTCACAACCATAAGTACCGCAAAGACTTTTTCGACGTTGGTATAATGCATATCGCGGTCAGCTGCCGGATCAAAGCGTAAGCGGCCGATCATGATTTTACCAAGGAAGAACACCACCACAGCAATACCTATCGCCAGGGCAATGGATTCCATTAACGTGAAGTTCAAACCAACGTGTTTCAGACCTTTGGTGATGGTTACCAGTGCGATGACAAAGCCCGTCAAGCCCATGTAAAAGGGAACGTAACGTTTGGCCATATCCAGCGGACTTTCGCTATCAAAAATCAGCTTCTGTGCGCTGATAAAGATAAAGTAAGCCAGCAAGCCCGCGATCATCGGTGTCACCACCCAACTTCCCACGATACCCAGAACTTTGCCCCATTCGACCGCGTCCGGGCTTACGCCCACCGCAGCAAAACCGACAATGGCACCGATAATGGAGTGCGTGGTAGAAACCGGCCAGCCCAGATAAGAAGCGATAAGTAGCCAAAACCCTGCCGCCAGCAAGGAGCCGATCATACCAAACACCAACAGCTCCGGTGTGTCGATAAAGTAGGCTGAATCGATAATCCCCTTACGAATGGTTGACGTTACCTCACCACCAGCAAGGTAGGCCCCGGCAAATTCGAAGATCATGGCAACGATAATGGCTTGCTTGATGGTTAAGGCTTTGGAGCCTACCGAGGTGCCCATCGCGTTAGCGACGTCATTTGCACCAATACCCCACGCCATGAAGAAAGCAAAAGCTGCTGCCATTAAAATCAGCGTGAGATTATAAGTAGAAATAATATCCATTGTTCGTCTCCGACTTAGACCCGTGCAAGCATGAGTTCAAAACGCGCACCCACGCGCTCGGCCAGGTCCGCGAGATCACCGACCCAATCAAGAATTTTATAGAGAAACATAGCATCCAGCGGGTTCATTTCTTGTTCCAAAGCCCGCAACTGACGACGCAATTTTACTTGTAACGCGTCGGTGTCTTGCTCGATGCTGTCTAGTTCGGAAATCAGACTATCCACGATACGTCGTTCGCGGCCTTTAAAGCCAACTTCCAGCAGATCGTCAAACTCACCGATGGTTTCTTTAGCTTTATCAGTGGCGTCCAGACAACGCTGCAGATAAGCATCAAAGCCCTCGATCATATCTTTTGGGATTTGCAGCTCACGGCCGGTAATCAATCCTGAGATATCTTTGGCTTTATTGGCAATACGGTCTTGTTGAGAAACGAGTTCCAGAAGATCGGTACGCTCAACGGGCATGAATAAACCACTAGGAAGGTTGAGACGGATTTCACGCTTCATATCATCCGCAGCCTTCTCTTTCTTGACGATGGCTTTGCGATGCTCTTCCGCATCATCCCAGTTCGCCGCGTACACAGCTTGAAAAAAAGGTTTTAAGGTCATCGCGCAGTCATGCACCTGAGAAATGTGCTCGATCATTGGTTTGATCGGAGACTTAGCGAAAACACCCAGAAACGAATTTGCAGACATAAAAGTTCGCCTTTGTTGCTGCTATTAGAGTCAAATGTCCCCCATCATCCAGGGGTGCGCGCATACTAGCTAAAAGCCGAAGGACACGCAAAAGTTATTGTCCGTTGTTTTTGCACAATAACCTGTTTATTGTAATCCAATCCTCCCATATTGTCAGAGTAAGCGAAATGTTCGAGTGGATCTTTTTACCAGAAGCATGGATAGCGCTAGCCACGCTCACTGCTTTAGAAGTTGTCTTAGGTATTGATAATATTATCTTTATCTCAATTCTGGTTGGTCGATTGCCGGAGCATCAACGGCAGAAAGCAAGGCAAATTGGTCTATTGCTGGCCATGGGCATGCGGATTGCCTTACTGCTCGCAATTGTCTGGGTGATGGGGCTGACGGAGACACTTTTCTCGGTGTTCAGTTTTGATTTTTCTGGACGTGACTTGATCTTGTTTTTCGGTGGTTTGTTCCTGCTAGGGAAAAGTACTCTGGAAATTCATCACAGTTTAGAAGGTGTCGAAGAACACAAAACGGCGGGGAAGACCGCAACCTTTACTGCCATTATCACGCAGATTGCCGTCATTGATATTGTCTTCTCGCTGGATTCCGTGATTACCGCTGTCGGACTGGTTGATTACGTTGCCGTCATGATTATTGCTGTCGTGGTGGCGGTACTGGTAATGATGCTGGCAGCGAAGGCGATTGGTGACTTTGTCGATAGTCATCCCACCATCAAGATGTTGGCGTTGAGCTTTTTGATTCTGATTGGCTTTACGTTGATGGGCGAAGGGCTGGGCTTCCACGTACCGAAAGGCTATGTCTACTTCGCTATGGCCTTCTCATTGACTGTCGAACTGCTCAATATCAAAGTGCGCAAGCGCAACAAGCCCGTGCATTTGAAAAAGCGGATTGCCGAGGACTAATCGGCAACCCGCTTGCTGGACTAAAACCCGCAAAGCTCGATGTTTTAGAAGCTGTAGACCAAGGTCACCGCAGTTTCAGTATCGAGCTTTTCTTTGCTCTCATCTTCTAAGTACGAGTTGTGATTTGCAGCAACCGAAAATTTAAGCGCCAGTGAACTGTTCACGTTCGCAGATACCGAAATTTCAGCACGCGACTTGGTGTTGTCTTGACCAACTTCACTTGATGCCAGCGCGTTGAATTTTGAGGTCTTGGTAATATCCCAGACCAGATTGCCCGCCACACGCAAGATAGCACTGCTTTCCTGCTCCTGCACCACGCCATTGACGATAGGCTTATTCACAGAGTAACCCGGACCCACTTCATAGTCGGTGTACAATGACGGACTATAACGATAGCGGGCACCGTAACCGACAGCGATGGTTCCCTGATACTCGTAACCACTGAATTTATCTTCTTCATACGAGCCAAACACAAATAGTGAGGAACGGCTCTCAGGATTAAACTTGTAGTTCGACTGACCTGATATGAACAGCTTGTCGCCGGTCACATAAGTATCACCCGTACTTTGGTCTTCCTGTTCGGAACGGTAATAGTCGATAATGCCTTTGTGGCGCCAGTTCTGGTAGTCACGCGCGGCACTCAACTTGGTCTTAAATGTCTCAGTCTTAGTGTTACCTGAAGTGAACAGCAGACCAAGCTCTGCCGAAGCATCCCAGTCCGACTTTTCTTCGGTGTTCAAATCACTGGCATCGTCATACATAAAAATCGAGGCTTGCGCGTTCGCAACAGACGCCCCGCCTAAGCACGCGACAATAGCCAATGCTGTTAAAGTTTTCTGATATGCCACAAACACCTCTTTTAATCTTCCGCAATCCACGTTTACATTAGTATAACGTGGGATTGCGGCGTAAATGAACCCCGACTAGTTCACTTTAGCGTCTAAATCTCCCGCTTCGTAGCGTTTGAACATCTCTTCCAGAGAAATCGGTTTAATTTTGTGGGCCTGACCAGCACAGCCAAATGCTTCAAAACGTGCCTTACAGATATCGTACATAGCATCGGTTGAAGCCTTCAGGAATTTGCGCGGGTCAAAATTGCTGGGGTTCTGCGCTAAATGACGACGCACCGCACCGGTAGATGCCAAGCGTAAGTCGGTATCGATATTCACTTTACGAACACCGTGCTTGATGCCTTCAGCGATCTGCTCCACCGGGACACCATAAGTTTCGGGGATTTCACCACCAAATTCGTTGATCACTTTCAACCATTCTTGCGGCACCGAAGAGGAACCATGCATGACCAGGTGGGTGGTTGGAATGCGTTTGTGGATCTCTTTGATACGGTCGATCGCCAGAATATCACCGGTCGGTGGGCGACTAAACTTATAAGCGCCATGTGAGGTACCACAGGCGATGGCCAAAGCATCTACATTGGTCGCTTTTACGAACTGTGCTGCTTCTTCGGGATCGGTCAGCAGTTGGTCGTGGCTAAGTTTACCTTCTGCACCTACACCGTCTTCTTCACCAGCTTCACCCGTTTCAAGCGAACCCAGCACACCCAACTCGCCCTCGACCGACACGCCACAGGCATGGGCCATTGCCACAGCTGTTTGCGTGACCTTGACGTTGTAATCGTAATCCGCTGGTGTTTTACCGTCTTCTTGTAATGAGCCATCCATCATGACCGAGCTAAAGCCCAGTTGAATGGAACGCTGACAGATCGCCGGAGAAGTACCGTGATCCTGATGCATAACGACCGGGATATGCGGCCATTCTTCAATAGCTGCCAGAATAAGGTGACGCAAAAACGGTGCTCCTGCGTAGGAGCGAGCGCCTGCCGAGGCCTGTACAATGACCGGACTATCTGTCGCATCAGCAGCTTCCATGATGGCGCGCATTTGCTCGAGGTTATTAACGTTGAATGCCGGCACGCCGTAATCGTTCTCGGCGGCGTGATCGAGCAACTGACGTAATGAAATTAAAGCCATAGTTTATCTCCTGATTTCCTGTTCTGCTCGGCTAGGCTTAGCCATGTTCTGCGCGTTCTTCCAGAATCGCTACTGCGGGAAGTTTTTTACCTTCTAAGAACTCTAAGAAGGCACCACCGCCGGTCGAGATATAGCTGATTTTATCAGCGATACCATACTTATCAATTGCCGCAAGGGTGTCACCACCGCCTGCGATAGAAAATGCTGAGCTTGCTGCTATTGCGTCAGCTAAACGTTGGGTACCTGCACCAAACTGATCAAATTCAAACACACCGACTGGACCATTCCATACGATAGTGCCCGCATTTTGCAGAATCTTTGCGAAGGCTTCAGCGGTATCAGGACCAATATCAAATACCATGTCATCGTCACTGATCGCATCGACAGCTTTGGTTTCAGCCTGAGCTTCAGCGCTGAACTCCTTGCCAGTGACCACATCGGTCGGCAGTGGAATATCACCACCTTTCGCTTGCGCAGCATCAACCAGACGCTGCGCTTCATCGGTAAGATCGGCCTCGTAAAGCGATTTACCAACGTTGTGCCCCGCGGCCGCGATAAAGGTGTTGGCGATGCCACCACCAACAATCAGCTGATCGACCACTCCTGATAAAGATTCCAGTACCGTAAGCTTGGTTGAGACTTTCGAGCCACCGACAATGGCCACCAACGGCCGTGCCGGCTCAGCCAGGGCTTTGCCCAGTGCATCCAGCTCTGCGGCGAGCAACGGTCCAGCACAGGCAACGTCAGCATACTTCGCCACGCCATGCGTGGAGGCTTGCGCCCGGTGTGCGGTACCAAAGGCGTCCATAACAAACACATCGCAAAGTGCTGCGAGTTTCTGCGCCAGCGCATCGTCGTTATTCTTTTCGCCTGGATTAAAGCGTACGTTCTCAAAGACCACCACTTCGCCGGCAGCAACATCGACCCCGTCCAGATAGTCTTTAGCAAGCCGTACCGGTGCTTCCAGCGCATCCTTTAAGTAATCAACCACAGGTTGCAACGAAAACTCAGGGTTATACTCGCCCTCTTCCGGCCGGCCAAGATGCGACATCACCATGACTTTGGCGCCACCTGCAAGTGCCTGCTTCAGAGTAGGCAATGCGGCCTTGATGCGGGCATCAGAGCTCACTTTTCCGTCTTTGACCGGAACATTAAGATCCTCGCGGATCAGAACGCGCAATCCGTCTAAATCTAAATCATCCATTGTGATGACTGCGGACATCGTTGTTTCCTCTCTCATCTACTTCTGATTAATCTTGCCGTGCTTGCTGCAGCATAACTTCGGCGGTATCGAGCATGCGATTGGCAAACCCCCACTCGTTGTCACACCAGCACAGCACTTTAATTAAATGTTTACCTGCGACCCGGGTCTGGGTGCCATCGACAATGCTTGAACGTGGATCATGGTTAAAATCAATCGACACCAGCGGCTCATCGGTGTAGCCGAGAATCGTCGCCATCGCGCCCCGGGCAGCCTTCGCCAGCGCCTCGTTCACCGTCTCGATGGACACCTCATCACGGACCGTGACACTGAGGTCCATGGCGGTCACATTAGTGGTGGGCACACGCACCTGAATGGCTTCAAATTTACCGGCAAAATGCGGCATGATACGCTCGATACCGCGTGCCAGGCGAGTATCCACTGGGATAATAGAACGCCCTGCGGCACGCGCCAGACGCGGGTCTTTGTGGTAAGCATCAATCACCTGCTGATCGTGCATAGCAGCGTGGATGGTGGTAATGGCGCCACTTTCGATGCCAAACAGATCGTCTAATACCTTCAGTACGGGGACCGAGCAGTTGGTGGTACAGGAGCCATTGGAAACGATCCGATGTGCCGCCGTTAACTGGTCTGTATTGACGCCATAAATTGCAGTGAAATCAACATCCGGCGAGCCTGGATGTGAGAACAATACCTGTGGGATACCGACATCATGATAATGCGCGCCATCTTCAGGGGTGCCATGCACGCCGGTACAATCCAACACCAGATCTACGTCCAGGTCCTGCCAGCTAAGATTGCTGATTTCCGATTCGGCAGAAACCCGAATCACATCGGCTCCGACGCGCAACTCGTGCTCGCCTGAGCAGGTCACCGCCTGCTCAAAGCGACCATGACTGGTGTCGTACTTAAGTAAATGAGCCATGGCAGTGACCGGTGCCAGCTCATTAATGGCGACAATTTCAATGTGCTCGCGATAACCACGTTCATACAAAGCACGCAGCACACTGCGTCCAATTCGACCAAATCCGTTGAGTGCTAACCGTGCCCGTGGTTGCGTCATTCCCCTAGTAACTCCTCAGCCATCGCCACCAGGTGCTCAGGCGTGAATCCAAAGTGTTTGAATAGATCACCAGCCGGTGCCGATTCGCCAAAGCTGGTCATGCCAAGGATACGTCCGTGCAGGCCGACGTACTTGTACCAGTAATCAGCAATCCCCGCTTCCACAGCAATACGCTTAGTGACTGAACCTGGCAGTACCTGTTCACGATAATCCGCTGGCTGAGCATCAAATACGTCGGTCGCTGGCATCGACACCACGCGCACTGAGTGGCCTTTGGCCTGCAGAGTTTTTGCGGCGGCGACACTAAGTGCAACTTCCGAACCGGTAGCAATCAAAATCAGCTCAGGCGCGCCCTGACCATCCAATAAGGTATAGCCACCACGAGCAATATTCGCGAGCTGTTCAGAACTACGCTGCTGCTGTGCCAGGCCCTGACGACTGAAGATCAATGCCGTTGGCCCGTCAGTGCGTTGCAGTGCAGCTTTCCAGGCGACTGCAGACTCAACCTGGTCACATGGACGCCAGGTGCTCATGTTTGGTGTGGTGCGCAAACTGGCCAACTGCTCCACCGGCTGGTGGGTAGGCCCGTCCTCGCCCAGACCAATTGAGTCATGGGTGTAAACAAAAATACTGCGCTGTTTCATCAACGCTGCCATGCGCACTGCATTGCGGGCATATTCCATAAACATCAGGAACGTTGCGCCGTAAGGCACCAACCCACGATGCAAAGCAACACCGTTCATAATCGCCGACATACCAAATTCACGAACACCGTAGTAAACATAGTTGCCGCTGGCATCGTCGGCATTGACATCTTTGGCATCGTTCCACAAAGTCAGGTTTGAGCCGGCAAGGTCAGCGGAACCGCCGAGTAACTCGGGTAACTTCGGGCCATAAGCATTCAGCGCGTTTTGTGACGCTTTACGGCTGGCAATGTCGGCTGGCTCAGCTTGCAGCTGTTCGATATAAGCTTGCGCATGAGCATCAAAATCCGCAGGTAAGTCACCCGCTAACCGGCGCTTCAGTTCCTCTGCTAGTTCAGGGTAGGCTTGCGCATATGCGGCCAAGCGCTGCTCCCAAGCTTGCTCTTGCTCAGCGCCGCGCTCTTTGGCCGACCAGGCTTGATAAACGTCATCAGGAATCTCAAACGGTCCATAAGACCAGCCTAACTCTTTGCGGGCTGCCGCGATTTCATCATCACCAAGTGGCGCCCCATGGCAACTTTCCGAGCCCTGCTTGTTGGGAGCACCAAAACCGATAATCGTTTTGCAGATAATTAATGTGGGCCGCGCTGTCTCCGCGTGAGCGGCATCGACAGCAGTTTTAATTGCTTCGGCATCATGACCATCTACGCTGTCGATAACATGCCAACCATAAGCTGCAAAACGCTTGGCGGTATCGTCGGTGAACCAGCCTTCAACTTCACCATCAATAGAGATGCCGTTGTCGTCATAAAACGCCACCAATTTACCAAGACCTAAGGTGCCGGCTAACGAGCAAACTTCGTGGGAAATACCTTCCATTAAGCAGCCATCACCTAAGAAAGCGTAGGTGTTATGGTCAATGATATTGTGCTCGTCACGGTTAAACTGCGCCGCCAGCACTTTCTCTGCTAATGCCATTCCGACTGCGTTAGCCAGCCCCTGACCCAAAGGTCCGGTGGTCGTTTCAACGCCAGGAGTATAACCATATTCCGGGTGACCCGGAGTCTTTGAATGCAACTGACGAAAATTTTTCAACTCTTCGATGGGCAGTTCATAACCGGTCAGGTGCAGCAATGAATAAATCAGCATAGAACCGTGTCCGTTGGACAGGACAAAACGGTCGCGGTCGGCCCAATCAGGGTTTTCAGGATTGTGTTTCAGGTAGTCACGCCACAGGACTTCGGCAATATCCGCCATGCCCATAGGTGCGCCCGGGTGGCCCGAGTTGGCTTGCTGTACGGCATCCATGCTTAAGGCACGAATAGCGTTGGCGAGATGCTTACGCTCAGAAACTGCTGTCGTCATAACAAATAACCCCGAATTGCTGCTTGAGAAAATGCTCACTTGGTGCGCGTATTCTCCACAATTCGGGGCTTCTAAGCAAATCAGATGTCAGCGCGAAGGGCTTCGGCTTTGTCTGTTTTCTCCCACGGAAACTCTTCCCGGCCAAAGTGGCCGTAGGCTGCTGTCGCAAGATACATAGGTTGCTCAAGGTTTAGCATCTTAATTAAGCCATAAGGACGTAAATCAAAGTGCTTGCGGACCAGAGCAATCAGGCGCTCCTCAGAATACGAGCTGGTACCAAAGGTTTCGATACTGATTGAAGTCGGCTCGGCAACGCCAATCGCATACGAAATTTGCAGCTCACAGCGGTCAGCCAGGCCAGCAGCAACCAGGTTTTTCGCGACATAACGCGCCGCATAGGCGGCACTGCGGTCAACCTTGGACGGATCTTTACCGGAAAACGCTCCGCCACCATGCCGCGCCATACCGCCGTAGGTATCGACGATGATCTTGCGCCCGGTCAGGCCACAGTCACCCATAGGCCCACCGATCACAAATTTACCGGTCGGGTTGATGAAAATGCGTTCTTGATTCGCTGGGAACCATTGGCCCGGCAACACCGGTTTGATAATGGTTTCAATCACCGCTTCCCGCAGCTCTGCCTGAGTAATACCCTCGGCGTGCTGCGTAGACAGCACCACTGTATCAATGGCAACGGGCTTGCCGTCTTCATAGATAAAGGTCAGCTGGCTTTTGGCGTCAGGCCGTAACCACGGCAAAGTTCCGTTTTTACGGACTTCCGCTTGCCGTTGCATCAATCGATGGGCATAGGTAATCGGCGCTGGCATTAATACGTCAGTTTCATTTGAGGCATAGCCAAACATCAGCCCCTGGTCACCGGCGCCCTGCTCTTCCAACGAGGTCCGGTCAACGCCCTGATTAATATCCGGCGACTGCTTACCGATGGCATTTAAGACTGCGCAAGAGTCAGCATCAAAGCCCATATCTGAATGAACATAGCCAATATCGCGTACGGTATTACGGGTCAATTCTTCAATATCCACCCAGGCCTTGGTGGAGACTTCACCGCCAACCAATACCATGCCGGTTTTTACGTAAGTTTCGCAGGCCACTCGGGCACGGGGATCTTGCGTCAGAATAGCATCAAGAACCGCATCTGAAATCTGGTCTGCAATTTTATCAGGATGTCCTTCTGAAACAGATTCAGAAGTAAAAAGGTGCTTCGTCATAGTTTAGGTGTCTCTACTTTTATCCGGACTTAAAAAATTGGGCGTAGTTTAGCGAAACCACGCCCAGTTTTCTACATTTAGACGTCTAAAAGTCTTTATCGCTGTTTTAACGTCGCCATATCAATTACAAAGCGGTATTTCACATCGCTACGCAACATCCGCTCATATGCTTTATTGATATCATTCATCGCAATCAGTTCAATATCCGAGGTGATGTTGTGCTCAGCGCAGAAATCGAGCATTTCCTGCGTTTCGGCAATACCGCCAATCAAAGACCCTGCCAGTGAACGGCGTTTGGCGATCAGGTTGAAGACCGACGGCGACGGATGCGATTCAGCCGGGACGCCGACCAGACACATGGTGCCGTCTAACCGTAGTAACGCCAGGTACTCATCCAGGTTATGCGGAGCTGCAACGGTATTCAGAATAAAGTCGAGCGAGTTCACCCACTCTGCCATAGCTTCTTCGTCTTTTGAGATCACCACATGGTCGGCACCCAGACGTTTACCATCTTCAACTTTCCCGGGCGAGGTGGTGAACAAGACCACTTCTGCTCCCATGGCTTTGGCAAGTTTTACCGCCATATGACCCAGTCCACCTAGGCCGACAACGCCCACTTTGTGACCTTTGCTCACACCCCAGTGGCGTAGTGGTGAGTAGGTGGTGATACCGGCGCATAGCAGCGGTGCCACGCCAGCCAGATCAGCATCATCAGCAACCCGTAAGACAAAGTCTTCAGTGACTGTAATGCGATTTGAGTAGCCACCAAAAGTGACGCCTCCCGAGTGTTTGTCTTCGCCGTTGTAAGTCGCGACGAAACCGTTCTCACAGTACTGTTCGTGACCATCATCACAGCTATGGCAGTGGCCACAAGAGTCCACCATACAGCCAACACCGACGTTATCGCCAACTTTATACTTGCTGACTTTGCTGCCAACACGGGTCACTTTACCCACAATTTCGTGACCTGGGACGCAAGGGAACACGGTGTTGCCACCCCACTCATCGCGTACCTGATGTAAATCCGAATGGCAAACACCGCAGTAAGCAATCTCAATCTCTACATCAAGCTCGGTTGGCTCGCGCCGGTCAAATTCAAAATACTCCAGCTCTTTGTCCGCAGCATGCGCTGCATAACCAATAGCTCGTGGCATTATTCACTCCTTTTTCGCTTAATGTTCCGGGTACAACAACGCTTCGTTGACGGTTTGTGTCAACGGATGGTAGCCAGATTTCGCCTGTTCATAGACTTCGCGTGCCCATTTCAGGTTTTCCGGTGTTTTCGCCAGTTCCCGATAAAGCGGGCTGACCAGCTTGTTGCGACCAATGTTGAGCAGGTAGTTACGTAAACGATCACGCGCTGGTTCATATTTTTTAGTAATCGCCAGCTTCAACCAGGCATGCGCAATTTCGGCATTGCTGCTGGCGGTTAAATGATAGTCGTTATCCAACCTTTTCATGTTGGTACTGGAAATATCCAGCGGTAAGTTATTGATAAAGTGTAGCCATTCATGCGTGGTCCATTCTGCGGTTTGCAGCTGCCCACCTTTTAACCAACGCTGCATTTGTCGCTCGACCTGGGCAAAAGCATCGGACTCGGGTTTTGGTGCATCCGCAGGCAGGCCGGGCTCATGGATCCATTCGTTCACTTTATCCATGCTAACCACATTGGGATGCTTGGCCAGCAGGTTCTTGGCCAGGTAATGTTTGAACTGAGCGGTCGAAATACTTTGAAAGGCGAAATCAGCAAAGTATTGACGTAAAAAGGCATCGAAGACTTCGCGACCAAATTTGTGCTCCAGGTAAACCAGGAACAACTGACCTTTAACGTAGGGAACGTTGGAAAAGACGTCGTCAGGATGGCGGGTCCCCAGATCGATATTTAAAACGGTATCGGCCGCTGGCAGCCGTTCCATATCAGCTAACAGATCCTGATACCCCAGCGCCAGCTCCATCTGGGCCCGGCGCTCACCAAACAAAGCTTCCATGATGCGGTTTTCAACATAGCTGGTGAAGCCTTCATTGAGCCATAAGTCGCGCCAGCTGGCATTGGTCACCAGATTGCCTGACCAGGAATGCGCCAGCTCATGAGCAATTAAGTTAATCAGGGAGCGATCACCGGAAACCACGGTCGGGGTGATAAACGACAGCCGTGGGTTTTCCATACCGCCGAACGGAAAGCTGGGCGGCAGTACCAGCAAGTCGTACCGATCCCAGCGGTAAGGGCCATACATTTTTTCGGTAGCGGTAATCATCGCCGGGGTATCCGCCCACTCCCAGGCGGCGTCATCAATAATGTAAGACTCAGCAAACACAGCAACGTTATCGCTGATGGATTTAATTTCCAGATCGCCCACAGCAATTGCAATCAGATAAGGCGGGATCGGCTGCGGCATGGTGAAGCTGTAGTTCCCATCACGGTCGTCACTCAAGCTGTTATCTGCACTCATCACCGCTAACAAGCCGGCGGGCGTGTAGACCTGCGCATTGTAGGTCAGGCGCAGTGCAGGCGTATCCTGAATTGGGATCCAGCTGCGTGCATGGATCGGTTGTGACTGGCTGAACATAAAGGGATGTTCTTTACCCGCAGTCTGCGCCGGCGTTAGCCACTGCAGACCACTCGCCGTTGGCGCTGTTTCATAATGGATGCGCAGCTTATCGGCATCTTCACCTATGGTCACCGTCAGTTCTTGCCCCAGCGTTTGATGGGGTTCGCCTAAAGCGAAGGGCGTTTCCTGCCAGACACCATCCTGCCATAGCTCGGTTTTTTGGATGGTCAGATCACGCGTATCAAGATGGATGGCGGTAGCATCGGAGCGACGCAGCAGATCATAAGTCGCGGTTCCTTCCAGTTGCTGCTCGGCAAAATCGACGGTCAGGTTCAACTCTAAGTGAGGGGTGCTGACTTCATCAAGGCGAGCATAACTATGCGCGTCTTCCGCCCACGCCGTTGCTGATGAGTTCGCCGCAGCGACCAGGGTTACCGCGCCTGCCCACTGAATCAGTTGCTGCTGTATCGCCATAAAAGGTTTCCTTCTGATAAGATGATGGCATAAACATATTTAGGATCATGTTATGCGAGTACCGCGAATTTATCATCCTTTGCCGGCGAATACGCTTGAAAATAGTACGCAACCTGCGCTCAGCGTGGGCCAACAACTCGATCTTTGCGACGAGGCGGCGAATCACGTCGGCCGGGTGTTGCGTATGCAGGACGGCCAGCCGCTGGTGGTCTTCACCGGCGATGGCAAGGATTACCAGGCGGTGATTGTCGCTGCGACAAAGAAAAATGTGCGGGTTGAGATCACAGACATGGTGGTCAACGCCACCGAGTCCCCCGTGAAGATTCACCTTGGCCAGGGCATTTCCCGCGGCGACCGGATGGACTTCGTGCTGCAAAAGTCGGTGGAACTGGGCGTACACTGCATCACGCCTGTCTTTACCGAGCGCTGTGGAGTGAAGTTAAGCGGTGACCGACTGCAGAAAAAAGTGCAACAATGGCAGAAGATTGTCGTCGCTGCCTGCGAGCAAAGTGGTCGCAGTGTCGTACCACAAGTTCATTCACCGGTGGCCCTCAATGACTGGCTGGCAAATCTGCCGCCGGCGTTACGGCTGACCCTCGATCCGACCGCCCGTAAACCCTTGCGCGAGCAGCAGCTGACCAGCGAGCACGTGCAACTGCTCATTGGCCCGGAAGGCGGCCTGACCGATACCGAAATTGCCGCTTCGAAAAAAGCTGATTTTCAGCCCGTACAACTTGGCCCCAGAGTGCTGCGCACAGAGACCGCAGCCTTAACGGCACTTAGTGTCATGCAATATCAATTTGGCGATTTAGCCACGCCCATTATTCAGGAGTAACCTTATGAAGTTAGCAATGATTATGGACCCCATTGCCACCGTGAAGACCTACAAGGACACCAGCTTCCGGTTGCTGCTTGAAGCGCAGGAGCGTGGCTACGAATGCTATTACCTGGAGATGAGCGATCTCTCATTGATTGCCGGCAAACCCATGGCGCATGCCCGCCGTGTCGATGTTGTTGATCAGGAGCGTGACTTTTATAAGTTAGGTGAAAGCGTGAATCAGCCGCTAGCCGATTTTGACGTGATCATGATGCGCAAGGATCCGCCCTTTGATACGGAATTTTTATACACCACTTATTTGCTCGAACTAGCAGAGGAAGCCGGTGCACTGGTAGTGAATAAACCGCGCAGTTTGCGCGACTGTAATGAGAAACTGTTCACGGCCTGGTTCTCTCATTTAACGCCGCCGACCATTGTCACCCGTCGCGCGGACGAGGTCCGTGCGTTTCATAAAGAGCATCAGGACATTATTTTAAAGCCTCTGGATGGCATGGGTGGCGCTTCCATTTTCCGGGTCGGCGAAGATGGCAATAACCTGGGCGTCATCATCGAAACACTGACCGCTCACGGTCAGCGATTTGCCATGATCCAACGCTATATGCCGGAAATAAAAGACGGCGATAAGCGTATTCTGATTATTGATGGCGAGCCTATGCCCTACTCACTGGCACGGGTACCTTCGGCCGGTGAAACCCGCGGTAACCTGGCAGCAGGAGGCAGCGGCCGACCACAGCCATTGAGTGATAGCGACTGGGAGTTAGCGCGTGAAGTGGGGCCTGAACTGAAACGTCGCGGCCTGTTGCTGGTTGGACTTGACGTGATTGGCGATCGCATCACTGAAATTAATGTCACGAGTCCAACTTGTATGCGCGAGATCGAAGCCGCATATGATATCAATATCGCAGGCAAACTTTATGAAGCCATTGAGGCACGCCGCGAAGCAAAAAGCAGATAAGGTCATTATGGAAGCACTCACGAATTTACAGAATCATTTTTTAATTGCGATGCCGGGCATGGACGACCCCTTTTTCCATCGCTCGGTCACTTACATCTGCGAGCACAATGCGGAAGGGGCGATGGGTCTTATCATTAACCAGCCCGTAGAACTTAATGTCGCCAACCTGCTTGAGCAACTTGAGATTGTAGTGCCTGAGCAGTCGCTGATGTTCGATAAGCAAGTTTTTGCCGGCGGTCCTTTGGCACGTGACCGCGGCTTTGTGCTGCACTCGCCGGAAGAAGAGTGGCGTAGTTCGGCACGATTAAGTGACGACGTCATGATTACCACTTCCAAAGACATTCTTGAGGCTATGGGCCGCGGCGATGCGCCAGAGAAGTTTCTGCTGACTCTGGGGTATGCCGGCTGGGAAGCGGGCCAACTGGAACAGGAACTGGCGGACAACAGCTGGCTGACGATTCCCGCTGATCCGGAAATCCTGTTTAACACGCCTATCACCGAGCGTTGGCAAAAAGCCACGGAAACACTAGGCTTTCACGCTTGGCAATTAGGGCCCGGAGCCGGTCACGCATGAGTCAACTGCTCGGATTTGATTTTGGTACTCATAATATCGGCGTTGCCGTGGGTCAGACAATTACCGGCACCGCCTCGCCATTGGCCGCATTAAAAGCCAAAGACGGCCAGCCGGACTGGCACAAAGTGCAGGTGCTGATTAACGAGTGGCAGCCCCAGTGTCTGGTGGTAGGTTTGCCTCTGAATATGGATGGTACCGAACAGCCAGTAACCGAGCTGGCGCGTAAATTTGCCAACCGCTTACACGGCCGGTTTGGTTTACCCGTGCACCTGCAGGACGAACGCTTAACCACTGTCGCCGCAAAAGAAGAGTTGTTTGAGCGCGGCGGCTTTCGTCAGCTCAGCAAAGATAAAATCGACAGTGCTGCTGCGCAGCTCATCCTCGAAGACTACATTAGTCAGTTAAGCTGATGCAGCAGCTGCATTGCCTATAAATTTTCTTCGGCGTATTGCGCCAGACTGCTGCGCACCACACCATTTAAATTCACCGTCGCACTGCCGGGGTAATCTTTAAAACGCTCCACAATATAGGTTAAACCTGAAGTCACTGCGGTCAGATAATAGCTGTCAATTTGCGCCAGGTTACCGGAGCAAATGATTTTAGTACCGGTACCACAGCGGGTAATAATGGTTTTTAGCTGCGACGCGGTAAGGTTCTGCGACTCATCTAATAATACGATGGCATTTTGAATGCTTCGTCCGCGCATAAAGTTCAACGACTTAAACTGGATATTGGCCTTATTCATGATGTAATTCAGGCTCGACTCCATGCTTTCATCGTTTTTGTGCAACACTTCCAGCGAATCGGTAATTGCCGCCAGCCAGGGCGCCATTTTTTCTTCTTCAGTGCCAGGCAGGTAACCGATAGACTCAGCAATTTCCGGTGTATTGCGGGTCACGATGATCTTTTCATAAATACCTTGTTCAATAACCAGCTCCAGGGCCGAGGCCAGCGCCAGCAGGGTTTTACCACTGCCTGCCGGACCGGTCAGAATCACCAGATCAATGGTCGGATCAAGCAGAGCATTCATGGCCATTGCCTGATAAATATTTTTCGGATGAATTCCCCAGGCGTGATAACTCATCATCCGCTCGAAGCCCAGATCATGCAGCCGCACAAGCTCGTCACCGTAGCCTACTACTTTGGCCGCAAAATGCTCGGTTTCATCGATCAGGTACTGGTTGCGAAAGACGGTCGGTAAAATGTCCCGGTTCAGTTCGTGGAAGGTTTCCCGACCTTCCTGTACGCTGGTGACTTCGCCAACGCTTTGCCAGAAATCACCTTCGAGCTCAACAAAGCCTTTCGATAAGAAGCGGATATCGTCGATCAACTGGTCCGTGCGGTAGTCCTCAACAAACTTCACTCCAGCGCCTTTCGCCTTTAACCGCATATTGATGTCTTTGGTGACTAAGACAATTTTGGCGTTTCTCTTGGTCTTCTGCAGCTCAAGTGCGGCCTGAATAATGCGGTGATCATTTTCTGAGAGGTTCAGTACCGACTCGGTTTGCTTTAACTGATAATCAGGGAAAATGGCCAGTGTACCTTCGGCGCGATGCGCTCCTTGTATACGGTTAAGTGGTACTCCTTCGATGATTTCCTCAGGACTGGCGTCCTTCAGGGCATCCTCTAACGAGCGAATTGCGACCCGGGCCTCGCGGCTGACATCTTTATGGCGATCTTTAATGTTGTCGAGCTCTTCGAGCACAACCATCGGAATAATAACGTTATGTTCTTCAAAGTTTAAAAAGGCGAGCGGTTCGTGGAGTAAGATATTGGTGTCGAGCAGGTAGTATTTGGGCATTGTTTCAGTCATGCGTGACCTCAAGCAGCTATGAAGATTATTTATAATTTTGGCTTGCCATGCACTTTTAAGACTAGCGCAGTTTTCATGAAAATGGTGTGAACATTGAAAAAAATTTCGCTACCATGTGCGCCCTTTGGTAGAACGTCCTCGGACGTGTTGAGTTGTAGAGGTTTTTGCATGTCAAAAGATAGCGAGCACACTTATGTTGCAGGTCAGCGCTGGTTAAGCGAAACGGAACTTGAACAGGGGCTTGGCTTGTTGACGCAAGTTGAAGGCCGCATGCTCACAGTTTTGTTCCCTGCGACAGAGGAACTGCGCCATTATGCCATTCAGCAGGCACCGCTGGCGCGCTATCGGCTGTTACCTGACGATCGGGGTCAACACGCTGACGGCTGGTTCTTCCGTGTGACTGAGGTCGAGACTAAAGCTGGAGTACTGCATTACCACGGCGTGCGTGAAGATACTGATGAAAAGGTCACTCTGCCAGAAACACAGCTGGCTGCACAGGTCGCCACTCAGCATCCATTAACCCGCATCCTGGCGGGCAAAACCGATCGACTTGACATGTACCGCCTGCGCCAGCAGGCACAGCAACACTTACAACATTGGCAACAATCTTCCGTTGCCGGATTGCTTGGCGCCCGGGCACAGTTACTCCCTCATCAGCTTTACATTGCCCATACTGTGGCCGACCGTTTTCAGCCGCGGGTGTTGCTCGCCGATGAAGTCGGCCTTGGCAAAACCATTGAAGCAGGCTTAATTTTGCAGCGACGCTTACTCAGCGGACGGAGTCAGCGGGTGGTGGTGATAGTACCGGACAGCCTTTGTCATCAATGGCTGGTCGAACTTAAGCGGCGTTTTGCCCTGGCCTTTAGCTTGTTTGATGAAGAGCGCTGCGAACAGACTCTGCACGAGTACGACAACGTCTTCAGCGCTGAACAACTGGTAGTGGTACCTCAGAGTCTGCTGCAAAGTGAAACTTGGCAAGCCCAGCTCGCTGCGGCGGACTTTGATCTACTGATAGTCGATGAAGCGCACCGCATCGCACCACAAACATCACATTTTGCTCAGTTACAGCAATTGTGTGGCGCGATTCCTGCTGTGTTGCTGCTTACCGCGACACCAGAGCAAGCCGGACTTGAGGGACACTTTGCCCGCTTACAACTGCTCGACCCTGATCGGTTCCACAGCTTTGACGACTTTGTCGCCGAGCAGGAAAGTTACCAGCAGTTGAGTCCTTTAGCCGAGGTGCTGGCGCGAGTGGAAGCCGATAAGTTGCTTGACCGTGTGCTTGATCACTACGGCACCGGGCGGCTGATGTTCCGTAACAGCCGCGCGCACGTCGGCGGCTTCCCTGAGCGCCAGTGTCAGCCTGCGCCATTAGAAGCCGACAACGATGAATTCACCAGCAAAGCCAACTGGCTGCATAACCTGCTGCGCCAGCACAAGCCGGAAAAGTTTATTCTGATTTGTCGCTCAGCTCTGACCGTGCAGGAACTGTACGATTACCTGCGGGTGCAACACGGCGTCCATGCCGCCGTATTCCATGAGGGCATGAGCCTGCTCGAGCGTGATCGCGCAGCTGAATTCTTTGCCAGTCCAGAAGATGGCTGCCCGGTACTGCTGTGTTCCGAAATTGGCAGCGAAGGTCGCAACTTCCAGTTTGCCCATCACCTGGTCTTGTTTGATCTGCCGGAGCACCCGGATCTTCTCGAGCAGCGCATCGGACGACTGGACCGCCTTGGCCAGAATCAGGACGTACAGATTCATGTGCCTTATGTTACCGACAGCCGCGATGCTTACCTGTTCCAGTGGTATCAGCAAATGCAGGCGTTTGCCGCACCAAACGCGGTTGGTGCCATGCTTTATAATGAATTCAGTGAGCAACTGCAGCCCTATTTAAGCGGTGATTATCATGACGAGCTGGGCTTCGAAGGACTGCTGGAAGCCACAGCCGAGCGCGCCGGGCAATTGCGTGAGCAAATCCGCCAGGGCCGTGACCGCCTGCAGGAACTGAACGCTTATCGGCCGCATCAGGCGCAGGCGATACTCGACGCAATTACCAGTGATGAGCGTCCGCAGCAGCTACGTGATTTCATGCACAACTTCTGGGCACGGTTTGGCCTCGATTACGATGAGCTGAATGCCGACAGTGGCTGGTTGCGCCCCACCGAACATATGCGGGTTCAGCTCCCGGGTTTGCCCGATGAGGGCCTGACGGTCACCTTTTCCCGTGACTATGCGCTGGCCAACGAACAGGTGGAGTTCCTGAGCTGGGACCATCCGCAGGTGCAACACGCACTGGAATTACTCAGCACCGATAGTTTTGGGAGCACTTGTGTTGCTCTGATCCAGAATCGCGCCCTGCCGGCGGGCAGCTGGTTTGTTGAGCTGACCTTTAGCAGTCAGCTGACGGCACCGGCCCATCTGGTCGCGCAGGAATTTTACCCGCAGCAGGCCATCCGGGTGCTGCTGGACAGTCAAGGTCGGGACTTGACCTCGCGCGTGCAAGCCAACGCATTTGATAAACAATTGCAGTTTATTGATAAAAAACAGTCCCGCGCGTTGTTGCAACAGTTACGGCAGACCATTCAGCAACATATTCAAAGCGCCTGGCAGCCGGCCGAAACGCAACAGCAGGCGCTCGTTGCCCAAGCCGCGGAACGCCTTGAACAACGTATGGCTGCGGCCCAGCAACGACTGCAACAATTGCAGCAACGCAACCCGGCGGTGCGGCAGAGCGAAGTGGACGCGCTGAACTCACGTCAGCAACAGCTTACCGCGGCTCTGCGTCAGCCTATGCTGCAGCTCGACAGTGTCCGTATCGTTGTGAATTCGCCAGCATGACCTTGCTGCACTACGCGCCACCCACCGAGCCTTATCTGGATATTGTCTACCGTGATGAGGCCATTGTGGTGGTGAATAAGCCTTCCGGTTTGTTGAGTGTACCTGGTAAAGATCCGGCACACCGCGACTCGGTCTGGGCTAGGGTCACCCGCGTTTTACCGGGGGCCCGTGTCGTTCACCGCCTGGATATGGCGACCTCGGGTCTCATCGTGCTGGCCTTACACAAAACCGCACAAGCGCATTTACAGCGTCAGTTTGAACAGCGCAAAGTGCATAAGTACTATCGCGCTCGTGTCGCTGGGCAACTCCCCGCCACTGCCGGAGTGATTGATCTGGCGATGCGCTGTGACTGGCCCAACCGGCCCCGGCAGATGATCGATTTAATTGAGGGGCGTCAGGCCCAGACCCGCTATCAGGTGGTGGCCTTTGATGGCGAAATAAGCGAAGTGATGTTATTTCCTGTCACCGGTCGGTCGCACCAGCTCCGGGTACATATGCAGGTGTTAGGCACACCTATTCTGGGGGACAAGTTTTATGCGGGCGCGGCCGCTTATGCCGCCGCTTCCCGTTTACTTTTACATGCCGAAGAGATTGGTTTTACTCATCCTCTGAGCGGGGCAGCGATTAACTTTCACTGCCCTGCTGACTTTTGATAAGTTCATAAGCCGCCTGAATTTCCTGCGCTTTTTGCTGGGCTGAAGCTCGCATTTCCTCTGGCAGACCTTGCGCTGCCAGCTTGTCCGGGTGGTGCTTTGCCATCAACTTGCGGTAGGCTTTTTTCACCTCAGCGAAGCTGGCTTTGCGGTCCACACCCAGTACCGCATAGGCATCATCAAGTTGACTGGCCGCAGTAGCACCACTGCTACCGCCCTGACCGCCCCGAAAACGCTGGCCAGCCTGTGCCATCCGCAACCACAGATCAAGCTGAGCGCGGCGGAAACCCAACGCCTGAGTGATGCGCAGCAGCACGTCGTACTCGGCTTGATCAAGCTTGCCATCATGTAAGGCAACAATCAGGATCTGCTCAATGAAAAACTGCAGAATGTCTTTGCGCCATGCCACTTGGCGACGGAAGGCGCTGACTTTGCTGACCAGCGGATAACCGGCATCTTTGCCTTCGCGAAAAGCTTCCTGGGCACGACTGCGAGCATCATCACTGAGTTTCAGGTGATGCATCAGGGCATTCACATAATCAATGTCCTGTTCCGTAACGCGGCCCTTCGATTTGGCCAGATGCCCTAACACGGCAAACAGCGTATCTGTAAATAGCTGCTGATCGACCGCGCCACCCGGGCGCATGGATTGCTGCAAAGCGCGATCAAACCAATGCCCAATCAAGAGCCCCAGAAACAAACCGGGAAGTTTTAGAAACAGGTAACCGAAGAAACCACCGAGCACTTTACCCAAAAACATGCTTACTCCTCGTACTTAATCCAGTGCCGCCATGGCGGGCAAGATACGGTCTTTTAAAAGATCGCGAAAATCGTCGAACTCCGGGTAGATGGCAGCAACGTCGTGAAGATAGCCCAAATTTCTTGGAATATCCTGCACGTACCCTGGATTACCATCCCGTTGATAGCGGCGGGCAAACAAGCCACTGGCATACGCATGGCGCTGTAAGCCCATTAAATCGAACCAACGTTGCCAGGTGGTGCTATCGACATCTTTTACTAAATCACTCTGCTCTTTACACAGATAATCAAAGCATTCTGCTGACAGCCGGCGTACCTGCTCTTCTGGCCAGCGCACATAGCAGTCACGCAGCAAACTGACGACATCATAGGTGATTGGCCCAATCACTGCATCATGAAATCCCGTATAAGCCAGAGATTTATCCCCTTGCACCAGCACGTTCCGCGCATGAAATTTGCGGTGCACCCCGACCTGCGGTTGGGCGGTGGCATTGTCGACCAGCGTTGCGCAAAATCGCTCCCATACCTCTTGCTCTGCAGCAGTAAACTCGATCTGCAGGTGAGCCTTCACTAACCATTCTGGCAGCAAATCAAGCTCGGCCTGTAACTGTGTGCGATTAAATTCCGGTAAGGCGCCATACTGGGTTTCACGTACCCGCATAATCTCGCCAAGATCAGAGAATACTTTCGCGTACCAGTCACTGAGTGAGTGTTCACTTAGGTGGCTCAGCAACAAGCTCGAGCCCAGATCTGTGATCAGCATAAAACCATGTTGCTGCTGCACAGCCACCAGTTCGGGAACGGCTATATTGCGTTCACTGTAAGCGTCAGCAACTGCTAGGTAGTTTTCCAAAACCGCCTCAGTGTTCATGGTATCAACTGCAATAAGACTACGCAGACCATCATGAGTTCGGTAGTAACGCCAGGGACGGGCATCACCAAATACCGGTTGCAGATCCTGTTGCGGGTGCCCGGTCACCGCCTCACACCACGCCTGCAACTTTACTTCTCGTTTATTTTCCACGCTTATTCCTCGCTCACAAATGGCAGGCAAAGTAAATTTGCTTTATCATACCTTCCACATTGTTAAGGACAAAGTTGAGTCATCACTAACATGCATTCATTTATTCGCGGAGCCGGCTGGGGCATTGGCCTATATTTATGCGGCACCACAGTCGTCTCAGCACAGGCGCAGGACAACGCAGAGTTCCTTGCCCAATGTCCCGTCCGCGCACCGTTATTCCAGCTGGATGAACTCAAACCTATCCGTAACCTTAGCACTGATGCTATTGGCGTCCGAGCAAATCAAGCCGACATTGACTCAGAAACTTCTATCGCCTCGTTTACCGGCAATGTTGAGGTGCAATTTAATAATCAATTCTTATTGACTGAGCAGGCTACTGTGAATCAAGCGACGGGCAATATCAATGCCAGTGGTGCGACTCAATTTACTGATGGTTACGTCCAGGTGGCAAGTGAAAATTTCCGTCTCAACTCCGGTGAAAACCGTGCCTACCTGTCGGGTGCTCAATATCAGCTGATTGATAACGGTGCACACGGTACCGCTGAGCTTCTAGCCATTGCTCAGGAACAAGTTTTGCTGACCGGCTCGACCTTTACCACCTGTCCGACAGATAACCCTGCCTGGCAGCTTAGTGCTGAAGAAATCAGTATTAGCGAAGATGAAGCCTGGGGTGAAGCATGGCACGCTAAGTTTGAGCTTTTTGGTGTTCCGGTGCTGTATGTTCCTTACCTTAACTTTCCGATTAATGACGAACGCAAAACCGGATTTTTGTTCCCGACTATCCGCTCGTCACAGAAAAACGGCTTTGAGTTTGAAATTCCTTATTACATCAACATCGCTCCTAATCAGGACGCCACGATCACGCCGCGCTACATGGCTGAACGCGGGCTGCAAATGCAAGCCGAGTACCGTGTGCTTACCGACGACGGCTATGGTCAGTTAAACCTGGCTTATCTCAACGACGATAATAGTCTTGAGACCGAGGAGTCACGTTATCTGTGGCGGGTTGAGCACGCCCAGAACTGGAATCAGAACTGGCGTTCGTACATCAATGCTCTTGATATCAGCGATGACGATTACTTAAATGATTTTGGTAGCGACTTTGCCGGGCGAGCCGATGCGCAGCTTTATCGTCACGCCCGTATCGATTATCTGAGTGACAACGTCGAGGTCATGCTCCGGGCGGAAGATTTTGAGCTACTCGGTAACTACCGCTCGCCGTACCGTACGATGCCGCAAATTGTGACGCAGGCGCACTGGCAGGGACCGCGGATGCTGTCTTATGGCGTGTTCTCCGAGCTCACCCACTTTCAGAATCAGGAAGACAGTCGCGATTATGCCTCGCGTCTGCATGTTGAACCACAGGTCAGCCTGGCGCTTGAGAAGCCTGCTTATGACTGGCTGACAGAGTTACGTTATAGCTACACATACTATGACCAGACGGCCAGCGACAGTGGCCTGAGCGAAAACCCCTCGCGCGGTTTACCGCAATTCCGGATGCGCGGACGTCTGAATCTCGAACGCGAGTTCAACTGGGACAACACGAATTACCGCCAAACCCTGCAACCCCAGATTCAGTATCTGTATGTGCCCTATCGGGATCAGTCTGATATCGGTATCTATGATTCGACCTTAATGCAGGATGACTACCGCGGTTTGTTTCGTGCGCGCCGTTTTTCCGGACTTGACCGAATCGCCGATGCCAACCAGGTCACTATCGGCGCCTCGACCAGTGTCTACAACGACAGCGCCCGCGAGTTGATGCGTTTTAGTGTAGGACAGATTTATTATTTTGATGACAGCGAGGTCAATCTGTTCGATGAAGCCAGCCAGGTTTCCGATGACCGTTCTGATGTGGCTTTTGAAACCCGTTTTCGCCTTGGCCAGCGTTGGTTTATCAACGGTGCTGTGCAGTACGATCTTGAGCAGGAAAACACCCGTAAGAGTCAAACTGCGGTTGAGTATCGCGTCAATGAGAGTAACCTCGTGCAGCTGAGTCACCGGCAGGTGACCAACATTCTTAACGATGATATCGAACAATTAGGTTTACAGACGGTCTATCAAGTGAATAGCAAGTGGCAACTGGCCACAAATTGGTACTACGATTTGCAGCAGAAGCGTACCAACGACGCGCTTCTTGCGTTACAGTACAACGACTGTTGTTGGGCCGTACGCGTGAGTGCCTATCGTCGCATCAATCGCAATCTCGAATTACAACAATTTGATCCCATGGCAGGTGAACCAGAGTTCGATAATGGGGTCAGTATACAATTCATAATTAAGGGGCTTGGCTCTGACAATGGTAATCTGCTGGAACTTATTGAGCAGAGCCTGTTTGGTTATCGCCACCCGTTTTATTTAAGCAACTAGGTAGTTTTCATGAACAAGATGTTGAAGTTAGTGAGCATTGCATGGCTGGCAATCGCAAGCAGCGTAGTCTCAGTGCAAGCCAACGAAGTGCTCGACCGGGTCGCTGTCATCGTTAATGACGGTGTGATTCTGCAAAGCGAAGTCGAAGCCATGTTGGCTCAGATCAAGCGTAACGCCGCTGAACAAGATATCAGCCTACCCGGTGATGAAGTGCTGCGGGTACAAGCGATCGATCGCCTGGTGTTGCAGGAAGTCCAGCTTCAAATCGCCCGTCGTGCCGGTATTGAGGTGAGTGATGCGCAACTTGAACAAACCATTCAAGGCATCGCTCAGGAATCCAACATGAGTGTTGATGAGCTGCGTAACGAGATTGAGCGTCTGGGCAGTTCCTGGTCGAGCTACCGTGAATCAGTGCGCAAAGAAATGCTGCTAGGTGAAATTCAGCGCGGCGCCGTACGCGAGCGGGTTTATATCTCACCACAGGAAATTCAGAATCTGTCTGAGATGCTGGACGAAGTCAACAGCCAGGAAGTCGAGTACCGGTTGAGCCACATTTTGGTGGGTTTACGTGACGGCAGTGGCGGTGACGAAGTCCAGGACGCACGCGAGCGTGCTGAACAGCTGTTAGATGTTCTGCGTAACGGTGCTGATTTTGCCGAGACAGCAATTTCCGCATCGTCGGGCTCACGCGCACTGGAAGGTGGTGATTTGGGCTGGATGAATATTAATGCGATGCCAACGTTATTCGCAGAAGCCGTGCGTGGTAAGCGCGAAGGCGACCTGATTGGTCCGATTAAAAGTGGTGTTGGTTTTCATATTCTGAAAGTTGCCGACACTCGCGGTTTAGAAACTGTTGAAGTGGAAGAAGTGAATGCCCGGCATATTCTGCTGCAACCTTCTGTGATTCTCTCTGACAAACGTGCCCGCGAGAAGCTGACCGAGATTCGTGCGCAAATCGTCGCCGGTGAAGCGACCTTCGAAGAGATGGCGCGTGAGCATTCCTCTGACCCGGGTTCAGCGAGCCAGGGCGGTGAATTAGGCTGGTCGCAAACCGATGTCTATGACCCAGCCTTTAAGCAGGTCGTCGATAGCTCCGAGATCGGTGTCATTAGTGAGCCTTTCAAATCACAGTTTGGCTGGCACATCGTTGAAGTTCTCGACCGCCGTGTTCAGGACGCCACCGAGCGGAGTAAACAAAACCGCGCGTATCAGTTACTGTTCCGTCGTAAATACCAGGAAGAGCTGGAAAACTGGCAACAAGAGATCCGTGACCAGGCGTATATTGAACAGGTCATTAAATGAGTTTAAAACGTATCGCCTATAGTTCCGGCGAGCCGGCCGGCATCGGTCCTGACATTGCACTGTATTTAATGCAAGAGATGGCCGCGAAGCAATGGCCCTGTGAACTGGTGGTACTGGGTAACAAACAACTCCTACAAGACCGGGCTGAACAGCTCGGTCTTGTCGTTTCCTGTGTCGACTATGACGCTGAACGGCCCCCGCAACTCTGGCCCAGCGGAACTCTGGTGGTCGCCGAGCATGAACTTGGCGCACCCGTGCAGGCCGGGCAGTTGGATAGTGCCAATAGTGCCTATGTACTGAGCCTGCTACGCCATGCTGGCGAAGGCTGCATGCAAGGCGAATTTGATGCCATCATGACCGGCCCCGTTCACAAAGGGGTGATTAACGATGCTGGCATCGCCTTTAGTGGTCATACGGAGTTCTTCGCTGAGCTTAGCCACACCAAACAAGTGGTCATGATGCTGGCCACTGAAGGTCTTCGTGTTGCCCTGGTAACCACTCACCTGCCCTTGAGTCAGGTTCCGGCAGCTATTACCCAGCCGCTGGTGGAGAGTGTGACCAAGATCGTAGCAACAGAATTGCGCCAGCGCTTTCAGTGCAGCTCGCCCAAATTACTGATGTGTGGCCTTAACCCGCATGCCGGCGAACAAGGCCATCTCGGCCGGGAAGAGATCGAACACATAGAGCCAGCGCTCGCAGCCTTGCAGTCGCAGGGTATCGAGGTAAGCGGCCCATGGCCGGCTGACACCGTATTTCAACCCCATTATTTAGCCAACGCCGATGCTGTCATCGCCATGTATCACGATCAAGGGTTACCCGTGCTAAAATACCGGGGCTTCGGCAATGCCGTGAATATCACCCTCGGCCTGCCTTTTGTTCGCACCTCGGTGGATCACGGCACTGCCCTCGATAAAGCGGGCACCGGCGCAATTGACATCGGCAGTGCCTGCTACGCTTTAGAGACCGCCTTAACCATGGTAACGGAATGACAAAAACGCATTTGGGACATCGCGCACGTAAGCGCTTTGGACAAAACTTCCTGCACGACACCTTTGTGATTGACGCTATCGTTGATGCAATCAATCCGCAAAAAGACGAGCAGTTGCTTGAGATCGGCCCTGGCCTTGCAGCACTTACTGAGCCGGTCTGCGACCGCATTGATCACCTGACCGTGGTCGAGCTTGACCGTGACCTTGCTGATCGCCTCGAACAGCATCCGTTCTTGCAGCAAAAGCTGACGGTCTATCGTGGTGATGCGCTGAAAACAGATTTTCGTCAGTTCCAACAAGACGGACAAAAACTGCGCGTGTTCGGCAACCTGCCGTACAACATTTCAACGCCGATTATTTTTCACTTACTCGACCAGGTCGACGCGATTAGCGATATGCATTTCATGCTGCAAAAAGAAGTGGTCGAGCGTCTGGCAGCACAACCTGGTACTAAAGCTTATGGTCGCCTGACCGTGGCAGTGCAACAAGCCTGTGCCGTTTCGCCGGTGCTGACGGTGCCTGCCGGCGCCTTCACCCCGCCACCTAAAGTGGAGTCGGCAGTGGTACGGTTAACTCCGTATGCGGAGCCACCCCACCCGGTGCACGACTTTAAAACCTTGCAGAAACTTTGTCTGGTTGCCTTTAACCAGCGCCGTAAGACCATCCGCAACAACTTAAAACAGCATTTCTCTGATGCACAACTTGAGGCGCTGGGAATCGACCCGGGCACACGTCCGGAAACATTATCCGTGGCCGACTATTGTCGGCTCGCCAATTGGTATTACGAAAACGAAGGTGCTTTATGAGTGACATACGTATTGAGGTTCAAACTCACTATCTTGCTGCCCAATCAGCACCGGATAATGGTCAGTATGTTTTTGCCTACACCATCACCATCAGTAATGATGGCGCCCAAGCGGTGCAACTGCTGAATCGTGCCTGGCGCATCACCGATGCGGATCACAAAATCACCCGGGTCGCCGGTGACGGCGTAGTCGGTCAGCAGCCTCACATAGCCCCGGGCGAATCCTTCAGCTACACCAGCGGCACCGTGCTCGCTACACCGATCGGTACAATGGAAGGACATTACGGTATGGAAGCTGCTGATGGCTCGAAATTTGAGGTTACTATCCCGTCATTCCGTCTGGCTGTGCCTAATATTCTGCACTAACACCGGAGCTTTGTATGGCACGCTATTTTGTCGGAGATCTGCAAGGCTGTGTGACCCAGCTCGACGAATTGCTGGCACAGGTCAACTTCGATCCACGCTTTGATGAACTCTGGTGCGTCGGCGACATCGTTGCCCGCGGCCCGGACTCACTGGCCTGCCTGCAACGCTTGCGTGACCTGGGTGAAGCAGCAAAGTGCGTGCTCGGCAATCATGACTTGAATTTACTTGCGGTGCTGACTGGGGTGCGCAAGGCCAACCCGAAAGACAAGCTGGATGCCATTCTCGCGCTTCCTAAAGCTGAACAACACGAGTGGATTGAATTTCTGGTGCAACAACCGCTGATGCGCCAGGTCGATGATGTCGTAATGACCCATGCTGGCATCTATCCGCAGTGGTCTTTAGCGCAAGCTGCGGCGCTAGCCGAGGAAGTCCGCGCGAGTCTGCAGCGTGCCTGGCGACACCGCAAGCTGGCCCAGTGGCTGGATAAAATGTACGGCAATGAGCCGACCTGCTGGTCATCGACATTGCAGGGCCCCGAGCGGATCCGCTTTATTATTAATGCCTTCACGCGTATGCGCTTTATCGACGAGAATCACTGCCTGGAGCTAGATACTAAAGGAGCGCCAGATGCCGACACTCGGGAGCGGGGACTAATACCGTGGTTTGAAACCTGGCAACCACAACCCATGACCCTGATGTTCGGGCATTGGGCTGCCTTACAAGGTCATACTGGTCGTGACGATGTGATTGGTCTGGAAACAGGCTGCGTATGGGGCGAAACAATGACCCTGCTGCGCTGGCCCGAAGGCCAGCGTTGGCAGGCAGAAAATCCTGAAGGTGCGGATTAAGCGACACCTAAGCTACAGTAATCCGCGCAAACTTACGTTTGCCAACCTGATAGACCGCCGTAGTGCCGGCTGCAATCATTTGTTTGGTATCGGTGACCTTCTCGCCATCCACCTTCACCGCACTTTGTTTAATCATCCGCATCGCATCAGAGGTGGAGTTGACCAGCTGAGCTTCTTTAAGCAAGTGGCAAATACCGATTTCGCCAGCCTCAGTGTTAAGCTCAAGTTCAGGCATGTCATCAGGGATCGCATTTTTACTAAAGCGCTGCACAAAATCCTGCTCTGCTGCCTCGGCTGCTTCGGCGTCATGAAAGCGGGTGATAATCTCTTTTGCCAGCAGCACTTTATAATCACGAGGGTTAGCGCCTGCGCTGACCGCCTGCTTGAACTGTGCAAGTTCTTCCAGTGGCCGGAAGCTCAGCAATTCAAAGTAGCGCCACATCAGCTCGTCCGAGACCGACATCAACTTACCGAACATATCGTTGGCGGGCTCAGTGATGCCAACGTAGTTGCCAAGCGACTTCGACATCTTCTGCACCCCGTCAAGGCCCTCAAGCAAAGGTACCATGATCACCGTTTGGGGGATCTGACCCTCATCTTTTTGTAGTTCACGGCCCATCAGCAAGTTGAAGCGCTGATCGGTACCACCGAGTTCCACATCGGCACGCAGTGCCACGGAATCCCAGCCTTGTACCAGCGGGTACAAAAACTCATGAATGGCAATGGGCTGCCCGGAAGCGTAACGCTTCTTGAAGTCATCCCGTTCCAGCATACGCGCAACGGTCTGACGCGCCGCCAGTTTGATCATGCCGTCCGAGCCTAACTCATTCATCCATTCTGAATTGAAACGAATTTGGGTTTTTGCCGGATCGAGAATCTTAAAGACCTGTTCTTTATAGGTTTGCGCATTGGCAATTACATCGTCACGCGACAAGGGTTTACGGGTGACATTTTTACCCGTTGGATCGCCGATCATGCCGGTGAAATCACCGATAAGAAAAACGATCTCATGGCCGAGATCCTGAAACGCCCGCATTTTATTGATTAAAACCGTATGGCCAAGGTGTAAATCTGGTGCGGTTGGATCAAAACCGGCCTTGATCACTAAAGGTTTACCTTTTGCGAGCTTATCCTTAAGTTCGTCGGCGAGCAGAATTTCTTCTGTGCCGCGGGCTATCTCTGCAAACGCATCCGCCGCTGATTTTGTCATTACTTTCATACTCCTGAGCTGTCGACCGTGACGCGGGAAGGGCTATCAAACGTTGCATTGTATGCTATTTGAGACGGTCTTTTAAGCGGAAATAAAGGTAAAGCGACTGGAAAAACGTTGCACTTCGTATTATTCTGCCAAAAGAACTATGGGAAATAGGGTTCCCAGTGCGCTAACTTCAGGAAGTATATGAAGGTATTAACTACTAGAATGGCAGGTGTTTTAAAGCAACTGCCACGACGTCACCAGCTCTTACTGTCGGGGGTTTGCCTCGCGACGCTAATTGTCATGTTGCTGCCATCCGAGCCAGCGACCGCGTCGCGTAATACCTCCGATCCCAAACTTGCCGATAAACAGTTGATTCTGGGCGAGCGTCTCGAAATTCCGCTCACCCTGAAGGACACAGTGACTGCCCCAGCCGCGCAGGAATTGCAGCTAAAGCCAGCCGTAGATTCTACCGCAGCCGCTGAAACGGTCGCCGTAGAGGAACCTGCAGAGCCTGCTGTGCACTGGAGCGGTTATGAAGTTAAGTCCGGAGATAGTCTGGCACGTATTTTCGATGTCATGGGCTTCTCACCGCAACAGCTCTATCGGGTTACGCAAGATAAGCAAGCAAACAAGTACCTGCTGAAGCTGCATCCGGGCGATACCCTGCGCTTTGCCAAGAATGCTGAAGGCGAGCTGCTGCAGCTGGCCTACCAAATCAGTCCTGTGGATACCCTGATCGTGAGCCAGACCACGAAGGGCTACGCCAGTGAAATCGACACTAAAGAAGTGCAGATTCAGGAAGCCTTTGCCTTTGCTGAAATCGATTCAAGCTTCTGGAACGCAGGTATTAATGCGGGCCTGACCGAAAATCAAATCATGAGTATCGCCAATATTTTTGGTTGGGACATCGACTTTGCACTCGACCTGCGTAAGGGTGACGAGTTCTCGGTCATCTTTGAAAAAGAGTACGTTGACGGTGAGTTCGTCGGTTATGGCCGAGTTCTGGCCGCCGAGTTTGTCAATCAGGATCGTAAATTCCAGGCGATTTTACACAGCAACGGCGACTACTACGCGGTGAATGGCAACGCCATGCGTAAATCATTTCTACGCTCGCCGGTGAAATTTACCTATATAAGCTCTAGCTTTAATCCGCGCCGCCTGCACCCTGTTACCGGTCGGGTCCGTCCCCACAATGGGATTGATTACGCTGCCAATGTCGGCACACCGGTTATGTCCTCAGGTAGCGGTAAAGTCATTGCCAGCGCCTACAACAATCTGAACGGCAATTACGTGTTTATCCAGCATGGCGAGCGCTATGTCACCAAGTACCTGCACCTGAGCAAGCGCACGGTGAAACGTGGCGATCGGGTCAAGCAAGGCGACTTGATTGGCCGTGTTGGTGCAACCGGCCGTGTCACCGGTGCTCATCTGCATTACGAATTTTTGGTAGATGGTGTGCATCGTAATCCGCGCACCGTCAAATTCCCTGAGGCCGAGTCACTGACCGCCAGCGAAATGCCAGAGTTCAAGCAAATTGCTGACCAACGTTTAGCGATGCTGGCAGATAACAGACGCGTCTTCCTGGCCATGCGCTGAGCATGAGCGAACAGCTTTACATCGGTTTAATGTCAGGAACCAGCATGGACGGCCTTGATGCCGTCCTTGTTGATTTTAGCGGCGAACAACCGCAGCTTCTGCAACACTACTCCCAGGCACTTCCGCCGCACCTCAAGGCAGAGTTTCAAGACCTCTGTGCCCCCGGTACTAATGAACTGCACCGACTCGCTACTGCGGATCGGCAATTTGCCGAATACAGTGCTGAGGTGGTGTTGGCATTGCTCGAGCAGGCTCAACTGTCAGCCTCAGCCATTGCAGCCGTGGGCAGCCATGGTCAGACCGTACGCCATATGCCTGACGCACTGACGCCCTACACTTTGCAACTCGCTGATCCCAATACGCTTGCCGCACTAACGGGAATTGCCGTCGTCGCAGACTTCCGCCGCAAAGACATTGCCTTAGGTGGTCAGGGAGCCCCGCTGGTACCTGCTTTTCACGAGGCCTTGTTTAAAACGCGTCTGGCAGAAGACTGTCCAACGGCGGTGCTTAACCTCGGCGGCATTGCGAATATTACTTTGTTCGCAGCCAACGGCGGTGAGGTCACCGGCTTTGACACCGGACCGGCCAACACGCTCCTCGACCTTTGGTATCAACTCCACCACCCAGACGCAGCGCAAAGCTACGATCCGGAAGGCAGTTATGGTGCCAGTGGCAAAGTGATTCATGAGCTGCTTGCGGCTATGCTTGCCGACGATTACATCCAGCAGGCACCTCCGAAAAGCACCGGCCGCGAGTACTTTAATTACAACTGGCTAATGAGCTATCTTGAGTCTGCAAATGGCTCAGATAGCGGGTGGCGGAGTGAGGACATTCAGGCAACCCTGGCAGAATTTACCGCTGCCACGGTCGCTCACGGCCTGCAGCAAGCCAGCCCGACACCGGTCCATAGCGTTTTTGTTGCCGGTGGTGGAGCTTTTAACCAGCATTTATTAGGCCGCTTAGCGGCGCACTATCCCGAGGCTCAGTGGCGTAGTGTTGCTGCCTTAGGGGTAGACCCGCAACAACTGGAAGCGATGGCGTTTGCCTGGTTAGCGCGCCAGTTTATGCTCGGTTTACCAGGCAATATGCCGGCAGTGACGGGCGCCAGCCGCGCCACTGTACTCGGTGGTCTTTACTTACCTTAATGACGTTGTATCAGGCTAAGCTTTGGCTCTTAAGCCTGCAGCTTCGCAAAAGCATCACGGGTAAGATTTTCATTGTTGCCATCAGCACCTACCACGATACTGTCTTCAATACGCACACCGCCGTAAGGGCGTAACTCAGCGATACGCTCCCAGTTCAGTTCTTTGGCATCAGCATGTGCTTCAAGCAGCTGATCGACGACGTAAAGACCGGGTTCAATGGTGAAGACCTGTCCTTCTTCTACCGGGCGTAACAAACGCAGGAACGGATGGCGTGGGTCGCGGTCGTACGTATCCCCGCGATCATTGCGAAGGAAGCCACCCACATCATGCACCTGCAGGCCAATAAAGTGACCCAGCCCATGAGGGAAGAATGCGCTGCTGAAGCCCTGTTCATAAATGCTCTCTGCTGAGCCTTCCACAAAACCAAAATCACTCAGAATCTGGGCAATTTTCAGGTGCTGGGAGACATGCAACTGATAGTAATCGACACCAGGCTTGATCTCCTTCAGCAACGCTTGCTGCGCATCATCTACCGCTGTCACTAAATCGGCAAAGAAGCCCTCATTACGGGCGTATGTGCGGGTGATATCCGCGCAGTAACCACGATAGGTGGCGCCAGCATCAATTAAGAATGAACGGCTTTCGGCAGGAGCTTGGGTCTCGTACACATCGTAATGCAAAATGGCGCCATGCTCATTCAGGCCGACAATACTGTTGTAAGGCAGCTCGCTTTCACGGAAGTGAATCGCGGCAAGATAGGCATGGTGAATTTCCAGCTCACTCTTGCCCGCTAAAAACGCATCACGGGCCGCCAGATGAGCGTAGGCTGCGCGCTCGTTTGCCACGCGCAGGTTCTCCAGTTCCCATTCAGTTTTCAGAGCACGGTGAAAGTGCAGGTGGTCGATGAGATCTTGTGGATTGCGTGCTTTCACGTTCCAGCTGGCCACTGGCTCGGCAAAATCTTCGCCGATGAAAGCAGCATCCTGGAGTTTACTGCCTAACTGTGCGGTCAGTTTGGAAAGGTCGTCGATGACCACCAGCTCTACGTGCTCCTGCCACTCAGCCGGCTCGATAGTGACAGGTGCATGCCAGAAATCGCGAGCCTGGAACAGGAACAGTACCGGCTTTTGGCCGCGCTCATAGAAAATTGCACTCTTTGGGCTTGCTGTGACCGGCAGCCAGTATTTGAATAATGGATTTACTTTGAAAGGGGCTGGATTATCGTCCAAAAACGCTACCCGCGGTTGGCCCGCGTAAACCAGAACGGAATCGAAATTGGTTGCTGCCAGGGCTGCGTCGAAACGGGCCTGAACTGTGGCAATATGTGCCGCGTAAGAACTCATAGAATACCTCCCCTACAAATGAAGAAGGCATTCTAACGTAAAGCTAAGCGGAAGGCATCACTCGTCCGTTAACGAGTGCAGATAAGAGGTTAAACGGCGAAACTCGCACCACAGCCACAGGTCGTGGTGGCGTTGGGATTATCGACAAAGAAGCGGGCGCCTTGCAAACCTTCTTCGTAATTGACTGTACCGCCAACCAGATATTGCAGGCTCATGGGATCGACCACCAGAGTCACGCCGTTTTTTTCGATTTCCATATCACCGGCGTTCACTTTTTCGTCAAAAGTGAAGCCATACTGAAAGCCCGAACAGCCCCCACCAGTTACGTAAACACGCAGCTTCAACGCAGGATTCTCTTCATCTGCGATCAGGGTCTTCACTTTATTTGCTGCTGCCTCAGTAAATTGGATAGGCATCGCTTGCGCTGCATCAGTCATTCGTTTACTACCTCCGATGATTAGAACGCTATTTTCTCGTACCTGAGTAAAAGGGTCAAGTATTGCAGTCGGACTATGACTGCAGCTCACTCCATAAAAACGTGCGCTCAAGCAGTGTATTTCCACTTCCCTGTACATTTACGCGTACAGTAATGCTCTCTGGCTCAAAGTTATCGGGTAATCTGAAGCTCCCTGTCTGGACTTTGAAATAACGCATGCTGAATTCTTTGTCAGCCGCTGGCAGCTCTGCCAGCTCAAATACATCCAGGACCACTCTGCTACCGTCCAACAGGCCATGCAAGCTGACATTCAGCGTGCCTTTGACACCGCCGCGCTGCCGATCCGTTTGCACGACCGCAAGACGAAACTGATAATGCTCTGGCTGGCGTAACGAATAAAGCTCAAAAGCATCGATGACCACCCCTTGCGCTTCCAGTTCCGGAGCCATGATCTTCTGATAAAAGGCCAACTCTCGTTTGAGCGCCATTGACTCATCCTGACCCGCAATAAGATCGCGTTCCAGCTGTTCACTGGCGGCGCGCTCGATGCCAAGCTCAACTTCAGCAATATGCTTTTGATAATCCGTTGTTTCGGCTTGTTCATAAAGCTGCTCGACTTGCAATTCAAGGTCGTTTACCCGGCTCAGCAAATACCAGTTTTGTCCGGCGCCGATCAGGTAACCCAGCACGAAAGCGCTGATCACAACCACAGCAATTAAGCCAAACTTTTGCTTCTCATTCATAGCAGCTCTTCATATCATGGAACGCATGTTATGCTACGCAGCTTAAAAGGATTAAACAATGACTTTACTCTGGGTAAAAGCCCTCCACATCATTTTTATGGTGGCCTGGTTCGCCGGAATTTTCTATCTGCCGCGCTTATTTGTCTATCACGCTCAGACCGAGTCGGCAGAAGTGAGCGCACAACTTAAAGTTATGGAGCGCCGCTTACTTTATTTTGTCACCCCCTTTGCCCTGCTGACATTGGTCTTCGGGGTCTGGTTAATTATCGCCTATGGTAGCGCCTGGTTCTCTGCCAGCGGCTGGATGCATATCAAACTGCTGCTGGTGATTCTGTTATATGGCTACCACCTGTATTGCTTTAAGTTGCTGGCGGATTTTGCCAATGACCGCAACCGCCGCAGCCACAAGTTTTACCGTATCTTCAATGAAGTACCGGTATTCGCTTTGTTTGCCATTGTGTTACTGGCGATACTGAAGCCATTTTGAGTGCCAACATTCTTTTTGGCGCCACTATCTGCTAGTATAACGGTCCAGTGTTTGATCAACTTTTCGCTACTCTTTTCGTAACTCGCTGAGGCTGCAACACATGAACTTCACTGGCGCCAACATTCTTTCTGTTGACCAATTCAATCGTGACAGTATTGACGACATTTTCGAAGTGGCAGACCGTATGTTGCCCTATGCCCGTCGCCAAAAACGCACCCGCGTACTTGACGGTGCCATTCTCGGAAACCTGTTTTTTGAACCTTCTACCCGTACCCGCGTAAGTTTCGGTACCGCGTTTAATCTACTCGGTGGCGAAGTTCGTGAAACCACGGGTATGGAGAGCTCAGCTCTGGCGAAAGGCGAATCCCTGTACGATACCGCTCGCGTGCTCAGTAGCTACAGTGACGTTATCGCCATGCGCCACCCCAAATCAGGGGCGGTTGCAGAATTTGCCGAGGGCAGCCGGGTGCCGGTCATCAACGGGGGCGATGGCGCCAACGAACACCCGACCCAGGCGCTGCTGGATTTGTACACCATCAAAAAAGAACTCGCCTACCACGGCCATACGGTTGATGGCATGCATATCTGTATGATGGGTGACCTCAAGTTTGGGCGAACCGTACATTCCTTGTCACGTCTGCTGGCCCTTTATGACAATGTCCGCTTTACCCTGATCTCACCGCGCGAATTAATGATGCCAGATAGTGTCATGAGCGTGCTGACCAATGCCGGTCATGAAATCAATGTCACTGATCAGGTCAGTGGCAGCTCCGATGCTGATATTGTTTATCAGACCCGGATCCAGCAGGAACGTTTTACCTCGCCACAGGAAGCTGATCAGTACCGTGGCAAGTTTCGTCTGAACAGCGAGATCTACACCAAACATTACAAGCCCAACACCGTTATCATGCATCCTTTGCCGCGCGATTCCCGCGCTGAAGCGAACGAACTTGATAACGATTTGAACCAAAATCCCAATTTGGCCATATTCCGTCAAGCCGACAATGGCGTTCTTATCCGTATGGCGTTATTTGCGCTCACTCTTGGTGTTGCTGACCAGGTTCAGGACTACGAGTGTGAAGTCAACTGGTTCAGCGACAAGCGCAACGTCTAACTTATCGTAAAAGAGGATCACGATGTCTCGATCTGAAGATTTATTTGCTCAAGCCCAGCTCGCCATTCCTGGCGGCGTTAATTCCCCTGTGCGTGCCTTCAACGGAGTTGGTGGTTCGCCGATCTTCATCGAGCGTGCTGACGGCGCTTATATGTACGATGCTGACGGCCAGCGCTACATTGACTACGTTGGCTCATGGGGCCCGATGATTTTAGGCCACAACAATGCTGCGATTCGCGAGGCGACTCACGCTGCTGTCGACCGTGGCCTGAGCTTCGGTACCCCGACCTCCAGCGAAATTACTATGGCCGAGAAAATCAAGGCACTGGTACCCTCCATTGAGAAAGTTCGCATGGTGAACTCCGGCACCGAAGCGACCATGACGGCTATCCGTCTGGCACGTGGTTTTACCGGGCGCGACAAGATTTTGAAATTCGAAGGCTGCTATCACGGTCACGCCGATGCCCTGTTAGTCAAAGCGGGCTCAGGCCTGCTGACTCTGGGCGTGCCAAACTCGCCCGGCATCCCGGAAGACTTCGCCAAACATACGCTGACGGTGACCTTTAACGACATCGAGTCGGTCCGCCAGATCTTTGCTGAACACGGACAGGATATTGCGACCATTATCGTTGAGCCGGTGGCCGGCAACATGAATTGTATCCCTCCTGCCCCCGGCTTCCTGGAAGGTTTACGGGAAGTTTGTGACGAGTACGGCAGTGTCCTTATTTTTGACGAGGTGATGTCAGGTTTCCGCGTTGCCCGTGGCGGTGCCCAGGAGTACTTCAATGTGATTCCTGATCTAACCACTCTGGGTAAAGTGATTGGCGGTGGTATGCCCGTCGGCGCATTCGGTGGTAAGCGCGAGATTATGGATTATATTGCGCCGGTAGGGCCCGTCTATCAGGCCGGTACCCTGTCAGGGAACCCAGTGGCTATGGCGGCAGGTCTTGCCGCACTGTCACAACTTGACGATGAAGCGCTTTACCCACAACTAGACGCCAAGGTTGAACGTTTGGTAACCGGTATGCAGGAACGCGCTGATGCCGCAGGTATTCCATTTACCACCAATCGCGCAGGCTCAATGTTTGGTTTCTTCTTCAGCACTGATGCAGAAGTCACCAGCTACGCCCAGGCAACCCAGTGTAATATGGAACACTTCCGTAAGTTCTATCACAGCATGCTCAAACAGGGGATCTATCTGGCTCCATCAGCGTTTGAAGCAGGCTTTATGTCGGCGGTCCATAGCGATGCCGATATCGACGCCACTCTGGATGCCGCCAGCAACGCCTTTGCTGAATTAAAACAAGGCTAACCCAGCCTGCTCAGAATGGACCGCATGGTGGAGGAGCGCTAATTAAATAGCTTCTCCCACCACGCGCGTTCGTCGATTTCTCCGTCACAGTTCACCTGCTCAGGTAGTGCCTGAGGGTACGCCGGGAAACGACGTTGGGATGGACAATCCAGCGGTATTGCTACACCTGTTTGCGGATGAAATGCAGTAAGCTGCAAAGGTGCCGGAGGCTGAGTTGCCAAAGGCCGCACGCCGAGCTGACTGAAAATTTCGGCAACGACTGGCAACGCACCGGAGCTACCGGTTAGATGAATCGGCTGATTGTCATCCCGGCCCAGCCACACGGTGACCAGTTTGTCCTCATCATAAGCTACGAACCAGCTATCGCGGTAATCATTGGTGGTGCCACTCTTGCCTGCCAGTGCATCGCTGCCAAACAGCGCAGCTAGTGCCTTGCCGGTTCCCTCGTTAATCACGCCGCGCAGGCCGTAATTCACCAGCGCCGTCGTCACCTCATCAAAAACTTCATAACCTGCCGGCGGGCGCCGTTGATAAAATTCAAGACCGCGATGGTCCGTCAACGCCTGTATGGTCGCATAGCTGCGATAGCGTCCCTGTTGCGCCCACACTCCATAAAGCTCACTGACTTGCAGCGGAGATAACTCCACCGACCCCAGAGCCAGCGAAGGTACACTTGGAATCGGAGTATCCACTCCGGCGGCCTGCAGTTTATCGACCACAGCGGGAATACCTACACTCAAGCCGAGCCGGACCGCCGGCAAGTTGCGCGATTGCGCCAGCGCATCGTACAGCATCAAGCTGCCCTGGAACTTGCCGTCGTAGTTGGCTGGACGCCAGGTACTGCCGTCCGCTTCCTGTAACTCCAGCGGCTGATCTTCAACAATGGTTCCCAGGTGGAAGCTGTTTTTTTGGGCCAATGCCAGGCCATAAATCGTGGGTTTGATGAGTGAACCCACCTGGCGAATCGCCATGCTGGCCCGGTTAAAGCCAAACTGCTGTGGTTGCCGGTCGCCCACCAAGGCCACCAGACTTGCATTATCAGGCTCGGCAATCACCACCGCCGCCTGTAATTCCTCGGCTTTACTCAGACGCGGCAGCTGACTCGCCACACTGGCCTCAGCAATTTGCTGTGCCAGCGGATCAAAATAGGTGAATACCCGCAGTCCTTGTTGGGCCCAGTCTTCAGGGACATTGAGCTGGCTCAGCTCTTGTTTCACCTGCGCCAGGTAGTGTGGCGCCCAGGTCTGACCCACCCCTGGCCCTTTCGGAGCGACCAGTGTGGTATCCAGAGCCGTCAGATAAGCCGGTTGGGATAATAAATTCTCGGCAAACATGAGCTGCAGAATCATGTCCCTGCGCTTTTTTACCCGCTCGGGGTAACGGTGGGGATTGTAATACGAAGGACCTTTGACGATAGCCACCAGTAAGGCCATTTCCGCAGGTTCGAGCTCTTCCACAGATTTGCCAAAATAATAGCGGCTGGCCAGGCCCACGCCATGAATCGCCCGGCCACCGTCCTGACCGAAATAAATTTCGTTAAAGTAGGTTTCGAGGATTTCGTTCTTACTAAAGCGAAAATCGATGATCAATGCCATCAACGCCTCGTTGGCTTTTCGCCAAAGCGTTTGCTCCCGCGTCAGATAAAGGTTCTTCACTAGCTGCTGGGTCAGGGTGCTGCCACCTTGTACGGTTTCCATTGCCGCAAGGTTGGCCAGTGCCGCACGTCCAATGGAGCTTAGGGAGACCCCGGCGTGATGGTAAAAGTCACGATCTTCAACCAGCAATAAGGTTTCTATGAGCAAGTTTGGCACGCGTTCAAGCCCCACCAGCAGGCGGTCCTCGCCTTGGTCACCGGTGACCTGTCCAAGCACTAAGGGATCCAGCTGAAATTGGCTTAACATGCGCCCGTCTGGCAGGCTGCGTAGACTTGCCACCCGGCCATTGGCAAAACTGACACGAACCTTTTGTGCCATTGCCGGGCCGCTGGCAAAATCAAAGGGGCGGCGGTGGATTTCCAGCTGATCGCCTGAGCGACGGTAACTGCCGCTCGCAGCAGTGGTGGCACTTTGCTGATAGCGTAATTGGGTTAATTCTGCCAGCACCTGCGACATACGCAATGGTGCGGTGGGCTCCAGGGTCAGGGGCCGCGCATAAACAATAGCTGAAGCCTGATAACGCTCGCTGGCGAAGCGTTTGGTCAGCGAGCTGTCGAGGTATATGGCATAAAAGCCAAGCGTAATCAGCACCACAAGGGCGAGCTTGGCCAGAGTCACTAGCAAAAAGCGCATCAGCATCCGTCTTCTGTTATCAGAGACCCACTAGGATACTTTGGTTTTTGTTGATGTGTACCCTTTTCGCGAGAATTTTCATTAAATTTAATCTGCACCTTTATCCTGCTCAGCCCGCCTGCCGCGGCGTTGTACACAAATCCGTCGTGCTCATCTTATTCGTTGTTCTGCAGAAACTTTTTGGTTTTGCGCGTCGCTTGCGCCTGCACCGGATCGTCGGGCCAGGGATGCTTGGGATAGCGGCCTTTCATTTCTTTTTTCACCTGCTGATAGGAGTTTTGCCAAAAGCTTGCCAGATCACTGGTACGCTGCAACGGCCGGCCCGCGGGTGAAAGTAACTCGAGCATGAGTGTAACCTTGCCCTGACACAGGGCGGGGGATGCTGGCGTGCCAAACACCTCTTGCAGCTTTAGCGCTACTTTCGGCGGTGTACTGGTATAGTCGATGGCGTGGCGATGGCCACTGGGAGCGTGCCAGTACTGTGGACAAAGATGCTCTAACAGTTGTTCCTGCTGATAGCTGAGCCGCGCCTTTAAGGCGGCCTGTGGCGACCAGAGTCGCAGCTGCTCGAGATCCTTAATGTTCTGCCAATAAGGTGCGGCCCAGTGCGCCAGCTCAGCCAGTAATGGACGCTGCTCGAAATCGGGCCAGTGGCCGTGTTCGCTCTCCGGCAAATAACGCTGCGCTAATCTGAGGCGCGCCAATAAACTGGCCGCGGAGTCCCAGTCCAGCGCAGCAGACGGCTGTTGCTGCACGTAATCCACCAGTAGTTGTACGCGCTCGTCGTGGGTCGGTTGAGTTTGTGCAGCACGCTGCGCTACGGTTAACACGCCCAGGCGTTGTACCTCGACCACCTCAAAACGCTGCCGGGGCCCGCTCAAGCGCAGCTCCTGCTGCCACGCCAGGGTCAGGGCCGGATGCCGAAAATCGCTCTCAGCCAGCGGTAGCACACAGCCAATAATGGCATCTGCCTGAGCTTCACTGAAGTTCATGGTTAACACCAGCAGCCACTCTCCTCCAACACGATGATCGCCATGATGAAAGCGTGCACCGCCACCGTAGGCAAGACGATAATGAGTACCGGCTTCACCACGACACTGGGCGATCCGATCGGCAAAGCCCCACAGCGCAAGCTCTGCGGCAAGTGGCGCAGCAACCTGGGTCACTACGGGTTTGACCCGCAACTTCTGACACCAGAATTGCCAGCGTTTGCGTGCCTCGCCCTGCAACTGGTTTGCGGTTAACGGGAACTGTTCCGGTTGCCGTGGCGGCTGTTCAAGCTGCGCCAGCACTAATGCTGCCGCACCGCGTTGCTCCGCAGAAGCCTGCTCAACGGCGACGGCGATCCTGGCCAGGCGTGGCTCCGCACCATACTCAGCGACGCGTTTCCCAAGTGCGGTCAAATGCAAAGTGCCATCAATGACACCGAGCGCCTGCAAGTGCTGTTGCGCGACCTCCACATGCACAGGGTTTGCCGGCGACAGAAACTGCATCTCGGACAGCTCAGTGCCCCAGCGTTTTGCTTCCAGTGCGGCACCACTCAGGTCGTCGGTCAGCAGCGCCGGCTCATCGTAGTCGCGCATACTGTGTTCTTCATTCTGGCTCCATAAACGAAAACATTGACCAGGACCAAGCCGCCCTGCGCGGCCGGCGCGTTGAGTTGCCGCGGCCTTACTGATCCGCTGTGTCTGCAGACGGCTGACGCCATGCCGCGGATGAAACACCGAGCGCCGCTCACGGCCACTGTCGACCACCACGTCGATGCCGGGAATGGTCAGGCTGGTTTCGGCGATATTGGTGGCTAGCACAACTTTCTTTTGACCTTCAGGGAGTTCACCAAGTGCTGCGCGTTGCGCCGCTAAGGGCAATTGCCGGTGCAAGGGCAGTACCTCGGCTGGCAGCTGCAAGCGTTGCTGTAACTGCTGGATTTCGCGCCAGCCGGGCAGGAACACCAGTACGCCTTGCGCGGCGCTCTGCAGTGCCTCGCTAATCACCTGCACACTATGCTGTAACCAGTCGTTAGCGACCTTTGGCGGGCGATAATGCACGCTGATAGGATGCTGTCGTCCGGCACTTTGCAAGACTCTGGCATCCTCACCCAGCCAGCTGGCAATGGTCTCAGCCGGCAGCGTTGCAGACATGATCAGAACGCCCAGGTCTGGCCTTAAAGGCAAGGCTTCGAGCAACATCGCCAGCCCTAAGTCACTGAATAAGTTACGCTCATGGAACTCGTCAAAAAGCACCACAGCAACATCACTGAGCTCGGGATCCTGTTGCAGGTATTGTACGAAAATACCTTCAGTGATCACCATCAGCTGGGTGTTCGCCTGCGCGCGGCGCTCGCCACGGACGTGATAGCCGACGCGCTGGCCAACAGATTCACCCAGCTGCTCGGCCAGATAGTGGGCAATGGCAACCGCCGCCAGGCGCCGCGGTTGCAGCAGCAGAATGCGCCGGCCTTGCCAGTCGCCCTGTTGCAGTAAAGCTAAAGGTAAGTAGGTAGATTTGCCGGCGCCGGGCGGCGCCTGCAAGACAAGTTTGCTACCTTTAAGCTGCGCCAGAACCTCAGGAACCAGCGCAGCGACAGGTAGTTCTTGCGGGCCGCTCACTTAGTCGTTAAGCAAGGCAGCGATGGTCCGCACACCAAGCGCGGTCGCACCTGTTGCCCACATTGCATTGGCATTGTTTTGATAAGCTCCGGCAATGTCAAAATGCAGCCAGCCTTTACCTTCATTTGGCGCAAAGCGCAGCAGGAAGCCCGCAGCATTACTTGCGCCAGCAGCGCCGCCGCCTTTCTGTGGTCGGCTGTTCGCGCAATCGGCGAAGGCGGACGGGGTATTCTCCTTATGCCAGCGGTTCAGCGGCAACCGCCAGAGGTTTTCCCGCTGTTGCGCCGCCGTTGCAAGAGCTTTATTGGCAAGTTCATCGTCGACACTAAAGAGTGCGTTGTATTCATTACCTACCGCCATCTGAGCGGCACCCGTCAAGGTGGCAGCATCCAGCACCAGCTTAGCATTGACCTCGCCCGCGTATTGCAGGCCATCAGCCAGCACCAGACGGCCTTCAGCATCGGTATTGACGACTTCCACGGTCGTGCCATTTTTATAGGTGATCACATCCCCTAGCTTGTAGGCGGTGCCATCAATCAGGTTCTCGGCACAGCAAAGTACCAGCTGCACCCGCTTTTGCAGGCCTTGCTGTATCGCCAGCCCTAAAGCACCAGCAACCGTGGCCGCACCACCCATGTCACACTTCATCGCCAGCATGCCTTCACTGGATTTAATGCTGTAACCACCGGAGTCAAAGGTAATGCCCTTACCGACCAGCACCGCATCAACAGGGGCACTGTCTTGCTGACTCGGGTTATAGTCCACAATCAACATACAAGGCTTATGCTTACTGGCACGACCCACGGTGTGAATACCCACCCAGCCTTCATCCAGCAGTTCATCGCCGGAGATGACCCGGCTGCTGACGTGCTCAGGGGCAATGGCTTCAAGCTTTTCGGAGACGCGCTTAGCCAGTGACTCCGGGTAAATATCTGCCGGAGGTAAGTTGGTCAGCTCGCGCGACCAGTTCACCAGCTCACGCATCGAGGTTAAGGTTTGTGCATCACCCGCAAACTCGATGGAGTTGGTACTGCGGGTGTCGGTATAGCCGTTAGCGAATGCCCATTGCCGCTCAAAATCCCAGTCATCGCCGGCCAGTTTGACTTTGCTCACGCCCAGTGAGTCAAGCTGACGTCCTGCTTTTTGAACTTTGCGTAAGTTTTCCGCTTCGTCGCTACCGACGTAGATGGTTGCGCCCTTTTCACCCATGATGACCGCGGCGCTCTTTTTCCACGCAGCGTCTGAAAACTCTTGTTGAACAATAAATACAGCTAATGCAGTAGACATGCTTTACAGCTCCCATTAAGGTTGCGAATCAATTTGAGTATATCCTATGCAAAGTATATGAGGCTGGCAATGCAGTTTGACAACCCTTTACGCGAGGCTTTTTTAGTGCGCAGGTACAAGCGCTTTCTGGCCGATGTCTATCATCCGGACTGGCCTGAGTACGCTGCAGCGGAAACCCCCTTAACAGTCCATTGTCCGAATACCGGGGCCATGACTGGCTGTGCTGAACCGGGAATGCGGGTCTGGTTAAGCGACTCCAATAACAGCAAACGCAAATACCGCTACACCTGGGAACTTGCCGAAACCTCCAGCGGTGCCGGTATTTGTGTCAACACCCAGCGCGCCAATACCGTCGTCGGGGAGGCTTTACAGCTAGGCTTACTGAAGTCCCTTGGCCCGCTGCAGGAGCTGCGTGCCGAACAGCGTTACGGTTACGATAACCGCAGAATTGACTGGCTGGCCCGGGACGCTCAGGGGCAGCAGGTGTTCATTGAAGTGAAAAGCGTCACCCTGGCTGAACAGCGACAAGGCTACTTCCCGGATACCGTTAGCAAGCGAGCAAGTGAACACTTACTGAGTTTAATAGATATGTGCCGCGACGGACACCGGGCAGCGGTAGTCTACTGTGTGCTTCATGGCGATGTGAAGAGTGTACAAGCCGCGGCCCACTGCGATCCTGCTTACGCTGAATTAACCCACAAAGCAAAGCAGTCAGGGGTTGAATTCTATGCATTACAGACCGATATCACGCCACAGGGTATCCGCGCCATTGGCGAACTTCCGAGCAAATAAAATTGCGCAGGGGTTGGCTTTCTGGTATATGTACCGACCTTTTTTGACGAATCATCTCATACAGGAGATCCACAATGCCTCAAGGAACGCCCAAAAAAGCCCATGGCATTCTGGCACAAGCTGGCTTAGAGCCTTATCAGGAAAAGCCAAACGAAGAATATATGAACGAAAAGCAGCGCGACCACTTCCGTAAAATTCTGGAAGTATGGCGCAACCAGCTGCGTGAGGAAGTGGATCGCACCGTGCATCACATGAAAGATGAAGCGGCGAACTTTCCTGACCCGGTCGACCGTGCTGCACAGGAAGAAGAATTCAGTATTGAGTTACGCACCCGTGACCGCGAGCGTAAGCTGATTAAAAAGATTGAAAAGACACTACAGAAAATTGAAGCCGACGATTTTGGTTTCTGTGATTCCTGTGGCATCGAAATTGGTATTCGCCGACTTGAAGCGCGCCCTACCGCCGATCTCTGCGTGGACTGCAAAACCCTCGCGGAAATCAAAGAGAAGCAAATGACTGGCGCCTGATATGGCGACCGGCCTCCCGTATTGCGGACGCTTTGCCCCGACCCCGTCGGGGCCTCTTCATTTTGGTTCTTTAGTCGCTGCAGTTGCAAGTTACCTCGACGCCAAAGCCCATGACGGACGCTGGCTGGTGCGTATCGAAGATGTCGATAAACCCCGTGCAGTCGCTGGTGCCAGCGACACCATTTTACGCCAGTTGGAACAGCATGGCCTGCTGTGGGATGGCGAGATCTGGTATCAGTCGCAGCGCGATGCCGCTTATCAGCAAGCTCTCGAAACACTTCGTGCGCAAAGCCTGACTTATTACTGCACCTGCACCCGTAAACAAATTAAAGCGCGTGGCGCCCACTACACTGGCTACTGCCGCAGCCGTCAACGACCTGCCGCAGGCAGCGCCGAGCGTTTCCGTAATGACCAGCCCAGCCTGCAGTTCCATGACCGTATTCAGGGTGACGTCCAGCTGGAGCCGGTATTTGCGCGCGAAGACTTCCTTTTGTATCGTCGCGACCAGCTCTATACCTATCAACTGGCAGTGGTCGTTGATGACCATCAACAAGGCGTAACCGATATTGTTCGTGGTGCCGACCTGATGACCGCATCCAGCTGGCAACTTGCCCTCTGGCAACAGCTCAGCGAGCGTCGCCCCCGGCTTGCGCATGTCCCCTTAGCGCTTGATCCGGACGGTCGCAAACTGAGTAAACAGAACCACGCGCCAGCCCTGCGTGCAGACCAGGTGCCAGCGCAACTGCTGCGCGCCTTTGAATTTTTAGGCCTGACCGACATAGCAGCTGATGCGTCGCCTGCTGAGTTACTACAACAAGCAACCATAGCATGGCGGCTAAAGTACCTTTCCTGAAGCTTCAGTAACGGCTACAATACGCACATTGCACTACACCAAAGGTTTGATTAGGGAGACAAAACTATTATCAAACGCATCAAAGCCCTCGCCAAGAAAGCGATGCGGCAAGCCGAACCCAGTTCGGACTTACCTCGCAATATACTCGCGAAACCTTTGGTTATACCTCGCGATCAGCATCCGGTTTCGCGCAAAGATATTGCCGAGCCTGCTTTAAAGGTGCTGTACCGGCTGCACAATGCGGGTTATGAAGCCTTCTTAGTCGGCGGTTGCGTCCGTGACTTACTGCTTGGCATCCAACCCAAAGACTTCGACGTCGCTACCAGTGCCAAGCCTGAAGAAGTGCAAAAGTTATTCCGTAATTGCCGCTTAGTCGGCCGCCGCTTTCGTCTGGCCCATATTATGTTTGGCCGTGAAATCATCGAAGTAGCAACCTTCCGCGGCCACCACAGCGACAGCGAAGAAAACGCACAAGCGCAAAAACACGCCAAGAGTGATAACGAAGGGATGCTGCTGCGCGACAATGTCTACGGCAGCATAGAGGAAGACGCGCAACGCCGTGACTTCACCGTGAATGCTCTGTATTACAATATCGCCGACTTCTCAATTCACGATTTCGCCAACGGCGTGCGTGACATTGAAAACGGTGTATTGCGCATGATTGGCGATGCCGAGACCCGTTACCGGGAAGATCCGGTACGAATGTTGCGCGCCATTCGCTTTGCCACCAAATTATCCATGCGCATGGATGCCAGTGTTGCCGACCCTATTCGTCAGCATGCGGCACTTCTGCAAAACATTCCTGCGGCGCGACTGTTTGAAGAGTCGCTGAAGTTATTTACCGCCGGTAAGGCGCTGGCAAATTTCGAAATGCTTAGCGACTATCACCTGTTTCAGCAGCTATTCCCGCAACTCAAAAACTACTTAAAAGCACCTGAAGAATCGCCCTATCAGATGCTGCGTCAGACCTTCGCGGATACCGATGCGCGTCTGGCCAAAGGACTCAGCATTACCCCTGCTTATCTATTCGCAGCATTGCTGTGGTGGCCATTGCAGGCGCGCATGGAAGAGCTCATGTTTGAGAGCGGACTGCCACCAGTCGATGCCATGAACATCGCCGCGGCAGACGTCATTGGCCGCCAGATGCAAAGTATTGCAGTGCCGAAACGATTTACTATTCCCGCCCGTGAGATCTGGCAGTTACAGCAACGTCTGGAACGCGCCAAAGGGAAACGCGTCAAATCGCTGTTGGGCCACCCTCGCTTTCGCGCGGCCTATGATTTCCTGTTGTTGCGCGCGGCTACCGCTACGCCGCTTGAGCAAAAGAAACTCAACGAACTGGCACAGTTCTGGACCAAACAGCAGGAGCACACGCCAGCTGCACCTGCCAGCGACGAAGTGCGCCCTGCTAAACGCCGCGGTCGTCGCGGCGGCCGGCGACGTAAGAAGCCAGGCAGTTCATCAAGCTCATGAGCCAGGTCTACATTGCTCTGGGCGCTAACCTTGGTGACCCAGTGACAACTCTGCAACGTCTGCTCGAGCACTTGCGCGTGCAGCCTGAATTAAGCGCTATTCGCTGCTCGAGTTTCTATCGCAGCAAACCTATGGGCCCGCAGGATCAGCCCGACTACGTCAACGCCGTGTTTTACGCCGAGACGGACCTGGCACCACTTGCGTTACTGGATTACCTGCAACAGCTGGAAAGCCAATTCGGTCGTGTGCGCGGTCGCCGCTGGGGCGCTCGCACACTAGACCTTGATCTGCTGCTTTACAACGATGTCACCCTACAGCATGAACGCCTGCAAGTTCCCCATCCTGGGCTTGCCGAACGTGACTTTGTGGTACTGCCGCTGGCGGAAATCGCACCTGAACTGAGGTTACCGGATGGTCGTCCCGTCTCCGAGCTGCGTGCTTCCATGGCCAGTCATGACCTGATAAAAATTACCTGATACAATCAACATCTCTTTTGCCCGGCGTTAAGGACTCATCATGGCCGCAACTACCATTGCTAAACTCGCTAAAATGAAAGCCGAGGGCGACAAAATCACGTCCCTGACCGCTTACGATGCCTCTTTTGCAAAGCTGTTTGCGCAATGCGGTGTCGATTTTATGCTGGTCGGTGACTCACTTGGCAATACCATCCTCGGAGCCTCCAGCACCTTGCCGGTGACGACCGAAAATGTCGCTTACCATACCCAGGCAGTGCGCAACGGCGCACCCGAGGCGTTTGTCATCGCCGATATGCCATTCATGAGTTATGCCACGCCCGAACAAGCGTGTCTGGAAGCTGCCAAGCTGATGCGTGCAGGCGCGAATATGGTCAAGCTGGAAGGGGGTGACTGGTTGCTCGAAACTATCCATAAGCTGGTCGAGCGTAGTGTCCCCGTCTGTGCCCACCTGGGGTTAATGCCGCAATCAGTTAACGTACTCGGCGGCTACAAAGTGCAGGGTAAAGACGCCAGCGCGGCCGATAATACAGTCCGCCAGGCGCTGGCACTACAGGAAGCTGGTGCACAGATGCTGGTACTTGAATGTGTGCCGAGCTCGCTGGCCAAACGTATTACCGAAAAACTCAGCATTCCAACCATTGGCATAGGCGCCGGCCCCGAGTGTGATGGCCAGATCCTGGTCATGCATGACATGATTGGCCTCAACAGTGAGTACCTGCCCAAATTTGTGAAAGATTTCCTGGCTGAAGCCGGTAATCTTACAGCAGCAGTTGAATTGTATGTGCAGCAAGTCAAGGACGGTAGCTTCCCCGGTCCTGAGCATAGTTTTAAGGGTTAAGCGATGCGGTTATTAAAAAGCTTAGAGGAATTGAGAGCATGGCATCGCCAACAACAGGGAACGCTGGGGCTGGTACCGACGATGGGCAATCTGCATGAAGGCCATCTGAAACTGGTCGACTTAGCGCAACAGCATGCCGACCAGGTGATTGTCAGCATTTTCGTCAATCCGATGCAATTTGGTGCCAATGAAGATCTTGATAGCTATCCCCGTACCCTCGACGCTGACTGCCAGGCTCTGGCCGAACGTGGCGTACAAGCGGTGTTTGCGCCGCAAGTGACTGACGTCTATCCGCGCGGTCTGGAAGCACAAACCTCGATTGAAGTTCCAAAAATCGCTGACATCCTTTGCGGCGCCAGCCGTCCCGGTCACTTTCGCGGCGTCGCTACTGTGGTTGCCAAGCTGTTTAATATGGTCCAGCCAGACCACGCAGTGTTCGGTGAGAAGGACTACCAGCAACTGCAGGTCATTCGGTTAATGGCACAGGATTTAAGCTTTCCGGTAGAAATTATCGGCATGCCGACTGAGCGTGCCATTGATGGCCTGGCATTAAGTTCCCGCAACGGCTACCTGTCCTCATCCGAACGCCGCCTCGCACCCATTTTGTACCAGGTGCTAAAGACTGTTGCGCATGCCATTCAACATGACAAGATCGATGCGGAACAGGCGCTCGCCGAAGCTCGTATTGCCTTGCAGGAAAGCGGTTTCCGTATGGATTATCTGGAACTTCGCCGGCAGGCGGATTTGCAACCGGCGAACGCCACGGATAAAGATCTGGTGGTACTGGTCGCTGCATTTCTTGGCCGCACCCGCCTGATTGATAATCTGCAGTTTTCCCGCGACGCTTAATGTCGCGACAGCAGGCCCAGCTCGCGCATTTCTGTGTGCAGTGCGCCCCGCAGTCCCAAGGCCTGCTCAGCAATTTCCCGTTGCTCTTGCAATACTTCCGCAAGCATTTCCTGGGTCGTTAGCGGATTGGCGAGTACCACCCGAAAGACTACGGTCGGCTCACGATAATAGTGTGCTGGGGTAAGCTTGGTCCGTGACACGAAGGAGCGCCCTGTCTCACGTTGCCGCTTTTGAATAAAGCGTGTGATGGCATTTAAATGAGGATTTAAGCGCCGGATCTGCTCTGCTGTCGCCTGCTGCAGAATTGCTTTCACCGCTTTCGGCACGAACCGGTAAGTCAGCAGGCACAGCTGTGGATCAGTGATGACTTCAAAGTCATCCTGCGCCCGAATCAGTTGCGCGAACTGTTTCGCCTGCTCAATGCTTTTGTTGATTAGTAATTCGTAACCGCGCCGGCCCATCACATGCATGGCAGAATACACCAGCATCGCCATGCCCGGACGAGAGCCTTCCATGGTGTGCGCCCCCAAATCTTTCGAACCGTGGCGAATAACATACTCAGCGTGATGCTCGATGGCCCGCACCATGCCGGGCTCTTTGAAGAGCACCATGCCAGCGCCCATAGGCACGTACATTTGTTTGTGTGCGTCGATGGTGACACTGTCGGCCCGCTCGATACCAGCAAGCAAGTGTCGGTGTTGCTTTGACATCAAGGTGGCACCACCCCAGGCGGCGTCGACATGAAAGTGTGCGCCGATTTCTTCGGCGTAATCGGCAAGCTCGCTGAGCGGATCGATATGCCCGGTCTCCGTGGTGCCGGCGACACCGACAATCGCCAGCACTTTGCCGCCGTCGGCAGCCACTTGTGCGCAAGCTTCGCGCAGCTTATCTACGCGGATACGGTTATGATCATCGGTGGCCACACCAATTAAGTTGTTACGGCCAATACCAAGAATATCTGCCGCTTTTGCCAGCGAGTAATGCCCGCGCTCAGATACCATCACCGTCAACCGTTTATAGCCGTAGTGACTGAGCCCGGCCGCAAAACCATCCGCAGCGACTCCGGCAAAGCCTTGCGCTGGCTTCAGCAGGACGTTGCGGGCGACCCATAACGCGGTAATGTTGGCAACGGTCCCGCCGGAACACATAGCGCCTAAGGAGTGCTGAGCACTGTGCATCCAGCGCTGATAAAAGCTCTTATCCCGGTCGTAAACCAGGTTGTGCAACATCCCCAGCACATTACGCTCGAGCGGAGTGAACGCCTTGGATGTTTCGATCTTCACCAGATTCTGATTGAGACCCACCATAAGTTTCGCTAACGGCAGCAGAAAATAAGGCAGTGCCGAGGTCATATGGCCGATAAAACGAGGTGATGATGTGTGCACCGAGTGAGCAACGAGATTATCTAACAAAAATTCCGTATGGTCAGACACATAGCGTGGCTGCTCAGGAACCTCACTGGCCGAAAAATTGGTTTCTATTTCATGCAGAGGTTTTTCGCGAGCGACAATGTGCTCACCGAGAAATCCCATCAGGTTCTCTGATAAGTCCTTTTCTATCCGACCCAGGGTCGAGTCAGGTGCTTCCGGAAGCGTAAATATTTTCAATAACGCTTCTTCACTCACTTCAGCAAAAACTTGATCACTCAAGGCGTTAACCCTTATTCGTTATGAGCAGGCGATTATTCTGCCTCGATTGCAGAAAAATAGCGACCGTCCTCTGGCAGAGTAGCAGTTAATTGCCACAGTTGCTGTCCACTGCGCTGGTATTTACGTTCAAACGGCGTAATAGGCTCATGGCGCGCCAGCAACGGCTGCAAGGTTGCAGAACAGTTGACCAGTGCCAGACTACTGGCCACTTCCGTCAGATACGTCACCCAGTTTGAGCGCATGATCAACTCACCGCCAAGTCCCAAAACGTAGGGCCAGACCGGACTGCCATGCCATCTGCGGCTAAAATGCGAGGCTTTTGGCCAGGGATTGGGGTACAAAATATAATGCTGCTGGAGCTGCCAGTTTGCCTCGACCGCAAGGCGCCAGAAATCCTGTAAATCGGCGCGCACCAACAAGTAACGTTGTCCTGCTTCGGCAGTCTGATAATTGGCATGGCGCTGCAAGCGATGGGCCGATTTATCCACCCCGATCACCAGTGCTTGCGGATGCTGTTCCGCCAGCCTGGCCGTGCTTTCACCCACACCACAGCAGGAGTCCAAAATCACCGGCCCCTGCCATTCGGCAACCGCCTGCGCCGCTTGCTGAAAGGCCTCCCGGTTATGTTCCTGGATCGGCTTTTTAAATGGTGAGCGCAGATGGCGCATCACCACCTGCGTCAAATCCTCATGATTACCGTGCTGATTGGTCGTAACTGGACGCGATTCTTTGGCACTCACGAACGGATCCCTATACCACGTTGCAGCAAAGTGTAAGCCGTCACGAAAAACACCAGATTAAAAGCGATGATGACACTCAGCGCGACGCTGATACTGACATCAGACACGCCAAGGAAGCCGTAGCGGAACGCATTCACCATGTACAAAACCGGGTTAGCCCGGGCGACGGTTTCCCAGATGCCAGGCAGCAGGCTGATGCTGAAGAACACCCCGCCTAAATAGGTTAAGGGGGTCAGAATAAAGGTCGGTACGATGGAGATATCATCGAACGTTTTGGCGTAGACCGCGTTAATGAGTCCCGCCAGTGAAAACAGTGTTGAGGTCAACACCACAGTCAATACCAGAATACCCGCGTGATTGATGCTGACATTTTCAACAAAGGTAAAAGAGACCAGCGTAACGATGACCGCAACGATCATAGCGCGCGCTAAACCGCCGCCAACATAGCCGGCAATAATCACCGGCGTGGACACGGGGGCAACCAGCATCTCTTCAATATTGCGCTGAAACTTAGCACTGAAAAAAGATGATGCAACGTTCGAATAGGAGTTGGTGATCACCGACATCATGATCAGACCGGGCACGATGAACTCCATGTAGGGGCGGCCACTCATGTCACCGATACGCTCACCGACAATGCTACCGAAAATGACAAAATACAGGGTCATGGTGATGGCCGGTGGCACCAACGTCTGCACCCAGATGCGCAGGAAGCGCGTACACTCTTTAATCCAGATGGTTTTAAGCGCGGTAAAATTATAAGACGTGGTCATCATGTTAGGCTCCCGCTGCTGATTTTTCTGTACGTCCACGTTCAACCAGATCGACAAACAGCTCTTCTAAGCGGTTGGCCTTATTGCGCATCGATAAGACTTTAATGTTCTGTGCGCTGAGCTGGTCAAAAACCTTGTTCAGACCTTGGGATTTCTCGACATCGACCTCTATTGTATGGTCGTCCATCTGACGCATGGTAAAGCCCTCAAGAGCAGGCTCAACCCGCGTGTCATCGTCACGGCTCAGATCCAGTACAAAGGTTTCCCGGTTCAGCGTGGCCAATAAGCGTTTGATTGAGGTATTTTCTACAATGTTACCCTGATCAATGATGGCGATGTTACGGCACAAGGTTTCTGCCTCTTCCAGGTAATGCGTGGTGAGGATAATGGTGATGCCTTGTTTATTTATATCGATGAGGTAATCCCACATACTGCGCCGCAATTCAATATCCACGCCAGCGGTAGGCTCATCCAGAATGAGTAATTTAGGTTCGTGCAGAAGTGCGCGGGCGATCATCAGACGACGTTTCATCCCGCCTGATAGCATCCGGGCAGCGTTATCACGTTTGTCCCATAGACCCAGTTGCTTGAGGTAATGCTCAGCGCGTTCGTGCGCCACTTGCCGTGGCACGCCGTAATAACCGGCCTGATTCACCACGATTTGGCGTACGGTCTCGAACTGATTGAAATTAAATTCCTGTGGCACCAGTCCGATCTGCTTCTTCAGGTCGACCAGCTGGGTATCCAGATCGTAGCCAAACACGCTCACCTGACCGGCGCTCTTGTTGACCAGCGATGAAATAATACCAATGGTGGTCGACTTGCCTGCCCCATTCGGACCGAGCAAGGCAAAAAAGTCACCTTCCTCGACATCCAGATCGATGCCTTTCAGGGCTTCGAATCCGCCTTTGTAGGTTTTTCTTAAATTACTAATCGATAAAGCTTTCATGTCGAATTACGACTCCTCTCCGTAGCCCCAGCGAGGCTGCAAAGTTTGCTCTAACCCGAGGTGATCAAGCACCCGCGCCACCACAAAATCGACTAAATCGTCGATGCTCTGCGGTTGATGGTAAAACCCTGGCGCGGCAGGCATGATGGTGACCCCTAACCGCGCCAGTTTCAGCATATTCTCAAGATGTATCGCAGAAAGCGGCATCTCGCGCGGCACCAGAACAAGCTGTCCGCGCTCCTTTATCACCACATCTGCGGCACGTTCAATCAGATTGTCGCTGGCACCACTGGCGATCGCCGCAAGCGTCCCTGTTGAGCAGGGGCATACCAGCATTCGTTTGGGCGCAGCAGAGCCGGATGCCACTGGTGCAAACCATTGCTCTTTGCCGTACACCTGCAGTTGTTCGGCACTCACCTTAAAGCGTTCGCGTAGGGCGTTCCCCATGGCTTGTGGGGCTGCTGGCAGTTGCCAGTCAAGCTCCGTCGCAAACACCACTCGCGCTGCGCTCGACATTAACAAATGCACCTGTTGCTGTTGTTGCAACAGGCATTCTAACAAACGCATCGCATAAGGTGCACCTGAGGCACCCGTGATCGCGAGGGTTATTGCTGAACTGGAAACGTTCATCACACCACCTTCGTTAGTTTTGTTGAGGTTCAAGCTCGCGCAGCAAGCGCTGGTGCAAGCCGCCGAAGCCACCATTGCTCATGATCAGCAATTGATCACCAGGCTCTAATGTACGCACCAGCAGCGCGGCAAGTTCATCGACAGACGTTGCCACAGTCGCTGCTGGAACGCACTCGGCAATAGACCATTCTAACCCTTCGGGCTCAAGCATAAAGCAAGCATCGGCCACCGCGAGCGCAGCATCCAGCTTGTCGGCATGAATGCCTTGTTTCATAGTATTGGAACGCGGCTCCAATACCGCGACAATCCGGGCATCGCCAACCTTGGCCCGCAGACCGGCGAGGGTCGTTGCGATGGCGGTCGGATGATGGGCAAAATCATCGTAAATCGCAATGCCGTTCGGCGTACCCACTAATTCCAGCCGCCGTTTGGTGTTCTTAAATTCACCCAGCGCCTGCGCAGACACCTCTAAAGGCACTCCCACATGGTGGGCCGCGGCCATTGCCATCACCGCATTCGCCGCATTATGCTCGCCTACCAGCTCCCAGTTCACGGTCGCCTCGGTGTCACCATGTCTGGCAATAAAACGACTCGCGTCAGCGTTAACCAATTGGTAATGCCAGTCCGCAGGGATGTTATCGACCGTCGGCGCCAGGGTCGCGCGCTCGCTCCAGCACCCGCGCTCTAACACTTGCTCGATGCTGCTGGTGTTGGCCGGATAAATAATCTTACCGTGACCGGGAATAATGCGAATCAGATGATGGAACTGGGTCTGAATCGCGGCCAGATCCGGGAAAATATCCGCATGATCGTATTCCAGGTTGTTTAAAACCAGCGTCGACGGCTGGTAATGGACAAACTTCGAACGCTTGTCGAAAAACGCAGTGTCATACTCATCCGCTTCTATTACAAAGAAGTCGCTGGCACCGAGTTGTGCAGAACAACCAAAATTGGCCAGCACGCCGCCGACCAGAAAGCCTGGCTGGTAGCCTGCCTGCGCCAGAATCCAGGCCAACATACTTGCCGTGGTTGTTTTTCCATGGGTACCGGCTACCGCCAGGACCCATTTGTCTTGCAGCAAAGTATCGTGCAGCCATTGGGCACCGGAACGATACGCGATGCGTTGATTAAGCACCGCTTCAACCGCCGGATTACCACGACTGAGGACATTACCAATAATCACCAGATCAGGACGCGGCTCCAGCTGCCCTGGATCATAGCCCTGATAAACGTCAATCCCCAGCGCTGCCAGTTGATCACTCATCGGCGGATAGACGGCTGCGTCACTGCCCGTGACATGGTGGCCCATCGCCTTGGCCAGCGCGGCGATACCGCCCATAAAGGTGCCACAAACCCCAAGAATATGAATGTGCATAATTTCGTCCAACGGTTACATCGTAGTGCTGTGCATAATAAAAAGGGAGCTAGTGTAGCATGCAGGCGCAATTTACGGAGATTCTTGCAGGCATTTTACCTCTTTTTGCGGTAAACTTAGCCGCGATTTTGAGCAGCACACCATATGAGGACGTTATGCAACGCTTAATACCTACTTTACGCCGTGATCAGGTCGATGAAGAGCTTCTTTCAGTCATAAATACACTACAAATTTGTGCTAAAGAAATTTCGTTCCGTCTCCATCAGGGTGAGTTAGCAGGTGTGCTGGGTTCAACTCTGGACGAAAACATTCAGGGTGAAACACAGAAAATGCTGGATGTGCTGGCCAACCAGCTGCTGAAAGATATCTTACTGGAGAATCCACACGTTCGCGCAGTGGCTTCTGAGGAAGAAGAAGGCATCGTTGAAGGGACGACCGAGGGCGAGTATCTGGTGGCTTTCGATCCCCTTGATGGCAGCTCAAATATTGATATTAACAGTTTGGTCGGCACGATTTTCTCGATCATGCCCACACCGAAAGACGGCCGTACCGGTGAGGACATGTTCCTGCAACCTGGTACCCATCAGGTCGCCGCTGGCTATGTTCTTTATGGTCCGTCAACCATGCTGGTGTTCACCACCGGCCGTGGCGTACGCATGTTTACTCTGGATCAGAAGGTGGGCGAATTCCTGCTGACCGACACCGACATCGAGATCCCGAAAAGCACCTGTGAATTTGCCATCAATATGTCAAATTACCGCCACTGGGAGCCGCAAATGCGGCGCTATGTGGACGACTTGCTGGCAGGGGAGACCGGACCCCGTTGTAAAAACTTCAATATGCGCTGGATTGCCGCCATGGTTGCTGACGTGCACCGTGTACTGTGCCGCGGCGGATTGTTTACCTATCCAGGCGATAGCCGTAAGCCGGGCAAACCCTTCAAGTTAAGACTCATGTACGAAGGTAACCCAATGGCGATGCTGGTCGAACAAGCGGGCGGTATCGCCCATACGGGAAAGCAACGAATCCTTGAGGTGCAACCTGAACATATTCACCAACGCGTCAGTGTTATCTTGGGTTCAGAGCAGGAAGTAAGCACCTGCTTAGAGTATTTGCAAGATTCGCATTCGACGACAACCGACGTATAATAAGTCACCTATTTTTCACCATTATTTGTTAAACAGGAACGATCATGAGTTTAAGTGATGTGAGTGCAGGTAAAAACTTGCCTGAAGAAGTAAATGTCATCATCGAGATCCCGGCCAATGCGGACCCGATCAAATATGAAGTCGATAAAGACACAGGTACGCTATGGGTTGACCGTTTTATGTCAACGCCAATGTTCTACCCATGCAACTACGGCTTCGTAAACGACACCTTATCTTTGGATGGTGACCCTGTTGACGTATTGGTGCCGACACCTTATCCGTTGCAAGCGGGATCTGTGATCAAATGCCGCCCGGTTGGCGTCCTGAAGATGACCGACGAAGCTGGCGAAGACGCGAAAGTCGTCGCAGTGCCCATCAGCAAGCTGAGCAAAGAGTACGATCACATTAAAGACGTCAGCGACTTGCCAGAGCTTTTAAAAGCACAAATTACGCATTTCTTCGAGCGCTATAAAGAGCTGGAAAGTGGCAAATGGGTCAAGGTTGAAGGCTGGGGCGACGTGAACGAAGCCAAAGACGAGATCCTGACGTCATTCGAACGCGCACAAGCTAAGTAAGTCGAATGAGCACCTGTGTTGAGCTAAATCGACTCGAGTTTAGCTGGCCGGGTGCTCAGTCTGCCCTGCTGAGCATCCCGCATCTCTCCCTCGCCCGCGGCGAACGAGTTCTGCTTCGCGGCGCCAGTGGCAGTGGTAAATCCACCTTGCTCAGCTTGATTGCCGGCATCCATACCACTGCAGCAGGTCAGGTGAATGTGCTTGGCCATGACCTTGCGCAATTAAGCCAACATCAGCGCGATCGGCTGCGTGCCAATGAAATCGGTTATATTTTTCAGCAATTCAACTTGCTGCCTTACCTGTCAGCGCTCGCTAACGTCACGCTTGCCTGTCAGTTTGCCCCTGCGCGCCGGCATCGTTTGCAAGGACATAGCATCGAGGCTGCCGCAGAAGTCTTACTGGATCGGCTCGGTCTGAGCCGCTCACAGCAACAGCAGCCGGCGCACCAATTGAGCGTGGGCCAGCAACAGCGCGTTGCCGCAGCCAGAGCGCTGTTAGGCAGTCCAGCTTTAATCATTGCCGACGAGCCAACCTCGGCGCTTGATCAGGCTCATCGTGACGATTTTATCCGACTCCTGTTTGAAGCCTGCGAAGCGCAGGATACCACGTTGTTATTTGTCACCCACGACGCCACCTTAGCGCCACATTTCCCGCGCACGATTGAGCTGCACGAGCTGAACCAGGCCAGTGGAGCTGCCCATGTTTAAACTGGCCTTAGCGAGCCTGTGGAATCGTCGCGGCAGCGTCTGGCTGACGGTGGTCGCCATCGCGGTGAGCACCTTGTTGTTGCTTGGCGTGGAACGTATTCGCGTACAGACCCAGGAAAATTTCGCCAACACAATTTCCGGCACTGATCTGATCGTTGGCGCACGCACAGGCTCCACCGAACTTCTGCTGAGCAGCGTATTTCATATCGGCAATTTGTCTAATACGCTGAACTGGAATAGTTATCAGTACCTACAGCAGCTGCCTGGCGTCGACTGGCATATTCCCATGGCTATGGGCGACAGTGTGCAGGGGTTTCCGGTTATTGCCACCACAGATGCATTGTTTGAACATTTCCAATATGGCTCCAAACAATCGTTACAGTTTCAGTCCGGGGGCAACTTCGCTACCCATACAAACTTCACTGTCGCGGTGTTGGGTGCCGAGGCCGCAGCAGAGCTCGGCAAAACTATCAACCAACCCCTCACCATTTCTCACGGTACCGGGGACATCAGTTTTAGTGATCATGACGCGCACCCGTTTACCGTGGCTGGCGTGTTAGCCAGAACTGGGACACCGATTGATCGTGGTGTCTTCATCCCTCTGCAAGGACAAGGGTTGGTGCACGGCGACTACTTGCCAGCAACGGAAGTTGAGACCACACATTCTGCTGAAGGGCATGCGCATGAACAACACGCGCACGAGCATCAACAGGAAAGCGCGAATGAGCATTCAGCGCCACCGGTCTACACCTTAAGCGCTGTACTGCTGGGTCTTGAAAACCGTGCCTACGCCCTGCGCCTGCAGCGTGTCATTAATACCTATGATGAGGAAGCACTGTCCGCCATCATGCCCGGTCTGGCGCTACAGAACTTCTGGCGCACCCTGAATTTGTTTGAGCGTGCCTTGATGACAATCTCGGTATTGGTGGTCATTACGGGACTGTTGGGGATGCTCACCACATTGCTCGCCAGTTTACGGGAACGCCGCCGCGAGATGGCGGTCTTACGTTCTATTGGTGCGGGTCCGGTGACGATTCTTGGTTTATTAGTCTGTGAAGCAGCCGCTGTCACTATTGTCGGCGCAACTGCGGGCACCGCCGCGCTTTATGCGGTACTCATCTTTGGTGCCGACGCTTTACAGAACACCTTAGGTATCCAGGTGACTGCGAGTGTATTGACCCTGCGTGAGATCTACTTGCTGGCAGCGATAATAGGCGCTGCGATCATTTTGAGTTTTTATCCGGCATGGCGAGCCTATCGCAATGCTTTAGCAGATGGATTAACGGTGAAATTATGATGAAAAGTTGGTTTCTGAGTATCGCGGCAATGGCATTAGTTGCGGTGAGTTCGGTAAATCCGGCAACTGCCAGTGATTACCGTGAGTTGGAGTGGAAGAATCTGATCCCGGAAGGTTATACGCCGCCACCGGTGCGCAGTCAGGCTTACTATGACATGAACCCTGAAGCCATGGGTCAGCCTGAATTGAATGCCCCTGTCGTGGCAGCCCTGGATGGCCAGAAAGTACGCATTCCAGGATTTGTCGTGCAGTTACAGGCGGAAGACAGCAAGGTTACAGAGTTCTTGCTGGTACCTTACGAGGGCGCTTGTATCCACGTACCACCACCGCCACCGAATCAGGTCTTGCTGGTCACTTACCCAGAGGGCTATCCGATTCGACAGGCCTTCAACCCGGTGTGGGTCGAAGGCACGATTAAGGTAGAACGCGCCGACGGCGAGCTGGCGGTGGTTGGTTACCAGCTTGAAGCGGCCACGGTAACGCCTTACGGTGGTTAGAAGTGCAGTTCAAGGCCCAGATAAGGGCCTTTGTAATCTAAGTTACTGTAGACGCCATCCAAATCATCAAGCTCGATTGCGAACGCCCGATAACCCAGCTGCAGGTTCACATCAATCGCCAGGTTTTCGATGACCCGATACTCGATACCCAGGTCGTAATCTTCGATTTTTGAGTCATCGATACTGACGGCGTTGGCAGTGCCATAAAAGGTAAGCGGGGTCGCCGGAATACCGACCCGAAGCTGACTGTATAATGTCGGAACCCAGCCATCAGTGGCGCTACGTTCCACGAGTTGCTGACTCTGTACGGCAAGTTCACCCTCTACGCGCTTGGCCGTTAGCCCTAAATCAAACGTCAGTAAGTCGTTATCAAACAGCTCGTAATAAAAAGTGTAATCCGTATGGGTAAGATCCGTTTGATACGCAGCTGACGTGCCAGCGCTGAAGTTGGTACCAAAGAAGTTGAAGTCCTGGCTTAAGGTTTGCTGCCCGGAGCTGACCAGCTCGTTATGACGCACCTTAAGGTTAGGAAACATCGGGATGGGATGCTCAAACGCTATGTAATAGCTCTTTTGCTGTTCATCCTCAAAGTCGAACTCCTGCGCATTGCTGTTACTGCCAAAGGAGCCGGACGTATCCGTCTGCCAGTACTGACCTCCTGCATAAACACCAAAAACGGTATCCGCAGCTACGGGTGCAGATAACAGGCAGCACACTAAAAGGGTCGACACTCTGGTTAGCTTTAAATCAGCCATGTAGCGGTATTCCTTGCGGTTCTAAAAAGTTACTGATGACTACAGTGGACGCACTTCAGCGTTCACCTCTAACGCGTCAGCATCTGCGAACTGTAGCTGAAAAGCAACCTCATCTCCGACTTTAAACGGAAATTTTACACCGAAAAACATCACGTGGTAGCCACCTGGCTGAAAGGTGACCGTTTCCTTAGGCCCGATCACCAATTCGGGCACACGCCGCATCCTCATCATGCCGTCTTCGCTCATGATATGTTGATGCACTTCTGCCGCCCGCGCCGCTTCCGTGGTCACCCCAATAAGCGTGATACTTGTTTCGCTGGTATTGGTGATCACCACATAGCCGGCACCGTTCTCTGTCCCCGGAATTGTGGGTTTTACCCACGCATCGTCGATGCTAAGTTGTTCTGCTTGGGCACTAATACTGCTAAGCAACAGTGCCAGACATACCACGAGCTGTTTCATTGGTTTACCCTGGTTGGTTTTGACAGGCTTTTAGTCTACACAGCTTTAGGGCGTTTTCGAACCAATAAGTACAGGATCCCCAGTAATAACAGGTAAGGCCATAGCCAACTGAATAGCACCGCCACCAGCGCAACCGCTGAGACAATTAGGGCAACAGCGATGCTACCGCCAACCATGACGACTAAGGCAAAAGCACCAATCGCAATCGCCAGCATAACCAATCCGGTGATACCGATACTTACAATAAGCCCGATAATCGCACCAAGCAGACCAAGCACCTCGTCGCCGAACAAGGCCAGGCCGATGACTGCGGCAATGACCCATAACCAGGTCGATTTGTTTCCCATGACGTTCTCCATTAAGTATCACTTCAAGATGTTGCTACTAAAGTAATACAAGAACCGTGCCAGTTATTTATCATGCTGTTTTAATTGAATTTATTTAGATAGCGATAAGTCGATATTGAGAGAAAAGACTATAAAGTGGTGAGTTTCACACAGCTATAGCCGGTCTTGATCGAAAGTTACCAAAGGCTAGATCCGTAAGACATCTGCTATAAAAAGGCGGGCATAAAAAAAGCCCCCAGCGTTAGCTGAGGGCTCTTCGATAATTAAAGCCTGGCGGTGTCCTACTCTCACATGGGGAAGCCCCACACTACCATCGGCGCTGAAGCGTTTCACTACTGAGTTCGGAATGGATCAGGTGGTTCCACTTCGCTATTGCCGCCAG
>NZ_JAGGJF010000003.1 GCF_030466405.1 Pseudidiomarina terrestris | reverse complement strand
CTGCTACTTTCGGCGGCTTCGTTGCCTGCCTCAAGCGTGGAGCGCATTTTAGAGATTTAAGTCGCCACGTCAAGCGCCTAAATCAAGTTTTTGCATGTTTTTATGCTGACTGCTGGTTTGTTGTTCAATGCGCATAAAAAAAGCCCGCACAAAGCGAGCTTTTTAACCGGTTGTTAGTTCTTAGGTTGGCTTATTTCTTTGGACCGCCTTTACCACCACCTTTACCCGGTTTATCACCGCCAGTGTCACCACCGGTATCACCACCGCTTCCACCACAACCGTTAGCGGTCAGGTAATCGACGGCAGCTTTGGTTTGCACTAAACCGAAGCCGTAGGCGTTATCGCGTCCAGCAGCACCGAGGTCTTTCGCTGATGCCTGCAAGGCCGCACGAATATCATTGTTGGTGCAGCTGGTGTGATGCGACCATACTAATGCTGCAACACCTGCAACGTGCGGTGTCGCCATCGAAGTGCCATCAAAGAATGCCCAATCACTATCCACCACGCTTACTGTTGTGCTCGCGCCCAACTGTGAAAGTAGCGCCGCGCCGTCTGTATCTGAAATACCGACCGCCGGGATCGAGGCACTGTACTCACCAAGCGTACCTAACAGTGGACCAGGTTCATTGTTATACACAATAGCACCGACACCACCGCCTGCTTCACAGGCTTGTACTTTCTCAGTGAAGGAAATCGCACCACGTTCAATTAAGCACACCGCACCTGATGCACCTGCACAGGCTTGATCGCCAATTCCACAGTCCGTCAGGTTGCCGGTAGCTTCGGTACGCGCCGAACCATCCATACCATTTGCATCATAACCAGCACCCGCCACAGTTACCGCTACCTTTTCACCGGTACCACGAGGCACAGAAGAAAGTACAGCAACACCTGGACCCGCCAGTTCGACCTGGTCGGTTTGTTGTGAGAACGCAGCAATGGTTTCAGTGCTGTCAATTGCAGCAACAGAAACAACGGCATCGTAAGACGCAGGATAGGAGTGACGCGTATTGCCATCGTTACCAGCAGCAGCAATGCTCAGCACACCGGCATCGTTTAATTGACGGAAAGCACGTTCTTCCGTGCGGTTCGCCCGCGAACCACCCAGGCTCATATTGATCACTTGGGCACCTTCAGTTGCACATTGATCTGCTGCGGCAATAAGAGAGGATGAATAGCTCCAACCACTGGCACTGAAAACTTTAACAATATGTAAGTTCAGGTTAGCGTTTGGCAGCACACCTATCACACCATCACCATTGGCAAGTGCGGCAATGGTTCCGGCAACGTGAGTACCATGGCCATTCTCGTCGGTATACCAGTTACCCGAGCCACTATCGAAACGGCCGGTAACACCTGATGTTTGTAGATCCGGGTGACCTAGATCGTAGCCTGAGTCGATAATACAAACTTTTCGACTCCCGGCACCTGCATCAGAAACTAAGTCTGCTTGCACCTGAGCAATACCGTAAGGTGTGCCTGGCTCGTATTGCGAGCTTAACAATTGGCGAGGGCTATCTTCTTCAACCAGAACGATATTCGGATTGTTCCGCAGGCCATTCAATGCCGCGGCAGGAACACTCACTGCCATTGCGTCGAACTTAGCAAGATCGACGTGCTTGTTACCGCCAGCGCGAGTAACAGCTTTCTCTACATTAGCCTGACTGCCAGGTTTAAATTGGATAATGACACGCTCTTTGTCGTTACCTGCATGGGCAACAGCGCTACTTACCGCAAGGGCGAGAGCTGCTACGGCAAAACTACCGCGCTTTACAAAATGCTTAGACATGTTGTTCACCTTATTATTCTTGTTAGAAATCTTGTCGTTCAGCGCGCTTTTACTACTTTTTATCGTGCGCGCTTTAACAATATGAAACAATTGAGCTGGTTAAGCAATGCTCAGATGCAAGCTTTTTGTAAAGACAGGATGTGAGCAGCAAACTAGACTTTTACACGCCAGTGTTTACAATTCGGCCTCACTTAAAGCCATCGTAATCGCAAGGAATCTTCATGACACATTTAGCCGTACAGCCAGAAGACTATCAGCAGCAGTTAGCTGACAAGCAAGAACGCTTGCAAGGTATGTTGGCTCCTTATACTGACGCTGAGCTGGATGTGTTTGCGTCGCCGGCTTTGCATTACCGGATGCGTGCAGAGTTTCGCGTCTGGCATGAGGGCGATGACCTTTACTACATCATGTTCGATCCAGAAACCCGCGAAAAAATCCGCATGGACAGTTTTCCCGCCGGCAGCAAGCTTATCAATGCGCTGATGGCCGAACTGATAACACAAATCAAAGGCCAGCCTGTGCTTCGCACTAAGCTATTTCAGGTTGAGTTTCTTACCACCACCAGCGGACAGGCGTTAATTTCTCTGCTTTACCATCGTCAGCTTGACGAGGAGTGGGAACAAGCAGCACAACTGCTACGGCGGACTCTGCAAGGCCTTGCACAAGTGCATCTGATTGGTCGTGCGCGCAAGCAAAAGATCTGTATCGAACAGGACTGGGTGGTGGAAGAGCTGACCATCGCCGGCAGAGACTATCAATTCCAACAAATCGAGAATAGCTTTACGCAGCCAAATGCCGCAGTAAATGTGGCAATGGTGGAATGGGCGCTGGCAGCAACCCAAGCAACGGATCATGACCTGCTGGAACTGTATTGTGGTAACGGTAACTTCAGCTTACCTCTGGCGCGCAACTTTAACCGTGTCCTGGCGACCGAAATCAGTAAAGTTTCGGTGGCCTCAGCGCGCTACAACTGTGAACTGAATGCGATCGACAATGTCACCGTAGTGCGCATGTCTGCAGAAGATTTTAGTGCCGTTATGAAAGGTGAAAAAGACTCGCGGCGCGCGAAAGAAGCAGAACTGGAGAGTTTTGACTGCCGTACGGTACTGGTTGACCCACCACGCGCCGGACTTGATGCCGATACTGTTGAGCTGGTGCGAAACTATGAGAGGATTATTTACATCTCATGCAACCCAGAGACGTTGGTGGAAAACCTGGAGAGCCTATCGTCTACGCACAAGGTCGTGAAATGCGCTTTGTTCGACCAGTTTCCCTACACCCATCACGTTGAAGCGGGCGTTATTATTGAAAAGCGTTAGCGCGAAGACTTGAAGCCTGGCGGGTGAGCTTTAAGTTCACCCAATGTGCCAGCACGATTAAGGAGGCGCCGAGCAGAATAATGGCAGGCTCACCCACTTCACCAAGGCTGTCTTTATGCCAATAGATAAAACCACCGGCCACTAACAGCAACAGTGGGTACACCCGCAGATGTTGCCGCATGCCCATCAGCAAAGCCACCAGACCTAACACGATGCTGGTGCCCAGAATCACACGTTCGAGCAGCTCTTCACCAATGAATGAAAGACCAATCAACGACAGCATTGGCAGAATCACAGGCAGCAACAAGCAATGCAACGCGCACACGGCGGTTACCCACATACCTGTTCTGTCTAGTGATCGCTGTGTCATAACGAAGTGTCTTCAGCTGCTGTTTCGGATTAATGTTATATTATAACATCACGCTAGTTTCAGCAAGTGGCGGGGAAAAATCTTCTTAAGCGCGATCGATCGCGAACGGCAGTACCGTGCTGATCCTGGGGCTACCGAGATGAATCATTAACAGGCGGTCGAATCCCAGCGCAACACCTGCGCAGTCAGGTAGCCCCTGTTCTAACGCAGCCAGCAGCCGTGGGTCTGCCACTGCGTCATCACGTTGCAAGTGCTGACGTCGCAGCCGATCCTGCTGAAAGCGTTGTTGTTGTTCTGCAGCATCGGTCAGTTCCTGATACCCATTCGCCAGTTCAAGACCACCATAAAACAGTTCAAAACGATGGGCGGTACGCGGATCTTCTGCATTCAACTGCGCCAGCGCGGCTTGTGAAGCAGGGTAGTCAGTGACAAAGGTTGGCATTGCAGGGTCCAGCGCCGGCTCAATCACCATCGCCATCGCGATATCCAATAAGGTGTCGCGATCCTGTTCTTTGCTCACCAGATCAGTTAACTCGGGCCGTTCCGATAGCGCCTGCTGCAGGCGCGGAACCGCATCGTCAGCGAGCGGGTCCACACCCAGCTGCTGTATCATAAGTTCCTGATAGCCCACCTTTTGCGCGGGCGGTGCCGCGACCGTCTCCTGCAACAACTGTGAAATTTCATCCATGAGTTGTGCAGCGGTGAAACCAACCCGGTACCATTCGAGTAAGGTAAATTCAGGGTTATGCCGTGAACTTGTTTCGTCGTCGCGAAAAACTTTTCCTAACTGATAGATGCTACCACTACCTGCGGCGAGCAGCCGCTTCATGGCGTATTCAGGCGAGGTTTGCAGAAAGTAAGGTGTCGGCTCACCGCTGATGTGCGTGCGCAGATTCGTTAAATGCACGTCGGTGACACCATAATGAGCCAATACGGGAGTATCGACTTCAAGAACCTCACGGTGCGCGAAAAAGGTTCGAATTCGTGCTAATAATGCAGCGCGTTCACGCAGCACTGCCAACGTTGCCGAAGGCTGCCAGGCGTTTGAGCGCTGCATCACTTAGCTTAACGCTACTATTTCTGTACGCGCGAAACGTACTCACCGCTGCGTGTATCGACTTTTATCACTTCACCGATCTGCACAAACAATGGTACGCGCACAACTGCGCCAGTAGTCAGAGTCGCAGGTTTACCTCCAGTACCAGCAGTGTCACCTTTTAAGCCGGGATCTGTTTCTGTGATTTCCAGCTCGACAAAATTAGGTGGTGCGACTGAAATCGGGTTGCCGTTCCATAACGTTAGCGTACAAACGTCCTGCTCCACCAACCATTTCACTGCATCGCCGACAGCTTTTTCGTCTGCAGCGATTTGCTCGAAGGTTTCATTGTTCATGAAATGCCAGAACTCACCATCATTATAAAGGTAGGCAAGATCGACATCGATAACATCGGCACCTTCAACGCTGTCACCAGATTTGAACGTCTTCTCGACAACTTTGCCGCTAATCAACTTGCGGATTCTCACTCGGTTAAATGCCTGACCTTTGCCGGGCTTAACCATTTCGTTTTCCACGATGGCACAAGGCTCGCCATCTTGCATAATCTTCAATCCAGCCTTGAATTCGTTCGTGCTGTAGTTCGCCATAGTTTCCTCTTCATCCAACAGGTTTAGCGATTTCGCGCGCAATAATAAACCATAACAACTTTATTTTCAGGTAAAATAATACGTCTAACTAACGAATTTTAAGAGTGCTTTGTGACTGACACAGCTTCCATTGCGGTTCGCCCGGCCTGGCAACAGGCGCTTGCCCAGTCGATTCGCGACCCCAGACAACTTGCGGAAACACTAAGCCTGCCTGCGGATTGGGTGGCTGCACATAGCCCGGCACGGGAACTCTTTCCGTTGCAAGTTACCCGCCATTTCGTGAGCTTAATGACGCCGGGAGATTGCGATGACCCTTTGCTGCGGCAGGTCATGCCACACCAGGATGAATATAAAGAGGCTGCCGGTTTTACCACCGACCCTCTGGCTGAGCAGCAGAGTTCACAGCCAGGTCTGCTGCACAAGTATCGTTCGCGTGTTCTGGTCATCTTGCGTGGCGGCTGCGCAATTAATTGTCGCTATTGCTTTCGCCGTCATTTTCCCTATGCCGATCATCATTTCGGTCCACAGCAACGGGCGGAACTCATTAACTACATTCGTCAGGACGCTGCCATTAATGAAGTCATCGTCAGCGGCGGTGACCCACTGCTGGCAACGGATGAGCAGTTCACCCGATTGCTGGACGAGCTGGAGCAGCTACCGCAGTTGCTACGCATACGTATCCATTCACGCTTACCCGTAGTGCTGCCCGAACGCTTAACTGATGCGTTGGCGCAACGACTGGCCGCTAGTCGCCTGCAAGCGATTTTGGTGATTCATGCCAACCACCCGAGGGAAATCGCCCCGCAGCTGCAGGAACGTTTACAGGCCTGGGTGAATGCTGGCATTACCGTGCTCAATCAGAGTGTGTTGTTGCGCGACATCAATGATGATGCCGCAACTCTGGCAGAACTGAGTGAACGCTTATTTGCTGCGCGCGTGCTGCCGTACTATCTGCACCAACTCGACAAAGTAAAAGGCGCCAGCCACTTTGCCGTGACTGACGCCCATGCCTGCGCAATTGCAGCGCAACTGCGTGCATTGTTACCAGGTTTCCTGGTGCCGCGGCTGGTCCGTGAAATCGCAGGCGAGCCAAGCAAAACACCACTGGAACTGACCCTGGTTTAATTAGCGAACATCAAACTGCCGTTGCACCCACTCGGTCATCAGGCGTTTTTCGCGATACAGGTTATCGTTACTGGTACCGTGTATGCTACGCAGGGTCGATGAACCATCACCTAAGTCCTTAAGGCGCACATCCTCATTCGAGGAAATCACCTCACCATTGGCATCAGTGTAGCTATACGAAAAACTCATGGTGGGGAACGACAAGCTGTCAAGAACCCTTACATGCCCACTACCGCCGACACCATAAGTCGGTTCGATGCGACCAGCAAGATCCAAGTCGGTCATGGTAATCGCCAACTTATGATCCTCTGGCAGCTTCTCACCAAGGTCCTGCCAGTGCGCTGTCAGGCGCTCCATCACTCGTTTCTCAAAGCGTTCCTGAATGTCACTCACCGCTTCAATATCACGGTAATCATCAACGCCTTCCCACTTCACTTTCACTTCGGCAGCAAAAGCTGACGTCGTCAGCAGAGTCGCAACTAATGCAGTTGTGATTCGATTAAAGTTTTTCATCATGCACCTCCTAATTCCTGCTTCTACTATAAGATGCACGCAACGCTTTAGTTGTGACAATATGAATAAAGAAAGCTATCCGTCGCGACTTATGCTTGGTCATCGTGATGCGAATCTTGCTTGACTGTGACTGAAAATAAGTCAAAGCGACTCACATCTTGTACTTGTTCTTTTAATGCTTCTTCAAGATTGTCGATTTGAGCAAATGACTGACACAATTGATCAGCTTTTGCCTCAATCAGCTCAGCGCGCGACTCCATTTCCTGTTCAACTTTAGCACCAAAAGATTCCATACGTTTCTCAAATGCCTGGCTATCACCACCGGAAAATATCATTTCTTTGCCCACTGCAACGAGGATACTACCGATTGCTTTTTGCACCGTGTCTTCGACTGCAGCTTGAAGTTCTTGCTCAAATTCTTTACCCAAAAAGTTATCGCCTTCGATGCCGTTATGGTTTACGTAAATAACTTGGTCGCTAGCAAACTTGGCATCAACTTCGGCGCGAATCGTCGCTAGTTTTTCATTCAAATCGTCCGCGGCCGTATTCCCTTCCCCTAGCAACTCATTAAACGCCATATTGAAGCCATCAGATGCTAAATTTAAACCTTCAATAACGACCATTTTCACTTCTGGAACAACGTTATGAATCCGCGCTGAATATTCGGTAACGACTGCCTGTTGAGCTGGGCTAAGTTGTACCGCACTACCATCTATCCAGAGGCTTTTGTCGTTCTTTATTTCATATAACAAGGCTTCTTTTTGGTCAAAAAACTGAATCGAATCTTGTTGTATTTTAAGTCCGCCCTCAACTTCAGCGTTGCATGAGTTATGTGCATAAGCACTGGTGGTTGAAAGAAGTAACGCAGCTGCGATAAGAGTTTTCATGATTAATCCTTGGTTCTTGGTTACACGAATAGTGGTTGCAAAAACTAAAGCAATTCTAGTGCCAACAATATTTAATCATGTTAAATCAATAATTTAATGACAGGCTTACTCTTTGGGTCGGGACAAAAACTATGCTCATTAGTGCTTTTAACACTATTTTGGCGAGATTCAACACCCCCTTTCAAGTCAGCACTAGCACCCAAAGTTCAGACAATAAAAAACCTCGGCAATTTAAAACTGCCGAGGTTTTCGTGTTAACGCTAGATCAAGCGGGGGCTTACATCATGCCGCCCATTCCGCCCATGCCACCCATGTCAGGGGCTGGGGCTTCATCTTTTGGTAACTCTGCAACCATCGCTTCGGTGGTGATCATCAGAGCTGCAACAGATGCTGCGAACTGCAGCGCTGAACGGGTGACTTTGGTTGGATCCAGAATCCCCATTTCCAGCATGTCGCCGTAGGTGTCGTTACCGGCATTGTAACCGTAGTTGCCTTCACCGTTTTTCACGTTGTTGGCAACCACTGAACCTTCAGCACCAGCGTTCATTGCGATTTGACGTAATGGTGATTCCATTGCGCGCAATGCCAGCTTGATACCGACGTTCTGATCTTCGTTGTCACCGCGTAAGTCAGCCAGCATGCTCGCTGCACGTACCAGGGCAACACCACCGCCAGGAACCACGCCTTCTTCAACGGCTGCACGAGTCGCATGCAGAGCATCTTCAACGCGCGCTTTCTTCTCTTTCATTTCCATCTCAGTGGCAGCACCGACTTTGATGACGGCAACACCGCCAGCTAATTTAGCCAGACGTTCTTGCAGTTTCTCTTTGTCGTAATCTGAAGATGTTTCTTCGATTTGCTGTTTGATCTGAGTCACGCGGCCTTCGATGGCAGCTTCGTCGCCGTTACCGTCAACAATGGTGGTGTTATCTTTGTTGATAACAACACGCTTCGCGGTACCTAGGTCTTCTAACTGTGCTTTTTCCAGTTCCATGCCGATTTCTTCTGAAATCACAGTACCGCCGGTCAACACAGCGATGTCTTGTAACATAGCTTTGCGACGATCACCGAAACCAGGAGCTTTAACAGCTGACACTTTAACGATGCCGCGCATGTTGTTCACAACCAATGTTGCTAAGGCTTCACCTTCAACATCTTCAGCGATGATCAACAACGGCTTGCCAGATTTCGCCACGCCTTCAAGGGTAGGCAACAGCTCACGGATGTTTGAAATTTTCTTATCAACTAACAGGATATAGGGGCTATCGAGTTCGACAGTGCCGTTTTCCTGGTTGTTGATGAAGTATGGCGACAGGTAGCCACGGTCGAACTGCATACCTTCAACGACATCGAGTTCGTCGTGTAAAGCCTGGCCTTCTTCAACAGTGATAACGCCTTCGTTACCCACTTTTTCCATTGCGTTAGCAATGATTTCGCCGATGGTGCTATCTGCGTTTGCAGAAATAGTACCGACCTGAGCGATAGCTTTGTTGTTGTCGCAAGGCTGAGACAGCTTTTTCAGCTCTTCAACAGCGCTGATAACGGCTTTATCGATACCACGTTTCAGATCCATCGGGTTCATACCCGCAGCGACAGCTTTCAAGCCTTCGTTGACAATGGATTGCGCAAGTACAGTCGCGGTGGTCGTACCATCGCCCGCTTCGTCATTCGCTTTAGACGCAACTTCTTTGACCATCTGCGCGCCCATATTCTCGAACTTGTCTTCCAGCTCGATTTCTTTCGCTACTGACACACCATCTTTGGTGATGACAGGGGCGCCAAAGGATTTTTCTAAAACAACGTTACGGCCTTTTGGACCCAATGTGACTTTGACCGCGTCGGCGAGTACGTTCACGCCTTTCAGCATACGTTGGCGGGCAGTATTACCAAATTTGACTTCTTTAGCTGACATATTCGTTATCCTCTTTCGAAATTGTTTCCAGGGGAAGCTTAACCTTCAACGATCGCGAGAATATCTGCCTCGCTCATGATCAGGTACTCTTCGCCATCAATTTTCTGGGTTTTGACGCCATAGCCTTCATTGAACAACACGCTGTCGCCGACTTTTACGTCAAGCGCTTTCACGTCACCGTTGTCCAGAATACGACCGTTACCTACTGCAACGACTTCACCACGGGTTGATTTTTCCGCAGCTGAGCCGGTCAGTACGATACCGCCTGCTGACTTGGTTTCTGCTTCTGAACGTTTAATGATCACACGATCATGTAAAGGACGAAGTTTCATCTGTGATAACTCCTACACCTAGGTTGTGGATGGATAACTTACCCTTGTGATTCATCCCAAGGGCTGTTAAAAAGTTCGTGCCACAGTTATGGGGGGGCACAAGTCGGAACACAAGGCTTGAGACAAAATTTTTTTCCGATTTCCAAGCAAAAAAGAATAAAGGAATCGTTATGACTACATCCTTTCAAGTTGTCTTATGCAGCTGTCCCGATAAGGGCACGGCGAAAGCTATTGCAGAAAAGGTTTTGCGGGCACGCCTGGCAGCCTGTGTTAATATTGGCGCTCCTTCTACGTCAATCTACTGGTGGGACGATCATTTACACAGTGATGAAGAAGTGATGTTAGCGATAAAAACATCGCAGCAGCACCTCGAGGCGCTCATTGCTATGGTCGAAGCAGCACATCCTTATGATGTTGCAGAACTTATTGCGTTACCTGTCACTGCAGGTAGCGAAGCGTACTTAAGTTGGTTAAAAGAGGTAATAACCTGATGTCGCACAGCTGGATAGCGCTTATTTCTACCGCTCGTTTTTCTGCTTTCGCGTTATTCACGCTGCTTGCTTTGAGTTTGACGGCCGCGCCAAAGAGCGCCGCTGCACAGGACTTTGCCAACGATAGCTCAGACCCTTTTGCCCAATCCCAGTTTTTGCCCGTTGATGAGGCCTTTCAATTTGATTTTCGCCAGGATGGTAAGCGCCTGATCCTGCAATTTACTATTGCTGACGGCTACTACCTGTATCAACACCGCTTTAGCTTTGATCAGCAGGTGCCCCTAGCACAGCCGGTCGACTATCCAGCGGGCGAGTCTCATTATGATGAATTTTTCGGTGAGTCGATCATTTACCGACAGCAACTCACACTACCACTGGTATTGGCCAATACCTCTGCGGAGTCCTTCACTGTTACTTATCAGGGCTGCGCTGATGCTGGCCTGTGCTATCCGCCGACCAGTAAAACCTTGCCCTTGTCAGCAGTCACCGACTCGGTTGAACGCGCGATTCCTGATGCGACCTCGCAAACCGCTGATGCTGTCGCGATTAACGTTGAACAAGTGGCTGCCAATAGCCAGGAATTTAGCACCTCCGGACTATTCAATGAGTTAAATGAGCAACCCCTGCTTTGGCTGCTGGGCCTGTTCCTGCTTGCCGGACTTGGACTTGCGTTCACGCCCTGTGTCCTGCCCATGTATCCGATTCTGTCGACCATCATTATGGGCCCACAAAAGCGGCTTTCTACTCGCCGGGCGTTCACTTTATCCTTCGCCTATGTACAGGGTATGGCGGTTACCTATTCTTTGCTCGGGGTGGTGGTTGCCTTCGCTGGCCTGCGCTTTCAGGCAATGCTGCAGCATCCACTGGTACTCATTGTACTGGCGGTGCTTTTTGTCGCCTTGGCGCTTAGCATGCTCGGTGTGTACACCCTGCAACTGCCCGGCAGCTGGCAAAACTATCTGAACCAAATCAGTCAACGTCAGCGCGGTGGAGCGCATCGCAGTGTCTTCGTGATGGGCGCGCTGTCCGGCTTAATCGCGTCACCGTGTACCACAGCGCCGCTGTCGGGAGCACTGCTGTTTATTGCCCAGACGGGTGATTATGTCGTCGGCGCCAGTGTCCTGTATGCGCTAAGTATAGGCATGGGGATCCCCTTGATTCTGTTCGGCACCACAGGTGGCAAACTCTTGCCTAAAGCGGGGGCCTGGATGACCATCATCAAACGCGCCTTTGGCATCATTTTGCTTGCGGTGGCGGTACTCTTCATTGAACGTCTTCTGCCACTGCACCTTGCTGACTGGCTATGGGTCGTGTTCATTTCTCTGAGTGCGCTCTTTCTGATCGTGAGCACAGTGCGCGACAGTGACGGCTTGGCTGGTATTACCCTAAGTTCACTGTGGCTGGTGCTTGCCGCCTGGCTGCTGGTGCTCTGGTGGCCGCAAGGGGAGCACCAGCGGTTACCCTTTATCAGCGTCGACTCAGCCGCAACTATTGAGCAACAGGTGAGCAGCGCCAGCGAAGACCAGCTGGTGATGCTCGACCTTTATGCCGACTGGTGTGTCGCCTGTAAAGAATTCGAGCGCTATACCTTTAGTAATCCCCAGGTGCAGAACGCACTCGCCGATGCCATCTTGCTGCAAGCCGATGTGACAGCGAACTCAGCAGATAATAACGCAATTTTGCAGCGTTACCGGGTACTTGGCCTGCCCACAATACTGTTCTTTCGCAATGGTGAACTGTTACAAGGAGCACGGATTGCCGGCTATTTAGATGCGCAAGACTTCCTGAACCATCTGCAAGAGCTTGAGAAAGCTCAAGAGTTGCCGTGATCTTCGGTGATAAGACCAGTATTTTGCTGCGTTTTCACTTAGATTCACTATAATGCCAAGTTACCAGTAGAAAAAAGTTGCTGATCCGCAGAAGATCTCCTACTTTTTCAACAACCAGACAACTTCGCAACAGATCGCAGCAAAAATGGCAGAAAATACAAAAGATACCTACAGAATATTGCTGTTAAACGGGCCTAACCTGAACCTGCTTGGTCAGCGTGAACCAGAGCTTTATGGTTCAGAGACCCTTTCACACATTGAAGGCCGACTGCGCCACCACGCAGAAGCGGTGGGTGTTACGCTTGATTGCAGACAGTCCAACGCCGAGCATGAATTGCTGGAATGGATCCACGAAGCTGCAGGCAGCAAAGTTGATTTTATTATTATTAATCCCGCAGCTTTTACCCATACCAGTATTGCGCTGCGCGATGCATTAGCTGGCGTGAACCTCCCGTTTATTGAAGTGCATCTGTCTAATATTCATGCACGCGAGGCGTTCCGCCGTCACTCTTATCTTGCCGAATTAGCTGTTGGCGTTATCTGTGGTTTTGGTGCGCAAGGTTATGAACTTGCCTTACAAGCCGCAGTCTCAAACTTACAACAGCGTCAATCTAACTAACTTAATTTAGTATGGGGTCATAACAGATCATGGATATTCGTAAAATTAAAAAGCTGATCGAACTGGTCGAAGAATCAGGCATCGCCGAATTAGAAATTACAGAAGGCGAGGAATCAGTACGAATTCATCGTGGCGGCAGCCAACAAATGGCGGCACCGATGCACTATGCTGCACCAATGCCACAGCATGCTGCACCGGCGCCTGCCGCACCAGCTCCAGCAGCGCCTGCTGCCGAAGCTGCTGAGCCTGAAATTACCGGCCACATCGTGCGCTCTCCAATGGTAGGTACGTTTTACGCAGCACCGGCGCCTGGCGCCAGCGACTTCGTCTCCGTTGGCCAGCAGGTGAAAGCGGGTGAAACCCTTTGCATCGTTGAAGCAATGAAGATGATGAACCAAATCGAAGCTGATAAAGGCGGCGTGGTCAAGCAGATCCTGGTTGAAAACGGCGAACCAGTAGAATTCGATCAGCCATTATTCGTGATCGAGTAAATGCATCAATTCGGGATATCATCATGTTAGATAAGGTTGTCATTGCAAACCGTGGCGAAATTGCATTGCGCATATTGCGTGCGTGTAAAGAGCTCGGTATTAAAACCGTGGCGGTGCACTCCACTATTGATCGTAACCTCAAGCATGTATTGCTGGCTGACGAATCGATTTGTATCGGGAATGCCCCTGCCAACGAAAGTTATTTAAACATTCCTCGTATCATCAGCGCTGCTGAGATCACCGATGCCGCGGCTATCCACCCCGGTTATGGCTTTTTAGCCGAGAACGCTGATTTTGCAGAGCAGGTCGAGAATTCAGGCTTTATTTTTGTCGGTCCAACGGCGGATGTCATTCGCTTGATGGGCGACAAAGTTTCCGCCATTGAAGCGATGAAAAAAGCCGGTGTACCTTGTGTACCTGGCTCAGGCGGTCCCTTAGGTGACGATGAAGCGACCAACATGAAAGTCGCTAAGCGCATTGGTTATCCGGTGATCGTGAAAGCCGCCGGCGGTGGTGGTGGGCGTGGTATGCGCGTCGTTCGTAAAGAAGACGAACTGGTGCGCGCTATCAGCACCACCAAAGCTGAAGCCGGTGCCGCATTCGGCAATTCCATGGTGTACATGGAGAAGTTCCTGGAAAACCCTCGCCATATCGAAATTCAGGTATTGGCTGACGGTCAGGGCAATGCCGTTTACCTCGGGGAACGCGACTGCTCCATGCAGCGTCGTCACCAGAAAGTTGTTGAGGAAGCACCAGCGCCGGGCATCACCCCGGAGATGCGCAAGTTTATCGGCGAACGCTGTGCCAGAGCCTGTATCGAAATCGGTTACCGCGGTGCCGGTACCTTTGAGTTCCTGTATGAAAACGGTGAGTTCTATTTCATCGAAATGAATACCCGGATTCAGGTCGAACATCCGGTCACCGAAATGGTCACCGGTATTGACTTGATCAAAGAACAATTGCGGATCGCAGCGGGTCGCCCGATGTCATTCTCACAAGAAGACGTGGTCATTCGTGGTCATGCGGTAGAATGCCGTATCAATGCTGAAGACCCCGACACTTTTGTACCCTCACCTGGCTTGATCAACCGTTTCCATCCTCCGGGCGGTTTAGGGGTGCGCTGGGACTCACATGTCTATGCTGACTACCGGGTGCCGCCAAATTATGATTCGATGATCGGCAAACTCATCACTTATGGTGAGAATCGGGACGTTGCCATTGCGCGCATGCGTAATGCGTTGAGCGAACTTATCATTGAAGGTATCAAAACCAACGTGCCGCTGCAGAAAGACATTATGGCGGATGAGAACTTCCAGCATGGTGGAACGAACATCCACTATCTGGAGAAGAAACTTGGTATGGGTGGTCACTAACGCCCATGCCCTGGATTCAACTCACGGTCTCTGCGCCTGAGCAGCATGCCCCCTTAGTCGGGGACATGCTGCAAGGCAACGGCGCACTGGCGGTTACCTATCGGGATGCGCAAGACAACCCCATTTTTGAACCGCCCCTTGGCGAAGTGCTGTACTGGCAGGAGACGCTGGTGACCGGGCTTTTCCCAGCTGCCACAGATCTCAAACCCGTACTGGCTAATTTGCAGAAGTCGCGCTATTTCAACGACAGCTTTAATTACAAAACCGATCAGCTCGAAGACAAAGACTGGGAGCGTGAGTGGATGGACAACTTTCATCCGATCCGCTTTGGCGAACGGTTGTGGGTCTGCCCCAGCTGGCGGGAAATTCCAGAACCAGACGCGGTCAACATCATGCTTGACCCAGGTATGGCCTTTGGTACCGGTACCCATCCGACGACCGCATTATGTCTGACCTGGCTTGACGGTCAGGACTTAACGGGTAAAACCGTGGTCGACTTCGGTTGTGGCTCTGGTATTTTGGCTATCGCTGCCCTTCTGCTTGGTGCGAAACGCGCCATTGGTATCGATATTGACCAACAGGCACTGATTGCCAGCCGCGAGAATGCCGAGCGCAACGGTGTAGCTGATAAGCTTGAAGTTTACCTGCCTAGCCAGCAGCCTGAATTGCCGGCAGACGTGGTGATGGCAAATGTCCTTGCCGGTCCACTGCAGGAACTGGCAGATGTCATTCAGGCCTATGTCGGTCCGCAAGGTGAACTGATCATGTCCGGCATACTGGAACGTCAGATCGAACAGGTACAAGCGGCCTATGAGCCGACCTTCAGCTTTAGCGAGCCGCGCCTGCAAGATGAGTGGGTCATGCTCCACGCCCTGCGTAAACAGTAGAATGTCACACAATTGTCAAGAGTAAAAAGTGCAAAAAAGGCGGCTTTTGTACAAATTACAGCCTTTTCTTTCGCCGCCAAATTCCCTAAAATTTCCGACCCTTGAGTTGAGCAGTTTTTAACCGATGCGGATCGGACCATATCAGTTAGATAATCCAGTTATCTTGGCGCCTATGGCAGGCGTTACAGACCTACCCTTCCGACAACTATGTAAGGAGTTGGGGGCGGGCCTGACTGTATCCGAAATGCTCTCGAGTAATCCGCGTGTCTGGCAGACCGAGAAATCGCAGAAGCGCATGGGGCATGCGAACGAGCCGGGTATTATTGCTGTTCAAATCGCTGGGTGTGAACCTGAGTTGATGGCGGCAGCCGCGCAACACAATGTTGCAAACGGCGCACAAATCATCGACATCAATATGGGTTGCCCGGCGAAAAAGGTAAATAAGAAAATGGCAGGGTCGGCACTGATGCAGTATCCAGAGCTGGTGCAAGAAATTTTGCACGCAGTTGTGGCTGCGGTGGAGATTCCCGTCACATTGAAAATCCGTACAGGCTGGGATCCAGACCACCGTAACGCGATTGAAATCGCACAGCTTGCTGAGCAAGCCGGCATTCAATCGTTAGCTGTTCACGGTCGCACCCGCGCTTGTATGTATAAAGGTGAAGCAGAGTACGACACTATCCGCGCCGTGAAGCAGGCGGTGTCGCTACCGGTGGTCGCTAATGGCGACATTGTTTCACCTGCCAAAGCCCGGCAGGTTCTGGACTACACGGGCGCCGATGCGGTGATGATAGGCCGTGGCGCACAGGGTAATCCGTGGTTGTTCAGAGAGATTGCCCATTTTCTGGAGACCGGGCAGGAATTGGCGAAACCGGACAATGCTGAAATCACCGAAGTGGTCATTCGTCATGTACAACGACTACATGAACACTACGGCGAATTTAGCGGTGTTCGCATCGCCCGTAAACACGTTGGTTGGTACTTACAGCAGCAACAACCAGCAGCAGTATTTCGCCGCCAGTTTGTGGCGATCGAGTCAGCGAACGAGCAACTCGACGCTTTGGCGACGTTTTTTAACTCAGTAAACTAAGAAGAGATAGAGCGCACCTATGTTTGATCAAAATGGAAATCGTGACCGAGTTTCACCTTTCACGACGATTGGTAACAACGCCCAGCCAAAACCGCTGCGTGACTCAGTAAAACAAGCAATGAACTCGTTCCTTAAGCAACTTGACGGACACGACCCTGAGGAATTGTACGAGTTGGTGCTCGCTGAGCTGGAAGCGCCGCTATTGGAAGAGGTCATGACGTACACTCGCGGTAATCAAACTCGCGCCGCAACCATGTTAGGTATCAACCGTGGTACGCTGCGTAAGAAACTGAAAAAATACGGCATGAACTAAGTGCCCCTGAAAAAGAGCGCCTTGTGTGCTCTTTTTTATTTGCAGAATAGAAACTTTCCGACTAAACAGTTAGTGACTCTTAATGGTGACCATGATGGAATTCCGACCAATTCAACGCGCTCTTCTCAGTGTTTCTGATAAAACAGGTATTGTCGAATTTGCCGAAGCCTTACGCAAACGCGGCGTGCAAATTTTATCTACCGGCGGCACCGCCAAATTATTGCGTCAACATAATATCGACGTCACCGATGTTTCTGAGCACACTGGCCAGCCGGAAATCATGGACGGCCGGGTGAAAACCCTTCATCCAAAAATTCATGGTGGTATTCTCGGCCGTCGCGGTAAAGACGATGAGGTCATGAAAGAGCAGGATATCGCTGCTATCGACATGGTCGTGGTTAACCTCTACCCGTTTGCCCAGACGGTTGCTAAGCCAAACTGCTCGCATCAGGACGCCGTCGAGAACATCGATATTGGTGGGCCAACGATGGTTCGCGCTGCAGCGAAAAACCATCAGGACGTGACTATTGTCGTGAACGCCAGAGATTACGAACGGGTCATTCTCGAGATGGATGCCCATGATAATAGTCTGACCTTCGACACCCGTTTTGATCTGGCTATCCGTGCCTTTGAACATACCGCTCAGTACGATGGCATGATTGCGAATCATTTTGGTGCACGCTTGCCCAAGCAGGACAGTAAGTTTCCCCGCACCTTCAACGCCCAGTACGAAAAGAAGCAAGATTTGCGTTACGGCGAGAACAGCCATCAACAGGCCGCCTTTTATGCTGAAGCGCAGCCTCACGAAGCTTCTGTGGCCACCGCAGTGCAACTGCAGGGTAAAGAGCTGTCTTTCAATAATATTGCCGACACCGACGCTGCGCTGGAATGTGTGAAGTCGTTTCAGGACCCAGCTTGTGTCATCGTAAAGCATGCTAACCCGTGCGGTGTTGCCATTGGCGAAACCTGTACAGACGCTTATGATCGAGCTTTTAAAACTGACCCAACCTCAGCCTTTGGTGGCATTATCGCGTTTAACCGTGAGCTGGATAAGGCCACAGCACAGGCCATTATCGAGCGCCAGTTTGTCGAAGTGATTATCGCGCCAAGTGTTAGCGAAGACGCGCAGCAAATCGTTGCCAGTAAAGCAAACGTGCGCCTGCTGTCGTCCGGACAGTGGCCTGCTGAACGCAGTCCGGCGCTGGATTTTAAACGCGTAAATGGCGGGTTACTGGTGCAGGACAATGACTTGGGCGCAGTGAGCGAAGCCGACCTGAAAGTGGTCAGTAAGGCACAACCGACCGCGGATCAGCTCAAAGATCTGTTGTTTTGTTGGAAGGTCGCCAAATTCGTGAAATCAAATGCCATCGTCTACGCCAAAGACGGCATGACCATAGGTGTCGGAGCTGGGCAGATGAGCCGCGTCTACAGTGCCAAAATCGCTGGTATCAAAGCCGCCGATGAAAATCTTGAGGTCGCTGGCAGTGTCATGGCGTCCGACGCCTTCTTTCCATTCCGGGACGGTATCGATGCAGCCGCTGCTGCAGGCATTAAGGCTATCATTCAGCCAGGTGGCTCTATTCGTGATGAAGAGATCATTAAAGCCGCCGATGAGCACGGAATTGCCATGGTGTTTACTGGTATGCGCCACTTTCGTCATTAATAGATTGCCGAGAAGCTATCCTACGTCTAGGATTATAAAGACCTTATGACATAGAAAGGATAACGATATGAAGAACTTCTTTGCATTAGTAACCATGACTGCCAGCCTGTTTATGCTGGCAGCCTGTTCTGATAGCGGGCCCTCTTCTGAGGCCGCTTCAGATGGCATGACACTCGAGCAGGCGGTGAACGAGAATCCTGCCCGTGACACCAGTAACCTTGAACGTGATGTTTACCGCAACCCAATCGAAACCCTACGCTTTTTCAATGTACAACCTGACATGACCGTGGTTGAGATCTGGCCCGGCGGCGGCTGGTACACGGAAATACTGGCACCTTACCTGAAGGAAAACGGTAAGCTCTACGCCGCCCATTTCGCACAATCAGAAACCCGCGACTATTACGTCAACTCACGCGAACAGTTTGCGGAGCGTGTTGCCAATGATCCCGCCTTCAGCGCAGTGGTCATGACAGAGTTTGCGCCAAGCGGCGACAGTGAAATTGCTCCACCAGGGAGCGCGGACCGCGTACTAACTTTCCGCAACCTGCATAACTGGTACATGAACGGTGGCATAGAAGCCGTGCAAAGCGCTTTTGAGAGCTTTTATACAGCCCTGAAGCCAGGCGGCATCCTTGGTGTTGTCGACCACCGGTTACCGGCAGATCGGCCTGATGCGCACATGGAAAGCTCGGGTTATATGAAAGAAAGTGTCGCGATTGAAGCAGCAAAAGCAGCTGGATTTGTATTTGTCGATTCCAGTGACGTCAATGCCAATCCGTTGGATACAGCTGATTATCCACGCGGTGTCTGGACCTTGCCACCCACTTTAGGATTGGGCGAGGAAGACCTGCAACGTTACATAGACATCGGTGAGAGCGACCGCTTTACCCTTAAATTTAAGAAACCTGAATCATCTTGATAAGCAAAACAAGAGAGTCCTAAACGACATGAATGTACTTGTGATAGGCGGCGGTGGCCGTGAACATGCTTTGGCATGGAAAGCGGCGCAGTCGCCGTTAGTAGAGACTGTGTTTGTGGCACCCGGTAACGCCGGCACCGCCACTGAATTAAAGCTGGAGAATATCGATCTGGCTGCAGATGACATCGATGGACTACTGACGTTCGCTCAAGATAAGAACGTCGGCCTGACCATCGTCGGTCCCGAAGCACCTTTGGTTGCCGGGGTTGTTGACCGCTTCACTGAAGCCGGCTTGAAAATCTTTGGCCCGACACAGGGCGCAGCGCGCCTGGAAGGCTCAAAAGCATTTAGCAAAGACTTTCTTGCGCGCCACTCTATTCCAACAGCAGCTTATGGAACTTTTACCGCTATCGACGAGGCCAAAGCTTACGTAGAACAGCAAGGCACGCCCATCGTAATTAAGGCTGATGGCTTGGCCGCCGGTAAAGGTGTCATTATCGCCGAGACCGAAGCGCAAGCCTTTGCCGCTATTGACGACATGCTGGCAGGCAATCGCTTTGGTGAGGCCGGGAGCCGGGTCGTTATCGAAGAGTTTCTGGTGGGTGAAGAGGCCAGCTTTATCGTCATGGTCGATGGCAAAACCGCACTGGCATTTGCCAGCAGCCAGGACCATAAAGCCCGCGACAATGGTGATAAAGGACCAAACACCGGTGGCATGGGCGCCTATTCGCCAGCACCTGTGGTCACGCCTGATGTTCACAACTGGGTGATGGACCATGTTATCGCGCCGACGGTTGAGGGCATGGCTGCAGAGGGGCATCCCTACAGCGGCTTTCTTTACGCTGGCTTGATGATTGCACCCGATGGCACAGCAAAAGTTCTCGAATACAACTGCCGTTTCGGTGATCCTGAGACACAGCCGATCATGATGCGCCTGCAATCCGACCTGGTCGAACTCTGCCTGGCCGCCTGCAAACAACAGCTGGATCAGGAGGTCATTGATTTTGATCCACGCGCCACTGTTGGTGTGGTCATGGCCGCCGGCGGTTATCCAGACAGCTATGCAAAAGGTAAGACGATTGAAGGCTTAGATGATGCTGACACCAACGACACAAAAGTCTTTCATGCCGGCACTAAAGCGCTGGACGACGGCTCAATTGTGACCTCTGGTGGCCGTGTATTATGCGTCACGGCAATTGCCGATAGCGTGCAACTGGCGCAACAAAAGGCTTATGCCGGAGTCAGTAAAATCAACTGGGAAGATGTGTATTACCGCACTGATATTGCTCACCGGGCGATCGCTCGCGAACAGTAAACATTTGCACTGCAAACAGCCGCGCGCGAGATGCCTCGCCCGCGGCTTTTTTATTAATCCTCGACGACCAAGTCTTCATCGTCGCTGCTCGACACTTCAAAGGATTCGTCGGCGTAACGGCTGCGCCCATACATACTGCCGACCTTGGGTCGATTGATGCGTGCCTGATATTTCGACCAGGCTTTTTCGATGTCTGATTCGGCTGCTTTTTCGCCACGCGCGACTGCCAGTAGCGATTGCTCTTCTGCTGACATAGGCTCAACTTCGCCATTGATCAGTGCAGCAATTAAGCTACCATGCTTGCTCAGCACGTCACTTTCACGAATTGAAAAGTCACCAGAACGGGCAAATCCGTACGGATAGTTTTTGAAGTCGTTAAACGCCTTCTTAGTGATTTGATCACGGTTGATCGTTGCCATTTGTGCCTTCCTCCAGACCAACAACTACAGGGAAATTCGTTCGCCTCTTTGCGACACTGACGATATAGAGGCGAACGGCACGGTTGTCAATAAATTTTTTAATTATTTACTAGAAGCGATAGTTCAATGTCGCGCGAACATGCCGACCCGGCGCCGCCATAAGCGGTAAAATCGGGTCATCTTGGGGGTAATTACCGACCTGCGCAGTACTCCAGTAGCGACGATCCGTCAGGTTAAAGACACCGGCGCCCAGCTGCAGTTGGTGGCTGGGAAACCATTGCACTAACCAATCCATGGTGGCGTAGCCCGGTGCGGCAAAGAGAGGGGCATTATCTGCATCATAGAGTTGCTTTTGCCCTTTTTGCGCTCGCAGAATAAGCCGTGTTTCCCAGTCTCCTGATGACGCCTGATAGGTCACGTCGGCGAGCAATGAGGGAGGGCTCAGGCTCGGCAGGCTCTGTCCGGTCGCGCGATCTTCGCCGTCACTGTAATCGAGCCAGAACTCGGAAGCCCAGTTGGGGTGCCACTGTTGCTGCCATCTCAACTCAACGCCCTCAATAATGACCTGATCGCGGTTCACCGACTGAAAAATTAATAGCTGTCGCTGCGGGTCGAAGCCTTGTGCAGCTCGGCTATCAATGAAGTCACTGAAACGATTATGATACAGGGTAGCGCTTAGCTGCGTGTCAATAGAGCGCCAGCGCAGGCCTGTCTCAAAAGTATACCCACGTTCTGGCTTAAGATCTGGATTGGCTATGGCAAGAACACGAAATTGTGGGTAATACAGACCAACATTTACATCGGCAAACGGCGGTGCGCGGTAGCCCCGGGCGTACTGAGCAAACCACTCTGCGTTGGTGCTGACAGGCCAGAGCAAACCGAGTTTGGGCAACCACGCGGTATGCGTCAGGTCCGTCACCTCGGTATCCGGATAACGGCTTTGGAACAATGAGTCTTGCTGAGTGGCCAGATCATAATACTCATAACGTACCCCCGGACTTAGCGTCGGCCCGCCCTGCCAGAGGCGAATTTCGTCGTGCAGGTATAGCCCCAGTTCGGAAATTTCGCTGCGTGGGAAGTCACGCAACGGGAAGGTCTCGCCCAGCAAAGTCTTGGTCGACTCCTGCGTACTTTGGTTGAACTGCCAGGCGTCACGCTCGTCCCATACCTCCGCCTGAGACCACTCAAAGCCATACCCGATACGCTGCTGCAAGCCGGCAAAAACGGTGTCGTACTCTAAGTCCGCTGCCAAGCCATAATTAGAGTAATCGTAACGGAAACCGCGATAAATCGACAAGGGTTGAGCCAGACGCCCGCGCTCCTCGTAGGAATCCTGCCGGGTTTGCGATTGCTGAAAAAAAACGCGCCATTCGCCACGATCATAGAATTGCGTCGCGCTACTGTTAAAACTCAGAATCGAACGCCACTCATAGCGCTCGTCGTCACCACGAAGGGCGGTGGTTGAAGCTTGTCGTCCGCTACCTAAGCTATGCCGCACTTGAGTTTCACGCTCTTCGCGCAGCGCATCAAAGCTCAGTTGCAGTTCACCGTAGGTGCTGGCGTACTGCCATTTCAGCAAGGCACCTGTTTGCTCGATATCCTGCGGATCACGTTCAGCCTCCGTTAGGCCCTGTGCTTCACTTTCAGCGCGCGAACTCGCAGCACCCGCAAGCAAAAAGCTGTGCTGACCTGAGCTCAATGCCGTTGCCACCCGTCCGTAAGCACGATCGGCATCGGAACCAAAGCCAAGCCGCACCCGGGTCCCGTGTTGAGGTGTGGTGAGGACATCCTCCGCCACCAAGGTATGCACAGCGACAACGCCGCCCAGAGCATCACTGCCGTAAAGTGTCGATGCCGGACCACGCAAGATCTCCACGCGGTTGGCCAGCCCCAAATCCAGTAAGCCACGGCCGGTATCAGAAAAGCTACCGACGGCAAAACGATCAGCAATAGCTACTTGATCGACGACAACGGCGGTGCGGTTGCCACCAACACCACGAATACGGAAACCGCTGTAACCAAAGCGATTAGAACTGTCATCTAACTCCACTCCCATTTCATAGCGAATTAAATCGCTCGCATTAAAGACCAGATCACGTTCCAGCTCCGCGTCACTGATTACAGAAACAGTACCGGCAACCTCGCTCACAGCGCGAGCTTGTCTATGAGCAACGACGGTTATAATTTCATCTGGACGAATTTCTTCAGTAGCTTCGCTGCTGATTTGCTGCGCGGCGGCTGGTAGAGCCACCGCGCAAATCACCACGCTACAGACGCACCCAAGCCTGCTGTGGAATTGTCCCATCAATACACCTCGTTGCGGGTATTGTAATTATTGAACTTACCGGTTGGCGTAACGATTTTCTCGCCTTTAATGACATGTTTAAGCTTGCGCGTTTTATCATCCACGATAACGATCGCTGATTCTTCTTCCATGCCACTCCAGACCGAGAACCACACTTCATCGCCGGCCATATTGTATTCAGGCTGGACGATACGCTTAGGACCTGGACCTAAGTCTGCCCACTCTGCAATAGGCAATACCTCGTAGCCAGCCCCCAGGTTGTTGATATCAAACACTGCTACCGACTGTGCTTTCGCCTCATCCGGGTTCAATGGCGTGTCCACCCATAGGTTGCTTGAAAGTGGATGGGTCTTGATAAAGAGTGAGCCGCCGCCCTGACCTTCAAGAATGCGGACAACCTTAAAGGCATTGTCTGGGTGGCCTTCGGGGTCGGTGCCAATTAGTGTGATATTGGCGTTACCCAAAGCACTTGTCGCCCAGACCGGACCATGTTCAGGATCTTCGAAATTTGCGCCCCGACCCGGGTGCGGGATCCGCTCCACTGGAATTAAGGCTTCCAGTTTACGCTCCAACGCATCGACCACGGCAATAGTGTCATTTTCGTTCGCAGCAGTCAGGAAATACCGGCCGGAACTGTCCCAGCCACCGTCATGCAGAAAAGGCGCTGCTGAAATGGTAGTCACCTGCAAATTCTCGATGTCAGCATAGTTCACCAGTTTGATCTGACCGGTCTCTTTTACATTGACGATGAACTCAGGGTGTTTATGTGAACCAACAATCGCCGCGACACGTGGCTCAGGATGGTACTCCTGAGTGTCCACCGTCATACCTCGCGTAGACACAATCTTGTGCGGTTCCAGCGTCTGGCCATCCATCAGCACGTAGTGCGGCGGCCAGTAAGCGCCAGCGATGGCGACCTTGTCTTCATAGCCCTTAAAGCGAGAGTTCTCTACTGATCTTGCCTCTAGGCCGATTTTGATTTCCGCCACCACCTGCGGTGGAAACATATACAGATCAATCAAATCGATTTTTCCGTCACGACCTATGGTAGTGAAATAGCGACCCGAACTGGACGCACGTGAAATATGAACTGCGTAGCCAGTCTCAACATAATTCAGTACTTCCTTGCTGGCACCATCGATAATGGCAACCTGCCCGGCATCACGCAACGTCACCGCAAACATGTTGTCGACGTCGTAATTATGTTGCGGTTCGCTTGGTCGGTCTTCCGGAGCAACATGAACCACCCAACTGTTCATCATTTCCGGCATACCCCATTCCGGTGGGGTTGGTGGTTCGTGCTGAATGAAACGCGCAAGAATGTCGATCTCGTCGGTGGTTAACTCACCAGAGGTGCCCCAATTTGGCATACCGCCCGGCGAGCCGTAGTTAATAAGAGCTTTCAGGTACTCGGTACCTTTTTGCTGGGTAATGTCAGGGGTTAGCGGCAGACCTGTTGCCCCTTTACGTAGTACCCCGTGACAACCGGCACAACGCTGAAAGTAGATTTTCTGTGCCACTGCAAATTCGTCTTCGCTCATCGCCGGAGCACCAGGCGAGACCACTTGTTTACCGCCTTCGACCTGCGAGGGCGCGCCCTTATAACTGACCTCGGCAGCGGTTTCATCAGCATGCGGCTTACCGGCCGCCCGATCTTTTAGACCCAACTCCACCCGGCTGTCTTCAACGTCCTGCTCGTCGACCTTAGCACCCGAGTTCCCCCAGCTGCTAAGCACGTAATTCGTAATCGCTGCAATGCTATCGTTGGTGAGATGCTGCATCGGTGGCATCACTGCATTGTAGGTTTGCCCATTCACTTCCAGCGGGCCAGATTTGCCTTGCAAAATCGTCGCAATGACGTAGTCAGGCTGGCCATCAACATTGGGATTATTCGCTAACGGTGGGAAAGCTCCGGCTAATCCCATTCCCGTAGGCTGGTGACAGGCCTGACATTGTTTTGCATAGGCGTCCTTACCGTGGTCATCGGCAACTGCCGGCTGAATAGAAAACAGCAACGCGGCCAGACCACTGAAAAGAGCTAACGGTGACAGGGACCACTTTGGATGAGTAGAGAGTTTAGAATGCATAGGGCGTCCTCCTTGATGGACTTTCAGCTAAAGCTAGCTGATATCATTCTAAGACTAGAGCATAGAATGAAATTGATCGATATCAAGGAAGGGGGGGCCAGCCCGTTGCATCAGGAGTACCCCCACATGAGTAGTTGTGATTGCTGCTACGGGTTAAATCTTTACCCGTAGTCCCCAATCATCGCGCGCGTCACGAGCGAGCTGCTCGCGAAATTGCGGAGCGGCAATATGAATCAGTGCTTCAGCGCGCTCGGTGAGGCTGCGCGCGCGCAGATTGGCGACGCCGTATTCAGTTACCACATAGTGCACGTGAGCACGAGTAGTGACAACACCAGCTCCAGGCGCAAGCATGGCGGAAATACGGGAAATCTGGCCCCCGGCAGCTGTCGCCGGCAAGGCAATCACCGAACGTCCGCCCTCTGAAAGGCTTGCTCCACGGACAAAGTCCATTTGCCCGCCAACCCCCGAATAGACTTTGGTTCCAATTGAATCGGCACACACCTGACCGGTCAGATCCACCTGCAGTGCACTGTTGATGGCCATCACCTGCTTATTCTGACGGATCACAGCGGTATCGTTGGTGTATTCGACATCAAGGAAGGCCACTTGTGGGTTATCGTCAACAAAGTCGTACAGTTCCTGACTGCCCATGGCAAAGGTCGTGACGATACGGCCGCGATGCTTGCGTTTACGGGAGTTGTTGATCACACCACTTGTTACCAGCGGCAGTACCCCATCAGAGAACATCTCAGTATGGATCCCCAAGTCCCGGTGATGGGTCAGGCAGCCCAGGGTCGCGTCGGGGATCGCACCAATCCCCATTTGCAGACAGTCTCCATCATTAATCAATTCGGCCACCCGCTCACCGATACGTAAGGTGGTCTTACTTTGCTGAGGACGCTGGTGTAAGGGCAGATCCTGGGCAAGCTCAAAATAGCGATCAATGCGTGACATGTGCACAAAAGAATCGCCATGGGTACGCGGCATCTTTGGATTGACCCAAGCGATCACTTTTTTTGCCACCTGCAGCGCCGCGCGCGTCGCTTCAACAGAAATCCCCAAGCTACAATTACCGTGAGCGTCGGGTGCCGATACCTGTATCAATACCGCATCAAGATGCTGCTCACCGGAACGGAACAGTTTTGGGATCTCTGATAAAAAGATCGGCACATAATCTGCAAGCCCTTCACTGACCGCTTCACGCGTGGACTTTCCGACAAAGAATGCGCGCTGCCTTAAGTGACCAGACAATGCGGCATCGCCTAACATCTCACTGTGTTCAGTGTGCAACTGCAGCAGGGTCATATTTTTGCGGGAAGGGGCGATTTCAGCGAGACCTTCAAGCAATTTATACGGGGTGGCTGCCATCGACTGACACCATATAATGTCGTTATCGGCGAGAATACTTAGGGCTTCTGCCGCTGTTTCTACACGCATTTTCACTCCTTTTGCGGTACATTAGGATTACACTCATCAGAATTCAGAGTAAGGATAGTATGAAGTTATTCGCAATGTTAGGCGCAATCAATATGGCACTTGGGGTAATTCTTGGTGCATTCGGGGCACATGGTTTAAAAGGCAAACTGAGTCCCGAAATGCTCGCGGTATTCCAAACCGGTGTACAGTACCAGATTTATCATGCGCTAGGGTTGTTGCTAGTTGCGGCGCTGTTACTTCCGTATCCGCAGGCCACCGGGCTGCGCACCGGTGGCTGGCTGCTGCTGGCCGGTATTATTCTATTCTCAGGTAGCCTCTATCTGCTGGCAGTAACCGGAGCCAAGTTCTTTGGTCCAGTCACGCCAATTGGCGGCGCTTGCTTTATTATCGGCTGGATCTGGATCTTCTGGGCCATGCTAAAAGAGTTCTGAGGTCGTTGTCTGATGCTGATTGCATTGATGTTTAGCGCATTACTCACAGCGACTCCGCCGAAGCTGACATGGTACCCATGTCTGCTCGGTCAGACCTTAATGGCTAACGAATGTACCGGCGCAGCGCAACGGTGGCAGTGGAATCAAGCCAAGGTCGCCATCGGCCAACTCGACACTGAAGTAAACTGGCGCCTGCCAACGGTACAGGAGCTGAAGCGTCACCTAAACAGTAACGAAGCGCCCCAATCCATAAAAGGCCCCGTACACAGTGAGTGGTTACTTACGTCTTCGGTAATGCGCCATGGCGACGAACTATTGGTCGCTGCCGTACACTCTGGGTCAGGGAAAGTTGAGTACCTGTCGGTGCGCGACCATGGCTTAGTGGTTCTTGTTCACGATTAAAAACGATGCAAGAATGACGGTATCTTAGCTGGCCGACTGGATGGTTCTCACCACCATATTATGCGCTTACGCCACATTGAAGTTTTTCACGCAATTTATACGACCGGTTCCGTAACGGCGGCGGCGCAACTGTTGCATATCTCTCAGCCCGCGGTATCCAAAGCTTTAGGGCATGCTGAGCAACAACTTGGTTTTGCCCTGTTCAAACGTGAAAAAGGTAAGTTGCTTCCCACCGACGAAGCGCTGGCGTTGTTTCCCGCGGTGGAACAGGTTTATCGGCAGTTGCACAGCGTTAAGGCTCTTGCACAAAATATTCAGCGCCATGATGAGGGCCTGATCGATTTAGCCATTACACCAGCCTTGGGCTTTAACGTTATCCCGGTCGCCATTGCCCGCTTTAATCAGCACTATCCTAAGGTGCGTTTTCGTCTGCAAACGATCCATAATGATGAAGCCATGCAGGCCCTGGTTGAGCGCGACTGTGAGCTCGCATTGCTTTATGCCTCGCCAGGTTATCCAAACGTTGAAGCTATCGAACTCGGCAGCACTGAAATAAAAGTGCTTTACCCGTGTGAGACCTTCGCCAGGCAACCGCAGTCGTTAACCTACGCTGAACTCTCCACACTACCCTTGATTGCCATCTGGGACAGTGGCCCTATCGGCCAGTTGCTCTGGCAACAGCTTAATCAGGCCGGGGTTGATACTGCATCGATCATTCAGGTCGATACTTATTACATTGCCGCGCGCATGGTTGCACAAGGCTTGGGCTGCTGTACTATCGATGCGATTTCGGCTCAGGGTAACCCGGACCAACGCGTAGCCACAGCGTCTCTCGAACCTCCACTTCAGGTACCTATACGAGCACTCCATCTGGCCGCTAAACCGCTATCGAAACTTAGCCAGGCATTTTTGCCCTTCGTACAAAGTGCGTTACTCGATCAGCAGTCATAACTTCAGGTTATAGCGTACCTTCTATTATTCACTGTTGTTTTACGGCCAAATTCCTATCCTAAGGCGGACATTAACCACCTATCCAAGGAATCCAGATGACGCCGTTAAAAGCCCCTTACCTACTATTTATTGGTGATGCCAAGGATCCACTTAGCATTAAAATGGCTCGTAGCGCAGCGGATTGGAGTCCGGAAAAATGTATCGGTGAATTGCGTCTGCCGGGCTGTACGGTGACGACCGGTTGTCCGGCGTTGACGATTGCAGAAGCTAAGGCTGCTGGCGCGCAAAGTTTGGTTTTGGGTTTTGCCAATAGCGGTGGTTATATTGATGAAGCCTGGTTGCCAGTGATTCACGAGGCAATCGCTTCTGGTATGGATATTATCAGTGGCCTTCACGACCGGCTGCAGGACATTCCTGAACTCGTAAGCGCGGCCCAGGCCAGAGGCTGTGAGTTATTCGACATCCGCCACCCGCGCCAGCGACTGCGCACGGGAAAAGGCTATCGCCGTGAGGGTAAGCGTTTACTCACTGTTGGCACGGATTGTTCGGTCGGGAAAATGTACACCAGTTTAGCGATTACCCGCGAGCTGCAGCGTCGGCAACGCAACGTGAGCTTCCGCGCGACAGGACAAAGCGGTATTTTGGTCGCCGGCGATGGTGTCGCGGTAGACTGTGTGATCGCAGATTTTATTGCCGGCGCCATTGAAGATTTAGCGCCAGCGAATGCCCCGGAGCACTGGGATATTATCGAGGGTCAGGGTTCCCTCTCGCATCCAGCCTTTGCTGGTGTGAGTCTGGGACTCCTGCATGGCTCTCAGCCTGATGCCTTAGTGGTGTGCCATGCGTTAGGCCGCTCAAGTATGCGGGCTATCGATAACCGGCCCTTGCCAAGCCTGGAAGAAACCATCGCGCTCAATGAAATGCTGGCTCGGGTGACCAACCCTCAAGGCAAAGTCATTGCCATTGCGGTGAATACGTCTGCGGTCGACGAAGAAGGTGCGATGACCTACTGCCGGGACGTTGAACAACGGTTAGGGCTGCCCTGCGTCGACCCGATTCGTCATGGTGTCGCGCGCATTGCGGATAAACTCGAGGGTTAAAACAAGAAAATTTGGAGCGGGAAACGAGATTCGAACTCGCGACCCCAACCTTGGCAAGGTTGTGCTCTACCAGCTGAGCTATTCCCGCATCAAGAAAGGTATTCGAGGGTGAAGTTTGGAGCGGGAAACGAGATTCGAACTCGCGACCCCAACCTTGGCAAGGTTGTGCTCTACCACTGAGCTATTCCCGCTTAAACTTCTGTCATCAAATGCGATAACGGAGGCGAATTTTACTGAATTCGGCAGGCTTTGCAACCGCTTTTTCGGCTTATTCGGCTTGAATGTCGAAAAAGTGCGCACGGTAGTACTGTAATTCGTCGATCGACTCTCGAATATCGGCCAGCGCCGTATGTGCGCCTTGTTTCGTAAGACCTGCTGCGACATCCGGAGCCCAGTATTTTGCAAGTTGCTTCACCGTGCTGACATCGAGGTTACGGTAGTGGAAGAAAGCCTCTAACTCAGGCATGTGGCGGGCCAGAAAGCGTCGATCCTGACAAATGCTATTACCGCACATTGGCGAGCTTTGCGGAGTGCACCACTTCGCCAAAAACTCTAGGGTTTCCCGTTCTGCCGCGGCATCGTCGTGCGCACTCGCTTTAACTCGCTCGATAAGACCGGATCCAGTGTGCGTGCGCACATTCCAGTCATCCATCAGTTCCAAGCGCACTTCAGGCTGGTGCACAGCAATCACCGGCCCCTCTGCAAGTACGTTAAGCTGTTGATCTGTGACGATAGTCGCAATCTCGATAATGAAGTCCCGGTCGGGTTCCAGCCCGGTCATTTCCAGGTCGATCCAAATCAGTCGATCTGCTGTCGCGGTCATGTTTTTTCCCTCTGACTCATCTAAGTAGTGCCTATTGTCCGTAATTCAGGCGGAGTTGCAAAGAATATTGTATCATTAGCAACAATTGACGTTGCCAACCAAGTTAGGAGCCTTGTGGGGAAACATCGAAAGTTAAATAAAGGACAGTTACGCCGCGTTCGCGCCAACCAGCAAAAACGGTTGCAGCAAAACGATCTCGAGCAACAGCTCGATGATGCAAGTTTAGGTGGTACGGAATCCGGCATCATCGTTGCGCGGTTCGGTCAGCACGCCATTGTCGCCGGTGATGATGAACAACAGTACCGTTGCAATATTCGCCGCGGTATTGAAAGTCTTGTCTGTGGTGACGAGGTCGTGTGGCGCCGCTTTACAGGGCAAAGTGCTAACACTGAACAAGGCGTCATTGAAGCCGTGCAACCGCGGCGTTCGCTGCTCAGCCGGCCCGATTACTACGATGGGGTAAAACCTGTTGCGGCCAATATTGATCAGATTTTAATTATTTCGAGCGTGCTGCCTGCCTTTTCAACCCAGATTATTGATCGTTATCTGGTTGCCTGTGAAGACATTGACATTACCCCGGTGATTATTCTCAATAAGGCTGACTTACTTGACGAGGTCGGCGCGACAGAACGGGAAGAGATTGGCGCAGCACTGGCAATGTACGAAGCTATTGGTTATCAGGTACTGAGTGTCAGCGCCAAAACCACCGGCGGCCTGGATGACAGTAAGCGTTTACTGCAAACCGAGGTTTCGATTGTGGTGGGCCAGTCAGGTGTCGGCAAGTCGTCCCTGGTGAATGCGCTGTTACCGGATATTGACGCTGACGTAGGCGATATTTCCAGCAACTCAGGTCTAGGGCAGCATACCACCACTGTGGCCACGCGTTACCCGTTGCCTGACGGCGGGTTTCTTATCGATTCCCCGGGAATTCGTGAGTTTGCCCTCTGGCATTTAGATGAAACTCGTGTAGCGTGGTGCTTTATCGATTTCCGGCCGTTTCTGGGCCAATGCAAATTCAGAGATTGTAAACACCAGCCGCAGGATCCGGGCTGTGCATTACAGCAAGCGGTAGAAGCAGGTGACCTGCATCCGCTTCGGTTGTACAATTTCCACAAAATTATAGAGTCGATGGCCACCAGTAAGCCATCGCGCGCAATGCCACGAGGTAGTAAGAAGTGAATTGGGATGATGTAAAAATTAAAGTGCAGTACTTAACGCCTAAGCATGCTTTGTCGCGCTTAGTCGGAGCTTTTGCGGCTGCCCGTGCGGGCGTCTTCACACAACTCTTTATTCGTTGGTTTATTTGGAAATACAACGTCGATATGACTGAAGCGGTTGAAGAAAGTCCGAAAGCCTATAAAACGTTTAACGACTTTTTCACGCGCTATCTGAAAGCCGACTTGCGCCCGCTCAACGCCACGGAAGTGCACCAGTTTGCGCATCCAGTTGACGGTGCCGTAAGCCAGCTTGGCCCGATCAAAGACGGTCGTATCTTTCAGGCCAAAGGACACGATTACAGCCTGACCGAACTGCTGGGCGGCGATCCGCGTGATGCTCATGCCTTTAAAAACGGTGAATTTGCCACCATTTATTTAGCACCGAAAGACTACCACCGCATTCACATGCCCTGCGATGGTGTGCTGCGTAAAATGATCTATGTGCCTGGCGATTTATTCTCGGTGAACCCTTTAACTGCCGCCAATGTGCCTAATTTATTCGCCCGTAATGAACGCGTGGTTGCGATTTTTGATGGTGAGTTTGGTAAGTTCTCGATGGTGCTCGTCGGCGCCACCATCGTTGCCAGTATCGGCACCGTCTGGGCAGGCACAGTGACCCCACCCACCGGTAAGCACGTGCATAGCTGGGAGTATCCGGCCAGCGGTGATCAGGCGATTCGCCTGAAAAAAGGTGAAGAAATGGGACACTTTAAGCTTGGGTCGACGGTGGTACTCACCTTCCCTGCAGACACCATTGATTTTGACGACGATCTTGGGCCCCTATCTGTCACCCGCATGGGACAGGTGCTCGGGGAACGAGACGACTAGCGCTTATGCTGATTATTGCTCATCGCGGCGCGAGTTTTGAAGCCCCAGAGAACACCCTGACGGCCTTCGGTCGCGCCCTGGACGCGGGCGCCGATGCTATTGAGCTCGATGTTTATCCGCTACAGGATGAGTGGATTGTCTTCCACGACAGGTATCTCGCACGACTCACTGCACATCCCGGCCGCTTGCAGGATCTGACCTTAGAGCAAGTGCGTAAACTCAAGGTTTTCGGTCAGCAACCGGTGCCAACCCTGGATGAGGCGCTGGCGTTTATCGCCGGCCGGTGCATCGTTAATATTGAATTAAAAGGTGCCGATATTGCCAGGGGTTTAACCCGACATTTGCGCTTTGCCCGTGCGGAGCTTGGCTTCAGCCGTGAACAGCTGCTGGTGTCGAGCTTTAATCACCACTGGTTACGCCAGCTTAAGGAAGATCACCCGCAACAACTCATCGGCGCGCTCACCACCTCATGTCCATTGAGTTACGCAGCATTTGCCAGTGAACTACAAGCCTGGTCCGTGCATATTGATGTCGACTTTGTCACCCCGGAATTCGTCGCCGACGCCCATGCCCGCGGTTTGCAGGTGTTTGTGTTTACGGTAGATGAACCCGAAGATATGCGCGATCTCCACACCATGGGTGTCGACGGTATCTTTACCAACCATCCAAGCGTTGCCCGTAACGTCCTCCAGGGGCTGCAGGTGCAGCCCTCAGAGGCCTGGCACCTCGACTAATCGTTGTCGCGCTGGTGCTTAGGGAAACGTTGCTGAAGCTCATCTAACTCATGACTCAACGCCATCGGCGAGGTGGTATTACGTGCCAGCACCGAGTACAACGACGGGATCACAAAAATCGTCAGGAAGGCTGAGAACGCCACCCCGCAGAAGATCACCGTACCAATGACCATGCGGCTTTCAGCACCCGGCCCGGTGCCCAGGATGAGCGGCACCGCGCTCATTAAGGTGGTAAAAGCGGTCATCACGATGGGGCGTAAGCGCTGCTGCGAGGCGCGGATCAGTGCCTCATCGAAGTCATGCCCGGCATCACGCAGCTGATTCGCGAATTCCACGATAAGAATACCGTTTTTAGCCGCTAACCCAATCAGCATGACGATACCTATCTGACTGTAGATATTGAGCGTGAGATCGGTGAAGTACAAACCAAAAGCCGCCCCCAGAATCGCAATGGGCACCATCAACATGATTACCAGCGGGTGAATGAAGCTCTCGAACTGAGCCGCAAGCACCAGATAAGCGATGACGAGCGCCAGCGCGAAAACAAATATCACTGAGCTGCCGCTTTCCTGATACAGCTGCGACTCACCTTTGTAATCAATCGACACATCATCAGGCAGTTTTTCCGCCACAATATTCTCTAAATAAGCCAGGGCATCGCCCAGTGAATAGCCTTCGGCTAAGTTGGCTTCAATGGTGATACTGCGCATCCGGTTGTAGCGGTTAAGCTGACCCGAGGTGGCCCGCTCTTCAATGGTCACCAGGTTCGCTAATGGAATTAACTCACCACTGCTGTCAGAGCGCACGTAAATCTGGTCGATGGCGGTCGGATCACGATAATCCGCACGTTCACCTTCCAGTATCACATCGTATTCTTCGCCACGGTCCAGATAGGTGGTCACCCGCCGCTCGCCCAACATGGTTTCGAGGGTACGGCCAATATCGCCGACCGATACGCCCATATCAGCAGCACGGGTCTGATCGATCTGGATCAGTAACTGTGGCAGCGTTTGTTTAAAGTCGCTGTCAAGCTCGAGTAAATTCGGATTTTTGCTCGCTTCCTCAATCACGATGTCGCGATAAGCGGCAAGCTGATCATAGGTATTGCCCTGCAGGACGAACTGCACCGGTCGCCCGCTGCCACCGGAGATACCGCTACGCATAAAGGCGAACGCCCGCACCCCACTGACCTGATTGAGCTTGGCACTGACTTCGTCCATCAGCTCGAAGGTACTCCATTCACGTTCGTCGAATGGCACCGCGCCAACGATGGCAATACCTGCTGAGTTGCCCCAGCCCGGAGCACGGACTAAGAGACGGTCAATCTTGCCTTCATCCACATAAGGTAAGAGCAAGGCTTCGATTTCGCGCATGTGTGCGGCGTTGGATTCGAAACTCGCGCCTTCAGCACTGCGCACCATGACAAAGAAGGTGCCGCGGTCTTCTGGTGGCACAAATTCCTGCGGCACCAGCTTCAGCATGTTGTAAGACACCAGTGTCGCGAGTATCACCAGCACCACCGCCAGCCACGGGTAGGCCAGGGTACGTTTTAGAACACGCCCATAACCTTCTTCAACCCAGTTAAAGAAGCTATCCATGCCGCGCCCAAAACGACTGGTGCGTTCGCGGCGACGGAGGATCTTCGAGCTCAGCATGGGTGACAAAGTTAACGCAGCAATACTCGAACAGAGCACCGCCGCGGCAATCGCCAGCGCAAATTCGGTGAAGAGCTGGCCGATATTCCCATCCAGAAATGCCAGAGGCACGAACACCGCAATTAACACCAGGGTGGTCGCCACCACCGCAAAACCAACCTCGCGTGCACCCCGATACGCGGCTAATAAGGGCGGTTCACCCGCTTCCACGCGCCGGTAAATATTCTCCAGCACCACGATCGAGTCATCCACCACCAGACCAATTGCCAGCACTAAGGCCAACAAGGTCAGCAGGTTCACCGAGAATCCCATGGCAAAGAGCGCGATGTAGGAGGCAATGATCGCCACCGGCACTGTCAGCGCCGGGATCAGGGTGGCGCGAATGTTGCCAAGGAACAAGTAGATCACCACCACCACCAGTCCCATGGCGATACCGAGGGTGTTGTAGACTTCGTCGATCGAACCTTTAATGAAGATGGACGAATCGTAACTCGGCACAATGATCATCGATTCCGGCAAGGTCTGCTGGATGGTTTCGATCTCACTCCGGACACTCTCCACCACTTCGAGCGTGTTCGCTTTTGATTGTTTAATGACACCAATACCAATCATATTGATGCCGTTACCGCGGAATTCGGTTTTGTCGTCTTCCGAGCCCATCTCGATCCGCGCAACTTCACCGAGTCGCACCAGTTGCCCACTGTCACCGCGTTTTATAGCCAGTAATCTGAAATCGTCGGGGTTGAGATACGTGCGCGCCACGCGGACGGTAAACTCCCGATCAACGGATTCGACTTCACCGGCAGGTAACTCGACGTTCTCGGAACGTAAGCGACTTTCGATATCGGCCACGGTAATGCCCCGGGCCGCCATTGCATCGCGATCAAGCCAGACCCGCATGGCGTACCGGCGCTCACCACCGAGGTTAACCCGGGCCACGCCGTCGACCACTGACAAGCGCTCGACGATATAGCGGTCAGCATAGTCGGTCAATTCCAGAATACTGAGGTTTTCGCTACGCAGGTTGTACCACACCACGGTGGTTTCATCGGAGTTGGCCTTCGACACTTCAGGAGGGTCGACCTGCTCGGGCAAGTTATCCACCACCCGCGACACCCGATCACGCACATCGTTGGCGGCAGAGTCGACATCACGACTGAGGTTAAAATCAATGGTGATGCGGGAGCGACCGTTGCGGCTGCTTGAACTTATATTTTTGATGCCTTCGATACCGCTGATCCGGTCTTCGATAGGCTGGGTGATCTGGGTTTCAACGATCTCTGCAGATGCGCCGGGGTAGCTGGTATCAATGGACACCACTGGCGGATCAATATCAGGATATTCGCGCAACGGCAGCATGGTAAAACACACAATACCGAAGACGATCAGTAACAGGTTGACGACGGTTGCAAATACCGGACGCTTTACGGAGACATCGGAGAGCAACATGATTAGCTCTCCTTAATGGTAACTTCGATGCCATCGCGCATGCGCACGATGCCTTCAGTTACAATCTGTTCGCCAGGCTCAAGGCCATCAAGAATTTCCACAACGCCCGGCTGACGACGACCGATGGTAATCTGGCGCTCTCTGGCGATGTTATCTTCGTCAACGACATACACAAAATGCCGGGTATCCATGGGGACCACGGCGCGCTCAGGCAGCAGCATAACGCTATCAACACTGCGCAATAACTCGACCCGCAACAGCATACCCGGACGCAACAAAAGGTTCTCATTAGGAACTTCGGCGCGCACTAAAATTGAGCGCGTGAGCGGATCTACCCGCGAATCAATACTGCGGATGATGCCCTGAAACTCGCGTCCCGGGTAAGCACCGCTTAGCGCAGTAATCGTCTGGTCAATTGCCAGGCTGGCGAACACCAGTTCTGGTACACTGAAATCCAGTTTGATCGGGGTAATGTCATCAAGGGTGGTGATTTCTTGTCCTGGTGCCACCAGCGAGCCCACGCTAATCTGACGAATACCTAAACGGCCGTCAAATGGCGCGACGATGCGTTTTTGCGCCAGCTGGGTTTCAGCAACTTCAAGTAATGCCACAATTTCTTTAACCACAACATCCTGAGTTTCAAGCTGCTGCTGTGAGGCGGCGTTCTGGCGGGCCAGGTCCTGTAACCGTTGGTATTGGCGTTTCGCTTCTGCCAGGCGGAACTTCAGCTCCTGCACGCGGGCTTGTTCTTCGCGCGCATCAAGTTCAACCAGTAAATCACCCGCTGATACGGTCTGGCCATCGCTGAAATGAACCGCGACCACTTTTTCCTGGGTTTGCGCAGTGATCACTACCGACTCATTCGCCTGAGCGGTACCAATAGCTGCAATGATATCGCGAAAAGGTTTAATCTCAGCCGCAGTCACTTTAACAGGAACGGCGTCTTGCGCTCGCTGCTCTTCAATGACTGGTTCATGAATGAAAATGAAATAAGCCGCCGCTAATGCTAACAGTGCGACGATTAAGGAAACCGGATTAAAAAATTTTGCCACCGCCATCTACTCCCCGACGTGCTGTGAAGGAATTCTAACACTATGGCGGTATTGTACAGTGACACGACCCGGCGGCAGCCCCGCTTACCGCCGATTCGTTGAGGTTTACCGCAAATTAGCGGTGATAGGCAGGGCTGAGCTTATGCACGGCTTCAATAAACGCTTTTGCGTGGTCTGGATCGACTTGCGGGTGAATGCCGTGGCCAAGGTTAAATACATGACCGTGGCCGTGGCCATAACTTGCCAGAATGCTTGCCACTTCTTCTTCAATTCGTGCTGGCGACGCGTATAGCATGCTAGGGTCCATATTGCCCTGTAAGGCGACTTTGTCCTGCACTAATTTGCGCGCATCGGCAAGATCTGTGGTCCAATCGACGCCCAAAGCATCTGCACCGGTTTTGGCCATTTCGTCCAACCAGGGGCCAGCATTTTTGGTAAACAAGGTGACAGGTACACGACGCCCTTCGTTTTCCCGTGTCAGCCCATCCACAATCTGTTGCATGTAACGCAGCGAGAATTCGCGGTAATCGCGTGGGCTCAGCACACCACCCCAGGTATCGAAAACCATAACGGCTTGCGCACCCGCAGCAATCTGCGCATTCAAATAACTTGTGACCGACTGCGCCAACGTATCCAGCAACTTATGCATTGCCTGTGGCTCAGCAAACATCAACTTTTTCACTTCGCTGAAGTTTTTGGTACTGCCACCTTCGACCATGTAGGTCGCCAGCGTCCACGGGCTGCCAGAAAAACCGATCAGTGGCACTGAACCTTTAAGTTCGCGACGAATAGTACGCACGGCATTCATCACATAACCGAGTTCTTGCTCAGGATCCGGCACCGCTAATTTATTGATCGCGGCTAAATCGCGAACGGGACGCTCAAATTTTGGACCTTCGCCGGTTTCAAAATAGAGGCCCAGCCCCATCGCATCTGGGATGGTCAGAATGTCTGAAAACAAAATGGCGGCATCCAGTGGGAATCGACGCAGCGGCTGCATAGTGACCTCACATGCCAGCTCCGGATTCTTGCATAGCGTCATAAAATCGCCAGCTTCTTTACGGATCTCGCGATACTCAGGCAAATACCTGCCTGCCTGGCGCATCATCCAAATCGGGGTGCGCTCTGTCGGCTCTCGCAACAATGCACGTAAATAGAGATCATTCTGCAAAGTACTCATTCGCTTGTACTACCCATGTTTAACTTTAAAGATTGGCCGGTCAAAAATTGCGACGCTATTCTATCAGTCTCAGGTCTCAGATTCTTGCTCTATTTGCGCTTTTACGGTTTCGATCAAGCGATTCGCGATGGTACCTGGCAGGGGGATATCCGGTAATTCATCAAATCCATACCAGGCACCGTCTTCCAGCTCAAAAGGATCAAAGTGCAGGTCGCCACTTTCCCACTCTGCGGTAAAGCCCATCATGAGAGAATTAGGGAATGGCCATGGCTGACTGCAGACATACTGAACGTTTTTGACTTTGATGCCTGCCTCTTCCATGACCTCCCGTGCCAGCGTCTGTTCAAGAGTTTCGCCTGACTCAACAAAGCCCGCCAGAACCGAATAGAGTCCGGGCGGGTGTCGTTCACCGCGGGCCAGAAGAATTTTCTTACCATTGCGAATGGCGACGATAATACACGGCGAAATACGCGGGTAGCAGCGATGCTTACAGGTGTGGCATTGCATTGCCAGTTCCCAGTCAACCGCTTGCATGCGGGCGCCACAGCGACCACAAAACCGGTGCGTGGAAACAAACTCCGTAATCTGCTTTGCCCGTGACGCCATCGAAAACATTTCTTCATCGTGCTTTTCGATCAAGGGCCGCAGCGACTGGAACTCGCCAAGGGCGGCAAAGGCATCATCGCCATAGTCGGCCAATACCAGGTAGCAACTACGCTCGCGCACTTCTCCCAACCAGATAATTTGGTACTCATCCAGGGTAGGCAGCGGTAACTCTTCAGCGCGGCCATGAGGAGGCTGATGATCGTCATCAAGAACAATCTCACCACCGGCACAAATAAACCACCAGGCCGGCTCGTCAGCAGAAGGACGTTGATAAGGTTTTGTCATAATGGCATTTTATCTATATGGTAAAAACTATTGACCTAAGCTTAGCATCATCGGAAGATTGACACTACGCATAGAAGGAGAGGTAAGCATGCTGAAGCGACAAGAACAAGCCAAACAACGTTGGGGCGGAGCCCATCAGGCGATCGATACCTGGCTACAGGAACGCCAACTTCTGCTCATCGAATATTTCAAGCTTGCAGGATTGCCACCTTATGACAAAGAAACGTCAGCGCTCCCGGCGGCGGAAGATGTGCGTAACTTTTGTGGATTACTGGTGGATTACGTTTCCGCAGGCCACTTCGAGATTTACGACCAGATTATAGCGAACTGTGGCGATAAGCCCGCTGAAACGCAAGAGCTTGCCGCTGAGCTTTTCCCTCTGATCAGCGAAACTACAGAAGTCGCCCTCGCCTTCCACGACCAATATGGCAATAGTGTCGATGATACGCACTTCGACGACTTTGACCGTCACTTATCTGGCCTCGCAGAAGCACTGGAACTGCGGATGGAGTTTGAAGATCGCCTCTTGCACGCCCTGGAACAGCATCGTTTACTCTAGCGGCAAGGGCGTGACCGCCAACCTTTTTTGGTTCCCTTTCTGCAACTTTTAGCAAACACGATGCTGTAACTCCCCGCAGCATCGTAGCTAAGCGCTACCGTGTCGTAAGGACCGTCTAGCTGACACAGAACTCTGAACTCTACCGTAAAACGAACAAACAGACCTCTAAAAATGCGTGGCACTAATTAGGGGATGTTTACACTAGAATTCACAACACTACGGTCAAAGCTTTGCAAGTCTGCCTCCCAAACGACTGCTTTCGTGTCATCGGTTACTTTATGCGGGCGAGCTAAGTGGTCATTGAGTTCCTAGGTACCCGCTAATGTAAGACCAGTTTTCATAAAGTGACTCGACCCAGCCTAGTTGTCTTTTATTTCTCTAGGGAAAGGCCAACTGTCGTAGTCGGGAAGAGTACACTCTGCGTTCCACTCCACCCCCCATCGTAGCTTTTCCTTTGCTTTGGAGATAGCAGTTAATTCTTTCATCGGAAACTCGTAGTTTGATGCTAGAAACAACTTACAGTTGGCTAAGGTCCTTTGATCGCAATCAGACAATTGCCGTACTGTAAGTACGTCATCTTCATCACTATAAAGTGTCCAAAGCCAGCGCTTAATCCCATTCAACGCTGGGTCTTGAGAGCGAGGCCACTCATTCTCCAGCTCTTGGAGCTTGATACTACCCATGTCCAATTTCGTTAGAATATCTAACGCGGCTTTGCGTGCGTCAAAATCAATTGCCATCGACGCACTCCATATAAGCTTGAAATGCATTGTAATGCTGGGACCATGCACCTACCCCAGCGCCAATAATTCCAGTTAGCTTGGCTACTGAGCTTATCGCTGTTTTACCTAGCGTACGACCCCAGCCATTTCCAAAAAACCGCCGGGAATAGCTCGTATAACGACCGCTAGGACCACCTCCAGCAATTCCACCTCTTGGTTTTTTAGCTGTCTTATTCAAAGCTTGAGCCGAAGAACCAAACATCGATGAACCTACTCCGAATCCGACTATCGCATTTACAGACTTTTCCATAGAGTACCTATTTAGTGGTTCTTGCACACAATCTTTTTGCTGATTACAGTCAGCCAACCCATAATAGTCAGTTCTAATAATCGGGTTTGACGATGCGTAGGCATAAGTGTTTAAGCGACCGCTCAACCCAATCGGGTCCGACTGAATATAGCGCCCCGTGCTTGGGTCGTAATCACGATGCCAGTTCTGCCATGTGCCGCTCTCGTTGTCCCAGTATTGACCTGGACAAACATGTCTGGAACATGTTTGAACATCGCTTGCGATGACCCGAAGGGTGGAAGGCAAGATGCCTGGAGTAAAGCCGATATTCAGCCCCTATACTAGTACGCTGCGCTAATCGAAACATAAATTATAGGGAACTTTGTGTTAGGTTCGTCACTTTCAGGCTGGTAGCTTATCTTCAACGGTGTACTATTGATCAGCGTGTTAACGGGAAACTGAAATAGAATTGCCTTATTAACTATTTCGGGATTATTAGGAGACCGAAAATGAAGAGGTTTATCTATATCCATCTCCCATAATACATCTCGACCACGCTCTATTTTTAAATGACCATTCATCGATAGTGTCTGCAAAGTTTCGACCGAAACCCCATCCTTGGATAGCAATCCAACCTCAAAATACCCCGAGCGCGGGGGTGAAAAATCAAGTTTATATAAATCTTCAGTGAGGTTGGCTTGAGCAATTGGCAGAAACTTCTCTTGATTTGCCGTATACAGATCAAGTAATCGATAGATATATGGGAGCCCCATGACGGATACAATAGCCACAAGAACAAGAACAAGAACAACCGCGATTTTCATTTTTAGTCACTCAGCTTCTTATAGTTATCGATCACTCTATCTACATAATCTTGGCAGTTGTTGTCTCCCAAGAACAAAGAATAATTTCCGGGAGATGTCATCGAAACGGCTTCTGCAGGCACGTCAAACCTCACCTATCACTATTTGAACAAGTCTCGGATTTTCTTCGTAACATATCTGCATAAACCGGACATAGTCAGCAAAAGTTCTCACCTCGAATTCACCACTATTTAGCAGTTTGAGCGACTCTTTACCCGCAGCATCTCTTATATCATCTAGCACCTTATCAGCCACGTTACGTTTCCAAAACCTTGCCGATTGGGCCTCACACAGTTTTGTTAAATCGGTATCGTCGCCTAAGCTTCCTTTATCAACTCGAAATATCTCAGCAATCCGTTTCGTGCATTTGCACCTGATTTCGTCTTCTATGATGTTATTCATTAACATTACACCCGCAGCCTTATCGGCAACATCAGATGGAATACCTAAAGCCTCAGCTCTAGAACCGTCGTTGAAATTACCAAAGTCCTGATTTGACCTGGGAAGCCGATATTCAGCGTACCTATGCTAGAGCTCACAACGCTGCGGTCAAAGCTTTGCAAAACGGCCTCCCAAACCACCGCTTTCGCATCATCGGTTACCTTATGCGGGCGACCTAAGTGGTCGTTGTGGACAAAGTACAATTCATCATTATAAACAAGCGCAACCAGCTCGCCTTCAAGCAAAACATAGTTCTTTTGCTTTTTGAGTGCTATGAACAACGCCCTCTCCACTGTTTCAACTGATCTTCCGGTAGGCCATCAACTATATACGTGCCACTTGACGTTGAAAACGATAATATCTTAACCTTCCGATCTTTTAGCTCCTGTTCGTCGATAGTGTCATTGCCAATCGCCAACACACCGCCAACACAGTAGTACGCCTTTCCAAGAATCTTGCCTTGCCGCATCATATCCGCATAAATTTCGAACATTTCAGCCGCACTTTTGCTTGGATGAAAAACAACACCTGGGATACATAATTGCGAGCGTATTGCACATGCTTGATACTCTGTAGCGCTGGTCATTTTGTGCCAATTATATGCGGCATCAAACGGCGTGTAATAGTAAGGGCTTAAGTAGTAGTATTGCTCCATATACGGAGCAACGATGTAGTGATTTCCTAGCGCTTCTTGAAAAATCGTGTGACTTTCTGCCGTTACCGGCGCAAGTTTTTGTTGCAGCCAAAACCGCGCGCTATCTGCATATTTCAATAGCAGTTGCGAAGCAAATAAGAAGAGGGTGACGCTCACAACGAGCGTCCAAAACGGCGATAATGGATTTTTCATCTTAGCAAGCTTCCACATGTTCCAACGGCAACTACCATGAAAACCCCTAGAGTGCCAGATGCAGCGTTAAAGTTGCTAACTGCCGTATTCACCCTGATCAACACCGAACTCCCATAATGTCAGCTGTCTAATCTAGCAGCCTATTCTCGAACATTTAGAGTATTTGTCGTTCTCAATTCAAGTTCAATGGGTACAGGATGCTGTAGTGGGTTGCCCTTCGAATACCAAAAATTACTAAAATGATGAACTCTAGCGATGTCAGGTAACGACACTATCAATGTCTCACCAACTAATCTGACGTCGATTTCACTCAAATGAAGCTTATCAACAACAAGCAACTCCTTACCGCACTTGCTCATGCCAACTCTCCCTTCATCGCATATGTATAACTTATAAACGAAAGACGTTGTGGCTCCGTAGTTCTCTTCAAGAATCAAGGCCTCTGCGTTGTACTGCGAGAGTGAAAGGTGATAGGCGATCCGAGTAGATGGTTGGCCACAACCAAAGAGAAGGCCCGACATCCCAACAGTGATCAAATACTTTTTTATTATTGAGAGCATTGACAGTATTGCCTTCCCTTCTGTATCTGTATTTGGTCCGCTGGATCGTCGCCATAAGGAAACCCACCCAACGGATTTCCCCATGCTGAAACAGACGTTCCAGCTCTTATTTGAGCAATCCCCGCAGCCCTGTCGGCGACATCAGAGGGTATACCGAGAGCCTCGGCAGTAGCGCCGTAGTTAAAGTTACCAAAATCCTGATATTGACGTCCCTGTTGGGGTTCTACCCCGTTTTCACGGACGGTTTAAAATCGCAGTAAACTGCTGATCTCGTTTTGCCAGTCTACGACGCATTCTTGGATTATGAAACCGCTCAATATAATCAAAGATATCTGAACGCGCTTCATCCCTGGTTCGGTACAGGCGATAATTCACTCTTTCCCGCTTAAGTATCCCAAAAAATCCTTCACAGGCGGCGTTGTCACTGCAGTGACCGACCGCACTCATGCTGCTCACCAGGTGATTAGATTTAAGTGAATCGCCACTGATTTGCTAGACACCTCATAGCCATTGATAATGGCATAAAAGAGGTTCTTATGAGTAACAACCGATACCCTGAAGAATTTAAAATCGAAGCTGTCCGGCAAATTACCGATAAAGGTTATTCTGTTGCTGACGTTTCAAGACGGCTCGATGTTTCCGTTCATAGTTTGTACGCCTGGGTTAAGAAGTACGGTCCAGAAGCAGAAAAACACGCTGTTCAAACCGAAGAACAGGCTGAACTAAAGCGTTTAAGAAAAGAGTGACGACTCTCATCGAACCATTGCCGTCGGTTTCAATTTCATCACCAACTGTTAGTTCAATTGTCGTCTGCCACCCCTTCTCTATTACATAAAATGGGTGGTCATCAGTAGCCTATATGGTCTGCTCAAATCCAAACGCGTGCGTCGCTGCTGTTCTTCGTCGGGGCCATCTACAGTGACTTGCGTATCCGGGTTGAGGTTGCAAAAAAAAAAGCGCCGGTGAACGGCGCTTTTCTATGCTTTCTTAAGGGAGCTTAAGGAAGCTTAAGGCTTAGCCCTGTGCTTCAACGTCTGCAGCTGCTTCAGGCGCTGCTTCAGTTGCTGGCTTGTCTTTTACGTCAAGCAGCTCAACTTCGAAGATGAGCGTTGATTTCGGTGGAATTGTGCCGCCACCGACTTCACGATCACCGTAAGCTAATTCAGGTGGGATAACGAAGCGGTACTTGTCACCTACGCTCATTAACTGCACACCTTCGGTCCAGCCTGGGATCACTCGGTTGAGTGGGAATACTGCTGGTTCACCGCGCTCGACAGAGCTGTCAAAGACGGTTCCGTCAACAAGGGTTCCCTCGTAGTGAACTTCAACAATATCGTCGGCTGCAGGCTGCTTTCCACCTTCAGCGCCTTCGGTCAGCACTTCGTACTGCAGGCCTGACTCGGTCACCATAACGCCTTCTTTCTCGGCATTTTCAGCTCGGTAAGCTTCACCCGTTGCTTGCGCTTCAGCACCCAAATTGGCTGCTTTTTTCTCGGTGAACTGCTTTTGCATATCCGTAAGTAGTTGCTGCTGTTCTTCTTCGGTTAACTTCGATTCAGCTTTCAGTGAATCAACAAACCCAGCAATAACTTGGTTACGGTCAAGCACGAACTCCATTTTCTCTTGCTCATCCAGGTTACTGTTCACAAAAGTACCCACTGACGCACCCAGAGCATAAGCCATTTTCGCCTGCTCTTCTGTTGGTGCTTTTTCAGAAACAGGATAGGCTTCCTGCTTTTGCTGAGTACAACCGCTAATCGCGATAGCAACAAGGCTAAGCGCTAAAGTCTTTTTTAAATAGCTCATTCACTTACTCCATGATTGAATTCTTGCGTCTAACAAGGTCTAATTTGTCGCGATCACTATACTACACATAAACAGGTGCATTTGCCTATGGCTGAACAGCATGAGAGTGAACTGCAAACGCGCGTTGCCGATTTAGAAAGTCGGTTAGCGTTTCAAGATGACACGATTGAAACTCTCAATCAATTGGTCACCGTACAATCTGAACAACTGCAACTTATGCAGCATAAATTGCAACTGCTTGGGCAGCGCCTGCAACAGCTGCAGGAGCGCAGTGACGATAACGACAACAACGACCCTGCGTCCGATGTGCCACCGCATTATTAATGGCCCGGTGGAGCCAGCAATTCGAGCTTAACTTGACCGCTGTTAGCTGACCCCGTATAACATTCATTCAACTTTAACGGAGTCAGCATGTCGGTCAAACATCCAATTATTGCGGTTACCGGCTCATCAGGAGCAGGCACCACCACCACCAGTCAGGCATTGCGGCATATTTTCCGTTCGCAGGATCTCACTGCGGCCTGTGTTGAGGGTGACAGCTTCCACCTGTACTCGCGCCCGGAAATGGACGTTGCCATCCGTAAAGCACAGGAACAAGGCCGTCATATCAGTTACTTCGGGCCAGAAGCGAATGATTTTAACCGGTTAGAGGCGTTATTTCGCGAATATGGCGAAAGTGGCAAAGGCGAAGTGCGGCGGTATCTACACAATTTTGATGACGCCGTGCCTTATCATCAGATGCCAGGCACCTTCACGCCCTGGGAGCCGGTGCAGGATGATACCGACCTGCTGTTTTACGAAGGCCTTCATGGTGGCGTAAAAACGACCGACCACGACGTCGCTAAGTACGTCGATTTGCTGATCGGCATGGTTCCCATCGTCAACTTGGAATGGATCCAGAAGCTGCTCCGCGACACTGCCGAGCGAGGCCATAGTCGCGAAGCGGTAACGCAAAGCATAGTGCGCAGCATGGAAGATTACATCCATCACATCGTGCCGCAATTTTCGCGTACCCATATTAACTTCCAACGGGTGCCGACCGTAGATACCTCGAACCCGTTCAGCGCGAAAGACATTCCGTCGTTAGATGAGAGTTTCGTCGTGATCCGTTTTCGCGGCATGCGTAACGTCAATTTCCCCTACTATCTGCAAATGATCGATGGTTCATTTATGTCGCGCATGAATACCCTGGTGGTACCGGGCGGCAAGATGGTATTTGCGATGGAGTTGATACTGGCACCGCTGATTGAAGAAATGATGTTCGCCAAACTACACGGTGGCAAGCCAGGCTGGTTGAAGAGTTAACTTTGAAGAACTAGTCTTCTTCACCCACCAGCCAGTGACTTTGCCATTCGGCACCGCGCTCTTGTTTAAGAAAAGGGGTCAGGAAGTTCATGATGGTCGGCAACTGTTGCACCACGCCATAAGGCGGATTAATAAACAGCATGCCGCAACCGTTTAAGCGGCTCGAGTCTTGCGCTCCGCGAATCAATAAATCAACAGCCATAGCTTTGCTGACCTGCGGCAAGTCAGCAACGGCCTGTTGAAACTCACTGGCAACCACGGGATCCTTAATCGGATACCACACCACATAAGTTCCGTTCGCCCAGCGTTTGGTGCCGTCAGCCAGCGCATTAATCACCTGCGCAAACTCGTCCGGTTGTTCAAACGGTGGGTCGATCAAGACCATGCCCCGCTTGATAGGTGGCGGGGTCAGTGCTTTTAATGCAGCAAAGCCATTCCGACCGCCAGCAACGGTTATGCGTTGGCTCCGGGGAAAATCCTGTACAACATTTTCGGCCAGAAGCTGTGCGTCTTCAGGGTGAAGTTCGCACAAGGTCAGCTGGTCCTGCTCACGTAACTGCAACGCCGCCAGATAGGGCGAGCCCGGATACCAGCGGCAGCTGTCCTCTGGCAGGTTCAAATCACGCACCGCCTGCACGTAACCGGTAAGGGCTTCAGGTACATCCTCCGCCTGCAACAGGCGTTTGATGCCAAGTTCCCATTCCGCAGTTTTTTGCGCCTGCTCGCCCTGCAAATCGTACATACCGATTCCGGCATGGGTGTCCAATAACCAGAACGGCTTTTCCTTTTGCTGCAGATACGACAAACACGCCCATTGCAGAGCGTGTTTCATTACATCAGCAAAATTACCGGCATGATAACTATGGCGATAGTTCACTTAGTCGGCCTGCTCGATACTGTAACTGTGTGACATTTCGACAGCGGCTTCCAGCATCTTTGCGACCGAACAATACTTTTCGGCCGACAGTTGAACGGCGCGTTCGACGTGCTTTTCTGCAACATCTTTACCCGTCACCACAAAATGCAGGTGGATCTTCGTAAACACGGCCGGCACTGCATCAGCGCGTTCACCGTTGACTTCGCAGCGACAGCCCGTGACCTGCTGCCGTGCTTTTTCCAGAATACTCACCACGTCTACGGATGAACAGGCTCCTGCCGCAGCAAGCACCAACTCCATGGGAGAACCAGCCACGGCTTTATCGCCATCGAGGAGGACGTCGTGACCGGTGCCTGAGGTGGCCTTAAAGACCATGCCCTGTTGCCATTCGACAGTTGATTTCATTGCTGCTGCCATAACTTAACCCTCTTGCTTGTCGAAATGCAGACCAGGCAGTAATTTCTCTGGCATGTTGACCTTTTCGGCTTCGACAGAGGCGACCGGGTACGCACAATAATCTGCCGCATAATAAGCACTTGCGCGGTGATTACCACTGGCACCAATACCTCCGAAAGGTGCGGCACTGCTCGCGCCAGTGATGGGTTTGTTCCAGTTGACGATGCCTGCACGGATACGCTTAAAGAAGTAGCGATAGGTGTCTTCTTCATCACATAAAATACCGGCAGATAAGCCAAAGCTGGTGTTGTTCGCTTCTTTAATCGCCTCGTCAAAATCCGTGTAGCGGTAGACTTTCAACAACGGACCAAAATGCTCAATATCTGGCATGTCTTCAACGTTGGTCACGTCGATAATACCCGGAGTGACAAAGCCGAGATGATGATCTTCTTGCTGCATCCGCACCAATACGCTGCCACCGGCAGCGGCTAGATCGTTTTGCGCTTTGACCATCTCATTGGCGGCTTTGGCAGAAATCATCGCGCCCATAAACGGCTGTGGCTCTGCGGCATAGTCGCCGACTTCAATTTGCTTGGTCACTTCGAGTAAGCGTTCGAGAATGGCATCACCATTATCGCTGCGCTCAATAAACAAGCGGCGAGCACAGGTGCAACGCTGGCCTGAAGTGATAAACGCAGATTGGACGATGTCGTGCACAGCGCCATCGATATCTTCAACATCTTTCACGATAAGTGGGTTGTTGCCCCCCATCTCTAACGCCAGAATTTTGTCCGGGCGTCCGGCAAATTGCTTGTGCAGCACGTGGCCGGTGCCTGAAGAACCCGTAAAGAACAAGCCATCGATCTGCGGATGCGCAGAGAGGGCCTTACCGGTCTCGACCAATCCTTGCACCAAGTTAAGAACACCTTTCGGTAACCCCGCTTGTTGCCATAACTTCACCGTATATTCTGCAACCTTAGGTGTCATCTCGCTGGGCTTAAATACAACGGTATTCCCGGCCAGAAGTGACGGCACAATGTGACCGTTTGGTAGATGGCCTGGGAAGTTATAAGGTCCATAAACAGCAACGACACCGTGCGCTTTATGGCGAATAAAGGCTTTGCCAGCTGGCATTGGGTTTTCAACGGTACCTGTACGCTCATGGTAAGCGCGCTCAGAAATCGCAACTTTGCCGATCATGGCAGCGACTTCGGTCAAGGTTTCCCAGACTGGTTTGCCAGTCTCTTCGGCAATAATTTCAGCAAATTCCTGTTTGTTCTCTGCTAATAATTCAGAGAACTTTTTGCAAATCGCCAGGCGCTCGTCGAATTCACGATCGGTCCAGTCGATGAACGCTTCCCGCGCGGCCATGACCGCAGCGTCAACTTGCTCTGCTGAAGCACAGCGGCCGGCCCATACGACTTCATCGCGCGCTGGGTTAATTGACTTAAATTCGTCACCTTCGCCAACGAGCCATTCGCCGTCGATAAATAAATTTTGTTCTGACATAGTGTGTTCCTCGTAGTTTGAGTCCACTTACAACGCGACAAAGCGCGCATGATCCCCGTCTTGCAGGCGCAACTGGTCAGCCGTTTCGGGGGAGATAACAATATGATCGGGATGTTCTTGTATGGTGGCACGTCCGGCGCGGAAATCTGCCACGCGCGTGCTACACAAAATCACGTCAGCTGTGTTGTCAGACGGAACGTCAGCAATGCGGACCGGTTTCCGTTGACTGGCGCGAACGCTTTTAATATTGGCCACTTCCACTTCAACCGTCGGTCCGGCATCAAAAATATCAATGTAGCCGCGGAAGCGGAAACCTTCATTTTCAAGCATACGTAGGGCAGGCCGGGTATTGTCATGGACCTTGCCGATGACCGCCTGAGCTTCAGGCTCAAGCATCTTCACATAGAGTGGAAACTGCGGCATCAATTCAGCGACAAAGGCTTTCTCACCTATTCCGGTGAGGTAGTCAGCCTGATTGAAGTCCATGTTGAAGAAATGCTTCTCCAACCAGCCCCAAAAAGGCGACGCGCCGTTTTCATCAGAAATGCCTCGCATTTCGGCAATGGCGAACTGACTAAAACGCTCGGCGAACTCAGCCATGAACAGCATCCGAAAACGTGACAGCACGCGCCCGTTTTGATTTTTTCGAAAGGGTTCGCGCAAAAAGAGCGTGCACAACTCACTCACGCCTGTGTAGTCATTACACAGGGTCAGCGTTTCCAAAGCATTGTAGACATCGAGCTCTTTAGAATGATGGACGACCTTTCCCAGGCGATAATGATAAAAGGCATCGGTTAATCCGACCGCAGCTTCAATGCCGCTGCAGCCAGCTATTTCACCGGTTTCTGTGTCTTCCATCACGAACAGATAGCCTTCTTCGCCAGGTTCACTGACGTGCTCACGGGCAAAGGCTTCCTGCGCGCGGGCAATGCGTCGGCGCAGCAAGCTCTCATCGACCGGCAATGACGTAAAGCCATAGCCGGACTCAACCGCGCAAGTGTAAAGCGCCGCATAATCCTGCGGCGTAATTGGACGTACCACTAACATAAAGGCTCCGCCGTCTTATCCGACGAGTTTTGCTATGGCTTTTTCAAAACGTGCCAAACCTTCTAGCACATCTGCTTCAGGAATGATCAAGGATGGTGTGAAGCGAATCACACTAGGCCCAGCAACCAGCACCATCACACCCTCATCCGCGCCTGCATTCAGGAAGTCACGCGCTTTACCTTCGTACTTGTCGCTCAGCTCAGCACCGATTAACAGGCCTTTGCCACGGATATCTTTAAAGATGCCGTAACGTTCGTTGATTTCAGCCAGCTTAGTTTTGAATAACTCTTCGCGTGCTTTGACACCTGCCAGCACTTCATCAGTGTTGACGACGTCAAACACGGCTTCAGCAACCGCACAAGCGAGCGGGTTACCGCCGTAAGTACTGCCATGCGTGCCAGGTTTAAGATGCTCAGCAATAGCTGCAGTTGTCAGCATCGCGCCAATGGGGAAGCCGCCACCAAGAGATTTTGCTGAAGCCAGAATGTCTGGTGTCACACCCAGTTGCTGGTAGGCATATAGGCTGCCAGTGCGGCCAAAGCCGGTCTGAACTTCATCAAAAATCAATAAGGCATTGTACTTATCACATAAAGCGCGCACGCCTTTGACAAACTCAAGGTCAGGGCTGATCACGCCGCCTTCACCTTGCAGAGGCTCCATCATCACGGCACAGGTCTTATCTGACATTTGCGCTTCGAGTGCCGCCAGATCATTGTAGTCAACGTGCTCGATGCCACCTGGTTTTGGTCCGAATCCTTCAGAGTACGCAGGTTGTCCACCGACGGTTACGGTGAAAAATGTCCGGCCGTGGAAGCCTTTGGCGAAGGCGACAATCTGGTCTTTGCCAGCGCCATGGTTATCCAACGCCCAGCGACGCGCCAGCTTTAACGCGGCTTCGTTCGCTTCCGCGCCAGAGTTCGCAAAATAGACACGCTCCGCAAAAGTTGCATCGGTCAGCTTTTTCGCCAACCGCATGGCCGGCTCATTGGTGAATACATTACTGAGGTGCCAAAGCTTGTTGCCTTGCTCGGTCAGTGCGTTCACCATAGCCGGATGACAATGACCCAGACAGTTCACCGCAATACCGCCAGCAAAATCTACATACTCAGTGCCGTCCTGATCCCAGACGCGTGAACCTTCGCCTTTTACCGGAACCATTTTTGCCGGGTTGTAGTTTGGAACCATCACGTCGTTAAACGTCGCGCGGGTAACCTTCATCTGATCTGCCATAAATTCCTCTCTTTCGGATTCTCTTACGGATAGTTTGAGTGGCAGTATTATTGCAGAAAATAGCTGTATTGTCGTGGCGGAAGAGCAGAAAAAACAGTGCGTTCAGCGAATCAGGTTAAGCGTGCGGGAAGCTTGCATAAGTATTCGGACTGGAGTGGTTTATGCTGAATAGTTAACGCCGAAAAGATGCGCAGGCATCAAGGAAATTCTGTAATACCGCATGTCCGTATTCAGTTTCGACTGCTTCCGGATGGTATTGCACCCCCCAAACTGGCAATTGTCGATGATGTAGCGCCATGATTTCGCGCTCGCCTGCCGCTCCGGTGGTCCAGGCGTCAATTACAAGACAGTCAGGTATCGTTTCTGGGGCCAGTAGCAGTGAGTGATAACGAGCCACTCTAAAGGTCGCGGGTAGCCCTTTCATCAGCCCTTCGCCACCATGCTCAAGCTGTGAGGTTTTGCCATGCATCACCTGCGCGGCTCTTACGACCTGGCCCCCAAAGACCTGACCGATGGCCTGATGACCAAGGCAGACGCCGAGAATGGGCACTTTACCTGCCAGTTGCTCGATAACCTGCAGGCAGACACCCGCTTCGTTGGGCGTGCAAGGCCCGGGAGAGAGTACGATGCCAGTGACAGGCAGTGCAGCGATGTCGGCCAAGGTGATGGCATCATTGCGCACAACCTTGACTTCAGCGCCGAGTTCGCGAAAGTAACGCACCACGTTGTGGGTGAACGAATCATAATTGTCGATCATCAACAGCATGGTACGTCGCTCTTAGCCCTCAAGGACGGGGCACAAAACCGATAACATCATAAACCTTACGCAAGGTCTCGTCAGCGTAGCTGCTTGCTTTGTCAGCACCTTTCGCCATGACCTGATTCAGGAAGTCCATATCTGTACGGTACTCATGATAGCGCTGTTGAATAGGCTCAAGCATTGCCACCACAGCGTCCGCAGTATCGGTTTTCAGATGACCGTACATTTTACCTTCGTAGTCGGGAACCAGCTCAGCAATGGTGCGTCCCGTTGCTGCTGACAAAATAGAAAGTAAATTGGAGACGCCAGGTTTCTCTTCCGGGTCAAAGAAAATGCGCGCTTGTTCGTCAGAATCAGTGACCGCGCGTTTCAGTTTCTTACTAATTTTCTTGGGCTCTTCCAGCAAACCGATGAAATTATTCGGATTATCATCTGACTTTGACATTTTTTTGGTCGGGTCTTGCAGGCTCATGACCCGCGCGCCGACTTCCGGAATAAAAGGATCCGGAATGGTAAAGACATCGCCATAGATGTTGTTGAAACGGGTCGCAACATCGCGCGCCAGTTCCAGGTGCTGCTTCTGGTCGTTCCCTACCGGTACTTCGTTGGCCTGATACAGTAAAATATCAGCGGCCATCAACGCCGGATAGGTAAACAAACCGGCATTAATATTGTGCGCGTGACGGTCGGATTTATCCTTGAACTGGGTCATGCGATTCAGCTCGCCCATTTGCGTGTAGCAATTCAGAATCCAGGCCAGCTGGGCATGCTGCGGGACGTGAGACTGCACGAAAATCGTGCTCTGCTCAGGGTCAAGACCACAGGCCATGTACAACGCCAGGCCATCCAGGGTCGCCTCGCGCAGCTCTTGCGGCTCTTGTCGCACCGTTATGGCGTGCAAGTCAACCAGCATAAACCGGCAGTCGTGGGTCGCCTGCATTTTCACCCACTGCCGCAACGCGCCAATGTAGTTACCAATCGAAAGTTGTCCTGATGGCTGACAGCCACTTAATACAATAGGTTTGCTCATAAATACGTCCGTTACCTTCCTTGCAATACTGAACCCGTGACTACTTTGCGACTGTTGCGAGCTCGGCCCGCATCGCACTGATCACTTGCGCGTAATCTGGCTGATTAAAAATCGCAGATCCGGCGACGAACATATCGGCGCCCGCAGCCGCGATCTCTGCGATATTCTCTGTTTTCACGCCACCGTCGATTTCCAGGCGGATCGGCATGCCACTGGCATCGATGCGTTGCCGTGCTTCGCGCAGCTTATCCAGGGTTGCCGGGATAAACTTCTGGCCACCGAAGCCGGGGTTCACCGACATCAACAAAATCACGTCAACCTTGTCCATGACATAGTCGAGATAATGTAATGGCGTCGCCGGGTTAAATACCAACCCCGCCTGGCAGCCATGGTCACGAATCTGTTGCAGGCAGCGGTCGACATGGGTTGCGGCCTCGGGATGAAAGCTAATAATTGAAGCGCCGGCGGCAGCGAACTCGTCAATCATACGTTCAACCGGCTGCACCATCAGATGCACGTCGATTGGCGCAGTGACGCCATGCTCACGCAAAGCCTTACAAACCATAGGACCAATGGTCAGATTCGGCACAAAATGATTATCCATCACATCAAAGTGAACGACATCTGCGCCAGCCTTCAAAACTGCGTCCACTTCATCGCCCAGCCGGGCAAAATTAGCCGATAAGATTGATGGGGCAATAAGAAAGTCTGTCATGCTGATTCCCGTTAGCTTTAAAGTTGCGTGTATGCATGCTTAGAAAGTGCACTAGTGTACCAGAGAGACCCGCGCTTGCCAGTTAAAAAAATGAGCCAAATCGCTTGGCAAGGCAGGCTTAAAGCTGGTAGATTGTACGATATTCATGCAAACAACGACGACGTCCGCAAGTCAGGAGTTTCCAAATGCAGTTACGTCTGCAATTACAGCGCCAGCGTAAACGGGTTGCCAGTGGCTTTGTTGTCGCTAGCCTGATGCTGGGTGCCGTACTCTTTACTGATGTGGGTCAGTCGGCGTTAACTGCATCCGAGAAAGACTGTCAGAAATTGTTACAGAATTCAGAACAACCTGAAGTTATGCAGCAGTGCGCCAACCGCATCATGCAAAATGAATTATCCTGGAGCTCATGGTTTTCTGGCCACAGCCGCTCTACTCAGTTCCACTTTCTCGATCTCTTCGAACTTCTTTTCAGTGACTCCAGGCAAGACCAAAGCGACTACAGCAGTAATAAGAAAGTAAGCCTGAGCTAACCATGCCGAAGATGAAAGACTCCAAACCGAGCGTGTTCACAGTGGTGTTCAGCGTTCTCGCGGCGCTTTTTGGTGTGCAAAGCGAAGAAAACCGCCAACGCGACTTCAGCAAGGGGCATCCCGGCCTCTTTATCGGCATTGGCGTGTTCTTTATTGTGCTATTCGTGGTGACCTTATTGCTAATCGTCAACTGGGTACTCCCTTAAAGGGGAGTACCAGCATGTTCCAGGGACGTGATCCCTGAATGACTCAATAAGGCTTCAACTTGCGGCTCGCGACCGCGAAACTCTTTAAACAGCTGCATTGCCTCACGCGAACCACCGCGCTCCAGAATCGCCTCCAGGAAATCCCTGCCGACGTCGTAATTAAAAATACCTTCCTCTTCAAAACGACTAAAAGCATCTGCCGACAGCACTTCAGCCCACTTGTAACTGTAATATCCCGCGGCATAGCCGCCGGCAAAAATATGGCCAAAACCATGTTGAAAACGATTGTATGCCGGTGGTTTCCTTACTGCGACCTGATCGCGCACGGTGTCCAGCACCGCTTGTATCTGATCACCTTGCGCGGGATCGTAATCGCGGTGGATGCGCAGATCAAACAGGCTAAACTCCAACTGACGAACCATTTGCATCGCCGACTGGAAATTGCGTGCTGCGAGCATCTTATTAAGCAGATCTTCAGGTAACGGGTCACCGGTTTCGTAATGGCCTGATATCACAGCCAGAGCTTCCGGTTCCCAGCACCAGTTTTCCAAAAACTGTGACGGCAACTCGACCGCATCCCAGGCTACCCCGTTGATGCCCGATACTCCTGCAACATCAACTTTGGTGAGCATGTGGTGCAGGCCGTGACCAAACTCATGGAACAGGGTCAATACTTCATCGTGGGTGAACAGCGCTGGCTTGTCACCTACAGGTTTATTGAAGTTACAGGTCAGGTAAGCAATCGGAAATTGCAGTTTGTTGGCACTGTCGACACGACGCACCGCACATTCAGCCATCCAGGCGCCACCACGTTTACCATTGCGGGCATAGAGATCAAGATAAAAGCTACCGCGGAGCTCGCCCTTGCTGTCGCCAATGACAAAATAACGCAGGTTATCGTGATAACGCGACGGTGGCGTCTGCTCCTCAACGTTAATTCCAAACAAACGCTCGACCACAGTGAACAAGCCTTTTAATACTTGCTCTTCGGGAAAGTAGGGACGCAACTCTTCGTCCGAGATTGCATACTTCTGCTGCTTGAGCTTCTCACTGAAGTAGGCCACATCCCAGGCTTCCAGCTGGTTGATGCCATAGTCACTCTGCGCAAAGTCGAGAACTTCCTGATAATCTGCGTGAGCCTGCGGCAAAGACCGCTCGGCCAGATCCATGAGAAATTGCTCTACCTGGTCGGCCGATTCCGCCATCTTGGTCGCCAGGCTGAGTTCAGCATAGTCGCGGAAACCTAACAGTTGCGCGAGTTCGTGTCGCAGCGCCAGTGTTTCAGCCATAACAGCTGTATTATCAAACTCCCCTGCTTGCGGGCCCTGATCGGACGCACGCGTAGTAAACGCCTGGTACATGACTTTGCGTAATTCTGCATCATCGGCGTACATCATCACCGGCAGGTAGCTGGGCATGGCCAGTGTAAAACGCCAGCCTTGCTGGTCATTTTCCGCAGCGGCACTCGCGGCCGCGTCGACGGCACTTTCGGGTAAACCGCTCAAACGTTGCTCATCGGTCACCAGATAGTGCCAACCATCGGTGGCATCGAGTAAGTGGTTACTGAACGTGGAGGCAAGGTCCGATAAGCGCGTCTGGATTTCTGCATAGCGCTTTTTTTTGTCCTCTGGCAGAGCAATACCGGACAGTTCAAAATCGCGCAGGGTATCGTCAATCACTTTGCGCTGAGCTTCCGACAAGGTCGCGTAGTCGTCACTTGCTTTGAGCGCCTGAAAAGCTTTAAACAAACCCTGATGCTGTCCGACAAAGGTGCCGTAGTCGCTGAGCATAGGCAGGCACGTATCGTGCGCTTCACGGAGCTCAACAGAACTCACCACGGCATTAAGATGCGCCACCGGAGACCAACTGCGCTCCAATAGATCGTCTTGATCTTCTAAAGGCGCTACCAAGCCTTTCCAGCTGAAATCCTTTTGCTCGAGAACCTTTTCGATGGTCGCTTTACACGCAGCAATGCGCGCTTCGATTGCAGGTACAATGTGCTCGGGTTTGATCTCTTCAAACGGCGGTAGTCGATACTCGCTCAATAAAGGGTTTTGACTCATTCGGCTTCCTCTTGAATAATGCGCTGTGTAACTACTTTAATGTAGATCTTAGGCCAAAGCGTAGTTTTTCAAGGTCGCAGTTTAAATAACAATGGGAAATCATCATGAATTTAGCTTACATGTGGTCACGCAAGATGCGTCATGGAATGGCCGCAGCCATACTTGTTACCGGCCTGTCTGCTTGCAGCAGTTTGCCGGGCGAAGCGCCAGCAGTGACACAGCAGACCGCGGTCGATGGCGAACGCTTAAGCCTCGAGGCACTCTACAACACTGACACCTATCAGGCGCGTGGCGTGCCTCCTACGCGCTGGCTTGCCGATGGCAGCGGTTATACCACACTGGAAAACAGCGCCGAAGGCGAAGGTCGTGAGTTAGTCCGTTACCATCCGGGTACACAAGAGCGCACTGTTTTAATCAGCGCCACTGAGCTAACGCCAACCGGCATGGATACTCCCTTGCATGTGGCCGATTACCATTGGTCGAATGCCGGCGACAAGCTGTTGATCTTCACTAATACCAAGCGTTCATGGCGGACCCACACGCTGGGCGATTACTGGGTTTTCGATCTGCAAGCGCGCTCGCTGACTCAGCTCGGTACCTTTGCTGATGCGTCCACCTTGCAGTTCGCTAAGTTCGATCCCGCAGCAGAACGTGTCGCCTACGTAATGCAGAATAATATCTACGTTGAACGTCTGCGTGATGGCCGCATTACCCAACTGACCCACGATGGCAGTGACACTATTGTTAACGGCACCTTTGACTGGGTCAACGAAGAAGAGTTTTTCTTACGGGATGGCTTCCGCTGGAGCCCGGACGGTAAAGAGATCGCCTATTGGCAATTGGATACCTCAGGTACCCCAGTGTTCACCATGATCAACAACACCGACGAGCTTTATCCGACGTTAAAGACCTTCCCTTACCCGAAAGTCGGTGAAATCAATGCGTCCATGCGGATCGGCGTTATGTCAGCTGATACCGGCGAAACCACCTGGATGAAGGTGCCGGGTGACCCGCGTCAGCATTATCTGGTACGCATGCAATGGGCAGGTAACTCTGAGCAATTATTTATCCAGCAACTGACCCGCTCGCAGGCGGTCAATCGCGCGTTTTTAGCCGATGCCGATTCTGGGGCCGTCACCGAAGTGGTCCGTGAAACCACCGACAGCTGGGCTGAGTACGTTGATGACGTTATGTTCCTTGATGGTGGCGACAGCTTTACCTGGTTGAGCGAACGCAGTGGCTATCGCCACATTTACCGGGTGGATCGGGATACCGGTCGCCTGACGGCAATCACCCGCGGCAACTGGGATGTTGTCGAAGTGCTGCAGATCAATGAACAGCAGGGCTGGGTCTACTTTATTGCTTCACCCGAGACGCCTCTGGAGCGCTATCTGTTCCGTGCCGCGCTCGATGGCAGCAGCAAACTGGAGCGTCTTACGCCTGCCCAGGCCGGCACTCACAGCTACCAGCTTTCCGCTAATGCTGACTATGCAGTACACACTTATTCGAGTGTCACTCAGATGCCACAAGTCGATATGATCAGTCTGCCCCAGCACCAGCGTATCCGCTTGATCAAAGACAACGGCGAAGCGCAGTCGGCGTTGAACGAGCTGGCCCGTGGTAGCTTTGAGTTTTTCCAGGTTCGCGCTCAGGATGGGCTGCAGCTTGACGGTTTTATTATGAAGCCGGTTAATTTTGATCCGAACAAAAACTACCCGATTCTGTTCTATGTGTACGGCGAACCCTGGGGACAAACCGTCAGCAACAGTTGGGGCGGTGAGCGCTTTTTGTGGCACACCTATTTAACTCAACAGGGGTATATCGTTGCTTCCATCGATAACCGTGGTACCAAGTCGCCGCGCGGGTTCGACTGGCGTCGTTCCATTTATAAAAACCTTGGGGTAGTGACTGTGCGCGATCAACACGATGCCCTCCAGGCCATGCTGGACCGCTGGTCATTTATTGATGAAGAACGGGTCGGCATCTGGGGTCACAGTGGTGGCGGGTCGCAAACGCTGAACGCCTTGTTCCGCTACCCGGACGCCTACGATGTTGGCATAGCACTGGCACCAGTACCTGACTTGACGTTGTACGACACCATCTATCAGGAGCGCTATTCAGGACTGTTACCTGAAGCCGCTGAACGCTACCGTGAAACTTCAGCCATCACCCATGCGGACAACCTGCAGGGCGACTTGTTGCTGGTGCACGGCACCGGCGACGACAATGTCCATTTTCAGGGATCAGAACGGTTAGTAAATGAACTGATCAAGCATGGTAAACAGTTCGAGTTTTTTGCCTATCCGAACCGTACCCACGGCATTCGTGAAGGGGAAGGAACTACGTTGCACCTGCGTACCATGATGACCGATTTCCTGCGTGAGCACCTACCTGCAGGTGCCCGTTAGTCGGGGTAATCAAGATAAGCTTCGTTCAACACGGTCATGCCGTGTTGACGAAGCCACTGCTCAGCAGCTTCATAGTCGTCTGAATACCTTGCCACCAGCGTCCAGAAACTTTTACTGTGGTTAAATTCAGCCAGGTGGCAAAGCTCATGAATCACCACGTTGCGCACGACCCACTCGGGCGCCAGCCATAACTTCCAGGAAAACTTCAACTCCCCCTTCCGGCTGCAATGGCCCCACTTGCTGGAGAAATTGCCCACCTCCCAACTGCTAGGCTGCAATGGATGGTCAGCGGGCCAGTCTCGGAAAAAGTCATCCAACCAGGCTTTAGCCTGCTGCTGGTACCAGGCACGAATCATACCTTTCGGCTCTTTGGCCGGATTGGAGCGAGCTGTCACGGTCGCAATCAGCGCGTTCTCTTCGCAGTCGCAATTTTTGCGGGTCGCTGTCACTATCTGTAACTCTAACGGACGGCCCAACCAGCGCAGTCGTTCTCCCGTTTGCCAGAGACGCGGCTGCAAATTCGCCAGCTGTTGTTGTTGCCGCTGCAAGTGCTTTTGTATCCAATCTTCTTTACTGGCGACGAACTGCTGTATTTTAGCCGCTGAGAGTCTCCAGGGCGCATGGATCTGCACCTGGCCATCGCGAACTTTAATCGCGACCGAGCGGCGATTCTTACTGCGATGGATGGGATAGATTAAGCTCATCGTTTTTTTCATCTCGCTTTCACTGCCGCTTGCGTTGCACACTCGTTCTTTTTGGGCGATCATACCGCCTTCAATTGAATCACAGATTAGCACGTAACAGGAGCACAACGCATGACCCGACATTACGATTATCTAGCCATTGGCGCAGGAAGTGGTGGTATTGCCTCAGCCAACCGCGCAGCGATTCGCGGTGCAAAGGCTGCCGTTATCGAAGCGAAAGCCGTTGGTGGAACCTGCGTGAATGTTGGTTGCGTGCCGAAAAAAGTCATGTGGTACGGTGCCCATATTGCTGAAGCACTGAAGTACAGCGAAGCCTATGGTTTCGATATTCAGCAAAACGGCTTCGATTGGAAAACCTTAGTACGTAACCGCGAAGCCTACATTGAACGCATCCATGGTGGCTACAAACGCGGTTTTGAGAGCAACGGCGTGGAATACATCGAAGGCTTCGCGCGCTTCGTTGACAAAAATACCGTCGAAGTGAACGGCGAACAGATCACTGCTAAACACATCACCATTGCCGTTGGCGGCCGGGCCATCGTGCCCTCTTGTGAAGGCGCCGAGTACGGTATCGATTCCGACGGTTTCTTTGCCCTGGAAGAGCGTCCGAATAAAGCTGTGGTAGTCGGTGCCGGTTATATCGCCGTAGAAATTGCTGGTGTTTTGCATGCTTTAGGTAGTGATAGTCATCTGTTGGTCCGGCGCGACCGTCCGTTGCGTTATTTTGATGAAGATATTACTGAGGCTTTGCTCGAACGTCTTGAGCTTGATGGCCCCAGCCTGCATACCAACACTGTCGTAGCCAAAGTGGTCAAGACCGACAAGGGTTTGTTGAACGTCCATACCGAGTCCGGTGACGTTATCGAAGATGTGGATTGTCTGGTCTGGGCAATCGGCCGTGAGCCAGCTACTGACAAGATTAATCTGGAGGCTGCAGGTGTTGAGGTGGATCCGGTCGGGTTTGTGCGCACCGACAAATACCAGAACACCAATGTTGAGGGTATATATGCGGTGGGCGACATCACCGGTGAAGCACAACTTACGCCGGTAGCAATTAAAGCCGGGCGTCTGCTTGCTGAGCGTCTGTTCAACCCTGAGCTTGCCGATGCTCATATGGATTACACCCAGATCCCAACAATTGTGTTCAGCCACCCGCCGATCGGCACCGTGGGCCTGACCGAAGTCGAAGCCGTAGCCAAATATGGTGAAGGGAACGTTAAGGTCTATCGCTCCAAGTTCGCCGCCATGTATAACGCCGTGACCCCACACCGGGCGCTGAGCACCTTCAAGCTAGTGTGCACCGGTGAGGAAGAAAAGGTGGTCGGCATTCATGGTATCGGTGAGGGCATGGACGAAATATTACAGGGGTTTGCCGTGGCACTGAAAATGGGTGCAACCAAGGCAGATTTCGATGCCACCGTGGCCTTACACCCAACCAGTGCAGAGGAATTTGTTACCCTGCGTTAATGACACAGCCAGAATAAGCAACGAGTTCAGGGGCGCCGCAGATGAAAACAATCGGAGTTATTGGAGGCATGAGCTGGGAGTCGACTGCGGTCTACTACCGTCTGCTTAACCAATACACCCGCAACAGCTGTGGCGGCCACCACTCGGCTAAACTCGTGCTGTTCAGCGTCGATTTCGCCGAAATTGAAGCACTGCAACGGGCGGGGGACTGGACGCAAACAGCCATTATTCTCCGCCAGGCGGCGCAAGCTCTGGAAGCCGCGGGTGCTGACATGGTCCTGATCGCAACCAATACCATGCATAAAGTAGCTGATGAAGTTCAGGCAGGCATCGGTGTTCCACTTTTGCACATTATCGACGCTCTGGCCGAGGCAATTCGAAGCAACAATCATGGGACAGTCGGGCTGTTAGGCACGCGCTTTACCATGGAGCAGGACTTTTATCGGCAGCGTCTGGAACAGCACGGTATCACTGTGTTGACGCCCCCCTCCGCCGCACGGCAGTTTATTCACGCGTGTATCTTTGACGAACTCTGTCAGGGCAAGTTTAACGTCGCCGCCAAACAGCGTTTTCTCGCCGTCTGCGAAGAACTGGCCGAACGCGGTGCCGAGGGAGTGATTCTGGGCTGTACCGAAATCGGTCTGCTGCTGAATCAAAACGATACCTTGATCAAACTTTACGACACCACCGAGATCCATGCCGCGGCCGCCATCAAGGCTGCGCTGCAGGATACGCGGTAAACTCGGCTAGGACCGGCGGCGCGGCTTACGCTCAGCGGCTGCGGCATCGACCGTCATCGAGACAATCCGCGACAGATGACTGTACGGCAATCCGGTTTCTTCATGCCATTGATTAAAAGCCTGTTGTGCCTGCCGCATACCGCGCTTGCTGGTTGGCGAGGCGTCCATCAGATTATGGTTTTTTAATGCCGTCACCACATCCGCCGATAGCACAAAGCCATCCCAGCCAACGCGCCTTAGAAAGTGTTGTGCAGTTGCGCCAGCAAGGCGCGCGCCGTTGACCTTGAAGTAGTCAAGTAAGCCAGCCTGATCGGATGAAGGCCAGTGGGCAAGAAAATTGCCGAAGCTGCCATGCTCTTCTGCCACCTCTACAATCATGCGCGCGTTCACCGGCACCGTTTCAATTTTCTGCCAGTTACGTACGATGCGTGGATCATCGGCAAGCTGCTCCAGACGCTCTGGCGGCACCTGTTGCCAGTAAAGCGGCACAAAGCCGCTAAATGCTGCCTGGAAATCCGCCCACTTGTTATCAATAATTCGCCACACAAAGCCTGCCCGAAAAATCCCCCGGGTCATCTCCGCCAGGTAGAAAGCATCATCGTATTCGGTGAGGCGCTGTTTGGGATGCACCTGTGGCAGTCGTTGCTCTAGCTCAGTCGCGCCCTTGCGCGCTCGTGCACGCTCTTGAAAGTAATCAAATTTCATCGGATTTGCTCAGTCAATTGTCGTATACTCACTAGCTTAGCTAACCATCTCTGTGCTAGTTTCACAATAGCGCTTTTATTTCTCATTCATACTGCAGGCCGCAATGTTTTTACTGATTGTTTTCGCCTTTGTCGCTGTCGGAATTTCATTTCTGTGCTCGATACTGGAGGCAGCGTTACTCTCGATCACACCAAGTTACATCGCTCAGCTGCGGACCGACCGCCCGCGGCTGCATGATCAGTTGCAACAACTGAAGTCGACAATTGATCGCCCGCTGGCGGCAATTTTAACATTAAACACTATTGCTCACACCGTCGGTGCCGCCGGTGTTGGTGCGCAAGTCGGCGTGGTATTTGGCGACGGCTATCTTGCCATCGCCTCGGCGGTAATGACTCTGGTCATCCTGGTGCTTTCTGAGATCATCCCGAAGACCATCGGCGCTAAGTTCTGGCGCGGCCTGGCCCCTGCGTTACCGCCCATGCTCAACACCATGATTATCGCGCTCAAGCCTTTTATCTGGGCGTCGGATCAGATCACTAAACGTATCGGCGGTAATGCCCACGACATCGATATCCGCGCTGAAATAAAAGCATTGGCGATTGTCGGCCACGAGCAAAAAGCAATTGATGCCGATGAAAAACGCGTCATCAGTAATATCCTCGATCTGCATGCGATAAAGGTCAGCAAGGCAATGACCCCACGCATGGTTTGCGAAGCCGTCCGTCCCGACAGCACCGTCGGCGAGTTCCTCGAGCAAGTGAAAGCCATGCCTTACTCGCGGTTTCCGGTGATTGATGATGACGAAATACCGCACGGTATTATTTTGCGTAATGAAGCTTTGCAATCGCACCGGGACGAGAAAGTCAGCAATCTGGCGCGTGAGGTCGAAGTACTGAGCCCCAGCATTGATTTAGAAACTGCGCTGACACGGTTTTTAGAGGCCAGGAAGCATATGGCGGTGGTGTTTGATGAGCATGGTACCTGGCTCGGTCTCATCACTTTAGAGGACATTATTGAAACCATCCTGGGGCAGCCCATTATGGATGAAACCGATACCATTCCAAGCCTGCGGCGCTATGCCAAGCAGCGCTGGGGGAAACGGGTAAAGCCTGAGTAGTTATGATAGAGAAACGATGCCCCATTCACTTTTAACTTATACGGATCAGTCTGCCCATCACCAGTCACAGTTATTGCGCGCTGTGCTGAAGATTATCGCGCTGTTCTCGGTCATTATCGGTAGCATTAACGTCTTCGTTTTTGCCAGCTACGATACCGCCCTGTTTAATTATGTGAGCTTTGCGGTCGCATCCGGATTACTGCTCTATTTTCGTAATCATCGGCAGCTAATACTCACCTCGTGGTTAGCCTGCGCCGCAGTCATTTTTAATGTGATGGTGTTCATTCATCTGGCAAATGGCCAGAACTACGCCATCCTCTGGGTCATGATCATCCCCCCCATTGTCTTTTTCCTGCTCGGCCGGAAGCTAGGCGCCTGGATTACCGGCCTGCTATTCCTTTATGTCATCGCCTTTATGGCCATCCAAATTCAGCAGCCCATGCCCCGCGCACTCGGTCTGGGCGCCCTGCTTAATATTATTGAGGTCTGTGTCGCGCTCTGGTTCTTGTTCCGGTTTTATGAAGGCTCGCGTGAGTCTGCCTATCGTGAATTAGAAATTCAGTCTGTGACCGATAAATTGACCGGCCTGTACAACCGCATCAAGTTAGACTCAGTGGTGGCAATGCAACACCGTCAGCTGGGAACCGGGCAAGTTTCGCATTCAACCGTGGTCATCGCCGATATCGATAACTTTAAAGCGATCAATGACAGTCTCGGCCACATTAAAGGCGATGAAGTTCTGCGCCATGCTGCGCAATTGTTGCGCGACTTTACCCGTAATGATGGCCTCGTCGGCCGCTGGGGGGGCGAAGAGTTCATGCTGATACTGCCAGGCTATACTCTGGAGCAAGCGAAGCTCTACAGTGAGCGGTTACGCCAGTATATTGCCGATAATGAGACCGCTTTTGGGCAAACCCTGACCATGAGCTTTGGCGTTGCCGCGCTGCATCCCAAAAAGTCATTCGAGCACACCTTTATTGAGGCTGATCGTGCGCTCTACCGTGCCAAAGAAGAGGGCCGCAATTGTGTCCGTGTGAGTAACGATTAGATTTTGTTACAAAGCTATTGCCTTTCTTAGCAAGGAATACTGCCAAACGAGCCTCAGCCGTTCTACACTGGTGTGATTAGTTTTCTAAACTCGCCATTCTTAAGAGAGAACATTTTATGAAGCGTATCGTTCTGACCAGTGCCATCAGCCTGGCACTGCTTGCCGGTTGTGGTAGCCAGACCAACACCACGGCAGAAACCACAACCGCCGTGCATCAGCAAACAGCAGCCGAGGTCATCAAATCTCCTAATGATGACCGTGCTTATAAAACCATTGTCCTGCCCAATCAGCTTGAGGTGATGTTGATATCCGACCCAGGTACGGAAAAATCAGCCGCCGCGCTTAGTGTTGGCGTCGGGTTGTTGCACGACCCAATGACCCAGCAGGGTATGGCTCACTACCTGGAGCACATGCTGTTTCTGGGCACAGAACGTTACCCTGACACCAAAGGTTACTCCTCTTTTATGACCGCCAATGGCGGTAGCCGCAACGCGTCCACCTGGCTCGATATCACCAACTACATGTTTAGCATTAATAATGATGCAGTGAATGAAGCCTTGGATCGGTTCTCAGATTTCTTTAAAGCGCCGATGCTTTACCCGGAGTACACCGATAAAGAAAAGAACGCGGTCAACGCTGAGTGGTCCATGCGTCGCGAGATGGACTTTTTCGGTCAATTCAAACTGGCCCGTAACCTGCTTGGCGATCACCCCGCAAACCGTTTCTTAATTGGTAATCTGGAGTCTTTAGGTGATAAAGAAGGGAGCAACCTGCACGCAGAAACCGTTGCTTTCTATGAGCAGTATTACTCCGCCAATATTATGAAAGTTGCCCTGCTGGGGAATAAATCTCTGGCTGAGCTTGAAAAGATGGCGGTCCAGCACTTTAGTTCGATAGAGAATGATGCCATTCCAGAGCCAGAAGTCACCGCTAAAATTGATTTTTCAGAAGTCGGCGGTAAACGCATTCACTACGTGCCTAATCAGGACGTAAAACAATTACGTCTCGAGTTCATTATTGACGATAACAGCGACCAGTTTGCCGTTAAACCTAATCGCTTTATTACCTACCTGCTGGGTTCGGAAATGCCCGGTGCCCCTGCTTATGAGCTGAAAAAGCTTGGTCTTATTTCGAGTCTGAATGCGTCTGCCAGCCCCACCTACTATGGTAATTACGGTGTTCTGCAAATTGACGTCAACCTGACCGATACAGGTATGCAAAAACGCGACGAAATCACTGCTGTGTTAATGAATTACATCGACCTTATCAAGCGCGATGGTGTCGACAAAAAATACTACAGTGAGATCAAAACCAGTCTTGCCAATCAATTCCGTTTTCTGGAAAAGACTGACGAATTCGGTTACGTCTCTAACCTTGCTGCGGCCATGCAAGAAGTGCCCGCTGAAATGGCGATCGCAGCCCCCTTCCATTATGAACGCTTCGATGCAGAAGCGATTCGTGACGTGCTAGCGCAGCTGACCCCCGAGCGACTGCGGGTATGGTATGTGAGCAAGCAGGAGCCTCATGATAGTGAGCTGTATTATTACGACGGGAAATACCAGGTCGTAACCATTTCAGCAGACGAGAAAATGCGCTGGCAGGCGGAGCCGATGGTCGATCTTGAACTGCCTGCGGTCAATCGCATGTTGCCCGAAAACTTTGCCGTTGTCGCCGAGCAAAAACGCGAGAAACCCGAAGTTGTCATCGACAACGAAAAGGTAACCGTCTGGCATTACCCGAGCCAGGATTTCGCGGACCAGCCGCGCGGCTTACTCGAAATTAATATGAACAGTGCAGCACCCTTGCAATCCGCAAAAGCTGATGTGCTGTTGTCGCTGTGGAGCAGTCTGTATGCACTGGAACAAAGTGCCCTAGCAACCGAAGCTGGCATTGCCGGAATGCAGCTTCGCCTGTCCGCAGGTACCGGCTTGACCATGCGCATCGGGGGTTTTACCGATAAACAGCCCCTGCTGCTGGAGCGCGCGCTGAACGGACTCATCGTTGATGTTGAGCCACAGAGCTTTGCTCAGGCTGTCGACCGCTATGTTCGGGGACTGAACAACCAGGGTCAACAATTCCCGTTTTATCAGGCCTTCGGTGCCTACAATAAATTGATTCGTGAAGGTAATTACAACACCAGTACCTTGATCGAAACAGCGAAGTCGTTGACCGCCACCGATCTGCAAGTCTTCATGAACGAGTTTCTCACTCAGCATGAGTTACGCGTCTTCGCCTTTGGTAATTACGATACCGCGGCGCTCGACACTGTCGTCGCCACGCTGGATTCTGCGTTGCCGGCAGCAAGCGCTGACACGTCTTACACTATGGCAGCTTTCTGGCAACCTGAAGCTGAGAAGCATCTGGTATGGCAGGAAGATATCGCTGTCGCTGACGTGGGCCTAATTGATGTGCATGTGAATTTGACACCAGGCTATGCGACCTATGCTGCAGCGTCGGTACTCAAAGATCATTTCAGCAATATTGCCTTTGACCGGTTACGCACAGAAGAGCAGCTGGCTTATGCTGTGGGCGGTACTGCAGTGCGCATTGACGATTACACCGGCTTTGCGATGTACATTCAAACGCCTGTTAAAGACGTCGCAGCAATGCAGGAACGCTTCGATGCCTTTAAAACAGAGTATGCGGCTGAGCTGGAGAAAATGACTCAGGCGGAGTTTGAGCAATTGAAAAGCAGTCTCCTGCTAAGCCTGAATGAGCCACCGAAAAACCTGCAGGAAGAACTGGGGCCACTCTTATCGGACTGGTACCGCGAAGATTACAGTTTTGACAGCAAGCAGCAATTGATTGATGCTGTTGAAGAAGTGACGCTGGCAGATATCAAAGCTTTCTACCAGGACACCATGCAGAACGAAGCAGCGGCTCGCGTCAGCGTGCAAATGCGAGGCACTAAGTTTGCCGACCAGCCTTTCGCTGACTTTGACACGCAAACTCTGGTGAAAGAGCTCTCTGACTTTCATGCGCAAATGAAAAAGCAGTAGCCCGATAAACCGACTACTGCTTGTTTAATACAAGCGCGAGGGGTGGCAAATGCCAGCCTTCGCGCTTTTTTTTTGCGTGCTTAGTCGATATGTTTACGACTCTTGCCATCTTTAACTTCGACGGGTTGACGCATCGGTTTCGGCTCCGGGCGCGGCTTCGGCTCAAAGCGTGGCTGCTGACGAACGACCGGCTGACTTGGCTTCGGCTCAAAGCGCGGCTGCTGGCGAACGACCGGCTGACTTGGCTTCGGCTCAAAGCGCGGCTGCTGACGTACGACCGGCTGACTTGGCTTCGGCTCAAAGCGCGGCTGCTGCCTGACCACAGGTTGGTTGGCCTTACGCTCAAAGATCGGCTGCTGACGCATAACAGGCTCGCTTGGCTTTTGCTCCACGCGTCCTGGTTGCTTGGCAATCGGGCCACGCTCTTCAATTCGACGCATCCTTGGCTGAGCTTCAGCTTCGAGCAGACGACGGCGTACCTCCACTTGCGGCGGACGCTTATCTTTTACTGGCGTGCCAACAACCCTGCCAGGCTCTTCTTTATGATGTCGTAGCGGCGGGTTTTCGACCAGCTCGGCGTGGCGATATTCAACATTGCGGCGATGGCGCGGATCATGACGCCAGCGATCACCGTCACCTGGTCTTGGCCGGTAACGATCATCTCGGCGGTGATTGCGCTCGCGCTCATGGTAATGGTGGTGATGCACCACTACGTAGCGACTTGGCCAGTAGAAATCACTAAAGAAATACCAGTGCGGTACATGGTACGAGAGCGACCAGTGAACACCGCTGCCCACGCGAAATGTAACGCCCGGGCGACCCCAGTACACCGGCGGAGTTCTATGCCACCAGGGACCGTAAACGTAACGAGTATCGTAAACCGGCACATAAATATACTCACGGCGCACGGTTTCGATGCGAATGGTGCGCGCTTCTCGTGCCACCGAGACATGTTCGTCGCTACGAAGGTTACCGGCGATATAGGCGCGATCACGCAGCACCTGAATGCTGGCCAGAACTTCTTCTTGCTGCGCAATAAAAGCTTCGCCCAGCGCCTGGGTCCACTCCAAATTTTCACTCATCTGTTTGAGCACATCAGGGGTTGCAACCAGCGCCTTGACGCTGGGGTCCCAGTTTTCTTCATCTGCGCGGGCGAGCGCTTGCTCGGGTGCCAGATGATCATGGCGGCTAACCCAGCGCTCGGCCTGGACCACTTCCAGTGGGTAGGTCGCAGCAATTAAGATATGCGACAGTAAGCTGTCCGGGTATAGGGCGACAGGCGCCAGCATGCGGTCAAGATCCGCTTGTGTATAGACGCCATTGGTCGTGCTTACCGAATAGCTTTGTGATTCAGCATGCGCAGTGGAAATTGCTGTACAGCCAACCGAGGTTGCCAGTGCTATAGAAAGCACACTGAATTTTAATAAAGGCAATTTCGCCGGATTGAATTTAAACATCGTAACACCTCCGTTTGGCAGACAGGTTTTAGACTGTCAGTAAGAGTATAGACGAGTCGTGGCGTGAATAAGTGACAGGAGCAATGTAAAGAATGTACAAAGAAAAACACCGCTCGAGTGAGCGGTGTTTCTTAAGAGTGGCAACTAATTACTTAATACCGAGCTCTTTCAGCAGGTTATCGGCACCGTCTACGACTTCCATCTGCCATAACATGAAGCGACTGTCGACCTGGATTGAACGGGTATTATCAATATTGAAATCCCAGTCAGAGATAATGGAATCCAGCGTCCCGTCAAAAGCCAAACCGACAAGTTCTGCTTTACCGTTGAGCACAGCAGAACCTGAGTTGCCTCCGGTAATATCAAGAGTAGCCAGGTAGTTCACCGGTACCGAGTCCAGACTTTCAACATAGTAGTCGGCGTAGTTTTCATTCTTGATCGCATCCAACTGAGCTTGTGGGGCGTTAAACTCACCTTCACCTGTCGCTTTTTGCTGGATACCGCGCAACGTCGTAAAGGCCGTCCAGGCAGTACCATCATAAGTACCGTGATCACGGCCGGTGACTGTGCCATAAGTGACCCGAAGCGTACTATTAGCATCAGGGTAGACAGCTTCACCTTGTTGACGCATGAACGCAATCTTGGCCCGCATGTAGTTCGCGTAAGCAGCCTGGATCTGACCTGCTAACTCTTCCGCTTTATCCTGCTCGGCTTGCTGCTGTGGATACAATGCCACAGCCGCCTGCACGAAAACGTCATTACTATCGGCAAACTGGCTCGGCGTTGCTTCCAGCAGCGCGTTACGAACATCGAGCTCGCTCAGATCTGTCTCTGCATACCAGCGCGCAATCAGATCTCGCAGCTCTGCGTCAGACATTTCCGCTTGCAATCCCAGCGCATTATCGAAGATCGCATCACGTTGCTCGGCCGGCGTCTGCAAATAATTTTTCAGGTTGTAAAAATCGAGCGCCATTTCCACACTCGCGTCATAACTCCGGTCAAAGCCAGCCACATAAGCTTCAAAGCGCGGCAAGTCACGTTCCTGATAGCCCGCCTCACGCTCGGCATCAGGTTTCACTTGTTCCTGGCTTAATTTATAGAGTACTGAGGCCATTCCCAATAAGCGCGGTGTCGCCAATGAACGGTAATAGTCGTCACGTTCACCGGCATGGCGTTCGGCAAGCAGCTGCTCAATCGCTTGCAGATCCTCTGCATAGGCAGCACCGTTTTCAGCGCTGCTGCTGACCCACTCTTTTAAGGCTTGATGTTCGGCTTGTTTACGCTGTAAAAGGTCAGAGTTGGCAAAACTGTCGAGCATGCCCTGACGATTTTTCAGGTAATTATTTAATCCCGCAACGCGGCTTGCATATTTAAGCTCAGCGTCTTTATTGTCTTCGGTCTGTGCCGCAATGATGTCCAGGTTATCGCGGAAACGTTCCACGGTATTGGGATAACTCCAGGTAAAGGTATTTTCGACTTCACTTGGCAGGCGGTGACGGTTGGTTCGGCCCGGATACCCTAGGGCCATGACGAAGTCACCTTCATCCAATGCTTCGCTGGCAATAGTTAGGTGATGTTCCGGCTGATAAGGCACGTTCTCTTCAGCAAATTCAGCAGACTCTCCTGCCGGGCTTACATAAGCCCGATAGAACGAGTAGTCACCGGTGTGACGCGGCCACATCCAGTTGTCAGTATCGCCGCCGAACTTACCTACACCTTCAGCTGGTGCGTGAACCAGACGCACGTCTTTGATTTCTAACTGCTTGATCAGATAGTACTCAAGACCACCATAGAATGACGACACCGAGCAACGGTGCCCTGCGTCTTCTTCGCATTGCGCCACAATACGCTTGTAGTTCTCTTCAATGGCATCGACGCGGTCTTTGCCAGTCAGCTTTGCAGTTTCAGCATCAATGACCTGAGTGGTGACATTCTCCACAGCTTTGGTGACGTAAATACGTGAGCCGGGTGCCGCTGCCACTTCCTCATCCATAGTCGCGGCCAAAAAGCCGTTCGCTAATAAATCATTCTCGGGCGTGGAGTTGTAAGCAATGCTGTTGTAAACACAGTGGTGATTAGTAACAACCAGCCCTTGCGGTGAGACAAAGGAGGCGGAACACCCGCCTAAGCTGACGACGGCTCCCATAGGGAACTCGGTTAATTGGGTCAGCTCATTTGGATCCAGTTCAAGACCCGCTGCTTTAAGTTTATCCGCGATTTCTGGCAGCTGCTGCGGCATCCACATGCCTTCATCAGCAACGGCCACTGAGCTCACCAGAGCCAATGCAATAAGTGACTTTTTCATTCTTTTTCTCGTTTTTTTAGATAAATACCAGAAGGTTATTTGCTGCAGTCATCATTGCCGTTACCGGTCTGAAAGTCAATCTTTGCCTGTGCTGAAGCGCGATCAGGGTGGTTAAACCACACCCTGATCAATCATCGCATCCGCCACTCGGCGGAAGCCGGCGATATTTGCACCAAGCACCAGATTATCCGGGTCGTCAAACTCTTCGGCGGTGCGTTTCGCATCCCGGTAAATACGCTCCATGATGCATTTCAGTTGCTCATCTACTTCTTCTCGCGTCCAGCGCGTAAGACTGGCGTTTTGCGCCATTTCCAGCTGACTGGTGGCAACACCGCCAGCGTTGGCTGCTTTACCTGGTCCGTAAAGTACGTGTTGCTCCTGAAACAAGTCAATGGCGGCTTGCGTGCAGGGCATATTGGCGCCTTCAACCACCGCCTGGATGCCGTGCTCCACCAGGCATTGTGCATCGCTTTCGTTTATTTCATTTTGGGTTGCGCAAGGAAACGCCAGGTCCGCCTGATAGGTCCAGATTTGCTCACCATGCTCAGGATAATCACTGCGTGGGGTGTAATAGGCTTCGTTATGGGTATCGCAATATTCGCTTAGGCGCGAATTCCTTACTTCTTTGATTTCTTTAACTAAATCTAAATCAATACCGCTTTGATGGTAAATTGTACCACTGGAGTCTGAACAGGCTACCGGTTTAGCGCCCAGCTCATAAAGCTTCTCCATGGTATAAATAGCAACGTTCCCTGAGCCCGAGACCAAGCAGGTTTTACCCGTTAATTGCTCCTCGCGACTCTCTAATAATGATTTTGCAAAATACACACAGCCAAAGCCGGTTGCCTCTTTGCGCAGCGCAGAGCCGCCCCATAAGGTACTTTTGCCAGTTAATACGCCCTCAAAGCGATTCACCAGTCGCTTGTACTGACCAAACATATAACCAATTTCTCGTGTCCCTACACCAATATCACCGGCGGGAACGTCCGTATGAGGACCAATATGCCGATAAAGCTCGGTCATAAAAGACTGGCAAAAGCGCATGATTTCCGCATCGGATTTGCCTTTAGGGTCAAAGTTAGCACCGCCTTTACCACCGCCAATAGGCAAACCGGTCAGGGCGTTTTTGAAAATTTGTTCGAAGCCCAGAAATTTGACAATGCTGGCATTCACGCTGGGATGGAAGCGCAAGCCACCTTTGTAGGGCCCCAACGCAGAATTGAACTCAACCCGATAGCCCTTGTTGACCTGAATTTTGCCGTCGTCGTCAACCCAGGGAACGCGGAACATGATCTGACGTTCAGGTTCAAGTAAACGCTCGATGATCGAGTGTTGGCGATACCTTGGATTTTGTTCCAGTAGCGGCGCCAATGATTCTAGGATCTCTTCAACGGCCTGATAAAATTCAGTCTGTGCCGGACTTGATTGTTTAAGTTGTTCAATACTGTCGTGTATATAGGTCATTCGCCCTCCTTTTGGTCTTGCATACGCGGAGCAGGGGATTTTTGACCACCTTGCAGAAGCATTAATTGGCTGGCGGGTCCCTGTTCTGGCAATTCAAACTCCATGACGATACCAAACTCATCATTAAATAGCACAGAGGGGCTTTCCGCCTGCACCACAAATGCCGACTGTCCGGTGGCTTGGGCAACCATCCCTGCCTCAGTATGACGAATACTGATGACAAAGCCTGGCATCAGCTCATAGTTACCAACAAGACGCTGCACCTGACTATCACTCAGGTTAATGACGCTGCGCTGCGGTGCCTTATCGCTGACTTTCTCCGCATACTCAGGTTCAGTGGTTGCGATTTGATAAAAATTCAAGCCCGTGACCTGCCCGGCTTCGTTGCGCAACGCTTCGAAATAAACCAGTGAGTCCTCCAGCACGAATTGATCATTCCCTACAGCTGCGACCGCCAATTTCCGGCCGCCATCACGCTGACTGTAAAGTACGCCGTCGTTTAAGCTTAAGCTGCGCTGCTCATCGTCGCTAATCTGATAGGTTCCGACCAGCGCTTGCAGCTCACTTGCTGGCAGTTCGATGGTCGGCTTTTCGATAGGAAAAGGTTTGCCAATCACCTGACCTGCCAGACGCAAAGCAACTTCCCCCACGGCAGGCGTATGACCAGCATAGTTACTTAACACCACAACCGAAACCTCCTGCTCCGGCAACCACAGCGCATAGGTATTGAAACCATGGATGCCACCGGAATGACTGATCATTTGTTCGCCACGTAAGGAAGTGACCGAGAGACCATAAGCGTAGTTTTGCAGGCCTTGTGAAGTGTCGATCATGCGGCTGTAGAGCGCGTCGCTAAGTACCTTACCGCCATGCAGCGCGCGTTGCCATTTATCGACGTCAGCAGCAGTTCCCGACAAAGCCCCCGCGGCATGCGGCTGCGTCATACTGATAAAGGGAGCGTTAACCAGCTGCTCTTGCTGCATGTAACCCTCAACCCGGCCGGGCGTAATTTCAGCGGCACTGTAGTACCCTGTTGTGCCTAAGCCTAAGGGTTCAAAAAGCAATTCCTGCATAGCTTCATGCCAGCTCTTGCCGGTCACTTCTTCAATGACCGCCCCTAACACGACATAGGCAGAATTGTTATAACGCCACTGGCTTCCGGGAGTGAACTCCAAAGGCAAATCGCTGGTTAGTGCAATGATTTCTGCGGTGGATAAGTCTGCGCGCATGTCATCGCCGGTCACATAGCCCGGCACATCGGTATAGCTCGGTAAACCCGAGGTGTGATTCAGCAACTGGTGGATAGTAATTTCGGGGACGTGGAAGTTCGGTAAGACATCGCCCACAGGAGCATCCAAAGCGAGCTTGCCCTGTTCAACTAATTTGAGAATGGTTGCTGCCGTATACTGCTTGGTCACTGATGCCAGCCGCAAAATATGGTGTGGCTGCAGCGCTACATCCAGTTCCATATCTGCCATACCGCGAGCGGTTTCAACAATGAGGTCACCCTTTTGTGAAATAACCACAGTCGCCCCGGGCAGCTCATCAGAATAGACTTCGGTCAGTACCTGCTCGACATGCTCAACCAGCGGGTCGACGGTAATTGCCGGTGCCGGAGTTTCTTGAGAATCCGATGCCGGCGAGCACGCGGTTAAACCCGCACAACAAAAAATGATGAAATAAGAAAGAGATGCGCGCATGATTTGCTCCTTTTTGTTTTCATCAATAGTAGACCAAAAAGGCAAATAATAAACGGCTGTGTGGATGGAGTTTTTGCGAGGTTGTCAGTTTCTCATAAAAAACGCCGGTCAAGAGACCGGCGTTTAAGCTTTTTGTCGGGTCGCGTGTTTATACGCGGCGACGTAGCAAACCAAGTAACAGCAGACTCAGCCCCATCCATACCGGGAATGAACCGCTGGTGGTCGCATGGTCAATGTTGGGCATTTCTTCTACCGGTGGCGCAGAGTTGCCGTCATCAACGTCAGCATCACCGCCATCGTTATCACCAGAGTCATTCGCTTCAGTAGTCATGGCGACCACCACTGGATCGTGATCTGAACTACGGTAAGGGTCTTCATTGTAGTAGTTCGCCAGATTCACTTCGCTTTTGTACTCGGTGTTGTAGCTAAAGACCTGTGGCTCATCTGCATTGATGTTCCAGTTGACAGTAGCTACCACTTTGTCATTCAAGCTTGTTGAGGCGAAGGCATGATCAAGCGAACCCGATAGGCCATCGTAGACGTAGGTGTGATTTTCCGCACCCAACGCAGCGAATTGTAAATCAGTGTAGCCTGCATCAATGATTGCCTGTACCGGATCTTCCATGCCATACGCATTGAAGTCACCGACCAGAATCACATCCTCTACATCGCGGCCGGTTGGATCGTTAGCTATCCACTCAAGCACTTTCTCCGCTGCTTGCACACGAGTTGCATTCCAGCATCCCTGACCGTCACCGCTGTCCTTATCGCCTTCCGCTGCGCTGCTGTTACAGCCACCTTTAGAACGGAAATGGTTCACTACCACGGTCACTTCATCTTCGTTGACCAGATCGTGGAAGGTTTGCGCAATCGGCGGGCGGTTACCAAAGTCAAAAGGCACTTCGGTGGTGAATACCGCGGTACCGGTTTCAGCTGCGCGGTCGGTACGGTAAATCAATGCGTTGGTAATGGCGTCGCTACCGACGTACTCTGCATCGCCGAAGCTCACGAAGGCCCACTCAGCATCGCTTTGTGCGTTGACTTCCGCGACCAGTTGAGCGATCGCGCTGGTCTCAGCAAAGCCATCATTCTCAATTTCGTTAAGACCAATGATGTCGGCATTCATGGCCGTAATGGCAGCCACTAATTTCGCCAGTTGACGCTCATACTCAACCAAAGTTCCAGCACCGCGTTCGGTCGGGAAGCCGCCACCGGCGCCGTCACCGTTGAAGAAGTTCTGAACGTTGAACGAAGCAATGCGTAAATCGCCTTCGTCAGTGAGCTGCGGAGCTTCGGTGCGTGGATTCGCATCAATGTATTGCAGCGCTGAAGTCGGTAATAAACGGTACTCACTGAACGAGTAATTAATCACGCCCACCGGATTGGTGATTTCTGTGCCTAAGCGAAGGGTGTTCACTGCACTTAAACCACCTGCAGGGAAAGGTACATCTTCCGCGTTAGTAACGCCGCGGGCATCATCGACCAGAAAGGCATTTAAACGGAAGTTGATAGTGTTATCTTCCGCCGGCGCAGCGACCTGTGTTGGCGTATAGAGCCGATCACGGGCCACCCAGAACTCGCCGTACTGACCCAGAGTCTCCGTGTCAGTCACCACGACCGGATGTTCCAGTTGTACCAGCATGCCTTCAATGGCTTCGAACGCATTCAGCGAGTCAACAGGAACGCTAAAAGAAGCGGGAGTAACACTTTCGCCCGATGCACAAACAGTGATGGCCGTGAGACCGCTAATTTGCGTGGAATCATAATATTCACCGACCGCACCCGCGAGGCGAACCTTGTCGCCAGCAGCCACGGCAGTGTCCCGATGGTAAACGAACACACCTTCTGAGGTCGCTGGATCCGTATCCTGATCCGCATCTTCCTCCTGAATAAAGAAACCGTTCAACGGCCGCTCGCCATCAAGATAAACGGCAGTTACCACAGCTTCGACCACTACCTCTGACTCAAATAACGGGCTTGATAAGCCACTGCCCTGCACTTCTGAAACCAAGGTCGCAGCGTCGCCACAAGCGCCGAATTCAGGCGCCGGCTCAGGCTCAGGTTCCGGTTGCGCGCTACCGAAGCCTAAGTGCTGGCCCAGGTCGCTAATGTCATCGATTGCAAAACTGTTAAATTCATCGCCCGGCGCGTAAACATCGCTTGGATCTGTGTCACCAGACGTGATGGAGTCTTTGCGGCGGATGGTCTGATTCTGCATCGAGACACCATCAGACTCCCAGACTTCATCAACACCAATTTGCCCCATTGAATCAACAACAGCATCTCCGCTGCGTAACACCAGCGCGTCGTTACCATTGTAATAAAGGTTCCCTGTCTTATCTGCGATGGCTTGAATTTCAGCGCTTGCTGAGGGGTGCGCAACAACGTAAATACCATTCGCAGGCAGTGTGCCAACTAATGGCACGGTATTTCCAGCTTCAGTACTGCCGTTCGAATAGATCTCTAACACGTAGGTGCTAAGGTCAATTTCTGTGGCACCAGCATTGAAAAATTCGATAGCTTTATTGTTACTGCTGCCTTCGATATGCTCAGAAATAATAATATCTGCAGACGCCGCACTACTAACCAGTAGTGCAGAAACCGCAAGGGCTAAGTTATGGCGTTTCATAGTCCGTTCTCTTATTGTTGTGTGTTCCACTTGTTGTTTTCGCGGAACACTATAGCGTAAATCCATTAACAATTTAATGACTTTTTATTACAGGTGCATGACAACTTCAGGCTGGAACTCAACCGTTTGGATCCGTATGCTGAAAGCACCCGTCAGAACGACCTTTAAAGAGAATAACGATGGCAAACGACTTTATTGAAATCTATGACAATGCCTTAAGTGCTGACTTCTGCCAGAGCTTTATAGAGACCTTTGACGGCAGCCCTCACCGGCAGCAAGGCCGAACCGGCGGGGGGGTGGATACCAGCAAGAAATTAAGTACTGATCTCTACTTGAATCAGCACCCGGAATATCAGCAACAGCTGCAAACGATTACCGAAGCGACACGGCGCTGCGCACTGGCCTATTTTAAAAAATACCGCTTTGCCTTGATTGCTCCACTAGCACTGCAAGTCCGCCATCCCCGAACTGGAGAACCCGTCGCACTAACCCATGAAAATTTCGATGAAGTCGCCGCAGGAAACGAAGCCGGCTACATGGAACTTTTGTACCGATTAGGCGCGATTCAAGCGCAAAAATATGAACGTGGTCAAGGCAATTATAACTACTGGCACTGCGAGGTATTCCCAGAGCAACACAGCACTGAGGCGCTGCATCGAACCTTATTGTTTATGTTCTACCTGAACGATGTTGAAGTAGGTGGCAGCACTGATTTCTATTATCAGGAACGCAGCATTCAGCCCCGTCAGGGACGCATGGTCATTGCCCCGGGTTACTTTACCCATACCCACCGGGGTACGGTTCCGGTTTCCAACGATAAGTATATTCTCACCAGTTGGATCCTGATGAATTCAGGCCAACAGCTATTCGGGCGATGACAGCACCACAAAGCTCGGATTTTCCATGTGTTTCCCTTATTTTTTTGCCATAATAACGAGCTAAACGTTGTTCCATTCGTACGCGCCAGGAGAATGATTCCATGAAGAATCCGCTGTATATTCCCTATGCAGGCCCGAATCTGTTAGAAACACCATTACTCAATAAAGGTAGTGCATTTACTCGCGAAGAGCGCGCAATGTTTAATTTGACAGGCTTATTGCCGCCGCGCTATGAAACCATCGAGGAGCAAGTGCAGCGCTGTTATATGCAGTACTCGAGTTTCGACACGGCACTGAACAAGCACATCTATCTTCGTGCCATCCAGGACAACAATGAAACCTTATTTTATCGGCTGCTGCAGGATAACCTGGCGGAAATGATGCCGATTATCTACACCCCGACGGTGGGGGATGCGTGCGAGCAATTTTCCGATATTTATCGTAGCTCTCGCGGATTGTTTATCTCGTATGAAGAGCGCGACCAGATTGACGATATCCTCCGAAATGCGACGAAGCGCAAAGTTAAAGTTATCGTGGTCACCGACGGTGAACGCATTCTTGGCCTGGGCGATCAGGGCATTGGCGGCATGGGGATTCCCATCGGCAAACTGAGTCTGTACACCGCCTGCGGCGGCATCAGTCCAGCTTATACCTTGCCGGTATGTCTCGATGTCGGCACCAATAACGAAAAACTCCTTAATGACCCGATGTACATGGGCGCGCGACATAAACGTATTGATCAGGAAAGCTACGACAAGTTTATTGATAAATTTATGCATGCTGTGCGCCGCCGCTGGCCAGAAGCCATGATTCAATTTGAAGACTTTGCACAGCCCAACGCCATGCCGATTTTGCAGCGTTATCGTGACGAGTTCTGCTGTTTTAATGACGATATTCAGGGCACCGCAGCGGTCACCGTCGGTACCTTGCTTGCTGCCTGTAAAGCCAAAGGCGTAGAGCTCAAGGATCAGCGTGTCGCCTTTGTCGGCGCAGGTTCTGCAGGTTGCGGCATCGCCGAGCAAATTATTGCACAAATGGTTGCTGAGGGACTGACCGACAGCGAAGCGCGACAGCGTATCTTTATGGTCGACCGCTTTGGTCTTTTGACCGAGGGGATGGAAGGTCTTCGTGAATTCCAGCAGGCGTTGATGCAGCCTCGCGAGCAGCTCAGCGACTGGCAACACAGTGGCGATTACCCTTCACTGCTGGATGTGATGCATTGTGCGAAACCGACTATCCTTATCGGCGTTTCCGGCCAGCCCGGCCTCTTCACTGAGCAAGTCATCCGGGCCATGCATCAGTACACCAGACAACCCATTATTTTCCCATTGTCGAATCCGTCCCGACAAATTGAAGCACACCCGGCACATGTGATCGAATGGACCGAAGGTGATGCCATCGTGGCCACTGGTAGTCCTTATGAGCCCATTAAGTATAACGGTGGGTTGTATCCCATCGCGCAGTGCAACAACAGTTACATTTTCCCTGGCATAGGCCTGGGTGTGCTTGCTGTTAAGGCTAAAGTTATCACTGATGCGATGCTCATGGCGGCCAGTAATACCCTTGCGGAAGCCTCGCCCAGAGCTTTGAATAAAGACGAGCAACTGCTACCGCCGCTCACACATATTGCTGAGTTGAGTAAGCAAATCGCCTTCGCCGTAGGTAAGACTGCGCAAGCACAGGGTCACGCTCTGGAGATCAGCGATGAGACCTTGCAGCAGCGTATCGACTCGCACTTCTGGTCGCCCGAGTATCGGCACTACAAGCGGGTCAGTATTTAACCCTTCTGAACTGGCGAAAGACGCTGATTCCTTGTATGTTCAAAGACATCATCAACAAGGAGTCAGCGTATGCAAGCTTGCCCACGTCCCGTTCAGTCATTGTGTTTGGTGATGGTCACACTTGCTGGCCTGACGCTCTGCAAGCCTCTGTTCGCGCAACAAAGCGAAACCGATGACGACCCGGATGAGCAAGCGCTTCTCGATGATTTCCGCTCTGGCTTAAAGACTACCGTCGCCAGCACCGCTGCCTGGCTCGACTCTTTTTTCGCCGAAGGCATTGATGCTGACGCGTACAATGATGCCTACGGCAGTTTAACCCTGCGCCCGGAATGGGACGAATACGATGGCTGGAAAGTCGACTCGAGCTTCCGGGCGAAAGTGATTCTGCCCCACGCTGAGCGCAAACTCTCAGCGATTATCGGCCGCGGCGATTTTGATGATTTTATCAACGCTCAACAAACGACCCGGCCGACAGTCATTCGTCGTGATCAGGCCGACGAAGAATGGATGGTAGGGCTTGGTTTTGACCCTGTGGTGCATGCCAACCATAATGTGTCTTTTGGTGCTGGTTTTCGCGGTGGCATCGATTTTGATCCCTATGTGCGCGCCCGCTACCGCTACGAAGGCATTATCAACGAGCGAAGCGAAATTCATTTGCAGACAGTGGGCTTTTGGCGCGACAGTGACGGCTTTGGCATCGCCCAAACCGTAGAGCATGACTTTGCGTTAAGTGAGCGCTGGTTTAACAAGTTCTGGGCGCGCGGCACATTCGCCGAGCGCACCCAAGGTGTTCGCTGGCATGCCTCAGAAAAGCTGTACTACATTTACCATCACGAGAGAGCGGTAGGCGCTGAGCTCTGGTGGTACGGTGAGACTGAGCATCCGGTCCCGATGCAGGACTATGGTTTGCGCGCCTTGCATCGCGCACGCTTTTTACGCGACTGGCTGTATCTGGAAGGCTGGGTCGGCCTGCATTGGCCGCGCGAACAGCTGAATGAACACCGGCGCCCCAGGTGGATAGTTGGTGTCGAGTTCGAACTGTTGTTTGGTCAATAACTTACCACCATTGCAATGCAGCACCGATGCTACGCAAGCCCAAACCAACCGCAATCAGCACGACGATGGCGGCAAACAGGTTTTGCCGTGAGGAGTTGCGGTAGCGGCCCATCATCTTGTGATTGCATGCCCACACCAGAAAGAGAGCCATAATAGGTAACAGCAGTCCGTTGGCAACCTGTGCAAACCAAATCACACTGACCGGACGTAGTCCCAGTGACGCAATCACCACCCCAATCGCTATAATCGCCAGCCAGGTCAGCCGAAACGGCCAGCTACGCAAATCGCCACCGTAACCCAGGATCCCACTTAATGCATACGCCGACGCTAAAGGTGCCGTAAGCGAGGATGACAGCCCTGCCGCAAATAGGCCTATTGCCATCAACCAAGTCGCGCCATCTCCCGCTAAAGGCCGGAGTGAGCCACTCAAATCTGCTGCACCTTCCAAAGTCACTGCCTGGCCAAAAAATGCTGCGGCGGCAGTGGAGACAATAGCGATGGAGATTAACCCACCCAGCGGAATGGATAGCAGCAAATCACCACGTGCTTGGGGTAACTGATCTGGGCTTTTCCATTTTTGCGCGGAGCTGGCTGCATGCAGGAAGAGGTTGTAAGGAACCACAGTGGTACCAATCAGTGCAATCACCGTTAACAGTGAACCTGTCGGCAGGCTGGGAATGAGCAGGCCGCTGAAAAACTCAGACCAATCCGGACGAGCGATGAGAAACGTCGCGATAAAGGCAATACTCATCACCATGACCAGGCTAATAAGCACTCGCTCCAGCAAGCGGTAACTGCCACTCCAAAGTAAGGCTGCGGCCAATACCCCGAGTACCAGTGGCAGCCAGCCGGCATACGTGCCAATGAGATCGGCCATCCCCAGGCTGGCGCCGGTCAGGTTACCGCCCTGATAAACACTATTACCAATGACCACTGCAGCCAATACCAGCGCAATGGAAAACCATTTCAGCAGCGGATTCTGCAGCTGCGAACGGATGGCCTCACCCAGTCCCTGCTGAGTCACAACACCTAAACGTGCCGCCATCTCTTGTAACACCATAGTCGCCAACACTGAAAACACCAGAGCCCACAGCAGCGCATAACCAAAGTTGGCACCGGCAAGACTGGCCGTAACTACTGTACCGGGGCCAATAAAAGCAGCGGCGACAAGGGTGGCCGGGCCAAAACTGAGTTGCTTTAGCTTTGTTATCATTTTTAACTCTCTCTGGTACGGACTGGCAAGATATGCTAAATCAATACCATGAACACAATTTATCAAGCAAGTATCGACACCGAATTAGGCCCCGTCGCTATCTATAGCGATGGCGAAACTCTACAGCAGGTTTCATTTATTGAAAAGCCGGTGAGTGAACCGAGCTGGTGTCCCGTGCTACGCGAAACCGCAAGACAATTAGAAGATTACTTTGCCGGCCGATTGCGGGTCTTCGACCTTCCGTTAAAACCGCGGGGAACAAGCTTTCAGCAAAGCGTCTGGGAGAAGCTGCAGCATATCCCCTACGGCAAGCTAGCAAGCTATGGCGACATTGCCATGGCCATCAATAATCCTAAAGGCGTGCGCGCCGTCGGATTGGCCAACAGCAAAAATCCTATTGGTATTGTCGTACCCTGTCATCGTGTCATTGGTGCCAATGGCACCTTAACGGGCTACGCCGGAGGGCTGGATAAAAAAGCCTGGTTACTCCGTCACGAAGGTTGCTGGCCAGCGCAGGATTAACCTTACTGCTGCTGGTAGTACTGATGCATGGCGGCGGCCTGTTCTGCGACTTTGTCACGTAGTTCTTGTGGAGCCAATACCTCGACCTTGGCGCCGTAACTCAGGATCCAGACGATGAGCTCATCGGTTAACTCGGTTTTTGCCGTCAGTAACAGACGCTCATCTTCACTGTTCAGTTGCTGCGTGCCATTCAGCGGATAGGCTTCCAGCTGTTTTCTGATTTCCGGGGCACAACGCAACTCGATCTGTGCCATCCCAGCCAGGATCTTATCGCCAGCACTGGCAACACGATGAACTTGCGTCGGCGCAAGCAAAGGCAATAGAGGTGCGTCTGGCAGCAGACTCCAACCGTAGGGCTTGCCGCGTTCGTCGGTGGTCAGAGGGAAAACTTCGGAAAGCTCAATTAAATTGCGTTGAATGGTGCGGATACTGACATCAATGCCTTGCTCAATCAGACGTTCACGTAAGGTGTTTACATCGATTTTTTGCGGCTGTCTGGGGATATGACGCAACATCAGTAGATAACGTAGAACCGTTTGCATGGCTGAACTCCTTTTCTGATCCAGTGTCGGCGAATGTAAAGATTAAACTGCGACTGCGACATGCTATGACGCAGCCTGCGATTTTTGTAAATTCGTCGCAAAGTAATTTCATGCCTGACGGGTTACTAAGCAATTTATTCGGAACTCGAGTACACTATAGTGTAGTCAGGAAATCCCGTTCTCTGGAAAAGGCTGCATTGAGGAGTTCACGATGAAACGTTTATTGACTTTAATCATGGCTGGTCTCGTGATGGTGCTTCCGTTTGGCGCTGAAGCACAAAGCCAAAAGGCAGATAAAGGCCAGCAGCAAGCCGACGATGCCAAAGATAAAGCTGAACAGCGCAAACAGGATTTACGCGAAAAAATGAAGGCTGAGCACGAAGCGATGAAGGCCGAGCGTGAAGCCCAACGTGAAGCATTGAAAGCTGATGCCCAAGGGAAGAAGAAAGACGCCAAAGACAAAGACAAAGACAAAAAGAAAAAAGATAATGGCGATCATGATAATGGCGGCAACCGGTAGAACCGCCGCGTAGTACTCGTTGAAGACAGCTCAAATGAAAGATGAAAAAGGTGATTCCTTTGTGGAGTCGCCTTTTTTTTGTGTGACTGATTAAACTTGAGCTACACTTCTACTACTATAAAAACAATAATCGCACTTATGACTAGCCAAGATTCCAGTTTGATCGTTACTCAGCCAACTGATTCAGTCGACGCTGCAAACGAAAAATTAAAGAACAAACAAGATCATCGCTGCAAAAACTGTGACAGCGAACTCTTAGGTGAATTTTGCCATGTCTGCGGTCAGCAAGATCGCCATTACATTCGCAGTGTATTTGCGGTGGTCGCTGACTTGATGGGAGAAATTAGTCACTGGGATTCGCGTTTTTACCGTACCTTGGTCAACCTTTTTACTCGACCAGCTTTTCTTACTCAAGAGTTCGTTCGGGGGCGACACGCATCCTACGTACCACCCTTGCGGCTTTATTTTTTCATCTCACTCATTTCGTTCTTGGTACTCACCAGCTTAATCGACTTTGACGCGATTCGAGCCCCCTCGGAGGAACCCACTCCGGCAGAGCAACAACAAGTTGATGAAACACTCGCTTCCGTTGAAGCGCAACTCAATCGACAAGATATTGTCAGCGCCCCAACAACAACCGAAGAAGTCGTCGAAAAGTTTAGAGTGAGTCTTCCCGGGGCTACTGAAGAGCAAGAACAACAAATCGAAGAAAGAATTCAGGAGTTGGCAAAAGAGCCCAAAATTCTAATTAAGAGGTTGGTTTCATTAGCCCCGCAGATGATGCTTATCATGCTGCCATTTTGGGCCTTATTTCTTAAGCTTATCTACGCTTTTTCTGGGCGCTACTACCTAGAGCACCTCAGTGCTGCGTTACATACGCATGCTTTTTTACTGCTCTCACTCATGTTGCTAACGGTAATTAGTAAAGGCTCTACCTGGGCCACAGAACTTACTGGCTCTCCGCTGATTGAAGATGTTGTGGACTGGGCAGAGAACATATTGCTCGCCTGGATGGTCAGTTATATGTTGTTCACTCAGAAGCTTTTTTATAATCAGGGCTGGCTATTAACTATCCTAAAATTCATGGTCTGCGCTTTAGTTTATGCTGTCTTATTATCCTTTGCTTTTGTTATCATGCTATTTATTGGAATTTTAACCGCTTAACGAGGATGTTTTGGCTGACTCCCGACCTGTAATTGTAATCCCCGCTTACAACCCTGATGAGCAGCTATTACAGCTGGTAACACAGCTCAACGAGAGTTCTGACAGTTATCAGACGATTGTGGTTGTTAATGACGGCAGCGAGCCATCCTCAATTTTTTCACGGCTAAGCGACTTTTCCCAGGTTGTGGTGCTTGAGCATGACAATAATCAAGGCAAAGGGGCGGCACTAAAAACGGGGTTTCAGTGGGTGCTGAAACACGTCCCTGACAGCAAAGGCGTGATCACTGCAGACGCCGATGGCCAGCACTTGCCGCACGATATTATGGCGGTCACACAAGCGTTTGCGGCCGAGCCTGAAGCTCTCTGGCTGGGCAGTCGCAATTTTAAAGCTCCGGATATTCCGTTTCGTTCATGGCTCGGAAATACCTTTGCCAGATATACATTTCGGTTGGGCTTAAGAGTCAATATTCCAGATACCCAAACCGGTTTGCGCGGTATTCCAGCCAGCCTGTTGCCGCAGCTGCTGGAGTCTCCTAGCGACCGCTATGAATTTGAGCTCGACATGCTGATCCTCGCCAAACGCGAAGAGCTCGCCTTTCGTAGCCATGAAATCACCACGGTTTACGAAAAAGGCAACAAGAGCAGCCATTTCAAGCCGGTGCAGGACTCGATTCGGATCTACAGCAAGTTCCTCAAGTTCTCAGGGGTTGGTATTGCATCAGCGGCCATCGATTATGGTCTATTCGCACTCATCTATGGCTTCACTGGCGAGATACTCGCAGCTATCGCCAGCGCCCGTCTATGCTCGGGGATCTTTAACTTCAGCATGAACCGGCAGTGGGTATTTGGCCGTGGCGGTTCGCTATCCCGTGACGCTACCCATTACACCCTGCTGGCCGCGGTGCTCGTGGGCACCAATTACATACTCACCAAAGGTCTCTTATTGATTGGGGTTTCTCCCTTTATCGGTAAGCCCGTTGCCGAAGTCCTTGTATTTTTGCTCAGCTACCGATTACAGAAAAAACTGGTGTTTGGCGATAAAAATCCTGCATAGATGAATTTAATTGCGCTCTTAGCGAATATTTATTAGCATCTCCTCCGCCTTTGAGGTTTTTCCTGAACAACTTTTTTTAATAGATCGCTCTCTTACCCCTCAGAATAGGTAGGGAGCGCAACTGTTGCTTAAAGCACCCTTCAAGGTTGCCTATACAACCCCTAAAAGCCAGTGGATATCGAGTATTCTTTATACAACTTTCAGAAGCTCCCCCCTTTACTCTGAGTTAAAAACTTCTATTGTAGGAGTTGTATAAACAAGTTGTTCAGGTAGACTCAAGCTTAAATCCAAAACCTATTAAAACGATAAATTATTCAGGGTGACATAATGAAAAAATTACTCTTCTCCTCAGTAGCACTAAGCGTATCTGCAGCCCTTTTCAGCTCACCAGCTGCTTTGGCGCAAAGCAATGAAAGCGATGCTCAGGCCGATGCAGAACGCATTACTGTTACCGGTTCCCGGTTGAAGCGGGCAGAAGCCGAAAGTGCTGCGCCTATCCAGGTCTTCGACGCTGAAGATATCGAAGTCTCAGGCATGACCTCAGTAGAGATGATTCTGCAAAGAATGTCTGCTTCTGCAGGCGCAGCTGGTGGTCAAGGCAATGCTTACTGGACCGGCAACGGTTACGGCACCACGCAAGTCAACTTGCGCGGCCTCGGCATTAACCGGACGCTAGTACTGCTGAATGGCCGTCGTATCGTCAACGGCGGTACCGGTGCAAATAGCTCCGTCGACCTGAACATGATTCCAGTCGAGATGATTCAGCGCATCGAGGTATTAAAAGATGGCGCTTCCGCAATTTACGGCGCCGATGCCGTGGCTGGTGTAGTGAATATTATTACCCGTAAGAGTTACGATGGTTTCACTGTCGAGGCACGCGTTGGCGCAACTGATGACGGCGAGGGTCAAGACCGTAACGTCAACATGATTTTTGGTACCAGCGGTGACAAAGGTCGGATCATGGCCACTTTAGGCTATCGCTCTTCTGATGAAATCAATATGGCCGACCAGGCTGGCTGTGCTTTAGCTGAAATGACGACAGGTCAGCTCGATTGCTTCGGTAGTTCAAGCACTATTGGTGGACGTGCGACGATTCTGTCCGGCCCTAATGCTGGCGACCGCATCAACTTTAATCAAGATCCTAATGGTGATGGTGACTCATACGAGCCGTACAGTAGCGCCAAACATAACTTTGCATTTTTCCCTTACCTAAACTCCGTCAACCCGGTCACCAACTGGAACATGTCGGTATTTGGCGATTATCAGCTTTCTGCTGACACCACGGTATTTACCGAAATTCTATACAATAACCGTACCTCTGAGCAGCTGGCGACACCGGGTACATTGCGCGGTATCGAGTTTGAAGCCGATCATCCGACCAACCCAACCGGCGAGACCATTCGCTTAGATGGTCGCCGTTTATTGGAAGGCGGCCCACGGATTTTCTTCCAGGACGTTAATACGTTCCGTACCGTAGTTGGTGCAAGTGGCTATGTCGGTGAGGGTTGGAACTGGGAAGTCGCGTACAACTATGGCCGCAACACTGCGATTGATGGCATGACCAATATCGTCAATATGCAACGTCTGAACCAAGGTTTGGATCCAAATACTTGTGGTAGCAACGGTATTCCGTGTATCGATTTACTTGGCTATGGTGATCTATCGCAAGAAGCTTTGGATCACATCATGTTCCGCACTACCGATAATGGTGGTAATGAGCAGCGTTCACTTACGGCAAACATTACCGGAGACCTGTTTGATCTCCCTGCAGGCTGGGTCCCGGTAGCGTTTGGCGTAGAGCACCGTAAAGAAAGAGGTTGGCGTAACCCAGACTCTTCGATTGTGGCCGGTATCATGAATACCAACCAGGCCGAGCCGATCGAAGGTAGCTATACGGTCGACGAAGTTTACGTTGAAACCTCACTGCCATTGCTGGCAGATCATGATTTCGCAAAATCACTGAGTCTGGACCTGGCTTACCGTTACAGCGACTACGATACGTTCGGTAGCGATGGTAACTACAAAGCAAGTCTGCACTGGCAGGTATCCGATTCTTTGAAGCTGCGTGCAACGCAATCGACCGCCTTCCGCATCCCTAACATCCCAGAGCTGTTTGGTGGTGTTGCTGAAGGCAACTTAACCACGACCGATCCATGTGATGGCTGGGATCAAGCTGGCGCAGATCCAACAGTGGCTGCCAACTGTCAGGCAGATGGCGTACCTACAGGCTACACCCAGTTCGGTGCGACCGTTCTTACTACTGTCGGCGGTAACCCAAACCTGAAGCCGGAAGATGCAGAAACCTTTACTGCGGGCGTCGTTTGGGATGTCGATTTTGTGGAGAACCTGCAATTCACATTCGATTATTACAATATCGATATCAAGAATGCGATTCAGACCATTCCTGGCTCAACCAAGTTGTCCGTTTGCTATAACTCAGAGAACCTTTCGCACCCGTTCTGTAGCGCAGAACATTTCACTCGCGACTCTCTGACAGGCGACATCAACTTCTTGTCAGCACAACCGACCAACGCCGCCACAGAAAATGTTTCAGGTGTTGATGCGTCCGTCTTTTATAAGACTGACCTGGCGGGCTGGGCAAGTGACTTCAGCTGGAATGTAAGCTACTTGGACGAGTACACCTTCGCGCCGTTTGAAGGTGCAAGTGAGATCGAATACGCGGGTTACATCACAGGTGGCCGTGGTAGTTACACGCACTGGCGCTCAAACGCTAACGCAACCTTCGTGCGTGACGACTGGCGCGTTCATTACAGCATCCAATACATTGGTAGTGCTGATGATATTAACGCCTCACCTGGCGATATTGGTGACCACGCACCGAGCGTGTTCTACCACAACGTGCAAGGGACCTACTTTATGGACAACAACCTCAGCCTCACCGCTGGCGTGAACAACTTGTTCGATAAAGAGCCACCTTTCATCCAAAGCTGGACCGATGCAAACACTGACACCATGACCTACAACTTGCTAGGCCGTCAGCTGTATCTAAAAGTTCGTTACAGTTTCTGATAATCTGCGCTTCTGCCGCTCGCTCCGTCGAGCGGCAGCTTTTTTTTAAACACATCTTGAGGTAGGACATGGCGCAACATCAGCGTTCCAGTCAATGGCGAGTTTGGCATCGCTGGCTATCGTTAATATTTGGTGTCCAGATGGTGATTTGGACCATTAGCGGTGGCTATATGGTATTTTTCCAACTCGATTTTATTCACGGCGACCATTTAGTTCAGGACACAGCGACCGCTGTTCCAGCAACGACCAAGCCCAGCGCGCTAGACCAAATTCTTGAGCGTTACCCGCACACGACAAGCATTTCGCTTGAGACACGCTGGTTAAACGACGAGCTTACCGCTGTTTATCAGCTCGATGGTCACCAAGGCGAAATGCTTGTTGATGCACAATCGCTGAACTCTATTGTTCTTGAAGAGCAACATATTCGCGAGCTCGCGAATCGCTATTATGCGCTGGAAACACCACAAATCGAGTCTGTGGTTTATCTTACGGAAAACCCACCGACCGAACTTAACCCTGCGTTGCTGCCGATTTGGCAAGTAAACTACGATGATTTCGGAAATACCAGCCTTTACCTTTCCGAAGTCACCGGTGAGATGTTGGTCAAGCGTCACACCTTCTGGCGCGGCTTTGACATTATGTGGATGACCCACATCATGGATTACAACGAACGCGTTGATATCGAAACCTGGTGGCTGAAAGCCTTTATTATCGGCACCTTTATTTTGATGATCACCGGTGCGGTATTGTTGGTTTACACCATCAGCTTTAAGAAGAAGAAACATGGAGGTGACCAATGATGCGCTTTATGCAATGGCTGCACCGTTGGGTAAGCCTTATTCTGATTGTTCAGGTACTGCTTTGGTTAGCCAGTGGCCTCTTTTTCGCCTTCACCGGTCACCACGGCATGTCGGGTCACCAGTACATGGAGCACCAACACCCGCCAATGCTGGTCGATACGGAAACGCGGGTAGGTATTGAAACTATCTATGAGCGGTACCCGTCGGCGAAATCGATCCAGCTGAACAGTGTCATGGGGATCGGCCAGTACGTCGTCACCACAGCGGATAGTACCCTTTATATCAATGCCGCAGACGGCAACCTCTGGACCACAGACGCTGCGTTGGCAACCGAGATTGCGTTAGCCAGCTACAGTGGCCCCGGTGACGTTACTGAGGTAACCACTGTCAGCGGTAGCGATGAAGTGGTGGGCTGGAACAGTGCCGGTTTCCGCATCGACATGGCGGACGATTTAAATACTCGTATTTATGTTGATGCCGCCTCCGGACAAGTCGTTGAGCATCGTAATACTCCATGGACGCTGGCCGACTGGGCCTTCAAACTGCACTTTATGGATTATAGCGGCGAGCGCAGCTTCAATCATCTGCTGATTTGGAGTGCGGGACTGCTGGCATTGTGGTTCTCATTATCGGGACTCATTCTGTTAGGCCGTAACCTGGCTCAAGGAGATTTTAATCCGCGCCGTAAGCCAACCATGCTTGAGCATTTGCAGCAAAATAATCAGCCGGTTGCCAGTAGTTGTGGTGGCGGCGGTACCTGTGGCTTGTGCAAAGTAACCCTGCATGGTGACCAGCTACCTGCGCCGACGGCAGCCGAAAAAGCTATGCTCAGTCCTGCTGAGCTGAGTGCCGGGCTGCGACTTTCCTGCCAGCACCGAGTTGATGAGAAGATCGAGATTGAACTACCCAATGAGCAGGTGGCGACCGTTGCGCTTGAGCTTAAGAGCAAGCGCCAGCTGACGCCATCTATCGTGGAGCTGACTTTCGTCAGCCAAGAATCGATTGACTACCGCGCTGGTCAGTTTATGCAGTTCATGATCCCACATCAGGAACAAGTACTGTCACGTCACTATTCAGTTGCGACGCGGCCCGACCCGCACCAATTTGTCTTCACCGTCCGGCAGATGCCGTCGCCCAGCGAAGGTGTTCCGCCGGGGGTGGGCTCAACCTATCTGTGCAATCTGGCAGTAGGTGATGAGGTTGAAGCCATTGGTCCATTCGGTGACTTTGTCTTGACCGAAGCCTCAGCCCGCACGCAGTTATTTATCGGCGGCGGAGCTGGTGTCGCACCACTACGTGCGCTGTTGCAGACTGAGCAGGCGGCCAGCGAACCGCGTCCGTGCGTATTCTTTTATGGCGCCCGGCATAGCAGTGAACTGTGCTATCGCGAAGAGTTCGAGCAACCATCTGGCATTGAGTACACGCCGGTTCTGTCTGAAGCCGACGCTGAGGATAACTGGCAAGGTGAAACGGGTTTCGTGCACGAAACTGTTGCCAAATGGCTGGCTGAACAGGATGTCAACGCCCTTGATGTCTACGTTTGCGGGCCACCACCGATGCTGAAAGCGACCATGCAAATGCTCGCCGACGCCAAAGTGCCACGCGACCGTATCCGCTTCGATGATTTTGGTATTTAAATAGACCAAGTCCGCGCGGACCACTAACCAAGCAAGCGCCTGCGGTGTTCTTCACTTCAGGCGCTTTTTTTGTGCTCGCTTCTGCGGGGGCTGCAGCAGTGGTTTGTCCTTCCCTTCTTCGATTGCGTGTATACTAAGCATAGACGTCGATGCTACGGACGCATGGCTACAAAAGTCAAAATTATGTTATAGTAGCAGCATCAAACGTAAGGAATGACTATGCAGGACTTGCAGGGGCCTATGACGCATCCATCTCAATTACCGAAACTACCCGGTATGTTCTTTCGCTCGCTATTTACTGTCGCGCGTAATGATCAGGCCGAAGCTTCTGCAACTCAGGTATGCAATGAATTCAATGCGCCAGCGCTTAGTCAGGCCCAGGTTGGCCGCTACAAAGATGCATTCGATGGTTTCGTCAGTGATGTGCCCTTGACGCTGATGTACTGTCTCGCCCAGCGCGTCCACCTTGCGCAAATGCTGGATGAAGCCTTCCCATGGCCAGCTCCCGGCTTGGTGCATGTCAGTAACGAGCTCGAATTACACGCCCCCATTACTCTTGGGGAAGAGTTTTATATTCGCGCCACCATCGATTTACCGGCGCGAGGTCCAAAAGTCTCTCCGCGTCGGTTACGTCCGGTATTTACTGTTGAGTTTTGGCAACACGACAGCAAGGTTGTGACTTGCGTCAGTCAGTATCAGGTGATGCCCAAGCAAGGACCTAAATCCAGCAAACCGCGCGAGCAAAAAGTCTCAGTAGCGCCAGGGGAAGATTGGCAGCAGCTGAAACACTGGCAGCTGGATACGACCGCAGGACGTTCTTACGCGCGTTTATCGGGCGATTTTAACCCTATCCATTTGCATCCTTTGCTGTCGCGGTGGTTTGGTTTCGAAAAGCCGATCATTCACGGCATGTACATGGCGGGTCGCGCGCAGGCTGAGCTCGAGCGGGCGCATCAAAAACCCGTGCAACGTATCGATGTGACCTTCAAACGTCCCGTGCCCTTGCCTGCTGACATTGCTCTTTGGCAAAAGCCATCAGCAGACAATACGGCCGGAGACTATCAGATTTGCGGCGCTGAGGATCACCTGCAGCGCCTCGAGGGAAGTTTTACTCTTCAGTCAGAGTAAGCTGTTCAGCCGCTGCACTTGCGATATCATCGTTGCTAAAGTGCAGTGGACGTAATTGCGGCTGTGACGAATACAACAGGGTCTGATCTAGATAGTGATCAGAATCACTGTCCGACGCCTGTGAATAGGTCAACAAGCCTTCTGCAACCGGTCCCTGATCAGTAAACTCCAGCGCAAACATCCAGCTCGAACCATAAGTGACATGATAACCACCAGCGGCAGCGCTCAAGTCTGAGCCAGGCAGAACCGGGTAAATATGCCGTGGCAACAAGGTACCATCGTTACCGGTGTTGCTACTGAAGACGTTAAACCCACCTTCAATATTATTCGCGCCACCCCATGGCAACTTAACGCCAGATGGTGTGCCATCAGGCAAGCTGCGCTCAACAAACTGCACTTCTGCAAGCGTAGCATCCACCTGCAGGCCTGCCTGTTGAATACGCTCCTGCGCATCAGCCAACTGTTGCAACACGGTCGCGTTCGCCGCCAGGGTGTTTGGCGTGGTCACTGGCTGGGCCGGATCAAAAGCGACCTGCCATTGCGGATTGCGGCGGAACTGTGATGCGAATTCACGGAACATCATGGCACCCACACTGCTTAGATTCATGCGCCCGTCAAATTGCGCCAGCGCCGCACAGCCGCTGGAAATATCCACACTCGCACCGCTGCTGCTAGTTACTGGTGTGGTTCCCTGTGCCTGACAATGCGCCACCAAATCCGCCAGCACCTCTTCGGATAACCAGGTACGATTATTTATCAGTCGGTCAACCAGATCTGCGCGGTTGAATTTACCGTCGACTGAACCGCCTTCCGCGAGCATTTTCTGCCCCAAGCGTGAGCGGAACGATTGCTGGTCACCGACCGGCCCCCAGAGTGGCGAGACCCCGGTGATAGGCGCTTCAGGATTGGTTAGCCAATAACTGTTATTTGAGTTTTGCACGAAGTCACTACGCTCTAACTGCGGTGCCTGGGCAAAAGGAATGGTTCCCTGTGGCAAATAAAGACTATCGTCGCCAGGGAAAATAAACAAACCCGCTTGTTGCGTTAGCCCCTGATAAAGCGGGTTTTGTGACCAGGCAGCAAGCGCTTCGGGCACAATATTAGGTACCGAAGAACCGTCGGTGAAAAAGGCATTACCCTCTTTATCAACCGCCATGGCGTTATTAAATACCGTGCCGGTGTAGTCAACAAAGGTCTGCTTATAACTTTCGATGCTATCCGCAAGGTTCATACCTAACCAATGATCAAACAAATCGTAGTTTGGCAAATTGGCATCATGCAGCGCATAAGCGACTTGTTGACCCGTCACCGGATCTGTTCCCCACGGCAAAGCATTGGGAATAACGATAACCGGACCAAACTCGCTGTGGTAGCTGCTACGCTGCAGCGTCATAAAGGTACCCGGACCGGTAGCGACTTCGATTTCATGGAACTTGCTGCTCATCTCCACAGGTTCGCCATCCAGCAGGTAGGTTTTACCTTCTGAATCGTTGCTATCCAAAGTCAGCCGGTGGATGGTGAAGCGCGATGCCGTCGAGAAGGTATGCGTCCAGGCCACATTCTCGTTGAAGCCGATATTTACAATACCAGGCATACCAGATAACGAGCCGCCAACGACTTTCAATTCACCCGGGACTTCAATACCGAACTGCCAGAAACGTTGATTACCCGTATGCGGAAAGTGCGGATTGGCAATCAGCATACCCTGACCGCTGGCACTTAAATCGTTACCGATGGCCCAGCCATTGGATCCTGACTCAGTGGGGTTGGTATCCGGAACATCGGCATGTAAATCAGCAATGGTCGCTGTTGACATGGCTTCGCCAGTTTCTTTATTGGTGGCGCCACTGGCCTGATTCGGCGGAATGGCTAAGAACAGAGGCCCGGTGAAGTTTGCCGCACCCGGTAACAAAGCCACGCCTTGTGCATAGGTCATGATGTCGATCGGAGTGATGGGTTTCACCCACGGCTGGCCGGCACAAGCTGGGGCAATGTTATCGACCCCGGTATCTGCAAGATAGCGATTGTAACCCGTTGCATAACCGGTGATCAGAGCTTGCGCACGTTCGCTGATTTGCTCAAAACCCTGTTCGGCGTTTTCTCTGATACCAAGCGCCAGATAGCCAAAGTCATTTAAGATATTGTCAGAGTCGCCGCTACCAGGGATACGATCCGGGCCAAAATAACGCGCCCGTTCTGAATTAAACTTGACGACCTGATCGGCAAGAATACAAATATTATCCCGAGCAAATGCGTAGCCAACGCCATAACCCAGACTTTCGAGATTATCTGCGGTGATGTAAGGCACGCCGTAATTGGTCCAGGTGATATCCGCTTCGACCTGTCCATCAGGTGCAAATGCGACCAGTCCTGTAGGTTCTGGATCCGGGGTGCCGACGTTATCATCAGGCTCTGAATCGCTACTGCCACAACCGGCCAGTACAGCAACACACACCGCTGTCAGTAATGGGCGCCAAACGCCATTTTTAGAATAGTTTGCCATTTTTTTAATACCTGTTAGTTTTTTGTTTTAGCCGGTCAGAGTATGGCCACTCCCGCGCGGAGTCGCAAGTGGGATCAGACCAATGGCTTTTGTCGCAAGCTTTTGGTATCACCACGCTTTTTCTTCTTTTCAATTCGGCGCTTCTTACTCGCTTTGCTGGGCTTGGTGGCAATTCGGCGTTTCTGTACCTTGCCGGCACTCGCCACCAGCTCAATAAACTGCTCCAGCGCCAGCTCGCGATTGTGGGCCTGACTGCGAGTCGCCTGGCTCTTGATTATAATTTTTCCGCTTTGGGTAATTCGGTGGTCACTTTTACTGAGCAAACGCTGCTTATAGAAATCCGGCAGCGAGGAAGACTGAATATCAAAAATCAGCTGAGCGGCAGTGGCCACCTTATTCACGTTCTGCCCACCGGCGCCACTGGAGCGGATGAACTGCCACTCTAGCTCACTCTCCGGCACAGCTACACGTTGCGAGATTTTTATCGTATTCATGTCAAACCCCCGCCTCGAAGAATTCGCCGCTGAGTTGCCTGCAGCACCAGCCTGGGATTAGCGCAGACCAGTGTCAGCTGCTTCCGTGCCCGAGTGATCCCGGTATAGAGAAGCTCTTTCGTTAACAATGGCGTATCGTGTTCTGGAACCACCACCACGGTATGGGTAAACTCAGAGCCTTGCGATTTATGGATGGTCATTACGTACGCTGTTTCTACATGCGTCAGCCGTGACGGCAACAGCCAGCGTAAACTGCCTTTCTTGTGGCCCCGGAAAAGGACCCGCGGGGGTTCATCCGGACGGCGCTGGACCACAATGCCGATATCACCGTTACGCAGATCCAGGCTGTAATCATTCTGCGTAATCATCACCGGGCGGCCAACAAACCATTGCTCACTGGTCACGCGATCGCCGTTCAACCATAGCGTAGCAAGTTCATTTAAACGCTGCATACCCCAGTCGCCGCGACGTAACGCAGCCAGCATCTGAAATTGCTCAAGCTGCTCTAATAAAGCTTCGCCCCAGGCAGCATCATCATGAAAGCCTTCAGCTCCGGCGCTGACCAGCTGTTGTAAGGGTTGATAGCCTTGCTGCACCAGCGCTTTGAAGCTTGCTGCTGAGTTTTTGCTGACCTGTAACAACTGAATATTGGCCAGTTTTGCATCTTCTCTGGTAAGCGCTTCAGCCCGGGTTAACCATTCCCTCAACCAGGCCGTACGTTGCTGGTTAATCTCTGTTGCCAACTTACCAATGCCCTCGTCGGCCTTAAAGCGGCGACTTTCTCTGAGCATAACGGTGTGCTGCAGATAAGGCCACTGTGACGCGCCTTCGGCGTCAATCAGATCGTCGGCAAGCATGATTGACTCCTGCGCACCCACGTCATCGCCGCGGCTCACGGCCGGGCTGGTGAGTGTGGCATTCAGCCATTGCGCCAGATTTGCAGCATAATGCCCCTGTTCAGCTTCGTCGCATAGTTGGCCAAGCACTGCACCGGCCTCAACCGAGGCCAGTTGATCTTTGTCGCCCAGCAGAATTAATTTAGTGGTGGTTGGCAGGGCTGCAGTAATGGCCGCCATCATTTCAATATCAACCATTGATGCTTCATCAATAATCACCACGTCGGCGAGCAAGGGATTATTGGCGTGGTGTCGAAATGCACGACTACGCGACTGGGTGCCAAGCAAGCGGTGCAAAGTGACCGCCTGGTTCTCAGTGAGCAAGTCACTGTACTCGGTTGGTAAGCGCTTGAGCTCTTCGTTGATAGAATCCTCCATGCGCTTAGCCGCTTTCCCCGTCGGCGCTGCCAGCCGTATCCGAAGCGGTTCGGCATCGGCTCTGTGCTTTTGCAAAGTGGCCAGCAACCGCACCACGGTATAGGTTTTGCCCGTTCCAGGCCCACCGGTAATTACCGTAAAGCCGCTACGCACTGCCATGGCGCATGCCAGCCGTTGCCAGCTTAATGTCGTCGCAACGCCAAATAAGTCATCAAGCGTCTCACGCAGAGCGTCCGTCGCAATGGGCTCCTGCTGGGCCATTCGCAACGCCAGATCCTGTTTGATCTGTTGCTCATAATCCCAGTAACGACGTAAGTACAAGCGCTCCTGGCCCTGCAAGACCAGCGGCGAGTTGAGTGTATTGACGGCCGTCGACTGCGCCAGTTGTTCAACGATGGCCGGACCGAGCGCGGCCACCATTTCAGTGGCTGATGCACATAGATGCACGCTGCTATAAGAGGCGTGCTCTGGTGGGATTTGCAGGGTGGCTTCAGGGTCCTGCCAGAGCTCGTTCAGCTCAAGGCATGGATGGCCATGCCCTAACTGATGACTGACTAAAGCGGCCAGCACCGCGACAGCCTCAGCATCGGCACCCAACTTGCTATACAGGTACTCGGCAAGACTCAAATCAATAGCACGCAACCAGCCTTGCTCATACCAACCCCTTAGATTCGCGATTAACTGCATAGCGCCTCCGGATGTTCAAACAGCTGCTCCAGCTCTTCAATAAGCGCCCGCTCGGGCCGATGGAAAAAGGCCCCCGCTGAGGGAGCCTGATGCCCCCGAAGAAACAGGTACAAGGCGCCACCAACGTGGCGATCATAATCATAGTCAGCCAGACGCGCCTGCAACAACTTGTGCAGCGCCAGGGTATAAATCACAAACTGCATGTCGTAGCGACTCTCAAGAATTTTATCCCGCATTGCTGCCGGTAGGTAGGCACTGTCATTGGCGCCTAAGTAATTCGACTTGTAATCAGCGACATAGTATTTGCCCTGCCATTCAAACACGAGGTCGATAAAGCCTTTCAACATGCCGTTGAGGGTCGTCGCGAGCACGCGCGGGCGGCCATGCTCTGGCAACACGTACCCACGTACGAGCGCGTCGAGACGCTCGGCATCCACCTGGTGCGCAGGAAACCAGAATTCCGGTTCTGCCTGATAACTCGTTAGATCCACCAGCCGACAACAGGTCTGTTCCGTGTCACCCAGTACAAAATCGGTGTGCAGGTACTCATGCAACCAACCCTTGAGCAAATTTTCATGCTCATGCCAGGGCGCCAGTTGCGTTCGTTCTGCAACCCACGGACCGAACCTTTCCGGATCAGCAACAACCTTGGCAAAGCCCTCGTTGGCGGCATCCTCCAGCAAGTTATGTAAAAAGGTTCCTGGTGTCGCGCCGCGCGGGAAGCTATGAATACTATCTGCGACAGGTTGCTCGACCACCTCGGTCTGATCTTCATGCATAGCTTCGACCACGTTGCTGCCCTCAGCATCATCACTGGTCACCCATTCGCCGTAGCGTAGCGCACTGTAGCTGGCTACCCACCAGGGTTCGAAGCGGTGCGTTGCTGGCATCCTGCAGACATGAACCTCAGCAGGCGATGCCTGTTCGGACTGGAATTGGCTCAGGGTCTGAAACTCAGTTAAATCTGCGGTACGGCTCACATCAGGCAACGTAAAGTCGGACAGCTCAGGTAGTGCTTGTTTGCCACCCTCTCCACCTGCGCCATGCTCAAACAAGTAGTTAATGGCGCTATTGCCTCGTGTCTTGTAATCCGCCAGCCCGATAAACGTCGCGTATTGCGCGCGAGTGACCGCGACATAAAGCTTGCGCAGCTCCTCGGCAAAGTTCTCTGCCTTAATACGTTCCACAACTTCCGCATCCTCACCATCCAGCGCAACCCGTAGCTTCCCTTCGGCATCATGGTAGCGATGCGGGTAGGCCGGGGCGTCTTGGCGGGCGCGGGACGCAAAGGGCAGAAACACCAATGGATACTGTAACCCTTTTGATTTATGAATGGTGACCACCTGAATCAGCTCGGCATCACTTTCCAGTCGCAACTGCATCTCGGCACTACTGGCGCGGTTATTGTCGCTTTGTGCCTGTTCAATATGCTCGGCCAGAAAACGTAGTAAACCATGATTGCCCTCTACCTGCTGCGCTTGCTGTTGCAGTAGCTCCGCTAAATGCAACACATCGGTCAACTGGCGCTCGCCATTGGCTTGCGCCAGTAACCGTGCGGGAACCTCAAAGTCATGCAGCAATTGTTGCAGCATCGCCAGCACGCCATGGCGCTGCCAGGCATCGTGATAGCTGGCAAATTGTTCAGCGAAACTGTCCCAACGCAGCTCCTGATCGGTAATATTGGCCAGCTCCGCAAGGTCGAGCCCCAGCAGCTCACAGGCAAACACCCCCCGGAGCCGGCTTGGATCACGCGGATTCGCGCAGGCACCGAGAAGACTGTAAACGTCCAGCGCCAATTTGCCGCCAAACACTGAGTCGCGCTCGGACAGATAAACGCTACCCACCGCACGCCGCCGCAGGGCATCACGTATCAACCGCGCTTCAAAACCATTGCTGACCAGAATTGCAATATGCTGCGGCTGCAGCGCCTCAAACGCACCGCTTTCACGATGGTGAAAACCCGCGGTCGGGTCATTTAGCAGACTTACAATTCGCTCAGCAAAGCCGTTGGCAAGAGCTGCGTCGAGCTCCGGGTTGTTGGCTTTTGTGCTGCCCGTGGAAGGTACCAGATCAAACTCCAATGCCGGCTGCACCTGCTCCTGGCAAACAAAATCAGAACCTAAACCGTTGGCGGCGACAGGAATAAAGGGCAAGGGATTTTCATCTTCGGCCTTAAACAAAAAGGCCCCCCGTGGCGCTTGTTCTGCCTGTGCAAAAAGGGCATTAACCGCGCCCACCATCGCATGCGTGGAGCGAAAATTGACCGCTAGGGTATGATGACGGCCGCGCGTCGCCAGGCGCGCCGCGAGATAGGTGAAAATATCCGCATTGCGAAAAGAATAGATCGCCTGTTTAGGATCGCCGATCAGGAAAATACCCTGTTCTTCGTCAGTTTCAGCGATACGGTAAATACGATCGAATATTTCGTACTGCACCGGGTCGGTATCCTGAAATTCATCAATCATGGCGATGGGGAACTGCTTGCGCAGGGCAGCGGCCAACGGCTCGCCATTTTCGCCGCGTAAGGCATCCCGCAGCCGCGTGAGCATGTCGTCAAAACCAATTTCGGCGCGTTGCTGCTGCAGCTCACGAAAGCGGCTTCGGGTCCAGTTGGCGGCGTGGCGCAGCAATTCTGGGGTAGGATCTGGCAGCTGCTGTTGACGTTGCATTGCCTCTTCGACCAGCGCCGGGAATGCCAGTTCTGTTGTACTCAGCTCAACCTTAGCGGCATCTTGCACGCCTTCGGTAGTCAAGCGCCGCTGTGCCGCCGGCGTAAGTTTTGGAAATAATGCGACGTCCGCGACTTCGTTGTCCAGCTCAATGAGCCAGTCGTCGAAATCAGCCAACCAGTTCGTCAGGTTCTTAGCCGTCAGCTTGCGGCCATCGATAAGAGCTTTATTGCCCAGCTTAGGGACAAAACTCTCGCGAAATTGCGCAAGACGTTGTCGCCAAAGCCCCGCATTATGAAATTCACTGCGAAACGCTCGCTCAGCCTCCAGATACCGCTGAATAGCCCCAAGATCGCCTGGCCCTGACTCACCATCATGGGTTTGTACCAGCTCGCGACAACGCTTCACGATAGCTTCGGGGCTGGCAAAGGTCGCCGTCATTAACTGGTAGCTGGCAAGGTCATGAGCTGCAGTCGCAGCAATAAAGTGGCGCCAGTAGTCCTGCGCGGCTTGCAGCCGCAGCTCACTGTTATCGGCGTTCAGCGTTTGCGTGAAGAGACTGCCACTGGCGAAGGCATGCTCACTGAGCATGCTATTGCACCACCCGTGAATCGTTGATACCGCCGCCTCATCCATTTGTTGTGCCGCTAAATCGAGTACCCGCGCCTGCAATGGCCAGGCGGCCTCCGGGTATTCGCTGCGCAACTCGCGTAAAAAGCTATCCACTGCCGTCAGTTCACCGCGAAAATACGCTGCAGCTTCGGTTAAGCGCGCCCGGATGCGATCCCGGAGTTCCTCGGTCGCGGCCTCGGTAAAGGTCACGACCAGGATCTCGCGTGGCGACCTCATCCGCGCACCGGCATGTTGCTGACCTGGGTCTGCTGCATCGTGTCCTAACACCAGCCGCAGATACAACGCGGCGATGGTGTAGGTCTTTCCGGTTCCCGCACTGGCTTCAATCAAATGGCTGTTACGCAGCGGAAAATGCAGTGGTACCAGAGGTTTTGCGGCAACATCATTCATTAGTTGCTCCTCCGCTCAAGCATTCAAGTAAGGGCAGGTATAGTTTCTCAGCGAGCAGCGTCGACTGATTTTCCACCTCAGCTAAATCGGTAAACGCGGGATAGAACCGGCTCATATATCGTGCCCGTAACCGCAGCGGCCCGGTACTATTATGCCGCGTCCCCTCCTCATAAAAACGCTCGGCGGCATCGTTTAAAAATGCGAAATCGCCTGCGCTAATAAAGTCCGCTGCTCCTTTGCTCAGAGATTTCTTCCAGCCTTCCAGCACCAGCTCCAGATGCACCGGCAGCGGCTCTTGTAAGCCTCGCTCGGCACAGTCCAGAATTTGCTGCAGCTGTTGCTGCGCACATTCCGGCGTGAGCGCGGTCAGGCTCAGCGTTTTTTCCTCGCTGATCAACTGCGTGGTGGTGGCCGCTTTGGTGTTCAACAGCAGGTGCTCAAGCCAGGTTTGTGCCAGTTTGAGGTACCTGGGCTGACCCGACTTTTCCACCAGCCTGGAAGCCGACAGCTTCAGTCGCACACGTTGGCCGGCAGCATTTTTCCGCAGACCGGTAAATGTATCGGCCACCCGTAACCTGGCGCCAGCCTGCACCATTTCCTGCTCCAGAACGCAGGGATAACGCTCACACTCTGCAGTTACCGCCAGCCACAGTAACTGTCCGGTCTGTATCAGGCTCTGCTTCTGCAGTTCGCCCCCTGCACCACCACTTAAACGCCCTTCTCGTTGCAATCGCTCGCTATAGGCATTGAGCCAGTGCAACCAGGTATCAGCGTCAGCATCTTCATCGGCAGCGGTCAGCAATGGCTCACTCATGGCAGTAATTAACTCCCAGCGTGTCAGACCATCGAGGGTAAAAAGCTCTTCGTCATTTGTTTCCACGCGGGCAGTCGGTAAATAGGACTGAAAGCGCAGGTTCATTAACCAGCGAGCGGGCTCCTGGTAAAAGTGATACAGCTGACGCAGGTTGACCGCGCCTTCTGGTAACCAGGACTCAGCAGCCGGCTGGACTTTAACAGGCTGAGGCTGAGGTTGTTGTTGATGTAAGCTTTGCCACTCACGCGCGAAGGTAAAATAATTCTGACCACTTTGAGGCTGGCGAAAGTACGCCGGATTAAAGGGCTGTAAAAAGTGATGTTGCACGGGGGCCTGCGCGCCAAGCTGTTGCAGGTGATCACGTAATTGACTGACCAGTACCGATGGCGGCTTGTCCGTGTTGTCTTTAATACTGCGCCCACACCAGCTGACATACAGCCAATTGCGCGCGGACAACAGGGCTTCCAGAAACAGGTAACGATCGTCCTCGCGCCGCGAACGGTCACCGGGACGTGAGTCCCTGGCCATCAGATCGAAATCAAATGGCTTGCGCTGGCGTGGATACTCACCGTCATTCATCCCCAACAGGAACACCCCCTTGAAGGGGATTGCCCGCATCGGCATCAGCGTCGCAAAGTTCACACTACCGGCCAAAAACCTTTGGTTCAGCTGATGCTCATCGACCCGTGAGAGCCAACTTTCAACCACCACCGTCAGGGGCACCTGATCGTGAAATTGTGCCGCATCGGCAGCACTGACCCACTCTTCCAGCTGCTTACGTAAACGATTCAGTAGGAGCTCGTCGCTGTCATCTGTTGCCTTGAACAGACGCCCCATCAAAGTAAGTAAACGCTCACTCCAGGCATCCGGAGTCAAAGCTTCGGTGGTCATTGAAAAGGCGTCACTGAGGGCCTGTACCACTTGCTGTAAAGCCCCCGCAGCGTTAGCAGCCAGTCCCCCCACCTCCGGATAGGGTTCATCGTCCTGCCAGGCCGAGTCGATATCGGGCTGGCTGCCGACGGCATACCCCAACAGCATACGCCGCAAACCAAACAGCCAGGAATTACGCCCCGCGGCTGGCGGCAAGCCCAGTTGCTGGCGATGCTCTTCGTGCAGAGCCCAGCGCACGCCCGCTTCCTGCAACCAGGTTTGTAACTGCACCACATCCTGCGGGCTCAAATCAAAGCGCTGTTGCAGCGCCTCGACCTGCAAAATATCAAGGATCTCGCTGGCGGTGGCGCGCTGCAGATTTAAGGTCAGCACGTATTCTAATGCCACCAGTATCGGATGCCTGTGACGCATCCCCTGATCGGCAATAGTAAATGGGATGGAACGGTCATCGCCACGCTGGTAACGGCCAAACACAGCACTGATGTGCGGGGCATAGCCATCCACATCAGGCACCATGACAATAATGTCACTGGGTTTCAGATCGTCGTGCGTGGCAAACAAATGCAGGAGTTGGTCATGTAAGACCTCGACCTCACGTTGCGGACTATGGCAGCTGACAAACTGCAGCGAGTCATCGTTATCAGGCAAATTACCCCACAACGATTGCGCTTCCTGATTGCTGCGTAAATTTAAGATATCCGACTGCAGCTGGCTCAGCTGTGTCGGCTGGGCCGGGAGGTCCTCATCAAACAAATCAAATGCGACACTCTCAAACTGAGAGCCTTTTTCAGCAGTAGCATCGAATTGGTCCAGCATGCCGATGTAATCGCCGCCCTGCTTCCCCCAGGAGGCCAGCAATGCATGGGTTTCACTGTGCAGGTTGCTAATATCAAGCTCCGCCTGCCCCGGCTTTCGCCCCTGACGCTTGCGTTTAATTTCCTTAAACAGGTCGCGACCATCAATACTGTCCATCCAGAAATGCTTACAGGGGTTGTGGACACACAAAATCACCTGACAACAGGATGATAAGGCATGCAAAACCTCGATCATTTGTTGCGGCAAGCTGGAAATGCCAAACACAATGATTCGCGGCGGCAGCCCGGGCGGCCGTTGTTGTGGTGTCAGGGCGCGCGCAGCAGTGACAAAACGGCGATGTAGCTCAGCCCGGTTGTTCCATCGTTCATTACCGACGTCGGCAAGTAACGCACGCCACAGCAATGGCTGCCAGGCGTTCTCTGCATCCGCTTGGGTAGCACCGCCCTCAGCCCAGTCGGCAAGCCAGTCGGCACGATACATCTGGTACTGATCAAACAAGTCGGCAAGGCGTTCACAGAGCTGATACAACTTGCGCTGCTCGCTGTCATCACGCATGTAGTTTTGCAGTGCTGCAAACTCAGGTTGACCCAGGTAGCGAGGCAACACCCGCAGCAGACGCCAGGTTAAGCGGTCTTTATCAAAAGGGGAGTAGCGCGGCAGGTTTTCACCAAGCACCGCACGATAGGCTTGCCACTGAAACCGAGCCGGTAAGGTCACATCCAGCATCGCCGCAATGCCAGTTGCTTGTGCCAGATGCAGCTTGAGCCACTGCGCAATCCCATTCGACTGTACCAGCACACATTCGCTCTCTAATGGAGCAAGAGGGGCAATCCTTGTAAGCCGGACAACCAGTTCGGTAAGATCCTCTAACCGATGCCCGTGGGCGACGATTAATCCTGCGCTTTGTTCACTCATTTGCTATCCTCTCCATGCATGAGGATCATCCTACCCAATCATGCCCGACTAGGCTAGCAAGTCTGCACGACATCTAGTGTCGCGCGAAACTCTAAACGAGGAGTCGAAGATGAAAAAGTTACAGTTGTTACTCGTCCTGCTATTGCTGATTCCCCTTGCCGGTTGCGCAAGTCAGCCAGCAGACAACGACGGTATCGCCGTCAATGATAATCTTGAGACTATTTACAACTTTTCTCACCCAGCCCCAAATCATGCCACCGGCGGACAGCCCAAGAAACATGAAGTTGCCATGCTTGCTGATGCCGGGGTCGACATGATCGTGAACCTGCGCAGTCATGCCGAGATGGCCGACATCCATGAAGCCGAATGGGCCACCCATAATCACCTGGCCTATTATCACATTCCAATCGCCGGCGCCGACGATCTGACGGAAGAGAATGTGAAGCTGTTTCATCAGACCTTATGGCTGAATGAAGACAAAAATATCTTTATGCATTGCGCCAGTAGTAATCGGGTTGGAGCTCTGATGGCATTACGCGCCGCCTGGTTTCAGGGTGCTGATACCGCTGAAGCCCTGGCGATCGGTGAGCGTTACGGCATGACCAGCCTGCGCAAGCGTGTTGAGGAGCTGCTCAACGAATAAATATATGCTAGAATGCGCGCGCAATTTTGACCTCGGATTTGCGATCCGAACCGCCAAAAGAAGGACAGCTCCATGTATATTTGTGCCGCACTCTATAAGTTTGTGGAAATTAACGATTTCGAAGCCTTTCGTACCCCACTCTACGACTGCCTGGTCGACAATGGTGTGAAAGGCACCCTGTTACTTGCCCGTGAAGGCATTAACGGTACTATTTGCGGAACCCGTGAAGGCATTGACAATGTGCTCGCGTTTATTCGCTCACGCCCTGAATTTGCCGATATTGAGCACAAGGAATCACCTAGCGATACCCAAGCGTTTTACCGCACCAAGGTCAAACTCAAAAAAGAGATTGTGACCATGGGTATCGACTGGGTCGATCCGAAAAATGTGGTCGGCACCTATGTGGATCCTAAAGACTGGAACGATCTGATCCGTGACCCTGAGGTTCTGCTCATCGATACGCGTAACGACTACGAGTATGCAGTCGGTACCTTTGCAGGTGCGGTGAATCCGAAAACCGAAAGCTTCCGCGACTTCCCTGACTACGTGAAAGATCATCTTGACCCTGAGCAACACAAAAAAGTGGCCATGTTTTGTACCGGTGGTATTCGCTGCGAGAAATCAACAGCCTACCTGAAGTCGCTTGGCTTCAATGACGTCTATCACCTGAAAGGCGGTATCCTCAAGTACCTGGAAGAGGTGCCAGAAGAAGAGACCACCTGGAACGGCGACTGTTTTGTTTTCGATCAGCGCGTGACTGTCCGCCACGGCCTCAAACAGGGCGATTATGACCAGTGTTATGCCTGTCGCATGCCCATTACTGAGACTGAAAAGCAATCTGAGCACTATCAGAAAGGCGTCAGTTGCCCCCACTGTTATGATCAGACCACAACTGAGCAAAAAGAGCGTTTTGCCGAACGGGAAAAGCAGATTCAGCTGGCCAAACAACGCGGCGAAGCACATATCCGCGACGGAAAAGTTGAAGGAAGCCGATAACCCTAATCGTTTGTATCGATTTCTCTGTTCGCCTTGAAAGGGTCTATACTGACCCTTACATCTTATTGTAGAAACAACAATTTAGAACCACAGGCAGGAGTTTACAGATGCAACAGTTAAACGTTATTGGTCTTGAACAGAAACATGCAGAACAGCTCGCTGAGAAATTGAATCAGCTGCTTTCCAACTATCAAGTGTTCTACATGAACGTGCGCGGCTTTCACTGGAATGTGAAAGGTCAGGAATTCTTTGAGCTGCACGCCAAATTCGAAGAAACCTACAACGACTTGCTCATGAAAATTGATGAAATTGCCGAGCGCATTCTGACGTTGGGCCAGCGCCCCTTGCACGCCTATTCAACTTACATCAAGAGCAGTGAAATCCAGGAAGCGAAAGATATTCACGACGGCAAAGCTTGTGTACGTGAAATTCTGGAAAGCTATCGGACCACTATTCGTCTGCAACGTGAACTGCTGGGGTTGGCCGGCGACGCTGACGACGAAGGTACATCTGCACTGATGAGTGACTACATTAAAGAGCAGGAAAAAACCGCGTGGATGCTAACATCCTATCTTGGTTCCTAATTCATTGATTTCTTTGCTATGCTGAAAGCAGCAGTACCTAAACACAGTCAATAAACCTAAGGACGATTTCATGAATAAAGTTATCGGCATTATTTTACTTGTGGTTGGTATTATCTTGCTTTACTTCGGCTACCAGGCGTACAACTCGCCAGCTTCAGAAGTTTCGCAAGCCGTCACCGGCGAAACCACGGATGACGCCATGTGGTATCTGATCGGCGGCGTTGTCGCAGTTATTGTGGGCCTTTACGGCACAGTTCGCGGCAGAAAATAGGCAAGTCGTTAAGTAGAAATTTACGAGAACGGTACAGTGCTAAGCCAACACTCCAGGGTGTTGGCTTTTTTTAGGTCTCTGATTTAATCGCGCTGCACGTTTGGTAAGGTCAAGGCGCGCACTCCGGCGATGCTACCCAATACGATCAGGGTCACCATAACGGCCTCAACGCCGGCATAGCTGTCCAGCGCCCCCAGCAGGATACCGAGCAGCAACACACCGCCAATGACAGTATTCGACACCGCAGTCAACTGGGCGCGATTATCCGCCGTTGCCATATCCACCAGATAGGTTTTCCGACCAACACGGGCGCCATGATGGGCCACCGCCGCGGCAAAGATTAGCAGTCCTGCCAGCCATTGCTGGGCCAGCCAGGCTTCAGCAAAGCTATACAGAGCAAGGGCGCTGGCCATGATCAGCACCGCCAGAAAAGCCGCTGCCGCCATCACATAGTGACTCGCCGAGTCCGACCATTTCCCCCAGAACCGCCCGGCCATCATGCCGGCAATACCGTTGGCGAGCATAAGGCCGCCCAGGCTGGTCAAGCTACCTTCCCCACTACGTTGAATCATCACCACGATAAACGGAATTGCGAATGCGGAAGAAACGAGCAAGGCGCGCGTTAGAACAAAACTGCCAAACTGTTTGTTCTGCCAGAGCAAGCGCATCGACTTTAGCGCCTCTATCATGGCATTGCCGCCCCCCTCAGTGGCGCCGGGCACTTCCGGTACCTGTGCGTAGGTCGCCGCGGCAGCCAGCCATAACACCGCTGCTGTACCTAATAAGCCAGAGAAAATCAGCACGTTGCCCTGCTCCAAGGTACCGCCTAACAACGTCGGTGCCATGAGCACTACCAATGCCGTCAACACTGATAAAAGACCTGCAACCGAGGCCGCGATGCCGGAGAGCCGCCCGCGGCGTGTTTTGGAAATGGTCTTGCCCTGCACATCTTTAATGGATACCGAACAGACCCCCCGCGAAATACTAAAAATCGTTAGCAGGATGACAATGGCCCAGCCTAAAGCACTGCCGCGCAGCGTGATGACACTGAGTAACATGCCCACCAGAGATAATGCCTGGCCGACACTACCAAACACCCAGAACCACTTACGTACCGGGGTTTCCCGCATTTGCTGAGCAATAATAAGCTGCGGTAACAGCGCTAACGACTCGCGCAACGGCACCAGAGCACTGATAAAGACAGAAGAGGTTCCAAGTGACGCAAGAATCCAGGGCAGAACCAGGCGCGCGCTGACCAGTGAGTCACCAAGTTTGGTCATACTCAGTGCGATCAAATGGGCAACAAATGCCTTCGGTTGATCGTTGCAGGCGGCCTCCGGAATATCTTTACAAACTCTGGCATCTTCGTCCTCTGCCAGATAACCGTACACTTGTTCCGTTAAATCACGCTCTGAACTGCTGCGGCTCATACCCGCTCCCTAATCTGTGATGCGTTGTAGATAGTGATGTAATTCGTACCAGAGTTGATTCACCAGAGCAACCAGCTCGCGCCAGTTCTCCAGGGTTGGTCGATCGACTGCAAAGCCTGCAGCGGATTCATAGGCATTGATAAACGCATTACGTTGCGGCAGGTCCAATTCATTAACGGCCATAGTATTGGCTAGATCGAAATAACGTTCGCCCAAGCCGGCGTACTCCCAGTCGATGACTCGCAGGGTAGGTGTTATAAAGATATGATGCATGCCCAGGTCGTTATGGCAAAACACCGGACGCGCGGCGAAGCTGTCTAACAACTTACGGAACAACTCCAGTCGCGTACTGAAGTGCTGTGCTCGCTCGGCATCAAACTCGGCAAGCTGCAGACAGTAACGCTGCAAGCGCTCGCGCAAAGACCAGACCGGAACATCCACAGACAAGCGGTGGATATGTGCCGATACATCCGCCAACTCTCTTAATTTATCCGCCATCGGCAGTTTAGTATGGGCAAGATCAGGCTCTTCCAGGAAGCTCTGCAGGACAAGTCCCTGAGGCGCGTCGTAATGAATCACCTCCGGCGCCAGCTGATACTGAGCAAGTTGCTGCTGAACGCGCACTTCCTGCTCACGATCGAGGCCGTAGGGATGGTCGAAACGAAACTGTTTGAGAATGTATTTGGCTTGCGTGGTGGTTATTTTATAGACATTGTTGGCGACACCGCGCAGTAGCGGCTCGGTTTTAATGACACCACGAATGGGTAAACTTTCTAACCACTGTTCTCGCATTGTTTACTATCCACCTGTGTTGTTTGCCATTGCCGCATCGCATACACGACCAGTATAAGATAAACAAAGTACAGACCTCCAGTAACCACGAAGCCTTTACTACTATACAGGTAAACATAGATAGCATCGATGACCAGCCAGTACCACCAGTTGGCGAACTGCTTGCGGGTTAACAGCCAGGTCGCAAAGAGTGAATAGACCGTGGTGTAACTGTCGAGCCAAACGGCATCGGCGTCCGTATAAGTCTGCAACAGGTAGGCAATGCCGGCAGCGACCACCGCCAGGCCCACGAGCCATTGCAGGTGCCACTGCCAGCTGTACTCCTGTACCTCGGTCGCATCATCCTGACCATGGCCGTACCGCCATTGCCACCAGCCATACGCGGCCAAGGCCACGTATATGAGTTGCAGAGCCGATTCCATGTACAACTGCGCACCAAACATCAACTGCGTGTAGATCACACAACTGATGGCGGCCGCATACCAGCACCACAAGGATTGGTGCGCGGCGAGTACCAGATAACCAATCGCCAGAGCCACTGCCAGCCACTCCAGCCAGGAAGTTGCTAACAACTGTTGCCAAATCTCCGCAAAGCTTATCATCACCGCACACCTTTACCTGTTATGGGATTAAAACGAGTACTTGAAGGTCACTCCGACGCGACGCGGCTCACCGTACTGCTCGTAAGTCTGCGGTACATACTCGAGGCGCGGATCATTACCGAAGTAGAAGCCACGAATACCATAGTCCTGGTCCGTCAGGTTACGCGCCCACAAGGTGACCTGCCAGTCCTCGGCCTGCCATTTCAGGCTGGCATGCAGCACAGCCATAGCATCGGCGCGGCTCATGTGCGAATCCGAATAGAAAAAGCCATCCTTGCCATCGACTTCGATAACACCGCTAAGCTGTTTACTCCAGGCGTAGCGAGCACCAACATTGTACTGATAGTTGGGCGCATGAGCCTGGTCGCGGCCACTCATGTCAACACCATCTTCCGTGACAAAGCCTTCAATCTCGGTTTCCAGTAAGCCCACAGAGGTGAACAACTCAAGTTGATCGACCGGGCGGTAATTGAATTCCAGCTCAGCACCGTAAGCATTGCCCTGTGCTGCATTTTGCAGATAGCCCACAAAACTTTGGTCGCGATTGACCCAGCCTTTGAGCTGCACGTCGTCACGCTGATGCATGAACACTGCCACTTGCATACTAAAGGTGTCATCGGCATTGACGCGCTTATGCCCGACTTCGAAGCTGGTTAACAGCTCAGGCGCGAAAGTGGCGCGCGCCAGTAGATAGTCACGCAGCTCCGTCAGTTCGGTATCCTGTACTTTGCCCAGTGCTTCACCATTGACACCACCGGCTTTGTAGCCCCGTGCCAGGGTCGCATACCAGAGATGATCTGTGGCGGGCAGGTAGCTCAGACTCAACCGTCCACCCCACATGGTATCTTCCGGCTCGGCCTGCACACCATTACTGTCCTGATAAGGATTATCGTAGCGCTCAACGCGGGCGCCCGCGGTCAACCGCCAGGCTTGGGTAAAGTTTTGCGCCAGCTCACCGTACGCCGCAAGGTGACGACTTTCATAAGTACTGAAAAACTGGTCTTGCTGATAGCTGTCCCAGTTAAAGAAATCACGAACCAGTTCTTCGTCGCGCTGATAGTGGTAAAGTCCGGCCACCCAGTCAGTTTCCCCACCCAGCAATGCTAATGGACGAGCGCTGACCCAACGAGCTTCCAGGGTCTGATCTGTGCGATCACGGCGGTACGCATCAAATGAACTGTATTCCCAGCCTGGTGCAATACCGACAAAGGTCCAGTCTTCATCATAGCTGTAGACGCTGTCGGCATCGAGGTGAGTAAAGGACAGTTCCAGATTCGCAAGGCGACCAGCATAGCTCAGTGCAAAGCGCGCCGCGGTGGAGTCCAGATCATCTTCGCCCGGCTCATCAGAGAGTGTTTGGCGGCTGTTATCCAAAGAAAACGCGTCGTACCCATTGTCCTGATGCAGATCATGAATGGTGGTACGCAATTGCCAGCTCGAGCCGAGGTCGGTGAACAGGTTGAAGCGAATATTGCGCTCTGAACGATCATTGGTATCGTCGCGTTCCAGATAGTTGTTGGTGATAAAGCCATCATCACGTTGCTGGAATACACTCAGACGGGCACGGCCGACTGCACCTAATGAACCACCTACCGCAAAGCCACCCTGCATCGCATTGTAGTTGGCGGCGCCGAGTTGCCAGACGCCCTCGGTGTCACGGGTCGGCTGGGTGCTTTCCATAACCAGCATACCGGCCATTGCATCAGCACCAAAGCGACCGCTTTGCGGTCCGCGATAGACCTCGACCTGACTGATATCAAACAGTTGGGCGGCCTGCGCCAGGCCACTGTAGTTAATGCCATCGACAAGCAAACCGACCGACGGCTGAATCGGATCAACGAACTGACTGCGTTCACCCACACCGCGGATCTGAATGAAACGTGCGCGCGAACTACCGCCGGAGAAATTGACATTGGCCAGGGCATTCAGGGCGGTTTCAAGGTGCAAGGCATTGCGCTGGTCCAGGCGATCTGCCACCAGTGCGGTAACACTTGTAGGCGCCTCTTGCACCGTCATGCGGCGGAATTCGCCCTGAATAGTAATACGCTCTACCGCTTCTTCGTTATCGGATTGCGCAAACGCAGGACTTGACGCGATGAGCGCCAGGACTAAATAAGACTTACGGAACATGGATTATTTCCTCAACTTCTGGTTCAGAAACAATCCGGTCGGGCGGGATTTCAAATGGACTAAGAGTGTTAGCTACCATCCCTACGCCAGTATTAACCGGATCAGGTGCAAAGGGTTTGCGACATGCATCTCAGCCTGGCTCTACGCGAGAACGTAGAGGGGCACCCCTTGGTATTGCGCTGCGGAGTATAACAGCGCGCTTAAATGAAGGCTAGCGCATCACCATAAAGTTGTTGTAATGGTAAACCTTGCGCATGAAATTCATCGCGGATGATACGCACCATTTCAAAGCGCCCGGCAACGTAAACATCGGCTTCATTCAGGTCGGTTTGCTCGGCCAGCACCGCATGATGGACCAAGCCTATGGCGCCATGCCAGTTTGCATTCGCCTGTTCTACAACGGGACGATAGTGAAAGTTCTTGTGCTGCTTGCTCAGCTCGCGCAACCGCGCATCATAATAGAGGTCCTCAGGCGCGCGCCCGCCCCAGTAAAGAGTGACAGGTCGCTGGGTGTCATCACGCAGATGCGCCTGCAGAATCGACCAGGTGTAAGAAAAACCTGTGCCACCGGCAATAAGAATCATGGCCCGATCGCTGTTGGCGCGGTAGCTCGCCTGCCCCAGCGGCGCCTCAATAGTCAGCTCGCCGTTGTTACGTATGGCCTCGATAACTTCCATAGCATAAGGATTATCGGGCATCGCGCCAATATGCAGCTCAACGGTAGTCGTGCTCGAAGGACAGGAAGCAATCGAAAATGGGCGTTTGTCGCGTTCATCCATCACCACCTGTAGGTACTGACCGGCAGCGAATGTCATCGCTTCGGGTAGCGCCAGGACGACCTGGTAAACGTTTTTCGACAAGGTTTCCAGGCTTGTCACCTGAGCTAACATTTGTTTCATTTCGCCTGCTTATCCTGTTGCATAATTCCAAGTTCATCCCAGATTTCATCGACGCGCTGCTGCACCGCCTCGTCCATCACAATCGGCACGCCCCACTCACGATCCGTCTCGCCAGGCCACTTGTTGGTGGCATCCATGCCCATCTTCGAGCCTAAGCCAGAGACCGGCGAGGCAAAGTCAAGATAATCGATGGGCGTATTTTCAACCAGCACTGTATCACGAGCAGGATCCATGCGGGTGGTCATGGCCCAGATCACATCGTGCCAGTTGCGGGCATCGACATCGTCATCACAGACAATCACAAATTTGGTATACATAAACTGCCGTAAAAAAGACCACACGCCCATCATCACGCGCTTGGCATGACCGGCATACTGCTTCTTCATAGTCACCACTGCCACCCGGTAGGAGCAGCCTTCGGGCGGCAAATAAAAGTCGACAATTTCCGGAAACTGCTTTTGCAGCAAGGGAACGAACACCTCGTTCAGCGCAACACCCAGCACCGCCGGTTCATCCGGTGGACGCCCGGTGTAGGTCGAGTGATAAATAGGATCACGACGGTGGGTAATGTGCGTTACGGTAAACACCGGAAACTCATCGACCTCATTGTAGTAACCCGTATGGTCACCATAAGGGCCTTCAGGAGCCATTTCACCAGGCTCTATGTAGCCCTCGAGAATCATTTCGGCGTGCGCAGGTACCTGTAAGTCATTGCTCAGGCACTTGGTCACTTCGGTTTTGCCATCGCGTAATAAGCCCGCAAACGCATATTCTGACAAACTGTCCGGGACTGGCGTCACCGCGCCAAGAATGGTGGCGGGGTCAGCGCCCAGAGCCACAGCAACGGGGAATCGCTCACCCGGATGCTGCCGTTGCCATTCCTGAAAATCAAGCGCGCCACCGCGGTGCGACAACCAGCGCATGATCACTTTATTCTTGCCGAGTAACTGCTGGCGGTAGATGCCTAAATTTTGTCGTTCCTTATGCGGGCCTTTAGTAACAGTCAGACCCCAGGTAATCAACGGCGCAACATCCCCCGGCCAGCAATGCTGAATGGGTAACTTGGTTAAATCGACCTCGTCACCGCTCATCACAACGTCCTGGCAGGGCGCTTTCTTCAGCTGTTTCGGCGACATACTCAGCACTTTTTTATAAACAGGCAAAAGGTTCAGCGCATCGCGGAAACCCTTCGGCGGCTCGGGCTCTTTCAGAAATGCCAGCAGCTTGCCGACATCGCGCAGCGCAGCCACAGATTCCTGTCCCATGCCCAAAGCGACGCGCTCCGGGGTGCCAAACAGATTCGCCAGCACCGGAATGCTGTGTCCTTTGACGTTCTCGAACAACAACGCCGGGCCACCTGCCTTCAAAGTGCGATCAGCAATCTCGGTCATCTCCAGATAAGGATCGACTTCAAGCTGAATTCGTTTTAACTCTCCACGCGCCTCCAATAAGGCCATAAAGTCGCGTAAGTCCTGATACTTCACTGGTGGTTGCCCCATGCCTAAAAGAATGGCAACGATTATACGGGTTTTTATCACTGTTTTCAGCGCTTTCAAATTGAGCTAGGCTAGATGGACACCACCAGCTTAAGGATACAAGTTACTCATGACGGACCTCCCCATCGCATTTATCCTTATCGGATGCTTCACCGCGTTACTTGTTATTCTCTCTGTCCTGCCACTCACAGAGCGCACCCATTGGCTGATCAGAGTCTGGGATTTTCCCCGCTTACAACTGGCGGGTTTAGGTCTTTTGTTGCTCGTGACAAGCGCCCACTGGTTACCCGTAACCTCACCTTTTACCTGGCTTTTAGTCGCCATTCAGGTCGCCTGCTGTGCCTGGCAGCTTTGGTGGATTTTTCCGTATACGCCGCTAGGCGAACGTACCGTTGAACGCTACAACAGAAAGCGTGACGAGAAAGCCGTGGAAGAGCATCTGCGGATCCTGATCGTGAACGTATTCGAACATAACCGCAATGCCGTCGGGCTAGTGCGCATGATCAACCGCATCCGCCCCGATATTATCGTCGCTGTTGAAACCGACGAATGGTGGGAACAACAGCTCACCGATATTGAGGATGATTTACCCCATGTTGTCCGTGTCCCGCAGAACAACCTCTACGGCATGATGGTGTATTCGGTCTGGCCGCTAGCTAATGTCAGTGTAGAAAATTTAGTACAGGATAAGGTGCCATCGGTGCACGCTGATGTGCAAATGCCAGGGGGCCGCGAAATCCACCTGCATTGTGTGCATCCGGTGCCGCCAGGTCCCAGCGATAATGACAAATCGAAGCCCCGGGATCGGGCGTTACTGAAGGTTGCGGAACGTGCGGCTAACGAGCCAGGTCCAGTGATTGTTACCGGCGATCTGAATGACGTCGCATGGTCACCCACAACGCGCGAGTTTTTAAGTACCAGTAAGTTACTTGACCCGCGCATGGGACGCGGCTTCTTCAATACCTTCCACGCGAAGCTTCCCTTGCTGCGCTGGCCGCTGGATCACCTGTTCCACAGTGAGCATTTCATGCTGGTGAAAATGCGGCGACTGCCCAAGTTCGGTTCCGACCGCTTCCCGCTACTGATTGAACTGGCGCTGAAGAAAGAGTGACGTGACCTCTTCCCTTGATACGCTCACTTGCTTATTGCATTTCGATTTCCGATTGCGGCGCACGACGGCAATTGGCTGACAGCTCAACACCTGTCCTATTCTTTAACTTTGTTGTCGTCAGTGGGGTCTGACCGTGACATTAACTCGCGATAATATTGGTACATATCTGGATTAGTTTCCGCCAATGCTTCAATGATTTCGTATTGACTCTCGAGAGTTTTCTGCAACAACGAACTAGCAGAGGCAATTTCATTGTTGTGCAGTCGCTGTTGAATTTCTACTGCGATGACATATCTTCGCAATTCATTCTCTAGCCCATAAATACGAGTCATTTGATAACCGAGAATAAAGCCTGCGATACAAAATAGAATAAATGATAACAGTGCCCCCCAGATTCTCATTCTTCACTCTCCTTTACGCGCTCCGCAAGCACAAACTCCCAGTCCTTCAGCTGTAATTCACCGAGAAAAAGCTCATTTTGATATAAGTCACCAATCTGACGTTCCCGGTTGTTAAAGTAGAAATCTTGCATTCGTTTTTTCGCTTCAGGAATATCGCCTTTCTCTACGCTATCTTCGACGGTCCATAAAAATAAAGTGAAGCCAAATTCACTCGCTAATAAGTAGTTAGGAACGAACCTCACTCCCATCCAAACACCAATTAAGAGACCTAGAATGCTTGCAACAAAACCGAGTAGCCACGAGCGCATTCCGTAGCCCTTTTTAGATTGATTCATTGGCTTCTCCAAAGACGTAGAGTCAAAATTAAATCCGACAACAGAGCTTTCATGAAATGATCCTTAAGTTTTTAACCCCCAATATATAACAAAAAAAACCAATCTTTAAAGATTATCAAACAATATAGTCGCACGGAAACGAAAGCATGCCGATAGCGGCGAAGGTAGGTTTATTCTGCTGGAATCGTAGCGGGAAAGCGCCGGCGAGTGCTTTGCTAGGGACTTCGTCATAGGGTGTCGGCCGCAAGAGGCGCGGCGAAGCCAACAGGGTTATATCTGAGGGTGTGCGCCGCAGGGATGCGGCGAAGGCGCCGGCGAGTGCCTTGCTGGGGTCTTCGTCATAGGGTGTCGGCCGCAAGAGGCGCGGCGAAGGCGCCGGCGAGTGCTTTGCTGGGGACTTCGTCATAGGGTGTCGGCCGCATGGATGCGGCCGCCAAGCCCCCAGGGAAGGGTTTACGGCGTCCCTATGACGAAGGCCCCAGCGAGGCGCAAAGCCAAGCCTAAGACTTCTGCCGCTTCATGGCCTCGAAGAATTCGTCGTTGGTTTTGGTCATTTGCAGCTTGTCGATGAGGAATTCCATCGCTTCCGTTTCACCCATCGGGTGTACGATTTTGCGCAGAATCCACATTTTTTGCAGCTCTTCCGGCGAAGTTAACAACTCTTCGCGACGCGTACCCGAACGATTGAAATCAATCGCAGGGAAAACACGTTTTTCAGCAATCTTACGATTCAAGTGCATTTCCATATTACCCGTGCCCTTGAACTCCTCGTAAATCACCTCGTCCATTTTCGAACCCGTATCGATCAATGCCGTCGCGATGATAGTCAAACTACCACCCTCTTCAACATTACGCGCAGCACCGAAGAAACGCTTTGGTTTGTGCAATGCATTGGCGTCTACACCACCCGTCAGTACCTTGCCTGAGCTTGGAATAACAGTGTTGTAAGCACGCGCCAGACGGGTGATTGAATCAAGTAAGATGACCACATCTTTCTTGTGTTCGACCAAACGCTTCGCTTTCTCGATCACCATTTCAGCGACCTGCACGTGACGGTTTGCTGGCTCATCAAAGGTCGAAGCAATAACTTCGCCTTTCACCAGGCGATGCATCTCAGTAACTTCCTCTGGACGCTCATCGATCAGCAGCACCATCAGCACACAATCAGGGTGGTTAGCAGCGATCGACTGCGCAATGTTCTGCAGCAATAACGTCTTACCAGCCTTCGGCGGCGCCACAATCAAACCCCGTTGACCTTTACCAATTGGCGAGGCCAGGTCTAACACCCGAGCAGTAATATCTTCCGTCGAACCATTACCACGTTCCATGCGCAGACGTTCTTCAGCGTGGAGAGGTGTAAGGTTTTCAAAAAGAATTTTATTGCGGGAGTTTTCAGGCTTGTCGAAGTTGACTTCACGAATCTTAAGAAGGGCAAAATAACGTTCGCCTTCTTTCGGCGGGCGTATTTTCCCGGCCACCGTGTCACCAGTTCGCAAATTGAAACGGCGAATCTGGCTTGGCGACACATAGATGTCATCTGGACCTGCCAGGTATGACGAGTCTCCCGAGCGCAAAAAGCCGAAGCCATCCTGCAAAATTTCCAACACCCCATCACCATAAATATCTTCGCCGCTTTTCGCATGCGCTTTTAAAATGGCAAAAATGATGTCTTGCTTGCGGGTACGAGCCATGGCGTCGAGACCCATGGATTCTGCGAGCTGTACCAGCTCGTTTACGGGTTTGTTTTTTAATTCTGTAAGATTCATAAGAGGGATATGACTTTAGTGTCCATAGGAAAACAAAGGGTTAGTTTATGTTTTATAGCTTTAGGGGTTTGCTATCTGGCTGCCGGAAGGCTGACAACCTGAAGAAATATTGATTGAAAAGTAACACCTAAACCGCAGTACGTCCAGTTTTTTGCTCGTTATTTGAACCAACTGCACGCAAAAAGTTGCCAAACCGCAAGATTTGGCAACTTTCCGAAAGACGTCTTTAGATATTTTGCTCAATAAACTCGGCTAACTGAGCTTTTGACAGAGCACCAACCTTGGTGCCGGCCACTTCGCCGTTTTTGAACAACAGCAGTGTTGGGATGCCGCGAATACCGTACTTCGGCGGGGTCTGGCTGTTGTGGTCGACGTTGAGTTTACCAATAGTGATGCGGTCGCCGTACTCGTTTGCAATATCGTCAAGGATAGGTGCAATCATTTTGCATGGGCCACACCACTCTGCCCAAAAATCTACCAGTACTGGTTTGTCTGAATTGAGTACATCTGCCTCAAAAGAATCATCACTTAGCTGAACAATTTTATCACTCATGGTAATCTCCGCTGCTGAATTCGCGTGAAATAATAAAACACTATTATTTCTGTTTTTGAATGTTAGCGCAAACTGGTATGCTTATGCTATGAGTAAAACACACCTGACAGAGACACGCTTTGCCGATCTCGACCTGCACCCGCAGGTATTAACTGCTTTGAATAAAGCGGGCTTTGAGTATTGTACGCCAATCCAGGCCCTGAGCTTACCTATTGCCCTAAAAGGCCAAGATGTAGCGGGACAAGCACAAACGGGGACTGGCAAAACTCTTGCCTTCCTGATTGCAGCTTTCACTACCCTGCTTAACAAGCCGCGTTCTGGCGAAAAACGTTATCCGCGCGCTATTATTATGGCTCCTACGCGTGAACTAGCAATTCAGATCGCAAACGATGCTGAACTTCTTGCTGCTCACTGTGATATGCGCCTTGGCATTATTTATGGGGGCGAAGGTTACGAAAGTCAACGCCAGCAACTCGAAGAAGGCGTAGATATTTTGATCGGAACCACCGGTCGCCTGATTGATTATTGCAAACAGGGTATCTACCAACTTGATAAGATTGAAGTTGTCGTACTTGACGAAGCTGACCGCATGTTCGATTTAGGCTTCATTAAAGATATTCGTTACATGTTCGAGCGCATGCCTGGTGCCAAAGAGCGTCAAAGCATGCTGTTTTCAGCGACCTTGTCGCAACGTGTGCAGGAACTTGCGTACGACCACATGAACTCGCCGACGAAAGTTGAAGTTGAGCCTACCCAAAAAACCGGCACCCGCATCAGCGAAGAGCTTTTCTATCCGTCGAAACAAGACAAAATTAAGCTACTGCTGACGCTAATCGAAGAGGATTGGCCAGATAAAGCCATCATTTTCGCAAACACTAAGCATGTGTGCGAGAAACTGTATAACTGGCTGGAGGCCGATGGCCACCGGGTCGGCTTGCTCACCGGCGATGTTCCGCAGCGCAAACGACTGAAGATTCTTGAAGAGTTCTCCGAGGGCACCCTCGACTTTTTGGTCGCCACCGATGTCGCCGCCCGCGGTCTGCACATTCCGGAAGTAAGTCACGTGTATAACTATGACTTGCCGGATGACTTTGAAGATTACGTGCATCGTATTGGCCGAACCGGCCGTGCTGGAGCTAGTGGTAAGGCGATCAACCTGGCCTGTGAGGAATACGTCTATAACCTGCCGGCTATCGAAGACTACATTGGTCATGCGATTCCTGTCACCAAATATGACCCTGACGCCCTGTTAACCGACGTACGCAGTCCTCGACCAAGTGGACGTCGTCGCAGCCGTGGCGGCCGTCGTGGTGGCAGTGGTGGCCAACAGCGACGCTCGTCAGGGCAGCGTAAACCGCCAGCAAAGCGTAACGGCTAATGCATCCGCACCCGCGTATCGCCGCAATCGACCTGGGATCGAACAGTTTCCACATGTTGATTGCCAAAGCGACCACACGGGGCTACCGCATCATCACCCGCCATCGGCAAAAGGTTCGCCTCGCCGATGGCCTGACGCCTGATCTGACGCTGGATGATGCTGCTATTGAGCGGGGCATTGAGTGTTTAAAAGACTTTGCTCAGCGCCTCGCCCATTATCAACCTTTGCAAATCCGTTGTGTGGCCACCGCCACATTACGCAAAGCTCACAATCGAAAACAAATTCTCAAGCGCTTTGAACGAGCGCTTGGCTCGCCTATTGATATTATTTCCGGGATGACCGAAGCAGGTCTTATTTATCAGGGGGCCACCCTCGAACTCGCACGCCCGGACAGTGCCATGCTGGTCCTGGATATCGGCGGTGCCAGTACGGAGGTTATTGCCGGCGTCGGCACCGAGCCGCACGTACTGAAGAGCCTTGATATGGGATGTGTGGTCTGGCAAAACCGTTTCTTTGCCGGTGGCATGATTTCCGCAGCACGCTTTGCCGCTGCCGTTGCCGCTGCGGCCGAGCAAATCCGTCCATTGGCAACAACCTATCAGGCTCATGGCTGGCAAACCGTCTGTGGCGCATCTGGCACCTTCCGCGGACTACAGGACTGTCTGCGCCATTACCGCGCTGACGCAATGAGCGCAGAGTTCATTCGCTTTTGTATGGAGGAGAGCATCAAACAAGGTAGCGTGGACGCTTTACCGGCGATTGGTGTTCGCGAAGATCGGATAGCGGTTTTTTGTGGCGGACTGGCAATTCTGGTCGCACTTACCGACAACCTTGACATAAAGACCGTTGATCTGGCACAAGGCGCTTTGCGCGAAGGTCTCGTGAACACCATGCTCAACGAGCGCAAGCGCTCGTTGGCATAAGCTTTAACTGTTGGCGAGTTTTGCTGCTGCCGTCTTAGCAAAATAGGTCAAAATGCCATCAGCGCCAGCGCGCTTAAAGCTCAGCAAGGACTCAAAGATCACGTCTTCCCCTAACCAGCCATTGGCAATAGCCGCTTGCAGCATCGCGTACTCACCACTCACCTGATAGGCGAAGGTCGGCACCTTGAAGGTTTCTTTCACATTTCGCACCACATCAAGATAAGGCATGCCGGGTTTGACCATCACCATGTCGGCGCCCTCGTCTAAATCCAGAGCGACTTCATGCAAGGCTTCATCGGCATTGGCAGGGTCCATCTGATAGGTTTTTTTATTACCACTTTTGAGATTGCCGGACGAGCCCACAGCATCGCGAAAGGGGCCATAAAATGCTGAAGCATATTTCGCTGAATAGGCCATGATCTGGACATTGTGGTAGCCCTTTTCTTCCAAAGCCTCACGAATCGCACCAATGCGACCATCCATCATATCCGAAGGCGCAACCACGTCAGCACCCGCTTCGGCGTGCGAAAGTGCCTGCTTAACCAGAGCTTCAGTAGTGATATCGTTTTGCACATAGCCGTGTTCATCGATAATACCGTCCTGGCCGTGCGTGGTGAACGGATCCAAGGCCACATCAGTGATCACCCCGAGTTCGGGTAACGCCTCTTTGATAGCCCGCACAGCGCGCTGCGCCAGACCATCCGGCGCCCATGCAGCTTCGGCCGTCAGCGACTTATCTGCCGCAGGAGTGACAGGAAACAAAGCGATAGCCGGGATACCTAAGGCAAAGACTTCACGGCACTCAGCGACCAGCAGATCGATGGATAGGCGCTCTACCCCCGGCATTGATGCCACCTGTTCGCGCTGGTTTTCACCAGGCAGGACGAACATCGGGTAAATAAAATCCGCAGCCGTTAAAACATTTTCAGCCACCATACGGCGGCTGAAGTCATGCCGTCGCAGACGGCGCATGCGGCGGAAAGGGAACTGACTCATACTTTGCATCTACGGCTTTTCACTCACATCTTTCGCGGAACGGGCGATTCGAATCTGATCACGCCCTGCATTTTTAGCTTGATAAAGTGCGTTATCGGCAGCTTCCAGCAGCTGTTTACTTGAAGCATGGCCGGGCAGACTATTCAGCAGTGCCATGCCGACGCTAACCGTTATTTTAACCTCACCACGCTCGGTGTGGAAGCTGTGGCCACGGATAAGGTCAGTAAAGGTCAATACTTTATCATGGCATCCCAATTCCTGGGCACCTGGCATTAAAATTACAAACTCTTCACCACCGTAACGGTAGATACGATCGCCTGCGCGGCGGAAGTTGACACGTAATAAGCGTGCCAGTTCAACCAGCACTTCATCACCCACGGGGTGACCAAACTTGTCATTTACTTTCTTGAAGTGATCGATATCTATCATCACCACCGCAATATCATACCCGGTGCGGCGTGCCCGGCGCACTTCCAACGGCAGGTCATCGTCCAGAACGCCTCGATTAAACAACTTCGTCAGGCGGTCTTCGCTACTTTTCACCTCAAGTCGCTGATTCATTTCTTTGAGCTTACGCATCAGCGCTTCGAGCTCTTTCGTACGCTGCTTCACTTTCACTTCAAGGCGCGAGTTCAGGCGTTGCTCAGCAGCCAGGCGCTCCTTACGATCTTCGTTAAAGCGGATGGCAAGCACCAGACTCAGCAGCATGATCTCAATCGCTGAGCCAATCATGATCATGTAACGCTGAATAAAGAACGATTCAAGGAAGCCCAGGTAGCCAATGGCATTAATAATGATGGCAAGCAACAGTACACTCAGTGCCAGTGAGTAAATGCGCGCATAGGCCAGGCCTTGGTGCCAAAGCGTCAGACCGGTGAAAATTAAGAAGCTGCTGGCTAAAATCGCGACGGAAAGGACAACCGAAATCATCCACTCATATGGCAGGAAAATACTTGCAACAAACAGGAGGACCGCAGCAATCATGATGCCCTGCAGGCCCATATGCAGTTTCGGACTGCGCAGTTTGGTTTGCAGCACCTGGCTGGCGACCAGACTGGCAAACAGAAAAACCATACTGCCAAAGAGTGGGATCGCTTTACTTTGCAACCATTCGGACCAAGGCCAGAGATACTGATAACCGGTGCCATCAAGACCTGCCAAGAGTAGACCGATACCGACAATATAGGCGCTGTAATAGCCAAAACGACGATCTCGGGTCACGCTGTAACTAAACAAGTTGTAGACGATCATGCAAAGCAGCAGACCGAAATACATGCCTGTCGCTGTCGTCAGAGCTTGCTCAGCCCCCATCAGGTCAGTAGGTTGCCAGACACTCAAAGGTACCCGCATCGAACTCGTAGTATTAACGCGCAGGAAGACCTCGACTCTATCCCGCGAAGCGACCGGCACAACAAAGTTGCGGTTGTCTACCGGACGCTGATCAAACTCATACGCATCACCTAGCCGGACCCGCTTTATAATTTCATTGTCCGTAACAAAATAGACATCAACGTTATCAAGCAACGGATAGCCAATGCGGATGACGCGGTCGTAGTCGACAGCCGGCAACTTGAAGTGAAACCAATAGGTCGCGGAGGTATAGCCAAAGGACGGGGAGCCGTTATTCAGCACACTCCAAAAGCTTGGTTCTTTGTCGAGCAGCTGTTCTACCGACTGGTTACCAGTAGCATCGACATGATAATAAACAGGCGGCATATTCTCTTGTGCAGAGACGTCTGTCGCAGCTAATCCCCAGTAACACATCACTGTTACCAGCGCGAACCATCGAACTAAGCTTTTTGCCATCCTTCGCATCCAAATAATAAGTGACTATTTTGCCAGGTTGCTGCGGCCAGCTCCTGCAAGGATTCGTGGCGTAATTCCGCAACTACTCTCGCGATCTCGGGAAGCCAGTACGGCTCGTTTAAACTTGGGCGGGGCTTTAGCGTTCTGGGCACTAAAAAAGGTGCATCCGTTTCCAGGATCAAACGCTCAAGAGGAATCCTCGGTACAGCCTGGCGCAGAGCTTCCCCACGTCGCTCATCGCATACCCACCCCGTGATTCCGATAAAACAGTCTAACTTTAGATACTCTTCGAGTTCCGCGCAACCATTAGTGAAACAATGGACCAACTTTTTTGGAATTTTATTGGCATACTTTTGTAACAACTCATGTTGCTGCGCAAACGCATCCCGCTCATGTAAGTAAACCGGTAATCCAAGCTCCGCTGCGATCTCAAGCTGCTGCTCAAAGACGCGAAGCTGAATTTCGGGTGGTGAATAGTTGCGATTAAAATCAAGGCCACATTCGCCGATCGCATGCACAGCGGGGTGCTTGGCGAGCTCAATCAGCTGCTGCTGCAAATCATCCGGTGCGTTGACAGCATCATGCGGATGGACGCCTGCTGTCACTATCAATTGGGGGAAGCGCTCAGCAAGCTGGATGGCATGCTCGGTTTCAGCAAGACTGCAGGCAATCACAAGCAGTTTTTCGACACCTGCGTCTTGCGCGCGTTGTAAAGTGGCCTCGGGTGCTTCGGCAAAGCGGGAGTGGGTCAGGTTCACTCCCGCATCAAACCAACGCAAATGCGACACCTTATTCCTCTACGCGACGCACTCGAATACGCCGAGCTTCATCGCCGACGCGGCCGAGGAAAAAGCTATTTAGAACGCCACGCTCGATATAATAATCGGCGTCATCCGGAAGTGGCACTGTGCGCGAGTCCGTTTGCTCCCAGCGCTGGCCATTGGTGAGTAGTATTTCCCACTTGCCGAAGAAATTACGCTGCGCGTCAGCAATTTTGACCAGGATCTTATCGGGACGATCGCTGGTCGGATCGTCAAGGTGCTCGCGGCCAAACTCTGCTTCTACATTGCCGGCATTTTGTGATCCGGAGGCACTGCCCTGAGTTGCCGCTGGCAGGGCTTCGCCGGCTGCTAACTTATCGTAGCAAACCAGGCGCTGTAATGGATTTTCAATAGCTGCGCAATTGCGCAACTGTTGCTGTGAAATCTCTTGTGCATTAGCGTTTGGAGCCCATAGAGCTGCCAACGTGATACAACCGACAACACTCCCCAAACCAAACAATTTGATCATCTTCAATGATTCCCACTTCAATAGTTTATTCATGTTCTGCATCAGCGTCGCGTGGCGTGCGTTGGTACAGACTAGCAATCACCAGTCCAAGTTCAAAGAGCAACCACATTGGAATAGCCAATAAAGTTTGCGAAATAACATCCGGTGGTGTGAGTATCATTCCCACCACAAAGGCTCCGACAATGACATAGGGCCGCTTTGCACGCAATGACTTGACGCTGGTCACACCGGTCCAGCAGAGTAAAATTATCGCTACGGGCGTTTCAAAGGCAATCCCAAAAGCCATAAAAATTGCCAGTACAAAATCAAGATAGCGGGCAATGTCGGTAGCAACGGTTACTCCTTCAGGCGCTGCATTCGCCAAAAAGTTCAATGCCAACGGCAAAACAACCCAATAAGCAAACGCGACACCAGCATAGAACAACAGGCTACTCGACACCATCAGCGGCACGACCAGACGTTTTTCCCGCCGGTAAAGGCCTGGTGCAATGAAGCCCCAGACCTGCCAGAGTAATACTGGCACCGCCACCGCAATCGCAGCCACTAAAGCCAATTTGAACGGCGTAAAAAATGGTGTTGCTACATCGGTTGCGATGAGCGTACTACCTTGCGGCAAGCTGGCCAGCATGGGCGCTGCGACATACCGATACAGCTCATCGGCGAATACCGCAAAGCCTGCGAAAATGACCAGTACCGTGACCACGCTCCACAACAGTCGTCGACGTAACTCCAGCAGGTGATCAATTAACGGCGACTGACTCATGACGATGGTTTCGACTCATCTTTATCGGCAGCTGATGACGTCCCTGAATCACCGTCATCACCGGCAGACGAAGGCTTCTTCTTCTCATAGGGACGTTGCACACCGGCCGCAGCCTCACGCAATTCAGCCATCGAACGCTGCAGTTCCGGTGACAATTTATCAACTTCCATCTGTTCCGCTTTCTTTAAATGCTCGTGTAGCTCTTTAATGCGAAGCTCATGATTCAGCTCTGCCTGTACCGAAGTTCCAAAGGTCTTCAGTTTTTGCATCCCGCGCTGGAGCCCACGCAGAGCCCCTGGCAGGCGCTCTGGCCCCAGTACCAGCAATCCGATAAGAGCGACGAACAGGAGCTCCCAAAAGCCGATATCAAACATTAAGTTTAAGCGTCCTTATCCTGCTCAGACTTACTATCGACCTTTTTCTGCGCGTTGCTTTTAGTCGCATCGTCATCGTCGTCATCACTGACTGACTTTTTGAATCCTTTAATGGCCGAGCCCAGGTCACCACCAAGAGAACGCAGTCGCTTGGTGCCAAACAGCAGCACTATAATCACCAATAGGATCAGAAGTTGCCAAATACTAATACCCATAACACCCTCAACTAGTTGTGGCTGGCTTGCGCCAACTCATTGCGATACTAACGACGGTAAGTGCGCCACTCGCTGACGTCAGTCCTATATGTTGTCCCGTCACCCAAAATAAAGCGCTACTTACCAGCAGAGCGCCACTGGCAATGCCCCACCACATGCGCCAGGCAAATTGCCGCTGACTTGTGACGATGGCTTGCGCGGCAAGTTGCTGCTGCGCAATCTGATGCTTTTGCGTGCTCAGGTAATCATAAAGCAAGGTTGGCATCTCTGGCATTTTTTCTGCCCAGTAAGGTGCCTGCTCTTTGACTGAGCGCAGCACCGCGCGCCAGCCCAGCTGCTCTTTCATCCAGCGTTCCAGAAACGGCTTCGCGGTTTGCCATAGATCCAATTGCGGATACAGCGTGCGCCCCAGACCTTCGACGTAAAGCAGGGTTTTCTGTAGCAGCACCAGCTGTGGCTGAACTTCCATTTCGAAGCGCCGGGCGGTATTAAATAAGTTCACCAATACATGCCCAAATGAGATGTCGGCAAGCGGCTTATTAAAAATGGGCTCACACACGGTACGGATCGCTGACTCGAAATCTTCAACATTAATATGCGCAGGTACCCAGCCGGAATCGACATGCAGCTCGGCCACTTTGCGGTAGTCCCGATTAAAGAACGCCAGAAAGTTCTCTGCCAGATAGCGCTTATCCTCGCGGTTCAGCGTGCCGACAATGCCAAAATCGATGCCTAAATACTGTGGGTTTTCTGGATGTTCTCTGGATACAAAAATGTTGCCAGGATGCATGTCAGCATGGAAGAAACTGTCCCGAAATACCTGGGTAAAGAACACTTCAACGCCGCGCTCTGCCAGCTTTTTCATATCAACCCCGGCCGCCAGCAAGGTATCCACATCACTTACAGGAATGCCGTCAATACGCTCCATCACCATGATGTTATGGCGACTGAAGTCGCTGTACACTTTCGGGATATAAAGCAAGGTTGAGTCTTCAAAATTACGCCGCAGCTGAATCGCATTTGCTGCTTCACGAGCCAGGTCAAGCTCCCCAAGCAGAGTCTTGCGGTACTCCTTTACAACCTCTTTCGGCTTCAGGCGACGACCATCAGGCAAATGCTTTGCAAGCACACCGGCCAGCGTCTCCATTAAGCGCAAATCGGCACCAATGACACCGCGGATGTCGGGGCGAATGACCTTAATCACCACATCAGCACCGGCGTCGTCACCATTTTTCAGGGTGGCCGTATGCACCTGTGCGATAGAAGCTGAAGCCAGCGGCGCTACCGAGAAATCGACGAAGACATCGTCGATGCTGCGCAGACCCAATGCTTTTTCGATCAATTGCTGGGCCTGTTCGCCAGGAAAAGGTTTCACCCGGTCCTGCAACTTCGCCAGTTCCAGAGCAATCTCCGGCGGTAGTAAATCACGCCGGGTTGACAGCATCTGACCAAACTTCACCCACACTGGCCCCAGTGATTCTAAAGCTAGACGCAAACGCACCCCAGGCGACTTGTCTTTATGTTTATTCGGCAACCAGAATAAGGTGTAGCGCGCAAAGCGCACTGACCAAGGCATCCAGCGCGCCGGGATGAGCTCGTTGAGGCCATAATGCAAAAACGTACGGGTAATTTGGTACAGTCGCTTCGTTCGCATAATTAATTTCGCTGCTCTTTTAAGTGCCGCTCTAACTTATCAAGACGTGCGCGCAGGGCCTGCATATCCTGTTGAAACTGAATAAACCGCTCACGCGCAGGAATGACGCGTTTTTCTTCGGTCAGGGCGTCTTTTACCCATTGTCCCGAGTCCTGCTGAAAACGTTGCATGCGCTTACGCCCTCGCCCGTACGCATTCACCAGCACTTGCGCCGGCACATCACCAATACGGCGGGAAAGTTGCTCCGCCCAATCGATGTCGAGCTCACTAAACAGCTTACTTAACTGCTGCGCCAGCATAGGATCGCCTTCGATATCCAGCTTGTCGGCTTTAATTAGCCGAGTAATATTGGCACTATCGCGAAGCTCTGGTAGTACGGCAAGTTCAGTGATGATGTGGCAATCAACCTGTTGATCGTCAATCCAGCTGAAGACAATTCCGGACTCGGTGACCCCCAGCGTAAACGGGCGACCCAACTCTTTTAAAGTCAGGCGCAAGCGCCGCCCGGCAAGTTTCTGCAAGCGCTCGTTGCTGTGCGGGTCCAGGCTCAGAATATGATTCGCAAAGCCCTCGGCAACCTGAGTCGGTAACACGGTCCACAACATTAGAATTTAAACCCCCGGTGTAAGGCAACGATGCCGCCGGTCAGGTTATCAAAGGTGACCTGCTCATAACCGGCCTGCTCCATCATTGCTTTGAGCGTTTCCTGATCAGGGTGCATGCGGATGGATTCGGCCAGATATTGATAGCTCTCGGCATCACCGGCCACCAGCTGCCCCATCTTAGGTAACACATTGAACGAGTAAAAATCGTAGGCTTGCGACAACATTGGCGGCACCGGCTTAGAAAACTCCAGCACCAGCAAACGGCCACCTGGCTTGAGTACACGAAACATGGACTCAAGTGCTTTTTGCTTGTCGGTGACATTGCGCAGACCAAAAGCGATGGTAATGATATCGAAGGTATCATCGTCAAAAGGTAAACTCTCGGCGTTGGCCTGTACATAATCGACATTGCCAACGATGCCTTTATTACGCAGTTTGTCCTGACCGACATCCAGCATGGCCTGATTAATATCGGCCAATACGACTTTTCCGCTGGGCCCGACGCGACGTGAAAACTGCGCCGTTAAATCACCGGTTCCACCTGCGATATCAAGTACTTTCATACCGCTGCGGACACCACTACAGTCGATGGTGTAGCGTTTCCATAGACGGTGAATACCAAACGACATCACGTCGTTCATGATGTCGTATTTTTGCGCCACTGAATTAAAAACATTGGCAACAAGGCTTTGCTTTTCGTCTTTAGCAACTTGCTTGTAGCCAAAATCAATGGTGTCAGACTTCGAATCTTTCATCATGCTGCCTTTTCATAAATGGACGCCTAGTGTACTACGAATTTAAGCTTGGGCGTAGTGGTCACGGCGCGGTAACCAGCGCTGGATCAATGCTTCGGATGTCTCCGGATACTGTTGCCATAATTGCTCGGCCAACTGTTGCGCATTATCAAGCAGGTGATTATGTTTCATTACGTCAGCAACCTTCATTTCGGTCACTCCCGTCTGCCGCTGTCCTAATAACTCACCGGGCCCTCTTAACTCTAGGTCACGCTGGGCAATCACGAAACCATCGTTGCTGTCCCTTAACACCCCAAGTCGCTGGGTGGCGGTTTTGGATAAGGGAGCATGGTAAAGCAACACACAGTGGCTGGCCACCGCACCACGGCCGACCCGGCCGCGCAGCTGGTGGAGTTGCGCCAAGCCAAGGCGTTCCGGGTTCTCAATAATCATCAGACTGGCATTGGGCACATCAACCCCTACCTCAATGACAGTCGTCGCCACCAGCAGATCCAGCTCGTGGGCCTTAAATGCTTGCATGACCTGTTCTTTTTCGGCACTTTTCAAGCGCCCATGCACCAGCCCGATGCGCAGATCCGGCAAGGCATCTGCCAGCTGACTGGCGGTATCCTCTGCTGCCTGACATTGCAGGGCCTCAGACTCCTCAATAAGGGTACACACCCAATAGGCCTGGCGCTGCTCTTCCACGCAGACCTGATGCACCCGCTCCACCACTTGTGCACGACGAGTATCAGGCACAGCCACGGTGGTCACTGGCGTGCGTCCAGGCGGGAGTTCATCGATGACCGAGGTGGCCAGATCCGCATAGGCGGTCATCGCCAGCGTGCGCGGAATGGGTGTTGCTGTCATGATCAGCTGATGGGGCTGATAGCCCTGTTGCACGCCTTTTTCCCGCAAGCCCAGACGCTGGTGTACGCCAAAGCGGTGTTGTTCGTCGATAATGACTAACACCAGCTTATGGTAGGTCACCTCTGCCTGAAACAGCGCATGAGTACCCACTACCATATTCAGCTCGCCACTGGCTAACGCACTGAGATTTTCCCGCCGCTGTTTTGCCGTTTGCTTACCGGCCAGCCAGCCCACCTGAATGCCCAACGGCGCGAACCATTGCCGGAACGTCAGCGCGTGTTGCTCAGCAAGAATTTCGGTCGGCGCCATCAGTGCAACCTGATAGCCCTGGCCAATCGCCGTCAGAGCTGCCAATGCCGCCACCAGCGTTTTGCCCGAACCCACATCGCCCTGAACCAGACGCATCATTGGCAAAGATTCACTCAAGTCCTGCTGAATTTCAGTCACCACGCGCTGCTGCGCAGCAGTGGGCCGAAATGGCAGTTGTTGTAGGAATGCTTGCTCCAGCTCGCTATGAGGCGCCAGCGCGCGGGCCTGATGTTGTTGTTTAATGGCGCGAAGCTTTAACAGACTCAGTTGATGGGCGACCAGCTCTTCCATTGCCAGGCGTTCCTGAGCCGGATGATTGCCTTCCTGCAAGGCGCCTAGGCTTACATCCAGTGGCGGCCGATGTAAGAGTCGGATCGCAGCAGCTAAGCCCATCGCGTTCGGTTGCAATTGCTCAGGCAAGAGTTCAGGAACGGCTTTATCGGTGAGGTAAGTAAGTGCTTGCTCCGTTAGTTTGCGCAAGGTCGCCTGCTGCACGCCTTCGGTGGTAGGGTAAACAGGTGTCAGTGAGGTTTCGGCCAGCTCTGGCGCAGCACCGGTGATAATTTTATATTCGGGGTGAATCATATCCGGCCCTTGCAGCCCGCGTCGTGCTTCACCAAATAATTGCAGGCGCGTACCCTCGGCGAATTGCTTCAGCTGAGCCGCGCTAAACTGGAAAAACACGAGATTCAAGCCACCACTGGCGTCCTGCACTTTGACTTTAAGCATGCGCCGGCGGCCATACACAATTTCGGCTTTCACCACGGTGGCGATGACCGTTGCTGTGGTGCCAGGCTGCAGCCCTGCTATCGGATAAATGCGCGAGCGATCTTCATAACGTAACGGAAGATGCAGCAAGACATCCTGCAGGGTCGCCAGACCTAACTTCGCCAGACGCTCCTGCAACTTAGGGCCAACCCCCTTGAGCACGGTTAACGGTATGCGGTGTAAACCCTCGCTGTGCATTTTTATTTCGACCTCACCGCCTGCCACCAGGCCTCATCAGCGACAATCTGTCCCTGCTCATCAAGGTCTGGGTAGGGCAAATTCTTGCGTTTGCAGATCTTCGTAAAAATCGGATGACCGCCTTCAAAGAGAACCCGGTGCCGTTCACTGGCCGCCAGCCGGGGTTTATCATAGCACCCCGCCGCCTGACGCTGACGCTGGGCTTCGTACAAAATAATACCGGCGGCGACGGAGACATTTAACGACTCCGCCATGCCGACCATCGGCACTACAATATGATGATCGGCAAGAGCTAACGCGTCCTCCGAGACACCCTGCTTCTCCTGACCCAGCAAAATCGCGGTCGGACGCGTATAGTCGACCTCCCGAAAGTCAATCGCAGTCGCCGATAAGTGGGTCACCAGGACCTGCTTCCCCTCTTCTTTCAGCTGCGCGACGGCAGCCGCAGTGGACTGGTGGTGATGCACCTTGACCCATTGCTGTGACCCCATGGCGGTGCCACCTTTGACTTTGCCCCGGCGGTCGAACCAGACCGCATGGACTTCATGGATCCCGACCGCATCAGCCGTGCGGATCAATGCAGATAAGTTATGATTTTTATGGACACTCTCAAGGCAAAGCGTAAGATCAGCCTGACGGCGATCCAGCAAAGCATTGATCCGAGCAAAGCGTTCCGGCGACATAGAAATTCCGTCATTCGTTATTCGGTTTTTTAGGAGTATAACGGTATGCGCGAACTAACCCTAGTGTTTCAACATACTGATTTTTATGTCATGGATAAGCCTGCTGGCGCCCCCATGCATGCCAATGCGCAAGAACCCAGCGTCGTGCATCAGCTGGCCGAACAGTTGCAGGAACAGCTGTGGCCGGTGCACCGTCTCGACACGCCCACCTCCGGCGCCCTTTTGGTGGCGCGCAACGCTGCTGCCGCAGCTGAGTTAAGTCAGCTGTTTGCCGAGCGCGAAATCAGCAAGACCTACCTTGCCATTGCCGCCGGGCGGCCGAAGAAGAAACAAGGGTGGGTCGTAGGGGATATGGACAAAGCCCGCCGCGGCAGCTGGCGCCTGCTACATAGCACCACAAACCCGGCGCGAACCTACTTTAACAGTCAGTCGCTGCTGCCGGGCTATCGCTATTACACCCTGCATCCCAGCACCGGTAAAACCCATCAGTTGCGGGTCGCGCTCAAAAGTCTGGGTGTCCCTATTGTTGGTGATCAGCGCTACGGCGGTGAAGCCAACCCGCACCTGCACCTGCATGCCTGGCAACTGGCCTTTGCATTCCGGGGTGAAAAAATTATCGCCAAAGCCCCTTTGCCAAACTACGGCTTGTTCGCTGAACTTGCGACCAAAGACGCATTGGCAAACTAACTAAGTTCAAGGCATACTCAGGACACGTTACTTCTCCAAACCTGTAAGGTGTACTGTCATGTTAAAACCTACTGCTCTGGCGTTAGCCTGTGTTACCAGTTTACTGGCATGTCATGCCAGCTTCGCGCAAGAACCGATCCGCATTTCCGCAGATTTAGAATCACAGGTCATCGACTGGCGCCGTGATTTCCATCAGCACCCTGAACTCAGTAATCGCGAGTTCCGCACATCAAAAATCGTTGCCGAGCATTTACGTGCCCTCGGCATGGACGTGCAAACCGATATCGCCCATACCGGTGTGGTGGGTATTCTAAAAGGTGGTAAGCCTGGCCCGACAGTTGCGCTGCGCGCAGACATGGATGCCTTACCGGTCACCGAAAAGACCGATGTACCTTTTGCTTCAACCGTCACCACCGAGTATCGCGGTGAAGAAGTAGGTGTCATGCATGCCTGTGGTCACGACATGCATATCGCCATGTTGATGGGCGCTGCTGAAAAATTAGTTGCCATGCGCGACGAGATCCCTGGCACCGTGATGTTTATTTTCCAGCCAGCAGAAGAAGGCGCGCCCAAAGGTGAAGAAGGTGGTGCTGAGCTGATGCTCGAAGAAGGCCTGTTCGCCGACATCAAACCCGATGCTGTGTTTGGCATTCATGTAGGCTCCTCTGCTCCGACGGGCTACATTGCTTATCGCAGTGGCCCGCTGATGGCCTCGGCAGACCGTTTTGAGATTAATGTTAAAGGCGTACAAACCCACGGTTCGCGCCCATGGGGCGGAGTGGATCCTATTGTCGCTGCGGCGCAAATTATCAACAACACCCAAACTATCATCAGTCGCCAAACCAATATCACCAATGGCCCGGCAGTGGTGAGCTTTGGTATCGTCGATGGTGGCGTACGTAACAACATTATTCCTGACGAGGTTTACCTGGAAGGGACCATTCGTAATTTCGATATGGATAATCGGGCGCAGATTTTTGAAAACCTCAAAACCACCGCTGAGCATACCGCAATGAGCTCGGGCGCTGAGGCGCATGTGCACATTGATGAAGGCTACCCGGTCACCGTCAATGATCCTGGCCTCACTGAGAAGATGCTGCCCACCATGAAGCGTGTTGCCGGCGCGGATAAGGTTGTGGTCAGCCCGCTCATCACCGGCGCCGAGGATTTTTCCTTTTACGCGTTGGAAGTTCCGGGACTGTTTGTATTCCTTGGTGTGACGCCAGAAGGTCAGGATCCTGCTAAGGCACCGAGTAACCACTCACCTTATTTCTACGCCGATGAAGACGCGTTGAAGGTGGGCACGGAAATGTACGTGAACTGGGTGTTTGATTACGCTAAAAACTAAATCCCGGTCGTTCTGTACCCGCAGGAGGTAAGTGATGAGTGCGCAACAAGGAAGCCTGCATAGTGATGGCAAGTCTGTTCACTGGCGCCAGTTGCTCAAATCCGGGAGTCGTATTTTTATAGGCTCTCACGCAGCGGTTCCGCACGCACTCATCGCCGACCTCAGCGCACACAGCCAGCACCTGCACGATATCGAAATTGTGCAGGTCTATGCGTTAGGCGACAACGCCTGGGCCGAACCTGAATATACCCAGCAGTTTAAGGTGAATACGCTGTTTATTGGCGGTCCGCAGGTACGCCGCGCCGTTGCTGAAGGGCGTGCCGATTACACCCCCTGCTTTATGTCCGACATTCCCTCCCTGTTCCAGGACGGGATTCTGCCCCTTGATGCAGCGCTGATTATGGTCAGCCCGGCCGACGAATACGGTTACCACTCACTGGGAGTGTCTGTGGATATTGTTTCCGCGGCGCTGCGCTCTGCGAAAAAAGTGATCGCGCAGGTCAATCCGAAAATGCCGGTCACTTTTGGTCAGGCGTTTATCCATAAAGGTCAGATAGATGCGTTCTTTGACGCGGAAGCTGACCTGCCGGAAATCGAGGCGACAGAACTTGACGCCGTCACCGAGCGCATTGGTCAGTATGTGTCGCTGCTGGTGGAAGATGGCGCCACCATTCAAATCGGCTTTGGCAATATTTGCGATGCGGTTTTACGCTACCTTGGCAACCATAAAGATCTCGGTGTGCATAGCGAAATGATCACTGACGGCATTATGCAATTGATGCAAAGCGGCGTGATCAACAATCGCAAAAAAACCTACCATCAACATAAAACCGTGACCAGTTTCTGCGTCGGTAGCAAGGCCTTGTATGACTTTGTCGACGGCAATCCTCATATCGGTTTTTACCCAAGTGAGTACGTCAACTCGCCCGCTAATATTGCCCGCAACGATTGCATGATATCGATCAACAGCGCGATTGAGGTCGACCTAACCGGACAGGTGGTGTCGGATTCCATTGGTCATCAGTTCTACAGCGGCATCGGTGGTCATGTGGACTTCAGCCGCGGCGCCTCAATGAGTAAGGGTGGAAAACCCGTTATTGCACTGCCTTCGACCGCACAAGATGGCAGGATTTCACGCATTGTCCCTCATCTGACCGAAGGTGTCGGCGTCGCCACTTCCCGCGCGCATGTTTATTACGTGGTAACCGAGTTTGGGGTGGCGTCATTGCGTGGCAAGAGTATCCGCGAACGGGCACTGGAACTGATTCGGGTTGCCCATCCTAAATTCCGGCAGCAGTTGCTCGATGAAGTACGTAAGCACTACTACGTGCCTAACTATCAAACCATTAAATCCGTTGAGGTTCCTGAGCTTGGCAATGTCGGCTTTAAAGAGTTGTGCATCGACGGTCACTATTATGACTTGCGGCCGTTGAATCCAAGTGATGAACGCCGCCTGCAGGAGTTTTTCTACTCACACACCAAAGAAACTCTACAAATGCGCTACAACACAGTACCGACGCAGATGAGTCGGGAAAAGTCCTGCACTCTGGTCAGTGTTGATCAGGCCACGGATCTGGCCCTTTGCATTGTCCGGCAAAAAGGTTCTGCTGCTGAAATACAGGCGGTCGGCCGTTATTATTATGTGCCAGCAGATAACAGCTGTGAAGTAGCCTTTGTGACGCGGGAAATTCATCAGGGTAAGGGAATGGCCAGTCGCTTGCTGGACGAGATGATAAGTATCGCCAAGGTGCGTCAGCTGGGGCACATGGTCGCCTACGTGCGAGCCGAAAATCACAAGATGTTAGCCGTGTTTGAGCGCGCAGGGTTTAAACGTTTAGCCAGCGAGGAGCCCGGTGAGGTGCACCTTAAACTATCATTAGCCGACGGGTCCTAGTATGTCGATCACCTTATTCAGTCATCCAGCCTGCATGCAGCATCAGGTCAGCGAAATCCACCCGGAAGAACCGGCACGCATGAGCGCTATCAATGACCAGATCATTCGCTCCGGGCTGGAGCTGGCCATCCGCCAGCGCGATGGCAAAGCAGCCAGCAAAGAACAACTTTATCATGCCCATGACGTCAATTATGTGCACGAAATTTTCAATAAAGCTCCGGACGAAGGGCACGTCTGGCTCGATCCCGATACGCTGATGACACCTGGCTCCCTGCAAGCGGCATTGTATGCTGCCGGTTGTGGTATCGACGCCGTCGATGAAGTCATGCACAGCGACAATCCACGCGCTTTTTGTGTGGTGCGTCCGCCGGGGCATCACGCCACCCATGATCAAGCGATGGGCTTCTGTATTTTTAATAATATCGCTGTCGCTGCGACCCACGCGATGGCCGCCTATGATCTGGAGCGTGTGGCGATCATCGACTTTGACGTACACCATGGCAACGGTACCGAAGATATTTTCAGTAATGACGAACGCGTCCTACTCTGCTCATCATTCCAGCATCCGTTTTACCCCGATACTGGCGCCGATACGATTAGCCCACACATTATCAATAGCCCGATGCCGGCCGGAACCAGTGGCGAACAATGGCGCGCCGAAGTCGAGCAGCGCTGGTTACCGGCACTTGACCATTTCTCGCCGCAGCTGATTCTGGTGTCCGCGGGATTTGATGGTCATGCGGAAGATGATATGGGGAACTTTAACCTGCGTGAAGACGATTATTTTTGGATTGCGAAACGATTGAAAGAGCTTGCCGAGCGACACTGCGAAGGGCGGGTCATAGGCATGCTGGAAGGCGGTTACGACCACAGCTCCCTGGGCAGGAGTGTGGTCGCATTTGTGAAAGGCCTGATTTAGTCGTCTTGCAACTGGCTGCGGATCAGCTTCTTATCGACTTTGCCCACACTGGTGCGAGGAATTTCGTCGACTACTTTGACGGTGTCAGGAATCGCCCATTTCTCAATGTGGCCCTCATCGACAAAGCGCTGCATATGCTGCACCACTGCATCACGGTCCACCTGCGCACCGGCACGAACAGTAATCACTGCATGCGGACGCTCGCCCCACTCATCGTCGGGTAAGCCAACCACCGCCGCTAACTCGACGTCAGGATGTTGGCTGATCAGGTTTTCAATATCCAGTGATGATACCCATTCACCACCTGTCTTAATCACGTCTTTAATGCGGTCTCTGATCTGCAGGGTGTAGCCACTATCGATACTGCCGACATCACCGGTATGCATCCAGCCATTCGCCCACAGCTCGTCACTCTTATCAGGTTCATGCAGGTAGCCCTGGGTCAGCCACGGCGTTCGCACCACCACCTCACCCATAGCTTCGCCGTCATGGGGTAAGAAGCGGCCATTGCTGTCAATGATGCGCATATTCACTAGTGGCACAGGTTTGCCGGTTTTCACCCGCGTCTGCACCTGTTGCTCGAGGCTAAAGTCATCGGCATCGAGCGGCAGCCAGGTGGTACTCAACAACGGACAGGTTTCGGACATGCCATAGCCGGTATAAATTTCGATACCGCGATCCAACGCAGCTTTGGCCAGACCTTCAGTGAGCGCACTGCCACCAATCAATACTTGCCAACCACTAAAGTCGATTGCTTTCGCTTGCTCACTGCTTAGCACCATCTGCAAAATCGTCGGTACGCAATGCGAAAACGTAACCTTTTCGGTCATAAATAATTTCAGCAGGGTCGCCGGTTCGTAGCGACCCGGATACACCTGCTTAAGTCCCATCATGGTCGCGACAAAAGGTACACCCCAGGCATGCACATGGAACATTGGCGTGATCGGCATGTACACACTCGAGGCCTGCATCAGCTGCATGTTGTCGTTCATACTGGTGGTGGCGGCTAACGCCAGAGTGTGCAGCACCAGCTGCCGGTGTGAGAAAAACACCCCTTTTGGATTGCCGGTGGTGCCGGTGGTGTAAAAGGTGGTCGCAATCGCGTTTTCATCAAAGTCCGGAAAATCAAACTCCGTCATCGCGCCAGCAAGCATGCTTTCATAATCGCCAAGGGTTTCGAGCCGTGCAGCTGGAGGCTGATCGTCATCGCTCAACTGAATGTAACCTTTGACGGTGGTCAGGTCGTCTTTGACTTGTGCCAGCAACGGCAGGAAATCATCATGGGCAAGCACCAGATCATCTTCCGCATGATTCATGGTGTAGACCACTTGCTCAGGTGCCAGCCGCACATTCACTGTGTGCAGCACCGCACCAATCATGGGCACCGCAAAAAAGCACTCTAAATAACGCGGAGTATCCCAGTCCAAAACGGCGACCGTATCCCCTTCTTTCACGCCTGCTTCAGTGAGGACATTCGCCAGACGATGAACCCGTTCGATGAATTCGGCATAGCTGTAACGTTTACCATTGTTACCGCCAACAATTTCGTTATCACCGGCGTAACGCTCAGCCGACAGTAACAGTTGCTTTATCAACAGCGGATAATTGTAAGCGTCATCCGCGGGTGGAATCAGTTTAACAGCCATGCTTGCTCCTTAAAGTTCACTCACTCGGGTCTACCATTTTCTGGTGACTTCGTAGATATCGGTTCTTCTATCTTTCAAGTTCGTTACTGAGCCTTCGTGATGTAGATACCGTAACTCATCCAGATTTAGATCAGAGAAGATAAGCTGTTCGGTGTTGGCCGTGGTCTCTGCCAAAATCGCATCGTGTGGGAAGGCGAAATCCGAGGGTGAGAATACAGCCGACTGTGCATATTGCACATCCAGACTCTCCACCTGAGGCAAGTTACCAACGCTACCACAGGTGACCACGTAACATTCGTTCTCGACGGCCCGTGCCTGTGCACAGTGGCGCACACGCAAAAACGCATTACGGGTGTCCGTCCAGAATGGCACAAACAGTATCTCCAGCCCTTCAGCTGCCATTAAACGCCCCAGCTCAGGGAATTCGACGTCGTAGCAGATTAAAATACCAATTTTACCGGCATCCGTATCGAACACCTGGACATGGTTACCGCCTTCAATCACCCAGTCGCGCTTCTCGTGCGGGGTGACATGAATTTTACGTTGCTCTTCGACGGTACCATCGCGACGACACAAATAGGACACATTGTAGATCACGTCGTCTTCATCAAGCGGCATCGAGCCGGTGATAATATTGACGTTATAGCTCACCGCCATTTGCGACATTTCGCGTTTAAAGCGCTCGGTATAACCGGCCAGAAAGCGAATCGCATCTTTTTGCTGACTTTGGTCGGTCAGGCCCATCAGCGGTGCATTGAAAAATTCCGGGAATACAGCAAAGTCACTTTGATAACTGGACATCGCATCGACAAAGTATTCCACTTGCTTCAGCATTTCTTCGACGGAATCTATTTCACGCATTTGCCACTGCACGGCACCGATGCGCACATTGCGGATCCGGCTGCCAAGGATATTGTCCGAGGGCTCGTACAAGAAATTGTTCCACTCCAGCAGTGTGGCAAAGCCTGCAGAGCGCTTGTCTTCCGGTAAATACTTACCCAGCAGGCGTTTTACGGTAAAGTCATTGGCCAGCTGGAAGGTAAGAATTGGATCGTAGATTTCACGTCGATGCACGCCTTCAATGTACTGCCCAGGCGTTAGCTCTTCGGCGTATTTATGAAAGTTAACAATGCGTCCACCGGCTAAAATAGCTTTCAGATTAAGCTGACGGCAGAGTTCTTTACGCGCATCATAAAGACGCCGGCCCAAGCGGAAACCACGATAATCGGGGTGGATAAGTACATCCAGACCGTAAAGCGCATCACCTTTACGATCATTCAGAATATTCTCGCGCGCATCCATCAAATCGTCATAGGTGTGCGGGTTACTGAAGCGCGCGTATTTTACGCGCACCGTTAAGGCCACGCCCACCAGCTCGCCGTTATCTTCTAACAGCAGTTGGCCTTCCGGAAATTCTTTCACTAACTTGAGGATCGTATGCTCCCCCCAAGCCCCACCAATGTCTGGATAAACCTTATCCATCAACGACTTCAATTGGGGGTAATCTTCTTTGCGCAAATTGCGTAATTGCAAATGCAGTTCATCAGGGCTCATAGACATCCTTTGGAATCCTTAGTACAACATACAACTAGTATGACGAAGTCGCAGTAATTGGCAACAACCAATGGACTTTAGCTATTGCACCTGAAGGTTAGGACATATAAACTTCTGGACGTCTAAAATTAATTTTAATAATAAAGGTTGGCTGTATTATGACGGAATCCGCCAGTGCGCGTGCGCTACTCCCACTCGGTCTCTTTCTTGCACTATTCCTCGGCGCAGGGATTTACTTTCAGGCAACTGGCGTGGATATGGCGTTCTACCAACTTGCCAGCCCAGTCGCCATCTTGCCGGCCATTATCCTTGGTGTTTTGCTAAGTAAGCAGGCCTTTGAAGAACGCATCAACACCTTCGTGGCCGGAGTCGGTGACCGCAACATTGTCACCATGTGTATGATTTATTTGCTGGCCGGCGCCTTCTCCACTGTTGCCGCGGCAACCGGTGGTGTGGATGCCATGGTGGCCTTGGGCCTGAATGTGATCCCAGCCAGCTTCCTGCTACCCGGCCTGTTTATCATTGCCGCTGTGGTTTCGACCGCCATGGGTACCTCAATGGGTACTCTGGGTGCGTTGGCGCCGGTCGCGCTGGGCTTAGGTCAGGCGGCAGGCATCGATCTCGCCTTATTAGCAGGGGTTTTGGTCAGTGGCGCCATGTTTGGTGACAACCTTTCCATTATTTCCGATACCACCATTGCCGCAACCCGAACGCAGGGCTGCAACATGAGTGATAAATTCAAGGCTAACCTTAAAATCTCAATACCGGCGGCTATTATCACCATTATCTGGCTGCTTACTTATGATACCGGTGCCACGCCACCACAGATTCCTGATGCCAACCTCTGGTTAAGTCTGCCCTACTTTTTCATTATTGTGCTGGCAGTGATGGGCTTGAATGTCTTTGCGGTACTAACGCTGGGGATTATTTTGGCCGCCGGCTTCGGGATGGTCACCGTTGACTATCAATGGGTCGCGTTCAGTCAGGATATTTATGAAGGCTTCACCAGCATGCAGGAGATCTTCTTGCTGAGCTTGCTGATCGGTGGTCTCTCCGCTTTGATTCGCCAGCAGGGTGGCTTGAAGTTTCTCGCCAATACAGTCGGTAATGTCACCAAGCGTTTGTTCCGTCATCAGCAACAGCGCGCAGCTTTTGGCGTGGCCGGACTGACCGGGCTGACGAACTTTGCGGTCGCCAATAACACGGTCACCATTCTGCTTTCCGGTGAGGTCAGTAAAAAACTCGCCGAGGAGGGTAATCTCGCGCCGCGACAAAGTGCCAGCTTATTAGATATTTTCGCCTGTGTCGTACAAGGCGCATTACCTTATGGAGCGCAGGCGCTCTTCATGGGCGCCAGCTTCGGCTTAACGCCCGTCGAGGTCAGTATTCATACCGGGTATTGTTTTATTCTGGGGGCAGTGGCCATTGCCATGATCATCTGGCGCAAGCCACTTGAAGGTCGGGAAAAACTGGAGCCGAGCGCGGCTTAATTCGTGCTCGGTAATTCCATCACACCATCAATCTCAATTTGCGCGCCCTTCGGCAAGGCTTTAACGCCGATAGCGGCGCGCGCAGGATAAGGCGTGCGGAAAAACTCAGCCATCACTTCATTAACGATGGCGAACTGACCCAGATCAATCAGATAAATCTGTACTTTGATCATATCCTGTAACTCACCACCCGCGGCTTCACACACCGCAGCAAGGTTCTTAAACACCTGTTTGGCCTGCGCACGGAAGTCTTCACTGACGAATTCCATGGTCTCCGGAACTAATGGGATTTGCCCGGATAAATAAACCGTGGTGCCAATTTTAACCGCCTGCGAATAGGTGCCAATAGCGGCAGGTGCATTTTCAGTACTAATAATGACTTTAGACATATTACTTCCTTAACCGCGCTACGCGCTGCACATCAGGCATTTTGCGAATATGGCGAATCACGTCCGCAAGTTGCTTTCTATCATGAACCGTCAATGCCACATCAATGTAGTAAATATTAGCATCGACTTCCTCTGTTTTGAGGCCGTGAATATTACAGCCACTGGCCGCTATATTCGAGGTTAACTTCGCCAATGCACCTTGGTGATTGACAACTTCAACCCGCACCTCGGTAATAAATTCAGCATCCGGCTTGTTATCCCACTGCACCGGGAAGTAACGGCCGGGCTCATCTTCATGGCCACGTACGTTTTTACACTCGCGGCGGTGAATCACCAAGCCTTTGCCCGGGCTCACATGAGCGATGATGTCGTCACCGGGAATGGGTCGGCAGCACTTGGCAAAACTGACCAATAGGCCATCAGCACCTTTTATCGAGAGACTGCGCTGATTACCCGCTGTAACCACTTGCTCATCTTTTGGCTGCTGCAGTTCACCGAGCAGACGCTTGGCGATGGCCACTGACATCATATTGCCCAGACCAATTTCCCTTAACAGTGCTGACTTCGATTCGAGTTTGACCTCAGCACAGACGCGGGCAAATTCTGCTGCTTTAATGTCATCATAGCTCACTGGCCCAAGTGCAGCGCGCAACAGACGTTCGCCCAATTGCTCAGCTTCAAGTGATTCCTGCCCTTTCAGATACTGACGAATCTTCGCCCGCGCTTTTCCGGTGACAGCAAAATTAAGCCAGGCGATGTTCGGTCGCGAGCCCGGTGCCGTCTTAATTTCGACGGTCTGTCCGGTTTCCAGCGGTTTACTTAGCGAGTAAACCTTGTGATTGACCCGCGCACCGATACAGGTGTTACCAATATCCGTATGCACGGCGTAAGCGAAGTCCACCGGTGTTGCGCCCTGAGGCAGCTCGATAATCCGCCCTTCCGGAGTAAACACATAAATCTCTTCGGGGAACAGCTCAGACTTCACGTTCTCAATAAATTCAAACGCATTACCAGTACTTTGTTGCAGTTCCAGCAAACTTTGCATCCAGCGCCGAGCGCGCACTTGCGCGGTGGTACCACTGCTTTCTTCGGTTTTGTAAAGCCAATGTGCAGCAACGCCGCGGTCCGCCATCAGATTCATTTCTTCGGTACGGATCTGGATCTCGACTGGGATACCATGCGGCCCTTTCAGTGAGGAGTGCAAGGACTGGTAGCCATTCGACTTGGGGATTGCTATGTAGTCTTTAAACCGGGTTTCAATCGGCTTGTAGAGATTATGCAAAGCGCCAAGCACGCGGTAACAGGTATCGACTTCATCAACGATGACCCGAAACGCATAAATGTCCATCACTTGCTCAAACTGAAGCTCTTTGTGCAGCATTTTCTGGTAAATGCTGTACAGGTGCTTTTCGCGGCCCAAAACCCGGGCATGAATGCCATGGTCCGCAAGCCGTGTTTCAATTTCTTTTTGAACCCGCTCAACCAGCTCGCGGCGGTTGCCCCGCGCTTGCTTGACCTGGGACTCGAGGAGCTTGGCGCGCCATGGATACAGGGCGTAGAAGCCAAGTTGCTCGAGCTCGTTTTTAATATCATGGATACCCAAACGGTGGGCTAATGGGGCGTAGATCTCAAGGGTTTCCCGCGCGATGCGGCGGCGTTTATCCGGTCGGAGATGGCTAATGGTGCGCATATTGTGCGTACGGTCGGCCAGCTTGATCAGAATCACCCGGATATCGTGCACCATCGCCATGATCATTTTGCGATAGTTTTCAGTCTGCAACTCTTCTTTGGAATTGAAGGTCAGCTTATCGAGCTTAGACACACCCTCGACCAGTTCAGCAACTGTAGCACCGAACTGCTCGGCAAGATCTTCCTGGGTGAACTCGGTATCTTCAATGACATCATGCAGCAGCGCCGCCATGATAGTCTCATGGTCCAGACGCATGTCTGCCAGCAGGCCAGCAACGGCCACGGGGTGGGTAATATAAGGTTCGCCGCTACGACGTTTTTGCGTTTTGTGCGCTTCTGCGGCCAGCTTAAAGGCCGCAGCAGCACGCTGTACCTGATCAGGTGGTAAGTACTCGGCTAATTGCTGCCGGAGCCCTTCAAATAGATACACCCGCGTTACTCAGAACTACGAATCGCTTCAAATTCAGCTTGTTCTGCTGACTCTTGCTGCATCATTTGTGAACGCTCTTCAACATCCAGACGGGCAGCATCGATCAAGCCTTCTTCGATTTCCCGCAACGCTATAACGGTTGCTTTTTCGCTGTTCTTCCACGGCACCAAGGCGTCTTTGCCTTGGATCGCCAGTTGACGAGCGCGACGCGATGCGACCAATACCAGGTCAAATCGGTTGCCAATACGATCAACAGCTTCTTCTACAGTTACGCGCGCCATAGTTTCTCCAACTCAATAAGTAGATTGCAAATGCAAAATGGGTCACGAATTATACGGATTTAGCCGTCATTCGCCAAGAGATCTTTAAGTTTAGTCGCATGCCGTGTTTGCTGCAACGCCATTCGGTGACGTCGCGCCAGCACGATATGTTCAAAATTAGCCAGGGTATCGGCAAAATCGTCGTTGACCAGCAGATAGTCAAACTCATGATAATGCGACATTTCTGCCTGGGCTTTGGCCATCCTGCCACGGATAACTTCGTCGCTGTCCTGACCGCGGCTGCGCAGTCGCTGCTCGAGGGCATCCAGACTTGGCGGCACAATAAATATCGACTGGGCTTGCGGATACGCCTCCCGAACTTGTCGGGCGCCTTGCCAATCGATGTCCAAAAACACATCGATACCTTTTTTCAAAGTATCTTCTATGACCTGCCGCGAGGTGCCGTAGTAGTTATCGAAAACTTTTGCCCATTCATAGAACGCATTTGCTTCGATCTTGCGCTGAAACGTGGCAACATCAAGAAAGTGATAATGCTCACCGTCAATTTCTCCAGGGCGAGGTGCACGCGTAGTACACGAAACCGAGACCTGCATGCTGCCGTCATTATGGCGCTCAAGCAATGCACGAATTAAACTGGATTTACCAGCACCACTAGGTGCGGCAACAATAAATAAATTTCCGTCAGCAGCGGCTGATGTTGTGGTCATGATAGCGTGGTCACATTCTTCACTTGCGATTGACGGCAAAGCATAGCATGTTGCACCTTTAGGTGCGACATCTTAACAACGAGGAAAGTGTCCATGAGTACCAGTTGGATCATCATCATTATTGCCATTGCTTTGTTTGTGTACCTGATCAGTATCTACAACAAGTTAGTGCGCTTAAAGAATCAATTCGAAAATGCTTTTGCGCAAATTGAAGTGCAACTGAAACGTCGTTACGACCTGATTCCTAACCTGGTTGAGACCGCAAAAGCCTATCTTAGCCATGAACGGGAAACCCTGGAGGCTGTGACTCAGGCTCGCAATCAAGCCGCTGCAGCACTACCGAAAGCCGCACAGGACCCGCGTAATACCGCCGCAATGCAAGAATTGGGTGGCGCAGAGACTGCGCTCGGTAGCGCACTGGGCCGGCTTAACGTGGTCATGGAAGCCTACCCGGAGCTGAAAGCCAATGAGAACATGATGCAGGTTTCAGAGGAGCTCACCACCACTGAAAACCGCGTTGCTTTTGCCCGTCAGGCATTTAACGATGCGGTGATGAGCTATAACACCTATCGCCAGTCGTTCCCACCAGTGGTCTTTGCCAGTTTCTTCGGTCATGGCAAAGATGCGACCTTGTTGGAGTTTGCTGACAGCGCAGAGATTCAGGCTGCGCCGAAAGTTCAGTTTTAAACACGTTCAGTTTTAACTAACACGGCGGCACTATGGTTAACTTTTTTGAACATCAGCAGCAGGCACGACGTAACACCGGCCTGCTGGTCATTCTGTTCTTCCTCGCCTTTGCCCTTATCATTGCCGCGGTGACCTTGGTCGCCGCCTTTGTGATTGGCGCAGTGGGGACCAATGGCCAGGGTGATTATCAACTCAGCTGGGAACCTTTTATCTGGGTCAGCACCATCGTCGGTGGCGGTATTCTGCTGGTGATGCTGTTCAAATGGTTACAATTAAAAGCAGGTGGCAAGGTTGTTGCCGAACATCTGGGCGGCACACTGGTAAGCCCGGACACCCAGGACGCCGTCGAACGGCGGGTAATGAACGTAGTGGAAGAAATGGCCATCGCCGCTAACATGCCCGTTCCTGCGGTTTATATTCTCCCCAATGAAAGCTCCATCAATGCCTTCGCGGCAGGTTATGACAGCCGCGATGCGGTGATTGGACTCACCCGGGGCGCCATTGACAGTTTCTCACGGGAGCAACTGCAAGGCGTGGTTGCGCACGAGTTCAGCCATATTCTAAACGGTGATATGCGCCTGAACATCCGTTTAATTGCAGCACTGGCCGGCATTCTGGCGGTCGCCCATCTGGGGCGTATTCTGTTGTACTCGGGTCATGCCAGCCGCGGCCGCAATAATAAAAATGCGCTGCCACTGTTCGGCCTGGGGTTAATCATTCTTGGTGGTATCGGTATTTTATTTGGCAATCTTATTAAGTCGGCAGTGAGTCGCCAGCGTGAGTTTCTTGCTGATGCCGCCGCCGTGCAGTTCACCCGAAATCCGGAAGGCCTGTCCGGTGCATTGAAGCAAATAGGTGCGCGGGAGCATGGCAGCCGGGTGCAGCATAAAAATGCGGATGAAGCGGCGCACCTGTTTTTCGGCGAGGCCTTAAGTCACTGGTTTGGAATGATGGCCACGCACCCACCGCTGGCCAAACGCATCAAGCGCATTGAGCCGCATTGGAACGGCCACTACCCCGAACCCCGCACCGCACGCAGCCGCTCCGAGAAAGATCATGTTAAGGCGCAGCCGAAACCCTCAGCGCTTAACAAGCTGGCACTGCTGGCCTTGCCTTCGGTGCTGATGGAACAAGCTCATAGCCCCAGGCAGGCGCCCAAACTGGTGCACGATATCGTGCTGAGTCAATTGCTGGACGAGCCCAATAAAGCTCTGAAGGATCTCGCTCCTGCACAGCAACTGGCGCTGGTTGAAGTCGCTGTACCGGCACTACGCCAGGCCAGTGAAGCGGATCGGCTGAACCTGTTAAAAGATTTAGAGACCATGGCCAACAGTCAGGACCTGTTTCACTGGGGCTTGTACCAATTGCTTGCCCGTCAGCTCTTACCCAAAGCCCGGTTTAAAGAAACGCTGGATAATGATCAGGCGCTGCAGGTTACGGTGGAAGCCCTGCAGCGCACCGACGCCGGCCAAAAGGTTGACCGTCAGGCGTTATGCCTGGCTCTGAACACTTGCCGTGGCTGGTCGCCCAAAGCCAAACAAACGCTTATCGACAACTGGCTGACAACCGTGCGCGCTGACGATGTTATCTCGCCAGCTGAGCGGCAGTTGCTGGCGATCCTTTGTGCCTGTATTGAAGTGCCGTTGCCCGATGAAATGCTGCAATAAACTGGCAGTATTAGCGGGCATTCAACCAGGCATTGATATGCGCGTGGCGCTCGTTGTCCATCACCCCTAAGCTCATGTGATGCCGACCGGGTGCCATGATCAGCGTCACCTGGTCAGACTCCAGTGGCAGATAGTGCTCATACGGAGCGATACTGTCTTTATCGCTGGCCACAATCAAGGTCGGTACGGTGATCTTCGGAAGCAATTGCATCAAATCTGTGGCAGCCACCGCAATATCCTGCCTGCGCATGGCTTGCACCACCCCCTCGCGAATTGAGTCGGCGGGCATCAGCTTGCTCAGATTGGGATACAGCAGTTCAATCATAGCGGTGGTCGCCTGATCCATTGGCCGCATCGGCGCAAACAGCATCAAACCACGAACGTCATCCCGTGCTCGGGTCACCTGAGTAGCAGCAACGGCTCCCATCGACACCCCTGCCAGGTACAACGGTCGCGGCGCTTCCCGTTGCGGCAAGCTATCAATCAGGGCATTAATCAGTGGTGCGTCATGTACGCCGAACCCTACCTGGTCCGCGCTGGAATCGCCGTGGCCAAGCAAATCCGGAACAATGACGTGGTAGCCCAAAAACATATAGTAGGCGGCCAGATACCCCATGGTCGACTTATCGCCACCATAGCCGTGCAGTAACACCACGGTTCCGGACTTTGGCGGTGTCGCGTCGCGGCTCAGATCCAACCGCGAATGGTCAAGCTTATCGTTCACCTCGAGTTCAGCATCAAGCGTCAGACGCTGGAACTTTTCGCTGTCCAGTAAATGATAGGGCTTACCAAAGTAATACCCCGTGCAACCGCCTAAATAGGGCAGACAGAACTCGCGCTTGTTGAGTTGCAGGGTGCGCATACCTGCTTCGGACTCAGCGTTCCAGTTGGTTCCCTGCGGACGCTTGGAAAGTTCGTACTCAATATAGTTCGCACACCCTGTCAAAAGCGCACTGCAAGCCAAAACCAGGCCCAGAAGACTCGTTCGCTTCATGCTCCGCCTCTACTCTTCGTTACCGTAGAAAAATGAGGCGACACTATAGCGAAAGTCGGTTTTCAGGGCTACTGCTTTCAGAGCTCGTCCGCCTCAGCTGGTGCTTGCTGCATCCTTTCCTTAAACTGCGAGTGCTTGCTCCAGGTCGGCGATAATGTCATCGGGATGTTCAATACCCACACACAGCCGAATCGCCTCGGGGCGGACCCCAACTTGCGCCTGCTCCTCAGTACTCAGTTGCCGATGGGTGGTGGAGGCCGGATGGCAGGCCAGCGACTTGGCATCGCCGATATTGACCAGGCGCTTAAACAGCTCCAGTTTATCGTAAAACGTGACGCCCGCCTCGTAGCCGCCTTTCAGACCAAAGGTCAGCAATGACGCCGGTAAGCCGCCACGGATGTACTTCTGGGCCAACGCGTAATCAGCGTGGTTCTCAAGCCCGGCGTAGTTCACCCAGGCGACGTCCGGATGATGTTGCAAAAAGTGCAGTACGCGCAAGGTATTCTGGCAATGCCTCTCCATCCGTAACTCGAGTGTCTCCAGCCCCTGCAAAATAAGAAAAGCATTAAAGGGCGATAAAGCAGCACCGGTATTGCGTAGTGCGACGGTGCGTGCACGGGCAATGAAAGCTGCCTCGGCGAAGGTCTCGTTATAAACAATGCCATGATACGCCGGCTCAGGCTGGGCGAACTGCGGAAACTTGTCGGCATAGTTCGGCCAGTTAAACTTGCCACTGTCGACAATCAATCCGCCGATGGTGGTGCCGTGCCCGCCGATGTATTTGGTCAGTGAATGCACCACGATATGGGCACCCCAGTCGATAGGCTTACAAAGCGAGGGTGATGCCACGGTATTATCGACCACCAGGGGCACCCCCTTGCGCTCGGCAAGCTCAGCATAGGCTTCAAGATCAGCAACGGTTCCCGCCGGATTACCGATGGTTTCGCAATAAATTGCTTTGGTGTTAGCGTCGACACAGGCTTCAATATCTGCGGTAGCAGCGGATTTGGCGAAGCGCACATCAATGCCCAGCGACGGCAACATATGAGCAAATAACGTATAGGTCCCGCCATAAAGCTGCGGCGTCGTCACAATGTTATCGCCATTGCTCGCCAGCGTGATTAAAGCGTACTGGATGGCGGCCATCCCGGAAGCTACAGCAAGCCCGGCAATGCCACCTTCCAGCGCCGCCACCCGCTGCTCGAGGACGTCATTGGTCGGGTTCATGATGCGACTGTAAATATTCCCCGGTACCGCCAAATCAAATAAATCAGCGCCATGCTGGGCATCATCAAAGGCAAAGGCCGCCGTCTGGTAGATGGGGGTGGCAACCGACTTGGTGGTGGGATCGGTTTCATAGCCGTGGTGGATTGCAAGGGTCGCAGCGCGATAGGTGTGTGTCATAATAGCCTCAGCATGGATGTTTATACGTTTAGACGTCCATATTAACCAAAATTACCTAAGCTGCAAGCCCTGAGGCTAATGTTTTTTTAACCTTGCAATTAATTGCAAAACATCACTATGGACACCAGCTGCAGTGACTTCAGGCCCGGCACCGGGTCCTTGTATCACCAGGGGGTTGGCATCGTATTGCTGTGTCCGCACGGTAAAGTTGGCATTGCCTCCGGGTAAGTTTGCATAAACCGAGGTGCTTTCGATCGGCACTAGCTCCGTACCGCCATGGTAGTGACCGTCGTCATCCTGGCAGATATAACCCAGATACACCCACTGCTTAGCCTCAGGGCACTCATGCTGACGCCAGCTTTCAAACGACTTATCGAAGGCCTCGCCTTGACCGACAAATTCTTGCGTCGTGCACTCGCGCAGCTCGGGCGGTACCAGGTTATGAATCGACAAATCTTTCAGCTGCAGCGGCCAGCCCACCTCACGGGCGAGGATAACCAGTTTCCGTGCAACATCCATCCCGCCGAGATCAAGCCGTGGATCAGGCTCGGTCAGCCCCTCTTCCTGCGCTTTCGTCAACCAGTCTGAGAGACTTTCACCGGCGCGGAACTGCTGAAAAATCCAGGACAAGGAACCGGAAAGGTTGCCCTCAATGCGCAGTACTTTGTCGCCACACAGGCAGCGTTCCTGCAGCGCACTTAAAATCGGCAGGCCGGCCCCAACCGTGGTGTTGTAAAGCCAGTGCCGTTGGTACTGATCGAGTACCCGTCTGAAGTCACGGTACCAGCTCAGGTCACTGGAGCCTGCGTATTTATTGGCACAAATCACGTGCGCGCCCGCCGCCACCCAGGCCGGGTAACTGCGGCTGACCTGTTTTGACGCCGTCAGATCGATAAGCACGGGTTGTTGCTCACGCTCGCGGCAGCGCTGTAACCACGTCTGCACGTCTGCCGCTGACCCGGCCTCGCTGCTGTTCGCAAGCTGCTCCCGCCAGCTATCCAGGTTCACTCCGCGGGGAGCATCGAGCCAGCAGGAACTGCGAAAAATTGCCGTAACCTGCGCATGCGAGGCCAGGCTTAGCTGACCAGCGAACTGATCAAGCCAAGAGCTGCCTATAGTGCCAACCCCAATCACTCCAAGCGCGATCTCTGCCCGACTCATACATCCTCCAGGAATTCTTGTAGCCGCGGCCCGAACACCGCGGTATTTAAAATAAAGCCATCGTGACCATGAGCCGTAGCGACCTCATCATAAGCCCAGCACCGGGGCAGTAACCCTTGTAGTTCATTCAGCACATGCGGTGGAACCAGCAGGTCGTCTTTGAATCCCAGTAGGAATGTCGGTACCTGCACACGTTGCGGGGCAACCCGAAAGGCATCAAGCGCAGGGCCAAACTCGGTGAACAAACGGCGGGCCTGCCAGGGATCACGTTGCACCAGGCGCTGTGCGCGTTGATGCATAAAGTCGATGGCGCCTGCTGCATCGCTAAAGCGGGCATCAAGACCGGTGGTACCTCGGTAGCTGACCATGGCCAGCGCACGCGCTAAAACCACGCCACGTTCAGCATCGCCGGCTTGTTCAGCGAGTTCGATAAAGTCCCGTTGCAGGCTGCGCAACATCACCGCCTGCGCGGTCGCTCTATGCGCGGCGCCCAACACCGCCAGCCGCGCTACCGAAAGCTTACCGGCAGCCACCAGAGCCATGCCAACACAGCCACCGTAGGAACCACCGATGAGGGCATGCAAATGCTTCACGCCAAGCTGCAGCAGAGCTTCCTCTACCGCTTGCGCCTGTAATTCAACACTGCCGGGAGTAACAGCGCAGGAGCTTGCGCCCATACCGCCAAGGTAATCGAGACTCCAAACGTTATAACGCAGCAGATCGGTATCGCGAAACAGCCCCTGCCACCAACCCTCGCCGGATTGCGTGTAGACTTCACGCCCCCCGGAAATGCCGCCAAGGACAAGTATGTTCGGCGCGCCCTCAGTACCTTGTTGCCGCACAGCCAGTTGTCCCTGCGGGGTGGAGATTAGATGGTCGACCTGTTTATAGCTCATCTGGGGGGAATCTCGTAAGTTGAATCAATAGGTCAGTGTTGCTTGCGACTCTACTGGGGCTCTGGCATCTTGTCAATATAGACGTCTAGATACCCATACCCACCACAGGCGCCACAAACTCATCAGACAAAGGCCTTTTAATGTTGTTTATTTGTCCAATTGCTTGTGGTATCCGGGGTTATTCACGATAATAAAACAAATCATCAAGCAAATTAGCGAGATAGGTGAACCTATGCCCTCCTTTGATATTGTATCTGAAGTCGATACTGTGGAACTGAGAAATGCTGTCGATAATGCCAACCGGGAGTTAAGCTCACGCTTTGACTTTCGCGGTGTCGATGCGCACATCGACTTAAAAGAGACGACCGTGACTTTGGCTTCAGAGTCTGACTTTCAGGTCCAGCAACTGCATGACATTTTTGCCAACCATTGCGCCAAACGAAACCTTAGTCTGGCAGGCACAGAATCACCGGAAGAACTGACTCATAGCGGCAAAACATTCAGTACCACAGTGACGTTTAAGCAAGGTATTGAACAGCCGCTGGCAAAAAAGATCGTCAAACTGCTGAAGGAGAGTAAGCTAAAAGTTCAGGCCGCGATTCAGGGCGATAAAGTTCGTGTCACAGGTAAAAAGAGAGATGATTTGCAACAAGCAATGGCGGTGTTACGCGAATCCGATATTGAGTTACCCTTGCAATTTGAGAACTTTCGCGACTAATACTTAATAGAGTGCTAATAGAATATTAGTAGAGCCCCGCAGCAGTGAGTTGAGAATGGACGTAAACAGTCTTCTTGAGAAAATGCCAGGCGTCACCTATCAGCTGATGCGTAACCCGGCGGGGCAGTGCCACTTTGCCTATATCAGCCCATGGGTTGAATCGCTGCTGGGGTTTTCGCACCAACAGCTACTGCAGGACGCCTCCGATCTGCTCAGCGCCATCCACCCTGACGACTACCGCGATGTGACTGAGGCCGGGATTTCATCGGCCGAGCGCGGCATTGACTGGCATTATCACTTTCGCCTGCTTCGTCCAGGCAATAATGAGCTCTGGCTGAACGCGTTCAATCACGGCGAACAGTTGGCGGATGGCACTCTGGTCTGGACCGGCTATCTAGTCGAAGATAGCGAGCGGCGTCGCCTGGAGAGTGAACTTATCGCCAGCGAGCAACGCTTTCGCACCTTAGTCGAGCAGGCCAACGATATTATTTTTACCGTCGACGCCAACGGCATCCTGGGCTACTTATCACCCAACTGGCAGGACAAGCTCGGCTACGCGATAGACGAATCCATCAACCAGTCCTTCGAAGAAATCGTCCATGACGATGATATTCCCGCCTGCAATGCCTATATCCAGGCCGTGATCAGTGGTGCTGAGGAGGTCAAGGACATCGAGTTCCGTGTACGCCACGCTAACGGTGCCTGGCGCTGGTACACTTGCCGCGCTTCCTGTATTCAGGACAACAGTTGCCAGCAACCTCATTTGCTGGGCATTGCCCGTGAAATCACCGAACAGCGCCGGCAACGGGAAAAGATTGCCCGCATGGCGCGCCATGATATGCTGACGAACCTGCCCAACCGGGCCTACTTTTATGAACTGTTCGAGCGCAGCTTAGCGCTGTCGAGCCAGCAAAACCGCTCGCTTGCAGTATTATTCGTTGATTTGGACTACTTTAAGCCTGTCAACGATACCTATGGGCATAGTGTTGGCGACCAACTGCTCATTCATGTCGCCCGGCGTATCAAATCCTGTCTGCGCGACACTGACGTCGCCTGTCGTACCGGCGGCGATGAGTTTCTCGTACTCGCCAATGACCTGCCCACTGTTGAGATAGCTCACCAGGTTGCGACGAGCATTGCCGAACGCATTCGTGAAGAGCTGGCCAAACCCTTTGCCATCGAGAAGCTAAAGTTGCAAATTACTGCAAGTCTGGGCATCGCCATTTACCCCGCCCATGCTGAGCAATCCGGCGATATCCTGCGCTGCGCGGATCGTGCGATGTATCAGGCGAAAACTGACGGACGGGACCGGGTGCGCATTGCAGAGTGCGAAGATGGTAAAGCGAGCGAGAACTAAACGTGGAGTGCGGACTTTGCGGCGCGGCGCAACATGAATTGTTTTACTGTCAACGTCGTGGTTTATTAAGCGGACGCGAATTCTGGCGTTGCCGCAGCTGCCAATTAATTCAGGTCGCGCCAGCCCAACGGCTGAGCCCCAGCGAAGAAAAAGCGATTTATGACCTACACGAAAACGACCCCGATGATCCAGGCTACCGACGGTTCCTGGCGCGCTGCCTGACGCCGCTGCAACCGCGTCTGCAGCCTGGCGCCAAGGGTCTGGATTTCGGCTGTGGCCCCGGCCCGGCGCTGGCGTCAATGCTAAACAGCGCCGGCTTCCCTTGCACCACCTATGATATCTACTATGCACCCTATCCGGAACGTCTGCGCAAAACCTACGATTTCATTACCTGTACCGAAGTCATTGAGCATCTCGCCGAGCCGGCAGTCATTCTGGCGCAACTCAGCGCATGTTTACGGCCAGGCGGCTTGTTAGCACTGATGACCAAGCGTTGGCACAACCTTGAGCAGTTCAAAGGTTGGTCGTATCGCAATGACCCCACCCATATCAGCTTCTTTCACGCCGACAGCTTCCGCTGGCTGGCAGCGCACTGGCAACTTGAAATCGAGTACGACCAGCAGGACGTGGTACTGCTGCGCAAGCCCGCTTAAGTCATTGCCAGTAAAGCTCCGCCGACCAGCCAGAGTATTGCCGCAAATGACAGCGTGAGCATCAGACGCTCGGTCCAGGAGCTACTGCCATGGTCGTGCGAATGGTCGTGATCATGATGCTCGTGTTGTTGCTGTTGGCGTTGCTTACGGCGAAAAAAGTACACCAAAACCACTGAGAGTCCCAAGGCGATACAATTCAGCACAAAGCCGTAATTCAACTGAAAGTGATCGCGTTCACTGATGGCACGCACTCCCTCATTGCTGGGTAGCAAGTCAAAAGCGAATAAGCCGTAATGCATGAGCAAAGAGGTCACCACTAAACAGGTGAACAGCATAGCGGTGATGTAGAGCGCCATTTTCCAGCCATAGTACTGGGCATTAATGCGCAGTACCGGCAATACCACTAAATCTGAGAATATAAAGGCCATGACGCCGGCAAAGGCCACTCCTTCGCCAAAAAGTACCGCCGCCAGCGGAATATTCCCCATGGAGCCAATAAAAGTGAAAAATGCGGCAACAGGGCCAATCACGGTTTGCTGCAGTACTTGCCAAAAACTTAAATCGCCCCCGCTCGCACCTGCGCCCTGAAACAGCCAGGCGAAGAACTCAGAGGGTACAAATGAGGAAATCAAGCCGGCGACGGTGAACCCGATCAGGACATCTTTCCAGACCATCTGCCATTCCATTACGAAGCGCTTTGACACCATCTGCCAGAGCTCTGGATCGCCTAGGTCAGCCCAATGCCGCAGGTCATAGCCTTTGTCATCGCCATCCTCGGCATCGCCATCCCGGGCTTGCTTAATGAGTTGTGTCGGGCGTGTGAGTTTAACAAAGGCCCAGGCTGAAAGAATTAATAGAACGCCGCCGAGGTATTCGCCCAGGACGAATTGCCAGCTGAGAAAAACCGCAATGACAAAACCCAGCTCAATCACCAGATTGGTGGACGCCAGTAAGAACGCCATGGAAGCTGTGAAGGCGGCACCTTTGTTAAAAAGCGCCCGGGTGGTGGCCAGTGCTGCGAAGCTACAGGAGCTGGAGATAAAGCCAAAGAAGGTGCCAAGGGCCAGCGACTTTGCACCATCGTTGCCCATAACCGCACGCATTTGCCGCCGGGTGATGAGAACCTGGATGATGCTGCTGAGAAAATAGCCCAGCACGAATGCCCACAACGCCATCCAGAAAAAGCCGAGGCTCGTGGTGGCAGCATCTTCCCACCCCTGCACAAAATCTCCCATATTGCAGCTCCCTAGTTGGTATCTGGTCTCAAACATAGCATACTAAAGCGGTTCGATTCACCCGCTCAATCAGGAAAGGACAGACTATGACTGCACACTGGCAAGCACGCCGCTCAGGCCCTTCGACTCAGCGCCCTGGCGATCGCCGTACCCCATGGCAACGTGACCGGGCCCGCGTGCTCCACTCCGCGGCTTTTCGCCGGCTGCAGTCAAAAACTCAGATCATGAACGTGGGTGAGAACGATTTTTACCGCACGCGCTTAACCCACTCCCTGGAAGCCGCGCAAATCGGTGCCTCGCTGATTAACCAGCTAAGCCATGTTGGCTCTGAGTCTGAAGTGGCGATGTTGCCTGACTTAAACCTTATGGAGACCTTGTGCCTTGCCCATGATATCGGTCACCCGCCGTTTGGTCATGGTGGCGAAACCGCACTGAACTTTAAGATGCTGCCCTCGGGCGGCTTCGAAGGCAACGGCCAGACCTTTCGTATTGTCGGTAAACTTGAGGCTTACCATCCCGATCATGGCATGGATCTGACCCGCCGAACCTTACTTGGCTTACTCAAATACCCCGTGCTGATGCCAGAGCTGCCCGTTCCAGCAAGCTCCGAGCCACCGGGCAGCCTTGCTCAGTGGCGACCGGCGAAAGCTCTGTTTGCCTGTGACAGTGATCTGCTGGACTGGGTGCTGGAGCCTCTCTCCGACACCGACCGTGAACAGTTCCAGGCCCTTGACACCCTGGCGCAAAGCCCATGGCAGAAGTCTAAGCATAAGAGCCTTGACGCATCACTGATGGAGCTTGCCGATGATATTGCCTACGGTGTGCACGACCTTGAAGATGCCGTGGTCACCGGAACCTTATCCGAAAGTCAGTGGCATACCCATCTTGATGAAGTTGTGGCGAACCTCAATCCCGAGCTCGCCAACCTGATGCAGCAACTCGGTCGTCAGCTGTTTTCGAATGAACACAGTGTCCGTAAAGACGCCATTGGCGCGCTGGTAAATATTTTTGTGACCAAGGTGCATATCACCGAAGTCCTCGCTGATGCCGAAGAGCCGCTGGTACGTTTCAACGCCTGCCTGCCTGAGGCTGAAAGGTATTTGTTAGACAGTTTGAAAGCGGTTGTCTTTGAACACGTCATTAATCAGCCCGCCATTCAGCAACTGCGCTACCGCAGTCAAAACATGCTGTTAAACCTGTTCACTGCATTTCATACGGAACCTATGCGATTGCTACCCCACAATACGCGTGCCCGCTGGCAAGCAGCCTATAGTAAACAGGGACAGTCGGCTGCCGATCGCATACTTTGCGATTACATCGCCGGCATGACAGATGACTACGCAGAGCGCATGTACCGTAACCTTTTCGTCATTTAAAGCTGGCTACACTCTACCTAAATGGGAATAACTCGCATTTGCTATTGCAAATGCGAATAGTTTTTATTTATACTGCCCCGCAAATTGTTCTTAATAATAACTTTTGGGGGAAATATGCGTTATTCCATGATCGCCAGCGCGCTGGCGTTAGCTCTCACCACTCCAGCAAGTCTGGCAGCAACAGAGACACCGGATGCTACCGAGGTCATTAAAATCATCGGTTCCGCTGAAGATGCCAAAACTGTCGCCGGATCCGGTGCTGTCGTCACGCCTGAACAGCTGAATGTGGAAGTCAATGCCGACATTAATCAGCTTCTGAAAACCGTTCCGGGTGTCTATATCCGCGAAGAAGATGGCCAGGGCTTACGTCCAAACATTGGTATTCGCGCGGCAGCAGGCGGTCGCTCGAGCAAAGTGACTTTGCTCGAAGATGGCGTCATGATTGCGCCAGCTCCTTATTCGAACCCAGCAGCGTATTATTTCCCTGAAGCCTATCGGATGCATAGCATCGAAGTACTGAAAGGCGCGCCTTTGTTACGCTACGGCCCGCAAACGACCGGTGGTGTCATCAACTTACTGACCACACCAATTCCACAGCAGCCACAAGGCCAGATCACCCTGCGTATGGGTGAAAACAACAGCCGTGATATCCATGCCTACTATGGCGGCACTTCAGGTGCTTTCGGCTGGCTGATTGACACCGTTCAGCGCGATTCAGATGGCTTTAAAACCATTGACCGTAGCAACCGCGATGCTGGTCACGACATCGAAGACTACCTGATCAAACTGCGCTGGTCGGGTGTAAACCAGAGCCTGACGGCGAAAATGCAATACTCAGAGCAGGTTTCCAACGAAACATATGCTGGACTGACCGATGCAGACTTCGCCGCCACCCCTAATCGTCGTTACGGTTTAACCGCCATCGACCAGATGGACAATCAGCATTCAGGCTTTACCCTGACCTATGATGCCACGCTCACGGAAAACCTGAACCTGACCGCCATTGCTTATCGCAATGAGTACAAGCGCGATTGGTTTAAAGGCAGCCCTAGCAGTCTGATTGAGGCAGCCAACGCTGGCGACGCAGATGCAATCGCTGTTTTACATGGTGAGCAGGATTACGCGGGGCTGGACTACAAACACAACAACCGTGCGTATGAGTCTTATGGTCTTGAACTGCGCCTCAATGCTCTGGTGGGTGACCACGATATTGAGTTTGGCGCACGTGACCACACTGACAGCATGGATCGTTTCCAGCCGGTTGAGATTTATGACCAGGTCAACGGCAGTCTGGTTTACCAGCAGACGGTGCAACCCACGGGCAGCAATAACCGCCTTGAAGGTGCTGACGCCAATGCGTTCTGGCTTGCAGACACCTGGCAAGCGACGGCGGACTTCAAAGTGCAGGCAACCTTGCGCTACGAAGATGTTGATACCTATCGTAAGCAATTCGCCAACACGGACCGCAGCGATACGCCAAGTTTCCGCAGCAGTGATACTCAGGAATGGCTGCCGGGCGTTTCATTTACTTATGACCTGAATGACAACGTACAAGTGTTGGCCGGTGTGCACCGTGGCTTTGCTCCTTTAGGCGGTGGCGCCAAGCAAACTGACGAACCAGAAACCAGCAGCAACTTTGAATTCGGTGCGCGTTACAATGAGGCCAGCTTCTTTGCTGAAGCCATTGTGTTCCGCAGCGACTTTAATAACCAAGCGGAAAGCTGCTCCGTGGCAAGCCCTTGCAGTAACGGCGCAACGTCTGGCAGCTTCGTCACGGGTGAAGCTTTGGTACAAGGTCTTGAAGTACAGTTAGGACAAACCTGGAAACAAGGTCAATGGACCATCCCGGCGAGCTTCAACTATACCTACACCAGTGCCGAAATCAGTGAAGATAATCCGGTAACCGGCGTTCAGGATGGTGATACTTTAGCCGACATTCCGGAGCATATTTTCAGCGCGCGCTTAGGCCTTCTGAACGACAACGGCTGGGACAACCATCTGATTGTTAAGTACATGGATGAAACTTGCATCAGTGTGGGCTGTAAGCGTGAAAACGACCCCATGCTACTTACTGATTCGTTGCTGACGGTAGACTGGGTAAGCCGTTATCCGCTGTCTGAACAGACCACCGTGTTCCTGAAAGTTGAGAACCTGTTTGACGAGCAAGTGATTATCTCACGTTTGCCATATGGCGCCCGTCCGAACAAACCGCAAACCGTATCGGTCGGTTTTGACTATCGTTTCTAAACGATCAGGTTAAGTCAGCCATCGGCTATAAACAGCAAGTGCGACTAAACGTGCACTTGCTGTTTTTCTATCCACTGCAAGACCTCGGCTAAAGGTTTCGGATGACAGAACAGGTAACCTTGCATTAATTTACAGCCATGCGCGACCACGTAATCCCGCTCAGCCTCAGTCTCTACCCCCTCAGCTACCGTGCGAATATCAAGTTCACTGGCAATCGCCAGTACGCCACGGGTAATTGCAGAGTTACGCTTGGTGCTATCAACATTATGAATAAACGACTGGTCGATCTTTAAGCCATCCACCGGCAATTGGTTCAAATAACTTAGACTGGCAAAACCGGTTCCAAAATCGTCGATGGAAAGCCCCAGTCCCAGATCGCGTAATTTATGCAGCAGGGCAATCATGTTATGGCTATCGCGCATAAATACATTCTCGGTGATCTCGACCACTAGTTGATCGCGCTCAATGCCAAATTCTGTCATCACGTCTTTGACGTCCTGGATAAAGTCATCCCGATAAAACTGCAGTGGTGAAAAATTCACACTGACAGTTTCAAGGCCTGCACCTAATAGTGCCTTAGTGTCGTGACAGGCTTGCCGGAACACCCAGTCGGCAATCGCAATAATTTGCCCCGTAGCCTCCGCCAATGGAATAAACTCACCAGGTGAGATATAGCCCTTTTCCGGATGCCGCCAGCGAATCAATGCCTCCACGGCACGTGGCTGGCCGTGTTGGTCAACGATAGGCTGATAAAAGAGTTCAAACTGTTCCGCCTGGATGGCTTCCTGCAACTGCGTACGTAGTTCAATCTGATGTTGCATCCCGGCATCCAGATCAGTGCTATACCAATGGTACGAACTACCGCCGCGGCGCTTGGCTTCGTACATCGCCACATCCGCGCGCTGAATCAATTCAAGCGGGTGATTAAATACCGCGCTGTTATCAGCGATACCAATAGTTGCCGAAAGCGATACCTCCAGTTCATCAAACCGGTAAGGCTGATGGAACTGATTGAGTAATTTCATCGCTAAGCCACTCACTGCATCGCGGTCGCGGGTACTGGTGACAACAGCGACAAACTCATCACCACCAAAGCGGGCGAGTAGGTCCTCTGGCGCCATCTGCGCCTTCAGCCGTTCAGCAGTCTCCACCAGGATGCGGTCGCCAACGGCGTGGCCGAGACTGTCATTAATAGGTTTAAAGCCATCCAGATCAATAAACAGCACGGCGACCTCGCACGGATCTCCATCACCGTCCTGGGCCAGACATTTAGCCAGACATTCTTCCAGAGCATTGCGGTTTGGCAGGTGCGTGAGCACATCATGTTTGGCAAGGTATTCAAGCTCTTCCTGACGGGTGACACGCTCGGTGATATCACTTAACAAACCAATAAAGTGAGTGACTTTTTCGCCGCTATCCCGCACTGGGGATATAATGAGATCGTTCCAGAAGGGCGTGCCATCTTTGCGATAGTTAAGAATGGTCACCCGAACTTCTTCGCGTCGGTTCAAGCCTTCCCGAATCTTTTGCACCGCCGCAGGATCTGTCCCCTCGCCCTGTAAAAAGTTGCAACTGCGTCCGATGATTTTTGTGTCGTCATGATATCCAGTGATCTCTTTAAATGCCGGATTCACATAAATGATGGGGTAACCAGACGTGTTGGCATCACTGATAATCAGACCATTGGTACTGGACTCGACACTACGCTCTAGCAGCGCCAGCTGCGACTCATTCCGTTTTGCCGCAGTGACATCTTTGGCAATACCATGCACGCCGGTGATCTCACCGTTAATGATGATCGGCATGTTGGTGATATCCAGGTGGTGCATTGCACCCTTACGATCGAATATTTTAATTTCATAGCGTTGCGGCTTACCTGACAACGCCACCTCAAAATGCGTCCGTGTCTTGGCCCGCTCGTACTCAGGTACCACAAGTTCGTAGTGCTGACCCAGTACTTCGAGTTCGTCGTAGCCAATTAAGTCGGAGCCAGCCCGGTTTAAACTCATAAAGTTCCCGTCACGGTCGAGGGTGAACACCGTTTCCGGGTTATAGCTGAACAGCGAGCGGTTGTGTTGCTCGCTACGCTCACGCTGAACGCGGTCGTTGTGCTGGTCAATCACCAAGGCCACCAAATCGCGACTACGTTGAATGAGATCTAACTCACGTAGACAGGGTTTGCGCGCTTTATTGAAGTACACCGCAAAGGTGCCAATCACATTCTTATTTGTGGGCGACATGACCGGATAGGACCAGCAGGCGCGTAGATTATGAGTCTCAATCAGATCTTTAAAAGCATCAAAGCGGGCATCCCGGGTCATATCCTCTACCACCACCGGAATTCTACGATACGCTGCGGTCCCGCACGAACCTACACCATCAGCAATGGGTAAGCCTTGTAACGCCTGCGTAAACTCGTCTGGCAGGCTCAACGCAGTCGCGGCGTTCAAAACCCCTTTATTAGAATCAACCAGCATCACCGAGCACATGGCATTGCCAATCTGGTCTTCAATCAACGCACAGATATCAGTGAGCTTTTCGTTGAGCGGCTTATTTTGCGCTAAGGAGGCGAGCGTCCGGAATTTGGCATTGACCAACCGTGTCAAGCGGACACGCTCGCGATGACCTATCCACCAGCCAATCGCAATGCAAACAATTGCCAGGAGCAGACCATACACAAGGAATTGATGCTGCCATTCGAGTTGTCCTATGGTCACAGGCCTTCCTTTAGGTTTGGGAAAGGGTAGTTCCTACCCAATTGCTGAGTATTGCTAAAGATTGTTCACCTTTCAAGCAGCTTTTGGTAACGATAACGATGCCAGATTAGTCCAACCAGCAAAAGAGCCACGCCCACGCCAATGAGAGTTAACTCCACCATCAGCGCCAGGCTTACACAGCCAATGAGTCCTAGTACTGACCAAAACCGGGCAATAAATCGCTGCTCTGGTGCTACCTTAAGTGCGGCAAGGTTAGTGATACTGTAGTAGATAAGTACGGTAAACGCGCTAAATGTCCATGCTAGCTTGATGCCGCCGAACAGCGCAATCACCATCATAATGGCGGCGGTCACCAGGGTCGCCGCCGGTGCCGAGGTATTGCCGACATTTAACTTTGCCCAGCGTAACGGCAGATCATTGCGCCGCGCCATGGCCAGAATCACTCGTGAAACACCCAGCACCAAATTCAAGGTGACCCCCAACATAGCAATGATGGCGCCGGCAAAGACCACATTGTGGACCTGACCTGCGGGTATCAGCTGGGTTAAAATGAAATCTTCGCCAATACCTGCCGGAGCCAGATGAACGATGGCCCAGCCGACCGCTCCGTAGAGCAGCGTGACCACGATCATGGTGGCGATGATCGCCCGCGGAATCGTGCGCCGTGGCTGCTGTACTTCTTCACCCATGGTGGCGATACGTCCATAACCAGTGTAGGCAACAAATAGCAATGCTGCGGCAGCCAACAGGTCACGCCAGCTGCTATTACCGCCTCCAGTTACAGGCATCGACATCGCCTCTTGTGGCTGCTGAGCTGACCAGACCACAAACACCAACAAACTTGCGATGGCTAGTAAAACCATCAGCGCATTGACTTGATTGGAGCGCCGTAAGCCGGCAAGTACCAATGCGGTAATCGCTGCCAGTAATCCGACCGCCAAGGCGATGACTGCACCTTCAGACCAGCCAAGATAATGGTTCAGCAACCAGGCACTGGCCAGAGCCGCCGCTGCCGCAGACGCACTTTTTGCGCAGACAAAGAGCCAACCGGCACTAAAGCCTAAATCATGATTCAGAAATTTATAGCCATACTCATAGGTACCGCCACTTACCGGATGCACGGCAGCCAACTGCGCGCTCGACAATCCGTTGCATAAGGCGACAAAGGCGGCCAGTAAAATAGCGATCAGCAAACCGTCGCCGGCAAGGCCGTAGCCGAATCCCAAACTCACAAAGGCTCCGGTACCAACAATGGATCCCAACCCCAAAACAATTGCGCCCGGTAGGCCGGTCGTGCGTATTAGTCGCGCGTCACTCATGGTTCTGTCCCAAAAACTTGCTACTGTTAGCCCAGTGTACCCACGCACACCATTGGTGTCATCGATCTGCTTTGCTAAGTTTAACGTACACAGTTGAAACTCATAATGAAGACGTTCTCTATGAAACACCGCGTTGGCATCGTCTGGCTACAAAATGAATTACGAACCGATGATAACCCACTGCTTTGCAAAGCAGCTGCAGAGTGTCAGCAGCTGATTGTTCTGTATTGTGCCAATCCCAAATGGTTTGATGCCAACCGGTACGGCTTGCGCAGTATTGGCGAGCGCAGGTGGCGCTTTATCTGGGAGAGCCTGACCAACTTAGATGCGCTGCTTCAACAGCTTGGCCAGCAATTGCTGGTGCTTCCGCAATCTCCTTTACATGCTATTGCCGAGCTCATCACCGCACACAATGTTGATGCCCTTTATTACGCTGAGCACCCCGGTGTTTACGAGCGGACCTACGCGGAGCTTCTCAAGCGCCGTTATCCACTTTTGCAGCATCACGCGGTCTGCAGTCAGAGCCTCTGGGAACAGCAGCAACTGCCGTTTACACTGGCTGACTTACCGGATTCTTTCTCGAAGTTCCGCCGGCAACTGGAACAAAACGATCTTCGGGACGCCATCCCTGCACCGCTCTCGTCCCCGCGACAGTTGCCGCCACCACCGGCGGGTCTGCTCGCTGTCCCGCGACAACCTTTACCAGTCGTCACAGCACCACAACACCCGCAATTTGTCGGCGGTAGTCATGCCGCGTATGAACACGTGCAAGCTTACTTTGCCAGTGGCGCCGCCAGCACCTATAAAGAAACCCGCAATGCACTCGATAGCTGGTCTGCTTCCACTAAATTTTCCGCCTGGCTTGCCGATGGCTCACTCTCAGTCAGGCGCCTGCACCAGCAACTGCTCAATTATGAACAGCAACAGGGCGCTAATGAAAGTACCTACTGGATCTTCTTTGAACTGATGTGGCGCGAATACTTCCACTGGTATGGACATCGCCACGGGCGCTCTCTTTTTACCTTTCATGGCATCAAAGAGCAGCGCCCGCAAACCAGTTTTTATGCGGGCCGCTGGCAACAGTGGTGCAGTGGCACCACGCCATTCCCCATCGTCAATGCCTGCATGAATCAGCTCAACGCTACGGGCTATCTCTCCAATAGGGGCAGACAACTAGTGGCAAGCTGCTTTGTGCATGAGCTGCAACTGGACTGGCGTTACGGCGCGGCGTTTTTTGAGCAGCAGCTGATCGACTATGATGTCAGCTCCAACTGGGGTAACTGGCAATACCTGGCAGGGGTGGGCGCAGACCCACGTGGCCATCGCCGCTTTGATTTGGACAAGCAAACCCGCCAATACGACCCCAATGGCGACTTCATTGCGCGCTGGCACGGCAGGGTTGAAGCAACGCTCGACTGGGTTGATGCCGCCGACTGGCCAATTCACCCACCGAAGTAACCGCGCCGATCAACGCATGCACAACAATTGTTCGTTGCGCTGACCTGATAAAGCTGGCTACTATCGAGGACGAGCAAACTACTATTCGTCCATTAAAGGCCGGGGAAGCGTCTATGCATTCAATTCTAAAAACTGTTGTCGCCATGACATTTGTTATTGCGACCAACCCGTTGGCAACAGCAGCAGAGTTTAAGCAAGGGCGCGTCATTGAAAGCGCCGAAGAGTTTTCAGTGCTCAGTCACAAAGCCCGTATCGCCCCCGAAAATGCCATGCTCAACGAACGTATGCAGACGCTGTTGCCCCAACTTATGGCAGAAACTGACATCGATATGTGGCTGGTCATCAATCGCGAGTATGCTGAAGACCCGGTGTATTACACCTTAGTGCCGCAGCCCACCTTTGCTGCCCGCCGCACGACCATGCTGGTGTTTCATCGTAACGCCGACGGTACCGTTGAGCGTCTGTCGGTCAACCGCTACCCATTGGGCGAACCCTACGAATCCGTTTGGTCTGGCGGCGATCTCGACCAACAATGGCAAGCGCTGGCGGATTTGATTGCCGAGCGCAACCCGCAGCGTATCGGCATTAATGTCTCCCGCGACTGGCCGGTGGCAGACGGCCTGACCCACGGCTTGCAAGAGCGTTTACGTGAGGTATTATCCGCTGACCTGCAGCAGCGTCTGGTCTCGGCTGAAGAGCTGGTGGTACGCTGGGTGGAAACCCGCACGCCACAGGAAGTTGCCGTCTATCCGCAAGTTGTCGCGCTCGCCCGCGGGGTCATCGCCGAAGCTTTCAGCAATAAAGTCATCACTCCAGGCGTGACCACCACCGAAGATGTTGCCTGGTTTATTCGTGACCGTTTTGCCGAGTTGCAACTGCCGATCTGGTTTATGCCTTATGTCACTCTGCAACGCGCCGGGAATGGCTGTACCGACGAACAAGCCTTCTGCGGTCAGGCCGGGCACACCATTCAACGGGGCGATGTCATCCACACCGATGTCGGTATTTGCTACCTGAAACTCTGTACCGACACCCAGGAGCTGGCCTACGTGCTCCCCTTTGGCACCAGCGAGGTACCACAGGAACTGCAGGACGCCATGGCCCGCGGGAACTTATGGCAGGATCACCTGACCGCTGCCTTCAAGACCGGCCGCAGCGGCAACGAAGTACTTGAACAGACCCTGCTAAAAAGCACTGAAGCAAGCCTGATGTCCAGCACCTACACCCATCCGTTGGGTTTTTACGGTCACGCGCCAGGGTCAACTATTGGCATGTGGGACAACCAAGGGCCTACTCCGATTCGTGGCGACTGGCCGATCTATGCCAATACGGCTTACGCCATTGAGGGTAACGTTAAGGTTCCTCTGCAAATGTGGGACGGACAAAACGTGCAAATCATGCTTGAGCAAAGTGCCTTCTTCGACGGCACTGCGGTCACTTACCTTGCCGGTCGCCAGACCCAATGGCATGTCATACGTTAACTGGAGCGGGCTCATGTCTGAAAAATTAACGACGATTTGTGTGTACTGCGGTGCCAATGCAGGTTTTAGTCCGGTTTATCAGGACGCCGCCGTGCAGCTTGCGGATACTCTGGCCAACGCCGGTATCACTTTGGTTTACGGTGGTTCCAGCGTCGGCTTAATGGGAATTCTTGCGGATCGCGTGCTCGCACAGGGCGGCCACGTCATCGGGGTGATCCCGCAAGCTCTGGTCGATAAAGAGTTGGCTCATGAGGGGCTGACCGAGTTGCATGTGGTGCCTTCAATGCATGCCCGCAAAGCCAAAATGGCAGAGTTAGCTGACGGCTTTATCGCTATGCCCGGCGGCATGGGAACTCTCGAAGAACTTTTTGAGATGCTGACCTGGGCGCAGCTTGGCTTTCACCAAAAAAGTTGTGCAGTCCTTAACGTTGACGGCTACTATGAAAGCCTACTCAACTTTCTTGAGGGGGCGGTTTCTCAGGGCTTCATTCGTGACGAGCACCGTCATCTTTTGCTCAGCCACGACGACCCGGTGACCCTGCTCGAGTTGATGGAAGCGCACGAAGCACCGCAGCAGCCGAAATGGATAACCGCCGCAGAGACTTAATTTTAACAACCATGATGGAACACTTATGCGTACTCTTTTTCTTACCTTTGTCCTGTTACTAAGCAGCGTGGTCAGCGCTCAGGAAGCACGTCCTATCAGTGCGAGTGAGGCGCAACAGGTGACCGCAGCCATTGAGGCTTTTCTCTATGGGGCATCGATCAACGATGCGCAGGCCCATGATAAATTCTGGGCGCCAGAACTGACCTATACCAGCTCCAACGGTACACGCTTTGGTAAAGCCGAATTGATGCAAGGCCTGATGGGCAGTGAAGCGCTTAGCGATGGTGAAGTCACCGCTTGGTACACGGCTGAAAATATTGAACTGAAATCCTTTGGCACAGCTGTGATTGTCAACTTCACACTGGTTTCCACTCAGGTGCTGGATCAGTCTCGCGAGACCTTTTTAAACAGTGGGGTTTTGGTGCCCCGGCGTGACGGCTGGCAAGCGGTCAACTGGCATGCCACCCGCGCCGCGCCAGCCACACAACCTTAACGCGGGGCCAATTACCAGCCGTTGATGCGCGGCCAGAACACCAGTTCATCGCCGTCGGGCACAACGTAGCCCTGAAACTGACTGGCCGTGGCGCAGGCATGGTTCGGGAGAATGCGTACCTTGCTGCCCACGCGGAGTTCCGGCAGTTTGGCTTTGCTACCTTTACGCAGCGCCAGCACACCATGTTCCTGGCTGGTATTGGCCACAATCAAATCCGGATAAGGGGTGCCATCCATCGCACAGACCAACCCATAGCCCTGGTCCACCTCTTGTTTCGCTGTACCGCGATCCCGGGATAACGCCATCCACCCCGCATCGGTCATGATCCAGCCCTTGTCGGAGCGGTGGCCAATGACTGTCGCCACAACGCTAATTGCAATATCGTCGGTACTACAGACGTGGATACCCGCCATCACCAGATCATGAAAAACGTAAACCCCCGCGCGCATTTCGGTTATGCCCGTCAGATCTTTGGCAAAATGCGCTGTCGGTGTCGAGCCGACACTGACGATCTCACAGGGCAGCCCCGCATCAAGTAACTGTTGTTTTACTGCGACCGCAGTCATGCGTTCGTGTTCAGCGGCAGCTTGCTTGGCAGCTTTATCGGGACAATGATAAGACCCGCCCGCATGCATTAAAATCCCTGCAAGTTGGTTATTTTCGTGCAGTATTCGCCCAATTTCGACGATTTTATCATCACCAGGCTGTAACCCGGCGCGCTCGCCGTCGCAGTCAATTTCAATCAGTGCGGGAATGCTAAGCCGTTCCATTTTCGCAAAAGCCACCACAGCTTCCGCTTGCGCTTTGCTGTCTAACAATACGCGGAGAGTCACCTCCGCCCTGTTTAGTCGTGCCACCCGCGGCAACTTGTCAGGACTAATACCGACTGCATAGGTCATATCGGTAAAGCCATGCTCAGCGAAATATTCCGCCTCTTTCAGCGTAGAAACTGTGATAGGCCCCCGCCCGGCGGGAATCATCCGGCGCACGATATCAACAGATTTCGCGGTTTTTACATGGGGACGCAGGGGCACACCGAGTTTATCCATGTGCACCTGTAAACGTTCACAGTTCGCGCGCATTTTCTCGGGATCAAGCAAGAGGTAGGGCGTGGTTAAATCAGCCAGATTGTTCATCGCATGGGTGCCTTTTGCAGATGTTGCTGTGGAAGTAATGCTCATTATGGAAGAGCAATGGCAAAGCGACAAGTGCTCCTGCACGCGAGTGCGACCTCACGATGCGTGCAGGAGCAGGCACAACCTTATCGACGGCGGCGTTTACGGGCACTTTTATTGCGCCGTTGCCACCATAGGTAAGTTCCGGTAATTCCTAAAAGTAACGGGGTCAAGCCGACCACACACCATAAGATTTTAATAGGTAAGCCGCCAAAGGTACCAAAATGCAGGCGCCGGAAACTATCCAGGGTTTTCATCCCGACGCCTTGTTCATTCAGGTTGTAGGTACTTTGATAAGCTCCCGTCCAGGGGTCAAAGTTCACCACCGAGCCATAGTTGCTTAGTAACGGATTCGCTGTCGGCGCCCGGCCAAATACCGTGAAAGGTAATTCGGGTTCAAAGGGGAACAACAAATAGGTCGGCTTAAAGTCATCTATGGCATCTTGACTGCGCGCCACCAGGCTATCGATATCCAGGTGGTCCGCGTACAACCGCTCCGACATGATGTGGTGCTCAGCACCATCGCCATGCTCTTTAAACTCTTCCCAGTAAATGATGGCACTGTAGTAACCGCCGGTAATACCCAGAATGAGCAATATCGGTGACGCCAGTGTGCCAAACATTTTATGCAAGTCGCTAAACACTACTAATAATCGTTGATTCCAGCGTAGGGTGAACACGCGCGCCCAGAAACGACGATAGATGATCAGTCCGGAAATGCCCATAAAGACCAGGAACACTGCCAGTATAAAGGTGATAATCAGACCCAGGTGCTCGTCTAGCCCCTCGATATCGTTAAGCAGCAGGGTGTAATGCAACTCCAGCAACCAGTCGGTCAGGTAATGGCCCGGTGTGGTCGGCTGGCTCAACAGCTCACCAGTGTAGGGATCCAGGTGGACCTTATGCCACTCGTCGGTACCCTCTTTGATCACGAACACCCGATCGGCTTCATCGTGACCCGCCGGGAAAATCTCCCAACTACCCATTTCATAGTCCGGCAGCTGCGCGTTCACCCGTTCAGTCAAGGTATTAAGAGACAAGCGCTCACCGCCGGTCTGGGAAAGTCCGGTAACCTCCGGGATCAGCCACCCATCAATTTCTTTTTTGAAGATAAGAATGCTGCCGGTCAGACAGACAAAAAGGAAAGGGATCAAAATAATGATCCCTATCCAACCATGCCATTTATGGAGAGTCTTGCGCATGGTTTAAAACGCCCAGGTTAAGCTCGCGGAGTAGTTTCGCGGCGCACCATAGTAACCCTGGTTGGGCCACAACAAACTGTTGATGTATTTTTTGTCACCGAGGTTATTCGCATTCAAGGTCAGCTTGAGTTGCTCGGTGAAAGCATAGCTCGCCATCAGGTTAAGTCGTCCGTAAGCACCTTGACGGGTGATAATAGGGTCGCCGGCATTGGCATAACTATCACCAACGTAACGCTGGAACCGTGAAATACTATCCTGCCAGAGGAAGCTTGCACCCAATTTTAAGCCAGCAATGGCTTCCGGCTGATAGGTTAATGACGCCCGGAACAAGTTCTCCGGTGTATAGTCTTCAACGGTTTCATCGCCGTCGACCTCAAATGAGGTCAGCGCCAGGGTACCTTGCAAGCCAGTTGCTAACGTACCTGCAAGTTGCGCTTCAAAGCCCTTTGAACTGACACCATCAGTGGTGCGATACACCTGAGTAGGCGCACCTGTATTCGGGTTTTCAACAGTACCGTCGCCAACCGCCAGGTTGGTCTGTTGCACGTCAAAGTAAGCAGCCGACAAGAGCGCGCGATCGCCAAATAAGCTCATTTTGATACCAACTTCAGTGTTTTCACCGGTCAGTGGGTCAATGCGGTTAAAGTTACGATCCACCTGGGTCTGCGCCATGAAGGTTTCGGTATAGGATGCGTAAACCGTTGCCACCTCATTCAAGTCATGGGTCAGGCCCAGGTACGGAATGAACTGCGCATCATCGCGGCTTTGGTCGACACCATAACCGACACCTTCAGTGGTGAAGTCATTGTAACGACCACCGACCAGTAATTTGGTCGCATCGGTAAGGGCAAAACGTGCCTGTGCGTACACCGCTTTTTGGGTGTTATCAATTTCGCTGCCCGCTAAGCCATCGGTAAACTCAGGGAAAGGCGTGTCGCCATCCCAGTCTTCCAGAGCCGGCATAGCCGGGAAGCCATTGCCGGTATGGAAGTCATACAGGGAGGTATCGATATAATCCAGGCGTGCGTGGCTGGCACCGACCACCACCTCATGTTGACGGCCTGCGGCAGAAAACGAGCCACTCAGATACACGTCGAACATGTCCTGTTTGTCGTCTAAATCGTATTCACTGGCATAGCCGACCAAGCCTAAACCTGTTTCCGGATCCAGTCCCGTGGCCGGGTCAGGCAGATAGGTGTAAAACAAGTAGCTGTCTTCGTCGGTACGGACGCGATTATAGGCCATCCGCAAGGTCCAGTGATCGCTCAGCGCAGACTCCAGATCAATAAAGCTCCGTGACTCTTTCACATTCCAGGTGGACCAATCGGCGGCAATATTTGTTGAACGGTCAAAGTTGGTAGGAGTACCGTCGCCATAAAACAACGTCAGTGCGCCCCACATATTACCATCGGTTTTGCTGCGTGACTCGCTGTGACCCAGGGTGATAAGAGTTGAATTGCTTGGGGCAATATCAATCACCCCGTAAAAGACTTCACTTTCATTTTCATAACGGTCGAGATACGACTCACCATTGTCCACCACGACCACCGCACGGCCGCGTAACCAATTGTTCAATGCACCGCTGACATCGCCTTCCAGGCGCTGTCCCGACCATGAACTCAAGGTGCCACTGACATAGCCTTGCACCTCAGAGGTGGGCCGTTTGCGCACCAGGTTCACCGTGGCCGCCGGAGAGCCGACACCGGTCATGATGCCGTTAGCACCGTGCACCACTTCAATACGTTCATACAAAGCGCTATCCAGACGACCGTGGGTGTTGCTGTTAATCAACGGCAGACCCAGTCCGTCGACCTGGAAGTTATTCAGTTCAAAGCCACGCGAGCTGTAGTAGGTGCGGTCCGTTTCGACCTGCTCGACATTGACCGTTGCGGAAGTTTCCAAAACCGAGTTCAGATCATCCAGGGCAAAATCTTGCATCTGCTCTTTGCTGATCACAGTCACCGTTTGCGGCGTTTCTTTGATCGACAGTTTTAATTTCGAGCCACCCTGCTGCTCTTCAGTCAAATAGCCGCTTTGCTTCTGGCCAGTGATTTGCAGACGCTCCATCGCTTCCATGGTTTGTGGCTCAAGCATCTTTGCAGAAAAAGCCGGAGCCGAAGCAAGGCTCGCAGAAAATAGTGCCAGTGTGATTGCTGAATAACGCACGTAGATATCTCCAGAACTAAAGTGAGCGAAAATTATGGCCGGCATACTAAGTCAAATACGAATCATTCGCAATACGATTTAACAATTATCTTGAACTTGCTTTCCTAACTATTTGAGCTATAAGAAATTAAACGTCTAAAAAGATGCAATTCATGGTTTTTTGAAGAGGAAAGGATTTTATGCTGAAGGAATTTAAGAAGTTTGCCTTAAAAGGCAACGTGGTCGACATGGCCGTGGGTATCATTATCGGCGGTGCCTTTAGCACCATTGTGAAAAGCTTTGTCGCAGACATTATTATGCCGCCGATTGGGTTGTTACTGGGCGGCGTCGACTTCAATAATATGTTTTGGGTGCTAAAAAAGGGCGTGGAGAACCCTGGTCCCTACGTGGCACTTTCTGATGCACAAGCAGCCGGTGCCGTGACCATGAATTACGGACTCTTTATTACCAACACTATCAGCTTTCTCATTGTCGCCTTCGCTGTCTTCATGCTGGTAAAAGGTATGAACAACTTACGCGCCAAAGAAGAGCCAGCGGCAGTCACCACTAAAGCTTGCGACTACTGCTATTCAACCATTCCCCTGAAAGCAACGCGCTGTCCGAGCTGCACCTCTGAGCTAAAAGCGCCGGCAACGGATTAACGTTTCAGTCGCGCCAGCGCGTTCTCATGCAGACTGCTGACGTAAATATAAGTATCGTTCGCTGCAGCCCCGGTGATCTGGCCAAAGCCGCCTTCCGGGTCCTGCAGATTGCGGACCACATTGCCATCGCTGTCAATGGCAATGAGATGGCCATAGCGCTCGGCCGCAGGGCGCATAAAAGCGGGCAAGCGCTGAATCATTTTACGGACCAACGGATAATCAGAGAGCGCATCAAGCATGCTGTTTCTGGGGCTGACCAGTCCCACCCAAAACAGACCATCTGGTGCATCGTTAATATTGTCTGGAAAGCCCGGCAAGTTGTCCATGAGAGTGATGACTTCGCCGTTGTTGCGCTCGCCAATGCCAATTTTCAGTATCCGGTAGCTGCCGGTTTCCACCACCATCACCCATTGCTGGTCGTGACTGACGGCAACACCGTTGGCAAAGTGCAGTCCTCCCTGCACGGTATAGGTATGACCGCTATCTGGTTCAAACGCCAATAAGCGACCATTGCCGCCATGTTCCATAATATCCAGCAGGCTGGCCGCATAGGTGCCAAGACTATCGGCGGCAAAGCGGTTCGAGGCATCTGAAAAGTAAACCGTACCATTTGCGGCAACATCGACATCATCGGCATAACGCACGGGCACACCGTCCACCTGAGTAACCAGAAGCTCTAAACCTGACTCAGGAGACCAGTACATCAGTCCCTGATAGGCATCCGCAATCCAAAGCCCGCCTTGCTGGTCAAACTCCAGACCTAAGGGCCGGCCGCCGGTGGTGGTTAAGGTGGTAAAGCTGCCATCTGCCTCAAGCCGCAAAATGTCACCACTTAACACCCCAAAAACTGGCCGTCCTTCGGCGTCAATGGCAATATCTTCGGGGCCAACGGAATTCGGTAGACTGATCCGCTCAAGCTGTTGTAGCGCGTGATTAACCGTGTAGGCTCCGACGTAACCACGATCGCGGGGCGCATTCCACGACCGCGGCTCAATAGTGACCGGCCACAACAACAGATACGCAGCAAACAACAGCACAGCTAACAACAAAAAGCGCTTGAACACGTAGCCTGGTCCTGGGGTGTTGGTCATCACTCGATACCCTTTAAAAATTCCTGCACCCGCCCGGCAGTTTGCGCCGGACGTTCGACCATAGGCATGTGACCCACTCCGGCGAAAATCTCCAGCTCGCTCTGCGGAAGTTGCTGTTGCCAGACCTCAGCGCTCGACGCATCCAGTAACTGATCAACACTGCCCCAAATTACCAAAGTCGGCACCTCAATTTGTTGCAGACGCCCGTCAAGTTGATCGAGATTGCGAAAATCCTCGGCAATCTGAACATATTGGGCTTTGCGTTGCTGATAGCGCTCGGCCATGCCGCGTAACACGAAATCTGGAACAAAAGGTGGTTCTGCCATCGTCAACTTATAAAACTCCTGAAAATCCTGCCATGAGTCAATTTCAAAAGGAGATTCTCCCTGTTGAAACAGTAGCTCGGCGCGGCTCGGAATTGGAGCTCGTACGCCAGCGGGATCGATCACCACAAGCGCTTGTGTTTGGCCGGCATGATCGATAGCAAAGTTGGCTGCGATTAAGCCCCCCATGGAATTGCCGATCAGCACTGCTTGCTCAACGGACAACGCATCAAGCATGCGTTTCACACGGGTGGCCTGTGCCCTCGGACGATAGCTCCATTGCGGATCAAAGCCCGTCTCGCCATGACCAGCAAGATCCGGGATCAACACCTGGTAGCGCTCGTCCAGTTGGTGAGCAAAACGCAACCAAAGCTCTTTAGATGCCGTATAGCCATGCAAGAGTACTAATGTCGGTGCCTTAGCATCCGTGCCTTTGCGCTGATACAAGGAAAACGTCAGGTCGCCAACGGCGACCGAGGTTTTGTCAAAGCCATACAGCATCGCCTCGACCCGGGTCGTGGCCTGATAGACCCATTGCCCGGTGGCCGGGAAACGCGTTGCGCCCCATACCACCAGTAGCAGCAAGCCGACTACGAGAATGGCCTTTTTCATGCGCGCTCTCCGTTGCTAAATTGATGATGTTTGGCTCTGAACCGTTGTGCCAGCAAGCGGTAGACAAAGCTAAAGCCTGGAAACATTGCGGTCACTTTGCCACTTTTGCTTTTGTACCAGCTTTCACAACCACCGCTTTGCCAGACGGTTTTGGCCATCTCCCGGTGGATCATGTCGGTGTAGGCTTGTTCGGCTTCCTCGGTCACCTCGATCACGCGTTGATGACGTCGCCGTAACTCGGTTAAAGCTCGCATAATGTAATACATTTGCGATTCAATCACGAAAATCGCAGAGGTATGGCCGATGCCGGTATTGGGTCCGGTGACCAGAAATAAATTAGGGAAACCCGGCATAGTGGTACCCAAATAGGCGCGCGGGTAATCCTCCCAGACCTCATCCAGACGCTTGCCGTCACGACCGATGACATCAAAGCCCAGCGCACCGTCCGTGGCCTTAAAGCCGGTCGAATAGACCACCAGATCAAGCTCCAGCTCCGTGCCCTGCGTAGTGATAATGCCCTGCTCGGTAAAGCGGGCAATGCCATCGTTTTTATCGTGCAGCGTGACATTTTCACGCGCCAGCGCCGGATACAGGGTATTCGACACAATGATGCGTTTACAGCCGATCATGTAGTCAGGAGTAAGCTTTTCACGCAATTCTGGATCGGGGATCTGTTCGCGCAGGTGCTTGCGTGCCTCACGCTCAGCGAACAATTTCATCAGCGTCTTCGAATATTTAAAGGCCAGAACCCGCCACTCCAGTCCCCAATAAATAGCTTTTCGTAAGGTCTGGTAAAACAAGTTAACCCCTAGCAGGCGTTGGAACCAAGCTGGAAAACGCCGGTCGGGGCGTGGCATGACCCAGTGCGGTGTGCGCTGAAAAACATGCAGCTGGGCCACCTTATCGGCAATTGCGGGGATGACTTGCGCGGCACTGGCGCCACTACCGATGATGGCCACCCGCTTGTTACTATAAGCAAAGCCATGATCCCATTGGTTGGTATGAAACGTCTTTCCCTGATAGGCATCTTGATTGGCAAAGTCGGGGATCAACGGATTGCTTAGCGGACCTTGCGCACTAATGACGGAACGAGCGAAATAAACTTCATGGTCGGTCGTCACCTGCCAGCAGCAACGCTCCGCCAACCAGCGCAGTTCGGTGACCGTGCGGCGCAGCCGTACCTTATTCGCCAGTTCATGTTTAGTTAAAACATGATGTGTATAAGCTTCAAGTTCAGGTTGCTCGGCAAACATCTGCGACCAGGGATAGGGTTCACTGGCTAGCGAATACAGCGGGGACTGAACATCGACTTGCGCCCCCGGGTAAGAATTCTGACACCAGGTACCGCCCATAAAATCGCGCCGTTCAAGCATGACGAAGTCATCGATACCGCGTTTTTTTAGTTGCAAAGCTGCCGACTGGCCACCAAAACCGGTACCAATAATGAGGACTTCATAGGTGTGTTCTGTTGCTTTCATGGAGGACGACGCAAGGCGACTCAATTGTTATTGTTATGTCCTGCAAATTAGCAGTGTTCGGCCCAAATGAAAAGCAAGGCTTTCGCGTCGGGCTATCCGCCAAACGGTAATTTCATCGGTTCGGCAGGTAACGCAAAGCGCTCTGCGCTGGGCGAATTCTCGGTGATTGAGATAATTTCAAAGTCTTCTCCCTGACGTAATATCCCCTTGTCCTTGGCAATAATATGATCTTTCATCATCAGCAGAGAGCGGGGTGTTTCATCGCCAATAGCATTCACCAGAGTTTCACTCATTCTGAACATGGCAGCAGAGAGCTCCACAACAATCGGATGCTCCGTTAGCACCAGAGTTGAGACTTGCTTTTTGCCTTCTCTGTTCAATGCTTGCAGCTCGTAGACTTCACCACGGATACCGGCGACGGTTTCGTTTTCACCGGTGTTTTCAAAGCTTACAACTTCAACCACATCTTCATCCCAGAAACTTTCCTGTCTGGCGCTTCCCCCCATCGCCTTAAGCGCAGCGGCAATATCGAATACCATAACTCTGCCACCCTCCCGGGCGACCGAATAAAGCTTGTCGTCGCGCAACAGCATATAGCCACCTGCTTCCGGCGCATCCATACGCAAAAACTTTTGCCCCGAAAATTCGACCGTGGTGGTTTCTCCTCCCGACATGATGGAAGCACTGCCATCCGCCCATGCCAGAGCGGGGAAACAGAGGATAATCACAGCAGCAACAAGCGCATTTTTAGAAAACATAACAGGATGTCCTTAATCGAGGTCTGTTTAAGACAACATTAGGAGACAAACTCATTCTTTTCCAACTTGCCGCTGCGGCAAAATGCTAATCGTCAGCGTTGACAACAGTATGAGCCCGGAGGAAATCAGCAAGCAGGCGACCAGCCCGTATTCCTGATAAATCCAGCCTGACAGCACCGTACCAAGCAGCCGCCCAGCGGCATTGGCCATGTAGTAAAAGCCAACATCCAGGGAAACCCCGTCGGAGCGCGCGTAAGAGACAATCAGAAAACTATGCAGTGATGAGTTCACTGCAAACAGGATGCAGAACAGTCCCAGTCCCAACATGATACTGGCCGCCACCGGTGCCTGTTGCCATAACGCCAGGCTCAAGGCAAAGGGGCACAAACTAAGGGCTGCCCCCCAGATGCGAGCCTGCTGGCGCGGGCTGGCATCGGCATTGCGGGTTAATTTAGGCGCAGCACCTTGCACTACGCCATAACCAATCAACCAAGCGGCTAAGAAACTGCCGACTTGCCAGTGGTCCCAACCCATTTCACTGGCCAGAAATACCGGCAGCGCCACCACAAACCAGACATCACGCGCACCGAAGAGTAGAAAACGTGCGATGGACAAAATGTTAATTGCGGGGCTCTTTGACAGCACATCTTTGAATTTAGGCTTATTATCCGCCCGGCCTGAGCCTTTTTTCAAAAAGATAAGGCTACCCACCCAGACCGCCGCAAGCATCACCATCATCGCCAGCATGGCTCCCTGGAAACCCAGCAGGGTCAGCAATACGCCGCCTAAAAAGAAACCCACGCCTTTTAGCGTATTTTTGGACCCCGTCAGCAATGCGACCCATTTGTAGAGACGTCCCTGCTGATCTTCCGGCACCAATAGCTTGATGGTGCTTTTTGCACTCATTTTATTGAGATCTTTGGCGATCCCCGACAAGGCTTGTGCCGTCATTACCCACAACACGGTTAGCATCGCATCGGGCACCAGCAGCATCCCCAGCGCCAGCACCTGCAGTCCCAGGCCAACATTCATGGTGCGGTTCAGTCCCCAGCGCGCGCCTAACCAGCCGCCAAACAAATTAGTGACAATGCCGAAGAATTCATAGAATAAAAACAGCATCGCCACTTCAAGGGCACTGTAGCCAAGTTGGTGAAAATGCAGCACCACCAACATGCGCAGCGCGCCGTCGGTAAGGGTAAAGGCCCAGTAGTTACCGGTCACCAGCAGATATTGACGAACTGCAGGAGATAACTGACTCAGCATGCGCCCACCCGGGCAACAAGTTCCACCGCGCGATTGGCATAACCCCATTCGTTGTCATACCAGGCATAGACTTTCACATGGGTGCCGTTGATGACTCGCGTCGACAGCGCATCAATGATGCTGGAACGCGGATCCGTACGGTAATCAATGGAAACTAACGGGCGTTCTTCATAACCAAGGATATCTTTAAGTTCCCCTTCAGCAGCAACACTAAACAGCTTGTTCACTTCCTCAACACTGGTTTCCCGTTCCATCTCAAAGACGCAGTCGGTAAGCGACGCATTCGCCAACGGCACCCGTACCGCGTGGCCATCCAGGCGACCTTTGAGCTCCGGAAAAATTTCTATAATGGCAGTCGCGGAACCCGTCGATGTAGGGATCAGACTTTCGCCGCACGCGCGGGCTCGGCGCAAATCTTTATGAGGCGCATCAAGAATGGTCTGGGTATTGGTGATCGAGTGAATGGTGGTCAGCGAGCCATGCTTGATACCAATGTTCTCGTGCAAAACTTTGACCACTGGCGCTAAGCAATTGGTGGTGCAGGATGCCGCGGTGATAATGCGATGTTCCGCAGGATCAAATAAATGGTCATTGACCCCCACCACCAGATTCAAAGCGCCCTTTTCTTTGACCGGAGCAGACACGACCACACGCTTCACCCCTTGCTCGAGGTAGGCGTTCAGCACCTCAACAGTCTTCATCTTGCCAGAGCACTCAAGCACGATATCGCATTCGCTCCAGTCGTTTTCCGCAATACTTTTGAATTGCGAAAAGCCAATACCCTGGCCGTCCACCAGTAGCTGATCTCCTGAGGCGCTGGCCTGTCGGTTCCAACTACCGTGTACCGAATCAAAGTTCAGCAAATGCGCGAAGGTCTCAGCACTACCACCCGGGTCATTGAGTTTCACGACCTCAAGATCGCTACGTTCTGTTGCAATCCGCAACGCCAGGCGACCAATACGGCCCAAACCATTAATACCGACTTTAATTGTCATACCCGTTCCTTTTTCGCTTGAAACCAATGTTTTGTCCGATTCTTAAATTAATAATAGACGAAAGCCCTAAGTAAGTGGTCAGACACACTCATTCTGTTGTGCCTCTATCAGTTGTGGGTTGTGACTTAGGGTCAGCTGAATAATCTTCGCCATCCAGTCCGGCAGTGCCGGGTTCAACCGGTAATACACCCAGCGTCCTTGCTTGCGATCGAGCAGCACTCCGTATTCGCGTAACTGCGCCAGATGGCGTGATACTTTAGGTTGAGACATACCCGTTAAGCTGACGAAATCGCAAACGCAAACTTCCCCTCCTTGCGCGGTGTGTACGATTAGCTGCAAACGGAGCGGATCGGCCATGACTTTAAAAAATTCCTGCGGAGCGTTGTACAAATGCGGAGCGGTCGATGATTTGCTCAGGATGAGTAAGAACATACGGATACGTTCGCTCAACTCCTGGGCTGTTTTCCTGAACGCATCTCTTGCACGGCTTGCCACCGGATCCGGAAAATCCCAGGCGATGAAGTTCTGCCCACTAAAGTCGGCCTGGCATTCGGTACGGGCGCGATCGCAAAGACTAATAACGTAATCAAATTCGGTGTCGGCGAACTCATCAAGCGCTTTAGACTTCAAACCATCGGTGGCAATGCCCATGCTTTGTAGCGCTTCGAGTGCCGCAGGTTCTGGCTTGGTCGGGTCGGTGCCTGCGCTGCTCACTTCAATCTCGGCAGATGCGAACTGCCGGCACAAAGCCTCCGCCATAATTGAGCGCGCCGAGTTTGCACTGCATAAGAAAAGAATTTTCATAGTTAAGCCTGAGCCTAATTGAAGTTATATATACGGTAAGCCATATATATTATTCAAAGCAAGTGTAGTTTATACTTTCTTCTCTTTTCATCTAAACTTAACTTTTTGAAACAATATTACTAAGGGATGCCTGATGACCAGCATGGAGCGTAGCAAAAACAGCGAACAGCGCCCGCAGTTTTGGCAGGTCGCGCGACGCTGTTGCCAGCTCGCTGCAATAGTAGACATTGCGTTTTTTGCTATTTTTATGGCACTTGATTCGCCCATTCTTGCCTGGGTAAATGTCGTCAGTGTCGCCATGTATGCGTGGGCCTTTTATGCCTTCGGTCAACGTCAGAATGGCCTGGCAATAGTACTGGTGTGGACCGAGGTGCTGGTGCATTCGGCTCTGGGGATCATTCTGATTGGCTGGGATAGTGGCTTTCATTACTATCTTTTGATGTTCATTCCAGCCTTGGCGGTGACGATGCGACTGGGCTATGCCATCATTTTATTGGTCCTGCTGTGGGCTTACTATGTCGGGCTTTATGCTACCAGCCTCTATTTCGCTCCGCTGCAGCCCATCTCTGCAGAAGCTTTGATTGGGGTTAACGTTTTTAACCTGAGTGTCGTGTTTGGGATGTTTAGCTATTTGGGGTTTATCTATGTCCGTGCGGTAAGCTCCGCCAATCGCAAACTGAATCGCCTCGCCAGCACCGATGGTCTGACGCTGCTGCATAACCGCCGTCATCTCACCGAGCTGACCGAAGCGGAAATTACCCGCTCCGAGCGCTATGAAAAGCCCATGTCGGTGCTACTGATTGATATCGACCATTTCAAGCTCATCAATGACCTTTTTGGTCATTTAAAAGGTGATGAAGTGCTGCAACATCTGGCCAAGCTCATCCGCATGGAGCTCCGTCAGCATGACCTCATTGGCCGTTGGGGAGGCGAGGAGTTCCTGGTGGTGCTGCCGGAAACCGATATTACCACCGCAGAACAGGTCGCCGAACGCATCCGTGCGGCCATTAGTAGTTTTAACTGGAGTGATAACCTGAAAAAAGATATGACCGTCACCTTAAGCATAGGTGTCAGTCAGCTCGCTCCGAATGAAACCCTGAATCGTATCCTCAACCGCGCGGACAAGGCCCTTTATATCAGCAAATCCTGCGGCCGCAACCGCGTCACCAGACTCGAAAAATAGTTTTCAGGCCCTGTTCTGGAACACCAGCGTCTGCCAGCGGACGTCTTTGCGCTCCAGCAGATCGCTGTTGTCGGTTGAGAACGCAAGATGCAGGCCGAGCCCCTCCGCACTTTCCAGAATGTGTTTTTCGCTGAGCACGTGACCTTCGCGTTCGTCGGCAAAGGTGCCATGGCGTAGCGTGAGGATCAGGTAGCCGTTCTGCTCGACCAGCTCTGTAATGCGCTTGAGAGATTCAATCTGGCCGAATAGATTTAAATGCATCCAGACCGCGCTCACCAGCACCAGGCCATAACGTGAATCAAGGCTTTCCAGGTCAGGCAGGGTATCATCGACCCAGTTGATGCCGGCTGACTTTTCCTGCGCCAGGGCACGTAACGCCGCAGCAGGTTCAACTGCAGTCACCTGCAGGCCACGCTCCGCCAGAGCCCGGGCGTCACGCCCCGATCCCGCGCCAATATCCAGCACTTGCGTACCTGAGGGGATTTCATCCAGCAAGTGAAGCCAGTCGCCATGCACCTGCGCAAAGCTCAAACTGTCGTATTGACGGCTGAACTCGTCGGCGTTCTCTGAATAAAAACGGATAGTGCTGTCCATGGTTCCATCCTTTTTTTGTGGCCTTTTTTGTAGCATAGTAACTGAAACTGCGTAAGTAAAAGCTGCATCTATGTCAAAACTTCAAACAGAACTCTCGCTTAAGCCGCGCAGTCGCGGTTTTCATTTGATTACAGAGGAAATTGAGCGCGCTCTGGCGTCACTCACTACAGTCGATGCCGGCCTGTTACAGGTCTTCATCAAACATACTTCGGCCTCGTTAACTATTAACGAAGACGCCGATCCCACAGTACGTGAGGATTTTGAGAGTCATTTCAACGAGATGGTGCCGGAAAACGCGCCCTACTACCGGCACACATTCGAAGGCCCGGATGATATGCCGGCGCACCTGAAAGCAAGTATTCTGGGTAGCAGCGTCACTGTGCCTGTTACTCAGGGGCGCATGAATATGGGCACCTGGCAGGGAATTTATTTATGCGAGCACCGCGATCAGCCTAGCAGCCGTCAATTGGTACTTACCCTGATCAAGGCTGGGTAAGAGCCATGCATAAAAAAGGCGGCCCGTAGGCCGCCCGTTGACATCACTAACGTTATTCCAGGTCAAAGCGATCAAGTTTCATCACTTTTGACCAGGCATCGACAAAGTCGTGGACGAACATCTCTTTCGAGTCACTCAAGGCGTAGACTTCGGCGATCGCCCGCAACTCAGAATTGGAACCAAAAATCAGATCCACTGGTGTCGCGGTCCATTTCAACTCACCAGAACTGCGATCATAGCCCTCATAAACACCAGCAGTGTTCGCTGGCTGCCACTTGGTGTCCATGCTTAGCAAGTTGACGAAGAAATCATTGCTGAGTTGCCCTGGGGTCTGGGTAAAGACACCGTGAGCAGCATCGCCATGATTTGCGCCCAAGACGCGCATACCACCCACCAGAACCGTCATTTCCGGAACCGTCAGGGTTAGCAAATCAGCACGGTCAACCAGCATTTCAGCAGGCGACATACGGCTTTCGTCACTGTAGTAATTACGGAAACCATCGGCGCTTGGCTCAAGAAATGCAAACGAGGCAACGTCTGTCATTTCCTGCGTGGCATCAGTACGACCTGGCGCAAACGGCACAGTGATCTCGTAACCGGCATCAGCTGCTGCTTTTTCAACGGCGGCAGCACCCGCAAGCACAATTACATCAGCCAGCGAGACCTGCTTGTTGCCACTCTGCGAGCTGTTGAAATCAGACTGAATACCTTGCAACACGGACACGACTCGCGCGAGTTCCTGCGGATTATTTACCGGCCAGTCTTTTTGCGGCGCTAGTGCTACACGAGCACCGTCTGCACCACCGCGCATATCGGTTCCACGGAAGCTTGACGCTGAAGCCCAGGCTGTGCGCACCAATTCGGGAACACTTAAGTCGGTGTCGAGGATCATGGCTTTCAGATCTGCCGCATCGGCGTCCGTGATCAGGGTGTAGTCAGCCTCGGGTAACGGATCTTGCCAGAGCAACGGCTCCGCCGGCGAAGTGTCAACGATGTAGCGTGCGCGTGGCCCCATGTCGCGATGGGTCAATTTGAACCAGGCTTTGGCAAAAGCTAACTCAAACTCTTCCGGATTCTCATGGAAACGTTTGGCAATTTTGCGGTACTCGGGATCAAACTTAAGCGACAAGTCGGTGGTGAACATAATGGGTGCATGACGCTTACCTTCAACGTGTGCATCGGGCACCATGTTCGACGCCTGACCGTCCACAGGAATCCACTGGATGGCGCCTGCTGGACTACGTGTTTGCTCCCACTCGAAACCAAACAGATTATCCAGGTACTGCATGGTCCAGGCCGTTGGGCTTACCGACCACGCCCCTTCCAATCCTGAGGTGATGGTATCTTCAGAATGGCCTTTACCACATTTGTTCTTCCAGCCCATGCCTTGCTCTTCGATAGGGGCAGCAGCAGGTTCGGCGCCTAAACACTCTTCTGGCTTATGCGCACCGTGCGCCTTACCAAAGGTGTGGCCACCGGCAATCAGAGCAACAGTTTCTTCGTCATTCATTGCCATACGGCCGAAGGTATCGCGGATATCTTTTGCCGCAAGAAGCGGGTCAGGATTGCCGTTTGGACCTTCCGGATTGACGTAGATGAGTCCCATCTGGACTGCGGCCAGCGGCTTCTCCAGCTCACGATCGCCACTGTAGCGCTGGTCTTCCAGCCATTGCTTTTCCGGACCCCAGTAAACAGTGTCAGGCTCCCATTCGTCTTCACGGCCACCGGCAAAGCCATAGGTTTTGAAACCCATGGATTCCAGCGCGACATTACCGGTCAGGACCATCAGATCCGCCCAGGAAATACTGCGGCCGTATTTTTGTTTAATCGGCCATAACAGGCGACGTGCCTTGTCCAGGCTAACGTTATCCGGCCAGCTGTTGAGCGGTTCAAACCGTTGTTGACCACCACCAGCGCCACCGCGGCCGTCGTTCACACGATAAGTTCCGGCACCGTGCCAGGCCATGCGAATGAAGAATGGACCATAGTGACCGTAATCGGCTGGCCACCAGTCCTGCGAATCGGTCATCAAGGCTTCGATGTCTTTTTTGACTGCCGCGATATCGACTTGTTTGAAGGCTTCTGCGTAATCAAAATTCTCGCCATAGGGGTCTGAGCTTTCGTCATGATCACGAAGGGGGGTGAGATCGAGTTGTTCTGGCCACCAGAACATTTTTGATTTAGCTTCCTGCGCGTGGCTCGCGGTAGCGGCCAGACCCATCGACAAAGCGAGGGTAAGCGCAGAAATCATCGGCAAGGACTTTCTAATCATGGTTATCTTCCTTTTGCATAAAGCTGGGTAGATGGACGTGCATTAAATACAACAGAAAGACTATAGTCGCTTTTGGTCCGATTGAGATCCTTATACGCCATTGAAAAAACAGATTAGGGTCATCGGGAATTCAAAAGGGTCAGCTTTGAGTTGCTGAAAAGAATCTTTACTTTTATCTTTCGCTCGAGCGGCCTAAACTTGCGTAAGTGTCCAAAAAACAACAAGCACAAGAGATAACCTTATGTCGCTGCATGTCATTGATCACCCTTTAGTTCAACATAAACTCGGCCTCTTGCGCGAAGCTGGGATCTCCACCAAAAGCTTTCGCGAGCTGGCCAATGAACTCGGCAGTTTACTCACCTATGAAGCCACTCAGGATTTCGCTCTGGAGCCACACACCATTGCCGGCTGGGACGGCGCGACCGTGCAGGTCCAGCGCCTGAAAGGTAAAAAGGTTACCGTAGTCCCTATCCTGCGCGCCGGCATTGGCATGCTCGACGGCGTACTTGGGCTTATCCCGAGCGCAAAAGTCAGCGTGGTGGGTCTTTATCGTGATGAAGCAACCTTAGAACCTGTGGCTTATTTCGAGAAACTTGCCGGCGAACTCACTCAGCGCACGGCATTAGTCATTGATCCTATGCTGGCCACCGGGGGCACCATGATTGCGACGCTGGATATGTTAAAGCAGAAGGGCTGCTCGGATATCCGTGTACTGGTGCTGGTCGCTGCGCCCGAGGGCGTTGAAAAGGTGACCTCTGCGCACCCGGATATCCCGATTTATACCGCTGCATTAGATGACCACTTGAATGAACATGGCTACATTGTTCCAGGCCTTGGTGATGCCGGCGATAAAATTTTCGGTACCCGATAACTTGATCTTTCCCGGGGATTAGCGACTACACTGTAGGGACACTCACGGAAAAGGAGATACTTTATGAAACGCACTGCATCTGCACATTGGCAAGGCGGTTTAAAAGACGGCCAAGGCACAGTCTCGACACAAAGTGGCGTGCTGGATAAGCAGCAGTATTCCTTTGGAACGCGTTTTGAAGATGGTAAAGGAACCAACCCGGAAGAGCTGATTGGTGCGGCCCACGCCGGCTGTTTTTCTATGGCACTATCCATGGTGCTCGGCGAGCATGACCTGGTTGCCGACAGTATCGACACCAAGGCTACGGTGCAGCTTGAAGAGAAAGATGGTGGCTTTGCGGTGACCAAAGTGCATCTTGAGCTGAAAGCGAAGATCCCAGGTGCGGACAAAGACAAGTTTATGGAAGCGGCCAATACCGCCAAGGATAATTGTCCGATTTCGAAACTGCTGACCGCAGAAATCACCTTGGACGCTGAGCTCGAGTCTTAAGTTTTAAGTGGTCGTTATGGAATTACGCGAGCTCATACGGGCTCGCGTTTTAGCTTTTACTGCGCTTACCGGTAAGCATAGGCCTGATCAGCTGAATACGCCCGCGCCAACCGACGATAACCACAGCAGCAACATGAATCAGTGCCGCACCGTAAAGCGTATCCGCAAGCCAGCCATGGATGAGCTCAAGCGTCGGGTTGCCAAATAAGGCATCCACTTCTTCCATCAAAAAGCCCGTCACACCTAACCCCAGAAATAGCAAAATAACGGCGAATATCATCAGCCAGCCGACTGGATTATGGCCGCTTTTGACCGGTATCTTGCGTTCCTTTAGATGGTTTAGATGTTTCCTCAGAGCTTGACGCGATAGGTCAATTCTCTGAAAACTGCCATAACCGCTATCGATAAAGCCCCAGACAATCCGCACCAGAATTGCTGTGACTGCGATATACCCCAGCCACTGATGCCACTGGCTGCCGGGTTCCAGAAAAAAGTAATTGGCGATAAACACCGCCACGAGCGTCCAATGCACGATACGGATCAGGGGATCCCAGATCCGCACCGTGGTTTGTTTCCCCGTGTTAGTGGACTTCACGCTTGATCACTTCGCCATCGACTGGGTTAAAGTAGACTTCCACTTTATTGCCGTCGGCATCGGTACCGTAAATCTCATAGCAATTGCCTTCAGTGATCTTAAATTCGTTGATTTCATAGCCTTGATTGACCAGTTCCATTTGGAATTCCGCTTGGTCCTGCCAGTCACTCATGGGCGCGACGGTGCATTGGGTTACCTCTTTAGCAGGACTACAAGCCGCGATAAGCCCTGCGGCGGCCGCTAAGGTTAATAATTTTAATGCCTTCATTTCACACTCCTTTTGTATTGCCTAAGTTACAGATTACTCCAGAACTATTACGTTTTCTTTAAGCCTAGTAGAAACACTAAATTAATGGAACTATGATTGATTTAGATCAATTTGCAAACGACGCGGCGGCTGACGATACCCTAATGAATGACGCGACCCTGATAAAACTCTTGAAAACAGCCATGATTCTGGGTGTTAGTTTACTCATTGTGGGCCATATTGTGCTGGCAGTGACCTTTGTTGATGACGACATTGGCCATCGCGGCTTTATTCTTGGCGCAGCCATGAGCGCAATTGGCGTCATTTTATCGCTGCCCACCAAAATTTACCTAACCTTGCTACTCATGGAGCACACCGAAAAGACAGACCAGCGTTTTACCCGTTCGGCAGATGCACAAGCACGGTCGAAAACGACCGAATTTAGGAAGTAAAGCGTCGTTTGGTACTTGAAAATCGAATTTAGCACGCCATAGTTAGCCCATACCCCGTCAATCAGGAGGCCTCTTGGTCCCTCTTTCAGTTCTTGATTTAGCGCCGATCACGTCGGGCTCAACTGCCGCGGAATCTTTACATCGATCCGGCGATTTGGCACAACATGTCGAACGCTGGGGTTATCAGCGTTTCTGGATGGCCGAACACCACAACATGACCGGCATCGCCAGTGCCGCAACTGCGGTGGCCTTGGCTCATATCGGCAGTGTGACCTCGTCGATTCGCATCGGTGCCGGCGGCATTATGTTGCCTAACCACGCGCCTTTAGTCGCGGCGGAGCAATTTGGCACCCTAGCCGCGCTCTATGGAGATCGTGTGGACTTAGGTTTAGGCCGGGCGCCTGGCACTGATGGCGCGACCTTGCGTGCACTGCGGCGTAGTTTCAACAGTGCCGACAGCTTTCCCGCTGACGTACAGGAGTTGTTGAGCTACCTGGATGACGCTCAGCCGGGCGCGGCGATTCGCGCAGTGCCTGGCACAGGTTCGAAGGTGCCGGTGTGGATACTGGGTTCAAGTTTGTTTGGCGCGCAGCTTGCAGCGTCTCTTGGACTGCCTTATGCCTTCGCTTCACATTTCGCACCAGACCAGTTGCATGCTGCACTGGACACCTATCGGCGCTCGTTTAAGCCCTCGAAGTATTTGTCCGAGCCTTATGCAATGGCAGTGGTCAATGTATTTGCCGCCGACACTGAGGCGGACGCCTTACGCATGAAAAGCTCGATGCAATTGCAGTTTGTGGCCTTGCGCCAGGGTAACCCCGGTCCCTTGCCAGCGCCCATCGACGACATTCTAGGGGTGGTTGACCCTATGGCACTAGCCGGCGCCAATCATGCCCTGAAGTACACCGCCTGCGGCACACCGTCACAGGTTCATGACTACTTAGGTGACTTTGTCGCCGCGACCCAAGTCGATGAGCTGATGCTCACCTGCCACGCCTACGACCATGAAGCGCGCTTACGCAGCTTCGAAATCGCGGCAGAGCTTTAATCACAGTCAGCCTGCCAATGAAATAGCCCAGCGGTTCGACCAAGCGTGCGCGCCATGCTGTAGTAGTCAGCCGCACGTTGGGCTGCGCCGTAACAAACGTGTAGCGGTAATAGGTGCTCTGCACGGGGGTGACAAAACCGGGCCTCCGGAGCATCCTCCCAGTGAATTAACTGACCCTCTCGCTCGGCTTCGCTGATTTTAGTGTCGGTTAAGGTATCCTTGAGCCAATGCTCAAAGGCAAGATTCCGCTCTTCCGTGGCTTCGGCTTGCGGCGCAAAGAACGCTTTCATGTTGTGGAAAGAAAAACCAGATCCAAGAATCAACAGGTTTTCGCACTCGAGTGACTGTAATGCCTTGCCAATCGTAATATGCTGCTCGGCATCTAGATTGTTATTTAAGGATAACTGCACCACCGGAATATTCCCTGCTGGGTACATGAGTTTCAGCGGCACAAATACACCGTGGTCTAGTCCCCGCATGGCGGTTGTGTAAGCCTCGATATCGCTGGAGATCAGGGCTTGTACTACGTCTTGCGCTAATTCTGGGTGTCCGGAAGCAGGGTAGTCAATTTCATAGGCTTCTGCTGCAAAACCATAGTAGTCATACAGCAACCCCGGCCGAGCGGCACTGGTGACGGTAGCGACGTCAGTTTCCCAATGTGCGCTAATCACCAGTATCGCTTTGGGTTGGCGTAAATGTTGCGTGATCTCTTGTAGCTGTTCGACAAGCTCCAGATGTTGGAGATCGCCCAGCAGGGGCAAAGGGCCCCCGCCATGCGAGACGAACAGTACTTCATGTTTATTATTCATGGTGCATCTACTCCTCTTACTCATCTAGTTTAGCCGCAAGAAGGTTGTCCATTGCAAACTTACCTCCACCCAATGCTGTAAGAGCTGCCGTCGCGGCGAGTAGACTCAGGGCAAATTCGTAACCGTTATTTGCCATAAACAAGCCGTTGCTGAAGTGCACGCTAAAGATGGCAACCGTCATAGTGACTGCTGAGACTAGCGCTGCGGGGCGCGTGAATAGACCAAGAATCAGCGCCAGGCCACCTGCAAATTCGGCTAAACCGGCTATCAATGCCATGAATAAACCCGGTTCCAAACCGATACTTGCCATCCATTGCCCGGTTCCCTCAAGTCCGTAGCCACCGAACCAGCCAAACAATTTTTGGGCGCCATGCGCGGTTAAAATGATGCCGACCGGCACGCGAAGTACTAATGCACCAAAGCCAGCTGTTGAGGTGAATAAAGGTTTCAAAGTTGTGTTCGTCATAAGAATGCCTCCTGTAAGTTGATGCTGCTACTTTACTCTTCTTACATAAGTAGATTAAGATGGCTAATGTTGCTTTATTATCCACTTTTGGTAGTTAATTGAATTGCGGGTGTCTATGGATCGATTGCAAGCAATGCGTATTTTCGTTGCTGTCATTAACGAAGGATCATTCACGCAGGCCGCGGAACGATTGACGGTATCTCCGCAGTTAGTCAGTAAATACGTTGGCCAACTGGAAGACTATCTCGGAGTGCGGTTGTTGAATCGGACCACGCGCCGGTTGCATCTGACTGAGGCGGGCAGCGCCTATTTTCAGCGAGCACAGCAATTGCTTGCCGACATTGACGACATGGAACAACAACTTGGCAGTATGCATACGCAAGCTCGCGGTACACTTCGGATTAGTGCGCCGGTGTCCTTCGCTATTCGGCACATGGCGCCCTTAATTAACGATTTTCAGAAAACCCATCCGGGCGTTACTGTCGACTTGCAGTTGAATGATCGAAAGGTCGATATTATTGACGAAGGTTTCGATGTTGCGCTGCGAATTGGCCGTTTGCAGCCTTCCTCTCTTGTGGCTAAGCGCTTAGCGCCTGTTCGACTCGTCTACTGTGCAGCGCCTACATACCTGGCTGAACATGGCGAACCAACCTCTTTAAAGCAACTTAACCAACACCGCTATCTGCACTACAGCTATATGGATGAGTCTGTGACCCCGTCAGCCAACCGTAAGTTGGAGAGTAATAACGGCGATGTACTGGTCGACGCCGCGCGAGCCGGTGCTGGAATAGTACTGCAACCCACTTTTATTACCGGTTCCGCTATACGAGCAGGAGATTTAAAGGTCGTTTTATCCTCCTTCTCGCCCGAACCTATCGCTTTGTACGCTGTCTTCGCCCATCGTCAGCTTATGGCCAGCAAAGTCCGCAGCTTTATCGACTTCGTCGATGGCTACTTCGGCGACCCACCCTACTGGGACTCCTTCTAGCCCAGCCACTGATGCACTTGACTACCGAGCTCGATAACAAAGTAATTACTGACAAATACCGCCACCAATGATGACCTTGCACATCAAGGATTCATTGTCAGTTCGTTCAGGCGCGCTCAACGGGGAGGATCCTGATTCTGTAGTAGTGGTATGAGTTCAGCTAAAGGCATCGGCTTACCTAAGTAAAACCCTTGCAGTCTGTCGCAACCAACGGCCTTGAATAAGTCGACTTGCGCTTGGGTTTCCACGCCCTCAATCACTACGGTTTTTTCAAGTTGCTTACAAATTTGCACAATCATTGAAAGTAAATTGCGTTCCTTCCCCTCTGTTTCAACGCCAAAAGTGAAAGCCCGATCAATCTTGATGATATCTGAGGGCTGTGTCGTTAAGTACGAAAGACTTGAGAATCCCGTGCCAAAGTCATCTATAGCCACGTGAAAACCAAGAGCTCGCAACGATTTAAGCACCTGCTCCGTTTGCCCACCATCCGATATTACGGATTCGGTTAATTCCAGGGTAAGCTGGCTTGGGGTAACTGCGTAACGATTAAGCTGCTCCCCAATTGTTTTTATAAAATCTATGCGGGTCAGTTGCTGCGGAGAGATATTTACTGCAACTGTTATTCCCTGCAGCTCTTCATGCTGTTGGATATCCCGTAAGACCATGTCTAAGACGAGCTCGCCAAGCTGAATAATCTGGCCGGTTTTTTCCGCTATAGGTATAAATACTCCCGGCGAAATGAAGCCTTCTTCGGTGCGCCAGCGAACTAGGCTTTCAACGCTAACGATACGCTGGTGCTCAGCACTAAATATCGGCTGATAAAAAACCTCAAGTTGCTGCTTATTTAATGCGGTCTGCAATTTATTTCGCACGGCCACGAGTTGCTTACGTTCATCAGCCATAGTGCTTTGATAAATCGCGAACTGATTACCACCATTTAGTTTTGCGATATTCATCGCAATATCAGCCTGCTGAATCAGCGTCTTGGCTTCAACTTTCGCCTGTGACGTCACTGCAATTCCAGCGCTGGCAGTTAGGTGCAATTCCATGTCGTTCGGTTTGTAAACATCAGCAATATTCGACAGTACCGCTTTTGCATCTTTTTTGAGTTTATGTGCTGTGGTGTCTCGATAATAAAGTATGAATTCGTCACTACTGAAGCGAGCAAGAATATCACAGTGGTTAGCACTTGCTTTTATACGCTTGGCGATTTCAGCCAGAATAACGTCACCAATGTCGTGACCAAGGGTTTTATTTAGCGAATTAAAAGCATCTAAATTGACGAAAATCACGGCGCGATGACAGCCCTCACAACCTATTCTCAACGCTTCGGTTTGTTGATTAAAAGCATCACGACGCAATAAACCTGTGACGTCATCGTAAGTCGCCATATGTTCAAGCTTCTCACGATTTTCACGAAGTCGCCTGGTGTTATCAGCAGCCAAAATAAAAATAAATCCAAAAGCCATGGTCAGCCATAGCAACAGTTGCTTGAATCTTGCACTTTCTTCTAAATCACTGTAGTCCACTAAATAACTATGAAAATTGTGGTCTATTGCATTGGTTAAAGTAACGGTTTCGGTAACTGAATGACGGTATACATTCTCCAGTTCAGCAAGATTGCTCGACCCTCGACTCTCTCCATGCATCGAAATCAAAAGTTCCGGACTGAACTCCAGATACGTCCGCACAGAGCTTAAGTAATCCAGGTACTCGGTAGAAATTAGCGCATTCATGTTGAGCAGCGCAATTAATTGAAAATACGCTCCACTCTTAGCGTCAATAGGTACTGATACCATGACCGTCGGCGTTGGCATATCAAGTGAGCTCGCGTTGGCCGCTAGTCTGACATTGGACGACCGTGTTTGTAGCCAGGCCTGAGTTCCTTCACTTCCGAGCAACCCTGCATCTTTGAATTCCTTTGCAAAGGGAGTGGAAGCGACTGCAGTAAGATCTTCGTCGAGTAGGAGCATGCCTTCGATGACCCTATAGTCCGCCACATAGTTTTCCATATCAACCTGGGTTACCACGTCGAAATCATCGCCACCAAGCCGATCGAGCCGAGCTTTGATCCGGCCTAAGGCATTTACCTGGTCTTCAAGCCTCTTGTTGATCATGTCGCCAATCAAATGAATTTTTGTGCGGGCATTCTCACTTGATTCCGCGACTGCCTGGTAACTGATGCCATACCATACCGTCACACCCGTTAGCACAATGATAATGCACGTCACCGACGTAGAACGTGTGATATCAAACGCGAGATTCGGATAACGGAGCCGCAAAAAAAGGCCAATGAATAGCATCAGAACCATCATGGTTATAATTGACATGCTCACTGGGTTTTGTGCCCAAAATACCTCTGGAGTCGGGATGAGCTGCCAAAAAACCAACTGAAGGTAAGTGAAAGCTGTTGCTCCAAGCAGTGTCATTACATGACAACATCGCTGCAGTTTTGGGGGCGTTCTAAAGCGAAAAGCTATGATCAGAAAAAGCGCGATCGCTGCTGAAAATAAAGCAACGTAGATTGGAACAACGCCCATTAAGAAGGTAGTCGATAGGACAAGACTGTCAGCAAGACCTACAAAAAAGAGGACGATGAAGAAGCAAACCACGCTCACATAAGCTTTGTTCGCAGCTGTTTGAGTAAATGAATAATTCATAGCCCGCCATTGTCGCTGATCGTTGTCAAAGTATATCAATCAATAACGAAATTTGAAGTTCCGAATTCCCCAGACACTCACCCCAGCAGAAAGGGCAGCCCTCCCTTTTTGCTTCGCCGCCAGCAGAAAGGGCTGCCCTTTCTTTCCTTTTTATATCTTTGTGGGTATATTCGGTTATATCGATATGGATATAGGTGGGGATATGAGGATAAATACTTCGGAAGAAATTGGAGGGGCGGTGCGGGCGGCGCGGAAAGCGCTGGGCTGGTCGCAGACAGAGCTTGCAGTTCGGGTGGGGACAACGCAGGCGGTGATCTCAAAGTTCGAGAACACCGGCGACGGGCTTATTGATACGTTGCTGCGTATTGTCGAGGCACTGGACTTGCAGCTGCTACTTTTACAGCGCCGTAACAGCCCGCTATGGCATGAGCCCGTTGACTAGCCCAGCAAAGTCGACAGATTATTCTTCGTCGGTACTGGCAATCACCTCAAAGTCACCTTCGTGGTCTTGCGTCACCATGATCTCGATGGGCTGACAACAGACCTGGCAATCGACAATTTGCTGTTGTCCGATGTCATGCATGGCATCAATTTCGATACTGTTAGGCGCCATACAATAAGGGCAACTGAATTCAGCTTCGTGAGTAAGCGACATATCACCTCCTTTTAGCTATCACCAACAACGCAATTTCCGCCTTGTTGTTTGGCTTGATAGAGCAGCTTATCGGCGCGCTGGATCAGCGCACTGACGGACTCGCCGGGACGAATACGAGTGTAGCCGAAACTCACTGTTAAGAAAGGCTGATTACGACGACTGTACAGATGCTCAATAGCCAATTTCTCAATACTCTGCAGTAACTCTTGCAAACGTTGCTCTACCTGCTTCGCGTCAGGGGCGTCAACGAGAATCGCTAACTCTTCACCGCCATAGCGATAAGTTTTGCTTGCCGCCACCAGTTCAAATAACCGGCTGATGGCGATCAGCGCCTGATCCCCGGCTTCATGGCCGTAGTTATCATTGAAAGGTTTGAAGTCGTCAATGTCGGCCATCACAAAGAAATAGCTGCCCTCGTGATCTTGCAGAGCTTGCGCGAGGTCCTTCTGGAAGGCGCGTCGATTACGCAATGCCGTTAAGCCGTCGAGGTGCGCCAGTTGCTCCAGCTTTTGATTCGCTTCGCGCAAGTCCTGGGTACGTTCGTCAATGCGCTGTTCCAACTCCTCATTGGCTTTGACAAAGCGTCGGGCCATCACGCGAAACGCGTTCAGAACCTGAGTAACCTCGCCATAACTGCGAACTTTCGAAACGCTTTCCTGCTCGATGGCATGGTAGTTCTTGCGGTTCACCAAGGCGGCAGTGTTCGCCAGTTCGCGCAGCGGACGGGATACATCGCGGGTGACAAAAAATGCCACCGCCAATAGCAAGATCACCACCAAAAAGCAGCCCATTACCGCCATCAGCAACGGTATCTGCAGCGCCTGTTCAGTGATCAACGCCTTCGGGTAAACCGAAAAGTACCACCAGTTCGGAGTTTCAAAATGGTGCACAAGAATCAGATAGTCCTCGTCGACGTCTTCCCATACAGCTTGCGCAATCGGCGCATCGGCGGCGGCCAAGCGAGCTGCAAGCGCTCTGAACAACGGGTCATCATAATTCTCGGGCGTCAGCGTATTGCGCGTCCCGTCTATGCCATTTGCCAAGGTTGAACTGGCCACCAAATGCCCTTTGGCATTGAGCAGGTAATTTTCCACGCCAGCCTCGTCAACATGACCGAAGTCGGTGATCATCTGCTGCAGACTTACATCGAAGCTCGAGTTAATCAGATGCTGTCCCTGAAAATCCACGGGTTGCTGATAGGTAATGGTCCAAAAGCCTGCGGAGATATCAAAATAGAGTCCCGTCCAATTGGGTGTCCGCTCCGGGTTTTCCTGTTGCAGTGTAGAACGCACGGTGGAGAAGTCTGTGATCACCAGATCCTTATCTGCTAACGATCCCCAGGGAGAGTCCGGCGAGTACAAACTGATGATATTTTCAGGCATCGAGAAATGCGTGTTGGTGACCTTATTCTGCCAGGCCGGCGCCAGCTCACTTAAGACCAGTAGGCTAATAACAATGCGTGCCTTGAGCTCTGCATCTAAAGGCTCGTCGCGCGGCCCCACAAAGGAGCTCAGATGGCGAAACACATGATTGGCTGTGGTTATGCCTTCGAAGAACTCGTCTTGCAAACGGAAAACGCCGGGGGATGTTTCTTGAAACCAGTCATCGAAAAGCTCTGCAAATTCGGGCTTGCCGACATACGCCTCGTAGCGCTTCAGAAAAGCTTCGCTTAACACATCGCCCTGATATTCAATACCAGAGAGAACTTCCTGGTTGAAGGCGAGTTTTTGCTGCACGTCCGCCTGTAATTTGGCCAGGACATCTTGTTTCGCTCTTGGGTAGGTCTGCCAAAAAGACACAAGCACAGCGATCAGCAACAGTATCAAAGAAACTGCTATGACATGCCAAAGCAAGCGGGTCGTAATTTTCTTGCGCGGGTGCTCGCGGCGTTCCTGATCCTGATAGCTCATGTCTGTCTCGTAACTTTATTTACACCTAAGCCTAACCGCTTCGGCTGCATTGGTCACTATGCAAGAAAAAAATATTCCTTTGTAGCTTAGATAACTGACACACAGGTATATCCTAAATCGAAAAGATTGTAATATCAGTTAATAACAGGTAACTAAAAGCGCTGGAGTCCCGAAGTGAGACTAAAAGGATTTATCATTGATTTAGTGATCGGCATGCTCGCCATAGCTGCTGTGCTCGGTTTATCCATGACCGCGCCGTTGGGGATCTTCAACGCAAAACTTACTGATGCTTTTTTATCCGTTTCGTCGGCCCCAGAGTTTGTACCGAAAACCTTTATTATTAAAAATACCGGCAACTTTGATCTCACCGACAACGAAGTGGACAATCTTGTCAGTCAATTAGCCGATGCAGGTGCAGCGCATGTTCTGGTTCTCGATAACGCCTCACGGAGCACAACCCGAGCCTTTGACTGGCCTAATAATGTCCATCTTACGTCATCCCGAGGCCAGGACTTCCAAAACGAATACCCAGATTCAGTGCGTTTGTTCGAACTCAATTCCAGTGATGGCAATTACCGCTCCTTCAGCTTGACCAGCCGTGAAAACTCGCTTTTAAGCCTCATCAAACCTGCATCCGCTGCGAAAGAACAAGAGTATGAGCGCTTCTTTAACTTCGCTATTCGCCCCAACCTGCTGCCGAACATTACCACTCAGCAGGCGCTCAACGGTGACATCATCGGGAGTCTGGTCGCTGACAAGATTGTGTTTATTCAGGTCAGTCCAAACCAGCGCTACGAGCGCTTCTACGCAGCAGGTACTCTGGATCAGGAGTACCTCAGCTATGTCGAGATGCAGGCCCTCGCGGTCGAAACCGTTGTCCATGATCTGCATCTGAAAACCATTCCGCTATGGGTGATAGCGCTAGGACTGTTTTGTGCTTACTTTGCGGCATTCTTTTTGCTGCAGCTTTTTAATAGTAACGGTATTTTACTGTTCGAGACGGTGCAGTTCGTCACGGCGCTGGTACTTGCCTATCTGTTATTTGTCGGCTTCCAGCTGGTGTTTCCGTTTGGTGAACTGTTCCTGACCCAGGTGATGGCGCTGTTACAGTTTTTAATCAGTGAGCGCCGCCGGGAGGGTCGTATTCTTTCGTCGCGCACCGCGAAACTGCAAGCTCGATTAAACCAGCGGATGCTGCCTGGATCATTTCTGCAGGCGGAAGACCCGTGGAAAAATCTGCACGTGTTTATCGATCAACACCTGCACATGCGCCGCTCAATCCTGCTGGATCGGGTGGAGCAGGATCATCGTCTGCTGGCAATACACTCCCTGAACTGCACCGTTGATGACATCGAAGAACGTCGCCGCGACTTCCAGCGTGCCCCTTACAGTGATGCCATTCAAACGCAGCGGCCTCATCGCATCGGTAGTAAGCATTACTTTAAAGACACCACCGAGCAAGAAATCGAGTACATCGTGCCACTGATGTTCGCCGGTGAAGTCTTAGGCTTCTGGGCATTGACGGTTGAACCTGATGACAGCTGGAACGAGAAAAGCTTCGAGCATAATTTAGTTAGTTTCGCGCGCGAGCTATCGGAATTGCTTTATCATCGCAGCAAATTTGTACAGTCAACCGCCAGAGAGAACCGCTGGTTGCGTAAGGTCATTAATTTGAATTACGCCGTCAACGAGCATCGCCAACTCGATTCCGCTATCGAATTATTAGAGCGCCGTTTAGGTTTGTTGCAAAATGTCTTTAGCCGCAACAGCTCAGCCCTGGTGCTCTACAATTTATTCGGTCAGGTGCTGACCTCCAACAAAAAAATGGACAAGGTTGCGCAAGCTTTAGATCTTAAATTTTTCACCATGAGCGCCCATGATTTATTGGTCGAACTCACCGGTGAGAAGTCAGAGAAAGTTAAGAAACTCTTGCTGCAAATCACCTTGCATCACCGCACGATTGAGTGGCCGATATCCAGCCCCAAGCTCGAGTCCGATTATATTCTGCGGGTGCTGCCGATTGAGCGTGAGATCAACCGCAGCGAGGAGATGTCGCCATTTTTGCTGGCCGGTATTCTGTTTGAGTTCGTTGATGTGCACTCGGTGCAACAAGTCATCGAAAGCAAACGGGAGCTGCACCGCTATTACTTCGACATGCTGGCAACAGACTTTGCCGCTATTCGAAAAATAGCCGACCGACTGGCCAACCTCGAGGGTGAAGCTCAGCAAGAGCAAATCGACGCTATCCACGAGGTGTTGGATAAAACCGACAAGCTTAGTACGACCGTCGAACGCATGCTGGACCTGCAGCAACACAGTAACGAGGTGTTTCCCGTTAACCCAGCGAACATGGTGCAGAACAGTGTCCGTAAGTACAGTCGTGCACTGCAGGAAAAAGCCGTCAAAGTCGACCTTGACTGGCCAGAGATTCCAGCATTGGCAATGGTTTCAGTGGAACAGGCCAAGCAACTTATCGACGCCATTTTGTCGCTGCTAATCAAAGATGCCGATAGCAGCCAAGGTGAACTTCGGGTTTCAATCAACAGTTGCTCCTTAGAAGACAAATGCCGACGCGTCGAGATACAGTTTATGAATAAAGGCTACGGCGTACCTCAGGAGCGACTGGAAAGTTTACATAAGCTTTCCAATATCGAGCTTTTCAGTGAGCGCGAAGACTTGTTTCATATACTTTACCTGGCAAGACAAGTCCAGGAGTGGGGCGCTGAGCTGAATCTGACAAGCAAGCTGGGAGAGGGCTTCCAACTGACACTTTTATTACCTACCTTCGAAGCTAATATTGCTGACAGTGAGAGGCCCATTCAATAATGGACTGGTTTCCGCTCGAAATTTTCCCCACGGGGGGATTAGCAAGCTCGGTGGTCACCACAGTGTGGATTGGTGTCACCGTGGTCGCCTTCATGAACCTGCGCTACGGCACCACCCTTTCGGGTCTGGTGGTGCCCGGGTACATTGTGCCTCTGCTGCTGGTAAAACCCGGCTCCGCCGTGGTTATCGTGGTGGAAAGTATCATCACCTACCTGCTGACGCGGGCGGTGGCCGACAGGTTACTGGTCAGGTTTGGGCTCGGTGAATTCTTTGGCCGGGACCGCTTCTTTATGCTCATTCTGATGAGTGTACTGGTGCGGGTCACTTTTGACGCCTTCTTACTGGTTGAGCTCGACGAGTTTTTACTGCAGCGCGGTGTTGACTACGAATTTCGCAGTAGCTTGCATAGCTTTGGCCTCATCATTATCGCCCTTAGTGCGAACCAGTTCTGGAACAGTGGCTTAAAACGTGGTGTGTCGACCCTGATGATTCACCTGGCAGTCACTTACGCCATCGTCAGTTTCATTCTGATACCGCTGACCAATTTTAATATCAGCACCCTCGGTTACATGTACGAGGACGTTGCCAGTAACATCCTGGCCAGTCCCAAAGCCTACATTATTCTTATCACCGCTGCGTTTTTGGCCTCGCGGCTGAACCTCAGGTACGGCTGGGACTTCAATGGCATTCTGATCCCCAGTCTGTTGGCGTTGCAGTGGTATAACCCACTGAAAATTGCCACCACCTTCGTCGAAGCTTTTGTGATTTTGGCTTGTGCTATCGGGTTGCTGAAATTGCCCATGATCAGGAATCAAAATATCGAAGGCGCGCGCCAGCTGTTGCTGTTTTTCAACATTAGCTTCGTCTACAAGCTGATTCTTGGCTACATCATTGTCATTTGGTTCCCGGCACAGAAAATTACCGATCTGTACGGTTTTGGCTACTTGCTGGCAACTTTGCTGGCGATAAAAATGTATCAGAAGAACATCGCCATCAAGATGACCCGCACCACAGTGCAAACCTCATTGATTGCCGCTATCGTTGCCAGTGTTATAGGTTTCTCCCTGACCCTCTACAACCCGGTAAACGATGCCAGCGCCATGCAACTGAGCGACCTGAAAGAGATCCAGGTCAGCAACGAGAGTCTGGCCAGCGTGGTGGAGAACTCGCGGCAAGCAAACTTTGCCTCCTACTCGATGAAACGCGGCGTCACCATCTCGCCGTTAACCCTGAATCAGTTCCATCAGACCGTTTCAACTATTGATACGCTGGGCCCCTCGCCTTCCGACAGACAGCTGGATCAGGTGGCAGGTCTTGCCAATGAGTTTGGCTATGAAGCTATCTGGGTCGAGTCGCGCTACATTGTATTGCGTGATGCAACCCCTGAGCGTGGCTGGGGCTTTTACATTTTTGACTTACAGCAAACCAATCAGCTGGCACTGCAGTTCCCCACGGTGATGGACGAAAATATCACCGCGCTGGCGATGTTGCCGCTCTTTAACCGTCTCGAAGCCAAGTACCTGGCGGTGGCATCGGCACGTTCGGAACGGGCACAAGATGGCAGCGACCAGGTCCTGCTGAATTCGCAAACGCTGTTCCAGACCTTTCACCAGACCCTGTCACCGAATAATACGCTGCAGGTGCGTGAGTACTCCCCACCTCTTGCCCGGCTATTATTGGGCGAGCGTGAGGCCACCGCAATTACTGCCGAAGACACCCGGATGTGGGTCAAAGATCGACCGCCGATGGATCTGTCCTTAGCGACGCTGGAAGAGCTCACCGGCGGCTATGACATTGTCTGGAATACGCCGGATTTTCAGAACCGGCAGCGTGATGTGGCACGTTACGGTTTTGCTGAGCTGTTTCTGACACGCCCGGCGATGCTCTCAATTTTGACCCAAAGTGCCGTCAACAAACCTATTGATACCGTTGCAAATGAACAGCAAATCGCCGGTTATCTGCTGTCCTTTTTGCAGGAAAATAAACGGCTGCTGGCGGCAAAAAATACCGAAAAGTATGTGGTGCCTACTCAGGCGGAACTGCTTTACTTTGACCAGACCGTATTAACGCCCTTATTCATGACCATAGAACGCTATGGTGCGCCCAACTGGCTCGAGGAGGCTCAGCCCCTGATCAACCAGGTCGCGCAGTCGGCCGCGCAACTGGGTTATCAGATTATTCTCTATAAACACATTTCCAGCGGCGCCGAGTACTTTATTCTGCGCGAAAAGGTCAACGCCGACACCAACAGGCTGCGGCATTGGGGCACCTATGTGTTTAGACTTGGGGCCAGCGAGCCTTATGTCATTGAAGCGCCATCACCTATTTTCGAAAGTGGCAGCTTCGAGTTTGCCGGCTCTCTGTTCCAGCAAATGGATGCCAGCGCTTTATTAGTCAGTGGCGCGCACCCACAGGCAAATGTCGATGGTTCGGCGCGGGTGGTTGCCCGCAGTAACCCTCTGTCGCTGTTCAACCTCATGCACCAGTCGACGCTCAGGCATCACGCGGATATGGGCGTAACTGCAGTGCAGGTGCGTGGCTACAGTGCCACCGATGAGTACGCCGATGGCGGCGTGAAACTGAGCTATTACGAACTGCATAAGCCCTTTGCTACGCAACAGGAGCAGTTCCTCGAGCTGCGCGATTATTTAGAAAACTTATTAGTTAGTGCCGGCGTCGGTGGCGCTGCCGGTCAGGTCGAGCTTGCCGCGGCCAATTACACAGCGCAGGCACGCTTTACCAAATTTATCCCCTCGGCTCAGTATGCTGAGATTTGGCTGCCCAGAGGCCTTCGCGAGAGCTTCCGCCTGGTTGAATCCGAATCGGTGCTTTATCAGCAGTTCAGTGCGCTGGGGATTGAAACGCAGCGCCATGACGTTGCGCAATTTCTTGCTGAGCAGCAACTAGCTACGCTGCCTGCCAAGACATTGCTGACGGTTAAACAAATGCTCAATCGCTTTGAGCAGTCGCAGAATATTCAGGTATTAGCAACGCTGCGTGAGCGTTTCCCTGCCTTAGCCCTCGAGCTCTGGCAGGACAACGAATCTTTGCAAAGCTACATCGTACTGCGTAACGCCGAAGGTAAAGTGGTGGCAGTTAAAAACCTGACGCCGCTGTCGGTATCGACGCTGGAGGTATCACTGCAGGACGCCCATGTGGAAACCTTCCGTGAGTTTGTTCGCTCACGCATGCAATGGCTGCAACTGGAGGTGAGCGAATGAGAATGCTCGGACGCCTGCTTCTGCTCCTACTCGGCTTAGCTCTGCTAGCTGCACTTTGGTACGCCGCGCAGCTCAGTCTGCAAAGTTTGCAAAAAATCGATGTGCAGCCCTGGGAAGACGATTACGAACAATCCACGGTGTACATTTTGCAGCCTGGTGAAACCTTCGAGTTCGATGTCCCCAATGAAGCCACGCAACTGCGCATTTTACATACTCCGGTCGGCGTGGTTGCCGACGACGAACAAGCAACGCTGCAGTTTACCGCGCGACCGGAGGCGTCGCTTTCAGAAAGCTACAGCGTCATGCTGTACGGCGAGGAAGCTCCGGTTGGCGAGCAGCTCCCGGGACGCTTTTTTGACTCGCCACAGGACACTCTGGCCGGCATAACGCAGTTGCACGTGGTGAGCTTTGCACAGCGCCAGAGCCTGAACGAGTTTGCGCTGACACTGACCGAATCCTCAAGGCCTATAGCAATTCGGGTGGCAGTTTTGGTGCAATACGATGAAGCTTCTGTCAGCCGCATGTGGCAGCGCTTAAATGAAGAACAAAAGGCACGCTTTTTTGAAGACCACATCTATCCGGTCGAGCTGGTTCCCGAACGTGAGCGCGCCGCGCGGTTGATGCAGCGCTGGCAGCCCATTGGCCCGGCCGACGCCTCCAGCGAGCGTATCAACTCTCGCATTCTGTTTGTGAACGAACAGGCTGAAGTCTTTGAGAATGATGAAGATCAGATCACCGATGAGCTCGCTGTGATCGGTCCAGAGCGCTGGTTTACCATCGACACCCGCGTGCAAACTAATCTGCAAGAGTTCGCCTGTGAAAGTCTTAGCGGAGCGGCTTCTACAGAGCTCCAGCTAAGCTCTGTTACCGAGGCGGGCGAGTCGGTGGTTACACCTGTCCGTCTTGATGCCGAATCCCCGCGGGCGCAGCTGCCAGCGCAACCAGACTTGTATCAGCTCAGCGCCAGGGCGCGCTGCGAACTGGTGTTCTATGACGCCAATGGCGAGATGGTCAGCGCTGATTACAATTATTTGCGCGCCAGCGTCGTGCAACCCGGCAGCTCGCTGATCTTCGCGCTGGTTGCTGACGCGCGGCAAGCACAACCGCTACGACTGGATGCCCGGCGTCTGACCCGCAGGGGTGCGGTCCCAGCGCAAGACCTGAGCCTGCAGTGGCGCATCGTCGATGCAGCTGGCGAGGAGCTACTCAGTGGTCAACTGCAACCACAACTGGAACCTAACCCTTATCAGGTCAGCGTCGATTCAAGTCTGGTCTCAACGGTGCATGAGAAAAGCTCGCAGTATATCGTCGCACCCGCCCATTCGGCTGAACTGCAGGTAAGCCTGAGCCATGCCCCGGCAACGATGGCCGGACAAGTGCTGGTCAACCTTTACACGCGCCCGGCCGATTTAGCGTACCGGGTCGAACCCGGCAACGAAGATGAACCGCAGCAGCAGAGCATACCCAAATGGTTCCTGGCGTATCCCATGCTAAACAACACCGAACTACCGGTGGTCACGCAACTGATATCCTGGCAAATGCCCCTGCCTGAGCCGGCGGCAACCGCTGAAGCCGGTGTTGACGAACAGTGGTACACGCTGACAAGTGTCAACGAGGCACCGTATTTTGAGTTGTTTTTAGCCGCGGGCGAGCCCGGCCAGCAGCTTGAGGTGACTGCGGACTCAGCCCATTTGGTTTACGCGCCGGTCGCGGGGGACGGTTCCCGCTATGTGGTGAGCGCTCCTGGCCATGCGCAGAAAGTACGCCCACAACTGGTGTATCAAAAAGCAACGGACGCTCCTGTACCAGTGGAGATCAAGCTCAATGGCAAGCTCGTTGCGAAGGACTGGCTCAATGCCCGCTCTGGCAGACTGTTTTTGCCTGCTCTGGCGCAAAGCGACTACACTTTAACCCTAACCGCGCCGACTGCGGTGCAGTGGTACAGCAATTATCAGCCGGTATCAGCCCAACCGCACTACCGTGTGCGCAACGGCTACAAACTCACGCAAGCCCTCACTTTCGTGGTCGACAAAACGGCCGAAGAAGAGTGGTTAACCTTCAATTACTTCCCGGCAATTGCCGCGCCGCATCAACTCACCTTAACCCTGGAAAAACAAGAGCAGGTGGGTGTCTACGCGGATTATACTGTGGCCAAACGCAGCTTCCCGCTTGCCGCAGCCGAGGGGTCACCCTCGGTGGTACTGCTCAATCAAAATCAAGCGCCTGTTTGGCAACCAATACGGCTGCCGTTTTTACTGGGCCGCGATTTAGCAGAGGGACGCTACCGTGTCACTGTCAGCACCTCAGCACCGAATTCCGGATATGTTCAGGCCGGTTACTCTGCTGCAGTGCCACTTTATCAAATAGAGATTTATACGGAGGACGGCAATGCGTTATTTTAAACTCTTATGTGTCATAGGCTTCGCCATGCAAACTTTACCGAGTCACGCCGAAACCGTGGATCTGCCCTGGTACGACAATGTGCCGCGCAGCGACTATTATGAGCGGGTTTCGACGCCCAACCAATCAACGCTTGAGGCATCGTTTTTGTCACTGTTTCGCAATGGCAGTAATGGTGGACTGACCGAGTTCTACCAGCTCCAGACGGCAAACTGGCAGGAACAGGAGGTCATTTTAGCCGCCAGTAATGCCAATCTCGGCTGGGGCGCTGTCGGTTACCGGCACAGCAACAGCAACCCGGTCTTTCTGCAAGCACCGCACCGTTACTTTGACTTGCATACGGGTGCCATCGCTGATGTCGGCTGGCAGGTGAACCTGGCGCAGGTGTACATGACGAACTCGATTCACCGCCGTGCCGGTCAGGATCAAAAACCCAAGGTCAACAGCGACATTTCCAATGCCCGGCGCAGTGCTTTACTGGCCGCATCGGAAGCCTGGATAGCTGAGAACTCCGAGGGCGTCATCGTACAGTTGCACGGCTACGCCAAAAGTAAACGCAGTACCGAAGCCGGTCGCAATGCTGACATCATCCTCAGTCATGGCACCAACGAGCTGTTTCCACAGGAAACCCGCCTGCATAGTATTCAGGCCTGTTTGACTGCATTGCTAGGCGTGAATGTGCTGCGGTACCCGGATCAGGTCGGCGAACTTGGCGGCACCCAGAACAATGTTGCCCAGGCCCTCGCCGACTGGGGCAAGTCTGAGCAATTTATCCACGTGGAAATGAGTCGTGGCGTGCGTGACAGTCTGGCTGCCGATCGCGCCACCGCGATTCAGGCCCTGCAATGCATGACAGGAGCGTCCGAGTAATGATCCGAAGTGGTATCTGTGCTTTTGCTTTGATCTTATGGGCTGGCTTAGTGCCAGCCAGCGCACACCCGGTCGACCGGGTGCTGTGGTACGAGGCAGAAACGACCTCCACATCACGCGCCGAGGCGACCTTTAAGGCGCCCGCCAGTGACTGGTGGCGCCTGCGTGTCTACGCCGACAATGCGGCAGATCAGCAAGCAAAGCCGGAGATCTGGTCATCTACGGGCGGTGGCATCTTTGTCAGCCATAGCCCGCTCGATGCTCACCACGATAAAGATTACACCGACTACTTTTATGCGGTGAACACTACCGAAGAGCGCAGTATCCTGTTGCAACACAGCGACGCGCGAACGACTCGCCTGTACCACTCAAAGAGAACATCGGCCGCTGTGCTTCATGACGATGCGCGCATCAAGCTCAGCGACCAACACAGTGTCACCACCCTGACCATGCAGACCGGCTTTGAAGCCCACGACATGCAGCTGGTGCCCGGCGAGGAAGATTACGTCACTGAGTTCAGTGAACCTGGCCTTTATCATCTGGAAATCCGCATCCCCTGGCGGGCCTCGTATGAACTCTACGAGACACTGACACTGCAAACCCCTGAGCGTCAGCTGCAGCTGGCGGCCAACCTGGACGACAGCACCCGCTATGAAGACGACCGAGGCTATGTGCAGCTGCTGTCACGGCCAATCCGGGTGCCGTTTTATGTGACTGAGGCTGGCCAACAGCTCAGCCTTGATCTGGACCGCGACGCGTATCTGCGCTGGCTGCAAAGCGATGCCAGCGCGCAATTTCTAGCTGCGCGCAATGCGCCAGACGCCATTGAGCAGGCGCAAGACAAGCAATTAGCGCTGCAGCAGCAGCCGTGGCTGACGACCTCGTTTTTTCGTAGTCTGCCGCCACAGCAGGCATTAGCAACGGAGAGCTTTATTCCGTTAACGGGGGCGGTCCGCAAGCCAGAAGCGCTGGTCCTGCCGAGCTCTGCACACCCGACGCGCGAGCCAGAGTATTTTTACCAACTGCCAGCCGGACACAGCGCCAGCTTTGCTTTACCAGAGCAAACCCGCAACGCCCCGGTAAAACTGACGGTAAAATGGCAGGAAGATGCCACCGCGTTCATGGTGCGCAGTAACAGTGGTGAACAACGGGAAGTAAGACTACGCCCTGAGCTCACGCCGCTGCAGCACTGGCAGCTCGACAATGGCTCGCAACTGGCATTGATGTCCAAAGCCGACGCTCCGGCGCATAAGGTCACTGAAGTGCTGCTGGATTTTAACCAGCCCTACCAATCGTTGACGGTCACCAGCACCGGCGACCACGATGCTTGGTTACGTCTCGATTATGCCAATGAACAACCGGCAAGTGTCAGTGAATCCGGCTGGCTCAATCTCTCGCCAAGTGCCAGCGCCGAGCTTGTTAGCGCACTGCGTGAAGGGGGCTCGTCGGCATTGACGAACAGCGCCCTAAAGCAAGCAGTTGCCACGGAATGGCACACCAGACTGCAGAGCCGCTCGGCGCAGTTTACCGAGCGCCATGCCAGTCAGTATCTGGATAAGCAGCGCAGTATCACTGCAAACCAGTTTGCCAGCGTTCGCAACGCACTCGCCACGACCTTCGACGTGCAGTTAAAGGATGTTGCTGACGTCTACCAGCAGTTGACGAAGCTGGGCTACAACTTTACCGCCCGGCAACTGCTGGTGGATCTTGCAGCAGGCTCAGAGTCCGCGCTGCAAACTCAAGCAGAAACGCTGCTGTTGCAACTTTTTGCCGAGCAGGAGCGCTGGTTTGACACCGAGGGTTACTGGGCCTGGCGCCTGTTCCATCGCGCTGACACTGAAGCTCTTGCCGCGATTGCTTATAGTTGGACCCAGCAGAACCGCCAGCGTGAGGCGGCACAGCTGTTCTTATTGCTCGATAAAAGCCAAAGTACCGAACTACCGACCGAGCTCGCCTTACGGGCAGCGGTTGTCTCACAGCAATCCGATCTGGCCGAGTACTGGTTTGGCAAACTTACAGCCGCACAACAGCAAAGCTGGCCCGCTGACGTAACAGATTACCACTGGATTCGTCAGCGCCCTGAATTCGCCGGAAAAACCCGCGAAGCGCTGATCTACAACGACGATCTGGATTTGTATTTAACAACGTTTTATCTCGACAACGCTACCCCATTACGCCTGCGCTTGGCGGGTTCGCCGCGTCTGAAAGTCACGCTGTACCCGGAACTCACCGAAGCTACGGCTTCCGGTGAGCTGCACCAAGTGACGCTGACCATTAACGATAACAGCTACCCGCTGGCTGTACGCATGGACCGCGCCAGCGAGAGCCTGAGCTGGTCGCAAAGCGAGCAACTGTGGGTTGGCCTGCCACAAAGTTACACCTTTACGCTCAACGCGGATCAGGTCAACGACATCAGTATCGAGGCGCAAGGATTTGCCGCCGGGGTGGTCATTGAAGCAGCAGAGCCGCAGCTCCTGACTCCGTCAGCCGCCGCGGCCGCTAACGCCTCGTTACCCGCTGTGACACCGCCTCTGACACAACGATTGTCGGAATTAGCGCTGGCAACGCAACACTCTGAGTTAGCCGATGCCGAGCGCAAACAAGTGAAAGCCAACACTTTGGGTACGGCGCTGACCGACACCCAGCAGCTGTTGCTGGATCGTTTAACCCAAGGCTATGCCTGGCAACGGCTGGATACCGTAAGCAGCAGCGATGGCATCGCCTATTTAGAAACAGAGCGCTGGCAACCCAGCGCGCCCTGGTGGCAGGTCCGCCGCGCGCTAATGACCAGCGACGTCCGCCCCGGCGAACGCCGCCTGGCCGATGACGAGCAAGCGCAGCTGGCTTTGGATTTACGCGCACCCAAGGCAGTGACGCTGGAGGTGCGTAAAGCCACCGAGCTCAGCGGTCCAGCAGCACCTGCCACGCTGAGTATCACCACTTCTGATGGCACCATGGTAAGAGCGCTTAGCAGCGAGCTGCTGTCCATTACGCTGAACCTGAGCAGCGGTGAACATACGCTTTCACTTGAATTTACCGAGCCCTCATCAGCGCTGGTGTTGTACCGTCTGCTGGATAGCGATGGCGAGTCTTTGCTACCCGGCAATCAGGTGAAAACCTACCGGGCCAGCCAAGACCGCGAGATTGAACTTTTCATTCCGGCCAATAACCTGCTGCGCATCGACCACTACACACACCGGGATGCGCTGGCCAGCCACAGCTACCAATGGTTTGCAGAAGATACGCATTACCAGGTGGCGCACACGGACGAAGACACCCCGCACAGCTACTACCGTTTCTTTATCTGGCAACAACAGCCACTGGCGGATGAGCCACAACTGCCGCAGCTGTCGGCCGCGCAGCCAGAGCCTAGTGTTGCTCAGCAGCCACCTACCATCTGGCCGGTGGACCCACAGCGGGCGGTGTTCGCTGATACGCTGTACCAGTTGGGTGAACAGGACGACGGCACTTGGGGCTTTGCGCTTGGCTACCGCGCTCGTAACAACTTTGATGAAGACCTGCGCACGGGCCGTGAAGAGTTTATTGATAGCCGCTGGAATTACCAGCGTCAGCTTAACGACTGGGACGCCTACTGGAACAGCTCGCTACAGTGGCGCGCACACAATGACACCGACCTGCACACGCTGGTCAGCGATAATGACCTGTACTGGCTACCCAACAAGTACTTCGATGCTCAGGCGCGGCTAAATCTCTATTATCAGGCCGCTGCTACCGACGACGAAGCCGAGGGTGCCTGGTCGGCTTATGCGTCGCTGTCAGGGCGTTGGAAGTACTACTGGAATAACCGCACCCGTAACGAGCTGGAACTGCTGGTATTTGGCCGTGAGCTCAGCGAAGAGCTGACCCCTGCTGTGCCCATCGACGATGATATCGTCACCCAGTATAAGCTGGACCACCGCTACGGTCTGACTGTACGCGACCAGCTCACTTATCAACCCTGGCTGGACACACGCGTGCACCTGGAAGGTCAGTTCACCCTCAATGAACTGGGTCAGGGGCAGCTGCTCGATCACTGGTCGGTGACCAGTGGCTGGCGGCAGTATTTTAAACCCTGGCGGCTGGGTCTGGACGCCAGCTACACCCAGTACCTGCGCGACGACAACCGCAGACGTCGCTTGTCCTCAACACAATTGGCATTGTCTGTCGATTATGACTGGTGGCAGGCGCAAGGTAACCTGTGGCAACTGAGCTTTGATATTCGCCATGACATCAACCGTAATACCACAGGTGCGTTTCTCGGCATCAGCTGGAACCACACCGCCGGTCAGGGCTACGATGATTTCGCGCCGCCGACATTACTGTTTTCGCCATTACGCCAGCGTCACGCGCTGGAACATATCGAGACCAATGACATTACCATCAACGATCCACTGGAGGCTGTAGATGAAAACTAAGCTGTCATCCTCAGACTCTCTGTTAAGGTCCGGGCTGGATTCGATTTGGCAAAACATCTATGCGCAGTCACTGCGTGAGTGCCAGCAGCGCTTTAAGAAATGGTCAGCGGTTTCGAAAAATCTTGAAGGCAAAGATGAAGCCAGTCAGGACGCACTGCAGCTGGTGCTGTTTTTGCAGAATGAGCTGGCAACACGCTTTAAAACTATCGAGCAACTGCGTACGCGCCAGGCAGAATTTAACTACAACTACCATCAGTCCGCGTCTGAGCCTGAGCGCACTGAGCACCTGGTATCTGTGGCCAAATACCTGGGCTACCCTACCCGCATTGTTCGCAAAATTGCTAAGAAGAAGCTCGACTGGTTCGATGATGCCGCCATCAGTGAATACTTTGAGAAGCGCACCTCGGAGCATGAAAAGTTCATTGTGTTTGTGCTTGGCCGCCTGTGTGAAATTGTCCGGCTGACGCTGGTTCAGCTTGATGACGATGAAGAGCTTAAGCGACTGTGGCAACTCATGGCGCTGCCGGAAGCCCTGACCCAGAGCCTCAGTTATCAGGCGCAGGCAACTATTCGCATCGCCGCCTGTCGGGGCCTGCGCGTGGTCTTGCAGGAGATGCGCCCGGCTATTCGGGACTTAGTACCCAGTAATACTATCCAGTACGTCTACCGCACCTGTCTGGATAAAGAAAAACATATCTGGATGCGGGCAGAAATGATGACCCTCATCGCGGTCACCCAGCCATCGCAGTACCTGACCATTTTCCAGCATGTTTACGCCAAAGAGCCTGATGCTGACATTTTCCTGAAAGCACGGATGGTGGAATCTCTGCTGCGCTTTGTGCCCTTAAAAGTAAAAGCGCTGCGCCATGCCTTGCGGGCCGTTCGCAGTGAACCTTCTGAATATGTGCGCCAGCGTTTTGCCGAGTCGACCCAGTACGTCGAGCCCCAGGTTGCGCTGCGACTGGGACTGCGGCTATTGCAGTCGGAGTCATCGAATAAGGTCAAAGCACAGTTTTTACTGACCCTATTGCGCAAAGACTGGACGCAACAGCAACTGGACCGCATTGTCGAGAGCCTGCTGAGCATCCTCAACAACGACGATGACGTGTTTTTACTGCGCACCGTCTTCCATGTGTTACCGCAGCTGTTGCATCGTTACCTGCCGCGCCTGGACGTAAGTGAAGAGCACCTGGCCCAGATCGATAGCCAGCTGACCTGGCTTAACCATCATCATGACGACACCCGTTTGCGGCGTTGGGCTGCAGAATGCCGGGAAGCCATCTTCTTTTACACCAGCGCCTCCGCATTTGATACTAGACAGCGCGAGAACCTCGAGCGCCTGCCACTGGAAGCCAGCCTGACGCTAAAAGCCGATGCGCGCCAACGCACTGAAGCCTGGTACCGGCAAATGGCTTATATGGCCTCGAAACGCTTTGGCTTTAATGTGCGTGCGCAAGGCAAAAAGCTCAAGATCTGGTCCGGCTTCCGCTTCCGCCCGCGCCTGTGGCGCATGATTCATGAATGGCGCAAACCGGCCACGGATAAACGGCAGAACCACAGCCACACCAAAGGTCGGGTGTATTACGGACTGGAGCAGTTTAACAGCCGTATCGTGGCCGAACAGAGCATCACCAAAGTCCCGGGCGAGCCGGTGTACATCAGTGAAGAAGCAGGCGAACGCAGCTATCTGCCGCTGGTCGATCAGCTGATCTCCTGTCTGGATCAGGGCTGGCCCACTGCGCCGATGCGTATTTACAGCAGTGAAGGCGTCACCGAAGTGTTACCGCCTAAATCACTGCTGGCACGGCTGCGGGCACGCTGGAAAATTCAGCTGCAGTTTGCCAGGTTCTCTCGCCTGCGCAACTGGCAAGAGGGCGATAGTTTTGCCCCAAATGCCTATTTGAAAAAGGTGTCTCAGTTAGGCTTTAAGCTATCGATTCGCGGTTATGCCGATAACAAGGGCGACAACTACCCGGTCGAGCCGCGGGTGAAACGTTTCTTCCCGGCGGTGGCGCTGCCTTTCACTTTGCCATCGATGAGTGATGTCTATAACTACTTCTACTCGGTCTACCAGAACACCATCACCCAACTGCTGGCCTTCACCTCGGTGGTCTTTGTTGGCTTTTTTGCCAACCATGTCCGCCAGTTGGTGGAACTGCGCCGCCATCGTAAGCGCTTGCCACTGGTCATTGGTGGCTGGGGTACCCGGGGTAAATCGGGTACTGAACGTCTCAAAGCAGCGGTGTTCAACGAGCTCGGCTTAAGTGTGCTGTCCAAGACCACCGGCTGTGAAGCCATGTTCCTGTACGGCAATGCCAGCCGGCCCATGAAGGAGCTCTTCCTGTTCCGCCCCTACGACAAAGCAACAATTTGGGAGCAAGTCTTCTTAACTAAGTTTGCCTCCAAGCTCAATGTCGATGTGTTCCTCTGGGAGTGCATGGGGCTGACCCCGCGCTACATTGAGATCCTGCAAAGCCAGTGGATGCGTGACGATATTTCCACCATCACCAACTGCTACCCTGACCACGAAGACATTCAGGGACCGGCCGGAATCGAGATCCCGATTGTGATGCAAAACTTCATCGCCAAAAAAGGCGATGTGTACACCACCGAAGAGTCGATGCTGCCGCTACTGCAGGACGAAGCACACCGCAAACAGGCCAACCTGACCGCGGTCACCTGGCTCGACTCTGGCCTGATCACCGAAGACGTGCTCAAACGTTTCCCTTACGCCGAACATCCGAACAATATCGCGCTGGTGCGAACCATGTCCAAACGTCTGGGTGTACGTAATGACGTTGCCGTCAAAGCCATGGCCGACAACGTCATTGCCGATCTGGGTGTGCTGAAAATCTACCCGACAGTACCAGTGCAGGGGCGCAACATCGAGTTCGTCAACGGCATGTCTGCCAACGAGCGTTTAGGCGCCTTAAGCAACTGGCAACGCACCGGATTCAATAAACATAACCTGGTTGAGACCCCTGACGTCTGGACCGGCATCGTGGTGAATAACCGCGCCGATCGGGTAGCGCGCTCACAGGTGTTTGCGGAAATCCTGGTCAGCGATATGCAGGCCGATCGGTATTACTTTATCGGCGACAATCTTGACGGTTTGCAGACCTACATCAACGACGCCTGGCAAGGCTTTGTCATTCAGTTCAAAGAAGGTCAACAAGAAGACCAGCAGCAGCAACTGGGGCAGCTGTGCAAACGCTTTCGCATTGCAACTGAGGTGGACCACATCAGCAAACGGGTCGGCGCCGCGCTGCGCGGTATCAACGTCAGTGAGGCGCTGGTGGATGAGTTACTGACAGCGCTGCCCCAGTGGCAAAGTGAGGCCGATAGTAGTGCCGCGTTTGCACGTCTGCAAGAGCAGACCGATTCCGATAATGTGGACCGCGAGCAACTGGACGCGATTCGCCAGCTGACCATGCAAATGCATGCTGAATATCAGCACTGGCAACAGCTGCGTAGCTCGGACAAGGATGTGGATACCACCCTCGAGTATATCTTCAACTGTTTTAAAGAACGCTGGGTGGTGGTGGAGAACTATTACTCAACGGGTAATGAGACCGTACAGTGCCTGATCGACACCACCCCGCCGGGCCTGCAGGCACGTGTCATAGGCGTGCAGAACATTAAAGGCACCGGACTTGATTTCATCTACCGCTGGCAGGCCTGGGACAAGGTTCACAGTAACGCCAGAACCCTGCGGGAATCCCGCGACTTAACTGACATTCAGGCCGCGGCACGGGTGCTGGCAACCTGGCAGGAATATGGCGTACTCGATGCTGAGTTTGTAGAAGCGACCGTTGCCATCGCGCGCGAGCGCCAAATCTGTCAACAGGAGAGCATTCAGGCCGACCTCAGAATCATCGAGCAACAGCTGAAGCGCCAGCAGGAAGAAACCGCCAAAATCCTCTCGCAAAGCTCCGCTGGTGGCGGTTGGCAGTACAAAGTGCTGCGTACCATTGAAGCCTTTCTGGATTCCGGTAACGCCATCAAGCGACGCAAAACCTCCAACGCGATTTACGACGCTATGCTGAAGAACACCATTAGCACGGAGCGCGCCACAGTCGAACTGGCAGCGTTAAACAAAGCACAAAAAGGCGACTGGTTGGTGCGACTATTTAAACGCAAGTTCGCTGATAAGAAGAACCTGTAAATGCACACCAGGAACAGCATCTTCATTTCCGGCGCGGCAGCTGGTATCGGTCGCGCGACCACCCTGCTTTTTCTTGAGGCAGGGTGGCAAGTGGGGGCTTACGATCGCGATACGGACGGCTTAGCCAAGCTGGCTAACGACGTCGCTGAAAGTGCGCGCGAACGCCTTATTACCGGTGTCCTGGATGTGACTGAAAACACCTCATGGCAAGACGCGCTAGCTGACTTTGCGCAGCATAACGAGGGCAAGCTTAACCTCTTGTTCAATAATGCTGGGATTCTTTATTCCGGATTATTCGAGGCCATTTCCCTGGAGGCTCAGCAGCGGATGATTGAGGTCAACGTGCAAGGCGTACTGGCCGGCTGTTACCTCGCACGACCCTATCTGGAGGCCGCTGCGGTTGATGGCCCCAACACCGCCCGCGTCATTAATATGAGCTCGGCCAGTGCTATCTATGGCCAACCCAAGCTGGCCATCTACTCAGCCAGTAAATTTGCCGTACGTGCCATCACCGAAGCGCTGGAGCTGGAATGGGCCGACCAAGGCATTAAGGTCATGGATGTGATGCCGCTATTCGTCAAAACCGCCATGGTCGCCGACATGCAGGGCGACAGCATGCGTCGTCTCGGCGTACGCCTGACCCCACAGATGGTCGCCGCCACCGTCTATCGCATGGCACACTATAAAGGCTCCCGCATCCACTGGTATGTCGGCCGCCAGACCAAGCTCATGGCGCTGGCGAGCAAGATTTCGCCCAGCTGGCTGGTGCGGCTTAGTAATAAGTGGATTTCGCGGTAGAATTCAATACCTCAAAACTTTGGAGAATAGTCATCATGGCACGCGCTCACGCCCTACACATTCTGGTAAGTACTCAAGCCGAAGCCCAAGATTTAAAGAAGCAACTGGCGGCTGGCAAAAAATTTGGTGAGCTCGCACGTAAGCACTCACTCTGCCCCTCCGCCAAGAATGGTGGTGATTTAGGCGAGTTTGGTCGCGGACAAATGGTGCCAGCCTTCGATAAGGTAGTCTTCGGCAAACCCACCCTGGAAGTTCATGGTCCGGTGAAGACCAAGTTCGGCTGGCACTTGATTAAGGTGTTGTCGCGGGGGTAAGAGCTTACGTAATTTTCTTTCTTACAAATAGCTAACTAGATCTATAAAGTAGATGAACCTGAACTTTGGATCATAATTGAGAGAGCGAGTTGAACCATGAAAAATCTCGACTGGTACGTCAGTCAGTTTAAAGATGTTCGTCCCAATCGCTCTCGGAACTCAGTGAGTCCTCACAAGATGTGCTTACTGTATGCAGTTATCGATCTGATTGGGGACGGCATAATTAATCGAAACGTTATCTACTTTAATGACACCCTAAAAAATAGATTCAGCTGGCACTTTGAGCGACTGAGCAAGTCCCCTTCTGATCACCTTGATATGGTGAACCCATATTTTTACTTACGCTCCTCAAGCTTTTGGCATCACCAACTCAAGTCAGATTCGGTTGCTGTTTATAATGCGATAAAGACACCTTCTCAAACGTCTTTATTCAACACGATCGAATATGCCTATCTTGATGAAGAACTCTTTGAACTAATAAAAAATCCTACTGCTGCGATAACACTGCGTGCCGCGCTAGCGATGAATTTGGATACTCATGAGGAGGGTTTCGAGCAGTGGGCCCGTGCTATTGGGAAAGGAGACTCGACAATAAAAAAATATAGTAGTGCTTTAAAAGGATCGATCTCTAATTGGTTTAATGAAGCTAATCTCACGCAACAAAATATATTAGCCATTGACGATTATTTCGAGATCGCTCGCCTTATAAATAAAGCCCAGGGCGTTAAGGATTTCGTCGACTACAATAGGCGCGGCAACCATATGTATTCGGCTGCTTTGAACCTTTACCGTGCGTACCTTGACGAGTTATCAGATGCAGAAGCGCAATATGATATTGCCGTTATCGAAAAAGACGAAACTATAGCCGAAACCACCAAGCCGACGTTAATACAAGCTCGTCGCGGACAAGGCCGATTTCGTGAACGTCTCATTGCTCAATGGCAAGGCTGTGCCTTAACCGGTTATTCGAATATTTCGTTATTAATGGCATCGCACATTAAGCCTTGGTCAAAAAGCAGTAATGATGAGCGCCTTGACCCATACAATGGTTTACTACTAATACCAAACTTAGACAAAGCTTTTGATCTACACTTTATTAGTTTCAGTGACAAAGGCCGCATACTTGTTTCAGAACAACTAGGCGATTTCCATGCTCTTGGTATTAATAAAGACATGCAGGTGAAACTTTCTGAACAACATCTACCGTTTATGTCGTCTCATCGAGAAACTTACTTCGAGAACCTAAGGTAATTCAAGCGTCAGGTTGCCTTTCTTTTTCAGCGATCACAACACCACGCTATGCCCGTATTGGGAAGAATTATAGCGGCCCCAGCGGATCTCAAGTTGAGCTCAACGATGCTGGTCAAGCAATATCACATTGCCGTCAGGGTCGCGTAGTGTCAGGCTGCCGCGGCTGTCGGGGCCATCAAGGTTAGCATTGCTGACCTCAAGGCCAGCATCCTCGAGCTGGCGATGTAATTCGCGAATATCGGTAAAGTCTTCGGTTTCCTGTCCCGATTGATCCCAGCCTGGATTGAAGGTGAGGATGTTTTCGTCGAACATTCCCTGAAATAAACCAATCACGTGTTCGCCATTTTTGACGATGGCCCAGCCTTGTTCGCGGTGATCGACCATAGGCTCAAACCCCAGCTTCTTATAGAACGCCAGCGAAGCGGCGATATCTTTCACTGCCAGACTTACTGAAAATGCACCCAGATTCATTGTCGTGTTCCTCTCAAGCTTAGAATTCTTCGCAGGCTGCGTCGGCGGACACCCAAATAGCCGCAGCCTCAGCAGTTTTCTCCATCAGCCCAAACGACTTGCCAATGTTAACGCCAAAGCCGACGCTGCCACTTTGTCGGCCCACGCCGGTACCCACGTGTACGGACTCATCGCGTTCTTCACCGGTACGTTGTAACAGCACACCGTTGGCACCAACGCGGCCTGCGGCCTCACGTAAGCGCTCCAGCACGACGTCCATCTGTGCCTGATCGGTAAAGGTGAAGGACATGTCACTGGTGGCTGTGACCAGCGCGATAGGTTCAAAACATGCAGGTTCCTGGGTGTAGACCGTCACTTGCTCGGGCTGAAGCGGTGTGCGGGAAGTGCCGATCATGTTGGTGGTGGTCGGCGATGCGCAACCAGCAAGAACAATAACCAGTGCCAGTACTAATCCACGTAAATACAAGTTCATACTATCCCCTAAATGACAGCTAAGCGTTCATTTAAGCATAACCGATGCATAGGCGATGTACAGGTGACCAGCGAAAAGGAAGGTAAAAGATCGGCGGCTGCTCGGTGAGAAGCTAGTCCGCGGGGAAATAATAGACGCGTTGAATCAAATCACCAGCAAACTGGTACACGGCAATGCTACGTTGCTCACGATTTTGCACCGCCTGCTCAGTCTCGCTTTGCCAGGTGGCACGTTCGACAGTGCTGACACGGCTGCCGGAAACCATCACTTCCAGCAATTCACTCTGGCATGAGGAACAGGACTTAAAGTAAGCGTCCATGGCACTTATCAGGTTTGCTTTACCACGGGTTTCAACGACGATTTCGGTGCCGTTAACAGATAACCACTCCACGTTGTCCGTCACATGCTCAGCCATACGCTCACTGTCGTGGGCATTAAAGGCCGCCATGAAACTGTGTACCTGACCGGCACGTTCGACTGCAAGGCTATCAGCCTGTGCGGGCAAAACGGCAAGAGCCAGATAAACAATAAAGCTGTAGACAAGTGGCATAATGATCCTCAAAAGACCGGAACCCGCCAACAGAGTTGACGGGCATCCGGCTCAGTTTTAACTAAACATTGCTGTTAAGCGTTTTTCTTTTCCTGAATATACTCATTAACGAACTGCTCAAGAATATTCAGCGGTACCGGACCATTTTCGAGTACGACGTCGTGGAATTCACGAATATCGAACTTGTCGCCCAGCTCAGCTTTAGCTTTCTCCCGCAGCTCCAGGATCTTGTTCATACCAATTTTGTAGGCAGTTGCCTGGCTTGGCATAACAATGTGACGCTCAACCATCTTCACTGCATCAGATTTCGCGTTTGGCGTATTCGTTACGTAGAAATCGATACCTTCTTCACGGGTCCATTTCTTGTCATGAATACCGGTGTCGACCACCAGACGTACTGCACGCCATAGCTCCATCGCTAAACGGCCGAAGTCTGAGTAAGGGTCTTCATAGAAACCGTATTCTTTTGGCAGAAACTCAGTGTACAGTCCCCAACCTTCCGAGTAGGCAGTGTAACGGCCGAATTTACGGAACGACGGGATACCTTCCAGCTCTTGCTGAATCGCGATTTGCATGTGGTGACCCGGAATACCTTCATGGTACGCCAGCGCTTCCATTTGATAGGTCGGCATGGCCGCCATGTCGTACAGGTTCGCGTAGTAGATACCTGGACGGGTACCGTCCATTGACGGCTGCTGATAGAAGGCTTTACCGGCAGATTTCTCACGGAAAGGTTCAACCGCTTTAACGATCATATCGGCTTTAGGTTTGGTCAGGAACAGCTCATCCAGACGACCGCGCATGCTGTCGATGAAAGCGGTAGCCTCATCCATGTAGCGCTTACGACCTTCTGGCGTTGACGGGTAGATGAAGTCTTCGTTGTTACGCATGTACACGAAGAACTCTTGCAGGGTACCTTCGTAGCCGACTTTTTCCATGATCACGCGCATTTCGTCGTGGATCCGTGCCACTTCGCTTAAGCCAATCTCGTGGATTTCATCAGCCGTTAAGTCTGTCGTCGTGGTACGCTTCAGAGCGTTATTATAGAAGGCTTCACCGTCAGGCAGTTTCCAGGCACCGTCTTTGGTGGTGGCTTGCTCTTCAATCTCTTCAACCACGGCAATCAGATTCTCAAAAGCTGGCTTGACCGACTGCAGCATGGCTGCTTCGGCCGCGCTCATCAGCTCATTGTACTGGCTGTCATCAATATCAAGGTTATCCACTTTTTTAGTGAAATCTGCCCACAAGGCACTGGCTTCGCCGTCATCAAAAGGAGCACCAGTGATGATGTTCTTGCTGTCGCTGATCACATAAGGGTAAACAAACTTAGGTGCGATAATGCCTTTTTCCGCGCGCAGGCGCAGGTTTTCACCAAGCTGGTCAAACAGACCGGTTAAACCGTTCAGACGTGCGATGTAATCTTCTGCATCATCCACGTCGCTGATGCCGTGCTGGTTAATCAGCAACGAGGCAACGCTTGAGTGCATGCCAAACATCTGGTTCACAGGGTAGTTGTGATGGCGCCATTTGAAGTCTTCGATTTCCTGCTCAAGCTGCTGCTTCATCAACATCCAGCTGATGCGGGTCTGCTCATTGAGCTTCGATTCATCAATGGCCATGACCTTAGCGAGGTTTTCTTTTTGCAGAGCTAAATCTTCCTGCGCACGCTCTTCAGAGATATCGTCCCACTTGTCCTGATCTTGTTTAATACCCAGGTACGACTGGAACATCGGGCTGCGCATCACACCCTGCATGAAAATGTCTTCAAACAGCGCGTTGGCTTTTTCCGATTCTGTTTGCTGAGTGTCTTGTGCAGTTGTCTCAGCGGCTGCGGTTTGCGTTGTTTCCGCGGCGGTGGTGGCGTTCTCTTTTGGGGCTTCTGAGCATGCGCTCGTCATAAGCACTAGCGAGACTGCTAGCGCGATGCGTTTGTATTCAAACATATGTCATCTCCTGTAGGTTTTTATCTTTGATATCCCTTGTGGCCGCGGATGTCAACGCAGGGACGATAGCAGGGCCACTAGTTAAGGCAAGTGACCGTGGCTGGCGTTGATCCGCTCTGGTGACTGACTATACTCAATTCATCAGTGAATGGTAAGGAGAACTGTGCAGTTGCTGGATCCCTCTGGCTGGACCTTAACCCAAGGAATTGTGGTATTTGTGCTGCTCGCGCTAGTCATTGGCGTGGCGGGCACGCGCATCACCCGCATCGTTGACCAGCTGGCGGACCGCACTGGGATTGGTGAGGCAGCCGCAGGCGCAATTTTGCTTGGCGCAACCACGTCGATTGGCGGCTCGGTACTGTCGGTCACTGCCGCCTGGAATGGCAACGCTGAGCTGGCGGTCAGTAATGCACTGGGCGGTATCGCCGTGCAGACCTTCTTCCTGGCACTGGCGGATATCTCCTACCGGCATGCCAATCTCGAGCATGCCGCGGCCTCTGTGCCCAACATGATGCAAAACGCGCTGCTAATGATTCTGCTTGCGTTCATACTGCTGGCGCCCTTGTTACCTTCTGTCACGCTGTGGGGTGTGCATCCGGTCACACCGCTGCTTTTTATCTCTTATGTGGTCGGACTGCGCATGGTGCAAAACGCGCACGAGGCCCCTATGTGGCGGCCGAAGCATACCCATGACACCCGTGAGGACGAACCCGACGATGTCGATTTGATGCCGTCTATGGCACGGTTGAGCGCAGAGTTTGCGGTGCTTTTTGTGGTTCTTGGCATGGCCGGTTACCTGCTCGAGTCCGCGGCGACAGTGATTGCCTCACGAACGGGCATGACGCAAACGGTGGTGGGCATCTTACTGACCGCCATCAGCACCTCGACACCGGAGTTAGTCACCTCTATCGCGGCCGTGCGCCGCGGCGCCCTGACGCTCGCGGTCGGTGGCATCATCGGCGGCAATGCCTTTGACACCCTGTTCACGGCAGCTTCTGATATTGCCTATCGCGAGGGTTCTATCTACCACACCATCACCGACAGCACCTTGATGTGGGTCTGCCTGACACTACTGATGACCGCAATTTTAATGATGGGCCTGCTGCGCCGCGAGCGCAAAGGTCCGGCCGGCATAGGCCTGGAGAGTGTGCTGATTATTGTGCTTTACCTTGGCGGCGTGGCGTTGTTGTTGGCCTAGATTTCACGCTGACGGCGCGACAGAAACTTAAGACGGCTTGTTTTTATGTCAGTGGCGTGCAATTCGATAGCGCGTGCTACGCCCGCCGCCCGGCAATTTTTCGAGCATTTGCTGCTCCAGCAACTCCGTCAAATGCCGGGTCGCGGTAGCTTTACTCACCGATGTCACACGTTGATAGTGAGTTGCACTGAGACCCTGAGAAAAATCGCCATCAAGCAGACGGTTTAAAATTTTTCGCTGTGCCTCGTTAAGAGGTGTTTCGGAGTGCTTTGCCCAGAATTTAGCTTTCGTAAGCGTGCGTTCAATTTTCGCCAAAGCAAGCTCTATAGCTGCAATTAAAGTTTCGCAGAACCACACTAGCCATGAAGTGATGTCCAGGTCATTCTTCTGGGTTGCTTCTAATCTCTTATAATACTCTGCACGGTGCGCGAGAATCGCCTCGGACATGGCGAATAATCGAATACCTTGCTGGTCTGCCTGCGTCAGTGCGCGATCGGTAAGCGCGCGGGTAATCCGTCCATTACCATCTTCGAATGGATGAATGGTCACAAACCACAAATGCGTCACTGCAGCCCGTAACAGGGGGTCGAGAGTCTGGTCTTGCTGTGACTGATTGAACCAAGCAATAAATGTTTTGAGTTCTTTATCGATGCGCTTGCGCGGTGGTGCTTCAAAATGCACTTTGGGGCGTGTCAGCGGGCCTGACACAATTTGCATCGGCGCGTCGCCACGCAACCTTCCTGGGATGACCTTTTGCAACAGAGAATCATGACCTTGAAACAACCATGCATGCCACTGCATTAATGTGTTCTTCGTTAGTGGTTGTTGCCAATTGGTGACAGCATCGCGCATCAGGTTCGCGAGCCCTTCGCTTTGCGCAGATACTGCAACCGGCTGCTGATCCGTCAGACCGAGTTGACGCGCCAGTGATGACCTCACGCCGTAGACATCAACCTGCTCACTCTCAATTGCCGAAGACGCGACGATATTGGCGAGCAAGGTGTCGAGGCCAAATTCATCATCGTCAGCCACGAGAGACATCTTGCCTTTGAGTAAGCCTACACGCTCATGTGCATTACGTAAAAGCGGCTGCACCTCTGCATTACGCCAGGTAAAATCCGGCCAACCAGGGTGTTGCCAGAGCCACTCGGGATGCATAATTTGCTCACTCCTCACAGCAAAAGTGTATCTCAGTGAGTCGAATGAAAAAACTATTCGGCTCATAACATGATTTGAATAATAGATAGTTTTGGCTCGTAGCGCAATTTTTAAGGAGCGGATTACATGTAATTAGTGCTTATCTAGCTCCCGACCGCACCAGTTAGCGCCTGACCTTTCAGGCAAACTGCCATACAATAGGCGCATGACGACGAATTCATTAATACGCCCTTTCATGCACCTGTGCTGCCCACTCGATGGCGAGCCGCTGACGCTTGCCGATAAAACCTGGCGCTGCGGCAAGGGTCATAGCTTCGATGTAGCCAAACAAGGCTACGTGAACCTGTTGCCGGTGCAGAATAAGCGCTCTAAGGACCCAGGTGACAGCAAAACCATGGTGCAGGCGCGGGCAGATTTTCTGGCGGGCGGATTTTATCAGCCGTTGGCCGATGCACTCGCGGCCACGGTGTTGCGTTCCAGGTCTATGACAGTGTTAGATGCCGGTTGTGGCGAAGGCTACTATTTGCGGCAGTTGCTGGATGCTGCAGAGCACTCTGAACATGAGCTTGAGGTTGCTGCTCTCGATATCTCCAAGTGGGCCACCCTGGCAGCAGCCAAACAAGACAAGCGTGTCACCTGGATGGTGGCCTCGAATAGCCAGATCCCAGTCGCTGCGAACAGCATTGATACGCTGTTATGTGTGTTTGGCTTTCCGGTCAGCGGCGAATTTCAACGCGTACTGAAGCCAGGCGGCCGATTGGTGATGGTCGACCCCGCAGCGGATCATCTGCGCGAACTCAAACAGGTTATTTATGCTGAAGTTAAGACCAAACCATATCAACTACCGGTCTCTCTTGATGACTGGCAGCTCAAGTCTGAGCAGCGTATCACCTTTTCGGTAACCCTGCCCACCCAGGCAGCGATTCATAACCTGCTGACCATGACGCCACACCTTTATCGCGCCAGCAATGAAGGCCGTGACCGCGCCGAGGCATTAAGTGAGTTATCGCTTACTATCGATGTATGGGTCCGGGAGTTTTGCCCCGCTCACAACAAATGAATCCGCACTGCGTGCTCGGTATAATAAAGCGGATAGACAAAATGAGTTTGCTCAAGCGGTCCTGAACCTCGAGTACCGGCTAGCTTGATTGTTTTGATAGGAGCACATTTTTGAATGTAGGACTGCAACGAACGGGCTCTCGTACGCGTGCCGCTTTTTACTTCTATTGGAATAATATTGCCTTCTCTATCGGTGGCAATAAACTCTATCTCAGCGCGCGCATCGTACCAGGAAAAAGTCGGCTCGATACCTAAGGCGGCGAGCTCCTGCTGCACGAAGTTCTCTGCAACATATCCTTTGTATTCGTAACCTTGCTGCTTAATTTCCCGGTAACTCACCCCCAGCATATGATTCAGTAAACCGACGTCCATTAAGAATAGTTTAACCCTATTTTCTTTTTTATAAGCGCCAAGCGGGCTACGCGGCCTGCCTTCAATCGGATAATTTTTGATCACCAAGCGGCATTTTTCCAACCAGGAGATAGCGCTTTCGAGCTCCTGATACCGTGATTTACGCTCATGCACGTGCTTAAACTTAAAGCGCTTTACCGATTCGTCCATCACCCCAGAAAGCTGCGAAGGTACTGCATTAAATACCGCTTCAATTAAGCCAGCGTCGACTTTGCCCGAATACTTACCAAAGTCGCGTAAATAGCCCGCGATTAAGTCACTCTGAATTTGATGAACCGCGTCTACACGTTCCAGAATGCTCCTGTCGGCCAATTGAAACCATTTATACACAGCTTCAGGCATACCCCCCGTAAAATAGTAGTCAGTGAGCTTTTCCATCAGCTTGACATGGGCCGCTGAGGAATTGACCTGCGCATCGAATGCCTTCAGCAAAGCGGGTTCATTCGCCGCCGCCAAAAACTCGCGAAACGAAAGTGGTTGTAGGTTATGGTGCTGAACCTTGCCCACGGGGAAGCTGTTGAGTAAGCCAATGTTAGAGCCACTGGCTGCGACATACATGTGCGGTGCTTTCTCCGCAAAATACTTTAGCGACGTAACCGCTCGCTCGCACTCCCCAATTTCATCGAGAATAAGAAGGTCAGTTTCAGGATTGAAAGTCTTGCCCGAGAGCAATTCAATATTAGTAAGCACATCTGACGGTGTCAGTGAGTCGGCAAATGCCTGTGCCATGTCCGGCGATTCTAAGAAGTCCACTCGCAACACGCTCGCAAAGGTTTTGCCAAACAGCTCTTGCAGCAAGTATGTTTTGCCGGTCTGCCGCGCACCGTCAATCAACAACGGCTTACGATTTGGTTTGGCTTTCCATTGGTGTAATTGGCTCAATAAACTTCGTTCCATGGCGGCCTCAGCGGGTAGATTGTGTCGAAAACACGACAAACTTTACATTATTATGCGCATTAAAACAGCAAATGCTACTTTTTTATGCGCATAAAAATGATTTTACGGTGCTTGTATCCGCACAAAACCGTATCAGCTGGTGGTCATTAATGGGCTCGCCCATCTCTTTAACGCGAGCCAGTTTTTACCAAGTTCTTGCGCGCTGAGTGGTGAGCTCATCGGAAACAATGCTAAACGACACCCCCAAATACTCCATCACCTTCAACACGGTCGCGAGTTTTACGTTGGTATCGCCTTTCTCAATTTTGACTAGCGTAGGTTTTGATAGAGTGAGCGCTTCGGCCACATCAGTAAGTTTGAGTTTCATGCTGGTACGCTTGGCGGTGATGGCCTCCGCCAATTGCTTAGGTGAAAAACGCTCGGATAAATCCACCCATAGGTTAATTTAAATTAACTTTTGTGGATACTCAGCGGTATATCTTGAGGGGCGTGTAAAAGCGGGTCGAGCGCCTCGGCATTGCTGGTCAGCCAGAACGTCACTTCATCCGGGCGCACCAACAGTGGCATGCGGTGGTGGTACTCCAGGCATTGCGGCGTTGGCGCTGTGGTTAGGGTCACCAGGCGGTTTTCGCCATCGGTCATCGGGAAATAAAGCCCTGCCATGTAAAAGGGCTGCTCATCAGGATGGGTAAAAAGGTACTTGGTCTTTTTCGACTGCCCCTCTTCGGCTTTCCATTCGTACCAACCGCTGCAGGGAACGACGCAGCGATGCAGCTTGAACGCCGCTTTGAAGGTAGGCTTGGTCGCGGCAGTCTCTGCCTGAGCATTAATTAACGGCCGCTTCGCCCATTGCGGCTGAATGCCCCAGGTAGAACTCAGCTGCTGTAGCTCTTGTTCATATGCAACAATCTCCACCTGCTGCGTCGGCCGCAGATCATGATTGGTTTGCGTGGTGAAGTTGAGCCCCAGCTGCTCGCTGACAAACCGCGTCAATTGGTGATCGTTAATGTCTAACCTTCCGCACATGACTACTCCTTGGGATGGTAATTCCGCTTTTCGGGGAATTACAGTGTCACCTTGCTCAATCTTCACCAAAGTGGGTTTTGATAACCTTATCCGGAGTCAGCTAAGTTACTTAACCGTCACAGCTCATGTTCCAGTCCAACCTTCACTGATTCATAGGGTGCGTATAAATCGACTCAGGTGATAAGCATAAAGGTGGACGTCTTCTGGCTCAAACTGACTAGGTTGGCTTTCGATAAAAGTCGGCAACGCTTTTGGATTTAATACCCAGACCTTGGTTCGTCGGGTATCGGGGCTATTGATGTACCAGCCCGGATAGACCACGACACCGCGAACCGGAAGTTTACGACCGGTCGACTCGCTGAGCAACTCACCTAGCCAGTAACTGGCGGCATTCACTTGTGTTACCGGGTCGCCTTTGATCGGCTTCCCGCGATACTTTATTTGAATACCATCGAACTCCAATTCTGGCTTTCCTTTTTCCGGTTTGGACATCGTTTTGGTCTCGATGACGTAGATGCCTGAACGGTGAATCACTACGTGATCGAGATTGAAACTCTCTCCCTCAACGTCGTGAAATACCTGGGCGCCCTGTACGCGAAGCCGTTCAAGAAATTGTCCCACCGCTTTTTCGCCAGCAATACCAAGTTTTACGGTTTTCGCAGCACGTAACCCACGGATAATCTTCCAGGCAGCAATCGCAACCACCACCGAAGCGATTACCGACACTAAAATTGGATTCGGCGCAGTGTCAAAATACCAACGACTCCATTCAGTTACGGCCAAGGCAACGGCGACCATAGCTACCATCCAAAAGAAAAGTACATCGTCCAAAAGGATGTCGGCTAACCGTTTCTCTAATGACTCGCCAGGATTGCGCAGTGGCTTAGACTTTAATGGGGACTTTTTAACCCTTGAATTTTTAAACATCTACAATCATCCAAAAGTGATTGATCAGTTGCGTCTCACCCCACGCTGCTTCAAAAATTCGCCGTTTCAGGAGCGCCTCTCGTCAAGCGCCATGCACCAGCAATAACTAGTAAAACAATGTGAAAGCCTACGTACGCCCAATATAGTTCTCCAGTTTCGGTTGGAGATTCCGTTATATGTCGGGCCGTATCAAATGCTCCCGATGATGCTGCATCACTTAATACGATGCTCGGACTCAAAAGCGCTGTGTTAATGATATTTATTCCGAACGTTATCCCCGACAAGGTTGGCTGAGATCGAAAAGATATTAAAGCCAATACGCTACAAAGCATGGCAATGAATACCCCTCCGACCGGGATGAAGATAGAGAGTCCACCGAACACGAGAGCTATTATTGCTAGTGCTTTCATACATATTCTCCGATTGTATTGATATAGCGACTTATATGTCTGTAGTAATTACATTCACAGCGTCGAACATTAAACCACAAATAAATATTACGCAATATTAACATCTAAAATATATCAGGCACTCCGGTTGCCTCCTAAAGAGTTGCAGGCGATCTGAGTTAAAGCGAACACAATAATAAGCTCTGATCATATACTCCAAGTCTAGATCTAAGCATCGGTTAAGCAGTACACAAACGTGCTTACGTACTAAGTCGAATAGACAAACTAAAACACCTAAATTCTCACCGCCGCCCTATGCGACCTCACCTCCGCTCCCGCATTGTTCCATGTAGCTTTCGGAGCTAATTTAAGGCAAATTAATCAGCCGATGCTCTCGACGATACCGCCTTCGACGCGCAGCGCGGCTCCGGTGGTGGCACTCGCCTGCAACGAAGCGGTATAAACGCTGAGGTTGGCGACCTCTTCGGGCGTCGCCAGGCGCTGAATCAAGCTTGAGGGGCGATTCTCTTTCAGAAATAAGCTCTCCATCTCGTCGACGGAGACGCCGCGCTCTTCAGCTTGTTGCTCCAGCATTTCTTGTACCCCTTCGGTGCGCGTGGGGCCAGGCAGAATACTGTTAACGGTGACGCCGGTCTCCGCCAACACCTTGGCCAGACCACGCGAGAGCCCTTGTAATGCCGCTTTGCTGACGCCGTAGTGCATCATCGCAGTGGGAATATTGAGTGCCGACTCACTCGAGATAAACTGAATGCGACCCCAGCCACGCTCGCGCATGCCCTTCGCGTAGTGCCGCGACAGGCGTACACCGCTCATCACATTCACCTGAAACATCTCCTCCCAGGCATCGTCTTCAAGCTCAAAGAACGGAGTCTCACCGTAAATGCCCAGATTGTTGATGAGGATATCGACATCGGGAACGGCGTAAATCAGCTTCTGCGTACCCTCGGCACTGGAAAGGTCGGCGACAACGCCTGACAGACGTGCATCGGGTACGTTTTCTTTCACGGCTTCAATGGCCGCATCTACAGTTCGCTGCTTGCGCCCATTGATGATCACTTCAGCGCCAGCCCGCGCCAGACCCTCGACGATGGCAAGGCCAATTCCGCCGGTAGAGCCGGTCACGATCGCACGTTTTCCACTTAGGTCGATCTGCATCAATTCTCTCCTTCTTTCGTTTATATGTAGGACAAATGGCGCTTTACTTCCGAGCACCTGTGCCTTGATAAATGCCTTTTCCAGGTAGGCGTTCACGATCATGCGCGCGCTCGAAGTCCAGCTCCGGACCCATGGGCACGATGCAGGTCGGATTGACAGCTTTGATCGAGTAATAGCCCTTCTTAATATGTTCAAGGTTGACCGTGTCGCTCACGCCTGGCCACTGATACAGCTCGCGGAGATAGTTCGACAGATGCGGGTAGTCTTCGATGCGCCGGATGTTGCATTTAAAGACACCATGGTAGGCGGCATCAAAGCGCACCAAGGTGACGAAAAGTCGCCAGTCGGCCTCGGTCAGGTAAGCGCCGGCAAGATAGCGATGGCTGGCCAGGTGCGACTCGATACGATCCAGCGCTTCGAATACCTCGCTTACGGCCTCGTTGTAAGCAGCCTGCTCTTTGGCAAAACCTGCGCGGTAAACGCCATTGTTCAGTTTCGGGTAGATGAGATCGTTCCAGGCATCAATTTCGTCGCGCAACGACTCCGGGTAAAAATCGAAATCATTGCCGGTGAGATCGTCAAAAGCGCTGTTGAGGATACGGATGATATCCGCCGATTCGTTATTGACGATGCACCCTTCTTTACGATCCCACAGTACCGGAACCGACACCTTGCCGGTGTAGTCAGGATCTGTCGCGGTATAAAGTTGATGGTGATGGTGAACCTCGGGTAAATGCTTTCCGGCATCCTGAGGCTTATCATACTGCCAGCCCTCTTCGCCCATGGCTGGTTCGGCAATCGAGAGCAAAATGTGCTCTTCCAGACCTTTGAGCTTGCGGAAAATCAGCGTGCGAGAAGCCCACGGGCAGGTGTACGACACAAAAAGTTGATAGCGCCCCGACTCGACCGGCGGCTTGATCCAGTTGCGAAACTGAGTGTCTTCGCGTTCAAAAGAACCGCTTTTTGTTTCGCTGTCAGCAATATCGCCCTTTACCCATTCGCCATTCACCAGACCTGCCATAACGCCCTCCTTTTTTACTCATGCAATAAGTCTAGGTGAGTTTTAACGGAGGTCAAAAACCATTCTGGGATCTTTGATCTGCAACCTTCAGCGAATACCTGAACCTCCAAATCGCGCCAGGCGAGATACTAATTTATGCGGTGTTCGCGCCGGGCCTCGATTTGTGCCGCAGCTAGCTCGCCACCGACCATCGGCTCAAGCGCAAACTGGACCTTTGGGATCAGCGATTTAAATTCACCTAGCATGGTTTTTTCGTTCACAGTTTCATTAAACACCAAAGTCACCCGCAAGCTTTCAGGGAACCTCGTATAGTCAACGGTGTGAGTAAGCCACTCAAAACCGCTGCAAGTCCGTTTCGCCGCTTCACAGACAGCGGTCAGCTCGCGGACGATATCACGCTCTAACTTTTTGTCGGTTTTGCGCATGACGTTGTGTCCTTGATTACGGGGTTAGCACCTTATGTGCAGGCTATTATGAGACTATAGACACTGTCCAGTCCGTTTATAGTACCGGCGGTGAAACTTGGGGTACCGCGAATAGTCAACAGAACGTTTGATGGTATCGTGACTACCTTGCAAGAGAATTAGATCGCGCGCACTATTTATGCGTTACGACTTGCGTTAAGACTTTCGTCAAATACGCAGAGTTACCAAAGGAAAATAAGATGAACAACGTAAAATTTATTTACCTCTATTTTTTATCAGGCGTTTTATTTCTGATTATTGCTGGAGCCTTCTACACGACGGAAGACAGTAATCTTGCCCCCGTCTTTGCTAGCATCGGCTTTGCTATGATTTCGATCAGTCTGGTTTTATTTAGCCGCCATAAAAGCTGTAAAAATAACACCAAAGACTAGATCACAATGCTCAGTCTGCATGCGTGTGCAGGCTGAAGCGGTTTTCGCGGCCAGGCATGATAAGGCTAATCCATGTTCCTTATCGTTTCCGCAAATTCATCCACGACTTTGAATTGTTGCTCGGCTAATTCTTTAAAGTGCTGACTTATCACTGAGCTTTCCAGAACGCTTCGCCAAAAAACATTTGCCGCTGAATAGGCGCTTTCCCAGCAGATGCGCGGAACACTTCGATGAAGCCGAATGGTGTACGGCTCTGTTGGCAGGTCACCATTGCTTTTGGGGGAGTAATGCATGGGCAGCATATCGTATATCGGTGACAGCACATAAGGTCTGCCCGATTGATTGATGCTTGAAACGTTTCCAAGGTGCATATCTGAATTAGCGATCAGCTGACCAAATGCCCAAGCCACTTTGCAGTTGACCACTGCAGCTTCAATGATGATGCCCTTATGATACAGCGCATCAGCAATGACGGGCCACGGCTCACTGGCTTGCCCGACAAACTCTAGATCCAAACTGGTCCAGGAGATAACGCCACGACGGCCGCCCTCTGGAGTTCTATCAAAACGCTCACAAGCCAATAACGTTCGACCGTTGACGACAAAGCTACGACTAGGCGCAGCGATATTCGGAACGATAGCGTTCAGTGCTTTCGCTGCAAGACTCTCCGCGTGAAGTAGATCCGCCCATCGATTCGCGGCTGAATCAATATCAAGTTGTGTTACTTGGCCCGAGAACTTAACGATACAGTTGCCTTCCGGCAAACGAGCGGTAAATTTGGGCTGTTCACCCTTTGCTGAAGAGTCAAAGTGTTCGCCGCGAGCGATCGCTTCCGCGCGTTTACCGGCTTCGTTGTCAGTCATCGTAGGGTTCGGATTTGTTTGTAACCAACGCTCGTAAGCACCATCGCCCACCAAGAGGTTCCCGATTTGGTCCTGGGGGAACATGGCTAAAACCGCAAGCGCGGTGTCCTCTGTCCATCTATTCGGATCGGAATCAAGCGGCTGCCCCTGAGCTCTCAGTTGTTGAGCAAACGAGCGTCCTAGAAAGCCTTGTGCTCGCATATCAGTAAGCCACCATGGTAGAGACTCATAAAAATGCCATTCAGACTTTTGCTCACCGCTAGTCTCATCTTTACGAAAGTACTCCTCTAGATAGCTATTGGTCGGATGCACAATGTGAAGACGTGAAATTTGAGTCGCTTTGCCATGCGCATCGACACGATAAACGGGTAACATGGTTATATCTGAAGTCATTGGCAATTGACGCCTTAAATACCACCGTGTCGAGCGACCCTCCCCTGCCTTAATTACTCCCGAACCCAGAGCATTTAGTCGTCGGCTAACAGTAGTTGCATCCACGCGAAGGCGCCGCGCTAGCTCAGCCGCGGACATCGGTCCTGATTTTAATGATGAAATAATGTTATCAATTAAATCAGACATGGTGGTTTAAATCCTAAAAAGTAAGTTGTTAGGCTTATAACGAGGCGTAAATTGCATCGATTAATGAAGACGCGAACACTGCGCAAATAACTAATATTGAGATACTTTTTTAATATTAAATAAGGTAGTTACCGTATTTGTGCATGGTTTAAAACCTTCTGTTTAAATGTTATAGCAGAAAGAATGCGGATTTCCTAATTTCACATGTCGGTATAGCCAGCGTGGAGTTAATTTTGAGTTGAGTTTTGGTGGGAGCGGAGGGGTGGCCCGTACCGGAAGTACGGGCCACCAATAGGTCACCTGCGGTCACCACATGGGTTACCAAGTGTGCCGTCAGGCGTGTTGCAGTCTGGTGGCCAACGAACGGCCAGGTTATTCGATGTTCTGGATCTGAATCGATGATGTGAATATTATTTTCTTATGAAACAAATGGTTGCCTTGTTTGTTTGTGGCGTTTTTTGAGTTTAGGATCCATTTTTGGATCCAGTTGGATCTTAGACATAGCAAATAAATAGCTCGACTACAGCAACGGAAGAGCACCGTTTATCTCTCGTCGCACCCCAACTTATGCCCTTCTTACAATAATTCTAGCCATTTTTTACTAAGTTTTAGAATGTTCGCGAAAGATATCACTACATAAAACATCACGATAAATCCAAGAATTTGGAACAACGTAACCATAAAGCTAAAAGCAAACAAATTGAATTCGTAAATTCTAATATATCGGATCATACTCGGAAGCATCACGATGAATATCGCTGACAACATCATAAAGTTTGGAAAAGCTCCGATCAGAAGAGCCACAAGGACTTCCTTACGACTTTGCATTCGTTCTAATCTCAGTGTTTTCGCAGGAATATCCAATTCTAAAGCGGCTAAAATTTTTTTTGATGAGGCGCCAAGGTGAAAAACTGCGACACCAAAAATAACACTGAGAGCAGAAATTGAGTTTAAAACATCAGCTTCCAAAATGATTTCCTAGGGCGACATGTGTATCACCGGTCATAAAATATTTTTTACTTCCCACAGACTGCTTTCGGATAGGGTTGTATTCAGCTCCCTCTTTAGCAACAATTAAATTAAACTGCTCAACTAAGACCTCAGACGGAATAGTAATATCCCACCCGTTCTTTCCAGAAACTGCCGTTTTAAATATCTCATCTAAAGTCGTGTGCAGTTCATCCCTTAATTTTATCCGATACCTTGAAAGCGTGTTCCTCAATAATGTTCTCGACTGTGTTGTAGTCAGCTGAAACATAATCGAAATATCATCTTCAGATGGCAACCTCGGAGAAAAAACTTTCTTTATCAAGTAAAGTAGTCTGTCCTGCTTCGCTTCGTCGGCCCGATTGGGCATACCTTTCCCAGCAAGCATTTCCAAGTATTCTGCCAAGCCAGCGTTGGCGAGCTTGGTAAGCGTTGGCTCAAGGTCATCTTTATCGGAGAGATTCAGAGATATTCGTATCGACTCTAATTTTTCTTCGCTAACGTCGGTGCCATCAAGCTCCTTAAGGTCAAATTTTAGTTCCATCAGAGAATTTACCTGTTTTTCAGATTACCAATGATCACTATCCTGTTTACCGGAAGTAGGTAGACGCACCGGTACTAGGAACTTTATTCGACTCGCAGAACTGTTAGATGAATTGCTTTCGGACGTTGAGCCCGACACGGTTATGTCGCCTATTTCTGCTTGACTATCACTAAATTCAGATTGCGAACTGGTAACCGTTACTGCTACATCAAACGCCACTTGCTGAAGAGGTATTCCTGTTTCTGTACAATAAATAACGTTCTCACTATTGCTATTAAATGCTGCATTCACAGGATTGACGTACGCTCCGTTCTTTTCGCCATACTCCTTAGCTTTGAGAACACCAGTAATTATTTGTTTCAAACTTTCTTCGACAAATTGTTCAAGTTTCATTGGTGACTCCTATAAGCAAGAAATAATAAATGAGCCAATAGACGCAATGCTTGCCGCATTTGGTAGTGCTGACAGTAACGTTTTTATTACGGTTTTATTGGGGACTCCGCTTTCAAACTGGGTCTCGACCGCATCAATAATTTCATTAGCCGAAACCTTTTCTTCTTCGGGAATTTTTTGTCGCCGAATTTCTTCTCTTAAAGCATCAATGTGACTTTTAACTTCAGGATATATAACTGCGCTGTTAATCGAGTTGTCTGTTGAATTTTGATTTATACGGTTGTTTACGCCCGAGATATTGTAAGTTATGTTTTGAACCGCACTTGCCGCTTCCGGTACACCTAATTTGCGAACATCTATTTGGTAGCCTGCGGGGATATCATGAAATGCTTCATGAAAACCAGGGTCAATAACCTTATAGGTTTCTTCCGCACCATTACTCATCCGTCTTCGAATCAAATCATCCGGTTCAATTACCAGGTCAGAGCGTTGAATAAAAATTTTCCCTTTCTGAACGCTAGCTTTTATTCCGTCTACTTTTTTTCCATCTTGCTTCAGCAAACTTACCGTATCAGTCAACAAATCATCGAAAGACATACTTTATTATCTCACTGGTAAATTAATATCTTATTTTTCGTATTCACTAGACGAAACCGCATAATACTTCTGCGCATTATCAAAGACAGATGCAGTCGAGGAAACTTGAACTGGTGGGCTCTTTCCTTGAGGAAAACTATCTGAGCGGGGAATTCAAACTGCGCTTTACCTCATATCCTTGGCGACGCTTTTAATTCGTAAGGTGACTTTACATCACCTTATTCGGTTGATCAAATTTTAGACTATATGGTTCGTTTGAAATTTATTTGCGGAGTCGATATACGGGAATAGGCACAGGCTCAACGCCCATGCGTGACAGTGTTGATTGCGCGTATTCACGCCAATATGGCCATACATGGTAAGGAACGTTAAAACGTCCAAACTCGCGCAAAGAGTCTTCGTTTACGTCGTCTTTCATCACATAAATAGCGCTGAAACGAGCTTCGATAAGAAGTGTTGTGCAATCACTATCTGACGCTTCCGCATCGACTTCTTTCGGCTCGAACTTAAGGCCACATTGATAAACGTAGGCAACATACTTCGGGTTACCTTCCTCGCCTTCACCAGGCTCCAACACAGAAAAGCTGACCAAACCACGACCAACTTTTACATTACAATTTGGCTTGGGTTTGCTAAATGAGAATACCTCATCGCAGTCAACTCGGGCTGTTAGCAAGTCAACTTTCTCTATGCTGAGGTTGTCGACTGCTGGCTGAATCAATGCTTCGTTCATTTATTGAGCCTCAAACTGCTTGATATTCGCATTCATCAACATCAACACGTCGGCTGGTGTGGAGGTGATTCGGGAAATCAACAACATTATCGCCGATGTTCACTTGGACGTTTTCCCAGCTGTATCCTTCAGTTGCACGATCACGCAGGTCGAAATGCACTTCTTTTCCTAATGCAAAAGCAAGGCTCGCCATTGTGCGAACAGTCATGTTGTGATCACCTTTGAAAACTCGAGTAATGAATGCAGGCTTCTTACCAACTAACTCGGCAAGCTGGGAGTTACTGATCTCGGCCTCTTTCATAGCATGATAAATCTCATTTGCGATGCGGTAGATTGCTTTCTCTTGAGCAACTTTACACGCTTTCTCCTGCTCGTTCTCAGTGTCAGTCCACTCTGAAAAGGCGTTCTGAAAGTCAAATTTACTCATTATCTTCTCCAATTGTTTGCAACCACGCTCTGTAGTTTTCTTGCACTGCTCTTGTATCAGCTTTCGACAGCTTCTGCTGTTTCTTATAGATATAGTGACTAATCACAAAATTTCCACGGTGGTACCAACCGTAACAGCGAACTTGTTGTACCTTGACCGCCAAAAATTTCCGCCGGTCCTCAAGCTCTCCCTCAACATTGCATTGCGCTGGAACTCGCCAGTCAGTTCCTTCTTGATACATCTCAAACAACGCTTGAAACTTAAGGGCTACCTTGGTCCGCATGTGTGCAGGGACATGTCTCATAGCTTCGCTCAAGGAGTCTTGAACATTATCGTTAGCTTGAAGAATTTGCCTTGTCTGCGCCATTAAGGGTAGCTCATTTTACTTATAAGTTAAAAGATTTCAAGTTAAATAGCTAATCGCTAGTAGCTCTGCTTGAGACTCAACATCATTATTCTTTAATGGTGATGCCGACGGGGCTGAAAAGTCTGGAGTTAGTGCTATAAAAAACACATTGTTTCAATTCACTATTCACCACCACTCCAACCGGTCATCATTAACTCGGTAAAGTCTCTTCTAGAGAGCACATTTGCGCAATCTCGCCAGTCTTTTTCAGAAGGAGCCATTGTCTCTGTGTAACGCAGATCAAAGCCATTAGCCTGCTTTTGAGCGTTAATGTACTCGTCCATTTTCTCGCCCATGTGCTCAATATCTTCTATCCATTCATCTCTAATAGTGTCTGGCAGAGAGCCGAACAAGTTATAGCGGTCTTGCATGCGCTCAGAGAGCTTATCGTACACTTTCTCATCGACAGTCTGTTCGTTCACAAGATTCAACATGTCAACTTTTTCGCGAACTTGCCCAAACCTTTTGATGCGACCAATTCGCTGTTCTAAACGAGTAGGGTTCCAGGGAAGATCTATGTTTATCAAGGTTCCGAGAGTTTGTAAGTTCAAGCCTTCACAAGCAGCATCGGTTGCAACCATAATTTCTAATTGGTGCTCGGCAACCATTTTTTTCAATGTTTCCCTTTCAATCGAAACACTATCACCATTTTGATATAGGCGACTTCTGCCAGCACCAGCATACAAACCAACTGCCCGATCTTTGTATCGACTTGCCAAAGAGTCGGCTACCCACTTCGCTGTATCGTAGTACTGACTGAATATGATCACACCATGTTTAAGCCAATTCTCTTTTTCAAGATAATGGATAACAGCATTGAGCTTTGGATCTTCTTCAATATTTTCAAGGCGTTCTATCATTCTTTCGAGTACAGCTATTTCTTCAGGACTCGATGCTTTTAGCTCAATAATTCCATCATCGTTTTCTTCCTCTATCGTTCTACCCTCTAGTAACATTCGAGCAGTATTGAGACCAGCGGCAATACTAGAACAAATTCTTTGCTCCATCAGGTTCTTCATGAACCCGCCGCCTTTGCCAGTGTTTGAAAGGGCCTTGCTAAAGCTTTGTGCTTCCGAATATGCTTGTCGGAAGTTTTCTGTTGTGCGGAGCGCTTTGCCTTCAAAAAGACTGTTAAAGCGGTGAAGCTCTTTAGCAAATTCAGGATTCGGATGAACATCAACCGCGATTGCAGCTAAAAGTCCCGCATCCTCTAATGTGGTGCGTTTACGCAGAACAATGTGGCGTATAAATGGATTTTCTCGCTGAAAAAAGCTTGCCCCAGCAATATCACGGTGAAGCTCATCTTCGAGATAGTCCAGCGTGTCATCTGAACAGTCTGATAGAGAATTGCGGATATCCCATTTATCATTCCGATCGGCTAAACCAAGATCCTGTCTTATGGCACTAAATAAACGCCGGGCATTTGGATCGTTTGTGGAATTTACGACCGGTAGAGGAGAGCGTAATAACTCCCATGCGAAACTCGGCTCTGTAACTCTTTCAATGCCCGATAAAATAGGAAGTACGTCTTTTGGTCGATGCCATTTGGATAACTCATTACCAAGAACAAAACGACCATCTCCCTGATGAAGAATTCCCATCAAATCCCAGAGATCTTCTGGTCGAGTTTGGATTGGGGTCGCCGTTCCTAAAATTACATGTTCGGAGCGAGCGGCAATTTCACGCATAAATGAGAGTAACTCATTAAAGGTCCCAGCGTCTTTACCAAAACCTTGTCGACTTCGTGCTTTATGGGCCTCGTCTAAAATTGCGACACCGTAACGTAAGCCGAGTAAATACTGCTTCTCAAGAGAGTCTCGAAGCATTAAACCCGTTGATACTATGCCGACACGGAGCGGACACTTTGCAATATGTTCTTGTCCCTGAGGCGAGATGATCCGTTCATCTGGATCTATCCACGCTTTCTTCTGAGTGTGCCAGCGAGCGCATGGAATACCCAGCTTGTCGATCATCTCTGTTTGCCATTGCTCACATAGCGTAGCGGGTGCAAAAATAATGACCGGTTTTCTTTTCTTACTCTCTTTATCACTCAATAAACAAAGTGACAAAGCAGCTGTTGCCATCGAAAGTGTCTTTCCTAAGCCAACCTCGTCCGCAATTAGAAGTCTAACAATTCCGTTATTTTTATAGTGACGGATACACTCAGTAACGAAACCTTGTTGCCATGGTTGAAGAGAAAAACCTTGCCGATATAGCGGTGACTCAATCAGCGCCGCTGGAGCTAAATCTTCCTCGTCCTCAATATCATCAAATGAAACTTCATGTCGGTGTCCTCGGCGCTTCACTTCTTTGATAACGGCTTGTGGCATGGGCTTAGCCGCATTCCATAAGAATTCAAATTCCTCCTCGATCCAAGCTACGCCTTCCGGAGATTCATCCTCCCAAAGAATTTCATAGTGTCGCTGCCAGCCACTGCTGGTTTCATTCATTGACCCCATAAAGCCAATTTTTTTACCGCTAGCTAACTCAATTACGCCCGCTTTACCATGAAGAAAACCGCACACACTATCCGGCGCAACACGAATAACCTGGCCGTGTTTTGCGAGGAAACTATCTAAACGCCGATATCGTTCGCGATTTAATAGGCTTTCGGCCTCTACATCTCTTTCGTTCCAGCGCCCAATCATTTTCGCCTCTCGTAACTGAGCGACTTTCAAATCATCAGGATGGATATCTACATTACAGACAATCTTCACATCAGGAATTGATTCAATGAGCTCATTAGCAACTTCAAATAGCGAACTTGTAAAGTAACCCGCAATTCGTTTGTAGCTTCGCGCACCTTTCAACTGCTCGAGCAAAAATGTTGAGTCTAATCGGTGCGTTCGTGATGAAAAGCGTCTGATAGTCATAATTAATTACGCAACTCCGTTGCTAGGCGATATTTAATCACCGATGGCTCTCATATTCTTGAATCGCGACCCCAGAACTTCAGCTGCATCGCGCGTTTTTTGCTCCGGCGCTTTGCGTTCAATAAATTGCAAAATATCGAGCAGCACCGGGCGAGCCTCAAGAAAATCGGGCAAATCATTTCTCAACTGGATTATTGCAACTTGAGGCTCAACATCTGCTTGCAACTGTTGAATTGCAATTATAATTGAACCCAACCACGTCGCTCCGATCTCTGTTGAATCCGCTAAATCACGAGACGAGAATTCGGAAATTTCTTTAAGCTTTGCTTTATTTGCAACCAGGCTACTCATAACTCGGGTATAATCCTCAACACGGAAAGCTTTAGCAAAGTTCTGATAGTTGTCTAATTTAGATGCCCCGGTTGTTTCTATGTCCATCATCCTTAAATAAAAACGCTGAATACCTGATAATTTCTGCCATGTTCCTGCCTGGAGCCCATCGGGAACAAGCAAACTATTTGCTGCTTCAGCTGCCTGTTGAACAATCTCATCAACAACTGTCACTTCTCCTTTCTGGCGTGGGCGCAAAGCAAAGCCCCGAACATCCTCACCGCCTATATGAGTATATGACGTCAAGACCTTGAGTGCTGCGGCATAGCCTGCCATTTGAAGATCAGAGTCATTAAAAACAGACTCGCCTACCATCGATTCGATTTCAGTATTCAAATTCAACATCGTTCGAATTTGCTGTTCTACTTCTGCGCGAACTGCTGGAAGTAGACGTTGTTTAAAACCTGACTTTTCCGACTCCGGCCGTTTACGAAGCATCAGGATCACTGTGCCCTGAACGTACCCGCCTTTCTTGAGCTCTGAAGTTGTTTCCGTTGCTATATACCAAGCCCCAATTACTTGAAGCCCTGCGGACCAAAAGATTCCTATCATGTCCGACCATACTCGGGTGTCCTGATGAGTAAACATTACGCATTGCATACCGTTGTCTGGCATGTTAGCTCTGAGAGCTGAATAAGCTTCTGACATACTGCGTCGAAACTCATCGCCATTCCCCTTTATAGCCAGAGCACGTCTCGAATCCCATGTCCATTCGTCAAAGGGAGCCGGCGGATTTTTCCTTAACCAAGCAATAAAAAATTCAGTTATTTCATGATAATTGACCGCATCAGCATAAGGTGGATCCGTGATCCAAAAGTCGCACGTAGCCTTGGGTTCAGTTGCAGAAACAGAAAATACTTTTCGCTGGATGTCCGAACCTAGAGGCTGTTCAGCTATCTTGAAAGAGCTCGCACCATACCCAGCCCAAGAGCGAGTTGCATAGTTAAAGAATGTGTTCAATGCTTGATTAGAGAAAACACCCACCGGCCCACCAAGCCCACCGCCTTGACTGGGCTTCCACCGACTCAAACGAGCATTAAAGTCAGCCATTTTTGCAATATTTAACATTCCGAACTGGGGAAAAGGTGAGCTTAGCCATTCTTTTTTGGCCATCGCCATCAATAAAAGCTGCCTCGGATTATACAGGTGATGCCAATGAGTCCAGCCACGCTCTCGGATCGGTTGCTCGGTATTGTATCCCGTTTCAATTTCCATATTTGAAACAAGTCCAGCTACTTGCCAATTCTCTATGTTTTCTTTGATTAGTGCATCTACAGCTTTTTCGAGCTCTAGATCAGCCGGACTCACTCCAGTAAAGAAGTATGACTGTCTTGGTGAATTCACAGATTCTTTCTTGATCCATTGTATCGCATATAAACGCTCTCTAAAGATATCATCTTCACGAGGCTTAAAATCCAAAACACCCCACTTTCGAAGTTTATTAGCTGATATCCCTTCGGGAGTTCGGTAATCCCCTCGTAAAGTTTTTATAGGCGTACGGTAAGTTTTTCCATCAAGAGAAAAAACCATATTCGATGATTGAACGGTTCCTTTTTCAGCTTCTCGAAGAGCTTGGTTAGAAACGCCACTTTCAACAATTATTTTAAAGCTTTTAGTTTCATAATCAGGCTCAAGTATTGCTATTGTTTTCTGCTTCGGTGAGATAACCCAACTAGGAGATAAGGGGACTTTCCAGCCTGTCTCCGGACAGGTAACTTCAACGCAGTACAAATAGGCTTTTGCTCTATCGCCATTTTCATTATTTTCAATGCCCAGCGCTTTAATTTTCTGATCAATCCTCTCGTTTATATTTTGTTGTACTTGCTCAATCTCTTCTCGGACAGTTAATTCCCCACCAACAATATTAAATGCACCCCAAGTCAGCATACATGCTATGGGATTTAAATCCGATGCATATGCATGACAGCCAACTCTAGCCGCTTCGAAAGGAATTGAGCCCCCTCCACAGAAAGCATCTCCGACTTGAGGTCTATGTCCGAATCTAAGTATTCCTAACTGTTCAACCAATGAGTTAATAGAGGTTGCTGAAACTCCAATAAAAGATAAATGGTTATTAACTCCGTCCCAGATATGAGAGCTCAACCACTCTTGATTAACTTCTTCTGGGCGTTTGCATAAACTGGCTTTTTCCTCATAAGTCGAAAGAGTCTCTAAATAAAGAGAAATAATTTTTACCTTATCACTTTCATCCATTCCTCGCTGCCATTTTAACTTAAACGCAACATTATCTGACTTAATGGGAAGGCATGAATCTCTTACTTCTGGATATTTCGGATCCTCTTTGGAAATATTATGAGAAAAATATTTCCAGGGGTTTGATAGAGATATTGTTTGAGCAATCTGAGCCGGCCTAATTGTATTACTTATTAGAGCTCTTTTGGCTAAACTAACGTTATCAAATCCCATTAGCATTTCAAAAATTTCGAGATCTTTTTTACGATCATCTGTTTGCGGTAGAAGGGAGCCAAGAATTATTGCTCGCACAAGAATCAGTGGTTTACGCCCTTTCCAGTACGAACCCAAGCCAGTCAAAGTCTGTGCAGCAACAGCTTTTCGCTCAGCTTGAGCTTCGTATGATATTTTTTGTGCCGGAAAAACCGCTTCTATCAGAGCAGGCTCATCCTTTAAACGAAACGGGGTCAAATTTTCCATGAGAACTTCGCTCCAAATAAGTGCCCTGTAAGGCAGTCGCTTCTATCACTACCACTTTTAACTTCGTGAGAAACTATACTTTCTGGCTTACACATTAACCTTTTTACCGTAACCTAACTCTTTGAGACTACGCCCTTGCATATCTCGCCATGCATCCATACCACTCCTTGGGTTACCAGCAATTACACATGCTGCAGCACTAGGACTTTTAAATAAATGTTCGTGAATAAAAGAATAAACCTCTCCTTGCTTTTCAAGAGTTCCCTCCTCCAATAGTTTTTGACGGAGCTCTCTAATCGCTGGACGCAATGATTTGGCTTGTGCAATATTTGCTGTAGAGCCTTTTTTTACAAGAAATTCGGGGTTACTCATCTCACCGACAGGAAGCCCAACTGCCTTCGCTTTCTTCGCTTCAAATAAAAACAAAGTTTCTTCTGTTTGTGATTGATCGTTATTTGACTCATCGAGTACCGGTGCATCAGGGTGACTTTCTCTTTGTGAATCTTCATCGCTAGTTTCGCTGAGCGGTAATTGCTTCTCATCAACCGGTTGTGCTTCTGCGTTCGAGTGTGGTTTGGGTAGTTTCTCTAGCTCACTTGGGAGCTTACTGCTTTCACTCTCAAGCTGGTCTGTCTGAACAATATCACCCAGGGCATGACGCAATGCGATTCGCCACCCCACATCACGGTCTTCTGCCCCTCCCGAAGTTTTAGCCGTCATTCCAAATAACCACCAACGCTCTTCTTGACGCAGTGCTAGCCAATTTCGGATAGCAACTGGAATATTCTCAACATCCATGGTTTCAATTGCCCAAGCTAAAACGCAAAGTTCTTTACCGAGCAATCGATCAACAGGGTTCTCTCCAACCTTCCAAGTGCTAGATGGTAATCCATTTCCCTTCAATCGAGTGTTAAATGCTCGCTGCACTTCAGCACGAATTGCTGTCCAACGTGAACGTTCTAAAAGCACACGCTCTATTACCGCAACCTCGTCACTTTGGGCCTGTAAGCCAAGATGTTCACTGATGAGGACTTTTCCAGAGTTTGCTTTTGGAATAACTACTTTGAAGTGATGTGGATCGCTTGTAGTTGGCACACCGAATCCTAGTGTACCGATACGCACTGTCACACCTGCACTTGCTTTATTACCGCTTCTCATTTTAATCCCTTTATAGGGTTAATCATCTTGTATGATGTCGCCAGGTCGTAACTCTAAACCCAGAGTTTTAGCGAATTCTTTGGCTTCGAATCCGGTTTCGAATTCGACTCCGTCTTTGACTGCTACTGTAACGTTTGCATCTTGCTCCTCAAGAACATCTCTCAAGCTGTTCACAGTAGACTCGATAATTGCTGCTGTAATTTTACGTTCGCCAAAGCGAATAGCGACTGTATTCTCGCCCTCACCGATTTCGATGCGGACACCTTTAAACTGAATTTTGGGTTGATCTTTAAATTTATTGATAACGGCGAACACTTGTTGCGTGTTGTCCATAGAAACTCGCTTGGCCGCCGAGAGACGTGCAGGTTTCGCGTCATCAATTTGAACCTCTCTATCACCACTATTCGGAATCTGAAAATCTACGGTCTTTGTCGCTTCTCCTGACTTCGCGAAAACCAACAACCGTGCCGCTTCAGAACCAATCTCAAAGGCTCCTTCGTACTTAATACCGTCTTTAGGATTGGAGCCATCTAGGGTGTAATACATATCCCCCTTGGGGGTGCACTGCAAGCTAACTTTTCGCTTGTCACCATGAGGTTCGACTTGATGTCTTATCTTCAATTCAGCTGTCCAGCGTGTTGGCTGGCCTGGCTCAAATTTGCCCGAAGGATCAACTACATAAAAATAAAGGGTTCCCTCTGTCGTAACGAAGTTTTCAAGTTCTTCAACTTTCTTATCTGCGGTTGAGACGTTTTGCGAGGTCGAGTAATAAACTACTGGACTCTCACCGGCGTTCCGAGGGGTCAGACTTATTATAGCTTCACCCGTTTCAGGCTTAACTTGCATCAAAGAGACGTTAACTGTCGTCTTCTCTTTTGGGAATGGCCCTTTTTCAATGTACCCGTCTTCACCCATTCTCCAACGGTCCTGCTTCATTGCCTCCGCTCGAAGCGTGTCCATTCCGCTGCTACCAGGCATCCACGGCCAGCCAGGGTTTGTTTTAGCTCGGCTTACCACGTCTTTCCATGGCATTCTTCTGTTACCAGCCCCGCCGGCCCATAGTTCAGCCTCAGCCATTGCAAAGTATGTCGTAAAGTCGTTTTTTAAATCCAGCACCAGTTTATAATTCGCTCTCGGACTACTCAGTAAAGCTTCAATTTGGGCTTCTGCGGATTGATCACCATCTCCGACTCTTAGCCCATTATCAATGGTAACTTTTAATAAACGATCAGAGCCGTCCATTTCTTCTACTCCTGGGAACAACAAGGTGTTGTAAGCAGCAGACAATGCTTTTATGAAGCGTCCCTCAGCCTCTTCCCTTCGATCGCGAGCTTCTTCAAATAATGTGTCGCCAGGCTTCAACCGTCGCTCTATTTGCTCTATTGCGTATAATTCTCTCAATCTGTCCTCAACAGCATCAGCAAATGTACTGTCCTGCCCAGTCAGAACGAGGAAGTTGTTTTTTTCTAATTGAAATTCAAAGAAATTTTGAAGTTCATTAGGAGGGACTTTACCATCAGGTTTCACAACAATAAGTACCCTCGGCCCACTTAACTTCAAATCATCAAGTCTTGGGAGAACCTGAACATCTTGATAAGCGTTTTTACGCGTAGGTTGAAGAATTCCAGATAATCTGTTGATAAGCGCACTATCGATTTTTGGTTGCGGAATCTCTCGAGCATTTCTCTCAATTTGGCGAGAAAGGTTTTCCGTTTCTTTAACGAAATAGCGTTCATCTTCACGATGAAGGTACCAAGCTTGTTCCTTAAGTTTTTGCAGTGCCGTTAAAAACTCGTCTGCCTTGCGCTGCGGAGCCGCCAAAAATTCAATGATTTCACTCTCGGATAAACCAATTCGACCACCTACAGCTCGGGATAATGATGACGTGAGCAATAACGTCATTAGTTGGCGTGCTGAATCGGCTCCCAACTCGGAGTCGATATTCTCTGCGATTGCATCACCTTTATCTGCAATATCTCTGGTTATAGCAGGTACGAGACGTGGAGAAATTCTTTCAATCTCATCTTTCACTTGTTCATCATTAAGATCCAGGTGTTGCGCGCCAATAAGAAACACATCATCGGCATCTCGTTGCTCAACACTCTTTAGAAGGCGCGCAGTAAATTGCATTAGCCCTCGAGTTTGTCGAAAACCTTCATTTTCTTTGAATAACGCAACTAGATGCTTAAATGATGGGTGAAATGGGTACGTTTCTCTAACCTGTTCGGTTATTTGCTCAATACTTGATGCAATGATGTAGCCACCATCTTCGGCTTTCTTTATCTGCTGAGCATATTCCTCAGCAATGTCATTTATTGTTTGCTCATCAGGAAGTTCATCGATTAAGCGCTTTTTCAGTATTTGGTATATTTCGTTACCAGATAACTGTACCGGTGTTATCGTCATTGCTTGACGTCGCGTTTCCTGCTGAAGATTGGAAATTGCTTCTTTCAGAGCTTTCGTCTGTGCCCCATAACTTCCTGAAAGGTTCGCAATAACGATACAGCATTTAGGAAGTTCTAAGGCAGCGCTCATCAATGAACTTAGGCTGTAAACAACCATATTTGCCAACGTTCCAGACCCCAGTTGCTGCGTAGTAGCGTTATCAAGATATGGAGGCAATTCGTCGATCATAATTAACGTCGGCTCGTCACCGATGATTTCCTTCCATTTCTTCTGATCAACTGCTTTTGGTCCGTTTACCCAGTGGTCTTTTATTTTTTCTCCAGCACCAAGTTGAGTGGCTATGTCCCCCCAAATATAGTTATCTGGAAAATTACGACCGTTGAACGCCGCGATTCGCGCGTTGCCAAAGTCGAGCCGGCCGTTTATATCCTCAGAAAGCACGTTAGGACGCAAATGTGCGTGTTTAGCTAGCAATCCAAGCGCGATCATCATGTGCGTTTTACCGCCACCCATCGCTTGGTTCAGTTCAAACACGGCTTGATCAGACTTACCAGAAAGGCGAAGCATACCCTCTCTAAAAAGCTGCTCCATACCGTGAGTCACGTAATTTCGTGAAAAGAACTCCTGACCATCTCCCTCATCAGTAATTAAATCTGCAAGGTTTTCTATGCCCTGGCTCATTCTGTAGTCTTGAATAACAGGGTTAAAACGACAGGATTGCTTTACCGTTTTTATCATTCCGAACGCTCCCTAGGTTGTTCTTTTGTCGTCGATTTTCCGATGGCAATGCTATTTTTTTCACAATGCTCTCGTATGAGAACTTCAAGCATATTCGCAATAGAGCGGTGCTCTTCTCGCGCAGCTATACGAAGTGCTTCTTTTATGTCCGGCTCGACCCGAATCGTGAGAGTTGCTGTCTTTGTGGAAGCCATCACACTATCCCGATAAATGTTTGCAAATGTACTGCAGATTACATTACTGATTAATGTGTCACAAGTGCTTATTAAGTCGAGAGAATACGACCAACCAAAGGAGCAGCGATCTTCGCATCAAAGGATACTTAGTAAAATCTCATAACGAACGGTGCCCACCTATACCAGATGAGCAAAGTCCCGTATTTTATTAGCTACTAGATGGGTACGGTAGGTTTTAAGTGAGAAAGCACCCTCCCCAACGGAAGAGTGCTTTCTTATCAAAACCAGTGCTTGTGGTAGAGGTGGGACTCCTCAATCAGCACTTTTTACAGCGCTTATAAAACGCTTCATAGCATGATAGGCCGTACTATCACCGGAAGCATCAATAATGCGGTCTTCTCGCGTTCCGGTTGGTGTTTCGATCCGCAACCACACGCGCTTGGCATTGATTATCGCTTCAATCGTTTCAAGGTTTGTGCGAAACCCTTTTGTCGATGTTCGAACGCCTGAGTTAGTTTCTTGACCAGTAAGCAGGTCCGCTGACTCAAGATCTACAATTTTACCGTCAATGTTTAGTTGGGCGTCCAGAATAGCCACCAAGTCCATAAAGTTGGCCACAATCAGAAAGGCTTCATCTCCGTGCGCCTCGTTCCATTGTGCTCCCAATCCAAGACAGGCGGTCGTGCAAGCCGCACCATGAGGGGCAATTTCGACTAATGTGCTGTTATCAAATCCACTTGTGTATATATCGGGTCCTGTTCCAGAAGTGGTTGAACATGCGGTTAGAAGAGTGGCTAGAGTCATTGTTATCATTGTTTTTCTCATGAGCGTTCTCCGTATTAACTTTCTTTTACTCTTTGTTCTCTTGTTCGTTGTCATCACCGACGATTTCAAATGCAATCGGCATAGTGAATTTGTCTCGCTGGCTTGGATCACAGTCCTGCACCCAATCTGATTCATCAAAGCCTTCTCGCATGTCTCTTTCACGCTCGGATTTGAACCTCGCTTCGAGCTCCTCTCGGGTTTGACCTGTCATTCTTAAATGATTTTCGATGTGCTCTTCTGACATCTCTAAAATGTGCGGCATATTTGTTCTCCTTCTTTGCGTATGCGTTCACGAACACCGAGATCTAGGAGTATTACTATCGTTTGAAGGGTTTAGAAAAAACGCGTTACCTCAAACGATGCAGCGTTCCAGGTATTGGTGTTCCAACTACATCATTATCAATAACGCGCACTAGTCAACTAGTCGAAGAGGTCATGTGGTTCAGCTCCGATAAGTCCTGCAAATCGCTCGCGCATACCATCAACACTACCGAGTTCAAAATACCGGCCACCTCGATCTGACCGGCCATGAACTTGGTCTGCGATCTCTTTGAACAGCTTGCCCACCGAGCTGCTGGCACTGCCATAACTCACATCATGATTGTGGTTCTCACACCAGTGCATAAAGTCATTGATGGCATCGGTCGACAAGATTCGTGCTCGGCCTGCAAAGGGTGCCTCACTGCTTAGGTTCTGATACGCATACTGGTATATCAACGGCATGGCTTGCAGCTTTTGCTCCATTAGTGCGGATGTGGTCGGTGCTTTGTATGGGTTGAACGCGCTAATATCGAGCTTTAACAAGTAATCCATCAGAAACGACGTTCCGCCATTTTCTAACCACTGGTGCAGCTTACTGAAATAGCGCTGGTCTTGTGCGTATTCAGCCGAAGGCTCCAACACCAAGTAACGCCGTTCTTTTAAGCCAGCTTTCAGCACGAAATCGCGGTTACTGGCAAATATCAACCGGGCATAGTTGGGTATCGCTATCGGTTCGAGTCCTTTGCGTTCCAATTGCACAATGGGTTCGCTAATGAGCGCCTTGAGCTTGTCAGCTACTTGGCTCGATGAAAGGTCTACTTCGTCAGCAAATATCAGCAGCTTGTTGGCTATTACGCTATTGAATTGGCCGGTGATGTGATGATGCCCGTTTATATGTGCTCCCTGAGCGCCTACCATCGCCAACAAAGGCTTCACCATAGTTCCTTTCCCCGTTCCCTCTACCGAGCGTAATAAAATCGCTGTAGTTGGTTTCTCGTCCGGCTTTTGCAGAAGGTGCGCCATAAACTGAATGAGATAGTGGTAGGCTCGTTCATCGCCTGCACATATCACGTGTTTCAAATGATTCAGGTACGGCTCGCAGCTACCCGGTAACGGCACCACATGCGAGGCGGTATAGGTATTAAATACGCTCGCAAGGCACTTCTCGGGCTTGGGGTAAAAGCCAATGCCATCGGGCTTGAATGATTTACCGGGCCACATTAACCACGCTTTTCCGACATTCTTACCAGCAATCTGTGGCAAGTGGCGAACGTAGAAACATGAAGTGAGAACTCCAGTTGAATACATAATTGTATCCAACTGGACTGTTTACGCTAGTGAACTTGGGGTATTTTAAGTCAACTGTTCCCTGGTATCCTACTGATTTATAAGGTCACCCCGCCGGTCAGTACATCACTCGATGTTCTGTATCTGCTCCCGCATCTGCTCAATCAGCACTTTCAGTTCGACGGCGGCGGTGGTGATGTCGGTGTTGATGGACTTGGAGCCAAGGGTGTTGGCTTCGCGGTTGAACTCTTGCATCATGAAGTCGAGGCGACGGCCGCAGGCTCCGCCTTTGCGCAGGATTTTGCGAGTTTCGACGACGTGGGTGTCGAGACGGTCGAGCTCTTCAGCGACATCGGTTTTTTGCGCCAGCATCACCATTTCGCTTTCCAGACGCTGCGGGTCAAGTTCAACCTTGGCATCTTCTAAACGAGTGAGTAAGCGCTCACGTTGCCACTCGAGCACTTCTGGCATACGCTTACGCACGAAAGCAGATTGTTCAGAGACACCTTCCAGACGCTCTTCAATAAGACGCTCCAGCGCTTTACCTTCGCTGGCGCGATTATCGATAAATTCAGCAACGGCTGTATCAAAGGCGGCCATGACGTCCGCCTGAATCGCATCCACGTCGTCCTCGCTTTGCGCAACCACACCTGGCCAGCGCAGCACGTCGAGCGGGTTCAGGTAAGACGATGAGCTTTGGTTGGACACCCAGTTGGCACTGGAGATCACGCTTTTCGCCAGCTCTTCGTTCAGCTGCAAGCCGCCCTCGACTTTCTGTTCGATATTGAGGCGCAGGTTGCACTCGACTTTGCCGCGCTGCAATTGCTTGCGCAGCTTCTCACGTAGCATGTTCTCCATCGAACGGAACTGCTCAGGCAAACGGAAGTAGGTTTCTAAAAAACGTTGATTCACTGATCGCAGTTCCCACGTCGCTGTTCCCCATTCGGCTTTCAGTTCGTGGCGCGCGTATCCGGTCATGCTTTGGATCATAATAATGCTCTCTTAACTTGAATTGACGCTAGTTTAGCATTGTTTGGCGCAAGGCAAAATTTAGCTCGCAACAACATTAGCAAAAGACCTATAAAGTTTGACGTTCGGTGTTTCTCTGCAAAAGTGATTGAATGGATCAGTTATAAATAATTATCATCAGGTGATATTCGCATGGATGTGGATTATACTCTAGATACGTTGTTGGATTTGGCTGACGCGTTCATAAAGGAGATGCATTAATGTCAATCCTACATATTGGTGTTAAACCACAGCTTGAAATTCGTGCACGTCTCATTGCTATTGCAAAGGGCGAAGTTAAGCCAACCGAAGATGAACCGCGAGTGTGGTTTCCCTCAATTCGATCGCTTGCCGAGGTTTTGTCTGATCAAAATCGCGAATTGCTTAAAATGATCGCTGATAAAGAACCTCAGTCATTGAAAGAACTAGCTACACTCTCAGGCCGCGCACCCAGCAATCTCTCGCGCTCGTTGAAAACCATGTCACATTACGGCTTAGTGAAAATGGAAAAGCATGAGAAGTCTGTAAGGCCAATAGCAGTAGCAACAGAATTTCAAATCCACATCTGATATAATCGCCGCCCAAATTACTTACAGCTTATTCCCAGTTAAAGGAGCCAGCCTATGCGTCCAAGTGGTCGTACTGCCCAGCAAATTCGTCCGGTGACCATTACCCGCAACTACACCTGTCACGCCGAAGGTTCAGTGCTGATTGAATTCGGTGACACTAAGGTGTTGTGCACCGCCAGCGTGGTGAAAGGTGTGCCACGGTTCCTTAAGGGCAAAGGCCAGGGCTGGGTCACTGCAGAGTACGGCATGCTGCCACGCTCCACGCACACGCGAATGGATCGCGAGGCCGCACGCGGCAAACAAGGCGGTCGTACGGTCGAGATCCAGCGTCTCATCGGTCGCTCACTGCGCTCCTGCGTTGATCTTGCGGCACTGGGTGAGAACAGCATTACCATCGACTGTGATGTGTTGCAGGCCGATGGCGGTACCCGCACTGCATCTATCACCGGTGCCTGCGTGGCGCTGGTCGATGCATTGAACTGGATGCGTAAGCAGGGCATGGTGAAAACCAACCCGCTGAAAGGTCTGGTCGCAGCAATTTCCGTTGGCATGTACAACGGCCACCCCGTTGCCGATCTGGACTACCCGGAAGACTCCAAAGCTGAAACCGACATGAACGTAGTCATGACCGAAGCCGGTAAACTGATCGAAGTTCAGGGCACCGCCGAAGGCGAACCTTTCTCGTTCGATGAAATGAATGAAATGCTGGAACTGGCGCGTCACGCCATCCGCGAACTTATGGACCTGCAAAAGCAAGCGCTGGCATAACTTGTATAAGAGGCATAAGAGAGGCATAAGAGGCACGAATGAAAGACTACCAAAAAGACTTTATTGAGTTCGCCATTTCCCGTGGCGTGCTGAAATTCGGTGAATTTACCCTGAAATCCGGGCGCACCAGCCCCTATTTCTTTAATGCGGGCCTGTTCAATCATGGCTCAGACCTCGCCAAGCTCGGCCGCTTTTATGCTGCCGCGTTGCAGGACAGCACAGTCGACTATGATGTGCTCTTCGGCCCGGCTTACAAAGGCATTCCCATTGCCACCGCGGCGGCCATTGCCCTGTACGATGGCTACCAGAAAGATGTGCCTTACTGCTTCAACCGTAAAGAAAAGAAAGACCACGGCGAAGGCGGTAATCTGGTGGGCTCTCCACTGTCCGGCAAAGTCATGTTGGTGGATGATGTGATCACCGCTGGCACCGCCATCCGTGAATCCATGGACATCGTCAGCGCCAACAATGCCGAACTCGCCGGCGTGTTGATTGCGCTGGATCGCCAGGAAAAAGGCCAGGGCGAACTCAGTGCCATTCAGGAAGTTGAGCAGGATTTTAATACCAAGGTGATCAGTATCGTTAAGCTAAACAATGTCATCAGCTACCTAGAAAAAAGCCCCGAGCTGGCTGAGCATCTCGAGGCTGTTACGGCGTATCGCGCTAAATACGGTGTACGTTAAGCACGCATCTTAGAACGATTTGGACGGCGCGTATTGCATGCCAATGCGCGCGTTCATGACCTGACACTCAGCACCGGCTTTTTGCGTGGTCACACTCTCGCCACCGAGTAAGGTCAGCACGAACTGCTCCTGCTTCACTTCAATGCTCTCACGCTCGTTACACAATAAGCGCAAGGCATCGTACATGCCGCGGCCATCGAGGAAGTTGGTGGTTGGGTCTTCTTGCACTACTTTGGCGCTATCGGCCAGCTCGACGTTGGTCAGCTCGTTGCCACTCAGGGTACCCGTTGCGCCTGCCATCAGATAATGAAAGCTGGCCGCGACCGCGCGTTCATTCTGCTGCGCACCCAGGGCAAAAAACACACCACGCTCACCGACCACTTTAAAGTCGCCTGATTTCAGGTTCACCAACAGCGCCGTCGACGCGTCAATTCCCACGGCCATCGGCACTCGATTCGTCGCGGCCACGCGCAACAAACGTCCATGGCGACCTTCCTCACCCACCTGGTTATCCAGTGTCGCCCAGCGGAATAGGCCGGCGCCACCGAGTGGATGATAAGTGGTGCTGTTTTCATTTAAGCCGCGCGGACAGGTATCGTCTTTACCACAACCGTAGCCCGGCATCCGCGCCGAGTGGGCGCCATCTTTTAAGGCTTCACGGCTGGTGCCTGCTGAAATCATGGCTTTACTGGTCATCACGTTCACCGCTGCACCGGCCGCGGCGACCACCAGCTGCTCTTCGGCAACACGTTCTGCGATGCCAATGGCGAAGCTGTTCGGCTCATTCAGTTGCGTGACAAACAACGGCCGCAACAGATCCGGCGAGCCGTCGGCAATATAGATAGCGTCGGCACTACGCACCGCGTCTACGGCGTCATCGGCCTCACAGAAAGCCAGCTGACGCAGATGCAGGTCGGCATGCACGATATCCCGGCGGTAACTATCCATCACCGTTTCCCGGTAATCATCTAACTCTTCACAAGCGTCTGCGCCACGTGCCGCTAATACGGCAGCATCCAGTGGCAGCCATGAGGCATCCGCACCGGCTGCGGCAAAGCTCTGCAGGTAATAATTGACCTTATCCAGACTGTCGCGCTGGCCTGCGGTAAGTACCAGTACATGGGGCGTCTCGCCAGCGCTCACTTTGCGTGCTTGCGACACGACGTGACGCAGCAACTCCGGCTGCACGCCGTCCTTGGTGGCCGCCAGATTCACGCCATAGCTGACATCATCTGGCACGCGCATTTCGAGATAATCAATGATCATGTTCCATTCGCGCTCGGACAGCTGATCGTACATGTAGCGTGTGGCCCGGCGGGTAAACTCTTCCAGAAACACGCGTTCAGAGATCACGTCCTGCTTCATGCGCTGATGCAGCAGATCCAGGGCTTCGCGCAAGTCATCGCGCACATCCCGACGCATCGGCGTCCAGTTTTTATCATCCAGTAAGCGCTCGACGTAGGCCGAGCTCAGATTGACATAGCGATCCGAACGCATGGCGTCGGTATCGATCCAATCAGTCTCGTTACAACGCTGCCATGCCATGCTCGAGCACACCTCGAGCGGCTCACCGATGGCGATGAACGGGAAAAAATCACTGTCGCTTTGTTCCTGAGCACTTGTTGCGCCCGAAGAAAGACTGGCACTTACCCCGGCAACCAGCGCCAGACAAGTGGTTAAAATAGATGTCCGCATGTACTTACTCCTAACTGACTTGCGTTGTGCGCGGCATTGTAACACCTTTTCATCAGCAACCGAGCTGCTATACTCTTTGTCATATGCCGTGCTCTGCATCGTTGCACGTACGATCGTACTTAATAGACCCCTGTAGAGGCCGTAAAGTTGCACTATTCTCGCTTTGCCATCGTTATTTTTCTGGCCGCCACCTGCGCGTTCTACAGCCCCCAGCTCACGGCGCAAGATGACCCACACAAGATGCCTGATGAGCTTATCTTCCGTGCTGCGGATCCCTCGCCAACGGCAAATTTTGTGGTGCAGCTATTCACTGAAGCCTACGCTCGCCTGGGCATTAAGCTGCGCTTTGAGGCGATGCCGCGCAATCGTAGCTTAACCGAGGCCAACAAGGGCCGTATTGCCGGCGAACTGGGTCGGATCCCACGCTTGCATGATGAGTACACCAACCTGGTCCGGGTCGACTTTCCACTGTTTGATTCCGAAGTGGTGATGGTCGCCGATCGTCGCGAGTGCGGTCTGTGTGGCTTTAATAACATCGATAGTTTCGCGTACATCGCGGGCACGCAGTCCGTAGAAGAGGTTCTGCAAGACCGCGCCATCGACATGCCCAGCATTCAGGCGGTGGATATCGCCCAGCTTGAACTGCTGTATGACAACGACCGCGTCGATGCCATTTTGCTGAATGACTTTGAAGCCGAACAGCTCGCTTCCATCAACGACTACACCATCTTCGTGCCCTATAAGCGCAATACTGGCTATCACTTCCTGCATCAGCAGTACGCCTTTTTGGTGCCGCAACTGGAGGCGATTCTAGAGGACATGCTCGACAGCGGCCGGATACTGGAGATCCTACAGGAAAATAACGCGCAAATTCGCACCACTCTCGGCTTTGACGAAAGCCCGGAGCTCGGTCCTGTGCGTTTGTCCGCAGGTCTGTGGCCAGAATACACCGAAGCCGATGGTTCAGGCGCCTACTGGCAGGTGATGGAGCAGGTTTTCGCCCCCGTGGCCTCCGAGCTTGACCTGCATGCCAATACCTTTAGTCGTGCCTACCGTGGGCTGGACGACAACAAGTTCGATGCACTGGTCGGGGCCTTAGGTCAGCAGACACCTGAAAATACCATTGTCTCGCGCAATCATCTGGATTTTGACAACCCGCTGTACGTGTTCACCGCCACTGCCGAAGACATGCAAGCGGTCGAGGCGGGTACGTTGCAGCGCCCCGTGTGTCATGTCGCCGGCTACGAATATGAGCAAATGCTGTCGCCGGATTTAAGCTACTACTCTGCTGACAGCCACCTGGATTGCTTCGCCATGCTGGATATGGGCCGTATGGGGGCAGTGGTAGGTTACCTCGAGAATGTGCCGGACTGGACCAATTCTCCCTATAGCATGGTAAAATTACGCGACGCGCTGCCCGTACACGTGGCATTTCAGAAGACGCCGCGCGGCTTTCGTTTGCGTGACTGGTTTGATGCGCAATTTCGCGAACTGGTCACCTCGGGTGCCATTCGCGACATCTATACCGAGGAAATGATTCGGCGGGGTTATCTGCATCTTAATCTGCCACCTGAACCCAATCCGGTGCGCGCCGCCAGATAACCGAGCGGCTGCTGAAGAACCCTTACAAGGACGCTGTTGCATGTTTCACATTGCTTTACACACGCCGGTGATGCCGGCCAATACCGGCAATATCATTCGTCTGAGCGCCAATAATGGCTGCCAGCTGCACCTGATTGAACCGCTGGGTTTTGACTTTGAAGAGAAGAAGCTGCGCCGCGCTGGCCTCGATTACCATGATTTAAGTAATGTGAAGCGTTATCCCGACTTTGCCACCTTCAAAGCAGCGATGGGCGCCCGCCCGATGTTTGCCTGTACCACCAAAGGCAGTCGCAGCTATACCGATGCCAGTTATGCGGACGAGTCGGTTCTGTTGTTTGGTTCGGAAACCAGTGGCCTGCCCGATGACGTGATGGCCCAGTTTGATAGTGAGCACCGCATTCGTATTCCGATGATGCCCAACAATCGCTCACTAAACTTAGCCAATGCGGTGGCCATCATCAGCTACGAGGCCTGGCGCCAACATGATTTCGCCGGAGGTGATTAGGTGATAGAGCCAAAGCACACCCAGCCGCCGATGGGTAAAACCCGCGATTATGGTTTCTGGGTCAAGCTTGCCACCCGCGCGTCGGTCAGCGTCGCTCTGACCCTGGTGATTGTGAAGCTCTGGGCCTGGATCAGCACCGATGCCTCAAGTATGCTGGCCTCGGCCACCGACTCCATGCTCGATACGCTGGCGTCGCTGTTTACCTTTTTCTCGGTTCGTTATGCCCTGCAACCCGCCGACCACGAGCATCGCTTTGGCCACGGCAAAGCCGAATCGCTGGCGGCGCTGGTGCAGTCGGCACTGATCACCGGCTCTGCCTTACTACTACTGGTGCACAGCGCACAGCAGTGGTGGCAAGGCGAAAGTGTGAGCAAACCCACCCTGGGTATCTACGTGTCGATTTTCGCCATTGCCCTGACCCTGGCGTTAGTGGTGTTGCAGCGGGTTGCCGTCAAGCATACCGAGTCCAAGGCCATCGCCGCCGATCACCTGCATTTTCAATCGGACTTGTTGCTCAATAGTGCGGTTATTGTCGCTTTGGGATTAAGCGCTTATGGCTGGTACTGGGCGGACAGTTTGTTTGCCATTTTAATTGCCATTTATCTGGCCTATGGCGCCATTCGCATTGGCTGGGAAGCCTTTCAGGGGCTAATGGATCGGGAGTTACCGGAGCCGGACAAAGACAAAATCGTGGCGGTGCTAAAGTCGACCAAGGGCATTCATGGTTGGCACGATCTGCGCACCCGCGCTTCCGGCCCGATGCGCTTTATCCAATGCCACGTTGAGTTAGACGATGATTTATCATTGCGCGAAGCCCACGATATTGCCGATGGCGCCGAACGCGAACTACACGAGCTGTTTCCCGAGACCGATGTGATTATTCACATGGATCCACTTTCTGTGGTGCCCGCTCGCCGGCGAACCAGCTCAACAAGCGATTGACCACAGGCTCGCGGTAGGCGTCACTTTCAATAAAGATCTCGTGCTTGGCGTCAGCGACCACCATCACCTGGCTCTGCGGATGGGAGAGTGCACAGACAAATTCGCGCTGCGCCGCGGCGTCCACGACCGTATCACCGCCGGCCTGCACCACCAGCACCGGAATATGAATATCCCCGGCCTCGCCAATGGCGCGTCGCGCCGCACTCAGCGCTTCAGCGATCCAGCGAAAGGTGGGCCCACCTAATTGTACTTCCGGATGCTCACGGTAATGTGCACGAAAGGTCTGGTAGCGTGCTTCGCTATGCGACAGCTCATTTTTGGCAAAGGGTGTTTCCACATAGTCGCCAGTTCCGGGAAAATACCAGGGTGTTTGCGGAGCGATAAGCTGGTTCAACGCGGCTCCGGTGCGGGTGATGGCCACGGCCAGCCAGTGCGGGATCCAACCGGTCTGAATTCCGAACATGGGCGATGACAGCACCGCCGCTTTCACCTCATGCGGGTAACGCGCCAGATACAGTGCCGCGATGGCGCCGCCCATCGAGTGGGCGATCAGATACAGCGGCAAAGGCTTGCCGTAATGCTCCAGCAGCTGTTGTTCCGTCGCCCGCACAAAGCCGGCGAAGTCATCGACAAAATCATCGAAGTGATGCACATGGCCGTTGTGTGGGTTGGGAGTCAAACGATCGGAAAAGCCCTGTCCGCGGTGATCAAGAATGGCCACGGCGTAGCCTTGCTGGCCGAGCTCCCACACCAGCTCCGGGTATTTAATGGCACCTTCAATGCGGCCCGGGCTGATCAGCACCAACGCTTTTGCATCAGGTGGGCAGACCAGGTAATAGCATAAGTTGATCTCATGCGGACGCTTTAGATAGCGCTGTTCGGCATATTTATACCAGTACGGCATGACCGTATCGTCATAGAACGACTGCCACGCTGTTTTATTATCGTCATGCACTGCTGTGCTCCTGAGCGGTGACTTGCCTAGCTTTTACCGTTCTGCTCAGTACCATTTCCCGGCTCTGATAGCGGCAAATTCACTGCCACTTCCAGGCCCCCTTCAGGGTGATTGCGTGCGCTGATGGTGCCACCTAATACTGCTGCGGCGCGCAAACTGAGCGCCATTCCCAGGCCCACACCGGCTTTATGGTTGCGGGAGAGATCGGCACGGTAGAAGGGCGTAAACAACTGACTGAGTTGATCATCCGGAACGCCTGGTCCGTGATCGCGAATGATAATAGTGTAGTCATTGCTGGTTGTCTGACAACTGATTTCGACATCGTCATCGCTGTACTGCAAAGCGTTGCGCACCAGATTCTCGATCACCAGCCGCAGTAACTCGGGATCGCTTTCGCTGACCGGCCATACGCCATCGCCCTGAAATTGTACGCGCTGACCCTGACTGGCGTTCACATAACGTAAGTCTTTGATCAGCTGCGTCGCCAGACGACGGATGTCCACCTGCTCGGTTTGCAGCTGCACCAAGCCGTTTTCCAGCCGTGACAACGACAGAATGCGCTCAATAATCGTGCTGAGTCGCTCCAGATCACGCCCCAGCTGGTCGATGTGATTGGCTTGTTGCTCCGGCGAATCCTGCTCCTGACTAAGCATCAATGCCACTTGCATCCGCGCCAGCGGCGAGCGCAGCTCATGGGAGACGTCCGACAATAAGCGCCGCTGAGCATCGCGGGATACGGCCAGATCATAGGCGGTGGTCGCCAGCGCCCGCGCCAGCTCGCCCAGCTCATCATTACGTTTGGGTAACCGTCGTAAATCTGGGTTCTCGCTGCCTTTAGCAATTTCGCGGGTGGCTTGGGTCAGACGCCGCAGCGGCATCACCAGCCAGGCACCAAGTAAAATTGAGATCGCCAAACTTCCGACCAGCAATGCCAGGGTTTGCACCCGCTGGGTCTCGCGTTCAGTCAGCACTTGCTCCTGACGTTCGCCGGGGGTAATGGGACGCGTGATCAGAATCCGATAGTCTTCCAGCTGGAAGGGACCGAGCAACATCAGGTTGCCCAGCGGCAGCTGTTGCGGTTGCTCGGCTTCGAGTTGACGCATCAGGGTGGCACGGTAATTCATGCCCAGAGTGCGATCCAGTTGCAGCCGCTCCTTGCCTGAGGGGGCCAGGCTTGCCGCCACCCGATAGTCGCCGGCCAGCAGACGACCCGGCGTCAGCGACCGAAAAGTCGCTACCTCTGACAGCAGTGGTGCCAGTGACTCCTGCACTGCGGTCGGCACCGGCTCAGGCGCAATGGGTTTGCTAAACCACAAGGCCAGCAGGTAACCACTGCTGGCCACTGCGAACAGTAGCACCCAAAACAGCAACAATAGTCGCAGTGAGAGCGAGTGGTACCAACGCATTTAAAAAGTGCCCTGAGTTAAGACTTATGCAGAATGCGATAACCACGGCCACGTACGGTCTGAATACGCTCCGGCTCGCTTGGAAGTTTCTTGCGGATATTACTGATATGAACATCCAGGCTGCGATCAAAAGGGGCCAGCGAGCGACCCAGCGCTGCCACAGATAGCTGGTCTTTGCTGATCACTTCACCGGCGCCACGGACCAGCGTGCGCAGGATATCAAATTCCGTTGGGGTCAGCTCCAGCTCGGTGCCATCGCAGGTGACTTTATTATGGGTCGGATCGACATAGAAACCAGCAAATTCTGTGGCTTCCTGTCGTACACTGGTTGCCGGAGTGCGGCGCAGCAAGGCTTTGATTCGGGCCACCAGCTCACGCGGATAAAACGGCTTGGGCAGGTAATCGTCGGCCCCTAGCTCCAGTCCCGCCACCCGATCATCGTCGTCACCACGCGCGGTCAGCATCAGTACCGGGGTGTTGCGCGCTTGTTGGCGCAGTCGTTGCAGCAACTGAAAACCATCGATTCCGGGCAACATAACATCGAGCAATATCAGGTCGTAAGACCCGCTTAACGCGCGTTCCAGACCGGTTTCCCCGTCTGCTGCGAGCGTTAATTGAAAACCTTCCTTGGTGAGGATCTGCTCCAACATACTGCTCAGTTCAGCATCGTCATCAACAAGTAGCAATTTGCTCATAAGTGTCCCTGTGTTGTTATTGTTAGCTTTACAGACTAAGCATTATGTAAAGACGTACTTAAATAGATAGTGTATTTACGTTTCTTTTACCAACTCTTTGAGCTTCCGGGTAAGGGTGTTTCGACCCCAGCCTAATTTTTCTGCAGCCCGCTGTTTATGGCCATTGGTACTGGTAAGCGCGAGATCGATCGCCATCCGTTCGATAGTCTCGGTCAGCTGCGTCAGAATGTCGTTTTCATCATTGTCCAGGCGCTGTTGCAAATAGCTGCGTACGGCAGCTTCCCAGTCGTCTGCGGTCGCCTCTGTTGCATTGACTGCCGGTACTGAACTGATGTCTGCGGGTAAATCCGCAACATCGACCCAGCGCCCGGGTGCCATCACCGTCAGCCAGCGGCAGGTATTTTCGAGCTGGCGGACATTGCCCGGCCAGTCGGCATCTTGCAAGCGTGCCTCAGCGGCGGCGGTCAGTTGCTTGGGCTCGGCATTGAGCTCCTCAGCGGCTTTTTGCAAAAAGTGCTGAGCCAGTTGCGGAATATCGCTGCGACGCTCGGCCAGAGTGGGTAATTGCAGGCGGATCACGTTCAGCCGGTGAAACAAATCTTCACGGAAACTGCGCTCTTCGACGCGCTGTTCCAGCTGCTGATGGGTCGCGGCGATGATGCGTACATTGACGCGCACCGACTCATAGCTGCCCACTGGGTAAAACTGCCCTTCCGCCAGTACCCGCAACAGACGGGTTTGCACGGCCAGGGGCATATCACCGATCTCATCTAAAAACAGCGTGCCGCCGTCTGCCTGTTCAAAACGCCCGCGGCGGCGCTGGGTGGCGCCGGTAAAGGCACCTTTTTCATGGCCAAATAACTCAGACTCAATCAAATCACCGGGGATCGCCGCCATGTTCAATGCAATAAAGGGCTTACCTTTACGTGGACTGTGTTCGTGCAGGGCACGGGCGACCAGTTCTTTACCTGTCCCCGAGGCTCCGGTCAGCAACACCGTGGCGCTGGATTGCGACAACCGCCCGATGGCACGAAACACATCCTGCATGGCGGGGGCCGCGCCGACTAATCCGGCAGGGGCTGCCCCTTCTGTGGATGACTTTTGCTGCGGAGCCTGCATGGCGCGACGCAAGGTCCGCAACACTTCATCGAGATCAAAAGGTTTAGCTAAGTATTCGAAGGCACCGCCCTGAAAGGCACTGACGGCGGAGTCTAAATCGGAGTGCGCGGTCATCACCACCACCCGCAATTGCGGAAACTTATCCTGCACGTACTGCAGCACCGCCAGGCCATCATCGCCGGGCATCCGAATATCTGTTAACAGCACCTGGGGCTGGCTCTGCTCCAGCGCTTCATACAAACTCGCGGCGTCGGCGAAGCTGCGACTGTCAATGTCGGCCCGCTGCAACGCCCGCTCCAGCACCCAGCGGATCGAGCTGTCATCATCAAGTACCCAGACCGGCTGCTCACTTTGTGACATGGGTTGCTCCGTTACTGTAACGCGTCTCAATGTAAGGTAAATACAACAGGAACCGCGTACAGTGCGGCTCGGATAAAACTTCTATTTTGCCGGCATGCTGGTGCACCACGTTCTGGGTGATGGCCAGACCAAGCCCGGTGCCGCCGGCACGACCACTGACCATGGGGTAAAATAGCGTGTCTTTCAGTTGCGCTGGCACGCCCGGACCATTGTCCTGTACCTCAATCACGGCACAGCGCCGGTAGCGCTGCCCGTACAGCGTCTGCTGATGCAGCACACGGGTGCGCACGATGACCTCTCCACCAGTCTGGGCAGCGTCATCGGCAATGGCTTCACTGGCGTTCATTACGACATTCAGTAGCGCCTGTTCAATGCCGTCAGCGGCCATGGTCAGTTCCGGCAAACTGGGATCGTAATCACGCCGGAAGCTAATGTTCGGAGGGGCGCTCAGTTGCGCCACGGCAATCACCCGCTCGATAATTTCATGTACATTGGTCGCGGTGCGCTCGGGCAATTCGTGCGAGCCGAGCATGCGATCAACCAGATTGCGCAGCCGATCGGCCTGACTGATAATTAAATCGGTGTAATCGTGCAGCTGTTTATCTTCGAGTTCGCCCGCCAGCAGCTGCGCTGCGCCGCGCAGGCCGCCAAGGGGATTTTTAATCTCGTGCGCCAGCCCGCGGACAATACTATGGGCCGCCTGTAACTGTTGCTGCTGCGAGTTTTCCTGGTTGATGCGACGGATTTGGTCCACCTGACGCAATTCAACCAGTACCTGTCCCGTATCACTTTTCCGGGTCAGGGGTTGGGCCACAAACTCGACGGTGACGCGCTGGCCATCATGGAAAATCCAGGTAACGTCGCTATCGGAAACGCTTTGCTGATCACGTAACGCCTGACGTAACACTTCGGGTTCCAGTGAGCTGTAACTGAACAGACTGAATAAAGGGGTACCAAGTAAGCGTTTGCGACTACCATCGAGCATGGTCTCGGCCGCAGCGTTCATGTAGCGAATATGCAGCTGCTCATCGAGCTGCACAATACCGGTGAGCAGCTGATCCCAATCTGGTTGCACCACATTGGTGCAATCAGTTTTGGCCACTCGTGCCACCCGCGTTGTTATTCAGGGCTGGATTGTAAATACTAGCCTGATGCATATAGATCACTGTGGTGTCAGAACGTGCCAGCTCTGCGCCCTGCTCACTGTACATACGTACCTGCAGGCGATGCTCGCCGCGGTTTAATCCTTCCAGACTAACCCCGGAGGCAGGACCTTCGTAGGCCACTTGGTTGTCGACGAAGAGCTTGAAGCTGACGCGACCACGAACATTACGTACGCTTTCCGCCCATGCCACATTCATCCGGCCACGATTGTCGCGGACGGTGGCTTCATGTTCGGGGCTGACAATTTCGACACTGGCCTCGACCTGTTGCTCAGCATCGCTGGCTTCGTCGTCAGAGGTTTCAGTTTGGGTACGCGTCACTGGCGCAAAATCGCTGGTGACGGTATTGATGTTGATACGTTCGGCACCTTCTTGCTTCTGATCGGTGTAGATCACGGTGCCGTCTTCTAATACTTTACGATAAACCTGAGCTTCGCTGTCTGTGCCCACCAACAGGAGGCTCACGAACGTTAGTACGGCTAGTAAAGTGCGTAAGAACGGTTGCATCGCTTCGCCTCCTTAGAGAGATTTAGTGGGTCATCACAACCTGTGAATTAGACACTGTAGTACAGATCAAATTCAATTGGATGTGTGGTCATCTTCAGGGTCATGACTTCTTTTTGCTTGAGCGCAATGTACGCATCAATCATTTCGTCGCTCATAACGCCGCCCTGTTTCAGGAAGTCACGGTCTTTATCCAGTGCTTCCAATGCCATTTCCAATGAATGACATACCGTCGGAATTTCTTTCGCTTCTTCCGCTGGCAGGTCGTACAAGTCTTTGTCCATGGCGTCGCCAGGGTGGATCTTGTTCTTGATACCGTCAAGGCCCGCCATCAGCAGTGCGCTAAAGCACAGGTACGGGTTCGCTGCCGGGTCAGGGAAACGTACTTCAATACGACGGCCCTTGGCATTTGAAACCAGTGGAATACGAATCGAAGCTGAGCGGTTACGCGCTGAGTAAGCCAGCATCACGGGTGCTTCAAAACCAGGTACCAGGCGCTTGTACGAGTTGGTGGCCGGGTTTGCGAACGCGTTGATAGCACGGGCATGCTTGATGATACCGCCAATGTAGTACAGTGCAGTTTCGCTCAGGCCGCCGTACTTGTCGCCGGCAAACAGGTTCTTACCGTCTTTTGCCAGTGACATGTGTACGTGCATACCAGAACCGTTATCGCCCACCAGTGGCTTCGGCATAAAGGTTGCGGTCATACCGTAAGAGTGCGCTACGTTATGCACCACATACTTATAAACCTGGATTTCATCCGCTTTTTTGGTCAAGGTGTTGAAGCGGGTGGCGACTTCGTTCTGACCAGCGGTTGCTACTTCGTGGTGGTGCGCTTCAACCACTAAGCCCATGTCTTCCATTACGGTGCTCATGGTGCTGCGGATGTCGTGTGCAGAATCCACTGGTGGTACCGGGAAGTAACCGCCTTTCACGCTTGGACGGTGTGCCATGTTGCCTTCAGAGTACTCTTTACCTGAGCTCCACTTGGCTTCGTCGGCTTCAATTTTGTAGAACGAGCCGCTCATGTCCGTGTGGAAACGTACGTCGTTGAACAGGAAGAATTCTGGCTCCGGGCCAAAGAATGCAGTATCCGCAATACCTGCGCTTTGCAGATAAGCTTCAGCGCGGCGTGCGATCGAGCGCGGGTCACGGTCGTAACCTTGCATCGTGTCTGGCTCAAGGATGTCACAGACCACGTTCATGGTCATTTCGTCAGTGAACGGGTCCAGCACCACTGAGCCGCAGTCTGGCATCAACACCATGTCGGATTCGTTAATACCTTTCCAACCGCTGATTGAAGAACCATCGAACATTTTACCGTCCTGGAAGAAGTCTTCGTCGATCTGCGACACCGGGATGGTGACGTGCTGCTCTTTACCTTTGGTATCTGTAAAGCGCATATCTACGAATTTGACTTCGTTTTCTTCAATAAACTTCATTACGTCTTGTGGTGTCGACATGTGTTCCTCCGGAATCGCGAATGTCAGTTAACAAAAAAGTATAGTTCGTCTGGCCAAAAAGATTGCAATCGCCATGCCAATTCTAAATTATCCCGTTAATTCAGGCACTTAACTCTACGTCCGTGAAGGGTGCCGGTTAGCGTAGCGGCTCAGACGGGTCTTTCATTAACTTTTGCACCATTGTAGTGCAAAAAGCTGCACTAGAACAGTGCAGCTGTTGATTTAGTGCTGAAACCGGGGGTGGGTCTAGCTTTGTTTTGCCAGACGCCGTTTCAGCAGTGATGCATACAGCAGTGGGATCACGATCAGCGTCAGTACCGTCGACACCGCGATACCGAAAATCAAGCTCACCGCGAGGCCATTAAAGATGGGATCATCGAGAATAAAGAAGGCGCCCATCATGGCGGCAATAGCAGTCAGTACAATCGGCTGGGTGCGCACGGCCGCGGCGGTAATGACCGCCTCGTTCAACGGCTTGCCGGCGGCCACTGCTTCGCGGACAAAATCGACCAGCAGAATTGAGTTGCGAACAATAATACCGGCCAGCGCAATCATGCCGATCATCGAGGTCGCGGTAAACTGCGCGCCGAGCAGCGCATGCCCCGGCATGATGCCAATCAGGGTCAGCGGAATCGGCGCCATGATCACCAGCGGTGTACCGTAGCTGCCAAAGTGGCCGACCACCAGCAGGTAGATCAGCAACAGCCCGACCGCGTAGGCAAGCCCCATATCACGGAAGGTTTCATAGGTGATTTGCCATTCGCCATCCCATTTGACCGCGGCCTGATCCCACTCACTGGGCTGAGTGATGTAGCTCTGCGGCAGATCAATGGTCCCTGCGGCAGCGAATAAGCCATACAAAGGCGAATCGAGTTCACCGGCCATGTCCGCGGTCACATAGACCACCGGGCGCAAGTCTTTGTGCAAGCGAGGCTGCTGCAGTGGCACTTCAACCCGCTCAATGAAGGCGGTCAGCGGCACACTAGCGCCCTGCTCGCTGGTCACGGTGAGGCTCTCAAGCTGGGCCAGTTGCCCCTGCCAGGCAGCTGGCAGATACAGCTGTACCGGCACCGGTTGCAATTGATCCGGCACTGCCACATAGGTCACCGGCAAGCCATGCAAAGCCGTTTGCAAGGCCTGCGTGGCCTGCTGCGGCCGGACACCTAGCTGGGTAGCGCGGGCATAATTGATTTGCCAGATCTCTTCGGTACCTGCAGCCACCAGGGTGGTATCGACATCCACCACACCGTCAGTTTGTTGCAACTGCTGCTGCACATGCCGGGCCGCGGCCTCTCGTTCGGCGGCCGAGGGGCCATACACCTCAGCAACAATAGGCGCCAGCACCGGTGGGCCCGGGGGCACTTCCACCACTTTCAGCTGGCCGCCGGCGGCAGTCACAATAGGTGTAAGCAATGGCCGCAGTGCCAGAGCTACCTCATGGCTGGCCCGCTCACGCTCACCTTTCGCCGCCAGGGTCACCTGAATATCGCCCTGATAGGCGGCGCTGCGTAAATAGTACTGCCGCACCAGGCCGTTAAAGCCAATCGGCGAGGCGGTCCCGGCGTAGATCTGCGTCGCCGTGACTTCGGGTACTTCGTCGAGCTTTTGCGCAAGCTGCAGCAGTACTGCATTCGTCCGCTCCAGGCTGGTATCTTCTGGCATGTCCAGCACCAGCTTAATTTCACTCTTGTCATCAAAGGGCAGCATTTTCATCACCACTGCCTGCACCACGGCCAGGCCTAGCACGGCAATAATCAGTGCGATCAGAGCAAAGCCCATCAAGTAACGGCGCTTACGGCTCTCTAGTAGCGGCTGCATCACCGCTGTGAACAGCCGTTGTAAGCGGCTGTCTGCCGGCGACTGGTGGTCAGACTCTGGCTGGCCATGAGCGCTCTGCCCAGGAGGAGCGGGATCGCGCAACACATGCCGCGCCAGCCAGGGCGTGACCGTTAATGCGATAAGCAGCGACAGCAGCATTCCCATCGAGGCGTTGATCGGGATCGGGCTCATGTACGGTCCCATCAGGCCGCTGACAAATGCCATCGGCAGCAACGCTGCGATAACCGTAAAGGTTGCCAGTATGGTTGGTCCGCCCACCTCGTCGACGGCCGGGGGAATGGCCTCTTTGAGGGACTTGCCCAGCGCCAGATGACGATGGATATTTTCGACCACCACAATGGCATCATCGACCAGAATACCAATAGAAAAAATCAGCGCGAACAACGATACCCGGTTCAGGGTGAAGCCCCAGGCCCAGGACGCGAACAACGTCGTCGCCAGCGTCAGCACCACAGCACTCCCTACTACCACAGCTTCGCGTTTACCCAGCGTGAAAAGCACCAGCGCGACCACTGAAATGGTGGCAAAGATCAACTTTTGGATCAGCTTGCTGGCTTTGTCGTCTGCGGTTTGGCCGTAATTACGGGTCACCTCAACCTGCAGCGCTGGCGGCAGCCATTGCTGCTCGAGCGTCGCTAAACGATCCAGCACCCGCGCCGCCACATCGACGGCATTCTCGCCAGCTTTTTTGGTCACCGTCATGGTGACCGCGGGCTGCGCCTCGCCGTTTTTGGAGCGGGACCAGACGTAACGTGAGGGCCGGTTGCCGCCGCTGCTGACTTCAGCCACCTGCTGTAAGCGCACCGGGCGACCATCAACCACAGCCACAATCAGCTCGCGTAATTCTTGTGCGCTGGCAATAAAACCACCGGCCTGCACTGCCACCTGACGATTTTGCGCCAGTCGGTAGCCCGCCTGCGCACTGACATTCTGACTGGCCAGCGCTTGCGCGACCCGGGAAATATCGAGCCCGACTTTCGCCAGCGCGGCATTATCCAGGGTGACACTTAGCTGCTCGGGCTCGGCGCCAATGACCTCGATATCACGCACACCGGCAACGTTTTGCAGGGGCGCGCGTAAGGTATCGGCAACGGCTTTTAAATCCAGCTCCGTTGAGGTCAGGGTCAGCCCCAGAATAGGCACATCATCAATACCACGGGCTTTCACCAGGGGCTGGCTGGTCTGCGGATGCTCTCGTTGCCAGGCGGCCAGGGTATCAAACAACTCCACCAGTGCCTGATCGCGGGGAATCCCCACGGCAAACTGCACCGTGACCAGTGCTTGTCCGGCTTGTGACATTGAATAGATATGCTCAATGCCCTGCATGCGGGAAAAATGTTGCTCCAGTGGTGTAGTCAGCTGTTGCTCAACTTGTTCGGCGCGCGCGCCAGGAAAGGCCACCATGACATCCGCCATGGTGACGTCAATTTGTGGCTCTTCTTCCCGCGGCGTGATCATGGCTGCCATCAGTCCCAGCAGCAGGCCAAATAGCGCCAGCAACGGCGTGATTTGAGAGCGCTCACCCCAGGCCGCGAGACGTCCGGCGATGCCCATCTTAGTTGCCATACTGGACCACCTCACCGGCTGCTAAACCAGCGACAATTTCAACCTGATCACCGTAGGTATCGCCCGTGCGTACCGCACGCCAACTGCCATCAGCAAGTTTGACTAATGTCATCTCACCCTGCCGGTACAGCGCTTTGGCCGGCACAACAATGCCCTGATGTTCGGCCACCTGCACCTGCACGCTCTGCCATTGGCCCGGCAAAAAGCCGGTATTGGCCGGCAGGTTCAGGCGAATGCGCTGGGTGCCCGATTGTTGATGTGCCGTTGGGAACACCTGAAAATCCACCGGTTCGACGCCGGCCACGCGCGCCCACTGATACTCTGCCGCAGCACTCGCATAGGTAGCGGGGATATCCACATGAATACGCAGTTGTTCAGGGTCGAAACCGCTCAGCAGCGGCGTACCCGGCTGCACCAGTTCACCCGGCTCGACCAGACGTTCACTGACCAGCCCCCCGTAAGGCGCTTTGACTTCCGTATAGGACAGTTGCTCCTGGGCGCGGGCAACCGCGGCGGCGGCGCTCTTTTGCTGCGCTTTAGCGGTATCCAGTGCGGCTTTCACCCGATCTTCTTCGGCTTTAGGTAACAGGTTTTGCGTAACCAAGCGTTCCACGCGGTCATACTCTTGCTGAGCAGCCAGAAGATTCGCTTTGGCGGCAGCGAACTGCGACTGAGCCTGACTGAGCAGCTGGTACTGTTCAACGGAGGTGATCGTCACAATAGTCGCGCCAGCGGGAACCTCATCACCCACCTCAACCAACACCCGCTCAACCCGTCCGGACACCTGCGCCGAGACGGTGGCCGCGTTCGTGGCCTCGACCACCCCCTGCAACTGCAGATAGTCAGCAAGTCGTTGCTCGGTGGCGGTTGCTGATCCCTTGGTCAGTGCCGGTTCAGCCTGTAAGGGTGTTATCGCTGCCAAACCAACGGCGACCGCGATGATGGCCAGCAGGCCCGTGCGCGCTAAGTTATTCATTTAGTTATCCTCAACCCAATTTCATATGGCCTTATTTTAGGATGTTCTAAATTAAAGATCCAGCTCGGCGTGAGGTTTGTTTGCTGCTAACGATTCCCAAGCCCTGAATCCTGTGCTAGTTTTGCCTTAACAACCCTATAAGAAAAGCTCATGTATACCTTATTTAGTCGTTCAGCAGCCACTAAATTCGCTATTGCCGTCGCTAGCTTTTTCATCATTATTGGCCTCGTCGGTATCGTCGAATTTCTAGCCTATCAAGACCAGCTTTTAATGGCCTTGATCCCTGGTGCTATGTCTGTGGCAAGCACCTTAATTGGCTGTGGTTTGGTAGCCGTTCTGTACCGCAACGTGCTGATGGCACGAATTTTGGGTGCTGCGTTGCTAGTGCTGCTGGCGGGCTTACTATGGATAGCCGACTACGTTGTTGCTGCACGCCTGGTGGCGCTTCCTATTGAATTGGTTCTGGCAACTCTGGCAAGCACCGCCTCGCTGTTCCTGTTCCCCCCAGGCAGCCGGGTCGCCCGTTTCCTGTGGCCCGCAGTAGTCGCTTTTGACCTGCTTATTTTTGTGTTTTTACAGGCACGTTTGTGGGGGCTGCCCTTGCTGCCGAACTTCGACCCACTGCAAGCGAGTTTTCCGACCTTAACTCTGGTCGCAATTTTGATTTTGTTCGGCGCGCTGACCCTGGCGATTCTCTATTGGCGCGGTGACGGCCCAACGCATCGTAATTGCACGTCCAAGCGCACCATAGTGACCTTGGCTATGATGACCGCAACCGGTTTCGGCGTCTGGTATGCACTGACCTTGAGTGACTTAGCCACCGCCAGTGATGCGGCTCGGTCGCGAATTACCATGACCGGCAGCATGATCGAGTCCACGCTTAGCGAGCAACGTAAATTGGCAGAGCGCATGCGTGAACGCTTGCTTCAGGTTGAGGACGACGAAACCTTTCAGAAGGTATTGCGCAAAGACACCGAAGCCTATCAGCAAGACTTCGCCATTATTCGTGGCTTTGTCATTTACAATGAGCAGTTGCAGCCCATTGAAACCGTTGGTTACGGCAGCGCTTTCCTTGCCGGGGGCTTCCTGTCATCGGCGGATTTTAACGCGTGGTTACAGTCCATTGACCTTTCCATCAACCTCATCATCAGCGGAGCCTCGCTGACCACTGACAATCCGATTTTTATGCAGGGCGTTCCTGTACGTCATCCTGCCGGCGAACTTGTTCGGGTGGTGATGTTACTCGACGCCAATCGCGTCATTCATACCGAGTACCTGGATCCTTTCTCAGACATGCGCACCTATTTACAACTGGCGCCTGACCTGCTGGTACCCATGGGGCATGACAAAAATGAGATACTAACCGAACAACAGCTGATACAACGCTTTCCCCATCACGTTGTTGACAGCGTAATGATTGCCGGTGCCGGTGAAGCTCGGTTTTACAGTGTGTTAAGTGATTATTCCCAGATCCAGACCGGTTCTCAGTTGAACCAGTTAATGCTGTGGTTGACCTTTGCCTTTGTGCTTATCTATGCGCTGGCCGAAGACAGCGCGCAGCGCCTGAGCGAAAAACAAGATGAACTGCGTCATCTGGCACGCCACGATGACATTACCGGCTTACTCCGTCGCGATGTCTTTAATGCCTACCTGCAGCAGCGGGATCGTGATAGCACAGCCTTGCACCGCGCGATATTCTTCCTAAATCTGGATGGTTTTAAACCCATTAACGATAGTCTCGGCCACCGACTGGGTGACCGGGTTCTGGCGGAAACCGCTGCCCGTATCCGCACAGTTGCGCCAGGCAACGCTCAGTTAGCACGTTTTAGCGGTGATGAATTTGTGATTTATCTGGAAAGCTCGGCCAGTCCGCAAGCCGACGTCATTGCCGAGCAACTCATCGAGGTGGTGCGCAAGCCGTATCATATTAACAATATTGAGGTGCACCTGACTGCCAGCGTTGGAGCCGTCCGCAGTAACGGCGAGGATCGCCACGCGGCCAACATGATGCAGCATGCGGAAATCGCCATGAATGAGGCCAAGCAACTAGGCGGCAATTTATCCTGCCACTTTGTCGAACAAATGGCACAGGACTACCAACGCCAGGTGCAATTGCGAAATGCATTGCAGCTTACCCTTGATCGCAACGGCCTGGAAGTTCATTACCAACCCATTTACGACACCCAGACCCGTGCCATCGTTGCGGTGGAGAGTCTGGTGCGTTGGCGTGAGGATGATGGCAACTTTATCTCCCCCGCCGAATTCATTCCGATTGCGGAAAATACCGGGCAAATCATCCCATTGGGTGAGCAGGTACTGGAATTGGTGCTGCGCGATATTCATGAGCACCCACAACTACGCGACTTACAGGTTTCGGTCAATGTTTCCGCGCCGCAGCTGCAGCGCTATAACTTTGCTAAGCTCCTGCAAAGCCGCTTAACCCATCATCAGATTGCACCGGATAATCTGGCGCTTGAGCTTACTGAAGGAATTTTTGTCGGTGAAGGCAAGACCACCATCGCATCACTGCAGGCTTTACGGGACTTAGGCTGTTGTGTCGCCATTGATGATTTCGGTACGGGCTTTTCAAGCCTGTCGTACCTCAACCGGCTGCCTGCCGACGTCATTAAAATTGATCGTGCCTTTACCGCAGGCCTGACGCAAGACACTGAACTTCAGGCCGTGGTCAAAGGGATTATTGATCTCTGCGCCTATCTGGGTAAGAAGGTTGTTGTAGAAGGTATTGAGACTGAAGCTCAGTTGCAAATATTTGCCGGCATGGGCGTGCAACGGCTGCAGGGATTCTACTTTGCCCGGCCCATGCCACTGCCTGACCTGCTCAAACTTTTAAATAATTAGCCGGAATTATATTTCGTCTGCTATTTGTACAAAAAACCTGTATAATCCACCCCATTTTTCACCCCCCAATCAACAGGCTTGGCCTGTCATTGAGATCTACTTCATGAGTAAGTTTTTAAATAGCACAGAAATCAGTAAGTTACGCAACATCGCGATCATCGCGCACGTTGACCATGGTAAAACCACTTTGGTCGATAAGCTGTTGCAGCAATCCGGTACTTTAGAAAGCCGTGGTGGCGCTGAAGAGCGCGTAATGGACAGCAACGATCTGGAAAAAGAACGTGGCATCACCATCTTGGCGAAGAACACCGCAATCGATTACAAAGATTACCGCATCAATATTCTTGATACCCCAGGGCACGCTGACTTTGGTGGTGAGGTTGAGCGCGTACTGTCGATGGCCGACTCAGTATTGCTGTTGGTCGACGCCGTTGACGGTCCTATGCCGCAAACGCGTTTCGTAACGCAAAAAGCGTTCTCGCACGGTTTGAAACCCATTGTTGTTATCAACAAAATTGACCGTCCGGGTGCACGTCCTGACTGGGCCGTGGATCAGGTTTTCGACCTGTTTGATAACCTTGGCGCCAGCGACGAGCAATTGGATTTCCCAATTGTTTATGCGTCAGCATTAAATGGCTTTGCAACGCTGGATCCAGCGGATGCCAGCTCAGACATGACACCATTGTTCGAAACGATTATCGAACGTGTTGCAGCGCCTGAAGCGAACCGTGACGGTCCATTGCAGATGCAGGTTTCGCAGCTCGATTACTCCAGCTACCTGGGCATTATCGGTATCGGTCGTATCAAGCGCGGCACGTTGAAAGTGAACCAACAAGTTACCATTATTGGTGCTGATGGCTCACAGCGTAGCGGCAAAGTAGGTAAAGTTTTCGGTTACCTTGGTTTGGACCGTATCGAAACTGAAGGCGCCAGCGCTGGCGACATCGTTGCCTTTACTGGCCTAGGCGAACTGAAAATTTCAGACACCATTTGTGCGACCGGTAGTGCTGAAGCTCTGCCTCCGCTGACTGTTGACGAGCCAACTGTGACCATGACCTTCCAGGTCAATACCTCGCCGTTTGCTGGTAAAGAAGGTAAATTCGTTACCTCGCGTCAAATCCTTGAGCGCCTGCAACACGAGCTTATGCACAACGTTGCCTTGCGTGTTGAAGAAACCGACAATCCGGATCGCTTCCGCGTCTCGGGCCGTGGTGAATTACACTTAGGTATTTTGATCGAGAACATGCGTCGTGAAGGTTTTGAACTGGCCGTTTCACGTCCGGAAGTTATCATCAAAGAAGAAGACGGCGTTACCCTTGAACCTTTCGAAAACCTGACCGTTGATATTGAAGAAATCCATCAGGGTTCGGTAATGGAAAAACTGGGTATCCGTAAAGCTGAAATGTCCAACATGACGCCAGATGGTAAAGGTCGCGTGCGCATCGACTTTATGGTTCCAAGCCGTGGTTTGATTGGCTTCCAGACAGAGTTTATGACACTGACATCAGGCTCAGGCCTGATGTACAAAACCTTTGACCACTATGGTCCGCATAAAGGTGGCAAGATTGGCCAGCGTATGAATGGTGTGTTGATCTCCAACGCGACCGGTAAAGCACTGACCTATGCTTTGTTTAACCTGCAAGAGCGCGGCAAACTGATGGCCTCACACGGCGATGAAGTTTACGAAGGCCAAATCATTGGTGTCCACAACCGTGGCAACGATTTGACGGTGAACTGTTTGAAAGGTAAGCAGCTGACCAACGTACGTGCTTCAGGTACCGATGATGCCTTGACCTTGTCACCACCGATTCGTCTGACCCTTGAGCAAGCGCTTGAGTTTATCGATGACGATGAGCTGGTCGAAATCACGCCAAAATCGATTCGTATCCGTAAACGTTTGCTGACTGAGAACGATCGTAAGCGTGCTGGGCGCAGCAAAGAAGCTTAATCTGCTTCCTCGGTGTTCAACTCAGATTCAAAGGCCGCGACCACACAGTCGCGGCCTTTTTCTTTCGCTTCGTAAAGCAGCTCGTCCGCCTTATCCATGACGATTTCGAACTCCTGGTCTGAGGACCAACTGGCCACGCCCGCACTCAGGGTGACGGTAAATGTTTCTCCATCAGCGCTGAATTCAGCTTCCCGTAACTGTTTTGCGAGCCGTTGCGTCACCGCTTTGGCATTTTTCTCATCGCTGCCGTCGAGCACCAGGGTAAATTCTTCCCCGCCAGATCGTGCGACGATATCCACCTCGCGAACCAGTTTCCCTGCCAGCTTCGCCAGTTTTTTTAAAACCTTATCGCCAACACTGTGGCCATAACTGTCATTCACTTTCTTAAAGTTATCCAGATCTATCATCACTACGGCAATATTTTGCCCGTGCCGATCAGCGCGCTTTCGCAGCTGTTTTGCTTGCTTAATCAACGCCCGTCGATTTAACAAACCCGTTAAGCTATCGGTGGTTGCCAGCCGTTCGAGTTTCTCATTGGTGCGTCGTAATTCCTCGGTGCGACTGGCGACTTCGTGCTCCAACTTTGAGCTGATATCGGCGTAAGGTCGTGCGATACGTCCGGCGCTGAGCCAACCAATACCAGCAAAACAAAGAGCAACCGCTAAGCCAATCCAAACCGCTTGCCAACGCAACTCGCGCACGGGTTTAAACGCCTCAGTTGCTGGCTCGCGTACCCAGACTTGCCACTCTGGCCCTTTATAAGCCTGCCGCTCCCGGGTAACAGCTAAACCGACCACATATTCTGCACCGTCTGGCCATTGCTGCAGGCCGTGACCCTGCCGTGCTACCGCCTCACTGAGCCGCAGTTGCAACCGGCCGTCATCGTTAACTTTTGGGCCAAGCAGCACCTGACCTTCAGAGCTCACAATAATAATCTCGGCTTCTGGCAAATCGAATAAGCCACGCTTGGCCACACGTTCGAGTTCCTGTACCCAAGCCCAATTCAAATGGCTACCCAAGACACCCCAGATACTGCCATCAGGACGTTTCAGTGGCACCGCAACATCAACGAAACGCAATGGCTCCGCGCCATCAGGGTTAAGAATGCTCTCCAGTAGCAACGCACCGTGGACGTCGCCAATAAAGTACGGATTCTGCATGGCGCCCTGAAACCAGGGGCGGGCACTAACATCAGCGCCTTCCAGAACGTTGTTTGAGCTAATCAAGACCTCGCCGTCGGCTGAGGTAATACCCAACCATGCGTAATTCTCATAACTGGAATAGAGCGCCTGAATCAGTTGTTCCAGCCGCTCTTGCTGCGCGCCCGTTTCCGGTACTTCGATGAGTTTGGCGGCTGTTTGCAAGTCCCGCAGGCGCTCGAACATTCCCTCTTCCAGTTGGTGCGCCATTTGTTCGGCGACGTGGGCCAGACTGGTACCTACCTGTTCCTCAATCTGTCGGGTCGCGACCTGAGTCAAAACCGCGGTGATGATCAACGATAGCAGCAAGCCAAATCCCGCGTAAATCGCAAACCAGCGCAGTTTCAGATTAACCGGGACCAGCATGACTAGATAAGATCCGGATGGGGCAACACATAATAGAAGATGGAAAAGAAATGCAGCACGCTGCCGGCGAGTACAAACATATGCCAGATAGCGTGGTGGTATTTCAAGGATTTCCAGACGTAGAAAATGACGCCCAGACTATAGGCCAGTCCGCCCGCCAGAAGCAGCATTAAACCGCCCACTTCGACATGGGTAATCATAGGTTTAATGGCGACGACTGCCATCCAGCCTAAGCCGAGATACAGGCTTAATGAGAGCCACTTTTTGCGCTCGCTTAACGACAGTTCGAGAATAACACCAACAATCGCGATGCCCCAGACCACCCCAAGCAGGGTCCAACCCCAGGGCCCACGCAAATTAATGAGCGCAAAAGGCGTGTAGGTTCCGGCAATTAGAAAATAAATTGCGGCATGATCGATGTGTTGGAAGAACGACTTAATTCGCGGCCACGGAAAGGCGTGATAAAGGGTTGATGCGGTGTACAGCAAAATCAGGCTAGCACCGTAGATGCTGACACTGACGATGTGCCAGGTGTCCCCGTAAGCCGCTGACCATAAGATCATCACGACCAGACCGACGATACTGGCCACGGCGCCAACACCGTGGGTGATGGCGTGCGCGACCTCTTCGGCAATACTGTAGGCTTTCTTGCGACTAACTGGCTTAGTACTCAATGATGCTCTTCCTCTGGATCAGCGCGCCCAGGCTTATGATAATCCCGGCTGATCTGTTCCAGCTTGCGCATGAATAAATCGTAATCACGGGTTGTGCTGTAATCTAAATGGTATTTGTTATGGAACTCCAGACGCATTTGCACGTTATGCCCCTCGAGGAAGACCGTGTAGCCGTCGTGATCTGTATAGGCGGTGATACCTTCCAGCGAGTGCTTACCCTGCTCGGCCTTGCCGTGCTCGTGGATTTTCTCATAAGCGTCGAGAACTAATCTTTGATCGATTTCGTTTTTCATGAGCGTACTCCTCGGTTTTTTTTCAGTATACCCATAATGTGCGGCCTTTGCCCGCCAATTACAACCGCAATCCCCACCCAAAGAAAGGGCAGCCCTTCCTATTTTAAGGGCTGCCCTTTCTTATACATACATACATGAATGTTTGATTGTGATCGGGTATAATGTGGGCGAGTTGTCTAAGTTGAGGTGGAATGTGGTTCGACGTACAAAAGCGGATGCGCTAACGACTCGTAACGAGTTGCTTGATGCGGCTGAGCGTTTATTCAGTGAGCGCGGGGTTTCCAATACCTCGATGATGCAAGTCGCAGAAGCCGCGGGGGTTACGCGTGGGGCGATCTACCATCATTTTGAGAACAAACTGGACCTGATCCATGCCTTGATGGAGCGGGTCAGTTTACCCGTGGATGAGATGCGCGATGAATTGCGCAAGGAGCACGAAAACGCTCCATTGCACCAGCTTCGTGAGCGTTGTCTAAATATCGTGCATCAGGTGCAAAACGATCCGCACATGCAGGCATTGGTTAATATTCTCTGCCATAAGTGCGAATACGTTGAAGATACACTACCTATTCACTTGCGCCATCTGAGTGGTCGCAATGAGTGTATTGATGAGTGCGTGAAGCTGGTCGAGCAGGCGCAAGCGCAGGGTTCGGTCGCTGCTGATCTTGACCCGCGTCTGACGGTGATCAGCATGTTCGGACTGATTGATGGTTTGTTTTATAACTGGCTACTGGATACCCAGTACTTTGATTTGATGACGGCTGCGCGCAGTGGACTCGACAATTATCTGCGCGGGATTAGCAAGCAGGGTGCTTAGCCCTGCTTGTCCTTGCGAATGCTTTTTTTCCAACCTTTGTACTTATGATGCACACCCCTGGTGAGCGATTGAAAATAGTCTTCCAGTATGTCGACGCCGAATAACACGCCAACCACCACCACCGACAGCTTCATCGCCACTGCCAAATGACCTAAGCCAATAGCCACGCCAACGGAGGCCAACACCCAAATGGTTGCCGCCGAGGTGACGCCAACCACGATGCCGTCGCGGGCCAGCATGACACCAGCGCCGAGGAAGCCGATACCAGTGATGACCTGGCCGATAATACGCGATGGATCAGTGGCGTCAGTCATGATGGAACTGGCACCCACAATGAATAAATAGGTACCTAAGGTGATCAAAGAAGAGGTGCGGATGCCCACGGGCTTGCCGCGCATTTGCCGCTCAAGCCCAACCAGGGTCCCGCAAAACAACGCAGTCCCGATGGCATCCCAGCTGTAAGGCGTGATGTTCAGCAATGCAGCCCAATCCATGGTCATTTTCAGTCTCCCTGACGCATAAACTTACTGAGAAAATCAGTATCCAGTTCGGCAATTTTATCGGCATCGGTTTTCGCAATACTGGCGACCGCAGGGGCAACCCACGCGTCCAGATTACAGAACACGCCGCGCAAATCGTTCATCGAGCGAATCGCACCGAACTGACCCGGCGAAGCGCCAGCTAACAGTACGGTTTTGCCGGCCCATGGATTGGTATCCAGACGCGAGCTCCAGTCGATCGCGTTTTTCAGAAGCGGCGGGATTGAAGAATTATACTCCGGGGTGACCACGATGATTTTACTCGCCTCTTTCACCGCCGTTGCCAGCTTCTGTATATTGCTCGGCACGCCGTTCTCGTCTTCGTAATCACCGTTATAAATGGGTGCGTCGAGTTCTGCTGGTGGATACATGTAGCATTGCACACCATTACTTTCAGCAACTTCAGCTAAACGTTCTTGTAAACGGCGATTGATTGAAGCCTTACGGCTGCTTCCAGCAATAATCAATAAACTCATTCTCGTCCCTCCTGCATAGCTTGTATAAAGGCATCAGATTCTGCGATGGCGACTTCCATTTCTTCGATCAGTTCGGCGACATCGGTTTGCAAGCTGCGGTACTCACCGCGAATCGCATCCACTGCTGCAGCGTTCAGATTATGTTTCAAATACAACACATTATCTTGTAGTTTGTCCAATACTGGATCCATGGTGGCAGCGGCGCGCTCCATGCTTTGCAATAAGCTCGCGTAGCGCCGTTGCGTCTCACGCAGTGAGCGTTCACTCTGCCTGCGCAAGCTATCATTACTGTATTCGTCTAGCTCATCAGCCCACTCATCAAAGAGATCCTGAGCGACACTGTCAATGGCCTCAATGCGGTCATAAACCCGTTCCGCGGCTGCCTTACTGGCTTCATAATCGTCGTTAAGCTTGTTGTACTGGGCTTCGATTTCGCCACCATCAAGCTGCAGCATTTCATCCAGCCGTTGCAATGCCGATTTGAATTCTTCCTGCGCATCCGCCTGGGCATCACGCGCATCGTCCACGCGGTCGACTAAGATATCGCGTTTGTGTACACCTACTTTTTCCATTGCGCCGTAATACGCACTCTGGCAACCGGCCACAGTCAATACCATCGCTGCTACTGCTAACCATCGCATGGCGGATCCTCCTAATAGGGTAATTCGGTTCCGTCCCAGTGTAGCAGTTTGCCACTATCGTCCGTAGTTAAATCTGCAATCACCGCAGCGATGCGACTGGCGGACTTGGCCGGGCTATAGAGCTTATCTTGCGGCAGCCGCTCCTGGAACGGCTTGGATAATTGCGTATCCGTCGTGCCGGGATGGATGGCGGCAATCACCAGCTTTTTGTGACTCCGGCCCAATTCAACGGACGCCGTTTTCAGCAACATATTCAACGCCGCTTTGCTGGCCCGGTAACTGTACCAGCCGCCCAGATAGTTATCGGTAATGCTGCCCACTTTGGCGCTCAGCTGCACCCAAAAGGCGGGCTGTTTGCGCGGCAACTTCGGCAGCAGCTGTTGCAGCAACAGGATAGGTAATATCGCATTCACCTGAAACGAGGCCTGAAGCTGCTCAGCATTCACTGCATCGAGTTGTTTTTCCGGCATGAAGTCGTCATTGTGCAGCACCCCCAGGGTACTGATCACGCCCTGCACATCGTCAAGCTCTGCCAGAGCGTCGCTAATCTGTGCGGGCTGATAACCTTGTACTTGCACGCAGCTCAGCGCATCATGTGTCACCTCAATGGGGTTGCGGCTCCAGGCGGTGACGCGCCAATCCTGATTGAGGTAATGCTCGACCAGTGCCTTTCCCACACCTCCGGAAGCGCCAATGATAAGCACATGCGACTGTTCGTCTGTGGTCATTTTTTCTCCTTAAATCATTGCGGCGAAAACATAAATACCTTGTCTAGCTTTACGCAAGAGCAGCGGTTTGGGATTATAGTAGTATCAAATGAAAGCAAATTAGGGACACCGATGAGTCAGGAACCTGCTGTAAAACCGCCACGCTGGCGCAAGCGCCTTGGCTGTGCGTTCGAGTTTGCCAAGTACTTTGTAAAACGCTGTCTGGATGACAAAGTCACCATCATCGCGGGCCATCTGACCTTTGTCAGCATGCTCGCGCTAGTACCCTTGCTGGTGGTCATGTTCTCAGTATTTTCGGCCTTTCCGATGTTCGATACCCTGCGTCAGGAACTGGAAGACTATCTGTTTGCCAACTTGCTACCGACCTCCGGCGATGAGATCACCGGTTACCTGAACGAGTTCGTCAGTAACGTCTCGGACATGACTGCCATTGGTGTGGTGTTTGTGTTCGTGGTGGCGGTTAACCTGATCTCCACCATTGATGCCACCATGAACCGTATCTGGCGCAATACCAAGCGCCGCCGGGTGGCAGTCGCGCTGGCCGTGTACTGGATGATTCTGACCTTAGGCCCACTCCTCATCGGTTCCGGCATGGCGGTCAGCTCTTATCTGATTTCTCTGGCCACTTTCGCCGATACTTATGTGTCCGGATTTCGTACCACCTTACTTGGCTTTATTCCCGTTGTGACCTCAGTGATTGCGTTCATGCTGATGTATGTCATGCTTCCGAATCGCGTCGTTAAAGTCCGCCATGCCTTCTGGGGCGCCTTGCTTGCGGCAATCTTGTTCGAAGTCAGTAAAGCAGGGTTTGCCGCCTACATTGCAGCATTCCCCTCGTATCAGGCAATTTATGGCGCTTTGGCGGCGATACCGATTCTGTTACTGTGGATTTTCTTATCTTGGACCATTGTTTTAATCGGAGCGGAACTGACCGCCAGTATTGAAGAGTTTTTTGAGGACAGCGATGAAAGCGCTACTGCAACGGGTGACGAAAGCACAAGTTGAAATAAATGGAAATACCGTCGGCAGCATTCAACACGGATTGCTTATTCTGCTTGGCATCAGCCCGACTGATAGCGAGCAGGTGGCCCGCAAGCTGGCCGCCCGGGTCGCCGGATATCGCATGTTCAGCGATGCCGACGATAAAATGAATCTCAGCCTCAGCGATGATAATGGCGAAGCCTTAGTGGTGTCACAGTTTACCCTGGCGGCCGACACCAATAGCGGTCGTCGCCCCAGCTTCTCAAGTGCTGCTCCGCCTGCCCAGGCAGAACCGCTTTATCTGGCATTCGTGGAGGAGCTCAAAGCCCTAGGGATTAGCGTGGCCACCGGTGAATTTGGGGCCGACATGCAAGTGTCGCTGACCAACGACGGTCCCGTCACCTTTTTACTTGATACGGAGAAAAGCTAGCCTATGTATAAGGTGATCACGCCGACCAGCGAGCACGACTGGCAAACCTATTTTGATCTGCGTTATCGCGTTTTGCGTGAACCTTTCCAGCGCCCGCGTGGCTCGGAACAGGATGAGTACGATCAGGTCGGCTACCATCGCATGGTCGTCAATGACGCCGGCACTGCCGTTGCCGTGGGTCGTGTGCACTTTAACAACCCTGACGAAGGCCAGATCCGCTTTATGGCCTCAGCGCCTGAGCATCGCGGCGAAGGACATGGTGTGGCCATCGTCCACGCGCTGGAGCAGCTGGCCCGCAATGAGGGCGCTAAGCATATTGTCATCAATTCCCGTGACAACACGCTGGGGTTTTATCAGAAATGTGGCTATCAGCTGATAGAAGAAGCCGACACCGTCGCCAACCCGGTCGCTGAACATCAGCTGCGTAAGACCTTGACCGAACATAACCGTATCATTTACCGCCCGGACTGGTGCCAGGAACTGCAGGCCACCTGGCATGAGGACATCCCCATCTCCGAGACCATGGGCATTCGCATCAGCCAGTATACCGGCCGCGAATTTGAGACCCACGCCCTGCTATCGCGCAATATTAATGTGCATGGCACCATGTTTGCAGGCAGTATTTATTCGCTTGCCACCTTGACGTGCTGGGGGTTACTGCATTTACAATTGCGCGAACGCCAACTGCAAGGAGCGGTGGTGCTGGCGGATGGTAACATCCACTACCACAAACCCATCACCCGCGAACCCAGAGCGGTGGCGCGCTTAATCGAGATGAACGGCGACCTGTCCAGTCTGGAGAGTGGGCACAATGCGCGTGTGAATCTCAAATCCCAGGTCTTTGACGGGGAACGACCCGTGGCCGAGTTTACCGGGCAGTTTGTGGTACTTGCCAAGAAAAGTTAGAAGGACGTGAACATGAGTGAATCCTTATCCGCCCAGCAGTTGTTACGCATCCGCAGTAAACTTGAGACCGTGGTAAACGGGCAGTCCGAAGGTCCCGCCGTGGACGCAGCCCAGGCGGCCTTACAGCGTCTTCGCAGTGGTGAGTATGGTTATTGTGTGGAATGTGGCGACGAGATTTCCGCCGCCCGTTTAGCAGCAAAGCCTGACGTCGCTCTGTGTGTCGACTGCCAGGCTTTACAGGATGAAGACGAGGACGTTTAAACGTCCTCCAGCACTGCTCCAGTTGTAATCAACTCACCCAACTTACCGCTATAAATCAAGGTCGCCGCGGCTTCAATGTCCGGCGCAAAGAAGCGATCCTGATCGTAATAGGCCACTTTTTCACGCACCCGACCATAGGCTTGTTCAATCAACTCTGAACCATGCAGTGGGCGACGGAAATCGATGCCCTGCGCCGCTTCAAGTAGCTCAATTGCGACAATATCACGAATGTTTTGCGCAATATCGGTCAGCCGGCGTGCAGCAAAGGTTGCCATGGAGACATGGTCCTCCTGATTGGCTGAGGTCGGCAGACTATCGACCGAGGCCGGATGTGCCAACGTCTTATTCTCCGAAGCCAAAGCTGCGGCAGTGACCTGCGCCAGCATAAAGCCTGAATTAACGCCGCCGTCGTTGACCAGAAACGGCGGTAAATTGCTCAGGTGATGATCAATTAACAACGCACTGCGACGCTCGGATAATGCACCAATTTCACTTGCCGCGATGGCCAGAATGTCTGCCGCCATGGCCACCGGTTCGGCATGGAAGTTACCACCAGAAATAATGTCGCCATTATCGTGGAACACCAGCGGATTGTCGGTGACGCCATTGGCTTCGCGGGTCAGAATCGCACTGGCATGTTGCAACTGGTCGTAGACAGCACCCATCACCTGCGGCTGACAGCGCAAGGAATAGGGGTCCTGAACTTTTTCGCACTCTTCATGGTGGCGGGCGATTTCCGAACTGTCGGTGAGTAATTGACGGAAGCTCTCGGCGACCGCAATTTGCCCGGGCTGGTTACGTACTTTATGAATACGCGCATCAAAAGGTGCGCGTGAACCCATCGCCGCTTCGACCGACATCGCGCCGGCTACGATGGCACTTTGGAACACCCGTTCGATCTGGAACAGTCCATGTAGCGCCAGTGCGGTCGATGCCTGGGTGCCATTCAGCAGCGCCAGACCTTCTTTGGGTGCCAATGCCAGTGGCTCCATACCTACTTTTGCCAGGCCTTCCTTCGCCGGGTAAATCTTGCCTTTATAACGCACATGACCTTCACCGATCAGAGGCAGTACCATATGTGCCAGTGGCGCTAAGTCGCCTGAAGCACCTACTGAGCCTTTACTGGGTACACATGGATAGAGTTGCTCGTTCAGCAGCTTCATCAGTGCGTCAATGACGACCTGACGAATGCCAGAGAAACCACAGCTCAGGGAATTGATTTTCAGTAACAGCATCAGCCGTACTACAGTATCATCCATCAATTCACCGGTTCCTGCGGCGTGGGAGAGCACGATGCGGCGTTGCAGATCTTCCAGCTTTTCGGGCGGAATACGGGTATTGGCTAACAGGCCAAAGCCGGTGTTAATGCCGTACACCACTTTGCCTTTGGCCAGCACTTCTGAGACCGTTTCTGACGAGCGCTTAATGGCGACCAGAGCGTCGTCATGCAGCGCCAGCTGTTGTGGCGCTTGCCACCACTGGCGCAACTGGCTGCGTGTTAACGTGCCGGGTTGTAAGGTAAATACTGCCATTACTTGTCCTCCACCATCGGTAAATCCAAACCTTGTTCACGAGCGCAATTGATTGCAATGTCATAGCCTGCATCCGCATGGCGCATCACGCCTGTACCCGGGTCATTCCAGAGCACGCGGCCAATGCGTTCGCCCGCCGCCGGAGTACCGTCAGCCACGATCACCACTCCAGCGTGCTGCGAGTAGCCCATGCCAACCCCACCGCCATGGTGCAGGCTTACCCAGGTAGCGCCGCCTGCGGTATTTAGCAGAGCATTCAGCAGCGGCCAGTCAGATACTGCATCAGAGCCGTCCTGCATGCTTTCGGTTTCGCGATTCGGACTTGCCACTGAACCGGAATCCAGGTGATCACGACCAATAACAACAGGTGCTTTGAGCTCACCACTGGCAACCATCTCATTAAAGGCTTTGGCGATCCGCGCCCGATCCTTCAGACCAATCCAGCAAATGCGTGCGGGCAAACCCTGGAAACTGATGCGCTCGCGGGCCATATCCAGCCAGTTGTGCAAGTGTGGGTCATCCGGGATCAGCTCTTTTACTTTAGCATCTGTCTTGTAAATATCTTCCGGGTCGCCCGACAGCGCCACCCAGCGGAATGGACCAATCCCTTCACAGAATAGCGGTCGAATGTAAGCAGGGACAAAACCCGGGAAGTCGAACGCGTGCTCGACGCCAACATCCTTCGCCATCTGGCGGATGTTGTTACCATAGTCAAGTGTTGCTGCACCGCGTTCCTGCAGTGTCAGCATCGCTTTCACCTGCACTGCCATCGACTGTTTGGCCGCTTCGACGGTGGCTTCCGGCTCGGCTTCCTGTTTGGCTTTGTAGTCTTCCAGGGTCCAACCCTGCGGCAGGTAGCCATGCAGAGGATCATGGGCAGAGGTCTGATCGGTTACGACATCAGGAGTAATGTTGCGCTCCACCAGCTCGGCATAAACGTCGGCCGCATTTGCCAGCAAGCCTACAGAAATCGCCCGTCCCTCTTGCTTCGCCTCTTCCAGTAACTGCAACGCTTCATCCAGTGACGTTGCTTTGTGATCCAGATAGCGGGTACGCAAGCGGAAATCAATACGTGACTCGTCCACTTCAACCGCAAGCATGCTGTAGCCTGCCATGGTCGCCGCCAGTGGTTGTGCGCCACCCATGCCACCCAGACCACCGGTGATAATCCAGCGGCCTTTGGTGTTGCCGTCAAAGTGCTGCTTGGCCACCGATACGAACGTTTCATAGGTGCCCTGCACAATGCCCTGGGAACCAATGTAGATCCAAGATCCGGCCGTCATCTGGCCGTACATCATCAGACCTTTTTTATCGAGCTCGTTGAAATGCTCCCAGGTCGCCCACTCCGGCACCAGGTTAGAGTTAGCAATCAACACTCGCGGCGCATCTTCATGGGTCGGGAACACACCTACCGGTTTGCCAGACTGGATGAGCAGGGTTTCTGTCGGTTGCAGACGATCCAGGACTTCTACGATCTTGTCGTAACTTTCCCAGCTGCGCGCCGCGCGGCCGATGCCGCCATACACAACCAACGCATGCGGATGCTCCGCGACCTCAGCGTCCAGATTGTTCATTAACATCCGTTTTGCAGCTTCCACCTGCCAATTGCAGGTTGTCAGTTCGCCACCGCGTGGCGCACGAATCGTACGGCTCTGATCGAGTCGGGTAAAGCTCATAAAAAGTTCCTCTTTTTTATTCTGAGTCTTAAGATGCGGCCGGTGCAGCACCAAACTGAAGGTGTCCACCAAGACTAAAACGCGAGCCTGGATGGGTCAGAATGGCATACGTCACCACACCCTCCGCACTCCAGGTGCGGCGATGGATACGTAAACAGGGTTCGGGGCGCGCCAATTTCAGCCACTGGCATATCTGTGGGCTCGGCGACACGGCCTCAATTTCATGACTTGCTTCGGTTAACGGCGACACCTCACATAAATATTCATGCGGTGTCAGCTGATGGTAATCCTGTTGCAGATAAGCGCTTGCCAATGCGGGGTTCACATAACGCTCTTCCACCTGCACTGGCAGCTCACCCTCGTAATGGCTGATTACTGAGTGAAAGACGGTGCTGCCCGGACTCAGATTCAACATTTCCGCGATAAGATCTGAGGCAGCTTCTTTGCGCAACACATGCACCTTTGCGTGGTAGTCGTGTTGGCGGGCGCGTATTTCATCGGCAATGTTACGAATCGCCATAAAGGAGGTTTGCGATTTTATCGGCGCAACAAAGGTTCCTGAGCCTTTGGTACGCACCACTAAGCCTTCATCCGCGAGCTCCTGCAAAGCACGGCGCGCGGTCATGCGGCTGACTTTGAACTGCTGCGCCAGCGCATTCTCAGAACTGACCGGGTGATGCTCTGGCCACTCGCCTGAGGCGATTTTGCTGTAGATATGCTGCTTGATTGATGAAAATTTAGCCATCAGATCGCTTACCTTTATGTGGATTCGATTAGGATGTGCTAGAGTGTAGGCAACTGCATTTGTATATACAAGCATATTGAGGGAGAAAGTTGTATGACTCTGGCACATCAGCGCATAAAAAATGTGACAGTTGCTACTTTAGAAGGTGAAGGCTACGGCTTACTGCATGATGCGGTGGTCTGTATTGAGGACGGCAGCATTAGTTACGTTGGCAATGCCAGCAACGCACCTACCGCACCTGCTGAGTGCGATATCATTGACGGTCAGGGCAAGTTGCTGACCCCGGGCCTTATCGATTGCCATACCCATCTGGTCTGGGCCGGCTCACGCGCAGACGAATTTGCGCGGCGCCTGCATGGGGTCAGTTATGCCGAGATTGCCGCCCAGGGCGGTGGTATTGCCGCGACCGTGCGCGCCACCCGCGCCGCTAGTGAAGCCGAACTGGTTGAGCTTGCCACGCCGCGTTTAGCCGCACTCATGGCCGAAGGTGTCACTACCGTGGAGATTAAGTCCGGTTATGGCTTGTCACTGGCGGATGAGCGCAAACAGTTACGCGCCGCCCGGCAACTGGCGAGCGCGAATCCGGTGAGCGTGCAGACCACTTTATTAGCTGCCCATGCGTTACCTCCTGAATTTAAAGACAACGCCGATGCTTATATCGATCTGGTGGTCGATGAAATCCTGCCAACTTTAGCGGGCGAAGGTCTGGCAGATGCGGTGGATGCATTCTGTGAATCGGTCGGCTTTAGTCCGGCACAAACCGAACGGGTATTTGCCAAAGCGCAAGAGTTAGGCCTGCCGGTAAAACTGCATGCAGAGCAGCTGAGTAATCAGAACGGCAGCGCTTTGGCTGCGCGTTATCAGGCATTATCCTGCGATCATTTAGAGCATCTTGATGAAGCGGGTGTGCAAGCGATGGCGAACAGCGGTACCGTGGCCGTACTCCTGCCCGGTGCGTTCTATTTTCTAAGGGATACGAAACTGCCACCCCTTGCGCTGCTGCGTGAATATCAGGTACCGATGGCGTTGGCGACCGATGCTAACCCCGGCACCTCACCCATCCTCAGTTTGCAGCTTATGCTGCAAATGGGCGCCACCTTGTTCCGCATGACCCCGGAAGAATGTTTAAGGGGGGTTACCTGCAATGCTGCAACAGCGCTGGGATTAACCGATCGCGGTCGGGTCCGGGAGGGCTTACGGGCAGACTTGTGTTTGTGGGACTGCCAGGATCCCGCTGAGCTGACCTATCAATTTGGCACCCAACGGCTGGCAGCATGTTGGCATCAGGGTGTCCGTCGCTGATGCCCGTGCAGATAAGCAAGTACTAACTCACTTAGTAACTGGGCGATAGCTGTATCGCCCGCTTCGCGACCCGCCGGGTGTAAACTCGGCGCGGCCTCGGCCAGGTGCAGATAGCGGGTCTGCTTGACCGCCGCCAGCTCTGCAACAAAGCTGTAACCCTGCGCCACAGTTAAGCCGTTAAAGTTAATGGCACTGGCTGGCACTCCCTGCAGCGCATCCACATCAACTTCGATACCCAGCGGACGGCACCAGGCCTCAGCCTGAGCACGCAAGGCCGCCAGTTCTTCGGTCCAATTCGCTTGATAAAGCTGATGCACGCTGGTGTAGGTAAAGCCGGCATTGGCAAGTTGGCGCAGACTCTCGGCGTTGTTCTTGCCCTCGTGCAGACCCACCACATGATAGTTGCCAAGGAAGCCATCGGTGCAGGCGTAACTAAAACCGTTACCACTATGCCGGCCCTCGCGGGAGCGAAAATCCGCATGGGGATCAAGGTTCATGGCTGCAACTTCCGTCGACGTCGCTTCACTCAGGCTACGTAACAACGGATAGGCATTATTATGGCCACCGCCGATCAGAATCACTTCATAGTCAGCTTCAAACAAGGGGAGTAACGCCTGCATGACACGTTGATCAAGCTGGGCGCACAGATCACGCAGCTGGTTCAGTTGCGTTGGATCATTGGTACGTAATGCCGCGGCCTGCTCCTGCAAGTCGTCGCAGACCACCTGTCCGACCATGAGCAGTTCCTGGCAGGCAATAAAGGGGGTCGCCTGCAAATTGCACAGGCCTTTTAATGCCGCGGGCCATGCCGATTCAGCACCACCGCGGCCAAGATTCCCACGCGGACCTATGCTTTCGGGCACGCCAATAATGGCAATGCGCGCACCCTGTTCATAAGCGGAGGCAAGCGCTTCACGGTAGGCGTGAGCGTCGGCAACGTCGGGCAGGGCATGCAGAGTTTGCCCCAGCCGCACTTCGCCTTGGCGTGGTGTACACCACGCACTTGGATCGCAACTCGAAAGGTACATAGGCTTATTCGATATCGAGCGGCTCAGGTGACAAAATGACACCAGTATTATCAGCGTAAATATGATCTTCCGGCAAGAAGGTCACACCACCGAAATTCACGGGCACATCAACCTCACCTACCCCTTCGGCAGAAGCGCCTACCGGGATCGAAGCAACGGCCATAATGCCCATGTCGAGCTCATCAAGAGCATCCACATCACGCACGGCACCGTAACAGATAATCCCTTCCCAATCGTTATCCAGCGCCATTTCGGCGACCGCGATATCGATCAGAGCGCGACGACTGGAACCGCCACCATCGACCAGCAACACTTTGCCGACTCCCGGCTGCTGCACCACTTCTTCGATGACGCCTTTGTCTTCAAAACACTTCACGGTCACAAGCTGACCACCAAAGGACACCCGGCCACCAAAATGGACTAACATAGGCTCGACCACATCGACCATGTCGGGGTAAAGATCGCAAAGTTCCGAAGTATTGTATTCCATTGCCGTTCCCCTGCTGATTACGTCATTAATACGACAAGAATTGTGTCAGCACAGTATAGCCGCTTATTGCCCCATGCAAAAGGACTTAGCAGGGAACAAACCGCGGCCTACCGGCAAGCACTACAGAATGAAGCGACTGAGATCTTCGTCTTGTGCAAGTTGTCCAATATGCTGGTCAACATAGTCAGCATCGATGCGAATGGTTTGTCCGTGCAAGTCACTGGCACCAAAGGAAACTTCTTCCATCAATCGCTCCAGCACTGTGTGCAGGCGCCGGGCACCGATATTCTCGGTCGTCTCGTTCACATGGAAGGCCGTTTCAGCAATGCGCTGAATGCCGTCTTCGGTAAATTCCACGGTGACTTCTTCAGTGCTCATCAGTGCCTTGTATTGGGTCGTCAACGAAGCATTCGGCTCCGTCAGAATGCGCACAAAATCGCCACTGGTCAGTGCATCTAACTCAACCCGGATCGGCAACCGGCCTTGCAGCTCGGGAATCAGATCCGACGGCTTGGTCATTTGAAACGCACCGGAGGCAATAAACAGGATGTGGTCAGTTTTCACCATGCCATGCTTGGTCGACACTGTGGTGCCTTCCACCAACGGCAACAGATCCCGTTGCACACCTTCACGCGACACATCCGGACCGCTGCTGTCAGAGCGCTTACAAATTTTGTCGATTTCATCCAAAAAGACGATGCCGTTTTGCTCAACAGAATGCAGCGCTTGCTCTTTCACCTCTTCCGGATTCAGCATTTTCGCAGCTTCTTCTTCGACCAGCTGCTTAAAAGCATCTTTGATCTTCAGCTTGCGCGGTTTGCTTTTGTCGTTGCCCAGGTTCTGGAACATATTCTGCAACTGCGAGGTCATTTCTTCCATGCCTGGCGGAGCCATGATTTCTACGCCCATTTGCGGCATAGAAATATCAATTTCGATTTCCTTATCGTCCAGCTGGCCTTCGCGCAGCTTTTTGCGAAAGACCTGGCGGGTATTACTTTGTTCGCGCTCGGTCTTTTCTTCGTCAGCCCAACCTTTGGCCGGAGGGAGCAACGCATCCAGAATCCGATCTTCAGCGGCTTCTTCCGCGCGGTAACGCACTTTCTTCATCATCTGCTCACGCGTTTGCTTGACGGCAGTATCGGTCAAATCGCGAACGATCGACTCAATTTCCTTACCAACATAGCCAACTTCGGTGAACTTAGTGGCTTCCACTTTGATAAAAGGTGCGTTGGCCAGTTTCGCCAGACGCCGGGCGATCTCGGTCTTACCCACACCGGTGGGACCGATCATCAGAATATTTTTCGGCGTCACTTCCTGGCGCAGCTCATCGTCCAGCTGCATACGGCGCCAGCGATTACGCAGGGCGACGGCAACCGCTTTCTTCGCGTTATCCTGGCCAATGATGTGACGGTTCAGTTCATCGACAATTTCACGTGGGGTCATATCAGACATTGGCCACAGACTCCTGTTCTTCGATGGTTTGGAAAGTATTGGTATAAACACAGATGTCACCGGCAATGGTGAGCGCGCGCTCAACGATCTCACGGGCATCTAAGTCAGTGGTGTCGAGCATAGCTGTGGCCGCCGCTTGGGCATAAGGGCCACCAGAGCCAATCGCAATCAGGTCACGCTCAGGCTGCACCACATCACCGTTGCCGGTAATAATTAGCGAAGTGTGTTTATCGGCGACCGCCAGTAAGGCTTCCAGGCGGCGCAGGGCGCGGTCAGTGCGCCAGTCTTTTGCCAGCTCCACCGCCGCACGCATCAGGTTACCCTGATGTTGCTCAAGTTTGGCTTCAAAACGTTCAAATAAAGTAAAAGCATCAGCAGTACCGCCAGCAAAGCCAGCCAGTACCTGATCATTGTAGAGACGACGCACCTTACGGGCGTTGCCTTTCATTACGGTGTTACCAAGGGAAACCTGGCCATCGCCGCCGATGACAACTTTATCACCGCGGCGGACAGAAACTATTGTGGTCACAAATACGTCCTCTTTGTTGCGCTATGCAGCAGTTATGAGGGCGAATTCGCTGATTTCAATGGTGCGGCGACAATTGGTTGTCGCCGCATTTGGCGGTTAAAGGTTCCAGTTCCAGATCTGGCAACCATGAATACTGGCGCGCTGCAGCTTGTGCCGCTCCGCTTCAGCATCGCGTTTGGTTTCGTAAGGACCTAACACCACTCGATACCAGGTGTTGTTGTTGGAAGGATAAATTTCACTTTCCAGCCCCTGCAGTGCAATCGCGGCTCGCAGCCGCTCTGCGTCTGCACGCTTACGGAAAGAGCCACACTGCATTAGTTTCGGTGGCCCCAGTTCACGCTCAGGCACGTCCACCTCGACCTCAAGGTTCTCTAACTCTTCAATATACTGCCAGCGTTCTTCGGGCTTTTTCGGCATGGGTGCCGCCACCGGCCCTGTACTACTGGCGGGTGTTTCTGTTACCGGCTGCTGCGTCACCTCGCTGTTGTTGGCGTCCCCGGCATCCTTACCGCCGGCGATGAAGCGTAAACCACCGACAAGTGCCGCCACCAGCAACACCGCCAACAGCACGATCGCCCATGGCACTTTGCGTTGCGCAGCTGCAGCTTTGGCGCCACGCCGGGTTTGTCCTGGCTTGCGTTTGGGCGGCTGTTTACGGTTAGCGTAATCCATACTTACATTCTATCCAGAGTTTCGATACCGAGCAGTTCTAAGCCTTGCTCCAGGGTCTTAGCTGTCAGCGCAGCAAGTTTTAGACGACTTTGTTTGACCGCCGGATCCTCGGCTTGCAGGATTGGACAAGCTTCGTAAAAGCTAGAGAAGGCGCCCGCCAAGTCAAACAGGTAGCCACACAGGAAGTGCGGCATGGCTTTATTGGCCACCGAGTGCACCACTTCATTAAAGCGTACCAGTGTATTGGCCAGGGCTTGTTCACGCTCGTCCTGCAGCATAAATTCACCACTGAGCCCGGTCGGCTCGACGCCGGCTTTGGCGAATACGCTCATCACCCGGGTATAGGCATAAAGCAGATAAGGTGCAGTATTACCTTCAAAACTAAGCATGGTGTCCCAGTCGAAAATGTAATCACTGGTGCGGTTTTTCGACAAGTCGGCATATTTCACTGAGCTGATACCGACCACCTTGGCGACTTGAGCTTGTTCAGCAGTACTCAGTTCTGAGTTTTTCTCCTGTAACAAAGCCAGCGCGCGCGCTTCCGCCTGGTCCAGCAAGTCGGCCAGCTTCGTCACGCCGCCATCACGACTCTTGTACGGACGGCCATCTTTGCCCATAACCGTGCCGAAACCATAGTGGTCCATTTCCAGGTCTTCACGGGCAAAACCAGCTTTTTTCGCCAGGGTGAAAATTTGCTGGAAGTGCAGGCCCTGACGCTGATCCACAAAGTACATCAGATGATCGCCTTTAAGTACATTCTGGCGATAGCGTACAGCAGCTAAATCCGTGGTTGCATACAGGTAGCCACCGCCGGATTTCTGCACGATCACCGGTAACGACTCACCCTCTTTATTCTTAAATTCTTCCAGGAATACACATTGCGCGCCTTGATCTTCGACCAGCAAACCTTGCTCGCGCAGATCCTCAACGACGTTGGCAAGATCGTCATTGTAGGCACTTTCGGCCATAACATCGGCGCGGGTCAGTTGTACGCCCAGGCGGTCATAAACTTCCTGGCAGTGACTAAGGGACACGTCGATGAACTGTTGCCACAAACCGCGACACTTTTCATCACCGGACTGCAGTGCAACGACCAGTTCACGGGCACGGTCAGCAAATTCCGGACTTTCATCAAAGCGCTGCTTCGCAGCTTTGTAGAAGGTTTCCAGGTTGCTCAGCTCCATCGCCAGCTCAGCACCTTCAAGCTCTTCCATATGCGCCAGCAGCATGCCAAATTGGGTGCCCCAGTCGCCGACGTGATTTTGCCGGACCACGGTATGGCCAAGGAATTCTTCGGTGCGCGCGACCGCATCACCGATAATGGCCGAACGTAAATGGCCCACATGCATCTCTTTGGCGAGGTTGGGTGACGAGTAATCGATCACGATACGTTTGGCTTGCGCTGCCGGTTGCACTCCAACACGTGGATCCTGATAGGCCTGCTGCAACTGTTGGATCAGCTGGTCCTGACTCACCACAAAGTTAATAAAACCCGGGCCGGCAAGGTTGGCATCGGCGATTAAATCGTTTTCCGGCAGGGCCGCGAGTAACGCTTCCGCCAGCGCGCGCGGATTCATACCTGCGGGTTTGGCCAGCATCAATGCCAGGTTCGTTGCAAAGTCGCCATGGCTCTTATCGCGAGGACGGTCCAGCTGGATGCGCGGGCTTAGGTCAGCCGGTAGGGTACCTTGCTCTTTCAGGGTGGCCACCGCGGCCGCTAATAACTGCTCCAACTGCTCTTTCATTGCATCCAACCTTATGAATTTCGGGAAGCGGCATTTTACTTGCTTCGCCGCAGAAAAAAAACCTTTGCTACCTAGCTAAAATCTTGCGGATCGACATCCAGTGACCAGCGCACACGCCGCAGCTCGGGAAGCTGCTGCAATTGGGGCAGACTGTGCTGCAGTATTTGCTGGCGAAGCCCACGTTGCTGGCATTGTAGCAGCAACTGGTAACGATAGCGCCCGGCACGTCGCTCCATCACCGCCGGCATGGGTCCGAGCACCATCAATTGCGGATGCCGCGGCAGCTGATCGGCGATAGCCTGCAGGGCTGCCTGCGCATGTTGCGCTTCGTGCGCCTCGGCACGAAACAGCGCCAGCTGACCAAAGGGCGGCAACTGGGTGAGTTCCCGTTCGCGCAGCAAAGAGCGGGCAAAGGCTGCGTAACCGTTGTGGATCAGATCCTGCAGCAGATCATGTTCCGGATGGTGGGTCTGCAGTACCACAGTGCCCGGTGCACTGGCTCGTCCGGCCCGCCCCGCCACCTGCGTGATCAGTTGTCCGAGCCGCTCCGCAGCGCGAAAATCTGAGCTGTATAAAGCGCCGTCAATGTCCAGCATCGCCACCAGCGTCACATGGGGAAAATGGTGCCCCTTGGCAATCATCTGGGTGCCGACCAGCAACGGAAACTTATTCTCGGTGGCATCGGCCAAGTGCTTTTGCAGACTCCCTTTGCGACGGGTGCTGTCGCGATCGATGCGTAATACCGGGAAGTCCGGGAATAACTCGGTCAATGTTTGTTCCAGTTGCTCGGTGCCCACCCCGCGTCCAACTAACTGGGTCGAGCCACAATCATGGCATTGCGCCGGTATGCGCAACTGATCGCCACAGTGGTGACACTGCAGCTGCTGCTGGCGTTGGTGAACCGTGTAATAGGCATCGCAACGCCGGCACTGCGCCAGCCAGCCGCATTCATGGCACAGCAGTGCCGGCGCGAAACCGCGCCGGTTGATGAACACCAGCACCTGTTGGCCACGCTCAAGCTCTTCGCGCATGCGTTCAATCAAGGGTACAGACAAACCCGCTTTGAGCGGCATTTGCTTGATGTCCACCACCATATGGCGGGTGGGACGTGCCTGTCCTGCGCGCTGGGTCAATTGCAGATGTGCATAACGTTTTTGGCTGACGTTATTAATACTCTCCAGCGACGGCGTGGCTGAGCCTAAAATCACCGGTACCCGTTCTTTGTGTCCGCGCACCACAGCCAGATCCCGGGCATGATAACGGAAACCTTCCTGTTGCTTCAGCGAGCTGTCGTGCTCCTCATCGACAACAATCATGCCGAGTTGCGAAAATGGGGTGAAAATCGCCGAACGTGTGCCGATCACTATGGCTGCCGCGCCATTCTTCGCATCCAGCCAGGCATCCAGCCGCTCCCGGTCACTAAGTGCCGAGTGCAACATCACGATAGGCACGGCAAAGCGTTTCTGGAAGCGTCGCAGCGTCTGCGGGGTTAAGCCGATCTCTGGCACAATCACCAGCACCTGTTTGCCTTTACGCAACACTTCAGCCATCGCCTGCAGGTAGACTTCGGTCTTGCCGCTGCCGGTCACCCCCTCAAGTAAATAGGGCTGCGGCTGCTGGGCGGCGCCAATCGCCGCCACAGCCAGCGCCTGCTCAGGGTTGAGCTGCAACGGCTCGCTGCCGATGGCAAAGGTCCAGTCACGTTCAGCGCTGGGCTGGTGCTGATACGCCTCGATCAGCTCTTTTTCCTGCAAAGCTTTCAACGCCGATAAAGAATACTCTTGCGCGACGATATCGCGTCGCAACAGCGAGCCAGAGCGCAGCGCGGCCAGCAAGCGTTGCTGTTGGCGGGCGTTACGCAATTCATTGAGTTCCAGTTGCTGTCCGGCAGGGGTCGCCTGATAGGCCTGCGTGGTCTGATAGCTGGCCGCTTCGCCCTGCCGCAACAGTACCGGCAACCCGTGTGCCAGTACTTCACCCACTGGATGCTGATAATAGTCCGCCGCCCACTGCAATAATTCCCAAACCGGCTCGCTCAGTACGGGCTGCTCGTCAAGCACCTTGCTCACCGCTTTGCGTTTAAACTCACTCGCGGCCGGTGTTGGCACCGCACCCATGCAAAAGCCGACCACTTGCCGTGCGCCAAAGGGTACCTGCACCCGTGTCCCGACGGCAGGAGCCTGGTCACAATCGTAGTCAAACACCCGCGCCAGAGGCACGGGCACAGCCACCTGAATGACGGTGCTGGTGTTTGCATTTGAATTTACAGAAGTGGCGTTCATAACCGCTATTGTGCGGTGCTGCGCACATTGGCGCAAGCGCGATCCTGATGCTTGATCATTACTTGACCTTGAGGTAGAATTCGCGCCCTATTAATCGACATTAACCACGTATGGTGTCCGGCAACAGATCGGATGGCGATGCGGCCCAATTGAGGTAACCCCTATGAAATCAGGTATTCATCCTAACTATGAAGACATGAAAGTATCTTGCTCATGCGGCAACACTTTCGTAACCCGCTCAACTAAAGGTGGCGAATTGCACCTTGACGTTTGTTCAGAGTGCCACCCGTTCTACACTGGTAAGCAGCGTATTATGGATACTGGTGGTCGTATCGACAAATTCAACAAGCGTTTCAGCGTGTTGGGTGGCAAGAAGTCGTCGTAAAAGACAAGCTTCTGCACAGAATTCAGAAAAAGGCGCCAAAAGGCGCCTTTTTTTATGCCCGTCTCACTGTCAGCCCGCATAAGGGCTGAAAATTAGCATGGTGTGTTTTTAAGCACCTTTGCAATTTAGTGGTCCGAAGTGGCCTTGCGCAACGGTCTTTGGCATCAGGTAAGATTTGTTATTCGCTGGTAAGCCTCTACAATGTCCTTTATTCAGTCACCTGATGGCGATGCATGCCATCGTTTCGGAACCAAAAGGTACGCTATTCAATGTCTGACTTTCGCAAACAAGCGCTCGATTACCATGCATTACCGACTCCCGGCAAAATCAGTATTGAGCTGACCAAACCGGCGGAGACCAGTAAAGATCTGGCGCTCGCCTACAGTCCGGGTGTCGCCGAGCCGGTGCGCGCCATTGCCGCAAATCCTGACGATGTTTACCGTTACACAGCGAAAGGTAATATGGTCGCGGTGATCTCCAACGGTACTGCGATTCTGGGTCTGGGCAATTTAGGTCCAATGGCATCGAAGCCGGTCATGGAAGGTAAGGCACTCTTGTTTAAACGCTTCGCTGGGCTTGATTCGATCGACATTGAGGTCACCCATCGCACCACGCAGGACTTTATCAATACCGTTGCGAATATCGCCGACAGTTTCGGTGGGGTGAACCTTGAAGATATTAAGGCGCCGGAGTGTTTTGAAATTGAAGAAGCACTGATTGAGCGCTGTGATGTGCCGATTTTCCATGACGACCAACACGGTACCGCCATTGTGACCGCCGCCGGCCTGTTAAATGCATTGGAAATTCAGGGCAAAGAACTGCGCAAGGCACAAATTGTCTGTTTGGGCGCCGGCGCGGCCGCTATTGCCTGCATGGAACTGCTGATCAAGTGTGGCGCCCAGCGTGAGCACATCTATATGCTGGACTCCAAAGGGGTCATTCATACCCGTCGCGAAGACCTGAATCAGTACAAAGCCTTGTTCGCCAACAACACGGATAAACGTACATTAGAAGAAGTGATTAGCGAAGCTGACGTCTTTGTTGGTGTGTCCGGCCCGGATCTGCTGAGCCCCGACGCACTGAAACTTATGGCCGAAAAGCCTATTGTGTTTGCTTGCTCCAATCCTGATCCGGAAATTAAGCCGGAACTGGCCCATAAAGTCCGCGACGACTTGATCATGGCCACCGGCCGCTCGGATTATCCGAATCAGGTCAATAACGTACTTTGCTTTCCGTTTATGTTCCGCGGCGCTCTTGATGTCCGCGCCCGGGCGATTAATGACGAAATGAAGATTGCCGCGGTTGAGGCCATCCGTAGTCTGGCCAAAGAGCCTGTTCCGGAAAGCGTCTTAAAAGCAGCTGGCGTTGATAAACTTGAGTTTGGTGTGGATTACATCATTCCCAAACCCATCGATCCGCGTTTGAAAACCCGCGTTTCGCGTGCCGTCGCTGAAGCAGCCGTCGCCTCCGGCGCCGCCCGCATCGACCTACCGAAGAATTATATGGCGGAGTGAGTACTCCGCCTTTTTCGTTCTGGATTGACAAGACCTTAACTGATCTATACTTGCTGACGAGGCGTAATGAAATACGACGCAAACGTTAGGGAGGTTATTAATGTCTCATACGGACCCAACTAAGAAAACAGCAGAGTTTACCGCACCAGGCCTGAAAGATAAGGCCGCTCACGAAACCATTAAGTTGCTTGACGACAGATTGGTGGCGCTCATCGATTTGCAGCTGACACTGAAACACATTCACTGGAATGTCGTCGGCCCCAACTTTATCGGCGTGCATGAGATGCTCGACCCGCAGGTCGATTCCGTGCGCGAAATGACAGATACCATAGCTGAACGCATCGCGACCCTCGGTGGCGTTCCGAACGGCACGCCAAAGTATTTGGTCGACCGCCGTCGCTGGGAAGATTACTCCCTTGGCCGGGGCTTGGTTAAAGACCATCTGGTCGCCCTCGATAAGGTTTACGATGGCGTGAACTCTGATCACAGAGCCGCGCTGGAAAAACTCGCCGACCTGGACCCAGTCTCAGAGGACATGTTAACCGGCCAACTGGCTGAGCTTGAGCAATACCAGTGGTTCGTGCGTGCTCACCTTGAGTCAGCAACCGGTGAACTTAAAACTTAACCCAACACCTGATTTTTCCGCAGGGGCTATCGTCACAGGCGATGGCCCTTTTTTTGTTTTCCAACCTGCAATTCGCTCCGCTTACTACCTGAAAGAAAGTAACCACAACAACCCCAATTTTTAACCTTTACTCTGTTGCGTAGCCGATCAGACTCAACCCATTCCTAGTTATTCGTTAATATTCATGTTTTTATGCTTGCAGGAATGGCTAAGAATCAGCCTTAATCTCAATCAACAAGGACGACAACTATGACCTTAGGTGACTACTTAAAACAACAACGAACCGAACAAGATTTTAGCCAGGCTGAGCTCGCCGATAAGATGGGTGTCGAGCAGTCTTACTTGTCTAAGCTTGAAGGTGAACGTTCACTTCCTTCCGCCGAAATGCTGGCCGCCTGGCTGAGTGCGCTATCACTTGAACTTGAAGATGTACTGGAACAACTCGATCGTGCTTATTTACATGCAAAATTGAGTCGGATTCCAAGTGTTGATGCGTGGCTCCGTCAGCAGAAGGTGCAAAGTCTTTTGCGCGAACGCTTGCGTATGTATGCCTCCGTTCTTTGCGTTGCGCTCGCGGTACCTATGTTCTACCTGGGTTATACCAAGCTTCTGTTTAATGAATCGATTTATGAGTATGAATCGCCGGGCGTGGTATTACCGGGTGAGCCGCAAGATATTTTCCACCTAGCGCCGCAACTTAGCGATGGTACCCTTGAGGAACGCCACCAATCGCACCTTGATATTCTGAAACGCCGTAACCCAAAAATTTTATTGCTGAGCGACTACCGTGGCGACCAGTTCAACCGCCCCATCCCTGAGGCAGTAAATGATTCCTTTACACGCACTTATTACCTTGAAGAAACACTCCAACGACCGCGCTGGCAGAATACGCTGTTACAAGCGCTGGGACTCTTTTTCGGTACTTTTGGATTAGTGCTTCTTATACTTTTGCTGAGAACACAAAAAATGAGAACATAAAAAAGATAATACTTATGCTTGTTTTGTGAATTTCTATTCACTATACTTAGGCCATCTTCGAGTCATAAGTTTACTGTGAATGTCTAAGCAAGAAACCATACAATGCGCTGTTTTTGGAGCGAGCGGCTACAGTGGCGCTGAGCTCGTCTGGTTACTGCATAATCATCCAGAGTTTACCTTGACTCATGCATTTTCCTCGAGCGCACGTGAGAAAGCAGAGCCCATCTCCGCGTTGTATCCGCAATTGAGTGGTCGGTGCGAGCAGATTCTGCAACCTTGGCACTCGGATCTGTTGCCGCAATTGGCGCAACAGGTTCGGGTGGTTTTTTTAGCGCTTCCCCATGAAACCAGTGCTGAACTCGCGCCACAGCTGATTGCCGCTGGCCTGGTCGTCTTTGATCTGTCCGGTGCTTTTCGGCTGCGCGACGCGCATCAACACCTGCAGGCGTATGGCTTTAAGCAACCTAAGCTTGAGGCTGCTGTGCCTTATGGTTTGGCCGAATTCACGCAGTTGCGGGGTGACGAGCCCTTGATCGCCGTGCCCGGCTGTTACCCGACCGCAGCCGCACTGGCACTTCGCCCCATAAGTCATTTGCTGACCCAGCACTCTGTGCCAATTGTCAACGCGGTCAGCGGTGTCACCGGTGCCGGTCGCAAAGCCCAGCTGCACACCAGTTGCGCGGAAGTCAGCTTGCAGGCCTATGGGATTGCATCGCACCGGCATCAGCCAGAAATGGCTCAGAGCATTGGTCGTGAGGTGCTGTTTGTGCCGCATCTGGGTCATTTTAAGCGTGGCATTCTGGCGACCATTTATGCCCAGGTGCAAGCTGGTATCTCGGCGGCAACGATCGAAGACAGTCTGGCAGCATGCTACGCCGATCAACCGCTGATACGGCTCGTCGATACCCCGCCCAAGCTAGCGCAGGTTGTTGCGACCCCTTACTGTGACATTTACTTTAAGTTGCACGAGCAACAGCTTATTTTCAGCGTTGCCATTGATAACTTACTCAAAGGCGCAGCAGCACAAGCGGTGCAGCTGGCGAATCAGTATTTCCGGCTGCCAGCTAGCGCAGGCTTATTGAACCTTGGAGCTGTGGTATGACGACGCCACTGGTCATCAAAATAGGCGGTCGGGTGCTTACCGACCCCACCGCGTTAAGTCAACTTTTCAGCACCGTACAGAAGCTCGCTGCTTTGCGGCCACTGGTGCTGGTGCACGGCGGTGGCGACCAGGTGCAGGCGCTGTTACAGCGGTTGGGCGAAGTCTCGACAAAAACCGACGGTCAGCGGGTCACCCCTGCTGCACAGATGCCGATTGTCGCCGGCGTACTTGCTGGCGATCTCAATTCACAGCTTTGCGCTATAGCGCAGCAACATGGCTTAGCCAGCGTGGGGCTGACCTTGCAGGCAGGGTCCACCGTGCGGTGTGAGGTTGATACCACAAGGGGTGCGGTGGGCATTCCGCAACCGCACAGCAGTAAGTTACTTGAGCTGTTATTGGACGCCAACTACTTGCCCATCCTCAGCTCCATTGGCCTAAGTGCCGATGGCCAGCGACTCAATATTAACGCTGACCTTGCCGCAGGCGCGGTCGCGCAAGTGCTGCATGCAGACCTTATTTTACTAACCGACGTGGCCGGCATTCTCGACCGCGACGGCCTCCTCATTGACTCCATTGATGCCACGCAGGTACTGCAGCTTATCAGCGACGGGATCGTGCGCGATGGCATGGTGGTGAAATTAAACGCCGCTTTACAAGCCGCACAACATTCGCGACGAAGTATCGCGGTGGCCGGCTGGCAAGACGCCAACGCACTGACCCGACTGGCAAAGGGTGAGGCGGCCGGAACCCGCATTCGTTTCTAAGCAGCTATTACCCTATTCATTTTTTAGAATCAGTTATTAAGTTGGAATCATCATGCAAGATTTACTAGCACTGCGGGACTTATCAAGCGCGCAAGTGGCACAATTACTGGACCTGGCCCAGACCATCAAACAACGCCCCACGACCTGGCAAAACCATCTGCAGGGCAAAAGCATCGCGCTGGTATTTGAGAAGCCCTCGCTGCGCACCCGCGCGAGTTTTGCGGCAGGTATCCACCGCTTGGGCGGCCACAGTATTTACCTTGATGCTGCGAATCTGATGGGCAGTCGCGAGCCCGCGACCGATGTTGGTGCGAATCTGGCGCTATGGCACGACGCCATTGTCGCGCGGGTGTTCTCGCAGGCGACCCTGGAGGAACTTGCACAAGCCTCAGACAAACCCGTCATCAATGCACTGAGTGATGTCTGTCATCCGTGTCAGGCAATGGCTGACTTGCTCACCCTGACTGAACAGCTGGGCGATTTGAGTAAGGTCACGCTGACCTATATTGGCGATGGTAACAATGTTTGCCAGGCGCTGATGTCCGGTGCAGCGCTGGTTGGAATGGACTTACAAATCGTGACGCCGGAAGGGTATGAGCCCAATGCTGATGCCCTTGCTTTGGCACAGCAAACGGCGCAGGCAAATGGCGGGAGTATTTCCCTGCACCACGACTTCAACAATCTACAACAAACCGATGCGATTTATACCGACACCTGGTTCTCGATGGGGCAGGAGCGGGACAGTAATCAGGTGATGCATGACTTTGCCCCTTTTCAGGTCAATAACGACCTGATGCAGCAGCTCGGCGCCAGCTATTTTATGCATTGCCTTCCTGCGTACCGTGGCCGCGAGGTTACTGCCGAGGTTATTGATGGCCCGCAATCGCTGGTATTACACCAGGCCGAAAACCGTTTACACGCACAAAACGCAATTTTAGTTCAGTTATTTGCAGGAGCTCAGGCATGAAAAAGTCGATCGATAAAGTGGTGTTAGCCTATTCAGGTGGTCTGGATACGTCCGCGATCGTGCCTTGGCTCAAGGAAAACTATGACTGCGAAGTGGTCGCCTTTGTCGCTGACGTAGGTCAGGGTGATGAAGAGCTTGCCGGCGTGGAAGAAAAAGCTATCGCCTCCGGCGCCAGCAGTTGCCATGTGGTCGACCTCAAACAGCAGCTGGTCAATGAGGTGATTTTCCCGACCCTGAAAACCGGTGCCATTTACGAAGGCCAGTACCTGCTTGGTACCGCGTTGGCACGGCCAATTATTGCTGCCGCACAGGTCGAAATTGCGCGTAAAGTCGGTGCGGATGCCCTCGCGCATGGCTGCACCGGTAAAGGCAACGATCAGGTCCGCTTCGAGTCTGCGTTTGCCGCGCTGGCGCCTGATTTACAAGTGATTGCTCCCTGGCGTGAGTGGGACATGCGCAGCCGTCCGCAACTACTGGCGTACCTTGCTGAGCGCAATATTCCCTGCAGTGCATCAGCAACTAAAATCTACAGTCGCGACGCCAATCTTTGGCACATTTCGACCGAAGGTGGTGAGCTCGAAGATCCCTGGAATGCACCGACCGCACAAGTCTGGAGCTGGACCACTGAGCCCCTGCAAGCGCCTGACGTGCCGGAATACCTTACCTTGTCGTTTTTGCACGGCGAGTGGGTTGCCCTCAACGGCGAAGCTATCGATCCGGTCAGCGCCATTACTCAGCTGAATCATGTGGCGGGTGCCCATGGCGTGGGTCGCCTCGATATGGTGGAAAACCGTCTGGTCGGCATGAAATCCCGTGGCTGCTACGAAACCCCTGCTGGTGCTGTGCTTTACGCTGCGTTGCAAGGACTTGAGAGTCTGGTGCTGGATCGCACCACACAGGATTATCGGATTCGCATGGGCAACGAATTTGCTCAGTTACTTTACGATGGGCGCTGGTTTACTCCGCTGCGCGACGTCATGCTGGCAGCCGCAAACAAACTGGCTGAGCCTTTAACTGGCGATATCGTCGTTAAACTCTACAAAGGCCAGGTCAACGTCACTCAGAAGCGCTCACCCAACAGCTTGTACTCGAATGCCTTCGCTACCTTTGACGAAGACGACGTCTATAATCAACAGCATGCTGAAGGCTTTATCCGCCTTTACAGTCTGGCATCACGCATCCGCGCCCTGCACCAGACTCCGGCGGCAATCGATGGAGATGAGGCAGCGTCATGAGTTTATGGGGAGGACGGTTCAGCGAGCCCAGCGCCGCTGAATTCAAACAGTTTAACGATTCGTTGCGGTTCGACTACCAGCTGGCGACCTACGATTTACAGGCCTCCCGGGCCTGGGCGGATGCCTTAGCGCAGGCGCAGCTACTGACGGCGGACGAAAATGCCCAGTTACAGCAGGCACTACAGGAGCTGCAACAGGGCGTCGCAGCCGACCCGCAGTTGCCGTTGCAAAGCGACGAAGAAGATATCCACAGTTGGGTCGAAGCACAGCTGATCGAAAAAATCGGTGCGACAGCGAAGAAACTGCATACCGGACGTAGCCGTAACGATCTGGTGGCCACCGACCTGCGGTTGTTTTGCAAAGCTGTCTGTGCCGAGCTGATCACGGCAAATCTGGCCGCTGTGCAGGCGCTGATCAAATTCGCCGAGCGCTATCAGGCTGCGGCGTTGCCGGGCTACACCCATTTACAGCGGGCGCAGCCGATCATGGCAGGACATTGGGCATTGGCCTACGTGCAAATGCTGCAGCGCGATGTCAGCCGGTTGAAGGAAACCCAGAAGCGGCTGGACGTATGCCCACTGGGCAGCGGCGCGTTGGCCGGTACCACAGCGCCGCTGGACCGGGAAGCGCTGGCCCACAGTCTGGGCTTTCGCTACGCCTGTGAAAACAGTCTGGATGGCGTGTCCGACCGCGATTTTGCGTTGGATTTACTGCATAGCGCCAGCACCGGTATGCTGCATTTATCGCGCTTAGCGGAAGATGTGATCTTCTATTGCTCCGGCGAGTCCGGTTGTTTTGCGATGACTGACAAGATCAGCAGCGGTTCTTCATTAATGCCACAGAAGAAAAACCCGGATCTGTTTGAGTTACTGCGCGGCAAAACGGGACGGGTGTTTGGCCATCAACATGCGCTGCAAACCACCTTGAAAGGTTTGCCGCTGGCCTACAACAAAGACATGCAGGAAGACAAAGAAGGCTTATTCGATGCCCTGCATACCTACCTGCAGTGTTTGCAGATGTTGACCTTCGCGGTACCCGAGTTGAGCGTAAACGAAGCCCATGCGGCGCAGCAAGCTGCGCTGGGCTACAGCAATGCTACCGAACTTGCCGACTATCTGGTCAGTAAAGGCATCCCGTTCCGTGACGCCCACCATATCACCGGTGCAGCGGTGCTTTATGCCCAGCAGCAAGGGCAGCCCTTGGAGGCGCTAACTTTAGCCGAATTTCACGAATTTTCGGATACTATCGGCGACGATGTCTACCAGGTTCTTGAGCTGAATTACGGAGTGCAGCAGCGCAGCGCCTTAGGCGGCACGGCTCCAAGTGCGGTACGGGTCGCGATCAAACACGCCAACGACTGGTTGCATGCTGCAGAAGCCGCCAGCAAACACGTACGTCAGGCGCGCCTGAGCGATGCCAATAAAATCTGTGATCTGATCGCCTACTGGGCTGATCAAGGTGAGAACCTGCCGCGGGACAAAGCTGATGTATTACAAGCGATTCAGAGCTTTGCTGTAGCGGAAATCGACGATGAAGTGGTGGGCTGTGCGGCGCTTTATGTGTACAGCACAGGCCTGGCAGAGATCCGCAGCCTGGGTCTGTTTCCGCAGGCGCAGGGCAAAGGTCTGGGGGCTGAGCTGGTCGCGTTTTTATTATGGAAAGCGCGCGAGCTTGGTATTTCCCGCACCATCGTACTGACGCGGGTACCGGAATTTTTTGGCAAGCTTAACTTTCGTCTGACAGTCAAAGACAAGCTGCCAGAAAAAGTGATGAAAGACTGCGATATCTGTCCGCGCAAACATGACTGCGACGAAACGGCACTGGAGTACCTGCTGTAGAGCTTACTCCAGTTCGTCGGCGTCCAGCTCTTCGTCGGCCGGGATAGGCAGGCCGCGACGCTCCAGCTCGGCACGCACCTCAGCTGGGATCTTGTGTGGGTTGTCTTTGCGTAAATCGTCATCTTCAGGCAAGGGCTGCCCTGTGAAGGCGTGTAAAAACGCCTCGCAAAGTAATTCACTGTTGGTGGCGTGACGCAGATTTTTAACTTGCCGACGGGTACGCTCGTCGGTAAGCACTTTCAGCACCCGGGTAGGGATGGACACGGTGATTTTCTTCACCTGCTCACTTTTCTTACCATGTTCTACATACGGGTAAATATACTCGCCGTCCCACTCCATACTGCACCTTCCACTGAATAACCTTACATAATGGGGTGAATTGTACAATGGTCTGCGGTACAGTCAACTTTATACGCTTAGCGGTCTATACGTCTTTTTGCACAGACTTAAAATTAAGGTGCTTTATTGCCTGGCAGTGGCACCGTATAATCGCTGTTTAATCTTTATTCTGGAGAGCGCATACGCATCATGAAGGTTGAGGTTTCCGAAGCACAAATTCAAACTGTTGCAGATCAAGTTCAGGTTCACAAATTCGGCGGTAGCAGTCTTGCCGATGCCTATTGTTACCGACGGGTAGCCCGCATCGTCACAGAGTACGCCGGTGCCAGTGACCTGGTGGTGGTTTCTGCAGCAGGTGACACGACCAACCGCATCCTTGCCATTATTGATGCCAAACACGAAGCCGATGCCGATGGCGATTACGGCATGGCTGAAGTGCTACTCAAACAGTTAGAGAAGTACCAACAGGGCTTAATCACTGAATTGTTAAGCGGTGAACATCAGCAGCGCCTGTTAAGAGCCTCAGAAATTGACTTTGCCCGCTGGTGGGACTGGCTCAGCGGCGCAGAAATCATTGAAAACCGCCCAGAGCTGCTGTCCTATGGCGAACTTTGGTCAGCACGCTTGCTGTCCACCTTGCTACAGCAACAAGGTACCCAGGCGGACCACATCGATGCCCGTAGCTTTCTGGTTGCAGACGATGCGCCAGAGCCTCTCATCCGCGTTGACGTCTCGCGCGCGGGACTGCTGAACCGGATTGCCCCTTATGCCGGTACCCGCTTTATTGTCACCGGTTTCATCTGCGCCGACCCTGAAGGTCGCTCGTTGATTCTTGGTCGCAACGGCAGTGACTACTCGGCCACCCTGGTCGGCAGTCTGATTGACTCCAAGCAGGTCACCATCTGGAAAGATGTCGCCGGGGTCTACTCCGCTGATCCGCGCAAAGTCGAACGGGTCGTGAGTCTGCCTATTCTCGATTGGCGTGAAGCTGAAGAACTGGCTCGCTTAGGTAGCCCGGTGTTGCATCCGCGCACCTTCCAGCCGGTCAATCGTGAGCGCATGGTCATTGCCGTACGCTCGAGTCTGAAAGTAGAGAATCAGCAAACCCGAATTGGCTTGTACGAAGACGCCGAAGCTTCCGGTAAAGTGCTGACCGCACTTTCGGAAGTGGTGCTGTTCCGGGTCGACTTACGCGACGCCAAACTGATTGAGGCGTTCGAAGAGCTGGAACTGACCCCTTTGATTAGCTGGAACGAAGTGGCGCAACATCAGGCCTATTATGCTTACCATCAGAACCACCTGGATTACATGGAGCAATGGTTAGCTGAGATCGACACCAAGCATAACGCCAGCAAGCTCACCGGCTACGCGATGCTGGCGCTGGTCGGCAATCGTATTCAGGAGACCGAACAGTATTCTGTATTCAAGCAAGAAACCAGTGAGCAGGCGCTGCGTCGGCTGGCGCTGACACCCGATAATAATGCGGTGGTCGCTATTCTTGAGCAAAAACTGGATAACCGCCTATTGAACCGGATCCACAGTCAGCTCTTCAACCACCGCCGCAGTCTTGGTGTACTGGTGGTCGGTCGCGGTAACATCGGTAGTGCCTGGTTAAGTCTTTACCGCCGCTTGCGCGAGCGCATCAACGAACAGATGGACGTGCGTATCATTGGCGTGTTGAACTCCACCCGCATGTGGCTGGATTACAATGGTCTGGACTTAACCGACTGGCAGGATAATTTCGAACGCCTGGCCCGCCCCTATGAAATGAGTCAGCTGATCCCGGAGTTACCCAACGCACCCTACGACGAACTGGTGATGCTCGATTTAACCGATGCCACCGCTGTCGCGCAGCTGTATCCAAGCTTTTTCGCCAACGGTTTGCATATTATCAGTGCCAATAAACGCGCAGGCGCCTCGACCGAGAGCCAGTACAGCGAAATCCGCACCATCCAGCAGGAATATCAGCGGGAGTGGTATTACAACACGACCGTTGGCGCCGGCCTGCCGCTCAATTACGCGCTGAACGACTTACGTAATTCCGGCGATAGCATTCAGAGTATTTCAGGGATCTTCTCGGGCACCATGTCGTGGCTGTTTGAGAATTTTAATGCCGATGTGAAATTCAGCGACTTAGTGCGCGAAGCAAAAGAGCGCGGGCTCAGTGAACCTGATCCACGCGAGGATTTATCCTGTCAGGATATTATTCGCAAACTGCTGATTCTGGCACGCGAGATTGGCTTACGACTGGACTGGAAAGATATCGATGTTGATAGCTTACTGCCGGAACATCTGGCTGATATTCCGCTGGACGAGTTCATGCAGCGCTTACCTGAGCTTGATGATGGTATGCAGGATCTGTATCAGGACGCGCAGCAAACCGGGAAAGTTCCACGTCTTTTGGCAAGCTTTGCCGTGCGCGATGACGACCGCGTGATCGCGCGAGTCGGGATTGAGTATATTCCTGAAGGCGATATGCTCGCCAACCTGATCCCGGGTGAGAATATCTTCGTGATTTATACCGACTGGTACCACGAAATGCCGCTGGTCATAAGTGGCCCCGGAGCCGGAAAAGAAGTGACTGCGGGCGGTGTGCAATCGGATCTGAATCAATTGCTCAGCCGCCTCAGCAAAAAAGTCTGACCCGCTTAGAAGATCGAGTCGTCGTCACCAAAGACTGTCGGTGACGATGACTTATCCACATACTCAGTGGGTGCCGTACCCGGGATAAAGTACTCAAAACGCGTCGTGTAATCACTGGCGCGACTGAGCTTTCCGGTGGCCAGGTCGATTCGGGCAGAAACCAGGCCAGGCGGTACATCAAAGGGCTTCGACTCGACATCTTCAACTGCGGTTTCCATAAAGTCGATCCACATAGGCAGCGCAGTCTTGGCCCCTGCTTCCGTACCCGAAATAGGCTGTTCACTACTATCAAGGTTACTGTTCATCGTGGTGCTACCCAGAGCATTTTCGAGGTTATCGAAACCCACCCAGCCGGTCGCAACCAGTCCACTGACAAAGCCTGAGAACCAAGTATCTTTGACATCGTTGGTGGTACCCGTTTTACCGGCGATATTACGCCCGACATGGTTGGTGATAGGGTCCGAGCGTTGAATCCGCCAGGCCGTGCCGTTCCAACCGGTTTTGTGGGCCCAGCTGCCGCCGCCCCAAACCGCCGATTGCATCGCCTGAGTGACCAGGAACGCATTCTGTTCGGTAATCACCTGCGGCGCTTCCAGCACCTCGCGGTCAGCCGGCTCGCAGGCAACACAGGCAACTTTGGGCCGCGCCTGGAAAATCACCTGTTGCTGATTATCGACGATACGCTCGATAAAGTACGGCTCAATCAAGTAACCGCCATTGGCGAACACAGCATAGCCGCGAGCCACTTCAAGTGGTGTCATTGACGCCGAACCAAGCGATAAAGATTCGTTGCGGGGCAGCTCATCGTAATCAAAGCCAAACCGCGTCAGGTAGTCAACCACTGTATTGACGCCCATGGCTCTTAACAGGCGCACGGACACCACGTTTTTTGACTTTGCCAGCGCTTGTCTTACCCGGATGGGGCCTTCGTACACATCAGGTGAGTTGCGCGGCCGCCAGGCGATACCGCTGCCCGGGTTCCACTGGTTGATGGGCGCGTCATTCACTAAGGTGGCCAAGGTGAAACCATTGTCCAGCGCCGCTGAATAGATAAAGGGCTTGATGTTAGAACCGACCTGGCGCTCTGCCTGTACCGCTCGATTGTACTGGCTCAGTGTAAAGCTGTAGCCGCCCACCGCTGCCGCGATACCGCCATCATTGGGGCGCAAAGCGACCATCGCCGCACTCGGCTCTGGCACTTGCGCAAGACGCCAGCCGTTATCGGTTGCGCGAACCCGAATAACAGCGCCCGCGGTAAACACATCGACAATGGACTCCGGTGCCTGGCCCTGGCGTTCACGGTTAATCAAGGGCCGCGCCCAAGCCACCTGCGACCAGTCGAGCTGACCCTGCTCGCCGTCAGCAAAGAGCAGCGTTGCTTGCTGCGCTTCGCTATTGATCCCCAGTACCGCCGCAGGACGGGTCAGCCCCACCGGCCTGAAATCTTGCAGGCGCGCGAGCACCTCAGTTTCAGGTAAGGGATTCTCCTCTTTAGCCGGTCGCCATAATTGTGCCTCGACGCCCCGGTAACCGTGACGCTCATCGTAGCCATGCAAGTTCGCTTGCACAGCACGCTGCGCCGCACGCTGCTGTTTGGCGCTGGCGGTTGTGTAAACTTTCAGGCCACTGTTGTAAGCAAGGTCCTCGCCATAGCGAGCGACCATTTCGGCGCGCACCATTTCCGCTAAGTAGGGCGCATTCATGGTCACTTCAGCGCTATGCACGCGGGTCCTGATTGGCGCAGCTAAGGCCGTCTGGTATTGCTGCTCAGTGATTTTGTCTTCGGCTAACATACGGCCAAGCACCACAGCGCGGCGCTCGCGAGCGCGCTCGGGATTCGAAATCGGATTCATAGTGGAAGGAGCTTTGGGCAAGCCGGCAATCATCGCCATTTCTGCCAACGTCAACTCGCTTAACTCTTTACCGTAGTAGACCTGCGCTGCTGCGCCGATGCCATGGGCACGATGGCCAAAGGTAATTTTGTTCAGGTACAGCTCGAGAATCTCATTTTTTTCCAGCTGACTCTCAATATGCAGTGCGATAAAGGCTTCTTTGATCTTTCGTGTCCAGGTTTGCTCAAAGCTTAAGTAGAAATTTCGCGCCAACTGCTGGGTAATTGTACTACCCCCACTTTGAATTTCGCCGGTTGCAATAAGCTGGAAAAAGGCCCTGGCAACACCGATAGGATCAATCCCGACGTGCTCATAAAAGCGCTGGTCTTCAGTGGCTAAAAAGCCATCAATAAGGCTTTGTGGCACGTCTTCCAGGGCGACGGGGATACGTCGTATCTCACCAAACTGAGCGATCATCTCACCATCAGAAGAATAAACCTGCATAGGAGTCTGTAAGCGAACTTCGCGCAATTCTGCAACACTTGGCAGCTCGTCTTTGTAGTACAAGTACATACCACCAACGCTAAAACTACCTACAACAAAAGCAATCAATGCGCTGTACAGTATCCATTTTAAAACTTTCACAAAATTTATCCTTTTTTGGATCTGGTGCTATCTTTGTAAAGAAACAGTTGCTTAGTTGCTATCTCTCGCTGCATATTATAGAAAGATAAGGAAAGATTCCTATGCAAGCTCGAAAAACTGCTATGCTCTTTGCGGAAATCTTACATTTCTGTCGTGCGCAGCGAATGGCAATTACTATATAAAACGAATTATAAGCCATTTACATATCCCATCGGGAGAACATTATGGGGCTGTTTGGTCTAGGTAAAAAGCCTGGTCTAGGCATCGATATCGGAACAGATGCGATCAAAGCTATAGAAATTGTATCACAAGGAGACACGTACGAGATCGTCCGTGTTGCCGAGACGCAATTAGCTAAGAACCTCATCACCGACGATGAAATTACTGACATCGAAAAACTTTCCAAAGCGCTGAAGCAAACGAAAAAAAGCTTGAGTGCTCGCGCGATTGACGTGGTCGGCGCCGTCTCTGGCAGCCAGGCCATCTCAAAGCAGCTAGCCATGTCCCTTGATCTTGATGACGAAGCGATCGCAGAGAAAATCGAAACTGAAGCTGAAGCGTTAATTCCCTTCCCCTTAGCTGAAGTCCGCTATGATTTTGAAAGCCTTGGCGAGCATCCAACCATGCCCGGACAGCAGCGGGTCATCGTTACCGCCACCCGTACCGTCAGTGTCGATACCCGCGTGCAAGCCATGGAAGAAGCCGGCTTCAAAGTTCGCATCATGGATGTCGACAACCAGGCGATATTACGTGCTTGCGACCATGTCATGCCGCATATGCATCCAGACCTTTATGACAACAAGTTACCCCTGTTGGTTCTCGATATCAGCAGTGCCGCTGTGCAAACCATTGTCATTGGCCATGGCGAAGTTATGTTTACCCGTTATCAAAGTGGCGGTCTGAACCAGTTGTTTAAAGCGTTAGAAACAGAAGACAACGCTGACCACGGGGAAATCTTTGCCAAGCTCAGAGCAGAAGAAACAGAAGACATTTCGCCCCTTATTCTACAGGACTTCCTTGGTAATCTTTGGGCGCAAATCAGTCGTGGCATGCAAATCTATCGCAGTAACGCGACAAAAAAAGACTTCGCTGGTGTGTTGTTAATTAACCGTGGCGCAATGGTACCTTTGGTCGTCGATCACATTCGTGATCAGGTCAAGTACCCTGTGGTGAGTCTCAACCCGTTTGAGCATTTCACACTGCCCGATAAATACCAACACTTACAATCCCACGGTCCACGTTTCGTTGAAGCGCTAGGACTGGCGTTACGGAGCTTTACACCATGGCACACGTAAACCTGCTCCCCTGGCGCGAGATTGCGCGCCAACGCGCAAAACAAAGATTCGGTATCCATGCCTTTATTGCGCTATTGATCGCGGCAGCGCTGGTCTTTATTGCCTACAAAGTTATTCAGGATTTTCAGCAGCAACAAATTGAGCGCAATCAGTTTCTCACGTCGCAGATCACGATCTTAGATGCTCAGATCGCTGAAATTCAGGAAATTAACAAAAAGAAAGACCAGATCGTCAATCGCATGGAGTTGATTCAGTCCCTGCATCAGGATCGCAACACCGCCATTCATATGCTCAACGAGCTTTCCAAGCGTACTCCTGATGGCGTTCACATCGTCAGTGTCGAGAAACGCGGCGATCGCATGAGCCTGCGCGGTCGGAGTGTTTCCAATAACCGCGTATCAGAGTTCCTCAGAGCCATTACCGAATCGAGCGTCTTCAACAATCCTGAGCTTCGCGAAATTTCCTCTGACGTCGAAGAGACTGAAGGTCCGACGCGTTACAGCGCTTTCTCGCTGAGCGTGACTGTTGCCAGACCCCAGACTATAGCGCCTGGCACAACGGAGGGTGGATCATGAATTTACGTGAACTCGACATAAATGAAATGCCTTTTTGGCCCGCGCCCTTCCGCTTTGGCGCCCTGGTCCTGCTGATTATTATCTGTTTAGGTCTCGCCTACCATTTCCTGCTATCTGACGAGTGGAATCGCTACAAGCAAGAGCAAGCACGTGAAACTCAGCTTAAACAAGATTATCAAGTGAAGTACCGGACTGCCGTGAACCTGCCCGTATATCGCAGTCAACTGGCGCAGCTCAATGAAGATTTAGAAGTTTTACTCGACATGCTGCCTAACGATGATGAAACTGCGCGTTTACTCGATGATATTACCCTGGTGGGCACCCGTAGCGGTCTCGACTTCGACCGCATCGAGTGGCTTGATGCGCAACCGCGTGAATTCTATACCGCACTGCCAATGCGTATTGACTTGCAGGGTGAGTACCATCAGATCGGCGAGTTCGTCGGCCAGATTGCTGGATTGCATCGTATTATCAGCGTCAAAGACTTTACCCTGCAACGCTCAGACTTAACTGACGATTTACAGCTGAATGTCACTGCTGAAACCTATCGGCAACAAACCTTGAGGGCGCAACCATGATCAAGCGCTTCAGCTTTGTCCTTACCTCAGCGTTGCTTCTTACTGCCTGCAGTCAGGGTGGCCATCAGGATCTTGTCGCCTATACTGAACAAGTCCGCAGCAGCTCTGTGCCAAATGCCGAGCCTTTACCCGAGATGCCCGAGTTACAACGTATTGATTATAACGGCCGTACGTTTCGCAATCCGTTTGAGCCAGCACCTCTCAATGCTCCTTCGGTAGGCGAAAATACGAAGGGTTGTCCACAACCGAACCTTGAACGTGAGCGAGAGGAGCTCGAGTCACTGGGACTTGACCAGTTTACTTTAGTTGGCACCATGCGCACCAACAGTGAAGGTCAGGTCGCGCTTGTGAGTACCAACCAGGGACGCCTCTATCGTGTTGCGATGGGCGATTATATGGGTCTTAATCTGGGGCAGATTACTGAAATCACCTCGGACTACATAATGATAGCTGAATGGGTTCCAGCCGGTGATGGTTGTTGGCAACGACGCGACACCGCACTGCGCTTACCGGGTTCACAAGGGAGTTCTGATCTATGACGTACGTTATCCGTTTCATGATGCTCATCATGCTGCTGCCAGCTGCGGTTGGCGCCAACGAGCTAGTACGTATCGAACAAATTCCATTAGCGAATGACCGCTTCAATCTTGAAGTGCACTTCGCTGATGCGGTTAAGGCACCTGTTGTTCGACGCAGTGAGAACCCGTTGGTACACGAATTTCTTTTGCTCGGCACAGCCAATGAGCTGTCCTCCGGCATTCAGAATTTAGCAGACCACCCACTACTTGAAAATGTGCAGTTGGAACAGCTGCGCGAAGATACTTTGTTACGAGTTACCACGACCGAGCCGCTCGACCATTTGTTGAGCCGTTACGAAAGCGTGATGGTGCTCGTGTTTGTCGAGTCTGACGAGCCGGGGGATGCCGGACAGACTGCCGCGGTCACCACCACAGAACCCGAGCAGATGGCTGCCGAACCTGAGCCTGTTGCTGCCACCGAGCCGGCGCCCGAACGTCGAGCCGCGCCGCAAGAGCCAGCCAAGGTTGTTACCTCCGCGGCAGCTCCGAATCTGGATGAACCCAGCGTCACTGATATCAACTTTACCCGGTTACCTGACGATGTTGCCCTATTGCGTTTGCAACTGACTGACCAGAGCATTGAACATGAGGCGCGTGTGCGGGGTAACCGTCTCGAGCTAACCCTGTATGACACAGAAATCAGCGATGATTTACTTTATGTGCTCGACGTCAGCCAGTTCGCGACTCCAATCGCGCATATCGAAACCTTCCGTGAGGGCGACGATGCCGTGATTACCATCACCGGTAAAGACGATTTCCGCCATCAGCTGGAGCAGATCGACGACTCACTGAATCTGAAATTCAGCAAACCTATTGAGGTGGTTGAGAATGATGGTTCGCAACGTCCAATATCACTGAATTTCCAGAATGTTCCGGTGCGCCAGTTACTGCAAATACTTGCCAACGAGAATGATCTTAACCTGGTGGCCAGCGAGTCGGTGACCGGTAATATCACCTTACGGCTGGAAAATGTGCCCTGGCAGCGCGCCTTGAATACCATTTTGCGGGTGAAAGGCCTATCCAGTCGCATGGACAGCAATATCCTTATCGTTGCACCGGCGGATGAGCTTGCCGAGCGTGAAGCGCAAGAATTAGAAGCGCGTCAGCGTCTGTCGCAACTGGCTCCGCTGGAAAGCACCTACATCCAGATTAACTACGCTAAAGCGGCCGACATCGCAGCAATTCTGCGTACCGAAAGTTCTGACTTATTGTCTGAGCGCGGTGCCGTCACTGTTGATGAGCGTACCAATACCTTGCTCGTTCGTGATACACCACGCCAGATCGAAGAAGTTGAAGACATGGTCGAAGTGCTTGATGTCGCGGTGAAGCAGGTCGTTATCGAAGCACGCATGGTCACGGTGCGCGATAATATCAGCGATGAGCTGGGTATCAACTGGGGTATCACCAACCCTAGCATGGGTGGCCCTGACTTCTTCGGTTCCGGTACAGAAAACAGCGGTGACTTTAACGTCAATCTGCCGGTGTCGAATCCTGCTGCTACTATCGGCTTCCAGGTCGCCAAACTTGCGGATGGTCGCTTGTTAGACCTTGAGCTGTCGGCACTGGAACGTGAGAACAAAGGTGAAGTTATCGCCAGTCCACGCATTACCACCGCCAACCAGAAGAAAGCCTATATCGAACAGGGTACAGAAATCCCCTATGTCGAAAGTGCATCATCGGGCGCGACTTCGGTACAGTTTAAGAAAGCGGTGTTAGGTCTTGAGGTGACACCACAAATCACCCCGGATAACCGCGTCATCATGGATCTGGTCATCACCCAGAATACTCGTGGTGAAACAGTTTCCACCCCTACGGGTCCGGCGGTTTCCATTGATACCCAGGAAATCGGTACTCAGGTGCTGGTTGAAAATGGCGAAACCATTGTGCTCGGTGGTATCTACCAGCAACAAATCCTGAACGACATTACCAAGGTACCGATACTGGGCGATATTCCGTACGTAGGCGTGTTATTCCGCAACGATAGCCAGATCCACGAAAAACGTGAACTGCTTATCTTTGTCACGCCAAGAATTGTAATGACGAAGCCGTAATCCTTGCTTAAATGGCTGTGACTTGCGATAATCCCGCCTCTTTTGGATTGGGTAAAGGAAGGTCAGACAGACACTCCGGATTCCGTGAGTCACAGCTATTAAACGAGTGATGTAAAGCAAAGATATGGCTGAAAAACGTAACATTTTCTTGGTAGGCCCCATGGGGGCTGGTAAAAGCACGATTGGCCGGCAACTCGCTCGGCAACTTCACCTTGAATTCTTCGACTCTGATTCTGAAATCGAGCGCCGCACTGGTGCCGATATCGCGTGGGTCTTCGAACTGGAAGGTGAGGAAGGTTTTCGCGCGCGCGAAGAGAAGGTTATCGAAGAGTTAACTGAAGCAACCGGTATTGTCTTAGCCACCGGCGGCGGCTCGATCCTTAGCAAAGAAAGCCGTAATCGACTTTCCGCACGCGGTATTGTTGTGTACTTGCAAACGCCGATCGAAAAGCAGCTCGCTCGCACCCAGCGCGACAAGCGCCGTCCTCTGATCGCTGAGGCGGAAGACCCGCGAGCGGTGCTCGAAGGACTGGCTTCCGAGCGCGACCCTCTGTACGAAGAAATCGCTGATGTAGTGGTGCGTACTGACGAACAAAGCGCTAAATTTGTCGTTGATAAAATTATTGAACAAGTGGGGTTATAGCCCCAGCAACGGAGCAACGCATGCAAGTCGACTCTCAGGCCTTGATTCATCGTATCGACGTCGGACTTGCTGAACGCAGCTACCCTATTCATATCGGTCGGCAACTTTTCTCAGAGTTGCCGACGCTCCTGACATCGCTTCCAACGCAACTTTGTATTATTACCAATCCCACGATTGCCGCGCATTATCTGCCAGCGTTGCGAGCCGCACTGCCTGATGACGCGACGGTGCTGGTGCATGAAATTGCTGACGGTGAGCATGCAAAAAGTCTCAGCAGCTACGGTGAGGTCATGGATACCCTTATTGCCGCCAGTTTCAACCGTGATTGCGCCATTCTGGCACTTGGCGGCGGTGTCGTAGGCGATCTCGCTGGCTTTGTCGCCGCCACTTATCAACGTGGTGTCCATTTCTACCAGTTGCCTACGACATTACTGGCTCAGGTCGATTCTTCCGTGGGTGGTAAAACCGCGATCAACCACCCGGGCGGCAAAAACCTCGTAGGTGCCTTCTATCAGCCCCAGGCCGTTGTGATCAGCACCGACTGCCTCAACACCCTGAGCGAACGGGACTATGCCTGTGGGCTTGCTGAGGTTGTCAAATACGGGATCATCTACGATGCTGACTTCTTTACCTGGCTCGAGGACAATGTAGCCGGCCTCAATGCACGGGAGCCGGAAGCGCTGGCCCATGCCATTCGGCGCTCCTGTGAAATTAAGGCTGAGATCGTCGCCGCAGACGAGCGCGAACAAGGCTTGCGGGCGCTGCTTAATCTGGGACATACCTTTGGCCATGCTATTGAAGCTGAATATTACAACAGCTGGCACCATGGTGAAGCGGTTGCCGCAGGTACCGTTATCGCCGCCCACTACATGCTGCAGCAGGGCGAGCTGCCCGCTGTTGATTACCAACGCATCGAAGCTTTATTGCAGGCGTTTCACCTGCCCGTGCGCGCCCCACACCTAAGCGAGTTGCAGTGGCAACAACGTATGCAACGTGATAAAAAAGTACAGGCAGGACGGTTACGTTTTATTCTGCCGACCGCCATTGGCCGCGCCGAGCTGCGCACTGTCACCGATTGGTCGGGCGTTTGGCAGGCGATTAGCGCCGTCACCGAAACTCGTTAAGCTTGGACCAACAGTCGTGAATAAGAAAAATCGAGCCTTTCTCAAATGGGCGGGCGGTAAATACAATCTGATTGAGCCTATTACCGCTTTATTGCCGGACGGGAACAAGTTGGTCGAGCCGTTTGTGGGTGCTGGATCGGTATTTCTGAATACCGACTATCCAAATTATGTGCTCAATGACGTCAATCCGGATTTAATCGCGCTGTTTAAAACCATCAAACGCCGGCCGCAGACTTTCATCCATGATGCCCGCAAGCTGTTTCACGCCAACACCAATAATGATGAGGCGTATTACGCCCTGCGGCGTGAATTTAACGCCACCACAGACCCGTACCGCCGTTCGTTGCTGTTTCTCTATCTGAACCGGCATGGCTACAACGGCCTCTGCCGCTACAATCGCTCCGGGCAGTTCAATGTGCCGTTCGGCAGCTATCGTAAGCCGTACTTCCCCGAGCCCGAAATCGAGTTCTTTGCCAGTAAAGCACAGCGCGCGGTATTCACCTGCATGAGCTTTGAAAAGGTGTTTCGCCGCGCCCGCAAAGGCGATGTCATTTATTGCGATCCACCTTACGCACCGCTCACCGCGACCGCCAACTTTACCGCCTATGCAACGGCCGGATTTAGTTTGGACCAGCAGCATGAGCTGGCGCGACGTGCAGCTAATGCGGCGCACAAAAGGGGAATACCCGTGCTGATCAGCAATCATGATACCGAGCTCACCCGTTTACTCTATGCCGATGCCGACTTAAAAAGCCTGCAGGTAGCGCGCTTTATCAGTCCAAAAGCCGATGGCCGCACTAAAGTCGCCGAATTGCTGGCGCTCTACAGTTCTAAACCGCGAGCGGCTAACGTTATTCCGCTGGCACAAGCAAAACGCAAGGTAGCACCATGAGCCAACAGCTAACCTGGATAACAAAATCCTTCGCCGAACTTAGCACCCGGGAACTCTATCAGTTGCTGCAACTGCGTCAGGAGGTGTTTGTGGTGGAGCAAACCTGCCCTTACCTGGATGCCGATGGCCTGGATGACCAGGCCACCCATCTTTATGCCCTCGACGCAGAAGGTGAGATGGTTGCCTACGCGCGCTTATTTGCAGCTAATGAATCGGTCCCCTACACACGTATTGGCCGGGTCATCAGCGCCGGCAACGTGCGTCGTCAGGGGCTGGGCCGGGAACTAATGCGCCGCGCGATTGAGTGGTGCCGTCAGCAGCATCCGCAGGCACCGATCCGGCTTGGCGCGCAGGTCTATCTGCGAGCGTTTTATCAGAGTTTTAAATTTCGTGAAATCGGCGACGATTACCTGGAAGATGGCATTCCTCACGTTGATATGGAACGCGCACCATGAGCGCAGGCGAGACCTTTTCTCTGCGCAGCACGCCAGCAGGACTAGGACTGGTCTGGCACGAGCAAGAGCAAATGAAACCGCTGGTGATAGACTTCCTGGCCGGCAGACAGGCACATCGGGCACAGCAGGCGACCACCAGAGACGAAGCCATTGGTCGTGCCTGTGGCCTTGTTAAGCATCCGCACAGCAGTATCATCGATGCGACCGCCGGCTTGGGTCGCGATGCCTGGGTGCTGGTGAATCTTGGCGCCAACGTAACCATGCTCGAGCGCCAGCCAGAGGTTTACGCACTGTTACAGGACGCTCTTGCGCGCCTCTATGCACAGCAGCCCGAGTATCGCGAACGCTTTTTCCTGGCCGACTACACGTCACTGAATGCAGCTGCGACCGGCAGTGCAGATGTGGTTTACCTGGATCCCATGTATCCAAAGGGCGACCGTAAACAAAAAGCGGCAGTCAAAAAGGACATGCAAATGTTTCAACAGCTGGTGGGTAGCGACAGCGATGCCGATCAGTTACTGGCGCCCGCCCGCCGCGTGGCGCGCCGCAGAGTGGTGGTCAAACGCCCCCAGCACGCAGCTTTTCTGGCCCAGACAAAACCAGACCTGCAGGTGGTGAGTAAAAAACACCGCTTTGATGTTTATTTGAATCCAACGCCACCGAACGATGCGTTGGCCGCTGGTACCTCATCATGACGCAGAAGTATGATGCGATCATCATTGGCGCCGGCGCAGCTGGTTTGCACTGTGCCTGGCAGGCGGCCGCCCGCGGCTTGCGCGTGTTACTGCTCGATCACGCCAAGCAAGCCGGTAAAAAAATCCTGATCTCCGGTGGTGGTCGTTGTAACTTCACCAACTTGTATGCAAGTCCGGAGAATTACCTGTCGGAAAACCCGCACTTTTGTAAGTCCGCGCTGAGTCGTTACACCCAGTGGGACTTTATCGGTCTAGTGGAAAAACATGGTATCGCCTATCACGAAAAAACGCTCGGCCAGCTGTTTTGTGATGACTCGGCAAAAGCCATTGTCCGCATGTTGCTGGACGAATGTGATAATCACGGTGCCAGAGTACAACTGCGCACTGAGATCACTTCGGTCGATTATCAGGATGAGCTTTACCTGGTGAGCACCTCGCAGGGCAACTATCTGGCCCCGCAACTCGTGGTGGCCTGCGGTGGCCTGTCGATGCCCAAACTGGGCGCAACCCCGTTTGGCTATCAGCTGGCAGAGCAGTTTGGTCATCGCATACTTCCCGTACGCGCCGGACTGGTGCCTTTTACCCTGCACGAACGCGATAAAGACGCCTACAGCGAGCTGTCCGGTTTAGCTCTGGATGTTACCGCGGAAAATGCGCGCGCTAGCTTTAAAGAGGCGATGCTGTTCACTCATCGTGGTCTGAGCGGTCCGGCAATGCTGCAGATCTCGTCGTACTGGTGGCCTGGCGAAAGCTTTAGCGTCGATTTGCTGCCCCAGCTTGATAGTCTTGCTGAGCTGCAGCGACTTCGCAGCGAGCGCCCTAAACTCGGCCTTCGCAGTGTCCTGCAACAATGGTTTCCAAAACGCTTCGCGCAGACCGTCGCCGAGCAACATCAGTGGCCGGATAAAAACTTGGCGGACTGCAGTAACGCGATGCTTGAGTCGGTGGCAAACACCCTCCATGCCTGGCCGGTTAAACCCAACGGCACAGAGGGCTATCGTACCGCCGAGGTCACCTTAGGTGGTGTTGATACCGATCAGCTCAGCTCAAAAACCATGGCCAGTAAGCAGCAGCCCGGTTTGTTTTTTATCGGCGAAGTTGTTGATGTCACGGGTTGGTTAGGCGGCTATAATTTTCAGTGGGCCTGGGCCAGCGCCTACGCCTGTGCCGAGGCACTCACACCGCAATAAGAGGAGTATGGATGGGACATCATCACGATCATGACCACGCAAAGGACATGCCCTCATCGCGGCTAGGCTGGGCCTTTTTCCTCAATTTTGGCTTCACCATTATCGAGTTTATTGGTGGCGTTCTGACCAACAGTACCGCGATCCTCGCGGATGCAGTACATGATCTGGGCGATACTCTGTCTCTGGGCCTGGCCTGGCTGCTGAACAAATTCGGAAATAAGCAACCCACCCATCAGTTTACCTATGGCTACCAGCGTCTGAATCTGGTCGGTGCGCTGATTAATGCGATGGTGCTCATTGCTGGTTCGGCCTGGGTGTTGGTCACTGCCGTCCCGCGTTTGTGGGACCCACAGATGCCTATGGCAGACGGTATGATTGCACTTGCAGTACTGGGCATTGCGGTAAACGGCTTTGCCGCCTATAAGCTCTCCAAGGGCAAAACCCTTAACGAGCGGGTCATTAACTGGCATTTGCTCGAAGATGTCTTAGGTTGGGTGGCCGTACTGATCGTTGGTGTGGCATTGTTATTTGTCGACTGGCCGATTCTCGACCCGCTGCTATCCATCGCTTTCACTTTGTTTATTCTGATCAATGTCGCCCGTAATTTGTGGGCCACGCTGCGTCTATTCGTGCAGGCGACGCCGGATCAGGAAACCTACCGCAACGTCGCCGAAACACTGCAGGCGCTGCCGGAAGTCGCCGATGTCCATCACCTGCATTTCTGGTCTCTCGATGGTGAGTCACATGTACTGACCGCACACCTGGTCTTAGCGCGCAATCTCAGCGCCGAAGAGAGCGGTGAGCTCAAGCAGCAGATCGACGAAGCATTACTGAAATATGAGCTCAGTCATACCACTATTGAACTCGAACACCCCGACGAAGTCTGCCGCGATAGTCCGTAAGACTTCTGGATAAAGTTGTAATAATTTTTGAGATTGCTACTCTGAGTCTTACTGTTACCTATGCTTGCAAGCAGGAAAACGCATTATGGTTAAGTTTGTTCAGCCACCCAAGCTGAAGACCTCGCAGGGTGACATTCGGCGTGTGGGCTTTGAACTTGAATTTTCTGGTATCGATGTTGCGACCAGTGCCGAAGCCGTCGCTCATGCGCTTGGCGGCTCTCCCTATGCCAAAAGCTCAGCACAATGGCAGGTTGAGGGGCCTTTGGGAGATTTCAAAATCGAGATCGACTGGAATTTTCTGCACCGGCTGGCCGCGGAGAAAGGAACAGAGGCCAATACCGACGCCCTTCTCGACTCCCTAAGTCAGGCCGCAGGGTTGGTGGTGCCAGTAGAAGTTGTCTGCCCACCCATTGCTTGCGACCAACTCGATCAACTTGACGAGCTGATTGTGGCGTTGCGCAAAAGAGGAGCCAAAGGCACAGACGAATCGATGATAGCGGCCTATGGTACGCACATTAATCCTGAACTACCGGACACGGACAGCGAAACCATCTGCCGTTACATGCAGGCTTATGCCCTGTTACAGTGGTGGTTGGTCGAACAACACCATGTGAATACCACGCGCAAGTTGAGCCCGTTTATCGATCTTTACCCTGAGGCCTATGTGCGTGAATTGCTGAATTACGAGTCGGTCACCATCAATCATCTTATCGATCATTATATTGACGCCAACCCGACGCGTAACCGCGCCCTCGATATGTTGCCGCTGTTCAGCCACCTCGACGACGAACGGGTCAGAGCGCAAATCGAGGATGACAAAATAAACGCCCGCCCGACGCTGCACTACCGCTTACCTAATTGCCGCATCGATGATGCCGACTGGACTTTAGCTCGAGAGTGGAATCTCTGGTGCAACGTAGAACGGCTGGCTAATCGCCCGCAGGCGCTCGCTGAACTCGCCGCGGATTTTCTGGATGCTGATCGACCTATGCTCGGCGTCGCCCGCCAACCCTGGATTAAACACGTAGACCAATGGCTGACAGAAAACCTCGCATCGGAGTAACCGGTGCCGGAAAAAAATGGTCCCCCTCGTGGTGGACAACTCGTTTCGCGCTCTGGCTCTGCGGGGCAGAAGTCGAGCGCATCAGTGTCCGCCACCGTCCTTCGGGGTTGCCGTTACATGGCATCGTCATCGGCGGTGGCAGTGATATTTCACCGGAACACTACGGCGGAACCCTCAGCGGTAAGGTAAAGCATGACCCTGATCGCGATGACCTGGAAATACGATGGATCAAAAAAGCACTGCGCGATGATATTCCCATGCTCGGGATTTGCCGCGGTGCCCAACTGATCAACGTCGTCCATAAGGGGAACTTGTTCGATGACATTCGCGACCGTCGCAAACATACTTATAACCGCCCGGGCCTATTGCCCACCAAGCAAGCCTTTGTTCGCGGCGATAGCGATTTGGCCAGCATAGTCAAAAAGCGTAAGCTGCGGGTCAACAGTCTGCACCATCAGGCGGTTCATGATGTGGGTAACGACCTGCGTATCGTCGCTCATGACCTTGACGAGATCCCACAAGCCATCGAGAGCACCGGTCATCATCCCATCGTTGGCGTACAGTGGCATCCTGAATACTTATTTTATGTGCCCAGTCAGTTGCGTCTGTTCCGCTGGCTGGTGAACAAAGCGAAAGAACTACGCGGGCGCGGTTAACAACTCATCGAGCTCAGGCAAGGAGCGTACCGTGTAATGCGGCGGAGTTGCTAAGGGATAAGCTACGCCGTGGGTATTCAGCCAGCACGAATGCAAACCGCTTTGCTGGGCACCGAGCACGTCAGAGTGCGGATTATCGCCAGTCATTAGCACCCGTTCCCGGTCACGTTGCCCCATCAAATCGAGCGCATGACTGAAGATGTTGGGATCAGGCTTCGCCGTGCCCACCTGTTCCGAGATCACCACCAAATCGACCAGATCACGCAGCCCCGTCTGCGCTAGTCGCGCTTCTTGCAGTGCGGTAAAACCGTTGGTGACGATGCCAATTTTAGCCGACTGCCGCACCTTTTTAAGCAACTCTCTGGCCCCTTCAAGCGGCTGGCAAATCATCGCCATGGCGTCTAAGAACCCTGAGTTGAGCTCGTCCGCGTCAACCTCGAGCTCTGCCGCCCAGCGCTCAAACCGGCGCCGCTGCAGTGTTGCAGCGTCAATGTCCCCGTCCTGATACTGCTGCCATAACGGCTTATTTACCGCCTGATAATCACGGTAATGCTCGCTGGTAAATTCGACCCCGTACCCCTGGAAAAGTTGTTGCAGCCCCGCGTGGGCGTCGAACGAGAACAAGGTCTCATCGGCGTCAAACAATAGCCAATCGTAGCTTTGTAATTTACTAGGCATCAATTACCTGGTCCTTATCAAAGATTCCACCAAAGGGTCGCCAGACCCAACAGAACAAAAACTGCCGCGGCAACATAACGCATCGTATCTAGCGGCACTCTGCGCATAAGTTTACCGCCGAGCAACACCACAGGGACATTTGCGATCAACATACCTAAGGTGGTGCCCAGAGTCACCCAGACCACGCTAGCATACTGGGCGCCCAGAACTACAGTGGCGATCTGGGTTTTATCCCCAATCTCAGCCAGAAAGAAAAGCACAAAGGTGGCGCATAGCGCACCGTAGCAGGAGCAACGGGTTTCTTCGTCCGCCAGTTTGTCGGGCACTAACACCCACAAGCCAATAACGATGAAGCTGATAGCAATAACGATGCCAGCATAATCAGCGGGCAACCAGGATACGGACCACTGGCCAAACCATGCAGAAACGAAGTGATTAATAAGGGTAGCAGCGATGATGCCGATGATAATCGGCCATTTTTGTCGGTAGCGGGCGACCAGGACTAAACTTAGTAATTGGGTTTTATCACCAATCTCTGCCAGTGCCACCGTTAGTGTCGAGGTAAGGAAAGCTTCCATGATGTACTCCGGCGGGCCAATTTCACTAAGGCAAACAGCAACCCCCGCCATGTTAGCGGTTGCTCTTTACCTTAGGTCTTGCCAGTTCCGGTGGCCCGGAACGAATACACCATGAGCCAATGCGGGCTCAATTATGTTGACGCACTCACTGTTTACCTGCAGTGCTGCAGGTAAAAGTCGACTACTCCCCTAAGACGGCCGCCATTTTAACTAGTTTTGCGGTCGTCGCGCAAGATCAGCCTTGGTTCTCCTTTACACAAGCTTAACCTGCATCATCGGAATAAGCGGATATGCCGAGCCGTTAACCCTGCGAGATTTCAACCAAAAGGAGAACTCACATGAAAAAACTTACTTCACTTTCTTTTGTAACGTTAATGAGCCTTACCGCACTGGCGACACCGGCTGTTTTCGCGCAAGCCGTCGACGCCTCTGCACAAGCCAGCACTAATGCTAATGCAGACGCCGCGGTCGCCATCGATAATGGCTCTGCCACTGCGCAAACCGACGCCGAAGCGAATGCTAACGCAGACGCAGACGCCAGCGTCGACAGTGGCAACGGCACTGAGGATGCCGCAAACGACACTACCGACTCCACCAATGAGGCGAGCAGCGACGCCACAGCGGCGATGTCCTCAGCAGCAACGACGACTATAGCAACAGTTAGCGGCTCACTTGATAACGCAGCAAACACTGCGGTAGCCGCTTCATCAGCAGTAGATACTGTCGTTGCAGGTGCTGTTAACAGTACTGAGCAAACACTTGCCCAAACCGTGAATGCCGGTGTTGACGCGGCCGTCAATCAAGAGGTCACAGGTCAGGTCAACGACAACGTGCAGGACCAGGTTTCAACAGCGGTTAACGGTGCTGTCGAAGCGACACTGCAGAACACTATCAGTCAGACCCTGGATCTATAAATCCACAGCAGGCGCGGTAGCTTTTGGCTACTGCGCCTTTTCCTCGTCAGCAATCCCGCAACAAGGACCAACACTATGACGTATAACACTATGCTTCCGGTCGTGCTTTTAATTTTATGCCCTGCAGCTCAGGCCGAAACGTCCACCAGCAACTGGACATTTGCCAACGAATTTGAGGCGGGGTATCTCTACGACAGCAACGTTGGCTTATCGCAAATTGACGAAAATACGACTGAAAGTGATCAGGCTCTGCAGCTACGTGGCAAGCTTCAACTCGGCTGGCAGGCGACTGAGCAACTGAATATTTCGACCAGCTACCAGTATCAGAATAAAAATTACCGGGACTTTTCCTCCTTCGATCAGGAGATTACGACATTAATGGCAGACATCAACTACCAGCTTGCCTGGTTCAAAGTCGGTGTTAGCCAACATAATGCCGATGCTAAAGTCGCCCACCGTGACTTTCTCGATTTTCGTCAAACGAGTTACTACCTGGCGGATCTGATCGGTGACAGCATCTATTGGCGCTTGGGCCATCAACGGTTAACCAAAACACTGCAGGACTACCCCGCACGCAATGCTGCAGCAAGCAACTACTCTGCGGATCTATTCTGGTTCTTTCATCAGGGCTCGCGTTTTGTCACCTTTGGCTATACCCATGAAGATGAAGTCGCGGCGGACGCTAAATTCAGTTACCTCGGCCACCAGCTTCGCTCCAGTCTGAACCAAACACTTGACCTGTGGGGACACGCGCAAAAACTCTCGCTTAGCGTTGACTATAAAAATCGTGACTATAGCTCTGCCTGGCTGCCGAACCAAGCGGCGCGGCAAGATAATGTCACCACCTTTGAAGGTCAGTGGCAGGCGCCATTGAGCAAGCACTTTACCCTGGCTGTCACGGCCAAACACACCAACAGCGCATCAACCGTAGAAGCTGCTGACTACCGTGATACAAGTGCTGGCGTAAGCCTTCAACTGGAATTCTAAAGCGGTGGTTGTCCGGGTGTCAGTAACCCTCGCCCGAAAATGGGATCCGGCCCGGGCGCACCCAGATCCTGTAAGTAGGGGGACAGCTTGTCGGCGATCGACGTCTCCCGCGCTTCCGCAGAATCAGCCAGTACACAACTTAACAGCGCCGAAACTACCGGCGCCGCCATTGAGGTGCCCGATTCTGCGGTGAGTCCACCTCCACCTCTTACTGTGGTCACATCGACGCCGAGCGCTGCGTACTCAATGTGGCGCCCCCGGTTTGCCCAGGGATAAACACGTTGCTGAACATCTACCGCCGTAACCGCGATCACCTTATCGTAGGCGGCTGGGTAGAGTGGCGGCGCCGCCGGCCCGGCGTTACCGGCGGCGGCGACAATAATTGTGCCGCTCGCGTGGGCGCGCTGCAAAGCCACCCGGAGAATTGCATTATCAGGTCCGGTCAGCGACATATTGATGACCCTAACGCCCTCAGCAACCAGCCAGTCGAGTGCTTCAATCAGGGCACTGACAGGAGCGCCCTGACTCAGTGAATTATGTTCATAGAAAACTGCCGCGGCGAGCAGTCGGGCATTTGGTACGAGTGGTTGCAGTTCTTCCCCTTTGCCCAACCACAGCCCAGCAATGGCTGTGCCATGCGCCAGCGGTTGCGCGAACTCGTCATCTAGAAACGAGCGCTGGTGGATGTCAGCCTCGGCAAAATAAGACACCCCGGTATCGATACGGGTATCGATAGCGCCAAGAGTTAGCGGATCGTCACAGGCTACGCCTGAGTTGCTGTTTGCAGGAAGGTCTTCCGCACTTGTGCCGGAGTCTTGAGCAAAATAAATATGCTGTCGTGCAAGGGTGGCCTGCATAAACTCCGGCAACAACTCGCTTAACGCCTGTCGCGAATCATAGTGAGCGGGTACACGAAAACGCACCACGGTCAATTCTAGCGCGGCCAGCTCACGTTGCCCGAGGACCTCGATGGGTAGCTTTTGCAAAAGTTGTACCTCATCGGCCTCAATCGCCATCAGCCACTCACGCTCGAGTGCTCGCCAACCGTCTTCCACGCTGACTTCACGGAGCAATAGATTGCCCTGTGCATCCGTTATCTCAAAGACTGCCGGTAACACCTCGGTGAGGTGAGTGGTAGCGCTTTCTATGCTCGTCAGAACGGGATGGCCCGGGTACCGGGGAAGCTTGGAAGTCTCAAGCTTTGCATTCTCCCGCAGCTGCTCCAGGGTCTCTGGCAACTGTGGCAATTGCTGAGGCAGCTGCGGAACATCGCGCAACACTTGTGCTTGTGATATCGGCGCTAAACCGGCGGCGATCAGCATAATGATCAGCAACATTTTCATCACGTTCATGGGGGATTTCCCTAAGTTTGGGCTCACTTCCTTTAATAACGGCTGATTCCTGAGAAAATTCCACCACCAATGGAATAAACTTAAGTCCTTGCCCGTTATCCTACCAGAAAGGCAATGGAGCAGTTATGAGAAACCAGATAAGAACAGTATTACCTGCTTTACGTCGGTTTGCCTTATCGTTAACAGGCAACCTTGCCGATGCAGATGACCTTTTACAGTCGACTGTCGAGCGATTACTTAGCCGATCTGTACCGGCGGATACCGAGCTAGCGCCCTGGGCATTTAAAATCTGCCGCAACCTTTGGATCGACCAGCATCGGGCAGCAAAAGTTCGACAACGGGCTGCTGCGAACCCGGAGTTGCAGTGCGGTAATTCATTCGATAATGAAGCTCAGGTGACAGCCTTGCTAAGTTTACGTGAGGTGGAAGAGGCGATGCAAAGGTTACCGGAAGAGCAGCGCCTGGTGCTCTCGCTGATTGCGATACAGGACCTTTCCTATAAAGAGGCAGCGGCAATTTTAGGCGTACCCAAAGGCACCATCATGAGTCGTTTGGCGCGCGCCCGCAGCAAGCTTGTTTCAGAGTTCAACAGAGATTCCGCAGGAGCCAGCGCATGAAAATTACCGATGAACAGTTATCCGCATTTTTAGACAATGAATTGCCTGCCGCGGAAATGCAGATGATTCGCGACCGCGTCGCGACCGATGAAGCTGTTGCTGAGCGTCTGGCACAGCTTGCTGAAATTGATCAGGTGGTGAGCTCGCACGCCGAGCGGCTGCTTAGCACGCCCATGCCAAAATCCGTGCTCAACCTCTTGCAGGATAACGCCGAAAAGCCACGCAGCTGGCTCACAAAGCTGACTCATTTCAGTTGGCCATCCGCTGCTATCGCGGCTACCGTGGCGGTGGTCGTTACCCTACAACTCACTTCGTCGCGGCAGGTTAATCAAGACGCCCCCTGGCAAACCATCGCAACCGTTTTAGAAACACAACCCAGCGGCTCAAGCTATAAGCGCGCAGGTGTCGAAGTTTTACCACGGTTTACTTTTGTCGCTCAGGACGGGAAGTTTTGTCGCCAATACCGTGTGACTCAGGCCACTACAGCCGCTGAAGCCATCGCCTGTCGCAGTGAAAGTGGCGAATGGCAAGAGGTAGCAAGGCATACCGCGCTTGCAGGTAGCAGCAGTAAGGATTTCCAGACCGCGACCGCAGCCCAGTCACTGGATCCACTGCTGATGCAATTGATGTCATCGGCGCCGTTAGTGGACAAGCCCGAGCAACGTTTACTCGATGCAGATTGGCAGCTACCTGCAGAGGAGCAAACACAATGAACGCCGCTAAACTTGTCCTGCTGTTGAGTAGCTCCCTGCTGTTACTGGCGTGTGCGGCGCAAAACTTCCATGGGTTGACGAAAATGAAACAGGTTGATTATCAGCAGCAACACGTCAGCCAACGGCAATTCCTGCTGAGCGTCACCAGTCCCGACGAACGTCTGAGCAGACAGGCACTCCTGCTTCGCGCAGCTGAACTGACCGAACAACTCACCTACGACTGGTTTGTGGTGCGCCCTGAGCGCAGTCAGCAAAGTACAGCAGCCGCTAATCCGGTTGTTTTGCAGACACGCGTAATTCTGGGAGTTGGAATTCGACCTGCAAGTGCATGTAGCTTCCATCCTGAGCAAATTTTTAATGCCGCGAAGTTCGGCTGGAGTGCGAATGAACTCAGCAAAGATAGCTGTTTTACCTAACCTTTTCGGAGGTATCCAATGCAAAATGTGAGAGTTTTACTAAACTTAACCTTGTCTTCTCATCAAAGGAGCAAACTATGAACTACATGAAAATGATCATCGTCAGTTTCACAGTAACATTACTCGCTGCCTGCTCAAGCCAGCCTGACTACCGGGCTGCTGAAGATGGTGGCTACGGGTACACGGAAACCCAACTCACCGACACTCAGTACAAGGTGAAGTTTAAAGCGCGAGGCACCGATAAAGGTGCGGCAAACAACTATGCATTGCTGCGCGCAGCAGAAGTCACCTTGCAGAACGATTACGACTGGTTTGTTATTACCCATCGTGAGACCGAAGTCGATAAAGAGACCGTGCATAACGCAGATTTCGCATATCCTATGTCAGGCGACATGGTCACGTACTGTAATGCGATTCGCTGTGAGACTCGCTACTATCCACGCACGGCCTACACAGCCGGAATTCATGTCGGTGGCCGAACCGACAGCGACATCGTCGTAACGCTCGATATTAAAATGGGTAACGGCGAGCAACCGGATACCAATTACAGCTACGATGCTTCTGAGGTGGTGACGAACCTGCAACCGAAAAAATCAGACAGCTAGTTCTGTTACCGAAGGTAATTTGTCGAAGGGCGCCAAAGTTCTGCTTTGCGCGCCCTTTTTCTTCGCAAGCACTAAGCTACCTCTAAAGAGGAAATTTACCCCTACTCCCTAGGGATGCGTTCAATTTTTAACTAACTGACGTATACTGTGAAACCTCACGCGTCGTTGACGCAAATCAAGTCCTGGTGGTGGAAACGATGACCTCTCACATTCATTGTCAAAATTGCAGTATGGCGACACTTTGTTTGCCGTATCAACTCAGTCCCGAGCAAACAGAAAAGCTGGATACGGTGATTCAACGGCACCGCCCGCTGCAGAAACGGAACATCCTGATCAACAGCGGTGAACCGTTAAAGTTCCTGTACGCGGTCCGCTCCGGGTCATTAAAGTCCTACACCCTGGACAGTCAGGGCAGTGAACAAATCATTGATTTCCATTTGCCCGGTGACCTGATCGGCTTTGACGGTCTTATCGACGGTCAACACCGCAGTTACACTCAAGCTCTGGAAACCACCATGCTGTGTGAGATTCCGATTCAATCGCTGGATCAGCTGTCGGCGGAGCTGCCGGGGCTACGTAAACAGCTGCTGCGGGTAATGAGCGGCGAACTGCACGCCAGCAAGACCTTGCTAGGAACCTTAAACCACCACACTGCGCAGCAGCGTCTGGCGAATTTTCTTGTGACATTGTCATCTCGCTTTCAGCAACGCGGACTCTCCAGTCGTGAATTCCGTCTGAGCATGACCCGGGCTGATATTGGTAATTATTTAGGCTTGTCCGTAGAGACCATCAGTCGAATTCTGACCCAACTGCAAAATGACGGTGTGGTCGCAGTGCAAAACAAACTGGTGGCCATCACCGAACCAGAGCGCCTTCGCGCCCTGGCGTCTTAACGGACCCGGTTACTGGCAAGAGCCGCAGCAAAAATCTGTGCCATGCTGCGGCGCTGCCTGAGGTTCGCGAAACAGCACTTCGTTTTCCAACGCAATGTGTTGCTGCAGATCGGCAATCAACTCCTGAGTTCCCTCATACAGCATGATCCAGCTGCCGCAAGCGCCCCGTGGTGTCATGCCCAGGTTAGTCAGTTGTGACAGCTTACCGAGCATGACATCGTGCTCACCGTGTTCTTCTTCCATGACGGCAATAGGTCCGCTGGGATAAATCCCGCCAGCTAACATGGGAAACAGGATTTGCTCTTCTTTCATCATGTGGCTTTCCAGTTCATTACTCATCTCAGTGAGTAAGTCCGCCAACCCCGATGGGCACTGCGGGTGGTCGTTATGGACATCTTCAATCTTACGCGCCAACTGGATCAGCTCAGGAAGCTGCCGCCGGTGTTTTTCATGGAAATTCGCAAGTATGTGTTGAATCAATTCCTGGGTTGGCGCTGAACGCCATTGGTCGATAAGTTGCTGGTGCATAGTGGCTTCCTCATGCAAATGAATAATGGTATTTCACTTAATGAGTGCAATTTAAATGCCAGATCTACCCACTCTGATTTATATAGACTTTTAATCAGCGATGGTAAATTAAACCCATTCTTGAGCGGGTCTTTCCCGCCTAATTGGGTTGATTTCACCATGCATGAAACGTCGTTACTTGAGACCTTAGTCGCCGACCTGGTCACTGAATTACCCGCCGTGGTACGTCTGCAAAAGCTCGTTACCACGCTGCGTCGTCATTTTCATTGCGGTGCCGTAGTCCTGTTGCAACAAGATCAGCAGGTTTTGCGTCCTATCGCCAGCATCGGGCTGGTGCGCGAAGCTTTGGGCCGTAGATTTATTACCGAGCAACATCCACGGCTGACCGCTATCCTGGCAGCCCGGGATACCGTCCGCTTTGAGCCCGACAGTCAGCTTTCTGACCCTTATGACGGTCTGATTGAGGACAGTCCTGATGGCCATCTTGCCGTGCACGATTGCATGGGCATTGCCTTGTACGTGGAAGGGAAGTGCTGGGGCGCGCTGACACTGGATGCCCTGCAACCGGGAACCTTTGATGCCGACGCCATGCGCGAGCTGCAACGTGCCAGTTTGCTGGTCGAAGCTGCCATTCGCATGGGCCAGATTGAACAAAGTATCCGCGCCCTGCGCAGTAGCCGGCGCGATGGCGAAACTGCGTTGCAGAATGAAGCCAGTACGGGCTCGGAGATCATCGGCCACAGCACCGCATTGCAGCAAGTGTTACAAGAGCTGAAAGTGGTGGCGAGTGCTGATCTACCGGTTTTGCTGCTTGGTGAAACCGGCGTTGGTAAAGAGTTGTTTGCGCGGCAACTGCACCGCTGGTCCAGTCGCAGTAAACAACCTCTGGTCTACGTCAATTGTGCGGCGTTACCTGAATCGCTGGCCGAAAGTGAATTGTTTGGGCATACCCGCGGCGCCTTTTCCGGAGCGGCCACCGAGCGCGCTGGTAAGTTCGATAGCGCTGACGGCGGAACCTTATTTCTGGACGAAGTCGGTGAGTTACCTGCGGCGATCCAGGCGAAGTTGCTAAGGGCATTGCAAAATGGCGAGATCCAGCGCCTTGGCAGCGATACCGCGCATAAAGTCGATGTTCGCATCGTTGCAGCAACCAACAGGGATTTACAGCAACAGGTAAAAAGCGGCGACTTCCGCGCGGATCTGTACCATCGTTTGAGCGTGTATCCACTGCCCATCCCGCCGTTGCGTGAGCGGCGCGAGGATATTCCGCTGCTGGTAGGTCACTTTCTTGAGCTCAACCGGGCGCGACTTGGGCTGCGGGCGTTGCGCTTAAGTTCTGCGGCGGAACATGCCCTGGTCCAGTACCAATGGCCGGGCAACGTTCGGGAGCTCGAGCACACGGTCAGTCGCGCGGCCATCAAGGCCTTAAGTCAGGGGGCAGAGCGGACTGATATTGTCAGTATCGCTCCGGAGCTTCTGGATTTGCCGAACGCACCCACCGCCAGCTATCAAGTCGATAGTGAAACCCTAACCACCACCAGCTTAAACCTGCGCGATGCTGTACAACAGTTGCAGACGCAGCTGATAGAGCGCGCGTTAAAACAAGCGGACTATAAATGGACGCAGGCCGCACGTATACTAGAGGTCGATCCAAGTAATTTACATAAACTCGCACAGCGACTGGGTTTGAAATAGTTCAGGTAGGGAGAGGAATGACGGTCATACTGCAAATTTTGCTGTGGCGAACACTAGCCGTTTTAAGTCTGTTGTTAGGTGTTATTGGCCTGTTATTGCCCATTATGCCGACGGTGCCTTTTCTACTCGTGGCGGCCTGGGCTGGTGGCAAAGGGTGGCCTGTTTTAGAAGCGAAACTGTTGGCGCACCCCAAGTACGGGCCGCAAATTATTGCCTGGCGTCGCTATGGCGTGGTGAAACGACAAGCCAAGGTCATTGCCATTGTGATGATGACAGGTAGCGCCATCATGTTGAGCTTTAGTCCCGCGCATCTGGCCGTCAAGCTTACTGTCATTGGTATTATGCTGATCGTTGCCGTGTGGCTCAGTTTGCGCCCCGAACATACGCCGGCACAGCCGATCCCAGCCGAGAAGGTTTCTGACGATGACACTCCCTGAGCTTACCCGTGAACAGTTACTTCGCTACAGCCGTCATGTCATGCTGCCTAGTTTCGATATGGCCGGTCAGGAACGTCTGCTGGCCAGCCGCGTACTGGTCGTTGGTATGGGCGGTCTCGGCTGCGCGCTGTCGCCCTATCTGGTGGGCAGCGGTGTCGGCCAGCTCACCCTGGTCGATAACGACAGTGTCGACCACCATAACCTGCCGCGACAACTGCTCTACCAACAGGACGACATTGGCCAGAGCAAAGTGATTGCCGCGCGCCAGCGTCTGCAGTCACTCAACCCCGATACCAGCATTGAAGTTCTGGAGCAACGCCTTGACCAGGCAAGCTTAACGGAGCTTATCGGCAATTACGATTGCGTGGTGGATTGCTGCGACAACCTGGCCACCCGGAACGCCATAAACGCCGTCTGTGTCGAGGCTCAGGTACCGCTGGTGTCTGGCGCAGCTATTCGTTACGAAGGCCAGCTCAGCGTGTTTCTAAATCAAGGTAAGGGGCCTTGCTACCGCTGTTTAAGCTTACTCTTTGGTGAGCAGCAGCTCAGCTGTATGGAGTCTGGTATTCTGGCGCCCGTCGTAGGGGTCATCGGTGCCATGCAAAGTGTGGAAACACTGAAGCTGTTGGCTGGCGTCGGCGAACCTGTTGCCGGACGCGTGTTACTGTACGATGGGCTGCATGGCGACTGGCAAAGCTTCCAGCTCAGTCGCCATCCGGATTGCCCGGTGTGCAGCTGTTAGCCAGGGCGGCCATCGGCGCGCGGCAGGGTAAGAATCGGTAGATAGACCACGACATAAATCAGGTAGGCAAGCACCCAGGCTCCGCCAGCGTAGAGGTACCAATGATAGGTGTCCTGCGGCCACAGCCAGGCAGCAAAGACCCGCAACAGTGCTGCCACAAAGACCAGCAAAAACGCCACTGACATGATCTTCTTCGGCTGCAGAGGACGCCCACTGTGCCCAAGCGATACGCGCGCCAGCATACTCAGAATCATATTGCCCATGGCACCCACGGTCAGCGCGTGGATGGCAGTGCTTACACTAACCTCGCCGGTCGCATGATGCAGAGCAAATAACCCCAGACCAACCGGCAGGAACCAGTAGGCCAGATGAAACGACCACAACAGGGGCACTCGCCAGGTGATCCAGATCTTCCAGCGCGCACAGCGGATTGCCAGCAATACCGCTGCTACAGCATACAAGGCTGCCATCACCGTACCACTGAGCAAACTGCTTATTTGGGTAATTTGCAGAGCGAAGATAAGCCACAGGCTGCCTAAGCTCAGTCGGTCAAGCCAGACTATGGGCTGTACTTTTTCGGTCATGGTGCCGTTTGCAGTGAACATAGGTAACACCCGGCCACCAACGATTGCCATCAGGAGGGTGATCAGAATAACCGCATTTTGGCTGCCCACCTGTTGCAAGTCGAAGCGCCCGGTCATGTGCCCGTAGTACATGAGCGCGTTACAAAGCGCGAGCAGCAGTAACACCGGAACAAAGAACAAATTCCGTTGCTGCTTCACCGAGATTAACGGCATCGCCAGCAGCACTGCAGCCAGGGGTAAAAACGCGAGATCGATGACGATCGGCACAATAGGCGGCAAGAACGCCCCAAATAACAGACCCAGTCGCCCTAATAACCAGACCAGTGTCAGTATCCCAAGGGCTTTTCCATGGGTGGCACGCAACCCCGTCCAATTCTGTACGGCGGTCAGTAAAAAGCCGACAATGATGGCGGCAACAAAGCCGAATATCATTTCATGACTGTGCCAGAACATGACATCACCAAATACCGGCAACTGAATTGAGCCACTGAGTACCCATAGCCATAGCATCATCGCCAAAGCACTAAAGGTGGCGCCGAGTAAGAACATCGGACGGAAGGCTTGCCGCAGCAGCGGCCACATTTTTTCTTCTACTTGCAGGTCGGTAATTTGCAGCATGAGCTCACCATTAAACATACATTTTGTATCTATGTTTATACCACAGGAACCACTAAATTCCAGTAGGATTTCCTGGAGATACCTCTTTAAAACATCTGTACTTTACTGCTGGCAAAGCCACTACTGCATTGGTGGTAAATGGCCTTGATTTTGCCGCCCCTGCGCCCGGGCGAAGACCTAACCACAAAGCGGTAGAGGGCAGTTAAGCGACTGATTCAAAGCCAGTTTGACCGCTATCAGTGACCGATTATTTCAGTAGACTTGAGGCAGAACATGAATCTCGTGCCAAAGGAGCATGATTATGCCTACACCACAATCGCAAGTGAGTAAGTTCGACCGCTACCGCGCGCTCGGACTCTCAACCTTTGCGTTCACCCTGTGCTTTGCAGTGTGGACCATTTTTTCCATTATCGGTATTCAGATAAAAGAGGATTTTGCTCTTACGGATACACAGCTGGGGCTGTTGATGGCAACGCCCATCCTGACCGGTTCCATTAGTCGCCTGTTCCTCGGCATCTGGACCGATCGACTCGGCGGTCGCTGGGTTTTTGGTGTGCTCATGCTCACCACCGCTCTCTGTGTTTACTTGCTGACCTTTGCCAACAGTTACGCCATGCTGCTGGTGGGTGCTCTGGGTGTCGGCCTGGCCGGTGGTGCCTTTATCGTTGGTGTCACCTATACCTCTGCCTGGTTTGACAGCAAGCAGCAAGGTACCGCACTGGGAATTTTTGGCGCGGGTAACGTTGGCTCAGCCGTAACCAACTTTGGCGCGCCTTTTTTGCTGGTGGCCTTGGGTTGGCAGGGTGCGGCGCAAGTCTATGCCACCGTTATAGGTATTATGGGCATAGCCTTTATCGTACTCGCCAAAGAGGATCCGCTGACTCAGCAACGTCGCGCGCAGGCGCCGAAAACCTTCCTGGAGCAAATGGCGCCGCTAGCCGAGTTGCGGGTCTGGCGCTTTAGTCTGTACTACTTCTTTGTTTTTGGTGCTTTCGTGGCATTGGCTCTTTGGCTGCCCCATTATTTGATGGAAGTCTACGATCTCAGCATCACAGAAGCCGGCCTGATCGCTGCCCTCTACACCATACCAGCCTCGCTCTTCCGTGTACTTGGCGGTTGGATGTCGGACAAATACGGCGCTCGCCGGGTGATGTACTGGACCTTTATCGCCTCGGCAATTTGTACCTTTATGCTGAGCTATCCGCCAACCGAGTACATTGTCGAAGGTGTTCACGGCCCGATCCGCTTCCAGTTTGAAGTCACATTGGTTGCCTTTGTACTCCTCACCTTTGTGCTGGGCTTTTTTATGTCACTGGGTAAAGCCGCGGTGTTTAAACACATTCCGGTTTATTACCCGAAAAGCGTCGGTGCGGTAGGCGGTGTTGTCGGTATGATCGGCGGCCTGGGTGGTTTCTTGCTGCCGCTGACCTTCGGTATGCTCAACGACGTAATTGGCGTTTGGCAAAGTGTGTTTATGTTGCTGTTTGGCATCACCATTATTTCGCTACTGTGGATGCACTTTTCTATACGCCGTGCAGAACGTATCGAATTCCGTGGCGATGTGGAACAGACCGACTTGCCTGAATTTTCAACGCCCGACTACTACACCCTTGATGACTGGCGTCCCGAAGATAAAGACTTCTGGGAAAGCAAAGGCAAGAAAATCGCCAGCCGTAATTTGTGGATTTCGATTCCTAATTTATTCCTGGCCTTCGCTGTCTGGACCATCTGGAGTATTTTGGTGGTAAAAATGCCGCAACTTGGCTTTACCTATTCATCCAATCAGCTCTTTTGGCTGGCGGCACTACCGGCGCTATCGGGCGCCACGCTGAGGATCTTCTACAGTTTCATGGTGCCGATCTTTGGCGGCCGGCGCTGGACGGCGTTGTCCACCGCGTCACTGCTGATACCTTGTATCTGGATTGGCTTTGCCGTGCAAAGTCCGGATACTCCCTACATCATCATGCTGATACTGGCACTGTTGTGTGGCTTCGGTGGCGGTAACTTCTCGAGTTCCATGGCCAACATCAGTTTCTTCTACCCACAGAAAGAAAAAGGTGCAGCTCTGGGCATGAATGCGGGGCTGGGCAATCTGGGTGTATCTGGCATGCAACTGCTAGCCCCTCTGGTCATTGCCGCCAGCGTGTTTGGTCCCCTTGGTGGCGACCCGTTGGTGGTGCAGCAAGGCGCCCAGGCAGGCACTGAGCTTTGGTTACAAAATGCCGCGTTCATCTGGGTACCTTTCATCGTTATCGCAGCGATTGCTGCATGGTTTGGCATGAATGATATTTCGTCTGCCAAAGCATCCTTTAGCGATCAGGCGGTCATTTTTAAGCGCTCGCACAACTGGATCATGAGTATTTTGTATCTGGGAACTTTCGGCAGCTTTATCGGCTTCGCCGCAGGCTTTCCGTTACTTTCAGGAATGCTGTTCCCCGACGTTGACCCAACCAAGTACGCCTTCCTTGGGCCTCTGGTCGGTGCGCTATCGCGTCCCTTCGGTGGCATTCTGGCGGATAAACTGGGTGGCGCCCGAGTGACCTTCTGGAACTTCTTACTGATGATCGCTGGCGTCATGGGCGTCATCTACTTCCTGCCATTAGGTGAGAGCGCCGGAAGTTTTGTCGGCTTCTTTGTCTCGTTCTTAATCCTGTTTATTGCAACAGGTATTGGCAACGGCTCCACCTTCCGTATGGTTCCAGTTATCTTCCTGAACCAGCGCAAACGCGTGCACGGCGATACTGAAAAAGCTGTCAAAGAAGGTAATAAAGAGTCTGCTGCGGTAATTGGCTTCATCTCAGCCTTTGCAGCCTATGGTGGCTTCTTCATTCCGAAGTCCTACGGCACGTCAATCGCACTTACCGGTAGTGTGTCAGGTGCGTTGTATGCCTTTATCGGATTCTACGCGGTCTGTACGCTAATGACCTGGTGGTTCTACTCACGCCGGGGCGCAGCAAACCCCTGCTAAAGAATAGAATAAGGAAAGAGTAAGATGGCCCGCGCCAATTGGCGCGGGCTTATTTTTTGGGTCGGAAAGGTTTGATGACGGTTTCGTCGCACTCAAGGAAGGGGCCTTCCATGAGGTCAATACAATAAGGTACCGCAGGGAAAACCGCGTCCAGACATTGTCGAATAGCCTTAGGTTTGCCGGGTAAGTTGATAATCAAGCTGCTACCGCGCAGACCAGCGGTTTGCCGCGATAAGATTGCCGTCGGCACATACTTCAGTGATTCCATGCGCATCAATTCGCCGAACCCCGGCATCATGCGGTCGCACACGGCTTCTGTGGCCTCAGGAGTAACATCTCGTTTCGCTGGTCCGGTACCGCCAGTCGTCACCACCAGGCAACATTGTTCTTTATCGACCAACTCAATCAAGGCGGCCTCGATCTGATCCGGCTCATCGGGAATCAGCCGATACACCGACTGCCATGCTGAACTCAGATACTCATTCAGTGTGCTCTCAATGGCTTTACCAGAAATATCTTCGTATACACCGGCACTGGCACGGTCGCTCACAGTGACAATACCGATCCGGGCGGTCATCTCATCCGTCATCATTCATCCCTTCGTTCATCTGGGTCATTCCTGCAAGCTTCAACCAATAGCCGTTGCTTTCGTTCTTTGCCAAACCATAGGGTCGTTGGCCGTCCTGGTTCATACGGAACCGTTGCAGCCAGGTAAAACTGTCTTCCGGCTCGGGACTTAAGCGTACCATATCCACCAGACCATGCATGCCCTTGAGTTGGTTGATCAGATTATAGCGCGCGCCAGACTGCGTCTGGATACCGTTCAGGACAAAGACTTCGGTGCCATCCTGACTGGTCACCGTTCGCCCTTGCGGATACTTGATACAGCACAGCTCACACTGGTCTTTCGCACGATTTTCAGACCGCGCTGTAAAGCAACGCCCGGACCAGGCCAAAGGCAGGTGACCGAAGCTCAGCAACTCTGTTTCAAAGCAGTCGCGGACACTGTCGATCATCGGCTCCGCCAGCAGTTCGGCGAGCCAGTCGCGGGACAGCTCAACGGGCACAACCCAGCGCTTCATTCCCATACCGATGAAGCGGCGCAGACTGTGTTGATTATAGATCTGTAGGGCCGCACCGCCCACGAAGGGCAGTTTCTTTTCCTGTAACAAGCTAATCGCACCCACATCATTGGCTTCGACCAGGAAATCGCCGTTGTCACAATATTTACGGAGCTCACGAAGTTCGGAAGGCGCTTCGAGCAGAGTCATGGTCGACAGACAAACTTGTTTGCCTGCTTCGCGCAACTCTTGTGCGATGCGGAAATAATCCTCGAATTTTAACTCACGCCGCTTACTGCAAACGGTTTCTCCCAGGTAGACACAATCCACCCTGGAATCGGCAACCTTTCGGTAGAAGGCTTCGACCTCAGTACGCGGCCAGAAATAAAGAATAGGTCCAAAAGAAAATTGCATAGTCATTTCCATTTCCGATGATAAGCACCAAGGGTGGTTTGGCTGCCTTCTGAAAGGCCCGCCAAGACAGTGTTCCACTCACCTTGCACGGTAAACTGCTCGGGATCTGCCATGACCCGATCAATGGCCTGGCGCCACACCCGCGTGATTTGTGCAACATACGCGGGGCTGCGCTGCCGACCTTCGATTTTTAAACTGGCTATCCCTTCACGGTATAACTCTGGCAACAGGTCCAGGGTGTTCAGGCTGGTCGGCTCCTCAAGCGCATGGTAGGTGTCATCGCCGACCTGAAACCGGCCTTTACAAAGTGTTGGATAGCCGGCCGTTTCGTCAGGCGCAAAGCGATCAATCATAATGCCGTTCAGGCGTGATTCGAGACCGCCATCGTCGGTCTCATCCCAGCGTACAAACTGTGCCGGTGAGCAGGCGCCCGCGGTGTTCGGCGACTGCCCCGTCATGTATGAACTAAGGTAGCAACGGCCTTCGGCCATGATGCAGAGACTGCCAAATGCGAAGACCTCCAGCTCAATGTCTGTGGTCCGCGCTAACGCTCGTACCTGCTGCATAGATAAAACCCGTGGCAATACCACGCGTTTAACCCGAAATTGCTTGTAGAAATCAATCGCCGCAGCGTTAGTTGCCGAGGCTTGCACACTGAGGTGAAGTTCCAGTCGTGGATAGCGCTCAGCGGCATACGCCAGCACCGCAATATCTGCGACGATAAGCACATCAACACCAGCAGCAGCGGCGTCATCGACGGCTTGTCGCCAGTGATCCCAGGTTCGCACATGGGCAAAGGTATTAATCGCGACATGAATCTTTTTACCGTAGCTATGCACCAAACGGACAGCCTCACGTAAGCCGTCCGCGTCCAGATTCAAACCGGCGAAGTGACGCGCGTTGGTTTCACCTTTGAATCCCACATAAACCGCATCCGCACCGTTTTCCAGGGCAGCTTTAAGAGCGGGCATACTGCCAGCCGGACAGAGAAGTTCCATTTTGTTGATCCTTGCCGTAAACATACATTGATAATGAGTATTATAATGGCTGGCATCTTTGATAGCGCGCAAAAAAGAGGCAATGAATGGTTATCACCAAAGTAGTAGAGCTTGCTCCAGGGGCTCTGAAAGCAATGTTAGCAAGGGCGCCGGCCCCCATCACCAATGCGCTCATTGAGCGTCTGTTCCAGCAGGTTTTCAAAGCCGATCTGGCGGCCGGAGCGTTCGACTTTCTGAGCAGCCGCTGGGTGCGTATTGAGGTGCGGGATATTGGTCTGAAGTTCGCTATTTCAGTTCAGCAACTGCCGCAAAGTGCGCACTTTAAGGTGGTATCCAGCACCGCGCACCCGGATGTTTTTATGCGTGTGGACTGGTCAGCACTTCTGCAGCTAAGTACTCAGCAAGTGGATCCCGACACGCTGTTTTTCCGCCGCAAGCTTTTGCTCACCGGCGACACTGAGCTCGGACTGCAGGTTAAGAACCTGCTGGATACCATTGAATTACGACAACGCCTGCCAGGTCCATGTTATCGCCTTCTGGCTAACCTGGCGGAACGAACAGCGACCGTGAAATCTTTGACCTAGATCAAAGAAGTAACCCTTCAGGAGTATCAATTTTCTGATCTAAATCACGTAAAATTCAGGTCATCACATGCAGTCTGGCTTGGAGTAGAAAAATGACAGCGGTAACCTGGGATCAGCAATTGATCGACAAATACAATATTAATGGGCCGCGTTATACGTCCTACCCGACCGCATTGGCGTTGCAGCCAAACTTTCCACACCAGAAGGTTTTTGAGACCCTGGCTTCTGCGCCTCAGGAGCTCAGTCTCTATCTGCATCTGCCGTTTTGTCATAAGCTGTGTTACTACTGCGGCTGTAACAAGGTCATCACCCGTCATCAGCACAAAGCGGACCGCTATCTGGATATGCTGGCCCAGGAAATGGCCATGTATGCTGAGCATCTTGGTGACCGTGTTATCACTCAAATTCATCTTGGTGGCGGCACGCCGACCTTTCTTACTGAGGTACAGCTGACGCGTTTGCATACCTTGCTTAACCGTTATTTCCTGATCGCTGAAAGTGCGGAACTCAGTATTGAGATTGACCCGCGCAGCTGCAGCGATGACAAACTGCGGCATTTGCGCGCACTGGGCTTTAATCGTGTCAGTTACGGTGTCCAGGATTTCGACGAAAAGGTACAAATCGCCATTAATCGCGTACAGGATACCGAGTTAATCAAGCATCAGGTGCAACTCAGTCGGGAGTTAGGTTTTAGCTCTATCAATCTGGATTTGATTTACGGCTTGCCCTATCAACAACCGACCAGTTTCGCGGCATCCATTGATCAAGTTATTGAATTGGCGCCCGATCGCGTCTCATTGTTTAGCTACGCACATTTGCCGCAGCGGTTTGCCGGACAGCGCAAAATTCCGGATAGTTCGCTGCCATCTGCGCCGATAAAGCTCGAACTTCTGCAACTTGGGATTACTCGCTTTAGCGCTGCAGGCTATCAGTTTATCGGTATGGATCACTTTGCCAAGGCGGATGATGAGCTGGCCATTGCCCAGCAACAGGGCCGTTTACAGCGCAATTTTCAGGGCTATACCACCGCCGGTCAGGATTGCATGCTGGGTCTTGGCGCCTCATCGATCAGCCAAATCAACGGCGTCCTCTGGCAGAACAGTAAAGATCTTCCGGACTACTATCGTGCCTTGGAAGGCGATGAACTTCCGGTCGTGAAAGGCTTCAGTCTGAGTGCAGATGATCGCTTACGTGCAGCCCTCATTGCGCAGCTGATCTGCCATTTTGAACTGGATACCAAAACCTTCAGCGAGACCTGGCAGATCGACGACTTTTGGCACTATTTCGCGGCAGCTCAAGCCAAGTTACAACCTTTCATTGAGGATGGTTTAGTGGTGATCAGTGAGGGTGTGATTCAGGTAACCGAGCGCGGTCGTCTCTGGGTCCGCAGTATCTGTGCCTGCTTTGATGCCTACCTGGATAGCGAGGCAACTGCGCCTCGCTACTCTAAAGTGGTCTAGACTGCTCAGGCGAATAGCTGAATAAGTTCGCCTTGTTTATTTACCGTGACAAAGTCGGCAATGCTGCCGGCTTTGACTTTATTGACCATCAAAGTTAACGGCTGATCAGCTTCATCACTGGAAGGCGCCTGCCCGGCGCGTCCCGACATGCTCGCAATAAACGCGATATCCCAATCCACTCCGGTTCGCTCCGATTCAGCTAACAAGGTCGAAAACTCAGCAACGTCCTGTGGTAATTTGTCGACACATAAAACCGGGTCGAGGGCGCCGCCTTGCTGCTCAGCATAGCGGGATTTCTGACTTTCCGTCGCATCGTCGGGGAGTTCAGCCTTTGCCAGCACAAACAGTAACCGTTGTGGCTCGTCTTGCTGCTGTGCAGCCTGAATAAGGTCGGAATAACTTTCAATTACCATAGCGTCAATCTCGTTGGGTTGATTCGACCTGAGATCATAACGTGTCTGGTCAGTATTACCCATACAACAAAAAAGGGAGCTGAGCTCCCTCTTTTGGAGTAGTTTTTGCTTAACTGGCCTGGCGCCAGGCGCGCTGCGCTGACGCCTCAACATGTTCAGATTCAGCACGTTCGTAATAACGCCGGTTATGTTCTTGTTGACGCCCCGAACTAAAGGCCGAAACCCGTTTCAGGTAACCGATCACCCGGGTCCCGTAGTCGATATCTGCAGAGCCACACGACGAACATGTGCTGAGGGTGCGCTTGTCGATATGCTCACAGGCATTGCAAATGGTGATTTTGACATTGATGCAGAAGTAGTTGCAGCCGGTCTTGGCAGCAGTATTGAGCAACGCCAGATAGCCGGATGTGTTGAGCTTCTCATCAAGGTTCAAATGCAGCGCCGAACCGCCATCGAGGTATTGAATTAATTCATCACCGTGTAACACGAACTTATCCAGCGCATTAGATTGCTGGTCTTCGACCACGTAAAAGTAGGAGTTGTAGCAATCGCGTGGCACAAAGTAGCCGTCTGCCCGATCCCATTTGGCATTTTTTACGCCGAGGTTTTCCGCCGGCACAAACTCCGTATTGAACATGTAGCCGTACTCCGCTTTTGCGGCTTTATTCGCATCATAAATCACTTTCAGGCGGTCGCGGACAAAGGCAATGTACTCAGGGTTATTGCTGGCTTCAATGCCTTGTGATTCCGCCGCCTCAACCATACCGTTGATGCCGATGGTCAGAAACTGTTTATCCAAGGAGATAAAGCCGGCGTCATACACGGTCAACAAACTAGCTGCCTTGTACTCTTCCATTAACCGCCGGTATGCAACCTGATATTTCTGGATTTTTTCGATTTCCGTCGCCAGGTCGCGGCCATCCTGTACCAACCGATTCATATTGATGGTAATAACATTAATTGAGCCGGTTGCAACGCCTCCCGCCCCCAGAGTATAAGAGAAGGTATTGTCGCTAATTTCGCTGCGTAGTCGGCAACATGAAGCTAATGAGTCGGCATTATCGGATAAATACACAAAAAAGGAGTTGCCATCAGCAAGTTCACTTGCCATGGATTCGGCAAACTCCTGATCTTTACACTTACCGTCCTCGGTGAGCATGGCCACAGTGACGACCGGGAAGGTAAGAATGGTCTTTTTCCGCTCTTCATTGAACCAGTGCATGAAGAAGTCCTGCAAAGCACTGACCGAGCCCCATTCGGGTTTACTGAAGTCAGGGAAGACAAACTCACCAAACATGCTATCGAAATAGAATTTATCGTACACTGAAATGTTCCAGAACACGCTCTGATAACCACGCGCAGCAGCCGGTTGATTTAACGCATAAACGACGTGTTGCAGATGGTTTTGGATTTGATGACGATGGGTGTTCAAGTAGTCATCACCGTAATCTTTTCGCGCAAAGTAATCGAAATAGGTTAAAAACTCTACGGTCGCCACAGCGCCGGCAAACTGCGAACTGACGGCAAAGACAAAGTTGACGAAACAGCCACAGAAGCTCTCAAGGTGCTTTGGCGCCAGCGATTCGCCGCCCAACTTGGTAAGACCGTCACGCAGAAACGGGTACATGGTGACCGACACACAGTAGGGCTTTAAACTGGTTTCGTCATGCACGTAAATCTCATGGTCTTCAATTTGCCGAACGTATTCTTGCGCGAGTTGCTCATCAAACAACTCAGCGATCTTGCTACTGACTTGCTTGCGATTCACTTGCACGAAAAAGTCTTTCATCAATTCCGCTTCCAGAGTCGCAATGTTCTTTTGCGTGACATTGGCATTGGCATCCATTTTCGATCCATCCGCGGCATTCTGTGCGTGCAGATACTCCTGGATGAAGTTCATTTTGTGATCGATTTGTTCAGGTTGTAAGCGCAGCATTGTTGTTGTCCTTCTGTTTTAGTTCACTAATTCGCAGTCAATAAAGTCGGGGCAGAATAGAGCGTTAAGAACTTTCCCCGAGCGCAGGTCGTAAAACCTCTGATTCGTTGTGGCACTTGTTAAACCGCCACATTCAGCCCGCCATGGCCCGGTTTTCAAATAAGTAAGGCGCCGTTGCACCAGCGCCGGTACGGTTTCTAATCCAGTGTAGAGACAGGTGCGCAGGCCCCTGCTAATTGCCTCATCTAACAGTTCTATTAAGGCGTCCTGATGCCATTCACCGCCTAAGAACAACACCGCAGTGATAAGTCCAGCGTAGCGATCGAGTTCATTCGTAAAGCTTTGCAGTGTTAACTGCTGTCCCCGCTCCGCAGGCCAGCTATCGACGCTATGACAGCCCTTACAACCCACGGTACAACCGGTGATGGTATAGGCCAGCGCGACTTCGCCGGGAACCTCCTGAAACACAATGTCTTTCGCATTGAATCGCATCGTATCGCCTATATGGTGTTATGAATGAACGTAAGGCACTAGATATTGTGTTTTAGCCTAGAGCAAGACACTGGATTTGCGTTGATCAGGATCAATAAAATGGCGGGCTGGGTAGTTACGACCCCGGAGGGCCGATTCACCCGGAAATAGGCTGGGTCTTTTTCACCCATCCAGCAACTATATTCGAGCAAAAACAGTGCCTTAATAAGTTGGCAAGGGAATTGCAATATTACCTGTGATGACTCAATAACAAATAGGTGATGTATGGCCGGTTACAAAAAACTATGGTGGACGCTGATTGCAGTGCTTGCCATTACGTTCGGTATTTTGGGGTACTTCGGCAACGAAGTGTATCGAGAGGCTCCGCCCATTCCAGGGAAGTTCGTTACCACGAACGGACAGACCTTAATGACGGAGGACTCTATTCTTGATGGGCAAACGGCCTGGCAATCTGTGGGTGGTATGCAGTTAGGCTCAATTTGGGGGCATGGTGCTTATCAGGCACCAGACTGGACTGCAGATTGGTTGCACCGTGAACTTGTCGCGTGGCTAAATATCGCTGCAGCTGAAGTATTTGCCGCTGATTATGCCGACTTAACTCCCGCGCAGCAGAATCAGCTGCAATTCGAGCTGAAACAGGCTTATCGTACCAATACCTACGATGCGCTGCTGGATGAAGCAGTGTTGGATCCCCGTCGTGTGCAAGCGATTCAACAGACCGCCGATTATTACATACGTTTATTCAGCGATGATGCGGAACTGCGCAGTACCCGCGAAAGTTATGCCATGAAAGAGAATACTCTGCCCAAGCTTGAGCGGCGCGAGCGCATGGCCGAGTTTTTCTTTTGGACCGCATGGGCAGCCTCGACTGAACGTCCCGGAGCTGACATCACCTATACCAACAACTGGCCGCACGAGCCATTGATTGACAATACTCCAAGCCCAGAAAATATTATCTGGTCCATTGTCAGCGTGATCCTGCTGATTGCCGGCGTTGGTGGTCTGATTTGGGCCTGGGCCTTCCTTCGTCAACATGATGAGGAAGACATCGAAGTGCCACAACAGGATCCGATCAGCCGGGTAAAACTTACCCCGTCACAGAAATCGCTCGGCAAGTACCTATTTATCGTGGTGGCGCTGTTCACCGTGCAAGTCCTGCTCGGTGGTGTCACTGCACATTATACGGTTGAGGGACAAGAATTTTACGGTATCGAAATCTCCAAGTGGTTCCCTTACAGCTTGGTGCGTACCTGGCATATTCAGGCATCGCTGTTCTGGATTGCCACAGGCTTCCTGGCCGCCGGCCTGTTTCTGGCGCCCATTATCAACGGTGGTAAAGATCCAAAATATCAGAAACTTGGCGTCGATATTCTGTTTTGGGCCCTGGTTGTAGTGGTTGCGGGTACCTTCGTTGGTAGCTTCCTTGCCATCGCCCAAATCATGCCCGAGCATCTAAATTTCTGGCTCGGCCATCAGGGGTACGAATACGTCGACCTTGGTCGTCTCTGGCAGATTGGTAAGTTTGTTGGCATCGTATTCTGGCTGGTCCTGATGATGCGTTGTGTCGCAGGCGCCTTTAAACAAGAAGGTGATAAGAACTTACTGGCGTTATTTACTGCCTCTGTGGTCGCCATTGGTTTGTTTTATGGGGCCGGCTTCGCGTACGGTGAGCGCACCCACATCTCCATCATGGAATACTGGCGCTGGTGGATTGTCCACCTTTGGGTTGAAGGTTTCTTTGAGGTCTTTGCCACCGCCGCACTAGCATTTATTTTCCATAGCATGGGGCTGGTGTCCCGGCGCATGGCCACGGCTGCCGCACTCGCCTCAGCATCATTGTTTATGCTCGGTGGTGTTCCGGGTACTTTCCACCACTTGTATTTTTCAGGCACCACCACGCCGGTCATGGCCGTCGGCGCAACCTTCAGTGCGTTGGAAGTGGTTCCACTTATCGTGCTTGGTTATGAAGCCTGGGAAAACTGGAGCCTGCAGAAGAAAGCGGTTTGGATGCAACGCCTGAAGTGGCCCCTGATGTGTTTTGTCGCGGTCGCCTTTTGGAATATGTTAGGCGCTGGTGTACTTGGCTTTATGATCAACCCGCCCATCTCGCTCTACTACGTGCAAGGTCTGAATACCACACCAACGCACGCTCATGCAGCACTGTTTGGCGTCTATGGCTTCCTTGCGCTCGGTTTCGTCATGCTAATCTTGCGCTACATTCGCCCTCATCTGGTACTCAACGACAAACTGATGAGTACAGCCTTTTGGTGGATGAACATCGGCCTGGGTCTCATGCTCTTTACCAGCTTGCTCCCCATCGGCTTCATTCAGTTTCATGCTGCAGCATCAGAAGGACTCTGGTATGCCCGCAGTGAAGCCTTTATGCAGCAGCCACTGCTAGAAGGACTGCGCTGGGTGCGTACGGTCGGCGACGTGGTCTTCATCGTGGGGGCGCTGTCCATCAGCTGGCAAGTTGTCGCTGGCCTATGGGGTAAACAGGGACAACCAGAAGGGGTTGTTGCCGAACAAAACTAAGATTTCTCGTTGTAGGGAGGTGCACGTTCTCCAGGTGCCCTCCCTTTTTTATGGAGGTAAGTATGTCTGAAGTCATTCGCGGTCAACGCAAGCCCAACACTCTTGTCGCAATGCAGACACTCCTCGATACCATCCGCAGCAACATTCCTTTCGGTCTGAAAGAAGCTGATATGTGTCAGGGTATCTGCCGTGGCTGCTCCAAGAAAATGATGGAGATGCTCGACACTGAAGTCAGCCAATGGCAAGTCGATCTCGATAACGAAACCGCAGTGCCAACCCTTTCCGATTTAGCCTTTCTGGAAAAGCTCGCGCGCCGCACCCTCAAGGTTTTGAAACGCAATGACCTGATTAAAGATGACTAGTCATAGAGTAGATAGGCCTGCTCGGTGACCGGATTATCAGCTGGCGTTTCATTATTGACCATGCCCGGTACCCGCGCCAGAGGTTTGATCCTGAAACGGGTCTCAAAGCCAGCAACGACCTCATCTTCTGGTATCGAAAAGGGTGGCCCCTGGCGAAACCCCTGCGGGTACTCCACCGTGATCAGCAGACCTTTACTGCCGCGCGGCAGCTTGTGTTTTAGTAACTCCACATAATCCGACCGTAAACTCTCAGGCAGTGCCACCAGCGCAGCGCGATCGTACCAACCATCGACATTGGCAAGGTCTTCCACCGAGAGATCGAAGACATCACCGACCCAAATCACCAGTTCATCTATCGCGTATTCGGTAAATTTGCCACGCTGTTGCACTACTGGCTGCAGCTGGTTCTCCTGGAAGAAAGCCTGTACAGCGAGCTCGCTCAGCTCAATACCAAAAACTTGATAGCCCTCATCAAGCAACCAGAGCATGTCTTTCGACTTACCGCATAAGGGTACTAAAACCCGTCCGCTTGCTAATGCTTTGGGAAAGTAAGCCGTTAATAATTCATGAAAAGCGTCGCGGTGAAAGCCAATTTGCTGCTGTTGCCAGCGTTGATGCCAGAAGTTGTGTTCCATAAAAAACCTCCGTAACTAGGTACGACTGCAGCACCCTTCATGTCGATAAAAAGCTATTTAATCGACACATAAACTTGTCGTGTCGATAGAATCGACATACACTACAACCAATATCACAACGTGTCGAAATTTTGGGAGTATTTAAACATGACTTGGCAAGCTAACCAACCCTATAACAATTTGCCTGAGTTACCACCAGAATTGGAGCTCATCGAAACGCACGATGTATTGAAAGCATGCATCTCCGCTCGCGCTGCGCTTGCCGAATTGAAACAAGCTGGATCGCTGCTCCCTAATCAAAGTATGCTCATCAATTTGCTTCCTCTTCTGGAAGCAAAAGACAGTTCGAAAATTGAAAATATTGTCACCACAACGGATCAGCTCTTTCGATATGCACAACAAGACAGTGGCGCTGATCAAGCAACCAAAGAAGCACTTCGTTATCGAACAGCGCTCTATCAAGGCTTCATGCAACTAGAGCACAAACCTCTATGTACCACAACGGCCATCGAAGTGTGTAGCACATTGAAGAATAATGCGATGGAATTGCGGAAATTACCAGGCACCATTATTGGTAATCAAACAACGAACGAGGTGATTTATACACCACCGGCAGGCGAACAGGTCATTCGCGATTTACTAAGTAACTGGGAGCAGTTTCTCCATGAGAACGATTCTATCGATCCGCTCATAAAAATGGCGGTGAGCCACTACCAGTTTGAAGCAATTCACCCCTTCTATGATGGCAACGGGCGTACGGGCAGAATCCTAAATGTCCTCTACTTGATTGAGCAAAAGCTTTTAACACTGCCGATATTGTACCTTAGCCGCTACATTGTTGCGCACAAGCAAGATTACTATCGATTACTGAACCAAGTGACTCAGCAGCAAAACTGGCAAGACTGGCTTGTATTCATGTTGCGCGGTGTTGAGCAAACTTCTCTTTGGACATGTGAGAAAATCTCCGCTGTTCGATCGTTAATGGAGCAGACTGCTCACACTATTCGCGAACAATTACCGAAAATATACAGTTATGAGCTTGTCCAAGTCATTTTTGAGCAACCGTACTGTCGAATTAGTAACCTGGTGGAACGCGATATTGCCAAGCGTCAAACCGCTTCTGTTTACCTTAAACAGCTCGTTGAAATTGGCATATTAGAAGAAGTAACTTCAGGTAAGGAGAAGCTATTTGTAAACCCTCGCCTGATGAGACTCATGACCTCAGCTTAAACGATTTACCACCAAACCACCGACCAGTTATTGCACTGATCGGTGTTCTTCAGGAGCGAAGGGTACAGGCATGAGCCAGTAAAGCGTTATTCCAGCGTTACTGTAACAACGGTGAATCCGATACCGCGAAGTCAAAGCCTTTGATCTCGGCATCCTGAATCAAAGTATGGATGTACTGTGCGACAGCTTTTCGTTCTACTTTTTCGTTCAGGTAGGCGGCGATTTTGTCTTTCACTGCTGCAAACGGCAATTGTTTGCCTTCGATTTTGCGATCGACCCAAACTACATGCAAACCATAACGCGTCTCTACCGGATGCGGCATTAAGCCAACCTCGGCGGTAAATACCTGACGTTCAAATTCTGCCACAGTTTGGCCACGGCTAATCTGGCCAAGACTACCTGCCGTTGCGTTTGAAGGGCATGCTGAATGCTTTTGTGCCAGACGGCCAAAGTCATCGCCTTCATGCAACTGCTTTATAATCTGCTCAGCCATCATCTTGCCATTGACCCGATCCAATTCGTCTTCAGGCGCGGCAGCGAGCAAAATGTGCCGTACTTCCAACAACGGCGAGGTGGTAAAACGCTCCGGGTTCTGTTGGTAGTATGTCGCACAAGCTGCTTCGTCCGCTTCAGGAATCGCAACTTCGCGGTCGATCAGCGCGGCCAGAAAGTCATCGTCACTGGCGTCATTCATTTCGTCCTTAACGTGCAGCCCAAGTTCGGCTGCACGCTGGCGAAATAACTCACCAATCACTAACGACTCGGCGGCTTTTAGCATCGCTCCTTGCTGACTATCCGCAGGATGATACTGCATTTCCGCGAGAATCGCTTTTTCGTCGATGGCAATGTCATTTACGTGAATCATGCTCTACTCCTTAGCGGGGCGCTTTCTGACGCACAACCTGGTGCTGACGGCGCAGATACTGCATAGGTACGCTGAGCATATGCACCAGGCGGGTGAATGGGAACACCAGGAAAATCGTCAAGCCGAGGGTAACGTGGAGCTTAAAGATCCAGTGTACATCCGTCATCGCAGCTGCTGCTGTAGTCGCGTCGAAGGTCAGCGTATTCTGTGCCCAGCTCATCAACAACACCATGGTTGAACCATCGAGGTGGTCGAGGGAAACAAAAATCGACAGTAAGCCCAGGATCAGTTGCGCGTATAGCAACAACAGAATCGCGATATCCATAGTGCTGCTGTTGGCGCGAATACGGGGATTCTTCAAACGGCGCACGATTAAGATCGTCAGACCGTAAAAACAAATCACACCGGCTATACCACCTGCCACGATCGCAATAATTTGCTTGGCAGAGGTACTAATGCCCAATACATACCAGACTTCGGACGGGGTCAATAAACCCACGAAGTGGCCTACAAAAATCGCCAAAATACCGATATGGAAAGCGATACTACCGCGACGTAGCTGCTTTTTTTCAAGCATCTGACTGGAACTGGTTTTCCAGGTAAATTGCTCCCGGTCATAGCGGATCCAGGTACCGATCACCATTACCGCCAGCGCGATGTAAGGGTAGATACCAAAGAAAAACGTATTTAAATAATTCATGGTCATGCTCCTTAGGCATCCGCAGCGTTTTTCACGTTACTTAACTGGTCAAGATTCAACGGAATATACTGATCGCGCCGCTGACCTTCGCCCGGCCGGCTTTGGGCCGTCGGACAAGTACTGGTTGCGTCATTTCCGGTGAAGGTCACCATTTCTTCTTCCCAAACTTTATCCAGCTCTTTCGGGGTGTCATCGCGCTTTTCTTTTTCAACCTGAGCGCGTACATCTTCCAGATCGACCTGGACTTGCGACAACTCCAGCAAGCTTCGGAACAACTCGGCGTAATCACTTTCCCTTTGCTCCAGGCGCACTGCCAGCACCGCAAGGATGTGACCGACTTCAGCCAAACCTTCACGGGCATTGTCATCGCCCTGGGTCGCCAGAAACTCCAGATACAACGGAATGTAGTCAGGTAGTTCCTTGACGCCGATATCTAAGCCCGCCTGCTGATATTGCTGCATTAAATCGACCATTGCCTGGCCACGATCACGGGACTCGCCGTGAACGTGTTCGAACAACAACAAGGACAAGGCACGACCACGCTCAAACAAGCTGTCGTATTCTGACTGCCAGTCCATGACGTCGCCGCTGGTGCGACGCACAATAAAATCCTCCAGCGCTTGCTGTTGGGTGCTGCTCAGTGCCGAGTTACGCACCGTGGCTCGTAACTCGGGCACGACTTCGAGCAGCTCTACTTTCGGGTAGTCGAGTAGTAACGAAATTACTTGTAAAACTTGCATCAGATTACTCCTTCACCGTGACCGGAATGACCTGGCGCACGCTTTGTTTCTTCGCACCAAACAGGTTCACGTCATTGTTGCCATCGCTACAGCCATTGCCAAAGGTAAAGCCGCAGCTCCCTTTCATGTCGTAAGCATTTTCGGCATAAGCACGGTGGCTGGTTGGAATCACGAAGCGATCTTCGTAATTGGCCAACGCCATATAACGGTACATTTCTTCAACTTGCTGCTGGGTCAAACCGACCTGCTTGAGTACGTCAAGATCTTCCACACCATCGACGTGCTGACTGCGTTTGTAAGCACGCATGGCAATCATGCGTTCCAGCGCCCGTACAATCGGGAACTCGTCGCCGGCGGTAAGCATGTTTGCCAGATAGCGCAAAGGAATGCGTAATGATTTCAGGTCTGGAATCTCACCGTTCATACCCACATGACCTGCCTCAACTGCGCTTTGAATTGGCGACAGTGGTGGCACGTACCAAACCATAGGCAGAGTGCGGTATTCCGGGTGCAGCGGCAGCGCAACTTTCCATTGCATTGCCATCATGTACACCGGTGAACGTTGGGCGGCCTGAATCCAGTTCTCGGCAATACCTTCTTCGCGCGCTGCCGCCTGCACTTCCGGATCATGCGGATCCAGGAAGATATCAAGCTGAGCCTGGTAAAGATCCTGCTCGTTCGGGGTATTGGCTGCTTCTTCGATACGGTCGGCATCATAAAGCAGCACACCCAGGTAACGAATACGGCCAACACAGGTCTCAGAACACGTGGTCGGTTGCCCAGCTTCAATACGCGGGTAACAGAAGGTACATTTTTCTGATTTACCGGTTTTCCAGTTGTAGTAAATTTTCTTGTACGGACAGCCAGAAACACACATGCGCCAGCCACGACACTTGTCCTGATCGATCAGCACGATACCGTCTTCTTCACGCTTATAGATTGCGCCTGATGGGCAGGCAGCCACACATGCAGGGTTCAGACAGTGCTCGCACAAGCGCGGCAAATACATCATGAAGGTCTTTTCAAACTGACCGTAGATGTCTTTTTGCACCACTTCGTCGAAGTTCTTGTCTTTCTTCCGCTTAGCGAATTCCGTGCCGAGAATTTCTTCCCAGTTCGGACCCCATTCGATTTTCTCCATGCGCTGACCGCTGATCAGCGAGCGCGGACGGGCAATCGGCTGATGCTTGGTGTCTTTCGCCGTGTGCAAATGTTGGTAATCAAAATCAAACGGCTCGTAATAGTCGTCGATTTCAGGCAAATCCGGGTTGGCGAAGATATTCGCCAACACGCGGCGCTTCGCACCAATTTTCAGTTCCAGTTTGCCCTTTTTATTGCGTACCCAGCCGCCGTTCCACTTGTCCTGGTTTTCCCACTCTTTCGGGAAGCCGATACCGGGTTTGGTTTCAACGTTGTTGAACCATGCGTACTCCACGCCTTCGCGTGAGGTCCAGACATTTTTACAAGTGATGGAGCAGGTATGACAACCAATACACTTGTCCAAATTCAGCACCATGCCAATTTGAGCTCTTACTTTCATCGTATTGTCCTCACTCCAACGTTATTCAGTATCCAGCCAGTCGACTTTATCCATCTTCCGGATAACCACGAATTCATCGCGGTTGCAGCCAACTGTGCCGTAATAGTTAAAGCCATAGGCTTGTTGTGCATAACCACCAATCATATGGGTCGGTTTCATCACCGCCCGTGTGACTGAGTTGTGGATACCACCGCGTGTACCGGTCAGTTCAGAGCCCGGAATATTTACCAGGCGTTCCTGCGCGTGATACATCATGCTCATGCCTTCGGGAACTCGCTGGGAGACCACGGCCCGTGCACTGATCGAACCGTTTACGTTGAAGATTTCAATCCAGTCGTTATCTTCAATTCCGGCGGCCTTAGCGTCGATTTCACTCATCCAGACAATTGGCCCACCGCGTGACAAGGTCAGCATCAGCAGGTTTTCTGAGTAGGTGCTGTGAATCCCCCATTTCTGGTGCGGAGTAATCCAGTTCAACACGATCTCTTTGTTGCCGTTCTGGTTTTTGTTCAGCACCGGCTGCACGGTCTTCAGATTAATCGGTGGCTTATAGGCACATAAGGTTTCACCGAAATCGCGCATCCATTCGTGATCCTGATAGAACTGTTGGCGCCCGGTAATGGTCCGCCATGGGATCAGCTCATGGACGTTGGTGTAACCCGCGTTGTAGGAAACATGCTCATCTTCCAGACCTGACCAGGTCGGCGACGAGATAATTTTCCGAGGTTGCGCGACGATATCGCGGAAGCGAATCTTCTCTTCTTCTTTGGGCTTCGCCAGGTGCGTGTGATCACGTCCGGTTTGCTCGCCTAATGCCGCCCAGGCTTTCACCGCCACATGACCGTTGGTTTCCGGTGCCAGTGACAAGATGACTTCACAGGCATCGATAGCACTATCGATAACCGGGCGACCTTTGTTCGCGCCTTCTTCGTAGTGCACGCGGTTCAGCTTGCCGAGGAAATCGACTTCTTCCTTCGTATCCCAACTGATCCCCTTGCCACCATTGCCTAACTTCTCCAATGCTGGCCCAAGCGAGGTGAAGCGGTGATAAGTATTCGGATAGTCACGTTCCACCACGGTGATGTTCGGCATAGTGACGCCAGGAATGGCTTCACACTCACCTTTCCACCAGGCTTTGACGCCATAAGGCTGTGCCATCTCACCGGCAGAGTCATGCATGATTGGCGTGGTGACCACATCCTGCTCCACACCCAGGTGACCTTTACAGACCTTGGAGAATTCCTTCGCAATGCCCTTAAAGATTTCCCAGTCACTGCGTGCTTCCCAGACCGGATCCACTGCCGCGGTCAGCGGGTGAATGAACGGGTGCATGTCCGACGTATTCATGTCGTCTTTTTCATACCAGGTCGCAGTTGGCAGCACGATGTCTGAGTAAAGGCAGGTGGTCGACATACGGAAATCAAGCGTGACCCACAGGTCAACTTTGCCTTCCGCGCCATCATCCACCCACTCGACATCTTCTGGTTTCTTGGCGCCCATTTCACCAAGGTTTTCACCGAAGGTTTTGTGGGTCGTACCGAGGAAGTGCTTGAGCATGTACTCATGGCCTTTACCTGATGAGCCAAGCAGGTTGGAACGCCAGATAAACATGTTACGCGGGAAGTTCTTTGGATCATCTGGCTGCGTGCAGGCGAAAGGAATATCGCCAGTTTTCAGCTGCTCAACGAGGTAATCTTTGACTTCTTTACCAGCTGCTTTCGCTTTTTCAGCAACTGTCAGCGGGTTAACGCCCAGCTGCGGCGCAGACGGCAGCCAACCCATACGCTCAGCGCGGGTGTTGTAGTCAATAATTGAACTTTGCCATTTGTTCTTGTCTGCCAGAGGCGAGACCACTTCGCTCATATCCAGTTTTTCATAACGCCACTGGCTGGAATGGTTGTAGAAGAATGAGGTACCGTTCATCTGCCGTGGTGGACGCTGCCAGTCCAGGCCAAATGCCAGCGGCTGCCAACCCGTTTGTGGACGCAGTTTTTCCTGACCCACATAGTGCGCCCAGCCGCCACCGCTTTGGCCGATACAGCCACACATCATCAGCATATTGATCAAGCCACGGTAGCTCATGTCCATGTGGTACCAATGGTTAATCGCAGCCCCAACGATAATCATCGAACGACCTTTGGTTTTGTCCGCATTGCGGCCAAATTCAGTGGCGATACGAATCACGTCCGCAGGCTTAACACCAGTAATTTGCTCCTGCCACGCTGGCGTGTAAGGCACGTCGTCCTCGTAGCTTTGCGCGCGGTTTTCGTCGTTCATGCCGTTGTCGACGCCATACTGCGCCAACATCAAATCGAATACCGTCGCCACCAGTGCCGTTTCGCCATTGGCAAGCTCGATACGCTTGGCCGGAATTTTGCGGATTTGCACTTCGTCATGATGAGTGTGCTGGAAATACTCGTACTCGTGTGGTGCCGAGCCAAAGTATGGGAAGCCAACCTCAACGATTTCGTCATGGCTGTCTTTTAGGGTTAAGGCCAGGTTCAGGTCACCTTTTGCATCTTTTTGCTCAAGGTTCCACTTGCCTTTCTGGCCCCAACGGTAGCCAATAGCACCGTTCGGACTGGTTAAACGCTGATCATCTTCATTGAAAGCAATGGTTTTCCAGTCCGGGTTGTTATCTTCGCCCAGATTGTCTACCAAATCCGCAGCACGCAGGAAGCGGCCCTGATTCAGTACTTTCTCGCCAGGCTCAAGCATGACTAACATCGGCATGTCGGTGTAGCGACGCACGTAATCATTGAAGTAGCTGCTTGGCGTATTGACATAGAATTCTTTCAGAATAACGTGACCGAATGCCATCGCTAACGCGGAATCGGTACCCTGACGCGGGGACAACCAGGTGTCGCCAAACTTCGAGGCTTCTGAATAATCCGACGTAATGACACAGGTTTTAGTGCCTTTGTAGCGTACTTCTGTGAGGAAGTGAGCGTCTGGCGTACGCGTCTGCGGAACGTTAGAGCCCCAAACGATAATGTAATTTGAGTTGTACCAGTCGGCCGATTCCGGCACGTCAGTTTGCTCTCCCCAGACCTGCGGTGACGCTGGCGGTAAGTCACAATACCAATCGTAGAAACTCAGGCAGTTACCGCCGATAAGCGACAGGTAACGTGAGCCAGCGGCATACGAAACCATCGACATCGCTGGAATAGGCGAAAAGCCGTTGATACGGTCAGGACCATAAGTTTTCGCGGTGTAAACGTTACTTGCAGCGATCAGCTCGTTAACTTCATCCCAGCTGGCGCGCACAAAACCACCTAAACCCCGGCGCTCTTTGTAGCTTTTCGCTTTAACCGGATCGCTGACGATAGATTCCCAGGCGGCAACCGGATCGGTATGCTGCTCTTTGGCCTCACGCCAGAGTTTCATCAGCTGCTGGCGCATCTTGGGATACTTCAGGCGGTTGGCACTGTAGATATACCAGGAGTAGCTCGCTCCGCGTGGACAACCACGTGGTTCATGATTCGGTAAATCCGGGCGGGTACGCGGGTAATCCGTTTGTTGGGTCTCCCAAGTCACTAAGCCGTCTTTCACATAAATTTTCCAGCTACATGAGCCAGTGCAGTTGACGCCATGGGTCGAACGCACGACTTTGTCATGCTGCCAACGCTGGCGGTAACCCTTTTCCCAGCTACGATCCTGATCTGTTGTTACCCCGTGCCCATCTGCAAAGGGTTCTTTGCGCGTTTTGAAGAAACGCAATTTTTCGAGTAGGTGACTCATCCTAAAACTCCTGGTCGATGTCGAACGCGCTAAGTGTGGCGAAGTCGCGAGGGGTTTGCTATAGGTCGGAAACGCGCCAGAACCGGGGGTAATAGGTTTTTTTACCACCAATTAGGTAGCAGGTTTTTAAATTAAATCACTGATTTTTATATGTTTTAATTTTTGAGTGATTTTTAAGCGTTGAGCGAAAACACAAAGGAGGTAGCCCATTAAACCTAATTGCCGTTAAACTATGCGGTGAACATTTTTTAAGTAGAGTTGCTATGCGCCAGTTTTCTATTGTTACCCGCATCGGGATCGCCCTAAGTCTGATGGTTGCCCTTACAGTCGGTACCTTGCTCGCCTCCTATTGGTTGTCGGAGCGCGCCGATCAGGATGCGCTGGCGATCAACAAAGCAGGCTCCCTGCGTATGCAAAGCTACCGCTTTGCCTGGCAGTATCTGGTGAATCCGGAAAGTGACACCACCCGGGAGTTAGCTGCGACCCTGCAGGATACTTGGCAGCATCCGGTATTTAACCGCCTGAATAATGGTGATTCCAAACTCGGTACACAGTTCCGGGCAGCCCAGCAAAGCTGGTTGGAAGTCCGCGACGAGCTGACATCCGGCGCGGTTGACGCCGTGCAACTGGAGCAGCAACTGGCGCCATTAATTGCTGAACTTGACCGGCTGGTTGGTGCCCTGCAAGGCGAAGCTGAATCGCGTATCCGTGCCATCCGGCTGATTCAGGTCTTATCGCTGTTCAGTACCATTGCGCTGGCGGGCTTTATCGCGTACTGGCTGCGGTCACGTGTGCGTCAGCCCTTACAGCTACTGACACAAACGGCCCGGCGTATCGGTCAGGGCGATTTTACGGCCCGTGTCCAGCACCCGTTGGCAGATGAACTTGGCGTACTTGCCACTACGCTTAATAAAATGAACGACGCCATCGGCTACATGTACGGCAACCTCGAAAAGCGCGTCGATGAGCAGACCCACGCCATTCAGCGCAGCAATGCCAAGCTTCAGTTTCTTTACGATATGGCGCGTAGCATTATCGAACGCTCTCCCGGCTACAAAGACTTTACCGATATTATCGATGGCCTTAAGCACGCCTCACAAATCGATGATATTGAGCTGTGCCTGATCACCGCAGCAGGTGACAAACCTTATCTTCAGGTTCAGCCTGAGGATACCGAAGAGGACCCTTGCGCCGGGGTTGATTGCGCCGAGTGTGTGACCGCGGGTGGCGGTGTCAGTGTGATCGACAACCTGCGGGTGTACCGCTTCCCACTCGAACGCGAAAGCCATTACTACGGGGTACTTGTGGCGCGTTGCGACCGCGGCGATCAGCTCGATGAATGGCAACAGCAATTACTGCAGTCCGTCACCGATCAACTGGCTATTGCCCTGAGTCTGAAACAGGAAGAAGAGCAGGTTCGCCGTCTGGCGTTGATTCAGGAGCGCACGGTAATCGCACGGGAGCTGCATGACTCGCTGGCACAGGCATTGTCGTATTTGAAAATTCAGGTCACGCGCCTGGACAAGGCGATTGCCAAAGACAATAGAGAAATCATTGATGATGTCTCACATGAACTCCGCGAGGGCTTGAGCTCAGCTTACCGACAGTTACGGGAATTGCTGACAACCTTCCGTTTAAAAGTCGATGGGGCTGGCCTGATGAATGCCTTGCAGACCACCTTAGCCCAATTTGAACAGCAATCTTCGCTGCAGTTCCGGCTGGATTACCAGTTAGCGAATGCACCACTGGCCCCACACGAGGAAATCCATTTATTACAGATCATCCGTGAAGCCTGTCAGAACGCGATTCACCATAGCCAGGGATCAGAAGTGACCATCCGCTTGCAAGAGACTAAGGAACAGGGGATTAGTCTGGCCATCGAAGACGACGGTGTGGGCATTCCTGAGCAGGCGGAAAAGCTGAACCATTATGGGTTAGCAATTATGCAGGAGCGGAGCAAGCATTTAGGCGGTGAAATCACCATCACCCGCCGGCCGGAAGGCGGCACGGGTGTGTACTTCTTTTTCCAGCCCGACTATTTGAAAGAGCGTCAGGCGCTGGCGTCGAGCGACGCTTAAGGATTGAAATACACACTGTGGCGGCGCAGGTAAACCAGCGCGACCACCAGGGCACAGAGGGCATAGAACACCGCAAAGGCAACTAAAGCCAATGCTGGCGTTCCGGTATAACTTTGCACTCCCCACATCAACGGAATATAGCCGGCACCTGCGGTCGCACAAGCCGCCAGCCAACGTAGCGCAATCGGCAATTGATGCACTGGAAAGAGAACGCTGGCGGAGCGGTAGATCGCGCTGCTGGCTAATGCAGACACCGCAAACAGCACAAAAAATGTCAGCAAGAAGAGTAAAAAGTACTGCTCGGGCGCGCCGCTATGATACGCCTTCCCGGTCAACACCGATGCCGCCAGACTCGTCAAAGCTAACGCCAGCGCACAAACCAGAGTCACCCGGGCACCACCATATTGATCGGCAAGCCATCCACCTAAAGGCCTGGCGACAACACCAATAAGCGGTCCCAGCCAGGCATAGGTCAGCGCCTGGGGCGCATAATCATTACTCATGACCCGAAGTAGTTCTCCGCCCTGCCATTCCCGGCTGAAACCAAAAAGAAACTGCAGAATAAGGGGAAATGCCAAGGCAAAACCGATAAAAGAGCCAAAGGCCATGACGTAAAGCAGCGTCATAATCCAAGTGTGGGGGTTGCGCAGCAGGTGCCGCCGGGTGGCGGTCTCTGAATGCCATAACAACCTTTGTGGCCGGCGCCGCCAGCCGATGAGTATTAAACTGACCACCACGAACATGGTAAACCAGCCCAGATTGCCCAGCCACAGCTGATGTTCAGGCCGTACGGTGCCCAGCAAGGTTCCGATACTAATACTGGTCTCGGTAACATTCAGGGAATCCGCATAGGGGCCTTGCCAGAGCGCCACCAAAGGCGTGCCAATCTGGGCTAAAACGATGCCAATGCCGCCAATACTTGCGGTGACCGCCAGGTCCCAACCAATGGTTTGATTGCCCGCACTATGCTGGTAGCGCCTGACATAAAGTTGCGCACCGCCGAGTCCGCAACCTATGGCGAGCAGCTGCAATAACAAAAATGGGTAGTCGCCCCGGGCAAAATAATAAATAAAACCTAATGCCGGTATCAGCAGGAAACTGGTGGTAACGCGAATAAATTGCGGTTGCAGTGCCCGCTCACCGAGACCAAACCAAAGCAGTTGAAATCCCGCGGCGGAAAAGCCGGTCAATGCCAGTAGCCCAAACAACTCAGCAATGGTAAAGCCGAGATCGAGCGCGTACAGTAACACCACCAACACGCTCCAACACATCCAGATTGCGGTGCTGGCGATCACATGTAGTGCAGTGATTTTATCGACGGTTTCTGTAGTTAACACATGGGACACAATACACCCGAGTCGTGACTATACTGTCTATAGAATCGTTTAGGCCACTGCCTGTCGGCAAGTTTGCGAAAGAGTTAAGCAGGGGTTATTAAGAGATACCCCGACTACCACCTTTTAGGTAGATGAGTTTCTTATGTTATTGTTTTCACGTATTTAAAATGGCATTCGCCGTTGTGTTTAAGCAATCATCAGGCACAGCTGTTCCGCCCCAAAGCCATGCGGCACAGCAAGAATTATGCGAAAATAAAGGCCTAATGAATGAGGAGATTTCTAATGTCTGAACTGAACTCGAGCATCATGCTGGTCGATGACCACCCGTTACTGCGTAAAGGCCTCAAGCAATTGATCTCGCTTGAGGATGATTTAGAGGTCGTGGCGGAATTTAATAACGGCAAAGACGCCATTCCCAAAGCGGTAGAACTCGATCCGGATCTCATCATTCTCGATTTGAATATGCAGGGCATGGACGGTCTGGAGACACTCAAGCGCATGCGTGACGAAGGCGTGACCTCGCGTATCGTCATGCTGACGGTCTCCGATGCCGATGAAGATGTGGTGGCTGCCATCACTAATGGTGCCGACGGTTATCTGCTGAAGGATATGGAGCCGGAACAGCTGATTGAGCAGATTAAACGCTCCATTGAAGGCAAGATGGTACTGAGCGAAGTCATTACCGAGGTGTTGGCCACCGCCTTGCGGCGTCCATCGCCTCAGGGAGCAGGAAAGCTCGACAGCCTGACCAATCGCGAACGAGAGATCCTGAAACATATTGCCAAAGGCATGAGTAACAAAGTTATCGCTCGCGAACTTGATATTTCCGACGGCACAGTAAAAGTGCATGTTAAGCACCTGCTCAAAAAACTTGGTTTGCGCTCGCGTGTCGAAGCCGCGGTATGGATGGTCAATCAGCAAGGAGGCAAGCATGAGTGATAGCTGGCTCTCCGTTGCTGATGCACTGGCAACGATGCAAGGCCAAATTCAACCTGTTCAGGAGACTGAAGAGGTTCACCTGCAAGACGCTCTCGACCGCGTTCTGGCCGAACCTGTGTGTGCCAACATGGATGTGCCTGGCTACGACAATTCGGCGATGGATGGCTACGCCTTGCGCGCGGCGGAGGCTGACAGCGATAAACCTCTTACGGTCGTAGGCACTGCACTTGCAGGTCACCCTTTTAATGGCGAGTTGCCGGCACAAAGCTGTGTTCGCATCATGACAGGTGCACAAATGCCTGTCGCCAGTGATGCTGTGATTATGCAGGAGCAGGTGCAACGCGAAGGTGACTTGATCCGCTGTCAGGCACCGGTCGGCACCGGCGATAACGTACGCTTAAAGGGCTGCGACATTCGTCAAAACGACATGATCCTGCAGCAAGGACAGCGCTTAACGCCGACCCATATCGGTTTGCTCGCCTCGCTCGGTATGGACCAGGTTCGGGTTCTGCGGCGGTTACGCGTGGCACTATTTTCCAATGGTGATGAGCTGGTACTGCCCGGTGAACCGTTACGTTCGCCAAGCCAGATTTACGACAGCAATCGCTTTACTTTGCATGCGATGCTGCAGCGACTCAATGTCGATGTGCTCGACCTCGGCTTAATCGCCGATGATCGGGAGGCACTGGAAAACGCCTTTCAACAAGCCATGCGCAGTGCCGATATCATTATCAGCAGCGCCGGCGTCTCTGTCGGTGAAGCAGATTACACCAAAGATATTATGGCCAGTCTCGGCCAGATTGGCTTTTGGAAAATTGCCATGAAACCCGGCAAACCTTTTGCCTTCGGTCGGCTGGGACAGGCCTGGTTTTGTGGTCTTCCCGGCAACCCTGTCGCCGCCCTGGTCACCATGGACCAAATCGTTCAGCCAATGCTGCGGCACCTCGCCGGTGAGTCCGTGACGCCACCGGTGCAATTGCAAGCGCGAGCCACCTCGCCAATCAAAAAACGTCCAGGTCGCATGGATTTTCAGCGCGGTCGTTTCAGTCAGCGTGATGGCGAGTTATGGGCCGAACCTGTGGGAAGTCAAAGTTCCGCTGTCCTCACTTCGGTAGCGCAGGCAAACTGCTTCCTGGTGCTTGAGCAAGAACGGGGCCCGATTGCTGCTGGCGAATCCATTACCATTCAACCCTTTGACTGCTTGCTGACCTAGATCAACACTTCTAACTACGCACTGCTCCACACTAAGCTCTTTAAGCAAGTTGGTGTGGAGTCAGTTGAATGCGCTTGGTTGATCTTTTATTAGCGGAACTTGAGCAGTTTGGCTGCAAGGCCATGTTTGGTATCCCCGGTGATTTTGTTCTGCCGTTGCTACAAGAGTTAGAACAACGCCAACAGCTGCCATTTCATCCCCTGAACCACGAGCCCAGCGTGGTCTATGCAGCCGATGCTGCAGCACGTATTTCGCGCGCGCCCAGTGCAGCCTTGTTAACTTATGGCGCGGGTGCACTCAATGCCGTCAATGCTGTGGCACAAGCCTATGTTGAGCGTGTCCCGGTGGTCATCATCGCTGGCTTTCCAGGCAAGGCAGAGCTTGCCGGAACTCAAGCGATCCATCATCAAGCAAAGTCTGTCGATTCACAGCGACGGATTTTCGCCGAGGTTACCGAGCTACAAGTACGGATTGACGATCCTGTGCGCGCCGGTGGTCAAATTCGTGCTGCGCTGCAATGCTGTTATGAACAGTCACGTCCAGTACTGATTGAGATACCCCGTGATGCGATCGACTTTGACTGCTTGCAACTGCCTCGCTATCAAAAGGCTTCTATGCCTTTAAAAGCGCAACTACAGATGCAAAATATTTTGGCGCATCGGTTGCAACAGGCGCAACGTCCAGTATTTTTAGCCGGCATTGAAGTGCAACGATTTGATGCTGGCAGAGCGCTGGAGAATCTCGCTTTACAGCTCAACATCCCGCTTCTGACAACCTTGCTTGCGCGAGCAGCTGTAGCCCCAGATCACCCCTGTTTTCATGGCACTTTTATCGATAAAGGCATGCCTGGTGATACGGCCCAACAGCGACCGTACCAACTTTTGCAGGACAGTGACCTTATTGTGCACTTTGGCGTGATTGTTAACGATACCAATTTTGCCGCTTACCCGGAGTTCGCTAATGGCGACAAAGTATTGCATCTGCATCAGGGCACCAGCTATTTCCCTGATTCTCGATTTTATGATGTGGACTTAAGCACGATTTGCGAAGGGTTGCTCGATCGGCACTTGCCGCGCCAGCACAGCTGGTGGACGGAGCTAACAGTACCCCAGCACAGCCAACCGGAAGACTTGAGCAATGAAGGCTGGGACACCACCACCGTAATGAAAATCATCGACCATGAACTCGCACAGCAAGACGAGCTTGTGCCTATTATCAGTGATGTCGGTGACTGTTTGTTTGCATCTTTGCACGCAAACCCCAGACATCTGCTCGCACCTGCGTATTACGCCTCAATGGGATTCAGTATACCCGCCGCTCTTGGGGTTCATGTCAGTACCGGATTGCGCGCTGTAGTCGTCGTCGGGGATGGGGCATTTATGATGACCGGTCTGGAACTCAGCCGCCTGCAACAACAGGGTGCTATGCCGATTGTAGTGTTACTGAACAATCAGTCCTGGGATATGATCGATGCGTTCGCACCAGGGTTAACTTGCGCGACAATGCCAGCCTGTGATCTGCTTGGCATAGCCGCAGCACAGGGCGCAACAACCCACTTCAGCAACTCAGTCGACGGTTTTTTACAGGCGTTCCGTCAGGCCTGGCGTGAACCTGCCAGTTTGCAGGTGATTGAGGTTCGCTTACAGCAGCGCCGTAGTGCTCGTTTACAAGCGTTCGCGGAAGGTTTCGTGCAGCGCAACCGCCTTCAGATGGACGACCACCGCAGTCCCCTCGCGCAGATCGAGACGTTGCCAGGATGAGGAGGTGATCAACGCCAGCAGTGGCTGCCCGCCGACGCGCAGCTGAACTACCCGTTCAGCGGGATGCTGCGCAGGATAACTGGTGATCACTTCTGCCATAAGTTGGTTCTGGACACTCGAGTCTGCGACCAATTCCCGGGTGAGACTCACATCACGCGCAAAGACCCGCAATCGCACTGTCGCGTCAGCATCCTCTTGTTGCCATTGCGGCCTGGGTACCACCAGCTGTTGCCCGCCCAACTGCAATTGCCAACTGTGATCCTGAGTCTGTGGCAAGCTGCTGCGACGCACTTCGAGTACCGAAAGCGCCAACTTTGACCGCAGCGGTTCGCGCTGTAACTCAGTCACCAGTGGACCGCAACCAATGACCTGGCCCTCGTGCAGTTGTACCAGCGTATCGCTTATTTGCGCCACATCAGTCAGCTGATGACTGACCCAGACCACCGGCAAATTATAACGACCGCTGACCCTCCGCAAGTAATTGACAAAGTACTGACGCGCCTCGTCGTCCAATGCCGAGAATGGCTCGTCGAGGATCAGTAACTGAGGCTGTGCCAGTAACGCGCGTGCAAATGCAACGCGTTGCTGTTGGCCCCCCGAGAGCTGCGCCGGATACTGCTGCAATAAGTCGTGTAAGCCGCAAGCTTGCACCACTTCGTGCCATTGCAGCGGCCGCTGTTTTGGTGCCCGTTGCCAGCCGTAGCGTAGGTTTTCGGCGACCGTTAGCTGCGGAAATAAACTTGGATGCTGCAGCACCAATCCCAGTCGTCGTTGATGTAACGGCACTTCGCATCTTTGCCCCTGCCATAGGCTGCCGTTGAAGCTGACTTCCGCGGCAGCAGCACCGGACTGCACCCCAGCGATAACCTGCAGCAAGGAGGTTTTGCCACTGCCTGACGGGCCAACAATTGCGGTAATCCCCTGGGAGGGAATCGTTACATCAACAGCAAGCGCAAAGTGGCGCAGTGGGAGAGTGCAGCGCACGCGTAACGTCATAGGTTGCTGCCTCGTGCGAGCGGTGATTTTGACCAGCGTCCGTAAATAACAATCAGTACCAACAGTGAGACAATAATCATGCCCAGAGACAGGGTATGGGCTGTCTGATAGTTCAAGGCTTCGGTATGGTCGTAGATGAGAACGGACAGCACCTGGGTCTCACCGGGGATGCTGCCACCTATCATGAGAATGACACCAAACTCGCCAAGCGTATGGGCAAACACCAAGGTCGCAGCTACCACAAAGCCACCGCGACATAGCGGCACCACCACGGTTTTGAACTGATCCCAGCGGTCCGCCCCAAGACTGGCGGCAATGTCTAAAGGTCGCCGGCCCATAGCACGGAATGCTTCGCTCAGCGGCTGCACCGCAAAAGGCAATGAGTAAATCACGCTGCCAATCACGATTCCGGTGAACGTAAAAGCGAAGTTGTTACTCAAAATCAGCAGTAAATAGAACCCCAGCACCGTTGGCGGTAGCACTAGAGGCATCGCCACCAGTGCCTGAACGACCGCGCGCCAGCGCGACCGGCTAAATGCCAGCCACCAGGCCAGCGGGGTCGCCAGCACTAGCAGTACCGCAGTCGTCACTGCGGCTAACTGCAGGGTTACCCAGATGGCTTGCCAATCACTCGCTTGCAGCATGGCTCAGGTACCCGTATTGGTTGAAGGCGGCCTGCGCGGGTTGCGCCAGCAGGAATGACTGCAGCAAGCGGGCACCGCTTAGTGTTTCAGCCTTTAGGGTTAACGCCATCGCCTGGGGCAACGGTTCGACCTCGGGCAACAGGGTATAGTCTGTCGCTGGCACCTGCAGTTGCAGCAGCTGACTCAGCGCGACAAAGCCAATGGGCACAGCACCAGCGTAAACTCGATGCGCGGCCTGAGCGACATTCTCCCCAAACACCAGCTGGCCAGAAAAGTCCGTCGCCGGAAATTGATTATTCAGATACGTCTGCGCAGCCTTGCCGTATGGAGCATGTCGCGGCTGAGCAACCGCAATGCGTTCGGCATTACGAATGAGATCTACCGTCGTCCCTTGCTGCTGCGGATGCCATAACACCAGTTGGCCATAGCTAAAGTGCTGCGGCTCGGAAAGCAATAACTGACGTTGCCAAAGCTCCGTTAAGTAGGCTGGTTCTGCCACTAGCAGCAACGCATAAGGCGCACCATGCTGGACTTGCGCAACTAACTTTCCTGAAGCCGCATAACTGACATGCACCTGATACTGAGGATGGTGGTGTTCGAAATCCTTAACGATAACTTCAAGAGGCGGGCGCAGCGATGACGCAGCGGCGACGTGAATCGTCTCTCTGGCCGCAGCCGACCCCATCAACAGCATCAGCGTGAACATGACAAGACGCATCATCAGTTTTCCTGCCATGCCTCGGCGGCCTGCTTGTCCGTCGCTTTTGCCGCCACCCAGTAGGAACCTGTACTGCTATGCTCCTGCTTCCAGAACGGTGCCTGAGTTTTTAAAAAGTCCATGATGAACATCGCAGCAGCAAAAGCCGCTTTACGGTGCGCCGCAGCCACGCCCACAAAAACAATTTGTTCATTGAGCGCCAGTTGCCCAACCCGGTGGATCAAAGTCACCTCGCCCAACTGCCAGCGCTTGCAGGCCTGCTCAACCAGCTGCTCGAGTACGCGTTCAGTCATGCCGGGATAGTGCTCGAGCGTCAACGCCTCAAGTTCGGCGTCGACCAGCTCACGAACCAACCCGGAAAAAGTAACGACGGCTCCGCAACTGCTGGTTTGTGCCAGACGCTGGTACTCAGCTGCGACGTCGAAGTCCGCGGTTTGAACCCGAATGCGCTGGCTCATCTCAACCTCCCGTCACCGGTGGAAAAAAGGCTAACTCGTCACCGGATCGGACCGGTTCCTGATGCCCCACGAAGGCGAAGTTTTTGGCGCACAGCACATCGTTGTCCAATAGCTCCCGTTGCCAATGTGGATGCTGTTCAATTAAGCGTGCCCGCACCGCAGCAACTGAGTCATCTGGTTGCGAGGCAATCTGCATTTCAGCGCATTGCAGGCGTTCACGCAGCGCGGCGAAAAATTTAACCTTAACCATGAGTTGCATGTTTCCTTTGCCAATGCCCGTGTTTACCACCGGTTTTTTCCTGCAGCTGTATGCCATTAATTTGTAGGCTGGGGTCGATGGCCTTGCACATGTCATGAATCGTCAGCGCCGCCACACTAACCGCAGTAAGGGCCTCCATTTCCACTCCAGTAACCCCCTGCACAGCGCAGAGCGCACGAATTTCAATCTGGCCCTGCTCGGGCAGCAAGGTAAAGTCTACACTCACCTTGGTCAGTGCTAAGGGGTGGCATAATGGCAATAAATCACTGGTGCGTTTGGCGGCCATAATCCCCGCCACCCGCGCTACCGCAAGCACGTCACCTTTGGCGACTGCCTGGGCACTGATTTTGGCGACGACCTCAGGTGTGGTCTGTACGCTCGCAACAGCGATGGCTTGCCGTGCCGAAGAAGATTTGCCGCCCACATCCACCATGTGAGCCGAACCCTCTGCATCTAAATGGGTAAACTTCTGGTCAGTCATAGTCACTCCTCAAATTAGCCGTGTCGCGTCAACCGTCCGACAAAGTTACAGGGACCTTGCTCGCTGTTCAGTTGTGGCTGGATCAATTGTTCCCATGCCAGCTGTGCGGCAGACTCTGCGCCAGGTACGGCGATCACCAAAGTATTATTGGCCAGGCCCGCAAAGGCCCGGGACTGCATTGCAGAGCTGCCGATCTGCTGCCAGCTCAACTGCCGAAACAATTCACCAAACCCTTCAACCTGTTGCTCAAGCAACGGGGCGAGGGCTTCAGGTACAGCGTTATGCTCAGCAAAGCCGGTGCTGCCGTTGAGCAGCACCACGCTCAGTTGCGGCTCAGCGATCCAGCGCGAGACAACGGCGCGCAGCAGGTATTTGTTGGTGCCGATAATCTGCCGCTGATACATGTGATGGCCCGCTTTAACTATAGCATCGGCGAGCCAGTCACCCGTGCTGTCGCTGGTTGGGGTATGCCGATCGGAAACCGTTGCAAGTGCGATATGCAAGGCCTGATGACTGGATGACTTCATCACTGCTCTCCTAAAAACGTAAGTGCCCGCTGCCATTGCTGCGGGGTATTGGTATTTTGTAACTGATAGTCGTAAGGCCAGGCTATCGCCGCCGCACCTGACCAGTTTAAGACGCCCCGCACCGACCGATCGCCGGCGTCATCGCAGAGTTGTTCGGTCAGATACACTCTCAGCGCGGGTTCGTTTTTCAACACACAAGGCATAGCACTGTTGATGAAGTACGCTGGACCTGCTTGCTCCACTAACAGCTGCAATGCGTCAGCACTTAGTAGCGGCATATCGACCGGAAGCAGCAACAGGGTTTCATACAAACAGTGAGGTAAGGCACTCAATACACCACCCAGCGGCCCTCTATCGGCAATTTCATCGGCAATAAAACCTTCGCCATTGCGGCTGATTAGAACTTGCTCGCAGCCTGCCTCATGGGCTAAAGCGCTCATCCGGTCCAGTTGTGTGCGTCCGGCAACCTGCATCAACGCTTTATCCTGTCCCATCCGCCGGGAAGCGCCGCCGGCCAAGATCACTGCAGTAATAGCCATAGCTGTTAACCTCCAATCATCGCCAGATGACGCGTGGAACCGCTCAGATTTTCGTGCAGAGCGTGACTGGCTTTTTTGTCCAGCACAAAACTCTGCAAAGCATGTTTAAGGTCAGTAGAATCATCGTTTTGTAAATAAGCACGAATGTCCTGGTGATGCTCGGTGAACAAGCACAAAAACAGCTGACCGAGACTGGACACCCGCAAGCGATTGCAGTCGTCACAAAAATCACGGCTGTAGGGCATAATCAGGCCAAGTTTGCCCTGATAATCGGGATGCTCAAATTCCTGCGCGGGGCCCGCAGTGGTGCTCTTGGAACAGAGTTTCCAGGCATCGCCTAACAGCTGCTCTTTAATGTTTTGCCCACTCACGTGATGGCGCTGGTAATACGATACGTTGTCATTGGTGCGCATTAGCTCGATAAAGCGCAGGCTCAGTTGGCGATGGCGTATAAACTCCAGGAAATCGGCGACGGCGCCGCCGTTATAGCCGCGCAATAAAACGGTGTTCACCTTAACCTTAGGTATTCCCAGCGCGATGGCCTGATCGATGCCGGCAAGAATAGCGGGCAAGCGGTTTTGTCCGGTAACCAGGTGGAAAGTGCTGGGATCCAGACTATCGACACTGACGTTAATGGCATCAACGCCGGCCTCTCGCCAGGCAGGGAGATCGCGCTGCAAACGATAGCCATTGGTGGTGATGGCGACTTCTTCAATGCCAGGAACTGCTTTAATGGTTTTGATAATCTCGAGTAAGTCTTTGCGTAGGCAGGGTTCACCGCCGGTAATGCGGACCTTACGGGTACCCAGCTCGGCAAACGCTGTTACCAGGCGTCGAATCTCAGGCACACTCAGCTCGGCCTGTCGCGAAGTGCAGTCCGGGCCGTCGGGTAAGCAGTAGTCGCAACGGAAATTGCAGTTTTCCGTTACGGAGAGCCGCAAATAGGTAAAGCGGCGGGCAAAGCGGTCCATTAACATGGGTCAACACCTTTCCAAGTCGGGAGGTTATCTCGTTTCCAAAACAACCCGGTGGCCGAAGCCACGGCACACTGGTCATGACATGCAAGCATGCTTTAGAGCCAGTCGCTCGGCGTGAATGTGCTGACTATGGTAGTGGTGGCAAGGTCGCAATGTAATTGCCATGAAGAGGGGGCGGAACTACCCCATAAGGGTTAGTTCAAGGTAACCGGCGTGCCGCATTTATTGATCCGGATCAGGGTTTTTATCGACCATACAGGTAGACTTTCCAGACTTTATTGCGCTGGATCAAGTTTACCCAATAGCCCTATGTCAAAACCTACTTTTAGCCCCGAATTACTCTCTCCTGCTGGCAGCCTGGAAGCCATGCGTATGGCATTCGCCTATGGCGCAGACGCCGTTTATGCCGGTCAGCCGCGCTACAGTCTGCGGGTCCGTAATAACAGTTTCGATCTTGCCAACTTAGCGATTGGCATTGCCGAAGCCCACGCCCAGGGTAAAAAGTTTTATGTGGTGGTCAATATTGCGCCTCATAACGCCAAGCTGAAAACCTTTGTCGCTGACATGGCGCCGGTGATTGCGCTTCAGCCAGATGCGCTGATTGTCTCAGATCCGGGAATTGTCATGCTGTTGCGTGAGCACTACCCCGAACAAGCTTTGCACCTGTCGGTACAAGCGAACACCGTGAACTGGGCGGCGGTCAAGTTTTGGCAGCAGCAAGGAGTCAGTCGGGTGATTCTGTCTCGCGAGCTGGAGGTGAAAGAAATCGCTGAAATCCGGCACCAGTGTCCGGATATGGAACTGGAAGTTTTCGTGCATGGCGCGCTGTGTATGGCCTACTCCGGTCGCTGCCTGTTGTCGGGTTACATTAACAAGCGTGATCCGAATCAGGGCGCTTGCACGAATGCCTGCCGCTGGCCTTACCAGGTACATGACGCCGCAGAAGATGCGGTCGGCCAGTTCCAGCCCATTGACCGGCCGGTACTTCTGGAAGAGCCACAACGACCGGGCGAGCTGATGCTGATGGACGAAGATATTCACGGCACCTACATCATGAACTCGAAAGACCTGCGCGGTGTGCAGCACGTTCAGGCCTTAGCCGAGCTGGGTATTCACTCGTTAAAAATTGAAGGCCGGACCAAATCGCCCTATTACGTCGCGCGTACGGCGCAAGTCTACCGTCAGGCCATTGCTGATGCCTGCGCCGGACGGCCGTTCGATCCACAATTACTGGCTGATCTTGATGGCATGGCCAATCGTGGGTTTACCGAAGGCTTCCTGCGCCGCCATGTACCAAGTGAATTGCAGAATTATCAAACCAGTCACAGCCAGGGTGAGCAAGTGCTGGTGGGTGCGGTGCTGGACAGCGACGGCACTACCGCCCTCATCGATGTCAAAAATAGTTTCGCCAGCGACGATAACCTGATCCTGATGAAGCCCTCAGGAAATATCCGGTTTCGTGCCGGACAGCTGTTCAACCGCGCCGGCGAGCAGGTCGCGCGTGCACCTGGCTCCGGTCATCAGGTCAGCCTGCAGCTGCCCTGTGGCCTGGCACGCGCAGAGCAGAGTGTTGCCCTGCTGGTAAAAGAATTGCCGCCGCCACCGGCCGCCATTGCCATTAAGGAGGTCAGCTATGCCAGTGGTCATTGATAGCGATTGTATTAATTGTGATATGTGTGTCCCGGAATGCCCTAATGAAGCTATTGTGATGGGCTCAGCACACTATGTGGTGGATGCAGACAAGTGCACCGAATGTGAGGGGTACTACGACGAACCGGCCTGTATCCCGGTGTGTCCGGTCGACTGCATGACTCTGGTCGCCGACGTCAGCAACTAGCCCGCACTTTGGGCAGCCGTTTGGCGGCACACCTGTTGCAGCCAGCGCAGTGGTGTATCTTCACTATGACTGCGCGGATAAGCCATGCCGATGGTCCGCTCCAGGGTAAGCTCAGCAAGGGGACGTAACACCACATCCTGACGTTCACGTAACGACTCTAAATCCGGCACCAGGGCGCAGCCTACGCCAGCTGAGACCAGCCCCAGGGCATACTCAATGGTATGAATGTCAGCCCGAATATCGGGCTGAATGCCTTGCCGGATGAGCTCAGGGTAAAACGTCGACCAGGCTTCACAAGGGGTGCGCTTAATCAGCGCCTGCCCCTGCATTTGCGATAATCCCAGCTCGTTCTGCAATGCCAGCGGGTGTCCGGCTGGCAGCGCCAGCACAAAGCGGTCATGCCAGATGGGTAAAAACTGCTCGCCAGCTCTTAGCATGCGTGGCGAGATAATGCGCGCGTCCGCTTCTTCATCAGGCTCCACCAGGTGTAACTCCAGGCCGTCGACTCCCGCAGTAAAATCCCGTAGCAACTGACTCATGCGCTCCACACCCAGCGCCCGAATCAGACCCAGGCGAAACTGCACCCGGGTAACGCTATGCCGGAACGATGCTTTTAATGACTGCATCTGACTCAGCATTCGTCCGGCGTGGCCATACAGACGCTCGCCATCCTCCGTTGGGGTTACCCCTCTTGACTGGCGCACGAATAATCGCACCCGCAGCTCATCTTCGAGTTGCTGCAGGGCTTTGGAGAGACTTGGCTGCGCCACTGCACAGGCACGTGCCGCACCACTGATACTGCCTTGCTCATAAACGGCAACAAAATACTGAAGCTGGCGTAAATCCATAGCTAAAAACTATACCTGTTCTAATTTTTATATAATTTAACTTTATGTCATTTCAGCGTAAAGTGGAATAAAACATGTGCGCTGGTCAATTCATGTGCTTTGATCAACGCAAGTTACAAACAATGAATCATGAGGTTTTAAATGGCACGCGTTCCCTTTGACTGGCAAGACCCTTTTCAACTCAGCGACATGCTTACCGAAGAAGAGCGCATGATCCGCGACACCGCTCATCAGTACTGTCAGGAGAAACTGATGCCGCGGGTACTGACCGCCAACCGCGAAGAGCGTTTTGATCGTGAAATCATGAACGAGCTGGGTGAATTAGGCCTGCTTGGCGCAACCCTGCCAGAAAAATACGGTTGTGCCGAAGTAAACCATGTCTGCTACGGACTCATTGCCCGCGAAGTCGAACGCGTCGACAGCGGTTATCGTAGTGCCATGAGCGTGCAATCCTCGTTGGTCATGCATCCGATTCATGCCTATGGCAGCGAAGAGCAACGGCAAAAGTACCTGCCGAAACTGGCCAGCGGCGAATGGGTCGGTTGCTTTGGCTTAACCGAACCAGACGCCGGCTCGGATCCAGCGGCGATGCGCACCACAGCGAAAAAAGTCGATGGTGGCTATGTCATCAAAGGCACCAAAATGTGGATCACCAATTCCCCCATTGCGGACGTATTTGTGGTCTGGGGTAAGCTCGACGGCGAAATCCGCGGTTTTATCCTGGAAAAAGGCATGGCCGGCCTGTCGGCCCCGAAAATCGACGGTAAATTCTCGTTGCGGGCTTCGATCACCGGCGAAATCGTGATGGATAACGTTGAGGTTCCTGAATCCGCCTTACTGCCTAATGTCAGCGGTCTTAAGGGTCCGTTTGGCTGTTTGAATAAAGCCCGCTATGGCATCGGCTGGGGCGCACTTGGCGCGGCAGAATTCTGCTGGCACGCGGCACGTCAGTACACGCTGGATCGGAAACAGTTTGATCGCCCGCTGGCCGCGACGCAGCTGGTACAAAAGAAACTGGCCGATATGCAAACAGAAATCAGCATTGGTCTGTTGGCCTGTCTGCAGGCGGGTCGCCTGATGGATGCCAATCAGTTACCCCCGGAGACCATCTCACTGATCAAACGTAACTCGTGTGGCAAGGCGTTGGACATTGCCCGCCTGGCGCGTGACATGCATGGCGGTAACGGTATTGCCGATGAATACCATGTCATCCGTCATGTCATGAACCTGGAAGCGGTGAACACATACGAAGGCACGCATGATGTACATGCGTTGATTCTGGGCCGTGCACAAACGGGTATCCAGGCTTTTAGCTGTTAATTTTTCCAGCAACGCGAATCCACGGAGGCGTTTATGGCTGCAGCAATGCACCCATGGCTGGGCGACTTTATCCAGCGTATAGAACGACAAGAACTGCCCCATGCGCAGGCCGCAGGCGGCGTCCTTAGCGACGCCGACCTGGTTGAACTGTTTGACTCACAGTTGGCCAGTCGTCTGCTCGACCTGCAATCACGACTGATGCAGGCCGCGGGGCAGAGTTTTTACACCATAGGTAGCTCCGGCCATGAGGCCAACGCCGCCGTTGCCAAAGCCATGCGGGTCAGCGACCCTGCGTTTCTGCACTACCGCAGTGGCGCATTCTTTTTGCAGCGGGCGAAACAGAAACCCGGCACCACGCCGCTTTACGATATGTTGCTGAGCTTTGCTGCCTCGAGCGACGACCCCATCTCGGGTGGCCGTCATAAAGTGCTTGGTAGCCTTGAGCTACATATCCCCCCGCAAACCAGTACCATCGCCTCGCATGTACCAAAAGCTATGGGCACCGCGTTTGCCATTGGTTTGTCAAAGCGCTTGCAGCACCAAGGCACCTGGCCGCACGATGCCATTGCCATGTGCAGCTTTGGCGATGCCTCGGCCAATCACTCCACCGCCTTAGGTGCGATTAACTCCGCCAGCTGGGCCGCTTATCAACAGATCCCGATGCCTTTGCTGTTCGTTTGTGAGGACAATGGCCTGGGAATTTCGACGCACACGCCGCAAGGCTGGATTCAGCAGCAACTCAGTCAGCGCCCTGCACTGAAGTACTTCTTTGCCGATGGCAGCAACCTGGCTGAAACCTACCTGGTTGCGCAGCAAGCAGCGGACTACGTCCGCCAGAAACGTAAACCTGCCATCCTGCATCTGCGCACCATCCGCTTATTCGGTCACGCCGGCGCCGATGCTGAAGTGGCGTATCGGAGCAAACAGGAAATTGCCCTTGATGCCGAGCGCGACCCGCTATTGCATAGCTGTGCAGCAGTTATCGCCCGCGGCCTGTTTGATTCTGAGTCACTGGTGACGCACATCAGACGGCAGCAGCAACGCATGGTACGCATCGCAAATCAGGCCGCACAGCAGCCTAAGCTGACCTCGGCAACGGATGTTATGCGTTCCATCGTACCACCGAAAAAAGACCCGTCCACACTACCGGCAGTGCCTGATGCAACGCGCCGTGAAGGTCTCTTTAAGTGGGACAAGCACAATGTTGGCAAGCCACAGCATCTGGCAAAATTACTGAACTGGGCGTTGCATGATCTGATGGCGCAGTATGGCTCGATTGTCATGTGCGGTGAAGATATTGCGAAAAAAGGTGGGGTTTACCACGTCACTCAACATCTGATGGAGGCCTTTGGTCCGAATCGGGTACTCAATACTGTACTCGATGAACAAAGTATTCTTGGGCTTGCCATAGGAATGGCACAACAAGGGTTTATTGCCATGCCAGAGATCCAGTTCCTGGCGTATGTGCATAATGCCGAAGATCAGATCCGTGGCGAAGCTGCCACGCTATCTTTCTTTTCGGATGGTCAGTACACCAACCCGATGGTGATCCGCATTGCCGGGCTTGCCTACCAGCGGGGCTTCGGGGGCCACTTTCACAACGACAACTCATTCGCGGTGTTCCGAGACATCCCTGGCGTCATTGTCCTCTGCCCCTCGAATGGCGCAGACGGCGCTCTGTTGATGCGCCAAGCAGTACAACTGGCTGCGGCGGAACAGCGAGTGGTGATTATGCTGGAACCTATAGCACTCTATATGGCACGGGATCTGCACCAGGAAGGCGATGCCGGCTGGCTGAGTCACTACCCGGATGTCACGACCCCGTTACCCGAGCTGGGTGAACCTGCAGTGTATGGCGATGGCGAAGAGTTGGCGATTATTTCATACGGTAATGGCTATTACCTGAGCCGTCAGGCCGAAAAGCAACTTGCTGACGCCGGCCATCGGGTGCGCGTGCTGGACATTCGTTGTCTGGTGCCACTGCACGTGGACAAAATTGTCGCCGCCCTGGGTAACAGTAAGAAACTGCTAATTGTCGATGAATGCCGTCGCCGCGGCTCATTAAGTGAAGAGCTGATCACGGCATTGCACGAAGACTACCCCGGACACTTTAGCATTCAGCGACTGACCGCAGAGGATAGTTTTATTCCTTTGGGTAAAGCCGCTTACACGGTCCTGCCATCGCGCGATGGCATTACCGAAAAGGCTATGATGATGCTTCGTGGAGGTCAATCATGAAGAAAACAGCACTGGTCATCTGTCCCGGGCGGGGGACCTATAATAAACCAGAACTTGGCTCGATCTACGCGAACATAGCAGCATCTTCGCCGAAGTTAAGGGAAACTTTGCAAGATAAACTGGATGCCATCGACGCCGAACGCGAAGCGCTGGGCCTGCCAACAGTGACGGAGCTGGATCAGGCGAAGTTGTTTAAAACTTCCCTACACCAGCGCCCGGAAAATGCGGCTGCCCTTATCTACGCTGCTGGCTATCTGGACTTTCTCAGCATCGATCGCGAGCAGTACGAGGTGGTGGCACTGACGGGCAACTCGATGGGATGGTATACGGCAATGGCCTGTGCTGACGCCTGGTCGTTGAGCACCAGCACCAAGCTGGTCACCAGTATGGCGCAGTTAACCGCGGGTGGCGCCGGAGCGCAGTTTATTTATCCGATCATTGATAGTGAGTGGCGCCCGGACGCGAAACGTATTGCTTTGGTTGAAGCGCAAGTTGCAGCGCATCCTGATGAATTGATGCACTCCATTAACTATGGGGGCTACGCCGTTCTGGCAGGTACCGAAGCTGCCTGTAACGCGGCAATCCAGGCCTTACCCACAGCCGATGAACGCTTTCCTATGTTGCTACCAGGCCATGCGGCGTTCCACACCCGGATGATGAGCGATGCCGCAACCGAGGCGCTGGAGACCTGGCCGGTGGCTGCGTTTCACCCACCACAAACTCCGCTGGTGGATGGTCGTGGTTTTCAGTGGCTTACGCCCACAGCGGACATGCGCGCACTGCAGCGTTATACCCTTGGCCATCAAGTCACCGAAACCTACGATTTCAGCAAAGCCGTACAGGTGGCGGTGAAAGACTACGCACCGGATCATATTATTCTGCTCGGTCCTGGTAGCGGTCTCGGCGGGGCCGTTGCACAAGCATTGATCGCGATAGGTTGGCAAGGACTCACCGACAAAGCCAGCTTCACTGCACAGCAAAAAGCTGCGCATCCCTACGTGCTTAGTATGGGCCTGCCTGAGCAGCGTGCTCTGGTGACAGCTGGGCAAACTTAACGGGTAACGCGCGCAGGCAATTTTTGCCGCGCGCGGTCAAATCGGTCATGAACTGAAATTGCTGACGAGGGTCAATCGGATAGGCTTTCAGCCGGTAATGCGTTCCCCAGGGCTCCTCTTTAGCAACCACCACTATAGGCTTGGACAGCTGTACATAAGGGCTGGTCAAACCGACATCTTCCAATAGGTGTTTCACCACATTGGCATCATGCTCCGGATGCAGATAGAAATCGGCCACACACATTAAACTCGGCCCGCCATTGTTGGCGTTAAAAATGAGTTTTGTCCATAACTTCAGGTGCGGGATAAACACCACGGTGTCATCAGGAGTCACCATCTCCACCGCCCGCATGCCGATGTGCTTCACTTCGCCGTAGGTTCCCTCAACCTCAATCCAGTCCCCGGGTCGGTAAGGCAGTTCATAAACCGCGACCATCCCCGCGGCCATACTGCTGATGTAGTCTTTCAGGGCAAACCCAATCGCCAGACCTGCAGCACCGAGAATGGCGACCATGTTCTGCATGCTTGGCTCAATCACCAACGGCACAACCCAGACGAAGGCGACAATGAACACCAGCACACGAATGGTCGGGATCAGGGCCAGTGCGAACAACCGCTGCTTGCCATGCAAATGGCCCGCCAGCCACGGCAGCACGCGCTGGCTGGCGAGCACTATCAAGGTCGCAACAGCGAATACCACGCCGATTTCAATCAATACCGCACTGGTGATCTCTTTAAATAAACCTAGTATCTTTTCCGTATCCACCTTCGGTCCTCATTAAAATCCATCAAGCCAAAAGCCACGCGCCGCCAAAAATTCGCGTACATCAGGGTAAGCGTAAACGTTGATCCGCCAAACCTTATTTTCATCCAGATCAATAATGCCATTTTGCTGCAGTCTTAACAGCTGCACATCCAGCTGATTTGCCGCCATCAGTGGCAGCACCATCTGTAAATATTCGCCTTTAAGACCGTGATGTAAGAGCAGGCTGTACAAAATGAACGCTGTGGAGTCATCCGCTTCGCTGGGCAAGCGCGGTAAGCTGCGCTCCTCATCCTGCTCGACCGCCCACAGCGCCAGCGCAACGCCTAAGTTGCCGCGCGCTTTGGCGGCAAGGTTACGCAGGCGCTTATCACTGGCGATGACCCCGCTGTCCTTCAGCAACTCAGGCGTAGCCGCGGCAAAGCAATAACAGTGGGGTAAGCTCAATGGCCAGGCGCGGTGCAAAAATGCAAAGGTCCAGCTATCGATCACCACCACACCGGTCCCCAGTTCGCCGCGCAATAACCGTGGCAACAGGGCTCGCATAAACTGCATATGTTCGGTGGTGCGTAACCAGAAGGATGAAAATTCGTCAATAAGCCAACGTTCGCTTGCCTGTTGTTGCCACCAAGCGTCTGTGTCCGCTTGCCCTAACTGTTCCAGGCTGGGCGGCTCGAGCTGCTGATAGCCGTTTTGTTTGGCCCACTCACGGAAAATAGCGCCGCTACCGCTAAATGGCGCACTAATCACGAACCGCACGGACGGAGGCTCGTCGGCATCCCAACAGGTATCTATGGCCGCGACTGCCGGCGCCAGGTCGAATTCACGATAGTGCGGGAAGTCCTGTTCATCAGGGTTCACATCGTCATCTTCTTCCGCAATAAACAGCTTGCGAAGCTGTGACCAGGCCTGCTGAATCGCGGTGGTCGCGGGCGCCGACGGGCGCTCAAAGGTGTCGAGTGGAATCAGTTGCCAATGATTGCTTTCGGCCATACAGTTAAGCCATCCTTAAATCGTGTCCTGTACTACACTCTACACCATCTGGCTGAAACGAAAAGAGCAACAAATGAAACCACCCCAGCACGGACTGATGCGCATTGTTCGCGCCACCCGCAACTCACTGCGCGGCTTTCGCTTCGCGCTGCAATCTGAAGCTGCCGTGCGGCAGGATTGCTTACTGGCATTGGTGCTCATCCCGCTGGCCTTGTGGCTGGGTCAGAGCGGGGTTGAGCGAGCGCTCCTGATTCTGCCGGTGCTGATATTACTGATTGTGGAATTCCTGAACTCCGCCATCGAGGCCACCATCGATCGCATTAGTCCCGATCTACATGAACTCAGCGGCAAAGCGAAGGACATCGCTTCCACCGCTGTCATGTTCTCCTTGATCACGATTGCAGTAACCTGGTTACTGGTGCTGTTGAACTAATCGCTGTAACTGATTTTCGCTTGGCCAACGGTGTTGGCGTCAGTACCGAACCATAAGCTCTGCCGCGCTTCATCAAATACCATATGGCGGATGGTACCGCCACCGCTTGGCACCGCAACCGGGTCGGTAAAGGTTTCCGAGGCAATATGGAAGCCGACGATACGGTTTGGCTGTGGCCCGGTTTCCGCGAACCAGACATAACCCTTGTTGTCGGCAGCCATGCCATAAGGCAGTGAACCTCCACCTGCCGGCATAGCCCATTCGTTGACCTGTTCGGTGGCGCGATCGTAGCGACCCAGATAGCCACCGGCATAGTCTACATACCAAATGCCACCATCACTGCCTAAAGCGATCCGGCGCGGTCGGTTGGCATCGGGTCGCGGCAGTTCAATCTCCTGGACCTGACCGTCTTCATAGGTCACTAACTTATGCGAACCAAATAGCGTCAGCCAGGGCTGATCGTTTACGACAATCAGGCCATAGGGCCGCGCCCGCGGGGTTTCGATCGAGTAGAGTTCGATGTTGTTTTCAGCAACATCAAAATAGCCAAACTTATTCGCGCCCTGGGCGGTAAACCAGATATTGCCATCACTGGTAAACTGCATCGTGTGCACGTCGCGGCGGCCATCGCCCGGTAAGGGGTATTGGGTAATAGAATAGTCAGCATGGGAAATCTTACCAATATGCGCCGCCTTATTGCCTGCGTACCAGGCCCCGCGCTCATCAACGATAATGTTGTGAGGCCCGGCACCATCGGGCAAATCGATACGTTTAAAATCGCCCGTTTGCGGGTTTAAAATAGCCGCATAATCGGAACGTTGGCCGACAAACCAGACCTTATCGTCTGACTGCACATAGGGGTCACGCGGCCGCGAGTCCGGCCAGGGAACCTGCCACTCATTGATAGTGACAGTGGCGGGTGCCGCACTGGCACTTAGCAACAAACCCAAAGTAAGACCTAACATAAGACCTCCAACCATTAAGTGTTGTCTGATTATAGAACATCACCTAAATAACGCTGGATCGACTGCCGCCACTCAGAACTGCGAATGTAGCGCAGCAAGGTACGGTTGATCACCTCACGTTCGCTCGCCTGCGGCGGCAACACTAATGCATAATCCTGCGGCGCGAACACATCCTTGAGTACCGTCAGCCCGGAAAAGTCTTTGCGTAACTGATATTTAAGCAACGGCGCATCGTACACCACCGCATCTGCTTTACCAGCTTGCACATTCTCTAATGCAGTAGTGAGATCACTGTAATGCTGGTAGCCGATATTTTCACGGTCCAGCCAATACGCACTGTAGGACGCGGGCACACTGGCGACGCGGACATTGGCCAGATCGTCTTTGCCTTGCACCCGGGTAGAGAGCTTATTCACGGTTAGGGCGGAAGTGATTGAAGCGGTAAAGCTTGAAATAATAATGACGCTGGTAAACATCCAGATCAGTGCAACGCCACGACCCATCAACGTGCGGGGGGATTTATCACCGTAGCCGACAGTGGTCATGGTGACCGCAGCCCACCAGAAGCCCGCGCCGAGCCCTTTGACCTTGCTGTCACTGAATTCCTCAGGGTTATGGCGGCGCTCAGCCAGCCACACCAGCACACCGGCGCCCAGTAAAATCAAGGTTAGCGCCGCCATTACCGTTAAAAATTCAAAGCTGAAAAAGCGCTTGGTTACGGTCCACCAACCCGGCTCAGCGGCCGCTGGTACGGCGATTCCCAGCCCGGCATTGTAAAAGGGTAAGGTAAAATCAATGCGTCGCTCGCGCTCGGCAGTTACCGAGATGGCGCCAAGACCTACGGCAAAGTCGCCATTGGCGACACCGTCAATCAACTGCTCAAGGCCGGTTTCCCGGTAACTAAAGTTGTAATTATTGACTTCAGCAATATGCTCCCATAGCTCAATCGTCAGGCCATGGTAGTCACCGTTCGCATCTTTCATGACAAACGGCGGACTCACACGTACCGCAACCGTGATTTCTCCGGTGGTGACACCCGCCTGTTCAGGCGCTGCGATCTGCGCCAGCGTGAAGGGTGAAAACAGCAATAGGGTGAGCACGAGTAACTTGCGCAACTGAATTTTCATTCCAACTCCTTGTTTCTAGGACTATGCTCAAGGCACACTTACCTTAGTATACAGACCTGAAACGAAATTGGATGGCTATAGGCGATTCAGCGCCAGCGCTTAACGCTGCAATAAAGGTTCGTCATCGGCATCCAGATAGGCACTGATGGCATCGATAAAAGCGGCGCCATAACGCTCGAGCTTGGTCTGGCCGACTCCGGAAATCTGCAGCATACTGGCCTCATCAATGGGATAGTGCACCGCCATCTCGACCAGAGTGCTGTCGTTAAACACCACAAAAGGTGGTTTTTCTTCCGCATCAGCAATGCTTTTTCGCAATGCCCGTAAGCGCCGGAATAACAGCTTGTCGTAATCGCCGCGGTCGGTCACTTTGGGCTTACTTACTGCCAGGTTGACCCGCGGTTCAGCCAGCGACAAGGCCACTTCACCGCGTAACACCGGACGCGCCGCTTCGGTCAACTGCAAGGTGCCATAATGCTGAATGTTCTGCACCACCAGGCCTCGATGTATGAGCTGGCGGATCACGCCCAGCCAGTGCGTTTGGCTTTTATCAGCGCCAAGGCCAAAGGTTGAAAGCTGCTCGTGACCGAGCGCAGTTAAACGCTGCGACTGGCTGCCGCGTAGCACATCGATGACATGGTTGGCGCCAAAACGTTGGCCCACCCGATAAATACAGCTTAAGACCTTTTGCGCATCCACCGTACCATCGTACTGACGCGGCGGATCAAGACAGATATCACAGTTGCCACAGGCTTTATCCCGGAACTCGTTGAAGTAGTTCAAAAGCACCAGGCGGCGGCAGGTTTGCGCCTCACCTAAGGCCTGCATGGAGTTGAATTTTTGCAGCTCGACCTGGCGCCGTTGCTCATCCGGATGATCATTGATGGTGCTGCGGATCCAGCCGGCATCGCTTGGGTCATAAAGCAACACCGCTTCCGCCGGCAGCCCGTCGCGGCCTGCCCGGCCGGTTTCCTGATAATAAGCTTCGATACTGCGGGGAATGTCAAAATGCACCACGAAGCGCACATTGGGCTTATTAATGCCCATGCCAAAAGCAACGGTCGCCACTACGACGTCAATATCATCGCGGACAAAACCGCGCAGCACGTGATTGCGTTCGTCATGGTCCATGCCCGCATGATAGCCGGCCGCACGGATACCATCCTGCCGCAGCCGTTCCGACAGTTCATCGACACGTTTACGGCTGCCGCAGTAAACGATGCCTGACGCGCCTTTTTGCTTGACGACATAATCGCGCAATTGCTTCTGTGGCTTGAATTTTTCTTCAACGATGTAGCGGATATTAGGTCGATCAAAAGAGCTCTTGTAGATGACCGGCTGATGCAGGTGCAGGCGTTGCACGATATCCGCTTCCGTTGCAGCATCGGCGGTGGCGGTCAACGCCATAAAGGGCAGTTGGGGCAGAGCTTCACGCAATTGCCCTAATTGGCCGTACTCAGGCCGGAAATCATGGCCCCATTGTGAGATACAGTGCGCTTCATCGATGGCGATTAAGGTCACCTGCCATTGCTGCAGCTGACGAATAAAATAGCCCTGCATGGCGCGTTCAGGGCTGACGTACAGCAGCCGCAGCTCACCGCTGGCCGCTTGTTGCAACAGCTGTTGCTGCTCGCTCTGCTCCAGCCCGTTATGCAAGGCGCCGGCAGCTACGCCCATCGCCTGCAGGCTTTCCACCTGATCCTGCATAAGGGAAATCAATGGCGAAATGACCAGCGTCACTCCTGCGCCCATGATCGCAGGTAACTGATAACAGAGCGACTTGCCGCCGCCTGTGGGCATCAGCACCAGTGCGTCACGGCCTTGCTGAACAGCCTCGATCACTTGCTCCTGGCCCTGCCGGAATTCGGCGTAACCAAAAACTTCGGCAAGGACTTTTGACAGCGGTTGCGCAGTCATTTCAACAGCTCCGATTGACGCTCATAGGCAATAGGCTCTATTGTATGCATCCCAAGCACGCATCACCACCGCCAAACGATCATTTCGGACGAAACCTGGTGGTAACTGCATAGTTTTCGTACAACTTCAGCACCCGAGCCAGAAGTTCAACCAGAGCACCGGAACTTAACCTCATGACCGATGATGCAACCCGCAGTCGCCACGGCGTTCTTTTTGCTATTGCCGCTTACACTATGTGGGGCATCGCGCCCATTTACTTCAAGTTTCTACAACAGGTGCCTGCACTTGAAATTCTGGGTCATCGTATTGTTTGGTCATTTGTACTGGTATTGGTGCTGATTATTGGCCTGCGCCGCCTGCACCGCATCAAACCGGTGGTAAAAAATCGCTCGCACATGCTGCGGCTGACTCTGGCAACCTTCCTGCTCGGCGGAAACTGGTTTCTGTTTATCTGGGCGATTAATAACAATCATATTCTGGATGCCAGCCTGGGCTATTACATCAACCCTTTGTTGAATGTTGCCATTGGCATGGTGTTTTTTGCCGAGCGGATGCGACGGTTTCAGCTCATCGCCATTGCGCTGGCGGTCACCGGCGTCTTAATTCAGGTGATTTCCTTTGGCTCGGTACCCTGGGTGGCGTTGGCGCTGGCCTTCAGCTTTGCGACTTATGGCGCAATTCGCAAGCGGTTACCGGTGGATTCGATGACGGGTCTGTGGCTGGAAACCACCATTCTGTTACCTTTGATGCTGATCTATCTGTTCTTCTTTGCCGACTCAGCGGCAAGTGACATGACCCAGAATACCTGGCAGCTTAATCTGTTGCTGATGGCTGCCGGCATAGTGACGACTGCACCGCTGCTTTGTTTCACCGCGGCAGCACAGCGCATTCGCTATGCCACTTTAGGTTTCTTTCAGTACATTGGGCCCAGCCTGATGTTTATTCTTGCAGTCTGGATTTACGGCGAGCCACTGGCGGCCGATAAGCTGGTCACGTTTGCGATTATCTGGGCTGCATTAGCCCTTTACAGCATTGATACCTTGTTGCATCAGCAGCGTTCGAGACGCGCGTAAGCAACCACCAGCCATTTGCTGCCAAGGTCATCAAAGTTCACTTGGATGCGGCTCTGCGGACCAGAGCCCTCATAGTTGAGGACGGTACCCTCGCCAAATTTCACATGACGAACCCGCTGTCCCAGCTGAAAACCGCTCTCCTCAAAAGCTTCATGACTGGCGCCAGTATGGAAACGCCCGTAACTCGGTGTTTCCGTGGAAAAGCTACGACGACTTTGCATGCGCACATGGTGCACATTTTCAGAGGGGATCTCAGCGATGAAGCGACTCGGCGTATGCAGCTTCTCCTGGCCATACACCCGGCGCTGCTCGGCATAGCTGATCACCAGCTTCTGCATCGCCCGCGTCATGCCGACGTAGCACAGCCGCCGCTCTTCTGCGAGCCGGCCAGCCTCATCCAGTGATTGCTGGGAAGGGAACAATCCTTCTTCCACGCCGCACATGAAAACCAGTGGAAACTCCAGACCTTTTGCGCTGTGCAAGGTCATCAGCTGGACCGCATCCTGATGTTCATCGGCTTGCTCATCACCCGACTCCAGTGCGGCATGAGCAAGAAATCCATTCAACGGCGACAGCTCTTCTTCCTCAACCCGTTCGAGCTGATCAAAGTTATCGCAGGCGTTTACCAGCTCTTTTAAGTTTTCCACGCGGGTTTCGGCTTTCTCACCTTTTTCCGCCTGATACATGGCCATCAAGCCGCTGCTTTTGATGACGGTGTCGACTTGCCGGCCAAGGCTGTATTCACCGGTTTCGTCTTCCAGCTGTTCAATCAGATCGATAAACGCCAGCACCGCATTGGCGGCCCGCCCGGTAAGTACTTTTTCCGTGGCCAATTGCCTGGCGGCCTGCCACAAAGAGGTGCCGCGCTGGCGCGCGCCTTCGCGCACGGTATCCAGGGTCCGCGCACCGATACCCCGGGTCGGCGTATTGATCACACGCTCCAATGCCGCGTCATCGTCACGGTTAGCAAGCAAGCGCAGATAAGCCAGCGCGTCTTTGACTTCTTGTCGATCAAAGAAGCGTAAGCCACCGTAGATGCGGTAGGGGATGCGGCTATGTAGCAAGGCTTCTTCGAGTACCCGCGACTGCGCATTACTGCGGTACAGCAGTGCCACATCCTGTAAGGCATTGCCTTGCTCATGCCAGGCTTCTATCTGACTGGAAATATAGCGCGCCTCGTCCAGCTCGTTGTAGGCGGCGTACAAGTCGATAGGCTCGCCCATGCCGCCCTCGGTCCAGAGCTCTTTACCCAGCCGGTCGCTGTTGTTAGCGATAACACTGTTGGCAGCGCTTAAAATGGTATTTGTGGAACGATAGTTCTGTTCTAAACGGATGGTCTCAACCGCAGGAAAATCCAAAGTAAACTGGTGAATGTTTTCAATTTTCGCACCGCGCCAGCCATAAATAGACTGATCATCATCGCCGACGATGGTCACGAAGTTCTCGTGCTCTTTATCGCTACCGGCACCGGAGAGCAGCTTGACCCAAGCATACTGAATTGCGTTGGTATCCTGAAACTCATCAACCAGAATATGGCGAAACCGGCGCTGATAATGCTCCCGGACAATGCGGTTATCGCGCAATAATTCATGCGCCCGTAGCAGTAACTCAGCGAAATCAACTAAACCAGCGCGATCACAGGCGACCTGATAGGCGTCGTAGATCTCTTTGTAGGTGCGCTCGTTAAAATCCAGCCCATCCAGATGATGCGGCCGTAAACCTTCGTCTTTTTTGGCGTTAATAAACCACTGCGCCTGTTTTGGCGACCAGCGCTTCTCGTCCAGATTCAAGCTGCGCATGATGCGCTTGAGCATGCGCTGCTGATCATCACTATCGAGGATCTGAAAATTCTGGGGTAAGTCCACATCCATGTAATGCGCGCGCAACAAACGATGCGCCAGCCCATGGAAGGTGCCAATCCACATTGCACGAGTTGAACTGCCCATAAGTTCTTCGACGCGCCCGCGCATTTCCGCGGCTGCTTTGTTGGTAAAGGTCACCGCCATAATACTGTAGGGCGATAACCGAAGTTCCTGCATGAGCCAGGCAATCCGATGCACCAGCACTCGGGTTTTACCACTACCGGCGCCGGCCAGCACCAGCATGTGTCGTTCTGGTGCACCTACAGCGGCGCGCTGCTTGTCGTTAAGTTGCTCGAGCAAGGGATGCGAGGTCATAGCAAAATCCATTCGTTGAAAGCTGTGGTCAGTTTAAAGGCGCACTACTGTATATGCAACCAGTTACTGCGCCGTAGGCGGGGTCTGAGTTTATTTCAGCAGTAGCTGCTGCAACTGGCGCAGCTCGTCGAAGGCGAACACTGGCAGAACATGCAGCTGATCAGCAACATAGATACCGCTGCGGTACCAGGCGGTCTGCCAGCCCATGCGCTGTGCGCCGAGGATGTCGGCATAAGGACTGTCGCCCACATGCAACCAGCCCTGGGGTGCAATCTGCGGGAACAGTGGCCCGATTTTGGCAAACATATCGCTATGCGGTTTGCCCCGCAGGCCGCTGCCCGGCTGCACCACCGCGCTGAAGTAATCACGCAGACCAATCGCCGCAGTATCCACGTTGCCATTGCTGAGCGCCACTAACGGATAGCGCTCGGCGAGAGCTTGCAACAACTGATGCGTATCTGGCGCAATTTGCACCTGATTGCGAAAGTGCAAAAAGGTCGCGAAAATATCGTCGGCACCTTGCCGGGCGGCAGCCTCTGCCACACCGAGTTCCTGCAGGCCGCGGCTGAGCGTAGCCAGACGCAAGGCGGTCATATCGCTCGCCAGATCAGGTTCATTTTGCATTAACTGCCAACGCCGCTGCGCCCATTGCTGCACGCTCCAGCGAGCTGCTTCCGGATACCGCTGACACAGCGCACGATAACTTTCCGCCTCGGCCTTTTGCATGACCGGCACGTTATCGTACAAGGTGTCATCGAGGTCAAAGCTGAGGGCCTGAACAGGTTGCAAGCGACGAAAAAACTGCATAGCGTCCTTTTTACTTGAGGTTGTTATTTCTTACGTGCGCGCGGGTGCGCGGCATCGTAGACTTTTGACAGGTGCTGGAAATCCAGGTGGGTATAAACCTGGGTGGTACTTAAATTGGCATGTCCCAGCAGCTCCTGTACCGCACGTAAATCACCACTGGATTCTAACATATGTGAGGCAAAGGAATGGCGCAGTTTATGTGGGTGCAGACTGCCATTCAGACCTTGCTGACGCCCCCAGTGGTTGAGCCGCTGCTGCACCGTTCGCGGACTGATCCGCCGCTGCCGCTGACTGATAAACAACGCGACTTCGGTCAAATGACCGTGTAACCATTTATTCCGCACCGGTAACCATTTACGTAAGGCTTCTGCAGCACACCGGCCGTAAGGTACGATGCGAGTTTTGCCACCTTTACCCAGCACGCGTAACTCCTGGTGACGTGGATTAATGGCGTCAATATCAAGGGCCACCAGTTCAGCCAAGCGCAGGCCGCTGCCATAAAGTAACTCCATGATAGCGGCGTCGCGGATGGCCAGCTCATCATCTTCGGGGAGCTTTAATAATTGACTGATGCTGTCGACATCGAGATTCTTAGGCAAGCGCTTGGCGCTTTTCGGGGCCTTGGTCTGCCGGGCCGGATTATCGTCGCGCCAGCCCTGCCGTATACAGTAATCGAAACAACTCCGCCACGCTGCCAGTCGCAAGGCTAACGAGGCATCACCAAGGCCCTGGCGCCGCCATTGCATAAACAGGCGTTCAAACTGACTGACGCCAATGCCTTTGACCTCATCGATGCCCTCGCTGTCAAAGAAGTCGATATCATGCCGTAATACGCGGCCGTAATTCGATAAGGTATGCTCGGCAAGCCCGCGCTCGCCAGCCAGGTGGTTCAGGAATTTCTGTCTGACCTCAGCGAGCTTCATGGTGTTTTAAAAGGGGTGGCAGGATCTGGCTTAACAACACCTGCAGTTGCTTGACCAGCAGCGTATCCATCGCTGGCTCAAAATGCCCGGCATCATGGTTGCCAATGGCCAGCATTCCTAACTCACCTTTATCACCGAGTAACAGCAGCACCACCGAGGCGATAGATTCATCCGGGAACAGCAATTTTTGTTCATCGGTGGTCAAGCGGCCCAGGTAAATACTGTCGTCGCGAAAGCGTTTGCTCAACAACTGTTTATGGGTGTCTGCGGCGAACGTGAACTGAGTTTCAAGCTCCAGCGGGCTATCAAAAAACTTCAGAGTTAACGCCGGCATCTGCAACTGTTCTGAGAACGTCTGCTGCAGACTGTCCATGACTTCCTCAATGCTCTGACTTTGCAGTAGCTTCAGGTAAAGCTCGCTAAAGTAACGAAACAGCTCCTCATTACGGCGCGCCGTCACCATCAGTTCGGTAATTTCTTCTTCCAGGTGCTGCACTCGCTGACGAAGTACCTGCTGCTGGCGTTCGACCAGCGATACTGCGCCCTTGGTCTGATGACGCACACTGAGTTGCTGCAACAGCTCGGGGTGCCGATCGAAAAAGTCCGGGTTTTCTTCAAGATAAGCGGCAATCAAAGTGTCATCGACGCGTGTTTGTTGAGCTTGTTTTTTTGCTTCGGTGCTCATAGTTTCATGTGTCCGTCATAAACATGTTGTGCGGGCCCGGTCATGCGCACGGTTTGCCCCGGTTGCCAGCGAATCGTTAATTGTCCGCCTGGCAAGTCAACCAATACGGTGTCATCTAGTTTACCTAACCGCATACCGATGACAGCGGCGGCGCATGCGCCACTGCCACAAGCCTGGGTTTCACCAGCGCCGCGCTCGAAGACGCGCAGCTTGATGTGATTGCGATCAATGATTTGCATAAAGCCTGCATTCACGCCTTCTGGAAACCGCTCATGCGTGGCCAAAGCCTGTCCAAGTGTGGCGAGCGGAGCCTGCTCAATCGCGTCTACTTCGGTGACACAGTGCGGATTACCCAACCCCATGACGCCACAGAGTACGGTCTGTTCCTGTACTCTAAGAACATAGGTCAATTCTTCTTTATTTGCTTTAAAAGGCACCGCGCCAGGCGCAAATCGTGGCTCGCCCATCTCTACTGTGATACGCCCATCACGCTCATGATGCAAGACCATATTGCCAGCTTTTGTACTCACCCGCAGGTGATTTTTGTTACTCAGCCCACGTTGTTTTACAAATAGGGCAAAACAGCGCGCGCCATTACCACACTGAGCGACCTCGCTACCATCTGCATTAAAAATACGGTAATGAAAATCGAGATCCGGGTCATACGGTGGCTCGACCAGCAACAGCTGATCGAAGCCAATCCCCCGATGCCGATCCGCCCACTGACGGATTTGCTCCGGGTTAACAAAAATGGTCTGGGTCACGTTATCAATCACCATGAAATCGTTACCCAGGCCGTGCATCTTGCTGAAGTTCACGCGTCATCTCCGAGCAAGTGTTCACCCTGCCACAAACTGGCAAGCGGTTCGCGCTCACGAATTAAAGTGGCACTATCACCATGTACCATCACTTCTGCGGCCCGCGGACGGGTATTGTAATTTGACGCCATAGTGAAACCGTAGGCCCCTGCGTTCATTACCGCCAATAAATCACCTTCCTGTGCTGCCAGGTGACGCGCATGGCCAAAAAAGTCGCCAGTCTCACAAACCGGACCCACAACGTCCACTAACTGCTCATCCAGCCCTTCGTGGCGGTTCACCGGCACGATGGCATGATAGGCATTGTAAAGTGATGGTCGCAGCAGGTCATTCATACCAGCATCGACCAGCAGGAAGTTCTTTTCACTGCCTGGTTTGTAGTACTCCACTTTGGTGACCATGATGCCGGCGTTGCCGACAATGGCACGACCTGGCTCCAGCATTAAGGTCAGATCTCCGATCGCTTCAGCTTTCCTCTGCAGGGTTTGTAAGTAACCACTCACTTCCAGCTTTTCTTCATGCTGGTAAGGAATGCCGAAGCCGCCCCCCATATCCAGATGGGTAATATGAATGCCTTCCGCGCGAAGCGTTTCAATTAAACTGAACATCCGCTCAGAGGCATCAAGAAATGGCTGTGGACTGAGGATTTGCGAGCCAATATGGCAATCGATACCGCGCATATCCAGATTCGACAACGTTGCGCCACGCCGGAAGACTGCCAGCGCCTCGCTCATTGCAATACCAAATTTATTCGCCTTCAGCCCCGTAGCAATATAAGGGTGGGTCTGGGCATCAACATCCGGGTTCACCCGCAGGGAAATCGGTGCGATAACACCTTTGTCACTGGCAATTTGCTGGATCCGTTCAAGCTCGGCAGCGGATTCCACATTAAAGCAGCCGATATTCTGATCCAACGCATAGGCAATTTCGTCATGGCTTTTACCAACACCAGAGAACACCACGTCCTGTGCTTTACCGCCTGCTGCCAGCACCCGTGCAAGCTCACCGCCAGAGACGATATCAAAGCCAGCACCCAGCCGCGCTAACAGGTTAAGAACCGCCAGATTGGAGTTGGCTTTTACCGCGTAGCAAAGTTTATGCGGTGCCGGCCAGTGCCGGGCAAACTGCTGCCAGTTGGCAGTGATCGCCGCCTTAGAGTAGACGAACAATGGCGTCCCGTGCTTTGCTGCGAGGTCTGCGACCGAGCAATCTTCAGCAAAAAATTCGTTTCCTTGGTATGTAAAGCTCATAATACTTTTTTAGTTTCCTGTACTGGCGCAGAGGCTACGCTTGTCGATGGCTGATTCTTTTCCGCAGGCGGTGGCATCTCCAGTGGTCCCTTCTGGCCACAGGCGACCAAGCCCAAGGTTGCTGCTACAATGATTGGACGCATTACTTTCAGCTTAAACATCGGTAAACTGTACCCTTGTGAATTGCAAATTAACCGTGCGCTTATCATCGCATTGCAGCGCGCAAATGTCATTATCAGGAGTCGACATGCAAGACCACGATTATCATGAGCTAGCCGAAGCAACCATTTTGGCAATAGAAGAAGCTTTCGAAAAGACCGGAATCGATATTGATTGCGAGTCAGGCGGCGACATTCTTGAGTTGACCTTCCCCAACGACACCAAGATGGTGATTAACAAACAGCCACCATTACAGCAGTTATGGGTGGCGACCAAGTTTAATGGTCACCATTTTGAATACCGGGATGGTGAATGGATTGATAACCGCACCGGTGCCGAGCTGTGGAGCTTATTATCAGAAGCTGGCAGCAAACAGGCTGGACAACCGATCACGCTGAAAGCGGAGTAAGCATGACGACCACATTACGCATCGCGACACGAAAAAGTCTCCTGGCGCTTTGGCAAGCCGAGCATATTAAGGCTCGTCTTGAGGCCTTACATGAGCATGTGACTGTCGAACTGGTGCCCATGAGCACCAAGGGCGACATCATTCTGGACACGCCGCTGGCGAAAATTGGCGGTAAAGGCCTGTTTGTAAAAGAGCTCGAAGTCGCGATGTTGGAAGAACGTGCCGATTTGGCTGTGCATTCAATGAAAGATCTACCGGTGGAGTTTCCCCCCGGACTCGAGTTATTTGGCATCTGCGAGCGCGAAGACCCGCGCGATGCCTTTGTTTCCAACCAGTATCATAATTTGGATGAATTACCGGAAGGCGCCATCGTCGGTACCTGTAGCTTACGTCGCAAATGCCAGATCCTGGCGCGCTACCCGCACGTGCAAATCCGTGATCTACGCGGCAACGTGCAAACGCGTCTGGGCAAACTCGATGATGGCCAGTTTGACGCTATTATTCTGGCGGCGTCCGGCTTAATTCGCCTCGACCTTGGCGAGCGGATTCGCCAGCGGCTGCCAGCGGATATCTGTTTACCGGCAAATGGCCAGGGTGTGCTGGGGATTGAATGCCGCACCGACGACACCGCCACTAAGGCCTTGTTGGCACCACTGACGTGCCCTGACACCAGTAGCTGTGTATTGGCCGAACGCGCCATGAACCGCCGCTTACAAGGGGGCTGTCAAGTGCCTATCGGCGCCTATGCGGAGCTGCATGGTGACCAACTTCATCTGCGTGGCTTAGTCGGTCGCCCCGACGGTAGTGAGATTATAGAAGGTGATATCAAAGGCCACCGCGACCATGCTGAAGCACTTGGCACCGAGCTCGCTGAGTACCTGTTGGCCCGGGGCGCTGGTACCATACTGAACGATGTGTATGCGGAGAACGAATTACACTCATGAACAACATCCTGATCCTCCGACCCCAGGCGCAAGCGGCCGAGTTACAGCAGCTGCTTGCTCAGCGTGCTGAGCAGTTGCAGGTGCCTGTTACCTCGCAAAGTGCCAGCATGTTGAGGATCAGTGAGTACGACGACCCCAATTACAGCTTAGCGAACATACTGGCCGAACAGTGGCATGGTGCCATGATGGTCAGTGTGAATGCGGCCCATTATTTTGCCAAACAAGCGCGAGCATGGGCGCCGCAAGCCGCTATGCCGCGCTGTCGCTGGTTTGCGGTAGGCCCGGTCAGTGCCAAAGCTATCTCGGACGTGGTGCAGCGGCCGGTCTGTTGCCCCTGGCGCCAACACAACAGTGATGCGTTACTGGCGTTACCCGAATTGCAGCAGGTCGAAGGACAGCGCTGGTTGATCATTCGCGGCCACGGTGGCCGCGAACTGTTCGCTGATACCTTGCGCGCGCGCGGCGCAGAGGTGACCTATCTGGAAGTTTACCAGCGCCAGTCACAGCCGCCGACCGCTTCGCAGCTTAGTGAATGGCAGCAGGGGATTGATACAATTATGGTCACCAGCGCCGAGCAGCTGGGCGCATTTCTCGCCGCGGTCCCCAATGATTCTAAGGACTGGCTAGCGGAGTGTATCTGGGTGGTAGCAAGCGCTCGCTTACAGCAATTACTGCCCAGTGGGCTAAGTCGGCGTGTGGTAGTTGCCGATAGTGCCGCAAGTTTTGCTATGGTAGATGCATGGCAGCAGGCGATTCAACTAACGAAGGAAGTTTAAACCATGTCGAATGACTTGAAACAGGAACCCGAAAACGAGCAACCGAACGATGCTTCAGAGCAAACTGACGCAGACGAAGCGATCGCTGAAAAGTCTCGTACGAAAGGGACTTTCGCATGGGTGCTGGTGCTGATTCTGTTGCTACTTATCGCGGCTGCAGGTTGGGTTGGCTACCGCTATGTTTATCAGGAGTTGCTGAGCACCAATCAACAGTTGGAACACCAAGCCGGTCAGCAGCAAAAGCAACTCGAACAAGTGCAAAACGAGTTACAGCAGCTTAGTCAGCAGCAGCAAAAACTTCCGCAACAAGTCAGCCAGCAACTGGATCAGGTCGCAGATAATTTGCGCCGGAATGTCAGCGATCAAGCCCAGGAGCTTGGCGACTTGCAGCGCAGTGTGCGATCCGTGCAGGCAGAGTTCGCTGCGTTAGACGTGTCGCAGGCGACCGCATGGCGGGTTTTAGAAGCGCGTCATCTGGTCGAGCAAGCGAGTAATAAGCTTTATATCGACCAACAACCTAAATTGGCGCTGCAACTGCTGGAGTTAGCTGATTCCCATCTGGCGGCGCTGAACAATCCAGCCTATCAAGCCGCACGGCAGGCAATTAATGACGACAAAGTAGTGCTGCGTTCACTCACTACTGATGCCCATGTTCAGGTGGCTATGGAATTGAGTAGTTTGCGCACTCAGCTGGCTGAGCAGCAGTGGCAGCTGAGCGCACCTACGCGCACGCTGACCGGTAATACGGTCAGCGCTGACGCACCCTGGTACGAGCGTTTACAGGCAAGTGCTAAAACCTTGTTTGACCAGCTGATCCGGGTGCAACACCGGGAAAAGCCGATTGAGCCACAGCTGTCCATGGCCTTCGTTGAGCTCAGTAAGCAACGTGTGTTACTGCAACTGCAGCTCGCCCAACAGGCGGCTCTAAGTCAGTCGGACGCGCTCTATCAGGCCAGTGTCAGCGAGGCACAGCGCCTTATCAGCGAGGTTCAGACACAAAGCGACCTTGACCTTACCGCGCTGAAGTCCGAACTTGATGAGCTGGCCACGCAAAGCTTAGAACCCGACTTACCTGCACAATTGCGCAGCCTGCCAGTGTTAAATCGCCTGGCACGTGCACTCACCGCGGGAGTTTCTCAATGAAATATGCCTGGATTATTGTACTACTGTTGATCGCAGGTCTCTTTATCGGCCCTTTGTGGGAAGGCAATACAGGTTACATGCTGATTGCACTGGGTAACTACACCGTAGAAACCAGTCTGGTGGCCGCGGTGATTATGCTGGCGGTTGCCATCATCCTGTTACGCGTGCTTGTCGGTTTTGTCATGCGCCTGGTCCGTGGCACCAGTTGGGGCCTTAAGTGGTTCGGTGAGCGTCGTACCAGCAAAGCTAAGACGGCCTTAACTGAAGGTGCTGAGGCTCTCGTTAATGGCGATCTACATACTGCATCCAGTGCTTTTAATCGCAGCTGGCAATTACGCCACGACGGCACAGTCGCACTGTTTGCAAGCTACGCAGCAGCGCGTAACGAGGACTTTGCGCAGGCACGGGAGTGGTTGCAGCATGCGCCCCGACCAGGCGAGCTGGCTCTTGCTGAGACACTCTTCACGTTGCAGCAGGATCCGCAACAGGCTGCTAACCGCATGAGTGACATCCAGCAGTTGCGTCGCGATTACCCGCGTCACCCGCAATTACTTCGTCTCGCATTAAGTGCATATCAGAACCTGCACCGCTGGGATGATGTCATCGCCTGTCTGAATGACGCTGACCGCTTGCAGTTGCTCAGCGAAACCGAGCGTAGCGAGCTGCTGGAAAAAGCCTACCGCGAGCGCTTCCTCGCCGCGGGTCGCGAGGGTCAGGCAAGCCTGGCAACGCACTGGCGCAATCTGACCCGTGATAATCGACGCACCGCACCTATCCGCCGGGCCTACCTAGCGGTACTTAAGATTTACCAACAGTTAGATGCAGCAGACAAAGTTGCCGCACGCGGATTAAAACGCGGCGACATCAAACTTGCTCATTTGTTAGAGAAGCAATTACTGGTGCCAGGTCCCGAGTTACGTGATTACCTGCAAAGCCAGTTAAAGAAACAGCCCGAAGATGGCCTGTTGTTACAGGCGATGGGGCAAATTGCATTACTGACCAAAGAGTGGTCCCTGGCCGAGCGTGCGTTACGCCGTTCCGCCGAGTTGGTACCGTCTCGTCGCGTCTGGCTTGATTTAGCCCATGTTTACGCGGCGCAAGGTAACTCGCAGGCGGCGCTTGAAGCCTACGAAAAAGCGCTGCGGGATTAACCGCAGCGCCGTTTCGCCAATACCGTTACTGACGTATCCCTTCGATGGACAAGTACATATCCAGGGTCTCGGCAGCAGGGCCAAGATCATAGTCGAAGCCAAAGTTCGCAGGCGTCAGCGTGACTTTACCTTCGAAACCACGACGGAAACCGCCCCATGGATCCGGGCCCGCGCCAATTTCGTTCACTGCAATTTCAATCGGCTGAGTCACGCCACGCAAGGTTAAGTCACCCGCCAGTGTCCCTGTGCCGTCGCCATTTGGCGTATAACTGGTCGACACAAAGCGTGCCTGCGGATACTCGTCCACTGCCAGGAAGTCGTCGCTGCGTAAGTGTTTATCGCGCTCTGCATGGTTGCTATCGATGCTACTGGTGTCGATAGTCACTTGCACAGAAGCTGCGCCTGGGTTGCTTTCATCGTAGCTAAAGCTGCCATCAAAATCAGTGAACTCTCCCAACAGGTAGCTGTAACCTAAATGGCTGATCTTAAACTGTATAAAAGCGTGCTGACCTTCAATATCAATGGCGTAGTCCGCTGCCTGGGCCTGGCCTAAGGCACCGCTTAATGCTGCGCTAACGGCCGCTGCGAGTAGTAATTTTTTCATGTTTACCTCCTTAAGGTTTTACTTTTGCGGTTTAAGCATGCGCTTTAAGGTCGCATCCTTATTCCAGAAATGATGTCGTATCGCTGCCAGCGCATGTACGCCGGCCAAAATGACTAAACTTAATGCTGCATACCAATGGATGTCGCCAGCGATTTCCTCTTGTTCAGGTAGGGTCGTGATCACCGCAGGTACTTCGAACCAATCAAACACCGATATCGCGCTGCCATCCGCAGTCGAAATCAGATAACCACTCACCATAGTCACCAGCAACAACGCATACAGTAGGGCGTGCCCGACCCGAGCCCCAAACTTCTCGAAGCGGCTACCTATCAGTTCAGGCCGGACGGTCATCCAGCGCCAACCCATGCGAAGCAGTGTCAGGGCCAACAAGCTCAAGCCAATCGACTTGTGCCACCATGGCCCTAAGCGGTACCAGGGATCGTAATAGCTCAGGGTTAGCATCCAATAACCTAAAGCAAACAAGCCAATAACCGCGATGGCTGAAAGCCAATGGATGGCGATAGCTAACCAGCCATAACTTGACGAAGTATTTTTCAACATAAGCCTTTCCTGAGTTAACAGGCGGTCAGTTTAATTCAATTTAATAAAATGAATAGTGCTAAAAATCGCAGCGAACGTTCGATTTGATAGAATGGTTACATTCATGCAAGATGAGCTACTATGTTCGCAATCAATGAGAATAAGGCGATAACAATGAAACGAAGCGTGCTAGTACTCACCATGGCCTCATTTTTAGGTGGCTGCGTGATCTATGTTGATAGCGCCAGGGGTGATGTGGGCTGGGGCGAACGTGACTTAAGCCATGAAACGCGAACCCTCACCTTAAGTGGCGCGGATCTTACCGAACTTAGTGTTGATACGGGAGCAGGAAGTTTGGAGATCATCGGTGAAGCAGGGCGTACCGAGATCGCGGTCACGGCGGAAGTCTATTACCACGAGGCCGAAAGCATTCGTCTCACGTTGCATAGAAATGGTGAGCAAGGTGTCTTCGTGGCCGATTTTGACTCATCCTCCTATGGCAATAATAATGCCCGTATTGATGCCACAGTTCGTGTTCCTGAATCCTTTCATCTAAACGTTGATGATGGTTCGGGCAGCATCGATATTCAGGGAGTTAGAGCGGATATGCGGATCGAAGATGGATCCGGAAGCATGACCATCGTCGGTGGTCGCAACGTGCGGATTGACGACGGCTCAGGTGGTATTACCGTGCGCGATCTAAGCGGTAATCTCGACATCGAAGACGGTTCTGGCAGTATGGAAATTGACCGGATCGCCGGCGCAGTCACTATTGACGACGGCTCGGGCGATATAAAAGTAGGCACGGTCGGGAGTTTAAGAATTATTGAAAGCGGCTCCGGCCGGGTGAATATTCAGTAAGACCAAGTCCGAACCGGCGGGCATAAAAAAAGCCCCCAGCGTTAGCTGAGGGCTTTTCGATAATTAAAGCCTGGCGGTGTCCTACTCTCACATGGGGAAGCCCCACACTACCATCGGCGCTGAAGCGTTTCACTACTGAGTTCGGAATGGATCAGGTGGTTCCACTTCGCTATTGCCGCCAGGCATAAACTGTTAAACAACATAAACTAAGCTGATTGTACTAGAGCTTTGGTGCCACTCTGCTTATCGCACGTTGCACCTGGCAACGTGTCACTATTTCGGTAAAGGTTTTCGAACTTATGCAGTTCAAGACAACCCTAAACACCTTCGGTGTTGTATGGTTAAGCCTCACGGGCAATTAGTACGGGTTAGCTCAACGCATTACTACGCTTCCAC
>NZ_JAGGJF010000002.1 GCF_030466405.1 Pseudidiomarina terrestris | reverse complement strand
TGCGTCCAAGCTCCCGTGAACTTTCATGTTGAGCACGCTTCGCTAATTCAAGCTTGAATGCTCTGTGATGTTTAGACATAAAAAGACCCCCAGTAGTAGGAATGTCCAACTATTGGGGGTCACTTCAAATCGCGGGCTTTTTTAGTTCCGGTTTAGACTTGCATTAACGCAGTGGGCGAGCGTGTGAGGCGCCACCAAAAATGGCATTCATCAGGGTCACATTCAAACCATCAAGGTAAGCACGGTAGGTAGGCTCCTGAGTGAAGCTAATGACCATACCGCGGCCACGAGGTTGCCACATCAGATACGGCTTATGGGCCAACTGCTGCTTGTTTTCCGCCCATAGGTAACCACTCACGGACAGCTCATCAGCACTTGCGTAGGTCATCAGATTGCGACCGTTATTAATGGTTAATGGACGATAGATCTGGTTACCGACTGTCAGGCTGATAACGTTGTCCGGCACTCCAGCTGTCAACCAGTGTTCCTGATCAACGTCGAGTTTGGTCAGCACACCAGAAGTCCAGTACGGGTCAGTATCTGCAGCGTTGACATATTGATGCAGATGCTCAGCACTGTTCAGCAACAGGCCTGCGACACGTTTTTCTGTATGCACTTCAACTTCTTTATCTTTGGCTTCTTTCTCTAACGCACTGGCCAGCAGGTCAGCATCTACTGCCCATTGCGTCGCGTTGGCAAAGGTAATCAGAACACCGCCACGCTCGACCCACTGGGTGAGGTTTTTCTGACCCTGTTCGCCAAAAGCGTCATTTAATGAGCCATAGCTGGTGGGTAAGATCAGCACTTGATAACGGCTCAAGTCAGCACGTCGTAACTGGTCAGCACGGATTGCGGTCACCGGGTAGCCAAACTGACGCTCAATCAGATAGCGGGTATGACCAGCATTGAGACTACTGAAAGGTTCATCCCACGCCAGCGCAATTCGCGGCGCGTGGACCTGCTGGACGTTATCCGAACCAAAGTTAGGTCCCTCAACAATCCAGCTTGAATCAACGCCCTGGATGGTTGCGCCAGAGGTTGCTGCAAGCGTGGCTAAAGTAGCACTGAGGTCATCGCCATTATCTGCACGGGTAAAAATTAATGAGCCCGCAGGATACTCTTTACCATCCTTGAAGGTGAATGGCAGATCGCTCTGCTTCACGCTTAACCCTTCGCGTAAAGCCGCAGTTAACAAACGTCCTGCGTTCATATCGCCCCAGGCAGAGACAAAGCCTATTTTGGCGTCTGGGTGCAGTAATTGTCCTGGTGCAATCAAGTCACCGCTGACGGCCGCCAAATCCATACGTGGTAAACGCGCGCAACGTTGTTGCTCCAGGTTAAACATCAGCGGTAGGGACCAAGCGGTCACGTCATAAATCTGATCAGGCAGGTTGTTGCTACGCAGACGTTCTTGCTCAGCAAGAAAGTCCGGTGCCATGTCCACCTGCTCATCAAGCAGGGTACGGACCATGTAATGGGCCGGCTGCGCGGTATCAATCACGTAGCTGCCAGCACTAAAGTCAGTACCACAGGCTTCAAATTGCGAATTGCTTTGCTGCACCTGCACACCGTGTTGGGTCAGCAAGCCGGCCAAGCGTTTACTGGCCGCAGGGTCCTGAGCGCTATCGATAAAGACATAGCGCTCTTTACTATCTTTACCTTGCTGGATGCCTTGGTTGCGATAGTTCCAGAAATCCTGCAACAGGCGCTGACGTTCTTTACTGGCCGTTTCAATAGTTGAAAGTGAGGCGATGAAATGACGTTGCACGCCATCACCGTAGGTCAGGATGTCACCATCGCGGGTACGAAATTTATGTCCGCGGGCGGAAGCCATTTCGTAGGTCATGGCCAGCGTGCCATGATAAAGCGGCCAGCTCGCACCGTAGCCAGGATAAAAGGCGTCAAAAATTTCGCGGGTGAAATAATCGAAGCCGTGCTCGTCGAACCAGCGACCATTGTTTTCGCCAATGGTCCATAGCGCTTCGCGTTGGCTTTTCGCGATCAGCGGGTTGTACGGACGTGCTTCAGGAGTAAAGTAATACGTTTGATCGCCACCCATCTCATGTAAGTCGACAAAGATTAATGGGTAGGTCTCAAGCAGAGCATTGACCTGTCCGGCAACTTCAGGCTGGGTGAGGGCGATCCAGTCACGGTTTAAATCAAACAAGTAATGATTGCTGCGGCCACTGGGCCAGGGTTCGTTGTGCTCAACGGAGATTCGATCAGCGCTGTGCTCCATACCGGTATTCATGTAATAACGGCTGACGAAGCGGCTGCGGCCATCGGGATTTTGTATGGGGTCGATAAAGACCACAGTATTATCGAGCATGGCCTCTGTGGCCTGATCTTCAGCGGCAAGTAAATGCCAGGCCGTGAGCATGGCGGCCTCTGGTGAGGAGATTTCGTTACCATGCACACCATAAGATAACCAGATGCTGGCAGGCAGCTCAGAAATCAGGCGTTTTGCCTGTTCACTGCTGGTATTTTGTGGATTGGCCAGGGCTTGCATGCCAGCTTTAAAGTCGCCAAGGTCGGCGATATTTGCCGGGCTGGAAATGGCCACATAATACAAGGGCCGACCTTCCCAGGTTTTGCCATAGTGAAACAGTTGAACCTGCTCCGGGTGGGCATGGTGCAGCGCCTGAAAATAATCGTACATGGCATCCGGGCTGGAAATTCTCGAGCCAATCGGATAGCCCAGTACGCTTTCAACGCTGGGTGTTGTAGCGCTATAGTCTGTTGCCAGTCCCAGCGAGGTGGTTTCGGCCTGAACCGTGCCAAGACCGGCAACGGCGAATAAGGCGGCTAACAAGGTTTTTTTCATTGTTGATTCCCTTTGCTTGCGTGTCGGGTGGCGCTTATTGCTGCCAGCGCCTGATTGAGCGTATTGCGTAAACTTTCTTTGTCGTGGCGCTGTGGAGCATCAGCAGCTGCCTTTATGCTATTTAAATGCGGGATGGTTAAATTCGGGTCCGCGATATTGGTGATGACAAAATCGATAATGTCGTGGCCAACAACGGATCTTAACCAGTCCAGTCTCACACTCAGCGGTAATTCTCCCGCTGGACTATACTCAGGTAGCAGGTTATCAATAAAAATCACCGGCGCATCGTTAGAAGCGATAGTTTCCACAATTTTGTCCACCAATAGCGGGGGCATAATGGAGGTCAGGAAGCTGCCGGGGCCAATAATGATCAAATCACTACGCTGCAGATGACGCAGCGCTTCAGGAGTTGCGCTTACAGGTTTGGACAAACGCAGGGTGGTTGGCATGTGACCTAATTGGTCGACCAGAAGCTCGCCGAAGCACTCGAGACCCTCATGGGTATCGGCGACCAGATCGACCGGTGATTCAGACATCGGAAGTAAACGTGTGTTGACGTTCAGCAAACGGCTCAGCAACTGGATCCCATCAAGCGGCCGGGCACTGAGTTGATTCAGTGTATGCAGCAAAAGATTACCAAAGTTATGGCCAGCAAGCGTGGGGTCGTCGGTAAAGCGGTAATTAAGTACATCTGCTGCTAAGCGCTGATCGACCAGTTGCGATAAGCAATTACGAATATCGCCCCAGGCAATGGTCTGATGTGAGCGTCGTAACAAACCGCTGGCACCACCATTATCGGTAGTAGCAACAATGCCCACCAGCTTACTCTGCAGGAATTGCAGGCTGGCAAGTACACGGCCCAGGCCATGACCGCCACCAATGGCGGTAACCCGGCGGAGTTGCTTGATTTGGCAATCATCGGCTTCGTACGAACGAAGCGGCTGCTCTCTCATGGTGACATGACCTTCTGTTTTGAGTAGACAGGCGATGTCGTACTTTATGCTGTCCGGGCAATTTGATCAATTCTAAGTGCCTGTGTAACGGCCTCTCTTGAGTTCTGCCGGTAGCTCTCGGAGAACTGCCCAATAATTAAACAAGTGACTAAAATACCTGTGTAAATTGATAGTAAAGAGGGGGACTGATCTTGTCCTGTGTATTAAAGTTGTGTATAACGAGAAGCATATAACAAGAGGGCTACCTTTATGTTGCAAAATAGTTTAATGCGTAATATTATTGTTACTTCATCTGTGCTAGTTCTGGCTGCCTGTGGCGGTTCTGACGACGAAGACCAGATGACAAGGTTTTCTCTTGCTGTCAGTGACGCTCCTGTGGATAGTGCCGATGCTGTAGTGGCCTGTTTCAGTGCAGTTGAGCTCGTCGGCAACGGCGATGAGTCGTTAACCTTTACCGTGGGTGAATCGGCCAATACAGTGGCAGCCAACGATGTCTGTAAAGACGCTAATGGCGACACTGTGCCCAATACGCATGGTGTGGACTTACTCAGTTACACTGGGTCTGACTCGGCAGCATTGATTTCGGGTAGCGAAGTTCCTGCCGGTTCTTATGGTCAGTTGCGCTTAGTCATGGCAACAGGCTCATACGTTCAGGTTGGCGATGAGCAAATCCCGTTAAGTGTTCCTTCAAATGAACTCAAGTTTGACAGCTTTACGTTAGATGCCGGTGGTAACGTCGCCTATACCGTCGAGTTCGACTTACGCCAGGCGCTGGTAAACCCAGTCGGTCAGGCGGGCTACTTCCTGAAGCCACGCGGTGTTCGTTTAGTCAATAATCTTGAAGTGGGTCATGTTGAAGGCACAGTGGCGGAAGCCTTGTTAATTGAAAATTCTTGTACTGTCGCACCAAGCGACACTACAGAGCCAGTAGCTGTGGTGTACTTCTATGAAGGAAGTGATTTAGATGTCACCACCCTGGCGGATGTAGGTGGGGCAGAGACACATCAGCCGTATGCCGTTGCAGCGGTGTACTTTGATAACGTCTCTGCCTACACCTTTTCTGTCGGTTACGTAGCAGTGGGTGATTACACTGCTGCGTGGAGCTGCCAGACGGATGACGATCCTGAGGCAGACGATGACCTCACATTTAATGGAACTGTAAATGTGACCGTCAATGGAGATGAAGCAGTGACGGCTGTGGATATCTCTGGATAAGCACCGCTGACTTTCGAAGTTAGTGCATGTTTATCACTTTGTTCTCCAATTTAAAGCCCCGAAAGGGGCTTTTTTGGCTTTTTTTTCCCTCTGAATCAGGCCATACTTGACCTTCTGTTTAGCCAGTAAGGGTGACCAACCGTGTCATTAAGATCCGCTATTCTTTTTGGTGTTATCGCATTTTATGTGACAGCTGCACCGCCTGTTGTCAGTCAGGAAAGCTGTTCAACAGAAGCCGATGCCAAATGTGAGTATGAAGTGGTGCAACTATGCCAACGCGTAGCGCAACCACCAATGGTGGTTGAGGTAGCCGATACCGCCGCCAAACGCGAGCGTGGGCTGATGCATCGTGAGAGCCTAGCTGAAAATCATGGTATGTGGTTTGTTTACGATGAAGAACGCCCCGGCTATGCTGGCTTTTGGATGTTTAACACCAAAATTCCACTTGATATCGCTTATCTGGATGAATCCTTAACTGTCGTCAAAACCTTTACTATGCGCCCTTGTACCAGCGTAAATTCACGCAATTGCCCGGCCTATCGGCCTGGTGTCAATTACTGGGGTGCGCTCGAAATGCCTGCTGGCTACTTTAAAAAATACGGAATTCAGCAGGGCTCCCAATTACAACAATGCGAAACACAGGAGAACAACCGATGAAGAAAATCTCGGTACTCGCAGCAAGCTTATTAATTGTTGCTTGCTCGCCAGCGAGTGAACCCGAACCATCGACCAGTCCGCAAATGGAAGTCGACCCTTACAGTTTTAACGAGAACTATCGCGACTATCTTGCGACCTTGAGCTCCGATGAATTTGAAGGGCGCGCGCCAGCCAGTAAAGGTGAAGAGCTGACCGTAGAATTTGTCTCAGATAAATTTCGTAGTTGGGGGTTAAAACCATTCAACGAGGAAACGGGCAGTTATCGCCAGGAAGTGCCGCTGGTCAAAATGACACCTTACAGCGTTTCAGAAATGACCTTTAGCGACAGTGATCTGTCAGCATTTTCCTATAAGCAGGATATGATGGCCTGGTCGCCACGCGTGCAGGAAGAAGTCAGTCTGGACGGTAGTGAAATGGTCTTTGCGGGTTACGGTATCGTTGCTCCTGAGTTTGGCTGGAACGACTACGAAGGGTTAGATGTCGCCGGCAAAACCGTCGTTGTTTTAGTTAATGACCCGGGTTATGACACCGGTGATCCGGAAGTTTTCAACGGCAAGGCCATGACTTACTACGGCCGTTGGACGTACAAGTTTGAAGAAGCTTCGCGGCAAGGTGCTGCCGGCATCATCGTGATTCATGAGACCGGCCCTGCGGGCTATGGCTGGGGTGTTATCGCCGGCGGTTCACCGGTGCGGTTCGACTTAGCGCGTGAAAACAAAAATATGGATCGCACGGAAATCGAAGGTTGGATCACGCAAGAAGCTGCGGATAAGCTATTTGCGCGGGTCGGTTCATCTTATACCGAAATGCGTGAGCAGGCGCAGCAGCCTGATTTTCAGCCGGTGGCACTGAACACTGCCATGTCGATCACGGTGCAGTCAGACTTTGAATACCTGAACTCACCTAACCTTATTGGCTATATTGAAGGTAGCAAAGCTCCTGAAGAGCACGTCATTTACATGGCGCACTGGGATCATCTGGGCATGAATCCAATCAGCTCCGACGATCAGATTTACAATGGTGCTCAGGATAACGCCAGTGGTACTGCAGGCGTCCTCGCTTTGGCTGAATTCTATGCCAGCCAGCCCCAGCCAGAACGTTCTGTGGTATTTGTGCTGGTCACGGCAGAAGAGCGTGGTCTGCTAGGCTCAAACTGGTATGCAAACAACCCAATGTTGCCGCTGAGTCAAGCCGTTGCCGGTATCAACATGGACGTACTTAACGTGTATGGTCCGATGCAGGATATGGTGGTCGTTGGCCACGGTAACTCCGAGCTGGAAGAATACCTAGGTAAATACGTCGAGCAACAGGGCCGTTATGTCGCACCTGAGCCAACCCCGGAAGCAGGTTCTTTCTACCGCTCAGATCACTTCAACCTGGCCAAACGTGGCGTACCTATGCTGTATGCAAAAGGCGGCAATGACCACGTCGAGTTTGGTGTGGAATACGGCAAAGAGAAGCGCGCTGAGTACGTGCAGGTGGCATACCATAAACCAGCCGACGAGTACGATCCTGAGTGGGATTTACGCGGAGTACAGCAAGATTTATGGCTGTACTACTGGATTGGTAATGAGTTGGCCAATTCCGATAGCTGGCCGAATTGGTATGCTGGTAATGAGTTCCGCGCCACCCGTGATGCTACTGCGGACCAACGTCAGTAACAATCGCATGGCATAAATGAGGCGGCGGCTACTGTTTGCGGTGGTCGCCGTTTTTGTTTCAAAAGGAAGAAAACTTGAGCTTTATTTCGATTGCTGAAGTCTTTGGCTTTATCGCCTTAGTGACCAACTTCATTGCTTACCGCCAGCCCACAGCGGATCGTTATCGCATAGTATCAGCGTTAGCATTGGCGGCATTGTCGATCCATTTCTTTATGCTCGATGCTGTGGCAGGCGGTATCGTCACAGGCATCGCGGTACTGCGCAATTTTATTGCGCTGCGTTGGCAGGGACCTTGGGTGCTATGGGGTTTTGTGGCGCTAAATATACTATTCCTGATGATTGAATGGTTATTTCCAATTGCGTCGTTACAGTTTTCCTTTAGCGGTATCAGCGTCGTCTTCTCGGATCAGCCGAGTCACTGGTCCATTTGGATTGCCTACACGTCGTCTATCATTTTTACCGTCGGCTCGATTAAGTTAAATGACCCGGAGCGCATCCGGCGCTGGTTTCTTTTAGCTGAATTTTTAGGATTAGTTTATGCAATCATTGTCGGTAGTATTTCGGGTACGGTTTTCAATATCGTCAATCTGACCAGCATTATTCTTAAATTGTTACAGGATAAACGTGCACGAACCTTGTAATCTGAGGTTATGGCTACAATAGTAATAGAGAGATCAACTAAAACGTGAGCAGTCAATTGTTATGATGATTTATATCCGCCAGTGGCAACAGAAGATGAAGCCTCAGCCAGGTGCTAATCCCTTGATGGTCCTATTGAGCTGGTTATTGCTTGGTATTATGTTGGTCGTTGCCCTGGGTCTAGGTTTAATATTTTTATTGGTCGGCTGGATTTTGCTGCTGCCGCTGCTGTGGCGTAAACGGCGTCAGATCAAGCAAATGTGGCAGTTTAATAAAGCCGCTCAGCAAGCTCAGCGCGAAGCGCGCCAGCGCCATGAACAACACCGTCAACAGGCCGCAGACCGCAATGACAGCTCGGTCATCGACGGTGAATACAAAGTTAAGGACGACGACTAGTGTAGCTGTGGCGCCGCCGGCGCCACAGTCCTCTAACGAGTGCCGCTAAGCTATCCATTACGACCACCACCGCTAACGCAATTAAAGCACCTGTCGCTATCGCTTGCTGATTCAGTGGCACGTTAAAACTGTACTGCTGCAAGGTGCCTGTCATCAGCTCTTCATCGTGTTGCCACGCCAGCGACCATAACTGTGCTGGATAGTCCTGCGTGAAGTAACGCTGTTGGCGTTCAAAGGTCTTTACCCGTTCGACCAGCTCAGCAATCACTTTCGCTTCTTCCTGAAAGGCCGGTGCCGGGTTCTGCTCGTGAGCGGCAATAAGTCCACTAATTTCACCATCGTAATAGCGATCTGCGATGATCTGATATTGTCGATAGTACACCATAGCTTCAGCGTATTGCGCCGCTAGCCGCTGTTGGTATTGGGTAAGCAGATTAGGAGCCTGAATGCCAAGTAGTAGGGCACAGGCGGCAAGAGCCAGAATGAAGTATCGATAAATCATAAGCTATGGTTACCCCGGAAACATAGGATAACCATAGCATGACAATGAAGACAGCAACTAGTCTTCTTCACGTACCTTAGGTGGGAAGGTGCGCCGCACAATATAGAACAGTAGTGGTACGAAGAAGATGGCAAGAATCGTGCCGCCAAGCATCCCGCCGATCACCCCTGTACCTATGGCTTGTCGGCTGACTGCACCAGCGCCGGTTGATAACGCCAGAGGCAACACCCCGAAGGTAAAGGCCAATGAGGTCATCAGGATAGGGCGCAACCGCAACCGCACGGCTTCCAGTGTTGCAGCTAGCAACTCTTTTCCCTGGGCCTGCAAATCTTTGGCAAATTCAACGATAAGGATGGCGTTCCGGGACGACACACCAACGGTGGTTAACAGGCCAACCTGGAAATAGACGTCATTTTCCAGACCACGCATGGTCGCAGCAATAACTGCACCGAGGATTCCCAGAGGTACCACCAACATCACCGCGAATGGAATCGACCAACTCTCGTAGAGTGCTGCCAAACAGAGGAACACGATCAACAGTGATAAGGCATAAAGGAGCGGAGCCTGATCACCTGACTTTCTTTCTTCGAGTGAAATACCGGTCCATTCAAAGCCGATGCCCTCAGGCAGCTGACTGATCAGGCGTTCCATCGCCATCATGGCAGCACCGGAAGCGTATCCCTCTGCAGCTTGCCCCTGAATATTCATCGCCGGTACACCGTTGTAACGTTCCAGTCGTTGTGGTCCAAAGCTCCAGCTGGATGAGGCAAAGGCTGAAAAAGGCACCATTTCGCCTTGATCGTTGCGCACATACCACTGCTCCAGGTCTTCAGGGTCCATGCGACTTTCAGCTTTACCCTGAATATAAACCTGTTTCACCCGGCCACGATCAATGAAATCGTTTACGTAAGTTGAGCCAAACGCCGAACTTAGTGTGGCATTGATCGAGCTGATCGACAGCCCCAGCGCTTTGGCCTTTTGGAAATCAACTTCAATGCGGAACTGTGAGGTATCTTCAAGACCGTTCGGGCGGACACCGGTTAACTCTTCCTGTTGTCCAGCCATTCCGAGCAGTTGATTGCGAGCCTGCAATAAGGCTTCATGGCCCAGACCGCCGCGATCCTGCAGGTACAGATTAAAGCCTGTTGCGTTACCCAGAGCAGGAATGGAAGGCAGATTGAATGCAAAGATCATGGCCTCCCGGATTTGACTGAGATGGCCCATAGCTCTGCCAATGATGGCATCTATCTGTAATTCGGGTGAAGTGCGTTCGGACCAGGGAGTCATACGCACAAACGCCAGTCCCGAGTTCTGTCCCTGGCCACTAAAACTAAAGCCAACGACGGAAAACACCGAGCGGATACCTTCTGCTTGATCGAGGTAATAATTCTCGATTTTTTGCATAGTTTCGAACGACTGTTCCTGAGTCGCCCCGGACGGTAATTGCATCTGAGTTAAAAACACCCCACGGTCTTCGTCGGGAATAAAGGAGCTTGGCATGCGCAAAAACATAATGCCAAGCACGATGACCAGCGCCAGGTAGATGAAAACAAAACGGACACTGCGCTTAATGATGCTTTGCACCGAGTTTGTATAACGCTCGATCAATCGGTTCAGGCCGCGGTTAAACGCCCCGAGGAGCCCTTTATTCTGTTTCTCATGGTCGACCGGTTTAAGGAGCGTTGCACACAGTGCGGGACTGAAAATGATAGCAACCAATACCGAGAGTGCCATCGCCGAGATGATGGTAATTGAAAACTGCCGGTAAACTGCTCCCGTTGAGCCACCGAAGAATGCCATAGGAACAAACACTGCTGCCATGACCAGACCGATAGCAATCAGTGCCCCGGTAATTTGTTTCATCGATTTTATCGTGGCTTTGCGGGGCGAGAGTTTCTCTTCGCTCATCAGCCGCTCGACGTTTTCGACCACCACAATGGCGTCATCCACCAGCAAACCGATCGCCAGCACGATACCGAACATGGTTAAGGTATTTATGGTAAAACCGAACGCTGACATGATGCCGAATGTGCCGAGTAGCACCACCGGAATCGCTAGTGCAGGAATCAAGGTCGCACGTAAGTTCTGCAGGAAAATAAACATCAGCAGGAATACCAACACCACAGCTTCAAAGAGGATCTTAACGACTTCAGTTATGGAGATCTCAACGAAAGGGGTGGTGTCATAGGGGACAACCAGTTCCACACCAGGGGGGAAGAATTGCTCAAGGTCAGCGACAGTTTCTTTCACTGCTGCGGCAGTATCCAGGGCATTTGCGCCCGTCGCCAGATTAATAGCGATTCCTGAGGCGGCCTGACGGTTGTAGCGCGCAATAGTGCCGTAGTTCTGTCCCCCTAACTCAACGTGCGCAACGTCAGCGATGGTCACTGCGGATCCGTCGTTATTCACCCGCAGCAAAATTTTCTCAAATTGCTCGACGCTTTCCAGGCGAGTTTGCGCGATGATAGAGGCGGTCAGGCGCTGCCCGTCAACGGCTGGTGTGCCGCCAAGCCGACCCGCGGCCACTTGGTTGTTCTGTTCGCGTAAAGCTAACACCACGTCTTCCGTGGTCAGGTTAAAGCGGGTTAGTTTTTGTGGATCCAACCAAATGCGCATGGCATAAGGAGAGCCGAACAATTGCACATTACCAACGCCTGGGGTACGCGCTATCGGATCCTGAATATTGCTGGCAATGTAGTCGCCCAGATCGATTTGATTAAATTCCGGGTTATCAGAAACCAGTGCGAGAACCATCAGAAAGGAATCATTGGATTTCGCGACCACAATGCCCTGGTCTTGCACGGCCTGGGGCAATAATGGCACCACTAATTGTATTTTATTCTGCACCTGAACCTGGGCGATGTCCGGATCCGTCCCGGCAGCAAAGGTCAGTGTAATGCTGGTATTTCCCGCGGAGTCACTGGTCGACGAAAAGTACTGCAAATTATCAATACCGTTAAGGTTCTGCTCAATAATTTGAGTAACGCTTTCTTCCAGCGTCTCCGCCGTTGCACCAGGGTAGGTGGCATTGATTTGCACCGATGGTGGGGCAATCTGCGGGTATTGCTCGACCGGTAACTGTGTTATTGCCAAACTACCAGCCAGCATAATAATGATGGCAATCACCCAGGCGAAAATCGGACGATCGATGAAAAATTTAGCCATATTTTATTTCACTTCTTCCGTTTGTACTGTTGCACCGGGTTGTACCTTTTGCAGACCTTCGACAATGATTTTGTCGCCGGCCTCAAGGCCTGATCGAACAATCCAGTTACTACCAGAAGTCTCTCTTACCTCGATGTAACGTTGTTCAACTTCACCTTCCGCATTCACCAGCATGGCAACAGCACGTCCGCGAGGATCGCGTGATACGCCGGTCTGCGGAGCAAGCAGGACGTTGGTAAGGGTACCGGTGGCGATCTCGGCGGTAACAAACATACCTGGTAAAATTCGGCGTTGTGGATTATCGAACTTTGCCCGTAGCGCAATCGAACTTGTTGATGGATCGACCGTTACCTCATTAAAGAGCAGCTGGCCCTCGGCGATCGCTTCGGTGCTGTTATTGGTATAAAGTTTGACTCGTGGCTGATTATTCTCATCAACCCGAATACGACCCGCTGTTATGGCTTCCTGCATCTGCAGATAAGCTTCGCTGCTCTGCTGAATATCGACATAAATCGGATCCAACTGATGAATCGTGGTTAGCGGGAGACTCTGGCCGACGCTGACTAAGGCACCTTCGGTGAGAACAGAGCGTCCAATGCGACCACTTATCGGAGCCTTAACGGCGGTGTATTCAAGATTCACTGCGGCACGCTGTTGCTGTGCCTCAGCAACTTTGAGCTGTGCCTGTGCTTCCAGGTAGGCAGCTTCAGCTTCGTCGAATTCCTGCTGGCTGATAGCTTTGTCGGCTAGTAAGTCCTGAAACCTGTTGAACCTTGCGGTGGCCGCACTCAGAGTCGCTTCGGCCTGCGCTACAGCCGCTTCTGCTGAGGCCAGGTCGGCTTTATAGATGGCCGGGTCGATACGGTAGAGAGATTGTCCAGCCTCAACATCCGTGCCTTCGGTGAAAAGTTGTTCTTGCAAAATTCCACTTACTTGCGGGCGGACTTCTGCGCTACGATAGGCTGTCGCCCGGCCAGGCAATTTCGTGCTCAACTCGAGCGATTGTGACGCGAGGGTGACCACTCCAACGGTTTGCTGTTGTTGCGCTTGTTGCGGTGCTGATTGCTCCGCATCGCTACAGCCGGCAATAAACATCGCACTACTGATGATGGCGATGGCCAGTGGTGATAGGGTACGTTGACGCATGTATTAACTACCTCGTTTTTTGAAATTTTTGCGTTAAGCCGATTGAACTTGTATAGATGGTCGTAATTATACATACATACATGAATGTTTGTAAGTGTGGATTTAATAATTTGATAGGGATACGCGCGTTAATAGGTAATAGTTTATGTCAGCAACATTTAAAAAGAGTTTCATCGCCGGCGTCGTGGTGTTGATGCTAGGTAGTCTCGCCAGCTGGCTCTGGCACACGAATACACAAACGGACAGTTCCAGGCAGCGTAATGCACTCTATCAGGACTTGTTAGAGCTCTCCGGCAAGCTTAACCGCGATCTACCGCGTTTGCTCGATCAACAGACGCGTTTCGATCGCGCCGAAGTGGTTAATTATGGTATGCGTTTCTATTACACCCTGATTCGGATTGATCGCTTCGTTCACGATGAAGAAGATATCGAACGTCAGGTGCGTCCCAATATGTTGCGTGAGTACTGCCAGGGTGAGGCGCTGGCGTTTTATCGGGAGAACGCTGATTTTATTGAGTTTCGCTATTTAGATCAGAACGAACTGACATTGTTTACGTTACGTTTTACACCAGAAGATTGTGACTAAGAGGTTCACTTATGAAAATTTTTACATTATCAGCGGCTTTAGGTCTGGCCCTGGCTACCAGTGCACAAGCGGAGACCGTGAGTTATCAGGAGCAAGAGAAACTGCACGACATCGCTGCAGCTGTGTCTGCTGATCGCATCGAGCACGACATTACCAAACTGGTTAGCTTCGGAACCCGTCACACTTTGTCGGAAACTGAATCTGATACGCGAGGTATTGGTGCTGCGCGGCGTTGGATCAAAGCTGAATTTGATAAGATTTCAGCCGCCTGTGGCGGATGTTTAGAGGTGTACTTTCAGTCACGGGTGATCAGTGGCGAGTCGCGTATCCCAAATCCTACCGAAGTTGTCAGTGTGATCGCCGTGCAGCGCGGTAGTGTTGATCCTGATCGCTACGTGATTATGTCCGGCGATATCGATTCGCGCGTTTCAGACGTCATGGATGCGACTTCAGACGCACCCGGTGCCAACGATAATGCCTCGGGCGTCGCCGGTACCCTGGAAGCAGCACGTGTGCTAAGTCAGTATGAGTTTGCCGGAAGTATCGTCTATGCCGCACTTGCCGGCGAAGAGCAGGGGCTCTTTGGCGGTAAAATTATGGCGGAGCAGGCGCAGGCTGACGGCTGGCGCATTAAAGCAGTGTTAAATAACGACATGATTGGCAACATTGAGGGCGTGAACGGCGTTATTAATAATTCGACCGCGCGCATTTTCGCTGAAGGTACGCGAATGGACGAAACCGAAGCGGATGCCCGCCGTCGGCGTTTCACCGGTGGCGAGGTCGACTCGCCAAGTCGTAACGTCGCGCGCTACATCGACTGGATGGCGGATCGTTACATCCCGAACCTGGATACCATGGTCATTTATCGACTGGACCGCTTCGGTCGTGGTGGCCATCACCGGCCCTTTAACGATTTAGGTTACCCGGGCGTTCGCATCATGGAGACCAATGAAAACTATAACCGTCAGCACCAGGACCTGCGTGTTGAAGATGGGATAGCCTATGGTGATACCCTCGATGGTGTGGATTTTGATTATGCCGCCAAGCTGACCGCACTGAACGCGGTCTCACTTGCCAGTATGGCCTGGGCACCGAGTCCGCCGGCCGGAGTCAGCATCGCTGGAGCCGTTCAGCCGTCGACCACACTAAGCTGGGAGCCGGCGGAAGCTGAGGAACAGGAACTGATCGGCGGTTATCGCATCTACTGGCGCCACACAGATGCACCCAACTGGGAATTCAGTCGTGATGTAGGGCTGGTGAATAGCTATACCCTGGAAAATATCGTCATTGATAATTACTTTTTTGGTGTCGCCAGTGTCAGTAAAGACGGCTTCGAGAGCCCGGTAGTGTATCCAGGCCCCGCTGGCGCCTTTGGCGAGTAATGCGCACACCTGACGATCAACGTGCCAACAAGTGGTTGGCACGTATCCTCGACTCCAACCGCATTCTTTGGATGATTTTTCTACTTTCCTTGTTGGAGTCGATCATTTTGCCTGTACCGCTGGAGTTGGTGCTAATTCCGCTACTGATTCATGAACGTGACCGTTGGTTTACCATCGCGACCGTAGCTTTGGCCGGATGTCTGGTAGGCGCCACGATTGGTTACACCATTGGCGTCTTCTTTTTCGATACCGCCGGGCAATGGTTGATTCAGTGGTTTGGCGTTAGCGCTGAGTTTTCGGAGTTTCAGCAGGACTTTAGCGAGCATGGTTTTGCAACTCTGCTGCTGGTCGGTATAACACCGATACCCTTTCAGGTGGGAATGCTGGCAGCTGGTAGTTCGAATTACCCTTATTTATTATTTTTACTCGCCGCCGTTATCGCCCGTGGCATTCGCTATTATGGCCTGGCGCTACTGGTGAATTGGCTTGGCGAGCGTATTCTCAACTGGTGGGAGCAGCATCAGCAACGGCTTGGCTGGGGTGTTCTTGTAGCAGGTATCGCTATCTATCTGGTGGTGGTTTTAAACTGAAGCCTGGAAGGTGCAATCTTTTAACGCTTGCAGCAACTGCTCCAAGCCCGTCACACCATCAAGGTCCGTCGGGAAAAGCGGCAGATACGTTTTCAATTCCTGCGAAAAACGCTGCTCAATCTGTTGTTGATAAATGCCTTCCTGATGCTTACGTTGCAACAGGAATTCGCCTTCCACAGGGTCTGGTAAATTGCGGTTAACGATCAGCGCTGCCAACGGCAACTTATGCTCATGCAGTTGTTGTACTGCGCGTTCGGTTTCTAAAATGGGTAGTTTTTCTGGTGTTAGAACCAAAATAATAGCCGTTTCATCGGCATTTTTGATAGCGCTCCGTACCCGTTGGAATAGCTGTTGTCGCTCTCGTAAACGCTCAGCAATTTTTGCATTGCGGTCACTTAAGTTGGCAACTCCGTGCTGTTTGGGGTCCCCCAGGGGATGCTGCGGGGCGGTTTGCCGGGCTGAAGCTAAATGATCGACCACACCTTGTAACTGCTGCGCTTTTTCACTGTGTTGCAGTAATCCCTGCGTCCATGCCGACATGGCTTCCGGTAGAATCAATAAGCGCAGGGTATGTCCTGTTGGGGCGGTATCAAAGAGTATATGGTCATAGCCCTTCAGGGTACGTTGATCGATGAGTTTGGCGATGGACTCGAGTAATGCGGCCTCCTGAGTTCCCGGCGACTGTGCGGTAAGTTTCATCTGCTTTTCAATCTGCGGGTACAAGGTTGGCTTGACCAAGTCTTTCATGCTGGCAAGCACACTTTCAATATGGTCTTTTACCTGTTGATCCGGATCAATTTCAAGCGCATCAAGCCGTGACTCGACTGTTGTTGTCTGACCACCGATGGCGATGTCGAAAGCGTCACTTAAACTATGCGCCGGATCAGTTGAGACAATGAGCACACGTTTGCCGCTTCGGGCAAGTTTCAGCGCCAACGCAGAGGCGACCGAAGTTTTCCCGACGCCACCTTTGCCGCCGATAAAAACAATGGGGGGGAGTTGCGCAAGGAAATCTGGAGCGGCCATCAACAACACCTGAACTCATCGAATGGCGAATGTTCCATGCCCATGCGTAAATGCCATTCATGAAATTGTTCCAGCAGTAAGGGCTGTAGCTCAAGAGTGTAGTAACTGGCAGGATTGGGAATACCCATCATTTCCGCATAAACGTAGAGCATAAAGAGGTCATCCTGTTCGCGTTTAGCCCGCGCTACCGCGGCGCGGTAGGGGGCATTGTAGTACTCGTTGGCAAGTTCGCCTGCGCGGGAAAGCCAGCGCCGTATAGCAGTGATTTTCATGAGTCTTTCGCCTTGGCTTCCGTCGCATTCTCAGCTGCGTTCTCACGTCGTATGCGGGTCAGTGCGCTAGCTGATTCGAGGGCAATCCAGATCGCTGCTATAAGTACCAGCAGATCAAGACTAAACAGGAACCAGTCGGCTTGGTCATAGAAACCTTTCAGTTGAATGAGCAGCGCATAGATGGTCATGACCAACAAAAACAACAGGGGTAGCAAAGTCACATACATGGGCCGTTTCAGCCGTACCAACATGGTTGTGATCACCAATAATGTTAAACCTGCCAATAATTGGTTAGTGGTACCAAAAAGTGGCCATATTGCCAGTCCACCTGTGCCATCAGCACCACCAGCGCCGAACGCGAGAATTAAGCACGACCCCACCGCGAGCAGGGTTGCGGGTGCGGCTTTCTGCATCCAGCTAATGTTATAAATACCACCCCATTCCTGAAAGATATAACGCTGCAGACGTATCCCGGTGTCCATCGTGGTGCCGGCGAATAATACCGCCATCACCGTCAGCAAGGTTTCAGATATCTCCACATCCAGACTTAACCCTTGCTGCAAAATTTGCGCGCCACCGGATACAAATGCCGAAACACCACCCTGGCCAAAGCTATGATAAACCGCCTGCCAGTCGGCGAGCGTGGCAAAACCGGCGGTTACAGCAATGATGGTTGCTAGCGATAACGAGCCTTCACCAATAGCCCCAAAGTAACCGACAAAGCGTGCATCAGTTTCTTTGTCGAGCTGTTTCGACGTGGTGCCCGACGCCACCAGCCCATGAAAGCCTGATATTGCCCCGCAGGCAATGGTGACAAAGAGTAATGGAACCAGCGACGGCGTGCCCTCTGGGGTATTGGTATTAAACGCCGGAGCAACCAGTTCAGGGCCACTGATAAGGACCGCACCGTAGATGAGGAACAAGCCGATAAACAGTTGTAAACCGTTAATATAATCGCGCGGCTGTAACAGCATCCAGACCGGTAATAATGAGGCAATCGCAGCGTAGAAAAACAAAATTAGGATCCAGCTGGCATTATCCGACAGACCCATTACTGTTTCCGGCAACGCCAGGGGAACTTCAGGGCCGGCGAAGATCATAGCGTATAAAGCGAGCACGCCAAGAATGGATATAGTTCCTAAGTTCATCCATTTGCGGAAAATGATCTGGCCGATAATAAGGGCGACGAAAATAGCGCCCCAAACCGGTACCACTGAACTTGGGAAATTAATAAGTAAACCTGAAATTGCTGTGGCGAAGACCGCATTGACCATCAGTAACACTAAAAAGATGACAATCATAAACAAGGATTGCGAACGTTTGCCAACCACATCGCCGGTTAAGGCGCCGATCGAGCGCGCGCGGTTACGGCTGGAAGCCCAGATAGCACCAGCATCATGCACACCAGCAAAGAAAATGGTACCGAAGATGACCCATAAGAATGCCGGCACCCAGCCCCAAATCACAGCGATTGCGGGGCCTATGATAGGTGCAGCGCCGGCTACTGAAGTGAAGTGATGTCCCCAAAGTACATATTTATTGGTTGGTACAAAGTCGATACCGTCTTCGAACTCGTGCGCAGGGGTACGAAAATCCGGATCCAGCTTATAGATCTTTTCGGCGACGTATTTCGAGTAGAAAACATAGCCCAGGAACATGCCACCCAAACCAAGCAACATCAGTAAAATAGCGTTCATGTGGTACCTTTTTCGTTTACTATGAAGTCAAAGGCTTACAAATTAACCGCTTCATGATACTGCAGACGGGTGCGGTTAGGACATTCGACCAAGGTCGAGTTGCTGTTTAATTAGTACACTAAAGGATAGTTATGTTTCGTTGGTTTGAAAACCGTTTAAATCCATTCCCGCCGCCCACCCATGAGCAACCACCGAAAGGCTTGATCGCGTTTTGCCGGCACTATACTCAGGGGGCCTGGCTTTATATCTTCATTGCTGGCCTGTTGATGATGGCCATTGCCATCACCGAGGTCTGGTTATTCAGCTTTATTGGCAATATTGTTGACTGGCTGAGCGAGCAGTCGCGGGAAAGCTTTGTTGGTGATCAGTTGTGGTACCTGATCGGCATGGCCGCGGTGGTGTTAATTCTGCTGCCGGCATTAGTGGTGATGCATTCATTGGTTACGTTTCAATCACTGCTTGGTAATTACCCCATGCGGATCCGCTGGTTGGTGCACAACTATTTACTGCAACAGTCCATGGTCTTTTATCAGGACGAGTTTGCCGGGCGCATTGCCACCAAGGTAATGCAAACGGCGCTGGCGGTGCGTGAAAGTGTCATCAAGTTATTTGATGTACTCAATTACGTCAGCGTGTACTTCATTGGTACCGTGGTCATTGTTGCCACCGCAGACTGGCGGCTGGCATTACCGCTACTGGCATGGCTCGGCTGTTATGTGATACTGCTGCGCTATTTTGTCCCCAAACTCGGTAAGGTCGCTGCTGCGCAGGCCGATGCACGCTCGATCATGACGGGTCGTATCGTCGACAGTTACACTAATATTCAAACCGTGAAGTTGTTTTCCCATGCCCAGCGCGAAAGCGCCTTTGCCAAAGCCGGCATGGACGAATTTCTGGGCACCGTGCATCGACAAATGCGTCTGGTCACCAAACTCTATACCTGTCTGTACCTGCTCAATTCGCTGTTACTGTTCAGCGTTGCAGCATTAGCTATCTGGTTATGGCTTGGCGAGCTGATCACCGTTGGCGCCATTGCGGTTGCGCTGAGCCTGGTGTTGCGGCTATGGGGCATGAGCCAGTGGATCATGTGGGAAGTGTCGGCACTGTTTGAAAACATTGGTACCGTGCAAGATGGTATTAAGACGATCTCTGTGCCGCAAGTGATTCAGGATGTGGAGCAGGCTCCGCCACTTGAGGTTCGGCAAGGGCAGGTGAGCTTTGCTGACGTGAACTTCCATTACTCCGACGATAAGCCCGTATTACGTGATTTTAATTTAAACATTCGCCCGGGAGAGAAGATTGGATTGGTCGGCCGCTCGGGTGCCGGTAAATCAACGCTGGTGAATCTGTTACTGCGTTTTTATGAATTGAATTCCGGCAAGATAAGCATCGATGGGCAGGATATTTCGCAAGTGACCCAGGACAGCCTGCGGGCGCAAATCGGTATGGTGACCCAGGACACCTCGCTGCTCCACCGCTCGGTGCGTGGCAACATCGCATACGGCCGACCGGATGCCAGTGATGAAATGATTGAGCAAGCCGCAGCTCGCGCTGAAGCCACCACTTTCATCGCTGATCTGGAGGATGCTGCGGGACGCCGTGGTTACGATGCACACGTAGGGGAACGCGGGGTCAAACTCTCTGGTGGGCAGCGGCAACGGATCGCCATTGCCAGGGTCATGCTAAAAGATGCGCCGATTTTAATTCTCGATGAAGCCACTTCAGCACTGGACTCAGAAGTCGAGGCCGCGATTCAGGAAAACCTGTACCGCTTGATGGAAGGCAAAACTGTCATCGCCATAGCGCACCGCCTGTCGACGATTGCCGCAATGGATCGATTGGTGGTGATGGATGAAGGGCGCATCGTCGAGCAGGGCACCCATGCTGAGCTGCTGGCGCATAACGGTCTTTATGCCAGTTTATGGGCGCGCCAATCGGGTGGTTTTATTGCTGAATAGATGCCAAGACCTGTAAAAAGAGAATAAAATCTGTACCCGCTGCGTCTTAACTTAAGAACTGATTCATTAAAAAGGAAAGCAACCGTGGCATTAGCGGCAGATCACGTCTCCCGAATGCAGATGATTGAGCCTCATACCCGTGGCGCTCAACGTCTTGCCGAGCAACTGTTAGGTTGTCCGCAACGGGCGGCGGACGTGGTGCAGGATGCCACCGAAAAGGTCCTGACCACGGCACACTTTCCCGCGCGGCAAAATGCTAAAGCCTGGTTTTTACAAGTGGTACGACACTTGTGCATTGATCAGTTACGACGGCAGCGAAAGCATGTCGATGATGACGTTTTAGGCTCACATAGAGCACCGACTGAACCGCTCGATTCAACTTTGCGGGAGACGGCCGGCGCTGTCTATGAGGCGCTGGCGGCACTGCCCTTCGAGCTGCGTGATTTGATCGTTTTGCGCGAGCTCAATGAATGCAGCTACAAGGAAATTGCGGTAATTGTTGGCATTGCCGAAGGCACTGTCATGTCACGGCTACATAAAGCCCGGCTGGCGTTACGCAGCGAGTTTAAACGGCGAACAGGGGAAGACTCAGATGACTACCGAAGCTAGCAAATGTGCGGTGTATGAACCACTGATAAGCGGGGCGCTCGATGGCGAGCTGACCCAGCAGGAACAGCAACATTTACAGCTGCATATAGCCGAGTGTGCAAAGTGCCAGCGGCTGTATACCGAGTTAGAAGGTATGCAACAGCAGTTGCGTGCGGGCATTGCTCCGACCCATCCGTTACACCAGCCACCAGTGAACAGGGCGGTGCGATTCTGGCCGCTGCTAGGCTGGCTGTTGCTGCTACTTGGCGTGCTGCCCTTGCTCGGTTACGCGGGGTACCAGCTGTTGACCGATGCACAACTGCCAGTTTGGGTCAGGCTGGCAATGGGCTCCATGATTCTGGGCGCCGTTGTACTCTTCATTTATGTGGCGCGTCAGCGCGTGATGGCAGCGAGAACTGATAATTATAAAAAGGTGAAATTATGAAAAACATTCCTGTTGTAACCACCGAAACCATCCCCGGCGAGACCATCGCTTCAACGTGCGGTATCGTCCGTGGCAATACCATTCGTGCCCGGCATATTGGCCGCGATATTCTCGCATCCTTTCGCAATATTGTCGGTGGGGAAATCAATGATTACACCAAGCTTATGGCAGAAAGCCGGGAACAAGCTCTGGATCGGATGGTGGATGAGGCGCGGGCGTTAGGAGCCGATGCTATTGTGAGTTGTCGTTTTACCACTTCAATGCTGGCGCAGGGCGCGGCAGAGTTGCTGGTGTATGGCACGGCAGTAAGGCTTGCTGAGAAAAGCGAATGAATGGCGCAACGTCGTTGATAAGCAGGTTTGGAACGCTTCCTTTACCGAAAATTAACGGATAAATTTGTATTTTTTTTATACACTGCTATTAGAGTAATGGGGCTTGCACACCTTATATAGCCCCATTTCGTTAGTGGAGTTTAAAACAGAATGCGCAAGTTATTGATAGTAGCTATTTTTGCCGCTGCCTTTTACCAGTATTACGTTGGCGGGTTCGGCGCGCACCTGATGCCAGACGTCGATTTAGGCCAGGTTGCAGGCGAACTGAAGCGCAAAGCTACGGAAAAAGATCCGACCCAACTTAAACTGGAGTGTCCGCATGGACATTACGTTGCGGTGGACCAACAACTACAAACAGCAAGCTGCCAGCAACGCACGCGATTGTAACAGGCCGTAAAAGCCTCTTTACCTGCTTAGTTTGCTCCAGTATCTTAAACCTTCCTCCATCGGACAGGGAAGGCTCTCCTTGGTTTTTTCGCGATTTGAACAATTCTGGTTAGCCGAGTATCAACGTCAGCACGATCAGGCCGATTTGCCGAAACAGCTGCAAGCGCTGGATCTGCGCGAGTTAGATGCCTCACAAAGCACCCGTCAGCAGCTGCTTACGCGTGCTGTGCGCATCGCTGAGCGGCGCGGCACTGCAACCCAGCTGAATGCCTGGCAACGCAACCGACGGTTACTCACGGTGGTTATGGGCTTTACCGCGCTGATACTTGGCATGCTGGCCACCCAGGCTGTTTTGACCCAAGCGCAGCCGTTGTCACTGTTGTTCGCTCTGATTCTTCTGTTGTTACCCAATCTAGTTATGCTGTTGCTCTGGCTCCTGCTTCATTTCAATAGCCACAAGCCTCACGGTATTACCGCTGTCGGCTTACAGGTGATGAATTGGCTGGGGACTAAGACGTCGCAGCAGTCCGGCTTGAGTGAGCGCCCGATAACACTGAGTGAAGCCTGGCTGCGTCATGTGCAGCAACAACGCCTGTTAGCCCCACTAATGGCGTTGGCCTCTCACGGCTTCTGGTTACTCATCAGCCTCAGTAGTTGGTTTACCTTACTGCTGTATCTCAGTTTTAATGACTATCAGTTCCACTGGGCAACGACAATTTTGCAGCATCCACAGTTGGTGGCGATCGCTGAGCTGCTGAACTCAGTCCCCGGTCTGCTGTTCGATACGCAGGTGCCGTTACCGACGGAATCCGGCGGTGATAACGAGTTTGCCAATTTAGCGGGGCGCTGGCTGGCCAGCTGCGTGTTGGTCTACGCTATCCTGCCACGCGCGCTATTGGTGTTGCTCAGTCTCGTCTGGTTTGCGGTGAAAGTACGCCGCATGCGTCTGGACGAGCGCGCCCCGGGACATGTCGCGGTGGTACAGGCGCTGCGTCAACAGCAACATCAGCCGCAGGTGGTTGACCCTGATCAGGGCCAGCAGCACGAAGGCCTGCAGTTTAATTACGCGGAGCAAGGCCAGGGCCAGCTCGTTGCAAGTCTCGATTACGAAGCCAATCCAAAGTGGGGCGAAGGCTCCGCAGCTGCTAATTTTGGTGTCATCGACAGTCATGCGCGTAAGCGCGCATTGCTGGATGAGTTGCAGCAGCAGCCGCGACAAGAGGTGGCAATGAGGATCGCGGCAAATCTGACTCCTGATCGCAGTAGTTTACGATTTTTAGCGAAACTTGCCCCGTTCACCCGCACCCTTCGGGTACAGCTAGTGACCACCGAGGGCGACACCTACCTGAGCCAGTGGCAAAGCTTGCTTGATCGTTACGGAGTTCATCATGTCACACTCTGATCCCATGTTAAAAATAGCGGTGGTCGGTCATACCAACGCCGGCAAAACCTCGTTATTGCGGACCTTATTACAAAGCCGTGAGTTCGGCGAAGTGGACCAACGGCCAAGTACCACGCGTAACGTGCTTGAACAAGGGGTGAGTTTAGACACAGCGCAAATCATGAGTTTTTACGACACGCCCGGATTAGAATCCGGCTCGGATCTCTATGCCGAACTTGACCAGCTCGGCGAGCAATATCGGCATGATGGACCCGCGCAAATTCGCGCGTTCCTGGCGCAGCCAGAGGCGGAGACGCTCTTTGCTCAGGAAGCGAAAGTCATGCGGCAACTGCTGCAGTCCGATGCTGCCTTCTACGTTATTGATTGTCGTGACCCGGTGTTGCCTAAATATCAGGATGAGCTGCATGTGCTGGCCCGCTGCGGTAAGCCCTTATTGCCGGTCCTGAATTTTACCGCCGCGCATGGGAATCGGGAGCGTGACTGGCAGCAGGCGTTAGCGAAGTTGAATTTACATGCAGTGGTGGCGTTTGACACCGTTACTCCGCCTGAAGGTGGCGAGCGGCAGTTACTACAAAGTCTGGCGGTGGTTTTACCCAGTGCACAACCGAAGTTAGAAAAGTTAATTGCCCATCGTTACCGCGAGCGGGAGCAGCGCCGTCAGCGCGCCTTACAGGCGATAGCTGAAATGTTGACCGATGTTGCCGGCATGCGCCACAGAGTACCCCTTGATGCTAACGAAGATGTGCTTGAGCGAGAGGTTGCTGCGTTACAGAACAGAGTCCGACGGCGTGAGCATGAAGCGGTTCAGGATTTGCTGGCGCGCTTTGCTTTTTTGCCGAACGATGCGGTGTTCGAGTTAGTCGATATTGGTTCGGGCCAATGGCATGATGACTTGTTTGCCAGTGACACACTTAAAGTCTGGAGTAAAGATACCGGCTTTGGTGTCGGTGCAGGTGCTGCTGCAGGAGCTGGTATCGATTTGATGGTTGGGGGCATGAGTCTCGGTCTGGCGGCTGCCTTAGGGGCTGCGGCCGGGGGGCTGTATCAAAGTTGGCGACATTTCGGCGAAAAGCTTAAACAACGGATCCAGGGGGAGCGTGAGTTAGGTGTTGACCCTGCTACTTTGGCAACCATTGCCGGGCGGCAGTTGTATTTGCTGGAGCAGCTCAGTCAGCGTGGCCATGCTGCGACAGATGCGGTGGCGATTGCGAAAGAACACCGGTTATCCCGCGACGGGTTCCGCAACATTGAAAAAATCCTGGCGCCGGTCATGCAGGATCAGCCGGATTTGGACAAGCAAAAGATTATTCAGGAGTTAGCTAAGTATTTACGGGAATTAACAGATAACAAGAGGTGAGAAATTGGTCGGCGTGAGAGGATTTGAACCTCCGACCCCTGACACCCCATGACGAGATTTGGGGCCTGGACAAAGCCTTTGAAAATGACGATGTTTAGCGTAAAGCTAAAGAATATAAAGGGTTTTTGGTTTTTAAAGACTCTCTTTGAATCTTGTCGAATTCTGTAAAGTTCAGCTATACTGGCCCCAGATTGGCCCCAAATTTTTGGGGCCGCTGATTTGGAGCAAGATCATGCGGTCGGTAAAAGAAAAGCTCACCTCCATTACTATTAGCTCAATTAGCAAGTTCCTGAATCAAGATGGACTCGATGTTCAACTTGGATGTTCACGGATCAATGGCTTCTTTCTTCGGAAGGGCAAGTCGGGTGCCAGCTGGTACTTCCGATATACAGATGCCAATGGCAAACGCCGGAAGCTGAAGCTAGGTCGGCTCTTAACAGGCGACGGGCAGGGTGGGCATATACAGTCCATGGCGAGCATCGCTCTAGAGTATTCTCACATGCTTGCGAGAGGCGAAGATCCAGCGCTTCATCGCTTTAAGTTGAAATCAGAAACGAGAGCCGCTGAAGAAGAGCGACTGAAAGGGCGTGTCAAAAAGGTCGGGCATTTCTTTGAGCACATCTACAAGCCGCACAAGATGCGTTCGCGCTACGGCTATGGAACATGCCAAATCATCGAGGCTAACTTCTCACACCTTTTCGATCGCAACATGGATGAGCTCGGTGCCGAAGATATTCGAGAGTGGGAGACGATGCGGCGCAAAGAGAAAGCTGAGATCGGCAAAACCATTAGTCGAGAGACGCTCGTTCGGGACTTGGGTGCATTCAAAGCCATGCTGAACTACGCAGCGGGCCGTAAAAAAGATGACCCTATCGATTACCCGGTGATTGAGATCAATCCCCTGGATAATGTCTATGTCCGCAAGCTGTCGGCAGAGGAGCGAGACAAGCGTTATCTCGCAACCAACAACAACCGGCGCATGCTGACACCCGAAGAGCTCTCGAGCCTCATCAAAGGGCTTGATGGCTACGCTGAGGAGCTAAGAGCCAAACGACGTCGGAGTATCAAGCATGGTAAGCCATATCTTTGCGATCTTGACCAGGTTGCATACCCTCATTGGTTTATTCCGTTTGCCTGGGTCGCACTCTACACCGGTATGCGACCCGGGGATATTTATGGATTGCGTTGGGAGGCGACGAGTGCGAACGCTGTGAATTTTAACTTCAACATCGTAACGGCGGTTCCCGAGAAGACACGGGATAAAGGGGACCAACCGGTCTCGGTGAAGCATCCGATGTCTGAGGGATTACGTGCCGTATTGAAAGCGTGGCACGAGCAACAAGGGCAGCCTGAGCAAGGTTACGTATTTCCGAATGGCTCAGGTGGCCGCTTAGCTAAAAAGTCGCATGACAAGCATTGGCGGCACGTTAAACGTATCGGCGGACTAACCTCCGGTTTGGCGTTTTACAGTCTTCGTCACCACTTCATTTCATCTTTGGTCATGAATCGGGTTCCGCTTCTGCACATCGCAAAACTCGTTGGGCATAAGTCGACGCACATGATCGAGCAAAATTATGGGCACCTGTTGCCCGACACCGCAGAAGCGGTGATTCAAAGTTACAGCCAATCGATTTGTAAGGTCAGCAACAACGTTCCAGGTGCGAAGGAGGTAAAACATCGATGAACGACCATCCGATAAAAGAGCATAGCGAGGTTGAGGTACACCGCAAGCAACTTAGTTGCAGCGCCTCCGGTGAAGATCACCTTGTGGCACGCGACTTAGATTTTTATCCGCATAACGGAAAGAAAAAAGGAGAGGCTTCTTTTCAACGGCGAGCTCTGGCGGTGTGGGACTCGAGACAGATCCGTCGCCCATCCGAGTTCGATGAACTTCTGGCTGCTGTTGAAAATGCTGAAACGGAACACGAACTCACATTAGCTAGGCACAAATTAATGCTCGCGAAAATGGAAGAAGACGAGTTGACCGCTGCGCGGATGAATTCCAGCCTCGACTTCAACTATCGAAGATTGGCGGATGAAGAGTTCGCATTTAGAGCCAATCGCGCTGCGCTAGAAGATGCACAAGAGCGTAATCGCGATTTAAGTATTCGGAAGCGGAAGACAAATACAACCCGGGCTGGAGCGTTTTATGCTTCAGCACGCTTGGTTTTCGAATACATTCGCACGAATAAAAAACGATCACCTAATGGGTTTTACGAATGGTGCCGCAGCTTAGCAAATTGTGAAACTTTGACTTTACGAGGCTGTGAGGTCATTACACCCAAATCGACAAAGAAGCGACGATTAGATGAGGTCGAGCTCGAGGTTACGCTCGAGGACACGAACGGCGAACTTCTCGACGATGGAATCATGGTCGAGGGTTTGGGTAAATTTTCATCTGGTTCAAAGCAATACAGTAAGAGAACATTAGTTCGCACATATGAACGGTATCTAAAGTCTAAAATTTTTTAATCCCGACACCGACACTTTGGTCTTAGTGTCGGTACATCCCTCCGATAGTCCTCAAAGCCCAGCGAATACAACCAGTATCGCGGGCTTTCATTTAAAATTGAGGATTACTTATGAATGCTAATCAATTGAAAGAATCAGTTACCATCCGTCGAGTAAATGTCCCTCGCTATATCGGAGTTTCTCCGACAACGCTGTGGGATCTTGAGCAAACTGACTCTAGCTTCCCGCGTCGAATCAAGCTCGGCAAACGGGGCGTTGCTTACCTTGTGTCAGACCTGAACGCTTGGCTCGAAGCAAAGAAGGAGGGTTAACACATGGCAACCACAAAGTTATTCGCCCCAGAAAATACTTTAGACTTATCGCCCGAACAACAGGCGCGTTTATTTGTTGACCTAATAAACCCTACTGGACCCCGTTGCTTTAGGATGCTGTCACCAAAGTCGGCCCTTGAGAAGCGACCAGCGTTAAATCGAATTTTTGCTCCGAAGAAGTGGCAAGTGGGTAGTCATGGCGAGTCTCTATATGACATTTTGAAGTCGCTCAATGAGCGTGGGTTAGCGGTTTACATGACAGTGAACCCTGTTGAACGTGAATATGCTAAAGAAAACCGATTCAGTGGCGTGGCAAACCAACACATTGTCGGAGTTAGCGCTCTCTTTTTGGACTTCGATCAACCTCATGCTATTTCGCTAGAGGCAATTGACGCAATGAGTTTACCGCCATCCATTGTCGTTGAAACGAGCCCCGGTAAATACCACTGCTATTGGCTTCTAGAATCTAGAGGCGTTATCTCGCTCGCGGAATTCACCCCGTTTCAGATCGCGTTGCAGAACAAGTTCACTGAGCTGCAGCCGGACGTTTCAATCAAAGACCTAGCGCGCATCATGCGGGTCCCCGGATTCATCCACAGTCCCGAAATTGGTAAAAATGAAAATAGGTTCATTAGTCGGCTAGTTCGATTGAATGAGACGCGATACTCACGCCAGGAGATTCTTGATTTTATTGGGGATGTGTTATGCAAACCTGAGCAGGAAGCTGAGTTTGAAAGTCGTTCAAAGCCTGAAGACAATTTTGACCAAACCTTCAACTATCAGGGGGAGATTGGTCGCCGGTTATTGGAACGACTGGAATCAGCAGCCAAGTTCCTCATTAGCGAAACTGACTATTGCAGTGATAACGCTACCTTTGAGGAGCTTGCGGCGGTGTTCTCCAACTTCCAACGCACCTCAAACGAGGAGGCTTCTGAGGAGCTCTTCGAAGAGTTATGCCTAAGCGCCCCGGGTAGCACGGGAAATGAGCTCGAACGTATGAAGTCGTTTGCCGTTGGGTATACAGGTGCCAAAGTCACCGAGGGCTCGCTCTTTAAACGCGCAGCTGACGCGGGCTGGTTGAACCCCGTAAAGGTTTATTCTCCTGGGTTCCAAATCGAGGCGGATGGGGTCTATCGCGACGTCAAACAACATGACGACGGCGGTACTGTGCGTATCAAGATATGCAATCAATGCTTCATCAAGGCCTGGACCGAGTCTCGCCAGAGTGGCAAAGGTGGGTTTGTATTGAGTTTTCGCACTCTCAGCGGCAAGTTGGTTACGCGCGTTTACGACCGGAGCCTACTCCACGAACCGCGCGATCTCGTGAAAAGACTAGAGAGCGATGGCTTATCCGTCACTCCCGGAGAACAGAATGCCGTCGCAAAGTATTTGGGTGGCTTCAAAACCAACAAAATAGCGCATACAACATCCCAAGTCGGTTGGTTTGACGCTTGCTTCGTTCTGCCCGACGAAACCCTTAAACCGCAAGAATGTGAGGACGAAGTCATTTTCTCGAGCAACGAAGAGGCGGTTCCACTGTTTGTCTCGGGCAGTTTAGACGACTGGCGAGAAAAGGTTGGACGCGTGTGTATCGGGAATCCGGTTTTGGCCTTCAGCGCATCCGTAGCATTTGCTGCTCCGTTACTCGAAATTGTCGGTCAAGATGGCGGTGGGTTTCACCTGTTTGGAGCGTCGAGCAAAGGTAAATCGACCGCCTTGCAAGTCGCAGCGTCCATATACGGCAAGCCAAGCAGTGGTGGTCCATCACTCCACCCGACTTACCTTCAAACCTGGCGACAAACCGACAACAGTATCGAAGTGTCATTGGCGCGATACAACAACCTGTTGCTTCCGCTTGATGACATGCGGCAAATCAGGAATGCTCAGGCGCTCATCGACACAATTATGATGCTCGGCAACAACCAGGGCAAAGGAAGAGCCAATAAAAATGGCGATGCCCAGTCGAAACGAAACTTTCGAACACTGGTTCTCTCGACGGGAGAGAAGCCAACCCAAGCTTTCATTGAAGCTGAAAACAAGCCATTTGACGCAGGGACCGAGGTTCGACTGCCCAACATAGACATCGTTTTCAGAACTGGCGTAGTACATGATGCGAGCATGTTTGATGATAATCACAAAGAGATGATTGAACACCTCAAAGCGAACACATGCCGTCTGTGTGGAGCGGCGGGCCTTCAATGGTTGAAGTGGCTGGTTGAGCATAGAGATGGCTTAGAACGCAAGATTAAGAGCCGTATGGAGCGCTTTGTGAGCGAAATAAGCGAAAAGGTTGGCCCGTTAGGTTCGCAGCAATTACGCGTTATCGATCGTTTTGCGCTAGTGGCAGCAGCGGGAGAGTTAGCAACCGATTGCGGGATCACTGGTTGGTCAAAAGATGAAGCGTTTAACGCAGCGATATTTATGGCGAAACGATACTTCGAGCAACGCGGAACGATGGAAGATACAGAGTCACAACGTATCATGGCTCGCCTTTATTCGACGCTCATCGCACAACCGAAGCGATTCCCATATCCTTATGCGTCGTCACGTATACCGGCCTACATGAGTCAAGAGAATGTGGTAGGGCAGCTGGGTTATCGACTCCCTAAAGACGAAACGGCGTTTCTAAACTATCTAAATGGTCGCATGGGCGAGGATTTTTCTGACGATGCGGTGGATCCAGCGGCAGAATTCGATCTCGGAGTGTATTATCTGATACCGGACCCAGAGACGCTTCGGTCGCTTCTCGATAACGAGTATTCGGCAGCACAGATATTGGCGGCACTCAGGGAGAACGGGTGCTTGGTTACGCAATCAGAGATGCGCGATGGGAAGCGTCGCCAGGTGAACAAGAAGAAGTTTGCTTCGACCTCGACGAAAAACTTTGGAGCCAAGCAACGAAGTTTCTACGTCATCGATCTCGATACAATCGATAACGCCGAAGAATAATTCCGCAAAATGACCGCTTATTCCGACTGGGTGCAACATTGGTCGGAATAAGCAATTACCGATATACTAGGCCTCGCCGAGTTGTTCTCTATAAACTTCCGTTTTTCCGTAACGATTATTAGGTGGTACTTTTTAGCTTCTTATATCTATTTCAACTGATTCTTAAAAAGTCACCTACCTTGCAAATCAGACACGGAAAAACGGAAGTTCTGTTTTTCAAATCGACAATATGTCGGTTATATTCAGCACACTTATATACTGCGAACAATAAAAGAAAATGAACTTGACGTTTTACAAGAAAGACCGCTTCTAAATATTGGAGAGGGCTGTGCTCAGTCGGCGTTTTGTCTTGCATAGCGTCTAGACTTATCAGCCTCACCGCTAGAGGCTTTGAAATTTCGATATAAACTAACTGCTCGACAATCTACATCGGGGTCGCACCAAGAGCGCAGGTGTTGTCAAGACTCAGATCAAGAGCAACGTTTGATAATCAAAATCACTTTGGTGTAAGTGACAGCTATTCGTTTGCATCGCTTTAGGTCTTTGCAGTTTATGCTTTCAAAGGACCCTCCTGTTACGAGCTCAAATGCTTCACTTTTAAAATTTTCGAGAGTTACCTTGTTGGAAGTTAACAATTTTTTGGAAAAGGAATTAGTGAAATTATCGATCAAGGTTGTTTGAGCTTTAACCAAAAGCTTCAATTTCGCCTCGCTTAATAATTTTTTCGCTTGGTTCCCAGAAAAGCTACCCGACCAGTACTCAATAGCTTCTTCCAACGCTGGCTCTAGGGTTTCTAACAGAATTTGTTGAGTAGCGTCTTTTTTTGCCGCTTTCCGAGATATGAACCAAAGAAGTAAGTTAAAAACAAAGGCAGAAAAAGCACCAACAATCGCCCCCAAAAGTACCCACTCAATTGTCACTACCTGACTCCTTCGTCGAAATGTACTCCTTAGACGCAAAGGATGAATCACTTATGTATTCCTTTATTCTGTCCTCGAAGAATTTGAATTCAGGATCGGAATATTCAAACCGAAGCGTATCGAGTAAAAATTTAGGTTCAAAATAACCGTATTTAACAAGTCCCCCGAAGGCTTCAGACAAAAAGGATGAACCGTAACTCTCGACGCCGTCATCAAGTATAATGGTAAGCTTTTCGCCAGCATTAATACTGCTGATTTTGCCTTTTAATACCTCTTCACGGAACTTTTCGCCGCTCGCATCTCCATCCGTGTAGAAGCGACCCGCGGGGTCCGGAGAAAATTCTATACCTACATTGTACTTCATGATGTTTCCTGCCGTTAAGGGATGGCTACGCTCCAAATTATCAACGTGCCGGGCAATGCATTGTCAAATCGATGGGTCTTTACGGACTCTTTCATTTCTTTAATATCAACTTTACAAAGGCCTTTAGCGCTGATAATCGACAAATAACCGCTACCAACTTGGCGGATAAAGTTTAACATATCCTGTAGTCCCTTGCCTCTATCCTCTTCATGGGTACGAGTCCTCCCATATGCAAGCGCAGCTCGAATCATTATTGCATCGTGCCTACCGAGCTTTAGCCTTCTAAGATATTTTTGAACATATTCACCCATTGTAGATGAAGGCAGTGTGTTCGGAATTCCTATCCCCTGATCATAAAACGAAATTTTGAGTTCTCTTTTACCTTCGTCGAATGACGCAGTCAGGTACCAGTTTTTCGGTTCATTGTCATATTGTGGTAACGGATACGCATGGTGAGAAACGTTTGTGATAGCCTCACCTAATCCACTGTGAAGAAATGCCCACTTTTGAACTCCCTTGCCAAGTAGGCTTTGAATTCCTGCTTTTAATATCCTTGATTTTGCATGGTCGCCACATGTTCCTTTGATATAGGGAAGTAGCTTAATCGAGGAAAGTTTTTCATGCTTGGGAAGGTTTGGTGACTGAGAAAATAAGTCAAAATACCCTAGCTCTTGAAACTGCTCAATAATCTCAGGAGACCATTTAGACAAGTCGGGAGATAGTGTGTTGCTTACTTTATCGTCCCAGCGTGAAATTTCTGATGTTAAAACCAGAGCTGCAGAACTTGATACTTTTCTTAAACGATCAAATCGTATGCTTCTTAACGAAACCTTGCAATCCCTCTCGCGTGTACGCTCGACAAAATAGCGAATAGCCTTTATATAAGCCGTAGTAATTTCATATTGATATGAAAAATTCATCGTCTCTGGCAACCAAATTTCGAGCGTTCTTTTGCTTAATTGGACTACCTCAACCTTAAGTGCTCGATACTCTTCAATTTTACGAAGCAATTGCTTTTTCGCCGATCTTGATTTAGGCGAGTAGATGTCTCGTGAATAGCTTCTTCTATTCAGGGTATTGGAGTGGCGAAGACGTATGTTTAGCCTGACGACATACCTGCGGTGCTTTCTGCTAGGCTTCTTCATCAAAAGCTCTCGTTATTTTGGGTATCTCGGTTCAAAAGTAGTCGTAGAATCAGCCTAGCAAAGCCATCTCTAACAGTTGGGTTCTCCAGCACTTCCATCGACAGCTTCTCATGGTCATCCATCGAATCAACAACTCGGTCTAATAGACGCTGTGGCAGTAGCCCATGCATGACTTCACTTTCGGAGTGTTTGTTGACCTGGGCCATGACTTCGTCGTCTTCACGCAAGCGTCCTGCGATGCCCTCGGCGTAGCGAAGTTTGTGCTCATCGCCAACTTCCGCGCCAAATAAGTCATTCAACGCTTCGATGATTTCCTGAAGCTTTTTCTTTTCTGGGTCGTGGGGCTTACCGCTGCCGACAGCTTTCACCGAGCTTAGGTAGCCAACGTCTTCTTCACCGAGCTTCAGTTGTTTCTCAGCCTTTTTAGTGGTGCGGTAGTGGGTCAGAGTTAAGCCTGACAGGTCAACGTCGTCTTCGTCGTCGAGACGCTCTACACGCAGCAATGGCAGCAGGTGCTTTGCGTACACGCACAGCGACTCGAGCTCGTGATCGTTGTATGGCGTTATCTGTGATAGAAACTCATACATCCGCACGTAGCTGTTCAGGTTCTTCTTGAAGAGGTCGAGTTGGTCGACCATCTCACCGGCGGCTTTAACCGAGTCCTCGGCTTTATTAATGCTGACCTTATCACCCGAAATACGAGCCTGGTTCAGCATATCTTTGGCTTGCTTTAACGTATCAACGGCGTGGTTATACCTTGCCATAAACCGCTCTTTGGCAGGTTTGCAGTAATAACCTAACTTTGCAGCCGGCGCTTTCGGGTCGTAAAATGCCTCTGCAAACTTCTCAACTTCCGACCATTCGTAAATGTGCTCTTCATCAAGCTTGCTCATAATGTCGAACAGAATGTGCGGGTCGGTAACCGACTCAAGCTCTGCCGTGGTGTAGTAGGGCTTAAACGACTCCAGAATGTCTTCTTCGCTGTTAAAGAAGTCCAGAATAAAGGTCTGGTCTTTACCCGGGAAGGTACGGTTTAAACGCGACAGGGTTTGCACACATTCAACGCCTTGTAGCTTCTTATCAACGTACATCGCGCACAGTTTAGGTTGGTCAAAACCGGTCTGGTACTTATTGGCCACAATCATCACGTTAAAGTCGTCGGAGTCGAGCGCTTTATCGTGCTTACGGCCGTTCAAACCCGGGTTTAATTTTTTGTCGTACTCGGTCACGCTCTCAGTAATGTAATCATCCGCGGGAACCTCACCGGAGAAAGCCACCAGCGCATGTACGTCCTGGTAGCCTTTATCGACAATGTAACTGGTCATTGCCAACTGATAACGCACCGCTTCCTGACGGCTGGCGGTAACCACCATGGCTTTAGCCTGACCGTTTAGCAAATGACGGACGTTTTCCCGAAAATGCTCAACGATGATTTCAACGCGCTGGTTAATGTTGTAAGGGTGCAAGCGAACCCACTTAGCAAGCTTAATGCGTGCTTTTTTACTGTCGACTTCTTTGTCCTCACCCTCGGGATGAGCAATCTTCCAGGCGGTAGCGTAAGTGGTGTAGTTTTTCAGTACGTCGAGAATAAAGCCTTCTTCAATGGCCTGACGCATAGAATACACATGAAACGGCTTGGGCTTGTTGTCGTCGCTAATGGGCGAATGCGGGTCGTCCGGGCGACCGAACAGTTCGAGCGTTTTACCTTTTGGTGTCGCGGTAAATGCGTAGTAACTGATGCGCTCGTTCGGCATCCGCGCCTGCACGGCGGCGTCTAACAGCTCTTCAGCGCTGACATCATCGCCTTCGGGGCGGTCAGCACCCAACAAGGCTTTTAATTTACTCGCAGATGCACCGGTTTGTGACGAATGGGCTTCGTCCGCAATGATCGCGTAATTACCGGCTTGCAAAGCAGGGTACTTATCAATGGCATCGTACAACGCCGGGAAGGTCTGGATGGTCACAACGATAATCCGCACCTGCTCCTGTAGCGCTTCGGCCAACTGCTCAGACTTGCTTTTATTGCCAACATCGCGGGTAATAGCCCGCACCACACCGTCGGCGTGTTCAAACTGGCGGATGGTGTTTTGCAGTTGCGAGTCGAGTACGGTGCGGTCGGTGACCACCACAATGGAATTAAACAACTTTGAGCCGTCGTCGGCATACAGTGAGGATAATTGATGCGCTGTCCAGGCAATTGAATTGGACTTACCCGAGCCAGCACTGTGTTGGATAAGGTACTTACTGCCGGGACCTTCACGGCGTGTGGTATCGATAAGCTGGTTCACTACGTCCCACTGATGGTAGCGGGGAAATATCAGCGTCTCTTTTTTCTGTGAGCGTCCGTCGAAGTTTTCTTTCTCTTCAACTTCGAGGTGCATAAAGCGGCCAATGACTTTCAGCCAGGCGTCTTTGTTAAACAACCGCTCCCATAGGTAACTGGTGGCGTAGCTGCTCTCAGAGGCGGCTTGCGGGTTACCGGCGCCGCCTACGTGGGTGCCCATATTAAACGGCAGAAAGAAGGTGTCCTTACCGGCTAACTTGGTGGTCATGGCCACTTCGTCCTGACTGACCGCAAAATGCACCAGTGCACCGCGCTTAAACGTTAATAGCGGCTCTGGTTTGCGGGTTACGGGGTCCTTTACCGGACGGTCGAACTTGTATTGGCGTTTGGCGTGTTCAACGGTTTGTTTAAACTCGCTTTTAAGCTCCATGGTCGCGGTTGGAATGCCGTTCACAAAAAACACCAGGTCAATGCGTGGGTTATAGTCGCCTTCACGCGCATGGGGCGAGTAGGAGACTTCCTCAACGACGCGCAAACGGTTGGCCTGATAGCGGCGCTCGGTATCGGGGTTCATGCCATGGTCGGGGTGAAAGGCGCAGACTTTGATGGTGCCGCCAATGGCTTTAAAGCCGTGACGCAAGACATGAAGTGCGCCGTCGCGGGTCATGCCTTTAACGGCGGCGTGAACTAAAAGTTTTTCAGGGTCACCGGGGTTAGACTTACAAAAGCGCTCCCAACGGTCGGGGTAGGCGTCTTTCACGAAACCAATTAAGTCTTCGGTATACACCGCGTTGGCTTTATCGTATTTGGCTGCGGAGCCAATTAACCAGCCGTCTTTTTTCAGGCTATTCAGTATGTCCGTCTGAAACTGACGCTCTTTGCTGTCAGCCATAATGCCTCTCCGTTTGCATTGACGTGTTTGAATCCACTGTATCGGAACCTGCAGGCGGTTGCCAGTCACGCACATCAATTTTGCCGGTAACCGCAGCTGAGATTAGGGCGGAGCGGCGTTCTTTGAGTGTATTGACAAGTTTGAGAGCTTCCCCCGCTAGCTCAAGAAGTCGCCAATTTACACGAACGACGTAATCTACGATTTGACGCTGCTCCTCAACAGGAGGGCAAGGGAATGGCATTTCTCTGATTGTTCCTTGACCAATGTTTAGCATTGAGTCGCTTGCCCCAGTTGCTGCTAGCTCAATTTGCTTTCGCGCCGCTTTTGTCGTTAGAAAAAAACATACAAATCTTGATATTGCTTGACCGGTTAGCTTCAACCTAAAAAGCTTATCGCTAATCATCAAATTGTCGTGGTTCACTGTCGGAACACCAGCGCTGCCTACTAACTCGCGTGTATTGGCTCTCGATATCAAAAGATCTCCTGCTTTGACGGCAAGCTCACTTTTAAATTTAAGTTCAGGCGGAAGACGTTTGTTTTCTGAGTAATCGAATCTTCCTTGTTTAACGCATCCTACTTTTAGAACACCAAGCTCACTTTCGTTGGATACGGGCTCATTAAAGCACTGAGGACTCCAGCCTTGTTCAAAAGTTTTTGTTACATGTTTGATTGGAGTGGTTTCCCAATGTTCAGGGATTTGGCCAAGCCATTCAACACCAGAGTCTTTCATCGGTGCGTCTGGGTTAAGCCCTTTGGTAACCGCGTGACTGATAACTGCCTGGCGTTTTTCTTTGAGCAATTCAATCAACCGCTTTTGCTCGTCAATCAACGCATCGATTTTGGCCGTTTCGTAGTCGAGGAACTGGGCTATTTTTTGTTGCTCATTATTTGGTGGAAGTGGAACCCTTAGCTCTCCGAGGCGGTCAGAGTTAAGAATTTTTACGACATTCCCCATAGATAAGGATTTTAACTCCCGTTGGGATGCAGCGAGTATCCAAAAAATTAATTTAGGGTTCACTATGTCAAATTTTGGAGTCACCGCGGTGATTTGTTGATTCGAAGTTGCCGCTCTCATCAAATAACCAAGTTTTCCTATACTACCTATACAGCAGAGCAACGTTGAGCCAACGGGTATCTGTCTTAATTTTTTCCATGCACTAGCGCTAATTTTTTTTGACGCATTGATTTCCAAAGAGCCTTTTTCAGACAAGTCTTCGGGTCGAAACCAAGGCTTCTCTTTACTATCGTAATTTGAGGAGTCTGAAGTAGGGGGAGTTAATCCGGTCGTAAATCCGGCAATATACTTTAGTTTCGAGTTAAACCAATGGGTAGGTATCTCACCAAGCCAACTGCCAGTTGCAGAATACTCTTCATAGGAAGGTAATTTCACGCCGACAGCTCCTCAATCATCTGCTTGATTTTATCCGTGCATTGTTTGAGATCTGTGTCGATTTCTTCGAGTGGGCGAGGGGGCTCGAATACGTAAAAGTGCCGGTTGAACGGAATTTCAAAGCCCACGATACCGACTTCGCCGTCTTGCTGGTCGCACTTGCTTTCGTCTATCCAGGCATCTGGCACGTGTGGTTTGACTTCACGCTCAAAGTATTCGTAAATGTTCTCAGTCAGCGGAACGTTTTCGTAATCACGTAAGCCGGAGTCTGCCTCTGCGTTGCCTTTCTTGTCGGTACAAACATCAGCATCGCTGTCGCGCTCGCTTAAAGCATTGAGCACAGCTTTAAATTGTGCGGCGGTTAGTTTTATGTCGTTTGCTTTGAGTTGGGCGTTCAGCGCTTTGTTAAAGTCATCGCGATTCGTGAATAGTGTATCAGCATCGATGCGCTGAATGGCCTGTTTCATTTGGTCAAAATCGTCGGTTTTAAGCTTTTGCAGTGCCGTTTCGTCATCTAACCGTACGACACGTTCGTCATTGGCCTGGAAGTTAAGCCGTAACGGGCGCTCAATAGTGATGCGACGATAGCCGAAGGCTTCGTTGGGGAACACTTTGCTGTTTTTGGTTTCTTCCATGGCGCCGTATAAACGCACTAAGTCCTTAATATTGTCATCGGTGAGATATTTACGCTTGCTACCGAGCGATTTACGCATTTTTTCGTAATCATCACTGCCGTCAATCAGTTGCAGTTTGCCTTTACGTTCCGGCTTTTTGGCGTTGGATAAGATCCAGATATAGGTACTGATACCGGTGTTAAAGAACATATCGGTGGGCAGAGCGACAATGGCTTCGACCAAATCGTTTTGCAATAGGTAACGGCGGATCTCAGATTCACCACTGCCCGCAGAGCCGGTAAACAGTGGGCTGCCGTTTAAGACGATACCGATGCGAGAGCCGCCTTCACGTGGATCACGCATTTTGCTTACTAAGTGAAGTAAAAATAGCAATGAGCCGTCTGATACCCGTGGTAAGCCGGGCCCGAAGCGACCATCGAAGCCTTTTACCTTGTGCTCGTCGTTTACAACGCGCTGCGAGGCTTTCCAATCGACTCCAAAAGGCGGGTTTGCCAGCATGTATTTGAATTTTTCATGCGCCAGCTGATCGTTCGATAAGGTGTTGCCGAGTTTGATGTTTTCTACCTGCTGGCCTTTGATCATCATGTCGGCCATACAGATGGCGTAGGACTCAGGGTTAAGCTCCTGCCCAAACAGACTAACGGTAACTTTGTCACTGATGGACTGAATGTACTCTTCGGATTCCGACAGGAAACCGCCGGTGCCCGCTGTTGGGTCGTAAATGGTAATGATACTGTTGGGCGATAACACTTCTTCCTGACCGGTCATCAATAACGAGGTAGCGGCATGGACGCAATCACGCGGGGTAAAGTGCTCACCGGCCGTATCGTTGGAACTCTCAGCGAATTTTCGGATCAGTTCTTCGAATATTATTCCCATACCATAGTTAGAAATGTTATCGGTCGATAGGTCGATCTTGGATCCGAATAATTGAGTGACCTGGTAGAGAAGGTCGGCTTCGGCAAGTTTCAGCACAAACTCTTCGAAGTTAAAGTACTCGAATATTTCACGGGCGGATTTACTGAACGATTGCACGTAAGATATTAAATCTTCGACCGTCTGAGTATCCGATAAAGTTGCCAGGGATAAAGGCGAGGCATTAAAAAATTGGTGACCAGACTCTTTTAACAGAAGCAGCTCTCGAGCTGCATCGTTCTTACTCTGATATTGTTTTGCTGCCTCTAATACCTTTTGCTTGTTTGGTGTTAATACACACTCCAAACGGCGTAAAAGGGTGAAAGGTAGTATCACCCGTCCATACTGGGACTGTCGGAAATTCCCTCGCAGCAGATCCGCCACTGACCAGATAAAAGAAGCGGTTTGAGAGTAGCTTTCAGTGTTCATTTCGGAGCCCTGTTAATATTTTGTTTTCCCTAATTCAGTTCATTATGCCACGCTTAATCTTAATGTCATTAGCTGTGAGACTAAACCTACGGCGCGACGGTTCATGTCGTACAAAAAATGAAATCTCATAAAAATATCTACGCTAGATATATACATCATGCGGAGAAACTTTTTTATGCCATACCCCGGGGTATTTGACCCCCCCGGGCCTTAAGGGTAGTTTCGGTTGATTGAGAATAAAATTCACTAAAGTCAGGGAGGGAAAAAAGTGTTTGATTGGTTGACCGAGTTTTGCAAAGGGGTATTTGGGTTTGTCTCCAGACGGGATCAAGCGCGTATTGATAGATTAGAAAAGCATGGTGAGGAAAAACGTAAAAGCGATATTAAATTGTACCAGGAACTCGAAGCCAAGCTGAAGGAGGGGAGCTCTGGAGTTGTTTTGCTGAAAGAACACAACTTTGCTAACGATTTTTACGATCGGGCGGTCATGCAGCTAGATGACGCCCAGATGTTCTTAAAATCGACGAGATCCAGTTTTCACGACCCAGAGCTCGAAAGCTTAAAAAGTGAGTTACTAAACGAACTCGATGAGTTTCTGCATGCGATCAACGAGAACTGTAGAGGAGCCTACCAAAAAACTGGGCTTATGAGCTGCGTAACAGCTAGCGAACAGGTCAATGAATTCGGTGACTTAAGTGAATCCTCACAAGAGACCGTATTATGTCTGAATGATAAAGCCCGTCGGTGCCACAACACCTATGTAAAGCTCCTAGAGGTTGGGAAAAGTCGCCTGGCTCTTTAGGTCATAAATGTTAGCAGGTGGCTATGCTGGCCCCAAATCGGCCCCAAATTTTAAAATTGAAGAATTACAAGAAAGGAAGGTAGGCTACAAGCCTTTAAAATTGGTCGGCGTGAGAGGATTTGAACCTCCGACCCCTGACACCCCATGACAGTGCGCTACCAAGCTGCGCTACACGCCGACCGAGGGCGTTATATTACTGGTTTTTAGCAATTACTCAAGTACTGCGACGGAGAAGCTTGACCGACTGCCTATTTATTCATCAGATTTAGCACTGAAGCGTTGCAGATGTCTCAGGCCATCTACCAGTACGGGTGTTGCCGGCGATACATTCGGACGGGTCTCAAAGGTCTCATTGTCGAATGAACGCATGCTGCCGTTACCGTTGATGATTGAGGTCACCTCACGATCATAAATCACCAAATCACGGCCGAAACTGGTCATGACCGGGAACTCCCGCGCACCTGTAGTTGAAATATCTCTGCCCGTTGCGTAAGCCCGTACACCTTCTGAGCAATTGATATAGCCATTGACCAGAGTCGGCATCAGATCAGTCAGAATCACCACGTCCTGCGGTTGCAGAGTTAACGATGGTGAGTGATAAAGCGGTACCTGCAGGCGAGACATGGCATAGGGTTCAGCATCATGGTTGACGGCTTGGTTCGGCGTTAATCCGGTAATGACAACGTGGTGCCCATCGGCCAGGGCAAGTTGCACACGCTCAAGCAGGGCAGTATCGACAGCGGTACTTAAGACCACATCAATACGAGTGCGATAGCCACTGGCTTCGCTGGGGTTGAGAAAATCGGGCAGAGCAAACGCAGCAGCATCTCCCTGAATTTCAAACTTCACCTGATAATCGGTTAGTTGCTGCCAGTACGCCGGCTGCTTTTTGGCTGCATATACAGGTGGCGCGTAGATGTCTGCAAGGCCATAGATAAGCTCGAATAAGCCCGCCTGGGTACTCGTTTGACCCAGCACGGTACTGCCGTACTCCTGTAACTGCGGCAACTCCTGCTCGAGCAGTTGCTGCTGCGCCAGAGTCAGATGATTGAAGACCACCACCAGAGTGTTCCGCTGTTCAGGTTGCCGTGCGCACATCAGCTCGCGGGTAGGGTAGTTCAGTTGAATCGCATTGGTTTCACGCAGCAGGCGATCCGTTGCCTGAATCCGTTCTTCAACCAACCAGCCCTGTTTACTCATTAAAGTACGGGCGGTGGTAGGGTAAGAGACCGGAAACAGGTCATCCTGCGCAGTAATAGGCGTGTAAAACACAGCATCAGCCCAGATGTGCAGGCTATGACTGGTAAAAAAGCAAAGTACAAAAACGGCGCTGAACGACGCACCCCAATGTCGTGCGCGCAGCCGGTCCAGACGTTTCCAGGCAATATTGGCCAGGGCCAACTCAAACACCAGTAACACGACAAACACCAGCAGCATGCTCAGTAGCAGTACAAAGCTGGCGCCGGCAAACGCTGCTTCAGCATCGACGGCCAGTTGTGACAGTGAATAGGTGTTGAGATGGTAACCGTACTGGCGGAAGAACAGCGCATCGGCAACCAGAGCAATCAGGCCAAAGGATGCGACGAGCGTTGCGATGCCACGGAGTACTTTGGAATAGGGAATAATTAGACAGAACGGGAAGACCAGCAAGATAAAGACAATGAATGGCAAGAAGGCAAAATGTCCGAGCCAGCTCAGCACCATATAGATGCCACCTAAAAAGGTCGATGGCGTCGCGGCGGCTTCGATATACAGGGTACCTATTGCAAGGGCGAGTAAAATATTGAAGAAGGTGAACCAATGTCCCCAACTGATCAATCGAGCTATTTTATCGCGACGCTGTCTGCGCTGTCTCATAGTTGCCCTGCGTGTTTGCCCAAGAATTCGCTAGCTTATGCTGTTTTTCCTAAGGATTGTAGCAGCACTTTACCAAATTGTTCAGCGACTTGCTGTGCTTGCTGCGGCGAATAGTGTTCGGCAATGATATGAGTGACGGCGTTGCCGAGCGTCATCAGCGCCAGATCGACCGGTGTTTCTTCCGCTTGCAAAGTTTCAAGAACGTCATTAAGAAGTTTCTCTTGTTGTTCGACGGCATATTTTGAAACGATTGGCATCGAAAATTTTCCTCTCATGTTAGAATGCCGGCAATCTTATCACAGGGATTGCAGAAGGACAGTAGTAGAGCCATGCAAGCAGATGTTCAACACAGTATTATTCACCAGTTTTACACCAATGACGGCCAGATTGGCTTACGGGTCGCGCCATCGACATTGGCTATCAATGACGAGGTCAGCCTGCTTCTGGACGAACTCACCGAGGTTTATCAGGCCAAACCCAGTAAGGGCTACGCACGATTTCTGAACGCTGATGATGAGCAGGAAACCACTCTTAAGAGCGATTTCCCAGAGTTGTTGGCGCAATGGCGCAAGCACGAATTAGAATTTGTTGAATTCTCTCAGCAGGCGGCAAAACTCCTGCATCAGCAGCTGCAGCATTACGGCATTCTTGAGCCTGGATTTTTGTTGATTGCGACCTATGCAGAACGCGGGCAGGACTTTCTGGTCGTGGCGTTTCTGCCCAGCCAGGACGGTGTCACCATCGCTCCTGATCTAAGTGTGGATCGCTCATCGCAGCTCGCAATAAGCAAGGTGCAGCTGGCCGCTTCGATTAATTTACGGGAATGGCAGGAGGAGCCGGACTCGACGACTTATATCTCGTTTATCAAAGGTCGTGCAGGGCGTAAAGTTTCTGATTTCTTCCTGGACTTTTTAGGCTGTGCTGAGGGCTTGAACCCAAAGAAACAATCGCAGCAACTCATTGAAACCGTATCGCGTTACGCCCAGGAAGAACAACTACAGGCGGATGAAGCAAGACAACTGCGCAAATCCGTGTACGAGATCTGTGACAACCAGTGGCAGCAAGGCGAGCCGGTAAAAGTAAAAGATCTGTCAGAGCAGTTGCATGAGGCCATGCCGCGCGAACGTAGTTTCGCTGACTTCAACCAAAGCCAGCAGGAACGCGCGTTGGTGGATGAATTTCCTACTGATCGCACCACTTTACGCAAGTTAGTGAAATTTCAGGGACAGGGCGGCGGCTTGAGTGTGGCCTTTGATCAGGAGCTTTTAAGCGAACGTGTCGAATACGATCCGCATACGGACAAGCTCACCATTCATGGTACGCCCCCGAACCTGCGTGATCAGCTGCGGCGCTACTTTGGTATCGACAGTTAAGCAAAGCCTGACAGCAAAGGTATCGAGCCAGACATAAAAAACGCCAGCGATTGCTGGCGTTTTTGCAACGAGCAGTTGCAAGATATTATTTTTGCACTGGCGTGATGTTCGTGGCGTGAAGACCTTTAGGGCCTTCTTCAAGTTGGAACTCGACGTCTTGTCCTGCTTTTAAGGTACGATAACCTTCCATTTCAATCGTTGAGTAATGCGCGAAGATATCTCCTTCACGGTCTTCGGCTTCAATAAATCCAAAACCTTTCGAATTATTGAACCATTTCACTTTACCGGTTGCCATACTTCTACTTCCTTTATTCTGCATTTACTATTTAGTTATTGTTAGAATGGTCATTAACCCAGAGACCCCATTGAAAAAGTCAATTGTTAACGCCATGTTTTACTCTAGGTGAGTTCTGTGCAGAGTCAAGCCCCAATTTGATTATTTAATGTACGACCAAACTGTTAATTTCAGTTATGGGTGAGCGAAATCCAGGTTTTATGGCTATATATAGGTAAGAGACGTTATGAGCAGTATGGACCAACATCAGCAAGGCACAGTGCATCATCGCGAAAGCGAAAAACAAAAGCTGCAGCCACCGCCCATGTACAAGGTCGTCCTCAATAACGATGATTACACCCCGATGGATTTTGTGATTGAGGTGCTCATCAAATTTTTTCGGATGGATCAGGAGCGTGCTACGGACACCATGTTGACCATCCATTATAAAGGCCAAGCGGTATGCGGGGTCTATTCTGCAGAAATCGCAGAGACCAAAGTAGTGCAAGTGAACCAGTACGCCCGTGAGCATGAGCATCCGTTGCTGTGCACCATGGAAAAAGCCTAAGGGCCTGAAGCGTAGTCGTCTGGCGTAGTTGAGGAGTGCTTAGATGCTAAATAAAGCCTTAGAAATAAGCTTAAACGATGCGTTTCGCATCGCCCGGGATCGTCGTCATGAGTTGATGACGGTTGAACATCTGTTGTTGGCGCTTTTAGATAATCCTGAGGCTTCCAAGGCTTTGCGTGCCTGTGGCTTAGAGTTTACCAAGCTAAAACAAGAGCTTTTATCTTACATTGATCGCAGTACCCCGACCTTTGATACGGAAACGTCGGAGAGCGATACGCAACCGACACTGGGCTTCCAGCGTGTGTTGCAACGTGCGGTTTTCCATGTGCAGTCTTCCGGCAACAGTGAGGTGACCGGTGCTAATGTGCTGGTGGCGATTTTTAGTGAGCAGGAATCGCACGCGGTATTTTTGCTGAACAAACACGATATTACCCGCCTCGATGTGGTGCATTTCCTGTCTCACGGATTGTCTCAGGTCGATGATCCTGTTATTCGTCCAGAAGGCGAGGACAATGAACAGCAGGATGCCGCCGCAGACGAACAGCAGAGCTATCTGAAGCGCTTCTGTACCAATTTGAATGCTCGGGCACGGCTCGGTCTTATTGATCCCCTGATTGGGCGTGACGGTGAGCTGGAACGTTGTGTGCAGGTGTTGTGCCGCCGTCGTAAAAACAACCCCTTGCTGGTGGGCGAGGCTGGTGTCGGTAAAACCGCCATCGCCGAAGGTCTGGCCTATCGTATTGTGCAGGGCGAAGTGCCTGAAATTATGAACGACGCCACTCTGTACTCGTTGGATATGGGCGGCTTGCTGGCCGGCACCAAATACCGTGGTGACTTTGAAAAGCGTTTCAAAGCTTTGCTCAAAGAAGTGCAGGCACACGACAACGCCATTTTATTTATCGATGAAATCCATACCATCGTCGGTGCGGGCGCAGCCAGTGGCGGGGTGCTGGATGCGTCAAACCTGCTGAAACCATTGTTAAGCAGTGGCGAACTGAAGTGCATTGGCTCCACAACCTACAGTGAGTTTAAGAATATTTTCGAGAAAGATCGTGCGTTGGTGCGGCGTTTCCAGAAGATCGATGTCACTGAGCCTTCAGTGGATGACACCACCAAAATATTAATGGGATTGAAAGAACGTTACGAAGGCCACCACGGCATTCGTTACACCCAAAACGCAATCCGCGCCGCGGCAGAGCTGTCGGCCCGCTATATCAACGAACGTCATCTGCCAGACAAAGCGATAGATGTTATTGACGAAGCAGGCGCAAGCCAGCGCTTGTTGGCACCATCACGCCGCAAGAAGACTGTGGGTGTTGGCGATATTGAGCAAATCATTGCAAAAATCGCGCGCATTCCGGAGCAAAGTGTTTCGCGCTCGGATCAGCAGGTGCTGAAGCAACTGGATCGCAACCTGAAACTGGTGGTCTTTGGTCAGGACCAAGCCATCGATCAGTTAACCGCCGCGATTCGCTTATCGCGTTCCGGGCTGGGCGAAGAGCACAAGCCAATCGGTTCTTTCCTGTTTGCCGGCCCCACCGGGGTAGGTAAAACAGAGATCACGCAACAACTGGCAAATGCTCTTGGTATTGAGTTCCAACGTTTCGATATGTCCGAATACATGGAGCGCCATGCGGTGAGCCGTTTGATTGGTGCGCCACCGGGTTATGTAGGCTACGAGCAGGGCGGTCTGTTAACTGAAGCGGTCATCAAGCATCCGCATTCAGTGGTCTTACTGGATGAGATAGAGAAAGCTCACAGCGATATTTATAACATCTTGCTGCAAGTGATGGATCACGGCACTTTAACCGATAACAACGGACGCAAAGCTGATTTCCGTAACGTTATCCTGGTGATGACCACCAATGCCGGAGTGCAGGAAACCGTACGCCAGTCGATCGGCTTTAAACAGCAGGATCATGCTCCGGACGCGATGCTCGAAATTAACCGGACCTTTAGTCCGGAGTTCCGTAACCGTCTCGACGGTATCGTTTGGTTTAACCATCTAAGTCCGGAAGTGATCGCCCAGGTGGTGGATAAGTTTGTCACCGAACTGCAGGCACAGCTGGATCGCAAGCAGGTCAGTCTTGAACTGAATGATGAGGCTTATGCCTGGTTAGCAGAGAAGGGTTACGACAAAGCTATGGGCGCACGACCCATGACGCGAGTGATTCAGGAACACCTGAAAAAGCCACTGGCGAATGAGATCCTGTTCGGCAAGCTCACGAATGGTGGTAATGTTCGTGTTAGCGTCGGTAAAGACGGCTTGCAGTTAGCGGTGAGTGAGCGTGAAGCCCGTGGTTCAACCACGGGCTAGCGGCAGCTGCGTTTAGCGCGCGCGGAAGACAATGCGGCCTTTAGTCAGGTCGTAAGGAGTCAATTGCACGGTAACTGTATCACCCGTCAAAATACGGATGTAGTGTTTACGCATCTTTCCGGAAATATGTGCCGTCACCACGTGACCGTTTTCTAATTCAACGCGGAACATGGTGTTCGGCAGGGTATCCAGAACCGTGCCTTGCATTTCAATACTGTCTTCTTTTGCCATTCAAATCCTCGAAATCTCAGTTAAAAACATATGCTCTAGAAAAAGTGGTCAGAATTTTAGCTGTTTTCAGCAACAATTACCACTTGATTTATGTGGCAACTCCCGGGAATACCAAAACCCGGGCGTCAATTTAGCTTTTCCTTGCTGACTTTCACGCAGTCGGTGCAAGAAATGTTGGCGCGGTAATTCGTGCATTCCTAACCTGCTCAGATGAGGGTTCGAGACCTGCGCATCGAGCAGTTGCCCGCCTGCCGCAAAAAAGTGTTCGGCGAATACCAGCAGCGCTAGCTTTGACGCATTGCTCCGCTCGTGGAACATACTTTCTCCGCAAAAGACATCGCCAACGGCAATACCGTACATGCCACCGACTAAAACATCGTCCGCCCAAACCTCTACGGAATGAGCATGGCCAAGTTCATGCAAACGAATAAACGCCTGCTGCAGCTCAGCTGTGATCCAGGTGCCATCAGGACCTGCCTCATGGTTTGCAGCACAGGCCTGTATCACCTGTGCAAAGTCCTGGTTCAGGCTGACATGAAAACCGGTACGTTGCCGGAAGCGCTTCATCGAGCGGCTCTGGTGCAATGACTCGGGGGTAAATACGGCACGCGGATCAGGGCTCCACCATAAGGGGGGAGTATCGTCCGCAAACCAGGGGAAAATGCCTTGCCGGTAAGCATTGAGCAGGCGATCGGGGTGTAGATCACCACCGATCGCCAGCAGTCCGTTTGGCTCACGCAAAGCGAGTTCCGGACGAGGAAAGCTAAACTCATTTTCCGCTAAGCGGAACATCGGCCTGATAGTTCCTAGGCTTTGGTCAACGCATCAAGATAACGTTCCGCATCCAGGGCAGCCATACAGCCTGTTCCGGCCGAGGTAATCGCCTGACGGTAAACATGATCCATGACATCGCCAGCAGCAAAAACGCCGGGTACGCTGGTCGCGGTGGCGTTGCCGGTCAGGCCTGAGCTCACCACAATGTAGCCGTCGAGCATCTCGAGCTGACCTTCAAAAATACCAGTATTGGGCTGATGGCCGATAGCGATAAAGCAACCCATGACCGCCAATTCAGACAAGCTGCCATCCTGAGTATCTTTGACGCGCACGCCAGTCACACCGCTGTCGTCGCCGAGAACTTCATCAAGGGTCTTGTTTAGGTGCAAGGTCACATTACCATTGGCCGCTTTTTCCATCAGTCGATCGACCAGGATTTTTTCGGCGCGGAACTCTTCGCGACGATGAATAACATGAACTTCACTGGCAATATTGGCCAGGTAGAGCGCTTCCTCTACCGCGGTGTTACCACCACCGACAACGCAAACCTTCTGATTGCGGTAGAAAAAACCATCACAAGTCGCACAGGCAGAAACCCCTTTGCCCATAAAGGCTTCTTCGGAGTCCAGACCCAGGTACTTGGCTGAGGCACCCGTTGAAATCACGACCGCGTCAGCCGTGAACTCATTGCTGTCACCGAAGAGTCGGAACGGCTTAGTGCTAAAATCAACCTTGTTGATGTGATCGAACACGATTTCAGTATTAAACTTTTCCGCGTGCTGCTGCATGCGCACCATCAGATCCGGACCCGTCAGGCCTTCAGCGTCGCCGGGCCAGTTTTCCACATCTGTGGTGGTAGTCAGCTGACCGCCTTGCTGCATACCGGTGACCATGACCGGATTTAAATTTGCGCGCGCAGCATAAACGGCTGCGGTATAGCCGGCCGGACCAGAACCCAGAATGAGAAGGCGGCAATGTTTGGCGTCTGCCATAATCGATGTACTCCGTTATTATTTAATTTATTCGCGACATGCTTACATACATAGGGGTCGATTGTATGGATTACAACAGCCGCAAACAAGAGACCCGCAAACATTGTGCGGGTCTACAGGTGTAACTATTTACTGGCAGGGGGAATTAGCCGCGAATAGCGTCAGACGGGTCCTGATACTCCAGACCAAGCTTCTCGCCTAAATCGTCATGCACAGCCTTGTAGGTGATTTTACCTTTGTGCATGTTCAAGCCGTCGCGCAGGTGCTCGTTGCTTTCCATCGCTGCTAAACCGTGGTTCGCCAGCGCCAGACCAAATGGTAAGGTTGCGTTATTTAAGGCGATGGTTGAAGTACGGGCCACACCACCTGGCATGTTCGCAACGCAGTAATGCACGATGTCATCTACGATGTACGTGGGTTCCTGATGCGTGGTTGCTTTCGAGGTTTCAAAACAGCCACCCTGGTCAATCGCGACATCAACAACAACCGAGCCCGGTTTCATGTTTTTCAGGTGGTCACGGGTTAACAACTTAGGTGCCGCAGCGCCTGGAATCAACACCGCACCCACCACTAAGTCAGCCTGACGTGAGAAGTGATCAATGGCATCAACAGTGGAATAGATGGTTTTCACACGACCTGCAAAAATATCATCCAACTGACGCAAACGTGGGAGTGAACGATCCAGAATCGTTACTTCAGCGCCCATACCTACAGCCATTTTTGCTGCCTGAGTACCGACCACACCACCACCGATGACCAGAACTTTACCTGGCTCAACACCAGGTACGCCACCGAGCAATACGCCGCTACCGCCGTTTACTTTTTCAAGGTTGTGCGCACCAGCCTGAATCGACATACGGCCAGCAACTTCGCTCATTGGGGCTAACAGAGGCAGACCGCCGTTACGGTCAGTTACAGTTTCATAGGCAATCGCAGTCACGCCAGATTTCGCCAACAACTCAGTTTGTGTTGGATCTGGTGCCAGGTGCAAATAGGTGTACAGGATTTGACCTTCACGCAGTTGCATACATTCGTTCGGCTGCGGCTCTTTGACTTTAATGATCATATCGGCTTTGGCAAAGATTTCAGCTGGGTCGGAAACGATGGTCGCGCCGGCCAGCTCGTAATCTTCGTTGGTAAAACCAATTGCCGCACCACCGTTATTTTCCACCATCACATCGTGGCCGTGTGCTACATATTCACGCACAGCTGCAGGCGTGAGGCCAATACGGTATTCGTGGTTTTTAATCTCTTTAGGTACACCAATTAACATGGACTGCTTCCCATCTAAGTTGTCAATGAAACATGAGGATTTACGGCGGCAATTATAGGCGAACTTTGTGGTTTGTTTCGTACTTTTTTTACTATAGTTTTCAGTCTATAATATGGTCAAACCTATAAAGAATAGTGAAAAATAATGTTTTCAGCTGAAGAACCCGTCGAAATCACTATTGACAGAATTGACCGTAAAATACTACGTCTACTACAGGAAGAAGGGCGCCTCAGTAACGTTGCCACAGCACGCCGGGTGGGCCTGAGTCCCACGGCTTGTAGCGAGCGTATTCGCAAGCTTGAAAAAGAGGGTGTGATTGAAGGTTACCATGCGCGCATCAACCCAGCTAAGCTGGGCGCGAACCTGATGGTATTCGTTGAAATCACGCTAACCCGCACCTCGTCAGACTCGTTTGCGGAATTCAGTGATGCGGTGCAGAAAACACCTGAAATTCTTGAGTGTCATTTGGTCGCAGGGGACTTTGATTTCCTGATTAAAGCCCGGGTCCCGGACATGCCTTCCTATCGAAAATTACTGGGTGAAACCTTGCTGATGATGCCGGGCGTGAACGAGTCCCGTACCTATGTGGTGATGGAAGAAGTGAAAAACGAAAATAAAGTTCTGATAAAAGGTTAGCAAAGAGGTCGTAAAACAGCTGAATCTCTTGCGCTGACAAGCTACACTAGCTAATAAAGAACGACGGTTCTTCGATAAGAATAAACGCTAACAGGGAACAACAATGATGAACACGGCAGTGGTGCTCAAACAACCGCAGGCGCAATCATGAGCGGTGCACAACGCGTACTCGAAGTAGGCCTGATTTTATGTGGTGCCTTTGCGATATTTCTTTTTCTGGCCTTAGTCAGCTTTAATCCGGCAGATCCCAGTTGGTCACAAACCGGCTATCAAGGCACGATTGAGAATGCTGCCGGCGCCATTGGTGCCTGGTTCGCCGATGCGTTATTGTTTTCCTTTGGCTTTGTTGCCTATCTGATCCCTTTTGGTTTGGCTGGACTGGGTTATGTGATGTTCCGCCAACCCCATCGTCTGGTAGAACTCGATTACCTGGCGCTTGGCCTACGCTTAATTGGCTTGATTCTGACCTTGGTCGGGGCAGCCGCGCTGGCATCACTGAATTTCTCAGAGCTTTATTCGTTTTCCGCAGGTGGCGTTGTCGGCGACGTGATTAGTAGCTCGTTATTGCCTTATTTTAATCTGATTGGCACCACCTTACTGCTGCTGACCTTTCTGTGCACCGGCTTGACACTGGTGACCGGCATTTCCTGGGTTTGGCTGGCTGACAAACTCGGTGAACTGGCAATACGCGGGACGTTATGGCTGGTTGAGCGCAGCAAAGAGCTGCTTCAGCGGTTTCGTACTTCGTCAAACTCAGAGCCCCGGGAGCGTAAGAAAAAGCGCCGTAAGGTGAAACCACTCCCGACCGTTGACGAAGAAGAGGCGGATGCGCTGTTCGAGCGCCGTGAACCAGAACTCGATCTGGATATTACCTTAACCAGTGATGACGATGATGAACCAGATCTAGGCTTATTTGGCGCGGCCGAGAAGAAGTCGATGAAAATCGCGCGTTCCGACGAAAAGCCAGCGGCGCAGATTAATGCCGAAGAACGGCAGCAGGTGGAAGAAGAACATGAGGCCGAGGAACACTCAGCTGCCGCTGACGCGATTGATCCGCTGCCTTCAATTGCCCTGCTGGATAAGCCAGCAAAGACGGGCAATCCTTTAACGCCAGAGGAACTGGAGCAAATCAGTCAGACCGTTGAGGCGGTCCTGCAGGACTTCGGTGTCGAGGTGAAAGTTGCTAACGTGCAGCCAGGCCCGGTGATTACCCGCTTCGAACTCGATCTAGCGCCGGGTGTGAAGGTCTCCAAAATCTCCAACCTGGATAAAGACATTGCCCGCTCGCTGTCAGCCATCTCCGTGCGCGTGGTCGAAGTCATCCCCGGAAAGTCTTATGTAGGGCTGGAGCTGCCGAATAAAAGCCGTGAGACCGTATTTTTCAGCGATGTGATTAGCTGTGACGCCTTCCAGCAGAACCCGTCGCCTTTAACCATGGTACTTGGTAAAGGGATTGCTGGTCAGCCGGTGGTGGTGGATTTGGCGAAAATGCCCCACCTGTTGGTGGCAGGAACGACAGGCTCGGGTAAATCTGTGGGCGTTAATGTCATGATTTTAAGCCTGCTTTATAAAAGCACCCCCGAGCAGGTACGGCTGATTATGATTGATCCTAAAATGCTGGAACTTTCGGTGTATGAAGGGATCCCGCATCTGTTGACTGAAGTGGTAACCGACATGAAAGACGCGGCCAACGCTTTGCGGTGGTGTGTTGGCGAAATGGAACGCCGTTACAAACTGATGTCGGCACTCGGCGTACGTAATTTGAAAGGCTATAACGTCAAAGTGGAAGATGCAGCCGCAGCGGGTGAGCCGCTACGCGATCCATTATGGAAGCCCGGCGATTCCATGGACGAGATGCCACCGGTGTTGGAAACACTGCCGAGCATCGTGGTGGTGATTGACGAGTTTGCCGACATGATGATGATTGTCGGCAAAAAAGTTGAAGAGCTGATTGCCCGGATCGCGCAGAAAGCGCGGGCCGCTGGGATTCACTTAATTCTGGCTACTCAGCGCCCGTCGGTTGACGTTATCACGGGGCTGATTAAAGCAAACATTCCGACCCGAATCGCGTTTCAGGTGCAATCAAAAATTGACTCGCGCACCATATTGGACCAACCCGGTGCCGACCAGTTATTAGGGCAGGGTGATATGCTCTATCTGCCTCCGGGAAGCGGCGTACCGACGCGTGTGCATGGTGCCTTTATTGATGATCATGAAGTGCATGCGGTGGTGGCAGACTGGAAGCGTCGCGGCAAACCCAACTATCTGGAAGAGATCCTCAGTGGCGATCAAAGTGACGATGCTTTGTTACCCGGCGAGAGCGCGGGCGATGACGACGGTGAAAGTGATCCCCTCTATGATGAAGCGGTCGCCTTTGTTACTGAGACCCAACGGGTGTCGGTCTCAAGTGTGCAGCGAAAATTCCGTATTGGTTACAATCGCGCTGCGCGCATCGTTGAACAAATGGAAGTTAGCGGTGTCGTTAGTAGTGCAGCAAGTAATGGTCAGCGCGATGTACTTGCGCCACGGCCACCACGCGATTAAGGGAAAACAACGATGAAGTTTTTAACCAGCGCCGTAGTAGCGTCCACGCTACTTTTGGGCTTTGCCAGCGTATCGGCCAGCGAGGCCAAATTCGAGTTACAACAGCGGCTGGCACCTGTCAGCACTTTACAGGCAGACTTTGTCCAGCAGGTTATCGACCCGCAGGGCGAGTTAGTGCAAGAACTACAGGGACGTCTGGCCATGGCCCGTCCTAATAAATTTTTCTGGCAAAGCGATGCTCCCAATGAATTAGTGCTGGTAGCGGACGGTACCACCCTCTATTACTTTGATCCCTTTGTCGAGCAGGTTACCGTTGCTGAACAGCAAGCTTCGGCCACGCAAAGTCCGTTCCTGTTACTGTTAGATGGTGAAACCACGGCCTGGGCTGATTATGAGGTAGAGGTTGAAGGAAACAGCTATCAACTGGAGCCGAATGCCGAGGCTGAGAGTCAGCAAAGTCTGCAAATTAACTTCACTGATGAGACGCTGAACGAAGTGATTTTGGATGATGGGCAAGGGCAGCTGACGCGTATTGTGTTAAGCAATGTAAAAACTAACTCAGCCCTGGCGGGAGCCACTTTCGAGTTTGAGATCCCCCCCGGCGCGGCGGTGGATGACCAACGAGGCGATAACGAGTAAGCGTAGTGGCCAAGAACCAAAGTTTCGATTTCGCAGCCGATTTTCGGCCACTTGCGGCACGCATGCGGCCGCTGACCCTGGCGGACTACGTTGGCCAGAGCCATTTATTGGGGTCTGGTAAACCGCTGCGCGATGCCATTCAAAACGGGCAGTTGCATTCCATGATTTTGTGGGGGCCGCCTGGCACCGGAAAAACCACGCTGGCGGAAATCATTGCGCAAACGGGTGCTGCCGAGCTCGAACGTATTAGTGCGGTGACCTCAGGGGTCAAAGAAATTCGCCAGGCCATTGCCATCGCCAAAGAACATCAGCAGCAAGGTCAACGTACCCTGTTATTTGTCGATGAGGTGCACCGATTTAATAAAAGCCAACAGGATGCTTTTTTACCCCACATCGAAGATGGCACCATTATTTTTGTCGGGGCGACCACGGAAAATCCAGCTTTTGAACTCAATGGTGCCTTGTTGTCCCGAGCGCGTGTGTATCGCCTGAAGTCACTTGAAACAGAAGACCTATCCGGTTTGTTGGAACGGGCACTGAGCGATGCCGACAAGGGGCTGGGAGCCAGACAGTTGCAGTTAACGACCGCCGCGAAAGCTTATTTGCTTGATGTGGCAGGGGGGGATGCCCGCCGCCTGCTTAATTATTTGGAAATCTGCGCTGATACTGTCACTGACGGCACCACCATTGAGCGCGATTTAATCGTCGAGGCGATTGGCGGGCGGCAGGCAGGTTTTGACAAGCAAGGCGACGTTTATTACGACCTGTTATCTGCCTTGCACAAATCTGTCCGTGGCTCCTCGGCAGATGGTGCCCTTTATTGGTATGCACGTATTCTGCAGGGCGGCGGCGACCCGCTGATTGCGGCACGACGACTTTTGGCCATTGCTTCCGAAGATATAGGTACCGCCGATCCGCGCGCCTTACAACTGGCCCTGAATGCCTGGGACACCTTTCATCGGGTGGGGCCGGCAGAAGGCGAGCGAGCGATCGCGGAAGCATTGGTGTATTGCGCGATGGCACCGAAAAGCAATGCGCTGTATCGTGCCTTCAATGCGGCGAAAAAATTAGCCGCAGATTTCCCTGACGCACCGGTTCCTCACCACTTACGCAACGCACCAACCAAGGTCCATAAGCAGGAAGGTTTCGGGGCCGGCTATCGCTACGCCCATGACTATCCGCAAGCCATTGTGCCCGGCGAGCGGTATTTACCCGCAAGCGTAGGGCAACCGGACTTATATCAACCCAGTGATCGCGGCCTGGAAAAACAATTACGGGCGAAGCTCGAGTGGTTACAGCAGCAGGATCAAGCCAGTGACTGGCAGCGAGGCGAGGATGAGCGCTAATTTACTTGCAGTTGCCCTGGGCGGTGCTCTGGGTGCTATGGCCCGCTATGGTGTCGCGCTGGGAAGCCTGGCAATCTTCGGCAAGTCATTCCCTTTCGGCACACTTATCGTTAACATAGTAGGCTCTTTTTTACTGGCGCTTTTATTCCTTGGACAGCAACAAGGCTCGGTCTCTTCGGCCGCCTGGCTGTTTTTTGGTGTTGGTGTGTTGGGAGCATTTACCACTTTCTCGGCCTTCTCACTCGAGGTGGTCTTGCTGCTGCAAGCAGGGGAAACGCTGAAAGCGTTGGCCTATGCCAGTTTAAACGTGGTTTGTTGTATCGCTGCAGTTGCCGTGGCACTGGGGCTTAAAACTTATTTTTTATCGATTTGGAATTAGCATGTTAGACGCCAAGTTATTTCGTAGTGAACTCGCAGAAACCGCCGCTTATCTCGCCAAAACGCGGGATTTCTCGTTGGATGTTGCCAAGCTGGAACAGCTGGAGCAGCAACGTAAGGATCTCCAGGTCCGTACAGAAACTCTGCAGGCTGAGCGCAACTCGCGATCCAAAGCTATCGGTAAAGCCAAAGCTCAGGGGGAAGACATCCAACCCCTGCTGGCTGAGGTTGATGACCTTGGCAGTCAGCTGGATCAGGCGAAAGCTGATTTAGCTGAAATCCAGAGTGAGCTGCACAGTATTATTTCAGGCGTTCCCAATTTACCCGATAGTTCGGTGCCTCTGGGTAAAGATGAAGACGAAAATCAGGAAGTAAGCCGCTGGGGTGAGCCCCGCAACTTTGACTTCACACCAAAAGACCATGTGGATGTTGCCCATGCTCTTGCTCAGGGAATGGACTTTGAGCGGGGCGCAAAACTCGCTGGAGCGCGTTTCGTGGTGCTGCAAGGCGCCATTGCTCAACTGCATCGGGCTTTAGCGCAATTTATGCTGAACCTGCATGTGAATGAGCATGGCTACACCGAAGCTTATGTGCCTTATCTCGTCAACCACGATACGCTGTTTGGTACGGGGCAATTGCCGAAATTTGGCGAGGATCTCTTTCATGTACAGGGCGCCACGGAGAGTCAGGTCCCGATGTCCCTGATCCCTACGGCGGAAGTGCCGCTCACCAACTTATGGCGCGATGAAATTGCTGATGAAACTCAGTTACCGTTGCAATATGCTGCGCATACGCCGTGTTTTCGCAGTGAGGCCGGCTCTCATGGGCGTGATACCCGCGGTCTGATCCGTCAACATCAATTTGATAAAGTCGAACTGGTGTGGCTGGTTAAACCAGAAGAATCGATGGCGACTCTGGAGACATTGACTGAAAATGCTGAGCGCGTATTACAGCTGCTCGAGCTCCCTTATCGCAAAGTGCTGCTGTGTACTGGCGATATGGGCTTTGGTGCCTGTAAGACTTACGATCTGGAGGTCTGGCTACCGACGCAGCAAACCTACCGTGAAATCAGCTCGTGCTCCAATATGGGAGACTTTCAGGCGCGCCGCATGCAGGCACGTTTTCGCCGTAAAGGCGCGAAAAAGCCAGAATTAATGCACACCCTCAACGGGTCCGGTCTGGCGGTGGGTCGGGCGCTGGTTGCGGTACTTGAAAATTATCAGCAAGCGGACGGTTCTTTGAAAGTGCCAACGGTTTTGCAGCCCTACATGGGCGGCAAGACACAACTCAGCATCTAGATACATTTGGCCGGTTTAGGCAGCCCGGCAATACGGGTTGCCTGCTTCGCCGGGCCCTTCGGGAAAAGCCGGTAGAGGTAAATACTGTTGGCTTTATCTTTACCGAGTCGCTGACCTATAGCTTTGACCAGTACGCGCATAGCCGGGCTGGTATCGAATTCCTGATAAAAATCACGGACGAACGTCACCACTTCCCAGTGAGCGTCGGTTAACTCAATCCCTTCCAGCTCAGCAATATACATCGCCAGCTCCGGGCTCCACTCATCAAAGTTGGCCAGATACTCATGTTTATCTGTGGCATATTGCCGACCGTTAAACTCAAACATTGTGCAGGTTCACTTCAGGCTAAGCAAAATAGGTTACCAGTTGCGATTGTAGCGTTAACTCCACCCAACTGGCATCGTTAAGTTGCATAATAAATGCCGGGAAAGGCAGATCGGCAAGGGTACTGTTGTCAGCACGAAGCAGCTCGATTTCGGTGTGCACAGCATAACAGGTGTGCGGAAAATCGAGGAGTTCATCCGGGTTTTGCCAGAGTGTCTCAAGGGCTTGCTCGGTGACAATCAACAGGATTTGCCGGTCGTCCGTACAGCTCTGTTGCAGTAACGCTCGATCGTGCTCGGCCAAAGGCCATTGCCGTAAATAAAAAACACTTTGTTCCTGCATAGGTACACTGGCGTCGATCATGGCTTAAAACCTTATCACTTTGGTACTTTGCAGCAGTTGTTGGCTGAGTTGATGGTAGCTCATGACGGCAACCTCGCAGACAAAATCAGCCCCAGTGATGCCTAGCTTGCTGAGTTCTTCGGCGACCACCACAGGTGGGGGACAGTCGTATAGATCAAGCAGCGCATAGCGTTTCTGCAAAGAACGCTGCTGCCGGCTAACATCATGATTATGGCGTAAATGTGCGACAGCATCTCCGAGCAATACCAGTTGTGGGTTAAGCTCAAGCGTTGCCAGTGCCAGCAGCATATCCTGGCCATGCCAGCTGTCGATCGCTGCCGGAGGATGAGTCTGTACGATAAAAGTGGTCATCAGAATTGCACCACGCGTTCTGCTTTTGCTGTCGCCATACTGAATTCCGTCAGTCCACCCAGCTCATAAGCTTGATGCAGCTGCTCCGGCTGGAGCTGATAATCGTTCTCGACCATGGTCGAGCAGACCACCAGTGGGAATCCATGTTGTTGACTCAGCCGCACCCAATCTGCAGCGACAGGTGTCAAGGTGCCGTCCTCCTGCAGTTGCGCATGCAGCACACCGGCCTGATAGAAGAACACATGATGAATGCGATGGCCTAACGCAAGCGCAGCCTGCGCGTAGTGAAACGCTAACAGGCTGCGAGCAGAGGTTGTAGCTACGGTGGTTATAGGTGCCGCATGCACCGAGATAACAATATCAGTCACGAGAACTTATTCGTCGCCACCGAAGGCCATCAGAATGTTCAACAAGCTGACGAAGATGTTATAAATCGAGACGTACAAGGTCACCGTGGCCAATACATAGTTACGCTCACCGCCGCGAACAATGGCGCTGGTTTGCATCAGGATTGCGCCTGCTGAGAACAGGATAAAGAGTCCAGACAGGGCCAGTCCCAGTATCGGCATGTTCAGGAACAGATTCGCGATAAACAGCGCAATGATGACGAAGAAACCCGCAACCATCATGCCGCCAAGGAACGACATATCTTTCTTGGTGGTCAGCACATACGCTGATAACGAGAAGAAGATAAGTGCAGTGCCGCCCAGAGCGGTCATAATAATTTCAGCACCCTGCGGACCAATCGCACTAATCATGCCGAGAATCGGACCTAAGGTGTAGCCCATAAAGCCAGTCAGAGCGAACGTAGAAAGCAGGCCCCAGGCGCTGTCAGAGGTTTTATGCACCAGGAACAACAAGCCGTAAAAGCCGACCAGAGTAATAATAAGGCCCGGGTGAGGCAAATTCATGCTTGCTGACAAGAATGCGGTGAACGCACTAAAAGCCAGTGTGAGACCCAGCAACATATAGGTGTTGCGTAAAACTTTGTTGGTTTGTATAACCGACTCACCGCGGCGTGCGGTCGAAACGTGAGCTTGGTTGTTCATGGCATTCTCCAATAATAAATAACTGTTCCCAGTGTATCCCAAAAGTGGGGGTAAGTAGCAATGCTTTCAAGGGATATTTGTTGCTAATTGTATAAAATGACAGCAAACGATCTCTGACAGTTAAATTTTTACTTTACAACCGCGTTAGGGGTCTTTATCATTCGCTTCGTCTTGAGGCACACAGCCTTTCGACATCGGAGAGATGGCAGAGTCCGGTTGAATGCACCTGACTTGAAATCAGGCGTGGGTTCATACCCACCGGGGGTTCGAATCCCTCTCTCTCCGCCAATTTCCCGAAAGCCCGCTACTTGTTAGCGGGCTTTTTTGTTGCCCCTTCCAGATCTGGTCCTACCTGTTTATACTGCCTGGAAACAAAAGCCAATAAACCAAACTAGATGAGTCTGTTATGGAAAATTTTGACGCTATTCTTGCCCAGATCAGTCCCGCCCCAGAGCAACACGTGCAACTTCCCGAGGGTTGGGGCCAGGGCCGCGCACTGTTCGGTGGCCTGACCGCAGCCATTGCCTGGCAGCACGGTGAGGCAGGTGCTGCCGAGGATCAGCAGTTGCGAGCGATGACGGTATCTTTCGTGGCGCCGGTACTTAGCGGTTCAGCACAGTTGTACCGCCGGGTTCTACGAAAGGGCAAAAATGTCACGCAAATCGCCGTCGAGATAAAGCAAGAGGGTGAGGTGGTGTTGTCCTCTTTATTGACGTACGGCCGCGCCAGGCCTTCTGTGGTCCAGGTAACCGACACCCCCGATCCGCATGAATTGCCAGTTGAGAAAGGTTTAAGTTTCCCGCAAGGACAAGGTGTGCCGGAATTCACTCGCGCCTTTGATTATCGGGTAACCCTGGGAGGGCTGCCATTTTGCGGTAGCAAAAGTCGCGAGTTTGGTGGCTACATGCGCTTTAGAGAGCTGGATACACCTATCACCATAGGGTTGTTATTAGGGCTTGTCGATGCCTGGCCACCAGCCTTGTTAACGCACCTGACTGAGCTGGCACCGGCCAGTTCCTTAACCTGGACCATTGAATTTCCGAGTGAATTACCACAGCGCTCCACCGCAGCCTGGTGGCATTATGTGGCGACAATAGATTACGCCGCTGATGGTTACGGCCATACGCACGCGCATATCTGGGATGAAAATGGGCAAATGGTCGCTATCAGCCGTCAGACGGTGACAGTTTTTGCCTGAATTTTAGTCAGTTTTGGCTCGCGGCCAAGGATCATACCTATCATTTGAAGTGACCTATGGGCTCAAAACATCTAAAAAATGTCATTGTTCGAGTAATTTAACAAAAAACACATAATTGTAGTTGCGCATCCTAAAAGTTCGGGGCATACCTTGAATGACACTAAAATAGGTTTAGTGGTATAGCCGAAATCTTTCGGAACTTTGGGATAAGGAAACTCACATGACTCAGTTCATCGTGGCAGTCCCTTCGGAACTCATCAGCCAAGGCATGACCAATGTTTTGGCGGCAATGGAATCGCAGTTTAAAGTGGTCGCGGTTGTTTTTAATCATCAGCAATTGCGTGAGGCTATTCAAAATTCACCTTATGCAACAGTCATTCTCGGCAGTAGTTTGTGTGGCGACGGGACAATAGAGGTGTGGCGTCGCCTGCAACGACGCTATAGCGATATTCAGTTGTTACTCTGGGCGGCGCGGTTTCAGGATGTACTGGACTTTCAATGTAATCTCGAACGGGTCGATGGCTTTTTATTGGCGTCGGCGACACTGGCCGAGTTCAAACAGGCCTGCACGACCCTGAGCCGCGGCCGTATGTATGTGGCGGCGAGCGTGGCCGAATACCTGGCCAAGAATCCGGCCCGGCAAAAGCAGACAGTGTTGCTTACCTGTTTAAGCAAGCGCGAGATTCAGGTGGCACAAATGATCGGGCAGGGTAAGCGGGTCGGTGAGATTGCTCGATTGCTCAATATCAGTAGTAAAACAGTAAATACCTTTCGTTACCGGATTTTTGATAAACTGCAGTTATCCGGGGACGTAGCTTTAACCCATTTGGCCATTCAAACGGGTCTCGTCGAAATTGAACCAAAGGTAACCATTGTTTTAAATGAAGAAATCGAGGGAGCCATTTAACGCAAAGCAATTTTTGCGGAGTCTGACTCATCAGCCAGGCGTTTATCGCATGTACGATGAGTCAGGCGATATCATTTATGTTGGCAAAGCCAAAGATCTGCGTAAGCGCGTTGGCAGTTACTTTCGCGCGCAAGTCGATAGCCCAAAAACGCAGACACTGGTGAAACAGATCGCTCATATCGATGTGACGGTGACCAATACCGAAGCTGAAGCATTGATCCTGGAAAATAATTTCATCAAAAAATATCGGCCTCGCTACAACGTATTGTTGCGCGACGATAAGTCCTATCCTTATATTTTAGTTAGCGATCATCAGCATCCACGTCTGGCATTTCATCGCGGCACCCGTCGGGAAAAGGGACGCTATTTCGGACCCTTTCCCAATGGTGTTGCCGTGCGCAATAGCTTGCGCTTGCTGCAAAAACTGTTTCCCGTGCGGCAATGCGACGATTCCTATTATCGGGCGCGCAGCCGGCCGTGTCTGCAGTACCAGCTGAAACGTTGTCTGGCTCCCTGTGTTGAAGGCTATTGTTCTGATGAGGAATACAATGAGCAGGTCGAGCTGGCGACGTCATTTTTGCAAGGTAAAAACCAGCAGGTGATTGATCGTCTGGTAATAAAGATGGAAGACGCCAGTGGTGATTTAGAGTTTGAACGGGCCGCAGGCTATCGGGATCAGATCGGCGCACTACGGCAAATTCAGGAGCGTAACGCAGTCACCGGCAACCAGCAGGAGCTGGATGTGATTGGTTATGCGCGACAAGGTGGGATTGCTGCGGTGCACCTACTGTTTGTTCGCGATGGCGCGGTGCAGGGCAGTCGCAGCTATTTTCCTAAAGTACCGCACAATACCGAAGACAGTGAAGTATTGCTGGCTTTCTTATTGCAATTTTACCTCAATGATCAGGTTGAGCGTCGCTTACCGCGAGAAATTATCTTACCTGAGCAAAATGCTGCAAATGTGTTGGATCCCGAGCAAGAACTGGCCGCACTGGAGCAGGCACTGGCACAAAAGATCCGGATGACTCACAATGTCCGCGGTGAACGCCGCCAGTATCAGGTGCTGGCTCAGAAGAATGCGTTAAATGCGCTGGAAAGCAAGTCACACCAGGCCAGTACCATGATGATGCGCACCCAGGCGCTGGAGCAGGTGCTTGATTTCGGTCGCCCGATCACGCGCATGGAGTGTTTCGACATCAGCCATACGATGGGCCAGGAAACGGTTGCCTCCTGCGTGGTATTTGATCAGCAAGGGCCAAAGAAAAGCGATTATCGCCGCTACAATATTAAAGGGATCACGCCAGGGGATGACTACGCCGCGATGGCGCAGGCCTTACAGCGACGGTTTGACCCCGTCAAAAACGCCAAAATTGACGCAGCCCCGATGCCTGATATTCTTTTTATTGACGGTGGTAAAGGGCAATTAAGTCAGGCCGAGAACTACTTTTCCGACTGGTCAAACTCAGTGGGGAAGGCCGCACCACTGTTAATCGGTGTCGCCAAAGGCGAATCGCGCAAACCCGGGCTGGAGACACTGATCCTGGCCGGCAGTCACGCCACCATCCCGTTATCCGCTGACGCACCGGCGTTGCACCTGGTGCAACATATCCGCGATGAGTCACATCGATTCGCAATTACCGGCCACCGCCAACGTCGGGCTAAGGTCAGACGCACCTCCAGACTCGAGGACATTCCGGGGATAGGTGCTAAACGCCGGCAACGGTTATTACAAAATCTTGGTGGATTACAACAGGTGAAACAGGCTAGTATTGACCAACTTGCAGCAGTGCCCGGCGTCAGTCGAGATTTAGCTGAAACCATCTATCACGCGTTTCGTGATGAATAAAGGACCAACAGTTCGTATGTGGAATATTCCAAACCTGCTGACCAGCTTCCGAATGCTTTTAATCCCTGTATTTCTTGGGATTTACTACTTACCAGGCAGCGATGCAAATTTCTGGGCGGCTTTTGTGTTTGCCCTGGCAGCAATTACCGATGCTCTGGATGGCTATGTCGCCCGTAAATTTAATCAATTTACCAAGTTCGGAGCATTTTTGGATCCAGTGGCCGATAAAGTCATGGTTGCAGCATCCCTTGTGGTGGTGGTGGAAACCTATGCGACCTGGTGGATCAGCATCCCGGCATTGGCCATTATCAGTCGTGAGCTGGTGGTATCCGCGCTGCGCGAATGGATGGCGCAGATCGGACGTCAGGAACACGTCAAGGTGTCCAATTTAGGCAAAATCAAAACCATTGCCCAAATGACGGCGATCGGCGGTTTAATTTGGGAAGCCAATACCTTCGTGGTGGTGACCGCCACATTATTGTTGTACGTCGCTTTTGTGCTGACCTTGTGGTCAATGTGGGAGTACCTGCGTGCGGCCTGGTCAGATTTAAGCCAAGTGGATTAAAAATAAGCAAACAAACGGTTTAATGGCAAAAAATCGTTGACCTTGCCGAAATAGGCAGTAGAATGCGTCGGCACTGGATGCGGGAATAGCTCAGCTGGTAGAGCACAACCTTGCCAAGGTTGGGGTCGCGAGTTCGAATCTCGTTTCCCGCTCCAAATTCGATGGCGGGATGGCAGAATGGCTATGCAGCGGATTGCAAATCCGTGGATCTCGGTTCGACTCCGGGTCCCGCCTCCATCGAATAACCTCAGGTAGTACCTCTGTATGCCCGGGTGGTGAAATTGGTAGACACAAGGGATTTAAAATCCCTCGCTGGTAACAGCGTGCCGGTTCAAGTCCGGCCCCGGGCACCACTTCTCGTCTTCAGGCAGTAACTAAGTGTTTCATCCATTCCAGCAGTACCGTCGATAGCCGTTCCGGCTTGGTTAGCATCGCATAATGATGCGCTCCGAATACCCGGGGCAGGTAATTTGCTGCCTGACGATCAATCGTGAGGCAAAATGGCGATATTCCCTGCAGCCGTGCCTCAGTAACTGCCTGTCGCATATCTTCTACACCATAACGACCTTCGTAATCATCCTTATCACTAGGTTTACCGTCAGACAGCACCAGCAATAAACGGTGAACAGCTGGCCGATTCATTAAGTCTGCTGTTGCATGGCGGATGGCGGCACCAGCACGGGTATAATGTTGTGGTTCGAGGGCACTGATGCGCAGCGCGATATCATTGCTGAAGCTTTCGTTGAAGCCTTTTATTTGTTGTACGGTCACCGCATCGGGGCCTTCACCCGAAAAAGCCTGCACTGAATAAGGTTCTCCCAGAGCTTCAAGGGCGTGACAAACCAGCAGCAGCGCTTCTCGTTCAACGTCAATGACCCGGCGAATCTCAGCAATCCAGCTATCCGTCGAGCCACTGATATCGATGAGCAAGGTGATGGCCAGATTGCGGTCGGCGGTGCGCTGAATCTGGTAAAGCGCGTCTGACATTGCTTTACCTGCACGAAAATCGGCAAAACTCTCGATATAAGCATCAAGATCAACTTCGTCGCCGTCTTGTTGTCGGCGATGCCTGACACGGCGTGCCTGCAACATTTCAAATCGCTTGCGGATGGTCGCCAGCATCGACTGGTGTGCATGGAGTGTCTCATCCACCCATTGTTGCGACCCGTGCTGAGGCGATAGCAGGCGCACAGTGGCGCCCGATTCCCGATAACTGCTTGCACGATAGTCCCATTCGGGATAGACGATTCCTTTGCCCTCAGCGATTGCGGCTTTCAATTGCTGCCGCGCTTTGGCGTCGGGTGGGTCGTCCGATAACAGGACTTCTTTTGGTTGTCCTGGTGACGATATCAGGCGTGCTTCAGCAAGTTCTGAGACCATTTCTCCAAACTCTTCCGCGCTGGTCTCATCATCACGATCAGTGGGGCGCTGCAAACCAAAGGGGTCTTCCGCATGCTGATGCGGTTCATCGCCCTGAACCATCCAGATTCCGTCTTCTTTTGCTCCGTCATCCTCATCTTCAACCGCGTCTCGTTCTTCCGGTCTGCGTGACAGCCTTGCGGCCTTGGGCACTTCGCCAGGCTGATGTTCATCTTCAGTCGCTGGCGAAGCTTGCTGGATCTCAGCAAGCTCGTCCACCGGGATCCGGAAATCGCCTGTCCACCAGTCCCGAACCAAGGGCCGTGGGCCTAGCTTTCTCTCTTCCCTGTTAGCAGGTAGCAACGATTCCCCGGCAATAAGTTGCCGCGCATACGCCAGTGATCGTGCAGGGGTGCTCGTTATTGCGATAGGCGGATTGGCGCTATCGTAGTCCAGTGACATGAGTTTGCGGGCAAAGCGCTCAAGCGGGCGTCTGACCCGCGAAAATTGCGCAAGTGGTGGGCGCTCGCGCAAACAATGCTGGCGGAGCTCGATGAGCTGTTGCTTCATGCCGGGTAGTAAATCAATGAGCTCATGATCCGCCGACCAGGCTTCGACTAACAGATAGACATCCGCCAATAACGGCGACATTCTCTGCTTGTGATAGGTGATAGCGCTGCCACGTCTGGCGCGCATGACCTGCTGTAACGCCATCGCCCGGTAGAGATCGGCAGCGACCCTATGGTCCGCCAGGTTAGTTTCCGGTGGCAACCAGATCGACGTGCCATTGGTTGCAGGCACTTGCAGGTGTTGCCTTGGCTTACGGTGATTGCGAAACAGAATGGCCAGGAGGGTGGCCCGGGCAGGGTGCTGAGCAGGTCGGATCGGGTAGCTTGTGCCGGTCACTGCATTAATAAACAGATCCAGCCGTGCCGCGGTATCTGCCAGATAAAATTTTGGCGGCGCGGTCGGTGGTCGTCGATGCCGCTGCCAATAACGGCGAATGTAGACGGTTGCATGGCGGATAACATCACTGACAACTTCTTCGGCTTCAGCCATGAGATGCTGCTCCAGAGAAGGTCATACAAAGGTCGCGTTGACGAGATCGCGCATTGCATTTACCAGTGATTCATCATCGGAAAGAGGCGCAATCAGTGCCGCATAGCAGGCGTCCTTAATTGGAATACCGTTGTTCGCCAGTAACGCCGTCGCGATTAACAGGCGGGTGCTGGGCACTTCCGCTAAGCCACGATCGCGCAGCGATCGAATGCGCTGGGCTAAGCTTACCAGTGCATGCGCAGTGGCATGATCGGTTCCACTTTCCTGGCGGACGATTTTAACTTCCTGCTCGATAGCCGGAAAATCTAAATCCATCGCGACAAAACGCTGCCTGGTACTGGGCTTTAAATCTTTTAGCATGCGTTGATAGCCGGGGTTATAGGACACCACCAGCTGGAAACCGGGTGCAGCTGCAACGGTTTCACCGGTCTTATCAATGGGCAGTATCCGGCGGTGATCTGTGAGTGCATGTAAGATAACGACCGTATCCTGGCGGGCTTCAACGACTTCATCAAGGTAACAGATGGCTCCTTGCCGGGCGGCTCGGGTAAGCGGCCCGTCCTGCCACTCAGTACCATCGTGGCGGATCAGGAAGCGCCCAATAAGATCGCTGGCGGCAAGATCATCATGACAGGCGATAGTGATTAGAGGGCGGTTCAGACGCCACGCCATATGCTCAACGAAGCGGGTTTTACCGCAACCTGTCGGCCCCTTGAGCATGACCGCCAGTCGCTGCTGGTGGCAACGCTCAAAGATCTCAATTTCGTTGCTGGCAGGCAGATAATAAGGTTCCGCCTGGGCAGTGGTTGTGTTTTCCGTTCGCCGGGTACCGCTATCAACCAACACGGTCAGCTGTCTCGCGTTTTAACGGGGGCATCTTCTACTGGCTCGTCATCGGCCTCAAAACGCGGCCGGTGTCTGAAGAAGTCATAAATAAAGAGTGCGACACCAAGTGCAAACAGCGCTCCCGTAGCAATGAGCATCAGGAAATGGACCTGAATCTTGAGTTGCGCATCGAGATAACCCATCCCCATAATGCGCTCCAGATAAACCTGGCCAAGACCCGCTGTGGCAAAGGACAAGGTCATCCCGAACATACCTGAGATCTGCAGCCAGAATGCCCAGTAGCCTAAACTGCTGCCTTTTTCAGAACGACCATAGGTCATCTTCGGTAAGGTGTAAGTAATCATCGCCAGTATGATCATTGCATAAGCGCCGTAAAACGCAGCATGGCCATGCATAGCGGTAATTAAGGTACCATGAGTCCACTTATTAACTGCTGGGAATGTATGCGCAAGACCTAGCAGGCCTGCGCCAAATAGCGCAAACACCGCAGAGCCAACCGTCCAGTGTAAGGCCAGACTGTTAGGATGCGCGAGGCCTGAACGTCGCATTGCTGAATAGGCATAAATTGCCATACCCGCTAAAGCTGCCGGCTCCAGTGCGCTGAAAAGCCCACCGATAGGCAGCCAGTACTGTGGCACACCAACCCAGTAATAGTGGTGGGCAGTGCCCAGAATACCGGCGATGAAGACCAAGCCTACAATCACATACAGCCATTTTTCCATAACCTCGCGATCAGCACCCGACAGCCGAATCAACAGATAGGCAAGGAAGGCACCCATGATCATCATCCAGACGCCTTCTACCCATAAGTGAATGGTCCACCAGCGGTAGAATATGGAGACGGTGTAGTTTTCGTAGTAGAGCAGGGCTGGAAAAAATAACACAGCAGAGCTGACCAGGCCGATGAGCAATACGCCCTCAGTGGTCGTAAACCGGCCCGACTTCTTAATGGTCATGCCAATATTATAAAGAAAGATAAGCATGCAGATGACGATGACAATTTTGTGCGGTAATGGCTGCTCCAGCAGTTTATTACCGGTACCGTAACGGAACAAATACCCAATAATGGCGCTGACCCCCATCAGCGTCCATAGAATCAGCTGCAGGTAAGCAAGTTTTACGCTGTGTAATTCAGTTCTCGATTCGTCCGGGATCATCCAATAAGTGGCGCCCATAAAGCCGGTGAGCACCCACACGATAAGTAGGTTGGTATGAATGACCTTGGTAACATCAAACGGCAAAATGTAAAGTAGGGGGTCGGGACCCAGATACTTCGTCGCCGATAACAGGCCGAACACCAACTGCAGGCCGAACAGCACCATCGCTACTGCGAAATACCAGTAAGCAACTGATTGCGATTTATACCGCATTGTTATTCTCCCTATAGGTCATCATTTAAGCGTTGCCAGATACGCAACCAATTGATCGATCTGTTCTTCCGTCAGACTCTCACCATAACCCTGCGGCATGAACGAGGTGCCACCAGCGGAATACATATCGCCCGGCACCAGATAAGCGCTGGGCGCGACAATAGATTCCCGAATATAACCTTCGACATCCTGGGCTTCACCCGGGTAGCTTTCAGCAGCAATAATTGCCTGCGCTCTGGTCACAAGGCCTGCTAAAGTTGGGCCAGCCATATCGACACCAGGCTGGGTGGAATGACAGGCGGTACAGGCTGGTGAAGCTGTTTGGTAGACATATTCGCCCTGGGCCCGGGGATCATCTTCAGCTGTCACCGGTGTGGTATCACCGGCGGGGGCAGCGCTAGCTTCATCAGTATCAGCAACAAATTCTGTCGGTACCGCGGCACCGGTCACCATGATGGGCCGCGGCGGCCAGCCTTGGTTATCAACATTAGAAACCCAGTCAAGAAACGCAATTAAGTCACTGATCTCTTCTTCGCTGAGATCCTGAGTTGGCATCAGGCGACGATGCGTTTGTTCATCATAAAATTTGGAAGGGTCCCGCATATAGGCAGTCAGGTAGGCTTCACCACGGTGCTTGGTAATCTTGGTGAGATCAGGAGCATAATAAGCGCCTTCACCAAATAACGTATGACAGTTGATACAGTTATACTTATGCCAGACATCCTTCCCCCGGGTCACTTCTGGGGTAATATTTTCAGCATTGGTGAGTTCACCGAATTGTCGGTGGCTGTCCAGCGTTAAGATGAGGAATATAAGTGCTGCAATTAGAGTCGACGCAATTGCGAAAACTCTGGCTTGTCGGTTGGTCATAATTTCCCCCGCGGCTTAAACGCTGATACCTGTCCAGTGAACGACAGAAATTGAGCCAGCGTAAATAACAGCTGCGGCCATGAGGAGCAGGACGATAAAGCTTAGGATCCTAAGCGGTTTATAGAGTTTCTTCTGTTGCATACGTACCCCTGATTCACTTGGCAGTGTTACCTGTAGGCGTGGCTATGAACTCAATTATAGTGTGTAATTTTTATTCAAATTGATTAATTTTTTTAAGGTTAGTTAATATTTATGTGGTTATCAAAGTTTTATAATCAAATAAATTTGGCGTCGCAGCTTGAATTTGGGTTATTCCAGTCGCATTATTAATCCATCAGCATTTGACGCTCCGGAACCCTTGTGTTTATCCGTCTGTTACTGCTCGTCTCCTTTGTCAGCCTGGCCTCTGCGGCGACCGCTCAGCGTGTGCATTCGAATGACAATGGGTATCAGGCGGTCAGCAATATTGCGCTTGCGGCATTACCGACAGCTAATGACGAAAATGACACTGACACCGACGTTACCCCGCAATCTACAGCAACACCACAGTCTATTGGGCAAGGTGTTTTAGCGCGGCCTTTACTCCAGCAGTTGCCCGCTGCTGACTATTTCATCCCCCAGCCAAGAGCACCACCAGCTCGCACTTAATACCAGTTACTTAATCCATTTAGTTAACTTTATTAAGGGGCTTTCTATGTCTGAATTTCATACACTTGCGTGGAAAAATACACCCGCAAACTTACGTTTACCTGAGCCTGTGCTAGTTGGTGGCAGCAAACTTGACTGGCACGCACCGGCCATTACCGTGTTCGAAGACTTCAGTAGCAATCCACCGCTGGTGCTGAAAGGCTCATTGCGCTTGCCCGAAGTGGAGGCAGCTTTTGAGGGAAGTTCTGACCGCTATGCATGTGTGCTCGATAATGATGCCGCAGTTGCGGGCGTGTTAATGGCCCGGGAGCTGCACAGTCGCTACAGCGGTTCACTCTGTAGCCTGCTGCAACTACCCTGGAGCCAGATTGAAGCACGTTTTCTGATGCAGCCGTTGCACCGGATGCCGATGTTAAGCCTGGCACAGATACAACACGCCAGGATCGGCGATATCGCCGCCACCATGCAGGCGGCAAGTCGTGATTTCGTTATGGTCGTCAGTGAAGGTCGAATCATCGGGTGGATTGCCGCGCTAAAAATCATTGAACAAACTGGCGAATCGGTTCGCCTTTATCCGCGGGCGACGACCTTTGCTGAGGTTTTTAGTGCTTTGAAACACCCTGAAATTACCGATAGTTAGACTTGTTGCCAAGCCAGCAGCCCTGTACATTAACTAAAATAAAGCAGATGCCGGGGTAGAGTGATGACCGAAAATGCATGGATGAATAGTGGAACTCTGTTAATTGTCGCACAGTGGCTGCTGGGCTTGTTTGTGTTGCTGCTGATTATTGGCCTTATTTCCGTGGTCGTCATGTATGTGGTGGATAAAACACAAACCAAACATACGATACGCCGCAATTTTCCAGTGGTCGGCCGCTTCCGTTATATTTTCGAGAACCTTGGTGAGTTTTTCCGGCAGTATTTTTTTGCCATGGATCGCGAAGAAATGCCTTTCAACCGTGCCCAGCGCAGCTGGGTTTATCGGGCGGCGAAGAATGCCGACCGCACGCTTGCGTTTGGTTCGACCCGGGATTTGACCAAAAGCGGCACCATCATTTTTGCCAATGCACCTTATCCCCGTCAAACCGAAGAAAAGACTCAGCCGCAGCCGGTAAGAATTGGTCCGCACTGCGAGCATCCTTATGAACCTGTGTCCTATTTTCATATCTCCGGCATGAGCTACGGTTCGCTATCGCCCGTGGCTGTGAGAGCACTGTCGAAAGGGGCGAAATTAGCAGGTTGCTGGATGAACACCGGCGAGGGAGGGCTTAGCCCTTACCACTTAGAAGGTGAGTGCGATATCGTCTTTCAGATCGGTACCGCAAAGTACGGTGTGCGCAATCAGGATGGCACACTGAATGAATTACGGTTAAAGGAACTCGGTGAGCACAAACTGATTAAAATGTTCGAGCTAAAGCTCAGCCAGGGCGCGAAACCCGGAAAGGGCGGCATTCTGCCAGCGCTTAAAGTGAACAAAGAAATTGCCGAAATTCGTGGTATTCCTGAAGGTAAAGACTCGATCAGCCCAAATCGTCATCCGGAAATAAAAACTGATGACGACCTGCTCGATATGCTTGACAAAATTAGAGGGATCACGGGCAAGCCCACGGGAATTAAGTTTGTCATGGGCGATCCCAGCTGGATTGACGAATTGATTCAGGCCATTCAACGCCGGGGTATTGAATCGGCACCAGATTTCATTACGCTCGATAGTGCTGATGGCGGCACCGGAGCATCCCCTCAACCACTGATGGATTATGTCGGTTTGAAGTTGTCTGAGAGCCTGCCGTTACTGGTTGATAAATTAATCGCTGCCGGCCTGAAAGAGCGGATTCGGGTGATTGCCTCGGGCAAAATGATATCACCCGCGGACGTTGCCTGGGCCATCGCTATCGGTGCGGATTTTGTGGTCTCAGCACGAGGCTTTATGTTCTCGATAGGTTGTATTCAAGCGATGCAGTGTAATAAAAATACCTGTCCTACCGGGGTCACGACCCATGATAAGAAGCTGCAAAAAGGTCTCGACCCGGAAGAAAAGTCAGTACGGGTAGCGAACTATCACAAATACCTCGAGTACGGGGTGAATATCATCGCCCACTCGTGCGGTGTCTCTGATCCGCGCCAGTTGAATCGTCGTCATGGCCGCATCGTGACGCATACCGGAGACAGTGTCAGCTTGGCTGAGCGCTATCCACCGCAAGCACCGAGGTAACGCACTTTCTCATGTTTAAGCAGTATCTTCGCTTGTTGCAGAGTCATCCACGGTTTCTACTGTTCGGTTTTCTGGCGACCTTTTTCTCAAGCTTTGGGCAAACCTTTTTACTGGGACTCTTCACCGACGCGTTTCGCAGCGCAAATGATCTGAGTCACGGCGAATATGGTGCTATTTATGCCGCTGCGACCTTCGTTGGTGGGGTGCTACTGATGCGCATCGGTAAGCAGCTGGATAAAGTCAGTCTGGCTCACTTCACGGTGTTTACCTTCATCGGCATTGCGCTCTCGGCGTTGCTCATCACCTGGCCCATTCACCTGCTTACATTGTTCCTCGGGCTTGCTGGCTTACGTTTGTTTGGGCAAGGGTTTATGGGGCACATTGCCATGACCAGCATGGGCCGTTACTTTACCGAACAACGCGGTAAAGCTGTCGCTTTTGCAGGAATGGGCTTTCCGTTAGGGGAGCTGGTGTTGCCGCTGGTGATTGTCAGCTTGCTGGCGGTTACGGGGTGGCAACAAACCTGGTGGCTGTTCGCTGGTCTGCTGATGTGTGGCTTACCGCTGATGCTCTGGTTACAGGCCGCTAAGCCAAAAACGATTGCGGCGCCGGTAGTAGAACACAGCGAAGCAGCACTCGAGATTGGCCTGAGACAACACGATCTTCTTCGCCAGCGAAAGTTCTGGGTGGTGTTACCGGCACTGCTGGGGCTGCCGTTTGTGGTCACTGCGTTACTGTTGAACCAGCTCTGGCTGGCGCAGCAGCAAAACTGGTCAATCGCGGCGACCGCAGGCGCAATCATGGTGTTTTCGCTCAGTCGGGTAACGGTTTCGGTGTTTGCCGGGGACTGGATCGATCGGCTCGGCTCGCGCCGCTTTATCGGCTTAAATATTGTACCGGTTATTTTAGGAACTTTACTGCTGGCGGCGAATTTCGGCGTCTGGTCCTGGTGGGCCTTTCTTGGCCTGGCAGGTGTCAGTGCCGGCATTAACTCCGCGTTGTCAGGAACTTTGTGGGCCGAGCTGTATGGCACCCGCTATCTGGCCACAGTGCGCGCGCTGGTCCACGCAATGATGGTTTTTGCCACCGCGCTTGCACCGTTTTTGATGGGCACACTGATAGACGGCGGTGGGTCGCCAACAGCTATTATGCTGACCTTCAGCAGTATTTTGATAGCTGCCTGGTTAAACGCCCGGCGCTTGATGGATTGAGGCGATACTCTGCTGAACACGATTGCTCAACCACTTGCTGAAGGCGACCACAGCGACAGGATGGCGCTCGCGGGCTTTCAAGCAGGTAAAGACACCGGTTTTTGCGGTTACGGTGGCATTCGCCGGCACCGACCACTGCGCAAACTGAGGGTGCTGAGCATACAAGGTATTGATCAGACTAAAACCAGGGAAGCTACTGAGTAGATCCAGCCCGATACTGGCCTTTGCCACCGGGTGCAGGGGGTAGGTCTGACTTAGTGGTTTGTGCTGCTTGCAGAACAGTTGCCAGGCCTCGCTCGAGGGGTTGATGTACCAGCTGGCTGGGGTTGCGGTAGTATCCGCAGGTGAGCGAATGGCACTAAAGGTTGGCTGATACAGGAGTTCTTGCTGTAAACTGCGGTCTTTAAGTTTGCCGCTGAGCAACGCTACATCAATGCGGCCGTGTTGCAGGGCCTGACTGGTTCTGGGTAATTGCAGGTCATGTTCGTCTTCGGCAAAGGTGTCGACCTGTATCCGAATATGCGGATAGATGGCGTTAAAATCAGCCAGGCGCGGTGCCAGCCACCAGCGCAAAAAGGTATCTGGAACAAGCACCCGCAACGTGGTGAGTTCCTCATCACCGCAGGTGCGGGCCTGTTCGACGGTTTGCTCGAGTTGCTGAAACAGACCGAGTAAAGTCGGTGCCAATAATTCGCCGGCAGGGGTCAGTGCATGGACGCGGTTGTCACGGTGAAACAGAGGTGTACCAAGTTGCTGTTCAAGGGTCTGGATGTGCCGTGTGATAGCTGATTGCGACAGCTCCAGTTGCTGAGCCGCATGCTTAAAAGACGGCGCATTGGCCGCGACCGCAAAGACTCGAAGGGCATTTAATGAATAATCTTTTAAGCTCACCAGGCGCATCCTTTTAACCGAACTTGATTTGCTATTAAGTTAATTTGTATTGCATAAATTTAAACACAAAAGAGTTCCTAAGCAATGTATTTACGCGAATTTATCGAAATAGCTATTTTGCATTTTCTGGCCGTTGCCTCGCCGGGTCCGGATTTCGCTGTGACCGCCCGTTACAGTCTGGCCTACGGGCGTCGCATTGGTCGTTGGGTCGCCGTTGGTATTGGCGTCGGGATCCTGGTGCACATCGCATACTCCTTGTTGGGAGTGACCTTAATCATTCACCGCTACCAGTGGGTTTATGCCACCTTATTGCTGCTCGGCGCTCTCTATTTAGGCTGGATTGGCTGGCAGGCGATCCGCGCACAACCGCGTAATAGTGAGCCTGATGCCGCCGCGGCCGCTGGCGCTATTTCGCGGCGCAAAGCGTTTCGTATCGGTTTTATCACCAACGGTTTGAATGTGAAGGCGACACTGTTCTTTATGGCCTTGTTTACTGCCGTTATCAGTCCGGCAACACCAACTGCGATTAAAGTCGGTTACGGCCTTTATATGGCAATTGCGACCGGGCTCTGGTTCATCTTGTTGGCGACCTTACTTACGGTTCCGGCGTTTTATCAGCGTATCTGGCATTACGGACACTGGCTGGACAGGACGATGGGCGCCTTGTTGTTGTTATTATGCGGGAAGCTTATTGTGGACTGGTTTGCCGTAATTCAAGTTCTCGTAAACGGCTGATGATGCTATCATTGGCGCAGAGAAGGGTTCGCTTTTAACAGAGATGTCTATGCAGTTATTTGTAAACGATCTGACCGTTATTGATTTTTCATATCTATGTCCCGAGCGTGGAATCGTTGGGGAGAGTTGGATCGTGGATATTGTGCTTGATGGTAGCTTGAACGAGCAGTCGATGGTGCTCGATTTCGGCCGTGTCAAAAAACAAATTAAACGTATTATTGATGATGCCGTCGACCACAAACTGGCAGTGCCGGCGAATCACCTCTACACCGCGGTTACGCACGATGCTGACGATAGCTGTTATTGGGTTGATTTCATGCGCCCGGATAATGCTTCGATCCACCTGTTTTGTCCCGCTGACGCATTTGCCTTTATTGATGCTGAACGGGTCACCATGGCGACCGTCAATTCCTATCTGCGGGCAGTGATTAAACGCCAATTGCCGGGCAATGTCGAAGGTCTTGAAGTCACCCTGCGGGCCGAGCAGATTGATGGCGCCTATTACCACTACACCCATGGCCTGAAAAAGCATGATGGCAACTGTCAGCGTATTGCCCATGGTCATCGTTCCCGTATCAAGGTCGAGCTTGATGGCGAACGTGCCACGGATATTGAGTTACGCTGGGCTGAGCGCTGGCGTGATATTTACCTCGGCTCCACGGAAGACGTCTGTACCATTGATGCCTTACAGCGCTCTGAGCGGGCCCAGGCGTGCACTGATTCGACCCATGTTGGCTACGGTTATGATGCGGATCAGGGCCGTTTCGAATTGTTGGTTCCTAAAGCTGAAAATTACATTATTGATAATGACTCAACAGTGGAGTGCATTGCCGATTACCTGGCACAAGCCATCCGGCAAGAGTTGTCCGAGCCGCAGGAAGTTACAGTGAAAGCCTACGAAGGCGTCGGAAAAGGCGCGATTGGTTATGCGTAAACTAAGTTTTGGCTTGCTGCTGACGGTTTTCGGGTGCTTCGCTGCAAGCAGTGCCATCAGTCAGGCGAATGAAACTCAACCTTTGCTGGAACTGACCGGAGCACGGACGGCGGGCGCGCTGATGATTGCTAAAACGGATCCTTCTTATCAGGTTGCATTAAACGGCGAAGCACTGGAAGTCTCTGATAACGGCATCGTGGTGTTCGGTTTTGAACGCGACAGCGAGGGAGTTCAGGAACTGACTCTGACTTTAGCTGATGGCCGGCAAGTCACCCAGCAGATCGAGCTTGAACCCCGTAGCTATATCATCGACCGGGTGGAGGGCGTACCACAACGTACAGTAACCCCTGATCCTGAGCAAGTTGCGCGAGCGCGCAAAGAAGCCGCAGCCGTATGGCAAGCGCGCCAGACGTTCAGTACCCGCCAGGATTTCCTGCAGCCCATCATCGAACCTGCTCAGGGCCGTATCAGTGGGGTCTATGGCAGCCAGCGCATTTTTAACGGCGAGCCACGCAACCCACATTATGGCTTAGATGTTGCGGCGCCCACGGGGACGCCGGTGAAAGTGGTCTGGTCCGGCAAAGTGGTTTTTGCCGATGACGATTTATTTTATTCCGGTGGGACCATTATCGTTGACCACGGCCAGGGGGTGACCACCACCTATATCCATCTCAGTGAAGTTAAGGTTCAGGTCGGCGATGAAGTCGAGCAGGGCACTGTTATCGGTGCCATTGGCGCCACCGGCCGTGCCACCGGGCCGCATCTGGACTGGCGCGTGAACTGGCGCAACGTCCGGCTTGATCCGGCCTTAGTGCTGGAACACTTCTAGGCTTCAGGCTTGCTGTCCAGAGCTAACCAGCCTTGGGCACGCTCGCGATCCGCGACACTCAGAATGTAATTGTTGAGCTTTGGTGCTTGCCAGATGAGTTCTAGGGTCAGCAACTCATCCCGGCGAAACGCATGCACGGTCACCACGTCACCCGGCTGATAGCGCTCAAAGACTTCGCGCATCGTGCCATCGGTAACCTGTAAATGGTCAATGGCAATAATCCGATCTTGCGCACTTAATCCGGCATCATGAGCCGCTTCCTCAGCAAATACCACCTGCAACTCCAGACCAGCGCTGGAGGCCTTAAACTTCGCCCCTAAAGCTACCGGTAGCGGAGCGGCAGCAGGTTTACCGCCAAAACCGGTATCATCCTGTGGTGGCCGACGCTGAACCTCGATGCCAAACTCTTTTAGCAACTGCTGAACAGGCAAGGCTTCCGTCGATTCTACGGCACGTTCAATAAAAGCACCAAGATGGACGTTATACTCAGTCGTGACAAACTCGGCAAAACTGGTGTCTGTAGTCCCTTTCTGATCTGCACCAAAGTGCCGCCAGAATTTCGCCATTACCTGGCCCAGGGTCACCTCACCATTGGTCTCGATACGCAGCATTAAATCGAGACAGAGAGCAATCAATGCGCCTTTGGCGTAATAGCTCACCACGGCGTTGGGCGCGTTTTCATCCTGCTTATAGAAACGGTTCCAGGCCTGTAAACTTGAGTCGCCGACAGTATGGCGATCAACCCCAACTCCCCGGTGGACCCGCGCCAGAGTATCACCCAGCAGATTCAGATACGTCGCGGCATCAATCAAACCTGCTTGCTGCAATACGTAGTCATCAAAATAAGAGGTGATCCCCTCGTAGAACCACAGCTGACGGGTGTATTGCTCAGCATTCAGCTGGTAAGGAATAAAGTCCCGTGGTTTGAGGGTTTTAATGTTCCAACTGTGGAAATATTCATGGCTGCAGAGACTTAAAAACGTGCGATAATCAGTGTCGATGTTTTGCCGTACTCCCTTGCTCACCAAATCTTTGCGGCTGCACAGCAGTGCCGTGGAGTTACGGTGCTCAAGACCGCCAAAACCTTTACCGACGACCATGGTCAGGAACAGGTAGTTATCGAAGGGGACCTGCTTCTCAAAAAGATTGACTTGATGCTCGCAGATTCTCGCTAAATCGCTACATATGCGCTCATAATCGGCGAAATTACGACCAGCAGTCACAAACGCATGCTTTTTCCCGCCAGCAATAAATTCATGGATGCCAAGCTCACCTAACAGAAACGGGTAGTCAATTAAGGCTTCATAATTTTCCGCGTAAAAACCACCTGCACCAAAGTTATCTCCACTGCGTCGCGGCATTCCGGTAGCCACACGCCAATGCTTAAGTTCAGCCGGTAACTGCAATGAAAGTTCAACGGTTTCGTCCGTGTGTCCTTTAATGGCAAGGCATAAGCTGCTGTTATTAAAAAAGCCAAAGAATTGATCCAGATATGCGCTGCGCACAGACAAATCAAACGCGTACACCTGATACTGGATCAGCACGGTGCTCTCGGTCGGTGCCAGGCGCCAGGTCTGCTTATCAATAGCAGTAACCGGGATGCGCTGACCATTGGCCTCGGCGCGCAGGTCAAGAATGTTGCGCGCAAAGTCGCGGATCATGTAACTGCCGGGGATCCAGGCAGGGAGTTTAAGTTCTAGCGCTTCGTGGCGTTTCGGTGTAACCCGCAAAGAAACTGCGAATTGATGTCCATTGGGATCAAGCGGAGTAATTTCATAGTGCAACACGGCGGCCTCACGAAGTTCATTGCGAATGAAAGAAATGTTAGCACGGTACAGACACGCTATACAGTGGGTTGTCTGCGATAAATGAACCGACAGCGCGGCAAACTCTAGGTATAATCGCTAGTCAACCACAGACTTTAGTGAATGCTGTTTTATGATGGGACGCTGGAAAGCTTTATTAGATGATCGTAACCGTTTCTTCTGGGTGCTACAGGCAGCCGGTTGGTCGGGCTATGCACTGGTCCATTACATTGGCTCATTGATGCACGAAATGCGCGACATCTACGCCATCATCATCATTCTGGGCGCTTATGCGGGATTTCTGCTGACCGTACCGTTGCGTTACCTGTATCGCCGTATCTGGGACATTAAACCCTGGATGCTGATTATCGTAGTACTTGGCGCCGCGTACCTTAGCGCAAGTATTTGGGCAGTGATTGATAACACCACTTACTGGGAAATTTATAAGTTCGGCTTCAGGCCAGAGAGTAATTGGTTTTACTTTAAAAATACCACAGCCAAGTTTTACATCATGTTGAGCTGGAGCGGGCTCTATTTTGGTATTAAATATTATCAGATGCTGCAAGATGAGAAACAAAAAGCACTGATGGCAACGTCTATGGCGCATCAGGCGCAGTTAAAGATGTTGCGTTACCAGTTGAATCCGCATTTTCTGTTTAATACGTTAAATGCTATCTCCACGCTGATTCTGATTAAAGAAAACGAGCTGGCCAATCGTATGATGACCAAGCTCAGCTCCTTTTTGCGTTTTTCGCTGGATAACGAACCTATTAAAAAAATTCCGTTGTCGCGAGAAATCGAAGCCTTGATGTTGTACCTCGACATTGAAAAGGTACGTTTTGATGAGCGTTTGAAAGTCACCATAGAGATCGATGACACGGTTGGCAAAGCACTGGTGCCAAGCCTGTTCCTGCAGCCTTTGATTGAGAATTCGATCAAATACGCGATTGCCAAAATGGAAGAGGGTGGCGAAATCATCGTTCACGCAGAGCGTGAAATAGATGACCTGGTGGTGGTGATTGCCGACAACGGCCCGGGAGTAAGGCAACCGGCTGAAGATCTTGTGAATAAAGGGGGCGTTGGTCTTGCGAACACCCGTGATCGTTTGCAGGCCTTGTATGGTAAGCGTTACTCCTTTACATTATCAGCTAACGAGCCCAGTGGTATGCGTGTGGAAATTCGCATTCCTTTCGAACAGGTTGACGCTTAATGACTAGCAAAATTCGTACACTTATCGTAGATGATGAATCGCTTGCACGCCGCGGTCTTACTGTGCGTTTACAAGAATTTCCTCAGGTTGAGCTGCTGGATGAATGCCAGAATGCCCGACAGGCACTGGAAAAGATCCTTGAACTGAAACCCGATTTAGTTTTCCTGGACATCCAGATGCCAGGCATGAATGGTTTTGAATTGTTGCGTGAAGTGAAAGCCAAAGGCGCCAGCTTGCCGGTGGTGGTTTTTGTGACGGCTTACGACCAGTATGCGATTAAAGCCTTCGAAGTTCGTGCCATCGACTACTTATTGAAGCCTGTCGACCACGACCGGTTAGCGCAGACCCTCACTCGTGTTGAAAAAAATCTGGCTGAACGTGAACGCGAACAGCAACAGCAACGTATGCTTAATTTACTGGCCGATGCTACCGGTGAAGATTGCGAGGCCATCCTGAGAAAGCTGGCTGATAATCAGGATCTGGGCAATGTGCGTTACCCGGAACATATTGCCATTAAAGAGAGCGGTGAGATTACTCGTGTGGCGATAAATTCCATCGAGTGGGTCGATGCTGCGGGTGATTACATGTGTATCCATGCAGGTAATGAGACCCATATTCTGCGGCGCACCATGAAAGAGCTGGAAGACGAACTCAATCCAAATCGCTTTCAGCGTATCCACCGCTCAGCAATTGTAAACCTGGAACAAATTGAAAAGCTCTGCAGCCGGCAAAATGGTGAGTACCATATTGTTTTGAAAAACGGCAAAGAACTCAAAGTCAGCCGCAGCTATAAAGAGCGTATTAAACGACTTATTTTAACGACCTAAAGGGTCTGTCCTACAGGAGCTTACTTACAGTGATAGCAAAACGTTTCGTAAGCCGCCTGGTTCTGTTTACCTTTCTTATTAGTCTTAGTGGCTGTTCTACCCAGTTTGGCTACCGCTTCGCGGACACCTTTGTTGAGTGGCAACTTGCCAAGTATGTGGAGCTCTCCGGGCCGCTCGAGGATAACGTCGAGCGCAGTATTGACGAACTCCATATGTGGCATGCCCGAACACAATTACCGGCCTATCGTAATGTGCTTGAGCAGCTGATACAGGATCTTGACCAGGACACTGTCGACGCGGTTAAGATTGTGGCGTATAGCGAACAATTATTCAGCTTCTGGCAGGCCATCCGAAATCAGCTGGAACCTTATGCTTTAACCTACCTTCCGCAGCTTTCAGAGGCCCAGCGCGAGCAACTGATCAGTAACTTGCGTGAGCGAATCGAAGAGGAACGCGAAGAAGCGGCGGATCTCAACGAGCGGGAGCGTTATCGGGAACGACTGGAGCGGACGCTGGATCGGGCAAAAGAATGGTTAGGCCCGTTGCAGTCAGAGCAACGTACGTTGCTCCGCCGCTGGCTAGAAGAGCGTGTTAGCAACGATGAGTTATGGCTGGTGTATCAGGAGGATTGGCTTGACGCCTTTGCCGCGACCGTTCGCGCACCTGAGGCAGAAGGTTTTGCCGATGGTATCAGTTTGCTGATAACGCGCCCCGAAGCTTATCGCAGTGACGCCTTGATAGCGGCCACTGAGTTCAACCGGGCTCTGACCATGCAGCTTATGGTGGACCTTTACAGCACGCTTAGCGACGGTCAAAAACGCCACCTCCGCAACAAATTAGCAGGCTACCGCGAGACCGTCGATAGCCTGATCAACAACTTCGCTACTTAACTTCGATAATTTTACAGGTATTGGTCGAGCCGACGGTTTCCATGACATCACCGTGGGTCAGTACCACCAGATCGCCAGCATTGAGATGACCACGCGCTTTAATTTCATTAATAGCATCAGCGGTTAAATCTTCTGCTTTGCTCTTGGTCGAGTCAAAAGCGACTGGATACACGCCGCGATACAGTGCGCAGCGATTGCGGCTATCCTGGTGTCGCGACAACGAGAAGATCGGCAGGATGGTATGAATCCGCGACATCAACTTCGCAGTAGAACCTGACTCAGTAAGCGCGATGATTGCTTTTACGCCGGTTAAGTGCGTCGCCGCGTACATTGAGGTAATCGCCGTTGCTTCCTGAATATTGGTAAAGGTCTCTTCCAGTTCACTGTTATCGATGCGAGCTGAAGGGTGGGTTTCTGCACCCAGGCATATTTCAGCCATAGCTTTTACGGTGGCGACCGGAAATTTACCTGCCGCTGTTTCCGCAGAGAGCATGACCGCATCAGTACCATCAAGTACCGCATTGGCAACGTCCATCACCTCGGCCCGGGTCGGCATCGGGTTTTCAATCATGGACTCCATCATTTGGGTGGCAGTAATCACCACTTTATTGAGCTGGCGGGCACGCTCTATGATGCGTTTCTGCTTACCGACCAGTTGTGCATCACCGATCTCAACCCCTAAGTCGCCGCGGGCAACCATGACGGCTTCAGAGGCCCGGATAATATCGTCCAGGGCAGCATCGGTGGCAACCGCTTCAGCACGTTCGATTTTGGCGCACAGCATACCGCTGCCATTAGCAGCACGCAGTAAGCGACGAGCTTCGTGCATGTCTTCCCCGGAGCGTGGAAAAGAAACTGCAAGGTAATCGACTCCAATTTTTGCCGCTAACTTAATGTCTTCATAATCTTTCTCGGTCAGGGCCGCCGCTGACAAGCCGCCACCGAGACGATTAATGCCTTTATTATTGGAAAGTTTTCCGCCAATGGTAACTGTGGTATGCACTTGAGCACCCTCAACGCGGTCGACCTGCAAGCGCACGCGACCATCATCAAGTAACAGAATATCGCCGGCGTTGACGTCTTCAGGCAGTTCTTTGTAATCGATGCCCACACTGTGGCCGGTACCGGCATCTCTGGCCAGTTCAGCGTCAAGAATAAAACCGTCACCTTCGTCCAGCGTCACTGAGTCATGGACAAATTTAGCGATGCGAATCTTAGGACCTTGCAAATCGCCAAGGATAGCGACATGAGTTCCAAGTCGTTTGCAGATATCGCGCACCATGGTGGCGCGCTTTTCGTGGTCTTCTGGCTTACCGTGCGAGAAGTTAAGGCGCACAACGTTGGCGCCTGCTTTAATTAATGCTTCAAGAGTAGCAGGGTCATCAGTTGCAGGACCTAATGTAGTCACAATTTTAGTGCGGCGCAGCATGGTTAACTCCTCGGTGTGCAAGCCTGGTTCTTATTATGTCATGTACGACTTAGTTCGTTGCCCTAGCTGTTACCAGCTAGCAGTTATAGAGCAGTCTACAGGGCGCAGATTATATCATGCTGACACAGAGGTTACAGAGTTTCTGGCACTTATGTGGTGTTTTCAGTACAATAGCGCGCACTTTTTTGTTTCTCTTCTTTTCAATGCAACGTAAAGGTAATCGCATGAGTGATCAGCAGCAGGATATGACGCTTCAAAGCTGGCAAGAACGCCAAGAGTACGCGGAATTGATGCAGCCATTAATTGGCCGTCTTTATCGTAACTACGGTGTGGAAATCCTGGTTTATGGCCGTACTTTGTTAAACGTGGATACGATTAACATCATCAAAGCCCATCGCCTGATTCGTCGGCACGAAGGCGTCAAACTGCGTTTGCGTGAGAGTTTCCCGTTCATCGAGGCACTCAGCAAAATGAAACTGGCACCAGCCCGGGTCGACCTCGGTAAGCTGGCGTTTAATTACTTACATAAAGATGCAGGCAAGGGCGCTTCTATCGAGGAGTACCTTCATAAAGAGCTCGTGGATATCGTCGACATGGCCGACGAAATCCCTGCACAAGATGTCGTCCTTTACGGTTTCGGTCGTATCGGCCGCTTGTTAGCGCGTCTGCTGATCGAACGTAATGGCAGCAACAACAAGATGCGCTTACGGGCCATCGTTGTCCGTGGTGGCCGCGACGGCGATCTGGAAAAACGTGCGAGTTTATTGCGCCGGGATTCCATTCATGGTCCATTTAACGGCTCGATTACCGTTGACCATGAGAACTCAGCAATTCGTGCCAATGGTACCAGTATCAAAGTCATTTACTCTGATGGTCCTGACCAGGTCGATTACACCCAATATGGCATCAACGATGCTATCGTTATCGACAACACCGGTATCTGGAAAGATGAAGAGGGTCTTGGCCTGCACCTGAAATCTAAAGGTGTGAAAAAAGTACTCCTGACTGCCCCTTCAAAAGGCGCCATCAAGAATGTCGTTTACGGCGTGAATCACACTGATATTCAGCCCGATGACCTGATCGTCAGCGCGGCAAGCTGTACCACGAACGCCATCACTCCGGTTCTGAAAGTAATCAACGACAATTACGGTATCCGTAATGGCCACGTTGAGACGGTTCACTCCTACACGAATGACCAGAACCTGATTGATAACTATCACAAGGCTGAACGTCGCGGGCGCTCTGCACCGTTGAATATGGTGTTAACCTCAACCGGCGCTGCGAAAGCGGTTGCTAAGGCGCTACCAGAACTTGCCGGCAAGTTAACCGGCAACGCCATCCGCGTGCCAACACCTAACGTTTCTATGGCCATCATGAATCTGAATCTTGGCAAAGAAACCAACAAAGAAGAGCTCAACGCTTTCCTGCGTGAGCAGGCGCTGCATTCTGACTTACAGGCGCAAATTGATTTCACTGCGTCGACAGAAATCGTGTCCAGTGATCTAGTGGGTTCTCGCTATGCTGGTGTGGTCGACTCTCAAGCCACCATCGTTGATGAAGACCGCGCAGTGCTCTATGTTTGGTATGACAATGAGTTTGGTTACAGCTGCCAGGTCGTCCGTGTTGCCGAGCAGATGGCAGGACAGCAGCTGATGAATCTGCCTAAGTAAAGAAAACACCCTGCAAAAGCGCCTTTTGGCGCTTTTGTTTTTGGTTCAAAGCATAAAACGAGAGGACACACCCATGTTTATAACTGCCCAGTTCGATAGCGGTAATATCGAGGTTGTTGATGCAACGAACGAAGATGCCATTGAGTTGAAAATCCGTAAGGATCACCAGTCGGATTTCTACCAGTGGTTCCACTTCAAACTTTACGGTGAAGTGGGTACCGAGCACGTCATGAACATCACCAATGCCGGTGAGTCCGCGTACCCAGATGGTTGGAAAGACTATTCCGCGCTTGCTTCATATGATCGTGAGACCTGGTTCCGGGTGCCGACGGAGTTCGACGGCAAAACCCTGACCATTCGTCATACCCTTGAGCAGGAAAGCATCTACTTTGCTTATTTCACGCCTTATTCCTATGAGCGCCATCAGGATTTAATTCAATCTGCGCAGCAGTCAAGTCTGGTTGAGCATGTCTGGCTGGGGGCTACCCTGGACGGTCGCGATATGAACCTGCTGGTAGTAGGGGAACCTTCCGAGCAAAAACGTAAGATCTGGATCACGGCACGTCAGCACCCGGGCGAGAGTATGGCCGAGTGGTTTGTGGAAGGGCTGCTAAGTCGTCTGCTTGACGACGAAGACGGCGCCGCGCGCAAATTATTACAGGATAACGTTTTCTATATTGTGCCCAACATGAACCCTGATGGTAGTGTACGCGGGCACCTGCGTACCAACGCGGTAGGCACCAACCTCAACCGTGAGTGGCATGGGCCTTCGCTGGAAAGCAGCCCAGAGGTCTACCTTGTGTTGCAGGCCATGCAAGAAGCCGGCGTCGACCTTTATCTGGATATTCATGGTGACGAAAATCTGCCTTACAACTTTCTGGCTGGATGTGAGGGTGTGCCTTGTTACGATGAGCGCCATAAGAAATTAGCGAAGCGCTTCATCGAGACCTTGCTGGCGATTACACCTGAATTTCAGACCGAACATGGTTACGAGATTGATGCGCCAGGTGAAGCAAACCTGACGGTGGCGAGTAACGCGGTTTCTCAGCGCTTTAACTGTTTGGCCTTTACTCTGGAGATGCCTTTTGCAGATAATGCGAACCTGCCTGATGAAGATTTCGGATGGTCAGCAACGCGCAGCGCGCAACTAGGTGCTGACGTACTAAGTGCAATTTATGCAGTCGCAAATAACTTGCGTGATTAATTCACGCAAGTTAGCTTGTTAACCATAACGACAATAAATAACGATAACAATTTCGCAAGGGGGACACCTTGGAAGCGATTAATAACTTTCTTTTACTGCTCGATAGCTATCTAGGCTCAGCAGCGTATTTTCCATATATTCTGCTTGGCGTAGGTATCTTTTTCACGCTTTATCTTGGTTTTCCACAGATCCGCTTTTTCGGTCATGCCTGGAAAGTCGTTACCGGAAAGTTCGATAAAAAAGGTGCGAAAGGTGACACCAGTCACTTCCAAGCCTTATCGACAGCACTCTCAGGCACCGTAGGTACGGGGAATATCGGTGGTGTAGCTTTGGCTATCTTCCTGGGTGGTCCAGCTGCGTTATTCTGGATGTGGATCACAGCATTTTTGGGTATGACCACCAAATTTGTTGAGGTCACTTTATCGCATAAGTACCGGGTGCAAACCGAAGACGGAACTATGGCAGGTGGTCCCATGTACTACATGGATCGTCGCCTTAACATGAAATGGCTGGCGGTTATTTTTGCCGTCGCTACTATCATCAGTTCTTTCGGTACGGGTAACATGCCCCAGATCAACAACATCGCTCAAAGTATGGAAATGAGCTTTGGCGTTGAGCCTATGCTGACCGGCGGCATCCTGGCGATCTTATTGGCGATGGTCATCATCGGCGGTATCAAGCGTATCGCTGCGGTGACCTCTCGCATTGTGCCAATCATGGGCTTGCTCTATATCATCGGTGCCTTCAGTGTCATTCTGTATAATCTGGATCAGATCGGTCCATCATTTGCAGCGATTTTCACCGATGCATTCACAGGATCAGCAGCAACCGGCGGCTTCTTAGGTGCAACCTTCGCCTATGCGTTCAACCGTGGTGTCAACCGTGGCTTGTTCTCTAACGAAGCTGGTCAGGGTTCGGCGCCGATTGCGCACGCTTCCGCGCGCGCTGATGAGCCGGTATCAGAAGGTCTGGTGTCCATTCTTGAACCCTTCATTGATACCATCGTGGTGTGTACCCTAACGGGCTTGGTGATTCTTTCTTCGGGTGTCTGGAGTGAGAAACATGAGAACAATTTCTCACGTACGGATCTGGAAATTGTCGCGGGCAATTACAACGATGAAATTGAGGAAGACCGCACTGCGCTTTACCACTACCTGAACAGCACCGATCAAAACACCATTGTGAAGTACACAGGTACTATTGAAGTACGCAACGGTGAGCCAGTCAGCAATGGTTATACAATGTTGCACGCGCGCTCAGTCGCTGAAAACGTCCGCTTTATCGTTGCCGGTGAAGACCCTTACACAGGTATGTTGCGCATTGACAACGGCCGTCTGCTGAAACAGGACATCACTATTGTCGGTGAGAGTCTGGTTCACTCTGCAGCGCTAACATCAATTGCGTTTAGTAATGGTTTCCTTGGCGACTACGGTGAATACATTGTTCCCATTAGCTTACTGATGTTTGCTTTTTCAACCGCTATCGCCTGGTCTTACTACGGCGACCGCGCGGTGGTCTACCTGTTTGGGCAGAAGGGTGTCATGCCGTACCGGATCATCTATGTTGCCGGCTTCTTCATTGCATCTTTCGCCGATACCACCCTGGTCTGGACGTTGTCCTACGTAGCGATTGTCTTGATGACCTTACCTAACTTACTGGGTATTGTGTTGTTACGTCGTGAAATGAAAGATACGGTAAAAGCTTACTGGCAAGACTTTGATGCCGAGCAAAGCAAAAAGAAAGAAGAACAGTAATTGTTCCACTTTCTGAGGAGAACCCGCGCACCGTCGCGGGTTCTTTTTTAGCTGAGTGTCTATCCTCTCTTGAAATTACCGCTGAAACCCTTATATTGCTTAGTTCGAAGTATGCAAATAGAGGATATCATGGCACTTATTAACTGCCCCTCCTGTAACAAGCGAATATCCAATAAAGCCAAAACCTGTCCGCACTGCGAATTTGTGATTGCGGGGCGCAGCGGTGACGAGCTTGAACGTGAGCAACTACGTGCTGTGCAACGCCGCAAAGACAAGTTATTAAGCCAGTCGATGCTGGCCTTATTAATTGCTATTGCCGCCTTTGCTTATACTTTCCTTGAGCAACCTTACCCTGACTCATGGCAAGCGAAAGTGAGCTACGGTCTGATGGGGCTTGGCCTGATTTGGTTTTTAGTGAACCGGGTCCGTATTTTGCTGTTGAAAAGAGGGCGCTAATGCAATTTGAAGACTTACTTGCCAGCATTTCTCCAGAAACCTACGAGCGACTGGTGCTGGCAGTAGAAACAGGCCGCTGGCCCGATGGCGTTGCTCTGACTGAAATGCAGAAAGAGCATACGGTGCAACTTGTGATGGCGTACCAGGCTACCTATTGTCCCTCAGAAGAACCCTTTCGCATCGGCGCTGATGGCTTGTTGGTAACCCGCAGCAAGCGGGAAATGCGCGACAGCTTGCAAGAGAGCAGACAAACGATAGCAACCTTTCCTTTATCAGCAGACGAGTCCTGAATAAATGAGCACAATTGATTTTGATTTACTGCTGGCCCAGGCAGAAGCGATTACCGCAGGCGAGCCTGATTTAATCGCCAATTTAAGTAATATCTCAGCGTTAGTCTACCATGAGCTTGATGATGTGAACTGGGTGGGCTTCTACCTGACTCGCGCGCCTGAGACATTGGTGCTAGGCCCATTTCAGGGTAAAGTCGCCTGTCTTCGTATTGATTTCGGTAAAGGTGTTTGTGGTGCTGCAGCGGCAGCAAAAGAAACCCAGCTGGTTACCGACGTACATGAGTTTCCGGGCCATATCGCCTGTGATAGCGCCTCCAACGCTGAAGTAGTGGTACCCTTGATGGTAGACGGGCAAGTGGTTGGCGTATTTGATCTCGATAGCCCTTCCGTTGGTCGTTTTAGTCAACATGATGCCGATGGATTAAGTAAACTTGGCCGCTTTATCGAAGGGCTCAACTGGTCACAGTTGCGCGGTGCGGTCGATGTATAGTGAGTTTGATGTGCATGCCTACCTGGTAAGCCAGCAGGACATGGTCTTTTTTGATGACGAAGCCGAAACTGCTGTCGATCAAATGAATGAGATGCTTCATTATATTGCTAGCTATCGCGAAGAAGATGATGACCTGGACGTATTGGAAGAAGTCGTTCGCCGTACACTTTTCGACTGGATTGAAAACCCGGACTTACTGGGCCTCGATAGTGATGAAATGCAGGCGTATATTTTAGAACAACTAGCTGACGCTCGTCAGCAGGACAATGACGATCATGAGTGAAGTAAAGAAATTGAGTAATAACAAAGAAGTTCTGGCTTACCTTGCCGAGAAGTTTCCAGCTTGTTTTTCACTCGAGGGCGATGCTAAGCCCCTTAAAATCGGTATTTTTGAGGACTTGGCGAAACAGTTAGAAGATGATGAGGCGGTAAGTAAAACCCGCCTGCGCACAGCGCTTCGGCATTACACCAACAGCTGGCGTTACCTGCGCGCGATGAAGCAGGGCGCGGAGCGCGTTGATCTGTCGGGCACTGCCGTCAGTACAGTAGATGAAGAGCAGCAGAAGCACGCTGCCGAAGCTTTGGCACAATCCAAGGCTGCTGCGGCAGAGCGCAAAAAGGCGGCCAATCCAGCGCCACGTGCGAACGCCCGGCGAGCTAAGGTTCCAGCGAAATCAGCGCCTGGCACTAAGTCGCCAGCAGTTAAACAGCCCGCTGCGAAACGTAAGTCAGCAAAGCCCGCAGCGCCTAAATTAACGGCTGCTGACAGTGCAAAATTGTCGGTTGGCCAGAAAGTTCAGGTGAAAGCTGGTAAGCAGCCTGTGCCAGGTGAAGTTGTTGAAGTTGACCGTAATGATGTAGTGGTGCAACTTCACAACGGCTTGACGGTCAAAGTTACAGTAGATGCTATATTTTTAGCGCAGCAGGAGTAACACAATGCAGAAGGTAACGATGAGAAAATTAGCTATAGCTGTCGCTTTGCAATGTGGGGTGGTTTCCGCAGCTATCGCGTTACCGCCAGCGCATGAAGTCGATGACCTACCAAAACTGAAGCAAGAAGAACAACATAGTGTTGTTAGTCAGCGCGTCACGACTTATTTCACCCGCTACCATTTTAAAAATATGGAGCTGGATAATGCACTGTCGGAGCAAATTCTGGATCGTTACCTGAAAATGCTTGATTTCAATAAAATGTTTTTATTACAAGCGGATGTTGAGCAAGCCAGTGAATACCAGCATTTGTTTGACGACATGATTCATTCCGGCAAGCTTAGTCCTGCCTACGCATTGTTTGAAAAAGCCTTGCAACGCAACTTTGAGCGCTATGCTTATGCGCTAAGCCTGCTCGACGAAGAGCAACCCTTTGATTTTTCCGTCGCCGGCGATCGTTATCAGTACGATCGTGAAGATGCGCAGTGGGCGACTTCTGAAGCCGAACTGGATGAGCTGTGGCGCCAACGCGTAAAATACGATGCGCTTAATTTAACCATGGCCGGCAAAACATGGCCGGAGGTGGTAGAAACCCTTGGCAAGCGCTACAACAATGCTTTGAAGCGGCTCACTCAAACCAATAGCGAAGACGTCTTTCAGACGGTAATGAATGCGTTCGCGCGCAGTGTCGAAGCACATACCAGTTATCTGTCTCCAGCCAATGCTGAGCGGTTTGAGCAAAACATGAATCTGTCCCTGGAAGGGATTGGCGCTGTGCTGCAATCAGAGTTTGACTACACGGTCATTCGCAGCCTCGTTCCAGGTGGACCCGCCGATAAATCTGGCGCTATTGCCCCCGAAGATAAAATTGTTGCGGTTGCGCAAGGTGAAGATGAAGACTCTGAGTTTGTCGATGTCGTCGGCTGGCGTCTCGATGAAGTCGTCGAGCTCATTAAAGGTCCGAAAGGCACTACAGTGCAATTGCAGGTCCTCAAAGCAAATCAGGCCGCAGGGGCCAAACCCACTGAGATTTCAATCGTCCGCGACACGGTAAAACTTGAAGACCGCGCAGCCAAAGTCGAAATTAAGACGGTAGAAGAGGGGCCTTACGCAGGACGCACCATGGGCGCTATCGCGATTCCCAGCTTTTACCACAATCTCAGTGAAGACGTGAAAAATCTGATCGCCGAGGTTAACGAAACCGAAGCCGAAGGCGTGATCATTGACTTGCGTGGCAATGGCGGCGGCTCTTTACAAGAGTCCATCGCGCTGACTGGCTTGTTCATTGATGAGGGACCTGTAGTACAGGTCACTGATGGCAGCGGCCGCAGAGAAGTCAATGGCGACCGCGACGGTGAGACCTTTTACGATGGCCCTCTGGTGGTCATGGTCGATCGCTACAGTGCCTCAGCTTCGGAAATATTTGCCGCAGCATTGCAGGACTACGAACGCGCTTTAATTGTGGGTGAGAATACCTACGGCAAAGGTACTGTGCAACAGCACCGTGGCCTGCAGCGTCGTTTTGATTTCTTTGATGAAGAGCTCGGTAGTGTCCAGTACACCATCGCGAAGTTCTACCGCATCGACGGTGGTAGTACCCAGATGCGTGGCGTAACACCAGACGTGCAATTCCCGACAGTCACGGACACGGAAACCTTTGGTGAAAGTAGCCAGGAGAATGCCTTGCCCTGGGATAAAATTGATACCGCTGATTATCAGCCACTGCAACTGGTGTCTTCAGGCAAACTAGAAGAACTGCGCGCTTTAAAAGAGAAAAACATTAGCGAAAACCCTGAATTTAATTATGTTCTGGAAGATGCAGCTGAATACCAGCGGCAGAAAGATAAAACCTGGATCAGCCTGGTTCTTGAGGAACGTAAGGCAGAAGAAAAACAGGACGAACAAAAAGCGTTAGAACGTGCTAATGAGCGGTTAGTGCGCGCTGGTTTTGAACCAGTGGAGTCACTTGAGAATGTGCCGGAAGACTTTGAGTTACCGGATCCATACCTGAACGAAACCCTGGTGTTAAGCTTTGAGCTTATTGATACGATGAAGCTTGCCATGCACTAAGCGCTGTTTATCGCTGCAAAGCCGCCCATGGCGGCTTTTTTATAGACTAAGCACAACCGACTAAAACAATAATAACATGACGGAACACTAAGGTTATGACACGTCCTAAACTGATAGCCAGCCGCTGGTCCAGCCGCATGGCGTTTATTCTTGCCTCAACCGCAGCCGCTGTGGGCCTGGGTAATATCTGGAAATTCCCCTATATCACCGGTGAAAATGGTGGCGGGGCTTTTGTTCTGGTGTACCTGCTTTGTATCGCCGTGATTGGTATTCCAGTGATGATCGCTGAAATTGTGATTGGCCGTCGCGGTCGCCACAGTCCCGGCATCGCTGCGCGTGAAGTCGCACTGGAGTCGGGCAGTAGTAGTGTCTGGCAAATTACCGGTTGGCTCGGCATGGCGACAGGCTTTTTAGTGTTAAGTTTTTATGCGGTTATCGCGGGCTGGGCAGCAGCCTACATTTACGAATCCGCCAGTGGCGCTTTTCAGGGCCAGTCGGTCGCTGAAATCAGTGGCATTTTCGATCAATTGGTGAGTTCCTCACTGCGCTTAACCCTTTGGCATGCGCTTATTTTGGTTGCTGTTGCAGTGGTCGTGGGTAAAGGCCTCAAAGATGGCCTGGAGCGCACGGTGAAATGGATGCTGCCGATCATGGTGGCATTGCTCATCCTGATCGCCATTTACGCCGCGTCCATCGGTGACTTCGCCGGCGCCATGAGCTTTATGTTTGCCCCGAATTTCGATGATTTATCCATCAATGCCATCCTGCTGGCACTTGGCCATGCGTTTTTCTCGCTCGGCTTAGCTTCAGGTGTGGTTATCATGTACGGCGCCTACTTGCCGCGGGAAACTTCAATCGTACAAACCACAATGTGGGTTGCATTGGCTGATACCTTTGTTGCTTTACTGGCTGGCTTAGCTATCAATTGTCTTTGGCAGCCAACTACCGCCAGAAGCTGGGCCTGGCTTAATCTTTAAGAGCTTACCAGTGGCGTTCAGTACCATGCCGGGTGGCGTCCTGGTCGGCACCGCGTTCTTTGTGATGCTGGTCATTGCCGCCTTTACCTCTGCAATTGCAATGATAGAATCCGCAGTCGCTTTTCTGGAAGAAAAGTGCGACTGGGGCCGCTGGAAAGCGACTATCGTCGCAATAGCAACATTGTGGTTGCTAGGGCAGGTGACCATTTATTCCTTCGCGGGGGCTCCCTGGACGCAAATTGATGTACAGGTTCCCGGGAAACTATTAGGCAGTTGGTTTGATGTGATTGATTACGCCACTGGCTCAGTGTTGCTTCCGTTGGGCGGCTTATTACTCGCCTTGTTCAGCGGCTGGGTGATGACCCGTTCAGCCAGTCAGGACGAACTTGATACAGCGCCGATGATTTTCCGTGCATGGCTGTTTATGGTGCGTTGGTTTGCGCCGGTCATCATAATCATTATTTTCCTGCAGTTGGTGGGCGTACTTAATCTTTAATAGTACGCCATCCTGTAACTGTGATTAATTAAAAGACATTAGAGATAACTATGCGAAATCAATCCCTTACAGCTTTTAAAGAGCCGAGCTTGCTGCAGGCTACCATTCCGTTGCTGGTTCTCATTTGCACTCTGGCTGGGTCGGTTTTTCTATTTGGCGAAGACTCGTCCTACGGGCCCAACCAAATTGCGCTATGGGTGGCCGGTGCCGTTGCGGTGGTCATAGGTTTTGTCAATAACTACCGTTGGGACGACATCGAAGAAGGTATTAAAGAAGGGGTCTCCGTTGCTCTGGGGGCCTTGCTGATTATTCTCGCGGTAGGCTCGCTGATTGGTACCTGGTTGTTATCCGGCACGGTACCGACCATGATTTATTATGGTTTGGAGCTACTTAACCCAAGTTGGTTCTACGCCGCCAGCGCGCTAATTTGCGGCATCATCGCGCTAGCCATTGGTAGTTCATGGACCACCGCCGCAACCATCGGTGTTGCCTTGATGGGGGTCGCAGCAGGGATGGAATTATCTCCCGGCATTACTGCCGGCGCAGTAGTTTCCGGGGCCTATTTTGGCGATAAAATGTCACCTTTATCAGATACCACAAACCTGGCACCTGCGGTGGCCGGTACCGAATTGTTCGCGCACATTCGTTACATGGTTTACACTGCGGGGCCTGCTTACCTTATCTCGCTGGTGTTGTTTTTCTTGCTGGGTTTAAATGTTGAAGCTACCACAACCAGTGCGCTAAAACTCGAGACCATGCAGCTGGAACTGACCAACGCTTATAATATTGGTTGGGAAATGTTGGTGCCACTCTTGGTACTATTGTACCTGGCCGCGACCCGCAAACCTGCTTTACCCACGGTATTCTTTGGTGCCTTGTTGGGTGGTGTATGGGCTGTCATCTTCCAGCCCGAGCTAATCGAGGAACTTGCCGATGACGGCTCTGCTGTCGCGTCACTCAAAGTGGTCTGGATGGCGCTGACCGATGGCATCGTGGTGGAAACAGGTAGCACGCAACTTGATTCACTTCTCAGTGGCGGCGGTATGTCCAGCATGCTCAATACCGTGTGGTTGATTCTCAGCGCCATGACCTTTGGTGCAATTGTCGAAAAAATCGGTCTATTGCAACGTCTTATCTCGGGCGTGCTTGGCTTCGCCAAATCCACCGGTAACTTGATTGCAGCGACATTATTTACCTGTTTTGGTGCTAACTTGCTTACCGCAGACCAATACATGGCCATCGTCATTCCAGGTCGTATGTTCCGCGAAGAATATGAAAAACGCGGGCTTGATGCGCGCGTTCTCTCTCGTACTCTGGAAGATAGCGGTACCCTGACTTCAGCGTTGATTCCATGGAACACCTGTGGTGCGTTCATGATGGGAACGCTGGCAGTAAGTCCATGGGAATACGCACCATTTGCATTCTTTAATTGGTTAACGCCGCTCATCGCAATGTTTTATGGTTACACGGGGATTCGTATTTTACACCGTGACAGAGCACCTCATTCACCGATTCACGCAAGTAGTTAAGAGCCGTTATGTCGAAGAAGTTAGCTAAGTTCCGGAGCGATTATCGCGCTCCGGCATTCTCTATTACAACCGTTCATCTTGACATCGATCTTGATGAGAGAGCCACACAAGTGCGTTCGCAGTTACACTTAGAGCGGAAGAATTCAGGTCCTTTAGAACTGGATGGTGAGCAGCTAAAATTAATCAGTATCAAAATTGATGGCAAAGTACTGCCACCGCAAAACTATGAAGTCACCGATAAGCAGCTCATCGTTCATGAGCTTCCCGATAGCTTCGAAATGGAACTTGTCACTGAGATCGATCCAAGTAGCAACAGCGCGTTAGAAGGTTTGTACAAATCTGGCGGAGCTTTTTGCACTCAGTGTGAGGCCGAAGGTTTCCGCCGTATTACCTATTACCTCGATCGCCCCGATGTGCTGGCGGTGTTCACGACTAAGATCTCAGCCGATCGGGAACTCTATCCCTATCTGCTGAGTAACGGCAATCTGGAGAGCTCCGGTGAGTTAGACGGAGGCCGTCATTATGCCACCTGGCATGACCCTCATCCTAAACCCGCTTATTTGTTTGCCTTGGTGGCAGGTAACTTTGATCGTCTGGAGGATCATTACCAGACGAGCGAAGGGCGTGACGTACGCCTGGAGATTTTTGTCGATAAAGGCAACCTGAGCCGGGCCGAATACGCAATGGCAGCGCTAAAACGTTCAATGCAATGGGATGAAGAACGTTTTGACCTCGCTTATGACCTCGACCGGTATATGATTGTGGCAGTAGACTTTTTCAATATGGGCGCTATGGAAAATAAAGGGCTCAATATTTTTAACTCGAAATATGTCTTAGCCGATCAAATGACAGCCACCGACTGGGACTTTGTTCATGTCGAATCTGTCATCGGTCACGAGTATTTCCACAACTGGACCGGTAACCGTATCACCTGTCGTGATTGGTTCCAGCTCAGTCTGAAAGAAGGCCTGACGGTTTTCCGTGATCAGGAGTTCAGCTCTGACCTGGGTTCACGTGCGGTGCACCGCATTGATGCTGTGCGCGTCATTCGCAGTTTTCAGTTCAACGAAGATGCCAGTCCTATGGCACATCCTATTCGTCCCGATAAAGTTGTGGAAATGAACAACTTTTATACGGTGACGGTTTACAACAAGGGCGCAGAAGTGATTCGCATGCTGCACACCTTATTAGGAGAACAGGGCTTCCAGCGCGGCATGCGCTTGTATCGTGAACGCCATGATGGCCAGGCCGTGACCTGTGAAGACTTCGTTGCCGCTATGGAAGCAGCTAATGATTTCGATTTAACCCAGTTCCGCCGCTGGTATAGTCAGGCCGGCACCCCTGAAGTTCGGATCGCGCAACATTATGATGCCCAGCAGCAACAGCTCACGCTTAACTTTCAACAACTCACACCAGCGACGCCAGGGCAGGAAGAAAAATTCCCTCTGGTGATCCCGTTACTGTTCAGTGCCTACGACGAAAAGGGCTCGCGTATCCAGCTAACAGCAAAGGACGAAGTTGTTGAACATGAGTCTGGCAGTCAACTGTATACCTTGACCGAAACCACAAGCTCGCTGACGTTCTCCAACGTCGAACAGGAGCCAATCATTGCCTGGCTGGAAAACTTCAGTGCGCCTGTGAAGCTGCAGACGCCACTAACAACAGTAGATTTAGAGCTGTTGCTAGGTCATGCTGAACAAGAGGTGACACGCTGGGAAGCCGCTCAGCAAGTCTACCTGAAGGCATTGCAAGAGGCCGTCGACACAAATCAGGCGGCGCAGCTGTCGGAATCACAGTACACCGCCTTAAAGAAAGCTTTGCATGCGCCTCTCGATGATGCACTGAAAGCGCTTATTTTTACTTTACCAAGCGCTGAAGAATTACTTGAGTATTACACTGAAGATGCGCCACTTGATGCTATTGAACTGGCGGTTACCAGCCTCGCTAAAACGGTCGCCGATGAATTATCCGACGACTTCGCCGAGTGTTTCGCCAAGCTCGATAGCCAGCCCGATGATTTAAGTGGCAAAGCGATGGCGGCTCGTGCCTTACGCCAGCGCTGTCTGTACTTTTTGGCGTTGGCACAACCCCAGCAGTATAGCGACGAGGTTGCCGAACAAGCATGTCAGCAGGGCAACATGACCCTGCAACAGGGCGCATTAGAAATTGCCGTGCAACACCAGCTCCCATGTGTAGAGCAAGTGCTAGCGACCTTCGCTGAGCAATGGCAGGATACGCCTCTGGTGATGGATAAGTGGTTTGCTGCGCAGGCGAACGCGCTGCACGACACTACTGTTGAGCGGGTCACCCAGCTCATCGAGCACCCCAAATTTTCCTTACGCAATCCGAACCGCGTCTACGCATTACTTGCCAATTTCAGCCGCAACAGTCTACGCTTTCATCAGCAAGATGGGGCAGGCTATAAATTATTGCAAAGCATAATTACGCAACTGAATACCTTTAACCCTCAAGTTGCGTCGCGTTTGATTACGCCGTTTATGCAATGGCGCAGATTCGATACAAGACGCCAGCAAATGATGAAGGAATGCCTGTTGCAGCTGCAACAACTTCCTGATTTAGCGCCAGATCTTGATGAAAAGATTGCGAACGCGTTGCAGCAGTAGCGAGTAAAAACCAAATATTCATGCATGAACCCATGCATAATCATGTTCAGGCCACGTCATACGTGGTCTGAACACTGATTTTTCCACCGAATAAGCATTGAATAGCTTAGGTAAATGTCCGACAATACGAGTTATCACAGTTTTTGGTAAAAATACAAAACCGCGTTCACCTCAAAAGGTTACAAGGATATTTAGCATGAACTCCGTTGGCGACAGCCAGACTCCCGTAATATTGCAAAAAGTGGCCGCTCTCATTCAGCAACGTGCAACTGACCGCGCTGATATCATTCAAGACTTTGCCCTACGTATGTTTCGCAATGTGTCGTCAGACGAACTGGCGCAACGCAATGACAGCGACCTTTACGGTGCGATTATGGGGCTCTGGCACAGTTTCAATGAGTATAACCCAGGCGATAAAGCCCTGATCAAAGTCTACAATCCGGAAGTAGCGCGACATGGTTGGGAATCTGCCCATACCATCATTGAAATCATCCAGACCGATATGCCATTTATGGTGGATTCCATTCGCATGGCATTGTCACGGCTGGGCATCAACTCGCACCTGTTATTGCATTTGCCACTAAGTCACGAGCGTGACGAACAGCAGCGTATCACTAACCTGCTGAAAGCGGGGACCCGTGGCGATAACGAAGTTGATACCGTATTCCTGATTGAAATCGATCGTCAAACCAGCAAAGACGCCATTGCCCAACTAAAACGTGAGCTGGCATCAGTGATGGACGATGTTACTGCCTCTGTTACAGACTGGCAGCCGATGCGTGAACGTCTTGCCACAGTCGCTGAAGAATTAAGTGATATTAACTACCCGGGCGACGCCAAAGAGCTAAAAGAAGCACAGCGCTTTCTGAAATGGCTGGCGAAAGATAACTTCACCCTGATGGGCTATCGCCGCTATGACTTAAAGGCGGTTGAGGGCGATCACCTCATTTGTCAGATCAGTGACTCAAGTCTTGGCTTGATGCGTAAATCTGCAAACAACAAAGAGCGCCTGGTATCCTCGCTGCCGGAGGTAGCGCGCGAGCTGACCTTTGATAATACTCTGTTGCTGGTCACCAAAACCAACTCCAAATCACGGGTTCATCGTCCAGCCTATTGCGACTATATCGGCGTCAAACGCTTTGATAAAAACGGTAAAGTCATTGGTGAAGATCGCTTCATCGGTCTTTATTCGAGCAGTTTCTATAACAACAGCGCCCGTGATGTACCGCTGGTCAGCGAAAAAATTAAGCGAGTTATGGATGTCTCTGGCTTTGCCCAGAACTCACATGCAGCGAAAGCCTTATTAAATATCCTCGAAACCTATCCGCGTGATGAAGTGGTGCAAGCCACTGAGGAAGAACTGCTTGATGTAGGTCTGGGTGTTCTGCAAATGCAGGAACGCGATATGACCCGACTGTTTGTGCGTCGCGATATTTTCGGTCGCTTTGCATCCTGTATGGTCTATGTACCCAAAGAGCGTTACAACACCTTGTTGCGCCAGAAGACCCAATCGATTTTAGCGGAAACCCTGGATAGCAATTACGACGTGGAATTTACCACGTATTTTTCTGAATCAAATCTGGCCCGCACCCATTATACGGTTCGCGTTGGAGACCACGTACAGGATATTGACGTGAAAGAATTGGAACACGATCTGGTTGAAGCGGCACGGACCTGGGAAGACAATTTTGAACGTATTTTGCGCAGCACTTTCGGTGAATCGAAAGCGAACGCTTTAAATAAGAAATATGCCAACGCCTTCCCACGTGCGTACAAAGAAGAAATCTTACCGTCGGTCGCCATTGCTGATATTCAGCAGTTAGAAGCCCTCGATAAAGACCATAAGCTTGGCATGCTGTTCTATCGTTCCCGTGAGGAAAATGAGCAGAGCAAGCGTATCCGCTTGAAATTGTTCCATAAAGATGAGCCAATTCACCTGTCAGATGTGTTGCCGATGTTGGAAAACTTTGGTCTTCGCATCATTGGTGAAAGCCCGTATCAGATCAAAGCCACCAACGGTGATGTGTTCTGGGTATTAGATTTCCAGATGTTGCACAGCAATATCAAACTGGATCTTGAGGCCAGTCGCGACGTCTTCCAGGAAGCTTTTGCGCATGTCTGGAAAGGCCACTACGAAGATGATGGCTTCAACCGTTTGGTACTTAGCGCTGGCCTGACAGGGCGCCAGGTGGTGATTTTGCGGATGTTGGCAAAATACATGCGTCAAATCGGTACCACGTTCAGCCAAAGTTACATCGAAAGTACGTTCAGTAAGTACCCGGTCATTGCGACCCTGATCGTGAAGCTTTTCTATAGTAAGTTTGAGCCAAGTACGAAGAGCCGTAACAAGAAGGTTGAGGCGCTGGAGACCCGTATCACCAGCGAGTTGGACAATGTTGCCAATCTGGATGATGACCGGATTTTCCGCCGTTATGTCGAGCTTATTCTGGCCGCATTACGTACGAACTTCTTCCAAAAAGATCAAAACGGCAATGAAAAGCCTTATATTTCAGTGAAGTTCTTGCCAGAGCAAGTTCCTGAAATGCCTTTGCCTTTGCCCAAATACGAAATTTTCGTCTATTCACCGCGCGTTGAAGGTGTCCACCTGCGTGGTGGTAAAGTTGCCCGTGGCGGCCTGCGCTGGTCGGATCGCCGGGAAGATTTCCGTACCGAAGTGCTGGGGCTGGTTAAAGCGCAGCAGGTTAAGAACACGGTTATCGTGCCGGTAGGTGCGAAAGGTGGCTTCTATTGCAAGCATTTACCAGAAGAGCGCGAAGCGTTTTTCGAAGAAGGTAAAGAGTGTTATCGCACCTTCATCCGTGCGTTACTGGATATCACCGATAATATCGTTGGTGGTGAAGTACAGCCGCCGGTAGATGTGGTGCGCCATGATTACGACGATACCTATCTGGTTGTTGCCGCCGACAAAGGCACGGCAACCTTCTCTGACATCGCCAATAGCATTTCAGCAGAATACAATTTCTGGCTCGGCGATGCTTTTGCCTCAGGTGGCTCGGTGGGTTACGACCACAAGAAAATGGGCATTACCGCACGTGGTGCATGGGAGTCCGTGAAACGGCACTTCCGCGAGATGGGCGTTGATTGTCAGACCACTGATTTCACTGCAGTGGGTGTCGGTGATATGGCCGGGGATGTATTTGGAAACGGCATGCTGTTGTCAAAACATACTCGTCTGGTGGCCGCATTTAACCACCTGCACATTTTTATCGATCCTGAACCTGATGCGAAAAAGAGCTACGCGGAACGCGAGCGCTTATTTAACTTACCACGCTCTTCCTGGGAAGATTATGATAAGTCGTTGATTTCAAACGGTGGTGGCGTATTTCCCCGAAACGCGAAAGCGATCGAGCTAACGCCTGAGTTGAAAAAGCTGTTCAACACTCAGAAAAAATCGATGACGCCGACGGATATGATCCGCGCAATCCTGACTCTACCTGTCGATTTGCTTTGGAACGGCGGTATCGGAACCTACGTCAAATCGACCAAAGAGAGCGATAGCGATGTTGGCGATCGTGCTAACGATGCCTTACGCGTCAACGGCAAAGAGCTGCGGGCGAAAATTGTCGGCGAGGGCGGTAACCTGGGCCTGACTCAGTTAGGTCGTATCGAGTACGCCGGCAACGGTGGTCGCATCAATACCGACGCTATCGATAACGTAGGTGGTGTCGATTGCTCGGATAACGAAGTTAATATCAAAATTCTGCTTAACGGCCTGGTTGCCGACGGTGATTTGACGCGGAAACAACGTGACAAATTGTTGTTCGATATGACCGACGAAGTTTCGCAAATCGTATTAAAAGACTGTCACCGTCAGTCCCAGTCTATTTCTGTGACTGCTTTACGCGGCTCGGACCAGGTCAAAGAGCTGCAACGCTTTATCCATCACCTGGAACGCGAAGGGCAGTTAAACCGCAGTCTGGAATTTTTGCCAGATGACGATGAGCTGGCAGAGCGCCAGGCGAGTGGGAAAGGCTTTACTCGTCCGGAATTGGCGGTCATCACGGCTTACGGCAAGATGGTACTAAAAGAAAGTTTGCTGGACGAAGCGGTCATGGCTGACCCATTCCATGCGCGTTCTTTAATTAATGCCTTTCCTAAACCTCTGCATGAACCTTATGCGGAAGCGATGGAAGCGCACCCATTGCGGGCACAAATTATCGCCACTCGTCTTGCCAATAATATTGTCAACGATATGGGGCCAAACTTCGTATTCCGTAAAATGGACGCCACAGGTGCTACCGCTGCAGAAGTTGCCTCTGCTTATGTGGTGGCACGAGAATGCTTCGATTTACGTGGTTTGATGGAGCAAATTGAAGCGGGCAATAACAAGATTCCGGCAGATATTCAGAATCATATGCTGTTCCAGTTACGCCGTGTAGTACGCCGGGCGACGCGTTGGTTCTTGCGCCACCGTAAACCAGAACTGACGACAATCCAGGAACGTCTTGATTTTTATCAGGGCGCATTCAAGGACTTGCGCAAGAATGTATTGGATTATCTGATTCCGGACGAACGTGCAGGTCTTGAAAAAGAGATCGAACGTTTAACTAAAGCCGGTGCACCAGAGAAACTTGCACAGCAGATTGGCACCTTGTCGACGGTGTTCTCGGCGCTTGATATCGCAGATATCGTGCACGAAACAGATCGTAAAGTACGCAGCGTAGCCTTAGCGTATTTCCACCTGGGCGCGCGTGTTTCTCTGCATTGGTTCCTGGAACAAATCAATACGCAACCGGTAGATAACCACTGGCAGGCGTTGGCAAGAGCGGCTTTCCGCGAGGAACTGGATTGGCAGCAACGTTCACTAACTCTGAGCATGCTGAAAAGTGGCGATGCCAAAGTGGAAGGTCTTGAAGTTCTGGATGAATGGATGGCCGATAATCAGGTCTTTGTCGATCGCTGGTTGCATATGTTGTCCGACTTCCGTACTACCAAGACCCACGAATTCGCGAAGTTCTCAGTGGCATTGCGCGAACTTATGTTACTAAATCATAACTGTACGGTGACCAACTAAGATGTACGGACTGGCTAAGGCGTGGCTGTTTCGAAAAGATGCGGAAGAAGCGCATGATTTGACCTTGCAGCTGTTGCGACGCTATACGGATACGCCTTTAGCGTTATTCTGGCGGCAAAAGGTCGCGCCGAAGCCGGTCAAAGTTATGGGCATCGAGTTCCCCAATCCAGTCGGCCTGGCGGCGGGCCTGGACAAAAATGGCGAATGTATTCGTGCCTTCGAGCAAATGGGCTTTGGCTTTATCGAAATCGGTACGATCACGCCCAGGCCACAACCTGGCAACCCAAAGCCGCGACTGTTCAGATTGCCAGAAAAAGACGCCATTATTAACCGTATGGGCTTTAACAACAAAGGTGTCGACTACCTGATTGAACAGGTGCGCCAGGCAAACTTTAAGGGTGTGCTTGGAATTAATATTGGTAAGAATAAAGACACCCCCGAAGAAAATGCGGTGGATGATTATGTGTACTGTATGCGCAAAATTTATCCCTATGCGACTTACATCACAGTCAATATCTCTTCGCCAAACACTCCTGGACTGCGCTCATTTCAACATGGTGCAGCGCTGGATAAGCTGTTAAGCATATTAAAGAAAGAACAGGCGGCACTCACCACTAAACACAACAAATACGTGCCACTGGCGGTAAAAATTGCTCCTGATTTATCTGATGATGAGTTAGCAGCCATGGCGACTGCTTTTATCAAGCATGACATCGATGCGGTGATTGCAACCAATACCACTCTAAGCCGGGATGCTGTTGCCGGACTTGAGCATGCCAATGAAGCAGGGGGGTTAAGTGGCGCTGTGCTCTTTGAAGACAGTACCCGAATCGTCCGCAAGCTGTCTGGCTTGCTTAATGGGGCGCTACCGATCATCGCCGTGGGCGGGGTCGATTCGTACTCAGCCGCTAAAGCTAAGTTAGCTGCCGGAGCCAGTTTAGTGCAGATTTATTCAGGCTTCATTTATCAAGGACCGAAACTTATCCCGAGTATAGTGAATCGCTTGTAATTTGATCGTATCTTAGCTATGTTAATCAGCATCTAATAACTATAAAAGGTACAAACGTGCACGCATCTCAGCATTGGCGCTGGATATACGACCCCGAGCAAGACCAGCTCGTCGTTGAACTAGACCACGGTCTTGTGCACACGTGTCCCTACAAATCTTCACGCTTGATCCCATTAAAACCTATGCACGCAGCATTCACTATGGATGATGCGAGTTGTTTCCAGGAGTTCTACGACGCGCTGTCAGCTTACGAACTTTGGGATCCAATGTTGCTGACTCAGGCAGCCCTCAACCGCACGATTTTAGACCGTTTCGGCCGTCCGCAAATGCCGCAGAGCTGGTATTTTCAGAGCTGCGATGAGCTGCCGAATTACGATTTAGAATCCGGCGCTTTAATTGAGCTAAACTCTGGTACTGAGACAGGTATCTTCGTCATTATGACAATGGATGATGAGTTCGCGGAGTGTATGCTGTTATCAAATGGCATGACGTTGTCAGACGTTAAAGTCATGCAGCAGTTTGAGTCTGTAAAAGTTTTGCTGAATCGCTTACAGCCAAGTCACTATTTGCAGTTACATCTCGACGACGATCATTTGCGCCACGCTTAACCGAGAGTCCTGTTTTGCAACGTTTCAAATTTTTCTCAGTTGCTGTCCTGATTTTGGTCGGCATTAGTAGTTGCGAGCAAACGATGCCCAAACAAGGTTCACACACCACCACATTACGTATCATGGAAACCAGTGATGTCCATGGTCAGTTACTTAGCTACGATTATTTTGCTCAGGCAGAGCAACCAGGAATGGGTCTGCTTGCGACTGCAGAGCTGATCCAACAAGCGCGAGCTGAGCAGCCTTTGCATGTTCTCATCGAAAATGGTGACTTGATACAAGGCTCGGCGCTTACCGACTGGGCCGTAGCAGAATTCCCAATTACCAGCTCCACACATCCTGTTATCCGTCTGCTGAATGCTCTTCATTATGATGTCGCTAACCTAGGCAATCATGAGTTTAACTTTGGTCTGGATTATCTGGCTCACACCTACCGTGATGCAGAGTTTCCGGTGATCAGTAGTAACCTCAACCTGTTGCAGAACGCACCGGACGAGCTGCAACAGCGCCTGCGTAAAATTGGCTGGGTTAAGCGGGAGGTGACCACCGATGCGGGGCAATCCATTCCTTTAAAGATTGCAGTGATAGGCGTATTGCCACCACAGATCATGCAGTGGGATCAGCAGCACCTGGAGCACCAGGTGACGGTCAATGATATGCTCACCAGCGCCCAGGCAGCAGCATTGCAGGCACGCGACCAAGGCGCTGATGTGGTGGTATTGGCAGCCCACACGGGGATGCCTAAAGACACTGCAAATCCAGAAAACAAAGAGCAGACCGGCTGGTTGCTGGCAGGCATCAGTGACATTGATGCAATACTCCTTGGCCATCAGCACGAGATTTTTCCCGGTACAGAGGTGTATGACCTGCTACCGGAGGTTGATAGCAGCAAAGGGACCGTTCGTGGTGTCCCTGCGGTACAGCCCGGAGTCTATGGCAGTCATCTTGGCTTAATTGATTTGCAGCTAACTTATGATTTTGCCGAGCAGCGCTGGCAGGTTAGCGATTTCGTGGTCGAAAGCCGACCCGTAACAGAGCAGGGCGCCACGAACCCCCGACTGCGTGAGTTGGTGGCAGATGCTCATCAGGCAACACTGCAGTTTGTCGAGCAGCCGGTGGGACAAACCGCGCAGCCATTAAGTTATAAGACGGCACGCTGGCGTCCCAGTAGTGCCGTTCAGTTCGTCCAGCGCGCGCAAGCCTGGCAGGCGGAACAGCTGATCAAAGCCAACGACTTACCAAGTTTACCTCTGTTAAGCGCAGCAGCTCCTTTTGATGCTGCTTATGCTGCTGAGGAATCAGCAACTCATATCGCCGCCGGAGAAATTACCCGTGGAGCAATAGGTGATCTTTATCGTTATCCAAATACCCTGGACGTGGTCAAAGTGAATGGTGCGCAGCTACGAGCATGGCTCGAACGCAGCGCGGAAGGCTTTACCTCAGTCGCAAACCTGGACGAGGGTGCCCCCTCTTGCTGGGAGCTGATTGATCGCGACGTACCCCATTATAACTTTGATACTATTTTGGGAGTCAGCTACGCCATTGATGTGCGCAAGGCGGTCGGTCAGCGGATTGTCGAGCTGAGCTATGCCGGGCAAGCGGTTAGCGATGACCAGGAATTTTATGTGGCGACCAATAATTACCGCGCTAATGGCGGCGGCAACTTTCCACATCTGGACGGACAGACGGTCGTCGCGCGTGGCGCTGACATGCTGGCAGATGTACTGTTAGGATATATTGGATCACTGCCTGAACGGCGCTATACAAAAGATTTGGAACAACATTGGAAGGTTATCGGAATTGGTTGCGGGGGCAGGATTTGAACCTACGACCTTCGGGTTATGAGCCCGACGAGCTACCAGACTGCTCCACCCCGCGTCCGATGCTGCGCATGTTACCAAGCTTTCAGGTAAACGCAATGCTTATTTCCTGCAACTGCTGAATATTTAAACAAATCCCGTTTGACTGCTGCTTTTTAGCACAATTGCGACAATACAGTGCGCTCTGCATCACGTATAATTGAAGCGTTTTCTATCGACTATCGACGCAAAAAAGGATTACCCAGACTATGACGTCAGCTTTGCAGCTCTTTGCAACCTGTGCCAAAGGCCTTGAGCCACTATTGTTCGACGAACTCCAACGTCTGGGCATTGAAGATGTGCAACAAACCCTGGCGGGATGTCGCTTTACCAGCGACCGAGAAGGCGCCTATCGGGTTTGCCTATGGAGTCGCCTTGCCAGTCGGGTTCTGCTGCAACTGGGTCAGTGCCCGGTAGGAAATGACCTCGGTGCCGTAAGTGCCGCGGTCGCCGCGACCCCGTGGCAGGAACACATGGATGCGACACAGTCCTTTGTGGTCGACTTTACTGGCCAAAATCAACAAATTCGTCATACCCAGTTCGGTTCGCAACTGGTTAAAGACGGCATCGTCGACTATTTTCGTGACGCCGGTCTGGGCCGGCCTAACGTCGACAAAGCCGACCCCGATCTGCGCATCAACGCGCACTTGCAGCGTGACCAGCTAACCTGGTACCTGGATTTAAGTGGTGAGGCCCTACATAAGCGAGGTTATCGCCTGCAGCAAGGCGCAGCGCCGTTGCGTGAGACGCTTGCCGCAGCTATCGCGATCCGCGCAGGTGTCACCACTGACACTGACATTATCGTTGACCCGTTTTGTGGCTCCGGTACCTTGTTGATTGAAGCAGCGATGATTATTCTCGAACATGCGCCGGGACTACGCCGTGATAACTGGGGCTTCCGTTACTGGAAACAACACCAACCTGAGCTCTGGCAGCAACTCCATGAGCAGGCAGAAGCAACCCACAGGCAGGCAAAAGAAGCGTCTTCGCTGAAGTTGTATGGCTCTGACACCGATCCCAGAGTACTCGCCATCGCTGATCAAAATGCCGAGCGGCTGGATCTCAACGGCTTCTTCCACTGGCAAACCTGTGACGCGACTAAAGTTGCGGCTCCAGTGCTGGAAGAAGGGCAACAGAATGCCTTGGTCATCTGTAACCCTCCTTATGGCGAGCGCCTCGGTGAAGAAGTCGAAACTTTGCTGCTGTACCGTCGTTTTGGCCAGCGCTTAAGACAGGCATTCCAGGGCTGGCAAGTGGCTTTGCTGGCAGGTGATGAAGGGCTGCTAAAACGGGTCAAAATGCGCAGCCATAAAAAATATAAGCTCTACAATGGCGCACTGGAGGTCGTTCTGGCGCTTTATGACTTAACTAAAGAACAAGTTGAGTTTACCAAAGAGCAATCCAGCGATCTCGCTAACCGACTGAAGAAAAACTACCAAAAACTTGAAAAATGGGCCGCAAAAGAAGGGGTTAGTGCCTGGCGGTTGTATGACGCGGACCTGCCTGAGTACAATGCTGCGGTCGATGTTTACAACGAGCATGTGGTGATTCAAGAGTATGCAGCCCCCAAAGACATCCCGCCTGCTGTGGCCAAGGAGCGTCTGTGGTTTCTACTCGACACCCTGGCTGAAGAACTGCCATTTGCCGCCGCAAACATGCACTTAAAAGTGCGTCAGAAGCAGGCCGGTAAGCAACAGTATCAGCGTCAACAACTGCGGGGCATCACCACCATTGTGCATGAGTACAATGCGCAGTTTAAAATCAACCTGAGTGATTATCTGGATACGGGGCTATTTCTTGATCATCGCTGGGCGCGTCGCAAAATTGCGGAGCTAAGCCAGAACAAAGTGGTGCTGAACCTGTTTGCCTACACCTGCAGTGCTTCAGTGCATGCAGCCCTGGGCGGCGCTCTTAGCGTTACCTCTGTGGACTTATCCAAAACCTATCTGGGCTGGGGCGAAGAGAACTTCCGTTTAAACGGTTTACCGTTACGCCCGCATAGCTTTATTCAAGCCGATTGCACGCAGTGGCTGCAAAAACAGCCGCCGCAACAGCGTTTTGACGTGATCTTTCTCGATCCACCGACGTTTTCGAACTCAAAACGCATGCAGGACGTTCTCGATACGCAGCGCGACCACGTGCAGTTACTGAAGCTTGCCGGCCGTTTGCTGAAAGACGATGGCGTTATTATTTTCTCGACTAATAAGAAGAAATTTAAGCTTGACCATGCCGGACTTGCGGATGCCTTTTTGCAGGCTGAAGATTGGACCCAGCGGTCCATCAGTCTTGATTTCGCGCGACATAAAGGCATCCATCAATTATTTAAGGTGACCCAAAGTGTCGACTGATTTTTATTTGCTGACTAAGCCTGAGTGTCCACTTTGCAATCAAGCTCTGGCACAGCTACATCAGCTCGAGCTGGAGGAACCCATTCGCCTGCACTGGGTTGATATCAGCACACAGCCGGAACTGCTTGAAGAATACGCCTTGCTGGTGCCCGTATTGGTGCGTGAGGCAGACGATGCAGAATTACGCTGGCCTTTTGGTGAGCAATTAATGGAGTTTGTAACAGTATGACGGTTTTACGTGTTCAACAGGCACAACTGGCGTTTGGCCGGGAGCCCATTTTAGACCGCGTCGATTTAATCATCGAAGCAGGCGAACGGCTTTGTCTGGTCGGTCGTAACGGCGCAGGCAAATCAACCTTGCTGAAGGCGATCTCCGGTGATATTCAGTTAGACGATGGCAGGATTCAGAAAGTAGGCGACACCGTCGTTGCGCGACTGCCGCAGGATCCGCCGGCCAACTCGGAACAACGGGTCTACGATTATGTCGCTGAGGCATTGGCGGAAACCGGTAAAGTTCTGAAAGACTACCACGACGTTTCGCAACGCCTGACTCAGGAGCCAGAAAACGAAAAATTATTCACCCAACTGGCGAATCTGCAAACTCAGCTGGAAGCCGCAAATGGCTGGCAACTGCAAACCCGGATTGAACAAACCTTGACCCGCTTGGGGCTGGATGAGAACGCCTCCATGGCTGCGCTCTCCGGTGGCTGGTTGCGACGCGTCGCCTTAGCACGGGCGCTGGTGGTCGATCCTGATCTGCTGTTACTGGATGAGCCAACCAACCACCTTGATATCGACATGGTACGCTGGTTGGAAACTGTATTACTGGAATTTAGGGGCGCGGTACTCTTTATCAGTCACGACCGGATGTTCATCCGGCGCCTGGCCACTCGTATTATTGACCTTGACCGCGGTCAGCTGACCTCATTTCCCGGTAACTACGACAGCTACCTTAACGCAAAACAAGAATTGCTCGAGGTCGAGGCTAAGCATAATGCTGAATTTGATAAAAAACTGGCGCAGGAAGAGACCTGGATCCGACAGGGCATAAAAGCCCGGCGTACTCGTAACGAAGGGCGGGTTCGGGCGTTGCAGGCACTCCGCGCTGAGCGCAAGCAGCGTCGCGAACAACAGGGATCAGCGAAACTTGCGGTGCAAGAGTCACAGCGATCTGGAAAACTCGTTTTCGAAGGCGAGGACATGAGCTTAAGCTTCCCGGATCAGCAGATTTTCAAAGACTTCAGCCTCACTCTGCAGCGTGGTGATAAGATCGCGCTGGTGGGGCCCAATGGTTGTGGCAAGAGTACTTTGATTCGGGTGATTCTGGGCCAGCAAAACATAGATTCCGGAACCATTAAGCTGGGCACGAATCTGGAAGTGGCTTACTTTGACCAACATCGTGCCAAACTGGATCCACAAAAATCTGTTGCAGAAAATGTCGGTGATGGTAAACAGGACGTGACCTTTAACGGTCGCACCCGGCATATTCTGAGTTACCTACAGGACTTTTTGTTTGCGCCGCAACAAGCCCGCACACCTGTGCATGCGCTCTCCGGTGGCGAGCGCAACCGGGCGCTGCTGGCCAAACTATTTTTGCAGCCCAGCAACTTACTGGTGCTCGATGAACCGACCAATGACCTGGATATCGACACCCTCGAGCTATTAGAGCAGATCATTGCCGATTATCAGGGAACAGTGATTCTGGTAAGTCATGATCGTGAATTCGTAAACAATACCGCCACCAGCATTCTGTTATTCGAAGGTGCCGGTAAAGTCACTGAAATCGTCGGTGATTTTAATGATGTTGAGCATTATCTGATGCATCAGACACAGCAGGGAACTAAACCCATTGCCCGGCAGTCAGAAAAGCCTGCAAGCAAAGGTTCAGAGCCAGCGAAGAAAAAGTTATCCTATAAGCTGCAACGTGAACTTGATATGCTACCCAAACGCATCGAATCACTTGAAGCTGAACAACAGGAATTACAAGCACAAGCCGGTAACGCTGAGTTTTATGATCAGCCGCATGAAGTGACAGGGCCAGTTCTGGAGCGGTTATCCGTTCTGGAAGAAGAGCTCATTACTGCGCTTGAGCGTTGGGAAGAACTCGAAAATTTACAAAAAGAGAGCAGTTGAATCATCTATGAAAAAATTTACTTTAGGGGTGCTTAGCGTAGCTGTCGCTGCGTCTTTTATAAGCCCGGCAGAGGCCACTGTGTTCACGTTTCAACAAGTTGAAACCCCTGAGCAGGTCCGCCATTTGTTTCCGACAGACATCAATGACAACCGACACGTGACTGAACTTGGCCAGTTTCCAACGGATCTGGAGATTGATTTAACCAAACTACAGCCCAGCACTTTAGCGTCGATTGGAATTAATCCGGAATTAGAGGATGAAGAGTTAGCCGACTACTCGCTAAGCTACGGTCAATACACCGCCTTGATTGAAACCTTGCGCGATCGGGCCAGCCCGCAGCTCCGTAACCCCCGGATTAGCTATCATTTTGCCGGTTACTTTGATGGTCAGACGGTTACCTTTAATGATTTCTTCAATGATACTGATCCGGAAACGCCTGAATTGGCGAATACCGCTGATCATTATTTTTACGCGTTGAATAATAACAACGCACGGGTAGGTTGGGGCACCGCGCCTTACCGCTATGAAAGTTTCACCTACACGACTGACGGCGATGATCCTGAAACCATCACCTATGAAGCCGCTGAGCGGGACTTTACCCGTCAGGCCATGTGGTCCGACGGTACTCAAACAAAAACCTATCCAGCGCCCGAACAGGCCTATCTAGGCGGTGAAACTGCCATGATGGACATCAACGACTTTAACGTTGCTGTTGGTTTTGCCAGTATGGCTTTGAGCCCCAACGCCGTGAAAGTTGGCGAACAATGTGAGACGGCAATCGAAGATGGTAGCGCGGTCCGTTCCGTTTATGGTTGTATGTGGCAGCGTTGGTTTAGCTTAACCAACTCCGTTGCTTCGAACCTGCAAAACTTCTATAGCCGCACGTCGATTGCCAGCAATCAGTCCATTTATGACATGCAAGCGGCGGTCTGGCAGCTTGATACGGACGGTAGCGTAATTGATGTTACCTACTATCCGCCGCTTATGGAGCGCGCAGAAGAAGATGAAGGTGATTTCTCCAGCTACGCATTTGCCATTAATAACAATGGCATAGCTGTGGGGCAGAGCTGGACCTATTACGAGGGTGTTGCTGAGCCAGGCCGCAGGATTAAACTGCCTGCGATCTTCCGTGATGGAGAAACCTTACCCATCACTGGAATTATTGAAAACCGGGATTATCTGTGGGGCTCGGCGACCGACATCAATGATGAAAACGAGGTGGTCGGCTTTGTCATCCGTAGCATTCAAGGTATCCAACGCTACGTCGGTTTCAAATACGATCTCGATACTGACACTTTTGTTGAGTTACCCGGATTCTTTACCGGTTCCAGTACCATACCGACCGCAATTAACAACTCGGGCGTGATCGTCGGTACCGCTGAAATTGAAGCAAGCTTGTCGACCCAGCGGCGCCGGGTTGGTTTCCGTTTTGACAGCCGTGTTGCCGACGCATTGTTTGTTGATTTAAATAATACCGTTGACTGTGATGCGGGTTTATTTATTGCTACAGCAGAAGGCATCAATAACAACGGTGTGATCGCGGCAACAACCATCAACGAGGAAGAAATTGTTGATGATCAAGGGAATACCCGCGATGAACAGCGTGCGAAAACTGTCGTTCTTGACCCAACAGCAGGTGAACCGAATCAGTGTTCAGTGACCGACGAGCGGGTTGAGCGCGAAGGCGCAGCAATTGGCTTCGGCGGACTCTTCACTATGTTCTTGATTGGTGGTCTTATTACGGTTCGTCGTTGGATTAAGGCTTAACCGTAAAACTTGTTCTAAAAAAAAATCATCATAGAAATGACGCTTTTTCAGCAGCTTATAAGGCGAACTGAAAAAGCGTCTTTTTTTACTATTGAACTCCCTCCCTGAGTTGCTATCTATTATTACAAGAGTGAAATAAATTTCGCTCTTAGTAAAAAACGACAAGAACAACTGGACGAGGTAATGAATGATGAAAAGACAGAAACGCGATCGCCTAGAACGGGCACATTCTCAAGGTTTTAAAGCGGGTGTGTCGGGCCGTTCAAAAGAACTATGTCCGTATCAGAATCAGGAAATTCGTTCCCAGTGGTTAGGCGGTTGGCGCGACGCGCAAGAAGCGCGGAGTGTAGGATTGTATCGTTAATCTGTCCAACGCAAATGAGGTAAAAAGATTTACTCTATCTCTGGAAAGCTAAAAAGCCCGCTGATGCGGGCTTTTCTTTTATCGGCAAGAGCGCTTAGAAGTTTGAGGTGTCGGTAAACAGACCCACTTTAAGATCTTTTGCGGTGTAGATCGTTTTGCCATCCACTTCAACGCGACCATCAGCGACTCCCATAAACAGTTTACGCTTGATAACACGTTTCATATCAATGAAATAGCTGACCTTCTTCGCGGTAGGAAGGATTTGACCAGTAAATTTTACTTCACCAACTCCTAAGGCACGACCGCGACCAGGGCCGCCACTCCAGGCCAGAAAGAAGCCTGTCAACTGCCACATGGCGTCAAGTCCCAGGCAACCTGGCATGACCGGGTCACCTTTAAAGTGACAGTCAAAGAACCAAAGATCCCGTGAAATATCCAATTCAGCGTGAATGTAGCCTTTGCCGTACTCGCCGCCTTCGTCATTAATGGTGACGATGCGGTCCATCATCAGCATGTTAGGGGCGGGTAACTGGCTGTTTCCTGGACCAAACATCTTGCCATCGGCACAAGCTAGCAGGTCGTCGCGGTTAAAACTTGATTGAGTCATAAACACCTTGTCTTCGGCGTGAAAAGTGCTGTTAGCTTAGCGAACACTTGTACGCTAAACAAGTCCGACAAGTACCTTTACCAGATCCGCTTGTACCATGGCTGCTCTGGCTCGCAATGCTGGAGCTCGTCAAGACGCTTTTCTATACGTGCATACAACTGTTTCTGTTCTTCACCAGTGAGCAGTGTCAGTGCCTCAGCGACGTCGTCGATGGCGTAGACATGGTACTGGCCTTCAGCGACTGCGGCGATAACATCAGGATCTAAATTGAGCTGGCTTAAATTCGCACTCGGAATAATCACTCCTTGCTTACCGTCGAAACCACGCTCCTGGCAAAGGGCAAAGTGACCTTCAATCTTTTCATTCACTGCACCAATAGCCTGCACCCGGCCAAACTGGTCCACCGCACCGGTAATGGCCAGACCTTGCGCCACAGGCGCTTCTGCCAGGGCTGATAACAGACAGCAGAGCTCTGCCAGCGAGGCGCTGTCACCATCGACTTCATAATAAGATTGTTCGAACACAATGGTGGCTGACAATCGCATCTCTTCGCTGCGCGCGAATACATTCGCAATATAAGCAGACAGAATCATCACACCCTTGGTGTGAATATTGCCGCTGAGCTCAGATTTACGATCAATATCGATAATGTCACCATCACCATAGTGCACGGTAGCGGTGATTCGGGTGGGTTCACCAAACTCAGAGCCGCCCATGGTAACCACTGTCAGACCGTTGACCTGACCCACCACAGCACCACTGGTTTCGATATAAACCTGGCCTTCCAGGATCTGGCGACGGCTTAACTCGGCAATATAACCATCGCGATAAAGACGCTGCTGCAGCACAGCTAAAATAGTGTCATGGGTAATGCTGTCGAGCTGTTGATCTTGTGCTAATGCCGCCGCTTCACGTAGCAATTGCATCAACGCAATAGTATCCAGTGACAACTCCGTCTGATAATCACTCAGGCGCGCGGCATATTTAAGAACCAGTGGAATTGCCGACGCCGCCAGCGGCAGGGTCGCTGCCTCGCGCTCAACATAAGCCAGGTAGTCAAAGTAGGGCGCTAATGGATTTTGTGCCACCGGATAGTGTGATGAAAAGTCAGCCAGATACGGAAACAGATTATCAAAATCACGGTCAAGTTCACGCAACTGTGCGTAGATGGAACGATCGCCCAATAACAACACTTTGAGGTGAATGGGGACCGGTTCGGGCTGGTAGTAGGCGGCAATATTGGCTTCGCCTGGTTGCGGCCAATGAAAACGACTGGTACGTAATACGTACTTCAGTTTGCGCCAGAGGCCGGGCTGGCTCAGCAGTTCTTCGGCGTCAATGGCCAGCACACCGCCATTGGCTTTTAATAAAGCACCAGATTGAATCAGGTGCAGTTCCGAGGAGATGGTGCCTTCAACGGACTGTAAGCGGATGGTGCCAAACAGACTGGTTTCGGTGACGCGATCACAAAGCACAAAATCATCTGAATCGGCATCGGACTCGACAATAACTGTTGCCAGTTCCTTCCCGGGCAGTTCCGCTAAGGTCTTGTCTTTAATGCGCTCGACGTAATTCTGCAGACGCTCGCTGGGAAAGGTCTCCAGTAGTTTCTGAACCGCATTGGCGCGTTCGGCCGCATCCAGCTCAAACAACTGCAACAGCCCCTCAAGGACAGACCGCGCGGTACCGGCCGGGACATTGACGCACAGCGGTTCGTTGGCTGAGTCCGGATTAACCAGATACAGCCAGTCTGAACGCTCGAAATGAACCCACTGATGGCGTACCTGTAACTCATGCAACACATCCACCACCCGCAACCCAGGCGTGGTCACCATGTAGCCATGGGCGTAGCGACCGCCAATGCGCATGGTTTGCTGAATCGCCGTAAGGGCACGATCCTGGCCCACTAAAGGGTTAGCCTGCGGAGTAGCAGGGCGCTGTTGCGCCCATTCGTGAATAGTTGGCTGCAGTTGTTCAGCGGCGACGCGCATTAAATTATCCTTTCTTGCTTTAACAGTTAATCCTGGGTTTGGGTTGTAACGGGCTCAACCGCATACCCCAGATCTTTTAGGAGCTGAATGATACCAGCATTACCGCCTAAATGACCCGCTCCTACGGCAATAAATTCCGATCCTGGAGCCTGCAAGTCCGCGTCAAGCTGTTGTTGCCAGGTCCGGTTACGATCATCCAGTAATAACGCTGTGTAGTCCGCGTAAGCGTCGGTATCAGCGATCATCTTATAAAGACCTTCCATATCTTCAGCCACGTATAAGCGCACCATTTTATCCAGTTCGCCTTTGGCTTTAGCTTTATCTTCAAGGGACTCCATTAGCCACTGAACCTGTTCCTGATAGGGGATCTGGTCGAAAATACCAAACTGAAAATCAACGCTTTCCAGGCCGTCAACGGCTTTTTGTTGTTCCATGGCTTTCTGAGTGAAATGTCCTTCATAGGACATTTGCTGTGCACAACCAAGTTGTGAAGTCATGACCATGCTACTGAGGATAAAGGGGCGCATGCCGTCAAACGTCGTCAGACCCGTGCCCATAGTAGACGTTAAGAACTCATCCAATAACTCGTACTGAGCTTCAGACACATGCGAAGACAATTTGCGTCCCTGGGGATCGAGTAGTTTGGTCTGCATCGACTGCAAAACGCCGGGGTCCGCCATGTCCAATTCCATAATTAAACGATCGGCCTGGGCAAACGCGGCTTTGGTTTGTTCATGAACTTTAAAATCTTCAGCGCAAATCATGTGGATTGTGCCAAACAAATAGGAGGGTTCAGCCATGTCGTTGCCAGTCACTTTGTACAACAAAGACGCCTGGGCGGTACTTACTGAGAGCGCTCCGGCAACCAAAAGAGCGGTGATACTTTTAACCATGATAATTCTTCCTTGGGTATTTTTTTAAATTGTCGTTAAAACAATGCTTAGTTTAAGCGTAAGCGGCCACAGACTCAATTGAACGAAGAGAACCACGGGCTAACTTTGCTTATTTTTAGATTGCGCATAATGTATATTATGTTAAATCAACTATGGATAAGACTATATAATCTAAGTGGGTGTTCACATTAATGAGCTGAGCTACGTGAAAATTTGGCTAGAATGGCCCTGCTCTGTGAACAGATTTTACGTAGCGAACGATTCAGGAGTGAAAAATCAGCGGAAGAATTACAGATCTAACAAGTAGCTTTGCAGAGAATCCATTTGTTGCTGCAACACATTATCGACAGCTGGTGCCCACTTGGAGAGATCATTGCGGGCTACTATCGATAACATCTGCGACGGCCTGAGGAGTCAGGCACGCCGCTATGATCACTAGTGAGCTTTTAAATAAGGATGTTTTCATCAGTCTGAAGCTTTTTCCATTTCGCGCTCCAACCGCTGAGTTTCGTCCGCACGCGGTTTGGTAAATCTCGCCAGTGCCAGATAAATCACCGGTGTTAAATACAGCGTAAAGACAACGGCAAAAGCAAGACCACCAAATACCACCCAGCCGATCGCGTTTCTTGCTTCTGAGCCTGCGCCCACGGAAAGGATTAAGGGCAAGGCACCGAGCAAGGTTGAAACCAGCGTCATCATGATGGGACGTAAGCGAATATCCGCAGCATTCTCAACTGCCTCGCGTACCGACTGACCTTTGTCGCGGAGCTGATCCGCGAATTCAACCAACAAAATGGAGTTCTTCGCGATCAGACCAATTAACATCACCAGGCCTATTTGCGAGAAGATATTAATGGAGGTGCCGGTCAGGTACAGCGCAAAGAATGCGGCAGCAATACCAAAAGGTACCGTTGCCATGACCACAATGGCACTGTTCACACTTTCAAATTGGGCCGCTAAGACCAGCAACACAATGAGAAATGCCAGGATGTAGGTCATCATCACTTCCCGCTCAGTTTCCTGATAGGCTTCGGCTTCACCAAGCAGCACCATGCCAATATTTTCCGGCAAGGTTTCCGCGGCAATCGCACGTAAATTCTCAACCACTTGCTCGATTGGAATACTGCCAGGCATTTGCATATCCACTTCGATCGCACGCCGTTGAGCGCGACGTTCAAGTTCCGCTGCAACACCCTCTTCGCTTATGGTCGCTACACTCGATAAGGGAACCAGAGTTCCGTCTGCCGCACCAACATAAAGGTTGGCCAGATCAGTTGGTGAACGGATCTGACTGCGCTCCGCTTGCAGCATGATAGGCACAGCCTGGTCACCGATATTTAGATCAGCAATATCATCACCATTGATGGCGACCCGCAACGTCGATGAAATATCACTCAGGGACACTCCAAGTTCAGAGGCGCGACGGCGATCAATATTAACCCTTAGCTGTGGTTGCGTTGGTTGGTAACCAATCCGCGGAAAACCAACTTCCGGCATCGCTTCCTGCGCGGCTTTGCCAAAGGCTTGCGCGGCGTCATAAATCTCACGGTAGTTGTCACCGGTTAGGGCGACTTCAAGTCCACCGCCTTGGCCTCGCAGGTTCAGACTGTTTGAGCCAAAGGCACGTGCCGGCGCCCCGGGAATGCGACCTAAAGGTCCACTTATTTCGTCGATGATTTCCTGTTGCGAGCGATCGCGCTCTTCCCAGTCGGTCAAACGCACGGTAATGAAAACCAAATTGGGATCCCATTGCCCGACGCGAGTATTAATACTTTCAACTGCCCCGCCATTTACATAAGGCAGCAGAATTTCCTCCATCTGCTGCGCCTGGCGGTTCATAAAGTTCAGACCGACACCATCCGGCCCACGAGCGAAGATTCGGATCTGACCGCGATCCTCCGATGGCATCAGCTCACTGTCGACATTTAGATAAAAACCGACCGCGGTACCGGCAATCAGGACACAGGCGGCAAAAACAATTTTTGCGTGATCAAGCGCCCAGTGCAGACTCTTCACGTAAGCGTTACGGAAACGATGGCCCAGCCGGGTAAGTACGGTTTCTTTGTGGTCTTTTAGCGGAAGCCTTGCCGTCAGCGCGGGCACCAGCGAGAGCGCAACAAAGGAAGAAATAATCACCGCGGCAGCGAGTACGCCACCAAACTCACGGAACAAGCGCCCGGCAGTGGACGGCAAAAATGCGATGGGTACAAATACCGCAACCAACACCGCAGTGGTGGCCACCACAGCAAAGAAAACTTCTCTGGTACCAATAACCGCTGCTGCGCGGGCACCGATACCCATACTGCGCCGCCGCTGAATGTTTTCGGAGACGACAATGGCATCATCGACGATCAAACCTGTGGCTAACACCAGGGCTAGCAAAGTCAGGATATTAATCGAAAATCCTAGCAACCAAATGACCGCAATTGAGCCGATCAGCGCGACCGGAATTGAGACTGCAGGAATAATGGTGGCGCGGCCGGAACCAATAAACAGCCAGAGCGTGGCGACCACCAATAAGATGGTCAGTGCCAGCGAGGTAATAACTTCTTCGACGGAACTGCGAATAAATTCGGCATCGTCACTGGTGATGCGGATAGTCAGTTCCGGGTACTGCTTACGTAAGTCTTCAACCAAGCGTAATACTTCGTCGGATATCTCGATAGTATTTGAACGCGCCTGACGAATAATCCCTAAACCAAGAACCTGCTTACCGTCGAGTCGGGTAATGCTGCTGGCGTCGGCGGGGCCAAAGTAAACTGTGGCAATGTCACCGACGCGGGTGGTGCCAGAAATAATGATATTTTCAACATCTTCAGTGGTGACCGAACTGGCATCGGCGCGCACGATCAGCTGCTGATCCGTGGACTTTAAGCTCCCGGCGGGTACATCAAAAGGAGCCTGTCGCAGCACTGCAGCGACGTCACTCACGGTTAACTGATAACTGGCCAGACGCAGAGGCTCGATAACCACCCGCATCACCCGGCGGCGATCACCGGTCAAGCGCACATCAGCAACCCCCGGAATATTTAGAAAGTTAGGCGCCAGGTCGGTTTCGACGCGCTCGGTAAGCGAAGACAAATCTAGCTCTTCACTGGAGATGGCAAGGGAGACCACAGACTCCGCGTCATTGTCCGCTTTGATAATAGCGACATTTTCAACTTGTTCTGGCAACCGGCGCTGCACCCGACTTACTGATTCCCGGGTTTCATTGGCGGCGCTGTCTAAGTCGACACCGGGTCGGAATTCAACAACAATGCGAGAGCTGCCTTCTTCACTTGAAGCACGGATGGACTTAACCCCGCTAACCCGCGCCACTGCCCCTTCCAGACGACTGGTAACTTCGGTATCTACGGTTTCCGGGGCTGCGCCAGGGTAACTTGCAGTCACCGAGACCACAGGACGATCAACGTCAGGTAACTCACGCACCTCAACGCCCTGGATGGCTGCTAAACCAGCGATAATAATGAGAAGGTTGAAAACAACGATAAGAACCGGGCGTCGAATCGACAGCGACGGCAGGTCATTTAACTGCGGAGCCCATTTCATGCGCTTGCGCCCCCGTCTGCCGCGGCTAACTCTTTAACCGATTGCCCTTCGCGCAGCGTCTGTACGCCTTCAACAATGAGTTGGTCGCCTAATTGCAAATTACCATCCACTAGCACGCGCCCGGGTAAGCGCTGTTTAATCGAAACATCTACCCGCTTGGCTTTACCATCTTCAGCGATCCAGACGTAGGCACCCTCCGGGCCCCACATCAGACCTGCCTCCGGAACCACAGGATAACTGTCACCGGCAAGGGTTAAGGCAATCCGAAAACTCATTCCCGGTCGGTATTTATCGTTGACATTGTCCATGACCGCACGGATACGAACCGTACGGTTGGAAGGGTCAACTCGTGAGCCAATTTCAGCTACTTCAGCGGCTAGCGGCTCTTGCATGCGCTGCCAGGCAAATACTTGTACAGTCGCACCCTGCTCCAATAGTGTGACGGACGCCTCAGGCGCAAGGAAGTCAACGTAAAGCTCTTCGCGTTTATCCAGAGTGGCAATAAGCGTTTGCGGGGTAATGCGATCACCAGTTTCAACATCAGTAATGCCAATCACACCGGTAAAAGGGGCAACAACCTGACGGTCATCAAGGTTGGTTTGCGCTTCATCGACGGCGACTTCCAGTAAATCGCGGGTGATCACGGCTTCATCGAGCTGGCTCTTGGGAATCGCGCCTTGCGCATGACTCGATTGCAATCGCTCGACCGTGCGCTCGGCATCGGCAAGTTGCAGTTTCGCACGTTGCAACGCAATGCGCTGACGTCTATCGTCCAGTTGTACCAGCACATCACCTTGCTGGACCCGGTCGCCGGGGGCAAAATTAACCGACTGCACGACATCACCGACCGCAGGATAAAGTTCGACAGATTGCAAAGCTTCGGCATAACCGACAGCTTCGACCTGCTCCTGCTTACTCTCAAAACCCAGAGGTTGCATGACGACCAGCGCAGCCTGTTCGGAGTTGCCCCATTGTTGCGCTGTAGCCTCAGTGAACACTGCGGGCGTAACGGTAAGCAGAGTTAGCATGGATAAAGTGAAAGCGGTCGAGAGCTTCATTAAACTTGATGTCCTTATGCGACAGATGAAGAAGTTAAAGGTGAGTATGCGTATTTCAGCAAATACGATCAAAAAAGACCGCCCATCTACGATGAACAGTCTTTTAGATACGCCAGTTTAACAATTACTGCTGGCTGGGTTTAACTTTTAGCACTTCGGTCAGACCGGCAACTGCACCACCGATGTCCGCCAATTGCGCCGGTAAAATTAAAGTATTGGTCTCTTTCGCCAGGTTGCCGAACTCTTTCACGTACTGTTCTGCGACTCTCAGACTGACCGCACTTTCGCCGCCCGGCTCCTGAGTCGCACTAGCAATTTTACGCAAGCCTTCAGCAGTTGCGATGGCGATAAGCTCAATTTCTTTGGCACGCCCTTCTGCTTCATTGATCTGCTTTTGTTTCTCAGCCTCGGAGAGGTTAATAACCTCCTGTTTGTGACCTTCAGACACGTTAATCATGGCCTGACGCTCACCCTCAGACTTGGCAATCGCAGCGCGACGCTCGCGCTCGGCACGCATTTGCTGCTCCAGCGCATCTTTAATACTCATCGGCAGCTCGATATCCGAAATTTCGTAGCGCAGAACCTTAATACCCCAGGGTGCAGCGGCTTCATCTAATGCTTGCACCACTATTTCATTGATACGCGCACGTTCTTCAAAGGTTTTATCCAGATCCGTCTGGCCGATGACCGAACGCATCGTGGTCTGAGCAAGCTGGGATGCCGCGTAGCGGTAGTCGTTGATGCCGTAACTTGCTTTATGGGCGTCAACCACCTGAATGTAAAGGACGCCATTGATACCCACCTGAATATTATCCCGGGTTACACATGCCTGGCGTTCAACATCAATTACTTCTTCTTTCAGCACATGCTGGTAGGCAACTTTATCAACGAACGGTATTAATAAGTGAAAACCAGATTCTAAAGTTCGGTTATAACGCCCTAGCCGCTCAATAACATAATTGGACCGTTGCGGTACGATACGGGCGGTTTTCAGAATAATAATGATGACCGCAACTGCGAAGCCAAGCGCGAGGACCGTACCGACGTTCAATTCAAACATAATCAATCATCCTATGTGTTGTGTTCTTGCTGAGTCGGCTTATCGCGGGCAACCGTCAACTGAATACCTTCGTTGGCAAGTACCCAGGCCGTTTCACCTGCTTTTAATTCATCTTCAGAAAACGCATCCCACTGCACACCATTTAAGACCACCCGGCCCGCGCCATGATTGAAGTCCCGAATCACTTTAACGCGAGCGCCAATATCGCGTTGAAAATTAGGCTTGGCCTCGTCTTCATCTGTGGTGTAGCCCATAAACCAGCGTTTAAACTGACCACGGGCGACAAGTAAAAGCGCTAAACTAACCACCCCGAAAACCGCAAACTGAGTTGCGCTTTCTGCAATTATGTTCCAGTGCAAAAGCAGCCCGGTAACTATGGCTCCGATGCCAAGAAACACTGCAATCACGCTGGTTAGCAGTAATTCGGAGAGGATCAATAAAATCCCTATCACGATCCAGATTAAGGCTATCGACATAGCTATTCCTCTGCTATAGGTTAAGACAACTAGCAGCGACTATAGCACGCGTGCAAAAGCAAGCGACAAGACAATTGTTTCAATTTGCTACGCTTTCGAAGGTGAGGCTTAACGACTCCGCGCCAGTTTCAGCTGGCCTGATTAACGGAATGGTGAGGCGCCAAAGCATCCGCGGCTCTGTGCATGCGCCAAGGTATAAAGTTGTCTGCCAGTCTCCTGTATCGTTTTCTTTCCAAAGCAAAGGCACGCTTCCCATGTACATGGATACCCCCTCCACCTGTGACAGACCAGGCTTTACAAGGGGCGGAAGGCTTAACTCAATGACCATGGCCTGTTCAACAGGCACAGGTCCCGCTGGCATGGTAAGTGTCGCGGAGCTGTTGGCAAAGCTGTGGGTCGTGGTTTCTAAAGGTACAGTTTCTTGGGGCGTGCAGCCAAGCGCGATCCACGTGCAGCCCACTAGAATAAAGACCTTAATCAGTGTGTGGTTAATTACCTGGAACATAAAACCTTCTTTTCCATCAAACCGCGGTGTTCGTTTTTTCTTCAGACGACCGCAAGGCTTGATATTTTAACGGTTTGTTACTGTATTTTTGTGCCTAAACATCATAAAATGTGCGTGTTTGTCAAAGTATCCGACAAGCGATCATCAATGTCACGTTACTCTGTTACAAAAACGGTTACGACGTTGTTACGAAAACGATTACGACGTCATCGCTTTTGAATCCAGAGCATCAACGCGGAAAACAAAAATGAGTCAAACAAATCCACAGCAAATCGAATACAACCTCAAAGTCGTCAGACAGTTTACTGTTATGACGGTCGTCTGGGGTATCATCGGTATGGCATTAGGCGTTTGGATCGCCGCTCAGCTAATCTGGCCTGAGCTAAATTTCGACACGCCATGGCTTACCTACTCCCGTCTACGTCCACTGCACACCAATGCGGTTATTTTCGCATTTGGTACATCAGCACTGATGGGAACCTCGTTTTATATTGTGCAAAAAACTTGTCGCACTGCTTTGTTTTCAGACAAGCTGGCGGCGTTCGTGTTCTGGTCCTGGCAGACCGTTATTGTACTTGCAGTAATTACTCTGCCCCTCGGTCTTACTTCTTCTAAAGAGTACGGCGAGCTTGAGTGGCCAATTGATATTCTGATCGCATTGTCGTGGATCGCGTACATTATTGTGTTCTTCGGAACCTTAGTTAAACGCAACACGTCTCACATTTATGTCGCTAACTGGTTCTATGGTGGTTTCATCATTACCGTCGCAGTGCTGCACATTGTTAACAGCATGGCGATGCCGGTATCCTTCACCAAATCCTACAGCATTTATGCTGGTGCCGTAGATGCCATGATTCAGTGGTGGTATGGCCACAACGCCGTAGGCTTCCTGCTGACAGCAGGCTTTTTGGGGATGATGTACTACTTCGTACCTAAGCAAGCCGAGCGCCCGGTGTACTCCTACCGTCTGTCGGTCGTACACTTCTGGGCCCTGATTTCACTGTATATCTGGGCAGGTCCGCATCACCTTCATTATACTGCTTTGCCTGACTGGACTCAGTCACTGGGTATGGTGATGTCTGTTATCTTATTTGTGCCATCATGGGGCGGTATGATTAACGGTATCATGACCCTGTCTGGCGCCTGGCATAAACTGAAAACGGATCCAATCCTGCGCTTCCTGATCGTTTCCCTGTCGTTCTACGGCATGTCAACGTTCGAGGGGCCTATGATGTCGATCAAGTCAGTCAATGCGCTCTCCCATTACACGGACTGGACCATCGGTCACGTTCACTCTGGTGCACTGGGTTGGGTTGCAATGATCACCATCGGCTCAATGTACTATCTGATTCCGCGTTTATGGGGCCAGACCCAAATGCACAGCGTACGTTGGATCAACGTCCACTTCTGGTTGCATACCATAGGGACGGTTCTGTACATCGTTGCACTATGGATATCGGGTGTTATGCAGGGCCTGATGTGGCGTGCTGTTAATGCGGAAGACGGTACTCTGACCTATAGTTTTGTTGAGAGTGTCGAAGCTTCTTACCCGTTCTGGTTCATCCGCTTTGTAGGTGGTTTGTTCATCGTCGCCGGTATGTTGCTAATGGCGTGGAATATGTACCGCACCATCAAAGCTGGTAAGCCGACCACTGAAACCATCGATGTTGCTCCGCGTGAAGCAGCAACGCCGTCAGCTTAAGGAGTCCTGGCAATGAGTAAGAAGATTACGCATGATTTCGTTGAAAAGCGCGTCGGTTGGCTAGCTATTTTTGCCATCATCGCGATTTCAATCGGTGGTCTGGTGGAAATTACTCCCTTGCTTTTCCAAAACCAGACGAACGAGCCAGTAGTTGGCCTGGAACCTTATACTCCGCTTGAGCTTGAAGGTCGGGATATTTATATCCGTGAAGGCTGTAATAACTGCCACAGCCAGATGATTCGTCCTTTCCGCGCCGAAACTGAGCGCTACGGACATTATTCATTGGCGGGTGAGCACGTTTGGGAGCGCCCTTTCCTTTGGGGCTCAAAACGTACCGGACCTGATCTCGCTCGGGTTGGTGGCCGTTATAGTGACGAATGGCACTATGTTCATATGATGAATCCACGTGATGTGGTTCCAGAGTCGAACATGCCAGGGTTCCCATGGTTAGCGGAAAATAAACTGGACGGTGAATTAACAGCGAAGAAAATGGAAGTTTTTCAATTCTATGGTGTGCCTTACACTGATGAAGAGATTGCCGGTGCTAAAGCCGCTGTCGCAGGAAAAACCGAAATGGAAGCGTTAATCGCCTACCTACAATCGCTAGGTACGGCTTTGCAACAACAGGCCAACTAATATGGATTACATCACCTGGCGTAGTTTTTACACAGTTTTAGTTTTCGTATTGTTCATTGGCGTTGTGTTCTGGGCTTACAGCAAAGGTCGCAAAAAGAAGTTTGATGAGGCCGCCAAGTCAATCTTCGAAGAAGATGAGCTGAAAGAGACAAAACAAGACAATACTAAACAGGAGTCTAAGGATAATGAGTAGCTTCTGGAGTGCATGGATTATTGTTTTAACCCTGGGGTTCTTGGTCGGTATTATCTGGCTGTTACGCTGGACCATGACCAACTTCACCGGGATTAAAGAAGGCGAACTCATGGATCATGAGTTCGACGGTATCGTTGAAATTAACAACCCGCTGCCGCGTTGGTGGATGATTCTGTTCTGGGTCACGATTGTATGGGGTCTGATTTACCTGGCGCTGTACCCCGGACTGGGTAACTTCCAGGGCTTATTAGGCTGGAAGAGCTCAAACCAGAACGTGCAGTCCCTTGAGGAATCCCGTGAGGCCACTGAAGCTCATCGTGAAGCTGGTTTGATTGTGCAATATGATCGCGAGATGCAGGCTGCGGAAGAGCGCTTCGGCCCAATCTTTGAAGCCTATGCGCAACAACCCATCAAGGAACTTGCAAAAGATCCTGAAGCGACTGAAATTGGCCAGCGTTTGTTCCTGCAAAACTGTGCTCAGTGTCACGGCTCTAATGCAATGGGCGGCAAAGGCTTCCCAAATCTGACCGATGATGCCTGGCTCTATGGTGGCTCACCAGAAGACATCAAAACCAGCTTGCTACAAGGTCGCGTGGGTCAAATGCCTGCTTTCAGTTCGCAGTTCAATGAACAGCAGATTACTGAACTGGCGACCTATGTCCTGAGCTTGAGCGGTCGTAAAGTCGATCCTGAGCTGGCTGCGGCAGGTAAACAGAACTTTGCGGTCTGTTCTGCGTGTCATGGTCAGGATGGTAAGGGTAACCAACAACTGGGCGCCCCTAACCTGACAGATAACATCTGGTTGTATGGTGGTTCTCAACAAGCCATCGAAGAAACTCTGATGAATGGCCGTAATGGCGTAATGCCGGCGTGGAAGGATATCCTCGGTGAGGATAAAATACACGTCATCAGTGCCTACGTGTACGGGCTTTCAAACGACTAAACTGAAAACCCCGCACTAGCGGGGTTTTTTATAGCAGTATTTATTTTGAGGACATTGGAAATGGTGAAACCGTGGTACAAGCAAGTGTGGCCCTGGGTGTTGATGTCGATCCCGTTTTCTGTGGTGATCGCCATGGCCATTACACTCACCGTGGCTTCGCGTTACGATAATCCAATGGTCATTGACGATTATTATAAACAGGGCCGTGGTATTAATACCCAGGTGGGCAAGGTCCAGGAAGCGCAGGCGCGCGGCATTACCTTCAGCTTCAGTCATGAAGGTACGAATCTGGTCTTGAGCTATGCATCCGGCCAGCCTGACGAGCTTACCGCTTTGCGGATAAACTTTTATCACACCACCCTGGCCGATAAAGACTTCAGCCTTAGACTGACCGCAGATGCTGAAGGTCGTTTTCGTGGCCAGTTACCTGCGGATGTTGCCACTGAAAGAGGCAAATGGACGGTTACGGTTACGCCTTTTGATGGTAGCTGGCGTCTGAGTCAACAGGTGTTTTTGCCAAGCCCTCGTGAAATTACCCTTGAACCCCTGACGTACGGCGTTTAACCATGGCCACAGAGCTGCCGCCTGCTCCCGACGGGCATTGCTTTCACTGTCTGCAACCCCTCCCTGACGATGGTGGTTACGATGTGATTGTTGCCGGTCAGTCCCGCGCGGTGTGCTGTTACGGCTGTCAGGCGGTGGCACAAACTATCAACGATCAGAACCTGCTGCACTTCTACCAGTTTCGGGATACCAGCAACCCCCTGCAGATCCCGTTACTACCGGAAGAGCTGCAGCAACTCGAAGCCTACGATCAGGACGAATTGCAGGACCAGTTCACACAAACCAGTGACAGCGGCCTTAAATCCACTACGTTGTCGGTTGAAGGCATGACCTGCGCTGCCTGTGCCTGGCTGATTGAACAACAGTTGCAACGCCAGCCAGGTGTGCAAAAAGCGCAGGTCAATGCTACCACTGAACGGGTGCTGATCAGTTGGTTACCAGAACAGATCAAACTCAGTAGCTTGCTGCAACACATCGCTGGTCTGGGGTACCGTGCTTTACCCTTTCAGGCCGCGACTCAGGAGCAAGATTTTAAACGGCGCCGGCGCTACTTCATCCGGCGTATCGGTATTGCCGGACTGGCCACCATGCAGGTGATGATGATTGCCATCGCCCTCTATTTCGGTATGGTCGACGAACTCGATCAAAGCATGCGCCAATTCTTCTGGTGGATCAGTCTCCTCTTTGCGACCCCGGTGCTGCTCTATAGTGCCCAGCCCTTTTACATGTCGGCATTACGAAGTCTGCAGGCACGCCAGCTGAACATGGATGTGCCGGTGAGCCTGGCTCTGCTCAGCGCTTATGGGGCCAGTGCTTATGCGACCTTTACCAATCACGGCGAAGTCTATTTTGAATCCGTCAGCATGTTTACCTTCTTGCTGCTGGTCGGCCGCTACCTTGAGTTACTCGCCAGACAACGTGCGGTCGCCACCGCCGCTAACCTGGTAAAACTGTTACCGGCAACGGCACAACGTGAAGGCCCGAACGGCGAGCTTGAAGCCGTTGCAGTCCATAAGTTACAGCCTGGAGATATTGTCCGGGTGTTACCTGGTCAGACCCTGCCAGCTGATGGCGAGCTCGTCTCCGAGCAAGCGGAAATCAATGAGAGTATGCTAACTGGCGAAAGTGTACCGGTCAGCCGACAGCGAAATGAAACTGTGTATGCCGGCACCCTAAATCAAACTCAGCCCATTCGCATTGCAGTGCAAGCAACTCAGCAAAACACGGTGATGGCAAAGATTGCAGCGATGCAGGATCAGGCGCTGGCCAACAAACCTAAACTGGCGGTACAGGCCGAGCGGCTGGCCAGCCAGTTCGTAAAACAGTTACTCTTTCTTGCCGCTGCTACTTTCCTGGTGTGGAGTTTTATCGACCCAGAAGAAGCGTTTTGGGTGACCTTGGCTGTGCTGGTCGCAACCTGTCCCTGCGCCCTTGCTCTGGCGGCGCCGACGGCCGTTACAGGTGTGATACACCAGCTCAATAAGCAGGGCATCCTGCTGCGCAATACCGATGCGATTGAAGCGCTCCGTGATTGCCGTACGTTAATCGTTGATAAAACCGGCACCCTGACTAGCGGTAAATTTAGCTTTGCCAGCCAGACCTATTTAAGTGAAGGTTATTCAAAAGCTGGCATTAATGCCCTTGCCAGCGCTCTCGAGAAACATTCCGAACACCCGTTAGCGGAGCCCTTCAAAAGCCTGTCAAGCGCTAATGAGAAGGCGCCCGAGCGAGTGTTGCTTGATAACGTTCAGGTCAAAATGGGAGCCGGTATTGAAGCGATCTGGACTGCAGGCACCAGCCAACAGCCCGTACGTATCGGCCATCCTCGCTACATCGCAGAGTGGCATCCAGAAGCTGTTACTCTGGCTCCTGCTAACGTGATTCTGGCCACTGCTGACGAAGTGCTGGCCTGCTTCCAGGTGACCGATACTTTGCGTGACGATGTTCCCGCCACGCTCGCGACGCTACGCACCTGGAATTATGAGATTATTATGCTGACCGGTGACAGTCAGGCCAACGCTGAACGCGTTGCGCAACAACTGCAGATCAGCAACTTTAAGGCGCAGTGTCTACCAGAAGACAAGCTGGCTTTTGTAAAGGCGCAGCAACAACATGGTCCCGTATTTATGGTAGGTGATGGCATCAATGACGGGCCGGTACTTGCCCAGGCCGATGTTTCCATGACCTTCGGCCAGGCTGCGGATCTCGCTCGGCAAGCCGCCGATAGCGTCGCCATGCGCAATGACTTCGCGGCAATAACGACCTTTATCGCCAGCACGCGCAAAAGCCGCCGTATTCTCAAACAAAATATCAGCTGGGCGCTGTTGTACAATATTGGCATCATTCCGATTGCCGTGCTGGGTCTGGTTACGCCTTACATTGCCGCAATCGGAATGTCGTTAAGTTCATTGTTAGTTTTAGCGAACTCCCTTAGACTTTACCGCAGTGACTCTTCAGCAACAGATTCGAGGTAGCTTTGGAAAGTCTTTATATTCTGATACCTATTGCTGTTTTATTCGTGATCATCGCCGTCGCCATATTCTTCTGGGCGGTGCGTAGTGATCAGTTTGAGGATCTGGAACGCCAGGGAATGAACGTATTGCTTGATGACGACGATCCTAAACAGTCGAAGACCACGCCTGAAGAAAAGCAAAAGCGCGATGAATCTTGATGTTTTCGCCGCTTTTCTGATGGGACTCGCCGGTGCCGGCCACTGTCTGATGATGTGTGGTGGCTTAGCCGGCGCCTTGGGTGCCAAGCCTCCCCTTCGCGATTTACTCAGTTATAACTTTGGCCGGCTTACCTCTTATGCCATTGCCGGCGCTTTGGTGGGCTTATTCAGTCAGCTTTTGATTAGCAGCTTCTCACCCATGCTCATTGGTCTAAGGTTCCTTGCCGCTTTCTTTCTGATTGCGCTGGGTTGCTATTTTGGCGGCTGGTGGTTGGGCCTGCGTAAACTTGAAGCTCTGGGTCGTCCGTTATGGCGCAAAATTGCGCCCAAAGCCGCACAGCTCACCCAGTACCATCGCGGCAAGGGGGCATTAGTGAGCCGCTTCAGTGCTGGCATGCTCTGGGGCTGGCTTCCCTGCGGCCTGGTCTACAGTGCGCTCAGCTGGGCAGCACTCAGTGGTTCTGCCAGCTCCGGTGCGCTTTATATGCTCGTCTTTGGCCTCGGTACCCTGCCGGCGATGCTCGCCTTTGGCTGGTTTAGCGGAGCCATTCAAAGTGTTTTAAAAGCCAAAGGATTTCGCCAGGCTATGGGCGTAGTCATGATCCTTTATGGCTGTTGGGTCGCTGTCATTGCGTTGCGTCAAACTTTGCTCATGGGATAATTCGCAAGCCTCTCAATTTAGAGCTAGACTCAAATAATAAGAAAGATGTTTCAACGAGGTAGCCCATGTCTTGCGTTAATAATATCCTGGTCGTTCTGGATTCCGATAAACAGCAACAAAAAGCGTTGAACCGTGCCCTGCACCTCGCTCGTATCAGCCAGGCGTCGGTCACTTTAATGCTCTCGATCTATGACTTTTCCTATGAAATGACCACAATGCTCGCAGCTGATGAACGTAACAGTATGCGCGACAGTCTTATTAACGATCGCAAGGTGTGGATCGAAGACCTGCTCGAAGATTACAACACGCGGGAATTGGATATATCCATAAAGGTGCTCTGGCACAACCGTCCCTACGAAGCCATCATCGAGACCGCCATCACTGGCGAACACGATATTATCGTCAAGGCCACCCACGCTCATGAAGGTCTTGCCCACTTAATATTCACACCAACGGACTGGCACCTGCTGCGCAAAGCGCCCTGCCACGTGCTACTGGTAAAAGAACATGAATGGCCCGAAAACGGCAAGGTCCTGGCCGCAATTCATACCACTGGTGACAATGATCATCATGACAGCCTGAACTATCGCATTACCGAATCAGCGCAGCGCTTCGCCAATTGCTTGCATAGCGAAGTTCACTTAGTCAATGCCTATCCTGGCGCGCCAGTTACCATTGCTGCTGAAATACCGGAGTTTGATACCGGCAACTACCGTGAAGTTATTGCCGAAAACCATCAACAGGCACTGGCGAAACATGCGCAACGCTTCTCCATTCCCGAGAGCCGGCAGCATGTTCGTGAAGGTTTACCAGAGCAAGTGATCCCTGAGCTCGCTGAAGAACTCGATGCCGAGCTTGTGGTGCTGGGTACCATCGGCCGGACAGGTCTTAGTGCGGCTTTATTGGGTAATACCGCGGAGCACGTGATCGAACAAATCAATTGTGACTTGCTGGCGGTAAAACCAGCGGGATTTGAGTCACCAGTTAAGGTATAATCCGGCCGTTTTCAGGCAACCTTAATTTCGAACAAGTGAGTTTCATGAGTTTAGTGACCCATACCCCAGCGCCAAACAGCCCTTTGACTGACGAGCAGGAAAAGAAACAACGCTATGATTTCAACAAGTTAGAAAAGCGCTTACGTCGTCACGTCGGTCGTGCTATCGAAGATTTCAATATGATAGAAGATGGCGATAAGGTCATGGTGTGCCTATCCGGCGGCAAAGACAGTTATACCCTACTGGCTATTCTTCGCTTTTTGCAGAAGATTGCCCCGATCAAGTTTTCCCTTATTGCTGTGAATCTCGACCAAAAACAACCAGGTTTCCCAGAGCATGTGCTGCCTGAATACCTGCGCCAGGAAGGTGTGGATTTCAGGATCATTGAGGAAGACACCTATAGCATCGTAAAAGAAAAAATTCCCGCGGGTAAAACCACCTGTTCGCTTTGCTCGCGCTTGCGGCGCGGTATTCTCTATCGGGTAGCAAAAGAGCTTGGCGCGACAAAAATCGCTTTGGGCCATCACCGCGACGATATGCTCGAAACGCTGATGCTGAATATGTTCTACGGTGGCAAAATAAAGTCAATGCCGCCAAAACTGGTAAGCGATAACGGCGAGCATGTTGTTATTCGTCCCTTAGCTTACGTGCGCGAAAAAGATATCGAAAAATACTCTGCGCTGGCCAAATTTCCGATCATTCCCTGTAATTTGTGTGGTTCACAAGAGAATCTGCAGCGTCAGGTGATTAAAGATCTACTGCGCGGTTGGGACAGGAATTATCCAGGGCGACTGGAGAGCATGTTTACAGCAATGCAGAATGTTGTGCCTTCGCATCTGGCAGATGCGGAACTGTTTGGTTTTAAAAGCATTGCGGCCGATGGACAGAGCAATGAGCTTGGCGATACTGCTTTTGATCATAGTGTGCCGACCGCATTTGCGAACTATCAGGATGACAGCGAAGATGATGCGACCGACGCGGCAGGCGCCGATCGCTCAGGAGTTATTCAGGTGCGGAATCTGAGCTAGGCGTAAAGCCTGGCTCTGCAACGGGTTTGTCATCGTCCATCGCATCCATGATGATGGGACGATTGACGCGAATCATCGCATTCAGTTCTTCCACGTAGGCCTCACCTCGTTCCGAGTAACTCAGCAATCCAGGAGTTAAATCCAACGCCCTGATGGTCTGATTTTGCTCACGCTGCTCGGCGCGCAGTTGCCGCATTTCATAGTAAGCAGGATGGGTATTCAGGTTACGCAAGTAGCTACGCACGGAAGCATTTACCGAATCGAATTTCTGCACCTCGTGGGTCGCTTCAGCCCCGCGAGCACCCGGTACCAGGCCACAACCTTCGCGAAAACACCACTGACCGAATAAATTGAGCGCCTGCTGAGCAAAGCGCGACGTGCCCCACGCAGACTCATTGGCGGCCTGCACCAATACTAACGTCTCCGGGATCACATCCACGCGGCGTTTTAACAGAGCAAAACCCTGCTCTGCTTCGGTCTCAGAAGTAAAACTAAACTCGACGCGATAACGTTTCGCGAGATATTCAAGCCAGCTGACTTGCTCATTCGACAGGGAGTCAGGATTGAGTTGCCATTTGGTATACAGCGCATGCAAGCCGGCCCGCTGCTCTTCAATCACAGCGTTCTCAGCCGCGACTAAGGGCCCCAGGAAAGAGAAGAATGCCTGTTTCTTCTCGTCGGTTTGCTGATAACGGGAAAAATCCGGCAATTCTGTTACCGTCGGCGCAGCCACGGCAATAGTATGCGCCGGGACAACCCCATCGTATAAACGGTAAGGATGAGCCAAATGCAGCACATTTGGGGCGATGGCCGCTGCCACCGCAGCAATAATACCTAGCATGATAGTCAGCTTACGTAACATCAATTCTCCTCAATAGCCTCAGGGTCCGTTGGTGTAGTTCCTTCTGGTACGCCAATGAGACGATTATAGATGACACCGATCACGTTAAAACTCATGGGGATGGTGAAGATTAAACCTAAAAACAGCGGTAAGGCACTGATAATCACAATGATTGTAAAGATCGCATAGATCGCAACCAGTGGTGCCATCTTTTTATTTAAAATCAGTACAGAAGCGAAAATCGCCCGCGACACCGTCAAATGACGATCCAGAATAAGTGGCGTCACTAAGGTAAAGCTTAGCTGTAAATAGATCGCTATTAGAATGAATAACGCGAAAAAGGTCCCGGTAGCACCAAAAATGAAATAGAGAATAATGCCGGGAACGGCCATCGCTGCCATTAAAATCGCTGCAACCGCAATCATTTGCGGCGCGAATCGCAGGGCTTCACTGATCAAACCGAGCGTAGGCTTTTCATCGCGCGCATTACGCAGCCCCATTAACACCAGAATCGCAGTAAATGGTGCGATGAGCAGACCACTCAAGACCGATTGTCCGAACATATTGAAGAAGTTAACATTCTCTTCATCAACCGGGAAAAGCTGCGCGGAAACCGTCGAAAGCACAAGGTTTACCAGCATTAAAATGACCAGACCCAGTAACATTATTGGTAGCGCTCTCAGCGTGATGTCCCAGCTGCGTTGAATGACATCACCAACCTGTAGCGGGACTTCGCCACGTAATGCAGCAGCAAAGTTATCCTTAGTCGTTGCCAGAGTTTGTGAATCTTTCGGGTTTGAGTCCTGCATCGCTAGCTTTTCCTTTATACTATTGTTTTTTAATGGCTGACGTTCAAAGCAAAGATGATTCTAACATTAATCCTATGCCGGACGGTACTCGTCAAGATCAACAGGAGCCAGATGTGAAACGACCTTATCAAAAACGCCGGCAGTCCCAGCCTCGTCCTGCCAACCCGAAACTGGTGTTGTTCAACAAGCCTTACGGCGTGCTCACCCAGTTCTCAGGTGAAACGGGGGATTTGACCTTAAAGCCTTACATTCCCTTCAACGATATCTACCCGGCGGGTCGCCTTGATAAAGACAGCGAGGGTTTATTGCTGTTAACTAACGACGGCAGTCTGCAGCATAAAATAAGTCACCCGAAACACAAACTGCCGAAAACCTACTGGGTTCAGGTTGAAGGCAGTCCAGATGAAGCAGCGCTGCAGCAATTACGGGACGGGGTTGAACTCAATGATGGTAAAACCCTGCCAGCCGAAGCCTTTGTCATGCCTGAACCGGATAACCTCTGGCAGCGGGAGCCACCGGTCAGAGAACGCAAATCAGTGCCAGACACCTGGATCTGCCTGGTGATTCGTGAAGGTAAAAACCGCCAGGTTCGCCGCATGACCGCTGCGGTTGGCTTTCCGACCTTGCGTCTTATCCGGGCGGCAATTGGGCCCTGGCGTCTGGCAGGAATGCAGCCAGGTCAGTGGCGTGAAGTCCCTCCTGTGTGGTAGAATTCGCGCGCTTAAAAGTCATCACGAAGGTTGTCATGTCCACTACTGAAAACGCGAACGCAAACACAAAAGTTATCGTCGGCATGTCCGGCGGCGTTGACTCGTCCGTATCTGCCTACTTATTGCTCGAGCAGGGCTATAAGGTGGAAGGTTTGTTCATGAAGAACTGGGAAGAAGACGATACCGACGAATACTGTGCAGCGGCGACGGATCTTGCTGATGCCGAGGCGGTTTGCGCTAAACTCGGTATCCCTCTGCACACAGTGAACTTTGCTGCTGAATATTGGGACAATGTGTTCGAATACTTTCTTGACGAATATCGCGCGGGTCGTACGCCGAATCCAGACATCATGTGCAACAAAGAAATCAAGTTCAAAGCTTTTCTTGAATTTGCCGCAGCGGCACTCGAGGCTGACTATATCGCCACCGGACATTACGTGCGCCGGCGTGAGCAGGATGGCAAATTCCAGCTGTTGCGAGGCCTGGATGACAACAAAGATCAAAGTTACTTCCTTTATACCCTGTCGCACGAGCATGTAGCCCAGACTTTATTCCCGGTAGGCGAACTTGAAAAACCGGAAGTGCGCCGGATTGCCGAAGAACAAGACCTGGTAACCGCTGATAAGAAAGATTCGACCGGTATTTGCTTTATTGGCGAGCGCAAATTCAAGGATTTCCTACAAACCTATCTGCCGGCTCGCCCCGGAACCATTGAGAGCGTGGACGGCGATGTCTTAGGTGAACACGAGGGCTTGATGTACCATACCTTGGGTCAGCGTAAAGGATTGCATATTGGTGGCCTGGCCAATGCTGGCGACGAGCCCTGGTATGTGGTCGATAAAGATGTTGAACGCAACGTTCTGATTGTCGCACAGGGAAAAAACCACCCGCGGCTCTATTCCAAAGGGCTGATTGCGGGACAATTGCACTGGATCGACCGCGAGGGCCCGCAACAGCCGTTGCAATGTACCCTGAAGACACGCTACCGGCAGCAGGATATTCCCTGCACAGTCACTCCGCAAGCCGATGGTACGGTAGCCGTTGCGTTCAATGCTCCGGTTGCCGCAGTCACGCCGGGCCAATCCGCAGTGTTTTATCTGAACGAAGTCTGTCTGGGCGGCGGCATCATCGAGCAGCGTCTGGCTGATCATGAGGTCTTACTGTGAATGAGTGGCAACAACGAGTCATAGCGCTGGCGGCGATTGCGCAGTCGGCGGCAGCAGTGAAAAACCTGGCGCGTCAGGGCAAGCTCGATCCAAGTTTTCAGCGCAATGCGCTGCTGGACAGTGTGCTGGTACAAAACCCTGACGCCTTCGCCGCCATCTATGGTGATGTTAAAAACCTTCGGGTCGGTTTGCGGGTGCTGTTGGATCAGCTCGGCGCTACGCGCAACAAAGACATCGAAACCACCCGCTATATGGTCGGTGTACTGGCGTTAGCCCGACGAATTCAACGCCAGCCGGCAGCCTTTGCTAAACTCGGTGAGCGCATTGAACAGCTGCACCGCCAGCACACTCAGTTCCAGTTCGACAAAGAAACCATTTACACTGGCATGGCAAGTGTCTACAGCGACTGTATTTCACCGCTAGGCAGGCCTCTGCAGATACACGGAAAACCCGATTATTTGCAGCAACAGCCGGTTCAGAATCAGATCCGCGCCCTACTCCTGGCTGCTATTCGCAGCGCTGTGCTGTGGCGCCAGGTCGGCGGTAAGCGTCGCCACTTTATTTTTTCGCGGCAGCGCATGATCGCCACCGCTCATGACCTTTTACGTGTATTAAGTTCACAATCGGAGTCCTCAGAATGACCACATTATCCGCTCTTACCGCACTTTCACCTGTCGATGGCCGTTACGGCTCTAAAGCTGAAGCCCTGCGCCCCATGTTCAGTGAATACGGGCTGATCCGCAATCGCGTTATCGTTGAAGTCAGGTGGTTGCAGCAGCTTGCGGCAACAGCGGAAATCAGTGAGGTTCCAGCATTTTCAGATGACGCGAATGCATTTCTCGACAGCCTGATCGAGAATTTCAGTGAGACTGACGCTGAGCGCGTCAAAGCCATCGAAGCGACCACCAATCATGACGTAAAAGCAGTCGAATACTTCCTCAAAGAGCGCGTTGCTGAACAGGCCGAACTGCATGCCGTCAGTGAATTTATTCACTTTGCCTGTACCTCTGAAGACATCAACAACTTGTCGCATGCGTTAATGCTGCGCGAAGCCCTGACTGAAGTGATGCTGCCTTCCATGGAGCAACTTACCGCTGCGATCAAGCAACTTGCCATTGAACACAAAGCTGTTCCTATGATGGCTCGCACCCATGGACAACCGGCCACGCCGAGCACTATGGGTAAAGAGATGGCAAACGTCTATGTGCGCTTGCAACGCCAGCTTGAGCAACTTAACGCCGTGCCTCTAATGGGTAAAATTAACGGTGCCGTAGGTAACTACAATGCCCACCAGGTGGCATATCCGAATGTCGACTGGCACAAGGTTTCCGAGCAGTTTGTGACGGGTCTTGGGCTGACCTGGAATGCCTACACCACTCAGATTGAACCCCATGATTACATCGCCGAGCTGTTTGATGCGGTCGCCCGTTTCAACACCATCGTGATTGATTTCAACCGCGACGTATGGGGTTATATTGCGCTCAACCATTTCAAACAACGCACGGTTGCAGGCGAAGTGGGCTCCTCGACCATGCCGCACAAAGTGAATCCAATTGATTTTGAAAACTCAGAAGGCAATCTGGGCATCGCCAACGCCATGATGCAACATCTGGCAAGTAAACTGCCGATCAGTCGCTGGCAGCGTGACCTGACCGACTCCACCGTGTTGCGTAACCTTGGCGTCGGCTTTGCCTATGCTCTAATTGCCTATCAGGCGACTCTCAAAGGTGTGAGCAAACTAGAGGTCAACGCCGATAACCTGCTACGCGAACTGGATCAGAACTGGGAGCTGTTAGCTGAGCCTATTCAAACCGTCATGCGTCGCTATGGCATCGAAAAGCCTTATGAAAAACTGAAAGAACTGACCCGCGGGAAACGCGTCAACCAAGCGGCCATGGCTGATTTTATTGATTCTCTTGAACTGCCAGAAACCGTCAAAGCAGAGCTTAAATTGCTGACCCCTGCTTCGTATATCGGCCGTGCCGTACAATTCGTTGATGAGTTGCACTGATGTCCTTTGAACTGCGGATCGATCGCGACGCCTTTTTGCGTGATTACTGGCAGCAACGGCCACTATTGATGCGCGCCGCGCTGGCAGACTTTGATGATCCTATTGCACCAGAGTTGCTCGCCGGCTTAGCGATGGAAGAAGGCGTTGATGCCAGAGTAATCGCCCAGCAGGACGCTACCTGGGATGTTGAACACGGCCCTTTTACAGACTATGAACGGTTTGGCGAAGAAGGTTGGACGCTGCTGGTGCAAGCGGTCAACGAGTGGTTTCCGGATGTGCAGAACTTGCTCTTGCCATTCCGCTTCCTGCCCGATTGGCGGCTTGATGATGTCATGGTGAGCTTTGCCACTGAGCATGGTAGCGTCGGCGCCCACCTCGATCAGTACGATGTCTTTATTATTCAGGGTGCAGGTCAGCGTCACTGGCGCGTGGGTGAGCGCGATGCCGGTGCGGAAGAGTTTTGCCCGCATCCCGACTTAAAGCAAATTCGCAATACTGATTTTACCGCCTGCATCGATGCTGTGCTGCAACCTGGTGATGTGCTTTATATTCCAGCTGGCTGCCCGCACCATGGCGTGGCGCTGGAGCCCAGCCTGAACTATTCGATTGGTTTTCGTGCCCCGAATACCGCTGAGTGGCTGGCCCAACTCGCTGATCAATTGCTGGCAAGTGAGGAAAAATTCCCCCGTTACCAGGATCCGAAACTGGACCAAAACAAAGCGCCGTATGAAATTGCTGAGCGGGAGATTGAAAACGTCCAGCAACTCTTGCTCGAACAGCTGAAATCAGCCTCTGGGGTACATGCAATCCAGCAAGTGATGTCGCAGTCGAAACGACCACTGCCACAGCCTGAGCGTGAAATTACCCTGGTTGAATTAGCCAGCTATGCCAGCACCGACATGTTGGTTTGCCGCACGCCCGGCGCGCGGCTATTACTGGGCTGTGACGGTAAGTTGTATGCCAATGGCGATTGCGTTGCCGAGCCCGACAGCTTAAGCGCAGGCTTTACAGCGTTACTGGAGCTGGACCAGGAAGTGGCATTAGCAGAGTGCGACGCGATACTCGCCGACTCAGCAGCGCTCAACTGTTTAGCTGAACTGCTGAATCAGGGCGTATTCCATTTAATTCAGGAACTTGAAGACGAGGCAACAGATTAACTGTTGCCCTGCTCTGCTGGCGCCTGCCATAACTCTTCAGTACCGACCACGTCATACAGTGCTTCGGCACGATCAATCAAATATTGGGCATAGCGCTGTTGTTCAGGATCAGCGCTGCTCTTAGGATCACCTAAGATTCCTTGCGCTTTCATTTGCCACTGGAACGAAAAGTAGCGTAAGGCGTCGCGCGCATTGTCTGCGGCTTTATTGCCGGCGACGTCCGTCGGCACATCGCCGTTGACCAACCACAATTCTTTTTTGTCCTGTGTGCTAAACTTCCAAATAGCGACATAAGGCGCTAAATAGCGCGAGTCTTTGGTTAAGACCCGATCGCTGATGATGCCGTTTTCAGCCAGGTACTTGTTCGCCGCCTGAAAGTGTTCACGGACCCATGCGGACATCTCTTCCTGGGTCATTTGAGGCTGTTCGGTTGCCATAATCTGTTTACATCCTTCTCGATTTTAGTTCGTCTGAAACTGCTTTGAAGCATAGCTACATACTACCGTGAAAGAACTTTAGGGCAAAGCAGGAAATCGTGTAAACTTTGCTTGCTAAAGTTTACGTTAACGTAAACGTTTTATTTTTCGCATTCACTAGCGCGGGCAAAATGAAAATGCTAATGTGCGCGCAATTTTGGGATGAACGAGGAAATATCAGTCATGTCTCTATTTGAGCATCAAGAGTTCGACCAGCACGAGCAAGTCGTGTTCTGTCATGACAAGGAAACTGGATTAAAGGCGATTATTGCCATCCACGATACCACTTTAGGTCCATCGTTAGGCGGTACCCGTCTGTGGAACTATGCTTCGTCAGCTGAGGCCCTTACGGACGTATTGCGCCTGTCGCGCGGTATGACCTATAAGAGCGCACTTGCTGGCTTACCGCTTGGTGGTGGTAAAGCCGTCATCATCGGTGATGCAAAAACCATTAAGTCGGCGGAACTGTTTCGTGCCTACGGTCGTTTCATCAACTCACTGAGCGGCCGTTATATTACTGCCGAAGACGTCAATATTCGTACCAGTGATATTGCCATCGTGGCCGAAGAAACCGACTATGTTGCCGGTACTGAAGCCAAAGCCGGTGATCCTTCACCACATACAGCGTTAGGCACTTATCTTGGTCTGAAAGCGGCGGCAAAGCATAAGCTTGGTTCTGAAGATCTCGCCGGTGTGACCATCGCCATCCAGGGCCTTGGTGCCGTGGGCTATGACTTTGCTGCCTATTGTGCAAAAGAAGGCGCTAAACTTTTTGTCACCGACATCAATGAAGAAGCCTGTCAGCGCGCAGCTCAGGAATTAGGTGCGACAGTAGTAGGACTGGATGAGATTTACGGTCTGGATGTTGATGTCTACGCCCCCTGTGCATTAGGTGCGACCATCAACGATGACACCCTGCCGCAACTAAAAGCGAAGATTATTGCCGGTAGCGCCAATAATCAGCTGGCGACGCCAGCACACGATAAGAAAGTGATGGAAAAAGGCATTCTTTATGCGCCTGACTATGTTATCAACGCCGGCGGCGTGATCCACGTCTGCAGTGAAGCAGCGAACATGAGCCGCGAAGAAACAGACAAACGCGTTCGTGGTATTTACGGCACACTGGACACCATCTTTACCCGTTCTACAGCGGAGCAACGCCCAACAGGCGAGATCGCTGATGAACTGGCGCGTGAAGTTATCGCTAAAGCAAAAGCTGCTAAGCAATAAGCTTCAACGCAGTAGTTTTGCCAAAAGCTGCACCGGGTGCTCAACCTGTTGCAGCTTTTTTGTTTCCATAGAAGCAAAACGGTGGCTCTGGCAGCGACATGAAAACCCCGTCACCAGCGGCTTTTCGCTGACTGCGAGCGCGTCTTTCCAGCTCATTTCAAATAACTTCTCGCTGTTTTCCTGTTGCTCTTTTTCGTGCCCATAGGTACCTGCCATGCCGCAACAGCCGGTGGCAACAACAGCTACCTGCGCGCCGACAGTGCTAAACAGCTGTTGCCAGATTTTACCAGTGGTGGGTAAGGCAGTTTGCTCGGTGCAATGCACGAACAGTTGCGCTGCTATGGCAGACTGCGTCGTCGCTGCTGCCAATCGCTGCTGCTGTTCGGCCAACCATTCCTGTGGCAATGCTACCGTAAAACGAACCTCTTCTACTGCATATTCATGGTATTCGTCACGCATACAGAGCACGGTCGAAGCATCCATGCCGACCAGCGAAAAGCCCGCATCGGCCAGCTGGTTTAATTGCTGAGTGACCCGGGTTGCGGTGCGCTTAAACTGGCGCAAAAAGCCCTTCACGTGTTGTCCCTTACCGTTACCAATAAAGTTCAGCAATACCGGTTCGTAGCCTAAGCTAGCAATCACCTGCCCCATAGCTTCGACGACATCGGCCTGGTAAAAACTGGTGAAAGGATCCTGAACCACGACCACCTGACGCGCTGCTGCGCCCGGCTCCTGCGCAAGCAGTTCGCTGATACCCGCACGACGCCAATGCTGCTGTGTCCAGCGTTTATTCAAACTCGGTGCAGACAAACGCGGGGTATCGACGTAACCAAGCACGCGATCGAACAGCCATTGGCTGACAACATTGTGCGTGAGTGCATTACTGAAGCGTGGCAGTTTCGCCATCAGGGGGGCGGTATCTTCGATACTTGCCACCAGATGATCACGTAACGGCCGGCGGTACAGTTGGTAATACCACTGCAGAAATTTAGCCCGGAAAGATGGCACATCAACCTTTACCGGGCACTGGCTGGCACAGGCTTTACATGCCAGACAGGCATCCATCGAGGCTTTCACCTGGTGGTTGAAATCACGCTGATTGCCGCTGTTTTTTCTGTCGCGCAACAGCCATGAGCTGCGTTGGGGTGGCTGACTGACATCAAGGCCTGCATTTGCATTCAGTCGTAACCATTCCCGAATTAAGGTCGCACGTCCTTTCGGCGAATAGCGCCGATCACCGCTGACCTTGTAAGACGGACACATAGGTGAGTCCTTGGCATAGTTAAAGCACAAACCATTACCATTACAGTTCATTGCGGCTGCATAATCCTCACGTACCGCCTGCGACAGCTGCCGATCGTAATAGCCACGCTTACGCGCATCCACCGACACCAGCTCTGCTGTTGGGTGTCCGTACGGCGTCGCTAGCTTACCCGGGTTCAGACGGTTGTCGGGATCAAAAGCCGCTTTAATTTTCTGAATTTCCGGATAGAGTTCAGGGCCGAAAAACGTCGGCGCATATTCAGAGCGATAGCCTTTACCATGCTCCCCCCACATCAGACCACCAAACTTAGCCGTTAATTGTGCCACCTGATCGCTAATTTTGCGCAGCAAGCGTTCATCAGCAGGGTCTTTCATATCAAGCGCTGGTCGCACGTGGAGTACACCCGCATCAACATGGCCGAACATGCCATAGCTTAATTGGTAGCCATCCAGCAGCTGACGAAACTCGCTGATAAAATCCGCCAGTGATTCTGGCGGCACCGCAGTGTCTTCGGCAAAGGCGATGGGTTTTCGCTCGCCTTTTACTGCACCCAGGAGGCCAACGGACTTTTTCCGCATGGCGTAAATCATCTGAATACTCTGTGCGTCGCGACAAACCTTATAACCTACCACGCCATGGCGATGATCGCCTGCAGCCAGTTCAGCATCCAGCGTTGCCAGAAGATGTTGCAGTTTCGCTTCAATTTCAGCTTCATCAACAGCGGTAAATTCCACCATGTTGATGCCATCCATGGGCTGATCCACCTGCCCTTCAGACAAATGTTCCTGCACGCTATGCCAGATGATGTCATTTCGCGCGAGATCAAGCACAGTGCTGTCGATGGTTTCCACCGAGGTCGCATTCGCCTTGATCATGACCGGCGCATGGCGCAGCGCAGCATCAAAGTTACGGTAGCTGATATTCACCAGCACTTTGTGGCGGGGAATTCGGGTTAAATTAAGCGTTGCTTCGGTAATAAACGCCAGTGTTCCTTCGGATCCGGCCAACAGCCGCGACAGGTCCAGAGTGTTACTTTCCGGATGGTAGCAATGCTTCAGGTCATAGCCGGTAAGGAAGCGATTCAATGCCGGGAACTTAGCTTCAACGGCACTGCGCTTATCAACGCAGCTGGCCAATGCCTGCCGATACAGAGCAGCTTCCATGCCCTCGCCAGCCGCTTTAGCCTGAGCTTCAACAAGCGGTACTGGCCCGGTTTCAATGACTTCGCCGTTGACCAACACCGCTTCTAAACCGAGAATGTGATCACTGGTTTTACCGTAAACCAGAGAGCCCTGCCCCGAGGCATCGGTATTTATCATGCCACCTAGAGTCGCGCGGTTACTGGTCGACAAATCAGGGGAAAAAAACCAGCCTCCGTGACGCACGGCATCGTTAAGTTCGTCTTTGATCATGCCGCTTTGGCAGCGCACCCAACCCTCGTTCAGGTCGCTGTCGAGCAGACCTTTGAAGTAACGACTGAGATCGATAATGACGCCCTGGCTAAGGCTTTGACCGTTGGTACCAGTACCGCCGCCGCGGGGGCTGAATTGCAGGCTCAGAAAGGCATCTTGCTGGCCCACTCGCAAGGCTAACTGCAGATCTGCCGTCGTACGCGGGTAAAGTACGGCTTGTGGGAGTTGCTGGTAAACACTGTTATCAGTGGCCGCAATCAGTCGGCCACCGTAACTTTCATCAATATCACCTGTAAAACCAGCTTGTTCTAACGCACCAAGATAACGTCGATAAACAGGCTCAGGTGCTGCATAGTCATCGCGTACCGATAGCACCTGTGCTGCTGTGTTTGCCAAGTGAAACTCCTCGCCGTAGCCTTAAATGTTAGTGTGCCTGTTTGGCAAGATACAACCAGGTATCCACCACAGTATCTGGATTCAGTGATACGGAGTCGATGCCCTGTTCGACCAGCCACTGGGCAAAATCAGCGTGATCTGAAGGTCCCTGACCACAAATACCAACGTATTTACCTTTCTTCTTCGCCGCCTGAATCGCCATCGCCAGCATCGCCTTCACCGCTTCATTGCGCTCATCGAAAAGGTGTGCAATCACGCCCGAATCACGGTCAAGGCCCAGCGTCAGCTGCGTCAGGTCATTCGAACCGATGGAGAAGCCATCGAAAATATCCAGGAACTGTTCTGCTAACAACGCATTGGAAGGCAGTTCACACATCATAATGACGCGCAATCCATCCTCGCCCTGTACCAGACCTTCTGCGGCAAGCAGCTCAATGACCTTGCGTCCTTCTGCCAATGTTCTGACGAAAGGAATCATGATTTCGACATTGCGTAAGCCCATATCGTTACGGACCCGCTTGATCGCTTCACACTCCATCGCAAAACAATCACGGAACTCTTCCGAAATGTAACGCGAGGCGCCACGGAAACCGAGCATAGGGTTTTCTTCATGAGGCTCGTATTGACGGCCACCTACCAGGTTGGCGTATTCGTTGGATTTAAAATCTGACATACGCACAATCACCCGCTCCGGTGAGAACGCTGCGCCGAGGGTGGCAATACCTTCCACCAGTTTCGCAACGTAATATTCGCGTGGTGACGAGTAGCCGGCCATAAATTCGCTGATCTGAGCTTGCAGTTCCGGCGTTTGCTGATCGAAATTCAACAAGGCTTTGGGGTGCACGCCAATCATGCGATTAATAATAAATTCAAGCCGAGCCAAGCCGACACCAGCGTGTGGCAGGCCAGCGAAATCAAAGGCCCGATCCGGATTCCCCACATTCATCATGATTTTCAGGGGCAAGTCTGGCATATCGCCAATGTCCGAACGGTTCACCTCATAATCAAGTTTGCCGTCATAGATAAAACCGGTATCGCCTTCAGCACAAGACACCGTTACTGCCTGTCCGTCTTTCACCAGGTCGGTGGCATCGCCGCACCCGACAACTGCCGGGATACCCAGCTCGCGGGCGATAATGGCGGCATGGCAGGTGCGGCCACCACGATTGGTGATGATTGCCGCAGCGCGCTTCATGATCGGCTCCCAGTCAGGATCCGTCATGTCCGTGACCAGCACGTCGCCCGGCTGTACCTGGTCCATTTCAGCGATAGAATTCAGCACCCGCGCAACACCGCTACCAATCCGCTGACCGATCGCGCGACCCGTAGCAATCACATCACTTTTCTGAGCCAGGCTAAAACGTTCTACCGCTTGGCTGTTCTTGTTGGACTGCACCGTTTCCGGGCGCGCCTGAACAATATAAAGCTTGCCGTCAATACCATCTTTGGCCCATTCAATATCCATTGGCCGACCATAATGCTCTTCAATAATGACCGCCTGACGCGCTAAATCTTCAGTTTCCTCATCGCTAATGGAAAACTGCCGGGACTGCTCGACCGGAATATCGACGATGTCGGTTTGCTTACCGTGCTCATCGCTCTCTGAGTAGATCATCTGGATCTTTTTACTGCCCAGGTTACGGCGCAATACCGCTGGGCGCTTGGCTTTCAGAGTCGGCTTGTGAACATAAAATTCATCTGGGTTTACCGCGCCCTGCACGACCATTTCGCCCAGTCCGAATGATGAAGTGATAAAGACCACATCATCAAAACCTGATTCAGTGTCGATAGTGAACATCACACCTGAGGCCGCAATATCGCTGCGAACCATGCGCTGGATGCCGGCAGAAAGCGCGACGCCGCGGTGGTCATAGCCTTGATGAACGCGATAGGAAATCGCGCGATCATTAAACAGTGAGGCAAAAACGTGCTTGATCGCTTCCATAATCTGATCGATACCGCGCACGTTTAAAAAGGTTTCCTGCTGACCGGCAAAGGACGCATCGGGCATATCTTCGGCGGTCGCGGAGCTGCGCACAGCGAAACTGACTTCTTCATTGCCACCGCTCAGTTCCTGATAAGCGGCACGGATCGCTTTATCCAGCTCAGGCTGAAATGGCGTGTCGATGACCCACTGGCGAATGCGGCTGCCCGCCTCACTCAGCGCTTTTACGTCGTTGGTATCCAGATCGTCAAGCAGAGCGTGAATACGATCGTTCACACCCGATTGCTCAAGGAATTCATTAAAGGCTTCTGCGGTGGTCGCATAGCCATTGGGGACGACAACACCGGCGCCGGCCAGGTTACTGATCATTTCACCGAGCGACGCGTTTTTACCACCTACGCGGCCTACATCGTTCATCCCTAATTGATCATACCAAAGTACGTAGTCGGTTACGTTTTGTTGCACGTGTCATTCCTCGTCATTGGAGAGCCTCGCCGTTCAGGCGTCAGATGGCATAACATTTTACACGTTAGCGACGAAAAGGTTAAGATTCATCAAGCATTTCTAGTCAGAGAACCCATTCATGAGAACTATTTTCTATATCTCCGACGGCACCGCATTGACCGCTGAAGCATTTGGCCGGGCGATGTTGTCGATGTTTCCGTTAAAAGTCGAACATAAAACGCTGGCGTTCGTTGATTCGATCACCAAAGCCGAACAAGCGGTCAGCAAAATAAATGCAGCCTATGAGGCGTCCGGGGAACGACCTATTATTTTCCATACCTTCGTCAGTCTGGATCTGAAACGCGTCATTACCTCCTCAAAAGGCAGTAACTATGACTTCCTGGATTATTTTGTGGCGCCATTGAGTGCAGAGCTGGAAATGGAAGCGCGCCCCAAAACCCACCGTACCCACGGCATTCAGGAAAACGGCGTGCGCGATAGTTACGACAGCCGCATCGAAGCAGTGAATTACTCTCTGGCTAATGACGACGGCAGCAACATCTCCGACTATGATCAAGCGGATATTATTCTGCTGGGTGTGTCGCGCACCGGAAAAACCCCTACCAGTCTGTATCTGGCTCTTCATTACGGCATTAAGGCTGCGAACTACCCATTAACTGAAGATGACAATATGGAAAGTCTGCAGTTGCCCAAGCCGCTGCGTCCGCATCGTCACAAGATCTTTGGTTTGACTCTGGAAGCTCAACGCCTGCATGAGATCCGCAGTAAGCGTCGCGAGGGGTCACGCTACGCATCAATGCAACAGTGCCGGTTTGAATTGCAGGAAGTAGAAAAAATGTACCGCCGCGAAGCAATCCCTTTTCTGGATTCAACGCGCTTTTCAGTAGAAGAGATTGCCGCCAAGATCCTCGCCGAGACGAATCTTGAACGGCATCACTATTGACGGGTCAGCGTTATTCCGCTGGAGCGCGCGCGTCAGTGCTCTCAAAGATCTTGTCAGCTGAAGCAGCGACGAAGCCGGTGTAAAGTTTGTTGGGCGCTACTTCGTAGCGTTTGGCAAACTCATAGAAACAGCTTGGGATAACTTTTTCCATGTCGCTGAAGCGCACTGCGGTCTGATCTGCCATGGTCGATGACTGCTCCAGGTAAACATCTGGCGAGCCTTTAATTTCGCCACCTGAGCTATTCAGACGAAAGCCTGCAGTTTTCAGGGTCTGATTGACCTGCTCTAAGGATTCAAAGTCGGGTAACTCATTCACATTAACAGTGAAGTGATTGGCCCGGAAGCCAAAGGCAGCCATCCACGCGGCATACTCACTTTCTTCCAGCAAACGCTCGTAATCGCCGCTGCTGATCTGCCAGTGCTTACCAGAATATAAGAATTCCGGTTTTGCAACTGCGTCAGCATCAATTTGAGCGACCAGCTGCTTCACAATATCCTGCAACTCAGGTGAAAATTCTTCTACCAGCAGTTCACTAATAAAGATCTTAGGCAACTGTGGGTCATCATGCTCAAAGTGCTTTGCCACCAAACGTTTAGCTTCAAACTTATAGTCACCACAGGCTTTATAGCCCATAGCTTCAAAGTGCTTCGCTAAAGTTTCGAGACGCACTGGCGCTAAGTTAAAGGTACGAAACGCAACATGGTCGTTGATAATTTCGCGGCCCTGGCCCAGTACCTGATGTACTTTTGCTGCCGAAGGCGTGAGTTTGATGTAATCGTTCCAAAGGTTATCGAAAAACTGCTCAACCTGTTGTGACATATACTGCTTAAACCTCGAAAATGTCGTTTAGCCGCGGCCTTGACGTGCCTCACGGAGAGAATCTGCCACCAAAAATGCAAGTTCCAGCACCTGGTCGGCATTCAAACGCGGATCGCACTGGGTACGATAGCGTTGCGTCAAATCTTGTTCACTAATCTGATAGGCACCACCGGTGCATTCAGTTACGTCTTCGCCGGTCATCTCAAGATGGACCCCACCTGGGTAGGTTCCCTCGGCCTGATGAACCGCAAAGAACTGGCGTAATTCCTGATGTATGGCGTCAAAGTTCCGGGTTTTCAAGCCGTTTTCAGCTTTGACGGTGTTGCCATGCATAGGATCGCTTGACCACACAACGTTGCGGCCTTCAGCTTTTACGCGTCGCACTAATGCAGGTAATGCATCGGCCAGGTTTCCAGCACCCATGCGCGTAATGAGCGTCATCCGGCCCGGTTCGTTGTCTGGATTCAGTGCATCAAGCAACTGAATCACATCATCCGGCTTAGTGGTCGGACCTATTTTAACACCAATTGGGTTATGAATGCCACGCATGAACTCCACGTGCGCATGATCCAACTGCCGTGTGCGCTCACCAATCCACACCATGTGGGCTGAGCAGTCGTAAGGCAAACCGGTTAGGGTGTCGGTGCGGGTTAAAGCTTCTTCATACGGCAGCAACAAGGCTTCGTGTGAAGTGAACAACTGTGTTTCGTGAATGGTTGCGTTCGTTTCAGCGGTAATGCCCATGACTTCCATGAACTTCAACGCCGACTGAATCTGCTCCGCCACTTTCAGGTATTGATCCTTCAGCGGATTCGCAGCAACAAAACTCATGTTCCATTTGTGAACCTTATGCAGATCAGCCAAACCACCCTGAGCAAAGGCACGCAATAAGTTCAGGGTCGCCGCGGAGTGATGATAAGCCTGTACCATGCGTTGCGGATCAGGTTGTCGCGCCGCTGCCGTAAATTCAGAACCATTGATAATGTCGCCGCGGTAACTTGGCAACTCAATACCATCGATGCTTTCCAGATCACTCGACCGGGGCTTGGCATACTGGCCGGCCATACGCGCGACCTTAGTTACCGGACACGAGCCGGCAAAGGTCAGCACCACGGCCATCTGCAGGATGACTTTAAAGGTGTCACGAATCTTTGGCGCATTGAAGTCAGCAAAAGACTCGGCACAGTCACCGCCTTGCAAAAGGAAGCCCTGCCCTTGACTGACACGCCCTAATTGCTTACGCAACGCCCGGATCTCTTCAGCAAAGACTAACGGTGGATAGGTTTTGAGTTGATGTTCGACCGTTCTTAGTTGCTCAAGATCCGTGTAATTTGGTTGTTGTTGGATCGCTTTTTCGCGCCAACTCCGCGAACTCCAATTCGTCATGATGATCCTTTCTTACTGCTTAGCGTGTCATGTGTTCCAGTGCGGCGATCCGTTTTGCCAACGGCGGATGGCTCATAAAAAGTTCACTGAATCTGCGTTTACTCTGAATACCAAAGGCATGCATGCTGCCGTCGAGTTGTGATTCCTGTGCATTCTGCAGCCGGTGTAACGCGGCAATCATTTTATGCCGGCCACAAAGTTGCGCTGAGCCAGCGTCCGCGCGATATTCGCGCTGCCGTGAGAACCACATTACGATAATACTTGCCAGAATACCGAATACAACCTCTAACACCATGACAATTGCAAAATAAGCAAGGCCGCCGAGACCTTGGCCACTCTGCGAATTACTGCGCGTAGCGTTATCGATAATTGATGCGATGACGCGGGCAAAGAAAATCACAAAGGTGTTCACCACGCCCTGAATCAAGGTCAGTGTTACCATGTCACCGTTGGCGATATGGCTGATTTCGTGTGCCAGTACCGCCTCCACTTCATCCTGGCTCATTTGTCGTAACAAGCCGGTGCTGACCGCTACCAGCGAGCTCTTTTTACTGGCTCCGGTGGCAAAAGCATTGGGCTCCGGCGAATCATAGACTGCCACCTCAGGCATCGGAATGCCCGCCTGCTGCGCCTGTCGTGCCACGGTTTGCAGCAACCAGCGTTCGGTTTCATTGCGCGGTGTTTCAATGGTTTGCGCCCCGACACTGCGTTTCGCCAACCATTTAGATAACGCCAGAGAAATAAAGGCACCACCAAAACCGAACGCGGCGGCGAAGATAAAGAGACCTGTATAACCAGAAGGATCCATGCCCATGGCCGGCAGGACCAAATTCATGACGACACCTAAAACGACTAAAATAGCTAAGTTTGTCGCCAAAAAGAGAACGATACGCTGCATGCTGAAAAAACCTCGTTATTTAACAACATTACTACCCGGAATAGGGTGTTAATAGTACCCCATTTCAATCGCTTGGTGACCAACTTTTTGCTAGCATACAGGCACTTTTTAGCGCTTTTTAGGAAAACACATGAACCAACGTAAGATCCTGCTTTGTTCCAGTTCAAAGGTTGCTGACAGCGACTATCTGGAACCAGTCATTCCGCAGCTGCTACGCCACCTGCATGAGCAACTCGACGCTCAGCAAAGTTGTGATGTTTTGTTTGTGCCCTTTGCCGGCGTAGGTATGAGCTACGATGACTACACCGCAAAGGTCGCTACACAGCTTGAACCCCACGGCCTGCGGGTGCAGGGGTTACATCAGGTCGCCGAGCCAGCGGCAGCCATAAGTTCTGCCACAGCCATTCTTGTCGGCGGCGGCAATACCTTTCATCTGCTCGCCGAGTTACAACAGCAACAGCTCGTCACGCCCCTGCAGGACGCAGTAGCAGCCGGCGTGCCTTATATTGGCTGGAGTGCAGGCTCCAACATCGCTGGTCTGTCGATCCGCACTACCAACGACATGCCCATTGTGGAGCCCGCATCGTTTAACGCGTTAGCGCTGGTGCCATTCCAGCTCAACCCTCATTATACGGACTACCAGCCGCCGGGCTTTCATGGTGAAACTCGTGACCAGCGTTTGGCAGAATTCATGGTTGTTGCACCAGAGACACCTATACTAGCGATCCGCGAAGGGACTGCCTTGCAGATCATCGAGGATCAGATGACCCTGCTTGGCAGTGAAGATGGCTTTGTCTTTCAGGGCGGGCATAAAGCTCAGCTGCCCTGTAATACCGACATCAGTTCCTGGCTGGCGGGCAAATAATCGACCGCCGAGGCCGGCCTGTCCGCCTCGGCAGTTTTCTCTAAAAAGGGGATGGTGCCCAGCAATGGTATCTGCAGCCGTCGTTTCAACCAGGCCACATTTTCTGTCTGTAACGCCATAGCTTCCGGCTGCGCCTGATTTGCAACCCACCCCAGCACCTCAATACCCCGATGCTGTAAATCAGCAATCGTCAGTAAAGTATGATTCAGGCAACCCAGCTTTAGTCCTACCACCAACACGACTTTAGCACCAATAGCTTCGACAAAATCCGCCAGCGATTCCTCGTCGTTTAACGGGACCTGCCAGCCACCGGCGCCCTCGACTAACATCAGATCGTGCGCATATGCCGCCCGCAAAGATTTAAAATGCTCGGTTAAGTCCCTTACAGTGAGTCGCTGGTTCACCTGTTCAGCAGCTAAATGTGGTGCCACCGGTGGCGCAAGGCACACAGGGTTAAGCTCGGAGTACTCCACCCCAGTCACATTCATCGCTGCTCTAAGCTGCAGGGCATCGTCATTGCGCAGCCCGTGTTCGGTAAGGGCAGCGCCAGCAGCGACGGGTTTCATCGCCAGCGTACGGTAGCCCCCCTGAGCGAGCCGCAATAGCAATGCGCTGCTGACCAGAGTTTTGCCGACATCGGTATCAGTTCCTGTTACAAAAATGCAAGTCATATTAATATTTACTCAATTTATTTGGCGCTGTGGATCAGCCCGATCTGCCAATGTAACTCAAGCTCACCGGCGGCTGTGCGGTACTGCTCCATCGCCGCTTCCAGTTGCTTGAAGCGTTCTCGCGGATAAAGTCCGCCGGCATTGCGCACGGTATAATTTGCGCCTATCCCTTTCAGCTCACGAAGCATGGCCAGGACCGAAGGGTAGCGCACGACAAAACACTGCTCCGTTAGCGCCAGCCGGCCAGCAAACTGAGCCAGCTCTGTCCGCACCTGTTGCGCGCTGTACCACTGATTGTGATGGGGCTTGCCATCGAGCTGGGCGAAACAGTCCCCCAGCGGCCACATGGAGCCGGCAAGTACGGTCGAAGCCAGAATCTGGCCTTCGGGTTGCACCACCCGCAACCATTCGTTTAATAAGCCCGCAAGGTTATTGCCCCACTGCATCGCCAGATTCGAAAAAATCGTCGTCACCGCGTTGTCACTAAGTGGTAGCTGTTCCATGTCCGCCAGCAACCACTGCCCGGCAGGAAATAAAGTCTTCGCTTGCGCCAGCATGTCCGGCGCAATATCCACACCCATATAACGCTCTGAATAACCTGCCAGAGTTGGGGCATGATGGGCCGGGCCGCAGCCAATATCGAGTAGCAGCCCCGAATGCGGACGCAACCGCTGCAGCAGTTCAGCGGCGACAAGACGCTGCAGGCGATCATGCGCTCTATAGGTTTGCGCCGCGCGACCGAATTGCTTTGCCACCCGTGTTTTATCGTACTGGCTGATCTGCTGGTGAGGATCTGAAACCACGGTGGTAGCCTTCATGCTTGCTCCCGCACCACTGCCAGTGCCTGAATGAGTTCGTTTATTTGCGCATGGGAGTGCGCTGCGGTAAGAGTGATGCGCAAACGCGCGCTGCCTTCAGGAACCGTCGGTGGCCGTATAGCGCTGCACCAGATCCCTGCGGCACGAAGTCGTTCGCTGTACTTAACGGCAGCTTCATCACTGCCAACAAGCAAAGTTTGGATAGCATGATCAGAGGGGCTAACAGGCAATTGCAATGCTGCGCAACCCTCCTGAAACTGGGCGATGGACTCGCGTAGCCGGGAGCGTAATTGTTCCCCTTCGGCACTTTGCATGACGTTAATTGCGGCCTGAATGGCACGGGCCTGAGACGCCGGCATCGCCGTGGAGTAGATAAACTCCGGACAAAAGTTAATCAGATAGTCAGCAACATCCTCAGACACAGCGAGCGCTCCACCCGCGACCCCTGTTGCTTTGCCAAACGCCAGACTAACCAAAGGCAATGTGGTCTGCGAATAGGCTGCGCAACAGCCAAGGCCAGCTTCACCGGTGACACCGAAGCCGTGCGCGTCATCAATGTAACCGTCGACCTGAGGCGCAGCGATCACCTGTCTGAACCCAGCATGGTCAAGTTCGTCGCCATCCATGCTGTACACGGATTCGACCACCACCAGCTGTGCTGATGATGATTTCAGGTGACGATCCTGTAGTTGCTTGAAATTCTGATGGGGGAAGCGCCGCGTCGCCGTACCACTTTGCCGGGCACCACTGATGAGCGAAGCATGGGACAGACGGTCCAGCCAGAGCGCGTCATAATAACCTCCCAGAGTTGCCAGAGCACCGGTATTCGCCGCGAATGCCGAGCTAAATAACAACACCCGATCGCGCTGCAGATCATGACTCAGTTGCGCTGCCAGATCAGCATGTGCCGCACTATAACCCGTCACTAATGGCGACGCTTTACTGCCCGCAAGCTCAGCATTGCGCAATGCGTCCAGCACCTGCGGGTGATGACTAAGGCCGAGGTAATCGTTGGCGGAGAAGCTAAGATAACCTTGGCCCTGAAACAGGATCTCGGTCGCGTTCAGGGCCGTCATCGTGGTCAGCTGACGGCAACGCTGTTGCGCCCGTCGCTGCGCCAGCGCTGCTTGCAATTGTTGCTTTATCGCGGTTTGCACCGGAAACTCTCGCTAGCTGACTTCGTAGTACAGTGGGGGTTGCTCTTCTTCGGCAACCGCATCGGCAATCACCGCCTCGTGCACATCATCACTGTAACCTTCCATTTGCAGGGGTGATAAACCTAAGCGTTGGAACAGCTGTTGGTCTTTATCAGCTTCAGGATTCGCCCTTGTCAGCAATCGTTCGCCATAGAAGATCGAGTTCGCCCCGGCCATAAAACATAACGCCTGTAATTCATCGCTCATGGTTTCGCGACCCGCCGACAACCGCACAAAGGATCCCGGCATCAAAATACGGGCAATGGCGATGGTACGCACAAATTCAAACGGGTCTAAATCGTCCAGGTTCGCAAAGGGCGTGCCCTCAACTTTTACCAACATGTTCACCGGGACACTTTCCGGATGTTTTGGCAGATTCGCCAGCTGTTGCAACAGCCCCGCCCGATCCGAGCGCGCTTCGCCCATACCGACAATACCTCCGGCACAAACTTTCATACCAGCGTCGCGCACGTTACTCAGCGTTTCTAGGCGATCGTGATAAGTACGAGTGGTAATAATTTCGCCGTAAAACTCTGGCGAGGTATCCAGGTTATGGTTGTAATAGTCCAGACCAGCCTGCTCCAGCATCTTTGCCTGCTCCGCCGACAACATGCCCAGCGTCATACAGGTCTCTAACCCCAGCGCTTTGACCCCCTTCACCATTTCCAGCACATAAGGCATATCGCGAGCTTTCGGATTACGCCAGGCGGCGCCCATGCAGAACCGACTTGCGCCCTGCTCTTTGGCAGCACGTGCCTCGGCCAACACTTTGTCGACGGCGATCAGCCGCTCACGATCAACATCAGTGCGGTAGTGAGCGCTTTGCGGGCAGTACTTGCAATCTTCCGGACAAGCACCGGTTTTAATGGAAAGTAAGGTGCTGACCTGGACTTTGTTTGGATCAAAGTTAGCCCGGTGAATTTGTTGCGCCTGAAACAGTAGGTCGTTGAAAGGAAGCTCAAATAAAGCTTCAATTTCGCTGCGCTGCCAGTCGTGGCGAACTGCTGCTGTAGAGGTCATAGGAATGCGTCCCTGGTTCTTATAAAAGTTATTTTTGTCTATTCTAAAATCTGCTCGAAGAGCATACCTTTTATCGGTACACTGTCAACATTTACACCCCTCAAAACATAACGACTGGTTACTTTTTATGCAATCTTGCGATTTACTCTTTGACCGTGAACATATCTGGCATCCCTATACCTCGCTACAGGACCCCTTGCCGGTGTTTCCAGTTCAACGCGCACAAGGCTGCGAAATCGAACTCACCGATGGCCGCCGGCTGGTGGACGGCATGTCGTCCTGGTGGGCGGCGATTCACGGTTACAATCACCCTCACCTGAATGCCGCCGCACAGGCACAACTTAATGACATGAGCCATGTGATGTTCGGTGGTCTGACCCATCAGCCTGCCGTCGATCTTTGCCGGCGCCTGGTGCGACACTCTCCTGATGGCCTCGAACGGGTGTTTCTGGCTGACTCTGGCTCGGTTTCGGTGGAAGTCGCCATAAAAATGGCCGTGCAGTACTGGTATGCCAAAGATTTACCGGGTAAAAACCGCCTCGCAACCTTACGTGGTGGCTACCACGGCGATACGTTCGCTGCGATGTCGGTCTGTGACCCCGTCAACGGTATGCATAGTCTGTTTCGTGGCAGTCTGCGCGAGCAACTGTTCGCACCGGTGCCAGAACTTACCCCCGCAGATGAGTGGAATGATGCTGCACTAGCTCCCCTGGAACAGTTGCTAAGGGAGCATCAGCACGAACTGGCAGCGCTTATCCTTGAACCGGTCGTGCAAGGCGCCGGCGGCATGCGCTTTTATCACCCCAATTACCTCAAACACGCAGCCGCTTTATGTGAGCGTTACCAGGTTCTTCTGATTGCTGATGAGATTGCCACGGGATTTGGCCGCACAGGACGCTGGTTTGCCTGTGAGCACGCCGGCATTACGCCAGATATCATGTGTGTCGGCAAAGCATTGACCGGGGGCTACATGACACAGGCGGCGGTACTTTGCACCGACGACGTCGGCAACACCATCAGTCAGGGCCCGGCCGCAGGAACCTTTATGCACGGCCCAACCTTTATGGGGAACCCGCTGGCCTGTGCAGTTGCCAATGCCAGCCTGGAACTGCTCGAAGCCGATCACTGGCGCGGACAGGTGGCCGCCATCGAAGCGCAGCTGGTTGCGGAGCTCAGCCCATTGAAACAACTGCAAAGCGTGGCTGACGTACGTTGTTTTGGAGCAATTGGGGTGGTGGAAATGGTAAGCCCGGTGAACGTTGCCGCAGTGCAGCAGCAGTTTGTCGAGGCCGGCGTGTGGATCCGTCCCTTTGGTAAATTGGTCTATCTGATGCCGCCCTTTGTGATCACCTCAGAGCAGCTGTCAAAACTCACCCATGCCATTGGCGAACTTGCTCGTAACGGGTGATTTTCCCTTGAGTCTTGGGCAAAGCAAGGTAACATAGACGTTCTTTTTTCATTTTACGGTTAATCACCTTGTACACGGAGTTTTACGACGTATGTCCTTCGCAACAGTTGTCGATGTTTTAGCGGGTAAAGTCGCTGTTGGTGAGCAGGTTACTGTACGTGGTTGGGTTAGGACCCGCCGCGACTCGAAAGCAGGTATCTCGTTCATTAACATTCATGATGGTTCATGCTTTGATCCTATTCAGGCAGTGGTGCCGAATGAACTCGATAATTACGAAAGTGAAGTTTTAAAACTGACCACCGGCGCCAGTGTCGCCATTACCGGAACCGTCGCGGAATCAGCAGGTAAGGGACAGGCGTACGAACTGCAAGCCACTAAGGTTGAGGTATATGGGCTGGTCGAAGACCCTGACACCTATCCGATGTCGCCGAAACCGCACTCGATGGAATACCTGCGTGAGTACGCCCATTTACGCCCCCGCACCAATGTCACTGGTGCCGTCATGCGCGTGCGCAACTGCCTGGCCCAGGCCGTCCACCGGTTTTTCCATGAGCGCGGCTACATGTGGGTCTCCACACCTATCCTGACCGCTTCCGATGCCGAAGGCGCCGGTGAAATGTTCCGTGTCTCGACGCTGGATATGATGAACCTGCCACTTACTGAGCAAGGTGCGGTTGATTACAGCAAGGATTTCTTTGGCAAAGAGTCGTTCTTAACCGTCTCCGGGCAGTTGAACGTCGAAACCTTTGCTTGCGCGCTGTCCAAAGTCTATACCTTTGGTCCGACCTTCCGTGCGGAGAACTCCAACACCAGCCGTCATTTGGCAGAGTTCTGGATGGTTGAGCCTGAGCTTGCCTTTGCCGATCTGAATGATATCGCCGATCTGGCCGAAGATATGCTCAAATACTGCATCAACGCAGTTCTCGAAGAACGCGCCGATGATATGGCATTCTTTCAGCAGCGCATCGATAAAACCGTGCTGGATCGTCTGCAGCAGATCGTTTCAAACAAATTTGTGCACATGGATTACAGCGAAGCCGTTGAGATCCTGCAAAACTGCGGCAAGAAATTTGACTACGCCGTTGAATGGGGCACGGATCTGCAATCTGAACATGAACGTTACCTGGCCGAAGAGCATGTCGGCGCCCCGATCGTGCTGAAGAACTATCCGAAAGATATTAAAGCTTTCTATATGCGTCAGAACGACGATGGTAAAACTGTGGCAGCGATGGATATTCTCGCCCCTGGCATTGGTGAAATCATTGGCGGTAGTGCGCGTGAAGAGCGTCTGGACCGGCTTGATGCGCGTATGCAAGAAATGGGGCTGCCTATGGAACACTACAGCTGGTACCGTGACTTACGCCGCTACGGTACCGTGCCACACGCCGGTTTTGGTCTTGGCTTTGAGCGCCTGGTGACCTACGTCACGGGAATGACCAACATTCGTGACGTCATCCCCTTCCCGCGCGCTCCGAAAAACCTCGAGTTTTAAGGCGGCCTTTACTTTATCAACGCTTAGCCATCGCTGAATTTGTCGGCGATGGCTTTGTCTGGCTTGATTGGCGTTGGTACCGCTGGCGTTCCTACATAAAGAAAACCAACGATCGCATCATCGGCTTTTGCTCCCAGCGCTTGTGCTACCTGCTTATCTTCGGCAAACCAACCGGTGCGCCAGATCGCCCCTAAATTCTGCGCAAATGCCGCCTGCTGCATCAATAAAGTGGCGCAAGCAGCACTTGCGAACTGCTCATCGCGCGGCACTTTGTCATGCACCTGATAGTCCAGCAGACAGGCAATCACCATAGGCGCGCGCAGCGGCAACTGGCTGGCCTGCACACAAGCTTCTTCAGGCAAGCCCCGGGCTTCGGCAGCAGCGCGATAGATAGCCCCAAGACGTTGCCGCGCGGCGCCCGTATAGACAATAAACCGATACGGCGTTAGCGCCATATGATCTGGCGCCCGCCCCGCGGCGCGCTGCATCAGCTCAAACTGTTGCGGCGCCGGGCCCGGTTCGATCAACCGGGGCATAGAGGAACGTGTAGTGAGTAACTCAATGGCCTGCATAGTACTTCCTCGAATCAGGGGAATTTTAATGCCGCCTAGCTTAGCAAAGGATCACGCTCTGTTACATTGTGTTACTGGTGAATTCATCAAATCTTCAGTATTCTGCACCCTGACCTCAAAGTATTTATCAAAAAGGACGCCTGAAAAATGAGCGGAATTGCGAACGTATTCAAGAAACTATTCGGCTTGATCAACGGGATCCGTAAGATCCTTTTGAACGTCATCTTCTTCTTCCTGTTCGGCATTCTCATTGTTGTCATGTTTGCCGGTGACGAACCTATTCTGGTTCCTGAGAATGGCGTCCTCGTGGTGCAATTACGCGGTAATCTGGTGGAGGAGAAAACCTGGGTTGATCCTATGGATTCTTTCTTCAGTGAAGCTTTTGGTAGCGACAGCACCCCGCTTGAAACCCTGTTAAGCGATGTTGTTGAGAGTATCGATAAAGCCAAAGATGACCCGCGTATCAGTGGCATTCATCTTGATCTGGCCAGCTTCACCGGCGGCGGAATGAATAAAATGAAACAAGTTGGCGAAGCCCTGACTCGGTTTCGTGAGTCCGGTAAGCCCATCTACAGTTATGGTGATTACTACTCACAGTCTCAGTACTTCCTGGCCGCCCATGGTGATAACCTCTACCTCAATCCATTAGGTTCAATGATGTTTGAAGGGGTTGGTGGCTACCAGCTGTATTTCAAAGACCTGTTAAATAAACTCAAAGTCAGCACCCACGTCTTCAAAGTAGGTGCTTATAAGTCTGCGGTCGAGCCCTACACTCGTAATGATATGTCTGAACAGGCGCGTGAAGCTTCTGCCGAACTTTATGATGCGCTGTGGACCGATTATCTGAATTCATTAAAACAACTGCGTGAGATTGACCCGCGGCTGTTGTCTGGCAGCATTGAAGACTTCAAAGCCATGTTGGCTGACAGTAACGAAGATATGGCACAGATGACCATCAACGGTGGTCTGGTCGATGAGCTGTTAACGCGCGAAGAATTTCGCAGCCAGATGATCAACCTGACTGGCCTTGACGAAGATGAGAAAAGCTGGCGTAAGATTAGCCATACCCATTATCTGGACGCACAGCTGCCGCCGCTGACTGACACCAAAGCGAAAAATGAAATTGCCATCGTTGTTGCTCGTGGCGTGATTGTCGATGGCTACCAGAAAGCTGGCTCCATTGGCGGCGACAGCACTGCTGCATTGCTGCGTAAAGCACGTCTAAACGACGCCACTAAAGCGGTAGTGTTACGCATCGATAGTCCAGGCGGTAGCGGTTTCGCCTCTGAAGTCATTCGTCAGGAAGTGCTGGAGCTGCAAAAAGCTGGTATCCCGGTTATTGCGTCGATGTCCTCAGTGGCAGCCTCAGGCGGCTACTGGATTGCTGCTCATGCAGACCAAATTTGGGCGGCACCGACCACCGTTACCGGTTCTATCGGCGTCTTCGGCATGTTCTTCACCATCGAAGATTCACTTGCGCATGTCGGTATTTACAGCGATGGCTATAAAACGACCGAAATGCCAGCAATGGACATTACCCGCCCCCTTTCCGAAGGCGCGGCGGACATCGTGCAAAGCTCAATTGATAAGTTCTATCGTGATTTTGTCAGCATGGTCGCAGAAGGTCGTGATATGAGCTATGACGAAGTTCACGAGGTTGCGCAGGGGCGCGTCTGGACTGGCGCAAAAGCTCAGGAATTAGGCTTGGTGGACCGCCTCGGTGATTTAGATGAAGCCATTGCTGCAGCCGCGGAACTTGCCAATATCAGTGACTATAAAACAGTGACCGTGCAACCTGAGCTCAACGCCCGCGAGCGCTTCTTGCGCGATCTGTTTGGCGAAGCGCAAGTTTTCTTGCCTGTCGGCGAGTCTCAACGTACCATCGACCCCATGAAACAACAGTTAATGGGCGTATGGCGCGAGCTGCAGTTGACTTCGAAGTTCAATGACCCTAACGGTGTCTATCTGCTTTGTGAAGTTTGCCCGATACCGTAACTGTTGCCTTAACCGACGACAGTAGGGTTGTTTAGTGCATGACTGAAAATCGTAAACGCATTTATGTCGCTTATACAGGCGGCACCATTGGTATGCAAAAATCGGCGCAGGGCTATGTCCCTGCGCCCGGCTTTTTGACTGAGTGTGTAAGTAAGATGCCCGAGTTTTTTCGGGCGGAGATGCCACTGTTCGATGTCCAGGAATACTCCCCTTTAATGGACTCATCGGACATGTCGCCCGCGGACTGGCAGCGGATCGCGGATGACATTCAGAATCACTATGCCGATTACGATGGTTTCGTTATTTTGCATGGCACTGACACCATGGCCTATACCGCATCTGCCCTGTCTTTTATGTTTGAAAATCTGGGCAAACCGGTGATCATTACAGGCTCTCAGATCCCCCTGGCAGAATTACGTTCAGACGGGCAAACGAACTTATTAAACGCGCTCTATATCGCTGCCAACTACCCGGTTCACGAAGTTGGATTGTTTTTTAATAATCAGCTGTACCGTGGTAACCGCACAACCAAAGCTGACGCCAACGGCTTCAATGCTTTTGACTCACCTAACTTTCGCCCGTTACTTGAAGCAGGGATCCAGATCACCGTCAAAGCCGGCCGGGTCAAAGCCCTGGATCAAACACCGTTAAAGGTACGTCAGGTTACGCCTCAGCATATCGGTGTCATTACCCTCTACCCTGGTATTTCGCCGGTTTTGTTCGATCATCTGTTACAACAACCGGTGCGCGCACTTATTATGCAAAGTTATGGTGTCGGCAATGCTCCGCAAAATGAGCAATTACTGGCAAGTCTGGCCCGTGGCGTTGAGAATGGCGTGACCATTCTCAATTGTACCCAATGCTTTAAAGGTAAAGTAAATATGGGCGGCTACGCCACCGGCAATGCTTTAGCGGAAATCGGCGTCATCAGCGGCTTTGATATGACCATTGAAGCAGCGTTAACCAAGCTGCATTATTTACTTTCTCAGGATCTTTCCCAGGCTGAGCTTGAGCGCTGCCTGCAAACTGATCTTCGGGGCGAACTTTCGCCGTAACTCATACACTCAACGCATAACAATTAAAAGAATCAACTTATGGCTTCCTCTTCACCAGCATTTTCATCGCGTATTGGCTTCATCCTCGCTGCAGCAGGTTCTGCTGTGGGCGTCGGCAATATCTGGGGATTTCCAACCCAGGCCGCAAGCAACGGCGGTGGCGCATTCTTACTTGTCTATCTGTTTATGATCCTGGCGCTGGCTTATCCGATGCTCGTGGCCGAGCTGACCATAGGCAGAATGCGTCAACAAAACCCCGTTGAAGCACTGCGTGCGCTCGGAGAAAAGCGTTTCTGGCGTGGCTTTGGTGCATTTACCGGGGTGGTAGCTCTTATTGTTCTGTCGCTGATTCTGAGCTTCTATGCCATTGTTTCCGGATGGTTACTGGGCTTTATGCTTGCGCCTCTGGCCGAGTTAGCCGGATACTATGCCGCTGCCGACTGGCTCACGGCCTTCAGTGTTGAACGCAACCTGATTATGATGGCACTGTTTCTGCTGCTCACCATCCACGTGGTGCGCTCAGGCGTGACTGAAGGTATCGAGCGTTGGTCAACCCGGCTCATGCCCCTCTTGTTCGTTTTGCTTATCGCCATGGTGATTTATATCCTGACTCTACCAGGCGCCACTGACGGCCTGAAAATGTATCTGACTCCTGATTTCAGCCGGGTATTTGATCCAAACCTCATTATCCGGGCCATGGGGCAGGCGTTTTTCTCACTTTCCATCGGGGCGGCGTGCATGATGACTTACGGCGCCTACCTGTCAAAGCAAGAGAACCTGCCGCGCACCGCAGGCTGGGTTGCAGGTTTAGATACTACAGTCGCCTTCCTGGCTGGACTGCTGATTTTGCCGGCAATGTTTGCAGCGCAGGAACTGGGCGTCATTATCTATGACGATGCTGGTGTTCTGCTGTCTGCAGATACCCTGGTGTTTACGGTTCTACCTGCCATGTTTGATTCTATGGGTAGTGCTGGCTTGTGGGTGGCCTTTGCGTTTTTCGCACTGATGGTGATCGCCGCAATCACTTCCTCTATTTCGATGCTGGAGGCACCGGTCAATGCCTTGCGTGAAGAGACCGGTCAACCACGTTCGCAAATGGCCTGGGTAGTGGGCTTGAGCATCGGTTTGGTGTCAGCGGTGATCATCTATAATTTTGCAAGCCTGTTCGGGCTGGTTATCACCATCACTACGGTCTATATGCAGCCGCTTTTAGGGCTCACTTTCGGGGTGCTGCTGACCTGGATTCTACGCCAGCATTTCCTGTTAAAAGCATTGCAGGAAGGCGCGCCAGAAATCCAGACGTCACTGTTCTGGAAAATCTGGCCCTGGTACGTAAAGTTTGTTTGCCCCGTACTTATCCTGCTGGTGATCTGGCGCAGTTAAATTGTTAACCACGCCATCATTTCATGCACCGGCGTTTGCAGAAAACGCTGGTGCTGACCACAACGTTCAAGTAGGTCTGCAACACGATGTTGCGGGAATCGGGTTGCCAGATTGCTGGCGAACTTCTCTTGCAGTACTGGCAGTCCTTCCTCGCGGCGCTGGCGATGACCTATCGGGTAATGCACCTCTACCTGTTCAGTAAATGACCCATCTTTAAAGAACACCTGCAATGCATTAGCAATGGAGCGTTTATCCGGATCCAGGTAATCGCGACTATAATCAGGGTCCTCTTCCACTTTCATCTTACTGCGCAAAGTATCAATTTCCGGATGCGCGCGATGGAAACTGTCTTCATAATGATCCGCATCCAGCGCACCAAAAATAAGCGGAACAGCCACCATGTACTGTAAACAATGGTCGCGATCGGCAGGGTTCGCCAGCTGCCCTTCTTTGGCAATTATGCGGATAGCGGATTCATGGGTGGTAATCACAATTTTCTCAATCTCATCCAGTCGATGAGCGACGGATTCGTGTAGCTGCATGGCTGCTTCGCACGCCGTCTGAGCGTGGAACTCTGCGGGAAAAGACAGTTTGAACAGAATGTTTTCCATAACATAACTGCCATAGTCTTGCGGCCGCTTAAAAGGCTTATTTAAGCTGACATCGTAAAAGCCCCACTCTTTCGCAGTGAGTGCGCCCGGAACTCCCATTTCGCCGCTCATCGCTATGCCCGCCAGGCGCACAGCGCGGCTGGTCGCATCTCCGGCAGCCCAGGATTTGCGTGAGCCTGCATTGGGCGCATGGCGGTAGGTACGCAGCGACTGTCCATCGACCCAGGCGTGGGAAAGTGCCGCCAGGATCTGCTCGCGCGAACCGCCGAGTAACCAGGTCGCCACTGCTGTGGAGGCCACTTTAACCAGCACAACGTGGTCAAGACCGACGCGATTAAAACTGTTCTCTAATGCCAAAACCCCCTGAATTTCATGGGCCTTAATCATAGCCTCCAGCACAGTCTCCATGGTGAGCGGCGCGTCGCCGCGAGCGACACGTTGCTGGGAAAGATGGTCACAAAGCGCGAGGATGGCGCCCAGATTATCCGAAGGATGGCCCCACTCCGCAGCAAGCCAGGTATCGTTATAATCCAGCCACCTGACACAACAGCCAATATCCCAGGCGGCTTTAACCGGATCCAAGCGATAGGATGTGCCCGGTACCCGAGCGCCGTATGGCACTGTAGTGCCTTCAACTAAAGGTCCCAGATGTTTGATACATTCAGGGTATCGCAAAGCCAGCAGGCCGCAGCCAAGGCTATCCATAAAGCAATAGCGGGCAGTTTGCCAGGCCAGATCATTGGTGATTTCGGTGTCCAGTACGTAATCGGCTATGACTTGTAACTCGGTATCGTACTCGGGGCGATCATGCGGCGATCCTGTCGCAGTTCCCATGGCTTTACCTCCTCACTTTTGACCCCTTGCTAAACGGTCGGTAGATAAAAAAATGCTCGGGACCAATGGGATCAGTCCCGAGCTTAGGGGAATGGCTCAAGGGATTGAGCCGTGCGCTAACTCGATAAATTTCGAAAGTAAAATTTAGTTTAGCCAACAAAAATTATTTTGCTAAATTTTTTACTCAACTTTTTGAAATTTATCCGGCGACGGGCTCAACCCGGTTAAATAAGCGGAAAAAGTTTGCGGTCGTGGCTGCTGCGACTTCAGCCAGAGTCAGGCCTTTTATATCCGCCACGCACTTGGCGACATCGGCCACGTAAGCCGGCTGGTTTTGCTTTCCGCGATGCGGAACAGGCGCCAACCAAGGGCTATCGGTTTCAATTAGAAGTTTATCCAGTGGTAACCGTTTCACCACATCGCGTAGCTCTGTGGCATTGCGGAAACTGGCGATGCCGGAAATTGAAATATAGAAATCCAGATCATCAATGGCTTGTTTTGCCATTTCATAGGATTCAGTAAAACAATGGAGCACCCCGCCACAGCGCTCAGCATGACCATCACGTAAGAGTCCAAGCGTATCTTCTCGTGCATCACGGGTATGAATGATTAAGGGCTTTTTGAACTCATTCGCAAGTTCGATGTGGTAAGCGAAGCTCGTCTGTTGCGTTGGTTTGCTCTCGCTATCATAAAAGTAGTCCAGTCCGGTCTCCCCCACGGCAACAACCTCATCCATCGCGATAAACTCGCGCAACTGCTGTTGTTCCAGCGGATGTTTGGCAATGTAAAGCGGATGTACGCCACAGGACATTGCAACTTCGGGGAAGTCCTTAACCAGCTCGCGCATCACGGGGAAATCATCGAGCGTCACCCCGATACATAGCATTTGCTGCACGCCAGCTTGCTTCGCTTGTTCGATAACTTTGGCAATCGAACCGTCGAACTCGTCGAGTTTTAATTTATCGAGATGGCAATGTGAATCGATATACACAGCGACTCCTTAACGTTGTGCGGAATAGAATCTATGAAATCAGTTAGCGGCTACATGGTCGCTGTTGGCGCGTTGGATTCACCCAGGTGACCAAGCAGTGTTTCGATGCGATTACGCAAGTGCGACTTGTCTTCCAGAAATTGCACCCCTACTCCGCGCATGTCAGCGCGCCCCGGGCGCGCAGGTGCCAACCAGACGACTTTGCCTTTCACGAGAGTTTCCTCTTTGTCTCCGGGGAGTCGCACAAGCAGCGCTAATTCATCGCCAATACTATAAGGGTCATCGGTTGCTACAAATAGCGCACCACCTCTGATAAACGGCATAAATAACCGGCGTAATTGTTCTTCTGATTTTAAGTGAATACGCTTCGCTGCCATGCTTAGTGCAACCTCATCCAGATCTCTTGGAGTAATAGCGGGCCGTTAAGACCGCTTTGTTCTGCTAATTTTCTACGCATACCATAACATGATTTTAACCAATGATTTAAATCTGTCACCTTATAATTTTTTTCAGTTAACCAGCGCTGCAGCCTTAGCTGTTCGCCAGCCAGCTGCAAATGGTCACTGCCCAGGTTCTGCTGGACGCGAACTAACTCGCCAAGCAACTGTTCGGTTGCACTGAGCCACCCCTGGCAGCTTGCTTTATCCACTGCTGGCCATGTCGCATCACCCAGTAGTGCAGCGCTGAGCTGCTGCAACTGATCAACGGGCGCATTATCACTTTGCAGCCAGCCTAATAAGGCCAGCGGGCGTTGATGGTAACGTTTACACAGCTCGTGTTCTTTTGCGCTCAGCACCCTTTTTAACTGTTGGGCAAGCCATTGCTCAACCTGTTGTTCACTGGGTACATTAAAACGGTGTAACTGCATGCGACTGCGCAAGGTCGGTAACAAGCGACTGGTGCGCTCTGGGCTAACCACAAAGTAGGTCGCCTGCGTCGGTTCCTCCAACGTCTTAAGTAATGCATTTGCCGCAGTTACCGACATGCGTTCGGCATCTCGTAACCACACCACCTTAACGCCAGCCTGATTCGGTGTCTGTTGTAACTTACCGGTTAACTCACGAATTTGATCAACACTGATGCCTTTACCATCAATACTACCGACTTCGTAATAATCTGGATGGTTACCCGCCTTATGCAGCAAGCAACTCTTGCAAACGCCGCAAGCTTTGCGCTGAGGCTGTGTGCACAGCAGCAACTTTAGCCACTCCCGGATAAAAGCTTCGGCGCCAAGATCGGGCTGCCAGGGCACGCAGTGCGCATGACTAAGCTTACCACTGCCGTGTTCACTAACTAATTGCAACCAATTTTCGCGTAACCAAGGTAGACTCACTGTGTCATCCTCGCGCACCAAACAATGCTGATTCCAAAGCATTGATCAAAGCCTGATGCACCGCACCCATAGGTTGCTCCGCATTAATCACCTCAATACTTCGTTCCTGGGCCGCAATCTCCAGATAGCGGGCTCGGGTGCGCTCAAAAAAGGCTAATGTCTCTTGTTCAATACGGTCCAGTTCACCGCGAGCACGCGCTCGCTCGAGCCCAATCTCCGGATCGAGATCTAACAACAAGGTTAAATCTGGCGCGAAATCGCCCAGCACAAGCTTTTTCAGCGTCTGCAGCTTAGCGTCCCCTAGTTCACGGCCTCCGCCCTGATAAGCGCGGGACGATAAGTCGTGGCGATCGGCGATAACCCACTTTCCTGCTCGCAACGCAGGTTTAATCACATTCTCTACCAGCTGCACACGGCTGGCATACATCAACAGTAATTCGGTTTCAGCACTTACCTTTTCCTGCCAGTTTTGCTTGACCAAATCGCGTAAGGCTTCGGCCAATGGCGTACCTCCAGGTTCGCGTACCGTCAATGTCGCAATACTTTTGGCCTGCAGGTGACTGACCAGACTTGCGATTGCTGAACTCTTACCGGCCCCTTCCAGGCCTTCGACTACGATAAACTTTCCCTGCATGATTTTAATTCTTTCCTCTCTGATACCGGTTGACTGCCCGATTGTGCTCAGCCAATGTCTCGGAAAAGACATGACCGCCGGAACCATCAGCAACAAAATAGTAATAGTTTGAGGTCGCTGGTTCCGCTGCCGCGTGCAAACTGGCACGGCCCGGCATAGCTATAGGTGTCGGCGGCAGGCCATCAATACGGTAAGTATTGTAGGCAGTCGTGGCGCGCAAGTGAGCACGGGTCAGATTGCCGTCAAAATCCGTGATGCCGTAGATCGTTGTTGGGTCCGACTGCAAACGCATACCCTTTCGCAAGCGGTTCACGAACACCGAACTTACCAGATCGCGTTCGTTACCCAAGCCTGTTTCTTTCTCGATAATAGACGCCATAATAAGTAACTCATAGGAGTCTGTATAGGGTAAATCTTCAGCGCGCTGCTGCCAGGCCTCAGCGAGCCGCAATTGCTGGGTTTGATAAGCTTTACGGAGCAACTCGAGCGCCTCTGTGCCCGCATAAAAATGATAGGTATCGGGCGCCAGAAAACCTTCCAGCGAACTCAGCGCCTGACTCCCCGTCACCGCTTCAATAAGCGCCGGAGAGTCTGCCGAAGTAGCGACCAGATCGGTATCGATATAGGTGTGCTGCAGCAGGACCTGCAACCATTGCGCCAACGTCTGCCCTTCAATGAGGGTGACCGTAAATTGATGCTGCTCGCCTGCGCGAAGCTGCTGCCAGAAGTCCTGCAAGGACTGGCCGTTGTGAATTTGATAAACACCGGCCTGTAGCCCCTCAGGTGCACTCCATAAGCGACTTGCCAGATAATTTAGCCGGATATCAGGCTGTTCCAGCCAACCACGCTCGGCCAACTGAGTTAAAATCGATCGTGCGTGAGCGCCTCGTTGCACTTCGAACAGCGCACTATCATCAACTGTTCGCAGAGGTTGCTGAACCAGCGCATAGCTCCAGTAGAGCGCCCCAGCGGCGGCAATCAGCAGAGCTAGAAAACAGATTAATAGGATACGTCGGATGCGTGCCACCAGTTTTTCAGAGCCTCGGGTAAGGTCGGATCAGAAACTCTATGTTCGCCTATTTGCGCAATAGGACGCAAGCCTAAAACACTATTTGTAAGAAGCACCTGCTCTGCAGCCAGAAGTTGCTCCGGCCTAACACCGGTTTGCACTTTTAGAGCGAGCGGCTGCTGCTCCAGCAGCTGACCACGCACGACCCCAGCGATTCCCGCTTGGCCCAGGTCGGGGGTATACCAATGGTTCCCTTCGCGCCAGATGATATTACTGGAGATGGCTTCCACCACCTCACCGGCAGTGTCGAGGGCAATGAGTTCATCGAGTTGCCGTTGCGCCCGTTCCTGACTCAAGAGCACCTGCTCCAGCCGGTTTAAGGATTTCAGGCCCGCCAGTTGCACCGACCGGCTGAGTTGAAGCTGGGCAAAGTCGACGCGTAAAGGTGCCGCCGAACGCGACATTAAGAGATTGCAGGTCAGATACCAGTTGGCTTCTGACTGCGGCTGGAAACCATACCCGCGATCACCAATACCACGGGTGATAATAATCTTGATCACCAGGTCTTGCTGGGGCTGCGCCTTAATCAGTTGGGCGATGCAGTCCAGCAGCTCATGTTCGGGAGGAAGTAACATCTGCAGGCGTTCACTCGCCTGCTGCAGGCGTTGCCAGTGCAGCGGCCACCAGCGCGGTGAGCCATTTTCTACGGTGAGCGTAGTGAAGTGACCGTCGCCAAATTGGAGACCGCGGTCAAGGGCTTGGTCGGGGTATTGCTGTCCATTGTGCCACATAGAAAAAAGGCGGAATTTTCATTCCGCCCTTTTCAGCAAGCTTTTGGCTTAGTCGTTTGCGTGATTAGTCACGTAATCGATAGCGGCTTGAACAGTTTTGATCTTCTCAGCTTCTTCGTCTGGAATCTCAGTCTCGAATTCTTCTTCGAGTGCCATAACCAACTCAACTGTATCAAGTGAGTCAGCGCCAAGGTCGTTTTCAAAAGAAGCTTCGTGCTTTACTTCTTCTTCTTTAACGCCCAACTGTTCAATGATGATTTTCTTTACGCGTTCTTCAATAGTACTCATTGTTTCAATGTCCCTTCTTAGGTATCGAGTTCGAAATTGCGCTTAGTGTAGTGAAAGCGGCGGCATTAATAAAGGAAAAATTCGCGAATTCCCGAGAGGTCATACCCCTTGCCGATCATTTCCCTTACACCATCGCCAGACCACCATTCACATGAATGGTTTCACCAGTAATATAGGCCGCGCCAGGTGATGCTAAGAACACCACGGCAGCAGCCACTTCTTCAGGATTACCTAACCGCGCTGCCGGGATATTTGCAAAAATCGCCTGCTTTTGGTCGTCAGTCAGCGATTTGGTCATATCGGTATCAATAAAACCTGGTGATACACAGTTGACCGTTATACCGCGCGCAGCAATTTCCTGGGCCAGGGCTTTAGTAAAGCCAACTAAACCAGCCTTAGCTGCACAATAGTTGGTCTGACCTGGGTTACCTGTGGTGCCAACCACAGAGGAAATATTGATAATACGGCCATGGCGGCGCTTCATCATCCCACGCATCACTGCTTTACAGATACGGTAAACGGATTTCAAATTGGTGTCGAGCACAGCATCCCAGTCATCGTCTTTCAGACGCATCAGCAGATTGTCTTTAGTAATGCCGGCATTATTGACCAGAATATCCAGCTGGCCGTACTTTTCATCAATGCTCGAAAGTACCTTTGCCACACTGTCGGCGTCCGTCACATTCAGCTGCATCCCTTCACCATCAGCACCTAAATAGTCTGAAATGGCCGCTGCCCCTTTATCACTGGTGGCAGTTCCGACTACTTTTACGCCTTGTGCTACCAGTTGCTCGGCAATCGCTTTACCAATACCGCGACTGGCACCAGTGACCAGCGCAACTTGACCTTGCATTGTCGTCGTCATGATTTAAATCCTTGCTTTGATGGCATCAACGCTATTCACTGCATCGCCCTGCAATGATTTGTCGATACGCTTGTTAAGTCCAGTTAAAACCTTGCCTGGCCCAATTTCATAAATTTCGGTGACGCCCTGGTCAGCCAGGTAGCGCACAGTCTCCGTCCAGCGTACTGGAGAATACAACTGACGAATTAAAGCATGGCGAATGGCATCTGCCTCACGCTCAACTTCAACATCAACATTGTTCACCACCGGAGTATTCGGCGTTGTCAGGGTGACTTTGCCCAGTGCCACCGCCAGCTGATCCGCTGCCGGACGCATGAGGGCGCAGTGGGAGGGTACGCTGACGGGCAATGGCAGCACGCGCTTTGCGCCACGTTCTTTACAGGCTTCGCCTGCGCGCTCAACGGCTTCAGCGTGGCCAGCGATAACTACTTGTCCAGGTGAGTTGTAGTTCACAGCACTTACCACCTGGTCATCGGCGGCTGCGGCACAAGCCTCTTCCACCAGGCCATCCTCCAGGCCGATCACAGCAGCCATTGCGCCGACGCCACTGGATACTGCGTTTTGCATAAATTCACCACGTTTGGCTACCAATGCAACAGCCTCTTTAAAATCAAGACAGCCACTGCAAACGAGCGCCGAATATTCGCCCAGACTATGCCCTGCTAACCAGCGCGGTGGCGTCACGCCCGCCTGCTCTAGCGCGCGGTAGAGGGCCACGCTGGCAGTCAGCAGCGCTGGCTGGGTACGTTGGGTCTCATTCAAGCGCTCCGCCGGGCCTTCCTGCACCAGCTGCCAAAGGTCATAACCAAGCACTTCGCTGGCTTCTTTAAAGGTTTCGCCAACAGCTGAGTACTCCGCTGCAACATCGGCCAGCATGCCTACGGATTGCGATCCTTGTCCTGGAAAAACATATGCGCGCATGGTCCCTTCCTTTTCGTTTGAATTAATAAGTGACAAGTGCTGAGCCCCAGGCGAAACCGCCGCCAAAGGCTTCGAGTAATAAGCGCTGACCGCGCTTTATGCGGCCATCGCGAATCGCGACATCAAGTGCGATAGGCACCGATGCAGCCGAAGTATTGCCTGTGTCTGCCAGGGTAGTAATCACTTGTGACATAGGCATTTTCAATTTTTTCGCGGTCGCCTTAATGATCCGCAAATTCGCTTGATGCGGTACTAACCAGTCTAGCGCATCTGGCGTCAGGTTATTGGCCACCAGTGTTTCGTTCACCAGTTCACTGAGTTTACTCACCGCGACTTTAAACACTTCATTGCCTTTCATGTACATCCAGGCTTCGCTAAGTTCTTCTGCCGGAGCTTCACTACCTCGTGGCGGATGATTCACCCCCAACAGATCAGCAAATTCACCGGCACTATGCAAGTGCGTTGATTCAATCCCAGGCGTGTCGCTGGCTTGCAACACGGCAGCTCCAGCACCATCGCCAAAGAGGATGATGGTATTACGGTCATCTGGTCGGCACAGCCGTGACAACACGTCGGTGCCTATGATCAAAACATTACGATAGGTACCACTGCGAATGTACTGATCGGCCACGCTCATGGCAAACAGAAAACCGGAACAGGCGGCCGCAACATCGAAAGCTGGAATATTGTGTTCCGTCAGTGCCGCCTGAATTTCACAAGCGACGCTCGGGAAAGCGCGGTCGCCAGAAGTCGTGGCCACCACAATCAAATCAATATCAGAAGTTTCGAGATCAGCAGCTGCTAATGCATTTCGTGCTGCTGCGACCCCCATGGTGACGGCATTTTCACCATTACTGGCGATATGACGTTGGTGAATACCGGTGCGTTCAACGATCCAGTCATGGGTTGTATCGACGCGTTGTTCAAGCATGGCATTCGTCAAACACTGCTCTGGCAAATAATGCCCAGTGCCTGCGATTCTAGAAAACATAAGAACCTTTATTCCTGCTCTAGGAGTACTTTTTCCACCTGATCACGGATACGTGTCGGGAGGTCCTGTTGCGTCTCCGAAACGGCCTGCTCAATCGCACTTAAAAAAGCTTTTGCGTTGGCATCACCGTGACTTTTAATCACGACGCCCCGCAATCCTATCAGACTTGCACCGTTGTAGTGGTCGGGCTTCAACCAATCCCAAGAACGTTGCAAGCGACTATAGAAAAGTTTGACGAACCAACGTGTTACCCAGTGGGCATGGATATTGGCACGAATATTGTTCAGCAGAAGTTCTGCCAGGCCTTCACAGCTTTTCAGGGCTACGTTGCCGACAAAGCCATCACAAACAATTACATCCGCCCGGTCGGCGAACAGATCATCACCTTCAATGAAGCCAATGTAGTTAAGACTCTTGGACTGTTGAAACAGTTGCGCGGTGGACTTCACCACATCGTTGCCTTTGATATCTTCTTCGCCCATGTTGAGCAAGGCAATGCGTGGGTTTTCTTTTTGCAGTACTTCGCGTGCGGCGACTGAGCCCATTATGCCAAACTGGAATAAGGTGTCGCTGTCGCAAACGGGATTAGCTCCCAAATCCAGCAGAAAGGCGCTGCCGCCCGAGGCTTGCGGAATCGCAGACATCAACGCCGGCCGCAATACACCAGGTAATGTTTTTAGAGAGAAATAGGCTTTGGTCATCAACGCGCCGGTGTTACCGGCACTTACACAGGCCGCGGCCTCACCATTGGCGACCAGCTCCAAAGCAACGCGCATGGAGGAATCTGGTTTCGCGCGCAGAGAATACCCTGGCTTGTCCGTCATCGCCACGGTTTGACTTGCATGCTTAAGAGTTACACGGGGGTGTTGGTCGAGCTGGCACGCTGTTAGTAGCGGTTCAAGCTCAGTCTCATCGCCAACGACGATGAAATGGTGTTGGGGATAGGTTGTTAACGCATCAACGAGTGCGTCAATAACAATTGAGGGGCCATTATCGCCCCCCATTGCATCAAGTGCCAGTGTCAGTGCGGCCATAGCCTCACTTCCTGTCGCTGGTTACTTGTTAATTACTTTACGGCCTTTATAAAAACCGTCAGCTGTTACATGGTGACGACGATGCGTTTCACCAGAGGTAGAATCAACCGACAGTGTAGGGCCGCTCAGTGCATCGTGAGAACGACGCATGTCGCGCTTCGAACGAGTTTTCCGATTCTTTTGTACAGCCATTTACGCTATCTCCTAAGTTTATTTACGCTTTAGTGCTTGCAATACTGCGAAAGGATTATCCTCATCGCTGGTGGCGTCTTCAATTTTGCCCCATTGCATTGCATTACTATCTACCCGACATTCGCGCTCGTCATGTTTAACAACAACAGGCATTGCTAATATCAGCTCATCTTCAATAATTCGATGCAATTGGATTTCGCCAAGCTCATCCACTTCAATAGCTTCGTACTCATCTGGCATATCGGCGGCCGTTTGGCGTTTGGTTACTGGTGCATAAACAAAGTCACTTACCAGCTCAACTGCCATGGGGTCTCCACAGCGCTCGCAAGCGACTGTGACTTTGACCTCGGCATGCCCTCTTACGTGCTTAATGTTTTGCGCGTCTACTGCAAAGTCGAGATCGGCATCAACATCAGCACAAGGGACAACCAAAAGCTCTTGTAAACGAGTTAGCGAGGTACCAGGCACAACACCGTGGTAGCTCAACTGTTTACCGGCACTTTTAACCGGATCGACCGAAATGGGTATACGAACCTTCTGCATAGGGCGCGAATATTAAAGGATTCAGGCCCTGAAAACAAGTGGTTTTCAGCTTTTTATCGGCTTCTCTGCCGGCTGCTCTGCAAGTAAGGGATTGACCTGCCAATGCCGCAGCATAGCTAGCAGTCGAATCAGTGGCAAACCAATTAAAGTATTCGGATCATCGCCGCGCAGCGACTCAAATAAACTAATGCCTAACCCTTCGCTTTTAAAGCTTCCCGCGCAGTTAAAAGGCTGTTCCAGCGCGACATAGCCCTTAATCTCAGCAGCGCTAAGGTCCCGGAAGCTAACCTGAAAAGGTTCGACACAAGCGAGTAACTCTTGCTGGCCGCTATGATAAACCGCCAGGCCTGTATAAAAGGTTACCGTTTTCCCGCTGGCCGCACTGAGTTGCTCAATTGCCTTCGCTTCATCACCGGGTTTGCCTAAAATAGCCCCCTCCACTACCGCAACCTGGTCGGAGCCAATCAGCAGGTGATCGGAATAGGTCGTTGCCAGCGCTTGTGCTTTGGCGATTGCCAGCCGCTTGACCAAGTCTTCCGCCTGCTCCCCAGGGAGTGCGGTTTCGTCGACCTGCGGTGCTGCGCAGGTAAACTCCGGTAGGACTTTTTCCAGCAACATGCGGCGATAAGGTGATGTGGACGCGAGTACAATAGCAGTCATGTGAATGCCCTCCTGTTAGCGTTCGGCGTCTAATAAAGATGGAAATTGCTGCCAGTTCGAGAGCACCGCGAGGGGCGAATAGACGGATAACTGTTGTGCCGAGTGCACACCAAAATCGACGCCCACCCGGTCCATACCCGCAGCTTCAGCCATACGCAGATCATGAATGGAGTCGCCAATCATCAATGCTTTACTAAGATCGCAATTGGCCTCTTCGAGCAGCTCGTGCAGCATCTTAGGATCAGGCTTTGAAGCGGACTCATCGGCACAACGCGATAATTGGAAAAACTGTGCGGTGTCGGTTTCCTGCCAGACGCGATTTAAACCTCGCCGCGCTTTTCCCGTTGCCACCGCAAGTTGATAGCCTTGTTGGCGGAGATCGGCCAGCATTTCTGGCACACCAGCAAACAACGGCGTCGGCGTCGGATCAAGTTCGACATATTGATCACGGTAACGCGCCAGAAATGTGGCGTGCTGCTGTCCGTCCAGACGCCCGAATAAGCGCTCAATCGCTGGTTCGAGACTTAAGCCTATAATATCGCGCACCTGGGTGTCGGTCGGTACCGGCAACGCCAGGTGAGTTGCTGTTGCCTGCATGGACGAGACAATACGACCTATCGAATCCATCAAGGTGCCATCCCAGTCGAAAATCAACAGTTGATATTTCATGCTGGTAAACGCTTCAAGGCCTGACTTAAGGCTTTATCCAACGGCGCGTCTACGGTAATCGTCTTGCCGCTTTGCGGGTGCTTAAAGCTCAGCCGGCGCGCATGCAGGAATAAGCGGTTTAAGCCAATCTCCTGCATGGCCGCATCAAACACCTGATCGCCATACTTAGGATCACAGGCAATCGGATGTCCTGCATGGAGTGCGTGCACCCGAATCTGATGGGTACGGCCGGTAATGGGTGAGGCTTCAACCAAGGTGCAATTGGCAAATTGTTGCTGTACCCGAAAGCGCGTTTCTGAAGGCTTGCCCGCAGCATCGACGCGTACGACCCGTTCGCCCGATTTCAACGTATTTTTCAGCAACGGAGCCGCAATAAATTTTACATGTGCCTGCCAATGGCCGCGGACCAGAGCCAGGTATTGCTTATCCATGGTCTTCTCGCGCAGTTGCTCGTGCAAAGCGCGCAGCGCAGAACGGCGCTTAGAAATCAGAATACAGCCGCTGGTTTCGCGGTCCAGTCGGTGAACCAGTTCCAGATGCTTGGCGTCAGGTCGCAACGCACGCAAACTCTCAATCAGGCCAAACTGTAAGCCGGAGCCACCGTGCACGGCAAGCCCCGCAGGTTTGTTTAGCACCAACAGTAAATCATCCTCGTACAGTATCTGCTGATTAAGCGCCTGCACTTGATCTAGGTTCGCGGACGGTAACGGATTACTCTCGGCCACCCGCACGGGCGGGATGCGCACCAGATCGCCCGCCTGCAATTTATAATCAGGCTTGCAACGCTTTTTATTGATCCGCACTTCTCCTTTACGCACGATGCGGTACACCAGGGATTTGGGTACGCCTTTCAACTGCGCAAGGAGAAAATTGTCGATACGCTGACCGGCATAGTCGGCTTCGATTGTGACCCAGCGTACTTGGGATTGTTGATTTTCGCTCATGCCGGCAAGTTTATCATTTTCCATTTTTTCTGACTGCATTTTTGTTGCTTTATTTTATCTTGTACTGACTACCCTGTTCATGGGATACTAAGCATCCGGAAAAAACCGCACCGGACAGTTTGAGAGCGGTACGAGCGAAAAATAGTAATAGTGGCCTGGCGCATCGAAAGCGATTGCAACACAGCCTCCACCTCAGGGTACAACAACGCACACAGCGTTATTGAGATCCTGATGGCACGGAACATGCACAACATGCAGAAGACCGGTCCACTAATTTTGTCAAAGCATCTTGCGACGACACGGTACGAATACAAGCGTATTTCGGCTTGGTAACCAATTGCGTACCTCACGTTGGTGTTAAGTAGCACAACGGGAGGTGTCATCATACGCTGAGATAGCGCGATGGCAGTCTACAATTCAATCTCGAAATAGCGATGGCGAAGACGCCTTCGTACTGTGTTGTGGCACATAAAGAAAGAGTCACAACTATGAAAAGAATGTTGATCAATGCAACACAGCAAGAAGAGCTGCGCGTTGCTTTGGTGGACGGACAACGATTATACGATTTAGATATCGAAAGTCCCGGCCACGAACAAAAAAAAGCAAATATCTACAAGGGTAAAATTACCCGCATCGAACCTAGCCTTGAAGCAGCCTTTGTTGATTACGGCGCTGAACGTCACGGCTTCCTCCCCCTGAAAGAAATTGCCAAAACCTACTTCCCGAAAGGCTATACCTTCTCCGGCCGTCCGAATATCAAGGACGTCATTAAAGAAGGCCAGGAAGTCATTGTCCAGATTGATAAAGAAGAACGTGGCCAGAAAGGCGCAGCACTGACTACTTTTATCTCGCTGGCCGGCAGTTACCTGGTGCTGATGCCAAACAACCCACGTGCCGGCGGTATTTCTCGTCGCATTGAAGGTGATGAACGCACTGAGCTTAAAGAAGCGATGCGCGATCTAAAACTGCCTGATGGTATGGGACTGATTGTCCGTACTGCAGGTGTTGGCAAATCAGCAGAAGAACTCGACTGGGACCTCAATGTCCTGATTCATCACTGGCAGGCCATTGAAAAAGCATCTGAGCAACGCCCTGCTCCGTTCCTGATCCACCAGGAAAGTAATGTTGTCTTCCGCGCTATCCGTGACTATCTGCGTCGCGATATCGGTGAAGTTTTGATCGATAACCCGAAAGTCTTTGAACAGGTTCGTGATCACGTTACTCTGATTCGTCCGGACTTCGTCAATCGTGTAAAAACCTACGAAGGCGATATCCCTTTATTCAATCATTATCAGATTGAGAGCCAAATCGAATCGGCGTTCCAACGTCAGGTCCGCTTACCCTCAGGTGGCTCTATCGTTATCGACCCAACTGAAGCTCTAACCTCCATCGACATCAACTCGGCACGCGCCACCAAAGGCGGCGATATCGAAGAGACCGCATTTCAGACCAACTTAGAAGCCGCAGAAGAAATCGCACGCCAGTTACGCCTGCGTGATGTCGGCGGTCTGGTCGTTATCGACTTTATTGATATGACCCCGATGAAACATCAGCGCGAAGTTGAAAACCGCCTTCGTGACAGCCTCAAACAAGACCGTGCCCGGATTCAGGTCGCACGCATCTCACGTTTTGGTTTGCTGGAGATGTCTCGTCAGCGCCTGCGTCCGTCGCTAGGCGAATCAGCCAATCACGTCTGCCCTCGTTGTGATGGTCATGGCACCATCCGCTCAGCAGAGTCACTGGCGCTTTCGATCTTGCGCTTGATTGAGGAAGAAGCCTTAAAAGATAACACTATTCAGGTTCAGGCTCAGGTCCCGGTGACTGTCGCCACCTATTTGCTGAATGAGAAACGCAAAGCCATTGCCGAAGTTGAAAAACGTCACTCGGTATCGGTTCTGGTGATTCCAAATACCAACCTTGAAACACCGCATTTCGACGTCAAGCGTCTGCGCAATGACGAGATGGACGAGGCCAACAGCTTTACGCTCATCGACAAGCCTGAAGACACCAGCACTGAAGTTGTCCTTAACAAAGATAAGCCAAGCTTCGAAGAGCCAGCCCTCAAGGGCCTGCAGGCACCAGCTGCGCCGGCTCCGACACCTGCCCCGCAAGTGCCTGAAAAAGCAAAAGCTGTGGCAAAAGCTACCGGCACCTCGTTGTTACAACGCCTTGGTAAATGGCTGAGTGGAATCTTCGGTAGTGAAGAAGACGAACAGCAAAAACGCCAGCAAGAAAAACGTGATGACAACCGTAATCGAGGCGGTAATAACCGTCGCGGTGGTCAGGGTCGTAACCAGCGTGGTGGCCAACGTCGCCGTAATACTTCCCGTTCACGTCCACGCGACGATGAGCAGAAAGGTACTACGGATAAGCCAGAGGCTAGCAAAGACAAAGCTGCAGAGACGAAAGACAGCGGTAAAAACGAGCGTGGTCAACGTCGTGGTGGCAGAAACCGTAATCGTCAGCAAGCGGATGCAACGCAAAAGCCAAAAGCAGACGCGGTTGAGAGTAAAACTGAGTCAAAACCAGCAGCAGAAGCCAAACCTAAGCCGCGTCGTCAACGTCGCAAACTGGATAAGTCCGTTCGCGTAGGCAAAGAAGAACAAAGCACTGCTCCTGAGCAGGTTCCGGATCTGTCGCTGGACGAGTCGAAACAAGACCAGCAAGAAAGCGCCGCAGCAGCGACGCAAGCGGCGACGGAGTCCACCGAGCAAACACAGGATGCAACTGTTGAGCAAAGTGGCGAGAAACGTGAGGGTCGTAATCGTTCACGCCGTAGTCCGCGTCATCAGCGGGCCGCAGGTCAGCGTCGTAAAGCAGAAGGTCAGCAAGAACAAACCTCTGACGAGAGCGCTACCGACTCGGCCACAGCGCAACAACCTGAAGCTGTCGAAACAACGGCGCCGAAAAGCACCACTGAAACCGAAGCCAGTGCCGAGCAAACCAGCGAAAAACCGGCGAAAAGCCGTGGCTCCGATGACGCTAAGCCAAGAAAACGTTCAGCACGCATGACCCAGGCGGCCAAAGAAGTTGCTGCTGAGAAGAAAGCTGCTGAAGCTGCCAAAGCTGACGCTGGTGATGCGCAAGTTGAGTTAAAGCTTGATGAGAGTACTGACGCCGGAACCGATAGCAAGGCAAAAGCTGAGCACAGCCAGGTTGCTGCGAGCGAGGATTCCGCTCAGGCAGAAGCTCAAACGCCAAAACCAGCACCTGCAGCTGAGCCGTCGCAAGAACAGCCAGAGGTGCAGGACAAAGCGCCAGCTGACGTTGAGCCAGAAGCTGAACCTAAGCCAGCAACCAAGGCTGCGGTGAAGCCTGAAGCTCAGGAGAACAAGCCAGAGCCGAAGGAAGAAGCTAAAGCAGCGGCAACAGACCAGGCTGAAGAAACGGCGAAGGAAGCGAAAGCGGAATCTAAGCCTGCAACCAAGCCAGCTGCGCAAGCAGCAGCAGAACCTGTTGCCAGCAACAAGCCAGCAAAAGCAATTGGCCGTCGGGTCAGCGCACCTATGGCGAAAGCCAGCGCCCAACCGCGTGACGATAGCTTTGCCCCACTGCAGGTTGCTGATGAAAGTCAGCGTGCCGATTTCAGCAGAGCCAGTACTGTAGCGAGTCTCAGCCAGGCGCGCGCTCGCGCTCACGCTGAAATGGCCAAGTGTGAAAGTTCTGGCGCTTAACGCCGGGCTTTCTTAACTGCCCTATAAAAAAGGCCGAAATCTGAAGATTTCGGCCTTTTTCTTATCTATTACTTAGTCATCTACTTCAGGTTTTCTTCAAACAACTCATAGATCCGACGGTACTCGTCCAGCCAGCTCGATGGCTGCCGGAAGCCATGCGGCTCGACCGGGAATATGGCAGTTTCAAAATCCTCTTTCTCGTGCTCGATCAAGCGCTGCACCAAACGCACACTGTCCTGGAAAAAGACATTGTCGTCTACCATCGGTGAGTTGATCAATAACGCATCTTGCAGGCCCTCAGTAAAGTAGATTGGCGAGCTACGGCGATAGGCAATAGGATCGTCATCCGGCAAGTTGAGGATGTTAGAAGTGTAGCCGGTGTTGTAATGTGCCCAGTCTGATACTGGCCGTAAGGCAGCACCCGCTTTGAACAAGCCCGGCTCATTGAATAACGCCATAAAGGTCAGGAAGCCACCGTAGGAGCCACCGTAAGTACCCATTCGGTCGGTGTCAACGTTGGTATTCTCTCCAGCCCACTGCACCACATCCACCAGATCTTCGACTTCAGGCCAGCCCATATTCCGGTAAATCGCTGTGCGCCAATCCCGGCCATATCCTTTCGAGCCACGGTAATCGAGATCCAGAACCACATAGCCCTGACGGTTCAGGAAGGTATGGAACATAAACTCGCGTTGGTAGTTCGACCAGCCCGCGTGTGCATTCTGCAGGTAACCTGCACCATGAATAAATACCACTGCAGGATACTTCTCGGCACGGTTCGGATCATAGTCATCCGGATAGTAGACACGCGTATAAATCGGCTCGTCCACATTGCTCGATGGCACCGGTACGATCTCCGGCACGCTCCAGTCGAAACTATTGAATTGTTCAGTCGCTGTATGAGTTAAGCGTTTAGCCGAGGCTGATGACAGTAACGATTGGACATAGAGCTCAGACGGCTGCAAGGCACTGGAGTAGCTAAACACGACTTGATCGCCGCCAGGGCTGAGCTCAAAGGACTCCACCATGCCATCGAGATCGGTCAGTTGTTCCGTTTCACCGCTTTCATAATTTACCCGATACAATTCGTAAACCCCCGGATGAGAAGCATTCGCGGTGAAATAAATCGACTGCGTCTGGGCATCAACTGCCGGGCTTTCAGTGACAAATTTGCCTGAGGTCAGCTGTTGCTGGTTGCCACCTAGGCGCTGGGTGTAAAGATGCGCATAACCGTCTTCTTCACTCTGATACCAGATACGATCGTCAGAATTGGGTAAAAAGCCAAATTCATTGTGGGTGTAGTTAATCCAGGCATCATCGTGCAGACGATGCTGGTTCACCAGCTGTTTGCCGGCAAAATCAACCGAGGCTATCCAGCGATCTTTATTGTCCCAGGCTTCCAGCATGACAATGGCGTTTTCACCCGTAGCTGACCAGCGAATCGCGCCGCTCTCCCAGCCCCAGTCCTGCATCAGGGTAATAGGTCGTGGTGCTTGCTCCGATTCATAGTCTTTACCCTGTGCGGCATAATTTTCGGCCTTCACTTCAGCAAGCACGTCTTCGTTCCAGCCCGGCAAGGTGTTGTAGGTAAACGGGGTCTGCTCCCCAGTTTCCAGATCAAGCAGCAGCAACTGGTGCTCTACGGGCTTAGCGTCAGCCACCCTGCGGCGCACCGACTCGGCTTCTACGCGACCGGACTCAGCAACGTAATTTGGCATAATATCGCCGTCGTCACGCCAGCTTTGTGGATCAGTGATAGCAACAATGAGTTTATCTCCTGCAGGCGATAAACTCGCGGCGACAATTTGCTTGTTCTCGCCAAGGTAAAATGACTGCGGAGCTAAAGAAGGATTTTCATTTGCTAACTCGGCGCGGTAATCGGCTCGCTCCTGACGATCGCGGCGCTCTTTTTGTACAAACTCAATGAGTTCAACCTGCTCGCGGGCAACAAAGTCTTTCGGCTCAGCAACGGCTTCGGGTTTATTGCGGGTAGCTAAGCTGGCCACTTGTGCAGTGAGGCCGCTTTGCGGGTCAACCACAAAAAAGTCATTGCCCTGACGGTAGCTCAAACGGCCGTCATTGAGAAAGGTTAACTGGGATTGGCGCGCTTCATCGCGGGTCAGCTGGCGTACATCACCGCTTTCCATATCACGTACGAACACGTTGCCTTCAAAACTGTAGGCTAACAGTGAACGGTCATCATTATACACCCCATCGCTGTAGGCGTAGTTGTGTAAACGATCGACAGGTACCTTATGCGCGTTTTCTTTATCTAACGGCAAATGAAACCAGTCACTGATCACGCTATTCTCGCGTTTTTGTTGGTAAAGCACACCGGTGCCGTCGAGCAGCCAGTAGGCTGAACTAGGTGAACGTGCCACCCAGTCCTGATCCGACATGATTTGCTTGATGGTGAGTTCACCGGTTTCCACCGCCGAGCTGGTATTGCCGTCCGCCAGACTTAAGGTCTCCGGGGCGGTGGTAGTGGCACTGCTGCCACTCGTACCCGCGACGTCAGTTGCCGCGCAGGAGGCAGCAATAAATGCAGCGAGTATTGAAACAGTAAATTTTGTTTTCATTCTTATGTTTCCCTTTCCTATGAGATAGAGCCATTAAAGCAAAATGCCCAGCAAGTTACGAGCTGGGCATTTGTCTATTGCGGTGAACTTATAGTTTCCTGCGTTCAGGATTCGGCATCGGGCTGTTTGTCAGGATGCGCCTCGGCAACCCAGGGCAATTCCTGTAAGCGTCCATAAATACTTTGCAGTAATGGGTAAGCATCTAAGTCGATACCAAACCGTTGCGCACTATAGACCTGCGGTACCAGACAGACATCCGCAAGAGAAAATTCGTCGCCGACGCAATACTCGCCAGAAACTTCATTCAGACTTTGCTCGAACGCAATAAAGCTCTCAGTAAACCAATGATCGAGCCACGCTTGTTTTTGCTCGTCGCTTACTTCCAGTTGCTGTTTCAAATACTGCTGCACCCGCAGGTTGATAAGAGGTTGCAATTCACTGCAAAGATCCAGTGCCAGCGCCCGAATGGCACCACGTTGCCGCGGGCTGCCAGGCAGCAGGCTCGGGCGCGGATACTTCTCTTCCAGATATTCGATAATGGCCAGCGACTGATGCAGGATCACCTGACCGTGGACCAGAGTGGGTACCAGACCATTTGGATTGAGCTGTCGGTACGCCTGTTGATGTTGCTGACCACCATCTTTGAGAAGATGCACTGGCAGGTAATTGTAGTCACACTTTTTGAAGTTTAGGGCAATACGTGCCCGATAACTGGCGCTTGAGCGCCAGTAACCGTAGAGTTCCATAGGATCGACCCCATTAATGAGTTAGTCTTCTGGCTGATACTGTAGGACCTTTTGGTCGATACTGCCAAAAATACTTTTGCCATCGGCGTCATTCATTTCAATCTTAATGGTATCACCGAACTGCATAAACCCAGTGCTTGGTTTGCCATCACGAATGGTTTCAATCATGCGTACTTCAGCGATACAGCTGTAACCCACCCCGCCTTCTGCAATAGCACTACCATGGTCGGTGCCTTGCTTGTTCGATACGGTACCTGAACCTATGATAGCGCCGGCACTGAGATGTCGAGTCTTCGCCGCATGCGCGACCAGCTGGGCAAAATCAAAGGTCATATCTTCACCAGCGTTCGGCTTGCCGAACGGCTGACCGTTGTATTCGCTCAATAACGGCAGGTGGACCTTGTTATCTCGCCAGGCATCGCCTAACTCGTCCGGAGTTACAGCGACAGGTGAAAACGCTGACGATGGTTTGGACTGAAAGAACCCAAAACCTTTACCCAACTCATTTGGAATCAAGCCGCGCAGCGATACATCATTGACCAACATCAACAGGCGAATGTACTGCCCTGCTTTACTTGCCTCCACACCCATAGGGACATCGTCGGTAATAATGGCCACTTCACCTTCAAAGTCGATCCCCCAGGCGGTATCCCCCATTTCGATAACATCTTTGGGACCGAGGAAGTCATCAGACCCGCCCTGATACATCAGCGGATCTGTCCAGAAACTTGGCGGCATTTCCGCATTACGGGCACGGCGTACCAGCTCGACGTGGTTCACATAGGCACTGCCGTCGGCCCACTGATAAGCGCGCGGTAACGGTGATTCACAGAGACTTTCATCAAAAGCCACAGCGTCATCAAGCTCACCATTATTTAAGGCGCTGTAGACATTCTCCAGCTCCGGCGCAATGCCATCCCAGTCATCAAGAACTTCCTGTAAGGTTTCAGCAAGGGCTGGAACCGCAACAGCTTTCGTTAGATCGCGACTGACGACCATCAGCTGGCCGTCGCGTGTACCGTTTCGATAGGTTGCAAATTTCATAGATTATTTAGCCTTTTCATCTTTTGCTTGCCAGCTATACACATAGTCTGGGTTTTCCACTTGCGCACACACATCGCCCATTTCCAGGGCATTACGTGTATCGAGCATGACTGCCACTTCATCGGTAAATTTCTTGCGATACTCGCGCCCGGCCTGGAAAGCTTTCGGATGCGGTCCGTGAGTAAAGCCAGCAGGATGGAAAGTCACCATCCCTTTGTCGATGTTATCGCGGCTAAAGAAGTCACCCTCATGGTAAAACAATACTTCATCATAATCGTCGTTGTTATGATAAAACGGCACTTTCAATGCGCCCGGGTCCGATTCAATCGGTCGTGGCACAAAGGTGCAAACGACAAACCCATCAGCGACAAAAGTGGTATGTGCCGACGGCGGCAGATGGTATCGATGACTCATCAATGGCCGTATATCGCGCCAATTGATTCGCACAGGCGCCAAATCACCATGCCAACCCACCGCATCAAGCGGGTTATAGGGATAAGTAATACGCGAGATTTTATCGTGCCGTTTCACTTCGATCTGCCACTGTTCTTCGCTGTATTGAGCTTTAAAGTCAGCATCAATATCCGGCGTATCCAGACACGCAGGGTCGAAAATAGCGTGGTTGCCGACCAGACCTTTCTCTGGCAACTGGTACGCACTGTTGGTCGCCTCGATCATGACAATATGCATAGGCTCGAGGGGTTCAATACGCCAGTTCGTAGACCTTGGAATAGCGAAATAGTCGCCTTTTTCAAGGGTGATATGACCGTAGTCACAATACAGCTCACCACGCCCTTCATGGATAAATAACAGCTCATCACCATCAGCATTACGCACTAAAAAAGGCATCTTCTCATGGCAATGCCAGATGCGAAATTTACACTGTGCGTTGTGCAACAACAATGGCACCTGCCACGGGGAGTCCGTGGCCAGGTTATCCAGTTTATTAAAATCAAAATTACGGGGGCGTAACTCACCTTCCCACTCACTCCAACCGGTTGGAGCATGGCGGTGATGAAAATGCGTTGCCGGCCCAAAAAAGCCACTGCGGCCAACTTCACGTTCATAGATCGCCTGCTCCGGGAAGTCTGCGTGAGCCTGTTTAGAGCTCACGCCAACTTGTTTCGGAAAGCTAATCCATTTACGCATCGTCTAACACTCCACGACGAATTTGGTCTTCTTCGATAGATTCGAACAAGGCTTTAAAGTTACCTTCGCCGAAGCCTTCGTTACCTTTACGCTGGATGATTTCAAAGAACACCGGACCAATAACAGTTTTGGTGAAAATCTGCAGTAAGATACCGTCTTTCATCGGCGCGCCGTCAATGAGGATTTGCAAGTCACGCAAGTCATCAAGATTTTCGTCATGCCCTTCTACACGCTCATTTACTTTTTCGTAATAGGTGTCCGGCGTCGGCATAAAGTCCATGCCGATTTCACGCAGATCACGTACTGTTTTGTAGATATTGTCCGAGGTCAGCGCAATGTGCTGAATCCCCTCGCCTTTGTATTCGCGTAGATACTCTTCGATCTGAGACTTATCATCGTGGGATTCGTTGATCGGGATACGGATTTTGCCGCAAGGTGCGGTCATCGCGCGACTTAGCAAACCCGTCAACTTGCCTTCGATATCAAAGTAACGGATCTCGCGGAAGTTACCGATGCGCTCGTAAAAACCTGCCCAGGTATCCATGTTGCCACGGAATACGTTGTGGGTCAGATGATCCACTTCATACAGACCAGCAGCGTGGTCTTTCATTTTCGCTTGCCAGTCATCGTAAAAGTCGAAGTCGTCGGCGTACACGCCCATACCATCGTACTTATCAATGAAGTAGAGAACACTTTCGCCGATCCCGTACACAGCTGGGAAATCAGCTTGGCTCTCACCCACATCACGCTGGAAAGGTTTCGCACCGTTGGCTACGGCGTGTTCGAAGGCATGCTGGGCATCCTTCACGCGCCAGGCCATACCGCAGACGCTTGGACCGTGCTCTTTTGCAAAGGCTTCAGCCTGACCGCCAGTTTCAGCATTGACGATAAAGTTAATGTCATTTTGCTTGTACAGCCAGACTTCTTTGCTTTTGTGTTTGGCCACTTCGGTGAAACCCAGTTTCACAAACAAGTCTTTCAGTGCAGCAATACCTTTTGCATCAGGAGCGGCATACTCAACGAACTCGAATCCGTTGGTCTGTAATGGATTATAATTTATGTCAGTCATTCTGTAGTCCTCATTCGTACGTCAGGCTTTTAGTAGTGGCCTATGTTCTACTATGCTCATCAGGCAACTACCAGAGGCGAGGCTGAAACTCCGCGTGCGGCTTCAGCGCGTACTTTTGTAAAGATGTTGATACAGATCAACTTTAGCTGACAATCAGCGACTTCTATGTACGGTTTTCCATACAACAGCCTCAATTTTCGTAAACAAAGCTTTACTCTCAGGATTTTGCAACCGACTTACGCCGCTGTTTGCCAATCCCGTACTCACGAAGTTTGTTCGCCACAGCAGTGTGCGAAAGCCCCAATTTTTTGGCCAGTTGCCGGGTACTGGGGTAACTCGGATACAAGCGTCGCAGGATGGTGCTTTCGAACTTCTTAACCGCTTCATCCAGGCTGCCCTCTTCCAGATCGACGGCAACATTTTCATGCAGCCCGTCGGCCTCAGGCAGATAAACATCGGCAGCTTCCAGCCGATCACCTTCCAGCATGGATAATGAACGAAAGAGTACGTTTTCCAGCTGACGAACGTTGCCCGGCCATTGATAACGTTGCAACAACTCGCGGCAATCACGGGTCAGCAATACCAGACTACGTCCCAAACGTTGGCACGCCTGCAGGCTGAAATGTTCGGCTAAAAGGGGGATGTCAGATTTACGCTCGCGTAGCGGTGGTAACAGCAACGTGAGCACATTCAGACGGTAAAACAAATCTTCGCGGAAGGAGCCTGCCTCGACGCGGTCCTGCAAATCATCGCGGGCTGAACAAATAATACGAACGTCTACGGCGACCTCTTGCTCCTCCCCGATACGGCGGAATTTACCGTCCTGAATAAAGCGCAGCAGCTTTGCCTGCAGGCCATTCGACATCTCGCCAACCGCATCGAGCAACACGGTACCGCCGTTCGCCTGTTCAAAGATCCCTTTTTTCGCTTCGGTATGAGGCCCTAAACTACCTTTGCCGTGGCCAAACAGTTCACTCTCCGCGACATTATCCGGCAGTGCTGCACAATTGACCGCCAAAAAGGGTTGCTCCGCGCGATGACTGGCCTGATGGCAGGCCCGCGCCAGCAACTCTTTGCCGACCCCGGTTTCCCCCTGAACCAAAAGGGGAACATTCAACTCAGCCATGCGCCGCGCTTCTTTGAGCAAACGTTTCATGCTGGCATGTTCGCCGAGCAACTGATGAAACGCATCATGCTGACCGGTGCGCTGCCACTGACTGCTCAGAGGTTGCGGCTTACAGGTCAGCACTGCGCCAGCGAAGCTGGTTTTATCATGCTCATCGGCCACCCAAATCGGCATCAGTTCAGCGAAATACTTTGCCCCATTAATGGTCACCTGACTCAGCTGCGGCTCGGTGGGTTGGCGCTCCAGCCAGCGGCTGATATTAAAGCCGCTGAGCCATTGCGTAATCGAAGTGCCCGGTAAATGTTCACGCGTATCCGATAGCAGTAAACCGGCAGCATCATTGGCAATATCAATGATGCCTCTGGCGTCAATCGATAGAACAGGATCCGGGAGTTTATTCAGGAGCAGACTAAACTCAAAATGTTCTCGCTCTGAGGGCATAAAAGCTACGGTTTTTACGTCTTTAACGTTAGGAATGCGCCGGATCTCAGGCATCAGGTGCTGGAAATCTTTAAATTCAAGTTCAGGGAAGTTCAGGAAGATCTTGCCTTTGGGGTCAACTTCGATACCACGAAGATCAATTTCACGGTCACGTAGAATCTGCAGTACATCTTGGCAAAGACCCAGGCGGTCATCGCAGGTGATTTCGAGACGCATCAGCACAACTTATCGGTTGATTAAAATGTAAACATAAGTATACATAAAAAAGCCTCTACCCGTCACTAGGCTAGAGGCTTTTTGTCGATAGCTTTGCGCCGATCAGCGCAATCTCAATTATTCTTCATCATTCAGCGCTGCGTCAGTACGCGCCGCCATGATAAAATCATTTTTGTGCAGACCGTTGATGGCATGTGTCCACCAGGTCACCGTCACCTTGCCCCACTCGGTTACCAGCGTCGGGTGGTGGAATTCATCTTCAGCAATTTCCCCCACGCGGTTGGTGAATGCCAACGCCTGCTTGAAGTTTTTAAACTTAAACTCGCGTTCCAGCTGCATCACGCCATCGCGTGACACTGGCGTCCAGTTTGGGATTTCCCGCATAAGTTCTGCCAGTTCCTCATCGCTCACCTTGGGTGCGTCAGCATTACAGGCTTCACATTTTTGTTCTTTTAAGTCAGTCATAGTTACTCCGTTTTTACAGTCCGTTAAGCGGCATTTTTGGGTGGAAACTTAGGTTCAAACAAACCAAGTTCCATCGCTTCATGTACCAGAGCCATGATATCCAGGTCCGCGATTTCAAATAACTTTTCGGTACTCTCGATGGTGTAGTAGATGGGCTGCATAATATCAATCCGATACGGTGTACGCAGCGCATCAAGAGGCACCAGTGGTTTACGTTCGGGTTTATCACTATGGATCGCATATTCAGTTTCGCCCGGCGACGATAAAATACCCCCCCCGTATATACGTAAGCCATCTTCGGTGTTCAATAAACCGAACTCCACTGTAAACCAGTATAGCCGAGCCAGATAAACGCGCTCTTTTGGCGTCGCGTTCAAACCTAACTTACCGTATTGATGGGTAAAGTGGGCAAACGCTGGATTCGTTAACAGTGGGCAGTGGCCGAAGATTTCATGAAATATATCAGGCTCTTGCAAGTAATCAAACTCTTCTCGCGTACGAATGAAAGTCGCTACTGGAAACTGCTTGTTCGCCAGCAGGCGAAAAAATTCGTCAAACGGGATTAGAGCCGGTACTTGTGCGACCTGCCACCCCGTCGTCGCTTCCAGTACTTTATTGACCTCATGCAGTTGTGGCAGACGATCATGCGGCAAGTCCAGTAACTCGAGTCCATGCATGTACTCATCACAGGCTTTACCTGGAATGTGTTTTAACTGGCGAGCAACCAAATCGCGCCATACCGCGTTCTCTTCGTCACTCCAGTCGATAATACCGTTTTCGTCTGGCTGGCGTGAAACGTATTGGCTTTGTTTACCCATAAGTCAAAGGTTCCCCTTGTTGCTGTGCTGTTTGCGGTGTTGTTGTTTTAAAAGTTTTGGCAAACGCTTGTTCTAAATCCTGAATAATATCATCAACGGCTTCCAGCCCGACTGCGATACGGATCAGTGTATCGCTGATCCCCGCGCGAGCTCGCGCTTCTGGCGTGTACGGCGAATGCGTCATCGACGCCGGATGTTGAATCAGAGTTTCGGCATCGCCGAGGCTGACCGCTATAGTAATTAATTCTAGTCCATCCAACAGTTGTTGCGCATCCTCCCTGTCGCCATGCAATTCAAATGCGATGACAGCTCCACTGCCATGCATCTGCGTGCCCATCAACCGTTGCGCGGGATGATCGGGCAGGCCCGGGAAATAAACAGTTCGCACGGACGGATGCTTAACTAAGTAGTCAGCTACTTTGACTGCATTCTTACAATGTCGTTCCATACGCACATCAAGGGTCTTCAGACCACGCAAAATCAACCAGGCATCGTGTGGACTCATGGTTGCGCCCATATCTTTCAGGGTCGTTGCCTTAATTAACTCAATGTCATCCTCGGTACCACAGATCAGGCCCGCGACCACATCGCCATGTCCATTAAGAAATTTGGTCGCACTATGCACCACAAGATCAGCACCTTGTTGACGCGGCTGCTGCAGCAAAGGTGTCATAAAGGTATTGTCGACAATCACCCGCGCCTGATAGTCATGAGCAATACTGGCGACAGCGGCAATGTCGATAATTTTTAGGTGAGGATTGGCCGGCGTTTCTATAAACACCAGCTTGGTGGTTTCGCGCATGGCGGCACGCACGTTTCCGGCGTCGGTCATATCGACGAAGTCGACTTCGATGCCAAACTTTTTGAACAGATGGGAGAACAACGCAAAGCTGCACCCGTAGATCGCATCGGCCACTACAACGTGGTCACCATGTTCAAGAAACGCGAGCATGGCCGCAGAGATAGCCCCCATGCCTGTTGCGCATGCTGCACCCGCAGGAAAGCCTTCGAGGTGCGCAATCCGCGCTTCCAGTTCATGCGTAGTTGGATTACCAAGACGCGAGTAAATGTAGCCATTTGCTTCACCAGCAAAGCGAGCTGAGCCCTCGGCAGTGGTATGAAATGCGAAAGTGGCAGTCTGATAAAGCGGTGCAACCAATGCACCATGCGGATCCGGCTGTTTACCGCCATGGATCGTCATGGTCGCTGGCTGCCATTGCGATTTATGTTTATCGTTGTTGCGCATTGGCAGTACGTCCTCCTGTTGTCGACATCAAAGAGTGCATCCTGCCTTTGCGCAACGCAACTTGTCTGGGTGACAGAGTTACGGTTCAGGTGTAACGCTAGTTTTCCACCTGAAGGCTTTTCAGTGGTTCAATTACAGTTTTTTCAACTCACGGTCGACCTGATACGCATTCGAAGTGATGTACCGCTCCATTTGCTGTAACCGGTCTTCCAGTTCACGAAACTCTTCATCAATCTCTTTGTAAGCGCGGCGCGGAGGTTCGCCAGCACCATACACTTTGGTTTTCAAACCTATCGGCTGATGATCGCCATTTTTTTCAGGCGCTGACTTCTCGTCGAGAATCATCCAGGCCGCAATATAAAGAATAAGTACAAAGCCGTGGCCAAAAATTACCGCTGTGACCACAATAATACGTACCAGCCAGGCTTCGATATTGAAATAGTTCGCGATTCCGGCACAAACTCCGCCTACTTTCGCGTTCTTTTTATCTCGCAGTAACTGCTTCCGTGGTTTGTAATCATCGGAGTAACTCATTTGCGTTCCCTCCAGGTTGGCGCATCTGCATCAAGAATAGATTCGAGCGTCTTGATACGTTCACGCATGTGTTCAGCTTGACGTGCCAGTTGCTGTAAGTCCTGCAGTTCGGTTTCGGAAAGCCCCTGGCTGAGCTTACGCTTACTGCGGTAGTGCATGATGACCCAGATTGGCGCCACAAAAATCATAAAAAGAATCAGTGGCACAGCAATCATCGGTACAAGTATGTCTGCCATTGTAAAGGTTCCCTATGTCGTTCTGGCCTTGGCGTGCACCCGCAAGCGCGGGTGAAGCCAGAGTTTCAAGTCAATTAGTCAGCTTTTTTGTCTTTTTTAACGCGTGCTTTCAATGCTTCCAGTTCGTCGTTGATTTTGTCTTCGCCCTCAAGCTCAGCAAACTCATCGCGCAAGGTTTTCTTACCCATGTCGTAAGCTTCAACTTGTGACTCCAGATCATCAATCTTAGACTCATAACGTTCAAAACGGAGCATGGCGTCGTCAATTTTTCCGCTATCAATGCGTTTTTTCACTTCCAGGCGGCTGCTCGCAGCACGTTGGCGCATGATAATCGTCTTCTGACGCGCTTTAGCATCGGCGAGTTTTTCCTGTAGCTGTCCAACTTCTTCGTTAAGACGGTTCAGGTGCTCATTAATGCGATCAATATCAACGTTCAGGCTGGCAACGGCGTCGTCAGCTTTACGTTTCTCAACCAAAGCTAAGCGTGCTAAATCATCACGATCTTTGCTTAACGCTAACTCGGCCTTCTTTTCCCATTCCGCTACATCATTTTCATAACGGCTCATTTGACGCTCGGTATCTTTCTTTTCCGCAATCAGACGCGCTGATGTTGAGCGGACTTCTACCAAAGTGTCTTCCATTTCTTGAATAATCAGGCGCACCATTTTTTCTGGATCTTCTGCTTTATCCAGTAATGCGTTGATGTTCGAATTTACGATATCTGAAAATCGTGAAAAGATACCCATGTTCGTGTCCTCATAATTGATTCGAAACTGTTACTTTACGGTCACGAATTACAATGCAGGTACTGTGCCAACTTTTAAAATACCAGTTAATTTGCTGATATTCCGGTATTTTCCCGATAATATCAATTTTTTATTTGACCCTGACTAGTTATCAAATACACTAACTATTAGCCAAATTAACCACACATAAGGTTACTGACCGGGGTCATTCCAATGCCTCCTGGGTCCCCCGGATTCGGGTCCCCTGATAAAGGTCAGCAGAAAGAGCACTCTTACTATAAAGTAGTTTTACTACAGTAACAGCAGAACAATAATAAAGAGGCCTGTCATGAGTCCCCCACGTGAAGCGGATAATCTCATCGGCGAAGCAAATAGTTTTCTTGCGGTACTGGAGCAAGTATCGCAGATCGCACCGCTGGCGAAACCAGTACTTATCATAGGTGAACGGGGCACCGGCAAGGAGCTTATCGCCTCCCGCCTGCACTTCCTGTCACAGCGTTGGCAACAAAGCTACGTTAAACTCAATTGCGCAGCACTGAGTGAGAGCCTGCTCGAGAGTGAGTTATTCGGCCATGAAGCGGGTGCCTTTACGGGGGCACAAAAACGCCACGAGGGCCGCTTTGAGCGCGCTGACCAGGGCACCCTGTTCCTCGATGAACTCGCCAATACTTCGGCACTGGTGCAGGAAAAAATCTTGCGAGTCATTGAGTACGGAGAATTTGAACGCGTTGGCGGCAGTAAAACTGTCACCACAGACGTGCGTCTGATTGCCGCCACGAACGAAGATTTGCCTGAACTTGCTGAACAGGGTAAGTTTCGCGCAGATTTATTAGACCGTCTGGCGTTCGATGTCATCACCCTGCCGCCACTGCGCGAGCGCCGCGATGATATTCTTATTCTGGCGGAACACTTCGCGGTGCACATGGCACGAGAACTCGGCCATGGCATTTTTAATGGCTTTACCCAACGCGCCCGGCAAACCTTGTTAGAGTATTCCTGGCCCGGTAATATTCGCGAGTTAAAAAACGTGGTTGAGCGTTCTGTCTATCGGCTCGCCAACGAGACCGTCGCCTTAGACGATATTGTCATCGACCCTTTCGCCAGCCCCTGGCGGCCCAAGCCTGCCGCACACCGGCAAACCGCCACTAACGCACAGCCTGAAGCCGCCACCGGTACCAGTACCAACGACGAGACAGCAACACCAGCACTGGTGGCAACGGCTTCAGCCATTGACTTTAATTGCGGCGCCATTGATTTCAAAGAAGTGACTGCCAATTACGAGACCGAAGTTTTACAACAGGCGCTGCGCCATGCACAATTTAACCAAAAGAAAACAGCAGAACTTCTGGGTCTCACCTATCATCAGTTAAGAGGCTACTTGAAAAAGTATCAATTACTCGACGGATCAACGAATTAAATGAGCATTTGGCGACTGTGGTTACTTACCCCGATCATAACGTTGGCGGCCTGTTCGCCGAATCCGGACGATGTCCCCCCGCTACGTAATGGGATCGTCTATTGTTCTGAGGGTAACCCCGAGAGTTTCAACCCCCAGTTGGGTACGTCGGGCACTACCATTGATGCGACCTCTGCTCAGCTTTATGACCGTCTGCTCGATTACGATGACGCACAACAGAAATTCAGGCCTGCGTTGGCCGAATCCTGGCAAGCACTGGATCAGGGCAAACGTTATCGCTTCATGTTACGCCCGAATGTTAACTTCCACAGTGCGCCCTGGTTCACACCCAGCCGCCACTTTAATGCCGATGATGTGGTGTTTAGTTTTAAGCGGTGGCTGGAGGAAAGCCATCCTTACCACGAAGTGAATGGCGGTAACTATCCGTTTTTCACCGCCAGCGGCTTAAATCGTCTGATTACTGATGTTGTTGCGGTGAATGCCACCACTGTGGATTTCTATTTAAAACGCAGTGACAGTTCTTTTCTGGCGAACTTAGCCACGGATTTTGCCATTATCCTGTCTGCCGAGTACGGCGCTGAGCTGCTCGCCCGGGGCGAACCTGACCTTATCGACAAGCAACCGATAGGCACAGGACCTTTTGTTTTTGAAGAGTTCCGCAAAGATCTTATTATCCGTTACCACCGCCACGACGACTATTGGCGTGACCCTGCCCGCATCGAACAACTGGTGTACTCCATCACTCAGAACGCCAATAAACGCATGCTTAAATTGATCACTGGCGAATGCGATGTCATTCCCTACCCTTTGGTGGAAGAGCTCGCCGAGCTTGATACCGGTGATGAAATTCAGATCTCCAGCACCGTTAATCCCAATATCGCGTTCTGGGCCTTCAATACCGACCACCCCCCCTTTGATAACGTCCTGGTGAGGCGGGCGCTGGCCAGTGCAGTCAATCGAGAGGCCATTATCCAAACCATCTACAATGGTAACGCGCGACTTGCGACGGGGGTCTTGCCCGAAACCTCCTGGGCATACAGCCCAGTCGATCAAACCTATGGTTATGATCCCGAACGCGCCCAGGCGTTACTCGCCGCGGCAGGCTTTGAAGAAGGTTTCGAATTCGATATCTGGGCCATGCCGGTACAACGGGCTTACAATCCAAACGCCCAGAAAATGGCGGAGCTGATCCAGTCTGACCTCGCCCAAATTGGGGTACGGGCCAATATAGTCAGCTACGAGTGGAATGCCTTCCGTCGCCGCCTGGCCCGCGATGAGCATGACAGCGTACTCATCGGTTGGATCGCTGATAATGCCGATCCCGATAATTTTTTTCGTCCGTTACTGAGCTGCGCAGCGCTGAATGTCGGTACCAATCGTGCCAACTGGTGCGAACCCGAATTTGATCAGCTGTTGATGCAAGCAATAAGCGAGCCGGAAACCGACAGCCGTAAGAAACTATATCAGGAAATTGAAAACTGGATTTACCGTGAGGCGCCGTTAGTGCCCATCGCCAACTCCATGCGCTTTCAGGCGCATCGTAGTGATATTCATGGTGTTGAAGTGCCCGCCTACGGTGGCGTAAACTTCCGTCACGCCTACCGGGCCAGTTCAACAGACACCGGGGAGCAGCCATGATTCGCTACACCTTGCGCCGTCTCACCCTGCTTATCGTTACGCTATGGCTGCTGACGGTGTTCCTGTTCAGCTTGAATTATTTTTTCCCCGGCGATGCGCTTACCAATATGACCGGTATTCGTGCCAGCGACACTCTTGCTTACCAACAGGCCTTCGCTGCCCGTGATTTTGACGCGTCTATCTTCAGCCAGTACCTGAACTTCTTAGGTCACTTTACCCAGGGAGACTGGGGCCAGTCGTTAACCAATCAACGTAACGTATTTGGCGAATTATTGCCGCTGTTAGGCGGTACTTTAGAGCTTGCTCTGTTAGCTATGATTTTCGCCATGGCGCTCGGCGCGCCAATGGGCGTGTATGCTGCCGGACAGCAACGCGGCAGCATGGACCGTCTGATCATGGGAATCAGTCTGAGCGCCTACTCGATTCCGGTATTCTGGCTTGCGCAGTTACTCATTTTGCTATTTGCCGTCAAGCTCGGCTGGACTCCGATCTCAGGCCAGATCAATCCCTTGTTTGATGTCGAGGTGAACAGCGGCTCCATCATTCTTGATATTCTCGTCAGTGACAACCCCTACAAAACCGCTGCGCTACTTGATGCCATTAACCACTTATGGTTACCCGTTATTGTGCTTGCCATCATGCCGGCAACCATGCTGATGCGGACCACCCGCAATAGTATGCTAGAAGTACTGCAGCAGAACTACATCCGAGCTGCGCGAGCCCGTGGCCTCTCCGAATCCCGGATCTTACTCCGCCATGTGTTGCCCAATACCATGCAACCCGTGGTTCGCCAGCTTGGTCTGATGTTCAGCGTACTGATGAGTAATATTATCGTGACCGAGGTTATATTTAACTGGCCCGGTCTGGGCAGCTGGCTGGTGAAAAGTATTTATGAGCGCGACTACCCAGTGATGCAAGGTGGTTTATTCGCTTTTGCGACACTGATACTGTTGGTCAATGTTTGCGTAGAGCTGTTTCATGCTTGGCGCTACCCTCAGGTACGCAAGGAATTGTATGCAGAACGCTAATATCTATTTCCAACAACGAGAGCCATCGCCATTACGGCAGATCTGGTTGCACATGAATGCCAACCCCTTTGCAGTGGTTGCTTTTTATATTCTTGCGCTGTCATTAGCGATGATGCTGCTGTCACCGTTGATCACGCCATTTAATCCGGATGCGCAATTCTCGGATGCCATTCTGCAACCACCGAGCTGGTCCGATCAAGGCGAGATTCGATTCTTATTCGGTACTGACGACCTGGGTCGCGATATGCTCTCTCGCATCATTGCCGGTTCCGTTTACAGTCTTGGCTACCCACTCATTGCCGTGCTGGTTGCGGCCATCGTCGGTGTCACTATTGGCGCCTGGGCCGGTATGTCGCGTGGCGTGCAATCCTCTGCTCTAAACCATATGCTGGATGTGATTTTGTCCATCCCGTCACTGTTGCTAGCGCTGGTGATTATTGCCATCCTCGGGCCATCACTGATCAACGTCATGTTTGCCATTACCCTGGTGTTGATACCGCAGTTCATTCATGTCGTACATAACGCCATCTACGACGAGCGCTATAAAGAGTATGTGACGGCCTCACGTTTAAATGGTGTCAATCGCTGGTACATGCTCACCCGGGTTATTTTTCCCAACATCACCAGCGTGCTGGTCATGCAAACCACCTTCGCCCTATCGACAGCGATTCTTGATATCGCAGCGCTTGGCTTTTTAGGCTTGGGAGTACAAGCACCAGCTCCGGAATGGGGCACCATGTTAGCGCGCAGTCTTGACCAGGTGTATGTTTCACCGTGGATGATGATATTGCCTGGCCTGGCGCTGTTCCTGACCATCCTTTCGATTAATGTGCTCGGTGATAGCATCCGTGCTGCCATCGCTGAACGGGTTCGTAACTCATGAGTATTTTGGATATCCGTAACCTCACCATCGAACTGGAAACAGAAAATGGCCCGGTACGGGTCCTTGACCGTTTTAATCTGCAACTCGCCGAAGGTGAAATTCATACCTTGGTGGGTGAGTCTGGTTCCGGCAAAAGCTTGCTAGCCAAAGCCATTTTAGGTTTCATCAATCCGCGCTGGAAAATTACCGCGGACAGGCTTTGGTGGCGCCATTACGACCTGCTCGCTCTCAATAATGCGCAACGGCGCATCGTCACCGGTCGCGACATGGCGATGATTTTCCAGGACCCCAGTACTTATCTGGATCCCAATGATAAAGTTGGCGCCCAACTTCGCGAAACGATCCCCGTCGGCGACCTCACGGGCATTTATTTAAAACGCCGTGCGGATCGCCAGACTCGTGCAGAACGCCTGCTACACAGGGTCGGAATCAAAGATACTAAAGAGGTCATGGAAAGCTATCCCCATGAACTCTCGGAAGGGCTGGCGCAGAAAATCAGTATCGCCATGGCAATCGCCCATAATCCCAAGCTGCTTATTGCCGATGAGCCAACCACGGCGATGGAGCCCAATACCCGTTCACAGATTTATCGTTTGCTGGCGAAATTAAGCGGCGGTCAGGGTATGTCGATTTTGATGATCACTCAGGATCTCACTGCAGTGGTGCCAGAAAGTCAGCACATCAGTCTAATTTATTGCGGCCAGCTGATGGAGAGCGGCCCCACTGAACAGGTGATGCAGTCTCCTTTGCACCCGTACACCGAAGCTATGCTGAGTATGAGCTTATTCAGTCAGAATAAAGCACCGCAAACGCGTTTGCCGACGCTTTCGGGCGCTATTCCAACCTTGCAGCACATGCCCATCGGTTGTCGTCTGGGTCCGCGCTGTCCCTATGCACGCAGCGCCTGCGTGGTGAAACCTGAACTTGCCCGAAAACAACAACAAGACTATTCCTGTCACTACCCATTGTGGGAGGATCCCGAGCATGACTAAGCTTCTTGAGGTACGGGATATCAGCAAATATTACGTGCACAAAACCGGCTGGACGCCCGGTAAACGGATCTGCGCGCTGGAACCGGTGAACTTTTCTCTTGAGCGTGGTGAAACGCTGGCCATTATGGGAGAAACAGGCTCGGGTAAGTCGACCATCGCCAAGATTATTGCCGGCGCTGAACGGCCGACGACTGGCGAGCTGTTTCTCAATGGGCAGGCGCTGAGTAGCATGACCGATCAACAGCGCTGCCGGTATGTGCGCATGATATTTCAAGACAGCTTGCGTTCCCTGAATCCGCAAATCACCGTTGGCCAGCAGTTGACTGAAGCTTTGATTTTTAACACCGACTGGACTCCGGGACAGCAGAAGCAACACGTTTACGATACGCTTCATAAAGTGGGGTTGTTACCCGATCACTTTGGCTTTTATCCACATATGCTTTCCAGTGGCCAGCAACAGCGTGTTTGTATCGCTCGCGCCATCGTGCTGGAGCCGCAGATCGTTGTTGCCGATGAAGCCTTTGTTGCGCTGGATCCATCGATTAGAGCTCAAATCATTAATCTTATCCTGGATCTCCAGCAAGATATGGGTATTTCCTTCATTTTCGTCTCGCATTCGGCGGAGATCGTGAAACATCTTTCAGACAAGATCTTAATAATGCATCGTGGTAAAATGATTGAGTTTGGAACGACGCAGGCACTGATCAATCACCCTGAGGAGCAATTAACAAAAACACTGTTGCACTCAGAACATAATTACAAGGTGCCGTTACATACAACAATAAAGGAGTAAAGCTTTGGAAACAGGTACGCTTTTATCATTAGCGCTCTATTTCATAGCAATGCTGGGGATTGGACTGTACGCTTATAAAAAATCTACCGACGATATATCTGGCTACATGCTGGGCGGACGTGGATTAGGTCCAGGAGTTACCGCGCTTTCTGCCGGTGCATCAGACATGAGCGGCTGGATGCTCATGGGACTACCCGGCGCGATTTACGTTTCTGGTGTTTCGCAACTGTGGATTGCCGTCGGCTTGGTTGTCGGTGCGTATCTCAACTACATTATTGTTGCTCCACGTCTACGCATGTACACCGAAGTAGCGAATGACTCCATCACAATTCCCGACTACTTCGCTAACCGTTTTAACGATAAAGCACGGTTATTGCGGGTGTTTTCCTCTTTAGTCATTATCATCTTCTTCACCCTCTACACCTCCGCAAGTCTGGTTGCCGGTGGCAAGCTATTCGCCAGTTCTGCTTTTGGCCTTGAGTACAGCCTTGGTCTTTGGGTCACTGCCGGGGTGGTCTGTGCCTATACACTATTTGGTGGCTTCTTAGCGGTGAGTATGACCGACTTCGTGCAAGGTTGTATCATGTTTGTCGCGTTGGTTTTGGTGCCTATCGTTGCGATCTTCGATTTAGGTGGCATGACTTCAGTAACAGATCAAGTGCGTACGATTAACCCTGATTTCCTGGATTTCTTCCGCGACGGTGCAATAGCCGACCCGATGCTGAACCAGTTGTCGTTCCTCGGGATCATTTCCTTACTTGCGTGGGGTCTTGGTTATTTTGGTCAGCCACATATTATTGTGCGCTTTATGGCCATTCGCTCGGTGAAAGATATTCCGGCCGCACGCCGTATTGGTATCACCTGGATGACGGTTTCCATCATTGGTGCCATGGTAACGGGTTTCGTTGGTATCGCTTATGTGGTGGAAACCAAGATGGTGTTAAAAGATGCTGAAACCATCTTTATCATCTTCTCACAATTCCTGTTCCATCCACTTATCGCTGGCTTCTTGTTAGCTGCCATTCTGGCGGCCATTATGAGTACCATTTCATCGCAGTTGCTGGTGACGTCTAGCTCGCTGACCGAGGATTTTTATAAGGCGTTCTTGCGCCGTGGTGCCAGCCAGAAAGAACTGGTTCTGGTGGGTCGCATCTCGGTCTTGATTGTTTCTCTGGTGGCCATCGCCCTGGCCTGGAATCCGGAAAACACCATTCTGAGCCTGGTTGCGAACGCCTGGGCAGGCTTCGGTGCTGCTTTCGGTCCGGTGATTATTCTCAGCCTGTTCTGGAAACGTATGAACCGTCATGGTGCCTTAGCAGGTATGCTGGTGGGTGCTGCGACAGTACTGTTCTGCATCTACGTTCCAGTGATTGATGGTCAAACGTTAAGTAGCTTTGTCTACGAAATCATCCCTGGCTTCATTCTTTGTACTATTGCCGTTATTGTGGCCAGCCTCGCAACTACTGAGCCTGAGCAAAACATACGCAGTACCTTCGAAGAGATGGAACGCGAGATGGAAAAATACTAATCAGACAGATTGGTATTCGCCAATAAAAAACCGCAGCTCAGGCTGCGGTTTTTTTATTGGTGAAACACAACTATTAGCCGCGGCGCTCTGCGTAAAGCTCCAATTCGCTCAGGATGTAATCTTTCATCCGCATGGTGGTCTCATAACCTAAATCGATAGCTTCGTTGCCGCGTTCAAACTCTAACAGGCCAATATGCCCAAGCTTCGGCTGAATCAGGATATCCGGTGGATCACCAGCAATCCGACCTTTGGTAATACGTTCCTGCATAATATCGATAGCGCCTGCCATAACACCAAACATGCCCGGAGCTTTATGTGCGGGCCCACTAAATTTATCGACCACGGTGTCCCAATATTGACCACTGGCAGTTAGGAAGTTTTTGAAAAAGCCCTCATCGCCTTCTGCTTCTTCCTGTTTCACCAGCTCGGAGACCTCGTCCTGCTCACCTGATTCGACCGCTGTGGTGCGTACCTTAGGCATTGCATGGATGTCTGCCTGAGGTTCTGGTGCAGGAGGACTATGTTTACCGCGCGCTTCGATGGCGGCATTGTTTAACTGTGAATTCAAGTGGACGGCAATCACAAAGTCCGCGCCCAAAGCCCGGCAAAGCGAAACCGGGACGGGATTCACCAAACCACCATCGACCAGCCAGCGGCCATTATGTGCGGCCGGGGCAAGCAAACCTGGCATCGAACAAGATGCCCGTGCGGCATGGTAGATGTCACCTTTACGTAACCAGACTTCACGACCTGTGTACAGGTCGGTAGCGACCGCGCCATAGACCACATCGAGGTCTTCGATTTCAACGCTTCCGAAGCGTTCCCGGGCGTGACTAAAGACTTTTTCACCTTGAATAATGCCGCCATGGCTAAAGCCAAAATCAAGCAGATTAAACACCTGCCAACGGCCCATATCACGCACCCATTCCTCAAGCTCGTTCAGTCTGCCAGAAGCAAAACCGGCCCCCACAAGGGAGCCGATTGATGTTCCTGCAACCATGTTCACTTCGATCCCCATATCGTTGAGCGCCTTTATAACGCCAATATGAGACCAGCCACGTGCTGCACCAGAGCCAAGTGCGAGAGCAACTTTCACATAACTCATCGCTTAACTGTCCTTATTCATCAAATCAAATCATCATCCGCCACTTCAGCATCAGGTTTCGCTGCAGCTTTTTTCTCAGCTTTCACAGGTTTTGCTAATAATTGTTCACGGATACGTTTTTCAATATCGGCTGCGATTTTCGGATTCTCAATCAGAAACTTCATCGCGTTGGCCTTACCTTGACCTATCTTATCACCATTATAGCTATACCATGCACCGGCTTTATCGACAATCTTCTGCTTGACGCCCAAGTCAATCAGCTCGCCTTCTTTTGAAATACCAGCCCCGTACATGATCTGGAATTCAGCCTGTTTAAACGGCGGCGCAACTTTATTTTTGACAACTTTGACGCGAGTTTCGTTACCTACGACTTCATCGCCCTCTTTCACAGCACCGGTACGGCGGATATCCAGGCGTACTGACGAATAGAATTTTAAGGCGTTACCACCTGTTGTGGTTTCCGGGTTACCGAACATCACACCAATTTTCATCCGGATCTGGTTAATGAAGATACACAGGCTGTTCGACTTTTTGATATTAGCCGTGAGTTTACGTAATGCCTGAGACATCAAGCGGGCTTGCAGACCCACATGGCTGTCGCCCATTTCGCCTTCGATTTCGGCTTTCGGAGTCAGCGCAGCGACCGAGTCGACAATAACCACATCAACTGCCGCTGAACGCACTAGCATGTCACAGATTTCAAGCGCCTGCTCACCGGTGTCTGGCTGAGAAACCAGGAGTTCATCTACATTTACACCCAGCTTTGCAGCATAAACCGGATCCAGCGCATGCTCAGCATCAACAAAGGCACAGGTTTTGCCCGCTTTTTGCGCTTCTGCAATCACCTGCAGCGTTAACGTGGTTTTACCACTTGATTCAGGACCATAGATTTCAACGACCCGGCCAAACGGTAAGCCACCTATTCCAAGCGCGATATCTAAGCTCAATGACCCTGTTGAGACCGAGTCAATATCCAATGCATGGTTGTCCCCCAGGCGCATAATGGAGCCTTTACCAAATTGACGTTCGATCTGGCTCAATGCTGCGTCGAGTGCTTTCTGTTTGTCGTTGGTCATGATAATGTCCGTTCTATTGAATGCGATAAAATTGAGTATACTGTATTTTTATACAGTATCAAGAGATTTTTTCAAAACACCTTAAGGCCTCGGCAATAGTGCCATTGCGGACCGCCTCGCGGTCACCGTCAAAGGTTATCGCCCAACTGCGTGTTCCCGTTGGCCAGGCTAAACCAAACCAGACCAGCCCCACCGGCTTAGCAACACTGCCACCACCAGGTCCGGCTAATCCGGTGACAGCAATGGCAAGTTCAGTCCCAGCGGCTTGCCGGGCTCCCTGCGCCATGGCTTCTGCCGTTTCCGCCGAGACTGCACCAAACTCGTTCAAAGTCGCCTCAGGTACGCCTAGCAAATCCTGCTTTAGCCGGTTGCTGTAAGTGATAAAACCGCCCTCGAACCAGGCTGAGCTGCCTGGCACTGAAGTTAAAGCATAACCGATTCCACCGCCGGTGCAGGATTCAGCGGTGGTGATTTGCCAGTTTTTTGTTGTTAACCAACGACCGATTTCTTGTGCCAGATCATAATGAGATTGTGTTACCATTTTGCTTCCAGGCTCCCATAAAAACTTACTCTAAACGGATAATAACAGGCATGCCGAAAGCGACAACCGCCAGCGCAGATTTTTCCGCTCATACGCCCATGATGCAACAATACTTACGCATCAAAGGGGAACATGCAGACACCCTTTTATTCTATCGTATGGGCGACTTTTACGAACTCTTCTTTGACGATGCGCGTAAAGCTGCTGAATTACTGGACATTTCACTTACCCAACGTGGCGCCAGTAACGGTAAACCTATTCCTATGGCCGGTGTGCCTTACCATGCCGCGGAAAATTATCTTGCCCGGCTCTTACAGCTCGGTGAATCAGTGGCTATCTGTGAACAAGTCGGCGACCCAGCCACCAGTAAGGGTCCGGTTGAGCGTAAGGTTATCCGCGTACTGACTCCGGGCACAGTCACCGATGAAGCATTATTAAGCGAAGCCACCGAGAATCTGTTGGTGGCGGTGACCTATGATAAAACCTTTGGCGTGGCCTGTCTTGATTTAGCCAGCGGTCGTTTTAGCGTTTTAGAATGTGACAACGAAGCGCAGCTGCAAGCTGAGCTGCAACGCCTGCAGCCTGCTGAATTACTGCATCCTGATACCATGAGCTGGCAAGGGAAATGGTACCAGCGTGGTTCGATCCGCCCACGCCCTGACTGGGAGTTTGCCAGCGACAGTGGCAGTGCACTGCTGTGTCGGCAGTTTCAGGTGCAACACCTCGATGGTTTTGGTATCGCGCAACTCACCAGGGCCGTAGGCGCGGCTGGAGCTATTCTGAATTACGTTAAGTTGACGCAACGCTCGGCCTTGCCCCACATTCAGAGTATTCGCGCAGAACAAGGTGATGATGCCATCCAGATGGACGCTGCAAGTCAACGCAATCTGGAGCTGGTAAGCTCCCTCAGTGGCACTGCGACCTCACTTTTTTCAACTTTAAATACCACCGCTACCGCCATGGGCGGCCGCCTGCTAAGGCGTTGGCTACAACGTCCGTTACGCGACCATGAGCTGTTGCAACAGCGCTACGATGCTGTTGCTGAGTTGCAAGCGCTCGAACTCGATGAGCTGCGTAAACTCCTGAGAAGCATAGGTGATCTGGAACGGATCCTGTCCCGCATCGGTCTGCGCAGTGCACGTCCGCGCGATTTAACCCGATTACGCAGTGCCTTACAAAGTCTGCCGGAACTTCGACGCCATTTACAGGATGCTCGAGCCCTGCAGCCGTGGAGCCAGAACCTGCAGGACTTTCCCGAGTTGCTCGAGATGCTCGAGCAGGCCTTAGTGGAAGCGCCACCCATGCTGATTCGTGATGGCGGCGTTATCGCCGACGGTTTTGATGAAGAACTTGATGAACAGCGCCAGTTAGCGGCCGGCGCTACCGACTTCCTGCATCAGATCGAAACGCGTGAGCGCCAACGCACTGGAATTGCGACCCTTAAAGTTGGCTACAACAAAGTTCATGGTTACTACCTGGAAGCAAGTCGCGCCAGTTCGGCGCATATCCCAGCAGAGTACCAACGCCGCCAGACCCTGAAAAATGCTGAGCGTTATATTATCCCGGAACTAAAAACCTACGAAGACAAGGTACTACAGGCGCAATCCCGCGCGTTAGTGCGCGAAAAATGGCTATACGAAGCGCTTCTGCACGAGGTCGCCGAGAGCTTAACGCCGCTGCAGCAGACGGCTCAGGCTTTGGCGGAGCTTGATGTATTGCGCAGCTTTGCCGCACAAGCACTGACGCAGAACTACTGTCGACCTCAGTTACAGGACAGCAGCGGCATTGAACTGCAGAACGCCCGTCACCCGGTCATTGAGCAACAACTCGACGAGCCCTTTATTGCTAATGATTTGAGCATGGACAGTCAACAACGGATGTTACTTGTGACCGGCCCGAACATGGGCGGTAAATCGACCTACATGCGACAGGCCGCGCTACTGGTGATTATGGCGCACTGCGGCAGTTTTGTTCCGGCGCAAGCCGCCCGCTTCGGCCCCATCGATCGTATTTTTACCCGTATCGGTGCATCCGACGATCTGGCTTCCGGGCGTTCAACCTTTATGGTGGAGATGACCGAGGCTGCCACCATTTTGCACAATGCGACGGCACATAGTTTAGTGTTAATGGATGAAATTGGCCGCGGCACCTCAACCTACGATGGTCTGGCACTCGCCTGGGCCTGTGCTGAAGCTTTGCTGGAACAGAACCAGTCCCTGACCCTCTTCGCCACCCACTACTTTGAACTTACCGAGAGTATTGGTGAGCGTGAGGGTTGCGTCAATGTGCACGTTGAAGCGAGTGAGCACAACGACAGTATCGTGTTTGAACATCGGGTGAGCGCCGGTGCGGCCAATCGCAGCTTCGGGGTTCAGGTGGCCCAGCTAGCCGGTTTGCCACGGCCAGTTTTGCAACGGGCAAAACAAGTTCTGGTGGAGTTAGAGCAGCAGCCGCAACGGGCGGCACTATCAGTTGACGCTGCTCCGCCAAGCGCACCAGCGTCAAACTTAGAGCAGGCAAGCCAAGACGCTATCGAAGCGCTGCAAGCACTGGATCTGAATGCTATGACGCCACTGCAAGCGCTACAATGGCTTGCGCAATGGCAACAACGCGTCAAAGCTGACGACTAATCCCACGCAGGGATTAGCTGTCAGCCTGAAATAATGAGTCCAGACTCAGTCCTTGCTGGCGCAGCATATCGCGTAACCGCCGCAGTGCTTCAACCTGGATCTGACGAACCCGTTCACGCGTTAAACCGATCTCGCGTCCAACATCTTCCAATGTGGCAGGTTCATAACCCATTAAACCAAAGCGACGCGCCAGCACTTCGCGCTGCTTTACGTTTAAACTGGCCAGCCATTCAACAATGTGTTCTTTCAGGTCATCGTCCTGCATGACACCTTCAGGACCGTGATCGTTTTCGTCGGTCAACAAATCCACCAGCGATTTGTCATTGTCACCGCCTAAGGGCGTATCGACAGATGCGATCCGTTCATTGAGACGTAACATGCGACTGACGTCGGCAACCGACACATCCAAATGCTCGGAAATGTCTTCTGCGGTTGGCTCATGGTCCAGTTTGTGGGCAAGCTCACGTGAGGCACGCAGATAGCTGTTGAGCTCTTTCACCACGTGAATGGGCAGACGAATGGTGCGGGTTTGATTCATGATCGCGCGTTCGATGGTTTGCCGAATCCACCAGGTTGCGTAGGTAGAGAAACGGAAACCGCGTTCGGGATCAAACTTTTCTACGGCGCGGATAAGGCCCAAATTCCCCTCTTCGACCAGGTCAAGTAATGGCAAACCGCGATTCGTGTATCGCCGGGCGATTTTAACGACCAGGCGCAAATTGCTCTCAATCATCCGGCTCCGCGCGGCTTCGTCACCTTTAAGAGCAAGCCTTGAAAAATGGACTTCTTCTTCCGCTGAGAGTAACGGCGAATAACCTATCTCACTAAGATACAGCTGGGTAGCATCCATCTTTTTCTGATACTTCGCTCGGTTAGCGATGATTTCGTCAAAATCGGAATCATCTTTATTGGCATCCGCATCAGCTGGACTTTCCATTTCTGACACAACGTCTTGCTCATCAATGTCATCCGTGTCGTTTTGTCGACTCATTGTGACCCCCGTGGTAAATAATGCCGTGGATTAACAGACTTACCTCTGAATCGGATTTCAAAATGTAACTTCACCCGATCCGCGTCTGTATTCCCCATTTCGGCAATCTTATCGCCTGCGCTGACCCACTGCTGCTCTTTGATGAGCAATCTATCGTTATGGGCGTACGCAGTTATATAATCATCGTTATGTTTCAGAATAATTAAATTACCATACCCTTTCAACGCATTACCAGAATAAACAACTTTTCCTGCGGCGGCGGCATAAACCGGTGTTCCTTTGGTGCCACCAAAATCTAAGCCCTTGTTGCCCGCTGCTGCGGTCGAGAAGTCACGAATCACCTGGTTTGTCGTTGGCCATTGCCACGCTAACGCATTGCTTTCAGGGAAGCGTTCAACAGGACGCTTCGGCACTTGTGGTTGGACTACAGGCGCTGGTTTCTCGGCAACTTCAGGCTCCACTCTGGTAACTTTTTGTTTACGTTTCTTTTCAACATACTCTTTGTTTTCAACAGAAGCAACATCTTGTCTAGGTTTTGGCGAGGTTGCCGAAGATACCGATTGCACTGACTTTGTTCGCAGTCGTAACTCCTGCCCCGGGAAGATTGTATAGGGCTCATCAAGGTTATTGTAGCTGGCGAGTGTCCGCACATCGAGATTGGCACGAAAGGCTATGGAATAGAGGGTATCCCCCGGGGCGACGTGGTACACATCGCCAACCAGTGAATTAGCCTCAAAGTCGTGAATACTGGGACCCTGATACACACGGGTCACGGGCGCAGGTGCCTGCCGCTGAGCGCAGGCGGTAAGCGCCAGCGCTAACAAGCAGAGTAAAGTTGTCCTAAAAACGTGTCCATACATAGGCAATTACCGCAAGGATAACCAAGGTCCACCCTATTCGGTCGACATAAGTTCGAAGTTTTACGGCCATTTTCGGGCCGCCTGTTCGTAATAACCATGCTACCAAGTAAAAACGCAGTCCGCGACTGATTAACGACCCTAGCACAAAAGGCACAAAGAAGACCTGCAGCATCCCGCCCGTGACGGTAAATAATTTGTAAGGTAATGGCGAAAACCCAGCAATAAAAATAATCCAGAAGCCATAGTCCTGGAACCAACCCGTCACTGTGGCTAATTTATCCTGATACCCCGCCCATTCTATTAGCGGTAATACGAAGGGTTCAAAGGCAAAATAACCCAGCCAGTAACCCGTGATACCGCCAAGTACTGAAGCAATGGTAGTAATAAATGCAAACCACCAGGCACGCTTAGGCTGGGTCATTGCCATAGGGGCTAACATCACATCAGGCGGGATCGGGAAAATAACCGACTCAGTGAAGCTGATAATGCCTAAAATCGCTGGCGCGCGACGGTGCTGTGACCATTGCAGTACGCGGTCATACAAGCTGCTGAATAACTTCATGCCAGACTCCCCGGAACCAGAGGCACAAATTTCACGTCACCGAGTTGTTTGTGTTCGTAATCGTCACCGAAGCGGCGAATCACCACCAGACGTTGTTTAACCGAGCCGACCGGAATAATCATCACGCCACCGTCGGCCAGTTGTTCCATCAGCGCATGAGGAATATCACTGGCTGCGGCAGTTACGATAATGCCATCAAACGGCGCCTTCGATTGCCAGCCCTGCCAACCGTCGCCATGGCGCATACTGATATTGTGCAGGTCCAGTTTTTTCAACCGCCGCTTAGCCTGATACTGCAACTCAGCAATGCGCTCAACGGAATACACACGATCCACCAGTTGCGCCAGAATAGCTGTTTGATAGCCACTGCCGGTACCGATCTCGAGCACTGAATGGCAGTGATGCTGCATTAGCAACTGGGTCATCGAAGCCACCATCAGCGGCTGCGAAATGGTCTGTCCTTTACCGATCGGCAAGGCAGTATTCTCATACGCCTTATGGGCAAGTGATTCCGGCATGAACTGATGTCTGGGCGTGGTGGCAATCACCTCTAGTACCTGCTCATTGGTAATACCCTGACTGCGAAGCTGAGCGACCAGGCGCCTGGCCATTCCCTGAAAATTTTGAATCATGGCTTTAGTGTTCTTATTTTTCGTTTAACCAACTTGCTAACGTATCCTGATGACTGCGAGCGGTCATATCCAGACTAATCGGGGTAATGGACACATAACCCTCGCGAATTGCGTAGAAATCCGTGTCCTCAGCATCGTCCTGATGCCCGCCAATAGGACCGTACCAGTAGATTTTGCGACCAAAGGGATCAGCGGATTCCACCATGGTATCAGCGCGGTGGCGACGCCCCAGGCGTGTAACTTTAATACCTTTTAAGTCTTCATAAGGCATTGCCGGTACGTTAATGTTCAAAATGGTATCCAGGCGCAGTGGATTTTCTGCCATTTTGTTGACCACATCGGCGACGACCCGTGCAGCGACGTCGTAGTAATCTTCACTACGTGAGCCCATGGAAACAGCAATCGCCGGGAAGCCCATGTAACGCCCTTCCATTGCCGCGGCAACGGTACCTGAATAGAGCACATCATCACCCATATTAGGCCCATCATTAATGCCCGACACGACTAAGTCGACATCATCCGCCAACGGCGAGTTGGTGCCCAGGTGAACACAGTCTGTGGGGGTGCCGTTGAGCGAGTAAAAGCCGTTACTCAGACGCTGCACGCGCAGTGGATTGTGCAGCGTCAGTGAGTTACTTGCCCCACTGCAATTGCGATCAGGAGCAATCACACGTACCTGTGCAATCTCATTTAATGCTTTATGCAGTGCCACAATCCCCGGTGCGTGCACGCCGTCGTCATTACTCACTAATAACTTCATCATAATGGTAAACCTTTTCGTTCTTGTTTTAGGTTGTCGCGTCAGTGTTCAGCAACTCACGCAAAAGACTCGTGGCAAAGCTGCCGGTCGGTAAGGTAAAACGCAGCTCGGCATTACGCTCATCCAGCTCCTCCATGCTCGCTGCCGCAGGCTTGAGAAGAATAGCACGGCGCGCCAAATCAACGCGTTGCGCTTTGAGGCCAGCCACTAACTCAGCATCTTCCTGCAGTAATGCAAACTCAAAATCTGTTAAATGCGAGCTGCGTGGCTCGGGCCAGCTTCCCGCCAACGGAGCGGAAAGGAGAATATCTCCTGTGCGCCAGCGCGTCAGCAATTCCTCGTCCAAAGCGTCAATCTGGAAGAACGAACGACTGCCACTCAGTATCATGAAGTCGCCCTGCTCCGGTTTCATTCGGTCCGCCGCAATGCGCGCACTAACGATGTTATTAAACAGGTAACTGCGTGCCGTTGATAGCAGCATGCCCTGTTGTTGACGGCTCCATTTGCGCACTTGCTTACGGCTAAGCTCACCGGTCAACCAGGCACGGGCTTTAGCGAGGTTTTGTCCGTCATGACCAAAGCGCTGTTCGCCAAAGTAATTGGGAACGCCAAGCTCAACCACTTGCTGCCAACGTTCGCGCAGCTGCGCCATATCGCTGACATCGCGGACCCGCAACACAAAGGTATTGCCCGAATGATAACCTTGTTTGAGCTTTTTCGTTTGCCGCACGGCACGTTCAACACGAAACTCAGGATGCTCCAGTTGTGACCAATCCAGTAACTCCTGCCCCGGCAACTGCACTGAAAACCACTGCCAGGTTTCCGCATGGCGATCCTTGAGTCCAGAATAACTGACCTGACGCTCAGAAACTCCGGCGAAATCCGCCAACTGGCGCGCAACAAAATTGGTATTCGCACCGTTTTTGTAGACCCAGAGCCACTGATGCTCGCCGGGTTCATCGGCGCCGACCTCCAACTGTTCGATCACTTGAAAGTCTTCATGGGATTGCCGGTACTTCCCGGTCGTCTGGGGTTGGCCATGCCAGTAAGCTAACTCCGTAAGTGCATTACTGGTCATGAGTTGTCTCTTTCATCAGTACCACGGCGTGACAGGCAATGCCCTCTTTGCGGCCGACAAACCCCAGCTTTTCCGTGGTTGTCGCTTTCACATTGATACAGTTCTGCGCCACACTGAACAGCTTCGCAATGCGCTCTTGCATCGCCGGGATATGCTCAGCAAGCCGCGGAGCCTGGGCCACAACGGTGACATCCAGGTTGCCGAGGCGGTAGCCCATCAGGTTCGCTTTTTCGACCACCTGGCTCAGCAATCCAGCACTGTCAGCACCGGCAAAGGCTTCGTCGGTATCTGGAAAATGGTGGCCGATATCACCCAGCGCAAGGGCGCCAAGTACGGCATCCGTTACCGCGTGCAAAACCACGTCGCCGTCTGAGTGAGCCAGTACTCCTTGCTCGTAAGGCACGTGAATGCCACCCAGGATCAGGGGCTTGTCACTGCCAAATTTATGCACGTCATAGCCGTGGCCAATCCGCATAACTACTCCTTTTACTACGAATCATCGAATAACAGCAATCGCGCGATAGCGTCATCGCCCGGTTGCGTGATTTTAATATTACTGCGTCGGCCAGGCACCAGTTGCGGTTGCAGCCCTAACGCTTCCAGAACCGAAGCTTCGTCGGTCAGCTGCGGGTGATCGGTACCCAGCTGTTGCCAGCCGCGCTGGAGATCAGCGGCGCGAAACACTTGTGGAGTCTGTGCCTGCCACAAGTGTTCCCGAGCCACGCTTCCTTCACTGCGGCGAGTCTTGGAACTGCGCTTCAGGGTATCGGCCACCGGCAGTGCCAGCAACGCGCCCACCTCATCGGCGAGAGCGGTAGTCACCACCTGCTCCAGTTCAGCGGCAGTCAGACAGGGTCGTGCTGCGTCATGCACCGCGACCCAGGTAAAACCGTCCGCTACCGCCCTTTCCACTCCCGCGGCAACGGAAGCAGCGCGAGTCGCACCACCCTCAACGGCTACGATGGGGCATGCACTAGCAAAGTGCTGTTGCTGAAAATAGGGATCGTCAGGACTGATAGCGATGTAGATAGCGCGGATCCGTGGATCCTGGCTTATCGCCCGCACCGTCCACTCGAGAACGCTGCGTCCACCGAGTTTTAAGTACTGCTTGGGCAGCTCAGATTGCATCCGCTGGCCGATACCGGCTGCAGGGATCACTGCAGCAACCTGCTCACTCTTCGTCATAGGTCTTTGGCTTCACCGGAATTAAGCGGAAAAATGTTTCATCTTGTTTGATGAGTCCAAGTTCATTACGCGCACGTTCTTCAAGCGCCACCTCACCTTCACGCAAATCCTCAATGTCCGCGATCAGCACTTGATTACGCTGCCGCAGCTTCTGATTGGTTTGCTCTTGTCGTGCTACGTCTTCTTGCAGGTGCCAATACTCAGGCAGGCTGTTTTTACCGAACCAGAGTCGGTATTGCAGCACCACCAGTAGCACGAACAAGAAAAGTTTTAGCAGGCGCATCGTTTCACTCGCATGGTATGATGTCCTAAGTATACCTTTCTTTTGTTATGAACCAAGTAATTCAAGGCTAACATGGAATACTACCTTATCGCATTGATCATGTTTGCGGGGGCATCTTTACAGGGAATTACCGGATTTGGCTCAGGTCTGGTGGCTGTTCCCCTGCTGAGCTTGCTTATTCCCTTACCGCAACTTACCCCTTTACTGTCCATTATCAATGTCTTGATGGCGCTCTATTTATGCTGGCTTTTACGGCATTACTTCAGCCTCAAGCGCTGGCGTTGGCTGCTGCTCGCAGGTGTTGGCGGTACCTTAGTCGGTAATGCTGCACTGGCGTATCTGCCGGTCACTATCTTGCAACAGGGTATGGCTATTTTTGTCATCGCCGCCGGTTTGCTGTTCTGGTTTGGAGTGCAGTTCCAGGCCCGGGCGACCGCGCTGCAACAAAGTTACACCGGGTTGCTCGCTGGCTTTGCCAATGGAGCGCTGACCTTGGGCGGCCCACCCGTGGTCCTGTTTTTAACTGCTACGCGGCTGAATCGCAGCCAGTTCCGTGCAACCTTAGCCCTCTTTTTTCTGGTACTGGGCCTGACCAATGTGATCTCGTTCACCCTGCAGGGGCGCTACACGGTGACCGGTACAGCGCCAGTATTCGCCCTCGTAGTTGGAGCCATCAGCGGAGCCTATCTTGGTCACCGCGTCAGTCATTTGTTACCTGAGCAGCTGTTTCGCAAGCTTACGCTGGGGGTTGTCATTGGGGCAGGTGTGATGGTGCTTCTGACTAGCTAGCGGGGCATTTAAGACCAGTCGATGGCCGTCGCCAGCAGCAGCTCACGTAAGGATAAGGTGCGTGGATCTGTACGGCCCTTATGGGACCACTGATGGCCGCTTACTGCCGCTTTAAGCAGGTTTTTTTCCGGTTTTGCCAGGAACAAATGGTCGCCATCTGCTGCCGTGCTTTCGCCGGTAAACAAAAACCAGCCAAACTCATTACAGTGCACTCGGCCCGTGTCGCGATCGATACGATCAATTGAGTCAAGCCGGACTTGCTGCAGACGTGGATCAAGATTCAGAACAGGGACTGTAGTACCAAGCTGTACCTTGCCGGTCGTGAGCCATTTTTCCAACTTCGCGGAACGATTTGCGGTCGCCTTTAATTGGCGTTTCTGTGGCGTTTGCCAACTGGCATTTTGCACGTCCAGTTCACAGGGACATTGACTGCTCAACATGGCCCGTGCGGCATTCTGGATGTAGTAGCTGAGACTCTTAAGACGACGCTGTAAGCCTCTTGCTGATTGTACCTGCAGCCCTGCAAGAAATATAAGTTCGCGTTCGTAAAGTGCAGTGCAAAGTTCAGGGAAAGCAGCCGGGTCATAGCCCGGCTGCCGCTCAACAACTTCGAAGATATCGCGTTGTTCGCTCACCTAAACCTCACTTGGGCTCAGTTCGCTGCGCGAACTTCACCGCGGCCCCGATACGGTGCGTTACCATTGAGCTCTTGCTCAATCCGTAACAGCTGGTTGTATTTAGCAACCCGATCAGAGCGACACAGCGAGCCAGTTTTTATTTGGCCAGCTGCAGTACCCACCGCCAGATCAGCGATGGTGGCATCTTCGGTTTCACCAGAACGGTGTGAAATCACGGCGGTAAAGCCCGCTTCATTGGCCATACGAATAGCGGCCAGAGTCTCACTTAAACTACCGATCTGATTGAACTTGATAAGAATCGAGTTACCGATAGCTTCGTCAATGCCGCGCTTGAGGATCTTGGTATTCGTCACAAACAGGTCGTCACCGACCAGCTGCACTGTGTCACCCAGACGCTCAGTCAGCACTTTCCAGCCGTCCCAGTCGCTCTCGTCCAAACCATCTTCAATAGAGATAATCGGATAGCGCTCACAAAGGCCCGCCAGATATTCGGCAAATTCCGCAGCAGTAAAAGATTTACCTTCACCGCTCAACTGATACTTGCCATCACGGTAAAATTCAGACGCGGCACAGTCCAGCGCCAGAGTAATGTCATCGCCCATGCGATAACCGGCTTTTTCGACCGCTTCAACGATAACCGTCAATGCCTCTTCGTTAGAGCTCAGGTTGGGGGCAAAACCACCCTCGTCACCTACCGCAGTACTTAAGCCGCGCTCTTGCAGGACTTTCTTCAGAGCATGAAAAACTTCAGCGCCCATGCGCAGCCCTTCACGGAAGTTCGCTGCACCCACGGGTTGAATCATGAACTCCTGAATGTCGACGTTATTGTCGGCATGCTCACCACCGTTAAGGATATTCATCATCGGCAGCGGCATGCTGTAATGACCGCTGGTGCCATTTAAATTCGCGATATGTGCGTATAACGGAATACCTGCACTGGCTGCCGCAGCTTTTGCAGCCGCAAGAGAGACCGCCAGAATCGCATTCGCGCCAAGCTTTTCTTTATTTTCCGTACCATCAAGGTCCAGCATACGCTGATCCAATTGCTGCTGGTCAGCAGCATCAAGGCCCTTCAGCTCAGCTGCAATACTGTCATTCACATTGGCAACGGCAGTTAATACCCCCTTGCCAAGATAGCGCGCTTTATCACCATCACGCAGTTCCAGTGCTTCGCGCGAGCCAGTCGAGGCTCCGCTAGGCGCTGCTGCGCGGCCCCAGTGGCCATCGTCAAGATGGACATCGACTTCGATGGTGGGGTTGCCGCGGGAATCCATGATCTCGCGAGCCACAATAGATTGAATTGTTGCCATGCTAATAGTCTCTTCCTCTTTGCAACGTTAGTTAACCGCGTTGCTGCTTCTGATACTTACCTGCAGCTTCAATAAAGCCGCGGAACAAAGGATGCCCATCACGAGGCGTCGAGGTAAATTCCGGATGAAATTGCGCAGCGACGAACCAGGGATGCTCAGGTATCTCGACAATTTCGACCAGGCGATTGTCGTGAGACCAGCCGGAAATCTTCAGGCCGGCAGCTTCCAGACGCTCAACGTAATGTTCGTTCACTTCGTAACGATGACGGTGACGTTCACGAATGACATCTTCACCGTAAAGATCGCGCGCACGACTACCCGCAACCAGATTGCACGGCTGCGCGCCCAGGCGCATCGTACCGCCGAGATCTGAATGTTGGTCACGCAATTCTTTCTGACCTTTTGCATCCATCCACTCGGTGATCAGTCCGACCACGGGATGTTCTGTTTTGTCATCAAATTCGGTACTGTTCGCTGCCGTTAAACCGGCCACATTACGAGCGTATTCAATCAGCGCGATTTGCATGCCCAGACAGATACCAAGGTAGGGGATTTTATGCTCACGGGCATATTGCGCGGCCATGATTTTACCGCGGATACCGCGCTCACCGAAGCCACCCGGAACGATGATCGCATCAACATCGGCAAGTTTTGCAACACCTTTGGTCTCAACATCCTGAGCATCGATATAGCGAATATTAACCGTTAAGCGATTTTTTAACCCCGCATGGGCCAAAGCCTCGTTAACTGATTTATAGGCATCAGGCAGCTCAATGTACTTACCGACAAAGCCTACGGTTACTTCACCGCTTGGATTAGACTCCTGATACAGTACTTGCTCCCACTCGGCCAAGTCTGCTTCCGGACGATCGAGTCGGAAACGATTGACCACAAGTTCGTCAAGTCCCTGCGATTTCAGAATAGCGGGGATTTTATAGATGCTGTCGACATCCTTTAAGCCAATGACTGCACGCTCTTCAACGTTAGTAAACAGCGCAATCTTGGCGCGTTCGTTGGCCGGTAAGGCACGGTCTGAACGACAGACAAGAATGTCCGGTTGAATGCCGATAGAGCGTAACTCTTTCACTGAGTGCTGCGTCGGCTTGGTTTTAACTTCGCCCGCCGCGCCAAGAAACGGCACCAGCGTTAAGTGCATAAACAAAGTGTGATCGCGCGTGACTTCAGTGCCGAGCTGGCGGATCGCTTCAAGAAAAGGTTGCGACTCGATGTCGCCCACGGTACCGCCGATCTCAATGATGGCAATATCGTAACCCTTACCACCTTCAACAATACGGCGCTTAATTTCATTGGTAATGTGTGGAATCACCTGAATGGTGGCACCCAGAAACTCACCACGACGTTCGCGACGAATAATATCTTCGTATACACGGCCGGCCGTAAAGTTGTTCTTCTTGGTCATACGGGTGCGGATAAAGCGCTCGTAATGGCCTAAGTCGAGATCGGTTTCCGCACCATCTTCGGTGACAAAAACTTCACCATGCTGAATCGGGCTCATTGTGCCCGGATCCACATTGATGTACGGATCAAGTTTGAGGATTGTGACCTGTAAGCCACGTGCTTCGAGAATTGCCGCCAGTGAAGCTGCAGCAATACCTTTGCCCAGCGAAGATACTACACCGCCGGTGACGAAAATATAATTAGTTGTCATGCGAAACCTAAGTCGTCAGGTTAAATAAGGGAATTGCTTCAAGACGGGAAAACAGTATACCTTAAGCACTGAATTCCGACAATTTAAAATTCATCGGATTGCAATCGGCGCTTTACCTGTTGCCACTCGTCTTCTAATTCCGCCAGGCTCAGCTGCTCCGCACTACGGCCCTGTTCGGCCAGTCGGCGCTCGATTGCCTGGAAACGTTGTTTAAACTTTAAATTCGTGCGCCGCAGCGCATGCTCTGGATTCACCTGAGCATGCCGCGCCAGATTGACCACCGCGAACAGGACATCACCGATCTCATCTGCCAGTGCTTGCTGATCCAGTTCTGCGGCATTGAGTTCAGCTTCGACTTCAGCGATCTCTTCTTGTATTTTGTCCAGTACCGGCGTCACGCTGGGCCAGTCAAACCCAACATTCGCGGCGCGTTTCTGTAATTTTTGCGCCAGCAGAATACTTGGCAAATTATCGGGTATACCGGCAAAAACGGAAGCGTCAGCGCCTTGGTCCGCGCGCTCTTGTTGCTTAATTTGTTCCCACTGCGCTTTGATCTCCGCATCGCTTTGCGCCTGTGTCTCACCGAAGACGTGTGGATGACGGCGAATCAGCTTATCGGCTGTCTGTTGCGCTACCTCATCAAAGCTGAACTTGCCCTGCTCCTGCGTCAATTGGGTGTAAAACACGACCTGAAAGAGCAAATCGCCAAGCTCATCTTTAATCGCATCATCGTCGCCCTCAGTGATCGCTGCAGCTACCTCGTAAGCTTCTTCGATAGTGTAGGGAATTAAACTACTCAAGCTTTGCTTTAAATCCCAAGGGCAACCCGTTTCTGGATCTCGTAAGCGCCGCATCACTGCAAGTAACGCATCGACACCAGAGTAATTGTCTTGTTGTTCTGACTTAACTGTTTCCACTACGTTCTACCTTATGAATTCCTTTCACCTGCAACAGCCGCGCGATGATCCGTTGCAAGCTGGTTTGATTCTCAATAAACAGGCCCAGCGAAATACGTGCCTGATGGGTCGCATCATCTGACTGCGAGTCCAATTGCGCAACACTGGTTTTTTCATTGGCAAGGATCGCGGTAATATCATGCAATAAACCATTCCTATCATCAGCGTCTAGCTGTAGGTTGGCGCGATAGCGGCCATGATCCGTGCGGCTCCAGCTGACCTGCAAGCCACGCTCCGGATGCACCTCCAACAAGTGTTTCAGTTGCTCACAGGCGCGATGATGCACGGAAACCCCGCGTCCCTGAGTAACAAAACCCATGATTGGTTCGCCAGGGAGAGGCTGACAGCACTTGGCAAACTGCACCATCAGATTACCAATCCCCTGCACACTGACATCGCTTTGCTTGCCGGCTTTACGCTGGGATTTTCGTTGCAGCCGCTCCAACCGCTCGCTGGTGGTATCCGCAGCAGGTTTGAGCTGATTGACCACCTGATTCAAACGCACATCACCGGCACCAATCGCGGCGAGCAGGTCATCCAGTTGGTTAAAATTGAAACGATCAAGAACGGTGCTGGCCTGACTTAATGGGATCTCAAATTTGTTCAGTTCAGCTTCCAGCAACTCGCGTCCCGCTTTCAGGTTTTTATCCCGGTCCAGCTTTTTGAAATAGGTCACGACTTTACTGCGCGCTCGCGAGGTACGTAGGTAACCCAATGCAGGATTAAGCCAGTCACGGCGAGGTTTTACCGCCTTTTGCGTGAGGATCTCAACGCGTTGGCCATTTTTCAGGGTGTAAGTAAAAGGCACGATATGCCCATCTACCTTCGCGCCAACGCAACGGTGACCGACCTGGGAATGGATGTAGTACGCAAAGTCCAGCGGCGTTGCCCCTTGCGGCAAGTCAATGACCTCCCCTTTGGGGGTAAAGACATAGACACGATCTTCAAACACCTGCGAACGGATCTCTGCGACCAGCTCATCATTCTCGGCCATGTCTTCATGCCAGGCCAGTAACTTACGCAGCCACGCGATTTTCTCTTCGAAGCCACCTGTTTTACTGGCGGCCCCCTCTTTGTAAAGCCAGTGCGCAGCCACGCCAAGTTCAGCGTCATCATGCATGGCCTGAGTACGGATCTGGATCTCCACATGCTTTTCTTCCGGTCCAATCACGACCGTATGAATCGACTGGTAACCGTTGGCCTTGGGTGTGGCAATATAATCGTCAAATTCAGACTGAATATGCCGACATTGGCTGTGTACAACACCCAACGCCGCATAACAGTCTTTTAGGGATTGCGTAATGATTCGCACCGCACGGATATCGTAGAGCTGCTCGAAGCTGAGGTGCTTCTTCTGCATTTTTCGCCAAATCGAGTAAATATGCTTTGGTCGCCCGTAAACATCCGCCGCTACGCCCTCATGGGCCAACTCCTGCCCCAGATTCGCGACAAAATGTTCAATATACTCTTCACGATCCAAGCGTCGTTCATGCAGCTGACTGGCGATACTCTTGTAGGTCTGCGGATGCAGGTAACGAAACGCCAGATCCTCTAACTCCCACTTCAGCTGGCCAATACCCAGCCGGTTCGCTAACGGCGCGTAGATGTCCTGACACTCCTTGGCCACCAGCACCCGGGTTTCTTCGTCATCGTTTTTGACTTCCCGCAAGCGGCAAATCCGCTCTGCTAGTTTTATAAGTACCGCCCGAACATCGGCCACCATCGACAGTAGCATGCGTCTGACATTATCAATCTGTTCAACGTTTGGCTTGCCGTGCTGGAAATGTTGCAGGTCGCTGATCATCTGCATTTGTTGCACAGCATCCAGCAGTTGCACCAGCTCCGTCAGCTCGGGATGCTGGTGTTGCAGTTGCTCGGCGGTGATGCAATTGGCCTGGTAGGCAGGACTGTACAGTGCGGCCAGTAATGAGTCAGGATCAAGGTTGAGCGCGGCCAGAATTTCCACCATCTCCTGCCCTTTTACCAGCAGTTCAGGATGGTCTTGTAGCCGCTTGAGTAGTAGCTGATGATGGGCCGTCAGTTGTGCTTTGAGTTCGCTTGCAGCGACATGCTGCAACCAATCACCGTGTTGCTCAGGCTTATCAACATGGGTACTGCGCACATGGACCACAGCTATGTCTCCCGTTCAAACCAAGTCAGGCATTCAATGTGATGGGTTTGCGGAAACATGTCAACGATTTGCGCGCGTTTGAGCCGATATCCGGCGGCGAATAAATGCCGGGCATCGCGAGCCAGTGTATCCGCAGCGCAGGAGACGTAGACCACACGTTCGGGCTGGCGTTGCGCAACTTCGCTAATAGCATGCGCAGCACCTGCCCGGGCAGGGTCTAAAAAGACTTTATTAAACTCTATAGTGCCCCAGTCATAATTCTGCCAGGGTTGCTCAAGATCAGCGTGTTGGGCAGTAATAGACAAGTTGGCGCGACTGGCATTTGCAGTTAAACGCTCCACCATCGACGGCACCCCTTCTATCGCGGTGACTCGCGCGCCGCTGCGGGCAATCGGCAGACTGAAGTTACCGCTGCCAGCGTAAAGTTCTAACACATGATCTCCCGGCCCCGGCGCTAACCAGGCTAATGCCTGTTCCACCATCAGCGGGCTAAGCTCACCGTGGGCCTGTAAGAAGTCTCCTGGCTGAAACGACACTTCGGTCTGCCAGCTGGCATACCGGGGCAACTCTTGCCCGGCGAGTAACGGCTGAGGGGCAGTCTCACCACAGTGCAGCCAGACGTCGACACCATGATTCTGAGAGAACTCAAGCAGTTGCCTGTGATCTTTTGCAGATACCGGATTTTTTAAACGCAGTAGCAAGCAACAGCTGTTGGTCGTCATCAACTCCACGTGGCCAAGTTGGGCAATCAGGTCCAGTTGCGGCAAGAATTTGCGTAACGGTTGCAGTAAGCGGGTCAGTGCAGTGTCACTGATCAGGCAGTCACTGATTTCGACGATGGCCTTGCTGTTGGCCTGACGCAGGCCTAATTTGAAGTTCCGGCGTTTGCTGTCCCAGTGACAGGCCAGACGCAGCCGCCGCCGGTAGCGCCAGTCAGCGCCAGTTAAGGGAGCTTGCCAACAGTCAATGTCATGCCCGGCAAATTTAGCAAAGAGTTCACTGACCACTTGCTGCTTGTGCTGCCGTTGTCTGCTGAGTGCCAGGTGCTGTAAATCACAGCCACCGCACTGCTCATAATAAGGACAATCTGGCGTGACCCGAGCCGGCGCGGGCTGCTTCACCTGAATCAGTTTGCCCTGCCATTTGCCCTGCGGCTGAAAGTCGATAAGCTCATCGGTAAGCGCTCCGGCAATAAAGCGGACCCCCTTACTCTCGCGCACAATGCCGCGCCCCTGATGATCAAGGCCACTGACACTGGCATTCCGCTTTATGGGTTGCTCGGCAGGCTTGCTGCGACCGCGCTGGGGACGATAAAACTGCGCCACCTCAGCTTTTCACACTCAGCGCTCGAGCACCAAGCATAAGCGTTTTCATATCCCGTACGGCCTGATCCAGACCTACCAATACCGCTCGGGCAATAATCGCATGGCCAATGTTTAATTCTTCCAGCTCGGGTAGCGCCGCTACTGAAGCAGTATTGTGATAATTCAGCCCGTGCCCGGCATTCACCCGAAAGCCGGCAGCTTGCGCATATTTTGCTGCGTCATGCAGCAATACCAGGCTCCGATGTTGCTCAGCAAGTTGCGTCTGCTCCGCATAATGGCCGGTATGCAATTCAACCAGCTTCGCTCCGGTCTTAAGGGCTGCATCCAATTGTTTTTTATCAGGATCAATAAATAACGAAGTCTCAATTCCTTCTTCGGCCAAGCGCTCCACAGCGGCTTTAATTTTATCCTGCTGTTTAATCACATCTAAGCCACCTTCGGTGGTCAGTTCCTCACGTTTCTCGGGCACCAGACAGACGTAGGTTGGCTTTATCCGACAAGCGGTATCCAGCATTTCGTCGGTCACGGCCATTTCTAAATTCATGCGCGTCTGCAAAGTTTCTGCCAGCATCTCAACGTCACGATCAGTAATGTGACGACGGTCTTCACGCAAGTGGATGGTAATACCGTCTGCACCAGCTTGTTCGGCTAGCGCGGCGGCGGTCACCGGGTCCGGATAGGCCACGCCGCGGGCATTGCGCACTGTCGCCACGTGGTCAATATTTACGCCAAGTAAAATCGTCTTGCCTGGAGCTGCTAAATGCATCGTCGATTCCTTACTATTTTGTCTGTTGTGAGAGCTGCGAAAGCTGCGTAAAAAGCTGCCGGCTTTTCAGTGGTTGCTCGCCGAGATAAGGACGCAGCGCCTGACGCATGATGATTTTCATTAAGTTTAGCAGGCTTGGATCGCTGAGCTCAAATGTCGCCAGTTGCTGGATCCGGGCACCGATAAGAGCGCCGCTGCGCTCTTGCTCCACCCGCATAAACCCCTGTTCTGCGGCGAATCGATAATACCCCCCGGCAGCAATAGCCATACCCTGCTCATCGTGAAACCAGTCAAAGCCGTGGCCCAGGTGACATAGCAATCGCCATTCAAACTCACGTAAAGCAGGCTCGACCTGAGTCGACGTCGCCAGCTGCCTTAACGCCTGTTGATAGTCCTCAAACAAGCCTTCGACAGGCTCATAATTAGAGGTTAACCGTTGCACCAGTTCGTTCAGGTAAAAGCCGCTATAAAGTGCTGTGCCGCGAAGGGGAAAGCTTTCGGCCGTAGCTTCGGCATGGGTCAGAGTCTGCAATTCATGGCGCCCTCTGGCGCTAATCAATAAAGGCGTGAAGGGCTGAAGAATCGCCCGCCACTGACTTTTCGGACGGCGGGCGCCTTTGGCAACGACCCGAAACCGGCCTTGCTCACGACTAAACACCTCAACAATTAAACTTGAGTCCTGATAGGGCCAGCGATGCAATACAAAAGCTGGTTCCACCGGCGTTAATCCTCGTTGTAACCCAGGCTACGCAAGGCGCGTTCGTCATCGGCCCAGCCAGACTTCACTTTGGCCCAAAGCTCTAAGTGAACTTTGCCACCAATTAATTTTTCGATATCACGACGGGCTTCACTGCCGACAGTTTTCAGCTTGCTGCCACCCGCGCCAATGACCATGCGCTTCTGCCCTTCACGCTCAACCAGGATGAGCGCATTGATATGGGTGGTACCTGAGGGTGCCGTTTGAAAGCGTTCAATCTCTACTGTGGTGCTGTAGGGCAATTCATCACCGGTGAAGCGCATCAGCTTCTCACGGATTATTTCCGCTGCCATAAAGCGCAGCGAGCGGTCGGTAACGTAATCTTCAGGGTAATGGTGAGCGCCCGGTTTCGCATAGTTGTGGACCAGTTGCCGCAAAGCTTCCACCTGGTCGCCAGTTTTCGCGGACAAGGGGATAATTTCGGCAAATTGATGACGACCCGCCAGCTTCTGTAACAAGGGTAACAAGGCCCCTTTGTCTTTAATCTGATCAATCTTATTGACGACCAGAATAATCGGGCGCGACGTTTTCGCCAGCTTTGCCAGCACCAGATCATCATCCTCGGTCCAGCGCTCTGCTTCAACCACAAATAACACCGCTTCAACGCCGCTCATGGAACTGCTGGCGGCACGGTTCATCATCCGGTTAATCGCTTTCTTCTCGTCTTTATGTAACCCCGGTGTGTCTACGTAAACGATTTGACGGTCACCCTCAGTTTCGATGCCAAGAATGCGATGCCGCGTGGTTTGCGGTTTACTCGAAGTGATGCTTATTTTTTGCCCAAGGATCCGGTTCAATAAAGTTGATTTGCCAACATTCGGCCGGCCCACGATGGCGACGAACGCAGAGGCAGATGCGGATTCTGGGATTTCATTGCTCATTAGTTACCTTGCTCCTGCGTTTGCAGTAGTTCTAAAGTTTGTGCCGCGGCCTGTTGTTCGGCTTTACGGCGGCTGGTGCCGCTGCCCAGGACCGGCTCAGCAAGCAGTTCCGTGGTGCAACTCACCGTGAATCTTTGATTATGCGCCTGGCCTTGAATAGTGACCACATCATACAGCGGCAATGGCAATTGCTTACCTTGCAGGTACTCCTGCAGCCGGGTTTTTGGATCTTTATGCCCAGCGCCGGGCTTAATGTGATTAAGCTGTTCTTTATACCAGTTTAAGACCACTTTACGACAGGTGGCCAGGTCACTTTCCAGGTACATGGCCCCCAACAAAGCTTCCACAGCATCGGCCAGAATAGACTCACGGCGATGGCCGCCGCTTTTCATTTCACCGGGGCCCAACCACAAATGCCGGCCCAGTTGAAACTTTTGCGCCAGTTTCGCCAGCGAGCGACCACAGACCAGCGTCGCCCGCATCCGGCTCAGATCGCCTTCGTCGATCTGCGGAAAGCGCTCAAATAGCGCTTCACTGATGATGATGCCCAGTACTGAATCGCCCAGAAACTCAAGACGTTCGTTATGTTGAGCATTCGCACTACGGTGCGTCAACGCTTGCTGAAAGCGTTCACGATTCTGAAAAGTATAGCCAAAGGCTTGTTCTAACTCACTCAATGGTGGCTTTGGTAAGCTCACTGTTACTCTACCCCGCCTAAGCGTTGCCAGCGAATACCGCTTGGAATCCACGTCGGTAGCCAGCTTGACGCGGGCCTGTCCATCTCAAAACTCATCCAGATAAATTCTGCGCGACCGACCAGGTTTTCTTCCGGAACAAAGCCCCAGTAGCGACTGTCCTCGGAATTATCGCGGTTATCGCCCATAACAAAATAGGCTCCTTCGGGCACGAGCCATTCATCCCGGGCAGTACCTTGCTGTTGAAAATAATAACGTTCGCGTCCGCCCACCGTTGGGTCGACCAAGGTCGCATGACTGGTCGCGCCAAGCTTCTCTTCGAAACGTTGTAGCGGCGTAGCACCGTTAAAATAAAACGCATCAGAACGCGTCATATTGCGCTCAATAACCTGCAACGGCGGACACTCGTTCTGCACCTCAGTCTCGCAAGAGGGTTCAATATAGAGGGTCTTGTTCCGGTATATAATACGGTCGCCTGGCAAGCCGACCACACGCTTTATGAAGTCAAGGCTAGGCTCTGGCGGATACTTAAATACGGCGATGTCACCACGCTCTGGCTCGGCCAGTTCCAGCAATTCATGGCGCCAAATTGGATCGCGCAGGCTGTAGCTGAATTTCTCCACCAGAATAAAATCCCCTTCCAGTAACGTCGGCATCATCGACGCCGACGGAATTCGGAAGGGTTCGTAGAAGAACGAGCGCAGGATCAGAATGACAAACAAAATCGGGAACACCGACTGGGCAAATTCTGCCACGTTGCCTTGGGGTGCCAGGCGTTGTCTGGCATCTTCATCGAGCGTTTGTTGCAAGCGACGCTCTTCATCACCGATACGCTGTTGCCGTTTAGGCTTTAAGAACCTGGCATCAACCAGCCAGATGAGTCCCGCGAAAATTGTGACGACCGTAAGCAGTACCGAATAAAAGTTTGCCATGCTAAGCCTTGTTGTTATTTCCCTACTTTGAGCACCGCGAGGAATGCCTCTTGCGGTACTTCAACATTCCCCAACTGTTTCATCCGCTTTTTACCTTCTTTCTGCTTCTGTAACAGTTTCTTCTTCCGACTCACGTCACCACCATAACATTTGGCAGTCACATTCTTACGTAACTGTTTGACCGTTGAACGGGCAATGACGTGATTACCAATGGTAGCCTGAATGGCGATATCAAACATCTGCCGCGGGATCAGTTCACGCATTTTTTCAACCAGCTCACGTCCACGTCCCTGCGAGTTGTCGCGGTGCGTAATCATTGCCAGTGCATCGACGCGGTCGCCATTGATAAGTACATCAACCCGCACCATATCTGCTTCCTGGAACCGCTTGAACTGGTAATCCAGAGAGGCATAACCGCGTGAGGTTGACTTCAGACGGTCGAAAAAGTCCATGACCACTTCTGCCATGGGCAATTCGTAGGTCACCGCAACCTGTTTACCGTGGTAAGCCATTTTTGTTTGCACACCACGTTTATCAACACAAAGCGTGATGACATTGCCCAGGTATTCCTGCGGCACCAGAATATTGGCTTCGACAATAGGTTCGTAAATGGTTTCAATATCATTCACTGCTGGCAAATTGGTCGGATTATCGACGCTGACTTCTGAGCCGTCGGTTTTGACAACTTTATAAACCACGGTCGGCGCCGTGGTGATCAAATCAATATCGTATTCCCGCTCCAGCCGTTCCTGAATGATTTCCATGTGCAACATGCCCAGGAAACCACAACGGAAACCAAAGCCGAGTGCCGAGGAGTTCTCCGGCTCATAAAACAGCGAGGCATCATTTAACGAAAGTTTGCCCAGTGCATCCCGGAAGTTTTCGTAGTCGTCCGACGAGATTGGGAACATGCCCGCATAAACTTGCGGTTTGACCTTTTTGAAACCAGGCAATGGCTTTTCTGCTGGAGTCTTCGCCAGTGTCAGGGTATCGCCGACGGGCGCACCGAGGATATCCTTGATACCGGCAATCACAAAACCTACTTCGCCACAGCGCAAAATACCTGTTTCCGTAGGTTTAGGAGAAAAGAAGCCGACTTTATCAATTTGATGGCTCTGTCCGGTCGACATGACTTTCATCTTGTCGCCTGCACGTAAAGTCCCGTTTTTCACCCGTACCAGTGACACAACGCCCTGATAGTTATCAAACCAGGAATCGATAATCAATGCTTGCACAGGTGCTGTCGGATCGCCCTGAGGGGGTGGGATCTGCCGTACCAGACGCTCCAACACTTCGTTAATACCTACACCAGTCTTTGCCGAGCACTGCACAGCATCAATAGCTTCAATACCAACAATATCTTCAATTTCTTCTGCCACCCGCATAGGGTCAGCCTGCGGCAAGTCAATTTTGTTCAGCACCGGGACCACTTCGAGGTCCATTTCGATTGCGGTATAACAATTTGCCAGGGTCTGAGCTTCGACCCCCTGCGCCGCATCAACTACCAGCAACGCACCTTCACAACCAGCTAAGCTGCGCGAGACTTCATAAGAGAAGTCCACGTGTCCAGGGGTATCAATGAAGTTCAGCTGATAGGTTTCGCCGTCTTGGGCGGTATAATGTAAGGTGACACTTTGTGCTTTGATGGTAATGCCACGTTCACGCTCAAGATCCATTGAGTCAAGCACCTGTGATGCCATCTCGCGATCGGTTAACCCGCCGCAGTCCTGAATCAGTCGGTCAGAAAGTGTGGATTTACCATGATCAATATGCGCAATAATCGAAAAATTTCGAATGTTTTCTTGCTTAAACGCCCGTTCTGGCATTCATGCCCCCGCAACTACAAAATGAAATACGTGAATAACCGACGATCATACTGATAATACGGCTCAGAACAAAGGATTTTCGGGGATTTCAGTGCATTTGTTGCACTTGTAGCAACTGACTCACCTTAACATCACGCATCTGGAACCAGCGTTTTAATCCCCAGAACGAACCGGCAAAGCCAACTAACGACAATAGAATGGCGCTACCCTCGCTCATGCCCAGCAGCAGTTGTGCAATCAGCGCAGTGCCCAGCAGGGCCAGCAAAGGAACGCCGTAGATCAGTAGCGAGGCTCTGGTCAGCATTTGTTCCGGTAACAATAATTCGATTTGTTCACCAGGTTTAAACTGCATACCGGCCGGTTTTGCCACGCGAAATTCCGCGCGCCGATCAGAAAATGCTTTGGAGATAATACCTGCCCCACAATTCGACTGCTGTGCGCAGCCCGAACAGCCCGATTTTAACTCGGTCGTAACCAGCAAGCTGTCGGCTTCGATGGCTTGGACGATGGCAATTTCTCTAATCATTGAGGCTATCCATTGAATTAGTTCGCCGTTTGCATGCTTTCCGCAATGCGTTGCAGCGTGCCGACAGGCAGTTTGCCAACCACGGTGATGGCAAAATCCCCTTTATTAAGATTAAACAATGACTCCGGACCCTGTAAGGCCAGTTCCGGCAGTGCTTGTTGTTGGCTGTTGCTGACGTAAACTGAAACTTCTGTCAGGCCATCGGTGTACAGAAAATAATCTGTGGGTAGACGGGTCTCGGCCACCCGCCGGTGACTCGAACGCAACAGCTCGAAACCAGCCGGCATCCACGTGGGTTCCAGCGTAAATTGCGGTGGTTCTTGATTACGTATCTCATGCAGACGTGGTGGCCGTGGCACACCACGTAAATCGCTTAAGCTGATCGGCATGGACTCACGTTCGGTAAAGGTGGTGAGCTGAATTTGCTCCAGCACTTCGCCCTGCGGAGTCGTCATCTGCATCTTCAGCAACATGCCGCTTTTCCGATCGATCCACAAACCATAGTGATAACGATCATTATCACGGCTTAAAATCCGTAGAAAGTAGGTCGCCCGGCCTGTCACTCGCATACCACGATCAACCAGCACCTGATAATGCGGTTGCAGCTGCTCAAACGGCTGGTAGAAGGCTGCGGGAAGTAAGCCGTAGGTGACATCGCTATGCAGAGTATAGGAACTGTCGCTCGGCTGGGAATAATAGGACGTATCATCGCCAATCCGCACACTGCGAACATCGGCGCCATTTAAACGCACCACCAGCTCAACTTCCAGGCCGTCCTCATAGACACCATGCAACCAAGTCATCGGTTCCAGACGAGCACCGCTACTTTTCACCAGGGTGGCTTCAAAATTGAGTTCGCGCAAGGCCGTCGACATCTGATTAAACCAGTATTCGGCGGAAGACGCTGGAGCTTGAACGGCAGGAGTTTGTGCAACAACCTGTAGGGGGGTTATAGAGCCAAGCAGGAGCAGCCCGGCAAGGCTGCCCCGCCAAATCTTATTGGTCATTCCCGGTGGCTGGGTTGTCTGCGTCCGGTTGGCTATCCGCTTGTGCTTTAGAATTTGTTTCAAGATTCTCATTTAACTGCTGCGCCTGCAATGAAAGCTGAAGTTGCTGTTGATGATCCAACATATAGGATTGCAGCAAACGGCTTTGCTGCGCAAGCTCTGCTTGCGTGGGTTCGTTGGATTGCAGCACAGTATTGTAACTGACTGGGTTACGGCCACCAATAGGTGCGGTCGCAAATGCCGGCTGCACAGTTTCTTCCGGTGCTACCGGATTGGCTTGCTGCACGGACAACACGGCAACTAGAGCGACACTCGCCGCAATGGCAACACTACCCGCCGGTGCGAACCAGCGTTGCATGGTTTTCTTGCCAAACCGACCTTGCACAACCTTGGCAGGTTTTGCTTCAGCGCTTACCTGGGCGGCTACAGCGGCGCTGATATCAAGCGGTTGATGCGTTTCCGCATCTCCTTTCATCACTCGACCTATCAGCGCATAACGCCCCCACACTTGCTGTGCTTCGGTGTCGCTTAACAATGTATCCAGCTCTTGCTCCTGTTCGCGCGACGTTTCACTCGCGTTGTCCAGCAGTGCTGATAATTGTTCGTAGCTACGGTTTGTCATAGGGTTTCCTTTAATAATTTAGCGCTCTAATAAGGGTTTTAACTGCGCGTCGATTGCTTCTCGAGCCCGGAAGATGCGCGAACGCACAGTACCAATCGGGCAATCCATCTCGATTGCAATTTCTTCGTACCCTAGCCCCTCAATTTCACGTAATGTAATTGCTCTGCGAAGGTCATCCGGTAATGCATCTATCGTACGCATTACCACATCGCGAATTTCATCCGTCAGCAGTAAACTCTCTGGTGATGCCCCATCACGTAATGCACCCGCTCCCTCGTAATAGTCTGCATCTTCTGCATCGACATCCGAAGCAGGCGGCTTACGCCCCTGGGACACCAAATAATTCTTCGCAGTATTCACGGCAATGCGATACAACCATGTGTAGAACGCACTATCACCGCGAAAGTTCCCTATTGCACGATAAGCTTTGATAAATGCTTCCTGCGCGACATCCGGAACATCTGCTGCCTGTTTAACGTAACGTGAAATCAGGCTCATTACTTTGTGCTGATATTTTTTCACCAGCAGGTCAAATGCTTGCTGGTCCCCCTGCTGCACACGCAGTACCAGGGCTTTATCAGTATCTTGTTCGCTCATCTGAGCCTGTTCTCCTCAACCCATATCTTGTACTGCGAACCAGGCCCAAGCTCTTTAATTTTACATCGTGCAAATTCAGACCTAAGCATTCGTAAAAAGTTCGCAAAAAAATTCTAAACGAGTAAAATCGTTCGCATTCCGTCGGCAAAACAGCGCTTTGCGCTCTACAAGCTCCCTACTTTATGGAACAAGTTATCAATTATCAATGCGACGTTCTTATCATCGGCAGCGGCGCTGCTGGTCTCACCCTGGCGTTACACCTCGCTGATCATGCTCAGGTTTTGGTGCTTTCAAAAGGCCCGCTAACTGAGGGCTCAACCTATTATGCGCAAGGTGGTATCGCTGCCGTCTTTGATGAAGATGATAGCATTGAAAGCCACATCCAGGATACGTTGGTCGCCGGTGCCGGGCTTTGCGACGCCGATGCAGTTGCGTTTACCACCTCAAACGCACGTAAAAGTTTACAGTGGTTAATTGATCTCGGGGTTGGCTTCGACCGCGTTGATGCCGCAGATAGTGAATCCAAATTTCATCTCAATCAAGAGGGTGGCCACAGCCACCGGCGTATTTTACATGCCGCCGACGCTACAGGTAAAGCGGTGCAGACCACCCTGGTTGGCCAGGTGAAGGCGCATCCGAACATCCGCATTCTGGAGCGCTACAATGCCGTTGATCTGATCACCAACCGCCAGACCCACAAACAGCAGCAGGTGTATGGTGCTTACATCTGGAATCGTAAAGCCGAGCAGGTAGAGACGGTTGCCGCTAAATTCGTCGCACTGGCGACCGGTGGCGCCAGTAAAGTCTATCAGTACACCTCGAATCCTGATGTTGCCAGTGGCGATGGCATTGCCATGGCATGGCGTGCCGGCTGCCGCGTTGCCAATATGGAATTTAATCAGTTTCACCCGACCTGTCTGTTCCATCCGAACGCACACTCGTTTTTGCTCACTGAAGCACTACGCGGTGAAGGAGCGGTACTGAAACGACCTGATGGTTCGCGCTTTATGCCGGACTTCCATGAGGCAGCTGAACTGGCGCCGCGGGACGTCGTCGCGCGAGCCATCGATTATGAAATGAAACGTCTCGGTGCCGACTGCATGTATCTGGATATCTCCCATCAGTCAGCGGATTTTATCCAAGAGCATTTCCCGACCATCTACGATAAGTGTCTGAGTCTTGGCATCGATATTACCCGCCAGCCCATGCCAGTCGTCCCCGCCGCGCACTATACCTGCGGTGGCGTAATGACCGACCTCGACGCACATACGGATCTCCCGCACCTGTATGCCATCGGTGAAGTCGCATACACCGGCTTACACGGCGCCAACCGCATGGCCAGCAACTCCCTACTTGAGTGCCTGGTGTTTGCCCAGGCGGCCGCTGCAGATATCCTTAAACGCTTGCCCGAGGCACGCTTACATCTTGACCTACCCGGCTGGGATGAGAGTAAAGTCACAGATTCAGACGAAGAAGTCATCATCCAGCATAACTGGCATGAGCTGCGGTTATTTATGTGGGACTATGTTGGTATTGTGCGCACCAATAAACGTCTGGAACGCGCTTTACGCCGCATCGAACTGCTGCAGCAAGAAATCCATGAGTACTACAGCAATTTCCGCGTCAGTAATAATTTGCTGGAACTGCGGAACCTGGTGCAAGTGGCGGAATTGATCGTTCGCTCAGCAATGAGTAGAAAGGAAAGCCGCGGCTTACATTACAACCTGGATTACCGGGAAACGTCGGATTCCGCTTCGCCTTCAGTGCTCACGCCAGGCGAGAAATAGCCGTCGACATCGGGCAAACGCCTGCCCGTCGGTCCAGAACACACAACAGCACCACCAACGTGGTGCAACTTTGCTGTTACCAAAGTGGACACGCTCAAAACGCGCGAAAACCAACCATGGCGTCAGGAAAATAAAGCTCGGTTGTGCCAGCTGCAAGGGCGTAAAACTGTCCAGCCGCAACAGTTTTTTCTGCTCTGGGTCGACTCCCCAAACCGAGCTTGGCAGACCACACCAGCGCCAGGGCATCTGGCAGCATAACCACACTTCAGACTTTAACCCGGCTTAAAATGTAATCGACCATCCCTTTCAGTTCGGGGTCTTCACAGGCCTGATGGCCCATAAACCAGGCAAACAAGTCCGGGTCATCACAGGTTAACAAACGGCGAAACGCTTCCTGCTGCTGCTCATCCAAATCATCATAGGCCTCTTCCACAAAAGGCATAAAGAGCACGTCGAGTTCCAGCATGCCACGCCGGCAGGCCCAGCGTAATCGGTTCTTGTTGCGTAAAGTTTCAGCATTTTGTTGTAACTTTTGCATAGGATTTTATTGCGCCCCTTGTATCTCAAAAATCCGTCCCCACCTATCTGACATAGACGCCAAACAGTGAGGTTGATTGTGTTAACGACAGAGTTTACCAAAGCTCCTCCCGAATACGTAACTGTTTCCGTGGATGATCACGGGATAATTCAAGTTTCGGGATCTGATACAGAAAGCTTTTTACAAGGTCAGTTCACCTGTGATCTGGCTCAGCTGTCTGAAAATGATTGGCTTTTTGGTGCGCACTGCGACAACAAAGGCAAAGCCTTGAGTGTATTTCGGATCCTTCGGTATCGCGATGGCGTACTGATTGTGACGTCAAAACCTTCACTTGAAGCATCCTTAAACCAGTTGCAGAAGTATGGCGTCTTTAACAAGGTTGAGATCCGGGACGCAACCGCTGATTTCCAGCTGGTGGGTGTATTTGGCACCGCCGCCCCTGCCCGCCTGGCAGAACTGCTGGACACGCCGCTTCGCACTCCTGACAGCAACAGTGTCAGTCATTGCGAGGACGCCGAGGTGCTGAGCCTTGGCACCCATCCGGATCAATACCTGTGTCTGAATCGTGGCGAATCATTGCCGACCAATTCCGATTTGCGCTATTGGCAAGCGCTGGAAATCGAACGTGGCCGGCCGACCCTGTTTTCAGGTACAATACAAGAGTTCGTACCCCAAATGCTTAACGTTCAGGCACTGAACGGCATTAGTTTTAGCAAGGGGTGTTATATCGGCCAGGAGACGGTGGCCCGAATGAAATATTTGGGCAAGCAAAAGCGTGCACTCTTTCGTCTTAGTGGACACGGTAAGCAAGTTTCAACAGGTGCTACTGTTGAGCAACAGCTTGGTGAAAACTGGCGACGTGCAGGCACGGTAATAAATGCAGTGAACCGTGCTGACCAACATCTTGATGTGTTAGCCGTACTTCCGAGTGATATCGAAAGTACGACACCATTACGTATCAAAGATGATGACGCGAGTCTCCTGGAAATTTACCCACTGCCTTATCAATTGGATGAATCATGACTCAAACCATTAGCCAAGACAAAGTTGTCGGCATTCACTACACCGTGAAAACTGCCGAAGGACAAACGTTAGACCAGTCAAAAGAAGGTCAACCGTTGCAGTTTATCTTTGGTCGCGGCATGTTAATTAAAGGTCTCGAAGACGCGCTTGCAGGTAAATCCGAGGGCGATAAATTCACTGCGGACATCGACCCTGAAAATGCTTACGGCGAGCGTCACGACGGTCTGATCCAGACTGTACCGCGCAACCTGTTTGGCGACAACCCTGTTGAGCCAGGTATGCAATTCCGTGCCAGCACGGATCACGGCGAGCAGTCTGTTATCATCGTAGAAGTTAACGATGATCAGGTCACTGTCGACGGTAACCACCCATTAGCAGGCGCTGCGCTAAACTTTGACGTTGAAGTTGTCGAAGTTCGCGATGCAGATCCAAGCGAACTGGAACATGGTCACGTGCACACTGACGGCGACCACGATCACGCGTAAGCCACCCGGCTTTTGCTGATTGCGAGAAAGCGCATCCGCGGATGCGCTTTTTTTGTATCTGCAGCCTTGCCATTAAATCTTCGCCGGGTGCTTTTCAATACCCGTCCGATTCTATACTCTAACGACTATCTTCAGCCTATTCGTTGCTTACGAGAGTCTTTATGCCCGGTAACTCTAAATCTGATCAGAACTACCCCTATTCCGCCGCAACAGCCCTGGCTCAATCTCTGGGCAACATCGATGAGAAGACCCAGGCCGTAGTGCCACCTGTGCATGTCGCCACGACCTATATCCGTGGCGCCGATAACACTTACCCGACAGGTTTGGTCTACTCGCGCGATAATAATCCGACCTATAAGCCTGTGGAAGCCTTGCTATGCCAACTTGAGCAAGGGCAGGATGCTATAGTCTTCAGTTCAGGCATGGCAGCAGCGACTGCAGTTTTTCAGGGCCTGCGTCCGGGCGACCATGTGCTGGCGCCGAAAGTGATGTATTGGGCTTTACGCAACTGGTTGCTCAATTTCGCCACCGACTGGGGCCTGCAAATTGAGTTCATTGATATGACCGACGTCGCAGCAGTGCAACAGCATCTGCAGCCCCAACGAACCAAACTGGTGTGGTTGGAAACGCCTGGTAATCCACTCTGGTGCATCAGCGACATAGCGGCTATTGCGGAGTGTGCTCATGCCGCCGGCGCTCAAGTCGCGGTCGACTCCACCTGCGCCACGCCGCTGCTCAGCCAGCCGCTGCGCTTAGGTGCAGATATCGTCATGCATTCGGCAACCAAATACCTCAACGGCCACTCAGACGTGATTGCCGGCGCTTTGATTGCAGCCCGTGATGATGCTTTCTGGCAGCGTATTCGCCAGGTGCGCGCGCAAGGAGGTGCCGTGCCAAGCCCGCATGATGCTTCACAGCTACTGCGCGGTATGCGCACCATGCATTTACGGGTACGCGAATCCTGTACCAATGCGCAGTATATTGCCGAACAGCTCGAGCGGCACGACGCCGTCGCCGAAGTCCTTTACCCAGGGCTGCCCTCTTTCGCCGGTCACGAGATTGCCAAACAACAAATGCAGGGCGGCTTTGGTGGAATGTTGTCGGTACGCCTCAAAGGTGGTGCAGAAGCCGCTATTCATGTCGCAGCGCACACCAAGCTCTGGAAACGGGCGACGTCGCTGGGCGGCGTCGAAAGTCTCATTGAACATCGTGCCAGCGTTGAAGGTCCAGGTACCCCCTGCCCGGACGACTTATTGCGGATGTCGTGCGGTATCGAAGATCGAGAAGAACTGCTGAACGATTTTTTACAGGCGTTAAGCAACTAAAAAAGGCCCTTGATGGGCCTTTTTTTCAATCCAAACTAGCTCAAACCTTAGTCTTTGCGTACACGCATGTGCGGGAATAACAGAACATCCCGGATAGAAGGCGAGTCTGTCAGCAGCATGACCAGGCGGTCAATACCAATGCCCTCGCCCGCCGTCGGCGGTAAGCCGTGCTCCAGGGCGGTGATGTAGTCTTCATCGAAGAACATAGCTTCGTCATCACCTGCTTCTTTTTGCTCAACCTGGTGCTGAAAACGTTCGGCTTGATCTTCGGCATCATTGAGCTCCGAGAAACCGTTCGCCAGTTCACGCCCACCGACGAAGAACTCAAAACGGTCGGTGATGTGCGGGTCGTCGTCGTTGCGACGTGCTAATGGCGAAACTTCTGCCGGGTACGCAGTGATAAAGGTCGGTTGAATCAACTTGTGTTCGGCAACAGCCTCAAAGATCTCAATCTGAACTTTACCCAGTCCCCAGTTCTTTTTCACTGTGATTCCGAGTTCTTCAGCCAGTGCTGTCGCCGCCTCAAGAGTGGCCAGCTGTTCAGCTTTTGCGCTAGGCAAATGCTCTAAAATCGCCTCGTTCACTGTCATACGGGTAAAGGGTTGACTGAAATCGTACTCAACGCCTTCACTGGAAAACTGGTGAGAGCCCAAAATCTCTTTGGTCATGCCACGCAGCATGCTTTCGGTCAGATCCATCAGATCATTAAAGTCTGCATAGGCCCAGTAAAACTCAAGCATGGTGAATTCAGGGTTGTGGCGGGTCGACAGACCTTCGTTGCGGAAGTTGCGGTTAATCTCAAAGACCTTCTCAAAGCCACCCACTACCAGGCGCTTCAAATACAACTCGGGTGCGATACGCAGGTACAGTTCCATATCCAGAGCGTTGTGATGCGTCACGAACGGACGTGCGGCAGCGCCACCAGGAATGGTTTGCATCATCGGCGTTTCCACTTCCAGGAACTGCTGCTCAGTTAAGAAACGGCGGATATAATCCACCACCTTCGAGCGCACAATGAAGGTACGCCGGGATGTGTCATTGGTGATCAGATCCAGATAACGCTGGCGATAACGGATCTCCTGATCGGCAAGGCCATGAAACTTATCAGGTAAAGGACGCAGGGCTTTCGTTAACAGACGGATATCATCCACCTGCACGCTCAGCTCACCCGTTCCGGTGATAAACAAGGTACCGGTGGCACCGACAATATCACCCAGATCCCACTTTTTGAATTCCTGGTTGTAAAACCCTTCTTGCAGATTATCGCGCGCCACGTACAACTGGATTTGACCGGACATATCTTTGATGGTCGCAAAGCTGGCTTTGCCCATAATACGGCGGGTCATCATACGGCCAGCAACTGCCACCCGGATCCCTTTAGTTGCCAGTTCTTCTTTTTCTACATCATCAAATTCAGCATGCAGTTCAGCAGCAAGATGCTCACGACGAAAATCGTTAGGAAACGCCACACCGCGCTCACGCAAAGCTTTTAATTTCGCCTTTCGCTGGGCAATCTGTTCGTTAACATCAACAACTTCATTGCCTTGCGTTTTATCTGTCATGGTCAAAATCCTGTAGTTTCTTAGGTTTGCAGTAATCTTAATGGTCAGTAAAAAACCGGGGTTAGAGTCCCGACTTCAAGCTTGCTTCGATAAATGGATCCAGTGCACCATCAAGCACAGCCTGAGTGTTGCGATTTTCAATACCGGTCCGTAAATCTTTAATGCGCGCATCATCCAGCACGTACGAGCGGATCTGGCTGCCCCAGCCGATATCCGACTTACTATCTTCCAGCGCCTGCTTTTCCGCCAGCTGTTTTTGCAGCTCAAACTCATAGAGTTTGGCGCGCAACTGCTTCATGGCCGCATCCCGGTTCTTGTGTTGTGACCGATCGCTCTGGCACTGCACCACAATACCTGTCGGCTCGTGCGTAATACGGATGGCGGAGTCCGTTCGGTTGACGTGCTGACCACCGGCACCTGAGGCACGGTAGGTATCAACCCGCAGATCTGACGGATTGATTTCGATCTCAATCGAGTCGTCAATTTCCGGATAAACGAAAACCGATGCAAACGAGGTATGCCGGCGGTTACCTGAGTCAAACGGCGACTTTCTTACCAGCCGGTGAACGCCGGTTTCCGTGCGTAGCCAACCGTAGGCATAGTCACCCTGCACGCGAACCGTCGCCGACTTGATACCGGCCACATCACCCTCAGAAAGTTCTGTTAGCTCAGCCTTAAAGTCATGACTTTCGGCCCAGCGCAGGTACATCCGCAACAACATATTGGCCCAGTCCTGAGCCTCAGTGCCACCGGAGCCGGCCTGAATATCCAGGTAACAGTCCGCGGCATCCTGTTCGCCTGAAAACATTCGGCGAAACTCAAGTTTGCCCAGCTGCTGATCTAACTGTTCAAGTTCTGCAACAGCTTCGTTGTAGGTCTCTTCATCTTCCGCTTCGACGGCAAGATCCACCAGACCTTCGACATCGTCCAGCCCCTGCGCGAGCTGGTTTAAAGTTTCTACCACTTCGTCCAGCGCCGCGCGCTCTTTCCCCAGCGCTTGCGCACGTTCTTGATTTTCCCACACTGACGGGTCTTCCAGTTCTCGGGTAACCTCTTCTAATCGCTCAACTTTTTGAGCATAGTCAAAGATACCCCCGAAGCGCTTCACTGCGCTCACGCATCTCTTTTATGGCAACGTAGGTGGCATTGGTTTCAAACATAGTGAGTCTCAGCTCGTCCATTGATGAATGCAAAGGGCGGCATTTTACCGTAAAGGCTGTAAATGCTCCACCAACAGTTGCACATTGGTACGACCGCGGAAGTGATTTAATTGCAATTTATACACCAGATGGGCTTCGCGTATGGCCAAATCTGGCCATACCTGAGTATCTACATTAAAAGCAATAGCATCAATGGTAATACCGTCGGCGGAGCGCAGCACCAACTTCAGATGCTTCTGACCGACAATACGCTGTTGCACCAGTTCAAAAGTTGCGTCAAAACTGGGCTCCGGAAAACCCTGACCCCAGGGTCCCAGATGATTAAGTTGCTCGACAAAAGGCACGCTGAAACAGGAGCCATCAAGTTCACCATCACTCCAGATCTGCCGTTGCAAGTCCTGCTCATCCAGCCATTCAGTGGCAACGCGTTCAGCACAGTCCCGAAACCGTTCCAGATGCTCTGGTGGTAAGGATAAACCTGCTGCCATCGCATGCCCGCCAAAGCGCGTGATCAAGTCAGGTTCCAGGCTGTGTACCCGCTCCAGCAGGTCACGCATGTGCAGACCCGGCAGCGATCTTGCGGAACCGCGCAACAGTCCATCATCCCCTTTGGCAAAGGTAATGGTCGGCCGGTGGAACTGCTCCTTTACCCGACCCGCGACAATACCAATGACGCCCTGATGCCAGTCTTCCTGATGCAAAACTAGCAACACGGGTAATTCGGTACTATCGAGTTGCAACTGAGTCACATAGTGGGCCGCGCTTTCGCGCATCTCGGTTTCGATTTCACGGCGCTGACCATTGAGCTCGTTCAACTGTGCCGCCAGCGCTTCGGCCTGACTGTAATTCTGACACAGCAAACACTCAATCCCTACGCCCATATCATCCAGCCGCCCGGCGGCGTTAATGCGTGGCGCTAAGGCAAAGCCTAAATCGCTTGCCTGCAAACGACTGGGATCACGCTGGGTTACCGCCAGCAAGGCCTGAATGCCGGGCCGACAATGCCCGCTACGAATCCGTTGCAACCCTTGTTGCACCAAAATGCGGTTAATGCCATCCAGCTTCACGACATCGGCAACGGTGCCCAGCGCCACCAGATCAAGCCACTCAGCCAGGTTCACCTTTGCGGCGCGATGACCGCGCTCGCGTGCCGCTGCACGCACCGCGAGCAACACGTAAAAGGCAACACCCACGCCAGCGATGGCTTTGCCCGGAAACGGGCAGTCTGGTTGATTAGGATTAACGATGGCATAGGCCGGCGGCAGGGTTGCGCCCGCAAGGTGATGATCCGTTACGATCACATCGAGTCCTGCAGCATTCGCAGCCTCGACGCCCGCGTGACAGGAAATGCCACTATCGACGGTAATCAGCAGCTGGGCACCCTGTTGCTCGGCTGCACGCACCAGGTTCGGTGACAAGCCGTAGCCGTCGGTAAAGCGATTGGGCACACAATAGCTGACTTTACCGGCGCCCATCGCACTTAACACTGATACCATCAGCGCTGTTGAAGTTGCCCCATCAGCGTCAAAGTCGCCACAAATGCAAATGGCCTGATCGTTGAGTATCGCCTCCAAAATCCGGGCGGCGGCCTTCTCACAGTCCTGCAATTGCTGAAAATGGGGCAAGTGCTGAACGCGTAAGTCCAGTTGCTGCAACTCGGTAACGCCCCTGCGCGCCAGAATTTGCCGGAGTATTGCGGGCATCTCCTGCGGCAAGGCGTCGCTTGCGACATCGGGTCTGCGTTTTATCTCGACAGCTGAATCAACCACAATGCAGCAACATTATTGACCGTTTTGCATCATACTCAGCAGTCGCTCTGCTGGCACCAGGCCGGGTAACATTTCACCCGATGGCAACACAATCGCTGGAGTGCCGCGCACACCAAACTTGTTGCCCAGGGCAAAGTGTTCATCAACGGGGTCATCACAACTGGCGGCTGGTAAGCGCTTATCGTTTTTCGCTGCATCCAGTGCTGCCTGTTGATCCTCTGAGCACCAAACGGTCTTTAATTGCTGATAGGCGCTGCCTTGCAAACCGCTTCGTGGCCACGCCAGATAACGCACAGAAATTCCAAGCTTATGGTATTGCTCAAGATTGGTATGTAATTGGCGACAGTAGCCACAGGTGGGATCGGTGAAGACGGTGATCATGTATTTTTCGTTTTCGGCAGGATAAAGAATGGCCTCATCGCTGACTTTGGCAATATCACTGCGGCGCATTTCGCGAATTGAAGCTTCACTTAAGTTCTGCGGTTCACTGCCGGTAATATCATAAAGGCGACCGCCAATAAGGGTCTCGCCATCGGCGGTGACATACACCAGACCTTGATCGGTAATCACTTCATAAACGCCATCAATAACTGAATCATTCACCGATTCAATGACAAAGCCCATGCGCTCAAGATGCTGCCGCTTGAAGCTCGATGAATCGTTTTGTGCGACCCCTTGTGGACTGCACGCCAATAAGCCAATAACACTGGCTACCACTAGCAATTGTTTCATAATTTTCCTAATTGTTTTGCTGCCATTTTCTGCCGTCAGTCTACCGCGAAATAGCTCCAGCTGCAGCACTTTTAAGCACGTGGATGGTGAGCTGCGTGAAGTTGTTGCAGACGTTCACGAGCCACGTGGGTATAGATTTGCGTCGTCGATAAATCACTATGGCCAAGCAGCATCTGTAGCACCCTTAAATCAGCTCCGTGATTGAGTAGGTGGGTGGCGAAGGCATGCCGGAGAGTATGGGGCGACAAATGCGAACGGATATCCGCGCGCTGCGCGTAGAGTTTGATGCGATGCCAGAACGCCTGTCGGGTCAGCGGCCCGCCGCGACGCGTGATAAACACAAACTCGCTGGATTGCGAGCTCAGCGCCGGACGCCCGTCCCGCTGATAGCGTTGCAGCCACTCTAAGGCGGTTTCACCTAAGGGCACCAGGCGTTCCTTATTGCCTTTACCCACCACTCGTACCAGCTCCTGTTGCATGGAAACTTGGGCAAAGGTTAAGTGCACCAGCTCGGTCACCCGGAGGCCCGTTGCATAAAGAACTTCCAACATGGCGCGATCACGTAGTTGCACCGGGTCAGCTAACTCAGGCGCCTCAAGCAGTGCTTCAACTTCAGTTTCAGCAAGACTATGCGGGATCGCCTGCGGCTGTTTCGGCTGCCGTAACCGTGTTGTGGGGTCAGCGCCCCGCAAACGCTCAGTGACCGCATAGTTATAGAACTTTTTCAGCGCGCTTAACGCACGGGCTGTACTGCGCGGCGATAAGCCCTGCTGTCGCCGCCACAGCATGTAACTTTCGATAACTTCGGTTTCCGCACTCAGCAGGTCAGCGTGCTCGCCCTCAAAGTCGAGTAAAAACTGATAGAACTTTTTCAAATCGGTGCCGTAAGCCGACGCGGTATGTTTGCTTATGCCCTGCTTGAGCCACAGACGCTCAAGAAAGGTGTTGATTAATTCAGCAGTTGATGTCGACAAAATAGGCAGCCTGTTGTTGTGGGGCAATTTATACTCAGACTTTTATGATAGCGGGGTTTACAGCTACCCTCAATCTGCTATGATGCGGCGTCTTCGTGGAGGGGTTCCCGAGTGGCCAAAGGGATCAGACTGTAAATCTGACGGCTCAGCCTTCGCAGGTTCGAATCCTGCCCCCTCCACCATTTTTTACCAGGCCAGTACCAGTTTTCCTTTCGTCTTATTCTCAGAAATTTGCTGCAATGCCGTATCCAGTTCGGCGATGGCATAAACCTTTTCAATACGTGCCTGACAGGTGCCACTCGTCAACAGTGGCCAGACCTGCTGTTCCAGAGCGCGCATTAAACGACCTTTCACCGTTAACGACTGATTACGCAGGGTGCTGCCCTGAATGCGTTGCCGCTTCATCAGCAAGCGCCCGGCATCAAGCTCGGCCATGCGTCCGCCCATCAGGCCCAGCACGACAATACGTCCGTCGAGATTGAGCACCTGCTGATCCGCGGCTAAGTAGTCGCCCGCCACAGGGTCAATGATCACATCAGCACCGCCCCACGCCTTGACGGCTTCAACAAAGGAGCCCTGCTGGCGATTCCAGCCGCCGCCAGCACCGAGATTCCGACACAGGTCAATTTTCTCGTCACTGCCGGCAGTCACAAAGACCGGGTTACCGGACGCTACGGCGAGCTGCAAAGCGGCCAAGCCGACAGTACTGGCACCCGCGTGCAGTAACAGTTTTTCATTGGCCCGCAAAGCGGCAATCTCGTACAGGTTGTACCAGGCTGTAGTAAAGGCTTCACAGATGGCTGCGCCCTGCTCCAGGCTGATATTTTTGGGTAACTTATTCACCTGCTGCTCGCTAACCACAACATGGCTGGCGTACCCCCCTGCTGCCAACAAGGCACAGACTTCGTCGCCCACTTTTAAACGGCTCACGGACGGCCCAACGGCGACCACCCGCCCACTTGCCTCCAGACCCAGTATGTCTGAGGCTCCGGCGGGTGGCGGATAATGTCCCGCCAGTTGCATCAAATCCGCACGGTTAACACCACTGTGGGAGATTTCAATGACAACCTCATCAGTGACCGGCGTGGCCAGCTCGAACTCAGTTTGACGGGGGCGTCCTCCCTCAGCAATGAAGCCTGTTGCTACTCTTGGCATAGTGGATCCTTGTGGCAGTTAAATAAGCACCTCAGGCAGTCAGCTTTCCGCTTTGGTAATCGCGAATCGCCTGTTCAATTTCAGCCTGATGATTCATGACGAACGGCCCATATTGAGCAACAGGTTCGCCAATCGGTTGTCCAGCTAGCAGCAGCATGCCAGCCGCATCCTCTGAACGCAACGTCAGTTCGGCATCGGCATCCAGGCGCACCAGTTCACCGCGACTGACATCTTGCCCGTTAACCCTGACCTGTCCCTGATAGACATAACCCAGCCGTGTCCGTTGTCCAGCTCCCGCGTACTGCCAACTCCCAGCCTGTGAAAAGCGAACGTCCAGCATTTGAAAGCTCTGCTCCGGTTGTTGCACCGGACCTTTCAGCGTACCCTCGGCCGTCTTTAGCTCACCAGCGACCACCCGCACAGTGATGGCATCAGCCTCAAACTGAGGGATCTTCGCAGCTGGGTAATCGGCCCACTCGGCTGCTGACATTTTGTCTTTTGCAGGCAAGTTGATCCACAGCTGAAAGCCCCACATCAACCCATCTTCCTGTTTTGGCATTTCTGCATGAATAATGCCGCGGGCCGCTTTCATCCATTGCGCACCACCGGCACTTACCATGCCGGTATTACCGACCGAATCTTTATGCTCCATTTGCCCGGCAAGCATATAGGTCAGGGTGACAAAGCCCCGATGTGGGTGCGGCGGAAATCCGGCAATATAATCATTCGGATCATCCGAACGGAACTCGTCCAGCATCAGAAAAGGATCCTGATAGCCTAATCCGGGTTGATTCACGATGCGGGTCAGTTTTACCCCTGCGCCATCCTGCGCAGGCATGCCCCGATGCCGACTTAAAATCACATTGTCTGACGCTTTCATAGAACCTCTCCGCGCTGGTGCGCAGCATTAAAATCAAGCCGCGGGCCACGCGGAACAATTTGCGTGGGGTTAATCATCGTATGGCTGGCGTAATAATGGGTTTTAATATGGTCCATCACCACGGTCTCAGCAACGCCAGGAACCTGATACAGGGCTTTGACGTAATCCCATATCGCCGGATAATCCTGAATGCGTTGCTGATTGGTTTTAAAGTGACTGTAGTAGACTGCGTCAAAGCGCACCAGCGTCGTAAACAACCGCCAATCCGCTTCAGTTACCTGATCACCCACCAGAAAACGCTGCGAGCTAAGCCGCTCTTCAATGTCATCAAGGCTCGCGAAAAGTTCATCATAGGCATCATTATACGCCTTCTGCCGGGTCGCAAAGCCACATTTATACACACCGTTATTGATGGTGTCGTAGACCTTGTCATTAATACTGTCGATGTTGTTTCGTAAAGCTTGCGGGTAAAAGTCCAGGGTATTGCCCGTGATGCTGTCAAAGGCACTATTCAACATGCGGATAATATCCGCCGATTCGTTACTGACAATGGTCTGCTTTTTCTTATCCCATAACACCGGCACTGTGACCCGGCCGCTATAATTATCATCGGCACGTAGGTACAACTCATACAGATAGTCTTGTTGGTACAAGGGATCAGCGAGAATGTCATCGCCAAACTCCCAGCCATTCTCCAGCATCAGTGGGTGTACGGCAGACATTGAAACATGCTCTTCGAGGCCCTTAAGTTTTCTGAAGATCAGCGTTCGATGCGCCCAGGGACAGGCGTAACACACGTACAGATGATACCGTCCGGATTCTGCAGGAAACTCAGCGTCAGGATCAGCACTTAACCAGTTGCGAAACTGCGACTCGCTGCGTTCAAAGCGGCCGTCGTTTTCCTCGGTGTCGTACCATTTGTCCTGCCATTTTCCATCAACTAATAAGCCCATTGTTCACCTCTTTTATCTGTGAACTCTAAGTATAGCTGGTGACAAATGGAATGATTAGTGCGAAATAATGGGGTTTACGTTCGATTAATTCGAACTTTGAGAGGATTGCGCCAGTTCCAGAGCGACCCTTGCGCTGACTGCATCAGCATCACGCTGCAGGTCGGTATGAAGCTTGGTAAAGGTATGCAATAGTTGGCCATGGTCGGCGGCGTCCAGTTGCTTTTCCAATGCCTGTACAATGCTTTCTGGATTGACATCACTTTGCAGTAACTCAGGTACCAGTTCGCGCCCGGCCAGCAGATTAGGCAGGCTGAAAAAAGCGGCTTTAAACATACGGCGCATGATCTGGAAGGTTAACCAGCTGAAGCGGTAGGCGACCACCATCGGCCGTTTAATCAACATCGCTTCCAGGGTCACCGTGCCTGAGGTCAGCACGAGTCCATCGGCAGCAGCCATGGCCTTGCGCGACTGTCCGTCCAGCAATTGCAGGGGTAGCTCAGGTGCTAGTTGTTGTTGCATGGCACGGAACTGCTCAGCACGAGCTGGAGAGATCATTGGGCTTATGAACAGGGTGTCGGGATGGCGTTGTAAATACAGCTGAGCAGCTTGCAAAAATACCGGACCTAAGCGGGCAATTTCACCGCCACGACTACCCGGCAGAAGTGCAATCACACGTTTCTTCTCACCCAGTTTAAGCGCGAGCTCCTGCTGCGCCTGCTGCCGATCCCAGTGCATGGGGATGCTATCAGCAAGTGGGTGACCTACAAAGGTAGCAGCTAAACGGTGTTTGTCGTAAAACTCTTTCTCGAAAGGCAGTAAGCATAGAACGTGATCGACACTGGCTTTAATTCCCTTAATTCGCCCCTGTCGCCAGGCCCAGACACTGGGACTGACGTAATGCATTGTGGCAATACCGTGTGCCTTCAGACGCCTGGCGATAGGTAAGTTAAAATCAGGCGCATCGATGCCGATGAAAACATCCGGAGCTTGTTCCAGAAAAGTAGCCACTAAGCGCTTACGGTGATTGAGCAGGGTCCGCAGCCGGCCAAGCACCTCGACCAGGCCCATCACAGCAAGGTCCTCCATGGGGATAAGGCTTTGCAAGCCTTCAGCTTCCATTAAAGGACCACCGACGCCGATAAAGCGCACGCCCGGATGCTGCTGCTTAAGCTCGCGCAGCAATCCCGCACCAAGCAGATCGCCCGAATGCTCTCCGGCAATCACCGCGATCAGTAAAGGTGTGTTTTTGCCCATAGTTTAACGAATAATACCGCGTGAGCTTTGCTGGACGAAACGGATGAAGTCATCGAGCTCGCTGGCCTGCCAACTTTGCATTTCCTGCACCGCCTCGTCGACCGTCAGACCTTGTCGGTAAAGGGTTTTATAAGCACGCTTTATGGTCATCACTTGTTCTTTAGTGAAGCCCCGGCGCTTCAGGCCTTCGCTATTGATCGTGCGTGGCACGGCGTTGTGCCCCTGGGCCATCACGTAGGGAGGAATATCCTGCACCACCACAGAGTTGACTGCAGTGAAGGCATGCTCACCGATGTGACAGAACTGATGAACGCCGGTAAAACCACCCAGAATCGCCCAGTCCCCCACATGCACATGGCCGGCGAGTGTGGTGTTATTGGCAAGAATCACGTTATCACCGACCATACAGTCGTGCGCCACATGCACATAAGCCATCAACAGGTTATTGCTGCCGATTCGCGTCAGACTCTGATCTTGTATGGTGCCCCGGTGAATCGTGACCGACTCCCGGATAACATTGTTATCGCCAATCTCTAACCGGGTGGGCTCGCCATTGTATTTTTTGTCCTGGCAATCTTCGCCCACAGAAGCGAACTGAAAAATGCGGTTGCCTTTGCCCAGAACCGTTGGTCCTTTCAACACAACATGAGGACCAATCCAACAGTCATCGCCAATCACAACATCGGCCCCGATAATGCTGTAGGGACCGATTTCAACGTTATTGCCAATACTCGCTTTACTATCAATAATCGCTGTAGGATGAATCACTTAAGTTTCTCTTCTCGCGCAAATGATATCGGCACTGCAAGCCAGTTCGCCGTCGACTTCGGCGCGTCCTTTGAACACCCAGATACCGCGTCGTTCTTTCTCAAACGTGACGTGTAAATGCAGTGCATCACCCGGTAAAACCTGACGTTTAAACCGTGCGTTATCAACGCCTGCAAACAAGTATAGGTCATTCGCGCCCGGCTTGCTTTCGGTGATTTTAAAGCCAAGCAAACCTGCTGCCTGAGCTAAAGCTTCCAGAATCAAGACCCCGGGGAAAATAGGATTTCCCGGAAAATGCCCGGTAAACAGGTTTTCATTTACAGTGATATTTTTCACTGCATGAATTTTAGTCTGCGCATCACAACTGACCACCTTATCCACTAATAAGAAAGGATAACGATGCGGCAATAAGCGCATGACTTCTTGAATATTAAAAGCTGAGTCAGAGACAGACAAAATTGGATCTCCAATTATAAAGTTCAATCGGTGAGTTTTTTCTCGATTTTTTTCACGCGCTGGAACAGATCATCAAGCTGGCGGAACCGCGCACCATTACGGCGCCATTCGCGATGCGGCGCAGCCGGAATCCCGGACGCGTAAACACCAGGTTCAGTGATAGCTTTAATCACCATAGAAAACCCGCTAATTTGCACATCGTCGCAGATTTCAATGTGACCGTTGATCGCTGTCGCACCACCAATCAGGCAACGTTTACCGATGCGGCAACTACCCGCCAATACGGTGCAGCCCGCAATTGCGGTATCTTCATCAATAAAGACGTTATGCGCGATCTGGCATTGGTTATCGATGATACAGCCACTGCTGATAATGGTATCGTCCAGAGCGCCGCGATCAATAGTGGTATTGGCACCAATATCGACACGATCATGGATAATAACGCGCCCCAGTTGTGGAATTTTCACCCATTTCCCGGCTTCGTTCGCCCAACCAAAACCATCAGCGCCAATCACTACGCCACTATGCACCAGACAGTTTGCGCCAATTTCACAGTCATGATAGATCACAACTTGCTGCCAGATTTTAGTGTTTGCCTGAATTTTTACGCCAGGACCGATGTAGCAGCCTGCTCCGATTTGCACGTTATCACCAATCTCGGCATGGTCGGAGATGATGGTCAACGGCCCGACCGCAACTTGCGTTCCAAGTTGTGCCGTTGTCGCAATTTGCGCGGAAGGATCAATACCTTCTGAGGCAGCTCTTGGCGTGGTATCAAGCTGTTGTGCAATCTTAGCGAAACCCGCATAAGGATTTTTGGTGACCAAAGCAGATAACCCTGCAGGAAGCTCAACATTGGGCGCGACGATCACTGCGCTGGCTTTTGTTGATTCAAGCTGGGCACGGTACTTTTCATTGGCCAAAAATGCAATTTGCCCCGACTGAGCCGAGGCAAGAGTTGCAACGCCGGTGATGAGCTGTTGCTCATCGCCGACAACGTCGGCATCAATGACGGATGCCAATTGTTGCAGTGTTTGTTGCTGCATTGCTCTTAGTTTCCGGCCGTCATTTTTTGCAGCACAGCATTGGTCAGGTCTAAGGCTTCAGTTGCATAAAGCACTGAACCATCGTTCAAGACCATGTCATACCCTTGCGCTTGAGCAAGTGCTTGTGCTTCGCGAACGATATCGCGCATCAGTTTGTTACGCTCTTCCTGCTGACGGCGCTCGCTGTCTTCACGCAAAGCTTTGTACTTCAGCTGACGGCGAGTTTCCAGCAGTTCAATTTCACGGCTCAGTTGCAGACGCTCAGTCGGTGACATGATTTGTGCGTCACGCTCAGCTTTTTCCTGCAGGCCTTGAAGTTCGGTCGTCATTTTTTCTAATTCGGCGAAATCACTGGCAAATTCTTCTTGCAGACGCGCAGAGATTTGCTGAGTTTGTGGCAGCTGTTGCAAAACATTTTGCATGCTTACTACGCCAATTTTTTGCTGTGCTTCAGCAGCGTTGGCAAAAAATGCCGTTGATAAGATTGCTGCAGCAACTGTCGTTTTCATTAATACTTTCACGTGAATACTCCTGTCATTCAAAATGTAATAGCCCGACTCGTTTATGCTTCTTAGAAAGTCGTGCCAAAGTTGAAACTAAAGCTTTGCGTACGGTCGCCATCATAGGTTTTGATCGGACGACCCAGAGCAAAGGTCAAAGGTCCCATAGGTGATAGCCATTGTACGGCGATACCTGCAGACGCCCGATATAAACTCGGTGAACTAAAGTCGTACAACCGGAAGTTAGTGTTACCTGTTCGCTGTAACTGGCTGAACTCTTCGTATTGGAATTCAGTATCCCAGACACTACCTACGTCAACGTAGATACTGGTACGAACTGAGTTTTTCGTCTCTTCACCGACCAAAGGCGTTGGTACGATTAATTCAATACCACCAGTGTACATGGCGTTGCCGCCCACTGAGTATTGGCTTACCGCTAAAGTATCAGCACCAGGACCGACTGGCAAATCCGTGGGCACACCATAATAGTTCGGTGGACCTGTGATTGTGTCAGGGTAGCGGTAAACCGCACGCGGACCTACGGTGTTGGCTTCAAAGCCACGTAAGCTGTCATTACCACCGATGCGGAAGTTCTCATAGAATGGGAAAATGTAATCATTGCCCTTATCATCTGAGCCATAACCGTTACCGTAGCCAACGTTCAGGCGCGTTAAGAGCACAAAACTGTGGTCTTTGGTAATAGGTAAGTAATGTTTGAAATCATAGCTGACCCGGAAGTAACGGATATCACTACCTGGTACTGTGACTTCGGCATTAATTCTGTTTGAGGTCCCGGCCGTCGGATAAGTTCCGCGGTTCAGAGTAACGCGCTGCCAGCCCGCTTCCAGCGAGAACATGTCAAAGGCCACACCCGAATTTGGATCCTGAGTATCCAGATACGGTTGATAGAAGCGTTTCACCTGTTCATAACCTTCGACGTTGGTCACTTCTTCACGACGTGCCATCGCGCCGAAACTTAGACTCGAAACCTCGTTGATTGGGAAGCTCAGATTGCCACCAACGCCTAAGCGTTTCGTGTTGTAGCGAATCAGGTTCTCCTGGCGTCCGGCATCGAACTCACTCAAAAACATCTGGCCGGATAGATTCACGCCATCTTTGGTGAAATAACGGTCCATGTAGGACAAGCTAACGGATTTATTAAAACGGTTGGTGTTGACGTTAATTGCTGCCCGGTTACCTGTGCCCAGAAAGTTATCCTGCGACACGCCAACGCCAAGTTGCAGTCCTGAGTAATCGCCATAACCCAACATGAAGTTAAACGAGCCAGAGGGTTGCTCTTTGACCAGGTACTCGATATCAACAAGGTCCTGCCGGCCGCTTACACGGTTGGTTGAACTTTCGACCGTTTCAAAGAAGCCCAGACGCTCTAAGCGCACTTTACCTTGCTCAACAAGTTCGTCATTCAGCGGTGAACCTTCAAACTGACGCATTTCGCGACGCAGAACTTCATCTTCGGTAACGCTGTTGCCGCGGAACTTGATACGGTTCACGTAAACGCGTTTACCCGGGTTAATTGAGAAGATCAAATCAACTTCTTTGGTCTCTCTGTCGAGCTCTGGAATGGCCCGGACTTCCGGGTAGGCATAGCCATAACGGCCATAAACTTTAGCTACCAGCTCTTCAAGATAAGTCACCTGGGCCGCACTGTAGCGCGTGCCTGGTTCAATTTTGGTTAAGCGTTTAACGACTTCGTCCTGGCCACGGAGATCACCCATCACGCGCGTCTCACGCACATTGAAGATCTCGCCTTCGTCGATATTCAGGGTGATATAAACACCAGAACGATCCGGAGTCATGCTCACCTGTACAGACTCGAGCTGGAAGGTCAGGTAACCACGGTCTTTATAAAACGACTCTAAGGTTTCCAAATCGCCGCTAAGCTGTTGTTTCTGATACTGACGCACACCGAGGAAGTTCCACCACGGCAACCGGTCTTTAAGCTCCAGGTTAGCTAAGAGTTCTTCATCGCTAAATACACTGTTACCAACAATGTTAATTTGTTGGATTTCCGCAGACTCACCTTCGTCGAAATCAATTTCCAGGCGCACGCGGTTACGTGGCAGTTTGATGATATTAACGTTGACTTCGGCGCTGTATTTTCCGATCGAATGGTAAAAGTCTTCTAACCCCGTTTCGATGCTGGAAATAGTAGTCAAATCAAGCGGCTCACCTTCGATGATGCCCTGATCCGTCAAACTTTGGACCAGCTGTTCATCTTTGATGTCTTTGTTACCGTCAAACTCAATGGCGCTGATTGTAGGACGCTCAGTGACCTCAAAAATCAGTGTGTCGCCAACACGACGAACCACAATGTCATTGAAGTGAGTCGATGAATACAACGAGCGAACTGATGTCTGAATATTCTCACTGTCGATACTATCGCCTACGCGAATTGGAATGTAGGTTAAAGCTGCGCCTAAAGCCACACGCTGTAAACCGCGAACCCGAATATCTTCTACGACAAATTCGTCAGCACTGTAGGCTGGTAATGCGGCGCCCGCTACAAGGGCGCTTAAAAATAGCTTTTTCAACGTCATTCTGTGCTACTTATTTGTTTATTGTAAATTTATTCTCACCGAAGCAATCGTAAAACATCATTGCTAATCGCAATTGCCATCAGTGCAAAAATCAGTGCGCCACCAATTCGGTAGCTAATCTCCTGGACTCGCTCTGAGACCTCTTTCTTGCGCACACTTTCAATCGCGAGGAACATTAAGTGCCCGCCATCAAGCATCGGCAATGGTACCAGATTAATGATACCGAGATTAACACTGATTAGCGCGAGAAACCCTAAAAAGTAAACCAATCCGTAGCTCGCAGATACACCGGCTCCTTCTGCGATAGCTACCGGGCCACTTAAGTTCGTGACCGATACTGTTCCGGTTATTAATTTGCCAATCATCTTCACACTGAGAACCATTAATTCCCAGGTGCGTTCAGCGCCTTTCACTAGGCCGTCCACTATACCGTATTGTTGCACAAATCGATATGCTTCCGGGTAAGCTTCACGACGCGGCTCCACTCCTAGATAACCATAAGTTTGCCCATTGACTTCACGTTCGCCGATGGTGACCTGAATCGTCTGTTCCACCTGCTGGCGTTCAACTGTCATCTCCACTTCAGCGCCAGGTACCGCCATAATTGCGTCTCGTATTTGAGACCAATCACTCATGAGAGTTCCGTCAAAGGCGACAATTTTATCACCTTCCTGCAGTCCTGCCTCTGCAGCGGGTGAATTCTCCTGAACATAGTCTAACTCTGTAAAGATTTCAGGCTGGTAGGGTTGCAAGCCAAGCGCCATAAAAGTAGGCACCTGTTCATTGCCCAGTCGCCATGAGCTGATATCCAGAGTTAAGGTACGCGTACGCTGTTGCTCATCGCGCACGGTGACGGTTGCTTTGTCTTCACCTAAGGCCGACGCAAAGGCCAGATTCACCTGTTGCCAGTCTTCCGTTTCCGCGCCATTCACTGAGATAATTTCAGCAGGTGTTGGCCAGTCGGCCTGGGCGGCGATTGAGTTCGGCGTAACACTGCCTAGCATAGGTTTGACCGATGGCACGCCAATGACAAACATGCCCCAGAGCACAACCACCGCGAGAAGAAAGTTCGCTGCCGGTCCCGCGGCTATAATAGCTGCACGTTGCCCGACGGACTTTGAATTAAAGCTTTTGTCGCGATCTGCTGGTTTAACGTCATCAACGCGCTCGTCGAGCATACGAACATAGCCACCCAAGGGGATACGACTCAGCTGATACACAGTGCCGTCTTTGCCCGTCCGCTGCCAGAACGCTTTACCGAAGCCTACTGAGAATGTCAGTACCTTAACACCGCACTTGCGGGCAACCCAGAAATGACCAAACTCATGAAAGGTCACCAGTACCCCTAGAGTGACAACGAATGCCCCTAGCGACCAAATAATATCTAGCATGCTTCAACCTGTTTAATTCGTTCACGCGCAATGGCACGTGCTTGCTCATCTAAGGACAAGATTGCGGCAATGGAGTTCAACGCAACCGCATTATTACCTTGCTGGATCTGTTCCAGCGCCGCGCGACATACACTGGCAATGCCAGTAAATTTGATCTGTCCAGCTAAGTAGGCTGCAACGGCAACTTCGTTGGCGGCATTGAGTGTGGTTGTTGCCCACTGACCTTGCCAACAGGCTTGCATAGCCAGCTCCAAACACGGATAACGCGCGCTATCGGCGGCCGCAAAATTCAACTGGCCTATACTCAGAAAATCAAGGGGTGCTACACCGCTCTCGATGCGCTCAGGGAAACTCAGGCAGTGCGCGATAGGCGTACGCATGTCCGGCTGGCCCATTTGCGCCAACACCGAGCCATCTTTGTAGCTCACCATAGAATGGATCACACTTTGCGGATGCAGTACGACATCCAGCTGCGCTTCATTACAGTTGAATAACCAGCGGGCCTCAATGTACTCGAGCCCCTTGTTCATCATGGTTGCTGAATCAACCGAGATCTTTTGTCCCATGTCCCAGTTCGGATGCGCACAGGCTGCGGCCGGCGTTTGTGCAGCCAGCTCTGCCAGGGGCAGCTCACGAAAAGGACCGCCGGAGCCGGTCAGCAGGATCTTATGGATCCCCGCTGCGCTCAGATCGCAATGGCCAAGTTGTTGTTGCACCTCAGCCGGTAAGCACTGGAAAATAGCATTGTGTTCACTGTCAACGGGAAGGATTTGTGCGCCGCTACTCGCCGCCGCATCAATAAAGAGTTGCCCGGACATGACCAGTGCTTCTTTGTTTGCCAGTAATACGCGCTTACCCGCGGTTACTGCTGCAAAGGTAGGTACCAGACCAGCACCGCCAACAATGGCCGCCATCACAGTGTCACTGTTACTCGCTGCAGCAATATCGGCGACCGCTTGCGCGCCACTTAAAACCTGCGTAGCACGACCTTTAAGTACCTCAGCCAGATCCCGTGCGGCCTGTTCATCCACCATGACCGCAACCTCAGGCTGAAATTCCTCGCAAATAGTGCGCATCTGTTCAACATTGCGGTGGGCAGTGACTGCGGTTAACTGAAAGCGGTCCGGTTGTTCGCGTAAAACAGCCAGTGTACTTGTTCCAATCGAGCCCGTGGCACCGAGCAAACACAGCTTGTGCATCATACTAACAACCACAAATAGGCAAGCGTAAAGACAGGTAATGCCGCGGTCAGGCTATCGATACGATCAAGTATACCGCCATGGCCTGGTAGCAAAGAGCCACTATCTTTCACCCCAGCATAACGCTTGAACATACTTTCGGTTAAATCCCCAAACACCGATACCACCACCGTTAGCAATCCGGTGAAATAAAAGCCACTGTATTGAGATGCTGGTACCTGTACCCATTGTGCGACCACCATCATCACCACAAACGCCAACGCAATACCGCCGCATAGGCCTTCCATGGTTTTACCGGGACTCACCGCTGGCATCAGCTTATTGCGGCCATAACGCACACCAGCAAAATAAGCGCCGACGTCAGCCGCCCATACCAGTAACAGAATAAATAACAGCACAAAGCCACCGAATAAAGGCTCAGTCTGATAATTCAATGAACGTACGGCAAACATGCCAGCTGCAGCAGGGATCAAGGTAAGGTAGCCAAACACGCCAACAATAGAGCGTGTTCTTGACCATAAACGACGACTATTTGGGTAATTCAGAACTAACAAAGTAGCAACCGCCCACCACAGTCCACCGGCGACCATCAGCCAGAAATAAACTGGATGCAGCTGTTGGTTTTGCCAGATCTGTGAAAGCGGCAGCCAGTATTGCAAAGCGGCAAGTGCCACCACCACCGACAGCGTATAGCCAATACGGCTTACCGGGCGCTTAAGCCCCATAATAGGTGACCATTCCCACGCAGCAGCCGCCATCACCAGGGTGATGACCACTGCAAACCACTCAAGTGCAAGACCAAAGACACAGTACAATGCAAGGGGCAGAAGAATGAGAGCTGTTATTAGACGTTGTTTTAACACGCTTACTCCCCAGAAGTTACGTCAGTATCGAGAATCGCTTGCTGCACCTGCTCGCTGGTAAGACCAAAGCGTCGTTCGCGACAGCTAAAATCGGCGATTGCGCGAGCAAAAGCTTGCTCATCAAAGTCAGGCCAAAGTACATCAGCGAAGTAGAACTCAGCGTAGGCGAGTTGCCACAATAAAAAGTTACTCACCCGATGTTCGCCGCCAGTTCGGATCAGCAGATCCGGAGCCGGCTGCTCCGCCAGACAGAGTTCGTTAGCGAGCATCTCTTCGGTAATAGCCTCACTGCTTAGCTTACCCGCTTGTACAGCTGCCGCCAACTGCTTTGCAGCCTGGGTAATATCCCAGCGCCCCCCGTAGTTAGCAGCGATATTGAGAGTTAAGGCAGTATTGGCGGCAGTCAGTTGTTCAGCATCATTGATGCGCTGCTGCAATTTCTCCGAGAAGCCTTGCTTATCGCCGATAATGCGTAAGCGGACATTGTGCTTATGGAGCTTTTTTACTTCGCGCTTCAGTACGGTAAAGAACAAGTCCATGAGCACCGACACTTCCTGTGGCGGCCGCTTCCAGTTCTCACTGCTGAAGGCAAACAGAGTCAGTGACTCGATACCCTTTTGTCGGGCAAAGGTGACTGCACGACGCACGGCATCAGCACCTGCTTTATGCCCAAAGGTGCGATGTTTTCCGCGCAGCTGCGCCCATCTGCCATTACCATCCATAATAATAGCGACATGTTTGGGTAGTCTAATTTGTTCGAAGTCAATGTTATCCATTCGCGCTGCCGTAAAAATAAAAACGCCGTGCGAGTGTAACCGAACACGGCGCCTGGAACCAATGAGATGTAAAGCGGTAACTTAGACTTCCATCAAGTCCTTTTCTTTATTCGCTAACAATTCATCGACTTTAGCTACGTAGGTATCAGTCAGCTTCTGGATTTCATCATTGCCACGACGCTCATCATCTTCAGTGATTTCTTTCTCTTTCAACAGTTCTTTCAGATCACTGTTGGCATCACGGCGAATGTTACGAATGGCGACGCGGCCTTGTTCTGCTTCTGCACGCACGATTTTCACCAGATCACGGCGACGTTCTTCTGTCAGAGCTGGTAATGGGATACGAATCACAGCTCCTGCTGAAGCGGGATTCAAACCTAGATCCGAGGTCATGATCGCTTTTTCAACTGCAGCGCTGGAGCCCTTATCGAAAACGGTCAAAGCGAGCGTACGCGAATCTTCGATAGTAATATTGGCAAGCTGTTTCAACGGTGTTTCAGTACCGTAATAATTCACCGTTATGCTATCCAGAATACTTGGGTGTGCACGCCCTGTACGGACTTTTGAGATTTGTGAGCGCAACGCTTCGACGGTTTTTTCCATACGTTGCTTGGCATCTTGTTTAATTTCGTTAATCACAGTGCTTTCCCTTTTTTTAAATTCTTGATGACAACCGTTCCAGCATTTCGTCGCTGGCAATCAAGGTCCCTTCTTCGGAGCCCATAATCACTGCGCGCAGAGCGCCTGGCTTGTTCATATTGAAAACGCGGATCGGCAATTTATGATCGCGTGCCAGAGTAAATGCTGCAAGGTCCATCACTTTTAACTGTTGTTGCAGTACATCATTATAACTGATTTGCGGATAGAGTTGTGCATTGCTGTCGGTATTTGGATCAGCAGAATAGACGCCATCAACTTTGGTGCCTTTTAAAACCAGCTCCGCCTCGATTTCGATACCGCGCAAACAAGCTGCAGAATCAGTTGTAAAAAATGGGTTTCCAGTACCGGCGCAGAAGATCACTACGCGACCAGACTTCAATAAACTTATCGCATCCGCCCAGTTGTAGCTGTCGCAGACGCCATTCAATTCGATCGCAGACATTAACCGCGCATTGACGAACGCCCGATGCAGCGCATCACGCATGGCCAGACCATTCATGACCGTTGCCAGCATACCCATATGGTCGCCAACAACCCGGTTCATGCCCGCTTTGGCTAAGCCTTCACCGCGGAACAAATTGCCACCACCGATGACTAAACCGACCTGCACACCAAGTTCCACTAACTCTTTGATTTCGTGGGCCATCCTGTCAAGGACCTTGGCATCAATGCCGAAGGGTTCATCGCCCATTAATGCTTCGCCACTTAGCTTAAGTAAAATGCGTCGGTAGGCAGGTTTTGTCGTTGCGGTCATATGGTTGCTCCCTGTGCAGCATAAACGATGAAATTGGATTGCATTAAATGCATAGTCTCACTCTACGCGAAAAAAAACCGCATCCCAACAAAGTAGGATGCGGTTTCTTTAGCTCTAACTCTGCGTCGTCGATAGCGACATGGGCATTACGCCTTTTTCGCAGCAGCCATTTGAGCTTGTACTTCAGCAGCGAAATCTTCCGATTTCTTCTCGATACCTTCACCAACTTCGAAACGTACGAAGGTCAGTACATCAGCATTTTTCTGCTTCAGCAAATCACCAACAGTCATGGAAGGGTCTTTCACAAATGCTTGACCAGTCAGGCTGATCTCGCCAGTGAACTTACGCATACGACCTTCAACCATTTTCTCAGCGATTTCCTGTGGCTTGCCGCTTTGCATAGCGATATCCAGCTGGATTTTACGCTCTTGCTCAACAACTTCAGCATCAACGTTTTCTGGCTTCACAAACTGTGGAGCGCTTGCCGCTACATGCATTGCCAAGTCTTTGGCCAGCTCTTTGTCACCACCAGTGATGGCAACCAATACGCCGATACGACCGCCGTGAACATAAGCTTCGACCAGGTCACCACCTTCAACAGTGATCACGCGGCGAACATTCATGTTCTCACCGATTTTAGCAACCAGTCGCTCACGAACTTCTTCAACAGTACCGTCGCCGATATCGGTCGCTTTCAGCTTCTCAACATCAGTTTCTTTGTTCGCAAACGCTGCTTCGATAACCTTCTCACCAAATGACAGGAAGTTCTCGTCACGGGCAACAAAGTCAGTTTCGCAGTTCAATTCAACCAAAGTACCGACATTACCTTCGGCTTTAGTCAAAATGACACCTTCAGCAGCAACGCGACCAGCTTTCTTAGCTGCTTTCGCTTGACCGCTCTTACGCATGTTCTCGATGGCAGCTTCGATGTCACCGTTGGTTTCTTCCAAAGCTTTTTTGCAATCCATCATGCCAGCGCCTGTGCGCTCGCGCAGTTCTTTTACCAGAGCTGCTGTAATAGCCATGTGTAAATTTCCTCTATTCGGATGGTTTATTCAGTTTCTTCCGCTTCAACGAAGTCGTCAGCTTTACCTTCAACTACAGCACCACGTGCTTCGTTGACAGCAGCTGCAGCAGCGTTCAAGTACAATTGTACTGCGCGGATCGCATCGTCGTTACCAGGGATAACGTAATCTACGCCATCTGGATTGGAGTTGGTATCAACGACTGAGATAACTGGAATCCCAAGGTTGTTCGCTTCTTTGATCGCGATGTGTTCGTGATCAGCATCGATAACGAATAGTACATCTGGCAAGCCTGCCATATCTTTGATGCCGCCCAAGCTCTTTTCAAGCTTTTCCATTTCGCGGGTGTTTACCAAGGCTTCTTTCTTGGTCAACTTCTCAAAGGTACCGTCCTGGCTCATTGTTTCGAGCTCTTTCAGGCGTTTGATCGACTGACGAACAGTTTTCCAGTTGGTCAACATACCACCTAACCAGCGGTGGTTGACGAAGAACTGGTTACAGTTGGTCGCGGCTTCTTTTACCGATTCAGCTGCGGCACGCTTAGTACCAACAAACAAGATTTTACCTTTGTTTGCAGCAACGTGTTGCAGTGAGTTCAACGCGTCGTTGAACATCGGTACGGTTTTTTCCAGATTGATGATATGAATTTTGTTACGAGCGCCGAAAATATAAGGCTTCATTTTCGGGTTCCAAAAGCGGGTTTGGTGGCCAAAGTGCACACCAGCTTTGAGCATATCACGCATTGATACGTTAGCCATTTCTCTTTCCTTATTAGGGGTTATGCCTCCATACATCCCATAGTTCGACCCGTAGCTTTCGCCTTGAGCACCCCGACCTATGTGTCGATGTATGTGTGTGGTTTAAATTAGTGAATTACTAGTGCAATCGAAATTGCGGGCGCTTTATACCATGAAAAGGCCTCGCGGCGCAAGCTTTATTGGCGTTGTAAGAGCTTCCCCGTGCGCCTGGCAAATGCTACTATAGGCGCCATTAAACAAGGTTTCAGCATGATATAGGACGAGGCATGAGTATTACCATCAAAACGCCGGACGAAATTGAAAAAATGCGCGCCGCGGGCAAACTTGCCGCATCAGTATTAGAAATGATTGGGCCGCACATTAAAGCGGGTGTCACTACAGAAGAAATCGATAAGATCTGTCATGACTACATTGTCGCCCACGATGCCTACCCTGCGCCTCTGAACTACCATGGCTTCCCTAAGTCGGTATGTACCTCATTGAACCACGTGGTTTGTCACGGCATCCCGAACGAAAAACCGCTAAAAGATGGCGATATTCTCAACCTGGATGTCACCGTCAAGCTCGACGGTTACCACGGCGATACCTCGAAAATGTTTGTCGTTGGCAAACCCAGTATCCTTGCTGAGCGCTTAATTCGTGTCACTCAGGAATCGCTTTATAAAGCCGTTGAGATGGTTCGCCCTGGCCTACCCATTGGCGACTTCGCCGCAGTGATTCAGAAGCACGCCGAGCAGCATGGCTATTCGATTGTACGTGAATACTGTGGCCACGGCATTGGCGCTGTCTTTCATGAAGAACCGCAAATTCTGCATTACGGGAGTCCGGGGACGGGCGAAGTGCTGAAAGAGGGAATGTGTTTTACTATCGAGCCTATGGTGAATGCCGGCAAACGTCACACCAAATTGTTACGTGACGGCTGGACCGTATTGACCAAAGATCGCAGCTTAAGCGCTCAGTGGGAGCACACCCTGCTGGTTACTGCAACTGGCGTTGAAGTCTTAACCTTGCGCAGCGATGAAGATTTCCCGCGGGTGATTGAGCACTCGGAAGCCTCGTAATGACGACTTCTGTGGCGGACATTGAATGGCCGAAGCCAATTACCATAAGCGCTGGTCGCGACTGTTTAGAGCGTTACCAGCGCTGGTCCGCCGAAGCCTTTATTACTGCCGATATCGAGAGCCTGCTGACCGACCGCAGTGCCTTTATTGATAACCTGCTACGGCAACTCTGGCAACAGCTCGGTCTGGATGAAACTGAGTTAGCCTTGATTGCAGTCGGCGGTTATGGCCGCGGTACCTTGCACCCCCACTCCGATATCGACTTATTGTTTTTGCATAGCTCTGCGCTGTGCAATAAAGCCCAGCAGGCGATTACCAGTCTCGTGCAAATGCTTTGGGATCTGCGCCTGGATGTCGGCCACAGTGTACGAACGCTGAACGATTGCCAGCGCGAAGCTGCGGCGGATACCAGTGTCGCTACCAGCCTGCTGGAACAGCGCTTTATCAGTGGTAACGCCGACCTCGAACAGGCCCTTCGGCAACTGATCCATACTGACTTCCCCTGGACCAGTGATCAGTTTTATCACGCCAAGCTCGATGAGCAAAACGAGCGCCACCAGCAATTCCATGGTACCTCGTACAACCTCGAACCCAATATTAAAAGCAGTCCGGGGGGCTTGCGCGACATCCAGACTATCGGCTGGATCGCTAAACGCCACTTCCATACTCAAAGCGATGAAAGCCTGGTGCAGTACAATTATATCAGTGCCGCTGAACTGCTCGAATTGCGGGAGTGTCAGGAGTTTTTATGGCGCATTCGCTTTGCTCTCCATCTGGAAGCCGGGAAGAAAGAAGATCGCCTGCTGTTCGATCATCAACCCGCTGTCGCGGCGCGTATGGGCTATGAAGGCCGCGGCAAGGCAGCCGTCGAAGCCATGATGAAAGATTATTTCAACGCGGTAGTGGATGTCAGCGAACTCAATGATATGTTGCTGCAGTTCTTCGCCCAGACCATTCTTAGTAGTGCCAAAGATCTTACCAGCTTCACCATTGACCGTAATTTTAAAGTCTTGGGTGAAAGTATTGCGGCGCAAAGTGACGATGTTTTTGCCGAACCCGAGCACCTGCTGGAGTTATTCCTGGCAATCGCGGAACACCCTGAAATTCGCTACATCCGGGCCCACACTATCCGGCTGCTGCGCAATGCGCGCCGTGAACTCAACCACCCGTTAAGCGACGTCGCCGCCTGTCGTGAGCTATTTATGCGCTTATTGCGACACCCGCGCGGCTGTGGGCTTGCGTTTGAGCTGATGCACCGACACAAAATAATGGCGCACTACCTGCCACAATGGGCACAAATTGTCGGCCAGATGCAGTTTGACTTGTTTCATGCCTACACCGTCGACGAGCACACCTTCCGGCTGGTGCGTAATCTGTATCGCTATACTACCGCCAGTGGTGAAGAAGAATTTCCTCTTTGCGCCAGCATCGTGGCCGCCATGGACAAGCCAGAATTGCTGTATTTAGCCGGGGTCTTCCATGACATTGCCAAAGGCCGTGGCGGTGATCATTCCGAACTGGGTGAGCTCGACGCCCGTAATTTTGGCCTGCAACATGGTCTTGATGAACAGGATACTGACCTGGTCGCGTGGCTGGTGCGCCAGCATTTATACATGTCCGTGACTGCGCAAAAGCGCGATATTCATGACCCTGAAGTGATCGAGGAATTCGCCCGCCAGGTCGATACTCCGCAACGTCTGGATTACTTGTACTGCCTGACAGTGGCCGATATCCGGGCCACCAACAACAGCTTGTGGAATAACTGGAAAGCGACCCTGCTGGAAAACCTCTATCAGGCCACCAGGAATTATTTACTGCAGCAAAAACCTTCCCCGCAGCGGGAAATGCGGCAACGCATTCACGAGCATCAGGCTCATGCCATGGCACTGCTATTAAGCGCCGGCTTCCCCGTGCAGCAGGTGCAGGAACTCTGGTCCCGGTTTACCGCGGATTATTTTCTCCGCCACCAGCCTGAGCAAATTGCCTGGCATTCTCAGTACATTATGGCAGTAAGTGACGATGAGCTGTTGCCGCTGATTCTGGTCGGTGATGAAAATCGCCAGGGCACCACTGAGCTGTTCATCTATCACCTCGAACACGAGCACTTATTTGCCGAAGTCGCCGCGGTCCTCGATCACCAGAATCTGAGTATCCATGATGCGCAGATCCTGGCGACTCGCGATGGCTTCGTTATGGATACCTTCGTGGTGCTGCAGGATGACGGCGAGCCACTGACCAATCCGCGTCATATTGAACGGTTAAAGCAGGAGTTACACGATGTGCTGCGCGCCCGCCGCCCTGCGCCCAGCACGCAGCGCCGCTTACCGCGCCGCTTACGCAGTTTCAAAGTGCCGACCAAGGTTGAATTTGTGCCTTCGCGCAACGCCCGCCGGACCGCCTTTGAATTAACCGCTCTGGACCGTCCGGGACTGGTTGCTCAGGTAGCTCGCGTACTGCAACAACTCGACTTAAATATTCTGACTGCTAAAATCTCCACCGTCGGCGAACAAGCAGAAGATTTGTTCATCGTCGCAACCGAGGCCAATACCGCATTGGCGCCGGAGCAATGCGATGCCTTACGGGAACAAATCATGCTCACACTTGATGACAACTAGCCTGTAGTTATTTTGTAAAGGACCCCCTAATGATTGAATTACAACAACGCATCGAAGCAGCATTCGAGCAACGCGCGGAGTTATCTCCGAAACAGGTTCCGGCGCAGTTGCGCCAGGATTTGGAGCAGGTCATTGCCCAAATAGACAACGGCAGTTTACGCGTTGCGGAAAAACAGGAAGGCAGCTGGGTCGTCAATGAATGGTTAAAGAAAGCGGTGCTGTTATCGTTCCGCATTAACGATAATCACTTGATGAACGGCGGCGAAACCCGCTTCTTTGACAAGGTCGACAGCAAGTTCATCGGTTATGACGATGCACGTTTCCGTGCTGAGGGCATGCGCGTTGTACCTCCAGCTATGGTTCGCAAAGGTGCGTATATTGGTCGCAATGTTGTGCTCATGCCCTCCTACGTCAATATCGGCGCTTACGTCGGTGAAGGCAGCATGGTCGACACTTGGGCCACCGTTGGCTCCTGTGCTCAAATCGGTCGCAACGTTCATCTGTCTGGTGGCGTTGGTATCGGTGGTGTTTTAGAGCCGTTACAGGCCAATCCAACCATTATTGAAGACAACTGCTTTATCGGCGCGCGTTCGGAAATTGTCGAAGGCGTTATTATTGAGGAAGGTGCAGTGATCTCTATGGGGGTCTACATCGGTCAGAGCACACGGATTTTTGACCGGGAAACGGGTGAAATCCATTACGGCCGTGTTCCCGCAGGCGCCGTGGTCGTGCCAGGTACGCTGCCAGGCAAAGACGGCAACTACAGCTTGTACGCTGCCATTATTGTCAAAAAGGTTGATGCAAAAACCCGCGCCAAAGTCGGTATTAACGAGTTGTTGCGCGCCGCCGATTAAGGTAGCGACGGAAAGGCTCGCGTCAATTCATCCGGTATGGGCAGTTGCAGCTCAACTGCCTGGCCGCTATGTGGATGCGCAAACGCCAGCGAAGTTGCCGCCAGCAACAGGCGATGGCAATCAAACTGTTCCCGGAAAAACCTGTTATGGCGACCATCACCGTGGTTGGTGTCGCCAATAATGGGATGACGTAAATGGGACATGTGCCGGCGCAACTGATGCTTGCGCCCGGTCTTGGGCTGCAAATGCATCAGCGAATAACGCGAGGTGCTGTGTTTTTTACTGACACTGAATGGCAGTTCAACCTGCGCCAGACATTGATAATCGGTGACCGCTGGCTGCGGTTCTTTATCTTGATCCGCGTGTTTGTCAGCGATTTTATCGAGCTCTTCCCGCAGTGGATAATCCAGAGAGCCATCGCCCAGATAGCCTCTGACCACAGCATGATAGCCTTTGTGAACCTGACGTTCGGTAAAGGCCTGGGTGAGCAGGCGTGCAGTGTCGGCATCTTTAGCGAACAACAGAATGCCCGAGGTCGGGCGGTCCAGCCGATGCACCGGGTAAACCCGTTGACCAATTTGATCCCGCACCCTTTGCAGGGCAAATTCTGTCGCTTCTTTTGCCAACCAGCTACGGTGCACTAACAAGCCACTTGGCTTATCAATAGCTATCAGAGAGGCATCGTCGTAAACGACGTCAAGCTCAGACATCTTCCGCTAACGGGTCAGTTCCACTAAGGACAGTATCGAATTCGCGCAGAATAACGATCAAACCCTCGTGATTTTCCAACTTATTACGGTAGACATGTGCAGCCATTGGACTGACTGCAATGTTCTGCGGCAACGGGTGCTCACCGTCGATGAGATCCCACATACGCGGCAGCATAATAAATTGTAGCCACTGATGGAAATCGAGTTTATCGATCGCAAAAGGCTCACTACTTTGTAACTCATGTGGCGCCGGGTACTCACTTTGCCACAATCCAAGACCATTGAGTTCAGCTTCAAGGCGCTCAAGTAAACGGGCAGCGCGTTGTCGTTGGTCCATTACTACCTCCACGACTATTAAAACGTTATAATGCCGCACATCTTTCAGCAAAATGACGTGCGATGCAAGTTTAATGAGTCTATCTACCCTAACGCAGTTACTTCAGGAAGGACAAAGCAGCTATCTTTGTTACGACCTCGGCCGGCTGGTGCAGCCGCTCAGCAACACTGACTTTGCCGCGATCGAAAACCAGACCATGCCCTACCCTTACCCGGTGCAGGGACACGCCTGTTTCGCTTTAGTCTTTTGGCCGCAGCTCGCCGCTAGCGCCCAGGATCCGTTTTTGTGGTTCCTCAAGTTTCCTATCGATGAACGTGGCTTGCTTGAACAAGGCCGGGTCCATGAATTTATCACTCAGGTCATTACCTTGCTCGGTCAGCAGGTGACCCATGCGTTGACCGAGGAACAAGAACAGCAACTGCAACAAAGCCCTTATTTATTTACCCCAACTGAGGAAAAGCGCGCCGCGCTGCATGCCAAGCTCAGTTTACGCTGGCAACGTCCGCCCTCGGTGCATTTTGAGCTCGCCGAGAGTACCCTTGCAGATCCTCAGCATTGGCAGCAAGTGGGCGTACAGGGATTACATGATGTCAGCGCACGTCTGGCACAGCTTGAGACCACACAAGCGGCCATTTGCGGCAATTTTTTGCGGTATCCGGAAGCCCTTCGCCAGGCGCTGGCCGTCGCCCTGGAGCACCAGACTCTGCCCAACGCGATGGCAACCGAACTGGCCAGCATGCTGGCGCAGCAACCGGCCGGTGCAGAGGGTCGCGCCGATCTACTCCGGAGTCTGGCCAGCCAGGAACCTGACCCTTCCATCGTCGCTGCGGTCACTCACGTACTCCAGCAGCCTTCGGTGGACGAAGTGGTGATCTGCTGTGCCCGCCTGTGGCCGCTGTTCGATCCCATGAGCGACTGCCCGGTGCCTCTTGCCTCTTTACTGGATGCCTTAGCGCAACAAGAACCGGGTATTTTCGCTGCATTAATTACCGATCTACTCCGCCTGCCAGGTTTACGCCCTCACCTGTTAGTCACCTTACAGCGCGACGATCTGCCACAGCAGGTTCGCCAGGCGTGGCAAGCCTTTACGGGAGCCCACTAGTGGTCTTACTTGATGCAATTTTACTGATCGGAATTGGCTTTATCGGACTGCTCTTCTGGCAGGGCCGGCGTCAGGCAGAGCTGGCACGTATGCATGCCAAACGTTACTGCGAACAGCATCAGCTACAGTTTCTCGACATTGCCTGGGAAGGTGGACGTCTGGCCCGTCATGGTCGTCATATGGGCTGGCTCAGCCGCTATCAGTTTGCCTTCAGTAGCGACCGCGAAAGTCGCTACGAAGGAGAGTTACAGATGCTCAATTTGCGTTTGCTACGCATTGAGACCCCTGTCTACCGGCTACCCGACTGATCTTTAGTGCCGCTTAAGCTGCGTTTTAAAAATTCAGCGTACATGACCCAGTCAGCTAACAACGAGTACCAGGGGTGCTTAAAGGTGGCGGGTCGGTTGTGCTCGAACAGAAAGTGCCCGAGCCAGGCAAAGCCATAACCCACCACCGGAATGGCCACCAGCCACAACCACTGCTGGGTGATAAACGCATACGCCAATAACGCCAGCACCAAAGTACTGCCAATGTAATGCATAGCCCGGCAGCGCGGATTGGAGTGTTCTTTCAGGTAATAAGGGTAAAACTCTTTAAAAGAGCTGAACTGCTTTGTGGTGTCCTTAGCCATGAGCGGCCTCCTCCTCAGTTTCAGTCTGGCTGGCCTGACTGCGGCAGAAATAAAGCTCGCCGGCAATGTCGCCAATCATTAGGTCGGTGACCTGCTGATAACCGTGCTGCACAAACAGGGATTTGTGATGCGGCTGGGTGATGAGCACAGCGATCCCCTGCGAACTGGGTTCATCTTGCAGTGCCTGCTGCGCGGCTTGTACCAGCACATCCCCCCAGCCCTGATGCTGGTAACGTGGGTTGACGGCGATAAACGCCAGCATGTGGTAATGATCAAGACCCAGCTCTTTGGTCATGGCAGCCTGAATACGTTCTTCCTTGTCGACCAGTTGCTTGGTGCTGACATAACCCGCCGTGAGCAGCATTTTCAGGCGCCAGTGCCAGTAACGCCCCGGGCCGAAACTTTTGCCCGGCTCAGTTAAGCAGGCAACCCCCAGTAGGCTGTCACCGATAAATACCCCTATCATTGGCTGCTGCGCTTCCCAAAATGCAGCCAGCTCTTCACGGATAGCCGCCCGCAGACGTTTCTCATAATCGACTTTTTCAGCCTGGAACAGTGCCATCAACAGCGGATCATCGTGGTACGCCTGATACAACAGTGAGGCGGCTAGCTTGAGTTCCTCTGCGACTAAATAGCGGATTTCACTGGTGTTCGTTGTTGTCATTTTTACCCCTGAATCGCTCGTGCGTTGCAGAAATTTGCAACCTTCTATGCATACAAACTAGCCGATTGCCTCATCGTTTGCTACTACTCTTGGGGTACTTTTTCGCAAAAACTCTTCCAGGGATGGTGCCAGTATTTCATGCTGTTGCTGACCAACGAACTCGAGCCCCACCGCGCCATTCTCGTTATCCAGAGTGATAAGCAGGTCGTCAGATTCTTCCGCTAAGCCTAAGAACAGGGTAATGGGCTGCTTTAAACGACGTTTCATCAGTACATGGCCAGCCTGATTCGCCAGCATCCGTTCGGCATCATCATCACCATGCAGGTGCAGTAACCATAACGGGTGGGATTCCCAGTCAACTGCGAGATCGGCACTGAACCAGCGGGAAAAGTAAGCAACAAAATCTGGATGAAAAGGCTCTTCGAGGGCATTCATCAAATCACTGAAATCCAGTGCCCGCTGCTGCCGCACCGGCTGCCAGGTCACGGTGTCCTCTGAGCCTACTGCGGCGGTGTAAATCGGCGCCTGCCAGGCATCGTTAGCCTCGGTCACTAAGGGAACTGCAGCGGCCTGATATGCAGCTATATAACGGTCAATTAAATCATCTAAAGCGGCGGTGATCGTCATCACTATCTCTCACGTAGTTGGTGGGCGCTGATGGAGCTAGCCTGCAAGTGATCTCGCACCCGCACAAACTAGCATCTCGGTTAGAGCAGCGGTACAATAACCGACTGGCTGGGAAAACCCCAGACATCCCTAAGTGTAACAAGGTAATGAGAGGCAATGAAGCAACCCCCTGCAGAACATCCACTGGCACATCTTAATTTAGGCCAGGCGACGCAGTATCCAGAGCACTATGATGCAGGTTTATTGCAAGCTGTCCCACGCCAATTGAATCGCACGCCGATCGGCATTAGCGCGGACGCTGCTTTACCCTTTCATGGTCAGGATTACTGGACGGGCTATGAAATTTCCTGGCTGTTACCCAATGGTTTACCGCAAGTCGCCATTGGCTATTTTATTGTGCCCTGCACCAGCCCGAATCTGGTGGAATCCAAATCATTCAAGCTCTACCTGAACAGCTTTAATGCTTCCCCCTGGCAGAGCCGTGCCGAGGTCGAAGCGCGCATGCATCGTGACCTTAGTGATTGTGCCGGAGCTCCGGTTCAGGTAAAACTAGTTCCGTTAGAGGATGCTCAACACGCCGTAGGCACCTGGCAGGCCGAGTCCATTGATTCGGCTACGGTGGCGATAACCAGTTATGATTATCAGCCAGAGCTGTTGCAACATGGCGGTGACCAGCGCGTCACTGAGCAGCTAAGTACAAATTTGCTGAAATCAAACTGTTTGATCACCAACCAGCCGGACTGGGGTTCACTTTACATTCACTACCAGGGACGCGTGATCGATCGCAGCGCACTATTGCGCTATATCGTTTCGTTCCGCAACCACAACGAGTTTCATGAACAGTGCGTGGAGCGCATCTTTATGGACTTAACTCAGCGCCTCGACATCGAAAAGTTAACGGTGTACGCGCGCTATACCCGACGCGGAGGGCTTGATATCAACCCGTTCCGCTCGAATTTTGAAACGGCTCCGACACTGACTCGATTGAGCCGTCAGTAAGTAAAAGAATAAAAAGGACAAAGAATGAGAATTACTATTTCTCCACGCGGCAGCATGAGCTTGCTGTCTCAGTTGGAAATTGACCGTTTACAAGAATCAAGTGATGAAGAACTGTATCGTTTATTTCGTAATTGCTGCCTTGCCGTTCTGAACGCCGGTAGTAACACCGACAGCAGCGAAGAAATTTTCGAAAAATACAAAGACTTCGACGTTAATGTCATTAAATGCGAACGCGGCGTAAAGCTGGAACTCGTCAACCCACCAGCAGAGGCCTTCGTCGATGGCAAGCTCATCGTCGGTATGCAGGAATTGGTCGAAGCCGTACTCCGGGATATTCTCTTCACTGGCGAGCGCTACAACGCGCAAACGCTCGATTCAGCAGATACTCATACCCTCACCCACGTGGTGTTCGACATTCTGCGCAACGCGCAGGTGGTACAGCCGAATCTGGAGCCAAACATAGTGGTCTGCTGGGGCGGACATTCGATTAATGAAATCGAGTACAAGTACACCAAAGAAGTTGGCTACCATCTTGGCCTGCGGGCATTAAATATCTGCACTGGATGCGGACCTGGCGCGATGAAAGGGCCCATGAAAGGTGCTGCCATTGGTCACGCCAAACAACGGATCCCAGATGGCCGTTACCTGGGCTTTACCGAACCGGGGATTATTGCGGCCGAGCCGCCGAATCCAATTGTTAACGAACTGGTGATCTTGCCGGATATCGAAAAACGTCTGGAAGCCTTCGTTCGCTGTGCGCACGGTATCGTGATCTTCCCGGGTGGCGCAGGTACTGCCGAAGAGTTGCTGTACATTCTCGGCATCCTCATGCACCCGGCCAACGAGCGCCAGGTGTTCCCAATAGTACTTACCGGTCCAGCCAGCAGCAAAGGCTATTTCGACGCCATTGATGACTTCATTGTTGCCACATTAGGCGAAGAAGCTCGTAAGCTGTATACCATTATCATCAATGATCCGGTCAAAGTCGCACGCCATATGTGCAAAGCCACCGACGATGTCAAAGAGTATCGCCGTGAAACCGGTGACTCTTATTGCTTTAACTGGACTCTGCACATCGACGAACCTTTTCAGCGGCCGTTCAGCCCGACCCACGAAAATGTTGCCGGACTAAATTTGCATCGCGAGCAGGAACCGCAGTTGCTCGCCGCAGATCTGCGTCGCGCGTTCTCTGCGATTGTCGCGGGTAACGTTAAAGACGAAGGGATCCGGGCAATTCGCGCGAAAGGTGTGTTCGAAATCCATGGTGAACGTGAAATGATGCGGAAGCTCGACGTATTGTTACAGGCATTCGTCGAACAAGGCCGGATGAAACTCCCCGGTTCAGTGTATTATCCCTGTTACCGGGTCGTTACCGACTAATCCGCAGTTAAGCGAGGCGCTGTCATGTCAAAAATGATGAAAATAATACTGATTGGCTTTGTCATTTATTTGGCGGCAACAGCGCTTATTCTGGCGGTCTATCAGGCTGATCCAGATAATATGAGCTGGCAGGAACGGGAAACCTTTAACCTTAAACAAATTGGTCGTCTGGACCTGGGGATCCCCAAAGAGGATGTCATCCGCCTGCTCGGTTCGCCGGATATCAGCGAAGCCAAGTCGACCGCAACGGGTGAAGAGGTGTTGGTGCTGTTCTACCGTACCCACCATGTCAAATCGGACGGCATCACCACGCGCGACGAATGCACGCCGTTACTCTTTAAAAACGGCTCCCTGATTGCCTGGGGAGCCGATGCTTATCAAGATTATCAAGACTTTTAAGGTCGCAGCAGCTTAAAGCCAACGCATGTGCACGGTGATTTCTTCGCGGTCATGATAAAGCTGCTTGGCCTGTATCTCAAAGCGTCCGCGCCCCTCTTCCATCAACTTTTGCTTAATCTGCTCAAGGTATTCGGCAACCGCCGCATAGCGGCGCTTCATCGGTAACTTGAGGTTGAAGATGGCTTCTTTGCAGTCTTCCGCTAACAACCAGTCGGTCATCAACTCACCTACGCGAGCGGGCTTCTCGACCATATCGCAGACCAGCCAGGTCACATTTTTCTTTTTCGGACGGTATTTAAAACCATCCTCACGAATATGCTTGACCTGCCCAGTTTCCATCAGACTTTCAGCCATAGGACCATTATCGACCGCTTGCACCATCATGCCGCGACGTACCAGCTGATAGGTCCAGCCACCCGGTGCTGCACCGAGGTCAACAGCATTCATTCCTGAGCTGATACGTTCCTCGCGCTCATGGGCGGGAACAAACACCTGAAAGGCCTCATCCAGCTTCAGAGTCGAGCGACTTGGCGCGTCACTTGGACTGCGCAGACGCGGAATCCCCATCAACCAGGGCGACTGATTAAAGCTAAAGGAAAAGCCAATGACCACATGCATGCTGGAGATAAAAAACGCATGTAAGGTAGGTCGGCGGTCACTTTCCTTGACGGTCATCCAGCCAGCCTTACGCAGGCCTTGCCGCAGCGGCACAGTGAATTTACGACAGAATTTTGACAATTCCTTACCGTCATTGGTATCTGGCGTTTCCACCCGCAACTCGCCCGCCGGTTTGATGGCACTAAAGACCTCTTGTAAGCCCTCATCAAGCAGGGCTAACTGAATCGCTGACACCCGATCGTCGCTGGATAAGTCGTCGACTTCAGCAAGAATAGCAATAAACTGGCGGGTAAAAATCAATTCATTGAGAATCAATTTTTTCGCTAAATGCTCGGCTTCTTCGGCGGCGCAACGGTAAACCACATAGCCCTGTTGTGCTTTGGTCTGGCAATAGCCGTAGCTGCCAAGTAATGCAGTTTTTTCCTGCAACTCAGCCGCACAATCACTTTCAAAGCCCGGCCTGCAATAGGCCAATAATCCACTCATGTTCTCTCCGTTATAAAACCACGCACCGTATCCACGGCTTCCTGCCACAACGTACGGCGCTCAAGGCCACTGCGTTTGGTAGGTTCAAAGCTATGATCGCCATAGCTGAGCCAATGCATCGCGATAGTGTCTGGCAACTGGTAACTCGCCACTTCTTCAGGTTTACCAAAGCCGTCCCGTTCGCCCTGAATAATGAGGTTTTTGGGACATTGATTGACCAGGTCATCGAGCCTGAGCTTGTCCGGCTTCCCTATCGGATGAAACGGAAAGCCAAGCGCGATTGCTGCCTCAGCTTTGGCTTCATCTGCGAGCCGGAATGCCACCCGCGCGCCCATAGATTTACCCATGAGAAACAACGGTTTGTCATCATCAAACTGTTCAATAACCGTGCGCATGCAATGCTCCAGCTGGGGCATTGGATTCGGCGGACGTCGAACCCCGGTGTCCATAAACTTTTGCCAATAGGGGAAATTAAAACGCACCACATCAACATCATTCATGGCCAGCGCCAGCGCGAAATATTGCATGAAGTCACTTTGTAATCCGGCACCGGCACCATGGGCAAAAATCACCCGGACCGCGCCTTCGGGATTGTCGCGATGCACCGCTACGCGTTGCGAATCACTCATAAGCGTCTTCTTCCTCTTCCACGACTTGTAGCAGCCAGTTGCGAAAGGTGGCGATTTTACCGATTTCTGACTGAGAGTCACGACATACTAAGTAAAATGATTTCTCACGGGGCAAGGCTTCCGGGAAGATTTGGATCAAATGCCCGGCATCGATCTCCGGCTTTACCAGAACATTATTCGCCAAAGCAATGCCTTGGCCGTGCACTGCAGCTTTTAAGGCAAGATTTGAGTGACTGAAAATGGGCCCATTATCACCTTTATTTTTATCGATCCCGACCAGCTTAAACCAGTCTTTCCAGGCATTACGGGTTTCGTCGTGCAACAAGGTGTGATCGAGTAAATCTTTTGGCTCGCGCAATGGTTTTGAGCCATTGAGCAGCAGCGGAGAACAGACCGGCAGCAGAAATTCATTATGCAGCTTGTAGGCTTTCAGCCCGGGCCACTTGCCCGAACCGTAATAAATCGCCACATCGACATCATCGGTTAACGAGCCATCGACTTCATCCACGGCACGGATCCTGACATCAATTTCGGGACAAGCTTCGCGAAAACGACTTAAGCGCGGGACAAACCAAAGAATAGCAAAACTCGGGGGCAAGCTGATGGTCAAAGAGCCCCGCTCCGAGGCACTTTTCAGACGCTCAGTCGCTTGCACCAGATGGTCAAAGATTTCCTTGAGCTCGAGGTAGTAGGTCTGCCCTTCGGGGGTCAGCAGCAACGATCGGTTGCGGCGGATAAACAATTTTACCCCCAAAAAATCCTCTAACGCCTTCACCTGATGGCTCACCGCAGCCTGCGTGACAAAAAGTTCGTCGGCTGCGCGCGTGAAACTCAAATGACGGGCCGCAGCCTCAAAAGCTTTCAGCGCATTTAATGGGGGTAATTTTCGCATGTTTACTCGGTTATAGTCGGACGCCTCCGTCTATTTCTAACACACGTCCGCTGAAAAAGTCATTTTCAATGATGTAACGCGCACTGTGCGCAATTTCGTCTGGCTGTCCCCAGCGGCGTAAAGGTACCATGCTTAACGCCCGCTCAATAGCTTCAGGTTTCATCTGAGCGGTCATCGGAGTTTCGATGAAGCCAGGTGCAATGGCGCCACAGCGGATACCGAATCGTCCGAGTTCACGCGCCCAGGTGACCGTCATTGCCACCACGCCCGCTTTGGTTGCAGCATAGTTGGTCTGGCCCATGTTGCCCGCGCGTGCCACGCTGGAGATATTGATAATGACACCGCCATTGCCCGCTTTCGCCATGTGTGCCGCAGCTTCACGACCGCACAAAAAGCTACCGGTAAGATTCACATCCAACACTGACTGGAACTGCTGCAGCGGCATTTTCTGAGTAATTTCACCGTCTTTGCATTTGATCAGCAAGCCATCGCGCAAAATACCAGCATTGTTAATCAGCACATTGATACCACCGAAGTCGTTTTGAATGGTCGTGAAGACCTCTTCAACTGCGCCTTCGTCGGTCACGTTAGCGACATAGCCTTGCACTTTCTTTGCACCTTTTTCGGCACAAATCTGCTCCGCTTCGTTCAGGGTGTCCTGATTCATGTCGATTAACGCCAGTGACGCACCAGCCTCAGCAAAGTGTTCTGCCATGGCACGGCCTAAGCCTTGCGCTCCGCCGGTAATAACAATTGTACTCGATGCAATATCCATTCGTTGCTCCTACTTCTTAGTTTGCGGCGTAACATACTTGAAAATGCTCGAGAAGTCTTCCCGACCGTGACCAAGTTGCGCCCAGCTGCGATACAAATTCAGGGTTAACGAGCCCATTGGCGTACTGGCACCACTGCGTAATGCTGCCTGTTGTGCCAGCCCCAAATCTTTTGCCATCAGGTCAACCAGGAAGCCACCCTGATAATCATTGCTCGAAGGTACGCCTTCCATCACATCCGGACACGGATTATAAACTTCCAGCGTCCAGTTTCGACCTGAACTCTGCAGCATGATTTCCGATAAGACTTTGGGGTCCAGTCCATGCGCAATACCCAGCTGCAACGCCTCAGAAGTACCCGCCATCAGCACCGATAACAGCATGTTGTTGCAGATTTTAGCCACCTGCCCGGCACCAGCATCGCCAGCACGGAAAACGTTTTTACCCATGTCGTTAAGGACAGTGCGGGCGCGCTCAACGGCACTCTCGGCGCCACCACAGATGAACGTCAGGGTACCTGCTTTAGCGCCACCGACACCGCCGGAGACCGGCGCATCGATAAACTCGATACCGCTTTGTTGAAGTTCTGCGCCAAGTTTGCGTGCGGTTTCCGCACTGATGGTGCTGCAGTCGATGACCAGGGTCGTTTTAGACAGGGTTTTATGCAGTCCTTTATCACCCAGGTACACGCCTTCCACATGGTGGTCAGCAGGCAGCATGGAAATCACAAAATCAGCGCCCTGAGTGACCTCGGAAACCTCTCCGGCTACGCTACAGCCAGCAGCACGTGCCTGCTCCAGCGCTGCTTCAGAAAGATCGAATACGGTAACCTTGTGGCCGCCTTTGACCAGATTGGCGGCCATTGGCCCGCCCATATTACCTAAACCAATAAATCCTACTGTTGCCATAAGATTGTCCTTTTTAATGTCCTAAGTCGGCAAGTGGATGCTCATCTTCAGCCCAGGGTGAGGTAAAGAATTCGTCGACTTCTTCTGCCTCCACATCAGCCACTGAGTCATGCTGCCACTTCGGTTGTTTATCTTTGTCGATCAGCAACGCCCGAATTCCCTCAGCAAAGTCGCCACGGGTGGCACATTTCACTGATAAGGTCAGCTCCAGTCGGAAGCAATCGGCAAGGTTCAAGTCTTTGCCAAGATGCAACTGATTCCAGACAATATGAGCGGTCATCGGACAGCCATTAGCAAGGGTTTTGCTGGCGCGACTCAGCCACTTGTCATCCGTATCAAGACTGGTTATCGCATCGACCACAGGCACCAGTTCATCACCCGCTGTCAGCTCTTTAATAAGGTTATGATTGGGCTCTACCTGGCCGGCAGGACGGTGTTTGCTGTCTGCTTCAGAGCATTTCGCCAACACATCGGACACTTTTTGCTGATTTAAGCTGGGCGTTTCGCCCCACTGGATATCGGCGAGTGCATCGAGGATCTTGTCGCGGCTTGAGCTGGCGATAAAATGATCCGCAAGTTTCAGGAACAAAGCATCGCAGGCGTTAATCTGCGCGCCAGTCAGACCCAGGAACAGACCACAGCCCTCGGGCATCTGATTGAGAAAGTGGGTCGCCCCAACATCGGGATAAAGACCTATAGTGATTTCCGGCATGGCCAGTAGTGAACGTTCCGTCACAATACGATGACTACCACCATTCATCAGGCCCATACCACCGCCCATGACAATCCCATCGCCCCAGATAACCAAAGGCTTGGGGTAACAGTGAATGCAATGATCTAAGCGGTACTCCTGACTGAAGAAGTCAGCAACTTCGTCAACCAGAACGCCGGGTTGGTCACGCATCGCCTTGTACATGGCAACGATATCACCGCCGGCACAAAAGGCTTTCTCGCCGGCGCCTTCCAGCCAGACACAGGCGATCTCCGGATCACCTGCCCACTCGTCAAGTTGCGGCTGTAACTGCTGAATCATGGCCAGACTCAACGCATTCAACGATTTCTCTGAATCAAGACGGGCAATACCAAGGCGTTTTCCACAGGCGGTTTGCCGTTCTTCGAACTGAACCACTGTACTCATGATAGTTCCTTGTTAGTTGCGAACTTAAAGAATGGCGCGGTCAATGTCAGCCAAAATCCGGCGACCAATGATGACCCGCATAATTTCATTTGTGCCTTCCAGGATCTGGTGCACACGAACATCACGCACATGACGCTCTAATGGGTATTCTTTAATGTAGCCGTAACCACCGTGGATCTGTAAAGCCTCATTACACACCTGGAAGCCCACATCTGTGGCAAAGCGTTTTGCCATCGCACAGTAGGTGGTTTTGTCAGCATCATTGCTGTCGACTTTAAAGGCTGCCAGCCGCACCATTTGCCGCGCGGCGACCAGTTCCGTCGCCATATCGGCAAGCTTAAACTGCAGCGCCTGGAAATGGCCCAGCTCTTTGCCAAATTGCGTCCGCTCCAGCATGTAGTTGCGGGCCGTGTCTAATGCCGCCTGCGCGGTACCTACCGAACATACGGCGATGTTAATGCGGCCGCCGTCCAGGCCCATCATGGCGAATTTAAAGCCTTCACCTTCAGCGCCAAGCAGATTTTTCGCCGGAATACGCACGTCTTCGAAGGTTACCAAACGTGTGGGCTGAGCGTTCCAGCCCATCTTCGCTTCTTTTTTGCCGTAGCTCACGCCTTCAGCGTCAGCGGGAACCACAAATGCCGAAATTCCTTTTGGACCGGCTTCACCGGTGCGAGCCATCACTACCAAAACATCGGTACTGCCAGCGCCGGAGATAAACATTTTTGAACCATTGATCACGTACTCATCGCCGTCTTTCTTGGCAGAAGTACGTAAGCTTGCCGCGTCAGAGCCGGCGCCTGGTTCCGTCAAACAATAGGACCCCAGCTTCTCGCCGGTGACCAGCTCAGGTACCCACTCCTCGATAACCTCTGGTGTAGCGAAAGAGCCAATCATCCACGACACCATATTGTGGATCGTCATCATCGCTGTCGTCGTGGTACAGCCCATCGACAACTGCTCAAAGATCAGCGCTGCATCCAGTCGGTTCATACCGAAGCCGCCCGCTTCTTCAGGCGTGTACATGCCCATAAAGCCCATTTCGCCGGCTTTACGGAACACTTCTACCGGAAAGTGGGAGGTTTCGTCCCACTCGGCAGCATAAGGCGCCAGTTCTTTGTCAGCAAAGGCCTTCGCCGTATCGACAAAGGCTTGTTGGTCGTCTGTTAAATTAAAATCCATGGCGCACCTCGTTACTTCAAGTCAATGGTCATGTTCGGACCGTTTACGTCGGCAATGTCACTTTCAAACCAACGGGCTGTGATGGTTTTGGTTTCACTATAGAAACGCACCCCTTGCTTACCGTAGGCATGCAGATCGCCAAAGAACGAGCCTTTCCAACCTGTAAACGAGAAGAATGGCAGCGGTACCGGAATTGGGATGTTAATACCGACCTGGCCGACTTCAACTTCATGCTGGTATTTACGCGCGGCGGCACCGCTGGCGGTAAACATCGAGGTACCATTGCCGTATGGGTTCGCATTCACCAGCGCAATGGCTTCTTCGAGCGTATCGGTGCTGGTTGCACACAACACTGGACCAAAGATTTCGTTTTTGTAGATTTCCATGTCCGTGGTCACATCACTGAACATGGTAGGCCCTACCCAGTTGCCGTCCGGGAAGTCTTTCACTTCACAATTACGACCGTCAACTAGCAGGGTTGCGCCTTCTTCCTGGCCTTGCTTAATAAAGTTTTCCACGCGCTGCTTCGCCTGTGGACTAATCAAAGGTCCAAACGCGGCAGCTTTATCGTTCCAGGCTCCCGGACGAACTTTTTTCAGCTCTTCCGCAATTTCAGGGATCCAGTCTTTCGCCGCACCGACAAACACGGCCACGGAAATCGCCATACAACGTTGGCCAGCAGCACCTACTGAAGCACCGACCAGATTACTGATCACCTGGCTCTTATTGGCATCAGGCATGATCACACAGTGGTTCTTAGCGCCGGCAAAGGCTTGCACGCGCTTCATGTTCTCAGTACCACGACGGTAGATGTACTGACCGACAGGCACGGAACCAACGAAGGAAATCGCACGAATAGCAGGTTCATCCAGAATAAAGTCGACCTGGTCTTTCGCGCCGTGAATCACTTGCAATACGCCTTTTGGCGCGCCAGCTTGCTCGAACAGTTCAACCAGACGGGTTGGAGTGAGCGGATCCTGTTCAGACGGCTTCAGGATGAAAGTGTTACCGCAGGCAATTGCCAGTGGGAACATCCACAGCGGAATCATTGCCGGGAAGTTGAAGGGTGTAATTCCCGCACACACGCCCAGGGGTTGGGTGTAGCTGTAGGTATCGATACCACGGGCTACGTTCTCCACGGTTTCACCCATCAGCAACGAAGGGATGTTGGCGGCATGCTCAACCACCTCGATACCACGCCAGACATCACCTTTGGCATCATCGAAGGTCTTACCTGTTTCGCTGGCCAGGATCTCTGCGATTTCATCGTGGTGCTCTTTGAGCAACGCCTGGTAGCGCATCATCACCCGCGCGCGCTCGGAAACCGGAGTTTCTTTCCAGGTTAAAAACGCTTCTTTTGCGCTGGCAACGGCTGCGGCCATTTCTTCCTGGGTAGCACATGGCGTCTTCGCGATGACTTCCTGGGTGGCTGGATTGGTCACATCAATCCATTGACTGGTTTTCGATTCGACGAATTCGCCATTAATATAAAGTGGTACTTGCTTAGTCATATGAATTACCTCGTTGTGCTGACTAATGATTTTTATGGCTCGTATTTAAGCATTGAACCGGATTCTTTAACATTAACGATATTGCCCCTATAATGGACAAAATTGTTATTTGAGATTCTTTTATGAGCCAACCATCAAGCTGGCCCCTTCCTGCTGGCAGTTCACGCATCGTATTGCCGCTGGAACTGATCGAGCATCTGGCCCGGCATCCGCTGAGCAAACACTTTTACCCGGTGGCCTACGGCCATTATCTGGCGGCCCGTGGGCACCGCGTTGAGCGTGAGGCACATACCGATCATTTGCTCATATTTTGCCATCGCGGCTGCGGCCATTATCGTGTCCATACCGACCAGGGCGTGCAAAGCGGCAGCCTTCACACTGGCCAGTTACTACTCTTGCCGGCGGGTCTCGCGCATGCCTATCAGGCCGACCAAGACACCCCCTGGAGCATTTACTGGACCCACTTCAGTGGTCTGGAAGCATCACACAGCATGGACATACTTGGTCTGCAACCGGGCCAGTTCGTGCTCAAGTTAGAGAACTGGCAGAGCCTGCTGCCCAGTGTCACTGACTTACTCAACCTGCAGCATCAGCGCTGGCAACGGCAACGGGCTGTACGCGCCGCCACCCTGTTCCAAAATCTTATGGCGCAACTACCGGACCTTGCCAGTCAAGCCCAGCATACTCAGGATTTTGACCTGCTTGCGCTGGAACGGTTCATGCAAGACAATAGTCACCGCAATCTGGACCTGGCAGATATTGCCCAGGTGGCCGGGCTGTCGCGCTTTCACTTTGCGAAAAAATTTAAAGCTGTCACCGGTACCTCACCGATGCGCTACTTTAATGAACTCAAAATTAAATTAGCCTGTCAGCAGCTCGACAGCAGTACCGATTCCGTGCGCACCATTGCACAAAGTCTGGGGTTCGATGACCCCTACTACTTTTCGCGATTGTTTAAGAAAGTTATGGGAATTGCCCCCAGTACGTATCGCGATAGTCATCAACAGCATCTTTAGGAGCTTTACATGTGGATTCTTTGGGCCGTCACTGCACTCTGGGCCGCGAGCTTTTCTCTGATTGGTGAGTTTCTCGCTGGCCAGGTGGATGGCTACATTGCTGTTTTTATCCGCATGGCGTTAGCTTTGCTGTTGTTTCTGCCTTTCTGGCGGCCAGGCCGCTTAGCCCTGCCCAAACAATTGGCACTGGCTGGTATTGGCGCCATACAAATTGGCGTCATGTATCTGCTGCTGTACCACGCCTTTTTGTATTTAAACGTCGCCGAGGTACTGCTGTTTACTATTTTCACGCCTTTGTACGTCACGCTCATCGATGAGGTCGTCTTTCAGCGTAAACATCTGCCCTGGTCCTGGTGGAGCGCCGCGGCACTCGCGGTGATTGGTGCAGCAGTGATTCGCTTCAATCCACTGAGCGATGACTTTTTAACAGGCTTTTTCTTAATTCAGGGCGCCAACCTTTGTTTCGCCACCGGACAGGTCTTCTATAAACGTTTGCCGCTTGGCGATGAGCGCAATCAGATCCACGTGTTCGCGCTGTTTTTTATCGGTGCCACCCTGACCACAGGTCTGGCGATGGCAGCCTTCGCTAACTTTAGCATGCAACCCGCCACGGCCCTGCAGTGGGGCATTTTGCTGTGGCTCGGTCTGGCCGCTTCCGGCGTCGGCTATTTAGCCTGGAACCTTGCCAGTAAGCGCGTCAATACTGCCCAGCTGGCGACCATGAATAATATGCTGATCCCCGCCGGGCTATTGGTTAACTTCCTGTTCTGGGGCGATCAGGTTGACTGGTTGCGACTCGCCATTGGCGCTGCCATCCTTGCCAGCGCCGTCTATCTGGCGTCCTTGAAACGCCGCTTAAATTAACTCAACAGCGACCGCGACGGCTTCACCGCCACCGATGCACAGGGACGTCACGCCGCGCTGCTTACCATGACGACGCAAGGCGTGCAGTAAGGTCACCAATAAGCGGGCGCCACTGGCACCAATCGGGTGACCTAAGGCACAAGCGCCACCGTGGACGTTGACCTTGGCGTGGTCCAGTTTCATTTCCTGCATGGCCAACATAGTTACCATGGCGAAAGCTTCATTAATTTCCCACAGGTCGACATCGTCTTTTTGCCAGCCGACCCGCTCCAGCAGCTTGTTCATCGCGCCAATCGGCGCCACGGTAAACTCGGCCGGCGCCTGCGAATGGGTCGCATGGCCGACAACGCGCGCCAGCGGCGTCAGGCCACGGGCCTTGGCATCACTTTCACGCATCAGCACCAAGGCTGCTGCACCATCGGAAATTGAGCTGGAATTGGCGGCGGTAATGGTGCCATCTTTAGCAAATGCCGGGCGCAGCGAAGGAATTTTCTCTGGCATGGCTTTACCTGGCTGCTCATCAATATTCACTGTGACATCGCCCTTGCGGGTGCTATAGGTCACGTCGATCACTTCATTGGCAAAGGCACCGTCTTCGATCGCGGCCTGCGCGCGGCGTAAAGATTCCAGCGCAAACGCGTCCATGTCTTCACGGCCTAATTTGTATTCATCTGCGGTACCCTGGGCATAACCGCCCATGGCCTTGCCTTCGTACGCATCTTCCAGGCCATCCAGCATCATATGATCATAGATGGCATCGTGCCCCATGCGGAAACCTGAGCGCGCTTTTTTCAGTAAGTACGGTGCATTGGTCATACTCTCCATACCACCGGCGACCACAACATCGGCAGAACCCACGTGCAGCAGATCATGCGCAAACATGACAGCCTTGAGACCTGAGCCACAAACTTTATTGATGGTGGTTGCACCTGCACTTTTCGGCAGTCCGGCATAAAGGCTAGCCTGACGCGCCGGAGCCTGGCCAATACCCGCCGGCAAAACGTTGCCCATGATCACTTCACTGACATCGTCCGGGCTGAGGCCACTTTCAGCAACCGCTGCTTTGATTGCAGCCGCACCCAGATTGGGGGCATCCACTGCGCTTAAACTACCCTGAAAGCCACCCATAGGGGTGCGCTTTGCGGCAACAATAACTACTGCATCAGACATAAAATCTCCTTAATGAAAATAAACAGGTTAAGAACACCGCCTTGGTCACGAGCCAGGCCAAAACCTCGCGTTTATCTTCTTACCTTTACGTTAACGTCAACTTGATTTAAGCTTAACGCTCTATCAAGCCAGAATGCAAGTAAAATGAACGATATCACGACCTACAGCATCGGCGAACTGGCACGGGAATTTGACATTACCACCCGCAGCATTCGCTTCTATGAAGACCAGGGCCTGCTCGCTCCCACGCGGCAGGGTCAAACACGCCTGTACACCAACAAAGACCGGGTCCGGCTTAAACTCATACTACGCGGTAAGCGCTTAGGGTTCTCCCTGGCCGAGACCAAACGTTTGTTTGATCTCTATGACATGGAAAATAGTAGTGCTCGTCAGTTACTTACGGTTTTGGAGTTGATTGATGACAAGCGTGCATCACTGCATCAGCAACTGGAAGATATTAAGGTTTTATTGGTCGAGCTCGGCAACCTGGAAGAACGGTGCCGGGACGAACTTAACGATTTGCAGCCATCCGGCGAAGCACAGCAATAAATGACGCAGGAGAAGTTATGATTAGCCAATTTAGCAGTTTAAATTTTGGTTTGGGCGAAACCGCCAACATGATTCGGGAAACGGTAAACGCCTTTGCGCGGGAAGAAATTGCGCCACGCGCAGCAGAAATTGACGAAAAAAATGAGTTCCCAGCGGATTTATGGCAAAAATTTGGCGAACTTGGCCTGCTGGGCATGACTGTGCCTGAAGAATATGGGGGGTCTGGTCTTGGCTACCTCGAACACGTGATCGCCATGGAAGAAATCAGTCGCGCGTCAGCGTCCGTGGGCTTGAGCTACGGCGCTCACTCTAACCTTTGTGTGAATCAGATTGCTCGCAATGGTAACGAAGCGCAAAAACAGAAATACCTGCCGAAGCTCTGCTCTGGCGAACACGTCGGTGCGCTGGCGATGAGCGAACCTAATGCTGGCTCTGATGTAGTCAGCATGAAGCTACGCGCGGACCTGCAGGGCGACCACTACATCCTTAACGGCAACAAAATGTGGATCACCAATGGTCCCGAGGCCGATGTGCTGGTGGTTTATGCGAAAACCAGCCCTGATAAGAACTCGCGCGGCATCACCGCCTTTATTATCGAACAAGATTACCCGGGCTTCCGCACCGCACAGAAACTCGACAAACTGGGCATGCGCGGATCCAATACCTGCGAACTCGTCTTTGAGGACTGCAAAGTTCCGGTAGAAAACGTTCTGGGCGAAGTCGACGGTGGCGTCGAAGTACTGATGAGCGGACTCGATTATGAGCGCGCAGTGCTGGCTTCAGGTCCATTAGGCATTATGCAGGCCTGTCTTGATGTGGTCGTGCCTTATTTGCATGACCGCAAGCAATTCGGTCAAAGCATCGGTCAATTCCAGTTGGTACAGGGTAAAGTCGCCGACATGTACACCCGGACCAATGCAGCCCGTGCCTACGTTTATGCCGTCGCGCAAAGCTGTGACCGCGGCGAAACCACGCGTAAAGATGCGGCCGGTGCCATTTTGTATGCTGCGGAACTGGCAACCCAGTTGGCGCTTGATGCCATTCAACTCCTCGGTGGTAACGGCTATATTAATGAGTACCCGACCGGACGCCTGTTACGCGATGCCAAACTGTATGAAATCGGTGCCGGAACTTCGGAAATTCGTCGCATGCTGATCGGTCGTGAACTGTTCAGTGAATCAGCTTAAGCGAAAGGAGCGTAATTGTGACGGTTCTATCCAGCTCAGTGAACACTAAGGACGAAACCTTCCTGGCGAATGTGAAGTCCATGCAAGCGGTCGTCGACGATCTGTTTGAAAATGTCGAAAAAATTAAACAAGGTGGCGGCCCTAAGTATCAGGAACGCCACCTGTCGCGCGGTAAGTTACTGGCGCGGCAACGGATCGAAAAGCTGCTCGACAGCGGCTCGCCTTTCCTTGAGATTGGCCAGTTTGCCGCCTGGGAATGTTACGAAGACGAGGTCCCGGCAGCAGGCGTGGTCGCCGGAATCGGACAGGTTGAAGGCGTGCAATGCATGATCGTCGCCAATGATGCCACGGTAAAAGGCGGTACTTACTACCCATTGACCGTGAAGAAACACCTACGCGCGCAAGAGATTGCCGAACGCTGTCACCTGCCCTGCATCTATCTGGTCGACTCCGGTGGTGCATTCCTGCCGCGGCAGGATGAAGTGTTCCCTGACCGCGATCATTTTGGCCGGATCTTTTTTAATCAGGCCACTATGTCCGCCAAAGGTATTCCGCAAATCGCAGTGGTGATGGGTCTTTGTACCGCAGGTGGTGCTTATGTGCCGGCCATGGCCGACGAAAGCATCATCGTCAAAGAACAAGGCACCATCTTCCTGGCAGGCCCGCCGCTGGTGAAAGCGGCGACCGGTGAAGAAGTCAGTGCCGAGGAACTGGGCGGCGCCGATGTGCATACCCGTATTTCCGGTGTTGCTGATCACTTTGCCATGAACGATGAACATGCCCTTGCTCTGGCTCGTCGGTCTGTCGCGCGGCTCAATTATCAGGCGGCAACGCCAAACACCCCGACACCCGTCAAGCCACCGCGCTATGACAGCAAAGAACTGTACGGCATTGTCGGCACCGACTTACGCAAGCCCTATGATGTGCATGAGGTCATCGCCCGCATCGTGGATGACTCCGACTTTGATGAATTTAAACAAAACTACGGCAACACCCTGGTAACCGGCTTTGCCCGTATCCACGGCTACCCTGTCGGTATTGTTGCTAACAATGGTATTTTGTTCTCCGAGTCGGCGCAAAAAGGCGCGCACTTTATTGAGCTGTGTGCACAACGCAAAATCCCGCTGGTATTTTTACAGAACATTACCGGATTCATGGTCGGTAAAAAGTACGAGGCCGAAGGCATCGCCAAGCACGGCGCCAAGATGGTGACAGCGGTTAGTTGCGCCCAGGTGCCTAAGTTTACCGTCCTCATTGGCGGCAGTTATGGTGCCGGTAATTACGGCATGTGCGGTCGCGCTTATGATCCGACGCTGATGTTCATGTGGCCAAATGCGCGCATTTCAGTGATGGGTGGCGAACAAGCTGCTGGCGTTATGGCTCAGGTCACCAAAGACAACCTGGCCCGTAAAGGTGAAACCATGTCGGCTGAGGAAGAGCAAAAGCTCAAACAGCCGATCATCGAGAAGTACGAGCAACAAGGCCACCCTTACTACGCATCGGCACGACTGTGGGACGATGGCATTATTGACCCGGCCCAGACCCGCACCGTATTAGGCCTGAGCCTTGCTGCTGCCAACAATGCCCCAATTGCCGACACCAAGTTCGGCGTGTTCCGGATGTAACAGGAGTTGCCATGAGTTATCGCTATATTACGCTCAACGTCGCTGATCAGGTTGCGACCTTGACGCTAAATCGTCCCGAGGTACATAACGCCTTTGACGATGTCATGATCGGCGAGCTACTGGACGCCTTTGACACCATCGAGCAGCATCAGGATTGCCGCATGGTCGTGCTTGCCTCAACGGGCCGCAATTTTTCTGCCGGCGCCGACTTGGGCTGGATGCGCTCCATGGCGGACAAAAATTACGATGAAAATATTGCCGATGCTAAACAACTGGCACAGTTGATGGAACGCCTGGATCAACTGAGTAAACCAACGCTTGCTCTGGTGCAAGGCGCAGCCTTTGGCGGCGCTGTTGGCCTGGCCGCATGCTGTGACATTGTGCTGGCAGAAGAACGCAGCAGTTTTTGCCTGAGCGAAGTCAAAATTGGCTTGATTCCGGCGGTCATTAGTCCCTACGTGATGCGCGCCATCGGAACTCGTCAGGCCCGCCGCTACATGCTTACAGCAGAGCGTTTTGCGGCACCGGAAGCATTACAAATGGGCTTGGTCCACGAAATCGTCAGCGATTTTGACTCTGCCCTCGAACGCTATCGCGATACACTACTGAGCAACAGCCCGGCGGCGGTCACAGCAGCCAAGCAGCTCATCGCCGATCTCGACCAACAGCCTATCGATGCTCCCCATCAGCGCCTCACTATTGAGCGTATTGCTGAAATACGTGTTTCAAGTGAAGGCCAGGAAGGATTATCCGCGTTTTTAGAAAAGCGCAGCCCTAATTGGAAAAAGGATTCGCAATGATCAACAAGTTGCTAATTGCTAACCGCGGCGAAATTGCCTGTCGTATCATGCGTACGGCGCGTGAACTCGGTGTTGCTACTGTCGCTGTCTACTCGCAAGCCGACCGGCACGCGCAACACGTGCTGATGGCCGATGAAAGTGTCTTTATTGGCCCTGCACCAAGTGCCGAGAGCTATCTGGTCATTGATAAAATTATTGCCGCAGCAAAACAAACCGGGGCCGATGCCATTCACCCGGGCTATGGCTTTTTGTCTGAAAATGAAGGTTTTGCCGATGCCTGTGCGGATGCCGGTATCATCTTTGTCGGACCGCCCACCAGTGCGATTGCCGCGATGGGCTCAAAAAGTGCTGCCAAGTCGATCATGAGTGAAGCTGAAGTGCCTCTGGTGCCTGGCTATCATGGCAACGAACAGAGTCTGCAAAAGCTTGCTGAAGAAGCCGATAAAATCGGCTATCCAGTGCTGTTGAAAGCAGCGTACGGTGGTGGTGGTAAAGGCATGCGTGTGGTCGAAAAGGCCAGCGAGTTTAAAGCCGCATTTGACTCAGCCAAACGTGAAGCACAGGCTTCCTTTGGTAACGACAAAATGCTGGTTGAAAAATTCATCACTCAGCCGCGCCATGTGGAAATTCAGGTCTTCTGTGATCAACACGGCAATGCAGTCTATTTAGCTGAGCGTGACTGTTCGGTGCAACGTCGCCATCAGAAAGTCATTGAAGAAGCTCCCGCTCCGGCACTAAGTGAGCGCACCCGCGAAGCCATGGGCGAAGCCGCGATACGCGCCGCCCAGGCCATTGATTACGTTGGCGCCGGTACCGTCGAGTTCCTGCTCGATATCGATAACAGCTTCTACTTCATGGAAATGAACACACGCCTGCAAGTTGAGCACCCCGTCACGGAAATGGTGACCGGTCAGGACTTAGTCGCGTGGCAATTGTTAGTCGCAAGTGGTGATACCCTGCCACTGAGTCAGGATCAGCTGCAGCTGTCAGGGCATGCCTTTGAGGCGCGGATTTATGCCGAAGATCCCGCCAACGATTTTCTCCCCAGCACCGGAATACTGCACCATTTGCGTACGCCGGAAACTTCCGCAGTGGTGCGCATCGACAGTGGCGTTATCGAAGGCGACGAAGTGAGCGCCTATTACGATCCTATGATCGCCAAGCTGGTGGTCTGGGGTGAAAACCGTACCATTGCCCTGCGCCGCTTAATTCGTGCGCTTGATGATTATCGTATTGCCGGCGTTCGCACTAACATCGATTTCTTGCGCAGTATTGCCCGGCATCCGGATTTTCAACGCGCGGAATTGACCACGCGCTTTATCGAGCATCATCATGATGCCCTCTTTAGCAGCACCGCCGATCGCGCTATCGAAGACTACGCGGTGCTCGCCGCGCTTGCCGAAAACCTGTATGAACAGCAACAGGCATCAGCTTCGGTCTGGCAGCAGCTGCGCGGCTTCCGCGTCAATCAGAACGATCAGTTCGGGCTCGAGTTAAAACATGACGACACGGATCTGGCTGTACAGCTTCGTCAACGCGATGGCGATTGGTACAGCAATTTCGACGACAGTGCCTGGCAAGCAAAACTGGTTGGCGACCGTTTGCAAGTAACCCGCGACGGCCATCAGTTCTTCGTCTATGTTATGCCAACGGCACATGATATTACGGTATTCTCTGCCGAACGAAGTGTACGTTTCGCCCGCCACCTGGTGGCCGATACGCTCATCCAGGAAGCTGGTGAAGGCTCAATGACGGCACCGATGAACGGCACTATTGTTGAGGTGCTGGTGAAACCCGGCGACCGCGTAGAAGCCGATCAACCCTTGCTGATTATGGAAGCTATGAAAATGGAATACACCATTCGTGCGGCCTACGCAGGGGAAGTCGAACAGGTCTTTTTCGCCGCTGGTGATCTGGTGAGCGACGGCGCTGAACTGTTGAGCATTGCCGCAGCTGAGGAGTAACTATGAGTGACAGACAGATAAAACTGGTCGAAGTCGGTCCCCGCGACGGCTTACAGAATGAGCAGGCAATTCCTGTCAGTGCCAAAATTCAACTGGTCAATGATCTCACCGCTGCCGGCGTGAGTTACATCGAGACGGGCTCCTTTGTCAGCCCTAAGTGGGTGCCGCAGATGGCCGATAGCGGTGATGTTTTCGCCGCTATCGAGCGCAAAAAAGGCGTTACCTACGCAGCCTTAACACCGAATCTGAAAGGCTTTGAAGCCGCGCGCGCAGCGGCCGCGGATGAAGTTGCTATTTTCGGCGCTGCATCAGAAAGCTTCAGCCAGAAAAACATCAACTGCTCCATTGCTGAGAGCCTGGCTCGCTTTGAGCCGGTGCTGGAAGCGGCCAAAGCGGCCAACCTGAAGGTGCGTGGCTATGTCAGCTGCGTACTCGGTTGCCCGTATGAAGGCGACATTGCCCCTGAACAGGTCGCCTGGGTCGCGGAAAAGCTTTTCGCTATGGGCTGCTACGAAGTGTCGCTTGGCGACACCATTGGCGTCGGTACACCGCTTAAAGCACAGCGAATGCTGGCGACGGTGGCTGAGAAAGTACCGATGCAGCACCTCGCCTTACACTTTCATAATACCTACGGACAGGCCCTTGCCAATATCGCCAGTTGCTTACCGCTGGGCGTCCGTACTCTTGATAGCGCAGTCGCCGGACTAGGCGGTTGTCCCTACGCCAAAGGCGCCAGTGGCAATGTTGCCAGTGAAGATGTCGTCTACATGCTGGAAGGCATGGGCTATGAAACTGGCATCCACCTGCCGCACCTGATCAGCGCCGGACAACGCATCTGCGCGAGCTTAGGTCAGCAGCCGCGCTCACAGGTTGCCCTGGCTGAAATAGCAAAACAATCGAACCACTAATTCAAAGGGAGCCCGGAAATGAATAACAAAATGATGTGGCAACCCTCCGCCGACCGTGTTGCAGACGCACGCATGACGGATTTCCTGCAACATGTGAACAGCAAATTTGGCCTGGCCCTTAGCGACTACCATGAACTGCATAGCTGGTCGGTCGCACAAAGCGCCGACTTCTGGCGCTACCTTTGGGACTACCTGGAGGTTATCGGCGAACCGGGCAGCATGACCGTCAAAGATCCTGAGCAAATGCCAGGCGCCAGCTGGTTTCCGCAAGCACAGCTTAATTTTGCCGAGAACCTGTTGCGTTACAAAGATAGCCGCGATGCCTTGGTTTTCCGGGGCGAAGACGGCAGTCGCCAGGCCATCAGCTATAACGAATTGCACCGTCAGGTTGCAGCCGTTGCCCATCAACTGCGACAACAGGGGGTGGGCAAAGGCGATCGGGTCGCGGCGATGATGCCCAATTGCATCGAAACGATCGTTGCTATGCTGGCCACCACCAGCCTTGGCGCTATCTGGTCATCCTGCTCTCCGGACTTCGGTGTGCAAGGTGTGCTGGACCGCTTTGGTCAGATCGAGCCGAAGGTTTTCCTTTCCGTTGATGGTTATTTTTATAATGGCAAATGCCTTGATATCAGCAGCAAAACCGAAGCTATACGGGCCCAGCTGACCAGTGTCGAGGTGTTCGTGCTGGTGAAGTTTGCTGATGTTGAGCAGGCCAGCCAGCAAGATAACCTGTGGTGGCACGATTGGGTCGACCGCAGCGCGCCCACCGCGCCTCTGCAGTTCACCCCAACCGCGTTCAACGACCCGCTTTATATTATGTTCAGCTCAGGCACCACAGGTGTACCCAAATGCATCGTCCACGGTGCCGGCGGCACCCTGCTGCAGCATTTGAAAGAACACGCGTTACATACCAATTTAAGTTCTGACGACGTGTTCTTTTATTTTACAACCTGCGGTTGGATGATGTGGAACTGGCTGGTGTCAGGACTCGCGCAAGGCGCAACACTGGTATTATTTGACGGCTCGCCATTTGCACCTGCGCCTGAAATTCTGTGGGATATCGCTGAACAGGAAAAAATCAGCGTATTTGGTACCAGTGCAAAATACCTCTCGGCCCTTGAAAAAGCAGAGTGCAAGCCTGGCCAAAGTCACGATTTGAGTGCCCTGCGCACTATTTTGACCACAGGTTCGGTACTGGCACCTGAAAGCTTTGATTATGTTTATCGTGATATCAAAGCTGATCTCTGTTTGTCCTCCATATCCGGCGGCACCGACATCGTCTCATGTTTCGCACTGGGCTGTCCGACGCTACCAGTCTATCGTGGCGAATTACAGTGCCGGGGGCTCGGGCTGGACGTGCAGGTTTTCAATGATAAGGGGCAACCGGTACAGGGCGAAAAAGGCGAGCTGGTTTGCCGTAACAGCTTCCCATGCATGCCTATCGGCTTCTGGAACGATGACGACGGTCAACGCTACTTTAATGCCTACTTCGCACGCTTTGATAATATCTGGGCGCATGGAGACTACGCCGAACTCACTGAACACGATGGTGTCATTATTTACGGCCGTTCTGATGCGGTACTGAATCCAGGTGGCGTGCGCATCGGTACTGCAGAAATTTATCGGCAGGTAGAGAAAGTGGATGCAGTGCTTGAGAGCATCGCCGTCGGCCAGCAATGGCAGGACGATGAGCGGGTCGTGTTGTTCGTGCGACTGCGCGATGGCGTAACACTTGATGCCGAGCTGGAACAAGAGATCCGTCGCACCATCCGTGCCAATGCCACGCCGCGTCACGTGCCGGCGGTCATTGCGCAAGTGCAAGATATTCCGCGCACCATTAGTGGCAAAATAGTGGAACTTGCTGTGCGTCAGGTCATTCATGGCGAGGAAGTCAAAAATACCGACGCTCTGGCAAACCCTGAAGCCTTAACTGAGTTCGCTAACCGTAGTGAGCTTAACGCATGATTCGTGGACGATGGCTGCTGCTGCGCAAACTGCTGCTGATCGCCGTAACAGGCATCGTCCTCACGCTTTTGGCCGCGCAAGTGGTATTGCATTCAGAGAACAAGGCCATTGCTGCTCGCTTAAGCGAAGATACCCGGCAACTGGAAGAACAGTTCCGTCAGGTCTTGCTTACCTATGCGTTTGCCACTGAGTGGACCGCGCGTAGCCTCGCCCGGGAACCTGAGCAGCAGTTGCAGACATTAGCGGATGAAGCGAATGCGCTGTTTCTTTACTATCCATCGTTACAGCGCATTCTGGTGCTCAATCATCGCTTTGAGCCGGTCTTTTCCCGGGCTGCCAAAGGTCAGCCGGTGCTGGGCGCTACCGAGTTTAGTGACACGCCAATCGCCAGTAAACTTGCGCAGCAACCGCTGCGGCCACATGCGCAAAGCGCTCTGGCAGGTTCGCTAGCTGAGGCACCTGAAGATATCGTGTTAGCAGCCGGTTACAGCAATACTGATGAGGCCAACTTTTTAACCTTAGTGGTTGATATTCACCGGCTATTCGATGATCTGGTCCGCAGTGAAATTACCGAGGGCTACCAAGTTGAAATCAGCATGGATAGCCAAGCCATCTATCGTTTTGCCGGGACCGATGAATTACGCGCGGAATGGGCCGTTGAACGCCCGCTCAAATTTGCCTCGAACGAATGGCAACTGCACCTTTGGCCCACGCGCGAGCGCCTTGACGCCATGTATTCAGCCAGTGTGTTGCTGGTGCTGTTTGGTGGCGTTCTGCTCAGCCTTGGCGGACTTTTTCTGGGCTGGCGTTCCCATCTGCTGCAGCAGCGACTGCATGCCCGTCAGCAACTGGTGAAACATGCCACGCAGCAATTAAGACATATGCATGACACCGAGGACCGCCTGCTGTTTTTATCGGATCATGATGCCTTAACCGAATTACCCAATCGTAACGGCCTGCTGCGTTATCTGGAACAGCAGCTGGCTGAGGCGCAACAACAGTCATCGCCACTTGCCATCATGGTGATCAGTATTGATTCATTTCGCGAATTAAATCACGCTCTTGGACACCTCATCGGCGACGAAATCATCAAGCGAATCGCGTTACGTATTCAAAAAGCACTCCCGGTTGGGGCTTTTATTGCCCGTACCAGCACGGAAAGCTTTGTGGTCGTTACCAGCAGCGCCGATGACAGCACCAATCTGGCGCTCGCTGAGTCGATCCGGCACTCTGTTACGCCACAGCTTTTTATCGAACAACATGAGATTTACTGTTCGGCCTCGATCGGTATCGCCTATGCCAGTGACGCCGACTATGAGACCGACAGCATCCTCTACAATGCCGACAGCGCACTCTACAGCGCACGTCAGCAAGGTTATTTTGGTATCGAGTTCTATCACAGTGAACAGCAGCTCGAACTGAAACAACGGCGGCAGCGGCTGCAAGCGCTACGCCTTGCCTTAGAGTCTGAGCAACTTGAACTGTATTACCAGCCGGTGGTGCAACTGCGACAGTCCAGCATTGTTGGCGTTGAAGTCTTATTGCGCTGGCGTACCCCCAACGGTGAGCTGATCGAACCCCGTGCCTTTCTTGAGCTTATGGAACAAACAGGGCTGATTTTTTCAATTACTGACTTTATTTTCAAAACCGCTTGTCAGCAATTGGCACTCTGGCAAAAAGAGCAGCAGCGCAGTTTAACGATAAGTATTAATCTATCCTTACGGCAACTGACCATGCCAGAGTTACCTGAACTGGTGACCCACTACCGTAAACGTGCACAGCTAAGCGCTGAAAGCATCCAGCTGGAATTCGATGAGTCGGTTTATCTGCAACTCTGCCGCAGCCACAAAGTGACCGTGGAACAGCTAAAGCAACTCGGAATGCGCGTATGTGTTAACGTTACCGGTGTCAGTAATTCATTACTTGAAGCCATTCGTTACTGCCCTCCCCACGTGTTAAAAATTGCGCCGGAGCTCATTGCAGAGATGCCTAACCAGGCAGTACCGACTGAATTGGTTGAAAGTATTATCCGACTTGCTCACAATCTTCGTTTGCAAGTCATCGCGGTGGCCGTCGAAGAACAGCAGCAGGTAGATTTCCTCTTGCAACGAAATTGCGTGCTCGCCCAAGGTCATTATTTAGCCCCGGCATTGCCGGTAGACAAGTTAACGGCTCTGTTGCAACAGCCCTTTACCGTGCAGCAGCAACGCCCATCAGTGTTATAACAGGAGTCCATTATGCAACGCGAAAGTATGGAATTTGATGTCGTGATTGTCGGCGCGGGTCCAGCAGGCCTGGCCACCGCATGCCGACTGGCACAGTTGGCCCAGGAACAAGACCAGGAACTTATGATCTGTGTCGTTGAGAAAGGTTCAGAGGTCGGTGCCCATATCCTTTCCGGTGCCGTGTTCGAGACTCGCGCTCTGGATGAATTATTCCCTGACTGGAAAACCCTCGGCGCGCCACTAAACACAACCGTAAAAGACGATCAGATCTTTTACTTTAAGAATGCTGAGTCGGCGACCCGCCTGCCCAACTTCATGGTTCCCAAAACCTTTCACAATAAAGGCAACTATATTACCAGTATCGGTAACTTAAGCCGTTGGCTGGCCGAGCAGGCCGAGGGCATGGGTGTTGAGATTTTCCCTGGCTTCCCGGCGGCCGATGTCATCATTGAAGATGGTAAAGTGGCCGGTGTTATCACCGGGGACATGGGCATCGACGCGCAAGGTGAGAAAAAAGATGGCTATGAGCCAGGTATGGAGCTGCGCGCTAAGTACACCGTCTTTGCCGAAGGCTGTCGCGGGCATTTGGGCAAACGCTTACAAGCCGAGTTTAACCTTGCCGAAGACGCCTCGCCGCAGCATTACGCGATCGGTTTCAAAGAGATCTGGGATGTTCCTGCAGAGCAGCACGATGAAGGCATGGTGGTACACAGTACTGGCTGGCCGCTCAGCAAAGATGCCACCGGCGGTGGCTACCTGTATCACGCCGAAGACGGCCAGGTGTACGTGGGGCTGATTGTGGACTTGAATTACGCCAACCCTTACCTGAATCCGTTTCAGGAGTTCCAGCGCTTTAAAACCCATCCGGAAATCGCCAAAGTACTTAGCAAAGGTAAACGCGTGACCTATGGGGCACGGGCAATCACCAAAGGTGGCTTCTATTCACTACCGAAAATGACCATGCCTGGCGGCGTCTTAGTCGGCTGTAATGCCGGCACGCTGAATTTTGCCAAAATCAAAGGCAACCACACCGCAATGAAATCCGGTATGTTAGCCGCTGAGTCCCTGTTTGAAGCACTGTCTGCCGGGGAATCGCAGACCGAACTGACGCAGTTCACCGAACATTTCAAAGCATCCTGGCTCTATGAGGAACTGTACCGGTCGCGGAACTTTGGCCCTGCGGTACATAAATTCGGGACCTGGTTGGGCGGCGCTTATAACACCCTTGACCAGAACTGGTTCGGCGGTAAATTACCGTTCACCATCAAAGACGAAACCGCAGATTATAAATGCACCGGAAAGGCTGTCAGTTACGAGCCTATTGATTATCCCAAGCCTGATAACAAATTAACGTTTGACCGGTTATCGTCGGTGTATTTATCTAATACCAACCATGCCGAAGATCAGCCCTGTCATTTAAAATTAAAAGACGCTGATATTCCTCTTGAAGTGAATCTTCCCGAATACGCTGAACCCGCTCAACGCTACTGTCCGGCAGGCGTTTATGAAGTGGTTGAGGAAGAAGGTAAGGCCGTATTTAAAATAAATGCTCAGAACTGTATTCACTGTAAAACTTGCGATATTAAAGATCCGAGCCAAAATATAACTTGGGTAACGCCAGAAGGGACAGGAGGTCCTAATTACCCAAATATGTAAGCTATTGCAGACGGCAAATTAAGATTGCCGTCTGCTATTATTTTCGATTTAATAAACCTTCTTCAATAAATAACTGGAAAACATCATGAGTGACTTTTTAGATATTCTGACACACGGACGTCGTCTGAAAGCTGCTGTAAAGGAATTATCTATCGCTGAATTAGAATCTGTAGAAAAGAAATTAGCTAAAGTCATCGAGGATCGCCGTGAAGAGGAAGCGGAGCTTAAGCAACAAGAAGCTGAAAAGCAACGTAAAATACAAGAATTACGCAAAGCCATGGACGATGCTGGTATAGGTCTCAATGATCTGGTTGATGGCCCTTTACCAAGCGCAAAGAAAAAACAAAAACGTGCGCCCAAGCCACCGAAATATGCCATTATCGGTGCCAACGGCGAACGGGTCACCTGGACCGGCCAGGGCCGTATGCCAAATGCGCTGAAAGATGCTTTAGCCCAAGGTGATAATTTAGATAAGTACTTAATTAAATAACCCCAATAGCCAATATTGGTATTAAAAAAGCCTCTGCGTTTGCTGGGGCTTTTTTCTTATGCGTTCGCTTGTATCCCCGCCACCTGAAAACTTCAAAATTTGAAAAAAAACCTGATATTTTCTATCTTTTCCAAACTGGTTCATATTTATTTAACTCTGCGTGGATAACAAGGAGGACTATCTATGAATACCTTTAAGTGGGCAACAATTGCCTCAAGTTTATTACTTACAGCACCTGCATTGAGCCAAAGCCCTTATCTGCAACCTGACGATACCTGGATTCAAATTAGCGGTACCGTGCAGTCTGTTTCAGCGGATAGCTTTGTACTCGATTATGGTGATGGCACTGTCACTGTAGAAATGGATGATGGTGACCGCGATGCCGATGCCTACAAACTGTTACCCGATGATAACGTCACTGTCTCAGGTCTCATTGATGACGACTTCTTCGAAACCACAACCATCGAAGCAAGTAGCGTTTATGTCGAATCCATCGGCACTTACTTTTATGCAAGTAGCATCGATGAAGAAGAGCGAGTCTATACCTTCACGGTACCATTAGTTATTTCTGAAACAACGCTGCGCGGCACAGTCGCAGAGGTTGATGCCATGGCCGGCGAATTCCAGCTCAACACTGGCCAGCGCATGGTGACCGTAGAAGTCGACGAGATGGCCTACAATCCTATTGATGACGAAGGTTATCAGCAGGTCGGACTGAACGATGTGGTCAGCGTCACCGGTCACATCGACACTGATCTCTTTGAAGGTAGAGTCTTTGAAGCCGATTACGTAACGACGTTAATTGACAATTAATAGTGGCTCTCTGGTAACTGCTATAAATAGCAAAAAGGCGCCTGCAGGCGCCTTTTTTATTGCAGCGGGGTACGGTACTGCCGTTATTGAATTTCAACCCGTATTTCACCGATACCCACATCAATATTCACACGGGCATCCCCTTGCCCGCGAGCTTTTCCTGACGCGCTGATAAAGTGGCGCTCGTTCGAAGTGCTGTCGCCGCCGGTGATCTTAACTTCACCGATACCTACGTCTGTTTTAACATCCGCGATCGCGCCAACCAAAACCAGATCAACTTCGCCCACACCCAAATCAAGGTTCATATCTGCAGCATCGAGTGTGCCACTTATTTCCCCGACGCCAAGATCCAGTTCGACCGAGGCGATCTGTGGTAAGCGGATGACCCAGTCGATTTTGATATTTTCCTGTTCAGGCACCCGTAAATCGAGCCTCGTGCCTTTTTGTTCGGCGACCAACTCCGCCCGCTCCAGATCCGCTTCACCAAAAAACTTACCGTCGGTTTCTTCAATAGTGAGTTCCACTTCTAAATCTGAACCGCTACTACGTTCAAACTTTACGGTACCCACACCGAACTCAATACTGAGTTCCGTCGCGTCAGAAACACTGTAAGAAGCTTCAATTTTCTTTTCATGTGCATTCGCTACACTCGCCAGTGGTAAACTTAATGCCGTTACTGAGGCAATTAAAAATAAAGCTGAAAACCAAACCGTTTGTTGACGTGTCATGTTAAATCTCCCACATTTCTTAGTTAATTATTAATCGGTCGTTCAAGTCGTCTATTGAAACTATGAAGATGTATATGCAGATAACGTGCCAAAACTAGGTTTTTGTTATTTATTAGCAACTTACAAACAACAGCGGCCACCGCAAGCAATTCTAAGTTCGCCAATTCCGCAATTTTATGTTGAAATTCGCCAATCAGACCAAGCAAGCAGAGCCATGACCTACTCACTCGAACCCATCGGCGAGATTCGCTCGCCCTACACGGAAAAGTTTGCGGTGCCCCGTCAGCCAGGCCTGGTTACTGCGGCCACCGCGACCATCGTGCTTAACGGTGACTACGCAGTGCCGGAAACCACCCGCGGGCTCGATGGTTTTAGTCATATCTGGGTGTTATTCCTGTTCCACCAGAACCTCGCCCAGGGCTGGCAGCCGCTGGTGCGCCCGCCGCGGCTTGGTGGCAATCAGAAGGTCGGCGTGTTTGCCACGCGCTCGACCTTCCGACCCAATGGCATCGGCATGTCGGTGGTCAAGCTGCTCGGCATTGAACAACAGCATCAGCAGACACTCTTGCATGTTGAAGGCGGTGATTGGGTGCAGGGAACACCGGTTATCGACATCAAACCTTACGTGCCCTACGCCGATGCGCTGCCTGAAGCACAAGCAGGCTTCGCGCAACATGCACCTGCTGCGGCGATGAATGTGCGGTTTTCCAGCGCTGCTAAGCGCAGTATCGAACAGCTTGCTGACAGCTATCCGCAGCTAGAGCAGCTGATTACCCAGGTGCTGCAACAAGATCCACGACCTGCTTACCACCAGCAAAAGGTGACGGATAAGGTCTACGGTGTCCGCTTGTATGATCTCAATGTGCAATGGCAGGTCGAAAATAACGAAAATCATGTGATAAACATCAGTAAAGCCTTTTGACTAGGTGCTGCTGCTGATAGAATTTCACTCTATCTATTCATTCGCACAAGGACTATCGGGAATCATGCGTACCAGTCACTATTTATTAGGTACTTTGAAAGAAACGCCCGCTGATGCAGAAGTCATCAGCCATCAACTCATGCTGCGCGCGGGTATGATCCGGAAAGTTGCGGCGGGATTGTATACCTGGACGCCAACCGGTTTGCGGGTGTTACGCAAAGTCGAAGCTGTGGTTCGGGAAGAAATGGAAAATGCGGGTGCCTTAGAAGTCCTGATGCCAATGGTGCAGCCGGCAGATTTGTGGGAAGAGTCAGGCCGCTGGGAAGACTATGGTCCAGAGCTATTGCGTTTGCATGACCGTAACCAACGTGATTTCGTGCTTGGTCCGACCCATGAAGAAGTTATCTCAGAATTAGTCCGTAAAGAAATTAACAGCTACAAGCAGTTGCCGCTGAACTTGTTCCAGATTCAGACCAAGTTCCGCGATGAGATCCGCCCGCGTTTTGGCGTGATGCGTGCGCGCGAATTTATTATGAAAGATGCCTACTCTTTCCACCTGGATCAGGCCAGCTTGCAAGAAACCTATGACGCTATGCATAAAGCCTACTGTCGGATTTTTGAGCGCCTCGGATTAGACTTCCGTCCGGTGATTGCCGATACCGGCTCTATTGGTGGTAGCTCCTCCCACGAATTCCACGTTCTGGCTGAGTCTGGCGAAGATGACATTGCTTTCTCTGACAGCTCTGATTACGCCGCAAACGTTGAGTTAGCCGAAGCTGTTGCACCGGCGCAAGAACGCCCTGCTGGACAAGCTGAGATGGAAAAAATCGCCACACCTAACGCTAAAACCATCGATGCTTTAACCGAGCAATTCAAACTGCCGGTTACCCAAACTGTAAAAACCCTGATTGTGCATGGCGCTGAAGAAGGCCAGCTGGTGGCTCTGATGATCCGCGGTGACCACAATCTGAACGAAATTAAAGCGGCGAAATTGCCACAAGTTGCAAGTCCGTTAGTTTTCGCAAGCGAAGAAGAAATTCGCGCAGCAATAGGCGCAGGGCCAGGCACTTTAGGTCCTGTGGATCTGCCACTGGAGCTGGTTATTGATCGCAGCGTTGCCGTCATGGCAGATTTTGCCGCAGGCGCCAACGAAGATGGCTATCATTTCTTCGGTATCAACTGGGAGCGTGACGTCGCATTGCCAGCAGTCGCTGATTTACGCAACGTGGTAGAAGGCGATCCAAGCCCGTGTGGTCAGGGTACCCTGCAAATTAAGCGGGGAATTGAAGTCGGCCATATTTTCCAATTGGGCACCAAGTATTCAGAAGCGATGAAAGTGGGTGTGCTGACCGACACCGGTAAACACGAGATGTTAACCATGGGCTGCTATGGTATTGGCGTTTCGCGTATTGTCGCCTCTGCTATCGAGCAGAACCACGACAAATTTGGCATCACCTGGCCTGACGCCTTAGCGCCTTTCCAGGTCGCTATCGTGCCAATGAATATGCACAAATCCGTGCGCGTACAAGAGACAGCAGAGCAACTCTATGCTGAGCTGAAAACCGCCGGAATCGACGTGTTATTTGATGATCGCAAAGAGCGTCCGGGCGTCATGTTTGCCGACATGGAATTGATCGGAATACCGCATCAAATCGTGATTGGCGAGCGCAATCTTGACGAACAAGCTGTCGAATACAAAAACCGCCGTAGCGGTGAGAAAACGAAAGTCGCTATTGCCGAAGCTTTGCAGACCCTCCAAAAGGCTTTGCACGACTAATCGCTGTCATATCAACATAAAACATCCGAGCAAAATTGAAGCGCCCCAGCGTTGGACATTCCAGCGACTGGGGCCTGTCAAATCTATGAAAATGTCATCGATGTCATGGTTCTATTTTTGCGGGAGAGGTCACCAGTATGATTATTCTACTTTTCCAAACATTAAAAATTCTGCTTCTTTAATCGCCAGATCTTCGGTTTCAAATTGCCCTGAGGGGTCTGGAAAAACTCTGACTGTGTATTCACACCCCTCTTCTTCATCATATTTTGTCTCATAAACCTCAAGGGAGAAAGAGTTCCCTTGCTGGACAATATCGATGTGTTGATTATCAGAATTCGATTGTATTCGTTTAATTACTTCCATCAGACTTACCTCGAATTTAACAGCTACCTCGTTTAATTCTACGAATAACTGCTCCGATTTTTCGGGGGGATTACACTTTCGCCATTGTGTACTGTGCGCGTTAAGCGACCTGTGGCATCGTAGCTAAGCGCTACCGTATCGTCAGGGCCGTTCGCTGCCACCAGGCGATTATGGGCATCGTAAACATAGCTCCACCCATCCAAGCCAGCAAGATTGCCCGCACTGGTGTAGTTCACGTATTCCGGCAGGCCATCGACCGTAACTTGCGTATACTGGTTGAGGTTATTCACGCTGTAAAATTCAGTGCTTAGCGTCGGCACCTGAATTTGATAATCCGCGTTGCTGACCGTTTTGCTCTGCAACTGACTGGCCGGATTATAGCTGTAACTGCTGTCGTTGAATCCCTGGTGGTCGAAATCAAGCACCCGGCCCATGTCGTCGTAGCTGACACAGAATGTTGAACACCCTCCTTTGGATTAAAACTATTGAATTACAACATTACAGAGCTTCCCAAGGTCTACATCAAACTCAGGATTGTCAGTAATTGTAAAATAAATACTAAGGTTACCTTTTGCCCATGAAAGATAAGGGAGGTTTGAATTAGTATTGTTCAGAAGGAACTTACAGCCATCTTTGTTAATGGCCTTCAAATCACTTGAAAATATATTTTCAAGCTCATCTATTTCGCCTAATGAACCGCTTTGCAAATACAAGCTAGCTAGTTCATTGTTTTGAACATATCCCAAGCCAATGTTTCCTGAATCTGTTGGACCGATAATGAATGCAGAACTACTGACAGTATATTCAATATTATTTAGCAAGAACGCATCACCATTTATTAACTGGTAGTAAATGCGTACGGCATAGCTGTTAAAAAATATGAGTACCAAGGCAACAGGCCAGATAATAAAATTAATTAAAACAAGTTTTTTCTTACTCATTGCTGTTATCTGCCCTCTTCCTGTTCTGGGTGCTCTGGCGGTTCCTGTTCTTCCTGCTCATCACCGCCCGTAATCCAGTTCCATATTGCTCCCAATCCATTTACAGCATTTTCCTCAGTGCTACTCGGTATACTACCTCCACATGTAGTACCGACTATACAACCAGCTTCAGCAGTTGCAGCAGCGTCCTCCAATGTATCTCTTCTGCGCTCTGCTAGCTCTCTCTCTGAAGAAGCAATTCCACCGCAATCTCGTCCTCCTGACCTTACACAATTTATATATGCTTCTTGGCGGAGTCTGTCAGCTTCCATTTCTCTTAACTTTGAATTTTTCAAATCTTCCGTTTTTTCGCCAAATTTGTATACACCATAACCTGCCGCAGCCACTCCAATACATGCCAAGGCAGTCCAAGGGGTAAAGCAAACAGGGTTTTCGCCATTCGGATCTGTATACTTGTATGGATTGTTATTTGCGTAGGCATAACGATTGAACCCTTGAATGTTTCCTTGATTCAAATGCCCCACTGAACCAACCGGGTCATTCGAATAAAACCGCCCAATGTTGGCAGCGTAGTAGCGCTGCTGCACATACACGAGGCCGAGGTCGTCGTCTTCGACGTGTCCGGTGTAGCCGGGTGCATCGCTTTGCGTGCTATCGCCGTAGCGCGCCACCATTTCACGACCTAAGTAATAGTAGTCAGTGTAATCGCCATTGGCATAGGTGCCAAGCAGTTGGCCCTCCTGGCTGTAATAGCTGTAGGTGGTGCTGACTGATACGGTCTTTGCCACGCGGCGGCCGTGAGCGTCGTAGGTCGTTCCACTGACACTGTGGCAACTGAGCATCCATTTCGAAGATCGACTGGATGATCGCATAGACCTACGAAAACTTGGCTGACACAGAATATTGAACACTCTTATTAATACCGGTGACGTGGAGTTGTAATCACTCCTTTTTAAAGCAAAGGCTGAAACAATATCAGAAAAACAACCAAAACCTTGAAAATTAGTCTGCTGAAGATTAATCTAATTCCTGATAATCCGACAAAGCGAATTCTGGTTTCTTGGTATCATTAAATAAATCAGATAAAAAAACTAAGGTATAAGGAGCAGCTCCTACAAAGATACTATGTTTCTTCCCAAAGAGCTGGAAAGTAAAGCCACAGATACCCTTGTTACCAAAAGTTGGATGAATGTGAAACACAAAGCGTTTTGGATTTAAATGAGATTTCACAGGTATCTCAATCACATCATTATCCACTCCATCCGCACCCTTCGACACCACAAGACGTCCTTCCTCCCGTCTATCATCCAAATCTAACATATCGTTAGCCAACGTTATCATTTCCCCTGATGACATTGAGAACACTATGCTGTCTATTTGTTGAACCGGGTCTAAGTAAATACGGAGCGACTCGAGCTTTCCATTCAGCACTGACACTAGCTCTTCTTCTATTTCTCTGTTGACATCAGCGTTCATCACGGGTTCTCTTTTTTGGGGTAGTGTAATGTCTTGACGTCTCCCCCTGAAATAACACCACATTTTCAATGAGATTTCATTTTTTATGATAGGCCCCTATTTTTAGAACCACTCGCAGAATGAATTGAGGCGTTCAATTTTCAATGGATGCCACAAACTGCAAGGGTGGCAGGTTATTCAAAACCCGGTGAGATCGACTCTTGTTGTAGTCATCCCGTCAAGCTGAAATTCGTAAAGGTCATACAAAAAAGCCCGCAACAGCGGGCGTTAAATCTCTTAATTAGTGACAGATAATCAATGGGCTATTTAATTAACTTTCCTGCCCGGCCAGCGGCTCGACGTAGTGAAGGTGCATGTCCCACGGGAAGTGAATCCAGGTTTCCTGCTCGAGATCGGCGACATAATCATCGACTAAGTCCATACCAGCTGGCTTCGCATAGACGGTAATGAATTTGGCTTTGGGTAAGCGTTGACGCAAAAATTTCAGTGTATTGCCGGTATCGACCAGGTCATCGATGACCAAGAAGCCTTCGCCGTCTTCGGTGCAACTGACGTCTTTTAACAGGGTCACGCTATCGCGCTGGCTGTCATGATCGTACGAGCTCACACAAACGCTTTCGACCACCCGCAGATTTAATTCCCGCGCGACGATTGCCGCAGGTACCAAGCCACCGCGACTGACTGCGATGACACCCTGCCATTGCTCGGCTGGCAATTGTCGACGCGCGAGCTCTTTAGTCGCGCGATGCAGTTCTTCCCAAGATACGAAAAATTCGCGATTTTCATGCCATCCCATGATGAATTACCCCAACCAGATAAATTTTGCGATGAATAAAGCAGCCAGTATAGCGACGCTCCAGTTAAGATCGTGGTAACGCCCGCCCAGGGCTTTCACCACCACATAACTAATAAAGCCTAACGCGATACCGTCAGCAATTGAATACGTCAAAGGTGTCATTAACAATACCACCGCAACAGGTGCGGCCTCGGTGACATCGTCCCAGTCTACCGAGCGTAACGTAAATAACATTAACACCGATACATAAATAATTGCGCCAGCCGTAGCGTAGGCTGGCACCATGCCCGCCAGCGGGGCAAAAAAGATAGCTAATATGAACAACACGCCGACAATAACGGCGGTCAGTCCTGTTTTACCACCGGAGGCGACACCTGATGCTGACTCAATATAACTCGTAGTCGTTGAGGTACCCAGCATAGAACCTGCAACAGAGGCAGTGCTATCCGCCATCAACGCTTTCTCTAAGCGGGGTAGATTTCCCTTCGCATCAGTCATCCCCGCCCGCTGCGCGACAGCCATCAGGGTGCCCGAGGTATCGAACAAGTCAACGAATAAAAACGCGAAAATAACGCTTAGCATCGCTACATCAAAGGCCCCGGCAATATCAAGTTGCATAAAGGTCGGCGCCAGACTCGGCGGCATTGCGACAATCCCCTGATAGGTAACATCGCCCAACAGCCAACCCAACAGGGTGATAAACAAAATACTGATCAGTGCTGCGCCCTGAACTTTGCGGGCAACTAAGCCGATGATTAAGAAAAATCCTAGGCCAGCCAATAGCACCGGAATTTGATGTAGGTCACCTAAAGTCACCAGAGTGGCATCATGCCCGACAATGATATTGGCGTTTTGCAGACCGATGAGCGCCAGAAAGGCGCCAATGCCCGCGGCTATTGCAAGCCGCAGCGTCACCGGAATTGAATTGATGATCCAGGCGCGGATCTTTAGTGCCGACAACACGAAAAACAGAATACCTGAAAAGAACACGGCCCCTAATGCCGCCTGCCACTCATAGCCCATGCCAAGCACAACACTGTAAGTGAAAAACGCATTCAAGCCCATTCCAGGCGCAAGTGCAACCGGGTAGTTCGCCCATAACCCCATGATCAAACAACCCATTGCTGCTGCCAGACAGGTAGCGACAAAAACCGCGCCATAATCCATGCCCGCCTGACTGAGAATCGATGGGTTGACGAAAATGATGTAGGCCATGGTCAGGAAAGTGGTGATACCGCCGATCACCTCAGCTTTTACCGAACTTCCCTGCGCTTTTATTTGAAAAAGTTTTTCTAACACTGCCTGCATTCGCGTTCCGACTCCCGGTTCATAGCTGCTAAGTTGCAGTTAAAAAATCGCACCATTTTACCTGAATTCGCGCGCAATTGCCTAACCTACCTATGCTAGAATATCTGATTAAACGAGATTCATTTCGACCGCTCTGCACGAGCTGTAATTAAGGAGTTAAAGGATGCCGAAAGCGATTTTTATCGATAAAGATGGTGGTCAGTATGAGGCCGACATACCCGTAGGACAAAGCCTTATGGAAGGTGCTGTCGATAATATGATTGACGGTATTCTTGGTGAATGTGGTGGCGTGATGTCATGTGCCACCTGCCACTGTTATGTAGCAAAAGAGTGGGAAGATAAACTTCCGCCGGCCTCCGAGCGTGAAGAAGATATGCTCGATATGGCAATTGAGCCGCAGGACAACAGCCGCTTAAGTTGTCAGATTGAAATGACTGACGAGCTTGATGGTATTACCGTTTACTTACCGCGCTCGCAATTTTAGGGCGCGGCAATTTGCATAAAGACTTCATCATGATAACCGGTGGTCACACGGATCACGCCAGCTAAAGCATCATCAACCTGATGATCGCCGGTATCTACCAACAAGGGTCTGCCGTCCAATTGCTGCAGTTTACGCTTACTGGCAACGACCCGAATCGCTTCTTTACCCAAATGAGCTAGTAACTTAGCGCTTAACTGCTGGTTACCACGTCCGAACAAGTGCCCTTGCCCGCCAATGACGGTGACCACGATAACGGCCGGTTGCTGCTCTGTAATAACCCATTGCTCCAATTGCCGTGCCGTGACGTCCTGCGCCAGTAACTCACCATTTTTTACGACATCTACGCCGAGCAAGGTATTGGGCAACTGCAAGTCTTCCATGATGGCGGCTACAGTCGAGCCTGAGCCCATAATGTACAGCACATCGTCTTCCATACTTTCAATGAAATCAGCGGCAATATCAGCAAGCACCAGTTCATCACTTTCCCTGCCGCCCATTTTTACCGCCTGCACATAACGCAGCTCGGCCGGCACCAATAGTTCGCCAAAACGCTTCGCCCGCACTGTACCCTGGCGAAATGCGGTTTCATCAATATCCATGACATCGGCGTGAGTCACTGTGGTTAATTCACCACGGACCATTTGCGCCATGACTTTGCCAGCTGCACGTGGGCTCACCGCATAAACGCCCGAGTGAATTTTAACCCCGGCAGGAATGCCTAACACCGGCTGCTCTGCCGGACATATCCCATGGATATCACGGGCTGTACCGTCACCGCCGGCAAACACCAGCAGGTCAACTTTGGCGTCCTCAATCAGCCGTCGCGCCAGCTCCTTGCTATCCGTCGCGGTAGAGGGATCTGCGCCCTGATAAATAACCTCGCACTGCAGTCCGGCAAGCTGGCAACTCTGTTCACCTAACAGGCCGGCCCCGGTTGAAATCTTAATCTGTGCGGCAACGTCCAGAAGCTGCTCAAGCGCCTGTGCCGCCCGCTGCGGAGCTTTCGCTTCAGCACCGAGTTGCTGCGCTAATGCAGCGGTATCAGCACCGTCACTGCCCTTTAAGGCCACGCTGCCACCCAGACCCGCCAATGGATTAACGACTAAGCCAATATGAAACCTGTTCATGCAACACCTTGATAGTTGAGCAACTGCCGGGCGCTTGGCCAGGGTTGTTGATAGGTTTGGGCCAACGCCCGGGCGAAACGCTCTGCACGAGGCGGCAGCCCGTCAGTCAGATAGGTCACCAGCTGTTGCTGCACAGCAGCGGTGAAAGCCTGGCGATCCACTGCTGCACCGTTTAAGTTATCGACACTCACCTGAAAAGGCACGCCAGCGCACAATGAGAACAGCCATTCCAGCGCCTGAGGCTTACGCTCGACCTGCTCAAACTGAGCTTGTTGAGCGGCGTCACGGCCATCAGGCTCGTACCAGTAACCGTAATCTTCAAGCTGGCGGCGCGCCGCACCGGCAATACACCAGTGGGCAATCTCATGCAGCGCCGAGGCGAAGAAGCCGTGCGCGAAAACAATCTCGTGGTCAGCGTCGGGAGTGCTAGCGGCGCGATACAAAGGTTCATCGTCACCGGCCACCAGGCGCGTCCGATAATCTGCATAAAAACAGTCGTCAAATAGTTTGATGAGTGTCTGATAATCCGCGTGCGACATGAGTTATTTCTGTGGATCTGGATTCTGTCCGCGCTGTCTTAGCCAGTGATCGACGATCACCAAAGCGGCCATAGCTTCAACAATGGGCACACCACGAATACCAACACAAGGGTCATGCCGCCCGCGAGTGACGACCGTCTGTTGCTGGCCGAAGCGATCAATGGTCTGGCCGGGCTTGGTAATGCTCGAGGTCGGTTTAAAGGCGACTTCTGCAATCACCGTCTGACCACTACTGATGCCCCCCAGCACGCCACCGGCATGATTACTGAGGAAGCCATCAGTGGCACTGATTTCATCGCGATGTTCGCTACCTAACTGTGCGGCAACAGCAAAGCCATCACCAATGCTGACTGCTTTCACTGCGTTGATGCTCATCAGCGCTTTGGCTAAATCAGCATCAAAACGATCAAAAACTGGCTCGCCAAGACCTACCGGTACCCCTGTGACTTCCAGACGTACCCGCGCCCCCACCGAGTCACCTTGCTTAAGCAGATCGCGCAGGTACTCGCCAGCTTTTTCAGCCATCCCAGCATCGGGGCAGAATAACGGATTTTCCCGCACCTGTTGCCAGTCAAAGGAAGCTTGATCCGGTGCCGTCTGATGAGGACCTATTTGCACCACCCCAGCGTTAAAGGCGACGCCAAACTGCTGGGCCAGAAGTTTTTTGGCAATGGCTCCAGCGGCAACCCGCATTGCGGTTTCCCGTGCTGAGGAACGACCGCCACCGCGGTAGTCACGCACGCCGTACTTGTGATGGTACGTGTAATCCGCATGCCCTGGGCGAAACAGGTCTTTAATTTCTGAATAGTCTTTACTGCGCTGATCAGTATTTTCAATCAGTAAACCTATGGGCGTGCCGGTGGTGACACCTTCAAACACCCCCGACAGGATCTTCACCTCGTCAGCTTCGCGCCGCGCTGTGGTATAACGATTCTGGCCCGGTTTACGGCGATCAAGCTCATGCTGTAAATCCGCTTCACTCAGCTCTAACCCTGCCGGGCAGCCATCGACAATGGCACCAATAGCAGGACCATGGCTTTCGCCAAAAGTGGTCACCCGAAAGAGCTCTCCAAAACTATTGCCCGGCATAGTGGTTCCTAAAATTTGCTTTGGTGTTCAAGCAGTTCATGTCGTGTCAGTAAGAATACCCCATCACCGCCACGTTCGAAAGAAAGCCAGGTAAAGGGCACGTCCGGATAGAGCTCGGCCAGGTGCACCATGGAATTCCCCACTTCACAGATAAGAATGCCCTGCTCGGTTAAATGGTCCGGCGCTTCGCGCAGAATAGTGCGCACCAAATCAAGACCATCGTCGCCTGCTGCCAGACCCAATTCAGGTTCATGGTGAAACTCCGCCGGCAGGTCAGCCATGTCTTCGGCATCGACATAAGGCGGATTCGTCACAATTAAATCGTAGCGCTGTCCTTTCACTGCACCATACAGATCCGATTGCATCGGAAAGACGCGATGCTCAAGCTGATGAAAGGCAATATTTTCTTCGGCAACGGCCAGCGCATCGGTAGAAATATCGAGCGCATCCACTTCAGCTTCCGGAAATGCATAAGCACAGGCAATGGCGATACAGCCGCTGCCGGTACACAAATCAAGAATATGCTGCGGCGCTTCGGTTAGCCATGGCTGAAACTCTTGCTCAATAAGTTCAGCGATGGGTGAGCGTGGCACCAGTACCCGCTCGTCGACTTTAAACGGCAGACCCGCAAACCAGGCTTCACCGGTTAAATAAGCGGCAGGCTTGCGCTCTTTAATACGCTGTTGCAGCAAATCAACAAATTGCTTTTGCTCGCCCGAGGTCATTTTCGCGCCGCGAAACTCGTTGACCTGAGTAAGATCCAGATGCAACACATGGGCAAGCAGAACCAAGGTTTCACTGGTCGCGTTATCGGTGCCATGACCGAAAAACACTTCGGCTTGCTGGAGCGAGCTGACGCCCCAGCGCCAGTAGTCTTCTACGGTGCTTAGCTCTTGCAAAGGTTCTTGTAAGGGGGATTCCACATCAAACTCCACGATTAATCGGGCTCAGCCACTGCCATCCGGATAAATTTGCCGCGCCACTGGTCAGGTTCCAGAACAAATTCAGCGACACCGGCCGTCGGAAATAAAATAGGTTCCATGGTTTTATCCAGCTCCGCAACTAAATAGCTGACAAACGGCATATGCGACACGATTGCGACATGCTTAATTTTGGATCCCCGATGCTGCAGTTCGGCAAAGAGCCAGTCACAGACTTGCTGCGCCTGGCCATCGGGAGTAATCGCGTCGTTCACTTGCTCACTATGCGCAGGGATATGCCGCTGTAGGATCGAAGCCGTCTGCCGGGCGCGTATATAGGGACTGACGATCAGCCAGTCGAGGGCGTCCGCGCCCTGCTCCGCCAGATACTGCGCTAACCAACGCCCACTGATGACAACTTCCTGCTCTCCGTATGCGCTCAAAGGACGAATGGCGTCCCCCTGCAACGCTTGTGCGAGCAGTGCTTCGCCATGGCGAATAATATAGAGCTTAACTGCTTTGCTCACGCCGCCGACCTCCCGTGACCTTGTCTGCGCGACCGTCATCTTTGGCGCGCTCAGCGCGTTGACGCCGAATCGCTTTAGGATCGGCAATAAGTGGCCGGTAAATCTCGATCCGATCACCGTCACGCGGTTGCTGATCAAGTTTTACTGCTTTACTCCAGATACCTACTTTCTGCTGCTCAAGATCAATTTCAGGGAAGTAGCGGGTAATCTTGGACTGCTCAATGCACTCCGCCACGGTCGTACCTTTAGTGACCCGAATAGGAATAATTTGTTGCCGTTCTGGCGTCGCGTAGGCAACCTCAATTTGAATATGCTCTAAGGTCATCTACTCGCTTCCATAAACTTGCTCTGCGCGCTTCACAAAAGCATCGACCATGCGACTTTGCAATTCATTGAAAATGTTACCGAAGGCGAAGCCCAGTAAGCGGTTCGCAAATTCGAACTCTAACTTGAGAATAATTTTACAGGCATGATCGTTCAATGGCTCAAAATACCAGCCACCGCGTAAATAGCGGAATGGGCCATCCACCAGTTCCATCCCAATCCGTCCGGGCGGCTCCAGATGGTTACGGGTGGTAAATGATTTGCCGACGCCAGCTTTGCTGATATCCAGACGCGCAACCTTGCTTGTGCCCTCTTGCTCAACGACTTGCGCAGAGCGACAGCCTGGCACAAACTCCGGGTAACTTTCGATATCGTTCACTAATGCAAACATCTGCGCATCGCTATACGGTACTAACGCGCTTCGCTCAATGCTTGGCATAATGGGTTCCTTGGCCGTTAAAAATGCTGGCATGATAGCGCACTTTGACGCTTGAATCACCCATTCTGAAGATTGCCAGATAAACAAATTTTCTTTTTAAATCGGATGCGTATAATAGCCGCCATGAGTAAAACAAAAGCACACAACAATTCAGGAACCATCGCGCTTAACAAGAAAGCGCGACATGAGTATTTTCTCGAAGATAAGTTCGAGGCAGGTATCGCTTTGCAAGGCTGGGAGGTGAAAAGCATCCGCGCCGGTAAAGTCAATATCGCTGATACTTATGTGATCATCCGTGACGGCGAAGCCTACCTGCTTGGCGCCCAGATCCAGCCCATGTTATCGGCATCCTCCCACGTGGTGTGTGATGCTGAGCGCACGCGCAAACTGTTACTGAAACAGCGTGAATTAGACAAGCTGATCGGCGCCAGTGAACGTGAGGGGTATTCGATCGTTGCCACAGCCATGTATTGGAAACGCCACCTGGTAAAGCTGGAAATTTACCTGGCGAAAGGCAAGAAGTCTCATGACAAACGCGACACGATCAAAGAACGCGACTGGCAGCGACAGAAGTCGCGCATCATGAAACACAGCACACGTTAACGACAGCTCAGGAAAAAGCTGTTGACAGCGTCATTCGGCATCGGTTAATTTAACCACTTGCGACTTATACAACTTCTCTTTTTGAGATGTTTTAAATATTTAATGAGATTAGTGATGATAAAAAATTACGTACAAAAATCAGCACAGTGGTGGTGGCATTTCCCGAGATAGCGGGCGATGCATCTGTGCGTATTTTACACGTAATTTGATGGAAACCCGCGAACTCAGCGGGTTTTTTTATGCCCGCTATCGTAGCAAATCAACGCGAACAACAACGATAACTGATGAAGGGCAAGCACGTGCAATTTGAAGAACAACCCGGCTATTATCATTCCTTACATATGCGGTTGCCTTATACAGGCGACACCCAACGACTGTACCAACGTTTGTGCGGTGACGTTCCCAATACCCTGCTGCTTGACTCTGCGGAGATTCAGTCACGTAAGCATCTGAAAAGCTTGATTATGGTTAAGGCCTCGTTACAGTTCACCTGTTACGGTAGTCAGGTCAGCATTCGCGCGCTCACAGCCAATGGCGCACAACTGCTACCCTACCTGCAACAAAAACTCGATGACGTTGCTGAAATCAACGCCGATGGCGACCAGCTGATCTGCGACTTTCGGACCGCCAGCACCGCTCTGAGTGAACTAGACGAAGCGCAGCGATTGCGGCATCGCAGTACTGAGCAGCCGTTGCGTATTGTGCAACAGCAGCTTCGCGCGCTGGCCGGAAGTGCAGATCATGATTTCTCAGTGTTTATCGGTGGCGTGTTTGGCTACGACTACATCGCCAGTATGGAGCAACTTCCTGATGTTCCCGAGGGCGATAACATCTGCCCGGATTACCAGTTCTATCTTGCAGAAAGCCTGTTGGTGGTTGACCATCAGCAGCAAACCACTGAGTTACTGGCGACCTTACTAAGCGGTCCTGACTCTGCCAGTTACTATGGCACCCTAGCCCAGCAACTTGGTGAGATCATCGCCCATTGCCAGTTACCGGTAACCGCAGCTGCTGCTGAGACGCCAGCGCCGCAGCAAGCTGTCCATCCGGAAGTGGTCGCTACCCCTAGTCGTGACGTTTATGCTACCTGGGTCAATGAGCTGCAGGAACATATTGCCGATGGCGATATCTTTCAGGTGGTGCCGTCCCGCCAGTTCGCTTTGGCGTGCCCGGATAGTCTGGCCGCGTACGCCCAACTGAAAGCCGCCAACCCCTCACCTTATATGTTTTACTTACAAACCGAGGAATTTGTGTTGTTCGGTGCCTCGCCTGAATCAGCGCTGAAGTATACCGCCGCCAGCAATCAAGTTGAGCTGTATCCGATTGCTGGTACCCGCCCGCGCGGCAAACATGCCGACGGTCGCATTAATCCAGATCTGGACAGCCGGCTTGAACTCGAGCTGCGCTGCGACCAGAAGGAACTTGCTGAGCACCTGATGCTGGTTGATCTTGCCCGTAACGATTTGGCGCGTATCGCCGTTCCCGGAAGCCGCTATGTTGCAGACTTACTGCATGTTGATCGCTATTCACACGTGATGCACTTAGTGTCCCGCGTGGTCGCCCAACTGGCCGACGATCTCGACGCACTGCATGCGTACCGGGCCTGCATGAATATGGGCACCTTGGTTGGCGCTCCAAAAGTTTCTGCTGCGCGCCTGATCCGACAGTACGAACAGCAGCGGCGTGGCAGTTACGGTGGCGCCGTAGGCTATCTGTCCGGGCGCGGCGATATGGACACCTGTATTGTGATTCGCTCAGCGCTGGTGCGTGATGGTCAGGCCTTTGTGCAAGCCGGAGCTGGGGTTGTCGCTGACTCTTCAGCTGCAGCAGAAGTCGCCGAAACAGAAGACAAGGCGCAAGCCGTTATCGGGGCAATACAAGCCACCTACGCAACCCAGGAGCAGCAAGCATGACACCGGCCCGTATTATCTTAATCGATAACATCGACTCCTTTAGTTACAACCTGGTCGATGAGCTGCGCCAGCTTGGCTATCCGCTGCTGGTGTACCGCAATACCGTTGCCTTAAGCACTCTGAAAGAAACACTGGAGAACTACGCTGGCCCGCAGGTGATATGCCTCTCGCCCGGACCTGGCCATCCCCAGCGGGCGGGCAACCTCATGCAGGTGATTGACTATGCCAAGGGCCGCTACCCTATGCTCGGCATCTGCCTCGGCTTTCAGGCCCTGCTGGAAGCCAACGGGGCCAAAGTCCGTCGCTGCGGTGAAACCGTGCATGGCAAGAGCAGCGCCATCAGCTGTGCTGAGCACCCTGTTTTTGCAGACTTACCGCGCCAGTTACCCGTCGCTCGCTACCACAGCCTGGCGGGTTATGAGTTACCCGCAGACATCGAGGTATTGGCAGATTATCAAAGCGACCGCGAGCGTATACCTATGGCCGCCTATTTCAATCAGCATCGCGCGATTGGATTCCAGTTTCATCCTGAATCAATTCTCACGGGGCGCGGTACGCAACTACTGGCCCAGACCATTGAATTCCTATTCCGTACGGAGCAGCAGTAATGGACGCTATCAAACAACTTCTATCCGGCAACAGTTTATCCATGGCCGCCAGCGAACGCTTGTTCGATCACCTGGTCAAGGGCGAACTCAACGAAATACAGATCACCGCCCTGCTTATTAGTATGAAAATGCGTGGCGAGGAACCTGCAGAAATGGCGGGTGCTGCTCTGGCATTGCGCCGTGCTGCAAAGCCTTTCAAACGGCCCGATCGGCTGGTAGTCGACAGTTGCGGTACCGGTGGCGATGGCAGTAATACCATCAATATCTCGACCACTGCGGCGTTGATTGCGGCAAGTATGGGACTGACCGTAGCGAAGCACGGTAATCGCAGTGTATCGTCGCGCTCTGGCTCGGCTGATGTGCTGGAAAGCCTCGGTTTGTCGGTGACCCAAGACCCGGAAGTTGCTGCACAGCAGCTTGATGCATTTAATTTTTGCTTCCTGTTTGCGCCTCACTATCACCCTGGCATTCGCTATGCCATGCCGGTACGGCAAACTCTGAAAACCCGTACGCTGTTTAATTTGTTAGGTCCGTTGGTCAATCCTGCGCGTCCTGACGTACAACAATTAGGAGTTTACGATCCAGCATGGTGCCGCCCACTGGCGGAAACGCTAAAATTACTGGGTTGTAAACGCGCTATGGTGGTCCACGGCTCAGGACTGGACGAAATTGCTTTACATGGTCCAACCCAGGTGGTCGAATTGCGCGATGGTGAACTGCACGACTATGAATTGCAGCCCAAAGATTTTGGTGTTCAGCAATCCCCCGTCAGCGCTTTACGCGGCGGCGACGCCGATTTCAATGCGGTCGCCTTACAACGGATACTTGAAGGTAAGGCACCCGATGCGCACGCCAATGCGGTCGCCATCAGCACTGCCGGCTTACTTTATCTCGCCGGCAAGTATGATGACCTGCAGCAGGCAACCAGCGCGGTACTCGAACATCTGGCCAGTGGCCAGGCCATGACACACTTGCAGCAGTTACAGGAGTTTAATCGTGGCTGATACGATTTTACAAAGCATCGTCAACACCCGGCGTCAGCGCCTGGTGGAGCTTGCCCGCGAGTATCCGGTCGATGCCTTGAAGCAGGACTTGAAGCTCAGTCAACGCAGTCTGGCGAAAGCCCTGGCGACACCCGCCAGCAGTTTTATTCTGGAGTGCAAAAAAGCGTCCCCGTCCAAAGGCATGATCCGTGATGACTTTCATCCGGTGCGCATTGCGCAAACCTACAGCCGTTATGCGGCGGCGATTTCAGTACTCACTGAGCCCGATTACTTCCAGGGGGATTTTGCCTATTTAGCTGCGGTCAGCAGCGCCGTTGACTTACCTATTCTGTGCAAAGACTTCATTGTTGATCCGTTGCAGGTCCTGTTAGCCCGTCACTTTGGTGCTGACGCCATTCTGCTTATGCTGTCTATTCTCTCCGATGAAGACTACCGGGAGCTGGCCCAGCTGGCGGCAGATTACAATCTGGATGTGCTCACTGAAGTCAGTACCGAAGAAGAGATGTTACGCGCCAAAGCCCTTGGCGCGAACATCATCGGCATTAATAACCGCAACCTGCACGATCTAAGTATTGATCCTAAACGTAGTCAGGAACTTAGTAAGCTGGCACCTGCTGGTGTATTGCTGGTTGCTGAGTCCGGCTACAGCGAACATCAGCATGTGCGCGAAACTGCGCCTTTCGTCGATGGCTTTCTGGTGGGCAGCGCGCTCACTGCGCAAGCCAACATTGATCAAGCTTGCCGGGAACTGATTTATGGTAAACACAAAGTCTGTGGCCTGAATCAGGTAAGCGATGCGCATGTGGTGCGCGCTGCAGGAGCAGCTTATGGCGGCTTGATTTTTGTGCAACATTCACCCCGCGCTGTGACCGCGGCGCAAGCCCGGCAGTTGGTCACAGCAGAGCCGGATCTAAGCTGGGTTGGCGTGTTTGCCGATCATCCGCTGGCCGAGGTAGTTAAGATTGCCAGCGAACTTAGTCTGGCCGCAGTGCAGTTACACGGTCATGAGGATGCAGACTATATAGCCCAGCTCAAGCAGGCGCTGCCCAGCGGCACAGAAGTATGGCAAGTACACCGCGTTGAAGCACCGCTGCTGCTGCCGCAAACGGACGCAGACGCTATACTACTCGACAATCTGCAGGGCGGCAGCGGCAAAACCTTTGCCTGGGAACTGCTGCAAGACTTAACTCCGGCAGAGCGCGAGCATTGTATTCTTGCTGGTGGCCTCGGCCGCCACAACCTAAGTGAAGCCCAACAGACCGGGCTGCAACGATTTGATTTTAATTCAGCTGTAGAGCGCACCAAAGGTGTTAAAGACGCCGGTAAGATTGTGCAACTCTTTCAACAAATTCGTCAGTATGGGAAACAAGATCATGAGTAATTACCCAGCGTATTTTGGAGAATTTGGTGGCCAGTTTGTGCCAGAAATTCTGTTACCCGCGTTAGACCAACTTGAACAGGCCTTTGTCGATGCTCAGCAGGACCCTGAGTTTCAGAAAGAATTTAAAGATTTGCTCAAGAACTATCTGGGCCGGCCGACGCCCTTATCCTTATGCCGTAACTTGCCGGTCGACAGTCCCAATGGCACAAAAATTTACCTGAAACGGGAAGATCTGCTGCATGGCGGCGCCCACAAAACCAATCAGGTGCTGGGTCAGGCGTTGCTTGCCAAGCGTATGGGTAAACACCGTATTATTGCGGAAACCGGCGCCGGTCAACATGGCACAGCGACGGCATTAGCCTGTGCCCTGCTTGATCTTGAGTGCATTATTTATATGGGCAAAAAAGACGTCGAACGGCAACAGCCGAATGTGTTTCGCATGGAGCTGATGGGAGCCAAAGTGGTGGCTGTTGATACCGGCAGCGGCACACTCAAAGATGCCGTCAACGAGGCCCTGCGCGACTGGACTGCGAGTTATCACGATACCCATTACTTACTCGGCACAGCAGCGGGTCCGCACCCGTTCCCGACCATTGTACGAGAGTTCCACCGCATGATCGGTGCCGAAGCCAAAGCCCAGATCGTGGAGCGCGCCGGGCGTCTTCCTGACGAGGTCATCGCCTGTGTTGGTGGCGGCTCAAATGCCATTGGTATGTTCGCAGAGTTTATTGACGAAGAAGGGGTTGAACTGGTCGGGGTCGAGCCCGCCGGTAAAGGTCTCACCACAACCCAGCATGGCGCCACGCTCAGCGCCGGCCACCCGGGAATTTTGCACGGTTGTAAGTCGTTTCTGATGCAAACTGACGAAGGTCAGATTGAAGAAAGCTATTCAGTTTCGGCAGGACTTGATTACCCTGGAGTCGGTCCGCAGCACGCGTATTTGCAGAGTATCGGTCGCGCTCGCTACGAGTCGGTAACCGACGATGAAGCTCTGGAGGCATTCAAAATTCTTGCTGAGAAAGAAGGCATCATCCCGGCACTGGAATCGGCCCATGCGCTGGCCTACGCCCTGAAGCGTGCGGCACAAGCCGATGCTCCTGAAATTTTGTTGATCAATTTATCCGGCCGGGGCGATAAAGATATCGACCATGTGCGTCGTATTTTTCAACAACAGGAGGACGCCAAATGAGCCGCTATCAAGCCATGTTTGAACGACTTGACGCCGCCGATGAAGGCGCCTTTGTGCCCTTCGTAACGCTGGGCGATCCCAATCCTGAACAATGCCTTGAGGTTATCGACGCTTTAATCGCGGGTGGCGCGGACGCACTGGAACTTGGTTTTCCCTTCTCTGATCCCGTCGCCGACGGTCCGACGATTCAAAAAGCGGCCATTCGTGCTTTGCAGGCGGGCACCAGAATCACTGACTGCTTTGCGATCCTCAGCAAAGTGCGTGAGCGCCACCCTGAAATACCTATGGGTCTGTTGGTGTACGCCAACCTTGTTGCCAGTGCCGGCTTAGATAAATTCTATCAGCGCTGCGCTGATGCGGGGGTCGATTCAGTGTTGATTGCTGATGTGCCGGAGCGTGAAAGCACACCCTTTATTGAAGCGGCAAAAGCGCATGGTATTGCACCCATCTTTATCGCTCCGCCTGATGCCACCAGCGAACGTCTACAGAGCATTGCCGCGCGCAGCGAGGGCTACGTGTACCTGTTGAGTCGCGCTGGCGTGACCGGCACTGAGAGCACGATGCAAAAGCCTGCAACCGCCGTCATTCAATCCCTGAAAGACGCCCAGAGTGCGCCCCCGCTACTGGGCTTTGGTATCGCTCGACCGGAGCACGTCGAGGCCGCATTAGCTGCTGGTGCAGCCGGTGCGATTAGCGGCTCAGCGGTGGTCAACATCATTGCGAACCACCATGACGATCGGCAACGTCTCAGCGACGAGCTTACGAGTTTTGTGAAGACGATGAAGAAGGCAACAGGCAATCGCGCAGCGCTTCTTCAGCAGAACCAAACTTAAATTCAAAGCCCGCTTTCTGCAACCGTGCCGGCATTACCCGCTGGCCGGTGAGCAGCATCTGCGACATCTCGCCTAAGAGCAACTTTAACACCCAGGCCGGGACCCGCATGAAGTGGGACTTGCGTAAGACTTTCGCAATAGTCTCGCTGAACTCGGCCTGCGGTAAAGGTTGTGGTGCTGTGGCGTTGTAAACGCCCTGGCAATCGTCGTTTTCGAGCAGAAATATAATCGCCCGCGCGATATCGTGCAGATGAATCCAGGAAAAATACTGTTTGCCGTCGCCAAGTGGCCCGCCGAGGCCAAGTAAATAAGGCGGTAACATCTTCTGCAGGGCACTGTCATCAGAGGCCAGCACCACCCCGGTGCGGATCACGCAAACGCGGGTTTGCTCTGATTGTGCGGCAAGCGCCAAGTCTTCCCACTTCGCACAGAGTTTGTGAGCAAAATCATCCGGCAGATTAACGCTTTTATCTTCCGTCATGATTTTGTCACCCTGGGCACCGTAATAGCCAATGGCAGAACCACTAATCATGACTTTCGGTGGATTGTCACAGGCCTGAATACGTTTTCGTAGCTCATCGGTAACATCCCAGCGGCTGTCCTGCAGGCGTTCTTTCTGCTTCGCGGTCCAGCGTTTATCGGCAATCCCCTCGCCCTGCAAATTAATGATTCCGTGAAAGTCGCCCAACTGATTGATCTCAGCAAGTCCATCATAAGCCTGCACGCCTTCGCCAAACCGCTCCATGGCCTGTTTAGGTTCGCGACTTAAAATGGTGATCTCGTACTTATCGCGCAATCGTCTGATTAGCTCAGAGCCAATCAAACCTGTTCCTCCGGTGATCAATAATTTCATTATTCGACTCCTCGTTGTAGCTGCGCTACCTTTAAGTTTAGTCATTGTTAGTGGTCGACAACAAACTTTTCTGGCAAACTCCTGTTATCGCGTTTTTTTGGATTACATCATGTTGTTTGTGCTCGAATACTTACCTATTGCGCTATTTTTTATATTCTACCTGCTGGGCGATATCTTTCTGGCGACCGGCGTACTGATGCTGGGTACTGTCCTGCAGCTGATGGCGCTGAAATTCATGCGTGAGGTCATCACGCCCCGCCACTGGATCATTCTGTGCGTGGTGTTAATTTTCGGCACCGTCACCCTGTTACTACGTGACGAATGGTTCATAAAGCTCAAAGTTTCTGTCATTTATGTTGCCATTGCGCTACTCCTGCTGATTGGACTCTGGTGGAAAAAACGCAGCCCGCTGCAGCACTTTCTGGGCGAAGAGATCAATCTGCCTGATTTTGCCTGGCGCCGCCTGACCTATGCCTGGGTCATCTTTTCACTCGCTCTGGCCGCAGTGAACCTCTATATCGCCGAATACTGGAGTCTCGATGCCTGGGTCAATTTCAAGGTGTTCGGAACCTTAGGTGCGACTCTGGTCTTTACCATTTTCACTGGCGCTTATATGTTTAAACATCATACGGACCGTGAAAAAGATGCCGAAGAACTTGAGTAAACGGACGCCGCTTGAGAGTGCTCCCGGCCGCACCATTTACCTCCATCACTACGCGGCCGATAATCCGGATAAAGTCGTCATTATGGCGCCTGCAATGGCGGTGCCGCATAGTTATTACGCAGATTTTTGCGCCTGGCTAGCCACTCAGGGTTTCCATGTCATCGGGTTCGATTATTACGGCATCGGTCTTGCGCAGGAGCAATCGCTGCGCCACTTCGACAGCTCTGTCACAGAGTGGGCCACCCTCGACGCCCAAGCGGTATTGGATCAATGCTTACAGGACTTTCCAAAGCTTCCAGTAGTGTGGTTCGCACATAGTATTGGCGGGCAGTTGTTCGGCATGCTGCAACATACAGAGCAAGTGGAGCGTATGGTTACCGTCGCAACCGGCACCGGTTACTGGCGTGATATGCAACCTGGTTTGAAGTACAAATCGTGGTTTTTATGGCGGGCGATCGTGCCCTGGCTGTTGCCTGTTGTAGGATATTTTCCCGGTGCACGGCTCGGTATCGTCGGGAATGTGCCAAAATCAGCTATGGCACAGTGGCGCCGCTGGTGTCTGAATTCAGACTATTTAGTCGGCGCGGAAGACCTTTATCACAACTACGCTCAGGTCGAAACGCCCATCATCAGTCTGGCCTTCAGCGATGACGAAATGCTGACCTACCGCAATATTGATAGCATGCATAATTTCTATAAAAATGCTCCGCAACGGCGCCTACGCTTTGCACCAGAGGATTTTGATCTGGACAGTATCGGCCATTTTGCAATTTTCCGCCCACGTTACCAAAAACTGTGGGCGGAACTCTTGTTACCGCAACTATCTGCTGAGCGACCAAAGGAACCAGCTAACCCAGGCGTCGAATAAGTTGTGCGGTATTGCGCCGTATCAGCCGCGCGCAGGCTAACCGCCCCATACTGCCGACGATAACAGCACCAGCTATCGGCCCGATCAACCAGAACCGCCAATGGAAAGTGGCTGCCAGTTCGAACACCTGAGTTTGCAGAATATACAAGGATAACTCCATAGCCAGCGTTGCAATCAAGCCGCTAATGGCGCCCAGGACCACAAATTCGTACGTCACACTTCGACTCAACAGCTTCGCTGGTGCCCCTAGCGTACGCAGAATCACCAGTTCTTTCTGGCGTTCTTCCATCGAAGCCTGCACCTGGGCCAGCAATACCAGAACACCTGCCACAATAACCAGGATCAGTACAAATAAGATGGCAATACTGACCTGCTCGATGACCTCACGCAACTGCTCCATGATGGCATCCAGATCAATAAGCGACACCTGCGGGAAAGGCTTAAACAGCTCGTAGAGCTCGCTTTTGCGATCTTCCGGCAAATTAAAGCTCGAAATATAGGTCGCCGGGAAATCCGCTAAGGTGGCAGTATTGAAAATCATATAGAAGTTGGGCTGCAACGAGCCCCAGTTGACCTCGCGGACACTGGTGACAGGCACCGTAAACACCTGCCCGCCAATATTAAAGGTTAACTCATCGCCAACGCCGAGGCGCATGCGCTCGGCCACCTCACTTTCAATCGACACCTGCGGTTGCGGATCATCCCCCCACCACTCGCCAGCCACGACGGTATTGTTCGGCGGCAAGGTATCCCGCCAGGTCAACGACAGTTCCCGCCCGAATCCCTCGCGTTGCTCCGCTGCAGGCGCAGTCTCGCCTTCAGCTTGCTCTTTCGAGACTTCATCCACCACAGCCACATCGTTGACCGCAGTCATGCGTCCGGGGACGATAGGGTACATCTCGTTTATTTCAAGATCCCGCTGCTCAAAGCGCGCTTTTAGTGGTGCAACGTTCTCCTGAGCTACGTTGACCAAAAAGAAGTTTGGCGCATCATCTGGCAATTGCTCCTGCCAGTCCGCTAACAGCTCATGCCGCAGCGCGAGCACCAGCAGCAGCAGCATGATGGCGGTGGAGAAACTCAGCATCTGCACGCTGTTTGCTTGCGCACGACGCTGCAAGCCCGCCATAGCCAGGCGCCAGGCACTACCCGCCTGCATCCCCGCCTGCCGACTGGCACGAATAAAGAAGCGACTGACGAACAGCAGCACCACAGCCGCCAGTGCCCCACCGGCAAATAATGCCGTCGACAACAGCCACTGCTGACTGTAAAGCCAGAGCAACAGATAAATGGTACCGCCCGACGCCACCCAATGTAACCAGCGCCATCGATCGGTGCCTGTCATTTCGCGATTAAGTACCCGCAGCGGCGGTATTTCGATAAGCCGTAATAAGGGGTACAACGTGAACATCACCGCACTGACAAGACCCGTGCCGGCCGCTAACAGGTAACCGCGACCACTGCCCGCTGGCAGGTTGACGTCAAAATAGCGGGCGACCAGATCCACCACTTGCCCCTGAATCAACCAGCCGAGCAGCAAGCCCGTGGCGATGCTGAAACCGGTTAACAGCAGCAAATGCAGAATAAAGATCTTTTGGATCTGTCGGCGTTGCCCGCCAAGCGTCTTAAAAATAGCGACAACGTCGTAATTTCGTTGGCAATAACGTTGCGCAGCAACCGCTACCGCCGTAGCGGCCAGCACCACGCCAAGCAGGCTGGCGAGCAACATAAAACGCTCGGCACGGCGCAAGCTACGGGCCAATGGTGAATCCCCGTCCTCGATGCTACGCCAATTATGAGTGTCGTCATTGAGTTGCGGTTTGAGCCACTCCTCGTAACGCATTAAATCATCATTTTCTCCGGCAAAAAGAACATTGAACCGCACCCTGCTGCCGGGTTGGATCAAGCCTGTCGCCTCGAGTTCGCTGTAGTTGATGAGCACGTTGGGGCTGTCAGTAAACACTGAGAAACCAACATCAGGCTCGTAAGTGAGCACCCGTGTCACCTCAAACTCACTGTTACCGATCTCTAAGGTATCGCCAACACTTAAATTCAGCTCCTGAAACAACGCCGCAGCGACCCAGGCTTCGCCACCGGCAGGTAAATCATCAGCGACCTGATCCGCAGCAAAAGGTTGTTGTGCAGTGCGCAGCTCGCCGCGCAACGGATAACCCTCACTCACGGCTTTGACATCAACCAGAGCAAGCTCATCGTTGGCAAATGCCATGGAATTAAAGACCACCCGGTCGGCGGTCTGTAATCCCTCATCCTGCGCACGGGACAGCCATTCCTCGGGGATATCCCGGCGTGAGCTCAGCACTCGGTCTGCCGCCAGAAACTCCGCACTGCGTTCGGTCAAGCCGGCTTGCAGCCGCTCGGTAAATAACGCCAACGACAGCACTGCCGTCACCGACAACACGATGGCGGCCGCCATGATGGTCAGTTCACCCCGGCGCAACTCCTGCTTTAATAGCCGCCAGGAAATTTTATGCCACATCGCGGGTCACCTCAGTCAGCTTACCAGCTTCCATACGCAGCACCCGTTGGCAGCGCTCCGCCAACTCACTGTCATGGGTAACCATCACCAGCGTTGTGCCCGAATCCTGATTCATCTGAAACAGCAGGTCTTCGACTTTATGACCTGTGGTGGCATCCAGGTTACCGGTCGGCTCATCGGCAAATAAAATTTTAGGTGTGCCCACAAACGCCCTGGCAATCGCCACGCGCTGCTGCTCGCCACCGGACAGTTGATTCGGATAGTGAGTCAGGCGATCACCCAGTCCCACCTTACTCAGTAGCTCACGCGCCTGAGCCTCGGCCTGTTTATGGCCCGCTAACTCCGCCGGCAACATCACATTCTCTAAAGCGGTCAGGCTTGGTATCAACAGAAAGGACTGAAAAATAAAGCCAACCTTGTCGGCGCGAATTTTTGCCCGTTGCTCCTCATCCAAATCGCCCAAATTTACGTTATCTATGGAAACATCTCCGGCACTCGCGAGGTCTAAACCTGCGAGTAAGCTTAACAACGTCGACTTACCGGAACCTGAAGCACCAACAATGGCGACAGTTTCGCCAGCTTCAATTTTTAGGTCCGTAGGTTTTAAAATGTGTAGAATACCTTCACTGGTTTCTACGTCTTTTCTTAATTGAGCGGTTTGAATAAGCATTTATGAAAAATTTCCTAATAAAATTTGGATTTATCGTCGCATTATTAGTACTTGTACGTCCAGTTTACGGAAATGTCTCACTGGTCGTTTTAGGCGATAGCCTAAGTGCCGGTTACGGCATGTCGCAACAACAGTCGTGGGTCGGCGTGTTGCAGCAACGCTGGCAACAAACGCACCCGTCGATCGAGCTCATCAACGCCAGCATTAGCGGTGACACCACTCAGGGCGCCTTAAACCGTCTCGAGGGGATTATCAAAACCCATCAGCCCGATGCTGTGTTCGTTGAACTCGGTGGTAATGATGGTCTACGTGGCTTCACGCCAACTACGATCAAATCTAATTTGTTACAAATCATCAATCGGTTGCAAGAGGAGAATATTAAAGTTGCGGTGAGTCAGATCATAATTCCGCCGAATTACGGCCGGCGCTACAGCGATATGTTTGCAGATATCTTTCCGGAATTGGCGACATCGACAGATACCCTGTTGATCCCCTTCTTTATGGAGCAAATCGCCACCAAGCCAGAATTGATGCAGAATGATGGTATTCATCCGAATGAAGACGCACAGGATGATATCGCTGACATCATGGAGCCGCATCTGCTGAAGCTTCTTAGCAGGTAGCGTATTCAACAGAGAGAAAGGTAAAGCAGATAAGAAATGGCGTCCCCTAGGGGATTCGAACCCCTGTTACCGCCGTGAAAGGGCGGTGTCCTAGGCCTCTAGACGAAGGGGACCCCGGACTGGTCTTAATCGATTACTTTAAATGGCGTCCCCTAGGGGATTCGAACCCCTGTTACCGCCGTGAAAGGGCGGTGTCCTAGGCCTCTAGACGAAGGGGACCCCGGACTTGCAATCGGCTGGTTGCGTTGAGTAAGTTGGCGTCCCCTAGGGGATTCGAACCCCTGTTACCGCCGTGAAAGGGCGGTGTCCTAGGCCTCTAGACGAAGGGGACGCGTATCTTACTTTGCAACAAAAGTGCTGAAGTGAATTGGTGGAGCTAAGCGGGATCGAACCGCTGACCTCTTGCATGCCATGCAAGCGCTCTCCCAGCTGAGCTATAGCCCCAGTACTTCAGTACCCTGACAGCGGGGCGAATTCTATGGTAATTCGCTGCTAACCGTCAACCTTTTTTTTGGCAAAATGAAGCGTTTGCTCCATTTTTAGGCAGTTCGCGCAAAAGCTCACCAAAACACGCCAAAATTAGCCAATAGGAATCGTCATGCCGGTCAATGCCGGTCACGCTGACTAATCCTCAAAATGATAGATCCGCTCCAGTGAAGCACGGTCACGCACGGTTACGTCCATGTCCCGCACCAGACCATCTTCCAGGCTGTAAACCCAACCATGAATCGCCAGTTCCTGTCCTCTATCCCAGGCGCTTTGGATAATGGTGGTCTTAGCCAGGTTACGCACCTGCTCAATCACGTTCAACTCGCATAAGCGATTTACCCGTGCTGTCTCATCCAGTGCTTCAAGTTCGTCATGATGCTCACGGTAAATATCTTTAATCGGATACAGCCAGTGATCGACCAAACCGTGGGAACAGCTCTCTGTGGCCGCGCGTACACCGCCACAGCCGTAATGCCCTACTACCAGAATGTGTTGCACCTTTAACGCATCCACGGCGTACTGAACGACCGACAGACAGTTAAAATCAGTCTGAATAACCTGGTTGGCGACGTTACGATGGACAAATAACTCGCCCGGCGCTAAATCGACCACCTGATTCGCAGGTACCCGGCTATCCGAACAGCCAATCCACAAGTAGTCTGGTGTCTGCTGATTGACCAGATTTGCGAAAAATTCAGGGTCGAGATTCAGCTGACGCTCCGCCCAACCCTTATTATTCGCAAGTAACTGTCGAATTTTCGGCATTCAGTTGTTGTCCTTATTGTTGCGCTTGTTCACGCTCACTTATAAAGGTAATCGCGCGAGCAATACGGGCCACAACTTGCTCCTGCTCGATTAACTCAAGCGTCACATCAAGTGAAGGTGAGTTGCCGGAGCCGGTCGCTGCCACTCGCAATGGCATACCGACTTTACCCATGCCAACCCCTAAATCATCAGCGGTCGCTTGAATAGCAGCTTGAATCGATGCGGCATTCCACTCGGTCAGGCTCGCCAGTCGATCTTGCACAGCTTCGAGGGCTTCGCGGGCAACAGGCCGCAAGTGCTTTTTCGCCGCAGCTTCATCAAAGCTCTCATAATCTTCGTAGAAATACCGCGCTGAGGTGGCCATTTCCTTCAATGTTTTCACGCGATCAGCCAACAACGGAATGATTTTTTCTAACGCAGGGCCTTTGGTGACATCAATCGCCTGGTCACTGAAGTGCCATTGCAAGTGCTCAGCCACTTCACCAACTGGCAGGGCTTTCATGTAATGTTGGTTAAGCCAGTTTAACTTCTCGGTGTTAAACGCTGACGCGGCTTTGTTGACGTCATCCAGACGGAAATACTCAATCATCTCATCGACGCTGAAAATCTCCTGATCGCCATGCGACCAACCCAGTCGCACCAGGTAGTTCATCACCGCTTCCGGCAAGTAGCCATCATCGCGGTATTGCATCACGCTAACCGCACCGTGACGTTTCGACAGTTTCTTACCATCATCGCCAAGAATCATTGAGACATGAGCATATTCAGGCACTGGCGCACCGAGCGCTTGCAGAATATTAATCTGGCGCGGCGTATTATTAATGTGATCTTCCCCACGCACCACGTGGGTGATATTCATTTCCCAATCGTCAATTACGACACAGAAGTTATAGGTGGGGGTGCCATCGCTGCGCGAGATGATCAAATCATCAAGTTCGGTGTTGGCAAATTCGATTGGCCCACGGATATGGTCGTTAAACTTCACCGAACCCGTTTGTGGGTTGCGAAAACGCACCACATAACGATCGCCACTGACATTGGGGTTATCACGACAATGACCGTCGTAACGCGGCTTTTCGCCCTTCTCCATTTGCTCTTCACGCATTTTTTCCAGGCGCTCAGTCGAGCAATAGCATTTATAAGCTTTGTCTTCTTCTAACAGCTTGTCGATAAAGTGCGTGTAGCGGTCAAAGCGTTTGGTTTGGTAGTGTGGACCTTCGTCCCAGTTTAATCCTAACCATTCCATGCCTTCCAGGATGGCGTCGATTGCCGGCTGAGTAGAACGTTCGCGATCTGTGTCTTCAATACGCAGTACGAATTTCCCACCGGCTGCTTTGGCAACCAGCCAGGAATAAAGTGCCGTGCGCGCGCCGCCGACATGTAAATATCCAGTTGGACTAGGGGCAAATCGGGTGACTACCGTCATAATAGTTGCATTCTCCGCATCAGTCGGGTTATTTTGCAGCGTAGTTTACCAATAACCGCGCGACCTCGCATCACTGGTTTTGGTGAAACCTTTGTTATTCGTCAATCAATCTTTGCCGAATTGGGCAAAAAGACAGCAGTCAGAACATAAGGGTGATATTTTTTATTGACAGGGCAGCGTAGCTCCCTATAATACCGCCCCGCAACGCAGAGAAAACGGATGGTTAGCTCAGTTGGGAGAGCATCGCCCTTACAAGGCGAGGGTCACTGGTTCGAGCCCAGTACCATCCACCACTCTACGCCTTTGTGAAACGTTGCAAGCACTACCCAGATGGATGGTTAGCTCAGCTGGGAGAGCACCGCCCTTACAAGGCGGGGGTCACTGGTTCGAGCCCAGTACCATCCACCACTTCTCAGGTATTACTTCGCCCACAGCCTGTGGGAAAAGCTCTCAGCGCACCTTCGTGTCAGTCACTTGCAGCAACAAGTTCGAAAAACCGTTTCAAATGACGCGAATACAGCAGTAACCAGAGCGCGATCAGCCACGCAAAAATAATAAACGCTTTCACAAAAGCAAAGTGCGGCCAGTTGGCAATCACTAAGCTACCAATCAAAACACCATCGGCAAGCCAGCTGAGCCACAATAATGCAGGCGCAATACGAGCAAACTTCGGCACCCAAGCGGGCATCTCGGCTTTCACCTGGGTCAACATCACCACCACCGCCAGCGCCGGCAGGCCGACACTTAGGGTCAAGACAAACTGTTCGGTATTCGAATAGAAAAACTGCAGCAAGCGGGAACGATCTTCACTAAAGGTGAGCGATATAATCCACGCCAGATAGCCACGCAAAAACAATCCCAACACAAAAATCAGTGCCAAAGGTGTACGTAGCTGACCGTCAGCTGTTAAATAATGTTCATCGCCCCGTTGCAGCTGCATGCTTAACCCAACAGTTTCAAGCGTTCACGCAGCGCACCAACGTCATCTCGAAGCTGCGCCGCTTTCTCGAATTCAAGGTCTTTCGCGGCTTGGTACATTTCTTTTTCGGTACGCTCCAGCACTTTCATCAACGCGACCGGATCGTTCAGATTGACATCGTACTTCGCTTCCGCCTCGGCCACAGCTCGACGCTCATCATAGCTCTTACGCCGTTTTCTCGCGCCGCCTAAATCCATCACGTCAGTCACACCTTTGGTCAGCCCTTTCGGCGTAATACCATGTTCCAGGTTGTACGCCACCTGCTTCTCGCGGCGGCGATCCGTTTCATCAATCGCACGCTGCATCGAGCCGGTAATTTTGTCGCCATAAAGAATGGCTTTACCATTGACGTTCCGCGCCGCCCGACCAATGGTCTGGATCAAGGCACGATCAGAGCGCAAGAAGCCTTCTTTGTCAGCGTCGAGAATCGCCACCAGACTAACTTCCGGCATGTCCAGACCTTCCCGCAGCAAGTTAATCCCGACCAGCACATCGAATTCACCCAAGCGCAAATCACGAATGATCTCCATACGCTCAACGGTGTCGATATCCGAATGCAGATAGCGAACTTTAATGCCATGCTCGTCCAGATAGTCGCTAAGGTCTTCCGCCATTTTCTTGGTTAGCGTGGTCGCTAATACGCGCTCTTTGCGCTCCACGCGCAGTCGTACTTCCGACATCAGATCATCCACCTGGGTGCCAACCGGACGCACTTCGATGACAGGGTCAATAAGCCCAGTCGGCCTTACCACTTGCTCGATAACCTCACCTGCGGATTTTTCAATCTCGTATTTGCCAGGGGTCGCTGAGACATAAATGGTTTGCGGTGCGATGGCTTCGAATTCGTTAAATTTCAACGGCCTGTTATCCAGTGCCGATGGCAAGCGGAAACCGTAATTCACCAGATTTTCTTTACGCGAGCGGTCGCCTTTGTACATGGCGCCCACTTGCGACACTGACACATGCGACTCATCGATGATCAGCAAGGCATCATCGGGCAGATAATCCAGTAAGGTCGGTGGCGGCTCGCCTGGCGCCCGCCCGGACAGATAGCGGGAATAGTTTTCGATACCCGAGCAATAGCCCAGCTCCAGCATCATTTCAATATCGTACTGAGTACGCTGGGAAATGCGCTGCTCTTCGATCAGCTTGTTAGCGTCCAGCAGTTCCTGTTTGCGGTCTTTAAGCTCTTCTTTGATTTGCTCAATGGCCTGCAAAATGGTTTCCCGGGGCGTCACGTAATGGGTCTTGGGGTAAATGGTCGCGCGGGCAACGTCAGCCTGTGTCACCTGCCCTGTCAGCGGCTCAAAAAAACTGATACGGTCGATTTCATCGTCGAACAGCTCAAGGCGCACGGCCATTTCTTCCGACTCCGCCGGGAAAATATCAATCACTTCGCCACGTACCCGGTAGGTGCCGCGTTCAAAGGCCGCGTCATTACGCTTGTATTGTAACTGCGCCAGGCGGCGCAGCACGTCGCGCTGGTCAATGATGTCACCGCGGCGCAGGTGCAGCATCATTTTCATGTAGGATTCAGGGTCACCCAAACCGTAAATACAGGACACCGACGCCACCAATACCACATCGCGGCGCTCCATCAGGGCTTTAGTCGCTGACAAGCGCATTTGCTCAATATGGTCATTAATCGAGGCGTCTTTCTCAATGAAGGTATCCGTGGTCGGCACGTAAGCTTCGGGCTGATAATAATCGTAATACGAAACAAAATACTCTACCGCGTTGTTGGGAAAGAACTCTTTCATTTCCCCGTACAACTGCGCGGCCAATGTTTTATTGTGGGCCAGGATCAGCGTTGGCCGTTGCACCTGCTGAATGACATTGGCCATGGTGAAGGTTTTACCTGAGCCGGTCACCCCAAGTAAGGTTTGATGCGCAAGACCCGCTTCAAGATTATCGACCAGGCTTTCGATGGCCTTGGGCTGATCGCCTGCAGGTTGATATTCAGAGACTAATTCAAACGCACGTGCCATCAGGCAACCTCCTCGTTTCGTTGTTTCCGCAGTCCGGCCTGGAACCAGCGCCAGGCAATACCAGCAGTCAGCACATTGGCGACCACTCCACCGATGAACAGTCCGGGAATATCAGCAATCAGCGAGCCGATGTAACTCAGTGGTACGAACATAACGAATAACCGCACAATACTTAACGCCAGCGCCGACATCGGCTCGTGCATGGCGTTAAAACTGGAGTTCGTCAAAATAATGATGCCTTGCATACCGTAGCCCAAGGGCATGATGTAAAGAAATAACCGAATTAAGCGAGCCACTTCCGGGTCGTCGGTAAAAATTTGTGCGATATAAGGTGCGCCAACCGCCAGCACAACGTAAATCAGTAATTGCACCACAATGACACTGCGTAAGGCTGTGTTATAGGCATCGCGCACCCGCTCAAACTGCATAGCACCCAGATTCTGGCTAATCAGCGGCGGCAGACTCATCGACAGCGCCAGAATGATCACGCTGGCCAAGGATTCCAGCCGTGTTCCCACGCCAAAAGCCGCCACCGCAGGTGCGCCATAGGCTGCGATAATTGCGGTCATCACTGCCATCGCCAGTGGCGTCAGCATGTTCGCACCGGCCGCTGGCAGGCCAATGTTTAAAATCTGTTTGGCGGATTTCACCGGGTGCGCGTGTTCAGGTACCTTGAAACTGATTAAACCTTTGTAGTGCAGGTACCACAGCACTAACACCGTGCCAATAGACCAGCTCAGGACACTGGCCAGCGCCGCGCCCTGCACACCCATGGCGGGTATGGGGCCGAAGCCGAAAATTAAGATGGGGTCAAAAATAGCATTGAGCAAGCCGCCGGAGGCCATAATGATCGAGGGTGTGCGAGTATCCCCCGACGCGCGTAGCACCGCATTGCCGACCATAGGGATCACTAAAAAGGTCGCGCCCGCGAACCACAGGATCATGTACTCGTGGATCAATGGCAATAACCGTTCTTGCGCTTGTAAGGCAGCGAAGATCGGATCCATAAGCAAGAAACCGAACAAGGATAAGCCAGCAACAAGGAGAGCGGAAACCGCCAGCGCTATCACGCCGTCGAAACGCGCATGAGCTTCATTGCCGGCACCGCGCTTACGTGCCAAAACCGCCGAAGTACCGACGCCTAAACCAATCGCCAGACTTACGACACTAAAGGTGACCGGAAAGGTAAAGCTCACTGCAGCCAGGGGATCTGTGCCAAGCATGCCGACGAAGAAGGTGTCGACCACGTTAAAACTGATCAGGGTCAGCACCCCAATCACCACAGGCCAGGTCATCTGCCAGAGCGTTGCCGGAATTGGATCATTTGTCAGTGATTTTGCCGATACTGCTGAGGCCATTCAGAGTTCCATTTAAACCAGTGGTTGCGCGTTCATTTTCAGTCGCACGGTCAGACGTATACGAAGTCAGCTAGTGTAACGGATTTCCCTGATTGACGCTATGTGAGCCAAAAAAGAATGGCCTGACCTCAGCGCCGATCATGGACATAAAAAGCGAAGGATCATATAGTAATGACCTTCATTTTGATCCACAGGAACGTGCCGTGAACTACCCATTATCCGATCGCATCAACGCAATACAACCTTCTCCAACACTCGCTGTGTCGCAAAAAGCCGCCGAGTTAAAAGCTGCGGGCCATGATGTTATTGGCCTTGGCGTTGGCGAGCCGGACTTCGATACCCCGGAGTTTATTAAAGACGCAGCCAAAGCTGCTATCGATGCAGGTCATACCAAGTACACGGCTGTGGATGGCATCACCGAGCTCAAGCAGGCGGTGATTGACAAGTTCAAACGTGATAACGACCTCACCTACAAGTTATCCGAGATCCTGATTTCTGCCGGCGGTAAGCACAGTATCTTTAACCTGTTAAGCGCCTGGCTAAATCCTGGCGATGAAGTGCTGGTTCCAGCTCCTTATTGGGTCTCGTATCCAGACATGGCAAAACTGGTCGGTGCTGAACCCAAGTTCATTCAGGCAGGTATTGAACAGCGCTATAAAATTACCCCGGAACAACTTGCTGCTGCGATTACACCGAAAACACGCCTGCTGTTTCTTAACAGCCCGTCTAATCCAACCGGTACCGCCTACACCAAAGAGGAACTGGCGGCGCTGGCCGAAGTGCTGCGTGAGCATCCGCAAATTCTGATCGCCAGTGACGATATGTACGAGCACATTCTGTGGGCCGACTTCCCGTTTGCCAATATCGCCATGGCAGCGCCAGATTTGCAGGACCGCATTATCCTGCTCTCGGGCGTATCTAAAGCTTATGCCATGACCGGTTGGCGTATCGGCTACGCAGCAGGCCCGGCACCTATCATTGCGGCGATGAAGAAAATGCAATCACAGAGTACTTCGAATCCTGCCAGCATCAGTCAGCATGCAGCACTGGCCGCCCTCACTGGCGATCAAAGCTGTATTACCGAAATGGTCCGCGCGTTTAAGCTGCGCCACGACTATCTGGTAAATGCCCTGAACGCAATTCCGGGCATGCGCTGCATTGAAGGCGACGGTACCTTCTACACCTTCGCCAATATTGAAGTAATGATGGCCGATAAAGGTTTGGCCGATGATGTTGAATGGTGCGAAGCGCTGTTGAAAGAAAATAAAGTGGCGTTGGTGCCAGGTTCAGCATTCGGTGCGCCAGGACATTGCCGACTTTCTTTTGCAACGGATTTAGCGACACTCGAAGAGGCTGTTGCACGTATTACGGAATTCGCTAACAAGTAGAAGCCTTGTTCTACTTAGAATTTATTAGTTTAAAGGCCCGCAACCGGTTCGGTTTGCGGGCCTTTTTTGAGCCAAAAATTCACCACATGAATGAAGAAATGCACAACCCTTGTCGATTCAGTGTACAGCTAAAAATAAATAAAAAAATAATTTAGGGGTAGATCCGCAGTTTATCTCAACCTACTGTTTATAAAGAACTTATTTTTATAAACTCAAATTTTAATCAGCTCCGCAATCGCTCGCTACACAGCGTGATTTAAGGCTTCTCACATATCTGCCCACAAGGTTATCCACAGATTTAGTGGATAAGATCTGCTAGCCCATGACTGGCGTGACTTTGCCCTCACTGTGGATAACCGACAGCGATTGCGCATTATGCGTTATGTTATAGTGACCGTCATTTCGGTGGCTTGACAAAAAGTAATTTTTGCAGCCGTGAACAGAAAACGCGCAAACGCGCATTTTTACTATTGACAGGCCGCGCAGGCACCTTTAACATTCGCTCCCGTTGTTAGATGAGTTCGATGAGTTCCCCAGTAGCTCAGTTGGTTAGAGCGGTGGACTGTTAATCCATGTGTCGTTGGTTCGAATCCAACCTGGGGAGCCAACTCTCATCCTCACTAACACTATCCATACCCTTGCGATTCCCCAGTAGCTCAGTTGGTTAGAGCGGTGGACTGTTAATCCATGTGTCGTTGGTTCGAATCCAACCTGGGGAGCCAAAACTAGCTTCTCTGTAAACGCAAATCACTCCGTAATAGATCACGATAATCACTTTGATCCGCCTGCCGCCATAAGCGCCGGCTCAACTCCGCTACCGACTGTTCTGCACCACCAGCAAGCCAGACCGCAATTTCACTGGCGACATCAGGCCAAAAGCACTGCTTCGGTTCCGTAAGGGCGAACCAGTCCGTTAAGCCTTGCGGTGTCAGTTCGTTTAGTTGCGTTGCTAAGCCAAGCTCGGCCAAACAGCGGGCATTAGCAAGTTGCTCAAACTGACCGCCCAGCGGCCGCACCAGCAGCTTTTTACCGTACGCGAGAGCTTCACAGCTGGTTTCGAAGCCAGCATTGCTAATGACTCCTCCAGCTTTGACAAATTGTTCGGCGAAGCGCTGCCGTGATGGTGGGTAGTAATCAATGCCCGCAATCTTCTGCCGCTTCGCATCTGGATGAAACACACTAAAGCGGTAGTGTGGGAATTTTGCTAACAGCCGATGCACACTGACCAACGACTCAAACGGTAAGTACACCAAGTAATGGTCTTCCTCTACCTGCCCTGCCAGCGCCCGGTGATGCACGATAGGTGGCAAAATATGATTGCCATCTGCAACCCAGTGCATGCCGACCACATCTGTTGCCGGTGCGAACCAGCGGATCAGCTGTTGATACAACCAGGGCAAACGCAGGCTTTGTGTACGTTTGTAGAACGCATACTGCCGACCCATGCCTATGCAGCGCTTATTTTGCCGGCGCGCGGCCCAGGCGACCACCGGCTCGTAGTCAGTAACGACCAGATCATACGGACTCAGGTCGAGTTCAGTGACATCGCGCCAGAATTGTTTCCAGTCGTTTTGCGATAGGGTTTTGCGCACGTCAATCTGGCCTTTTTGTACCGCAAAGGACAGCCCTTTGCGCCACTGCCAGTTTGGAAATGCCTCCATGTCGAAGAAATGCTCAGGAGCGCGCCCGGAAACCAGATAGTCAACCTCGACCGAGGGGTGCTGCTGCAATGCTTCTGCAAGCGCCGTACAACGACTTAAATGGCCATTTCCAGTGCCTTGGATACCCAGTAATATCTTCATCAGTAAAGCTCCAGTTAATTCGTGAACAGCAATGCCAGGTAGGCTAAGGTGGTGCCTAAGATGGCACCGGCGCCAATATCTCCCGGATAATGAACACCCAGTAAAACGCGTGAAATTCCAACCATGCTCGCCCAGGTGATCCAGAGCGGTGTCCAGGCGGGATAGAAACTGCTGGCAATGCCAGCGAATAAAAATGCGGCGGTAGTATGGCCCGAGGGAAAACTAAATTGGTCGTGAGCCTGTATCACCGAGGTGATGGAGAGTGTCTGATAGGGCCGGGGACGTTTTAAGCAGCGTTTGATCGCGATAAATAAGGGAATTTCAATACTGAAACCGATCGCGAGAGCCAGGGAAAATGATCCGCCCGACTCTGGCGCCGTAGCACTTAGCAAGAAGGCGATAAGCGCGTAACAGTAGCCGTCCCCTGAACGCGACACTAAGCGTATCCAGCTGTGCCGCTGAAAGCGCTGCGACCGTGCACAACACCAGCAGAACCAGAGTTGGTCGTAACGACTCAACGTAGCTAACCAGCGAACCATAACAGGCTCCTTCGTTCCTGTTGTTGCCGCTAATTTACGCCGACAAAATGGCAGATTTGCTACACCACCATGAAGATTCGGTGACAAACTCAAATAACACTACAGTCTATCGGTTGTTTCAAAGCGCTAAACATTCGATAATACGCAAGATTTAATAGCAAACTTGGGCGATTCAAATGGGTGAGTATTTGCTACTTCTGGTAGCGACAGTACTGGTCAATAATTTTGTCTTGGTGAAATTCCTCGGTTTATGCCCTTTCATGGGGGTCTCAAACAAGCTGGAAACCGCCATTGGTATGTCCGCGGCAACCACCTTTGTGCTGACGCTGGCATCGGTGTGCAGCTACCTGGTCAATCATTATTTACTGGCGCCTTTTGACTTGCTTGCTTTGCAGACCCTGAGTTTCATTCTGGTAATTGCCGTAGTGGTGCAATTCACCGAAATGGTCGTGCATAAAACCAGCCCGACGCTGTACCGGTTACTGGGCATTTTCTTACCCTTGATCACCACCAACTGTGCGGTGCTGGGTGTGGCGTTACTAAATATTAATGAACAGCATAACTTTATTGAGTCCATTGTTTATGGATTTGGTGCGGCCATCGGTTTTTCTCTGGTTCTTATTTTGTTCTCTGCCTTACGCGAGCGTCTGGCCGCAGCTGATGTCCCTCTGCCCTTTAAAGGCGCAGCGGTGGGCATGATCACTGCGGGACTGATGTCGTTAGCGTTTATGGGCTTTAGTGGATTGGTGACCTTGTCATGAGCATTGTTACTGCGCTGATCGCAATTGGCGTACTGGCGCTGATCTTTGGTTTGGTGCTCGGCTTTGCCGCGGTGCGGTTCCGGGTGGAAAGCGATCCCATCGTTGACCAGATCGATTCCATATTACCGCAAACCCAGTGTGGCCAGTGCGGCTATCCGGGCTGTCGGCCTTATGCGGAGGCAATTGCCAACGGTGATGACATTAATAAATGTCCTCCAGGCGGTGAAGCCACCATCAAAGCCCTGGCTGACTTATTAGGTGTTGAGGCTAAACCTCTCGATGCTGCACACGGTGTCGAAGACGTCAAAAAGGTTGCTGTGATTCGCGAAGACGAATGCATTGGTTGCACCAAGTGCATCCAGGCCTGCCCGGTGGATGCCATCCTGGGCTCTGCCAAGCACATGCACACGGTCATTGCCCACGAATGCACAGGCTGTGACCTGTGTGTCGAGCCCTGCCCTGTCGATTGTATCGACATGGTGGCCCTGCCCACCCGTCCGGAAAACTGGCAGTGGGATATGCAACAAATTCCTGTGCAAATTGTGGAGGCGAAGTCCTGATGTCCGCAGCTTCTAAAAAAGCTATCGAAGCAGGTCAAATCTGGTCCTTTCCGGGCGGCATTCATCCGCCGGAGCGCAAAGAGCTATCCAACCAGTCCCCCATTCGCCAGATGCCGCTGGCGGCAAGTTATATGGTGCCGATCAAACAGCACATAGGTGCGCCCGGTGAGATCTGCGTTGCCGTTGGCGACACTGTCTTGCGCGGACAGCCACTGACACAGTCGCAAACCGGTCAAGGCTTACCGGTGCATGCCCCCACCTCTGGCACCGTCACAGCCATTGGTCCGGGTCGTATTGCGCACCCGTCCGGGATGGCAGACGTGGTCATTCGCATTCGCGCCGACGGCAGAGATGATGCCATGCCGGCTCAGGGGCTGACCGACTACACTCAGGTTTCTCCGGCTGAACTGCTCGATACCATTCGCCTGGCAGGCGTGGCTGGCTTAGGTGGCGCAGGCTTCCCGACGGCGCAAAAGCTGGCCCTGCAACGCCCTATTGATTACCTGATTATTAATGGCGTGGAATGTGAACCCTACATCAGCGCCGACGACCGACTGATGCGCGAGCATGCCGAAACCATCATTGATGGCTCTGAGATACTGCTGCATCTGGCGGGGTGTGACAAAGGCCTGATTGCCATTGAAGACAACAAGCCCGAAGCCATCGCGGTCATGAAAGAAGCCCTCGCCGACCACCCGCATTTTAGTTTGCGCGTAGTCCCAACCAAATACCCTTCAGGTGGCGAGAAACAACTGATCCAGATGCTCACCGGGCGCCAGGTGCCGAGCCGTGGACTGCCGATTGATATCGGTCTGATCATGCAAAACGTCGGCACAGCTTACGCGGTCAGCCGCGCTGTTCGTCACGGCGAAGCCCTGACGGAACGGGTGGTGACGGTGACTGGCGAGGCTGTTGCTAAGCCCGGCAACTACTGGGTTCGTATCGGCACACCGGTTGCCCATGTATTGCACCAGGCAGGCTTTCAGGCCACTGGCGAAGAACAACGAGTGATCATGGGCGGTCCGATGATGGGCTTTACCCTGCCCGATGTGGACGTGCCGGTGGTCAAAATCACCAACTGCCTGCTGATCCCAAGTGTTACCGAACTGGCTCCAGCGCAACAGGAAATGGCCTGTATCCGTTGTGGTGCCTGCTCCGATGTTTGTCCTGCAGAACTGCTGCCACAGCAATTGCAGTGGCTGGCCAAAGCCAAAGACCATGACGGCCTTGAGCAACAAAACCTGTTCGACTGTATTGAATGCGGTGCCTGCGCCTATGTCTGCCCCAGCGAGATACCCTTGGTGCATTATTACCGCAAGGCCAAGGCCGAAATCCGCAACATCGCCCGTGAAAAAGCCAAAGCTGAGATTGCGCGCGAGCGTTTCGAGGCACGTAATGAGCGGCTTGAGCGAGAAAAAGAGGAACGCTTAGAGCGCCATCGTAAAGCTGCTGAAGCGCGTAAAAAAGCCCAGGCCGAGCAAGTCAAAGCCGGTGGCGAGAATCCGCAGGACGCAGTCCAGGCGGCAATTGCCCGTGCCAAAGCTCGCAAAGCAGCGCAGCAGAAAGCCGCTGCTGAGAATCAGTCATCGAACGAGGACAACTCATGACCTTCAAACTTGCTGCGTCGCCGCACAGCCATCAACGCCGCACCACGCAACAGGTCATGCGTTGGGTTTACCTGGCCTTGATTCCCGGCGTAATGACGCTGATTTACTTCTTTGGCTGGGGCGTGATCTGGCAGCTGTTACTGGCCATTGCCACGGCCTGGACGGCTGAAGCTCTGTGTATGATGCTGCGCGGCCGTCCGGTTGAATCGGCCTGGCGCGACCATACCGCGTTGGTGACAGCGGTGTTGCTGGCGATCAGTATTCCCGGCTTTGCGCCCTGGTGGATTATCGTCATAGGTACCGCTTTCTCAATTATTATCGTCAAGCATGTTTATGGCGGCGTGGGTCAGAACATTTTCAACCCTGCCATGGCCGGTTACGTAGTGCTGCTGATAAGCTTCCCCGTGCAAATGACCAGCTGGCCGTTACCGGTGCAGCTCAGTCAGGTTGATCTCAGCTTTCTTGATAGCGCGGTACTGATTTTCACCGGCTACACACCAAGCGGCTACGATATTGAACAGCTGCGTATGGGTGCTGACGGCATGACCATGGCCACGCCCCTGGACAGCCTGCGTACCGCACTCAATCATCAGCTCACCATTGACGAAGCACTGCAGCAACCCATCTTTGGTAGCTTTGCCGGCCTCGGCTGGCAGTGGGTCAATGCCGCCTTTTTGCTCGGCGGACTCGTGTTATTAAAAGTACGGGTGATCAGCTGGCACATCCCGGTCGGTATGCTGTTGGGTCTTGCGGTTCCCGCCGCGCTGGCCTGGCTGTTCAGCCCTGACCAAAGTGTGTCGCCGGTGTTGCATCTGTTTAGCGGCGCGACCATGCTCGGCGCCTTCTTTATCGCGACGGATCCCGTCACTGCGGCAACGTCGAAGCGCGGGCGTCTGTATTTTGGCCTGCTAATCGGCTTCTTAGTCTTTGCGATTCGCACCTGGGGCGGCTACCCCGATGCGGTAGCCTTCGCGGTCCTGCTCGCCAATATGACCGTGCCGATCATCGATAAATACACGCAGCCAGTGGTATATGGCCATGGAGGACGCACATGATTGCTCGTAGTATGCAACGCAACGGACTCATTCTGGCCGCTTTCGCTGTAGTGGCGACTCTGCTGGTGATGCTGACGGCACGGCTGACTGCCGAGCCGATCGCCCGCGAGCAGCAACGCGAACTGCTACAGGTCTTGAATCAATTGATTCCGGCGCAGGCGCACGACAACGATTTGTACGCCAGTTGCCGTTTAATCGAGGCGCCGGAGCTGGCCACTGGGCCAACGCCTATGTATCTGGCTACTCAAGACGGCCAACCTGCCGCAGCTGCTATTGAAGTGGTGGCGCCGAATGGCTATTCCGGTGGCATTCGTTTGCTGGTGGCCATGAACTGGGATAACACTGTGGCCGGCGTACGGGTGCTGCAGCATCAGGAAACACCTGGTTTAGGTGATAAAATTGAACGCCGTAAAAGTGACTGGATCACCAGCTTCGAAGGCATGACAGTGACCGGCCCGGATGACCAGCGCTGGGCCGTACAACGCGACGGCGGTGTCTTTGATCAGTTTACCGGTGCTACTATTACCCCAAGGGCAGTGGTGCAGGCGGTAGCACGAACAGTGACCGCTTTTAAACGCAACAAAGACCAATGGCGCCAACAAACCCTTGAGTGTGGAGGCCAATCGTCATGAATTATAAAGAAATTACCTGGCAAGGACTCTGGGAAAATAACCCGGCACTGGTGCAGCTACTCGGCTTGTGCCCGCTGCTGGCCGTAACCGCGACCGTTACCAACGCCTTAGGCTTAGGATTAGCGACCTTACTGGTGCTGATCGGCTCCAACATCACCGTGTCTCTGGTCCGCGAGTGGGTGCCAAAGGAAATCCGTATTCCGGTATTTGTGATGGTCATTGCCACCTTTGTCACCGTCATCCAGTTACTGATGAACGCCTATGTGTATGGCTTGTACCAGTCACTGGGTATTTTTATTCCACTGATTGTTACCAACTGTGCCATTATCGGTCGCGCGGAAGCCTTTGCCTCGAAGAATCCATGGCGCCGCTCCGCCTATGACGGCTTAATGATGGGTCTTGGTTTTACGCTGGTGCTGGTGGTTCTCGGTGGCATCCGCGAAGTGCTCGGCAACGGCACCTTATTTGATGGTGCCGAATTATTATTGGGCGATTGGGCCGCTGCTCTGCGTATTGAGCTGTTTGCTGTAGATTACCCCTTACTGCTGGCGATCTTGCCACCGGGCGCATTTATCGCCATGGGCTTTATTATCGCCATCAAAAATGCCATTGACCATTACCGCGAACAGCGCGCCACCAAGCCGGCGAAAGAAGTCACGCGGGTGCGAGTCACGGCTCAATAAGCGTTAAGCAAAACTATGAATAAACAAAAACGTATAGAGATACTAAAACGCCTGCGGGAGAACAATCCAAACCCCACTACGGAGCTTGAATTCGATTCAAGCTTTGAGCTGTTGATTGCGGTTATGCTCTCAGCGCAGGCCACCGATGTCGGTGTCAACAAAGCCACGCGTAAGCTTTTCCCTGCCGCCAACACTCCTGCAGCTATGTTGGAGCTTGGTGTCGATGGCGTTAAAGACTACATTAAGACCATTGGCTTATTTAATGCCAAAGCCGAAAATGTCATCAAAACCTGTAAGATTCTGGTCGACAAACACGACGGCGAAGTGCCCGAAGACCGTGCCGCCTTAGAAGCTCTGCCGGGCGTTGGCCGTAAGACCGCCAACGTGGTGCTCAATACCGCCTTCGGTTGGCCGACCATTGCCGTGGATACCCATATCTTTCGCGTTTCCAACCGGACCAAATTTGCCACGGGTAAAACCGTACGGGCGGTAGAAGATAAACTGGAAAAAGTGATCCCCGCCGAATTTAAGGTGGATGCGCATCACTGGTTTATTCTGCACGGCCGGTACACCTGTATCGCCCGTAAACCACGCTGCGGCAGCTGTATTATTGAAGACTTATGCGAGTATAAAGATAAAACGTCGGACGACTAAGTTCCGACACTGAATTCAGATAAGTAAGGAGTACGCTATGCGAATGCTACACACCATGTTACGTGTCGGCGACCTGGACCGCTCCATCAAGTTTTACACTGAACTGATGGGTATGAAACTGCTGCGCCAGAAAGACAACGAAGAGTACACTTACACCCTGGCGTTCGTCGGTTATGGCGATGAAAAAGACCACACGGTGCTTGAGCTGACCTACAACTGGGACCAAAGCGAATATGATCTCGGCGAAGGTTTTGGCCACATCGCCATTGGCGTCGACGACATTTATGCCTTATGCGAAGACTTAGAAGACAAAGGTGCTGACGTGTACCGCAAGCCTGGTCCGGTCAAAGGTGGTAAGACTGTGATCGCCTTCGTCCGCGATCCGGACGGCTACGCCATTGAGCTAATTGAACGTAAAGAAAGCGACGATTTATGAGCGAGCCCGGACCGAGCTTAATGAAGCAGCGTTTCCGTGGCTACCTGCCCGTGGTCATCGATGTTGAAACCGCTGGGTTTAACGCCAATACGGATGCGCTGCTGGAAATTGCCGCCGTCACCCTGGAGTTCGATGAAGAGGGCTGGCTGCACCCGGCCGAACGTATTCATTACCACGTCGCCCCCTTTGACGGCGCCAACATCGAGCAGGCCGCGATCGACTTTAACGGTATCGACCCCCACTCGCCGCTGCGCGGTGCTGTGCCGGAAGACGAAGCCTTAAAGGAAATGTTTAAACCGATCCGCAAAGCACAAAAAGAAGCGGGCTGTCAGCGCTGCGTGCTGGTCGGTCATAATGCGACCTTCGATTTAGGCTTCCTCATGGCTGCCGCCGAGCGTAGCGCGCTAAAACGTAATCCGTTTCATCCGTTTGTCACCTTCGATACCGCTGCGCTGGCAGCGCTCACGCTGGGTCAGACGGTACTCATTAAAGCTTGTCAGGAAGCCGGTATCGCTTTCGATAGTAAACAAGCACACTCGGCCTTGTACGATACCGAACGCACCGCAGAGCTGTTCTGCTGGATGGTTAACCGCTACAAAAACGTGGGTGGCTGGCCGCTAAACCCGCAGCCTTCTAAGGACTAAACAATGACCACATCAGGCAATTCCTGGCAGTACCGAATCCCACATTTTCTCGCTGTCATTATTATTGCCACCATGGTGTGGTCCTACATTAACCCGGCGGATGTTACTGTCTGGTGGGCCGAAATGGTGCCGATCATCGCCATATTTGCAGGATTATTGGCAACTTTCGGCAAGTTTCGCTTCAGTAATACCAGTTACTTGCTAATGAGTGTGCTGCTCATTCTGCATACCATTGGCGCCCATTACACATTTGCCAATGTTCCTTTTGACTGGATCACCGACTTCTTCGGCTTCGAGCGCAATCACTACGATCGCATCGCTCACTTTAGTGTCGGTTTTTATGCCTACCCGGCAGCTGAGTTACTGGTTCGCAAACAGTGGGCACGACCGGTCACTGCCGTGTTCTTCGGCCTGTTTTTCATTATGGCCGTGGCTGCTGCTTATGAAATTATCGAATGGCAGTTCGCCGTCATCGAAGGCGGCAACGCCGGCATCGAATTCCTCGGATCTCAGGGTGACGTCTGGGATGCCCAGAAAGATATGCTGGCCGACACCTTAGGTGCGATTTTAGCCTTGGTACTGTTCGGCTTTTCTCGCTGGGTTAAACCGCGCTGAAGTCGATAGGCTGGACGTTTTCGAGTTGTGTCTTACCAGCAGCATGCCAGAGATCATAGGTGTGCTGCATTGCCAGCCAGCTCTCTGGGCTTCGCCCTACCGCTTTTGAAAGTCGCAATGCCATTTCCGGACTCACGCCGCTTTGGCCCTTCAAAATACGATTGAGCGTCGAAGGTGCGACGTTTAGTTTACCCGCTAAATACCGACAACTCAGCTTATACGGCACCATATACGTCGCAGAAATAAACTCCCCCGGATGAGCGGGGTTATGCATGACCATCATTAATGATAATCCTCGTAGTTCAGCAAATAAACATTGCCGGCTCGAAACTCGAACGTTAATCGCCAATTGCCGCTAACCTTGATAGACCACCTATGTGAACTTTCGCCTTTCAGACGGTGTAAACGATAACCAGGTAACTGTAGATCAGTGATGAATAAAGCTGTATCCAGAGCAACAAGCTGCATTCGTAATCTGGCGGCATGTTTATATTGAATTCCCGCGGTGCTACCTGTTCGATAGAACTCCGCTAAACCTTTGTGCTTTATTGTGAGGATCATAGTTTAATGTTGCGCGTTGCGCAACACAACAATGCTATATTGATGCAGCTGCGCTGATCTAAGGTAATTAAATCTTAACTAAATCAAGCAACTCTAAATATGGGGTGAACATTTATATAGAAGTAATTTATTCCCAAAGCCAGCCGTGGGATATCGGCGCGGTAAACCCGCGCCTATGGTTTACTTCTGTTCTGCTTCCATCGCCTGGATCTTCTTCCAAAGATCGTCGGCTTCTTGGGTAATTCCTAAACTGCCGCGGATATCACCATTGCGTTGCATTTCCATGGCTTTTTGCTGAAGTTGCTGCAACTGTTTACGCATTTTCTTGGTTGGGTTCGACTTAAATAATCCAAACATCATGGTTTCCCCTTAAGAGTTTGGATTAGTTACGCTAAAACCCTCGCAATAGTTCGCTAGCTGCAACACTATTCGCCGATATCTTCAAACCAGAGCTCGGGCTTGTCGTTGATAAATGTTGTCATCAGCTCGATACAGGTTGGGTCCTGCAACACCTCAACTTTAACGCCAGCGGCGCGCAGGCGTTCTTCAGCGCCCATAAAGGTCTGGTTTTCACCCACCACGACGTGCGGGATGCCGTACAACTCAATGGCACCTGAACACATACAGCAAGGTGAGAGCGTGGTGTAAATCACGCACTCTTTGTAAACGGACGCCGACTGCCGTCCAGCATCAGCAAAGGCATCCATTTCGCCATGCAGAATAGGGCTGCCGCTTTGCACACGACGATTATGCCCGCGACCAATAATCTTACCCTGATGCACAAGGACCGAGCCAATCGGCACACCGCCCTCTTCCAGTCCTTTTTTCGCCTCGTCGATGGCGGCTTGCATGAAATTGTCCATTTGCGGTGCTTTCTCCTTTAATTCATTTTGATAAGAATACTGTGCAAAATCATAGCCCAACATAGCGCGACACTTAAAATAGATCGAGCAGTATATTGCCAACGCTGATTTACGTTAATGCGACAGGCTCATGAATTATAGGTATCATCGAACAAAACCAACAAGGAGCTTCACCCATGCCTGTTTATGCGCTTAATCTTTTTGATATTGCGAACAAAGACGAATACCTCGCCTATGCACGTCGTTCTGCGAAAGAAGTTGAAGCCCACGGCGGCAAAGTGATCTCTCTCGGCAAGTTCAGAGAAGCCGCACAAGGCGACATTACCCCGCGCAACGTGCTGATACTGGTTGAGTGGGAGTCAAAGGAAGCGTTCGAGAGTTACTGCGATGATCCTGCGCTTGCCGATCTGCACCCGCATCGCGAGAACGGCACCAGCAACTACATCTGGCACCTGTTTGATAAGCTCGATGATTTGCGGCCATTGTTGAAAGTTAGCGATGAATGAAAGATAGCGATAAATGATAGCAGCGAGCGAGCATCACGACTCACCTTTATTGTCCTCTTGCTCAATGCTCGCCGTCTCCAGCGGCTCCCCTTCTTCATCCTGAAGCTGATAGTCAAAGGCCGCTTGCAGGCCGGTCTCATCTTCAGGTATACCCGTCTCCTCTTCACTATGGCCAGGATAAAATGGCGATATCAGCGCGATAACAATCCCCACCGCTGCAAAGATAGAGAAACTTTCGGCATAACCAAGCTCACCGACGAGCACGCCGACCAGAGGCGCCCCTGCTGCCTGGCCTAAGGCACACGCCAAAAAGGGCAACACAGGTCCCATCGACACACGTCCCGGCAATAAGCGAATACCCGTCATTAAGTAAAGTCCGGTTAAACTCATATAGGACAGGCCAAAGATAAAGGCTGAAAAAACAGCAAGATAGACTTGACTTGGGCTGGCGGCCAACAAAGTTAAACTGGTGGTTAACATCATCAGCATGAGTGCGTGCGTAATAGCAGGATTATTTCTGTCTGCGAGGTCACTGACAATTGCTCCGCCTAAGCCTGCAATACCTAATGCCAACCATAACCAACCACTTTGGCTGGATGATAATGAGCCCAAATTGGTGGCTAAATCCGGCGCAAACGTCCAGTAAGCTGAAGCAATAAAGCCCATGGCGAAAGCAAACAAGGCTAGCTTTAACAGACGCCACCACTGCCTAACGGTAATTTTGGGGGGCGGCGCTGCATTTGCGGGAGTGAGCCTGGAAATCGAGGGAATCAAATACCAGGCAAGAACAACACCAAGAATGGCTATTAGCGTGAATGATAAATAGGCATAGCGCCATGCACCGACTAAAAATAGGACAGCCGGCACAGAGAGCACGACACCAACGCTAGTCCCCGCATTCATGACTGAGCTGACGCGCCCATGGATAGAACGATCGACCAACGCCTGCATAGCCGAGGTTAACGCTGGCATCATTAATCCGGTACAGATCCCACAGGCGAAGACTCCTATGCCGAGACTAATCGGCCCAGTGGCCTGACTAATGAGAGCCAGACCGAGAACACTAAACGAAGCAGATAAAACAGTGGTATTGCGTGCGCCAAAATACTTGGTGACTAAGGGGGCAACTAAACTGACGATGACGAAACTGATCAAAGGAAGCGCGGCGATAACACCGATGGTATTAGCGCTCATGCCAAGGTCATCGCGTATTTGCGGTATGAACAAACCAAACGCAAAGCGAGCTAAACCAAAGCTTATGGCAATGAGGATAGCGCCGATCAGCGCAAAGCGCATGCCTGAGATTTGTGCCATCCTCCCCTCCTAAGTTGTTCCTCGGAAGTGGCAGTGTTCGTTGAGTTCATAGTGACGCGCTCTCATAACGAAGGGCTTGCACTAGTTATAGTTTGCGGCTCACAACACTGCAATGTCTCAATTCAAGTTACCTCCATTACCTCGAGCGCTTACAGGTGACGTAGAACCTCGATTTGCTGTTTCGCATGCTCGGTTGCAGAAGCCGGAAACTGTTGAACGATGTACTCGTACAGCTTTATCGCTTGTGCTGCGCGGCCGCGCTGCTCGTCAGCCAAATAATCAGCAGTCTTGGTCAGCTCGCGAAGTTCATCAGAGAAATCGTAAATCTCACGCTCGTTGCTGGAGATATCGACATACCACTGCATGGCGTTTTCATAGCCATCATAGAAGATGCGGGTCCGAAGATTCATGTAGATAGAGGCTAGCGGAACGCTATATTCATTGCCTCGCAAAATAGCATCGATAGCGTTGGTCAAACTGCCAACATTGAAGTTCTTATTATTGGTCAGCAATAGCACCGTAAACTGCTCACCAGGGTTGTGATACAAAGAGGATTCAAAATTATAGCTGGAGCCATGGTGATAATGGTAAACCAAGGTTTCGCCATCAAAAAGACTATGCCCTAGTGGCGTTTGCTCACCGTTGTAGCCAGTGAATAGCTCAAACAGCGAGTCTTTGCTGATCAACTGGTACGAGTGCAGGCCTTGCACCCAACGGTATAAATCCTTAGCTGTCAGTTGCACCCAGCCTGACATATAAGGGGTGTAGTCGTCTTCGATGAACCTGTTATTAAATGCTTTGGCGAACTTTTCAGCGTCAGCCGCCAGATCGATTGCAGCGGAATCCATCGCAAGTGGCGCGAGCATGTACTGTTCAACGAATTCGTTAAACGATGTACCTGAGACTTTTTCGACAATGCGCTTACGCAAAAACACGTTGTGGTTGTTATAGCCGTATACTGTGCCCGGCTCAAAGTCGAGTTGTTCCAATGTCTGCAGAAACTGCCACACGTCATCATCCAGCGGTTCTGTTGGATAATCTGGCGCAGGCAACCCGCTGGTGTATTGGATAAGGTTGCGGATGCTCACACGCTCAGACCATGGCGGCAGTTCAGGGAAGTAATCAGAAACTTTGTCGTCCAGTGACAACTTGCCTTGCTCTTTGAGCATCATCAGGGCGACGCCATCGAACTCTTTTGCCATGGAGCCAATGTTGAAACGTAAATCCATTGCCAACGTTTGCTTTTGACTGCCGTCGGCAAAACCTATGGCGTTTTCGTAAACGATAGTACCTTTCTCGGCCACCAGCACATTACCGTTAAAAATACCACGCGCATGCGCTTCATTCATGAGTGCATGTACTTTCTCAGCTTTGCTTTGCGCGAACGCACTGCCGCTTGCAAGAAGACACGCAAGCAGTGCTATCAATAGACTTTTCATTATTTTTGTTGCCTGATTTGATAAAAAATTGTGAGCACTCTATCAGAAAAGTCTACAGCAACTGGTAAGGCCTGCCCCCCCCCAACTTGAGTGACCACACCCTCGGAGGCATTTCGCCCAAACAATTAACGCGAGCGGTTCATTAATTCTACGGATAACTGCTGCTTAAAATGGGGGGTTACAGTTGAGTCCGCTTTCAAAGCTTCCCAACATTGCCGGTTGCGAGGGGAGTCGCGTTCGGTTGGCTAGTTTGTGAAAACCTAGGTCTGTATTGTGCCAAGAGTGAACGTTAACGCCGTGCTCTGCGGCAATTTTGTAGCGCAGCGTAAAAATTGTCCGCCAGCAGCATTTTGTTAGGCATTATTCTCTCTGACCTGAGCCAAGCAAAGGACTACGTGCATGATTCTATCTGCCGTGGAATAATTAAATGCACTTACCGGGCTGATTCCGTGACATACGTCATTTCGCATATTCCAACCACGTTGGTCAGTAAGTAGCATCCTGTAATAGAACGATGAATCAGTACCAAAACAGTGTTCTACCCTTTCGTCTCTTAGTAAATCGTCAAACGTCCTCAACTGTAGCCCACCCTGCCTATTCTTCCTTAAAGTAGCGCCCCCCATTAACTCCACTAACGTTCGAATAGCTGCCTCTGCCTGGGGAACCAGTATATGTATTGCAGAGATATAATCCTCGGCGAGGTAAGCTTGGATACCAGCATCAATAAGATCCTTTTTAGACTCTTCGAATATAGGTGACTGAAATATATATTCGGTCAATTCTTGAACGTCAAATTTGTAAACTTCAGAAGCTTTGCTAAATGAATGCCTGAGAAAAAATGAGTCAATATTCATATTTTGTGAAAGCTGGTGAATAACATTGCCTTCTAGATCTTCTTCTATTCCTCCAATCGTCGCCACAGGTCTTCCCTTGTGGTCCTGCAGTGTCTTCGTAAACAAATATGTCAATGGATGATTTTTTGCCAGATCCAAGACCTGCTGTTCTACTTGACCCTTCTTCGGAATAAATTGCGCTGCAATTCTACTAAGTGTTTTATGAAGCCCACCTTCCGTCATCGAAGCTAGATATGCTTCTAATTTTTCCTTGGGAATCTCCATACTATGAGAGAATTCTTGCATACTCTCTACGACACCTGGCCCTACCTCAGATATCTTCTTCGAAACGCGCTCTGCGTTTTCGATCATGTTGAAGCCTATATAAATGTCGTGCACATGTTGGAGCCAAGAGGAGACCTGAATTGGAGCCAAGCCATCACACGCATCTTCAAAACACTTTCCAACAACTCCAATCACTCGAGTGACATCGTCGTTCATTCCCTTGCTACGATAATAAGTGGCTAAGGGGATAGCCGCCGATTCACTCACCCATGGTGAATGCCTTTTGGAGACACGTGTTAAACGGGACTCGAGATCATCCACAAGCTTCTGCTCTTGTGCCTCAGACAAATTCCTATATTTACCTAAAACAAAAAGCTCAAAGCAAAACCCCCAAAGGCCCGCCTTATCATCTTCAGCAATTCTGTCTTCTAATTTAATCGCGCTTTCAACACACCTTTCTGCCAATTCTCTGTTATTCAGTGCAGTCGCAACTTTGAAAGCCCTAGTAATTTTCGTTATTGCTTCGGTTGGGTGTTTGCAGAAATCGTTATCAGTCACATCAAGAAGTGCATTTACATAGTCAATAGCAATCCTATAGTCAGGCTTTTTGCCCACGGCAGTTTCAGAGAGGTCCCAAACAAGCCCAGCATAGCGAGCTTTCATCAATTGATTATTGGTTTCTTGTGACCTCCTTTTCCAATGCTCAATAATTTCTTTGGTTACCAATGCAATACTGGGACTTTCATACGCTTTACCGTCATCCCCTACCCAAACCATCATAGGCCCAAAATATGTGCCCCAGCCATTTGGCTTATCCAAATATTCTTCGCAGAACCCAAACGCAATTCGTTCGGCTATGGCCTTTGGACTTTGATCATTTTCGGTAGCACGATTTATTTTTGACAAAATAGAATGCTCGCTAGTTGACTCCTTAGAATGATCCAACTCTTCCATTAATCTGACTAGCTCTTCATTCATGATAGCTCCTCGTTGAAGTTGCCTAACGCCGCCAGCACGCGCGGCTTTGTAGTGGAGACGAAGCCGCAACGGAAAAGCCGTCGCCGTGACTGGCCTTGTTAAGCTCAAATAACTTTATTCATATCAACCGGGTATTCCGCGGCTCTTAGCTCTTTGGCCAGTTCAATTTTCCAGTTCCCACCATCCATTGGTGTGTATACCACGCCCGAAATATCATTAGGAGTCTCGACATCACCTTTTACTAATGAGCAAACTCGAGATCGACCAAGCTTGCCAATTAGGAATCCATGCTCGAATACTACGTTTTGGCGCGCCCTACCTTGAAAGGATGCTTCTTCACTATTCTTTTTTCCAACATCGCAGGGAGTATAAATCACAATGCCAAAACCAACATCTGAGTAAGATTCGATTTTCTCGATAATCGTTTTACTTCCACTGGCCTGCTCATGGAGGATGATCGGTGTGAATCCTATTCTCTCTATAAATCTGGCAACCTCCAGCTTAGCCTCGCTATCATGACCGTGAACTACGAATATTTTCGATTTATCAAGAGGTACGGCAGGCTTTATTTTGTTTACTATAGATGAATCAATTGATACTGATTCTGGTATCAACTCAAGCCTTTCAATGATGGAATCTAAACGATGTACTTTTTCATCAATCTCGTTAAAGTGATCAGATACTTTTTCAGCAAAGTGGCGCCCTCCTACCACTATACCACCTCCCGCCCAACTGCTATATTCCTCGTAGAGCTCGTCCGAAGTAAATAACCGTCTTAGAAGCTCATTATTAAAAGAATCCCATTTTTCATACGCTTTTTCTTCGCTATCTAGTTCCTGTTGGTTATTTATCGATTTGGAACGTAACGTTTTACCTTGATCTATTCTAACTTGGAGTTTTTCCTTCGCTTTTTCTCTGGGAGCAGCCAGCTCCAAGGGCTTTTTATCTTCAGAAGTAGGTTTTTTTTTTCTTGCCATTGTTTGCTCCAATCTCGAAGTAGCTTAACATTTGTATATTGTGCGTGCGCATTTAGAAACTCGTCCAATCGATAGCTTTCGGCTTTTAACTTACTGATCAAGCAGGCATTCCTGACTTGAAAGGTTCCGAGTTAGCAAAGGCAATTTGAGCATGTTCAGTTAAACTCTAACGGGCACACACTATCTAACTTTGATTTTTCGTTAAATCTATATCATTGACAATAAATAACTTAAATCCACAGCCCAACATAAAAACGAGCGATATTGCGGAGATAAGTGTGCCGAGCCTGATTCGCGTCATCCTCAGTTATTAATGGTAGGCACAAACGTCACTAGTTGAATTGGATAAAAAGTCTGAAGGTCCGCTCTTCGCTCATTACTGACCTTCGGCTGGTTTGGAGCGCAACGGAAAACCAGTCCGACAATATGCACTTGTAAGTTTTCATGATAGACGACCTTTGCGGTCTAAAACTTTAATCAATTCTTTAAACGCATTAGCACATCGAACATGAGAAGATGCATTGTAACTGTTTTCAAATTCTCGACCGTCTAAAAGAAATAGGTGCATATTATTTCGCATATCCCAAACCCAGTTGAGCTCGTCATGTAATGACTGAGTAATAATGTCACTTTTTAGCAGGTATTCGGTTCTTTTTTTGAATGAGCGCTGTTTGCCTACAATACCTGTCAAGTAATCAGAAAGTATTCCCTCCATTAGTGCGCCACCAAGGAATATAAACATTTTTATCAACATGTCTTTAGCTGTGGCTGCTATATCAGTCCGAACCAATAACCAGAGAATGCTATCTGTTAAAATTAAGGTATATGACAAGTTTGCCTTCAAGTCTTCAGAGCGAACAAACTTGAGCCTATTTCGCTGTTCACTGGCAGTTCTGAGGTAGCCACGAGGAAAGCGTACTTTTGCGTCCGAACGATTTTTGCGCCCACAAAAATCCTGTATTTCTTGAAGGAGTACGCCAGCCTTCTTAACCGCTATCGCTAATTCTTCATCCGTTTCTATAGCCATCCCACTTCCTGTAAACTAACAGATTATTTTACCGACCATGCAAGGTCGTGTTCCCTACATGCTAGATTACCTTGTACACTCATAAAGTCTAATGTCGCCTATTGCTCAAACCCGCCATTACCGCCGGGCCTGCCTTGACTCAATCTCCACGACTTTACTGCCAGAAAAAAGTACTGTGACGTAATGCTCGCCGCCGATATCGCCACGAACGATGTAGGACCAAGCTTCGGCTGAAACTCCACCACGACCGTTTCCGCTATTGACGCCGACGGATTGCCAATTGCGCCTGTCGGGGTTACCAATTTTGTCCACGACCTCAATTTTGGTCATACCACAACGGATCAGATCGCCACCCTTGATCCGAAATGAACAACTTTCTGCGGGGGTTGAATAAAAAGCCAGGATGCTAGCAAGAACAATTAAAAAACGCTGCACGACAAACTCTCCATGTAAGCCTTAAAAACAGAACATTAACTTTTTAATTACATGGTTGCAATTAGACAAAGCTCATAATTCTTAACTGACACCAGAAGTAGCCAGAAGCGTACGTTAGCGTCCGTGTTTCACGGCTGACTTCAAGTGCCGCAAAAAATCAAACCGAAAATACACGCCTCCTCACGGGCTCTTAGCTGAGGTTCGACATCAACTGGCGAACCTCGTCAGCGCGCAATGGCCTCACCACACGATCCACTTCCTTGCCGTCGCGCAGGAGTATCAGTGTCGGCCAAAGCTTTACTTTGAACGCCCGGCCAAGTCGTTTGCCCTTGCCGTCATAGATTTTAATGTGGCGCAGCTCTGGGTGTTCAGAGACAACTTCTGTTATTGCAGGGGCTGCAGCCTTACAGTGTCCACACCAGGGAGCTCCGAATTCCAGTAAAACGTCGCCGGACAACTCGCTGACTTCTGCAAATGTAAATGTTTCTTCTGCGTAATCAGAATTTGAACTTATGTCCTTGATGCTCATGCTAGTTATGCCCCGCTATGTTTGAACGATTCCTCAATGAGCTAAATCGTAACTTGCTGAGATAGTTTACTGAGAAAGTTTAGCCGTCGATGGTAAAAATAATACTGTATTCCACTCAAGACCAGGATAAAACATTGATTTTTATTTTATTAATCCAAGCAAGAATAACCCTTCATTTAACGTGGTTTTATGGCTGCTTGCCGAAAAATAATCGCCAACGTCAGGGAGCTTGTATATGTTAATACAACATTATTTAAAAAAGATTAATCCTTTTACGGAGCCAACTTCGTATCAATAGAGCTTGAGAAAAATAAGTGGATTAGTGGAGCTGGAAGAGCGCATTACTTGCGGTTAAAGAAGTCTCCAGTCCAACTCAGTTGGAAAAGAGAATTTTTATGCAGCAACATTCGTATACCTTCAAGGATGAAGAAGCGTTTAAAAACTTTATTAATGACAACGCTTTGCGCGAACATAGCGGACTATTGCAGATCCTTTCAAGCCGTCGTCGGCAGGAGGTGAAGCCACTTCTTCGTTTGCTCAAAGAGTATCTGCCAGGTTTCTCACTATTTGGTGCGTCCACCGCCGGTGAGATCATTCAGGGTCAGATCGCCGAACAAACTTTGCTACTGAATTTCCTGGTATTCGAACAAGGAACAACGGCCAGCCTCGTCCGTTTAGAGGACCATTCCCCTGCTCAATTATCGGTACTAAAAGATAAATTAGACGGCGTACGACCAGACGTGATGATTATGTTTGCCAATCCCCTGGCGGACTGCCCGGAGAAGTTTGTCACAGAGCTAAAACAGCGCCTCCCCTCAACCATTATTGCCGGCGGTAATGCCGCGGATAATTTTGAGTTTAACGAGACCTACACCATATTGTGCGAACAGGTCTTCACCAGCGGCTCCGTTATGGCTATCTTGTCTGGTGATAACTTAATGGCAAGGCAAGAATCGATAACCGGTTGGAGTGGCGTTGGTCCTCAGTTCACCGTCACCAAAGCTGAAGATAACGTGCTGTATGAACTGGATGATGAGCCTATCTCTCAGATTTACGAAAACTACCTGGGCCAACTTACCTTAGACAACTTACCCATTAGTGTGATGGAGTTTCCTTTCCTGGTTCAGCGACCCAAAATGAGTGTTCTTCGCTCAGCTATTGGCCGGATTGATGATGGTATTGCCTTTGGCGGTAAATTTGAGGTCGGCGACAAAGTTATGCTGTCCTTTGCCGACCCACAGGAGCTGATAAATCAAACACCGGCATATGAAGCGGCACCCGACGTCGCCACACTGATATTCTCTTGTGCTGCCAGAAAGTCGTATCTTGATAGTGATGTCAGTCTTGAAATGTCTAAGGTGGGCCGCAACCTGCAGGCCAGCGGTGGCTTCTTTTTCGGTGAATATTATACCGTGGACAGTGACTTCCACATGCTCAACCTGAGCACGACGCTGCTGTTTTTATCGGAAGGTCAGGAGTTACCTGAAGCGACAACTGACACCACCCAAAAACGTCTTGAACCCAGCGCTTTAAAATCACTAGCGCACCTGTCCAGAACAACGGCCCGCGAGCTGCAAGACACCATTAACTTTCTCGAGCAACAACAAAAAGCGCTTAATTATAATTCCATCGTCTCTATTACAGATACGCAAGGCAAAATCACCTATGTGAACGAAAAATTCGAGGAGGTCAGTGGCTATAGCCGAGATGAGTTAATTGGCAACACTCATGCGCTGGTACGCCACCCTGACACCCCTGATAAGGTGTTCGCTAATTTATGGCGTTCCATTAACAGTGGCAAGCCCTGGAAAGGCCTGATAAAGAATAAACGCAAGAATGGGCGCTCTTATTATGTGCAAACCGCCATTGTCCCCATTATCGGCGAAAACAACCTGATCCAGGAGTTTCTCAGCATCAGAAATGATGTCTCCAATATCGTCGAAGCGCGGCGCACCATCCAGGAACAAAGTCACGACCCGCTGACCGGGCTACCTAATCGGGTGAAACTACTGATGGACCTGCAAAAACAGGAGACCAGTAAAGTCGGCGTTTTTGACGTACGTAATTTGAAAATTATCAATGAATACTGGGGCATAAGCCATGGCGATAAACTGATAAAAAGCATTGCCACTGCCCTGCATAAAGCCGCCAAAAAGTATGACCTCAATGTTTATCATCTCTCTGGTGCATCGTTCAGTATCAGAATGAACGCTGGATGCGATGAATCGCAATTTAATAAAATCTGCGAGGATCTAAAAAACGAGCTGGAAGAAATTGTCTATCAGGTCGATGACGATATACACGAAGTTTTTTTCTGTGTCGGCATAGGCGAGTCTTATGCCAAGTCAATGATCCTGGCAGAGAGTGCCTTGGATGAGGCGAAACACTGCGACTACGGGTCACAGATTGTGGCAAAGACGGAGCAAAACGATGTCAAAGCTTCTTACTTTTGGATTGAAGAGGTCAAGTCGGCATTAAAAGAGGACCGCTTGGTTCCATTTTTTCAGGAAATCAGAGCCGTAAATTGTTCTGAACATAGTCGTAAATTTGAAGCTTTGGCACGGATAAAAATGCCAAACGGTGAAGTTCTGGTTCCCGGGTTATTTCTCGACTCATTGAAAAAAACGCCCTACTACGGCGTGCTCACACGTACCATGTTCAGTAAATCAATGGCAACGCTGGCCATTCATAACTTTAAAATATCTATCAATCTGTCGATACGGGATATCCTTAATGAAGCCACCACCGAATTCATATTAAGGGAGCTCCACCGTAGTGGCGGCGAGCGGGTGATTTTTGAAATTACGGAAAGTGAAGCCATTCAGGAATTTGCCGCAGTAAAAGACTTCTTTGGTAGTCTTCGCGCGGCTGGGGCCGCTATCGCGATCGATGATTTTGGCAGTGGCTACTCGAACTTTGCCTACCTGGTTGAACTTAAGCCTGAGTTTATAAAAATCGACGGCTCAATCATCAAAAAGATTGCTGAGGATGACAGCAGCCGCAAGATAACCAAGAGCATTATCGACATGGCGCATAGCCTTGGTATTAAAACCATCGCCGAGTTCGTTAGTGACGCAGAAATCTATCAAATCCTGGAGTGGCTCAACATCGATTTCGTGCAAGGCTATTACATTTCCAAGCCCAAAGAGAGCCTGGAAGAGATCTAGGATAGTTTCTACCAGCCTGATTTAATGATGCCTGAAGTGCTTCAGCGCACTTCAGGCACAATTTCTAAGCTTAATCACCCTTACGAGGATTGTTTCTACGGCTGGCATCACGGCCTCTGTTGCCGTTGCCACCCGAACGCTTGTTGCCGCCACTACCCTGCGGTTTACGCGGTGCGCGCGGGGCACGTTGACCCTGCTTTGGCGGCGGCGTTTTGCCGGTCAGTTGAACGTCGGCAAAACCTTCCAGTTTGTGCCGTTCTATCGGCTGGCCGATCAGCTTCTCAATGGCTTTTAAGGTTTTAAATTCTTCATCCATCACCAATGAAATCGCATGACCAACCTGCCCTGCACGGCCGGTACGGCCAATGCGGTGCACGTAGTCTTCAGGGACTTGCGGTAGATCGTAATTGATCACGTACGGCAGCTTTTCGATATCGAGTCCACGCGCGGCAATGTCAGTCGCGACCAGCACGTTAACCTTGCCTGATTTGAAGTCCGCTAATGCTTTGGTGCGCGCGCCCTGACTTTTGTTACCGTGAATCGCGGCGGCCAGGAAACCATCGGCGTCGAGCTGCTTCACCAAGCGGTTGGCACCGTGCTTGGTACGTGAAAATACCAGCACTTGCGGTAGATTAAGGTTGCGCAGCAATTGCATCAGCATGCGCGGCTTTTCACTCTTCGCAGCCGCGTACATGATTTGATCGATGCGCTCTGCGGTCGAGTTTGGCGGTGCTACCGAGATTTCTACCGGGTTGTTAACCAGGCTCTTCGCCAGCGTACGGATATCATTGGAGAAGGTCGCCGAGAACATCAGCGTCTGCCGCTTGGCCGGCAACAACTTAATAATTTTCTTAATGTCGTGGATGAAGCCCATGTCGAGCATGCGATCAGCTTCATCAAGCACTAACACGTCTAATTTCGGGAAGCGCACGGCGTTCTGCTGGTACAGGTCCATCAAACGACCTGGTGTGGCGACGAGGATGTCCACGCCTTTACGCAGCTTCATCATCTGCGGATTAATTTTCACACCGCCAAAGACGACCGCGTAGTTTAACGACAGGCCAGCACCGTAGGTTGCAACACTCTCCCCCACCTGCGCCGCGAGTTCGCGCGTCGGCGTAAGGATCAGTACCCGCGCCGTGTTGGGTTTGGCGCGCTCGCCATCTTTGAGCTTTTCTAAAATCGGTAAGGTAAAGCCTGCGGTTTTACCCGTTCCTGTTTGTGCCGCAGCCATCACGTCATTACCAGCGAGTACCGCTGGAATCGCTTGCGCTTGAATAGGAGTTGGTTCTGTATAACCTTGACGTGTAAGGGCGGTAAGAATTTCAGGGCAAAGTCCGAGTTCAGAAAAAGTCATGTATAAATGTGCATCCCATTAGTGATAAGAATGCACATTCTACCTTAGTGAGGCGCGCGCTGCAGTTTATTTCATTCGTTGGTGTGCTATCGCGCTGCAAGCAGCACTCTGCTCGGCCCTGTGTCCGCTTTGTTTTCTTTCTCATGGCCGGTTGCTGCCAGCAGCGCCACGCTTATCTCTATAATATTATTGGTTTTTTGCTCTTTTCTTGTCTAATGTTAACTAAGTGATAGGAAATTAGAGCTGTCGTTAGTAGACAAATTTAATTATCGATCTTTATTTGGAGGTGGGTATGAGTAACGAAGAGAATGTACCAACGCAATTTGGTATTTTTTATCCAACGGGTTATATCGTCGTGGCGTTTCCGGAAAAGGACGATGCCTGCAAGGTACAAGAGGATTTAATGACCGGCGGATACGAAGAATCTGAGTGCAAGCTTTACGAAGCCGACAAAATTGCCTCCATAGCGAAAAGCCATCTCGAAGACGCTGGCCCCCTAGCAAAGTTAGGAGCCAGTGATGATTATGAGAAAAAGCACTTAAAAGCCGCAAAAGACGGTTGTACGTTCTTAGTCATCCACGCACCTAATGATGTTGACGTAGAACGTGTCATGCGAGTCGTTCGTCGGGTATCATTTGAATTAGCTCACCGCTACCGACACCTGGCAATCCAAGATCTAAAGTGAGCACTTTAGATTAAGCAAAATGGTCATTACAAAACTGCGCACGGAAATGTGGGGTTCAGAGGTCGGCTCTTATAAGACGATTTTGTTGCCGGTGGTTGCTGAAATACTTGAATAAAGGATAGCTTCTGACTACTATCTTTTTATCAGATGCGGCTAGAGGCTTCGTCTGCCGCCTCTAGTTTGAGACTAATGCGGGTTTTCCTTAACACTTATAAAGGAGAGCTGCATATGTGCTCAAGAACCATTAAGAAAAACCGTCTGAAATCCGCTCAACAACAACGTTTCCGCTGTTATTACTGCGGTCATCCCATGTGGCACCAAAATAATCACGAAAACTTCGCCCGAAAATACCGCGTATCGTTAAAACAAGTTCGGTGGTTTCAATGCACCGCAGAACACATTCAAGCAAGATGTGATGGCGGCAATAACCAATCATCGAATATTGTCGCCGCATGCCGGCTCTGTAATGAACGACGCCACCGCCGACCTGATCCTCTCGATCCCGAAGCGTATCGAGCGCTAGTAACAAAGCGAATTTCTCGGGGGAAATGGCTTCCGAATGCGTTGGTTGATCAATTTTAAAAGTAGTTTTAGCTGTAGATTGAAAACGTTTCAGCTCTTGGTTCCACAGGGGGCTTCAGCGTTCGGGATAGTCCGCTTAGTTCCAATAACGGACGTTCAAACACATAAATACGCACTTTGTACGTCGGATTAAATATCAAGTTTTACATATGAAGGAATTTAGGCATCCCTAAAGATTAGCTTAGCGCAATAGTTAGCTGTTTTTTTAGGAACAGAAACACCAAAATCTAGCCAATAAATAACGTTATAATAACGGTAATCTTGCTCTTCCATGTATGCGTGAAGCAGTTTCTTTAGTTTGGACTTGTTGTTTGCTTGAACAATTTTTAATGAAGCATATTTACGAACTTTATCATTTTCACTATTTAATAAATTCAACAGCGTCTCATGAGTAAGAATTAAAAACTTACTAGGCGGCGCTGCCTTAATGATGTGTTTAAGAACTTTAAAAGTAATTTCTAAGTCGAAAACATCATCTAGGCGATTTTTAGCAATGTTGTAGATTGCTCCACCTAGGCACTCAGACCAATTATCCTCAGTTCTTGAGAGAGTAGAAAGTGAGCTTCTTTGAGAAGTATAATCTTTTTCAAGACTAGCTATTGCAATAATGTCTTCCCATTCGCCATGCTTACGCAAAAACTCGACCTCGTCGTAAGAGCTTTTAACAAAACCAGATTTAATGTTCTTTCTTACTCTCTCCAAATCACAAGCTTGGGACTTCCTGCATAAAACATCTAAGCCTTTGCGCGTAAGTTGTCTTCTTACGAAGCCCTCCAAACCACGAGTTTTATCAATCCTATTTTTACCAAAACCAATAGCTTCCAAATTTTTAATGTGTTTTTCGAAATCCTGACTAAATTGATCATCGACCTTATTTCTTAACTCATCTGCGTATTTTTTGAAGAATCTTTCGCAGAGAGTAACGTATGGAGTGCCATCGTAAATCTGTATTTCTGTTACTTCTTGTGAGAGCTCTTTCTCTGTCATCCTAAGGTATTGGTCACGCAAAACTTCCTCGTAGCACGCTTCGCCTTCTTCATCAGTTCGCATCGAATCACCTAACAAACTGGAAAGCCCTGCTGTTCTTCCAGTTGTCTTAACCAAAATGCGCTTTATCTCTTCTTTACTGAGTTTTTCGCCTTCCCCTATAGCTAATTCAATGGCCTTCTTTCGCACTTGAGCTTTTTTATCGTCGTATAATCTTTTCAGCTCATCTTTCGTTAGAGAGTTTCTATCGACCAGTCTTTGTAAGCTTTCTAATCTGATTTCTTTGCTTTTGTGGCTTAGGCCTAACTTAAGAAGTTCAGTATCAACCAAATTTGATTGCTGCAAAGCTTCTTTTAATAAGTCACTGTCTAAACTATCAAATGGATGCGTAAAAATCGTTTTAAGCGCACTTTCCTTATTATACCTAAGCTGTATGGCAACTTTAGCTTCTAAAGCTACGCGAGTAGTCCTGGATTTTGAACGGTCTAATTCTTCTTGGATCGCAATTAAATCTTCCTGCTTTCCATTTTGTTTCAAGTATTTTAGAGCTGCTACTTTTGTATCATCGGAATTTTTTTTGGCAAACCAGTTAGTTAAAAATAGCTTTCGATTTAGTAGTTTTCCGTCCGAAGGTAGAGGCGCCCCTATTAATTTCATCGCTTCTAACGCGCCTATAGCAATCTCTTCATCTAAAAATGACTTTAATTGTAAGCCGTTTTCATCTACCTCAGATATATAAAGATCGTACCAATGCCATATGGGAATGTTCTCATGCTGGATGTTTCTTAGCCCAGCGTCAAACAGCCTAGATATTTCTTTATGACCTAAAGTAGCTGCACCTCTATTTCTAAATAAGATATTTGCATCATGAACCCCAATGCGCGGTTCATCATTGCCTGAACTGGTCAATGTATTAGCAAGCAACCTAACTCTTGCAACATCAAACGAAGATAATTCACTTTGATTATCCGAGGAACTTAAAACTTCTTTTAAAAATTCATGTCCCTCTATGCCGAACAGGCCTTTTCCTGTGTTTACTTCATTTATAGTCTTCTTAACACTGGCTTGTTTTGTTTGTGACCTCTCGTCTTCTTCATCTTCATTCTCGCGCTCTTTTAGCTGGAACAGATAATCTTGTATTTTTAAGCGCACAAGTTGCTGTAAATCTTCGGGTTGATTGAAGGATTGAAAAAAAATTTTCCTTTCCTCAATCATACGCTTTTTGAACGCGATAACTTTTTTTAAATCATCACCGGGATCATTTAGAAGTTCTGGGTCTACCTCTTTAAAGTACATCGCCATCTCAGGCGTTTTCTCGTGCTCATACTTTTTTATAGACCGGGAATACTCCTCTTCAAATCCTGAAGTAAATGAGCCACCCGCACTTGGTGGCGTACCCCATTTTTTCCACATCATACCTATAAATAATTCGCAAACATCAAGTTCTTGGTTAATGATATGTTGAGGTCTGCCGTGTCCAGAGAGGGTATCTTCCCATCCTTTTAACACCACGTTAAAACCCAAATGAGGAGCTATTTGCTTATTAATCTCATCAACAGCCTCATTTGCGAGACGGCGTTCTTCTCCAAGATCGCCCGGAGAAGCCAAGAATACACTCACATTTTTCACAGTATCTGACATTAAGTCTGCCTAATTTTTTATAATCTAACTTTCTACCACAAAGAAGTGTAGCGATGTTATATTTCAATTTACGTTATGGGTTGAGAGCCGACTAAGATCGAGATTATCAGATAATTTGACGAATGTCGGCTTTTCGCTCATAGCAGACCTTTAGTTATCCACTAAACATTAACTTGCCGCGGACTCAACAGAGCTTAACCGAACGCCACTGGTGTTGTTTCAATCTCAAGTGACTCGATTTTCTTTAACGCATCGTCGACATCGATAAAGAAAAACTCCTTTCGCTTATTGATAAGGTTTACGCGCTTGTCATCAAATGTTTTGTGAATGTCTGACTCTAATTTTGGCGCATCCTCACAGTAGAAGAAACCATGCACATCGAAAGTATCCGGTACTGATGCATCACCCAACTCACGGACTCGCTCATTCGGGTCGGCACGGCGTGTCATTCCGATCTTCACAACCCCCTCACCAAATGAATTAACGTTCGAGATAACGTAAACAAAACCAGCTCTGGTCTGCTGCGCCATCGATACTGCTCTTTGCTCGCGGCTTTTAAGCTCCTCAAGCTCTCTCCTATGCATTTCCAGCTCTTGGCGTTGTGCCTCGGTCATACCATCTAACTTAGCCAACTCTCTTTCGACAAGCTTCTCCATTCGCTCTCTGTCTCTTCTGGCTTTCTCAGCTGCCACCTTTATCTTTTGCTCTTCTCTCTCTGCTTCACGCTCTAAAAGGCTTTCTTCGCGCTCCTCTTCCTTCTTCAACGCCTTCAACTCGGATATTTCGAAACTCAAATTCAGTTCTTTAAGCCGAAGCTCAAGATATTTTTTATCTATGAATGTTTTAACCAGCTGCCCGCGGTCATTAATCTCTTTGAACGCTCGTCTAACTCGCTCATTTAGTCGTCCGATATTATTCCAATTAGCCAACGCAACGGCTGATTTCACCTCATTGTCGAAACACCGGAGGCGCAGCCGTACTTCACGATTGAAAAGCGTTTTAACACCGGCCTTACGACCATTAATGGTAATGTCATCGCCCATATAACAAACACACGCACGCTTGGCCTTCACCATCGCTTTTATTGAGTCTTTCACACTTGATAGCTGAATCTGTAAGTCATCAATATCGTTCGTGCTATGCGTTACTTGGATTAGCGAGTCATCAACCGTACCTGCGCCAATGTCATATTGCGCTATAACTCGGCGGTTCGACTCTAACTCTTGTTTTCGACGGGTATACTGTGTTTGTAAATCTCTGTAACCCTGCTCAATCTCATCAAGCTCAGCCTGACCTTTATCAACCTCGGAAAAAACCGCAGACAGCCGTTCATAGTCTGCCGCGACCGATGCAGCCCGACGATGAGCTTTAACTGCAAAATAGGCACTTACAGTAAAGGCCAGTATGGTGATACCCAAAATAATTAGCCCTGTCGTCATATTGCCTCCGGTAGAGTTGAGTCTTCACGCTCTTTACGAGCACGCTTTGCCTGTTTCATAGCGTTTCGCATTAATTCCGACTCATGGTATTCCTTAGCCTCTGCTATCAGGTACCAGTCCGTATCAATTCCCTTTTCTTCTATGGCCGAGCGCACCTCTTCCGGTGACACCCGGAAAAACTCTTTACGGAAATTCTCCGTGTTTACCCGCCGATCATTAAAGACATTATGTAATGTATTTTCTAATGCTGGAGCATCTTCAACAAAGGCCAGCGCATGGACATCAAACCTGAACGGCACTGATGCATCACCAAGTTCTCTCACCCTATCCATTGGCTCTAAGCGTCGAGTCATACCAATCTTAACCACACCTTCACCAAAACAGCCTTCATTCGAGATGACATAGATATAACCGGCTCGCGTGATCTGCGCTTGTGACATCGCCCGAGTCTGCTTTTCCTCTAACCGCGCCTTCTCTGCCTTGATATCTTCAATCAAACGCTCTAATCGTGCCCGCTCAGCGCCAGCCAGCTGCTCTGCTTTCTTCTGCGCTTTACGTAACTCACTTTCCCGTGACGCAATCTCTTCTGACAACTCCTCAGAATCGTCCCCCGAACTTTGCTGAGAACGTAATAACTCTCTCTGCCGCTTACGCTCCTGCTTGAGCTCTTCGCGATGGTCAAGCTCTGTATGCCAACACTTAAGTTCATCTTTTTTGAGCAATGCATAACGCCGCGATATCTGAACCCCCGCGGTCTCACCAAGCTTGGAAAGCTGGTCAACTAAACGTTCTAGCTTCTCCACGGCTTTATCAAACGTGGCCGCCCGCATTTGTCGCCTGATAACCTCAAACTCAGCATTAAAAGCATCGAGTAACAATTTTCGATAATCACTGACCATACGGTTCCCATCTGAGCGACTTCCCATCCACTCCCACTGAGTAAAAGAATTAGTAGCCAAGCCCTCGCCAATACACTCAAACTGCTCTTCTCGGCACTTACGAATGCTCTCTTTTAAATCTTCACTGTCGTCGAACCGGAAAATAGGAGGTACCAACCCCACTTCAATCCGCTTTAGTTGCGCTGTTGTTGGTTCAATCGCTTTCTCAAGTTTATCCAAATAGTCGCGGCCCACACGCTGCTTCTCCTGAAAAACTGCTTTTTGCTTTAGCTGTTGCGAGAGGCGCTCGTCAACTGATTCATCCGATAACATCGACTCTCGCTGCTCAATGTACTTTAGGCGTGCTTGGTATTGTTTATTTTGGGAAGTACCATAAAAAACTAAGATAATCGTTGCGGCAATAAAGCCTAAAGGTAAGTACACTACAATGCTATCCATCGCACATTGTCCTTTTCGTGATTGATTGGGATAGGTTATTTATAACATGGTGACAAATTAAGCCAAATTGAAATTAGGCTCTGTACCTGAGCTTTCAAGGTGGCTAGCAAACACTGTGTATTTAACGGTGGTAACATCCCCGACGTTCAGCACTATTTAATAATGACGTCAACAAGTGCCGCTAAACTAAAGGGCCGTAGCGAGCAGCGGACGCTCTGATGGACTGCAAATTAGTCCCCAATTCGCTCTAAGCAGACCTTAGCACAGCTACTTCTCGAGCTTTTGCATCAATGACAAAAGCTCACTAATGACCAACTCAGGCTCATCCAATTGTACAAAGTGACCGCTTTTTTCAGTTAAAACAGATTTACCTTGAGGAAACGCGGTCGTCCAATTCTGCCAAAGCTCACCCCACATTTTTCTTCCTTGATCAGTGAAGAATAAGTTCGGTGGGTTCTCCATTTTCTTTACCGAAGTAATTACTGTTACTGGCATATCTTTAATTTGTGGGTAATCGGGTAACGGCCGCTTACTCCAAAAGTCCAAATATTGATTGGACATGCCACCTTCCATATCGGCGAGTTTGATTTGAGCAATTTCTTCGTTGCCCTTTTCTAAGTCGATAGCGCGTAAAATATCAACATCATGCTCGGACGAGGGATCTAACATCATGAGCGCTTTTATCTGCTCGGGGTAAGCTGCTGCAAAATCTCGTGCAACACTTCCCCCATAGGAGTGAGCGACAAATATGACAGGTTGTTGAATACCTAGTTCGGTTAGCAGAGCGCTAGCTTGTTCAGCGTAGTCTTGGGAAGTAAAGTGCTGCTTGATTGCAGTAGAGTTACCATTACCGACTCGAGAATAACGAATAACTTTTGCGTGCTCTGATAGTCTTTCAAAAACAGGTTCCCAGTCAGACATGCCTGCGCTGCCGCCGGCCTCCAAGAGAATGACTTCACTGCCATTTCCTGCAATCTCATATTCGAGCTCATACCCCTTAACTTTCACAAAGTCGGAATTAGCAAAAGCAACCACCGGAAATAAGAGACCAAAAAACAACCAACCAAATTTCATTATTTTTTCCTTAAAAATCTGCTCCCTTAATGAAGGGCAGTTTCGGAACGACACACAGTTACTTGAAGTCTGCAGTAAAATCAGTCTTTACCACACTCACTTCCACCACACTCTCAGTTTGCCAGCAATATAGGGCGAAAGAGTTGTAACCAAAAGAACAACAAGCCAGATATTGCCATCCTTAAATGAATAGGCCTCAAGTAATTCAGGCCACGATTTGCCCTGCCAAAGCCCAAATGAAAATTCAAAAACAAGCGTCAGCGCTAGCCAGCTTATACCAACCAAAAACAGCTGAGCGTTGTTTTTAAGCTGCAGCCAGGGCAGCGAGAAATACGCCACCATAAGGATCAAGGCTGAGAGTATCAGCCCGCTTAGAACAAGTGCCGCCGGAGTTCCGAATGTGGGTAGAAGTACAGACTCACGCAGTAATCCGTTGGCAATAGCCAGGACAAGGATCCCCGCCCAAACCATAAGAACTTTTAAAGCGATTCGCATACTCATCGTTTGCTCCTGGACGCTTAGTATTTTTAAAGTCTGCGTACCCCAAACCGGACAATAGATGAGCAGCCGATAGAAGAAAACATGCTCTCACTTATCACTATCAGGCCGGCTCGTTTTTTAAAAGGTCTGACACAACCGAAAGTCTGCGTATTGACCTCGGTTTGCCACCCACTAACGCAGCACGCATAGCTTCCCGCACAGATAAATCATCGTCAGACCAATGTTGCTCACTTTCGTACACCTCAACGCTGGGCCACTGAGCATAAGCTACGTACAGCCCCTCTTCTTCACGGTGCAACCTGGAACCCAGACTGCCAAAATTGCGATAAATAATTTCTGTGGTTTCGTCCCAGGCTTTTAAAAATTTGTCTTCAAAGCCCTTCTTAACTTCGAACTCCAAAAGAATACCAATCATTATTACTCCCGCAAATCCTGAACAAAATCATCGACGATCAAAAATCAGTATACCCAAAAATTAGCTACTTAGACTTCCGTAATGTGCTCTGCCATAAGCTTATGCCGCTCAGCGATAAACGACCATTGCCATCATAACTGTGATTATATACAGTATCGATTTTTATCGAAGGGGAAAACCGATGAGCATTATTGCTGAAGTCTGTTGGCGAAGTGAGGAATTAAACAGCACTGAAAACTTCCGATTAATTCGTCAACAAGCTCATTGGCTCTTGGAAGGCGATGTAACCATCACCGAATCAAATCGTTCAGCTCAGTGGCTCTATCAAATTACTTGCGACCCTAATTGGCAAACGCAGGAGGTTCGCATTCAACACTCCCGAATGGCACCGTTAACCTTCTCACGAGACAACGAAGGCAAATGGTACCAGAATCGGGTTTATCTACCGGATCTTAATGGGGCCGACGACATCGATCTCGGATTTACTCCAGCCACCAATACACTGCCCATTCGACGCCTGCAGCCTAAGATAAATGAAACCATCGTTTGTCATGCCGCCTGGTTTCGGCCAAATGATTGCAGCATCGTTCCAGTCGAGCAATATTACACTCGCCTGGGAGCTAATTTATATGAATACCATAATCCTGCCAGCGGCTTTCGGACGCAGCTTGATGTCGACCAGCATGGTCTTGTGAAAGCTTATGGTGATATCTGGTTCGCAGACTAAGGAGGGCTAACGAGAATGCCGTTCATGTCATGGCGTTTAAGGGAAACTCAGCATTCCAACAAAAGCACCGCCATCGACTCTGTAACTAGAATAGCAAAGGCCTCTTAGCCCGGCTAAAACTCCCATTCATGTCGCTTCGCGATAAAGAAGTCTAAGAATGCACGAATTTTAGCCTGGATCGGTCTGGACGGGTGGTAGTAAACGTAGACCTCAGCTCCCTCCCACCAATCATCCTGAAGGACTGGGCACAACCGTCCCTGCTTGATTATTTCCTGCATTGCCGCCGTATTAACTGGCAGGTTAATTAAACCGAGTCCGGCTTCTGCTAACTCTAAATGCCCGGCTACGGTTTTAATCTGACAGTTTGGCGTAACATACTGGGGCTGGCCATCGGCGCCCCTTGCAATAAGCACATTACTGGGTTGGTTATGCAAATAGCCGATCACCTTATGTCGCTCAAGATCGGCAACGGTTTTAGGCGTGCCCATTTTCTTTAGGTAATCAGGCGAGGCAAATATTCCATAGGTCGACGCCCATAATGCCTTGCGCTTCAAACCTGGATACCGTTGTCCAAGATAATCGCCAACAGCCCAGAATACGTCGTAGTCATCATCAATAATGTCGATGACGGACTCTTTGACATCTAAAGCAATGCCAAGCTCCGGATACTTTGCAGTGAACTCAGCCATCCAGGGTACCAGCGTCTCGTTGACGATATCGTTCGCCTGACAGACGACACGCAATTCACCGGTGACAGAGCTCTCGCTAGTTTCTCGCCAATGAACCAGTTCCTTGTAATGTTCCAGGAAAGCCTCAGATTTCTTTTTAAACTTGGCGCCGAATTCAGTGAGAACCAGTTTGCGGCGGGTTCGTATAAACAGCGCTTGATTGAGTTCGCTTTCCAGCCGCGCGATCTGTTTGCTGATCGCCATCACCGTCTTTGACTCGGCTTCCGCAACTCTGGACATATTGCCGGTCTCTGCAACCTGACAAAACACGCTTAGATCTCTTGGGTGCAACACGTGTAAACCTTTAGTTTAGTTTTTCTATACTATTAATACATTTATTTATACTCCGCAAGTGATTAATCTCTCTGCATCAACAAGGAATGCAAAATGAGGAAATGTCATGCAAATACAAGCGGCTGAATGGTTCATGCTGTTACTCGTCGTAGCGATGCCGGTATACAGTCTTTGGGAGTCCGACAAAGTCAAAGTTGCCATCATCGAGGGCAGGAAAACAAAACTCCGCGCCTATAAGGAAGCTATTATTTTTCTGTGGATACCAACGTCGGTGCTGCTGGCGTTATTATTTAGCGGCCGACTATCGCCATCTGAGCTTGGGTTAGTATGGCAAGGTAACTTATCCAACTGGATCGGTGCTGGCCTGGTTCTCGCCGTTTCTGCTTATTTCTTTTACTCTATCTATGCCCTGCTGAGTCATCCTGAGAAACTGGACGAGTTTCGTGATGCCGCGCAAAATAGCGACTGGATGGTACCTGCCACCAGTAAAGAGCTGCGCTGGTTCACGCTGGGCCTATCGGTCTCCGCTGGAGTCTGCGAAGAGTTGTTGTTCAGAGGCTTCATCATTGGCGTGCTGGGCAACGTATTCGGCGTAATTCTCAGCTTAGTTGTCGGAAGTCTGCTATTTGGTCTTTGCCACTTGTATCAAGGCTGGGGCAACGTCCTGCGTACCGCGATCATAGGCTTAGTTCTTGGCATCATCTATATCCTAACCGAATCGCTCTGGGTGGCCATCGCGCTGCACATACTGATAGACGTCTACGGCGGATTTATCGGCTATGCCTTACATAAAACCAAACCTGTTGCGTCTGAACCTAGAGAGGCTGTGTCGTAAGCCGGCAGCCTCGATTGCGTTTAACACCTGTTTACAAATTCAGCTTGATTCTGTAACAGCCTGTGGGTCTAATAAACAAAAAACCGAGAAAAATCATGACCCTTAATAGTATTCGCGTTGGCCTCTTGGCCTCGGCACTCCTTTTAATCGGCTGTAATGAGCCTGGCTATCCAGAGCATTTGCAGGTGCAACGTATTGACCAAAGCGATCTTCAGGCACTGTTAATTGCGCCGAAAGAGAGCGCAGGCGCGATGCCAACAGTGATCGTGCTAGGCGGCTCAGATGGCGGATTAGGTGGCGCGCAAGCGACCGCACAAGCTCTCGCTGAAGAAGGCATTGCGGCGCTGGCCGTCGGCTATTTTGGCCTGCCAAATTTGCCAGAAACGCTTAACAGTATTCCACTTGAGTATTTTGATGCGGCGCTTAACTATATCGATACCTCAACGCAGCTAAGTCGCAATCAGTGTCAGCAAGTGCCGGTTATGGGGAGTTCGCGCGGTGCAGAACTCGCTTTACTGCTCGGCGCGAACTCCAGCGACTATGGCCCGGTGATGGCTATTGCGCCCAGTTCTCACGTATGGGGAGCTGTGGGCGATACTCAAGCATCAGCCTGGACCCTTAACGGCCAGCCATTGACCTTTGTGCCGCGCCACTCCAACCCTGACTATTCCGCGCAACGCTTTATTGGCCGAGGCTATTTTCAACAGGATTTACAACATGCTGATGCCGTGGCGGCTCGCATTGATGTGAATTCGATTCAAGCTGAAGTTTTGTTGTTTGCCGGCGCGGATGACCGGCTCTGGCCTGCCGACGAAATGGCTCAGGCCATACAAGCGCAGCTTGCGACCGTCGGACCTGCAGCGCGGGTGACATCCATCATTTATCCAGCTGCAGGTCATGCCATCGCGCCCGGGCTGCCAAAGAATCTGACCGAAGTCACACTTGGTAACTCGCAAACGATCGTCCTGGGCGGACGCCCAGAGGCCAATGCTGCGGCCCAACAGGACATTTTGCGCCGTGCAGTTGCCGCAATTAAGAATCCAGTATGTTATGACAGCAAGGCATCCTTTAATGCCCATAAGCTCGACGAGCTAGAGCAGTTTCTGCAAACCTCGGGCACCTCGTCAATGGTCCTTATGCGGGCCGGTGAAGTCGTGTTTGAGTATGGCGACATCCATGAAAAACACACCATTCACTCCATTCGCAAGGCCATGCTGAACTCGCTTTACGGTATATACGTTGAGCGCGGTATTATCGACCTCGATGCGACTTTGGCTGAGCTGGGTATTGATGATTCAACACCATTAACCGAGGCCGAAAAGACCGCGACCATACGTCAGTTGCTGCAATCGCGCTCGGGCATCTACTTACCCTCTGCCGCAACCTCAGAAGGAATGCTCGCAGCCATGCCTCCACGCGGTAAGTTTGAACCCGGCGAGCAGTACATTTATAACAACTGGGACTTTAACGTCGCCGGAGCCGTTTTTGAAAAGTTGACCGGCGAATCGATCTACACTGCCTTCTACCGGGAAATTGCTAAGCCATTAGGTATGCAAGATTTTAAAGGTAGCTACACAACCATTGATGAAGACACCGACATTAGTCAGCTAGAAGTGGATGGTTTTTATCAATATGAACCTGAGAAATCTAAATTCCCCGCGTACCATTTCCGTATGTCTGCTTACGATATGGCACTTTACGGGCAGCTCTACGAAAACTTCGGTGTGTGGAATGGGCAACGTATTTTATCCCGTGAGTGGATTGAACAAAGTACCACGTCCTACTCTTTAACCAATCGCTACATGGACTTTGGTTATGGCATGCTTTGGAATGTTATCAACCCCAACGAGCAGCGTCCAGAACGCGCGTTTTTTCATACTGGCATCGGCATCCACATGCTCGGTGTTTACCCTAGCTCTGATCTTGTCTTCGTTCATCGCGTGCACACGGAAACCGATTATCAATTTGATCAGCAAAACCTTTATAGCATTATCGGCAAAGTGTTCGGCGCGCTTGAAGCGCGCCACAGTAATGAACCAGCAGACACCGATAAGTGACCGCATGGCACTAAATAGTGTCAGGCTCACTTTCCTCGACTACATTAAATGCTTCTTGACTCGCTTAGGCGAACAACTCTGAGGAGCAACGCAGATGAGCATTGAACGGGATTACTTTCAATTACGGCCAGAGGTCGAAAAGGCTTATGGTTACACGCATGCCGTCAAAATCGGCGATGAAATTAAGATCTCCGGCGCAGTAAGCATGGATGATCAGGGCGCGCCCACGGCTGTTGATGACATCGAGCAACAAATGAAAAATGTCTATGCTGATCTGAAAAAGGTCTTAGCGCATTATGGCTGCACCTTCGACCATGTCATTGTTGAGAATGTCTTCACCACGGATATGGCCGCCTTTCTGGCGGTGTCCGAGTATCGCAGTCAGCTCTATACCAAGCACTTTCCCACCGGTTCGTGGCTGGAAGTGAAAGGTCTCGCGTTGCCGGAATTTATGGTCGAGATTGAGCTCGAGGCGCGGGTTTGAACACTGTCTGAAAAAGATGACAAAACGCTTCAATAAGATCGCGGGGCGCTGAGAGTCTGTTATACTACCGCGCTAATTTTAAGCGCCATGTGCCTCGCGACGCGCCCTCCGAATAAGTGAACCAGAACTATGTCAGAATCAAACCCTGCAAACTCGCCAGAAACGACACCAGCCGTGCGGCGTTTCAACGAACTCAAGCTCTCCGATGCGCTCTTAAGTAGCTTGCAGGATGCCGGGTTCGAACAAATGACTGACGTACAGGCCTATAGTCTGCCGAAGATCCTCCGCGCTGAAGATGTTGTCGTGCAGGCGGAAACCGGCTCTGGGAAAACCGTGGCCTTTGCGCTGGGTGTGTTGTCGAAGTTGGACACCAGCTCCTTTGCACCGCAAGCGCTGGTGCTCTGCCCCACCCGTGAGCTCGCTGAGCAGGTCGCTGAAGCGATTCGCGCGTTGGCAAAGGCCATGGGCAACGTCAAGGTCTTAACCCTCTGTGGTGGTGTTCCTGCGCGCTCACAGGCCGCATCCTTAGAGCACGGTGCACATATTCTGGTGGGCACGCCCGGCCGTATCCTTGATCACCTGCAACAGGAGCGGATTGATTTCGCCAGCCTGCAAAGCCTGGTGCTTGATGAAGCCGACCGCATGCTCGAAATGGGCTTTGAAGACGAATTAAAAGGTATTGTCGCCAAGCTACCAGCTGCCCGACAGACCCTGCTATTCAGCGCGACTTACCCGCAGGGGATTCGTCAGCTGACCAAGCAAATGACTCGCGATGCTGACATCATCAAAGTCGCCGCGACCCAAACTCAGACCACCATTCGTCAACGTTTCTATCAGCAACTTGATACGCCCGCGGCAGAAGCGGTGGAGCGCGTACTGCTCGAACTGCAGCCTGACAACTGTATGGTGTTCTGCACCACCAAAGTGGAAACCCAGAACCTGGCTGACACCCTGGCTGCGCGCGGTCACAGCGCCATTGCCCTGCACGGTGACATGGAGCAAAAAGATCGCGATCAGGCCATGGTGCGCTTCAGTAATGGCAGCGCCCGGATTCTGGTGGCGACCGACGTGGCTTCGCGCGGCTTAGACGTTGCCGAACTTGATCTGGTAATCAGCGTGCATTTGGCCCACGACATCGCCACCCATACCCATCGTATTGGCCGTACCGGCCGTGCTGGTGCCGAAGGTCTGGCGGTGACTGTGGTGGGAATCAAAGACGACTACCGACTGCGTCTGCTGGAGGATACCCTCTCTGCGCCAATTCAGCTGCAGCCTTTACCCGAGCGCAAATCAGATGCGAAGCCGCTGGTGGCTGCTTATGTCACCGTGCAGCTTAACGGCGGCAAAAAAGATAAGCTGCGGCCCGGCGACATTGTTGGTGCCTTGACCCGCGACCAGCAGCTGAGCATGGACGACATTGGTAAAATCAAAGTGCAGGCACAGTGGGCCTATGTCGCGGTGAAAACCAACAAAGCCAAGCACGCGCTGGCATTGCTCAACAACGACAAGATTAAAAACAAGCGCTTCCGCGCCCGGACCTTACTTGAAAGCTGACGTTATTGACTATACTTGATCTGGAACACCGGCTTATCGTTCACCGTGGTCGAATCGCCACGAAACAAAGCAGAGGAAAACTATGAGCAAAGAAATTATCAATTACGTTGAGTTTCCCGTTCGCGATATGGAAGGCACCAAACGCTTCTTCAGCCAGGCCTTTGGCTGGGAGTATTACGACCACGGTGATGACTATGCTGCGATTCAAAAAGCAGGCCTTCACGGTGGCTTCTTTCGCTCGGATCTTGTTGCTCACACGGAAAATGGCAGTGCTTTAGTGGTGCTGTTCAGTGAAGATTTAGAGGACAGTCTGGAGCGAGTTAAACAGGCGGGCGGTAAGATCTCGAAATCAATTTTCGACTTCCCCGGCGGGCGCCGCTTTCAGTTTACTTGTCCTAGCGGTAACGAATACGCGGTTTGGTCTGAGTCTTAATTCCTGATTTTCCTTGCGTGCGTCAGGGCGATTTCCTGCCCTGACGCCTATTCTCTTCTACCTAGCGGCGCCGATCAGAACTCGGCTTAGTGAAAGGCTTACGCGCGGACTTGGGCTGTGGCTTACGTCGGCGATGACCCGCAGGTGCCTCTGAGGACGAATGCTCGATTGATTTCATCAATTCCGCCAGTTCATCTTCAGTAAGGTTCCGCCACTGACCAACCTGCAGTCTGCCTAACCTGACATTCATAATGCGCACCCGTTCCAGCTTGCGCACGTCGTAACCGAAGTGCTCGCACATGCGGCGAATCTGGCGGTTCATGCCCTCAATCAAGGTCATGCGAAAACTGAACTGGGACTCCTGGCGCACTTTACACTTTTTCGTCATTGTTCCCAGAATTGGCACACCGCTAGCCATGCCCCGAATAAAGTCGGGAGTTATGGGTCGATCAACAGTTACCACGTACTCTTTTTCGTGTTTGTTACCGGCCCGCAGGATCTTATTCACCAGATCGCCATTGCTGGTCAGAAAAATCAGGCCCTGTGAGTCTTTATCGAGCCGCCCGATTGGAAAAATACGGGTTTTATGACCGACAAAATCCACCATATTCTTGGGCTCAGCGGAATCTGTAGTGCTGACAATTCCGACCGGCTTGTTCAGCGCAATAAACACGAATTTTTCTTTATCCGTGGCCTGAATCTTCTGACCGTTGACCGTGACCTCATCGCCAGGTGCGACTTGCTGGCCCAGCTCAGCAGGCTTACCGTTAATTTTTACCGCGCCCTGATCAATAAAGCGGTCCGCTTCCCGACGCGAGCAAAAACCGCTCTCGCTGATAAATTTATTTAACCGTTTTGATGCCGACTCAGGCATAAACCCTCTGCTTGCGCTGCTACTAAGGGCTCTAGTGTAGCAAAGAGCCTTATTCCTGTGCCATCAAAGCGATAAAATACCTGCGCCTGTTGTTCTTAATGAACAGTAAAGATCTCACTGGCTTTGCGAAACACGGGCGATTCTTCAATGGCAGCGCCATCGAGCGGATTCCCCCACCACAAACCTTCGTTATTCGCTAACACCACCACGGTAATACCGCGCTCAGGGAACTTTATATAGGCCGCAGTAAAGCCAATCTCTTCGTCCCAACCCGAGTGCCAGATGATCTTTTCACCATCCACCCATTGAATGTAGCGCCCGTAAGCGTAAGGAATGGTTTTACCTTCGGCTGTGGTGTATTCGTTGGTGGTGTACGCCATAAACTCTGGTGACAGAATTTTGCCCGCATCAAGCGCGATATCAAACCGGGCGATGTCCCCCGCAGTCGAACTCACGCCAGCACCACCGGCCATGTGCCGCTCGGGCATACGTCGCAGAACGTAATGATTATCCTCAATACCAAAACCCCGTGAACGACGGAAAAACACGTCCATACGCGTTTCATCCCATAGTCCTGCAATAGAGTCGTTCATCGCCGCAGGTTCCAGAATCGAGGCGGTAATTGCTTGGGCAAGCTCGTTGTGACGGCCTTCAGCAAGCTCTATCGGGTTACCGCGTTTTGCTTCAAGAAAACGCGACAGGCGGGAGTAGAAAATGGAGTTGTAAAAGAAACGGGTATCGACGCTGCCGTTGACGACATGGTTCAACGCATGTTTCAGCTTAAAGGTCTGGTCGCAGTTCAGATTCTTACCAAACACAATTCCGGAACCGGCCAGCCATTGACAGTACTTTGCAAAGCCCGGGGCGGAATTCAGCGTGTCGTCAAAACTCAGTTCACCATTTTCAATTAACTTCAAAAAGGCGGTGCCAACAAAAAACTTACTGACCGATGCTATCCAGAATGGCGTGCGGGTGGTGACTGGCACCTGCCCTTCCAAATGCGAGATACCGTGAGCTTTTTCGTAAACGATTTCGCCATCTTTCACAACGGCAACGGATAACCCGGGAATATGCTTTTCTTTTTTGAGCTCGAGTAAGTAGTCTTCAAATGCTTTTGTCTGGCTATTGATATCGCTGGCGGTTGCCGCCCCAGTTATTAGTAATGCCACACAACCAAGTATCAGTCGAATCATCTTCAGTGCCCTTCTATCGCCTATGGTTCGGTCTATTCAGTAACTACCGCATTTAAGTCGAGACGGGACCCAAAAAAGTTCTTCGCTGATACGATTTCTCTATTCCTGCCACTCCGGACGAAGCAAACTCAGGGTGTACCACCCCTGATACTGGCCATCTTTCTTGATGGTATCGCGTGCTAAACCTTCGACTTTAAAACCGAAAGCTTCCTGGTAAAACTTCAGCGCGCGAGGATTGGATTCGAACACGTTCAAATCGATACGGTGAAAGTTCAGTTCGGCAAAACCTTTGCGTAAGATTGCGGCAAACATCGCACGGCCATAGCCACCAGAGCGAGCCGCCGGGTCCACCGCAGCCACTCCAATATGACCAAAATCATTTTGTCGATCGATACGAGTAAAATGCACCATGCCAACAGCCCGCTCGCCGACGCAGTATTTAAAACACAAACGCACCTCAGGGTCGCCAGCACTTGCGACAAAGAAAGCATCGAAAACTTCGCGTTTCAGCGGATAACTAAAGGCGTTGCCGCACACTTTAAAATGATCCTCAGGGTCTGCCAGCCAGCTGGACACCAGCTCAAAATCGTCTTTTTGGATGGGTACTAACACAGCATTCTCCTACACCTACTTCTACCCACTGCTACCAGCAACAAAAAAGGCCGCACAATGGCGGCCTTCTAACACTATTAACGCTTGTGGCCTGTTACAGCTTACCTGCGTTTTTCGAAAGGTAGTCAGCTACGCCTTTAGCGTCAGCTTTCATACCTTCGTCGCCTTCTTTCCAGCCAGCTGGGCATACATCGCCGTGTTCCTGGTGGAAGTTCAGCGCGTCTACCAAACGAATCATCTCGTCGATGTTACGGCCCAATGGCAGGTCGTTTACGATTTGGTGACGAACAGTGCCTTCTTCGTCGATCAGGAATGACGCGCGGAAGGCTACACCAGCTTCTGGGTGCTCAACATCATAGGCTTTACAGATGTTGTGCTTCACGTCAGCAACCAATGGGTATTTAACTTCACCAATACCACCATTTTCTTCACTGGTGTTACGCCATGCGTTGTGGGTGAATTGTGAGTCGATAGACACACCAATCACTTCCACGCCACGCTTTTTGAATTCTTCTAAACGGTGATCAAAAGCGATCAGTTCAGAAGGACATACAAAGGTGAAATCCAAAGGATAGAAGAATACGACTGCTTTTTTGCCTTTAATTTGCGAATGCAAGTTAAAGTCGTCAACAATCTCACCTGTTCCCAATACTGCTGATGCAGTGAAATTAGGAGCTTTACGGCCTACTAATACACCCATTTTTTTTCTCCGTAATGTTGTTGTACTGAATGAAACTTAATCTTCCGAAGGCGCAGGATGACGCTCTGCCACTTCGTTAATTAATTCTTGTAGTTCGCCTTTTTGGAACATTTCCAAAATAATATCACAACCACCGACGAGCTCACCCTCAACCCACAGCTGTGGAAAGGTCGGCCAGTCGGCATAATTTGGTAATTCTGCACGAATGTCAGGATTCTGTAGGATATCAACATACGCGAATGGCTGACCACAGCTCATCAACGCTTGCGAGGCCTGTGAAGAAAAACCACAGCTCGGTAATTTTGGCGAACCTTTCATGTAAAGCAGAATCGGATTTTCGCTGATTTGCTGCTTAATTTTCTCTACAGTTTCCATGCCTTCGTCCTTACTTCTTTAAGCGAGTTAATGGCGGCAAGTTTATCACATCAAGCACAAGGATTGCAGTACAGCAGGCCAGCAAAGGGACCATCTACTGACAATTTAAAATTTGCTTACTACACTTGAAATAAACTTTTCTGCCTATATCTAGGTATATTGAGACTTGAAGATTCGTTTTCAATGCTAAAATAAGAACGAGTCCAATAAATTCACAAAAGCAAGAATGGAGAGTCTATATGGCATTCGAACTACCAGCATTACCTTATGAAAAAAATGCTCTTGAGCCGCACATCTCTGCGGAAACTTTGGAATACCATTACGGCAAGCACCACGCTGCTTACGTAAGCAAGCTGAACGATGCTGTCAAAGGCACTGACATGGAAAATAAGTCACTTGAAGATATCATTAAATCTTCCTCTGGTGGCGTATTCAACAATGCAGCGCAGGTCTGGAACCACACCTTCTACTGGCATTGCTTAAGCCCAAATGGCGGCGGTGAGCCAAGCGGTGAACTTGCCGATGCAATTAATTCTGCATTCGGTTCTTTCGATAAATTTAAAGAAGAGTTCAAAGCGCAAGCAGCAGGTAACTTTGGTTCAGGCTGGACCTGGTTAGTGAAAAAAGCTGACGGCTCAGTTGCTATTGCCAATACGGACGATGCCGATACCCCTATCACCAACAGCGCGGTCACCCCACTGATGACTGTTGATGTTTGGGAACACGCTTACTACATCGATTACCGTAATGCGCGTCCAAACTACTTAGACGCATTCTGGAACATCGTGAACTGGGACTTCGTAGCGAAAAACTACGGTTAATTCCCGCTCCAGAGCGAAAGTTTTTACGAAAAAAGCCCCGCACTGCGGGGCTTTTTATTGCTACAGCAAAAGTGCTCTTACTCAATCAGGTTCGCTGGAATATCACCACGTAAGCTATGCCAGATACGACCTGAAGCATAACCATAATCGCGGACCAGCAGCGCCGCTTCGTCGCGTTTCTCTTCAGTCGCTACTTTCTTCAAATCTGCATAGTACTTGCGGGCCAGTTTGCGCGCGTCATCATTGGAGAAATAAAAGTTACCAATGCGCGAGTACAATCCTTTAAAGCCATTAAGTACCAAGACGTAAATTGGATTGCCTGATGCCATTGCCAGATCGTGGTTTAAACGATAGTCGTATTCGCTAAAGGCGTCGGCGGTATCTTCCAGCCCTTCAGCTTCAGCCAGTAGTTCAGCGACCCGTTCCGGTGCATTGCGCACGGCCGCACGAATATAAATCGCACTAATGTTGGTGCGCGCCGACAGCAACTGATCCACCAGTTCCGGCATGCCCTCTTCGTCAAGCCGCGCCAGCGTCTCCAGAATATTCAGACCAGAGGTTTCCCAGAAATTATTTACCCGGGTCGGCTTACCGTGTTGAATCGTTAACCAGCCATCACGCGCCAAGCGTTGTAACACCTCACGTAAGGTCGTTCGGGTCACGCCAATCAATTCTGAAAGCTCACGTTCGGCAGGGAGAATCGTACCCGGCGCGAAGTGCCCATTCCAAATGGACTTCACTATATATTCTTCTGCAAACCCCGCAGGGCTTTGTGCCTTGATAATCATGAAGTGGCCTATTTGCTGTGAATCAAACCGGTAAGGGCTAGATTAGTATTAATGTTATGACCGTTGATTTTATCAGGCTTTCCAATGGTCGGACAAGTTTTGTCGTCATTGCTTTTCAGAAATCTATCGACATCATCCGCGTGCTTCGCTATCTTTTCCGCAAAACCTATAACAAGAGATGTCTTCATGATGCGCTTTTTCGCCCAACTTCCCGAGCGCCGCGGCGCCTGGGCCTTGCTCGCTGCCTCGGCATTTGCACTTTTTGCGACAGCCCTTTACATGCAGTACCAGATGGATCTTGCCCCCTGTGTGAAATGTATTTATCAGCGTGTCGCTGTGCTGGGCGTGGGCTTAGCCGCTTTAGTTCCAGCCATTGCACCGAAGTTTATGTTAGCACGACTGGTCGGCTATGCCGGCTGGCTGACTGCGGCCATCTGGGGCTTCATCATTGCCAATAATCATGTTGCTGCGCAGCAGGCCAAGAATTCCTTTTTCGCAGTCTGCGATACCTTTCCCCAGTTTCCTGACTGGATGCCGCTGCACGAGTGGCTACCTGGTATGTTCGGCGCCACCGGCTTATGTGGAGATATTAACTGGTCATTCCTGGATATGAGCATGCCGGAATGGCTGCGCATCATCTTTGCCTTCTACGCGGTACTTGGCGGGCTGGTCCTGGTGCTGCGGCTGCTGGGCGCGCGCAAATTCTAGTCGGCCTTAGTTGCGGTCTCTTAGCGGCCAGGTCACAATTCTTAATTCGAGGTCCTCATGGACCTCGTTTTCGTTCTGGACTCGCCCCGCGGCACTCATTCCTGCTGCTATCATCGCTTTGCGAGAACCATCATTGCGCAGCGGATGCCAGCTCGGTAAGCCACGACCTTCAGCCAGGCGCCGGTAGGCACATGAGGTCGGCATAAAATCCAGTTCGTAGACGTTCTGCGGGGTGATCACCACACAATCTGGCACAAACTGCGTGCGTTCTGCGTAGTTGCTGCAGCGCGCAGTGTCGCATTCCAGCAACACACAGGAGACGTCGGTGTAATGCACGGTGTCGTCTTCATCGTCACTGTCGATCAATTTGTGCAGGCAGCATTTACCGCAGCCATCACACAGGGATTCCCACTCCGCGTGGGTCATCTGGGCAAAACTCTTGCGCTGCCAGAACGGAATCTCACTCATCTGCTATGACCTTGCCCTGCCAGTGGCCGCGCATTGCACCGAACTGCAGGTGCAGATCGAGTTGCTGACCAACGTGCAAGGGACCTACCCCTGCAGGCGTACCTGTCAGCACTACGTCCCCTGGCTCCAGGGTAAAGGTATGACTGATGTGCGCGATCAGCTCAGCGATGGGCATCAGCATCTGCGTCGCTTCACCTTGTTGTTGCAGGTGCTCATCACAGAAGAGCTTGAAGCTGGCTTGCTGCAACTGTGCCGGGTCATCGACCACTAACCACTCCGCCAGTACACAGGCACCGTCAAAGGCTTTAGCACGCTCCCAGGGCTGCCCTTGCTGCTTTAGTTTGTCTTGCAGCTCGCGTAAGGTCAGATCCAGTGCCAGAGTGACCTGGCCGATGGCGGCGCTGGCCTGCTCCGGAGTCGCCCGACGTAAGCGCTGCTGCACCTGAACCGCCAGCTCCAGCTCGTGATGACAGGCGCCGCGATCCGTTGGAATACGTACCTCGGGTAACTTTGCGAGACTGCTGGGCGGCTTGATGAAGAGCAAAGGTTCGGCAGGAATGGGATTATTCAATTCAGCTGCATGGGCCGCATAATTGCGACCCACACAGACAATTTTCGAAGGCTTCAACATGGCACTGGTTCGGGATCAGCGCGGAAAGCGAATACGGTCCGACAGGTAGCCGACCGCCGCCACAAAGTAATGCGAACGATTCCAGCGCATCAGCGCATCGTAGTTGGCATAGGCCAGATAAACCCGACCTTCTTTGTCGTCCGGAATGACCACAGCGGCTTCAATGTCACCGCGCTGCGGCAGATCGCTGCCATCCATGCGACGCACACCCAATGCCTGCCATTCAGCCAGGCTCTTTTTGTTTTTCAGCTCCGCAATGGAAACATCGAAATCCGCAGGCAGTTGCACTTGCCGGCCCCAGGTCACATCGTCGCGCCAGCCTGCATTTTTCAGGTAATTTGCCGCCGATGCGAAAACGTCGCCCATGGAGTTCCAGATATCCTTACGGCCGTCACCATCATAGTCGACCGCATAGGCCATAAATGAGCTTGGCATAAACTGCGTCTGGCCCATGGCACCGGCCCAGGAGCCTTTCATCTGGTCCACGTCAATGTGACCGTCCTGGATGATGGTCAACGCCTGCCATAGCTGCTTCTTAAAGAATTCTTCACGACGGCCTTCATAGGCCATGGTGGTCAGCGCTGAAACGACATCAAAACCGCCGGTATAAGAGCCGAAATTGGTCTCGATGCCCCATAACGCCACAATAAAGCGCGGTTGCACGCCATAGGCTTTGCCGACTTCTTCGAGCAGTTCTTTATGTTCGTTGTATTTCTCCAGTGCCTGTTTAGCTTTCCATTCCGGCACAGCTCGTGGCAGGTAGGTGTCCAACGTCAGTTTAAACTCTGGCTGGTTCTTGTCGGCACTCACCGAGCGCTGGTAAAATTTTGCGTTGGCAAAAGCTTTTTCCAGGGTTTCACTGCTGTAGCCCTGCTCCAGCGCTTCGACCTTAATCTTTTCAACGTAGTCTGCAAATCCGGCTTCATCCTGGGCAATGGCATGCTTAGGGGTCAGCATCAAAGCAGTGGCAACCAGTGCCATCGACATCAATTTTTTCATTTTGCCAATTCCTTCTTTAATAAATTCTCTGGCGGTGGCGGGATCTGCAAATAATAGCCGGGATCCTGTAAATGTTCTTTCAGTTCAGCGACCGATAGCCGGGCCAGCTTTCGCTCATCCGTCAGGGCTATCGTCATCACGTGCTTAGGTTCCCCGAAACTTTTCGCTAACGGCTCCGGTAACACAGAGAAATCGGCAGGATGCGCGATATAGAGGTAGGTATCCACCCGTTTCGGGCTTCGATAGACAGCACACAACATAGATTGCTACCACTCACTTCAATAATTGTTCGATCGGTTGCTTCAGCTTAGCCCCTCGCCAACTTGTGAACAAGTCCGGCAGCGGCAACTGGTCTTGCGCATGCGACGGAATCTGCCAGCACCAGTGCAGCACGTCATTAATCTGACGGCGGGAGGCTATCAGTGCCACATTGATACCCAGCTCGTCAGCGGTCTGTTGCGCCAGTTTTTTTATCGCATTGAACATGGTTTTGTAGTTCGGCAGATCGGTCAGGCGCAGCAGCGGAATATCCAAGGGTCCATTGTCACGACCTTTGGCAATAGCGCCCAACAGGGCGTCGCCGGCGTACTTGATGGTCACTGGCGAGAGTTCTTTAAAGTAACGCAATTTGTTCTTGCTGTCGGGCATCTGCCGCGCAAGGTCCAGCAAGGTATGATCTTTGGCGATAAAGCCCAGTGGCAAATCAGAGCTGCGCGCACGCTGATAGCGCCAGGCCACTAACTCACGCAGCACACTCAGCTGCTCGGGGTCGCATTGCCAGGCGTTACCAAAATACAGGAACTGCCATTCATCCGGGATCGTTTGCGCCCGTTTGTGCGCCTGCCAGGCACTTTCCTGCAGGATCAGCTCAAGCTTGCCCTGTGTTTGCGCCAGTTCATATAACTCTGGATACAACTGCTGCAAATAAAATACATCCGCCGCGGCGTAATCGAGCTGCTCCGGCGCCAGCGGCCGCTTCATCCAATCGGTGCGTGACTGCGACTTATCGATGGCAACACCAAGCCGTTGCTCAACCAGCGCCGCGTAGCCTAAAGCATCGCCATCCCCAAGCATGGCGCTGGCGATCTGGGTGTCAAAAATGGCGTTCGGAAGTTGTCCCATGTGCTGGTGCAGGATTTCATAGTCTTCGCCACCGGCATGAATCACCAGGGTGGTCTGCGGATCAGCCAGTAACTGCCAAAGCGGCAACAGCGCCTGGCCATCATCTTCTGCAGCCAGCGCCACCGGATCAATCAGTGCGGTGCGTTCGCCGGCCTGGATCTGCACCAGTCCGAGCCGCGCAAAGTAAGTGCGAGTGCGCACGAACTCGGTATCGACCGCGATAAACTCCGCGCCCTGCGCATGTTCACAGAATTCACCCAACGCAGCTGCGCTGGTTATCAATTGAAAGGCTATGGTCACGAGTCGTTTTTCGCCTTAGCTTCTTCTTCGTCACGAAGTTCACGACGCAGGATTTTACCAACATTGGTTTTCGGCAGTTCGTCACGAAACTCGACAAACTTAGGCACTTTGTAACCGGTCATGTTTTCGCGGGCGTAATCAATCATCTCTTTTTCCGTGAGTGATGGATCTTTCCGCACCACGAAGACCTTCACTGCTTCGCCCGACGAGTCATGCGGCACGCCGACAGCAGCAACTTCCAGCACTTTCGGGTGTTCCGCAATGACATCTTCAATTTCGTTCGGGTAGACATTAAAGCCCGACACCAAAATCATATCTTTCTTACGATCAACAATTTTGAAAAAGCCGTTTTCTTCCATGCGGCCGATATCACCGGTCAGGAACCAGCCATCCTGCATTACTTTGTCGGTTTCTTCAGGTTGGTTCAGATACCCCACCATGACCTGCGGACCGCGCACCTGCAGTTCGCCTTCTTCACCCTGGCCCAGTACTTCACCGGTTTCCGTGTCGACGACACGAACGTCCGTTGAAGGTAAAGGAATACCAATGGTGCCGTTGTAATGCTCGATGTCCGTTGGGTTCACTGTGACTACTGGCGAACATTCTGTTAAGCCATAGCCTTCCAACAGGCGTTGCTTGGTCACCCGCTCCCAGTGTTCAGCCACAGAACGTTGCACGGCCATGCCGCCGCCCAGCGCTATTTTCAGGTGCGAGAAATCAAGTTCCTTGAAGCCTTCAGTATTAAGCAGGCCGTTAAACAAGGTGTTCACGCCGGAGATAATCGAGAACTTATGCTTGCTGAGCTCTTTGATAAAGCCCGGCATGTCGCGCGGGTTGGTGATAAGAATATTCTTGCCACCATGCTTCATAAAGGTCAGGCAGTTCGCCGTTAACGCGAAGATATGATAAAGCGGTAAAGCGGTAATAATGGTCTCTTCGCCATCATTCACCAAAGGCGCCACAATGGCAGACACCTGTTCCAGATTCGCGACCATATTGCGATGCGACAGCATTGCACCTTTGGCCAGCCCAGTAGTACCGCCCGTGTATTGCAGGAACGCCAGATCATCGCCGCTCACTTCAGGGCGCTGGTAGGTCGCTTTGGCACCTTTAGCCAGGACGTCACGGAAAGTCACCGTGCCCGCCAGCTTGTAGCTGGGCACCATACGCTTAACGTGCTTCACTACAAAGTTCACGATCCAACGCTTAGGGCTTGGCAGCAGATCGCCAATTCCGGTCAAAATCACATGGTCCAGATCCAGATCACCGATCACTTTTTCCAGTGTATGGCCGAAATTATCCAGGATCACGATACCTTTACATTGTGCGTCGCTAAGCTGGTGCTTCAACTCGCGCGGCGTGTAAAGCGGATTCACATTGACCACGGTCATGCCCGCGCGAAGAATGCCAAATAACGCCACCGGGTATTGCAATAAGTTCGGCATCATTATGGCAATCGCGTCACCCTTTTTCAGGCCTTTGCTCTGCAGGTACGCTGCGAACTTTTTCGTTTCTTCATCCAGCTCATGAAACGACATTTCATGATCCATATTCACATAGGCGGTCTTGTCGCCATAGGCTTCGACACTTTGCTCGAAAATGTCGACCAGTGAATTAAAGTGATCAGGGTCGATGGTTTCTGGGACCCCTGCCGGATAGCGTTGTAACCAAGTTTTTTCCACGCGTTGGTGCTCCTGACTCATTATTTTTTGCCAATCTTCGCATATCCGACCAGTTTAAACTAGCCGTGAACTCATGCCAACATCGCAGTAAATTCGCGCCACACCGCATCTGGCTGCTCCATGTGCACGTGGTGCCCACCCGCGGCCTCGACAATTTCAAGTTGTGGCACGGCATCTTGCCACTGCTGCAGCGCCAGTTCGATGCGTTCACGGTGGCCGTGACTGCCTAACACCAGCTTTATCGGACACTCAATCGCTGCCAAAATGGAGCGTATTTGCAGTGGCGTCAGCCGTAATACCGATTTTGTCCGTAATTGGCCGTCTGCCCGAAACCGAAAATCATCTTCAGCCAGCTGTTCTAAACCACGCTCCACCAGTAACTGAGCCACCTCGGTATCAAAATCACCGGCTTGCTGACGCGCCAGCACCGCCGCGTCGAAATTCGGGTAATGTGGACGGCGTTTGCCCTGTTGTTGCAGTCGGCTGCGAAATCCCTGACGGATATCATCAAGAATAGCAGTCTCCGGACTACTTAAGAGGCCAAAAGCTTCAATCGCTAACAGATGACGGACCCGCTGAGGCTCAATACCGGCCCATAAATTGCCGACAAAGGCGCCCATCGAATGAGCGACCACCTCAACCTGCTGCCAGTTTTGCTGTTCACACAACTGCACCAGATCGTAGACATAGTCGAGAAAGGGGTAATAATTACCGGCAGGACGGTGCTGCGAGAGTCCGTGCCCGGGCCAGTCGATAGCCAGCAACTGATGGCTCTTCGCCAGATCCGAGGTCAGAAATTGCTGCGCCAGCGGCAAAAAACTGTGGCCGTTATCGAGCCAGCCATGCAATGCCAGTATAGGTTTGCCGTTGGCATTCCCCCAACGCAAGCCAGCCACGCTGCCCCAGTTCAGCTGAAAAGAAACAGGCTCAGCATGCTGCCGAGCCTGTGTATAGGTGTTGGTCATAGGTTTAGTTGTTCTTGTTATCGTCCTGATTACCGCCATTGGTTCTCACCGGCACTGGATAGTAGACCCGGTATGGCGGTGAATACCAGTGATGACGATACCAGAGTGAGCTGTAATCCACTTCCATCGGGCTCTTATCGATTTCTTTCCAAAGGTATTTGCCGGTCACGTCCAGGGTCGGGAACAGGTAACGAAACTCATCGATCTTCCCTTCCTCGGGCGCTTGCACGATACCGATGAAGGTAATGCTACGGCCTTTTTTATAAACCATAGGATCGACAAAACCGTCGAGTTTGGCCCGAAAACGACCGTCGCTGTTATCCGAAACGGCCGGACGGCCATACGAATTCAAGTCGTAATTGACCACTTCAACGATGGTACCGGAATCGGTATTGCGTACTTCAGCGATAACGCCACCCCAGCGCGCCGGTTTATTCTGCACTTGCTCAGGAGACTCCAGAGCTACTGTGTAGGGCGTCAAATTCGTGCCTTCAGCAACGGCAAGCTCATCCGGAACCGTCGAACATGCACTTAGAGTCAAAGCTCCCAGTGCTGTCAGCCAGTATTTCAACATGTTCGTACTCCTCATTCGATTGGAATGCTCTGCCCCGTTGCGCGATTAACGCCCGGGTAACTTTTTCCACGTCACTTCATTACGCACATATAAAGGTTCGAGTTCTTCTGCCGCCACAGGTTCACTTTGTTTTGCCAGAGTGAGCATATCCTGCGCTAGCGGTAAGGTCACAGCATCCAGCACCTGCACCTGCGTGTCAGGGTCAAGCTGACTGCCGTAGGCTTGCCAGCCGGTACCTGCACCGCTTACAACTGCAGCGCGCGCGCTGATATCCGCCCACCAACCCTGTTCCTTTAGGGGCGCTAAGGGCGCCATTTGTGCTGCACTGACAGGCTGTGCCAGGCCGTTGTCATTGACGTAGCTTGCCACATAGACTTCCTGCATGCGCGCATCGATGGCGCTGATCACAGCCTTGGCATCGTGACAACGTATCGCCTGTTGCGCCAAAGCTGCTAATGTAGAGACGCGATAAACCGGTAAATTGTGACTGAATGCGAGTCCCTGACTGATGGCAACACCGATGCGCACGCCGGTAAAACTGCCCGGACCATAACCACAGACAATGCCGTCCACCTCGGCCAGGGTGATACCAGCTTCACCTAACACCTCTTCGACAAACCCCAGTACCCGCTGGGAATGCTCACGCGGGGTCACAGCGGCGCGCTGAAAACATTGATCGCCGTAGCTTAACGCGACAGAACATTGTTCGGTCGCTGTATCAATTGCAAGTAATACCGCGCTCATTCCGATACATCTCCATTAATTTCTGCTAAAAACTCTAATGCCTGAGGCAAGTCTCGGGTGCGGCGTAAGGGGGGTAAGCTGGCCAAAAACAGTTGCCCGTAAGGTTTGCTCACCAAACGCTGATCGCAAACGATCAATACGCCGCGGTCACTGCTATCACGGATCAGGCGTCCGGCGCCCTGTTTCAGCGCGATCACCGCAGGCGGTAATTGTACCTGAGTGAAAGGTTCAGCTCCACGTAATCGACAGTCCTCAATGCGTGCCTGCAGCAGGGGATCATCAGGCGAGCCAAACGGCAGCTTATCGATGATCACACAGGTCAACGCCTGCCCGCGCACATCCACCCCTTCCCAGAATGACGAGGTTCCCAGCAGCACGCCGTTACCGGCTTTGATAAAATCTGCCAGCAATTCGCGTTTGTTGGTACTGCCCTGCACAAACAGTGGTCGGTCGGTCAGCGTGGCCAGTCGTTCGGCCACTCGCTGCAACATGCGGTGACTGGTAAAAAGCACAAAAGTGCCGCCCTGTTGATTCACGTCAAGTACCTGCGTGGTGATCTGCACCAGATGATCCAGCATCTCATGCTGATGAGGCTGCGGCAGGTAACGCGGGACACACAAGATGCCTTGCTCAGCGAAGGCAAACGGACTTGGCAGGCACAGTGTCCGCGCTTGCTCCAGGCCCAACAGGCGGGTGAAGTGGGTAAAATCGTCGCCAATAGCCAGGGTTGCTGAGGTAAAGACCCAGCTGGCATCAGAGTTGCCGACATAACTGCCGAATTTATCCGCCACCTGCAACGGCGTCTGATGCAGAGTGACTTGCCTTGGTGTGGTTTCAAACCAGAAGCTGAAACCGGTACGCTGGGTATCCTGCAACAGCTCCCAGGTATGCAAAAACTGTACGCAGCGCTCGTAAATGCTGTCCAGGTCCTGGTTACGGCCGAGCGCCCCCTTGGCGACATTGGCAAAAAACTGCAGGTTCTCGCTGAGTTGCATAACGGCGGCCTGCACCTGCGGTTGCTGCTGTGCCTGGCGCCAGTTGCCGCGCTGCGGATCCACCGGAAACGCCAGTCGCCAATCGCGCAGACTACCGATGAGTTTGTCGGCAGCTTTGTCCAGCTGGCGTAGATCTTTCAGCTCGGTCAGATAAAGCACCTTAGCTTCCTGTGCCAGCTCCTGTAACTGCCGGCTGCCGACCGCCTCACCAAAATACTGACTGGCAATATCTGGCAACTGGTGGGCTTCATCAAAGATCAGTGCATCGGCATGCGGGATCAGCTCGCCAAAGCCAATATCTTTGAGTGCCATATCGGCAAAAAATAAATGGTGATTAACCACCACGATATCCGCTTCCAGCGCATTTTTGCGCGCTTTAACCAGGTAGCAATCATCGTAGTCGGGACAATCACGGCCAAGGCAATTATCGACGGTGCTGGTCACGTGCGGCAGTACTTCGGCGTCCTCAGGCAAACTGCTGAGTCCACCAACATCGCCATCTTCTGTGCGCGCCGCCCAGCGTTTTACCTCAACCACTTGTTTTTGTACCGTCATCGAGAGCTCGCTGGCATGCGCCTGACTTTGCGCCAGACGGTGCAGACACAGATAGTTACTGCGACCTTTAAGCAGACTGACCTGTTTTTGTGGTGCGATCGCATCCCGCAGAGCAGGTAAATCACGGTGATACAGCTGCTCCTGCAGGGCTTTGGTGCCCGTCGAAATGATTGCAGAGCCTTTGCTTTTCAGAATGGGAACCAGATAGGCGTAGGTTTTCCCCGTCCCCGTTTCCGCTTCCACCACAAGCTGAGACTTATCTTTTAAAACCTGTGCAATAGCGGTCGCCATTTCCGTCTGCGCGGGGCGTGGTGAAAAGCCAGGTAAAGCCGAGGCGAGTGCACTGTCAGGTTGAAAATATTGGGCTACGGATGTCATCGCTCGGCGCGGTCTTTCGTTGGGGGTGATCGGTAGTCGCTAGGTTAGCGTAACTTACTCTGAATGGCTACGCTCATCAGCAAAGCTGAGCTCAAACCAAATGCTATACAACTTGCCATACAAGAAATCTTGGTAAGCTGATTACAAAGGGTTGAATCGATATTTTGAAATCTATACAATTCACCCATTGCAAATTTCAAGGACCACAAATGCGTTACAACAACTGGCATCATCATCATATCCAACGACGACGTTAGCCTCGTATTGTACGCGGAAGGCTGACACATTGGTGGTTGCCTTCACCCATTACGAACCCCGAAAGGCAACCTTTTGGGGTTTTTTTATAGGAGTTATAAAACATGGTTGTCGATACAAATTCAGCACGCTTAACCATCGCAATTCAAAAATCGGGTCGTCTCAGTAAAGAGTCGATGAAACTGCTGGAAGCCTGTGGCGTGAAGTTTAGCCTGCATGAGGCGCGCTTGTTGGCGCACAGCAGCAATCAGCCGATTGATCTGTTGCGCGTGCGGGATGATGACATCCCTGGTCTGGTCATGGACGGCGTTGTTGATCTGGGTCTGGTGGGCGAGAACGTACTTGAAGAAGCCCGGCTGGAGCGCGTCGCGACAAAATTACCTGCTGAAATTAAGCGCTTGCGTCCCCTCGACTTTGGCGGCTGCCGCCTGTCGATTGCGGTACCTAAAGAGGACAACTACAACGGCCTGAAGGATTTAGCCGGCAAGCGCATTGCGACCACCTACCCTTACCTGTTACAGGATTACCTGCAACGCCAAGGCATCAGTGCCAGCACCGCCGTGCTCACCGGTAGTGTTGAGGTTGCACCGCGCGCCGGGCTGGCAGATGCGGTTTGCGATCTGGTCTCCACCGGCGCCACCCTGGAAGCCAACGGCCTGGTCGAAAAAGAAGTGATTTTCACCAGTCAGGCGCAGCTGATCCAGCGCCCTGAGCCACTCAATGCCGCCAAGCAGGCGCTGATCGATCAATTATTGCCGCGCCTTGATGGCGTGCAGATGGCTCGCGAGAGCAAGTACATCATGCTGCACGCACCGCGCGCCGCCTTAGATAAAGTCGCCGCGCTGTTACCCGGCGCTGAAGATCCAACCATACTGCCTCTGAGCCACACCGACGAGCTGGTGGCAGTGCACGTGGTCAGCACCGAAACCTTATTCTGGGAAACCATGGAAGAGCTGAAAGCGGTAGGCTGTAGCTCCATTCTCGTGCTGCCAATTGAAAAAATGATGGGGTAATCGACATGGCCGATGCACGTCTTGATTTAAGCACCCGCCAGTTTTGCTGGTCGCAGCTCTCAAGCGAGGATCAAAAAGACCTGTTGCAGCGTCCGACCCAGCGGGTCTCGACCGAATTAACGGCAACGGTCAATGCGATTCTTGCTGCCGTGCGCACCGAGGGCGATGCGGCAGTGCTGCGTTACACCCGACAATTTGATTGCGAGAGCCTGACAGAGCTGCGCTATCCAGCCGCAGCCATTGCCCGGCAACTGGCCAAGCTGCCGGTTGCCACTAAGGCAGCGATTGATACTGCTTATGGCACTATTCGTAAATTTCACGAAGCGCAACGCCCGCAAGGCATTAAAATTGAAACCGCCCCCGGTATCGAGTGTGAACTGCGTTACGCGCCAATGGCAGCGGTCGGACTCTATGTGCCCGGAGGCACTGCGGTATTGCCCTCCACGGCCTTAATGCTGGGAGTACCAGCGCAGCTGGCAGAATGTCCGCGCGTGGTCTTGGTCAGCCCACCCGATGCTGATGGTGAGTTGGCCCCGGCGCTGCTTTACGCCGCGCAGTGCTGCGGCATTACTGAAATTTATCGCTGTGGTGGCGCGCAGGCGATTGCTGCCCTCGCCTATGGCACTGAGTCGATCGGCAAAGTGAATAAGATTTTTGGCCCTGGCAACAGTTTTGTCACCGCCGCAAAGCAGGCGGTCTCACAGGACCCATCAGGCGCGGCCATTGATATGCCGGCAGGCCCTTCTGAGTTACTGGTGATCGCTGATGACCAGGCAAACCCGGCCTATGTCGCCGCGGATCTGTTATCCCAGGCTGAACACGGCGCGGATTCGCAAGTGGTGCTGCTGAGCGACAGTGCTGCGCTCATTGCTGCCGTTCGCGAGCAGCTGGAGACGCAGCTGCAGCAGCTTTCACGTGCCACCACGGCGCGCCAGGCATTGGCCAATAGTGCCTTGGTTGAAGTTGCCGATCTGGATCAAGCGGTTGCCATTAGCCAAAGCTACGCGCCTGAGCACTTGTCGGTACAAACCGCCGCGGCTGAAGAACTGGCAGAACGTCTTACCCACGTCGGTTCGCTGTTTATCGGGCCTTATACGCCAGAGTCCGGCGGTGACTATGCCACCGGTACCAACCACGTGTTACCGACGTATGGTTTTGCCAGCACCGCCAGTAGTCTCGGTTTGCTTGATTTCTACCGCCGCTACACCAGTCAAAAAGCTACCCGTGCAGGGCTGGCAGGACTGGCAAGTGCCATTGTTGAACTGGCGCAAACTGAAGGCTTAGATGCCCACGCGCGTGCCGTCACTGTGCGTCTGGAGGAGTCCTCATGAGCGACTTTATTGCCGCGTTACAGCGCCCGCACCTGGCCGCTATTACTCCTTACCAGTCGGCCCGCCGCAGCATGTCCGGCGGCTCCGTCTGGCTAAACGCCAACGAAGCGCCAGCAACACCGGCCTTTCCTGAGCAGGAACAGTGGCATCGCTATCCGAGTTTTCAAAGTGACGCGCTGAATCAGGCTTACGCAAGTTACGCCGGGGTGTCCCGCGAGCAGGTGTTAAGTTGCCGCGGCAGCGATGAAGCCATCGAGCTGCTGATCCGCAGTTTTTGCGAGCCAGTCAGTGACGCGGTCATGATCACCACACCCACCTACGGTATGTATGCTATCAGTGCCGCGACCCACGGTGCCGCTGTGGTCGATTGCCCACTGCAACAAGCTGCCAGTGGCGATCTGCAACTGGATGTCGCGGCCATGTTGGCCCGTCTGAACGATCAATCCGCCGCGCCGGTAAAACTTATTTTTGTCTGCAGCCCGTCTAATCCGCTGGGCAACGAAGTGGATGCAGCGGCGCTGCGTGAATTGCTCGATGGTGTTGGCGACCGTGCCCTGGTGGTGCTGGATCAGGCCTATATCGAGTTTGTCGATCCGGGCTCAAGCCAGCGCGACTGCGCAACCTGGTTGGCCGATTATCCGCAGCTGGTGATCCTGCGTACCCTTTCTAAAGCCTTTGGTCTGGCTGCTCTGCGCTGCGGTTTTGCCATCGGCCAGCCAGCCTTGATTGAGGTGCTGCGTAAAGTCATTGCCCCTTACCCGTTGCCGGCACCAACGATTGCCGGCGCCGAGCAGGCGCTAAGCGCGACCGGCCTCAATGCGATGCAAGCGCAGCTGGCGGACATTAAAGTACAGCGTCAACGGCTGCTTGACGATCTGCGCAGCCGCAGTTGGGCGCAACGTATCTGGCCCACGGTGACCAATTTTGTCTTAATTTCCGTTGCCGACGCGCAGGCTTTGGTCGCACACTGTCAGGCACAGGGCGTGCTCATCCGCAATCAGTCGAGCCAACGCGGACTGGGCGAATGCGTTCGTATCAGTATCGGTAGCGAAGAAGAAATGAATCAATTACTGGAGGTTCTGCCACAATGAGCCAGCAAAAACTACTTTTTATCGACCGTGACGGCACCCTGGTGCAGGAACCCCCGGTCGACAAACAACTCGACAGCATAGCCAAACTCGAATTTGAACCGCAGGTGATCCCTGCGCTACTGGCCTTGCAAAACGCTGGCTACCGGTTGGTGATGGTGTCCAATCAGGACGGTCTCGGCAGCGACAGTTTCCCTCAGGCCGATTTTGATGCCCCACACGACCTGATGATGGCAATCTTCTCTTCTCAGGGCGTACGCTTTGATGATGTGCTGATTTGCCCGCACTTTGCCGAAGACAACTGCAGCTGCCGTAAGCCGAATCTGGGACTGGTGAAAGACTATCTGCAACAAGGCCGGATTAATTTTGCCGAGTCCTATGTGATCGGCGATCGCGAGACCGACCTGCAACTGGCCGAGAATATGGGCATCCGGGGCTTGCGTTACGATCGCGACAGCCTTAACTGGGCGGCCATCCAGCACCAGCTGCTGGACCGTCCGCGCACGGCCAGTGTTCGCCGTGTCACTAAAGAAACTGAGATTTCTATCGCGGTTGATCTGGACGCCCAGGCACCGATTGAAATTGCCACCGGTATTGGCTTTTTTGACCACATGCTGGAACAAATTGCCACCCATGCCGGTATCTCCCTGCGTGCTCAGGTTAAAGGCGATCTGCACATCGATGAGCACCACACCGTAGAAGATACCGCGCTGGCATTAGGACAGGCGCTGCGGCAAGCTTTGGGCGATAAACGCGGCATCGCGCGCTTTGGCTTTGCCTTGCCCATGGACGAATGCCGGGCTGAATGTCTGATTGACCTCTCCGGTCGCCCGTACCTGCAACTGCAAGCCGAATTCAGCCGTGCCGATGTCGGTGGCATGGCAACCGAGATGGTGGGACACTTTTACCGTTCACTCAGCGATGCCATGGCCATTTCGTTGCACCTGAGTACCACTGAAGGTAACTGTCACCACCAGGTCGAGAGTCTCTTTAAAGTGTTTGGTCGCGCCCTGCGCCAGGCGGTGCAGCGCACCAGTGATGGTGCCTTGCCATCAAGCAAAGGGATGCTGGCATGAGTTTAGTGATTGTCGATACATCGTGCGCGAACTTGTCTTCGGTCAAGTTTGCCTTTGAGCGCTTAGGCGTAAATCCAGTGATCAGTGCCGATGCGAGTGTGATTCGCAGCGCTGATCGCGTCATTCTCCCTGGGGTTGGCACGGCCAAAGCAGCGATGCGCAATCTGCATCAGCTTGGCCTTGTCGACACCCTTCGTCAGTTGCAGCAGCCAGTGCTGGGCATCTGTCTGGGAATGCAGTTGTTGACGGAGTCCTCAGCTGAGGGCAACGTCGACTGCCTGGGCGTGATCCCAACCCGTACCAAGGCGATGCAGCAGGGCCAGGAATCTGCGCAGTTTCCGCTGCCACATATGGGCTGGAACACTGTTGTCGCAAGTACTGACAACCCGCTGCTTAAAGGTCTGGATAGCTCGGCCTACTGCTACTTTGTGCACAGCTTTGCTGTTGCCACTGATGCTTATACGCTGGCCACGACCCAGTACGGCAACACCAGATTCGCCTCGATGATCGGCCACGGCAATTTCTTTGGCGCGCAATTCCACCCCGAGCGTTCGGGCAAGGTAGGCGCGACCATTTTGAAAAATTTTATGGAGTTAACTGATGCTGATTCCCGCACTTGATTTGATTAACGGCGAAGTGGTTCGCTTGCAGCAGGGTGACTTTGAGCGCCAGACAACTTTTGCCAGTGATCCGTTACCGCTCGCGCAAGCTTACGCGGCAGCGGGCGCCGAGTGGTTGCATGTGGTCGACCTGGACGGTGCGCGTGACCCCGCCAAGCGCCAGATCGCCACCTTGCAGCGGCTGGCTGAAGCCTTGCCAATGGCGCTACAGGTCGGCGGTGGCATCCGTCAGCAGGCAGATCTTGACGAGCTGTTCCAGTGCGGGGTGCAACGGGCAGTGATTGGCTCCCTGGCAGTGCAAAACCCGCAACTGGTGTCGAGCTGGTTCGATGATTATGGCAGCGACGCTATCGTGTTGTCACTGGATGTCAGTATTGCCGAAGATGGTCAGGCGTTTGTCGCCACTCATGGCTGGCAACAGACCTCTGAGCTGACCCTGCAACAGGTCATTGAACGCTTTTTACCTGCAGGACTGCGCCACGTGCTCTGCACGGATATCTCTCGTGACGGCATGTTAGGCGGTTACAATACCGAGCTTTATCAGCAGCTGAAAACGCAGTACCCGGAGTTGGTGATTCAGGCCTCCGGTGGCGCCGCCAAATTAGAGGATCTGCGTCAGTTACGGGCGATCAACTGCGACAGCGCCATCCTCGGTAAAGCTTTGCTGACCGGACAGTTCACTCTAGAGGAGGCGTTGGCATGCTGGCAAAACGCATAATCCCCTGCCTGGATGTACGTGATGGCGAGGTGGTCAAAGGTGTGCAGTTTCGCAACCATGAAATCATCGGCGCTATCGAGCCTTTAGCCGCGCGTTATGCGGCTGCCGGTGCTGATGAGCTGGTCTTTTACGATATTACCGCGTCTTCGGACGCGCGGGTGGTCGACAAATCCTGGGTCGAGCGGATCGCCCGCCAGATTGATATTCCTTTCACCGTCGCCGGCGGAATTAGTTCCATCGAGCAGGCGCGTGAGCTACTGGCGATGGGCGCGGACAAAATCTCCATCAATTCACCGGCGCTGCGCAATCCGGACCTTATCAACACGCTGGTCGACGAATTCGGCCAGCAGTGCATTGTCATCGGTATCGACAGTTTCTATGATGCTGAAACCGATCGCTATCTGGTGTATCAATTTACCGGCGATGAAAGTAAGAGTCAGCAAACCCGCTGGCAAACTGCTGAGTGGCTGCAGGAGGTGGTCTCCCGTGGCGCCGGTGAGGTGGTACTGAATTGTATGAATCAGGACGGTGTGCGTCAGGGGTATGATATTAAACAACTTAAACAGATGCGCGCGCTCTGCCCGGTGCCCTTGATTGCCTCAGGTGGTGCCGGTTGTATTGAGCATTTCACCGATGTTTTCACCGCTGCCGAGGTCGATGGTGCACTCGCTGCTTCTGTGTTCCATAAGAACACCGTGGTGATTGCAGAATTAAAACAAGCCTTGATAGATGCCGGAATTGCCATCCGGCCGCTGGAACAAACACAATAGGAAAGCTTCATGCGTATTGATGAAAGCAATCAACAGCAGATAGATTTTGATAAACAGCAAGGGCTGGTGCCTGCCATCGTCCAACACGCGCTGACCGGCACAGTACTGATGCAGGGCTATATGAATGCTGAGGCGGTGCAAGCTACCCTGGACGAGCAGCGGGTGACCTTTTTTAGTCGCAGCAAGCAGCGCTTGTGGTGCAAAGGCGAAAGTTCAGGCCATCACCTGCAACTGGTAAGCCTGCACACAGACTGCGATCAGGACAGCTTGCTGGCCCTTGCCCTGCCCCAGGGACCGACCTGTCATCTGGGCACAGAGAGCTGTTTCAGCGCGACTGACTTCAGTGAGCAACCTCTGTTAAATCAGCTAATGCGCATTGTCCAGAGCCGTTCCGCTAACCCCGAGGGCAGCAGCTACACCGAACGGCTCTTGGCGGAAGGCAGCAAACGTGCGGCGCAGAAAGTAGGTGAAGAAGGCGTTGAAACAGCACTGGCTGCAGTTGCCGACGATCGCGAAGAGCTACTCAATGAAAGCGCTGACTTGCTCTACCATCTGCTGGTGCTGCTGCGCAGCAAAGACCTTGAGCTTAATGATGTGCTGACGATTCTGCATCAGCGTCGGCGTTAATCTGTACCTGGTGTGTGTGCGCGTAGCGACGGCTCACTACGCGCAGACGCCAGGTCAGCAGTACTGCCGCACAGCTCAAACCGACAATAAAACCAATCCACATACCGGCAGCGCCTAAAGCTGGCACAATAACATCGGTCAGCGACAGTAAGATCCCCACCGTCAGACCCAGTGGCCAGTACGACAGGAAGGTAATAAACATCACCACTTTGGTGTCTTTGTAGCCACGCAAGGTGCCCATGGCAATGGCCTGGAAAGTATCCGACAGGGTAAAAATAGCCGCCAGCCCCATCAGCGTTGCCGCCAGCTGAATGACCGCCTGATCACTGGTGTATAGACTGGCCAGCCAGGCGCCGCCTAAATACATAATCAAACCATTCACGCCGGCAAAGGTCATTCCGTACAAGGTGGCAAGCTTATGACTTAACATGGCATTGGACGGATTTCCTGCCCCCAGGGCAAAACCCACCCGCAACGTGACCGCCATGGACAAACTCAGCGGCACCATATACACCAGCGAGGATATGTTCAGCGCAATCTGATGCCCGGCCACCACAGTGGCTCCAAGTGGCGCAATTACCAGCGCGGCAGCAGCAAACAGGCTGACCTCGAAAAACATTGATGTGGCGATAGGAAAACCCAGACGAATAATGTACCAGACGTCATCCCAGTCGGGCCGGTGCCACTGGCTGAATAATCGCAAGGCTTTGAAGCGCTTGGCACAGAGCACGTACACCAGCAATCCCAGCGCCATCACCCATAAGACGATTGCCGTCGCCACACCACAGCCTGCACCGCCCAGAGCCGGCGCACCAAATTTACCGTAGATCAGGATATAGTTGGCCGGGATATTGACCAGCAAGCCCAATACCCCAATCACCAGCGAGGGCATGGTGTGCGACAAACCCTCGCAAAAATTGCGCAGCACCATGTAAATCACCAGGGCGGGAATAGCCCAAAGCAAATAAAACAGGTAATCCAGGGTGATCACGCGGAAGGCGTCTTCGACATTCATGGCATTCAGGATCAATGGCGCCGACAAAATCACTGCCACACAAAGCAAGCTGCCAATCAGTGCCGCATAGAAGCCCTGCTGAACCATGTTGGCTATTTTTTGTTGTTTCTTGGCGCCGTCGAAGTGCGAAATAATAGGGGCCAATGCCAATGCCAGGCCGAATACCAGCAGTGTTGAGGGTAACCAGATACTGCCGCCCACGGATACCGCGGCAAGATCGACAGCACTGACACGCCCGGCCATGACGGTATCGACTACGCTCATGAGCATTTGAGTCAGCTGCGCGATCAGAATCGGCCCAGTTAACTTGGCGAGTTTCTTGGACTCAGTCCACCAGTGGTCGGCTGCACGGGGCATGACATCTTCTCTTCGTTTAGTTAGGCGTCAGCAAAGAGCTGATAGGCTTGATCCAGGGCAGCGAGCAGACGCTCACAATCGGCGCGCGTAGTATAGGCTGCTAAAGACACTCTGACTACCGCTTCATGCTGCCAATGTTGCAATAAAGGTTGCGCACAATGACTACCAGCACGCACCGCAATGCCCTGCTCTGCCAGAAAACTGGCAAGGTCATAGGCGTGTACTTCAGGGCTGAAAAAACTGAGCACCGGTAATGCGGGCGCCTGGCGCGGCAACAACTGAATCCAGCTACGTTGACCTAATTCATCAACAAGCCACCGGGTCAGCCCATCCAGGTAATCACTAAGCCCTTTTTGGCGTTGTTCTGTCAGCCATTCGGCGGCTTCGGCACAAGCCACAATTGCCGCGGTATTGGGCGTGCCTGCTTCGTATTTATGCACGCCGGTTAACCACTGACTTTGCGCTTCGCTGACCTGCGCCACCATACCACCGCCCAGCAAAGCCGGCTGCAACTGTTGCTGTAAGCGATCCGAGAGGTACAAGACGCCGCAGCCGGTAACGCCATACATTTTGTGCGCAGAAAAAGTCAGCGCGTCACACTGCAGCGCCGCCACATCCAAAGTTACTGAGCTCACCGCCTGGGCCGCGTCGATAATACTGACCGCACCCTGTGCCGCGGCCTGTCGACACAGCTCCGCCACCGGGAAGATCTGGCCGGTGACATTACTGGCCATGGTCACAGCCAACAGCTTACAGCGCGGACCGATAAGCTCAGGCCAGGTCGCGGGTAAGCCGCCCGTGAGCGGATCGAGATCGAGCCAGCGCAGCTTCAGCTGATGGCGCTCCGCCAGCCGCTGCCAGGGCAAAAAGTTGGCGTGATGCTCGGCCCGGCTGACCACAATCTCATCGCCGGCCTGCCAGTCGATGGTAAGGCCTGTGGCTAACAAATTCAGACTGTGCGTTGCGCCTGCGGTAAATACCAGGTGCTCAGCGTCGGTCCCGATCCAGTGCGCTAAGCGCTCGCGTGACTGCTCCAGCAACTGCGTCGCCTGCTGTGCCAGCGGGTAGCCACCACGATGCACATTGGCATGCTGGCGGCGGTAATACTGCAAATAACGTTGCAGCACAGGTTCAGGAACCTGACAGCTTGCTGCACTATCCAGATAAACCAGCTCCGGCTGCTCCTGCCATAACCCGAAGGCATCGCGTGGCGGTTGATAGCCTGTTGCGCGTGCTTCAGGCACCACTTGGCTCCGTTACCTGCTGCAGGAAGTTCACCAGTAAGGGATTCACCAGTTGCGGGTGCGTCAGTGGTCCCATGTGGCCGCATGCAAGCTGCTCAACTTCAACCTGAGGCAGTACCTGTTGCAGTTGCTCTGCGACACGTCTGGCACTGGCCTGGGTACGCGCACCTGTCAGTAACAACACCGGCACTTCGACCCGCCGATAATCCACCAGTTTATGAGGCTCGCCCATCAGTGCGGCGAAATCCATCGCGACTTTGTCGGCCTGACTGGCCATTTGCTGCTGCAACTTTTCAGGTAAAGCCGCGAAGTAACCCGGTACGTTCCAGTAGTCAACAAAGGCCTGGGTCGCTGCCCATTTATCCTCCTGATCCATTTGGTTGGCGATGGCTTCAACTTCCTGACGTGCCGGATCATTGGCATCCAGCACATGAAAAGCGACCGGTTCAAACAGCGCCAGGGCACGCACCGGCAGCAGGTTCTCCAGCGCCAGTTTAAGCGCCACCGCAGCTCCATAAGAGTGCCCTACCAAAATCACCGGCTGACCTTGGGTCAGTTGCTCCACCGCCGCCACTATGCGCGGGACCTCGTCGGTAAAGCGAAACGCTTCGGTCGCGTCGACCTCTGGCGCCGGTGCTTTGCCGTAGCCGAGCAGATCGATACCAATCAGATGGTAATCTGCTTGTAAGCGTTTTATCAGGTCTCGCCACTGGCCGGTATTGCTTTGCGAACTGTGCAGCAATACCACAGCAGGCCCGGCGGCGTCGCCGCTGACATGGATGCCGGCAGGTAATGCGTCGGTCATGCCAGCATACCCATGGCGTAGCCGAGCATGTAGCCGGCTTGTACCAGCAGTACAATAAAGGTACCCAGAACACCCACAGTGCGCGCCCAAGATGGTCCAATGCTCATTCGCAGACCAATGGCGTGGCAAACCCGGGCGACAAACAACAGACCACCTACGGTATGCAGCAGCATGCCGCTGGCACCGCTTAATTCCATCAGTACTAAGAGTAACAGCAGAAAAGGTACGTACTCGGCGAAGTTACCGTGAATGCGCACCGCAACTTCAAGATCTTTGGACTCACCAGTGCCAATCCCGACCCGATCGCGCCAGCGCAGACGGATCACAAGTGCCGCCAGCACAAAATAAAGTAACGCCAGTAACCCGGCGTACAGCATGCTAATAGGTAGTTCGACTGTCATGGGTATTCTCCTTGTTATTATTTATAAAAAAAGCCCACGCAAGGTGGGCTTCTGTCGAACAACGAAAACTTGGCGCAACGCTTTGCTGCGGGCTTAGCCCAACAGTTCACCAAGTTCTTTACTGATCGTTTCAACATTACGGGTTCCATCGACTTTATGGAACACGGTCTGGCCTTGCTCGGCTAGTTTACGATAATACGCAACCAATGGCTCAGTTTGTTCATGATAAATTGCCAGACGCTTACGCACGGTTTCTTCCTTGTCATCGTCACGGATGATGAGGTCTTCGCCGGTCACGTCGTCTTTACCTTCAGTCTTCGGCGGATTGTGCTGCACGTGATAAACCCGGCCCGAACCCGGATGCACACGGCGACCGCTCATGCGATCGACAATCACATCGTCAGGTACGGCGAACTCAAGTACCACATCCACGTCGATACCGGCTTCTTGCATAGCATCAGCTTGTGGAATGGTCCGTGGAAAACCGTCCAACAGGAAGCCATTCTGGCAGTCGGGTTGCGCAATGCGCTCTTTGACAAGACCAATCATGATATCGTCGGACACCAGCTTGCCGTCATCCATTACCGCTTTCGCTTGTTGCCCTAATTCGGTACCGGCTTTGATTGCAGCTCGTAACATATCTCCGGTTGAGATCTGCGGGATCCCAAACGTCTTCATGATGAACTGCGCCTGGGTACCTTTCCCTGCGCCTGGCGCGCCTAAAAGGATAATGCGCATTTACAACCTCTTCCTAGTTTTTGGTTTGCATTCGATTTAGGTCGAACTTTACCGCCTAGAGACGAGCTTTACAAGTCCGAGCAATGCCGACTTTCGTCGGTACTGCCCGGATTTGTCGTCACCAACCCCATCTTCGTTAAGAGGCGTCGGTCAGCTCCATCATCAGCCGGTTCAGACGGGTCACAAATTGCGCCGGATCTTTCAGGCTGCCCCGTTCAGCCAGGGTCGCCTGATCCAGTAGCAGTTGCGCCCACTCGGCGAATCTGGCTTCATCTTCAACGGCAGTGACCCGTTGCACCAGTGCATGTTCAGGGTTGACCTCGAAAATGTACTTGGTTTCCGGAACCGGTTGCCCGGCAGCTTCCATCAGCTTCGCCATCTGAGTGCTCATGTCGTTATCATCGGTCACGATACAGGCTGGCGAACTGGTCAGGCGGTGGGTGACGCGCACACTCTTCACCTTCTCACCCAAAGCTGTTGCAAACCGCTTCACTTGCTCTTCGAAGGTTTTCTCCAGCTCTTCCTGTTGCTGCTTAGCTTCCTCGTCTTCCAGATCACCAAGATCCAGGTCACCACGGGTGACGCTTTGGAAGGCATGCTCTTTGTACTCGCTCAGATGGCTCATCAGCCACTCATCGATACGCTCAGACAACAACAGCACTTCAATGCCTTTCTTGCGGAAGATCTCCAGCGCAGGATTATCACGTGCGGCTTCATAGCTGTCGGCCACAATGTAATAAATCTTGTCCTGCTGCTCAGACATGCGTCCGATGTAGTCATCCAGACTGAAGGTGGCTTCTGGCTTGTCTTCTTGAGTCGAGGCAAAACGTAACAGACCAGCGATTTTCTCCTGGTTCGCGTGGTCTTCCGCAGGACCTTCTTTAAGTACGCTGCCGAAGGTATTCCAGAAGCCCTGATAGGCTTCAGGATCGTCCTTGGCCAGCTTACTTAGCATGCCGAGCACTTTCTTGGTGCTGCCGCTACGCATCGCGCGGGTGATCTTGTTGTCCTGTAAAATTTCCCGGGAAACATTCAGTGGCAGATCATTGGAGTCCATCAAACCGCGCACAAAACGCAGATAGGTTGGCATGAGCTGCTGGGCGTCGTCCATGATGAAGACGCGTTTCACGTAAAGCTTGATCCCGTGTTGCTGTTCCCGGTTCCATAGGTCCCAGGGCGCGCGTTTCGGGATGTACAACAAGCTGGTGTACTCCTGCGTACCTTCGACTTTGTTATGGCTCCACAGCAATGGGTCCTCGAAGTCATGGGCAATGGTCTTATAAAATTCCTGATACTCTTCGTCGCTGATCTCGCTCTTCTCGCGGGTCCACAGCGCCTGGCCAGAGTTGACGGCTTGCCATTCAGTGGTCTTACCGTCGTCATCACGCTCTGGCATCTGCACCGGTATACTCAGATGGTCCGAGTACTTGGTAATGATGCCGCGTAAGCGCGACTCGTCAAGGAAATCCTGGGCGTCGTCGCGGACGTGTAAAATGATATCGGTACCACGTTGCGCTTTCTCAATGTCGCGCAGGTCGAACTCGCCCTCGCCTTTTGAGGTCCATTCCACCCCTTCACTGCTGTCAGTGCCGGCGGCGCGGGTGCGCACGGTAACACTGTCGGCAACGATAAAGGCAGAATAGAAGCCAACGCCGAACTGTCCGATTAAACGGCTGTCCTTGGCGTCGTCACCAGAAAGCTGGCTGAAAAATTCTGAGGTGCCTGATTTGGCGATGGTGCCCAGGTTACTCATCACTTCTTCGCGGGTCATGCCGACACCGTTATCACTGATAGTGATGGTGCCTGCGTCTTTATCGACACTGACGCGGACACGCAACTCGGCATCGTCGGCAATCAGTTTACTGTCGCTTAACGCCTTAAAACGCAACTTATCGGCCGCGTCAGACGCATTCGATACCAGTTCGCGTAAAAAGATTTCCTTGTTGGAATAAAGCGAATGAATCATCAAATGAAGCAATTGCTTCACTTCAGTCTGAAACCCATGGGTTTCGGCTTGACGGGTCTCCGCCATAGTGGAATCTCCTGCACTATTGTTGATGAACACTAGAGCAGAGATGGGGACGTAATTACTTAATTCAAGAGTTAAAACAGATCAAAGTCGATACGTTTACGGCCGCTGAAGGCATGACCAAGGGTCGCCTGGTCAACGTATTCAAGCTCGCCACCGACAGGAACGCCGTGGGCGATACGTGAGGTATTGATAGAATGCTGGCGTGCCAACTCCGCAATGTAATGCGCTGTGGCCTCACCTTCAATGGTCGGATTGGTAGCTAAAATGATTTCCGAGATGGGCTCCTGAGCCAGCCGCTCGGCCAGGGTGTCCAGGCCAATGTCTTCCGGCCCGATACCATCGAGCGGCGACAAATGTCCCATCAAGACAAAATAACAGCCCTGATACTGGCCCGTTTGTTCAATGGCCAGAACATCTGCCGGCGTCTCTACAATACACAGCAGGCCAGCTTCGCGCCGATTCTGATTGGCACAAAGCTCACAGATCTCGCTTTCCGTTAAGGTCCGGCAGACACTGCAATGACCGACCCGCTCAATCGCTTCCGCCAATGCCTTAGACAGCTGCAGGCCGGCATCGCGTTGCCGCTCCAGGATCTGGAACGCCATGCGTTGGGCGGACTTTGGGCCCACCCCGGGCAAGGTACGTAAAGCACGCATCAATTCAGTAATCGCCGGACTTAACCGCATCGCTAACAGCCTTTAGAAAGGGAGTTTCATGCCTGGTGGCAAGTTCATGCCGCCCGTGACTTCTGCCATGCGTTCTTTGGTCGTCTGCTCTACCCGACGCACGGCGTCGTTGATAGCCGCGGCGATCAGATCTTCCAGCATTTCCTGATCGTCGTCTTCTAACAAACTTGGGTCAACGTGCACGCGGCGCACGTTATGGTTACCCAGCATGGTGACTTTGACCATACCTGCACCTGCTTCACCGGTCACTTCCAGATTAGCGATTTCTTCCTGGGCTTGTTGCATGCGCTCCTGCATCTGTTGCGCCTGCTTCATCATATTTCCCATTCCACCTTTAAACATAACTTACCTCTACTATTTGTTCGTTAAAGTGGTTTCACTGAGTCGTCTTGCAACTCAGCACCAAATTGTTGCTGTAACCCCTGCACCAGCGGGTCTGCAGCTAAACTTTGTTTTGCCTGAGCTAAGCGCTCAGCATCGATCTGCTGTTGGATTTCAAATGGCGTCGCCTGTTCCGTGGTGGCCAGCACAATATCCTGCAGATCTAAATCCAGGCCCTCTTTTAAGGCGGTACGGATTGCTTCACATGCACCGTCGCTCAGTAAATGCTGCCACGCCTCGCGCACCTGCATAATGTAACCTTCTGCGGTGTGCTCCAGCACACTATTGCGTGCCAGTTGTCGCGCCAGACCTTCCAGCTCGACAGTATCAATGAGTGCCGCCCAACGATCAATCTCGGCGGCACTGCGAACGCCCGCTAGGATTTCAGGATTTTTTTTTTGCTGCAATAGCTCGCGGGTTTCCAACAGTGCTGCCAAACCATCCGCCGCTTCAGTTGTCTTCTGTGACGTTGTTTGCGGCTGCGGAGTTTGCTCTGGCTCGGGCTCCGGCATAGGTTCCGGTTCAGGCGCTGGTGCTGGCTCTGGCATCGGGGCCGGCTCTGGCATTGGTGCCGGTTCTGGCATCGGCGCCGGCTCTGGCATCGGGGCTGGCTCTGGCGCTGCGCTCAGTCGTGATTCAGGCAAGGGGGTACTGGCTTCGTCCGTTGCAGCCTGACGCGCTGAGGAATGCGTTTCCACCTGAGTGACTTCGTCCGCTGAGCGTTCCACGATAGAAAGCTTCTGTGGCCTGAATGCCATCAACCTTAATAAGGTCATCTCCACACCGCTGCGAACATCCGCTGCATAGTCCAGATCGCGACGGCCCTGCACCAGAATGTCATAGTAAACTTGCAACAGCTCAGCCGGCAGATGCTGGGCCAGATGCTGATCTTCAGTGCTCAGCCCAAGGGTCTCGGCAGTTTCGGGCACCGCCTGAAACAACGCCAGCTGATGCACAAAATTCTGTAATTCGGCCAGTAGATTGCTCAAGTCCGGCACCTGCCCGGCAACCCGGGCCAGGGTGGTCAGGACGTCTCCGCCCTTGCCTGCCAAGACCTGCTCTAACAGCCGGGCCAGTTCAAAGCTCGGTACTGCACCCAGCATTTGCTGTACACCGGCCATGGTCACTTGCTGTTCGCTTTGTGCAATCGCTTGATCGGTAAGGCTTAAAGCATCACGCATACTGCCCCGGGCAGCGCGCGCAATGGCAGTCAGCGCGGCTTCTTCAAACGGGATAGCTTCTTGTTGCAGGACATAGGCCAGATGACTGGCGATTTCCTGTCGATCCAACGCCTTGAGGTTAAACTGCAGGCAGCGGGATAATACCGTGATCGGCAGTTTCTGCGGATCCGTGGTCGCCAGTAAAAATTTGACGTGTTCGGGGGGCTCTTCCAGAGTTTTTAGCAGCGCATTAAAGCTGTGCCGCGATAACATATGGACTTCATCAATCAGGTAGACTTTATAACGTCCCTGAGTCGGACGGTACTGAACGTTATCCAGCAGCTCTCGCGTGTCTTCAACTTTGGTGCGCGAGGCGGCGTCAATCTCAAGCAGATCAACAAATCGTCCCTCGTCGATGGCAACACAGGCAGCACAGGTGCCGCAGGGTTCAGCAGTCACGCCATTTTCGCAATTCAGACTTTTTGCCAGGATGCGGGCAATCGTGGTTTTGCCCACGCCTCGAGTTCCGGTAAGTAACCAGGCATGATGTAACCGACCTGATTGCAACGCATTCATCACGGGCTTCAGCACGTGTTGCTGACCCACTACTTCTGCGAATTTATGCGGTCGCCATTTACGGGCGAGCACCTGATAACTCATGCTAGCTTCCTTGTTGAAGTACGCTAAGTTGAACGACGCTAATCACTGCCAATGACTGACAAGAGAATGTCCTTACGTTACCTCAAAATTCGCACAGGGTATAGTAAGGAATCGCTGCATCGTTAAGACGCTGAACGCCTGGTAAGTCGTTTAAAGTGATAATGAATGCGCACTCATGCAGTTGCGCGGCGGCTTGTTCAACCAGCGCTACCCCTGCGAGTACTGTGCCGCCCGTGGCCAGCAAATCATCAATAATAAGCACTTTATCCGTGGCGGTTAAAGCATCCGCGTGCAGTTCCAGGGCATCATCGCCGTACTCGAGCTGATACTTTTGTTGCAGGGTTTTGCCGGGAAGTTTGCCGGGCTTACGCAAAGGGACAAAGCCGATGCCCAGAGCATAGGCTAAAGCGGTCGCGAAAATGAACCCGCGTGCTTCGATTCCCACTACTTTGGTGATACCTGCCCCGCGATAACGCTCAACCAGGTGATCTATGGTTTGCTGAAATGCCGGCCCATCAGCCAGCAACGGCGTAATATCGCGGAACACGATACCCGCTTTCGGGTAGTCGTGGATGGCACGAATGTGCTGGGTAATTAACGGTTTCATGAGGCCGCAGATTGCTTCGGAATTTGCATGGTCTGCCACAGGTCCGCCAACAACTCGAGCAAACGGTCAGCCGCGATTGGCTTTGCCAGACTCAGATTCGCACCTGCCCGACGACCGCTTTCCTCGATGTGTTTGACATCTTGGGTCGACATCAGGATCAGCGGGGTTTGCTGGTAAGCGCGCATGCCTCGTAAGTTGCGCAGTAACGTTAAACCATCCATCAGCGGCATTTTATGATCAACCAGGATCACATCAAATGACGTTGCTTTCGCCTGGTTCAGGCCGTCCAGTCCATCCGTTGCACAGCTCACCACAAACGGGGTTGCTGCAAGAATCTCAAGAAGGCTCGCTCGCGTGGAAGGGTTGTCCTCCACCAGCAATAGCTTGGTTGACATAGTTTGCCTTTTGGTTTGACGTCTCTCGGGATTTACCGAATCGTTATGCGCTGAAGTGCTTAAACCACTGCAGAATAGCCGGTAATAGGGGCATAGCGACAACTAACACAACTGCAATCCAACCCAATAGCGGGCCTGATGGGTCACGGAAATTTTGATCATTTGCCATTTTGATTACCTCTTTACTTTGGTAGCCACAATTGATTGCGTCGCTACAGCAAGAATTTTGCGGTGCGGATCATACTCGATTATGGCTTGTCTAACAACACGAACCGTTCAGCAAAATCCACCGCCACCGACGCGAAGCCCTGCTGCAACTGCTGCTCAGTGAAATCTGGCAGCTGTGTCGCCAGCGCCTCGCTAAGTTGCATAAGGTTACGCGGTTTTTGTTGCAGTAAGTCGATCGCCAATGCCGTTAATGAGTTCAGTTCCAGGAATTGGACTCTTCCTTCCGGGCTTTGATAAACCAGCACAAAATAAGGGACATCCAGAGCTGCCGTGGGCCTGAAATCGGCGTTAATCTGTGCCACCGGGTAGTCGAAAATACCTACCTGCGCGGTCGGATTAACATGCAACGTCGTGCCTTCATCAATCTCATTAAGGGGCTGAAAGGCATCGTCCAGATGACCGAATTGGACATCCACTTCCATCCGTTCATAGCGAGCAAGATCAAATAACCACTGCGGGTAATCTGCATCAGCCAGCTTGCCGCTTGCCAAAAACGCGACAAACTCTGTGCCGATATCTGAGAAAAGTGGTGAATCCGAGCGATGCTGCGCAACAAAACTGGCCAGCAGGTTACGCCATTGTTCCTGCGTTAGGAGTTGATGGAGCACAGGAAAACCGGTGGCGACGAACTGCTTAATATTGGCATGGATCAGGCGCCGATAGATCGCCAGTCGCCGCTGCTCTATATCAGCGAACTTCTCATCAGCTGCGTTTGGCGAGCGTAACCATCGGGCAAACTCAAGCTGGGTCTGTTGAAACTGCTTCGACACGTTGCTCCTGCTCATAATTGTGCTGACAGTTTGCGACCTTGGCTGCTTCTTGTAACAGTTCAGGTAACGGGGGAATATTGAAATCGCGCTCCAGTACCGTGGGGAAGAGCCCGTGACACTGATAGGCATAGTCTAACAAACGCCAGACATCCGGCTTCACATCGGCGCCGTGGGTATCGACAAAGAGATCATCGTATTCTTCTGAGTGCCCGGCGATATGCCCGTACACGATGCGTTCACTCGGCATAGACCGAATGAATTCGCGTGGATCATAGCGATGGTTGACACTATTCACAAAAACATTGTTTACATCAAGGAGCAACCGGCAGTCAGCTTCTTCGAGAACCTGACAAATGAACTCCTGTTCAGTGAGTTCACCACCAAAGTTGGCGTAATAGGAAACGTTTTCCAGCACCAACGGTCGCTCAATAATATCCTGCACCTGCCGCACCCGTTCAGCAACGTAAGACGCCGCTTCAGTGGTGAATGGCATAGGTAACAGGTCATATAAGTGCCCTTCAGCGGAACAATAGCTGAGGTGTTCACTGTAGATCTTGATATCGAAACGATCGAGAAATCGTTTCACTTGTTTGACGAATTCAACGTCGATAGGATCCGGGCTGCCGATAGATAACGACAGACCATGACTGGTCAGTGGCGCCTGCTCACGCACACGATCAAGCGTACGTTGCGCATGCGCGCCACGTGGAAACCAGTTCTCTGGCGCAAGCTCCCAAAAACCAACGGCGGGAGCCTGTTCCAGTACATCAGCGAGAAACTCGCGACGGAGTCCGAGTCCTACTGTCCGCCGCACTTCCCTTCACCACATTTACCTTCGCCACATTTGCCTTCTTTGGCTTTTTCGGCTTTGTCAGACATTTTGGCTTTCATTTCTTCGCCACACTTGCCTTCGCCGCACTTGCCTTCAATTCCTTTCTCGGCGTGCTCGGCAGCGTGTTCAGCCATTTTGGCTTTGTGCTCTTCGCCACACTTGCCTTCGCCGCACTTGCCTTCGCCACATTTGGCTTCCTTGGCTTTTTCGTGCATTTTAGCTTTCTTGTCTTCGCCGCATTTGCCTTCACCACACTTGGCTTCACGCTCTTTGCTCTGCTCTTGCTGATAACCGCTACCCAGGTCAGAGTAGCTAAATGGATTAGCACTGGCTGCCTGAACCGACATACCGCCTGCAAGAAGTGCGCCTACGGTGACTGCTACTGATTTCTTCATGTTGTTCATTGTTCAACCCTCTTTATCTCTGTAGGTGAATTCACTAGTAACTATAGCGCAAATTGCAAAAAAAACCCCGCTTTGCAGGCGGGGTTTTACGTGTAATTTACGAAAACTATGCAATTACAGTGAGATACCGAGATTGCTAGCTTTGCTGCGAATGTAAGATTCCCAGCTACGTGCGTTACGACGTTGATCTGAGTATTCTTGTGCTTCGAGCACATACTTCAGTGCCTGACTAAACTTGTTTTGATAGAAGTAAGCTTCTGTCAAAGACATGTAAATCTTACCAGGTTCTTCGTAACCCAAATCAATGGCTTTCAGATACGCATCCGCTGCTTGCTGATACTCTTCTGCTCGCAAGTGAGCAGTACCTTTACGGCGGTAGTAATCAGCACGAGTTGATACGTTATCTTCCAGCTGTGCAGCAAATTCATACATATCTGCTGCCAAAGCATACTCACGAGCCATTTCGTAGTTACTTGCTGCACTGTAGTAATGACGTGCAGTTTTCTCTACATCTCCGGCTTCAAGATGCTTCACCATCAACCTTGCGGCGTCGTAAGGAATACCATTGTTTCCGTACAACTGAATGACAGCTTTGATTTGGCTTTCTTTGTCCAGGTAACCGGCTAAGTAGGCAACCTCAAGCGTTTGCAGTGCTTTGTCGATCTTTTCCTCGAGCATATACATCATGCCCAACTGGCTCCACCACACCGATTCGGTAGGTAGTTGCTCAAGACCGGTCTCCAGCACATCAATCGCATCAGAGTACATTTTACGTTCGTAATATGAGGCAATCTTCAAAACGTAAGGGTTTTTGTTGGTTTCCTCATAATGCTGGATAGCTAAGTCCGCAGGACGGATAATTTTATCGAATTGCTTAAGCTCGTAAAAAGCGTTAGCAATACGCAAAAATACGTCCGGATCCGGGTCCCCGGTGAACTGTAGCCATCTATCGTAATATTTTAACGCATCACGATAGTTTTCCAGCTGCAAACTAATGTCAGCTGCCAGTTTCAGCGCGGCCGCCTGATCGTTCCAACCCAACACATTGGCTTCCGCCGCTGCGCTGGTTCTCTGCATTGCTGCTTCGATTTGGTTGTTGGCTGCGTACAGGTTACCCAGGAAACGATCCACGTAGGCCTTATCATATTCATCACGAGGAGAGAGCTCTTCCAGCACTGCAATAGCGCCCAGAATGTCCTCTTCTTCGCTGTAAAGCTCGAAAGCTTCCATGATACGGCGACCGAATCGTTCTGAAACCGTGCGGTTACTGCGACTCGCTTTACGCTGTTCGACTACTTCTGGAGAAGGCAAGTTGTAATTGACGTCTTGCGCTGAAGCGGCAGGTGAACCTGCCACTAAAGCACCACACAATACACTCGCACTAATCAGCATAGTGAGTTTTTTGTGCATCATCATTAATTACTCCTGATCCAGGTTGAAGTCGAGCTGGACAGTTTGTCCGGGCTGGCGAACGGGCTTGCCGTCTACCATCTTCGGCTTATACTTCCAACGCAACAGCGCACGACGGGCTTCCTGATCGAATACACGGCGTGGCTCTGAGTCGATAACTTCAACATCAGTTACACCACCGGCTTCATCAATGGTAAAGCGCAGAAGCACCCAACCTTGAATACCGTCACGAGCAGCAGCTGGCGGATAACGCGGATTGATACGAACGATTGGCGTAGCTTCGCCATCTCGCATCATCGCACCACTAGCGTCAAAGCCGGTGTCGGTGCCACCTACATCAACGTCAAATCCTAAGTCCATGTTCATACCGTCAGAGTCAGAAGCATCTGGCTCATTCGGTGGCGTCTCAGGCGGTTGCGCTGGCGGCGGAGGCGGCGGTGGTGGCGTCCGACGACGCTGATCCACATCCGAATCCGGCGGCTGCGTAACAATCTCAATGACTGACGAAGGCGGCGGCGGTGCATTACGCCCCTCGCCCCCGCTGATCAAGAATGCCATGAACGCGAACAGGAGGAACGTAGCTGCAGCACCTAATAGTATTGATACTATAAAGCGCACCATATTAATCGTCCTCTGCGGCTATGGATATCTTGTCAATACCCGCTTCCTTGATTTGATCCATGACTTCAACGACAACACCATGTTTGGCTTCTTTGTCCGCCTGAATCACTACGATATCAGTTGGCTGTTCTGCCAATAGACGTTCGATGTTTGCACCTACGCGCTCAACATCAACCATACGCTTGTCCATCCACACTTCACCATTCGCACGAATAGCGATGAAGATGTTGGCAGAAGGTTTCTTCTGCGCCTGACTTGCTTCTGGCTTGTTAACGTCGATACCAGCTTCTTTTACGAAAGAGGTGGTTACGATAAAGAAGATCAACATGATGAAAACGATGTCGAGCATCGGCGTCATATCGATCGCAGCATCTTCCTCTTCACGAATACGTTTACGTGCCATAATTCTTCTCTCTTAATGATGTGGCAAACTATCGATCAACTTGTCCCGTGCGCGTTTTACCCGAGACTCTAAGCGAGTCGAGAAAAACATGCCGGACAGAGCGGCAACCATGCCAGCCATAGTAGGTATCGTCGCCATAGAGATACCATCGGCCATCAGGCGTGGATTACCAGTGCCCTGTGTCGCCATGGTCTCGAATACGGCAATCATACCTGTCACCGTACCCAAGAGTCCGATTAACGGACACATAGCGATCGTCGTCTTAACCAACAACATACGTGCGTTAAGTTTATCAGATGCCTCAGAAATCCATGCTTCACGGATCTTATGAGCATACCAAGAAGTAGTATCCTGCCGAGCTTCCCATTTAGCGATGATTTCCTTTTTCATCTTTGGATAAGCTGTTGTCAGGAACCAGAAGCGCTCAATCATGAGAACCCACATGAGAAAGAGCGCTCCCATGACGAAGTACAAGACATCGCCACCGGTACTCAGAAAATCCCTGATAGATTCCCAAAGCTCCATCAGGTAAAGCATAGGATTACTCCTTCTCCGAGTGCGCGGCTACAATGCCCGCCGCTTGCTCGTCCAATGTGTGAACGATCTTCTTAGCACGACCCGCAACAACTGCGTGGATCAGAATTAATGGTAATGCTGCGATCAGACCCATAGCGGTGGTTACCAACGCCATTGAGATGTCGCCTGCCATGATTTTCGGATCACCTGTACCGTACAAGGTAATAGATTGGAAGGTACCGATCATACCGATTACCGTACCCAATAGACCAAGTAGTGGTGCGATTGCCGCGAAAATCTTGATGATGTTAACGCCAGCGTCAATACGTGGAGTTTCACGCATGATAGCTTCGTCAAGTTTCAACTCAAGGTTCTCAACGTCGTCAGTCTTGTTGTCATGGTAGACTTTCAAGATACGACCCAGAGAGTTTTTCTGAGAAGGGTTACCAGTGTTCTTCAATTGAGCACGGATCTTCGCACCTTCTGAACCCAGAGTAATGATTTTCCAGATTGCAATCAGGATACCGATGATCAGCACAACTGTGATCACGTAACCAACTGTACCACCTTGGTGATACTGCTCTTCAAGCGTCGCTTTTTGCGTTGCCAGGTTGAGGATTTGGCCTCGTGCCGGGTCAACAAATACGCCTTCGTAACCTGATTCAGTATTCAGGAACGATTGCGCAGCTGAAAGGATGTAACCTTCAGGCTGACGACCTAGTGGCTGAATTTCTTCCGCCTGGTCGTTGTATACGAAGTACTCACCGCCTGATAACAGGTTGAAGGTACCGATACGAGTAACATCACGTTGCTCAGAAGTACCGTCAAGCAGAGTTACCTCTGACGGGAAAGTGACAACTTTGCCTGATTCTTTCATCTCAGTTAACCAAGCTAACCAAAGCTCTTCAAGCTCCTGGATAGTAGGTACTTCGCGAGCTTCAGCAATACTTTCCAGCACGTCTTCACGACCTGGGTACTGCGCACTCACGATTGAGGTTGCGATACGACCGATGGTTTCGCTGGCAGCACCACGTGCTACACCAACGATCTCACCCAAAGTACCTAGTTGGTTTTGCAACTCGGTTTCTTTGTTGGCAAGGGCAATTTCGTTTTCAGAGAATTGCGTTTGCAACCGCTGGCCACGAGCTTGCTCATCAGCAAGTTGTTTTTTCGCTTGATTCAAAAGTGCTTGCTTGTCAGCACGCTCAGAGGTGAATTCAGCTTCACGTTGAGCATTGATGCGCTGTGACGCAGCACGGTTCTCTTTGACCAGCTCAAGAAGCTGTTCAAGTGACTTCGCTTCTGAAGCTGTTTGTTCTTGCGCAAATGCAGAGCTTGCGCCGATCGAAAGAGAGAATGCTGTCGCTACCAGCAAGGATTTCACTAGTTTGTTCATTCTGCACGCTCCGCTGCATAAATTGGCAATTTAAGGAGATCTGGGGCGGTTTGTTTACGCGCCATACGGATAGCTTTCGTCAATGCACTCAGGTAGGCGTCGTCTAAGACTTCCCACTCGTTAGTGTCATCGTTGAAAATCCAGCCGTTTTTCAGATCCAGCGATTGCGCCATCAGCGCCGCGCGGCCCAGGTGGAAGAAGTCAACTGAGATTTCTTCACCGCCGAATTCCAATTTGCCTTCATAGGCAATCAAACCAGAACCGTAATCCATTTCAGCTTGATAAGCTTCAGTGATTTGACGGAACTGCTCAGAGGTCGTTACGTTCGCATTTGACATGATGTCGCGCAGACGCTCAACACGTGCCAGACGCGAGTCACGATGGATTGGAATATCCAGCTCAACAAACTGCTCCAAAGCGTCGATCATTTTGTACATCAACGGAACAACACCTTGTTTGGTGTCTTCAACGCTATCGATCTGACGCTGTAGAGAAGCCAGTTGTGCATTCTGATCGTCAACCAAACGTTGTACGTGGTCGTTGTAGACTTTGAGCTGTTCATACTCATCTACAACACCGCGATATTCATACAACAGTTCTTGTGACTGCTCGAACAACGAGTTGATTTTCTCTTGTGAACGAACATCAGCTTCGTGGATTTTCGCTTCTTCGTTTTGCAACGTAGAAATAGATTGTGCAGCAGCTGTAGCGCTACCTGCTATCGCTAAAGCGCCCACTAGGGCCGCTGCGATTTTGCTTTTATTGATTACTTTGGTCATAGTTCCCAACCAATTTGACTTAACTTTTCTGCTGACAACGACATGCCGCCAGCTTCCCAGTTATTTGAGTGACGAATAGAGTTTAATCAACACTTGCAGCTATTGCTTAAATGTTTCTAAGCAATAATCTGCTCAATACTCCCACGATCTGCAGAACCCTGTCAACCACCGATCATAGATTATTACTAGGCTAAAAGCGCATAATAATGCATATACAGAGTGTTAACATGAGGCCTAAATGCGACATAAAGGACACTTAGTTTGATGCGCTTCAACAAATAAAGTTCCCCGTCTCATAAATTGGTGATTAAGCGTGATTTTATTGACAAATTGAGAAACGCGGCTCTATCCAAGAATAATTTATTCCGCTACGCTAAGAGGTCAGAAAAAGTTGATGCTCTGCATCTTAATCACTATCGATAAACCTCAATCAGGTGCCTTAACCATGCCGCAGGAATTGCAAAATGCCACGCTTCGTTTACGCCAGCAGCTTAAAGTGATGCGTGGCCAAATCGATGCACTTTCAGTATCAGAGGAAGAGTTTAAGGACTGGTTTGATCAACAGTTATTTAAAGTCACCCATAGCCAGCCAGGTGACTACATAACTGAGATAGAGGGAAATATCCGACAACTGGAGCGAACCAGCAACGTTGAAAATCAACGTTGGCTGGCAGAGCGTATTGAACAGCAAATGCTGGCGTTACAGCGTGCGCTAAGGTGTTTCGCGCGAAAACCCTAGGGCCTTACGCACACCCGGGGGCAACTCAGGCAGTGCGCTTTTCGGTAACAGGTAGGTCGCCATCGCAAAAAAGTCCTTAAATACCCGGTTTTGTTCAGTGGTACGGCGTAAGTAATCATGCCCGGAGCTACCGCCGGTACCAATCTTAGTGCCTAGCATGCGCTGCACCATCATGGCATGTTTGTAACGCCAGATGGTCAGCTTCTCATCCATCTCAGCCAGCGATGTAATCACCTGCCAGGCGAGATTAAACGCTGGTTCCTCGCGATACTGAGTAATAAAGAGCGCACTGAGCATCGCTTTTTGCGAAAGTTTTACACGACCTTCCTGTTGTAGCTCGCGATAACGTTCGTCGTCGAAAAGCGCTGCGAAGTTGTCGCGATTGGCCTGAATACCCGCCAGCTCAGTCTCCAGCTGCTGTGCGTCGCTGGCTGTTTCCCGGACAATAGTTTCATCGTGATCCAGCGCCTCGTTAACCGCTTGCTGATACATTTCCCAGAACTTAAAGTTCTTAAATTCCAGAAACGGCATACGCGCCAGCCAGGCATCGACTCGATCAAATAATGTGGGCTGCTCTTCAAGGTCTTCCAGATAAGCACGATCTTCATCGTTTAAGCGGTTGTAAAACGACTGCTGGTCAAAGGCAATTCGCGTCGCACGCGTCAAACCTAAGCGGATCTCCAGTTCTTTAAACTGGATGCTCTGAAAGCCAGATGCGGGTACCAGGTAATCGCGAAACTCCAGAAACTCCTGCGGAGTCATGGTTTCGATGACGCCGACCTGATCGTTCATTAAGTCTTGAATGGTGAGCACCCGGCGCAGGCGATGGGCGACCAGATAAAGTCCTTTGTCATCGAGCTCAGGCGCTGAAAATTCCCCGTGGATCGAACGCAACTCATGTAAAACTTGCTTAAACCACAGCTCATAGACCTGATGCACAATGATAAACAGCATTTCGTCATGGGCTTCCGCGCCATAACGCACGCTATGTGGCGCTTGCGCATCGAGTAATTTGTCTAGTTTCAGGTAGTCGCTGTAATAAACCGGCTCAACATTCTTTGGCATAGTGATTCTTCTTTGCTGGCGTTAGTGTCGTTCAGCTTAAAGGAAGGCAGGCAGAGGTACAACTAGATGCTGTTTTAGATTGGGTGGCGGCCTTACCAGCCACACCCCGGCACACACATCCCTGACTACGGCTGCTCCCTTCCGGGCCTGACCGGGTTCACCAGTTCGTGTTGCGGGGGGACCAATAAGGCCACCATAACGCCGCGCATTATCTATCATCCACGCCCTGCTCGCAAGGGAACTCGGCGCAGATGCTTAGTAAATAAACGATTTAGCTGGAATTAATTCTTTTTATGTAGTTTTTGCGCGATGGCTTCACGCGCAGCATCAGAATGCAGCGCCTTGATAAAGACCTGCGCTTCTCGTGAAATACGATCAGCAACGGCTTCGGTCGGCTGTTTCAGCAGATTTTTGGTCGCCCGCAATCCACTCACAGGTTTGCTCGCCAGTGACGCCGCAAGCTCAGCTGTCGCCTCAGCCAGTTGCTCACTGGCCACGACTTTATTGACCAGACCGTAGCTCAGTGCCGTAGTGGCATCGATGCTGTCACCGAGCAGCAGTAACTCCGCTGCACGTAAATGGCCACATAAGAGTGGTAGTAACTGACTGGAGGCTGCTTCTGGCACTAAGCCTAAGTGAATAAAAGGCAGTGCCAGTTTGGCGTCACTGCCCGCCAGCACTAAATCGCAGTGCAATAGTATGGTTGTGCCTATGCCAATTGCCGGGCCATCAACGCTCGCCACCACCGGTACACTCAAACGGCTCAGGGTATACAAGAATTCGAACGGGGGTGAGTTTTCGTTGAGTTCATCGGCCTGCAGAAAGTCATGTAAATCATTGCCTGCAGTAAAACAGCCATGACTACCTTGCAATACAATGGCGGCAACTGAGCTGTCGCGCTCTGCGTCTTCCAAAGCAGCGGTCAGTTCACGGTACATTTGTTGAGTAATGGCATTCTTCTTTTGCGGACGATTGAAGGTCACCCAAACAATGCCGTCGCGCTTTTCAGTAACGATGCAATCACTCATGACCACGTTGCTTCCATGCTTGCTTGGTACGCTCGTGCATCGGCAGAATTAAATCCAGTGCGGTTTGCCCGTCACTCGGTAATTCCTCGTTGTTCGGACGAATAGGAGTAACCCGCTGGCCCCATTTAATAATACCGGCTCCACAGGTCAGGCCACCGCCAAATACAGCCGAGACAATGGTGTCTCCGGGCTTCACAATGCCCTGCTCGACTGCTTCACAGAAAGCGATAGGCAAAGTTGCAGAAGAGGTGTTGCCATACTTCTGAATGTTAATGACGGTCTTTTCCTCAGGTACCTTACACATCTTCGCCAGATAATCGATGAGGCGCTTGTTGGCCTGATGAGGAATTAAAGAATCAATGTCGTCGGTGGTTAAACCGGTTTCAGCAAAGACTTTTTCGACCGCGGTATTCATGCCCTTGACGGCGCGTTTGAAAATCTCCTGGCCGACAAAGTTAAAAGGCATAATGCCATCAAAATTAAACCGGTCGAAACTCATGCCGAACTCGAGGGCTAAGACATCACGTGCATCTGCATCGCAGGTCACATGTGAAGCTAGCAAGCCACTTTCGGTTTCGCTCGCCTCAAGCACCATAGCGCCGGCGCCGTCACCAAACAGCACCGCACTTTCGCGCTGCGTCCAGTCCAAAATGCGCGTCAGGCGCTCGGCACCAATAATCAGTACCTTCTTGTGGACGCCCGTGCGGATGGCCTGAGTCGCATAATGCATGCCGTACAGGAAGCTACTGCAAGCGGCGTTCAAATCAAACGCTGCAGCAAATTTACAGCCGAGATCACGCTGCACTGCTGATGCGACGTTCGGTATGATTTCGTCAGGAGTACAGGTACCGACCAGAATTAAGTCGATGTCATTAGCGTCCACGCCAGCTGCCGCGAGCGCGTTGCGCCCGGCTACAGTTGCCAGTTTTGACGTTCCTACCGCACTCACCCGGCGCTCTTCAATTCCTGTACGAGTACGAATCCACTCGTCCGAGGTCTCTAAGAAGGTCGCCAAATCATCATTGGTCATGATCGCTGGCGGTAAGCATTTTCCCCAACCGGTAATCTCTGCGTATATTTTCACTGTTTAAAACCTATAGTCACTGCACGTTTTTCGTTATCATAGCACGAATGTTACGAAGAGAAATGTCCGGGTTATGGAAAAATCAAGGGAAAACTCACGGGGAAACTCAAACAAAAACGCAAGGGTGAAATCCTTCCACGCCGCCTCTGCGCCAACTTTGTTTCAAACCGCTGCCGGTCGCTGGCAGCTCCACCGCTACCCAGCTCGCAGTAACGAGACACTGCAGGCATGGGACGCTGCCGATGAGTTACTGCATGAGGCTTTCATCGAGCACGAGCGCCAAGGCCAAATGGCTGCGCAGCCACTACTGGTAAACGATGCTTTTGGTGCACTCTTAATGGCGGTCGCGCCACGCGCCGTGGTCACCTGCAACGACTCTTACGTCAGCCAACTGGCTCAGCGCGCCAACCTGGAACTCAATCAGCTGGAGTGCGATTTAACCCAACTATCTCCATTAGATGACCTGCCGCCATCCTGCGATCTGGTGCTAATGAAGTTGCCTAAAAGTCAAAGCCTGCTGGAATTCCAACTGGCGCAACTAAGCGGCAGTCTGAAGCCTGGCACAACCGTGCTGGTGGCAGCTAAAAGCAAACTGTTCACGCCCGCGACCCGGGCAATCTTTAGCCAGTTCTGTGATGACGTGGATATTTCCCTGATCCAACGCAAGTGCCGGATGCTGCGTGCAAAAGTTCGCGCGGTCGCGACGCCGATAACACAATTCTTGAACACCTGGCAGCAGCCTGAGCTTAACCTTGAACTGACCCACCATGCCGGCGTATTCGCCCGCAACCAACTGGATATTGGTGCACGTCTACTGCTCGAACATTTGCCCGCAGCCGGAGCGCAACAGGTCATCGATTTGGGTTGCGGTAACGGTGTTCTGGGCCTCGCCTACGCCCGGCAATCGCCACAAAGTGCGGTGACATGGGTGGATGAGTCCTATCTGGCGATTGCTTCATGTCAGCGCAACATTGCGCTTAACCTGGGCACCGCAGAACGCTACCAGGCATACGTTGACGATTGTTTAAGCCAGCAAAGCAGCAATTCTGCCGACCTGGTGCTTTGTAACCCGCCCTTTCATCAGGAACACGCCATTACTGAACATATTGCCCGGCAGATGTTTAAGGATGCCCGGCGGGTTCTGCGTAAAGGCGGTGAAATGCGGCTGGTCGCCAACCGACATCTCCCGTATTATCAATCCCTCAAACGTTTATTTGGTCAGGTAGATTGCGAAGCCAGTAACGCTAAATTCGTGGTCTACCGCTGCCAAGCTTAAGTCAGCCAAAGGTGAATTATGAAAAGCATTGCCTCTGCCCTGGTTATGGGCCTGTTCCTTTTACTGCCTACCTCAGTGGCGCAGGAGATCCAACCGGATAATCCTTTTCCCCGGGTCAAGTTTGTCACCTCACACGGTGAAATCGTCATTGAGCTAAACCGCCATCGCGCGCCGCTGACGGTAAAAAACTTTCTCAAGTACGTTGATATCGGTAGTTACAACAACACTATTTTTCATCGTATCGTGCCTGGATTTGTCGTTCAGGGTGGCGGCTACGATGAAGAGCTCGGTGCCAAAACCATTGGTGCACCGATTCCCAACGAATCTGGCAATGGGCTGACCAACAAGTACGGAACCATCGCCATGGCGCGGGAGAACGATCCGCATACCGCAACTCGTCAGTTTTTCTTTAACGTTAAGGATAACCCCTCGCTGGATCCTGATGGTGGCTGGGGCTATGCCGTATTCGGCGTGATCGCAAGTGGCTATGAGACCCTCGACAAACTCGCCGAAGTGGAGTCGCTTCCCTACCACGCCGAAACAGGCTGGCGTGATTTTCCAGCTGAACCACCGGTCCTGATTAGCGCCGAAGTTCTTCCGCAACAATAAGGCGTCCTGATATGCCAGCACTTGAGTCGACGCGACCCTGGTACAAAGACTTTAATGTTTATTTGGAACCCCGGATCTGGGTGATTTTCCTGTTTGGTATGATGAGTGGGTTCCCCTGGGTTCTGATCGGCTCAATGCTGTCCGCCTGGCTCCAGGAAAGCGGCGTATCACGCAGTGAAATCGGGCTGTTTGGCATGGTCTTCGTGGCCTACTCGGTGAATGCCTTATGGTCTCCTTTTGTCGATCGGGTCAAGCTTCCTGTTCTACACCGCTGGCTCGGGCAGCGACGCAGCTGGTTAGCTTTGTGTCTAGTCGTCTTAATGGCAGCAACTCTGGCGCTGAGTAGCTTAAATCTTGCTGAACACGCGTTCTGGGTCGCCTTTGGCGCCTTACTTATCGCCATAGCGTCAGCCACTCAGGATATTGCGATCGATGCTTTTCGGATTGAAACCTTCGGCCAGCATGAGAGTAACCTGCAATCGGCAGGCGCGGCCATGGCCACCGCCGGCTGGTGGACAGGTTACAGTGGTCTGGGCGCCTTACCCTTCTTCTTAGTCGATGGCACCGCCTGGGACTGGCAGGCCGCGTACAAAGTCATGGCGGTGGTATTGGCCGTACAGTTCTTAGTGGTTATCTGTATCCGTGAATCTAAGCGTTACCGGGCCGAATTAAAGTCGTTTAGCCGTTGGCAGGACTGGTTCCGAACCACGCTTTATGATCCCATCGCAGAGTTTTTTCTGCGCGCCGGCTGGAAGCTTGCCGTCGCCATCCTCAGCTTTATTTTTCTGTTCAAGATTGGCGAAGCCTTTCTGGGCCGGATGAGCATCGTCTTCTACAAAGAAGTCGGCTTCACCAATGACGATATCGCCATTTATTCAAAAATGGTCACCTGGTGGGTCACCATTGTCTTTGCCATTATCGGCAGTATGGTGAACGTTCGCTTAGGTACCATGCGCGGCCTGCTGATTGGCGGTATCGCCATGGCCGCAAGTAATCTGATGTTTGCCTGGATTGCGGTGGTCGGCCCCGACACTAATCTGTTGCTTGCCGCAGTTGTCATCGATGGCTTTACGGGAGCCTGGTCGACGGTCGCCTTTGTCGCCTTTATCAGCTTACTCTGCAACCGGGCGTTTACCGCAACCCAATACGCCCTGCTCGCCTCGCTGGGGAATCTCGGCCGAACTCTGCTGTCATCCTACAGTGGCTTCGTCGTCGACTGGCTCAATGGCGACTGGTCGTTGTTCTTTATTCTGACCGCGGTCATGGTGACGCCGGGCTTACTGCTGCTGATTCTGCTGCGTAAAGCGCTGCACCGGATCCAGGCGCCGACCGCAGACAACAGTGCCGAGCAGGTGAGCAATGAGTAACGCACTGCCCTGGCTGGTCATTGGGCAAGGTGCTATCGGCAGCTTGATGGCGATACGGCTGGCAGAGCAAGGCTTGCCAGTACAATTGAAACTACGTCAGGAAGCCCCGGCAAAGGGCACCACCGCGCTTAGCTGTGGCGACACTCCAGTGCGTTTGCCAACCACCAGGTCAGTCACACAGGCCTGCTGGATCTTTGCTGCGGTCAAGGCCTATGACGTCGCACCGCTGCTGCGCGAGCTGCACCAATCGCCAGCGTTTCGTTCATCTACGCTGGTGCTGAGTTACAACGGCATGTTAAACGACGAAGCAACTTTGTTGCGGCCGCATGACTTGCATTGGGTCACCACCCATGGTGCCTACCGCGAGCTTGATCGGGTCGTGCACGCCGGCCATGGGCAAAGTTGGCTGGGGACCCAGCAAGCGGGTCTGGCGCAGCCACAAGAGCTCTGCAAACAGCTCGCTCAGGCTCTGCCGCCATTGACCTGGGACGCCAACATCGCCACCCGGCGCTGGCATAAACTGGCGGTAAATTGTTTGATCAATCCTTTTACTGTGGTGCATCACTGTCGTAACGGCGAGCTTTTACAGCAGGTCAGCGCTGCGCAATGGCAGCAGGTTGCGGAGGAAATTGTCGCCGTAGCCGCCGTGCGGGGCATCGAGCTTGAAGCAGCCAGGCTGATCGACCATGCCCGGCAGGTTGCTAGCGCAACTGCAGCCAACCGCTCGTCCATGTTGCAGGATTACCGGCTGGGACGAACGACGGAAATTAGTTATCTGAACGGTTTTATCGCCTCAGCGAGCGCTGAGGCGGGACTTACGGCACCCGCAAACGCTGCCTTAGCGCAGCAGGTGCTGGAGCTTAGTCGTGATCGGGATCTTCGATAAAGTCGACCACTTCCAGACCAAAGCCTGACAGTGCCGAGTAACGTTTTGGCGAACTCATCAGATGCATCTGATGCACCCCTAAATCTGCCAGTATCTGCGAGCCAATGCCGACATTGCGCGACGCGTTGGAAGCGGCCGCACTAGGTTTACTCTCACCGCGATCCTCTGCCGCAAAACTTTGCACCTGAGCAAGAATATCATCGGTGGTCTGAGCGCGACCAATGACGACCAAAACACCGCCCTTCTCACCAATAAATTCCATCGCATGGGCAAGCGGCCAGCTGCGCTGACTGGCGCGATCCGTCGAAAACAGATCGTTAAAGGTATCCTGCAGATGCACCCGCACATTGACTGCATCAGCATCGTTGATGTCACCTTTAATCAAAGCATAATGAACCTGCTTATCGATGGTGTCCTGATAAGTAACCAGGTCGAAATCACCGAATCGGGTCGGCAGCCGGCATTCAGCTTTACGCTCCACGGTTTTTTCAGTCAGTGAACGGTACTCGATCAAATCGGCAATGGTGCCCATCTTCAAGTCATGTTCTGCGGCAAATTTTTCTAAATCAGGGCGACGCGCCATCGTACCGTCTTCATTCAGCACTTCGACGATCACAGCCGCGGGCTCGAAGCCCGCCAAACGCGCCAGGTCGCAGCCAGCTTCAGTGTGCCCGGCACGGTTAAGCACGCCACCGGATTTCGCTTTAAGCGGGAAGATGTGCCCGGGCATCACCAGATCGCTGGGCTTGGCGTCAGCAGCGACAGCCGCCTGCACGGTGCGAGCCCGGTCGGCCGCTGAGATACCAGTAGTGACACCTTCAGCCGCCTCAATTGAGACGGTAAAGTTGGTCGCATACGGAGCATTATTCTGATTAACCATCAGCGGCAACTGCAACTGCTGGCAGCGCTCTTCGGTCAGGGTTAAACAAATCAAGCCGCGCCCGAAACGTGCCATAAAGTTAATTGCTGAAGGCGTTACGCACTCGGCCGCAATAATCAGATCGCCTTCATTCTCACGATCTTCATCATCCATCAAAATAACCATTTTACCCTGACGGATATCTTCAATAATCTCGGCAGCACTGTTTAAGGTCGTCACGACTGTACTTCTCCTCTGTCGGCACCGGCGCTCCCATGAAGCGGCCGTGCACAAATTTTTAAATCATCACCCACCTGGGTAAAGCTGTGGTAACGAAGTTGAGGCGCCTGCGCCAGATCCTGCAGTTGCGGCAATTGCAACACCCCGCGGCTGGTATCCCCGAGCAATTTTGGCGCCACGTAAATAATCCATTCATCAACCAACTCAGCAGCGACCAGCGCACCGGCTAATTCTGCCCCGCATTCGGTCCACACATCATTAATTTCTAATTCAGCCAGTTGACTAAACAAGGCCCGTAAAGGCAGTCGACCCGTGTTCGCTGGTAACACCAAGGTGCTGACGTGCGCAGGCCATACCTGCTCGTCAGACTCGCCGTCGACGACCCGCAACACTGGATCGGGGATTGCGAAAAACTCATGCTCCGCGGGCAACTGCTGCTGTCGATCCAACACTACCCGTAAGGGTTGCCGTTCAGCCTTAGGGTGGCGTGCAGTCATCCGTGCCTGGTCCATCATTACGGTGCGGGCGCTGGTTAAGATCGCCCCAGCCTGAGCCCGATAAGCATGCACATCGAGGCGCGCTTCCGGCCCGGTAATCCATTGACTCTGGCCATTTGCCAGTGCCGTACGGCCATCCAGGCTCATCGCCATTTTCAACCGCAACCACGGCCGTTGTCGTTCCATGCGTGAGACGAAACCACAGTTCAGTTGCCGTGCGGCAGCCTCAAGCACACCGCTGGTCACCTCAATACCGGCCTCGCGCAACCGTTGTATGCCCTGTCCTGCGACCAGAGGATTGGGATCCTGCATAGCGATGACCACCCGCGCCAGTCCGGCAGCTATCAATGCGTCCGCACAAGGTGGCGTGCGGCCATGATGGCTGCAGGGTTCGAGGGTTACATAGGCGGTCGCACCGCGGGCGAGCTCGCCCGCTTCACGTAAGGCATAGACTTCAGCATGGGGTTCACCGGGACGTTCGTGCCAGCCCTGGCCAACGACTTCGCCAGCACGCACGACCACACAACCCACCAGGGGGTTGGGGGCAACCGAAAAGGCTCCGCGCTGAGCCAGTTCAAGCGCTTGCTGCATGTACTGCGCATCATTCTGCTGCATGCCTGAGCCTCTGCTTAGTCGTTGAGGCGAGCGATTTCTTCACCAAACTCGCGAATGTCGTCAAAAGCACGGTAAACGGAAGCAAAGCGAATGTAGGCGACTTTATCAATGGCTTTCAGATTCTCCATCACCAGTCCACCAATGACCTGACTGGTAATTTCCCGCTCGCCCGTTGCCCGCAGCGCCGACTTCACATTTTGAATGGCCTGCTCCATGGCTTCCAGACTCACCGGACGTTTTTCCAGGGCGCGCAGCAAACCATTGCGTAACTTGTCTTCATTAAAGGGCTCGCGCGAGCCGTCGGACTTTATCACACGCGGCATGATCAGTTCTGCGGTTTCAAAAGTGGTAAAGCGCTCTTTGCACTCACTGCATTCGCGCCGACGACGCACCGAAGCGCCATCAGCGACCAGCCGTGAATCAATCACTTTAGTATCTTGTGTACCGCAGAACGGACAATGCATAGCTGTTCCTTAGTCCTGAGAGTGCGTAGTGCTCAAACTTAACCGTAGACCGGGAAGCGTTTGCACAAGGCTTTTACCTGTTCACGCACTTCGCTGATTTTGTCTTCGTTTTCGATATTATCGAGCACATCACAAATCCAGTGACCGACCTGCTCCGCTTCAGCTTGTTTGAAACCGCGGCGGGTGATCGCTGGCGTACCTAAACGCAGACCTGAAGTCACAAATGGTGAGCGCGGGTCATTCGGTACTGAGTTTTTGTTAACGGTGATAAAGGCACGACCAAGAGCTGCATCAGCATCTTTACCGGTGATGTCTTTATCGATAAGGTCAACCAGGAATAAATGGTTCTGGGTGCCACCGGAGACGATCTTGTAGCCGCGCTCCTGCAGCACTTTGACCATGGCATTGGCATTGGTCAGCACTTGTTGCTGATACGCCTTAAATTCCGGCTCCATCGCTTCTTTAAATGCCACTGCTTTGGCCGCGATCACATGACACAGCGGTCCACCCTGACTGCCGGGAAACACGCCACTGTTCAGTTTTTTATGTAGTGCTTCGTCGTCTTTACCAGACAAAATCAGGCCGCTACGCGGACCGGCCAGCGTTTTGTGCGTGGTCGTGGTAACAACATCCGCATAAGGTACCGGGTTGGGATACAAACCGGCAGCGACCAGACCCGCAACGTGCGCCATATCAACCAGCAAATAAGCACCGACCTCGTCCGCAATCTCGCGGAACTTCGCCCAGTCGATCACGCCTGAATAGGCAGAAAAACCTGCGACGATAAGCTTGGGTTGGTGTTCTTTCGCTAACGCACGTACTTCAGCGTAATCGATTTCGCCGGTGCTCTCGTCAAGACCGTACTGGACAGCATTGTAAAGTTTACCCGAGAAGTTTACGCCCGACCCGTGGGTCAGATGGCCACCGTGAGCCAGGCTCATACCCAGCACTGTATCGCCGGCTTGCAATAACGCCAGGAAAACAGCTGAGTTTGCCTGGGAACCGGCATGCGGCTGCACGTTTGCGTATTTTGCACCAAACAATTGTTTGGCCCGTTCGATGGCCAGGTCCTCGACCATGTCGACATATTCACAGCCGCCGTAATAACGCTTGTGAGGGTAACCTTCAGCGTATTTATTGGTCAGCTGGGAGCCCTGTGCCTGCAGCACGCGTGGACTGGTATAGTTTTCTGAAGCAATAAGTTCAATATGTTCTTCCTGGCGCTCAACCTCGCCAGTCATTGCTTGCCAGAGTTCAGCATCATAATCGGCAATGTTCATGTCATTTTTTAACATCGGGGCTCCTGACTTCAAACGGGACATCATTTGCGCCGTAGTTTACCAATATACTTGGGTTCACGCCAACTTAAGGGTTAAAATAGCGGCCTTATTCAAGTCGAACGAAGGAATTGTTGCTGCTATGGCACAGTATATCTACTCAATGACACGGGTGAGTAAAGTTGTCCCGCCCAAAAAGACCATCCTAAAAGACATTTCGCTGTCGTTTTTCCCGGGCGCTAAAATTGGCGTGTTAGGTCTAAACGGTGCGGGTAAATCTACCCTGTTGCGCATTATGGCAGGCGTCGATAAGGAATTCGAAGGTGAAGCGCGCCCCTTAGCCGGTATTGAGATTGGTTACCTGCCGCAGGAACCGCAACTCGATGAATCGAAAACCGTTCGCGAGACCGTCGAAGAAGCCGTTGCTGAAGTTAAAAATGCATTAACCGAGCTTGATGAAGTTTATGCTGCCTATGCCGATGAGAATGCTGACTTTGATGCTCTGGCAAAACGTCAGGGCGAGCTGGAAGCTATCATTCAAGCCAAAGACGGCCATAATCTGGACAATATTCTTGAGCGTGCTGCTGACTCGCTGCGCCTGCCGCCATGGGACAGCAAAATCAGTGTCCTCTCTGGTGGTGAACGCCGGCGCGTAGCTATCTGCCGCTTGTTGCTCAGCAAGCCGGACATGCTGCTACTCGATGAACCGACCAACCACCTTGATGCTGAGTCCGTAGCCTGGCTGGAAACCTTCTTGCACGAGTACGATGGTACTGTCGTTGCCATTACCCACGATCGCTATTTCCTCGACAACGTCGCCGGCTGGATCCTAGAGCTTGACCGTGGTTACGGCATTCCGTGGGAAGGCAACTACTCCTCCTGGCTGGAACAAAAAGAAAAACGGCTGGAGCAGGAAGAGAAAAGCGAAAAAGCCCGCCAGCGCAGCATCAAGCAGGAGCTGGAATGGGTGCGTCAGAATCCGAAAGGCCGGCAGGCGAAGAGTAAAGCCCGGATGTCGCGCTTTGAAGAACTGCAAAGTGGCGATTATCAGAAGCGTAACGAGACCAACGAGCTGTTTATTCCACCGGGTCCACGCCTGGGTGACAAGGTACTTGAAGTTGAACACCTGCAGAAAGCTTACGATGGTCGCGTGTTGATTGATGATTTGAGCTTCAGTGTGCCAAAAGGTGCCATTGTCGGCATTATCGGTCCCAACGGTGCGGGTAAATCAACGCTGTTCCGTATGATCACCGGCAAAGAGCAGCCGGACGGCGGTACGGTTGAACTTGGCGAAACTGTGCAGCTCGCCAGTGTCGACCAATTCCGCGACAACATGAATGACAAAAATACCGTCTGGCAGGAAATTTCCGACGGTCAGGACATCCTCCGCATTGGTAACTTTGAAATCAACAGTCGCGCTTATGTCGGTCGTTTCAACTTCCGTGGTAACGACCAGCAGAAGCGCATTGGTGAGTTATCGGGCGGTGAGCGTAATCGGGTGCACCTGGCAGCGTTGTTAAAAGCTGGCGGCAACCTGTTGCTGCTCGATGAGCCAACCAACGACCTTGATGTAGAAACCCTGCGGGCACTGGAAGAAGCCTTACTCGAATTCCCGGGCTCAGCAATGGTGATTTCGCACGACCGTTGGTTCCTGGATCGCGTCGCGACGCACATCCTGGATTACCGTGACGAAGGCCAGATTAACTTCTATGAAGGTAACTACACGGATTACGAAGCTTATATGAAACAGAGCCTCGGTGAGCAAGCGATGCAACCGCACCGCATGCGTTATAAACCGATTGGCTAACGGTCATCCCTGACCCGAAAAGAACGTTCGCTACTTAGCGAACGTTCTCTTTTCCAGGGTCCCTGGTGCGAACTGATCCACGGCAATCGCCGCAATCCGCAGTTTCTCTACCTGCTTGAGGCTCTTCGCCTCGTCGGCACTTAAAATGTCCGCTTTCCGCGCCGCTTTCACCAGCTCGTCGCCCGCCAGGTTGGGCGCAATCTCGCCACGTTTCTCAGCTTTCTGCAAGCGTTTGTAGACACTCTCATGTGCTTTCATAGCGGTAAATGCCAGCTCCATATGACCGGTCATATCTTTAGGATCATCTTTCCAGTAACACAGGAAGGTATGGCGGTCACGGGTGACGCCCGGCTCCATCATGCTGTCGGCAATGCCTTGCAACAACTCATCCGCAGGAGCGTTGTAATGAATCCCTAACGGGAAAATTGCAACGCGTAAGCCCCAGGCAATCACGCGGTTGGGGAAGTTTGCGAAGAAACCGTCGAAGGCTTCACCGATGGCGTGCAGGTGATGTTGCAATGCATAATTCACGTAAACCAGATCACCACTTTGACGACCGTCGTCTTCGTAACGCTTGAGTACCGCAGAAGCCATGTACAGGTGGCTGAGGACATCTCCCAGCCGCGCTGACAGCATTTCTTTGCGCTTCAGGTCACCACCCAGTATCAGCATTGCTGCGTCTGCAGTCAGCGCCAGAGCGCGGCTCATGCGTGTCAGCTGTTGATAGTAACGAGCAGTAGGACCACTGATTGGACTGGAATTAAAGCGCGCTCCAGTCAGCCCCATCCAGAAGCTACCAAAGAAGTTACTGGCGGCGAAACCAATGTGTTTCAGCAGCAGCTCATCGAAATCTCTTAAGCCTTGCTCTTCATCAGGGTTGGCGGCCGCGTCCATTTCTTTGAGCACGTAGGGATGGCAACGCGTCGCGCCCTGGCCAAAAATCATCAGGTTACGCGTTAGTATATTCGCGCCTTCAACGGTAATGGATACCGGGGTGGCCATGTAGCCATGACCAAGGTAGTTTTTCGGACCCAGCTGAATGCCCTTACCGGCATGCACATCCATGGCCGCTTCAATGACCTCACGGCCCATTTCCGTCATATGGTATTTCGTCATCGCCGTGATCACTGACGGGCTCTTGCCTTCACACAACGCAGCTACGGTGAGTCGCCGCATGGATTCGATGGTGTAATTGGTACCACCGATACGCCCCATAGCTTCCTGGACCCCTTCAAACTTGCCAATCGGCAAGCCGAACTGCTGTCGTACATAAGCGTAGGCACCGGTCATACGTTGCGCCATGTGTCCGGTCGCCGTGGCCAGCGCCGGTAAAGAAATACCGCGGCCTGCCGACAAGCATTCCATCAGCATGCGCCAGCCCTTACCTGCGTAGTCCTTACCACCAATAATCCAATCCAGTGGGATGAAAACATCTTGCCCTGACGTGGTACCGTTCATAAAGGCCTGATTCAGTGGCAAGTGACGATCACCGGTCGTAACACCCTCATGGTTGGCAGGGATCAGTGCACAGGTGATACCAATATCTTCTTTGTCACCAATTAAACCTTCAGGATCGTGCAGCTTGAACGCCAGCCCTACGACCGTAGCGACCGGTGCCAGCGTGATGTAACGTTTGTCCCAGTTCAGCCGGATACCTAAAACTTCTTTACCTTCGTGCTCACCTTTACAGATGATACCGGTATCCGGGATTGCCCCGGCATCCGAGCCAGCTTCCGGGCCAGTGAGCGCAAAACAAGGAATATCCGTGCCATCTGCCAGGCGTGGCAGCCAATACTTTTTCTGCTCGTCCGTACCGTAATGGGTCAGGAGTTCGCCTGGACCCAGTGAGTTGGGCACCATCACCGATACCGCAGCACTGATGGAACGCGTGGCAATGCGGGAGACGATGTGCGAGTTCGCCGCCGGAGAGAAATCCAGGCCGCCAAACTCTTTACCGATGATCATCGCGAAAAATTTCTCTTTGCGAATGTAATCCCATACTTTTTTGGGCATATCGCAATCTTGCTGAACGATCTTGAAGTCATCCAGCATCGCCAGCAAGGTTTCCAGTTCGTTATCAATAAAAGCCTGTTCAGCTTCGGTAAACTTTGGCGGCGCCGCCTGCTGGAATTTGTGCCAGTCCGGCCGCCCACTGAAAAGCTCTGCATCCCACCACACGTCACCTGCGGTCATAGCCTCACGCTCGGTGTCAGACAACGGCGGCAGGACGCGTTTAAAGAAGCCAAACATCGGCCGGCTGATCAGGCTACGGCGGATTTCTTTTACTGCAAAAAGCAGTACTACAGCGACGACTAAAAGAATCAGAATTTCCATAACCTACCCTCGTACTTAGTACTTTGAATGCTACTCAGCGGTGGTGGCGTCAACGCCACCAGCTAAAAATGGAATCAATCGATCAATCACCTGATCGGCGGCCACGGCTTCACCGAAGTCGGCTGCAGCGATTTCCCGCAACGCCGGACCGGAAACCTGAGCAAAAACGGTCGCGCCCAACACAAAGTGTAGACGCCAGAACATATCTACGGGACTTAATTTTGGATTCGCCTGATGCAAGGTATCCAGTAACAGCGCCATCACATCACCAAAGTGTTCCATGGTGTAACGCCGCAGATGTCCCTGAATTTCCGCATAGGCAAAGCCCAGCAGGCTCAGGAACAGAGTCGGACCATGCTTGCGCACCTGCCGCAATTCGCTCAGCGGCGTACGGAAACGATCAAAAACGTCGCGCGTAGTGAAGCTGCCCTTGGCGCCGAGGCCTTCGAGTTGCGTCCGTAACGCAGGCATAAAGATTTCCAGATAGCGCGCCATCACCGCCTGAATCAGCGCTTTCTTGGAACCGAAATGATAATTCACTGAAGCTAAATTGACCGCTGCTTCGGTTGTGATTTGACGTAAGGAGGTTTGCTCGAAGCCCTGCTCTGCGAACAAGGCCTCGGCAGCATTTAGAATTTTTTCTTGGGTTGTGATGCGCTTAGCCATCTTCACCGCCGTTTGGAACATCCATTTTAAACATGCGTTTTAATTTATAGCATGTCAGGCAACGGTGCAAGGATCTGACCAGCTTCTTTGTTAACTCGTCGAGGTATCGAGCTCGGCGAAATTTTTGACTAACTCGTCCACTGCCTGCATCTGTTGCAGGTAGGGTTCAAGTTTACTGAGCGGCAGAGCGCAGGGTCCGTCACATTTTGCCTGATCTGGATCCGGATGAGCTTCAATAAACAGCCCCGCTAACCCCAGCGCCATTCCCGAACGCGCCAGCACTGCTGCTTGCGCCCGGCGGCCATCAGCTGAGTCAGCGCGGCCACCTGGTCGCTGCAATGCATGCGTTGCATCGAACATTACCGGTGCCATCTGGCGCATCTCATCCATACCCAGCATATCCACGACTAAATTGTTGTAACCAAAGGAACTGCCGCGCTCGCACAAAATAACCTTGCGATTCTCAGCTTCGGCAAATTTTTTCAAAATATGCCGCATTTCCTGAGGTGCAAGAAACTGTGGTTTCTTCACATTAATCACTGCACCGGTTTCCGCCATCGCCACGACCAGATCCGTCTGCCGTGCTAAGAACGCCGGAAGTTGCAAAATATCAGCGACTTCGGCGACCGGCTTGGCCTGATAGGGTTCATGCACGTCGGTAATAATCGGTACGTTAAAGGTCTGTTTGATCTCAGCAAAGATCTCCAATCCTTTTTCCATTCCAGGTCCGCGATAGGAGTGGATGGAAGAACGATTGGCTTTATCAAAAGATGCTTTGAAAACAAAAGGAATACCAAGGCGTTGGGTGACTTCAACATAATGCTCAGCCACTTGCATTGCCAGATCTCTTGATTCAAGGACATTCATGCCGCCGAAGAGCACAAACGGCAAGTGGTTTCCCACTTGCACGTCACCGATTTTGATAACTTGCGTATTGATCACAATAATTCCTTAGCCGGTGGCAATGACACGAAGGATTTGCCCACAAATATAGGCCATATAAGTACCTAGTGCATAACCCAGCACCGCTAATAATACCCCTACCGGAGCCAATGACGGGTGAAAAGCAGACGCCACCACAGGAGCTGATGCGGCACCGCCGACATTCGCCTGGCTGCCAACCGCCATGTAAAACACCGGGGCTTTCAATAAGCGTGCCACCAACAACATCAGGCCAGCATGAATCAGCATCCAGATCGCACCAATCAGGAAGTACTTAGGAACTTCAACAATGGCGCTGACATCCATGTGCAAGCCTATAGTAGCGACCAGGATATAAACAAAGAGCGAACCAATTTTCGACGCGCCTACCCCTTCAAGTTTGCGTGCTGGAGTGAAGGACAAAGCTACGCCAAGGGTGGTCGCAATCACGATCAGCCAGAAGAATTTTTTATCCAGACTGAAATCAACCAGTGCCGGTACGTTATCAGCAATATAAGGTGCGATGATATCAGCACCTAAGTGACCAATGCCGGCGACACCGAAACCTACGGCCAGAATAAACACGTAATCAGGTAGTTTTGCTTCGCGACGGTGCTCAGCTTCGAAGGTTTCCACGCGCTCTTTGATGGCTTCGATGGCACTGGTATCAGCGCCGATGCGGGTGTCAATGGTTTTACTGTTGGCAGCCATGTAGAGTAAAACCGCCATCCACAGGTTGGCAACGATAATATCAACGGTCACCATCGCCGAGAAAATCTCACCGCCGACTTCGTAAACTTCTTTCATTGCGGCTTGGTTGGCACCACCGCCAATCCAGCTGCCGGCAATGGTCGTCATGCCGCGCCAGACCGCATCAGGACCTGCTCCGCCCAGCATTTCAGGGAATAGGATGGAAACCAGCAGTAAGGCAATCGGGCCACCGATCACGATACCAACGGTACCGGTGAGGAATAATATAATCAGCTTTGGTCCAAGCCGGGCAATGGCTTTCAGGTCCAGGCTTAGGGTTAACAGCACCAAAGTGGCGGGCAGCAGATAGCTCATGACCAGCGGATAGATGCCGGTTTCACTACCATTAACGACACCAAAGGTATTCAGTAGCGAGGGCACGAAATAGCACAATAACAGTGCCGGAACCCATTTATAAAATTTCTGCCAGAACGAGTGACCGCTCTGCTGGGTATAGAAAATTGCCCCCAGGATAACGGCCAGTAGGCCGAAAATCACACCATCATTGGTAATTAAAGGAGTTGCTTCCACGACTACCTCTTATTCTTATTTTAGTGGATGTTAAGACGCACGGGATTAGTGCAAAACCGTTTGCGGCGTGGTCCAGTTTTCTAGTTGTAAGCGCAATAATTGAGCACTGGGATCATCAGGGCATTGTTCGACAAAGTATTGGTAGTCGTCAACCGCCACGTGGTTACAGTCGAGTTCTTCAAGAATGTAGCCGCGATCCCGGATTTCGTAAGGGTCATCGGGTAACACCGCAAGCAGCATATGCACCGTTGTCAGGGCATCAGCAAAACGGCGGTCAGTGATGAACGCATGCTTAAGCTCCGATAAATAGCGAACCACAATGACTTTCTGCTCGGCAGTTTCCAGCATTTCCCAACTGAAGTCCTCTTCATCGTCCTCTTCTTCAACAGCATCTTCAAATCGTTGCTGCACCTGCTGGTCCAGCAACATTTCGCCATTGACAGGGTCAACAAAGTAGCTGCACTGGTCATGATCAAAACGCAGCAGCGGATACCCCGGAAAATCGATGAGCTCGAGCACCAGACCATGATAAGACGCGGCCTCCTGCAGCAGCAGCGCCAGCGTCAAAGGCTCACCAGTACGTAATCTGATAGCCCGATCGAGCAACACACGTTTGCTGCTCAACAGCGGTTCTGGCGCCTTACTAAAGCCCAGTTGTAAATAAAATTGCTTACACAGTTCCCGTAACCGTTCACTGCCCTCTTTATCCGCCAGCTCAGGACTCTCCTTTAAGGCGCTGAGTTGCTGATAAAAAGAACTGACATAGTGATCACTGTCAGTATGGAAGACACGACTCACTTCCCACAGAATTTCTATGGTGGGGAGTAACTCATGGTCGACATGTTCAAGGTACGAAAACTGCATAGAATCCTATTTTTTAACCTATAAGAGCTTGTTTTGAAAAGGCCACGTGAAACAGGAAGCCAATCCAACCCAAAGCGATGATAAAACCACCGTAACGGAAAGTTGGGGTGGTCGCCTTCATGGCCACTAAGCCAAATACGATATAGCCGAACAAGCCTAATGTTTTGTTCGCTAACCAGGCGGTTTGCCATGGCCATTGCTGCCAATGCAGCAACATACCAATGATGGTCAGCAGCAACAGAGTATCGATAACGTGCGGGACAATCTTGACCCACTTCTGCTGCGCGACCCTGGCATCAATACACCGCCAGAAAAAACGCAGCACGAATAATAACACACTTAGCACTACAAAAGTGACGTGCAGATGCTTCAAAGCTTCAAATGGAATCACGGGTTGTCCTCTTCTTGCTGTTGTTGTTGGACCGCTTGCCAAGCTTGCGGATAATTGTGTTTGAGTAGGTCATTCATCTTATCTAAGCGTCGCTGGAGTCGTTGCCGTTGGCGCTCGACCTGCATAATGTCACGATACGAACGCAATGCCGACATGACGCTGGTAAATAATTTTTGTGAGGTCAGTTCAGTCTTGGCTTTGTAGTCATTGATATCATAATTCATGACCACTGCGCGCTCTGGTGCCTGACCGGGCTGGCCAGTGCGCAAAATAATTCGTGTGCTACGGTTATTGCAGTCGTGGCGGATGTAGTTAGCAACCTGTAAACCGGCGTCATCAGTCTCCATGACCACATCCAGCAGAGCGATGGCCAGATCTGGGTGCTGCGCGATTTGTTGCTTGGCCTCGGCCAGTGAGTGAGCACTGATGAACTCCAACCCTGCATCTTCGAAGACCACATCCATAAGCGCCAGCCGTGTCACTGCATGCACTTCTTTTTCATCATCAACGATGAGCAGTTTCCATTTTGTCCTGGAGCTTGGCTTATCTTCTTTCGCAGGTTCCAGCGGTTCGTTGGCGAAAATAAAATCACTCGACATCATCAACTGCCTCCCTTTTCACTTGTGACCTTGCTGGCGTCACACCACTGTCCGAAACTCATCCGTTCCAGATTAGCATAGTCCGTGCCGCTGGCGACAGCTTCATAGCCGGCCGCCTGCAGCAGTTCGCGGCATCCCGCCGCTTGTTGCCAGCCGTGCTCAAGCACCAGCCAGCCGCCAGCTTTTAAATAGCGCCGCGCGGTGGTGATAATATGCTGCAAATCGGCAAAGCCGTTGTCACTGGCGACCAAAGCAGTGACAGGCTCAAACCGCACATCGCCCTGCTGCAAATGCGGATCATCCGCTGCGATGTAAGGCGGATTGGCGACAATACAGTCAAAATCCGCAGCTGGAGTGGCGGCCAAGGCACTGAACCAGTCACTCTGCAGAATTTCACACTCGAGCTGCAAGCGTTCGGCGTTGGTTTTAGCAAGCTCTACCGCAGCTGCTGACTGATCCACAGCCGTCAGCTGCCAATCCGGATGTTCGGATTTCAGCGCCAGGGCAATAGCGCCGGTCCCCGTGCCAAGGTCCAGCACCCGGGCACCTTCTGGTAACCCCAGTTGCAGTATTTTTTCCACCAGCACTTCAGTATCAGGTCGGGGGATCAGAGTACTGTCGTTCACCAGCAACTCAAGGGACCAGAATTCACGACTGCCCAGCAAATGGGCAATCGGAGTACCCGCCGCGCGCGCGCGCGTGAGTTCGAGAAAATGAGCGTGCTCAGCACTGCTCAGCGTGCGCTCAGGCCAGGTGTGCAGATAGGTTCGCGATTGTTGCATGACGTGCGCAAGCAACACTTCTGCATCTAAAGCTGGTGACGCGCTGGCATCCAGCTGCGCGCGCGCCCAAACTAACGCCGCCCGCACTGACTGCACCGGATGCTCTGTCGTCATTAGCCCTGCGACTCAGCCAGCGCTGCCAGCTGGTCAGCCTGATGTTCCTGCACAATAGCGTCAAGAATCAGATCCAAGCTACCGTTTAAGACCTCTTCCAGGCGGTATAAGGTCAAATTGATACGGTGGTCGCTGACCCGGCCCTGCGGATAGTTATAAGTGCGAATGCGCTCAGAGCGATCGCCACTACCGACCAGACTCCGGCGGGTGGACTGTTCTTCCTGCCGACGCTTGTCATCGGCGTACTGTTGCAACCGGGCCTGCAGCACTGACATCGCTTTGGCGCGGTTTTTATGTTGTGAACGTTCATCCTGACATTCAACCACAAAGCCTGATGGTAAGTGGGTAATACGGATCGCAGAATCGGTACGGTTAACGTGCTGACCACCGGCACCTGAGGCGCGGAAAGTATCAACGCGTAAATCCGCCGGGTTGATCTCGATGGCTTCGGCTTCCGGCACTTCCGGTAACACCGCAACCGTACAGGCGGAGGTATGCACACGTCCCTGGGATTCGGTTTCCGGAACCCGCTGCACGCGATGACCGCCAGATTCAAATTTCATACGACCGTAGGCCCCATCACCGGAAATGTGAGCAATCACCTCTTTGTAGCCGCCGTGTTCACCTTCATTAGCGTTAACAATGCTGACTTTCCAGCCATGCTGTTCAGCGTAACGGCTGTACATGCGAAACAAATCACCCGCGAAAATCGCTGCTTCATCACCGCCGGCACCGGCACGAATTTCCAGATAACACGGGCGGTCATCGTTGGGATCGCGGGGCAGCAACAGGATCTGTAGCTCCTGCTCCAGTTGCTCTTGCCGGGCTTTGGCCGTTTCAAGTTCGGCCTGCCCCATCTCGCGCATCTCTGCATCATCTTCGGCCAGCATCTCTTCCGCGGCCTGCCCGTCTTCCTGGGCTTGTTGATAATCGCGAAAACATTTTACCAATTCTTCTAACTGTGAGTATTCCCGCGATAAGCCGCGAAACCGATCTTGATCGGCAATTACGCCCGCATCACTCAGTAAGTGCTGAACTTCTTCATAGCGTTCCAGCAAAGCTTCAAGTTTGCGGGTAATGGAAGGATTCATCATTGCGCAGAAACCTTAGTCGTTATCGTCATTATAGATTTGTTGAAATAAGGCCAAAGTCTGGTAGTCACCTTTTGCCCCGGCCTCACGCATCATCCGCGTGGGTGCGTGTAAAAACTGATTGGTCAGACGCTGGGTCAACTCTGCTAACACCTCGTCCGCTGGCTTCCCGGCGGCCAACTGATTCGACGCCCGCTGCATTTGCTCTTGCGCCAGACGCTCGGTCTGTTGACGAAAGTCGCGCAATACATCGACATGATCCAGCGTCCGCAACCAGCTCATAAAATTTTGTGTCTGCTCGGCGATCATTGTCTGCGCCTGGCTTGCCGCTTCTTCCCGGTTGCGCAGATTTTCCTGAATAATGCCCTGTAAATCGTCAACACTGTACAGATACGCATCATTCAGATCATTCACTTGTGCTTCAATATCACGCGGCACAGCTAAATCAATCAACAGCATCGGGCGGCGCCGCCGTTGTTTGAGGGCACTTTCGATTAAGCCTTTACCGATAATCGGCAAGGTGCTGGCCGTGGAACTGATGACGATATCCGCCTGCGGCAACAGCTCCGGCAGTTCACCCAGGGTATGGGCGTGACCACCAAATTTAGTGGCAACGGTTTCGGCACGCATCAGTGTTCGGTTCGCGACAGAGAGGCGTTTCACTCCTATCTCAGTCAGATGTTGCGCCACCAGCTCGGCGGTGTCACCGGCACCGACCAGCAGCACCGAGGCCTGCTGCAGCTCGGCAAAAATATGCCGCGCCAGGTTGACCGCAGCAAAAGCTACGGAAACGGCATTTTCACCCACGGCCGTCTCACTGCGTACCCGCTTGGCAATATGAAAAGTCTGTTGAAACAAACGCTCCAGAATCCCGCCCACACTGGCTTGGTTCTTGGCGAACTGGTACGCCTGTTTGACCTGACCGAGGATCTGCGGCTCGCCTAAGATCAACGAGTCCAGTCCACTGGCCACCCGCATTAAGTGATCAATAGCTGCCGCGTCGGTATGACAATAACTGTGTTCCTGCAACTGGGTTGCGGACACCCCGTGATAACCTGCTAACCAGCCCAGCAGTAAATCCACCGAAGGACCATCTACACTGTCGGCATGACAGTAGATCTCGGTGCGATTACAGGTCGAAACAATGACGGCTTCGCGCACGCCAGTCTGCGCACGCAAAGCGGGTAGCGCCTGATGCAGCTGCTCGGGAGAGAAGGCCACTTGCTCGCGCAAATCGACCGAAGCGGTTTTATGGTTAACACCGAGTGCAAAAATAGTCATAATGAAAAGTAAGCGAGCCTCTGGCACTGCAAAACGCCGCTAATTGTACGTTAAAGGCCCGATGATGAAAAGCACACCAACAGTGGGAAACCTTCATGAAAGTACGTCTACTGCTAATCGTTGCCCTACTGCTGAGTGGCTGCGCGGCAGCACCTCCGGAAATTCCGCAGAGTGCAATCGATCGAAATGCCGCTGAACGCCATCAGCAGGCTATCGCCAGCCTGACAGACTGGAGCATCAGCGGACAGCTCGCGCTGTTTAATCGTGTTGAAGATGACCGTGACGCGGTTTACCTTGAGTGGCAGCACGCCCCTGGCGAAATGCGTCTGCGCTTTTATCATCCATTGAAAGGCACCCTGGCGCGCCTTGAGGAAGATCTCACCGGTGCCACCTTTTTCGATGAAGAAGGGCAGCCCTATTACGGTGTTACTGCCGAGCAACTGATTGCCCGCATCTTCAATTTTCAGCTGCCCCTGCAGCTGCTCAGCGAAGTCATCACCGGCCGGCGCCCTGATGGCGCAGTGCAGCTGAGCTATCAACTGCATGACCTGGACGGTAAGCCCTACGCCACACTGAATCGGTATCTGGTGACAACGACCAGCGAGAAGTGGCAGGTTGAGCTAAGCAGCTACCAGGCTGAGCAATCCTATCTTATGCCTCATCAACTGGAACTTATCAGCCCTGAGTGGCGCATTAAATTAAAGGTCAGTCAGTGGAAACTTTAGTCTTACCCGCACCGGCAAAACTCAATCTGTTTTTGCATATCACCGGCCGTCGCAGCGATGGCTACCATGAGTTACAGACGGTATTCCAGTTCCTGGACCGGCACGACAGTTTGAGCTTTACCCGCTTAGCGACCGCCAAGCTGGACTTTCAATGCTCTGACCCGCAGCTCGAGAATGATGACAACCTGGTGGTGCGGGCAGCCCGCGCCTTGCAGGACTGGGCCCTAGCCAATAACCAGCCCGCACAAGGCGCCCGCATTATTCTTGATAAGCGGCTTCCCTACGGCGGCGGACTCGGCGGCGGTTCATCAGATGCGGCCACCACATTGCTGGCCTTACGCCAACTCTGGCAACTGTCGCTGAGCACTGAGCAACTGGCTCAGCTGGGGCTGCAACTCGGGGCCGATGTCCCGGTGTTTATCCACGGCCATGCGGCGTTCGCTGAAGGCGTAGGTGAACGCCTGACGCCGGTGGCTCCAGCCAGCCCCTGGTATTTGGTGGTGGACCCTAAAGTACATATTCGCACCGCTACTATTTTTCAGCATCCCGAGCTGCGCCGCGACTGCGCTCCGGTCAATAGCTGGGATTGGAGTACCCAACACACCGAAAATGTATTCGAGCCTTTGGTACGTCGTTTGCACCCCGAAGTTGCCAACGCCCTCGACTGGTTGGTAGAATACGCGCCAACTCGGCTTACGGGTACCGGAGCATGCCTTTTCGGATCATTTGAAAGCCAAGAGATGGCCCGCGCTGCCCTGGCAAGGATGCCTGCACAATGGACAGGATTTGTCGCGCGAGGCCTGAATGAATCCCCGGTCTGCCAGCAACTGCGGCAGGCTTCAACTGACAACCTGACCAACCATGATTGAGGTTTAGTGTGCCTGACATGAAGCTATTCGCTGGCAACGCCACGCCAGAACTCGCCCAGAAAATTGCTGACCGACTCTTTATCAAACTCGGTGATGCCGAAGTTGGCCGTTTTAGTGACGGTGAGATCAGCGTAATGATCAACGAAAATGTCCGCGGTTCTGACGTTTTTATCCTCCAGTCCACCTGTGCTCCAACCAACGACAACCTGATGGAACTGATTGTCATGGTCGACGCCTTGCGTCGTGCATCGGCAGGTCGTATCACCGCGGTGATGCCTTACTTTGGCTACGCCCGTCAGGATCGTCGCGTACGTTCGGCCCGGGTACCTATCACCTCCAAAGTTATCGCCGACTTTCTATCCAGCGTGGGTGTGGACCGGGTGTTAACCGTTGACCTTCATGCAGAGCAAATCCAGGGCTTCTTTGATGTTCCTGTTGATAACGTCTTTGCCAGTCCGGTATTACTCGAACACCTGCGTCAGCAAGATTTTGATAATCCTGTTGTGGTTTCCCCTGATATCGGTGGTGTAGTAAGAGCACGAGCCATTGCCAAACTGCTGAACGACATCGATCTCGCAATCATCGATAAACGTCGGCCCCGTGCCAACGAGTCCCAAGTCATGCACATTATCGGTGACGTGCAAGGCCGCGACTGCATTATCGTAGACGACATGATCGATACTGGCGGTACCTTGTGTAAAGCTGCAGATGCGCTCAAAGAACATGGCGCACGCCGCGTCTTTGCTTATGCCACGCATCCGGTATTCTCAGGCAATGCGGTAGGTAATATCCGCGACTCGAATATTGATCAGGTGGTCGTGACTGACAGTATTCCTCTGAGTGCCGAAATGAAAGCACTGGACAAAGTTCATCAACTGACCCTCAGCGGCATGCTTTCCGAAGCCCTGCGCCGTGTCAGCAATGAAGAGTCTATCTCGGCAATGTTCGAGTATTGATTGAATTCCGGGGGCGCGGGTGGTACTATTCCGCGCCCTCGAAATTGGCCTAAAGAATTTCAGGAAAGTGTCGGATATTTGGTCGCGAATAACCGACTTATTTTTATTTAACGGAGACACTCCATTATGTCGACTATAGATTTTACTATTCAAGCAGAGCTGCGTAAGGATACAGGGAAAGGTGCGAGCCGCCGCCTGCGTCGCGCAGACAAAGTGCCTGCAATCTTGTACGGTGCGAACAAAGAAGCCGTTTCGTTAACGCTGGATCACAACAAAGTGAACAACATGGCGGACTACGAAGCCTTCTATTCGCACATTTTGACGCTGGTCATCGACGGCAAGAAACACCAGGCCATCTTGAAAGACGTACAACGTCACCCTTACAAGCCAAAACTTACTCACCTTGACTTCCAACGCGTAGAGAAAGGTCAGAAGCTACATACTCACGTTCCATTGCATTTCTTGAACGAAGAAACTGCTAAAGGCGTGAAAGATGAAGGTGGCGTTGTTGTTCACCATGTGAATGACGTTGAGATCAACTGCTTGCCAAAAGACTTACCAGAATATCTGGAAGTTGACGTGGCCGGTCTTGAAATGGGTCAAACCTTGCACTTAACCGACCTGCAACTGCCAAACGGCGTTGAACTGGTTGAGTTAACCAAAGGTGAAGATCACGACCAGGCGGTTGTATCTATCATTGCTCCACGCATTGAGAAAGAACCAGAACCAGAAGCTGAAGAAATTTCTGCGGAAGTTCCAACGGCTAAAGAAAGCGAAGAAGAAGACAAGAAAGACGAAGAATAAGCTCGTCATGTCTGCAATTCGTTTAATCGTGGGCCTGGGTAATCCAGGCCCCGAATATTTGCAAACCCGCCATAACGCTGGCTTTTGGTTGGTCGATGAGTTCGCTCGCCGACACGGACAAAGCTTGCAACCTGAAACGAAGTTTTTCGGCCACACCGCACGCATTCAAAAAGGTAGTTGGGACGTACGTTTACTCCAACCCATGACCTTTATGAACAAAAGCGGCAAAGCAGTGGCGGCATTAGCAAACTTTTTTAAGATCCAGCCTGATGAAATACTCGTCGCGTACGACGAGCTCGACTTACCTCCCGGTGTAGCAAAGTTCAAAACCGGCGGCGGTAGTGGTGGTCATAATGGTATTAAAGACATCACTGCAGCATTGGGTAGCCCTGATTTTCATCGCTTACGTATTGGTATCGGTCATCCCGGTCATAAAAGTAAAGTCACCGGGTATGTGTTAGGCAAAGCGCCAGCAACTGACCAGCATCTGATGGACGATACCATTACGCAAGCCTGCGCCAGCATCGAGTTAGTGATCGCTGGTGATATGCGCGCTGCTCAGCAGCAATTACATAGTTTCAAAGCACAGAGCGAGAATTAAGATGGGATTCAAATGCGGTATTGTCGGCTTACCTAATGTGGGTAAATCGACCTTGTTCAACGCCTTAACTAAAGCCGGAATCGAGGCAGCCAACTTCCCTTTCTGTACTATCGAGCCAAACACCGGTGTGGTTGCAGTTCCCGACCCACGGCTGGATCAACTCGCTGCTATCGTCAATCCACAGCGGGTACTGCCAACAACGATGGAGTTCGTTGATATCGCAGGCCTGGTCAAAGGCGCCTCCAAAGGCGAAGGTCTGGGTAACCAGTTCCTCGCCAACATTCGTGAAACCGATGCTATCGGGCATGTGGTGCGTTGCTTTGAGAACGATAATATTGTTCACGTCTCCGGCAAAGTGGATCCGCAATCGGATATAGAAGTGATCAACACCGAACTTGCCCTGGCCGATCTGGATAGCGTTGAAAAGGCTATTCATCGCCAGTCGAAGAAAGCTAAAGGCGGCGATAAGCAAGCCGCTGCTGAAATTCAGGTGTTGGAGAAACTGCTGCCAGCTCTGGAAAACGGCGAAATGGCTCGCTCGGTAAGCCTGACCAAAGACGAGCGCGCTACCATTCGCTCTTACAACCTGCTGACTCTGAAGCCGACCATGTACATCGCCAACGTCAACGATGACGGTTTCGAGAATAACCCATATCTGGATAAGGTTCGTGAGATCGCTTCCAAAGAAGACGCTATCGTGGTGCCGGTATGTGCTGAAATCGAATCAGAGATCGCTGAACTTGACGATGAAGAAAAAGTTGAGTTTATGAACGACCTGGGGATTGAAGAGCCAGGCCTGAATCGCGTCATTCGTGGTGGCTATGAACTGCTCAATTTACAGACCTATTTTACCGCGGGTCCGAAAGAAGTTCGTGCCTGGACCATCCCTATCGGTGCAACGGCGCCACAGGCGGCCGGTAAGATTCACACTGACTTTGAGAAAGGTTTTATCCGCGCGGTGGTCGTCGGTTTTGACGATTACGTCACTCACAAAGGTGAGCAAGGCGCGAAAGAAGCTGGTAAACGTCGTGAAGAAGGCAAAGAGTACATTGTTAAAGATGGCGATGTGATTCTGTTCCGCTTTAACGTATAAACCTGTAGTGAACACAAATACATAGGCAAAGGCCGCTCAGATGAGCGGCCTTTTTTATAGGTCTTAACACAACGATAAGCAGCTAGCGTGCAACAATCTCACCATGCAACTCAGCTAGCCGTGCCAGCAATTTATTCTGAGTTGCTGTTGGCACACCTTCCGCTTCCATGGCAGCAATCAAGTCTTCAACGACAGCATTAAACTCAGCGCGAGTAATTGCCATGCCGCGGTGGACTTCCACCATATCGGCACCGGTATAGGTGCAGGGACCGCCCGTCAGTTCGCAAAGATGTAAACTCAACATGCGATGAAAGCGGTCAATGTCGACATTCTCGAAATGATGAATCACGCGTTCATCCTCTGCGATCTCGAGTACAAAGGTCGTCATCAAATCGCTAATTCCCTGCTGGGCGCCAAGTTCCTGATACAAAGTGTCAGATTTGGCCTGTGCCAGCGAAGGCGCAATACTCACAGCGCAGAGAACTAGCAGCGCAACTAAATGTTTCATGACGGTACCTTAAAAACTAATCTGTAAAGAAGCGTAAGCGCCGGTTTGATCGGGAAGCCCTGCGATCGATTTCAGATCAACATAAGCGACCACCAAGGCCACGGATTTGTTCGGAAACCAGCCGACAAAGATATCGCGCCAGTCGTACTCCTTGGCAAAGCCGAGATTGTCGGGCTTTTGTCGATACTCAGCCCCGATTAACCAATGACGATTTACAAACATGCCCAGACTGGCTTCCGCCATGGCTTCGTAGTCGTCATTTTTATCGCCGCCAAAACCTAACAAGCCGAGTTGATTGGCTTTTGTGGCGCGAAGCGTAAGATTGGCCACCCAGGTCCGTTCAAAAGGTCCGGCTAACCATGCTTTTGCAGCACTTAGATAAATATCGGTGCCGCTATCGTCGGCGGCTCCAACCGCCTGGGGCAATGCAAAAGTGGTGTTACGTTTGTGCTGCAGGCCCAAGCTGATTTGCGGCAAATCACCGTACACCAGGTCTCCGCTTAATCGCACCTTGAGGCCATAGATTTGCTGCTGAAGATCACCACCGATGGTATTGAGACCCAGGCGTTGCTGAGCATAACTCATTTCAATGCGGTTACCATAAGTGACGTTGAGACTCTGCACGCCGAGCTGAAAGTCGTCAACGTCGGCGAAATTGCCGTTTACTGTAAAGCCCCACTCGCCTTTTTCAGCGTAGCTGGCCGTCGTCGCCCATGGCACGATACCGCCGCCACCGGCTCCTTCAATAGAAGTGACTGCTCCCGTAGCTAAGAGTTTGCCGTCGCCGGCATAGGCCTGCGAGCCAGTCAGTAAAGCCGCCATGAACAACCAGCTGCGCCAGGTTCTAGGATAAAGTTTGATCATGTTGTGCTTGGTCATTTTGCCCTTGCTGTATGAATTGCCCTGACTCATTCATTAACCATTGTTCAAATTCAGCCGCCGCCAGAGGACGGCTAAAATAATACCCCTGTAACGTGTCGCAGCCCATATCCTGCAGCACCCGCCAGGCAGATTCTTCTTCGACCCCTTCGGCGACGGTCGACAATTGTAACTGATGCGCCAGACGCAGCGTTGAGTGAACGATGATGCGATCTTTGTTGTCTGCTTGCAGAACGCGGATGAAACTCTGATCCAGTTTTAGTTCATCTACCGGCAGGTGCTTCAACTGTGCCAGCGATGCATAGCCCGTACCGTAGTCATCCAAAGCAATTTTTATACCCAGATCCCGTAATTCAGTCAGCCGCTTCTGAGCTTGCTCCAGATCCGCCATAACGGCGCTTTCTGTGACCTCCAGCGTGAGGTTCTGCGCTGGCAGTCGGCGTTGCGCTAGCTGCTGTTGAATAAAATCTACTAAGCTCGCATCCTGTAAGTCAATCGCCGACAAATTCACGGCCACTTGTAGTTGATGTCCCTGCTCGAGCCAATACTGTTGTTGATTGAGTGCGGTTTCGCAGACCCAGCGAGTGACACGCAGAATGTCACCGGATTGTTCAGCCAGCGGGATAAATTCATCGGGGCGAATCACACCCAGCTGCGGGTGGTGCCAACGGACCAGGGCTTCAGCACCTAACACTTCGCCACTGTTACAGCTCAGCTTCGGCTGATAATGCAACTCCAGTTTACCCCCGGCAATGGCCTCCGGCAGTGCCTGCAGCACTTGCAACCGACGCATGTAATTCTCGTCACTGCCTTGCTGATATTCAGCCAGTAACTGCTTATCCTGCTGGGCCAGGCGCGCCGCGAGTTGGGCCCGTCTTAACAAGGCGTCGACTTCATTTCCTTGCTCGGGATAACGCACCAGCCCGGCACGAAATTCCAGCCGATAAGAGGTATCCGCCACCTGCCATTTTTGCTGCACCAGCTTTAACAGTCGCTGTCTCAACTCGTCCGGCTGCAGCTGTTCATTACAAGCCAGGACAAATTCGTCGCCGGCCAGACGCGCCAAAAAACAGTCTTTGGCAAATTCCTGCTGCAGACGACGTGCAACCAACTTTAAAATCTCATCGCCAAAACGCTGTCCAAGGCGATCGTTTAACTCCCGAAAGCGCTGGATATTCAGGGTGAGTGCGTAACCACTATGCCCCTGTGCAAGTAACTGCTGCAGATACCGATGCAGTGACTTACGATTAGGTAAGCCAGTAAGCAGATCATGCTCAAGCTGATAAACAATCTTTTGTTCACGCTCGGCGATGGCGCCACGCATGGTATTGAAGGTTTCGCCAAGCTTGCCAAATTCATCGTTACGGTCCAGCTCGACAGGCTCACCGTAGTCCCCCTGGCGCAGCGCTTCAGCGGCTGCCGTCAGGCGCTGAAGCGGCTTATTAAACTGCCGCGCTGTGGCCATGGCCAGCAACAGCGCCACCAGTAACGACGCCAGACCAAAGCCAAAGTACTGGGTGCGCAATGCGCGGTATTCCTGGGTAGCTTCCATGCGCGAGGTACTGACCAGCAAATTTACCGAGTTGACCGTAGATAGATGCCCGGCCATTTCTGTTTGCGCCAGCCATTCTTTTACGGCGTCGGGTTGGACATCTGCGAGCAGCGCCTGTTGCTGCGAAAGTGGTAAACTGGAGGCAAAAATCTGCTGCCGTTCGCCGTCAAAAAAGGTGATATCGGCATTGGTCAATTGCTTCAGAGACTGGGCCAGCGCATCGTCGACCAGAAATCCTAAGGTTGCGTAGGCTATAATATCAGGCGCCCGCACGGGCACAGTGACCAGCTGAAACAATTCATCATCGACCTGCCGGATACCGCGGAGATCGGCACCTGAGCGCACCTGAGCCAGGTCATGGGTCGCAGCTAACTCGGTACCGTCCGGGCGATAAAGAGCCATCAACTGGGTCCCGATACGCTCACCATGGTTGACCATAGCGGAAATTAGCGTGGCCTCATCACCACTGGCCACCGCTTCACGAAAACCAAAATCGTCGGCCAGCACCTGCGCAGCCTGTAAAAGCTGCTCGCCGCGAATACTGAGAAGCTCGCCCAGCACGCGTTCGCTTACGGCCAGTTCACGCTCAACCGTACGCTCAGCCTGGTTTTGCGTTGCAACGGTGACAGCGATCAGCGTGGCGATTAGCACGCCGCCAGCGATACCAACGAAAAGTAGTAACAGGCGCGTACGAAAACTAGTTAACATTGTCTTTCAATCGGTTAAAACGTTGCTGTAAAGACGATACTGGCGGTGGTGTTTGCTGCTGTTTCAGCACCGGTAATTGCACCACCAGCTGCTGCTGTTCAGCAGCGACCGTCACTTCCTGCGCAGCGGTGGGTTCAGCGCCGAGCCCAGGGTACCAGAGCACAATATCACTGGCGCCCGCTGCAACTTCGAGAACTGCTCTACCGTCCTCATCGGTGGTGACGGACTGTGGATAGGGACTGACATAAATGTAAGCCCGCATATGGTCATGAATGTTGCAGCCAAGTACCACCACTCCCGCCGCTGGGAAGGTCATCTGCGGCGCTTCCCTGTTACTGTACAAAGGCAGCTCAAAAGGCTTGGCGGGCGAGAACGAATAGACCTGATGACGAATGTTGTCGCTGTTGGGAAACTTGACTGTAGCACCGGGCTGAATGGTCAGAATAAAAGGTGCAAACAAACGCTCGACCTGATCCATGACCGCAATCGCAGGTGAGGATTGCGGCACAGAGTGCTGGCTCGAGACGACCACTTTAGGTAAAGGGGCACCGTCACTGTCTGTCACCCGCACCTGAAGTTCACGTGCCTCACCGGTGATAGAAATCATGCCTGCAAGAACAAAAATCAGCCCCAGCATTTGAAAGTTACGCATCTTCACCCCATGCTTATAGGTAGTATCGGTCATTAAGTCTGTGAATCACTGGGATTATCCCGTCACACCAGATCAATGAGGAAGCAACTATGTCGAGTCAATTTCGTACTGAAAAAGATAGCATGGGAGAGATAGACGTACCAGCAGATGCTTTATGGCGAGCGCAAACCGAACGCGCCAGACAAAACTTTGGTCTGAGTACGCTGCGCTTCCCGCTGCGGTTTATTCATAGTCTGGCACAAATCAAAGCGGCGGCAGCGCGAGCTAACGGTGCACTTGATTTACTTGAGCCGGACCAGGTTACCGCTATTGTGGCGGCCGCCGACCGGGTTCTGGCAGAAACCAACACCGACCATTTCCCGCTGGATATTTTCCAGACCGGCTCAGGCACCAGCACCAATATGAATATGAACGAAGTCCTGGCAGAATCCGTGCAGCGCGCCAATGGCCCTAACGTTCATCCTAACGACCACGTCAACTGTAGCCAAAGTAGTAATGACGTGATTCCCACCTGTATTCAGGTCAGCTGCGTGCTGGCATTAACCGAGCATTGGCTGCCGGCCATCGTCCAGTTACAGCGTACCATTGAAAGCAAAGCCCAGGAGCTGGAAGAGGTGGTCAAGACTGGCCGCACCCATTTGATGGACGCGATGCCCATTACCATGGCCCAGGAGCTGCGGGCCTGGGGAACTCAGCTACATCATTGTCAGGCCAACGTTAATGAAGTGATTGAACGCTTACGTGCCCTGCCTCAGGGGGGCACAGCTGTAGGCTCCGGCATTAATGCTCCACAGGAATTTCGCCGACTGTTCTGTGAACAGCTCAGTAAGCGTACCGACCACAAGTTCCGGCCCGCCGATAACCCCTTTGCCGGAATAGCCGGACAGGAGCTCAGCTTGCAGCTGGCCGGTGCACTGAATAGCTGCGGCGCCGTACTCATGAAGATCAGTAATGACTTGCGTTGGATGAATAGCGGTCCGCTGGCAGGGCTGGGCGAAATCGAGCTGCGCGCATTGCAACCCGGCAGTAGTATCATGCCCGGTAAAGTCAATCCGGTGATTCCGGAAGCCGTCGCCATGGTAGCGGCCCATATTGCCGGTAGCTACCAGACCGTGGCGGTTGCGGCGCAGCAAGGTAATTTCCAGCTAAACGTGATGCTGCCGGTCATTGCCTATCACTTACTGGAATCGATTGAAATCAGCGGCAATGCCATGAGCGCGCTGGCCGAGCAAGCCATAAAGGATTTCACTGTCAAGCACGAGCGGCTCGAACAAGCCCTGGCGCGTAACCCTATTCTGGTTACGGCTCTGAACTCAGTGATTGGCTACAATCAGGCAGCTGCCATCGCCAAACAGGCTTATAAAGAGCAGCGTCCGATCATTGATGTGGCGGATGAAATGACAGATTTATCACGGGACGAGCTGGAGCAACTGCTCGATCCTAAACAACTTACCCACGGGGGAATCCCCGGAACTTCCGAGTAAAAGGAGCAATTATGAGTGCCAAGCATGTGGTCATTACTGGCGCCAATCGCGGTATTGGTCTTGCCCTCGCCCGCCAATTTCATGAACGTGGTGACGAGGTTACCGCAGTCTGTCGGCAGCCTTCGCCAGAGCTAGAGCGGCTCGGTGTGGCTATCATCGACGGCATTGATGTCACCGATACCGACGCCCGGAACTTGTTGGCCGAACGCCTGGAAAATGAAACCATCGATATGCTGGTGAACAACGCCGGTATTTTAGAGGGCGATGATTTCGATAGCTTTGCCGAAGACAGTATTCTGCGCCAGGTGGAAGTGAACGCGGTCGCACCATTAGCGCTCACGCGGGCGTTACGTTCGCAGTTAAAGCAAGGCAGCAAAGTGATCATGATCACCTCGCGAATGGGCTCCATGGCAGATAATGGCTCAGGTGGCCAATACGGTTACCGCATGAGTAAAGCGGCGTTAAATGCGGCCGGTGTGTCGCTGGCCAATGATTTTAAAGATGCAGGTATCGCCGTTGCTATGTTGCATCCAGGCTATGTGCAGACGGATATGGTCGGTAACCGTGGCGATATTTCCGCTACCGAAGCTGCAACCCGTCTGGTGCAACGAATGGACGAGGTCGAGCTCAGCAACACGGGATCATTTCGCCACAGTAATGGCGAAACTTTGCCCTGGTAAGCCCCTAACGACGATTAAATAACCAAACTATCGGTTTTTTAATCAATCGCACCGTTAAACGCGTATTTTTGCGAAAAAGAGGTTGACGCTAGAGCCCCTGATTTGCATAATACGCGCCGCACTCACCGAGCGCAGTTTTAAAAATATTTGGTATGGCTACGTAGCTCAGCTGGTTAGAGCACAGCACTCATAATGCTGGGGTCGCAAGTTCGAATCTCGCCGTAGCCACCAACCAAATAAAATTGCATGGGCGGACGTGGTGGAATTGGTAGACACGCTGGATTTAGGTTCCAGTGCCTCACGGCGTGAGAGTTCAAGTCTCTCCGTCCGCACCAACCCTCTTCGGTCGAGCGCAAAGTTTTTAAGCCTAAGTTGGGGTATAGCCAAGCGGTAAGGCAGCGGGTTTTGATCCCGCCATTCCCAGGTTCAAATCCTGGTACCCCAGCCACTTAAAAGCTGTTTTCTGAGAGTTGGGGTATAGCCAAGCGGTAAGGCAGCGGGTTTTGATCCCGCCATTCCCAGGTTCAAATCCTGGTACCCCAGCCACTCTCACCTGCTTGTTGCGGTGGTGGCGGAATTGGTAGACGCGCTAGCTTCAGGTGCTAGTGTCCGAAAGGACGTGGGGGTTCAAGTCCCCCCCTCCGCACCATCTTTAAGCAGATGGTGTTCGCAACAAAGCTAAGAAACCGCCAGCTGGCGGTTTTTTTATGCCCGTTATTTCTTCCAGCCCATGTTCCAGCCCATAGCTGCTTTTATAATCTGCTGTTTCAGCGGCTTGATTTGTGCCACGGCGCCAAGCCCTACAGCGATGGCAGCACGTGGCAACAGATGCTCACTACGAAAGCCCCAATGAATAGCGTCCATGGCGCGCATCATCTGTTGATTCACACGCATCTGCTGCCGTTCATAGGCACGCAGTGCCTGACTCAGCGGCTGCTCAGCAAGCTTTGTCAGGAGCACCTGCACGTCGACAAAGCCCAGATTCACGCCCTGCCCTGCTAATGGATGAATGCTGTGTGCTGCGTCGCCGATCAGTGCCACGCCACGTTCATCATGGTAGCGTAATGCCCGTTGGCGACGGAGTGGGAAGCTGGCTTGCTTATGCAGCTTAAATGCACCTATGTGGGGGATAAAGGTTTCTCGTAAGGCCTGTTCAACCTGTTCCGTTGTTACCGCACGCCAGCTTGCCTCGGCCCGATAATCAATTAAACACGCCAGTTGCTCACCTAAAGGTAGTAACGCGTAAGGCCCCTGCTCACGGAACACTTCCCAGGTCGCTGGGGCAAGCGCCTTTTCGGTTTCGACAATGGCCAGTAAACAGCGCATATCGTAGTCCCAGCCGCGCATCCCAATAGCGGCCGCACGCGCCACCGCAGAGTTGCCTCCGTCAGCGCCAAGCAGCAGGTCGTAGGGAAGCGTGTCACCGTCTTGCAACACCAGCTTGCGCGCGGCTAAATCAAACGACTGGACCTGTGTATCGGCGCGTAAATCCACCTGACTCTGTTCACTGAGCCACGACCACATCGCCCGTAACAGGGCATTATTTTCGACCATCACGCCCAGCTGCGGCTGATTCACTTCGGCAGCATGAAAGTCCACGCACTGGCCGTCGCGACTGGTAACACTCAGCCCCTCATAAGCCAAATATTTGGTCTCATCGACCCGGGCCCAGATCCCCAGTTGCTTAAGCCATTCAACATTATTCTGGTGCACCGATGAAATGCGCAGGTCCCAGCCAGGCTCTGCGTCTCCTGCAAGTGGTGAGCGCCCACGTTCAAGTAAGGTGACCGGATAACCTGCTTGCCGTGCGGCCACGGCCGCAGCAGCCCCCACCAGTCCACCTCCAACAATCATCACCTGCATGCTCTTTACCTCAATCGGTTCACTTACCGGCTATCATAAAAAATACTGGCCGTAGAATACAGTAGAGAATACCCCGGAGAGTGCCGCAAAGCATGTTAAACTATCGCCCCTAAAGTCATTTCCCTTTAAGGCTGTGATGGACACTCCACAACGTACCGTCGTAATAGCTTCCCTGCTGGTGCTTGGCGCAGAGCTATGCTTTGCCGGTGTCAGCGCGTTGGTTAAATACCTGAGCACTGCCGTGCCATCAGAGCAACTGGTGTTCTTTCGTAGCCTGATGGCATTGGTCGTACTGCTGCCCTGGATCTGGCGTAAAGGCCCGGCAGCGTTTAAGACCCAAGCCTGGGGTCTGCACCTGAGTCGTGGCGTCGCGGGTCTTGCAGCGATGTATCTGTTTTTTTACGCCATCGCCAATATCCCGCTGGCGCAAGCAACCCTGGTGCTCTTGCTGTCGCCTTTTCTGATCCCGGTGATTGGTCGCGTGTGGCTGGCAGAACAGGTGTTACCGCAAACCTGGCTGGCTATTGCCATCGGCTTTGTCGGCGTTTTCATTTTCCTTAATCCGGTCGCTGCTGAGCTCTCGCCGATCGTGGGTATCGCCTTTATTGCCGCCTGTCTGGCTGCCTTTACCAAAACCCTGATCCGGCAGATGTCGGCCACTGAATCCTCGAGCAAGATTGTGTTCTACTTTTCCGCCCTGTCAACCCTGCTTTCCGGTATTCCGCTGCTGTGGCTGGGCGCGCCGATCGCGATGGAACACTGGCTCGGCATTATCGCCATGGGCGCCCTGGCGGTTGCTGGTCAACTGGGCATGACCAAAGCCTTCTCGTTAGCACCTGCCGCAAAAGTGGGCGTGTTTACCTATAGTTCCGTTATTTTTGCCGCGCTCATGGGCTATTGGTTCTGGCAGGAACCTATCACCTGGCACATGTTAACCGGCGCTGTGATTATCACTGTGGCAGGCTATCTGGCAATTCGCACCCGCCGGAAAGCAGAAACCGGCGGCAAAGTTGGCAGTTAACCTCAGAACAGGCTAAAATAACGTCCCTTTTAAGTTCCACCAACGCAAGTGAGCAAAACGAGTTATGAGCAAGAAGTTATACATCAAAACTTGGGGCTGCCAAATGAACGAGTACGATTCAGCGAAAATGGCTGATCTGCTGAAGGCAACCCATGGCTATGAAGTCGCAGAAGAGCCAGAAGATGCTGATTTGATCCTGCTCAATACCTGCTCGATTCGTGAAAAGGCTCAGGAAAAAGTCTTTCACCAACTTGGCCGTTGGAAAAACCTCAAAGATAAAAATCCAGACCTGGTGATTGGCGTCGGTGGTTGCGTGGCCTCGCAAGAGGGCGATCATATTCGCGCCCGTGCGCCTTATGTCGATATTGTGTTCGGTCCACAGACCCTGCACCGCTTGCCAGCAATGGTGAAGCAGGTGCAAACGGAACACACCCCGATGGTGGATATTTCGTTCCCGGAAATCGAAAAGTTCGACAGTTTGCCAGAGCCTAAGGCTGAAGGTCCGACTGCCTTCGTTTCCATCATGGAAGGCTGCAGCAAATACTGTACTTTCTGCGTGGTGCCGTACACCCGTGGTGAAGAAGTCAGTCGCCCGGTTGATGACGTGCTTTATGAAATTGCCCAACTGGCTGATCAGGGCGTGCGCGAAGTGAACTTGCTGGGACAGAATGTTAATGCCTATCGCGGTGAAAGCTTTGATGGTTCCGTCTGTCGCTTCTCTGAGCTATTGCATATGGTCGCGGCGATTGATGGTATCGACCGGATCCGTTACACCACTTCGCATCCGGTCGAGTTCACCGATGATATTATCGAAGCCTATGCGACCATTCCGGAGCTGGTCAACCATCTGCATTTGCCGGTGCAAAGTGGCTCTGACCGTGTCCTGACCTTAATGAAGCGTGGCCACACCGCGATTGAGTACAAATCCCAAATCCGCAAGTTGAAAAAGATTCGGCCTGCGATTGCCATGTCGTCAGACTTTATTATCGGCTTTCCCGGTGAAACCGATGCCGACTTTGAAGCGACCATGGACCTGATTCGGGCCATCGACTTTGATTTAAGTTTTAGCTTCATTTATAGCGCCCGGCCCGGTACTCCGGCGGCAGATTTGCCTGACGATGTGAGTGAACAGACCAAAAAGCAACGTCTGCAACTGCTGCAGCAACGCCTGAACCAACAAGCGCACGAGCATGCCCGGCGCATGGTAGGCACTGAACAGCGCATCCTGGTCACGGGTCCATCGAAAAAGGATCCAATGGAGTTAAGCGGGCGTACCGAAAACAATCGCGTCGTCAACTTTGTCGGCAATCCGAACATGGTGGGCAGGTTCGTTGACGTTAAGGTCACCGATGCCTTTGCCAACTCGTTGCGCGGTGACGTTATTCGTGTGGAAGAAGAAATGGGATTACGTGTGGACACGGCACCGCAGACTATTCTTGCAAAGCAAGCGCGTACCCAACCCGATGCGTTGGGCGTGGCTAGCTTTACTCCGCCCCAACAGTCCTAACAGAAGAGGTCCTTTTGAGTTCAAAAGTTACCACCCTGGATATCGAGCTAGAGCCGGCCGACAGCCGGCGTTTAGCAGAACTTTGTGGCCCGTTCGACGAGAACCTGAAGCATGTCGAACGTCGCCTGGGCATAGAAATTACCTATCGCAATCAGGAATTTCGCCTGATTGGCCCGCAACATACGGTCCACGCAGCGGCGAAACTCTTACGTGATCTCTACCTTGAGACCGCGACCGTGAAGGGTAAAGCCGGCGAAATCGAACCGCAGCAAGTCCACCTCGCCATCCAGCAAGCCAATGTGCTGGAACAAGGCGAAGGCGATCCCGCCGCTGAGAAGATGACCCATATCAAGACCAAACGCGGCATGATCAAGCCCCGCAATCATAATCAAGCGGAGTATGTGCGGGCTATTTTAAGCCATGATGTGAATTTCGGTATCGGCCCTGCCGGCACCGGTAAAACCTACCTGGCTGTAGCCTGTGCCGTCGATGCCCTGGAACGTCAGGAAGTGCGTCGCATACTGCTGACCCGTCCTGCGGTCGAAGCAGGTGAGAAACTAGGCTTTTTACCCGGTGACCTGGCGCAGAAGGTCGATCCGTATTTACGTCCCCTCTACGATGCCTTATTTGAAATGCTTGGCTTTGAAAAAGTCGAGAAGCTGATCGAGCGCAATGTTATCGAAGTTGCACCACTGGCTTACATGCGTGGCCGTACTCTGAATGATGCCTTTATCATCCTTGATGAGAGCCAGAATACGACCTGCGAACAGATGAAGATGTTTCTTACCCGGATTGGTTTTAACTCACGGGCAGTGATCACCGGAGATATTACTCAGGTCGATTTACCGCGTGGTCAGAAGTCAGGTCTAAGGCACGTGATCGAAGTATTACGTAACGTTGAAGACCTTAGCTTTACGTTCTTTCAGGCTGGTGATGTAGTGCGTCACCCCGTGGTACAGCGTATTGTGCAGGCCTATGAAAACTTTGACGAGCGCCAATGACCCTAACCGTTGATTTACAAGTCGCCAGCAACGCCGCCGACCTGCCCACCGCTGAGCAAATCGAGCGATGGGTGGCAGCGGCGCTCGCCGGGCACCAGTGGCAAGACGGTGATGCCGAGCTTACGGTGCGGGTGGTCGATGAAACAGAGGGACGAGAGCTCAATCGTGACTATCGCGAACGCGATTATGCTACCAATGTGCTATCGTTTCCTTTTACGGCCCCGATTCCCATGCCAGTGACTTTGCTGGGCGACCTGGTGGTCTGCGCCCCTGTGGTCGCGCGCGAAGCTGCCGAGCAGGACAAGACCTTGGTCGCACACTGGGCGCATATGATTGTACACGGAACCTTGCATTTGCTAGGTTATGACCATATTGAAGATGCCGAGGCGGAACACATGGAGCGCCTTGAAACAACGATTCTAATCGGCTTAGGGTTTGTCGACCCTTATGAGGCTGATGCAGGTAACTAAACGGAGCACTGCCCGCTAATGAGCGATGACCATCCCCACTCTACCAACGGTTCTGCGAGTAAATCGTGGGCAACCAAACTGTTGCAACTTTTTACCGGAGAGCCGAACAGCCGCGAAGAGTTAGTCGATATGATTCAGGACGCCGAAGAACGCGACCTGATTGATAACGACACCAAGGAAATGATTGAAGGCGTACTTGATGTTGCTGAACTGAAAGTTCGCGACATTATGGTGCCTCGCTCGCAAATGGTAACCATCGACATCAATCAGACCGTCGATGCGTTCTTACCTATCGTTATTGATTCACAACACAGCCGCTACCCGGTGGTGAGTGAAAACAAAGACCACGTGGAAGGTATCCTGCTCGCCAAAGACCTGCTGGCCTATGGTTTTGGCATGACTGACGACGAGTTCTCACTGGCGAAAGTCATTCGTCCGGCAGTCATTGTCCCGGAAGGCAAACGCGTCGATGTTCTGCTGAAAGAGTTTCGTTCACAACGCTATCATATGGCAATTGTGGTCGATGAGTATGGCGGTGTTTCAGGGCTGGTCACCATCGAAGATATTCTTGAGGAAATCGTTGGCGAAATCGAGGACGAAACCGATTACAACGAAGACTCGAAAGCCGATATCCGCCGCATTAATAAATCACGGTTCTCGGTAAAAGCTTTAACCACCATCGAAGATTTCAATGATTACTTCAGCACTCAGTTTGGTGATGAAGAATACGATACCATCGGTGGTATGGTCGCGCATGGCTTTGGCCATCTGCCCAAGCCCGGTGAAGAAATCACCATAGGCGGTATCGCCTTTAAAGTTACCGGTGCCGATAAGCGCCGCATCTCACAGCTGCAGATCAGCTTCCCGGAGCACGTCACCGAAACCGACCCGGATAGCTAAAATGGCATTTGCACAGTCCCGCTGGTATCCCGCCCTGACGCGACTCGGCTGTATCCTGCTAGGTCTGCTGCTGGTCTTCAGCTACGCACCTTTTGCTCAAGCCTGGCTCACCTTGCCGGTGCTTATTCTGTTGGTCCTGTTGTTGCGTGATAAGACGCCTCGCGAGGCCTGGCAGCTTGGCTATTTCTTTGGTTTGGGCTGGTTTACCGCTGGCCTGAGCTGGATTTACGTCAGTATCGATACCTTTGGCGGCCTACACCCGCTGGCCACTGTCGCCATTCTGTTACTTCTGTACCTGTATCTTAGTTTGTTTCCTGCGCTGGCTTTTTGGGCCTGGCGCTGGCTGAGTACGCGCTTTCATGCCCAGGCGTACTGGACCTTACCGCTTACCTGGCTTGCCGCCGAGACCTTGCGCGGCTGGCTGTTCACTGGCTTTCCCTGGTTAGAGCTTGGCTATACGCAAACCGATACCTGGCTAGCCAATTACGCACCATGGTTTGGTGGCAGCGCCATCACTGTAGTGCTTTTTACGGTGGCACTGCTCAGCGTCCATTGGCTGCGCCAGCGTACCTGGCATGCGCCGGCGTTGATTGCTGCGTTGCTGCTGATACCACTGGTATTACCGCAACTGACCGCGGTATCTCGTACCTCCGACAACGTCAGTATCGCACTGGTGCAAGGCAACATTAATCAATCGATTAAATGGGATCCCGATCAGCACTGGCCTAATCTGAGCCGCTATCTGGATCTAAGTCGTCCACTTTATGCCGACCACGATGTCATTATCTGGCCAGAATCGGCCGTCACCATGCCGGAGCCTTATACCGATGATATTCTGGAGGTCATTCACGATGAAATGGCCACCACGCAAACGGCCTTTATTACTGGCATCATCGATATTCGCAAGGACAACTATTACAACTCAGTGATTGCGCTGGGTCAGGACGGCGCCCAGGGCGTGGCTGAAAGTTATCAGCATGGTCACAGCAACCGCTACCAGAAACACCAGTTACTGCCCATTGGTGAATTTGTCCCCTTTGGTGATTTGTTGCGGCCGCTGGCCCCGTTATTCAATCTCCCCATGTCTTCTTTTAGCCGGGGTGACGCTGTACAAGAGCCATTGCGCGCACACGGCTGGGAATTCAGCACAGCCATTTGTTACGAAATCGCTTTTCCCGGCCATGTTCGCGCCAACATGACCGGCAGTACCGACTTTCTGCTAACCGTCAGCAATGACACCTGGTTTGGTCGCTCCCACGGACCCGCGCAACACATGGAAATTGCGCGCATGCGTGCCATCGAACTGGGTCGTCCGCTGATCCGGGCCACCAATAGTGGCATTACCGCAATGGTCGATGAGCACGGCGACTGGCTGGCCCGCGCACCACAATTCGAAAGCACAACCTTGTCGGCGGAAGTGCCACTGGTCAGCGGAATAACTCCCTACTATCTATGGGGAGCTTACGGCACCTGGTTGCTGGCAGTATTGATCGCTATTCTTGGGGTATTGCCCGTAGTCAATCGACGACAAAAAAAGTAAACTATCTACAGTTTTAGTGTCCATTAACCACAAATTGGAACAAACCATGGAAAACATCATCGCAGCAATCTTATTTGCGGTTCTTACCGCAGCCGGAACTCTCGGCGTTTCCAGCATCGGCATGTTCATTTTTCATCGCAACGCAGATGACCGTGATGCTGAACAGCGCGCTCGTTTTGAATATGGCTTTTTTGGCCTGGCCGGACTCGTGGTCATGCTTTTAATGTGGTACGCACTGTAAGCAACGTTTCATTTTCACGCCGTCGAATAAATGGATTCTCAGATGTCAAAAGTTATTCAGGATAACTACGATCCAGCGCAAATCGAAGCCGCCGTCCAGCAACGCTGGGAACGCGATAAAGTTTTCGAAGTCAGCGAACAGCAAGATAAAGAAAAATTTTACTGTTTGTCGATGTTCCCGTACCCCAGTGGCAAGCTGCATATGGGCCACGTGCGCAATTATACCCTTGGCGATGTCGTCGCTCGCCACCAGCGCATGCAAGGCAAAAATGTCCTGCAACCGATGGGCTGGGATGCGTTTGGTCTGCCCGCTGAGAATGCCGCGATTCAAAATGAAACGGCCCCGGCGAAGTGGACCTATCAAAATATTGACTACATGCGTAATCAGCTTAAATCATTAGGTTTTGGTTACGATTGGTCGCGTGAAGTAGCCACCTGTCAGCCTGAGTATTATCGTTGGGAACAATGGTTTTTCACCAAACTTTATGAAAAGGGTCTGGTGTATAAGAAAAACGCCACGGTGAACTGGGACCCTGTCGATCAGACCGTACTTGCCAACGAGCAGGTCATTGATGGTCGCGGCTGGCGCTCAGGTGCGAAGGTCGAGCAAAAAGAGATCCCGCAGTGGTTTATCAAGATCACTGCCTATGCCGATGAGTTATTGCAGGACCTCGACCAGCTTGAAGGCTGGCCCGAGCAGGTTAAAACCATGCAACGCAACTGGATCGGACGCTCAGAAGGTGTCGAAATCGATTTTAGCGTGCAGGATCACGACCAGCCCCTGACGGTCTATACCACCCGCCCGGACACCCTGTATGGCGTGACCTACATGGCTGTAGCGGCACAACATCCGCTAGCTCAGGAAGCAGCGGCCAATCATCCGGAGCTGGCGGCGTTCATTGATTCCATCAAAAACGCCAAAATGGCCGAAGCAGAGCTGGCCACCATTGATAAAAAAGGCATGCCCACCGGGTTCTATGCCAAGCACCCGTTAACCGGTGAAGCTATTCCGATCTGGGTGGCCAATTTTGTCCTGATGGATTATGGCTCTGGTGCGGTGATGGCCGTCCCTGCACATGATCAGCGTGACTGGGAGTTTGCCACGGCTTACAGTTTGCCGATTAAACCGGTCATTGATCCGGCCGCAGGTGAACACGACATTAATACCGCAGCCATCACCGAGAAAGGTACCGTGATTGACTCAGGTCCCTACAGCGGAATGAGCAGCGAAGCGGCTTTCGACGCTATCGCCGCAGCGCTTGCTGAGCAAGGCATTGGCCGTCGTCAGGTCAATTACCGTTTGCGCGACTGGGGTGTTTCCCGGCAGCGTTACTGGGGTGCACCGATCCCAATGCTGAAGCTTGCCGACGGCAGTTCCGCACCCGTTCCTGCCGACCAGCTGCCGGTGATTCTGCCTGAAGACGTGGTCATGAACGGCACTCAATCGCCGATTAAAGCTGACCCTGAGTGGCGCAAGACCACCTATAATGGCGCTCCGGCCGAGCACGAGACCGATACCTTTGATACCTTTATGGAGTCGTCCTGGTACTACGCTCGTTATTGCAGCGCCAATTTTCATGACGGCATGCTCGACCCTGAACAAGCCAATTACTGGCTGCCTGTCGATCAGTATATCGGTGGTATTGAGCACGCCATTTTGCATTTGCTGTATGCGCGCTTTTTCCACAAACTTTTGCGTGATACGGGTCTGGTCAACTCCGATGAACCCTTTAAACGTCTGCTAACTCAGGGAATGGTGCTCGCCGACAGCTATTTCCGCGAAGATGCCAGCGGTAAGATCACCTGGTTCTCTCCGGTTGATGTCGATATCGTTGAACGTGACAGCAAAGGTCGTATTGTCAAAGCTGTGCTGCGCACTGACGGTGAGGAAGTCACCTACGGTGGCATGACTAAAATGTCGAAATCGAAAAACAACGGCATTGACCCGCAAATGATGATCGACAAATACGGTGCTGACACCGTGCGCTTGTTCATGATGTTCGCGGCGCCCCCGGAAGCCACGCTGGAATGGTCAGACTCCGGCGTTGAGGGTGCTCAGCGCTTTTTACGCCGTGTCTGGCGTCTGGTTGGCGACTATGTTGCAGTGGCAGACCAGGAGCATAGCTCTGATTTCAGTGAGCTTAGCAATGCTCAGGAAGACCTGCGCCGTGAAGTTCACCGTACCATCGAGAAAGTTTCTGATGATATGGGCCGTCGGCAAAACTTTAATACCGCTATTGCCGCGATCATGGAACTGTTAAACCGGCTCCAAAAAGCTGAGCTGAATTCTGCTGTAGACCGCGGCATTATGCGTGAGGCACTGGATGCAGTAGTACTTATGCTGGCACCTGTTACTCCACACCTCAGCGAAGTGCTGTGGCAACAATTAGGGCATCAGGACGATATTACCTTCGCTGCCTGGCCGGCAGTCGATAGCTCAGCTCTGGTTGCCTCGAGCATCCTGGTGGTAGTGCAAGTGAACGGTAAAGTTCGCAGTAAAATCAACGTGGACGCCGAGACCGACAAGGACAGCGTGATTGCCGCGGCTGTGGCCGATGAGAATGTACAGCGCTTCCTTGCCGACAAAACCATTCGCAAGCAAATCTATGTACCCGGGAAACTGGTCAACATTGTTGCCAACTAACGCGAACTTATAATGATTAGGACATAACATGCGTACACTGCTGCTCGGATTGTTGATGTTTTTACTTGTGGGCTGTGGTTTTCAGTTACAGGGAAGCTACAAGCTACCGGATGATCTGCAGCAGTTACGTATCGCAGCGCCGCAGTTTAGTGAGTTCGCAGACGAAGCGCGCCAGCGTTTTCAGCTCGCTGGCGCAGAGCTGGTCGATGATACCGCAGCGGTTACAGTACAGATCCTCGATGACAGTCTTACCCGCCGTACCCTGAGCTTGTCTGCCAGTGGCCAGGTCGCCGAATACGAATTGATTTACACGGTCAACTACCTGCTTAGCCGCCCTGAACAAGCAGACAAAGCACTGCAAATTGAGGTGTTCCGGGATTATCAGGACGATCCGAACTTTGCTTTAGCGAAAACCCGCGAACGCGAGGTGCTGGTGGCCGAAATGCGCGAGCAAGCGGCACAGCAAATGGTGCGTCAGGTCATCGCGCAAGTGAGCGAGTAAACCCATGCAACTGGCGCAACTGCAAGGTCACCTGCAACAGCACGGGCTACCGCCGCTGTTATGCGTGTTTGGCGATACCCCGCTACTGCTGGATGACGCACTGCAACTCATCCGCCAGCAAGCCCGCCAACAAGGCATTGATGAGCGCCAGCGCTTTATTCAGGACAGTCAGTTTGACTGGCAACAATTGCAAACTGACAGCGTCAATCTGGGCCTGTTTTCCAGTCAGCGTCTGCTTGAGCTCGACATGCCGGAGGCCAAGCCCGGCCGCGAAGGTGCTGAAGCCCTCAAGCGCTACTGCGCGGAATTACCCGATGACCAGATCCTGGTGATTACCGGTCCCAAACTCAAGCAAGACCAGCTCAAAGCTAAATGGTTTAAGTTACTGCAAGCCGCCGGCCCCGTAGTCCAGGCCAACAGTCCTGAGCGCCGTGAACTACCGCAGTTTATTCAGCAGCGCGCGCAACGCCACCAGCTCAGTCTCAATGGTGACGCCACACAGCTGTTGGCGGACTGGTTTGAGGGGAACTTACTGGCGCTTGATCAGGAACTGCAAAAACTAGCGTTAATGGATGCTCCGCAACCCTTAACCACCACCTTCATCATGGAAGCCGCGCAGGATCAAAGTCGGTTTACGGTATTTGCCCTACAGGACGCAATTTTACAGGGCGATTTAACGAACGCCTTGCGCCGCTTGCAACGCTTGCTGGAAGAAGAAACTGAAGTCGCGATCCTGAATTGGATGCTGCAACGTGAAGTACATAAAGTGCAGCAATTACAACAACGCCAGCTCAGTACCAACGAACTCATGTCGCTTGGTATCTGGCGTAATCAGGAAGGTGCCTACCGTGCCTTCGCGCAACGTATCGAACCGTCCCATCTGGCCCGCCTGCAACAACTTCTGGTCCGGCTGGAATTCGCTTTTAAACGCGACTCAGGAGAAGATCTGGCGACCTTGTACTGCCATATCCTGATGCTGCTGTGCCAACCCCAACGCACCCCTGAGTTTTTGACCTCATGCTACGAGTAATTTTTGGCGGCACTTTCGATCCGATCCACAACGGTCATGTGCAGACCTCGTTAGCCGCGTTTCGTCTGCTCAAGGCGGATCTTATGCAGGTCATGCCTAGCGCACAGCCGCCACATCGTGACTACCCCGGCGCGACTCCCGAGCAACGCCTGGCCATGGTAAGGCTAGCTTACGCAGCACATGCTGATATCGTCGCAGAGAACTGGGAACTGGAACGCGAACGGCCCTCCTATAGCCTGCTCACCTTGCAGGAAATGCGCGCAACCTGGCCACAGGATCAGCTCATTTTTCTGCTTGGCAATGACGCCTTCGCCAAGCTGGACAGCTGGCATGGCTGGCAACAGCTGCTGGACGTCGCTCACCTTGCTGTCATGCAACGGCCGCATGAAACCTCAAGCTGGTCAGAGGGGGTCCGGCAGCTTGCTGCCAGCCACCAGGTCGATAACGTGCAGGAGCTGCATGACCGCCCCGCCGGCTGCATGATTTGCTTACCCACCCCGGAGATCGAAGTCTCGGCAACCTTATTGCGCGACCGAATTGCCACCAGTGGTGCCTGGGAGCAATTTGTGCCTGAAGCTGTGGCGGCCTACATCAAACAACAACAGCTGTATCAAACCGATTAAGGCAACTGCTTTTCCGAATCAGTCGTGGTAAACTATGCGCCGTTAAAACCGTCTGTTTAGGAGAGTTTCACTTTTGCAAGCTGAACAATTACGTGACTTCGTTATCGATAAACTCGAAGATCTGAAAGGCCGTGACATCAAAGTCCTTGATGTCCATGAACAAACTGATATTGCCGATTATATGGTGGTTTGTTCCGGGAATTCAAAAACCCACGTGAAAAGCCTGGCCAACCATGTTGCCACAGAAAGTAAGCATCATGGTGTCCCGCCAATTGGCGTAGAAGGCGCAGAAAGCTCCGAATGGGTGCTGGTCGACCTTGGCGATATCGTGGTTCACATCATGCAGGAATCGATTCGCGATTTTTATGAGCTTGAGAAGCTCTGGGGTCCGCGTTAATGCGTATCCAGCTGATTGCAGTTGGCCAGAAAATGCCAAGTTGGGTCAGCACCGGGTTCGAAACCTACGCCAAACGTCTACCGGCCGATTGCCAGTTACAGCTCATTGAGATCCCTGCCGGTAAACGCGGCAAGAATGCCGATGTCGCACGCCTGACCAAGCAGGAAGGCGACGCTATGCTGGCCGCCATTGGCAAAGGTAACCGGGTCGTCACACTCGAAGTCGAAGGGCGAGTCTGGGATACTCCTAAGCTTGCCTCTCGCCTTGCCGACTGGCAAATGGATGGCCGCGATGTCAGTTTATTGATTGGCGGCCCCGAAGGCCTCGCCCCCGCCTGTAGCGCGGTTGCTGATGAGCGCTGGAGTTTGTCAGCGTTAACCTTGCCACATCCGCTGGTGCGGGTTATTGTAGCCGAGGCTCTTTACCGAGCCTGGAGTATCAACGCCAACCACCCGTACCACCGTGACTAAGCATGAGAAGACGCCGTTCCACAATTCGTGATCATCACGCCGAGTCCGCTCTGTTCGGACGACGTGTTGTCGTCGCTCTGGTGATAGTGGTTGCAGTCTTTGGCGTCCTGCTTGGCAATATGTACCAGTTACAGGTCACGGAATTCCAAAGTTTCCAAACCCGTTCAAATGATAATCGTATTAAAGTTGTACCCTTAGCGCCGAACCGCGGCATCATCTACGATGCGAAAGGTCGCATATTGGCGGAGAATCGCCCGGTATTAAGCCTCGAAGTCATTCCTGAACGTGTCCAGGACCTCGAAGCAACGGTCGCCCGACTTGCCGCTCTGCTCGACATCAGTGTCGACGAGCTGGAGCGTTTTGAGCGCAATCGCAAACGTGAACGTCGCTTCGAACAGGTGATTTTACTCGATCAGTTAAATGAGCATCAGGCCGCGATCTTCGCTGCCCGTCAGCACGAGTTTCCTGGCGTTAGCATAGAGGCCCGCCTGGTACGTCATTATCCCTACGGCGAGAGCCTGACCCATGCGTTAGGCTATGTTGCGAAAATTAATCAACGTGATGCTCAGCGGCTCAAGGAACAAGGGCTGGCAGCAAACTACGCGGCCACCCGCACCATTGGCAAACTGGGTATCGAAGGCTATTACGAGGAGCAGTTGCACGGTGCGGTCGGCTATCAGCAGGTCGAGGTCGACATCCATGGCCGCTCAATCCGCACGCTGGCGATCGAGCCTCCTATTCCAGGTCAGGATCTGGTACTCGAAATAGATATCGCTTTACAGCAAAAAGCGCAACAGATCCTCGGCACTACCCGCGGTTCAATTGTGGTGATGGACCCCAGGGATGGCGCCGTGCGCGCCATGGTCAGTCAACCCAGCTATGACCCCAACTGGTTTGCGCAAGGCATTTCGGTGGCGCAGTACCGCGGCCTTTTGGATTCGATCCATTCACCCTTACTGAATCGCGCCACCCAGGGCGGCTACCCCCCTGCTTCGACCATCAAGCCACAGTTGGCTATCGTTGGACTGGAAGAGCAAACGATTACCACTGATACCCAGATCTGGGACCCGGGCTGGTTCCAGATCAAAGGTGTGAATCATCGTTATCGCGACTGGTTGTCCTGGGGCCACGGCTGGGTCAATGTCGACACCGCCATCGTCGAAAGCTGCGATACCTTTTTCTACGATCTGGCACTAAAACTTGGCATCGATACCATTTCCGAGCACATGGTTGGTTACGGCTTTGGTGAACGTACCGGCATTGATATTGGCGAAGAGTCCGCCGCGGTGATGCCGAGTCGGGGGTGGAAACGAGCTCGTTTTAATCAGCCCTGGTACGCCGGTGAAACTGTCTCCATTGGTATCGGTCAAAGCTATTGGACGGTAACCCCTATGCAGCTGGCCGTGGCCACCGCAGTTGTAGTGAACAAGGGAACACGGCCAGTGCCGCGCCTGCTGCGCAGTATTCGGGATGCTGGTATCGAATTACCCGCAGTGCATGAACAACGCGAGCCGGTGCAACTTAACAATCCGGCACACTGGAACGTCGCTCTGTCGGCCATGGAAGATGTCGTCAGTGGCACCAAAGGCACAGCCAGAACCGCATTCCGCGGGGCACCTTATAGCTCTGGCGGGAAAACCGGTACCGCTCAGGTACGGAGCATTGCTCAGGATGAAGAATACGATGCCGAAGCCATCGCTGAGAAATACCGCGATAACGCAATGTATGTCGGCTACGCCCCTGCTGACGAGCCAGAAATGGTGATTGTCATTACCGCAGAGAACGTGATGGGTGGTGGGGGTTCCGTAGCTGCGCCCATGGCGCGTGAGCTGATGGATTTCTATTTTAAAGACGATACGGCGGTAGTTGATAATGCACCCTGACCAACAGCGTACCTCGATACTGCAAAGGCTGCACATGGATGCGCCACTGCTGATCGCGTTATTAATTACCGCGGTGGTGAGTATTGTGACCGTCTACTCGGCCAGTGGTGAAGATCTGGGAATGACACAGCGCCAGGCGATTCGTGTCGGTGCGGCATTCTTCGCCATGTTTGTCATCGCGCAAATCCCTCTCGATTCGGTGCAACGCTGGTCGCTGCCCTTATTTTCCGTTGGCATTGTACTTTTGCTGGCGGTGTTGCTGGTCGGAGAATCGAGTAAAGGTGCGCAACGCTGGCTTGATCTTGGCGTGATCACAATTCAGCCATCGGAGCTAATGAAACTTGCAGTGCCCATGGCCGTGGCCTGGTTTATCTCCGAGCAAGGCCTGCCGCCGACACTGCGTCGTCTCGCCGCGGCCTTTATTTTACTTTTGATACCCGTGCTGATGATAGCTAAGCAACCGGACTTGGGTACCTCACTACTGATTGCCTGTTCCGGGATCTTTGTGCTGTTTCTGGCCGGTATGTCGTGGAAGCTCATTACATTTTTTGCCGTTGCTATCGGTTCCTTTACGCCGATTTTGTGGATTTTCCTGATGCGCGACTACCAACGTCAGCGCGTGCTGACCTTTCTCGACCCTGAGCGCGACCCGCTTGGGGCGGGCTACCAAATCATCCAGTCGAAAATTGCTATTGGCTCCGGCGGCATTGAGGGCAAAGGCTGGCTGCAGGGCACGCAATCGCAATTGGAGTTTTTGCCTGAGCGCCATACGGATTTTATTTTTTCTGTATTCAGTGAAGAGTTTGGTTTAGTCGGTGTGATTGGCCTGTTTTTGTTGTATGGCTTTATCATTTTCCGCGGCATGATCATCGCCATGCGAGCACAGCGGGTCTACCAAAAACTTCTTGCCGGGAGTCTTACTCTGACCTTTTTTATCTATGTCATGGTCAATGTGGGTATGGTCTCTGGCTTATTGCCGGTGGTCGGGGTACCGCTGCCACTCATCTCGTATGGGGGCACATCAATGGTGACATTACTCGCCGGCTTTGGTTTACTGATGGCTATTGCTACTAATCGTCGCCTGATTCATGCCTGAATCGCGCTAAGCTCACAGGCGAGCGGCTGATCATTCATAAAGGAGATTCTGATGCGTAAGTTGCTGACCCAGGGCATTACCCTGCTTGCCTTGCTTGGTGGTGTTTCAACCTATGCCGCAACGCCAGACCCTGCGACAGACCTTAATGCCGCGCAACAAGCCTTTATCAATGAGTTGGTGAGCGAACATAATTTTGACCGCGACGAAGTTGCTGGGTTGTTAGCGCAGGCCGAACTGAATCAGGCCGTACTCGATGCCATTCAACGGCCCTGGGAAGCCAAGCCCTGGCACCAGTACTACCCAATCTTTCTCACGGAAAAACGCCTGGCCGCCGGACTTAAGTTCTGGCAGAAACATGCCGACAGTCTGGGCAAAGCCGAACAGCAGTTCGGCGTACCGGCGGAGGTCATTGTCGCCATCATCGGCGTGGAGACCTTTTACGGCGGGTACTTAGGCAACTATAAAGTACTTGATGCTTTGTATACCCTGGGCTTTCACTATCCGCCCCGCCAGAGCTTCTTCCGTTCTGAGTTAAAAGAATTTTTACTTCTCGCTCGTGACGAACAGTTAGCAGCGACCGAACTCAAAGGTTCCTATGCCGGAGCCATGGGCTACGGTCAGTTTATCTCGTCCTCTTATCGCCATTACGCGGTGGATTTTGATGGTGACGGTGTCCGGGATCTACTCAATAACCCCGTCGATGCCATTGGCAGTGTCGCCAACTACTTTGTCCGCAACGGCTGGCGACCGAACGCACCAGTGGCGATCGAACTCCCTGCCACGCCAGCCAACGCCGAGCTTGCCAGTGACGGATTAAAATTAACCGCTACGGTCGGCCAACTGACAGCAGCGGGACTCGAGTTACCGCCGGAACATGCAGAGCTTGCCGCTGACCTTGACGCCAAGGTGTTTCGTTTTGAGCAGCCTGATGGCGCCGACTACTGGCTCGGTTTGCATAACTTTTACGTGATCACCCGTTACAATCGCAGCCCTCTGTATGCGATGGTAGTGCACCAGTTCAGCCAGCAGCTTGCTGCGGCACGTAAGGAGTAGTTTCAGACATGCAACGCGTCTTTGCCATCGTTGTAACCTTGTTGGTACTGACAGGTTGTAGCTCTTCAGCTCCACCCAGTCGCTACAGTCAAACCCATGACAGCATTCCCTCGCGTTTGCCCACTGCTGACGAACTCATTGAACCGGTCCCTCGCACCGAACCCCCAAGCCGTCAGGGCAACCGTACTTACTCGCTGTTCGGCCGCACCTACGATATTTTACCGAATGCGCAGGGCTACAGTGAAGAAGGCATGGCGTCCTGGTATGGTGAAAAGTTTCATGGGCACCTGACCTCCAACGGCGAGACCTATGATATGTATGCCATGAGCGCTGCCCATAAGACGCTGCCGCTGCCTACCTATGTGCGGGTCACCAATCTTGCTAACGACCGCTCCGTCGTGGTGCGGGTCAATGACCGCGGTCCTTTCCATGGCGAGCGGGTGATCGATCTTTCTTATGTTGCCGCCTATAAGCTCGGGATGCTCGCCACCGGCACCGCACGCGTGCGTATCGACGCGCTGCATCCGCAAGCGGGAAATCAGCAGTTAGCGGTAACCACGCCCCTGGAGAGCGCTGTCGGTGCCCAGTATTATGTTCAGGTCGTGGCAGGTACGAATCAGCAACGTCTGCAGCAAGAAGCTGAAAAGTTGGGACAAATCTATCAGGTACCTGCAACTACTCAGGCCAAAAATGGTCTACACGCTGTAATGCTGGGCCCTTTCGCAGCCATGCAAACCGATCGTCTGCTCAACCGGCTTCGGGAGGATGGCTACCGGGACGTTTTCCGCGTTCCCGTGAGTCCCTGATACGACCGTTTTTTCGAAAACAGTTGCTCAACTGTGCTAGTATTTGCGCGCTAAACTCTTAATGATGACAACGTAGAGACAACCAACCATGAATTCTGTATTTAAACAGTTGATTCGCACTGTTGCACTGCTCGCAGGTGCAACTGCCTTCGCCGCTCAGGCAGCTATTATTCCGCCGCCCCCGCAAGTGAATGCCAAAGGTTACATCCTGATGGACTACACCACCGGCTATGTGATTGCAGAGGGCAATGCCGACGACCAGCTGGCTCCGGCGAGCCTGACCAAAATGATGACCAGCTACATCATTGGTCGCGAGATTCAGGACGGCCGCATTCATCCCACTGACCTGGTGACAGTGAGCGAGAATGCCTGGGCAAAGAACTTCCCGGAATCTTCGAAAATGTTTATTGAAGTCGGCAAACAGATCAGTGTTGCTGATTTAAATCGCGGTATTATTATTTCCTCAGGCAACGATGCCTGCGTGGCCATGGCTGAGCACATCGCTGGCAGTGAGTCAGCCTTTGCCGACTTAATGAACAACTATGCCTATGAACTAGGGATGACCAATACCCACTTTGCCAACAGTCATGGTTTACCTGATCCGGAGCAGTACACCTCACCACGGGATATGGCGCTCTTAGGTGCAGCATTGATCCGCGATGTGCCGCAAGAGTATGCCATTTATTCAGAAAAAGAATTTACCTTCAATTCCATTAAACAATACAACCGCAACTCACTGCTGTGGGATGCAAGTATGAATGTTGATGGTATTAAAACCGGTCATACCCAGGAAGCAGGTTACAGCCTGGTCACATCAGCTGTGGAAGACAACACCCGCTTAGTGGCAGTGGTCATGGGAACCAGCAGCGAACAGGCGCGTAAAATTGAAAGCAAAAAGTTGCTTAACTACGGCTTCCGTTACTACGAAACTGTGCAGGCCTACACTGCTGGCGACCGCTTTGTCGACCAACGCGTCTGGGGTGGTGAACAAGACACCGTGCAATTGGGTATCGCCAATGATGCGGTCATTACCTTACCGCGTGGCCAACGGGAAAACCTGAAAGCCAGCATCGAGCTTAACGCTGAACTCGAAGCACCTGTTGCTAAAGGTGTGGAAGTGGGTACGGTGAGCATTCAGCTGGCCGATGAAACCATTGCCAGCTATCCCCTGGTTACCCTTAACGATGTCGCAGAAGGCGGTCTCTTTAAGCAACTAACCGATTGGGTTGTACGTAAATTTAACGAAGAGTAACACCTTGTATGAGCGGTTTAGTCTATCTTAATGGCGAATGGCTTGCTCCTGAAGAAGCAAAAGTCTCGGTCTTTGACCGGGGCTTTTTGTTTGCGGACGGCATATATGAAGTGATCCCTGTCTACCAGGGCCGACCCTTTCTAGTTGAGCATCACCTGGCGCGTTTGCACCGCTCACTCGCAGCCATCAATATTCCTGATCAGCCAGAGGGTTTCTGGCAGGATCTCACCAATCAGCTGATTACCCGCAATCAGGTGACCGATGGCCTCATTTATTTCCAGGTCACCCGTGGTGCCGAGACGAAGCGCTCGCACCTGCCACAAACCGTGCTGACACCGACAGTATTCGCCAATGTGTCGCCCTTGCAACTGCACTGGGATACACCGGCGCCTGCCAATGTCGTTCTGTGTGAAGATATCCGTTGGTTAAGGTGCGACGTTAAGAGTATCAGCCTGCTTGGCAATATCATGCTGAAACAGTTCGCCGAACAACGCGGTGCCATCGAACCTTTACTCCATCGAGACGGCAGTATTACCGAAGGAGCATCGAGTAATTATTTCGCCGTCAAAGACGGTGTGCTTTACACTGCCCCTGCGGATCACTTGATTTTGCCCGGCATCACCCGCATGTGGGTATTGCAATTGGCCGCTCAGCTGAACCTGCCCGTGCGCGAAGAAGCCTTTACTGTTCGTGAGCTGGCGCAACTCGATGAGCTGTTCCTGACCAGCTCAAGCCGTGAGATACAGCCGATTGCAAAAATTGATGATATAATTATCGGCAATGGCCGCTGTGGTCCCCTCACACAAAAACTTGTTGAGGCATTTCACGAAAGTAAGCGCGCGCATTTAGCTTAGGAGTAACCCATGCAAAAAACCCGTTTCGATGAGCTGGTCGAGTTTCCATGTCACTTTACCTTTAAAGTCATGGGCCTGGCAAAACCGGAGCTTCCTGATGCGGTCGTCGCCGTCGCACAAGAGCATGCACCAGGTGATTACAATCCAGCAGTAAAGCCCAGCAGCAAAGGCAATTATCATTCCGTATCCATTCAAATACGGGTCGAAAGCCAGAGTCATGTTGAAACCCTTTACCAGGCCTTAGCGGCGCTGGAAGATGTTCGCTATGTCCTCTGATTTGATTGTTCGGCAATTAGGTCGGCAAGACTACGAGCCCATCTGGCATGCGATGCAGAGCTTTACGGACGCTCGCGACGCCGACACTACTGATGAGCTATGGGTGTTGGAGCACGAGCCTGTGTTTACCCAGGGACAAGCCGGCAAGGCCGAGCATATTCTCGCCCCTGGCGATATTCCTGTGGTGAAGGTAGACCGCGGAGGGCAAGTGACTTACCATGGCCCCGGGCAACTGGTCGTATACTTTTTGCTCGACTTGCGACGGTTGAAAATTGGCGTCCGACAATTGGTGACCCATATTGAAGCTACCATCGTAAAACTGATGGCCGAAGCTGATATTGAAGCTGCAGCTCGTCCTGATGCGCCCGGTGTCTATGTCGGTGACGCTAAATTATGCTCATTAGGTCTAAGAATTCGTAAGGGCTGTTCATTTCATGGACTGGCTCTAAATGTTAATATGGATCTCAGTCCATTTTTACGCATTAATCCTTGCGGTTATGCGGGAATGCAAATGGTGCAGAGCAAAGAATTAGGTGGCCCGGCAACCGTTGCCGCAGCAGCTGCACGGGTAAGTGCCATCTTCGCCGAACAGCTCGGCTACCAAAACATTCATGAACACACAGGATTAGACAACGCTTATGTCCAAGCCAGTTAGAGTTGAACCCGGGGTAAAATTACGCGACGCCGAAAAGATGGCGCTTATTCCGGTTAAAGTTGTCCCAACTGAGCGGGATCAAATGCTCCGTAAGCCAGAGTGGCTGAAAGTTAAGCTACCTGCGTCAACTCAGCGCATTGATGAAATTAAGCAGGCCATGCGTAAGCACGGCTTGCACTCAGTCTGTGAAGAAGCTTCCTGCCCGAACCTGCCGGAGTGCTTCAATCATGGTACTGCGACCTTTATGATCCTGGGTGCCATCTGTACCCGCCGTTGTCCTTTCTGTGACGTTGCCCATGGCCGCCCGTTGCCACCGGATCCGGAAGAAGCTGTTAAGCTCGGCGAGACCATTCGTGATATGAAGGTGAAGTACGTGGTGGTGACCTCCGTCGACCGTGACGACTTGCGTGATGGCGGTGCCCAGCATTTTGCTGACTGTATCCGTGAGATCCGCGCGCACAGCCCCGGTATTCAGGTCGAAGTTCTGGTACCAGATTTCCGCGGACGCATGGACGTTGCTCTCGAGATTTTAAGTGGCGAAGCACCTGACGTGTTCAACCATAATCTGGAAACTGTGCCACGTATGTACAAAGCTGCCCGTCCAGGCGCCAACTATCAGTGGTCGCTGGATTTGCTGCAACGCTACAAAGAATCACGTGCTGATATCCGCACCAAGTCGGGTCTTATGGTCGGTCTTGGCGAAACTAACGACGAAATTCTCGAGGTCATGCGTGATTTACGTGCCCATGACGTGGATATGCTGACCATTGGTCAGTATTTGCAGCCTAGCCGCCATCACCTTCCGGTGACGCGCTACGTGACTCCTGACGAGTTCGAAATGTTCCGTGAGGAAGGCGTTAAAATGGGCTTCACCCACATCGCCAGTGGTCCTCTGGTACGTTCGTCGTATCACGCTGATTTACAGGCGGCAGGTAAAGAAGTCAAATAGCACGCTATTAACAGGGGATCTGACGATGAGTACGCTGATTTGGTGTTTATTAATTGCCGGTTTACTTCCCATCGCTGCCAAAGCACCGGTGGTTTACTTTCAAAACCGTGACAATGGCTACGATAACCGCCATCCGCGTGCTCAGCAGCAGCGCTTAACCGGCCCCGGCGCTCGTGCCGTAGCCGGGCATTATAACGCCTATGAAGCCTTTCCCTTGTTCGCTGCCGCAGTCTTGCTGGTCATCGCTACCGGTCATGTCGGCGTCGTCAATCAATGGCTTGCGGTCGCTTTCGTTGGCTTGCGGATTATTTACCACGTTCTCTATCTTGCCAACTGGGACAAGTCGCGAAGTTTAATCTGGTTTCTGGCGTTACTCTGTCCGGTGATCATGATTGCCCAGACGGCCATCTCATTGTCCATTTGAGCGACGTAGCAGCTCAAGGTAGACCTCGGGCCAAACATTGACGTCATGGTATTCCATCGCGGTCATGTGAGCCACAGGCTTCCAGCTGTAAACCTTTTCCACAGCATTGCAGGTCGCGCTCGGGAATAGCCCCACCGCAACCGACGCAGCGGACCCCAACTGCCATTTACCATCGCTCCCGGGCTGCGCCAGGTCGCGCCAGTCCGCAACAGCGTCGCGCCAGGGCAAGCGCTGCCATAACTTCTGCAGTTCGTGACTCGATAGTTGCTGCGTCACTGTGGTGACCACATTGACTGACGGATGCAGATAACGTCCCTGGCAATAATTTTCCGCCAACGCGGCCGACATCGGATACTCGTCAGCAAACCCCAACCAGTGCCCTACTTCGTGCGCCAGGACATCGACAGATGCGTCTACCGGCAACACCATCTGCCAGTGACTAGCGCTACCAATTGCCGGTGTGCCGCTGGCGATAAACACCAGCTGGCGTTGATTCCACTCGCGTGGCAACAAGGCTAAATCACACTGTTGATGGCCGCGTTGGCCACCACTACGGCAATCCAGTTGGTCATAATCCTGATACCAACGGATGTGAAAGCATTGCACAAATTCAGCGAGAGGATGTGCCGGCCATTGCGACAGAGTCTTTATGGGCTCCTGCGAGCGCCCTAGCGGCAACCACACCTGAATCGCTTCGGGCTGTTCAGGAGAGCGGCAAGTTGCTGGAGCTGCGGGGCTAAGGTCGGTGGTGACACCCAGCAGCTGTTCTGGCAAAGGCTGCCAGGAGTCGGCAGTTGCCGCATGGCAAAGCAGTAACAGACTGGCCGCGCTGCAGCTGGCAAGAACGGATTTAATTGGCGCGGGCAGCATTCGCTTGTTGCTGACTCCAGTCCATTTCAATCGCTGCATAGCGGTGTTCCAGAAACATATAAACATTGGTGGTCAGCGCCAGTCGGAAATAAACGGCCGCAGTATCCCACTCACCTTCTAATTGCTTGAGCTTGCCCAGATAGAAGTAGGACTCGCACATACGCTCAGCAAGGGTTTCATCCGCAGCTAAACCCTGAGTTGCGTAGGAAGAAAGAAACTCATCTTCGCTCATAACGCCAATGTACAAATCGACCAGTCCCCAGGCCCAGGCATCGGTGCTGTGTTCCAGACGCGCTTTTGCAAGTTGCTGCTGAGCCCGCTGTGGATCACCTTCCTCCACGGCAGCCAGAAACCGCCAGATGGCGCGATAAGGGTCGCTTGGGTCTGCCTCAAAGTAATGCTGTAAATCGTCATTGGCAAGGTCAAAACGATGATCGTAGTAGCCAGCCACACCGCGATTCAGGTAGGCATAAGGATGCTCGGGTTCAAGTTCAAGCACGGCTTCAAAGGCCTCGTAAGCGTACTCAAACTGGCCCAGTTGGGTGTAATGAATACCAAGATAGTTGTAGGCGTCAGCCAGGCGCGGTTGGTAATCCAGCGCCCGATTGAAGTCGATCCGCGCCAGAGTGATTAAGCCCAGCGCATCATACAGGCTACCGCGGCGGTAGAGGAGCTGGCCCATACTCTCCGCATCCAGCTGCTCCGCCTCCTTAGCCATAATATCAGTCAGCTTCGCCAACTCCAGCTGAAAGCGGCCATCAGGCGCCTGCGGCGCAACTACGACGAGGTTTCCGAGACTTTTATCTTGCGCTGTTGGAGTGCTGGTGCAACCGGCGATGCCTAAGCAACAGATCACCATCAGCCAGCCGATGCGATGAAAATTCATGATAACTCCTGACTACCCTGCTTGCGATCCATCATACCGCACCTTCGCAGAAAAAAGAAAAGGGGCCGAAGCCCCTTTTTGTAAACAAATGAGAAGTTGATTTTACTCAGCTTCGTCCTGGCCTTTGTCCTGGCTTACTTCAGCTGCCGGTTGCGCTGCTTCTGCAGGCTTCTCAGCGGCTTCTTTCATGCTCAGACGGACACGACCCTGGCGGTCGATTTCCAGAACTTTAACCGGCACAACGTCACCAACATTCAGGTATTCGTTGACATCATTCACACGCTCTTCAGCGATTTGTGAGATGTGTACCAAACCATCTTTGCCTGGCAGAATCGTTACGAATGCACCGAAATCAACGATACGTGCGACTTTACCCTGGTAGATACGGCCAACTTCAACATCTTCAGTCAGTTCTTTAATACGGTCGATTGCGGCTTGCGCTGACTCTTGGTCAGTAGCGGCAATACGGACAGTACCGTCATCGTTAATTTCGATGTTGGTATTGGTGCTTTCCGTCAACTCACGAATCACCGCACCACCTTTACCGATCACGTCGCGGATCTTGTCCGGGTTGATCTTCATGGTGTGGTAACGCGGAGCATAGTCAGACAGCTCCTGGCGCGCGCCAGAAATCGCATCGTCCATCACATTCAGAATGTGCAGGCGAGCAGCTTTCGCTTGCTCAAGTGCTTTTTCCATGATTTCACGAGTGATACCGTCGATCTTGATATCCATCTGCAATGCGGTCACGCCGTCTTTGCTACCCGCAACTTTAAAGTCCATGTCACCCAGATGATCTTCGTCACCGAGGATGTCAGAAAGGACAACGAACTTGTCGCCTTCTTTGACCAGACCCATAGCGATACCAGCAACCGAAGCTTTAATCGGAACACCAGCGTCCATCAGTGCCAATGACGTACCACAAACGGATGCCATTGAGCTTGAACCGTTTGATTCAGTGATTTCAGAAACCACACGAATGGTGTACGGGAATTCTTCCTGGCTTGGCATGACGGCTTGCACACCGCGCTTCGCCAAACGACCATGGCCGATTTCACGACGCTTAGGTGAACCCACGAAACCGGTTTCGCCAACACAGTATGGAGGGAAGTTGTAATGCAACATGAAGCGGTTGTTGCTTGAGCCGATCAGGTCATCAATCATCTGCGCATCACGTTCTGTGCCCAAGGTCGCTGCAACCAGTGCCTGCGTCTCACCACGTGTGAATACTGCAGAACCGTGGACGCGTGGGAGCATCCCCGTAGCGATATCAAGGGCACGTACCATGTCCGGTTCACGACCATCGATACGCTTCTCGCCAGCAATGATACGGTGACGTACAACGTCACTTTCAAGACCGTGAAATAGGTTACCGATTTGCTTCGCGTCTAAGCTCTCGTCTTCGGCAGTCAGCTTTTCAATCACTTCGTCACGCAGCTTTTTAACTTGCTCATAACGCTCAGTTTTCTCAGTGATACGGTAGGCTTCACCAATACCGTCTTCTGCCAGCGCTTTGATTTTATTAAGCAGTTCTTCGTTGGTCGCCGGAGCTTCCCATTCCCACTTCGGCTTACCAGCTTCAGCAGTGAACTCGTTAATATTTTCGATCACAGTCTGCATTTGCTCGTGACCATAAACAACAGCGCCTAACATGGCATCTTCTGACAGTAATTGTGCTTCAGACTCAACCATTAATACGGCATTGTCGGTACCTGCAACGACCAGATCAAGTTTAGACTCGGTCAATTCGTCCAGGGTAGGATTCAATACGTATTCATCGTTGATAACACCAACGCGTGCCGCGCCGATTGGGCCTGCAAAAGGTACACCAGCAATGCAAAGTGCTGCCGACGCACCAATCAGAGCCACGATATCAGGGCTCACTTGAGGGTTTACAGAAACAACGGTAGCAATGATTTGCACTTCGTTTTTGAAACCTTCAGGGAATAGTGGACGAATTGGACGGTCAATCAAACGCGAGGTGAGGGTTTCACCTTCTGACGGACGACCTTCACGCTTGAAGAAACCACCTGGGATTTTACCTGCAGCGTAAGTACGTTCTTGATAATTAACTGTTAGCGGGAAGAAATCTTGCCCTTCGTTGGCTTCTTTTTTGGCAACAACAGTAACCAGTACTGAGGTGTCATCCATGCTGGCAAGTACTGCGCCAGTCGCTTGGCGCGCCATGGCGCCGGTTTCTAATGTTACGGTATGACGACCGTATTTAAATTGTTTTGTAATCGGATTCACGTTTTTTTCCTTTACCTTCTTCTCTTAAATTCACATGCGTTGTTCGAAATATCGCCTTCTCATTCCGAGTAACAGTCTTTGTGTCAACTTTAGCTTAGCTGACAAATGGCGAGGGACAACTCACCAACAACGCTTTCCTCAAATTCTTTTCAGTAAGTAAAAAGGGGCCTGACGGCCCCTTTTTTTGAACAGTGCTTAGCGACGTAAACCGAGTCGCTCAATCAGAGATGCATAACGCTGATTGTTTTTACGCTTAAGGTAGTCCAACAACTTACGACGTTGGCTAACCATACGTAACAGACCACGACGTGAGTGGTGATCCTTCGCGTGTTCTTTAAAGTGGCCTTGCAGTTCGTTAATGTTAGCAGTCAGCAAAGCGACTTGAACTTCTGGTGAACCAGTGTCGTTTTCGCCCTGACCAAATTCTTTAACGATTTCAGCTTTTTTTGCCGCAGTTAGTGACATATCTTACTCCTAGTTTAAAAAAAATATCAGCGCCAATCACTAATTCAGCACTGATGGAATCGCCAAGCATTATACGGACTCACCTAAGCTTTAGCAATGCTTAGCACCCGCTTTGGCATAATTTTATCTTCTTTCCAGAAGCCAAGTCCTAACAAGACTTCATCGCCTTCGCGTCGGACGCGCACAACATCGTCGTGCATCTGACTTTGGCCAGGCATCGGTGCGGCCGGATTACCGGCGACAAAGCGCACCGCATCCGAACTTTTGATGATCACCTCAGGCATTTGTTGGATGACTGAGTCACAAGGCAACAATAAAGTATCTAAAGCCTTATAATCGTCCTCTTCCGGCACACATTGTGCCGCACGTTCTTCCAGCTCTGCCAGCGTCACCATCGGCCCGTCTACGCCTTCTATCCAGGTGCGACGTAAAGCACTGACATGCGCCCCACAGCCAAAATATTGCCCCATATCGTCAATTAAAGTGCGTATATAGGTGCCTTTACTACAGGTAACTTCCAGACTTAGCTGGTCACCTTCGAAGGAAATTAAACGAATACTGCGAATGGTTATTTCGCGCGACTTGCGCGGCACTTCAATTCCCTGGCGCGCGTAATAGTAAAGTGGACGCCCTTCGTATTTGAGCGCCGAGAACATCGACGGGGATTGTTGCTGCGGACCGACAAAATCAATCACAGCCTGTTGCACGGTTGCCTCGTCCAGTTCCACCGGTCGTTGCTCAACCACTTCACCCTCAGCATCACTGGTGGTTGTGCGCACGCCGAGTTGCGCCGTTACCTCGTAGGTCTTATCTGCTTCTAGCGCGAAGTGTGAGAGTTTAGTGGCCTCACCGAAGCATAGCGGTAACACGCCAGTGGCTAAGGGATCCAGAGCCCCTGTATGGCCGCCTTTGCGGGCATTAAAAAAACGCCGCACCTGTTGCAGTGCGGCGTTTGAGGTAAGTTCCAGAGGCTTATCTAAGACTATCACGCCACTAATGTCGCGGCCTGACTTACGTCGTCCCATTAATCGTCTCCGTTCTCATCCTTCGGAGTATGGCGTTGTTCATCGCGACGAACCGCCTCATCCACCAATTTCGACATCCGGATACCTTCGTTCAATGACGGGTCATGCACAAACCGTAGTTCAGGCATGATCCGGGCTTTCACCCGTTTGCCCAACAAAGACCGGACGAAACCAGCGGCGTTATTGAGTACCTTCAAAGCTTGCTTTACCTGTTCCTCGTCATCCTGCATAAAGGTAACGAATACTTTGGCGTAGGCAAGATCACGCGATACTTCTACGTCCGATACAGTCACCATCGACACTCGAGGATCTTTAATTTCGCGTTGCAGTATCAGCGCAATTTCACGCTGATACTGCTGCCCCACCCGCTCTGTACGACTATAATCTTTCGCCATAAGAGTTAAAGGCTCCGCTCGATCTGGACAGTTTCGAAGACCTCAATCTGGTCGCCAACTTTTACGTCGTTGTAGTTCTTCACGCCGATACCACATTCCATACCGCTGCGAACTTCCTGCACGTCGTCTTTAAAGCGACGTAAGGATTCCAGTTCACCTTCGTAAATCACCACGTTGTCACGCAGCACACGAATTGGGGCAGAACGTTTAACGATACCTTCAGTAACCATACAACCGGCAATCGCGCCAATTTTCGGTGACTTGAACACGTCACGAACTTCAGCAAGACCAATGATTTGCTGCTTGAACTCTGGCGCTAACATACCGCCCATCGCTAACTTGATTTCATCAATCAGGTCATAAATGACGCTGTAGTAACGCAGATCCACTGCTTCTTGCTCAATCACTCGCTTGGCAGAAGCGTCTGCACGCACGTTGAAACCAACGATGATGGCATTCGATGCGCCGGCCAGCGAGGCATCGGTCTCGGTAATACCGCCAACACCACTACCGATAATGTTCACTTTAACTTCATCGGTTGACAGTTTCTGTAACGAATCCGCAATAGCTTCAAGTGAACCTTGTACATCAGACTTGAGTACGATGTTCAGTTCTTTCACGTCGCCTTCCTGCATGTTTGCAAACATGTTTTCCAGCTTCGCTTTCTGTTGTTTCGCTAATTTGATTTCGCGGTACTTACCTTGACGATAGTTCGCAACTTCACGTGCTTTACGCTCGTCTTTAACAACGGTCGCTTCGTCACCGGCTTGTGGTACGCCAGAGAGACCTAAAATCTCTACCGGAATAGATGGGCCGGCTTCTTTGACATCACGACCAAGCTCGTCACGCATCGCTCGGATACGGCCATACTCAAGACCACAGAGAACGATATCGCCTTGGCGTAAGGTGCCTTCCTGAACCAGGATAGAGGCTACCGGTCCACGACCTTTATCCAGTCGTGACTCAATCACGATGCCGTGCGCCATACCGTCAGTAACGGCTTGCAAATCAAGTACCTCTGATTGCAACAAGATGGCTTCAAGCAGTGCATCAACGCCTTCACCTGAGTGTGCTGACACCGGCACAAACTGTACGTCACCGCCCCAGTCTTCAGGGATAACGTCACGTTGTGCTAATTCGTTCTTCACCCGATCCGGATCGGCTTCTGGTTTATCCATTTTATTAATGGCAACCACCAGTGGTACCCCTGCGGCTTTGGCATGCTGAATCGCTTCTACGGTCTGTGGCATAACACCATCGTCCGCGGCTACGACCAGGATAACGATATCCGTTGCACCGGCACCACGTGCCCGCATCGAAGTAAAGGCTGCGTGACCAGGAGTATCAAGGAAAGTGATCATGCCGTGATCGGTTTCTACGTGATACGCACCGATATGCTGGGTGATACCACCCGCTTCGCCGGCAGCAACCTTCGCTTTACGGATATGGTCAAGTAATGAGGTTTTACCATGGTCAACATGGCCCATTACGGTCACCACAGGCGCGCGTGGTGACTTCTGCTGATCGTCTTCATTACGATCGGCAAGAACTTCCTGCTCAAGCGCATTATCACTAACCAACACCACTTTATGGCCCATTTCTTCAACCACAAGTGACGCAGTTTCCTGATCAAGCACCTGATTAATGGTGACCATTTCGCCCATCTTCATCATCGCTTTGATGACTTCGCTGGCTTTAATTGCCATACGGCTGGCCAGTTCACCAACGGTAATGGTTTCACCGAGCTTCACTTCACGCTCTACCGGTGAGGCCGGCTTAGTGAATGCCTGGTGCAAGCTGGAACGTTTGGAACCCTTACGACGTTTTTCGCGACGCGGGGTTTCATCGCGCTCATCGTCACCACGACGACGCTTCTGCTTCTTACGGTTACGACGCTCTTCATCAACGTCCTGCTCGTCTTCCGCTTCTTTGGCGTACTCGGAGGTGGTGAAGTGAACATCTTCCTGTTCAGCCTGCTTACGCTTAGCTTCTTCTTCCTGCCAGCGTGCAGAGTTTTCTTCTGCTAATTTGCGCGCTTCTTCGGCCTGACGTGCAGCTTCAGCTTCGGCTTTCTTACGAGCCTCTTCTTCTTGCGTTTTACGCAAGCGTTCCGCTTCTGCCTTAGCTTCATCGGCTTTTTTACGCTCTTCAGGCGTCATCGCAGCACGCTTTTCTGCTTCTGCTTTCGCCTTGGCTTTTTCTTTCTCTTTACGAGCTGCTTCTTGCTTAGCCTTGTCCTCGGCCGCTTTCTTTTCCGCTTTTGCTTTTGCTTCAGCAGCTGCTTTTGCTTCTTCTTCCTGACGTTTGGCTTCCGCTGCAGCGCGTTCTTGCTCAGCTTTTTCCTGCTCAGCTTTCTGCTCATCTTCCAGCGTCGAACGTTTCACGTAGGTACGCTTCTTGCGCACTTCCACCTGCACTGACTTGCTCTTACCCGGGCCACCGCCAATGCTAAGCGTGCTTTTTTCTTTACGCTTCAACGTCATTTTACTTGGCTCTTGCGGACCTTTACCGCCATGAGCTTTATTCAAATGCGCCAACAGCGCTTGCTTTTCGTCTTCTGTGACTGAGTCGCCCGGCTTCTTCTTCATGCCCGCTTCAGCAAACTGTGTCACTAAACGATCAACTGTCGTACCTACATCTTTAGCTAGTTTATCCAGCGTTACTTCATCCATAGTCTGTCGTACCCCCGTTGATCTTATTCTTCGTCACCGAACCAGCAAATATTACGCGCCTGCATAATTAGCTCACCAGCCCGTTGTTCGGTTAACTCTTCAATTTCCGCGAGATCGTCAATGCCCTGCTCAGCCAGGTTTTCAAGAGTAACAATACCCTTACTAGCAAGCACATAGGCCAAGTGACGGTCCAAACCTTCAAGATTTAGCAAGGTTTCATCCGGCTCAACGCTCTCAAGCGACTCTTCATCTGCCAATGCTTTCGTAGTTAAAACTCCACGCGCACGGCTACGTAATTCTTCGACGATATCTTCGTCCATACCTTCAATGGTCAGCAGCTCGTCCATCGGCACATAAGCGACTTCTTCCAGCGATGAGAAACCTTCATCGACTAACACCGCCGCAAAATCTTCGTCAATAGCGAGGTGTTTAGTAAACAAGTCAAGCAAGCGCTGTGCTTCAGCTTCGTTTTTCTCGGTAAACTCATCCACTGACATCACATTCAATTGCCAGCCGGTCAACTGACTGGCAAGGCGCACGTTCTGTCCGGCTTTACCGATGGCCTGAGCAAGATTACCTTCCTCTACCGCGATATCCATGGTGTGCGCATCTTCGTCAACAACGATAGATGCCACTTCAGCTGGCGCCATAGCGTTAATCACGAACTGTGCCGGGTTATCATCCCACAACACGATATCTACGCGCTCACCACCAAGTTCACCCGATACGGCTTGCACCCGGGCGCCACGCATACCTACGCAAGCTCCAACAGGGTCAATGCGGCGGTCATTGCTTTTAACCGCAATTTTCGCCCGTGAACCCGGATCGCGTGCTGCACCGCGGATTTCAATCATTTCTTCGCCGATTTCCGGCACTTCGATACGGAACAGCTCAATCAGAAAGTCTGGGTTGGTGCGACTGACAAATAACTGCGCACCGCGCGCTTCCGGGCGAACTTCATAAAGCAAACCGCGGACGCGGTCACCAACACGCACAGATTCGCGTGGTAGCATTTCTTCACGATAAATCATTGCTTCAGCGTTATTGCCCAAATCCAGCAGGACGTGCTCACGATTGGCGCGTTTCACAATACCGCTGACCAGCTCACCGACCTGGTCCTGATATTCATCCACCACTTTTGCACGCTCAGCTTCACGCACTTTCTGCACGATAACTTGCTTGGCGGTTTGCGTGGTGATGCGATCAAATTCAATCGAGTCAATTTGTTCTTCAACAAAATCGCCGGCTTGCACAGACTCATCTTCGTATTGTGCAGCAGCCAGACTGATCTCGCGGTACGGGTGCTCAAGCGGCTGCTCTGCATCATCGACCACTAACCAGCGGCGGTAGGTGTCAAAATCACCTGTGGTGCGGTCAATACTGACCCGTACATCGATGTCACCGTCGTATTTCTTTTTCGTTGCATGCGCTAACGCAGACTCCAGAGCCTCAAAGATTTTGTCTTTCGAAACGTCTTTTTCGTTCGAAACAGCTTCTGCAACTAATAAAATTTCTTTTGCCATTATCTTGCCTCGCCTGCGCAATCCTTAGTTTAACTGAGGAACTAAATGAGCTTTTTTCACTGCTGAGTAATTCACCGTCATTGGTTCACCCTCAACTTCGAATTCAACTGAGTTGCCATCAACTGCTTTGATGACACCTTTAAATTTACGTCTGTTTTGCTGCGCCATGGTCAATTCCACTGCCGCAGTTTCGCCTAGATAGTTCTGCATTTGCGCAGCACTGAAGAACGGACGTTCCATTCCCGGCGAGGACACTTCCAGGTAGTACTCGCTATTAATCGGGTCTTCCACATCCAGTAACGCACTCACCTGATGACTTACATCGGCGCAGTCGTCAACACCAATACCATCTTCATGGTCAATGTACACCCGCAAGGTCGAATGTTTGCCTGCGCGAACAAATTCTACGCCCCACAATTCAAAACCTAATGCCGCTACTGCTGGCTCAATCATGGTGACTAAGCGTTCTTCAATACGTGCCAAATTCTTGAACTCCTGAAACAAAAAAAGGGCGTAAACGCCCAGTGTTATGACTGCTAATTCGCCCGACATCTGATGTCGTACCGCATTGCAGCAGAGGTCACATAGTAAAAAGCCCCGGACAGAAGCGGGGCTTTTCGAACACTGGACCCTTTGTTAAATGGTTGCGGGGGCAGGATTTGAACCTACGACCTTCGGGTTATGAGCCCGACGAGCTACCAGACTGCTCCACCCCGCGTCCGAAAACGTGTCCATATTATAAAGATTCCCGAAGGAAACGCAACCAAAACAGGTTGCCAATTTGGTGCGGATGGCGGGACTTGAACCCGCACGCCCGAAAGCACTACCCCCTCAAGATAGCGTGTCTACCAATTCCACCACATCCGCATAAATCGTTAGTTATTCTGACTCTGGTACGTCGTTACCAGAAGTTGGGACTTCCTGGTTCACAGGAGCTGGCGCTTCGATGTTCTCGAATTCGCTCTCAACATCACCTGAACCTGACGACAAGTTGCCTAAAATCAGACTTAAAACAAAAAACACAATTGCAATCACAGCAGTCGTACGGGTCAGGAAGTTACCTGAACCACCGGAGCCAAACACTGTGTTTGATGAGCCGGCACCGAACGACGCGCCCATATCTGCACCTTTACCTTGCTGAATCATGATAATTCCGACCAGCACAATGGCAACGATAAGATACGCAATCATTAAAAATTCGTACATAGTTAGCTTCTCCGGGCTTGAGCCGCACGACAAATTGCAAGGAACGCTTCAGGTTCTAAACTTGCGCCGCCGATCAAGCCGCCATCAATGTCTGTTTCTGCGAATAATGCGGGAGCGCTATCCGCTTTGACACTGCCACCGTACAGCAATGGCACTGTTGCTGCAGCCGCATCATAACGCTGCTGCAACCAATTTCGTATAAATGCGTGTACTTCTTGTGCTTGCTGTGGACTTGCCGTTTTACCGGTGCCTATTGCCCAAACGGGTTCATAAGCTATCACCACATGCGCGAGTTGTGCCGCGCTGACATTAGCTAACGCCTTAGCTAACTGTCCTTCAATTCTTGCAAAGGTCTCGCCATTATCACGCTCATGTTCGTGTTCGCCGAGGCATAACACGACCTTAAGCTTTTGCTCTTGAAACGCTAACACTGCGTCTACTTTGGCTTGCACCCGATCGTCTGAGTCGCCGTACAACTGACGGCGTTCAGAGTGCCCGATCAGTACATATTCAGCGCCAGTTTCGGTAAGCAACTGCAGGCTGTGTTCACCCGTATGGGCACCGGCGTGATGCTCATTTACATCTTGCGCGCCTAAATGCACATCGTCGTAGAACACTTCGCTTTGCCAGGCCGGTAACAACACTGCCGGTGGACACACCACCACTGAGACATCGTTCAAAAGCGCACCTGACTCACGCAGAGCCTCTGCCAGCTGGCTGGTAAGGTGGCGATTGCCATTCATTTTCCAGTTCGCGATGACCAAGGGTTGCCGTTGCATAAATGCCTCTATTAAGTGCGTTTTAATTGCTACCTTAAGAGCGGCGAGATATTACATAACCTGCCGCCAACTTACAAGTACTGAATACTACAAAACAGCGAGACTGCTCATTAATTCGCCGCCGCCTCAACTTCACCTGCGATTTGCTGGGCCAGGGTTTTTACGGACTGCGCATCGCGGCCTTCAACCATGACCCGAATCAGCGGTTCGGTGCCGGATTTACGCAGCAGAACGCGGCCTTCATTGCCAAGCCGTTTTTCAACGTCTGCAACGGCAGACTGCACCGCCGAATCTGCTAACGGATCCGAGCCGGCCTGGAAGCGCACATTAATCAGAGCCTGCGGATATTTTTCAAAACCTTTTAGCAGATCACTTAAGCTGCATTGTTCCCGCTGCATTGCTGTCAGCACCTGTAGCCCCGCGATAATCCCATCGCCGGTACTGTGGAACTGACGATTGATAAGGTGGCCTGAGTTCTCGCCACCGATCTTCCAGTCCCGTTTAACCAGCTCTTCCATGACATAGCGATCGCCAACTTTAGCTCGCACAAAGGGGATTTTGCGATCGGCGAAGAATTTCTCCAGCGCAAAATTCGACATCAGCGTACCCACGATTCCGCCCTGCAACAGACCATCTTGCTGGGCTGCGCGGGCGAGGATATAAATCACATCGTCACCGTCGACAACCCGTCCTTCGCTGGTCACCATCATCAAGCGGTCACCGTCGCCGTCCAGTGCAAAGCCAAGGTCAGCCTTATGTTCACGAACACTCGCCTGCAGGCTTTTCAACTCAGTCGCACCACAGTCAGCATTAATATTGATCCCGTTTGGTGCCGTACCAATTTCGTGTACCGTAGCGCCCAGCTCGCGTAAAACGTCTGGCGCGATATGGTAGGTCGCACCATGGGCGCAATCCACGACAATGGTCAGTCCGCTTAAGGACAACTCAGAGGGGAATACACTCTTACAAAACTCAATGTAACGCCCCGGTGCATCGTCGATGCGGCTGGCCCGCCCCATTTGCTCTGACGGAACACATACCAGCGGCTCATCCAGTAGTCGCTCGATTTCGCTCTCAACGGCATCAGGCAGCTTGCTTCCCGAATCCGAGAAAAACTTAATACCGTTATCGTAATAGGGATTGTGCGAGGCACTGATTACTATCCCTGCCGCGGCACGAAAGTTACGCGTTAAATAAGCCACAGCAGGCGTCGGCATCGGCCCCAAAAACTCGACGCTAACGCCGGCGGAGAGTAAGCCGGCTTCTAAAGCTGACTCCAGCATATAGCCGGACAAGCGGGTATCTTTGCCGACCAGCACTCTTTGGTTGCCCGACTTCGCAAAAACCGTACCGGCTGCCCAGCCTAGCTTTACCGCAAAATCTGGGGTTATTGGAAAATCGCCGACCCGACCACGGACACCATCGGTGCCAAAATACTTACGTTCACTCAACTGAAATCTCCAGCCAAGGTTGCTGCAACGACTTTCATTGCATCAACCGTTTCCCTGACATCATGCACGCGAATAATTCGCGCCCCTTTCATTGCTGCAATCGTCGCAGCGGCAAGACTCGCTGGTAAGCGATCTTCCACCTCTCGTCCGGTCACATGTCCCAGCATCGACTTGCGGGAGACACCTACCAACAGTGGTAGCTGCAGCTCGTGCAAGGCCTGCATGCGTTGCAGCAATTGATAATTATGCCTTACGCTCTTGCCAAAACCAAAGCCCGGATCAAGATAAATCCGTTCACGCGCGATTCCCGCTTCGTCGCAGGCGCGAATACGTTGCTGTAAAAACGCTTTCACCTCAATCACAACGTCTTCATAACGCGGTTGATGCTGCATGGTCCGCGGCTCGCCTTGCATGTGCATCAAACACACGTCGACATCATGCTGGGCTAACAAGGCCAGTGCGCCTTCATCCCGCAGCGCTCGAATATCATTCACCAGCGCAATGCCCTGATTCAGCCCTTCGGCCATCACTGCTGTTTTACAGGTGTCCAGCGACAGTGCCACGTCAAACTCCTGACGCAGGCGGGCAATCACAGGCATCACCCGATCGATTTCTTCCTGAACACTGACAGCGTCGGCCCCCGGACGCGTCGACTCACCGCCAATGTCCAGATAGTCCGCGCCATCGGCAATCATTTGTTCGGCCTGTTGCAAGGCACGATCAACACTGTTGAAACGGCCACCGTCAGAAAAAGAATCAGGGGTGACGTTGAGAATTCCCATCACTTTGGGAAGAGCTGTTGCAGCTGCCATACTTCGATCCTCAAAAAAAAGCCCCGTCTCCGGGGCTTTTCATACTTTAATTTGCGGGGGCGTCGCCCGGTTTATCCGTCAACGGCTGCTCATCTGAGCTCGCTGCCGCTCCTCCGCTTGAGTCATCGTTACGATCCGGCTTGTTCCAGTCACGTGGCTGACGCACGTCCCGACGATTCATCAAATCATCAATCTGGTCCGCGTCGATGGTTTCATACTGCATCAACGCATCTTTCATTGAATGCAGAATATCGACATTCTCTTCGAGAATACGTTTCGCCCGATCATAGTTACGATCAATAAAGAGTTTTACTTCCTGATCAATCGCCCGCGCGGTTTCATCAGACATGTGCTTATGCTGGGTCACCGAGCGTCCGAGGAATACTTCATTCTCGTCGTCAGCGTACAGCAAAGGCCCCATTTTTTCTGATAAGCCCCATTGCGTGACCATTTTCTTCGCAATTTGCGTCGCCCGTTCAATGTCATTCGAGGCACCGGTGGTCACTTTCTCATCGCCATAGATGATTTGTTCTGCCAGACGGCCACCGAATAAACTCGAAATCATGCTTTCCAGGTGCTGCTTGGAATGGCTGACGCGATCTTGTTCAGGCAGGTACATAGTTACACCCAGCGCCCGCCCACGTGGAATAATCGAGACCTTGTAAACTGGGTCATGCTCTGGCACCAGCCGGCCAACGATAGCGTGTCCCGCTTCGTGGTACGCAGTCTGCGCTTTTTCATCATCGGTCATGACCATTGAGCGACGCTCCGCGCCCATCATGATCTTGTCCTTGGCTTTATCAAACTCTTCCATCGCGACGACGCGTTTGTCAGAGCGGGCGGCAAATAACGCTGCCTCGTTGACCAGGTTCGCCAAATCAGCACCTGAGAATCCAGGAGTACCGCGCGCGATTAGAGATGCATCAACATCATCACCTAAAGGCACTTTGCGCATGTGTACTTTCAGAATTTGTTCACGGCCACGGACGTCAGGTAAACCGACCATCACCTGGCGGTCAAAGCGACCTGGACGCAGTAGCGCAGGGTCAAGTACGTCAGGACGGTTGGTTGCAGCGATGACAATAATACCTTCGTTGCCTTCGAAACCATCCATCTCAACCAACATTTGGTTCAGAGTCTGCTCACGCTCATCGTGTCCACCACCGAGGCCTGCGCCACGCTGACGACCCACAGCATCAATCTCGTCAATAAAGATAATGCAAGGCGCTGACTTTTTCGCTTGCTCGAACATGTCACGCACTCGAGAGGCACCGACACCGACGAACATTTCAACGAAATCAGAACCTGAAATAGAGAAAAACGGGACTTTTGCTTCGCCGGAAATCGCTTTAGCAAGCAATGTCTTACCCGTACCAGGAGGTCCTACCATAAGTACGCCCGTAGGGATTTTACCACCTAAGCGCTGGAACTTGGTTGGATCGCGCAAGTACTCAACCAGTTCAGAAACCTCTTCTTTGGCTTCGTCACAGCCAGCAACATCACTGAACGTCGTTTTAATCTGCTCTTCACTCATCAGCCGCGCTTTACTCTTACCAAAGCTCATGGCACCACGGCCACCGCCGCCGCCCTGCATCTGACGCATGAAGAATATCCACACACCAATCAACAGCAGCATCGGGAACCACGAGATGAAGATCGAAGTCAGAATACTTGGCTCTTCGGGAGGCTTACCGACAACTTCAACGTTGTTCTTAAGCAGATCGTTCATCAGCTCAGGGTCGTTGAGTGGAATTACTGTGGTAAAGGTTTCACCTGTCCGCGATTGCGCCGTGATCACGCGACCGTCGATATCAGCTTTGCGGATACCGCCGTTGTTTACCTGCGAAACAAACTGGCTGTAGGGAACCTGGGCACTTGTGCCGTTACCGGGACTAAAACTATTGAACACCGTCATTAATACGACGGCGATCACCAGCCAAAGAATTAGATTTTTTGCCATATCGCTCAAAGCTGACTACCTCATTTATTTGCGTTGCTTAGCTCGCTGCCAACAGCGTACTACAATTTGTATCCCGTAGCTACCAGATACACCTCTCGGGAACGAGCCCGAGACGAGTCTGGCTTACGTGTGCGAACCGTTGTGAACGCGCCGCGCACGGCTTTCAGAAACTCTTCAAAACCTTGTCCATGAAATACTTTGACGACAAAACTGCCATTCGGTTTCAATACCTGGTGACACATATCTAAGGCCAGTTCGACCAGGTACATTGACCGTGGCAAGTCAACGTTATCGTTACCGCTCATATTCGGCGCCATATCCGACAACACTACGTCTACGTTCTTGCCCCCGATTCGGGTCAGCAGAGCCTCCAAAACACTTTCTTCGCGAAAGTCACCTTCGAGAAAATCGACGCCAGCGATCGGATCCATAGGCAGAATGTCACAGGCAATGACCTGACAGTTGCCTTCCAGCTTCTCGACCACATACTGCGACCAGCCGCCAGGCGCTGCACCAAGATCCACCACCGTCATACCTTGTTTTAAGATATGATCCTTTTGCTGAATTTCATCAATTTTAAATACCGCCCGGGAGCGTAGGCCCTGCTTTTGGGCCTTCTGTACATAATGGTCGCTAAAGTGTTCCTGCAACCACCGTGAACTGCTTGCTGATCGTTTTTTACCCATAGCCTCAATACCAAACTGGCTTCTACTACCCAGATGGCGGTAGAATAGCGAAAATTCAAGAGATAGTAGGATATTATTACATGGCTGCAGGGTTAACTTTAAGCAATAAACAGAAACAACACCTAAAAAGCTTGGCACACAAGCTCAAACCGGTGGTGTTATTAGGCGGAAATGGCCTTACCGAAGGCGTAATGGCGGAAATCGACCTTGCGCTTAATCATCATGAACTGATTAAGGTTCGGGTCCCTGAAGACGACCGTGAACTACGTGAGCAGATTTATACCACCATCGTCGCGCATACGCAGGCGTATCGGGTACAAGTCGTAGGTAAGGTGCTGACCCTTTATAAACCGGGTCCGGAAGGGAAAATTCAATTACCGCGCAGTTAACTGCGCGGTTTCTTCATGTTGCGTTGGGCGCTGGCAAGCGCCTTGGCGACTTGTTTAATCGCAAAACTAGCTGTGACATGGTCCGCTCTGCGGGCCAGATAAGTTTCCACCAGTAACGCCTGGTTATCCTCAGTTTTCTCCAGATTAAAAAGTCTGAACAATGGTTCGATCGCTTCCACTGCTTTGATTACCTGTGCCCGTTCTGAAGCCCTTTGATACTCAGATTGCACTGCTTCGGCCAGATGCAGTTGCGAAGGCGTAGGATAATTCAGCTGTTTGTCGGGAGAGAAAAACCAATCTAATGATATACCTGCGTTAATCAGTCCTACCACCAACTGATCGCTGGTGACTGTGCCGCGTTTGCGCCAGTTCGCATATGTTGAGTTGGGTATGCCGATTTTACGCATGATTTTTGCCAGGGGTAAATCACCGTAATACAGCTTCAACCGCGCAATACACTCGTCCATACTGAGTATTTCTACTTTGCTTTTCTGCGCCCTATGTGTAGTATTTATTTTAGTGTCATTTGACATCATTTTTCCTTAATATTTGTCTTTTGACCCACTTTTTTAGTTCTTTTGAACGCACTGTGAACTCCACTTAAGTTCACAATGAGCTACATTCAACCACAGCAGAGCGACGATGGATAGTAATAAAATTAAAAAGGAATTAGCCCAGCGAGGATATGATTTTTCAATGCTTGCTAAAGCTCTTGGGAAAAGCCCTTCGCTGATTTCAAAGGTGGCTTCGCGCAAGGCCCGGTCACAATCTGTGGCTGCGGCACTCGCTAAAGCGCTGGACCGACCGATAGAAGAAGTGTTCCCAGATGTCGAGAGTTATCACGGCGCTGTGGTGACCAGCAAAGAAGACCGCGAACAAAAAGAGCGCGAACTGGTCGCGCTCTTAAATGACAAAAATTAGTCAAACCAGGGGAAAGACGAGTTAACTATACTCGACTTTCACCACTTCGTATTCGACTTCACCGTTTGGCGTATTGACGCGTGCCACATCATCGATTTGTTTGCCGATGAGCGCACGGGAAATTGGCGAGTTCACTGAAATCAGATTTTGTTTGATATCAGCTTCATCGTCACCCACGATACGGTAGGTCACTTCTTTTTCAGTAACTGTATTGTACAGGGTGACTGTCGCGCCAAAAATCACTTTGCCCTGATTCGGGACCTTGGTGACATCAATGATCTGTGCATTGGATAGCTTGGCTTCAATTTCCTGAATACGACCTTCACAAAAGCCCTGTTGTTCACGGGCGGCGTGATATTCCGCATTCTCTTTCAAATCGCCGTGCTCACGGGCATCAGAGATCGCCTGAATAATCCGCGGTCGGTCTTCAGTCTTTAAACGTTTCAATTCCTCCCGCAGCATCTCGGCGCCGCGGGTCGTCATTGGAATCTGACTCATGCTGTTTCAACCCTTTTATGTAATGACTGCAGTGAGTTTACCCGTGCCCGGTCATCTGCAGTATTTGCTTTAACTGTCGCAAATGCTGCATTCAAAGTGGTGGTATAAATCACTTTATTCAAGAGCGCTTCGCGGCGAATATAGACCGAGTCTTCAATTGCCTGGCGCCCTTCAACGGTATTGATAATGTAACTGTACTCGCCGTTTTTAATTGCATCAACAATATTTGGACGGCCTTCCTGCAATTTATTCACCACCGAGCAGGAGATGCCCTCGCCGCTAAGCAGTTTCGCAGTACCGCGCGTTGCTTCCAGAGAAAAACCAAGTGCAATCAAACCGCGGGCAAGGTCAAACAACCGCGCTTTGTCACCATCCCGGACCGATAACAAGGCCTTGCCGGCTTTTGCCAGCGCTTCGCCTGCGCCCAGGTTAGCTTTTGCATAGGCCTCTTCGAAGCTTTCACCTACGCCCATAACTTCGCCTGTGGAGCGCATTTCCGGGCCACGAATGGGGTCAACGCCCTGGAACTTAGCAAACGGAATCACGACTTCTTTCACCGAGTAATAGGGCGGAATAACTTCCTTGTCGTACCCTTGTTGCTTCAGGGTCTGACCCACCATCACCCGCGCCGCAATTTTTGCTAACGGAACACCGGTGGCTTTCGAAACAAAGGGTACGGTACGGGCTGCACGCGGATTCACCTCAATCAGGTAGATCTCGTCTTCTTTCACCGCGAACTGAGCATTCATTAACCCCTGTACGTTAAGTTCAAAGGCCAGCTTGCGCATCTGCTCACGCAGCTCGTCCTGAATTTTGTCGCTTAACGAGTACGGTGGTAACGAACAGGCCGAGTCACCTGAGTGGACCCCCGCTTGTTCAATGTGTTGCATAATGCCGCCGATAAACACGTCCTGACCATCACAGATGGCATCGACATCCACTTCAATTGCGTTATCGAGGAAACGATCCAGCAACACCGGGGCCGAATTGGATACCTTCACCGCATCCGTCAGATAGCGGTGCAAGTCAGTCTCATCGTAAACGATTTCCATCGCCCGGCCACCAAGCACGTAGCTTGGCCGTACCACCAGCGGATAGCCAATGCGCTCTGCTTCGCGCAGAGCTTCATCGACCTTGGTCACGGTCGCGTTCTCAGGTTGCTTGAGACCTAAGCGGCGTACCGCGCTCTGGAAACGCTCGCGGTCTTCGGCGCGGTCGATGGCATCTGGCGAGGTGCCGATCACGGGCACACCATTGGCTTCCAGCTCACGCGCAAGTTTCAATGGCGTCTGGCCACCGTATTGCACAATCACGCCTTTAGGTTGCTCGACGCGAACAATTTCCAGCACGTCTTCCAGAGTAATAGGCTCAAAGTACAACCGATCAGAAGTGTCGTAATCCGTTGAAACCGTCTCTGGGTTACAGTTCACCATGATGGTTTCATAGCCGTCTTCACGCAACGCTAAGGCAGCGTGTACACAGCAGTAATCAAACTCAATGCCCTGCCCGATACGGTTGGGTCCACCACCGATCACCATGATTTTGTCACGGTCGGTCGGCGCCGCTTCGCACTCTTCGTCATAGGTCGAGTACATGTAGGCGGTATCCGAGGCAAACTCGGCGGCACAGGTATCCACACGTTTATAGACAGGCACGACGCCTAACTCATGGCGGCGACGGCGAATTTCTGTCTCAGCAACGTCAAGAATCTGTGCGATACGGGCATCAGCAAAACCTTTGCGTTTAAGTACCCGCAGCACACGCTCATCAAGACCTGTCATACCCAGTTTTTGAATCTCTGCTTCCAGCAGCACGATCTCTTCAATCTGGATCAGATACCATTCGTCGATGCGGGTCAGCTCGAACACTTCGCGCACGGTCATACCGATGCGGAATGCATCAGCAATGTAGAAAATTCGTTCCGCGCCCGGCTCTTTAAGCTCCCGGATAACTTTGCCACGTGCTTCTGCATCATTAGGGTCGACCATAGGGTCAAAGCCGGTTGCACCGATCTCCAGACCACGCAGTGCCTTTTGCAAGGACTCCTGCTGATTACGGCCAATGGCCATCACCTCACCGACAGATTTCATCTGGGTGGTTAAGCGGTCATTACAGCCAGCAAACTTCTCGAAATTAAAGCGTGGAATTTTGGTAACGACATAGTCTAATGCTGGCTCAAAAGATGCAGGGGTGACGCCGCCGGTGATCTCGTTTTCGAGTTCATCCAGGGTATAGCCTACGGCTAATTTTGCAGCCACTTTGGCAATTGGGAATCCGGTTGCCTTTGAGGCTAGAGCAGAAGAGCGAGACACCCGTGGGTTCATCTCAATGACGACCATGCGACCCGTATCAGGATCAATACCAAACTGCACGTTTGAACCGCCGGTTTCGACACCAATCTCACGCAATACGGCCATCGCCGCGTTCCGCATGATTTGATACTCTTTGTCGGTCAGTGTTTGCGCCGGTGCCACAGTAATCGAGTCACCGGTATGGATACCCATCGCGTCAAAGTTTTCAATGGCACAGACAATAATGCAGTTATCTGCTTTATCGCGCACCACTTCCATTTCAAACTCTTTCCAGCCGATTAACGACTCATCAATAAGCAATTCTTTGGTGGGCGACAAATCCAGGCCGCGCCGGCAGATCTCTTCGAATTCTTCACGGTTATAGGCAATACCGCCACCGCTGCCGCCCATAGTGAATGACGGGCGAATAATACAGGGAAAGCCTAAGCGACCGAGAATATCGAAAGCTTCGTCGAGGTTATGAGCAACCTCAGCGTTTGGCGTTTCCAGTCCAATCGCTTTCATCGCTTTATCAAAGCGATCACGGTCTTCAGCTTTATCAATGGCATCCGCATTGGCGCCGATCATTTCCACCTTGTACTTTTCCAGTACACCGTGTTTATCCAGTTCCAGCGCACAGTTGAGTGCCGTCTGGCCACCCATGGTGGGTAGCACCGCATCCGGGCGTTCAACTTCAATGATCTTCGCCACGACTTCCCAGTGAATCGGCTCGATGTAAGTCACATCGGCCATGTCCGGATCAGTCATGATGGTGGCAGGGTTGGAGTTCACCAAGATAACCTTGTAACCCTCTTCACGCAGGGCTTTACAAGCTTGGGCTCCGGAATAGTCAAACTCACAGGCCTGGCCAATAACAATGGGGCCAGCGCCAAGAATGAGGATGCTTTTTATGTCGGTACGTTTTGGCATAAGTCGGTTCGTCCTCCGTTCAGGCAGCGCTTACTGCGCGCGCTGGCTCATCAGGTCAATAAAGTGATCAAACAAAGGTGCAGCATCGTGCGGTCCGGGGCTGGCTTCAGGATGTCCCTGGAAGCTGAACGCCGGTGCATCAGTGCGATGAATCCCCTGTAAAGTTCCGTCAAAAAGGGACTTATGCGTCACTTTAAGATTCTCCGGGAAGTTTGTCTCTGAGACCGCAAAGCCATGGTTCTGACTGGTAATCATCACCCGGTTGTTCGCTAGGTCCTGAACCGGATGGTTGGCACCGTGGTGGCCAAACTTCATTTTCTCGGTTTTCGCACCACTGGCCAGCGCCAGCAACTGATGCCCAAGACAAATACCAAACAACGGCATTTTTGCTTCAATCAGTTCACGAATTGCCTTGATGGCGTAATCGCAAGGCTCAGGGTCACCCGGTCCGTTGGATAAAAACACACCGTCAGGTTTCATTGCCAGTACGTCGCTCGCTGGCATTTCTGCTGGGACCAGTGTCACCTTGCAGCCGCGATCAGCTAGCATCCGCAGGATATTGCGCTTACAACCATAATCATAGGCGACCACATGAAACTTGTGATCTTCGAGCTCACTAAAGCCCTTGCCTAATTGCCAGCTTTTGCTGGTCCACTCATGCGGCGCGCGGATCGTCACTTCCTTCGCCAAATCCATGCCCTGCAAGCCCGGGAAGCCTCGTGCGAGCTCCAAGGCGTGGTCAACGTCTAACTCACCATCAACATTACCGGCCATAATACAGCCGTTCTGAGCGCCTTTTTCGCGCAACAGTCGGGTCAGTTTACGGGTATCAATGTCGGCAATCCCCACCACATTTCGCTGCCGCAAGTAGTCACCTAAAGATTGTTCCAGGCGAAAATTACTGGCTTTGAGGGATAAATCACGGATGACCAGGCCTTTGGCCCAAACACGGTTGGATTCTTCGTCTTCGTGGGTGGTGCCGTAATTGCCAATATGGGGATAAGTAAGAGTTACGATTTGTTCAGCATAGGAGGGATCGGTGAGAATTTCTTGGTAGCCGGTCATTGCGGTATTAAAAACAACTTCGCCGACCGCCGTGCCACCAGCACCGATTGCAGTGCCGTGAAAAACAGTTCCATCCGCAAGCACCAAAATGGCTTTGCTCGCTGAATGGCTCGCTAGAATACTCAAGGTTAACCTCCGTACATAAAAAAACGGGTGAATCATAAAATGACTTCCCCGTTGATTACCTTGCACCAGCTAAAAAGTGCGCGTTTTCAGCTCACCAACTTTACGTTGGCAAATTGAGTCTATTTTAAAGAAAAGCCGCCCTTAAGTCTAGTTAAATTTCGTGCAACAGCCGTTGTAGTAACGCCTTGGTGTCGAGCATATCGCGCATTTTATAACGGCCCGCAGGTTGCCCCGCCAGCCATTGCGCTGCCTGCACCGCGCCACGGGCAAACACCTGGCGATCGCGGATCCTGTGGGTCAGCTCAATACGCTCTCCGGTCTGGGCAAGATAAACGCTATGTTCGCCGACAATATCTGCCGCACGCAGCACGGCAAAACCGATACTTCCCGCCTGACGGGGGCCCTCGCCACGAATTCCTGCGGTGCTTTGCGCCAGAGTGGTGCCGCGTCCGGTTGCTGCCGCTTCGCCTAACACCAGGGCGGTACCAGAGGGCGCGTCACGCTTCGCCGCGTGGTGCGCTTCAAGAATTTCGATATCTGCGTCAGCAAATCCGGCACTAGCCAAAGTAACGAGTTGTTCCATCAGCGCGATACCAACACTGGTATTGGCCGCGTAAAGCACGGGCAGCGACTGCGACGCCTGTGCCAGCGTATCCTGATCGGCGTCCGCCAACCCCGTCGTACAAACGACTATTGGCGCCCCCAAGTGCTGCGCCAGGGCAAGATTATGCGATAACGCCTGTGGTAGGCTAAAATCAATCATCACATCGACGCTACCGGGCTCTAATTCACGGCCCGAACTGTAGTGCCTGCCGGCAAGTCGCGGATCGTCCGGCGCCTGGCCCAGCTGGCTGGACTGTTCACTGACAATGGCAGCAGCGCACTCATGCCCCTGCGCTATCAACTCTTGCAGGACTGCCTGTCCCATGCGCCCACTGGCGCCAATTACCGCTACCTTCATGATTGCTCCTGTGGCATCCCGACAAGCTCTTCACCAGCGCCATTATCTTCGCGTCCAAGCACGACTGCAACTGCCATATCACCAGTGACATTGGTCGCTGTGCGAGCCATATCAATAATGCGATCGATAGCAGCGATAAAGGCAATGCCCTCCAGCGGTAAGCCTACCACATTCAGGGTGACTGTCAGCATCACCAGGGCGGTGCCAGGCACACCCGCGGTGCCGATTGAGGCCAGGGTTGCGGTACCCGTGATCAGTAAGTAATCCATCCACTCCAGCGGCACGCCGTAAAGTTGCGCAATAAAAATTGCGGCAATCGCCGGATAAATACCGCCACAGCCGTCCATATTAATGGTGGCACCTAATGGCAACACGAAGCTGGCATAGGACTTTTTCACCCGCAGGCGTTCGGTAATGGCCTGATGGGCTGCGGGAATCGTACCAAAGCTGCTACAGGTGGTGTAAGCGACTAGCTGAGCTGAAAACACCGACTTGAAGAAAAACCAGGGTGACATCCCGGCAAGCCGCACCATGGAGCCGTAAACAAAGACAATATGAATAAAGCAGGCGAGATAAATCGCACCGACAAAAGCCGCCAGCGGTGCCAGACTACTCAAGCCATAACTGCCGACCACCCAGGCCATCAGACCGAGTACGCCAAAGGGCGTCAATTCAAGCACCATCTTGGTAATACGGTACATCACCTGAGCACCGGATTTTAACACGTTACCCAGTGCCTGAGCCGGCTGCCCTACCTGGCGGATAGCAATACCCACGAGGGCTGCAAACACCACGATCTGCAAAATTTTACCTTCGCTGAGCGCAGCAAAGGGATTGCTCGGGATCATGTTCAGAAACACCGCGATAGGCCCAGGAACGTCTTTCTCCTGATAATCTGGCGAAGCCACCAGATTTTGTGTCGGTGACACATCCAGTAAACTACCGACGGCAAGGCCGATGACACTGGCAAGGACAGCCGTCAGCAAGAACAGACCTACGGTTTTTGCACCTATTTTTCCCAGCCCTTCGTCTTCGCCAAACTGCAAAATAGCATTCACGATGGCACAGAAAATCAGTGGCGCCACCAGCATTTTTAAGGCTTGAATAAACAGATCACCTAAGGGCTTCAGGGCTACAGCAAAGTCCGGCACCAAAAGTCCCGCGGCCACACCAAGCACAAAAGCACCCAGCACCCGTTGCCAGAACGGAATTGCAAACCAGGTTTTGAGCATAGATCCTCACATCGCTCGTCAAAAAGAATCTATTGTACGGGGGATGTCTGGAATGGGATTAGAACGATTGGTTATTCGTTATTCGTTAATGGTGCGGCCGCGTGGTGCGGCCGCTGGGTACTAAAAGTTCGGGTCTAAGATTTAAGGTTTACGACAGCTTGGCTGCGGCGCCTGACGGTAGGTGCTCATGGCATCAACGGCAAGCGCTTCAAGCTTTTCAATGCGCGTTTGCGGTGACGGGTGAGTCGATAGGAATTCAGGCGGGTTCGGGCCGGCCTGTTGGGCCATGTTCCGCCACAACTCAGCGGCTTCTCGAGGGTCGTAACCGGCAGCAGCCATATAACCTAAACCGAGCTCATCAGATTCACTTTCATGAATCCGCGAATACGGCAGGATGTAACCCAGTTGCACACCTACGCCGAGGGCGCCCATGACCAGCGCAGCTGTATCGCTGTCCATTTCCTGTCCGACCAGAATGCCGCCTAACTGCAGGCCAAGACCTGCAGCAAACTGATTCGACATACGCTCATTACTGTGTTGCGCGATAACGTGGCCTATTTCATGGCCTATCACAGCGGCCAGTTGTGCGGCATTTTCAGCCACCTCTATCAGGCCAGTGTAAACACCTATTTTGCCGCCTGGCAGCGCAAAGGCATTCACCGCTTCGCTTTCAAACACAGTGACTTCCCACTGCTGCTGCGCCCACTGCTCTGGAAGCACAGCAATGAGATCGTCAGAGATACACTGCACATAACTATTCAGGGCAGGATCCCTGGAGATTTTTTCTTCCTGCTTCAGAGCATTATAACTTTGCGCACCTAATTGAGCGATTTCATCGCTACTGAACAACTGCAACTGAGATCGTCCCGTGGGGGATTGCGTGCAAGCCACCAGGCCGGTTAAGCCCAGGGCCAGAAGTCCATATTTTAGTGTGCGCATCGCCTGCCTCCGATTGAGTTCCAAAGAAGAATTAACCGCGAAGATCGTCGAAGAAACGTTTCACACCATCAAAAAAGCCTTTTTCTTTCGGCCGATAGTGCGCTGCCTCATCGCCTGTGCCCATGGATTCGTCCAACTGACGCAACAGATCCCGTTGGTCGTCCGACAGGTTCACTGGTGTTTCGATAACAACCTTACAAATTAGGTCGCCAACGGCACCGGTTCGCACCGAGCGGACGCCTTTTCCACGCAGCCGGAACAGCTTACCTGTTTGCGTCTCCGCTGGGATTTTCAACTTAACCTTACCTTCCAGCGTCGGTACCTGAATATCACCGCCTAAAGCTGCATGGGTAAAGCTTAAAGGTACTTCACAATAGAGATTATTGCCATCGCGTTTAAAAATTGGGTGTTCACGCACATGCACCTGCACGTACAGATCGCCAGCAGGGGCGCCCATTTCACCCGCTTCGCCTTCGCCGTTCAGGCGAATACGGTCGCCGGTATCAACGCCAGCAGGGATTTTCACATTCAGTGTTTTTGTACGCTCAACCCGACCTTCACCGTGACAGGTCCGGCAAGGATCCTTAATGACTTTACCGCGGCCCCGACAATGTGGGCAGGGTTGTTGTACGGCAAAGAAGCCCTGCCGCATTTGAATATGACCACTGCCGTGACAGTGTGAACAGGTTTCAGCGCTGGAGCCTTCACGAGCGCCCGAGCCATCACAGTCCTCACATTCGGCCAGCTTAGGAATTTTTAAATCGACTTCTTTACCGCGAACAGCTTCCTCTAAGGAAAGTTCGAGGTTATAGCGCAGATCTGAGCCTCGCGCTGCCTGCGCACGACCGCGACGGCCACCGCCGCCACCAAAAATATCACCGAACACATCACCAAAAATATCGGCAAAATCCGCAGCGCCGGCTCCGCCGCCACCGCCAAAGCCGCCCTGGCCTTGCTCAAATGCGGCATGACCATACTGGTCATAGGCTGCTCGCTTTTGCGGATCCATCAGCACTTCATACGCTGTTTTGACTTCCTTGAACTTCAGTTCAAGGTCTTTATCACCCTTGGTACGATCCGGGTGATACTTCATCGCCATGCGCTTGTAGGCTTTCTTGATGTCGCGTTCGCTGGCATCTCTGCTTACGCCCAGCACTTCATACAAATCTGGTTTCGCCATAATATTGCGTCTTCCACTTTCCTATTTAGCTTTGTCCTGACACAAACACACGGAGGCCACCTGCTGGCAACCCCCGTGCGTTGTTATCACAGACACCCGGTGGGCGTATGATTACTTTTTCTCGTCGTCTTTGACTTCTTCAAACTCAGCATCGACGACATCATCGTCTTGCTTCGCTTGCTGACCACCAGCTTCAGCTCCAGCGTCCTGCTGCTGAGCTTTTTGCTGTGCTGCTTCCATGAGCTTGCCAGAGGCTTCCACCAGCGCTTGCTGCTTGGCTTCGATCTGTTCTTTCTCATTGCTTTTCACAGCTGCTTCGAGGTCAGTAATAGCCGCTTCAATCTTCTCTTTTTCAGCGCTATCCAAATCATCGCCAACTTCATCAAGTTGCTTACGAGTGGCATGCACAAGAGCGTCAGCCTGGTTGCGAACCTGAACCATTTCCTCAAACTTGCGATCTTCTTCGGCATGGGCTTCAGCGTCGCGTACCATTTTCTCGACTTCATCATCGCTCAGACCAGACGAAGCTTTGATGGTGATTTTCTGCTCTTTGCCAGTGTCTTTATCTTTCGCAGACACGTGCAGGATACCATCTGCATCGAGGTCAAAGGTGACTTCAATCTGAGGCACGCCACGTGGCGCCGGACGAATTCCTTCCAGGTTAAACTGACCCAGCGACTTGTTGTCAGCCCCACGCTTACGCTCACCCTGCAACACATGCACGGTAACGGCAGACTGGTTGTCGTCAGCGGTCGAGAAGGTCTGCGATTGCTTCGTCGGAATCGTGGTGTTCTTCTCAATCAACTTGGTCATCACGCCGCCCATGGTTTCAATACCCAGCGACAGTGGTGTTACGTCCAGTAGCAAGACGTCTTTAACGTCACCCTGCAAAACACCAGCCTGAACTGCAGCACCTACAGCAACGGCTTCGTCAGGGTTCACGTCACGACGTGGCTCTTTACCGAAGAAATCAGTGACTGCCTGCAGCACCTTCGGCATCCGTGTCTGGCCACCCACGACGATGATGTCCTGGATATCGCTGACAGACAGATCCGCATCAGCAAGAGCTTGCTTGACCGGCTCCATTGAGCGGGTAATCAAGTCTTCTACCAGAGATTCCAGTTTCGCGCGGGTCACTTTGATTGCCAGGTGCTTAGGACCGGTGTTATCGGCCGTAATGTACGGCAGATTAACTTCCGTCTGCTGTGCAGAAGACAACTCAATCTTGGCTTTTTCAGCAGCTTCTTTCAGACGCTGCATCGCCAGCGGATCTTTACGCAAGTCGATACCCTGATCTTTATTGAACTGCTCAACCAGATAGTTAATCAAACGGTTATCAAAGTCTTCACCACCTAAGTGAGTATCACCGTTGGTCGCTAGCACCTCAAAGGTATGCTCGCCTTCAACTTCATCAATTTCGATAATTGAGATATCAAAGGTACCGCCACCTAAGTCATAAACAGCAATGGTGTTGTCGCCTTTTTTCTTGTCCAGGCCATACGCCAGCGCGGCTGCGGTAGGTTCGTTAATGATACGCTTCACTTCAAGACCCGCAATACGGCCGGCGTCTTTAGTTGCCTGACGTTGCGCATCGTTAAAGTAAGCAGGTACAGTGATTACCGCTTCAGTGACTTTCTCACCGAGGTAATCTTCCGCAGTTTTCTTCATTTTCTTCAGAATTTCTGCCGAGATTTGCGGTGGCGCCTTTTTCTCGTCGTTAATTTCGACCCAGGCATCGCCATTCTCAGCTTCAATAATTTTGTACGGCATGATGCCGATATCACGCTGAACTTCTTCGTCTTTAAAGCGACGACCGATCAAGCGCTTAATCGCAAACAAGGTTTTATTCGGGTTGGTCACTGCCTGGCGTTTTGCCGGCTGACCCACCAGGGTTTCACCGTCGTCAGTAAAGGCTACGACCGAAGGGGTCGTGCGATCGCCCTCTGCGTTTTCAATCACGCGCGGCTTGTCGCCGTCGAGTACTGCTACGCAAGAGTTTGTAGTACCTAAATCGATTCCAATAATTCTGCCCATGTTTGTCTCCAACTCCAACTTTCAAAACTAATTCGTTATTCCAGATATGGGGCGGTCATGATTCATTTTCAATAGCCGCCGACTGGAAATCCCTTTGCAATGACTGATAAATGGGGCTGAGATTGAAGATTACAAGCGAATTAGACAATTTATTTCAGCCGCTCGCTTGAGCTCTTTGGATAAGACGACAATCCAGCCGTAATCATCAGTAAAATCTTTAACTCACGCCTATTTTGTCGGGGCTGGCCTCGCGCCTGGCCCCGCCACGCGATATCAGTTTTTTACCACCATCACCATCGCTGGTCTTAACAGTCGCCCACTGAGCGTATAGCCCTTTTGCATGACCGCCAAAATGGTGTTGTTTTCTTTGCCTTCAGCAGCCTGCATCGACATTGCCTGATGCAGATCAGGGTTGAAGGTCTCCCCTTCTTCACCCACTGCTTCCACACCAAATTTCTGTAACGTGGTCAGTAAGCTCTTGTGGGTCAGTTCAATACCTTCCAGGAAGTTCGCGTTAATCGTTTCTTCGTTAGCCGCTATCGCCAGCGCGCGTTCAAGATTATCAACGGTGGTCAACAGTTCGTTGGCAAACTTCTCTAGTGCGAATTTATGTGCTTTTTCAACATCCATGGCGGCGCGACGGCGCACGTTCTCCATTTCGGCAACAGCGCGAACTGCGCGATCCTTTGACTCTTCAGCACGCTGTTCAGCCTGCGCTAAAGCCAGTTCCAGCTCGGCAATCTGTTCATTTAGCGCAGCAACATCGTCACCCTGCGCCTCACCGGCTTTCTGTTCCGGCTGAGTATCCCCATCCTGTTGGGTCTCAACATCAGCATTTTCAACATCCTGCTGGGTGTCATGTTCGGCGTCTTGCGCTACTTCGTGCTCTTGATTTTCCTTGGCAGAATCGTGTTTTGTCATGTTTCGTTACTCTTCCAATGTGATATAACTAAGCTTGTGCACAGTTATGGGGGCACAGTTTTTCGATTCAAGGCTAATGCATACAAAATTGGAGAAACTTACTATGGCGTCTTCCTCGCAACATGCCTTTCAACGTGTTGCCTTGTTGGGCAAAGTGAATCATGAAGCAACGCGTACCACGCTACTGACTCTGGAGCGGGAATTAACCAATGCCGGAGTAGAGGTCATCATTGAAGAACGCACAGCTAAACAGCTGGGCGAAGATATCAGCAGCCCCACCTTTAGCCTTGACAACCTTGGTGATGAGGCCGATTTAGCCGTGGTCGTCGGTGGTGACGGCAATATGCTCGGCGCGGCCCGGGTACTCTGTGAAAACGATGTTGCAGTGATTGGCGTCAATCGCGGCAATTTAGGCTTCCTGACGGATCTTGATCCCGACCATGTGATGGAGCAATTGCTCGACGTACTGGACGGAAATTTCATTTCTGAACAACGTTTTTTGCTGCAAGCGGAGGTCGTACGTGACGGCGAGCGTCGCGATGTCGGGCGGGCCATTAATGAAGTAGTGCTGCACTCAGACAAAGTCGCACATATGATTGAGTTTGAAGTCTATGTTGACCATGATTTTGTTTACAGCCAGCGCTCTGACGGCCTCATCATCAGCACACCGACCGGCTCAACCGCCTACTCGCTTTCCGGCGGCGGTCCTATCCTGACCCCAAACCTGAACGCTATATCACTGGTCTCCATGTTCCCCCATACTTTAAGTAGCCGCCCTATCGTGGTGGATGCGGACTGTACCCTGCATCTGCGCCCCGCGCCCGACAACGGTACCCTGCAAATCAGCTGCGATGGGCACCGGCGCATGGAAGTCCTCCCGAAAGATGAGGTCCTGATCCATAAATACCCGCATACATTGCGTTTGATTCATCCTAAAGATCATAGTTATTTCAGGGTGTTAAGAAACAAATTAGGATGGGGTAGCCGACTCTTCTGAAAACCTCCTTGCATTACTGTATGAATACTGTATAAATACTGTATGTAAACACAGTGGTTGATAAGAGAGGTTCCTCATGTTGATGCATCTGCAAGTCCGCAACTTCGCCGTGGTTCGTCAATTAACCGTTGATTTTCAAGCAGGCATGACTGCGATCACCGGCGAAACTGGAGCGGGAAAATCCATTGCACTGGATGCCCTTGGCCTGTGTCTTGGCGACCGCGCCGAAACCGATTCCATCCGTGCCGAGGCTGAAAAAGCTGAGGTGATTGCGAGCTTTCAGGTTCCGCATAAATCTCCGGCTGCAGTCTGGCTTAGTGAAAACGAGCTGATGGATGAAGAAGAGCCCGATCATTGCGTATTACGCCGTCTCATTACTCGCGAAGGACGCTCGAAAGCCTGGATCAACGGTTATCCGGTCAATGTTGCGCAACTCAAGCAGTTGGCACCCTTGCTGGTCAATATTCATGGTCAACATGAACATCAACTGCTGACCCGGCCTGAACATCAACTCGAACTCCTCGACGCCTATGCCCGGCATAGCCATTTGTTAAGTGAGGTCGAATCTGCTTATCAACAATGGTATCAACTTCGCAAACAGCAAAAAGAAGCTCTGCAGAAGCAGGAAGAGCGTCAGTCTCGCGCACAGTTAGTCCGTTATCAGGTCGAAGAACTCGACCAATTTGCGCTTGCCGAAGGTGAATACACTGAACTTGAGCTACAGCACAAGCGCTTAAGTAACAGCTCCGCCTTGCAAGAAGACAGTCAATTCGCATTAAATGCTCTGTATGAAGGCGAACACAACAACGCTTACAGCCTGGTTCAGACCGCCCTATTACGACTGGAAGAACAGTTGAGCATAGACCCGCAACTCGAACCCGCGGTTAAACTGCTCGGCGAGGCCAGTGTACAAATCGAAGAAGCCGCCCGGGAATTGCGGTTGTATAGCGATGGAATCGAAGTTGATAGTGACCTCCTGGTACAGGTGGAACGCCGCGTCACTCAGGCAGTACAGCTGGCACGCAAACACCAGCTCGATCCAGAACAGCTACCCAAGCTTCATCAGCAGCTCAGCGAGGAATTAGCAGAGCTCGAAGCGGCGGAAGCAAAACTCGCTGATTCCGATGAACAGGTGCAGGCCGCCGCTCAACACTACCGTAAAGTTGCTGCAAAACTGTCCAAGCAACGGCAACGTGCGGCACAAGAACTTGGTGAACAGATCTCAACATCCATGCGCGCTCTGAATATGCCTCATGGTCGATTTGTGATCGCCGTAGATCATCAGGAACAAGCTCCGGCAACACGCCTTGGCACTGACTCTGTGGTCTTTCAGGTTACCACCAACCCAGGCCAGCCCTTACAAGCGCTGGCGAAAGTTGCCTCTGGCGGTGAGCTGTCCCGTATAAGTCTCGCCATCCAGGTGATTACGGCAGCACAGTTAACCACTCCCACGCTGATGTTTGATGAGGTTGATGTAGGAGTCAGTGGCGCGACGGCTGCCACTGTCGGTAAGTTGTTACGACAGTTGGGGCAAAATAATCAAGTCATCTGTGTGACCCATTTGCCGCAAGTAGCCGCTAAGGCGCATCAACAGTTGCGGGTCGACAAGACCACCGACGGCGAAAGTACAGAAACCCAGATGACCGCACTCGACCATGATCATCGTGTGATCGAGCTCGCCCGTTTACTTGGCGGTGACACAATCACGGCCACCACAAAAGCCAATGCCGCGGAATTACTCGCTACTGGCTCTTAGTTTTAGGGAACATTCGCACAAGATTGCGGTCAATCTTGTGCGCAAGGCTAGTTATTCATGATAGCTTTGTTTATCATCCTTATTAATGAGCTCCTCAAACAAGAAGTAAAACGTATTTTATGAAAAAACTTATGCTAATCGGCATGGTGATCGCGTTAAGTGGTTGCTCCGTATTTGAGAAACTGGTGTATCGGATTGATGTACCACAAGGAAATTATCTTGAGCAGCGCGACGTTAACCAGCTCCGCGTTGGCATGACTAAAGAACAGGTTGCTTACGTGCTGGGTGTGCCGGTTGCAGAAAACGTTTTCGCCAATGACACCTGGTACTACGTTTTTAATATGGAAGCAGGCAAAGGCAGTGATTATCGCCGTAGCGTGACACTGACCTTCGAAGACGGCAAACTCGCCACCTACGAAGGTGATTTTGACCGGCCAGAGAATTTCGACACGCCGCTGGATCAATAAACAGGCCGTTGCCAGCGCACCTCCGCAGCTAGATAAAAATTCGGGGAGTGTATGAAGCCGAGCAACAGCCTCGACCATTTTACCGATATTATTCAAAGCCCAACAGATCATCGCGACTATGCGATGGTCGTGTTGCCTAATGGCTTGCGCTGCGCCTTGGTGCACGATGCCCAGTCGGAACAAAGCACCGCAGCTTTAGCCGTCGCAGCCGGTCACTTTCACGACCCGATAAACCGGCAGGGACTTGCGCATTTTCTCGAGCATATGCTATTTCTGGGAACCGATGGTTATCCTGAACCAACGGCTTACCACGATTTTATCCATCAACATGGCGGCCATCATAACGCCTGGACCGGCACTGAGTTCAGCAGTTATTACTTCACCTGCGACGCGCAGGCATTTAGCTCTGCACTAGACCGCTTTTCCCGTTTCTTTTACCAACCCAAGTTTAATCGTGAATGGGTCGCCAAGGAAATTCAATCCATTGAGGCTGAGTTTAAGCTCAAACAAAAGGATGAATTGCGCCGGCTTTATCAGGTCCATAAAACCACCGCCAATCCGGCGCATCCGTTTCATAAGTTTTCTGTTGGCAATCTCGCAACACTTACAGATGCCGGCGATACCACATCCCTGGAATGCGAACTAAAAGCCTTTTTTGAGCGCTGGTATCGCGCCAATCGGATGACATTAGTACTGGCCGGCCCGCAGTCGCTGACCGAGCTGGAGTCTCTGGCAACGGACTACTTTCAGCCAGTGCCCGGTGGTGGCGAAGAAATTACAGCGCAGACCGAGCCGCTTTACCTACCTGAACAACTTGGTATTCAACTCAATGTACGGCCATTGAAAGACGCCCGCCGTCTCATTCTTGCCTTCGCATTACCCGGCATCGATGACGATTACCCCCACAAGTCGACCAGCTTTATCGCTCATTTGTTGGGGTATGAAGGCCCCGGTAGCCTATTTGCCGAACTACACCGGCGCCACCTGATTAACAGCTTGTCTGCGGGCGGTGGTATCAGCGGTAGTAATTTCAAAGACTTTAACATCAATATGCAATTGACAGACGAGGGGCTCGAAGCCACTGACGTCATTATTGAACAGGTTTTTGCCACCCTGCGCCTAATTGAACAACAGGGACTCGAAGAGTGGCGATATAACGAACGCCAAACCGTGATCGCCAATGCATTTCGTTTTCAGGAGCCGGCGCGTACTTCCGATCTGGCGCCGCAGCTGGCAATTAACATGCACCATTATCGCCCCCATGACCTCATTTTTGGCGACTACCGGATGACCGGCCTGAATCATTCCAGGATTCGCCAGTTGCTCGCTGCGATGACGCCCGACAACATGCGCGCCACGCTGATTCATAAACAGGTTGAGGTGAGCGCTCACGAACCTATTTATGGTACCGATTACCAACTCAGCCCGCTTACCGAGGCGCAACTTCAGCGTTGGTCAGCACCATGTAAACCCTGGGGAGCATTACCGCCCGAAAACCCTTATTTACAACCCCTTGAAGCGCCGCTGGAACTGCGTGAGCCGATTGCATCAACACCGCAACAGCATCAGGTTGCAAGGGGGCTGACCCTTTGGCATCTGCAGGACCCAGATTTTCGTGCGCCAAAAGCGCACATTTATTGCCAGTTTATATTGCCCGAAGCAACCCGCTCCGCTCGCCACTATGCCTGCGCACGACTTTGGTGTGAGCTGATGATCGACCGTCTGAATGAAGATTGCTACGATGCTGAGATTGCCGGACTGCATTTTAATATCTACCCGCAACACTACGGTATTACCCTGCATGTGAGTGGTTACTCTGTTGGCATCGCTGAATTGACGGAGCGGATTCTGGCACGTTTTCAGATGCCCCAATTTGCTGAAACCCGCTGGCATGATATGCACCAGAAGCTAAAAGCGAATTGGCAGTCTGCACTCTCCAACAAGCCTCTTAATCTGCTCTTTGCACGACTTAATGTGCTGTTACAGCCACATATGTACGCACTTAGTGATCTGGCGGCAGCGCTGGCTGAAGTTGATTACGAGCAATTCAAAACCTGGCAGGCCCAACTTTTTGCGCAAACAGAGATAAAAATGCTGGCCCATGGCGACCTCGATCTTGAGCGTCTTGCACCGGTTCTAGACGGCGCTCAGCATTACTTCAAGCTTAGCGAAGGCCTGCAGGCGCAGGTTCCGCCAACCCATACGATGGCGAGTATAAAAACGTCCGGTAAACTCGCTGAACGCGGTAAGCTCACGACCCGCCACAGTGATCACGCTGCCTTGTTGGTGATTCAGGGCCAGTCCATGGACGTTACCGAGCAGGCGACCCTGCTGCTACTCAATCAGTTGATTCAGCCTCATTTATTTAACGAGCTGCGCACCCATCAGCAATTAGGCTACGTAGTTGGCAGTACCTTCATGCCCATCGAGCAACGACCACATCTGTTGTTATACGTGCAAAGTAGTGACTATTCGGCGCCGACCTTAGTTGACCGACTCACAGAGTTTGTAACACTTTTTACCGAACAGCTGGAGCAGCTCGGCAATGCCGATTTAGATAAAATCCGCGGGTTCCTGGTCCAGAAACTGCGTGAGCCAGACACCAATTTGCGCCTCCGCAGTCAGCGCCTCTGGACCTGCGTTTCGCAGTACAATGTGGCGTTCGATCGTCTCGATCAGATTGCGCAATTGCTTGAAAGTAAGCCGACTTCGTTTTTCCTGGAGAAAATGCGGCAACAATTATCCGCAAAACAGAGCCATGGCTTTATTACAGCGACTCCTAAAGAGCTTTGACAGCGGCGCGTTTATTGTTTAACTTGACGGATATATAACAAAAATAAGAGTTGTGCCCGAACGCAACCCAACAACAGGATGACACGTGCGTTTCAATACACAATTGATAAAGTGGTGGTTGACAGGGCTTTTGTTCTTGTCGCTTATCGCTCCGGTAGCTGCGCAAGTAAGTGCAGACGACTGGCGTGTTGAGCTGATCACGCTTCGTGTTGCAAACAAACCTGTTAATGCTAACGAGCTCGATGAACGTAACCGCGCTCAGCTCTACAGCGCCGAAAACCTGTACCTGCCCAGACTCGACCAGCCCCTGACCATCGAGTTTGGCGCGCCTTATGCGCCAGCCGCGCAAAAACTTTACTATCGTTACAAACTCGATGGATTCGATAAAGAGTGGATTTACACCGATGCCGATTACCGGCGGGCAACCTATACCAACCTCGGATTTGGCGCTTATACTTTTATGGTGCAGGCCTCCCCTAACGGTGAAACCTGGCTCGGCGAGCGAACCCTGGATGTTGCAGTTGCAAGTCCCGTCTGGCTCTCACCCTGGGCAATTGCTATTTACGTTGCCCTATTGCTGGGGCTGCTGCTTGCCTTTGGAACCATTCTCGGCGCAAGGCGACAAGCCATTCACTTACTACGCGACAGTGAAGAGCGTCTTAAGCTGAGTCTCTGGGGCAGTGGCGACCAGCTTTGGGATTGGCAGATCGCAGCCAACAAGCTGCACCGCCATAACACCTGGAGACAACTCAAGTGCTTCCCGCAAGATGGCATTCGCGAGGTATTTGAGACCGCCGCATCGAACATCCACGAATCTGATCTACGCAAAGTTCAACGCGCCCTGCGAGACTACCTCGATGGCCGTACCGATCATTATGAGCAAACCTATAGAGTGGCTACCGATAAAGGCTGGATGTGGGTTCTCGACCGCGGCAAGATCGTCGCCTATGACGACCAGCAGCAGCCTGCGCGTATGACCGGTACTTTAAAAGATATCACTCCGCTGGTGACCGCTGAAGAGCGACTAAAAATGCTTGCAGCATCGATTACCAACATCTCCGATGGGGTGTGCATATACGATCATCAGTTCCAGGTCGTCGAAACCAATCAGTCCTTCAGTAAGATTACCGGTTATCGCCGCGACGATATGCTCGGCCATACCCTGAAGCTTAGCCTGTACAGCCCTGATTATCTCAATCAAATCAAGCAAATGGTGCAACAACATGGCACCTGGCACGGTGAAATTGAGGACTTACGCAAAGATGGCACCGTTTATCAGATGGAGCTCACTTTCGACGCTATCTTCGATGACAGTAATGAAATCTCCTATTACGTGGCAACCTTCTCGGATATTACCGATCGCAAGAATGCAGAACGTGAACTACGCCGATTGTCCAACACCGACACCCTGACGGGTCTGCCTAACCGTTCTTATTTTCAGGTGAGTCATTCGAATCTGGTACGCAAACGTATCATGCATGCCCTGTTGCTTTTCGATCTGGATGATTTCAAAAAGATTAATGACTCTCTCGGCCATGAGATTGGCGACCACTTGCTGATGCACGTGGCCGAGCGTGTCGCTGAGGTCGGCCGCCCGCAGGATACGTTCTACCGGTTAGGTGGCGACGAGTTTAATTTAATTCTTGAAGATACTGCTGATGTGCGGATTATCACCTCAACAGCGAAGCGCATCCTTGAATGTCTGGCACAGCCTTTCCATATCAGCGGCCATGACATCGTGGTGAGCAGCTCGATAGGTATTGTGGTTTATCCCAACGATGGCCAGTCGTCACAGGAATTACTGCAAAACGCCGATACCGCCATGTATCACGCGAAAAATCGCGGCGGTAATACCTACCAGTTCTTTAACGAGTCCATGAATAAGAACGCAGTGCGCCGGCTGCAAGTCGAGAATCAGCTACGCCAAGCCCTGCGCAATAATTACTTGCAGGTTCATTACCAGCCGAAAGTGTCACTGCGCACCAACAAATTTGTCGGTCTGGAAGCGCTGGTCCGTCTCGAAATACCGGATAGCGGCGTGATAAGTCCTGCTGAGTTTATTCCGCTCGCCGAAGAAACAGGCCTTATCATCGAAGTTGGTGATCGCGTGTTACGCCAAACCTGTCGCGATATGCGTGAATGGGTTGAGGCCGGCGCCGTGCAGGGCCGGGTGGCAGTAAACCTGTCAGCGAAACAGTTCTTACAGCCTGATCTCGCCAAACATATTATGGGTATCCTGAAAGAAGAAGGCTTAGCTCCTGAGCACCTTGAGTTGGAGATCACCGAGGGCGTGGTGATGGATGATCCGGAACATGCCATAGAAATCATGACCGAACTCAACAATTGCGGCATTCATCTGGCACTGGACGACTTTGGCACAGGGTACTCTTCGCTGGCCTATCTGAAACGTTTCCCTATCCAGACGCTTAAGATTGATAAGGCCTTTATTGACGACATCAATGGTGCAGAACGAGACCGCAACATGGTCGCCTCTATCGTCGCTATGGCGCACAATCTGGGCCTCGATGTCGTCGCAGAGGGCGTCGTGAACCATGAGCAGGCGTCGACACTGAGTACACTGGACTGCGAGTTCGCGCAGGGCTTTTTATTCGCCCAGCCACTACGACGTGAACACTTCCTTGCTCACATCGCAACGACTCTCGCTGGGGCAACCAAAGATTAACGCGGCTGCCAGAATACGTGGTCACGCCCTAAAGCGCGCATTAAGGTAAGACGTTTCTGAGAGATAAACAGTGGCAGTACGATAGGGCCTAACAGTAATCCAGCAACAGCCCAGCGTTTCGCTGCCATAGCATTTTTCAAAGCTTGAACATAAAGTATCAGCGCAGACAACAAACAACACAGCGCGAGTAGCACAATAACCTCCTAAGTTAACCCCTGACGGTGCCCTCATACGAGCACCGCCAACGGCTACAACAACTTAATCTTGATAGAACGTGCGGCCTTCTTCCGCCATTTCAACTAACAATGGCGCCGGCTCGTAACGTTCGCCATGTTGCTTTGCATAAGCGCGCAACTGACCAACGACTTCCGCACAACCGAGACTATCCATGTAGCGGAACGGTCCACCGCGGAATGGTGGAAAACCAATACCGTAAATAGCCCCTATATCGCCGTCACGCGGACTTCTGATGATCTCTTCAGCCAGGCAGTAGACCGCCTCGTTAAGCATCAGGAAGACCGTACGCTGAGCCATTTCTGTTGCTGTCAGCTTGCTATCAGGCTGCACGCCTAACAGAGAGTAAACACTGGTATCAACATCCTTACCCGATGCTTTATCGCCGTAAGCATAAAATCCTTTCTTATTCTTCTTACCCTTGCGATCATCATCCAGCAGCTTCGAGAAGGCATCCGGAGCACGGAATCTGTCGCCAAGCTCATCAGCCATAATCGGCGCGACCTTTGCAGCAACGTCAATCCCCACTTCATCCATCAATTTCATTGGCCCCACCGGGAAGCCGAACTTCACCAGGGCTTTGTCAACGTCATCAATAGGCTCGCCACCTAACACCAGACGAGCAGCCTCGTTCATGTACGGCGCCAGGATACGGTTGACATAGAAACCTGCACCATCTTTCACAACAATTGGCGTTTTGCCCTGTTTCTTCGCCAGCTTAACCGTTGTCGCGATGGTTTCTGCCGAAGTTTTCTCGTGGGTAATAATTTCCGCCAGAGGCATTTTATCAACCGGCGAAAAGTAATGTAAACCAATTACATTCTGCGGACGTTTTGCTTTTGCCGCAATTTGCGTAATGGGCAGACTTGAGGTGTTGGTGGCAAAAATCACATGCTCCGGCGCAACAGACTCAATATCCGCGACCATCTTCTGCTTCAGTTCGAGATCTTCGAACACCGCCTCAATCACCAGATCGACCCGCTCGAAACCACTGTAGTCAAGTGAGCCGCTAAGCCTCAACATGGACTTTTCCAGCTCAGCGCGACGCATATGCTTGCGCTTTACTTTCTTGTTTAACAAGTCGTAGCTGTATTTCAGCGCGTGCGCAATGCCCTGCTCCTCAATGTCCTTAATACGTGCCGGCAGTTCAGCTTTTATCGCTGTTACGTAAGCAATACCGCCGCCCATCAGTCCACCGCCCAGCACACCAATACGGTCGAGTTTGCCGGGTTTGGTATCGCCGGCACCGGTTTCTTTCTTCATTGCCGTTGTGGCAAAGAAAATGCCACGCAGTTGCTTCGACTCGGGCGTCATTGCCAGTTCGCCAAACTGGCGTGCTTCGTACTCCAGGCCTTCGCTAAAGCCGTGTTCTGCACCATAAGCAATGGTATCGATAATTTTATCCAATGCCGGGTAATTCCCCTTACCTTTGGACTGTGCTTGTTCGCGAGCCTTTTTGAAGATCAGCTTACGCCCGGGCGGAGTGCGTTCAAGCGCCTTGTTAAACAGGCTGAGTTTAACTTTCTGCACTTTAGCCTTGCTGTTCAGGGTCTTTTCTACTGCCGCCTCCAGCAAAATACTCGCCGGCACGATTTCGTCAACAATGCCCTGCTTCTTCGCTTGTTTTGCTCGCAACTCTTTCCCCTGCAAAATCAGTGGTAACGCTTTTTGCAAACCAATGAGTCGCGGCAGGCGTTGCGTACCGCCGGAGCCGGGTAATAAACCCAGCTTAACTTCCGGCAGCCCCAGCTTAGTTTTATCGCTGTCGGTGCAGATTCGATAATGACATGCCATAGCTAACTCCAGACCACCGCCAAGACAAGCACCATCAATGGCTGCGACGACTGGAACCTTAAGTTGCTCAATGCGATCAAACATTGCCTGCCCCTGCCGCGCCAGACTTTCTGCATCGGCGGCAGTGTCGCAGTCATCAATCATGCTGATATCAGCGCCGGCCACAAAGGAGCCGGGCTTATCACTGATCACCACCACACCTTTGAGAGTGGACAGCTGCTCGAGTTTTTCCAGTACGTCAATGACCTCATCAGCAAAACTCGCTTTGAGGGTATTCATTGACTCACCGGGCACGTCAATATGAATGACCGCGACGCCGTCGTCACGGGTTTCCAGGCTAAATGCGCGTTGCGTATCACTCATTAGTTACTCTCCAAAATCATTGCTGCACCTAAACCACCAGCGGCACATGCCGTGGTCAGAGCGGTTCCGCCACCTCGGCGCTTAAGCTCATTTAAGGTTTGCGTAATCATCCGTGCACCGGTCGCTGCGAACGGGTGACCGTAAGCGATCGAGCCGCCAAGCACATTAAACTTATCCATATCGATCTCGCCGATGGCTTCACTGCGGCCAAGTTTTTCTTCGGCAAACTTCTTACTGCCCAACATTTTGACATTCGCCAGCGTCTGGGCTGCAAAGGCCTCATGCATATCGATTAAGTCAAGATCAGACAGCTTCATGCCAGCACGGTCCAGCGCGATGGGGGTCGAATAAGAAGGTCCCATCAGCATGTCTTTCTCTACTCCGATCGCACTAAAGGCATAGCTCTTAATATAACCCAGCACTTCATAGCCAAGCGCTTTGGCCTTGCTCTCTGTCATCAGCAGTACCGCAGCGGCGCCATCGGTTAACGGTGTGCTGTTGGCGGCCGTAACAGAACCATGTTTGCGATCAAATACAGGTTTGAGTTTGGCATAACCGTCCAGCTTGCTGTCACTACGAATGGTATTGTCGCGCTTCAGAAAATCCTTATAGGGTTCAGCATAGGCGGTCATGACTTCATCTTTCAGCTTGTCCGCTTCCCAGGCTTCATGGGCCAGTGAGTGCGAGCGATGTGCTAATGCATCCTGGTCGGCGCGGCTGATATCGTGGCTTTTCGCCATCTGTTCAGCAGTCTCCCCCATGGTGAGACCGGTGCTGTACTCGGCAATCGCCGGCGGCACCGGAGCCAAATCTTTAAAGCGCAAGCGCTTCAGAATCGCGAGGCGCTGGCCCAAGGTCCGCGCCTTGTTCAAATCCACCAGAGCAATCGCAAGCTTGCGGGTAACGCCAATCGGTAACACCGACGAAGAGTCAGCTCCGCCAGCGATACCCACACTGATATTACCGGCCAACATACTCTCGACAATATTCACTGTAGATTGAAAGCTGGTTGCGCAGGCGCGGGAGACGCTATAAGCATCAGTGCTGACAGGTAAACTGGTACCCAGAACGATTTCCCGGGCAATGTTAGGAGCAGACGGCATTTGCACCACCTGGCCGAAAACCAGCTGTTCTACTTCTTTGCCTTCCAGCCCATAACGATTGAGCATTTCCTGGACAACCATTTTGCCAAGATCAAGCGCTGGAATGCCGTGAAAGTAACTCGCTTGCTTGGCAAACGGTGTGCGCAAGCCAGCAACCACAGCAATGCGGTCACCTGTTGCGGTTGTCAATTGCTGACGTGACGTCATGTTCAACTACCTCTGTTCGGTGAATTGGGTCATCTCTAATCTGGTCTGACCTCATAGTTTATTACAAATTTTAGCGGGTTCATCCCAAGAATTAAACTCTTGTTTTCGGTACAGTGCATATTAGAGTATAGACACACGCTACCACTTTAGAGGTCAACATGGCTGCTGAACAGTTTCAAAGCCTACGCAATTACCTGGATAGCCAAGTTTTAGGGCAACCAGAGTTCACCGAAAGTTTGCTCATTGCGGTGCTTGCCGACGGCCATTTACTGGTTGAAGGTCCACCAGGATTAGCCAAAACGCGAGCTGTAAATGCTTTGGCAAAAGGTATTGAAGGGGATTTCCACCGGATTCAGTTCACCCCTGATTTGCTCCCTGCGGATTTAACCGGTACCGACATCTACCGCCCAGAGACCGGTGAGTTCGTTTTTCAAAAGGGTCCCCTGTTTCACAATGTGATTCTTGCTGATGAGATTAACCGCGCCCCGGCCAAAGTACAGTCGGCGTTGCTGGAAGCTATGGCCGAACGCCAGATCAGCGTTGGCCAAACCACCTATCCGCTAACCGAGCTGTTTATGGTGTTAGCCACTCAGAACCCACTTGAGCAGGAAGGAACTTATCCGTTACCCGAAGCGCAGTTGGATCGTTTCTTAATGCAGCTTAATCTCGACTACCCTGCGGCAGATACCGAGCTTGATATTCTGCGCCTGAACCGCGGTGAAGAGCTCCACGGTGAAGTGGCCATGCCAACCCCGCTGCAACAAAACGATATTTTTAAAGCGCGTAAAGAAGTCCTCGAAATTTTTATGGATGAGACCGTTGAGAACTATCTTGTGCAACTGGTCATCGCCTCACGTCAGCCTGAGCATTACAATGACGATCTGGTGCGCTGGCTCAGTTACGGTGCGAGTCCGCGGGCGACCATTGCTCTGGATCGCTGCGCCCGCGCAAAAGCATGGCTGGCTGGACGTGATTTTGTCACTCCTGATGATATTCAGGCGGTATTCCCGTTGGTGATGCGACATCGTATTATTCTGAGCTATCAGGCTGAGGCTGATGGCATTACCGCAGACAAGGTCCTGCAGGTTATTCTACAAGAGGTTGCCACACCCTAAGCATATGACGTTGTATCAAACTCCTGAACTTAATCCCAAAACTCACTAGAGGCCGGTGATTCTAAACATGACGCAAACGCAGGAATGGCTCCAGCAGTGGCATAGTAACGGTGTGCAAGTCGGCACTGCGGAACTGATGTACTACCGCAGCAAAATCGGTGCCTTTGCCCGCCATCGCCGGCTGCATCCACCCAAGGCACAAACCGGGGCATTACTCAGTAAGACCCGTGGCCGCGGCATGGAGTTTGATGAAGTGCGCCATTATCAGGCGGGTGACGACGTCCGGGCAATCGACTGGCGGGTCACCGCACGCACCGGCACACCGCATACCAAGCTGTTCCGCGAAGAGCGGGAACGGCCAGTGATGTTTATCGTCGACTTCACCCATAGCATGCATTTGGGCAGCGCGCTGCTACTGAAAAGCGTCCAGGCCTGCCATATTACCGCAGCCATGGCCTGGCTGGCCTCCCAGCGCGGTGATCGCGTTGGTGCCCTCATTGGTCATCCGGCACGGCATCAGGAAGTTCGGCCGCAAGGCAGACAGCATGGGGTATTGCGCATCCTGCATGCGTTGGTCGAGTTGCAGAACGAGAGTCTGGCTGCCTGGCAACAAGGTCAGCAGACTTCGGAACCCGTCCTTGATGGCTTATTGCAGCGTGCGCAGCAAGTCGCAAAACCTGGGACTATCATTCATGTGATAAGTGACTTTTCCCAATTTACCGAACACACCATCTCTTTGCTGCAGTCCTTGCAGCGCCACTGCTCAGTGCAAGCGGTGCAATGCCTGGACCCAGTTGAAACCGCCCTGCCTGCGCAGCTGGAACAGCAGGACGTGGCCCTGACCGATGGCCGAAAATCCTGGCATTTTGCTGCTGGCGACAACGCTGCGCGGCAACACTACCGGGATAACGCCATGCAGCAACAACAGCAGTTGCTCAAAAATTTGCAACAGCTCAGCCTTGAGCTGCATCAGTTCAGTGCCGCCGATGCGATTGAGAACCAGTGGCCGGAGGTCATGCGATGACAGCACCTGAACAACTCCACGATATTATCCTGCCGCCCGCCGCCAGCTGGTGGCCGCTTGCGCCCGGCTGGTACGTGCTGGCGGTGGTATCAATCATTACTGTGGGCCTGCTCACCTGGTTGGCGGTACGTAGTTATCGGCGCCGGCGGGTACGCCGCGCAGCACTCACTCAACTGAGCCCGTTGCTGCCCTTGAACAGCACCACTTTGCTGCTTAAACGCGCGTGTTTGGGTTACTATCCCAGCCCCGCTATCGCAGGACTTACCGGCTCGGCATGGCGTGACTTCCTTCTGCAGCAACTTAGTTCTTCCCAGGCAGCGCGCTTTGTCGACCTACTGGTAGAGGTGGAACATGCGGCCTATCAACCGACTGACGACGAGGCCCCGCGCCTACGTAACGAGTATTATCAATTTGCCCGCTTCTGGATGATGCATGCACTACCGCCATCCTCGACGCAGCTCACTGTTGAGGAGGCCAAATGATCGAATTCGGATGGCCATGGTTAGCGCTGGCCTGGTTACTTGGCCCGCTATTGTGGTGGCTGCGTCGCCCCCAACAACGGCAATTTTCAACCCTGCGTGTGCCACATTTGGCACAGGCCAGCAGCCAACCGGATCCGGCCGCACGACAGTGGTGGTCAGCACTGCTCGCTATTTTAACCTGGACGCTGTTGGTTGCCGCTGCCAGCCGTCCACAGTGGTTAGGCGAACCCGTACAGATCCGCAGCGAGGCCCGGGAGATGGTGTTGGCAGTGGATCTCTCCGGCAGTATGGAAATCGCAGACATGCGCATTGATAACCAGGAAGTGAATCGCCTGACCATGGTTAAACATGTCGTCAGCGACTTCATCACCCGCCGCAAAGGCGACAAGCTCGGCTTGATTTTATTTGCCGACACAGCTTATGTGCAGTCGCCCATTACCTATGATTTGCGCACCGTTGAACAACTGTTGAGTGAAGCCCAGTTGCGCTTGATCGGCGAGCGAACTGCTATTGGCGATGCCGTGGCGCTGGCGGTGAAACGTTTTCGCGATAACGAGCAGTCGAACAAGATATTGATCCTGCTGACCGATGGCCAGAATACCGCCGGTAATGTATCCCCCGGACAGGCACGGCAACTCGCTGCTTATTACGGCGTTAAAATTTACGCCATTGGCGTTGGCGCCGAAGAAGTCCTGGTCGACAGTTTTTTCGGGCAACGCAAAGTTAATCCGAGTCGGGATCTGGACGAAGACATGCTGCGCGGGCTTGCTGAGGCCACGGGTGGCGAGTACTTCAGAGCGCGCAGTACAGAGGAACTGGAGGCCATCTACGAAACCCTCGACCGCTATGAGCCGGTCACCGGGGATGAACAACTTCGACGGCCACAAACCGAACTCTTTTACTGGCCTGTCGGCGCAGCATTGCTATTGCTGTTGGTCCTGTGTCTGGCCAAATTAGCCGGTCGCCGCAGCAGGGGGGCGTTCTGATGCCGCTTGAGCAGATACTGGAACAGTTCCACTTTTTACGCCCTTGGTGGCTCACGGCTTTGCTACCCGTAGCTATCATTACCTGGTTGCTTTGGCGTCGCGCCCACCGAGCCAATGGCTGGCAGAGCGTGATTGCTCCGCACCTGGCCCAGGTCTTGGTCGTTAGCCAGCAACAAACACAACGCAGCGCGCTCCGTTGGAGCTTGCCGCTAGCCTTAGTCGCCCTGGTGCTGGCCGGAGCGGGTCCCAGTTGGGAACGGATTCCACAGCCAGTCTACCAACTCAATGCGGGGCAGGTAGTGGTGCTGGATATGTCGTTATCCATGCGCGCAACGGATGTGCCCCCTAACCGGTTGACGCAAATGCAATACAAGGCCATGCAACTCACCGATGAGCACCTCGATGGTGAAACCGGCCTGATCGCGTACGCCGGCGATGCCTACGTCATTAGTCCGCTGACCGCCGATGCGAGTAGTCTTGGTAATCTCATTCGCGCGTTACGGCCCGAAATCATGCCGGAACTTGGTAGCTATCCGCTGAGTGCCCTGCAGCTGGCAGACCGGTTACTTCGTGAAGCAGGCTATGCTGAGGGCGATATCTACTGGTTCACTGACGGTATTGATACTCGCGATCAACAGGAACTTACCAGTTTTGTTCGTAACCATCCGCACCGTTTGGCTGTGCTAGCCGTGGGCACCGAGCAAGGCGCGCCGATTGAACTTGAGGATGGCAAGCTGTTACGTGATCAAGGTGGCGATGTGGTGATTCCGAAAATGACACCAGCACGCCTCGAACGGTTAGCACAACTGAGTAACGGTCGTTTCGCCGAGTTGCGTCAGGATCAGCAGGACATTATTTATTTGAGTGGTTTACCGCCGCTGTCCCGCGATGGTAAAGACCGTGATGACCAGCAGGGCGATACCTGGTACGACCTGGGTCCCTGGCTGGTGTTGTTCGCATTGCTGGCAATGCTGCCGTTGGCGCGCCGGGGTGTACTCTTTACTGCCTTATTTAGCGTTATTTGTGCCAGCCAATTGGTGCTGGTGCCGCCGGCGGCAGCGCAAAGCTCCAGCGAAGGTCTGAGCTGGGACGAACAACTATGGCAGACGCCCTACCAACACGCCGATGAAGCGCTGCGTAATGAAAACTATGAGCGCGCGGCAAGAATCGCTGAAGACCCCTGGCAGCGTGGTGCCGCGAACTACCGCAATGGTAATTACGAACAGGCGGTGGTGGACTTTTCCCAAGTCGATAATCCCGCAGGTTTCTATAACCAAGGCAACAGTCTGATGCAGCTCGAACGGTTTGATGAAGCGGCGAATGCCTATCGGGAGGCACTTGAGCGTGACCCCGATTTTGCCAAAGCGCGGGACAATCTCGCCTTAGCGGAACAAGCTGCAGAAGAACAACAACGCCAGCAGCAACAGCAGCAAGGCGAAGGTCAGGGGCAACAACAGCAGCCCCAGCAACAAGAAAACGCTGATGGCGAACAAAATGATGCGTCACCATCGGGGACTGAACAAGCGCCGCAACAGCAGGAGCCAGAGCAGGCCTCAGAGGGCGAACCGCAACCTCCGGCAGAGCCGCAGGCCGGAGATGCTGACCCTGAAGCGGAAGCTCAGGAGGGCGAACCTTTACCCGGCCAGGAAGGTGAGGCAGACCCGTTAAGCGAAGAACAGCGACAACAAATGGAACAGTGGTTAAACCGTATCGAAGACGACCCTGCTTATTTGTTGCAACGAAAAATGCTTGAAGAAGCCAGAAAGCGCCGTACCCAACAACGTCAGCCGCAAGGAGTTCAAAAACAGTGGTAGTTTATCGAAGCAAAATTTTCTCTGTGCTCACGGTAATGCTGCTTGCAGCTCTGCTGTCAGGTCAGCCCGGTATAGCGCAGCCCGCTGCAGCTCCTGAGGTAGCTATCAGTGTCGACAAGAATCCTATCGCTGCAAATGATACCTTCATTCTTACCCTCACTGTCGACCAGCTGGTCAATGACAGCGAATGGCGCCCGCAAGATGCATTACCAAACCTGCAGGTACTGGGCAGTTCCAGCAGCCGCAGCACGCAAATAATTAATGGTGAAACGTCCGAACAGACCACCTTTAATACCATCATACGTGCACCCAGTGACGCCGGTAATTACACTATTGGCCCCATTGAACTGCTCGGCACACGCAGTAATTCCATTGAGCTCGAAGTACTCTCTGCCGCACAAAGCGATCAGCTACTGGATCAGCGCAAGGCTTTTATGCGCGTTGAGCTGGCCCGGACAGAACTTTACGTGCAGGAACAGGTGCAGCTAACAGCCAAGCTTTATCTCGCCGCAAACTTACACAGCGGTAACATCATCCCGCCAAAACTCGAGGACGCAGATATCCGCCAGGTAGGCCGGGATAACGAGTCCACAGAAATCATCAACGGCCGCAAATTTCAGGTATTTTCACGTAACTTTGTGGTCATTCCGCAACGCTCCGGCGAGCAGGTCATTCGGGGACCGCTGTTTCAGGGGCAAATTAACGTCAACAGTAACCGTACGCTGTTTCCCTCCTTCTCTTCGACCGAGTCGATCACGACCGCCGCTGAGGACCTGGCGATTACGGTCAAACCTATACCGGCCAGCTGGCCGCCGCAGAGTAACTGGTTACCGGCTGAGATCGTAACCCTTTCTCTGAGTGTCGGCAGTGAAGGTAGTAAACAGGATGACACCGCCCAGCAGCAGTTTACCCAAGGCGAGCCCATTAATCTGACCTATCGTCTGACCGCTGTTGGGCCGTTGCCTGACCAGCTGCCGCGCTTAGATGAACTGGTCGCTTCGCTGGCCATTGACGGCGCCAGTATTTACCCCGAGGCGCCTGAGTCTGCGGTGAATCAACGTAACGGCCGGATGGTTTCGCAGCAGACAGTGCGCGTTGCTATTATTCCTCATCAGGGCGGAGAGCTGGTCATTCCCGCTCTGCCAATTCTTTGGTTCAATACGCAACTGCGTGAGCAAGACCGCGCCACGGCGCCGGCACAGCGCTTTAGCATCGTTGCAGCCAGCAATGCATCACAACTTGCGGCACCGGCAGAGCCTCCAGCCACGTCCGCGCAAACCACAAAAGAACCAGCCCCTGTACCGACGTCCGAAGTTGCAGGAACAGAACGGCTAAAGCGCTGGCAGATCCTTACCGTGGTCTTTGCCGCACTTTGGTTAATCACCTTAATTTGGATGTTGTGGTTGCGCCGCGCTAAGCCGTCAGCGGTAACCACCGAGGCCAATCCTGAAGGTGCCGGGCAGCAGCAAGAATTACGGGCCATCAAGCATGCCTGTATGCGCGATGATGCGGCAGCGGCTGAACTACTGTTGAAGCGCTGGGTACGCGCACGCACTGGCGCAGATAACGCCCAACTCACGCAGCTGGCGAACACACTGGACCATGCACCCTTACGCAGCCAGCTTGAGCATTTACAGCGCTGTCGCTTTGCTCCTGGTCAACATGAGTGGCATGAAGGAAAAGCTTTGTGGCGAGCCTTACAGGCCGCATTAAAAGCGGCTGATAAAAAGGATAGCAGCGGTAAACCTGTTAACGACCTGCCCGACCTCTATCCCAATTAAAAAAAACGCACACGCTGAAGTGACCCTCAGCAGTGTGCGTTTTCTACTTTCTGCATAAACAGCCGTCAGTTAGCTGACGGCGTCTAGCAAAGATAACTACTCTTCTTCATTGCCTGAGTTGAGTAGAATTTCAATCTCAGCATCACTTCGTAGCGCTTCAATAACAGCCTGATACATCTGTTGCATGTAGTTGTTCTTTAACTGTTCCTGAAGCTGCGTCGTACGCGCTGGATCAACCGAGCCCTCGCTCACACTACTCAATACCACCACCACGACGTTACCGCTGGCGGTAGTGGCTGTATCGACATTGACAGAACCTTCTGCCGGAGCCGCCATGGAAAATAATGACTGCACAACTGCGCGCGGTAACCCTGTGGTTTGCCGTGATACCTCAGTTACTGGAGTAAATTCCACCGAGTTCACAGGTTCACCGGTACGTACTTGGGTCAGCACTTCGTCTGCAGCTTGCAGGGCAAGCTCTTGCGCTTCTTCACGGCGCACGTTTTCAGCGACCTGCTCGCGTACTTCGGACAATGGCTGCGTGCTGGCAGGTTTATGATCGATAACGCGCACCACCACAGATTCGGTGTCACTGATTTCAATCAGATCGCTGTTCAGCTGCTCGGCAATCAGGTCAGCACTGAAAACTTCAGCCAAGACTGCTGGAGAGCGCATCACTGCCGGGGCATTTTCACGGCTGAACCAATCCGTCCGCTGAACCTCGATACCGAGGTCTTCAGTTACCGGAGCAAAAGTATCCGGAATCTCGAAGGTCAGCTCGGTGACATCCTGCTGCAATTCATAGTAACGCTGCTTCACGCGCTCTTCACGCAAGTGAGCGACAATCTCGTCACGAACTTCAGCCAGAGGCGTTACTGAGCCCGGCTTTTTATCGGTAAGCTTGATGATGTGGTAACCAAAGCTGGTCTCCACGACGCCAGTGATATCGCCCACACTCTCAAGAGCAAAAGCAGCTTCTTCGAAGTCAGCGTCCATGGTGCCCGGCTCAATCCAGTCCAGATCACCACCTTGCTCACCTGAGAAGATATCGTCTGAGTGCTCTTCAGCTAAGGCGGCGAAATCCGCACCCTGCTGCAGCTCTTCCAATAATGCCTGAGCTTCAGCAGCAGCTGCTGCCTCATCGTCGCCGGCTTCGATTAAAATGTGCGAGAAACGATACTGCGGCGCTTCAGAGTAACGACGCTCATTACCTTCGTAGAAAGCTTGCACTTCCTCTTCAGTCACTTCGATCTCTTCGGCAATGGTTCCGGCATCCACCAGCACGTAGGCAACTTTGACTTGTTCAGGGATCGCGAAGCGTTCGATATTCTCGTTGTACCAGCTCTCTATCGCAGTATCGGTCACCTCGACCTGGTCCAGGTAATCAGCAGTCGTGAGCTCAGCAAAACGGCCGCTACGCAACTGTCCAAGGACACGTTGGGTCGAATCCACCTCACTGGGTAGTACGAATTCGCTGTCGACCAGCCCCTGCACAAACTGCTGGGTCACTAAGTCACGACGAATTAAGGCAGCAAAACCATCAGGCGTGTAGCCAAGGCTGCGCAAGGTAGTTTGATAGAGGTCATTGTCGAACTGGCCGGCGACTTTAAAGCTGGAGATATCACGAATCGCCGCTTTCACTTGCGCCGGTGACGCGCGCAAGCCCTGAGCCTTAGCCGCCTGCTCTAATAATTTTTGATTGACCAGGTCGTTCACCACTCGAGCACGCAAGTTTTGCGTGTAGCCAGGGTCTCGAGCCAGCTGGTCGTAAAAATCGCCAAGCTGCTGCTTTTGACGACTGCGCTCATTTTCCACTGCACGTTCAAACTCTACCTGGGTGATTTCTTCGCCATTCACCAATGCCACCGCCGGCTCAGGTTGGTTAGCAATGTAGCCACCAATCCCTGCCAATGCGAACGTCAGTGCGATGAGAACAAGGAAAATCTTGACCCAAAGGCTCTGTGACCCTTCACGAATCCTGTCCAACATAATTCTATTAACCTCAAAAAGTGTTCGATTTTTTTACCGCGCATTATTCTATCCCATAACGCGGAAAAAAAAATAACCCGAAGACATGCTTCGGGTTACTTTCGCTATTCGCTGGCGGAACGGACGGGATTCGAACCCGCGACCCCCGGCGTGACAGGCCGGTATTCTAACCAGCTGAACTACCGCTCCGCAGTGATTAGTTTACTGAGTCTTTCAGTGCTTTACCGGCTTTGAAAGAAGGCACTTTCGCCGCAGCGATTTGGATAGTCTGGCCAGTTTGTGGGTTACGACCCGTGCGAGCTGAGCGCTCACGTACACTGAACGTACCAAAACCTACTAGTGCAACTTGCTCACCCTTTTTCAAAGCATCAGTTACCGCTTCAATGAAAGAGTCCAGAGCACGTCCAGCAGCAGCTTTTGAAATTTCTGCTCCCTCTGCAATTTTGTCAACTAACTGAGACTTGTTCACAGTATCATCCCCTTAGATTGTTATTATCAGATTTTTGCATGGTTCCATTTGCATTTTGAATGGGCCAGCGAAGGTTATAACAAGCCTGAACACTTCGTTCAAGCAGTTCAACAGGTCCCCGACTACATTTACGTATCCCTGTCGTTCAAGTGGTATGTCAGAGCTATCGTTAGGTTTTGTCTGACCAATCACTTTGACTCTAGGCTACCACAAGAATTTCTATTGAGAACCCTTTTTCACAAATTTTTTGACGAAAGAATGCGGCCTGCAGCGATGTTGCTGGCTCAGAGGCCGCATTTTTCCGTTTTAATGGCTCTTTTTCGTCTCGGGTTGGCGTTCCAGCGCGACCTGAAGCACTTCGTCGATCCACTGCACCGGTTGTATGATCAGATCGCCCTTCACGTTGTCACTGATCTCCTGCAGGTCACGTTCGTTATCTTTCGGGATCAGCACATGCTTAATACCGCCACGGTGTGCCGCGAGTAACTTCTCTTTCAGACCACCAATCGGCAGTACTTCGCCACGCAGGGTAATTTCACCGGTCATCGCAACTTCCGCCCGCACGGGGATTTTCGTTAGCGATGACACCAGTGCTACGGCCATAGCCGTACCCGCACTCGGGCCGTCTTTAGGCGTAGCGCCCTCAGGTACATGCACATGAATATCCCGCTTCTCGTGGAAATCATCGGCAAGACCTAACATATCCGCACGGCTGCGGACCACGGTCAAGGCCGTCTGAATCGATTCCTGCATGACATCACCAAGGGAGCCCGTGGAAGTGATTTTCCCTTTACCGGCGACGTTGGTCGCTTCGATGGTGAGCAAGTCGCCACCGACTTCGGTCCAGGCCAGGCCGGTCACCTGACCAATCTGGTTTTTCTCTTCCGCTTTACCATAATCGTATTTTTGCACGCCCAGATAATCTTTCAGATTGTCGGCGTTGATTTCGACTTTCTTAATGCGTTTATCCAGCACGATCTTCTTCACCGCTTTGCGGCAAAGACGTGAAATTTCGCGCTCGAGGTTACGCACCCCAGCCTCACGGGTGTAGTAACGGATGATGCCGATGATGGCGTCATCTTTGATAGTTAACTCTTTTTCTTTCAAGCCATTACGATCCAGCTGCTTGTTCAGCAGGTGACGCTTGGCGATGTTGAGCTTCTCGTCCTCGGTATAGCCAGATAGACGAATCACTTCCATACGATCCAACAAGGGCGCAGGAATATTCATACTGTTCGAGGTCGCCACAAACATCACATCAGAAAGGTCATAATCAACTTCCAGGTAATGATCATTGAAGTTGATGTTTTGCTCCGGGTCTAATACCTCGAGCAACGCTGATGCAGGGTCGCCCCGCATATCTGCTGCCATTTTGTCGATTTCATCAAGCAGGAACAACGGGTTACGCACGCCGACCTTGGCCATTTTCTGAATCAGCTTACCCGGCATTGAGCCAATGTAGGTGCGTCGGTGGCCGCGGATCTCGGCTTCATCGCGAATACCGCCCAACGCCATACGAATGTATTTACGACCCGTGGCCTTGGCGATGGACTGCCCCAGCGAGGTCTTTCCCACACCTGGGGGTCCCACCAGACACAGAATCGCGCCACGAACCTTGCTGGTACGTTGCTGTACTGCTAAATACTCAAGGATTCGTTCTTTGACCTTCTCCAGACCGTAATGGTCGGCATCCAGTATTTTCTCGGCATTGGCTAAATCTTTCTTGATTCGCGAACGCTTTTTCCATGGCACGGAAACCATCCAGTCGATGTAGCCACGCACAACCGTCGCTTCAGCTGACATTGGTGACATCATTTTTAGCTTCTGCAGTTCGGCGCGGGTTTTGACTTCCGCTTCCTCAGGCATTTTCGCTTCCTGGATCTTATTTTCCAGCGCTTCAAACTCGTCCGGGCCGTCTTCCATTTCCCCAAGTTCTTTTTGAATGGCCTTCATCTGCTCATTCAAATAGTACTCGCGCTGGCTTTTCTCCATTTGCTTTTTAACCCGCGTACGGATGCGCTTCTCAACCTGTAGCAGGTCGATCTCGCCTTCCATTAACGCCATCAAAAACTCAAGCCGTTCCCGTACCTCAGTAATTTCCAGTACTTTTTGCTTATCATTCAGCTTTAACGGCATGTGCGCCGCCATAGTATCGGCCAGCCGATCTGCTTCCTCGATACCCGACAATGAGGTCAGCACTTCCGGTGGAATCTTCTTGTTTAGCTTCACATAGCCTTCAAACTGATTCACCGCTGAGCGAATCATCACTTCTTCCTCTTTCTCCGGCATCGCTTCCGAATCAAGGTAGTGCACTTTCGCCCGGAAAAAGTCTTCATTCGCTTCAAAGGAATCAATCTCGGCACGTTGCGAGCCTTCAACCAGAACTTTTACGGTTCCATCAGGTAGTTTCAGCAGCTGCAGGATATTAGCCACTGTACCTATGCTATGGATGTCTTTTTCTTCGGGTTCGTCGATGGAAGCATCTTTCTGAGCTGACAGGAAAATTTGTTTGTTATTCTCCATGGCCGCTTCCAGACAGCGAATCGACTTATCGCGACCCACAAATAATGGAATGACCATATGCGGGTACACCACTACATCACGCAGTGGTAAAACAGGAATACTCAGGTGTTCGACCCGTTCTTCGCTCATATATGTCTCCAGGTTCAATGACGTCATGTCAGATTTAGTTATCTTACCCTCTAATATGAGGTCATACAGATAAAGTTCAATGTTTTGCACAAAAAAAGGGCCTTAATGGCCCTTTTTGCATAAAGATCAATCTAAATGGAGGGATTATTCACCTGAGGCTTGTCGATCCTGCTCCTGATTTTGATAGATCATAATCGGATTAGATTCACCGGTAATCACTGACTCATCAATCACCACTTTGGCAACATCATCCGTGGACGGCAATTCGTACATGGTGTCCAGTAGCACACCTTCTACGATAGAGCGCAGACCCCGGGCACCGGTTTTCCGGTTCATGGCTTTACGGGCAATTGCCCGCAGCGCATCATCACGAAATTCCAGCTCGACGCCTTCCATTTCGAACAGTGCAGCATACTGTTTCGTCAGCGCGTTTTTCGGCTCTTGTAAGATTTGCACCAGCGCATCTTCATCAAGCTCTTCCAGCGTTGCTAGTACTGGCAAACGACCGATAAATTCGGGGATCAGACCATATTTGACCAGATCTTCCGGCTCTACCTGCTTGATCAGGTTCGCCATCAAGGCTGTGGTTTTATCTTTCACCTGAGCGCCAAAGCCGATGCCGCTGCCAACACTGACCCGCTGCTCGATAACCTTATCCAGGCCGGCAAACGCGCCGCCACAGATAAACAGGATTTTCGAGGTATCCACCTGCACAAATTCCTGCTGCGGATGTTTGCGACCGCCCTGTGGTGGAACCGCTGCCACCGTACCTTCAATCAGCTTCAACAGCGCCTGCTGCACACCTTCACCCGATACATCACGGGTGATCGACGGGTTATCTGACTTACGTGAAATCTTGTCGATTTCATCAATGTAGACAATACCGCGTTGTGCTTTCTCAGCATCGTAATCACACTTCTGCAGCAGCTTCTGAATGATGTTTTCAACATCTTCGCCGACATAACCTGCCTCGGTCAGGGTGGTTGCGTCCGCCATGGTGAATGGAACATCCAGGAAGCGTGCCAGGGTTTCTGCCAAATACGTTTTACCAGAACCGGTCGGACCAATCAGCAAAATGTTACTTTTACCAAGTTCAACGTCGTCCTTGCTGGCTTTGCCCGAGCTTTGCAGACGCTTGTAGTGGTTATAAACCGCCACTGCCAGAACGCGCTTTGCAAATTCCTGACCTATGACATACGCATTCAGGTGGTCACGAATTTCTTTTGGTGTCGGCAAGCGATCGGAGCTTTCTTGCGGCGCAATATTCTGGATCTCTTCTTCCAGAATGTCATTACACAGCTCGACACATTCATCACAAATAAAAACTGAGGGCCCAGCAATTAACTTGCGAACCTCGTGCTGACTTTTCCCGCAAAAGGTACAAAACAATGGCTGATCGCCATTACCTTCGGTTTTATCAGTCATGCTACTCTCCAGCTCGTTGGGTGAGTACCTTATCGACAACGCCGTAATCTACGGCTTCTTCTGCTGACATAAAGTAATCACGATCAGTATCTTTAGCGATCTGTTCGATGTCACGACCAGTATTTTCCGCCAACATGCGGTTCATCCGGTCTTTGATATCTAAAATCTGTCGGGCATGGATTTCAAAGTCAGAAGCCTGCCCCTGGAAACCACCGAGCGGCTGATGGATCATCACCCGCGAGTTTGGCAAGCAATAACGCTTCCCTTTTGCACCACCGGCTAACAGGAACGCGCCCATGCTGGCTGCCTGTCCCATACATACGGTACTCACATCAGGCTTGATAAAGCGCATGGTATCGTAAATCGCCATGCCGGCAGTCACTGCGCCGCCGGGTGAGTTAATGTAAAGGAAAATATCTTTTTCCGGGCTTTCAGACTCAAGAAACAGTAGCTGCGCTACGATCAGATTCGCCATGTGGTCTTCTACCTGCCCACACAAGAAAATCACCCGCTCTTTTAACAAGCGAGAATAAATATCGTAAGAACGCTCACCTTTCGCGGTTTGTTCAACCACCATAGGGACTAACTGCGCGAGAGGATCGTGCGCGTGATCCGACATAGAAACTACTCCTGAAAATAAAAATGGCTCGTATAAGACTATACGAGCCATTAAACCAAGTTGCGAGTGACTCCGTCAACGTCTAGCGCGCGGAATCCACAAACTTACTTCTCTTTCGGGTTCATCAGCTCGTCAAAGCTGGTCTTCTTCGCCGAAACTTTCGCTTTGTCGAGAATGAAGTCAACTGCCTGCTCTTCCAGTGCTACATTGCGCACTTGTTGCAACAGTTCGTCGTTACCTTTGTAGTAAGCAACAACTTCTTCAGGGTCTTCGTAAGCAGAAGCATTATTGGCAATGATCTCGTCAACTTTTGCATCGTCAACTTTGATGTCATTGGTGCGAATTACTTCGCCAAGCAATAAGCCAACTTTAACGCGCTCTTTCGCCTGCTCTTCGAACAAGTTCGCTGGTAACTCAGGCATTTGCGCCTGATTGTCACCAAAACGCTGCATCGCCTGACGACGTAAGCCATCAATTTCCTGCTTAACCATAGCGCTTGGCAGATCAACGTCGTTGTTCTCGACCAGACCTTTCAATACTTGCTCTTTGACTTTGCTTTGCACAGTATTTTTCAGCTCACGTTCCATATTTTTGCGAACTTCAGCTTTAAGTGCATCAACACCGCCGTCGGTGACACCGAACATAGCAACGAATTCGTCGTTGAGCTCTGGTAATTCCTGTTCTTCGACTTTCTTGGCAACGATATCAAATTCAGCTTTCTTACCTTTCAGGTTTTCTGCGTGGTAATCGTCCGGGAAAGTGACTTCAATAGTCTTCTCTTCGCCAGCTTTCATACCGATGATGTCGTCTTCAAAACCTGGAATCATGCGACCCTGGCCAAGTTCCAATGCGAAGTCTTGTGCTTTACCGCCATCGAATTCTTCACCGTCGATACGACCCGTGAAATCGATAGTGATACGATCACCTTTCTTCGACTTACGCTTAACTTCTTTCCAGCTTGCATGTTGCTTACGCAGGGTTTCCAGCATGCCGTCAACATCTTCATCAGTGACGGTAACGTCTGGCTTCTCAACTTCGATTTTGTCTAAGCCCTGAACTTCAACTTGCGGGTAGACTTCAAAAGTTGCAACGAACTCAAGATCTTTACCTGCTTCATTTACTTTTGGTTCAATCGAAGGAGGACCTGCAGGGTTAATCTGTTCCTGCATGATCGCTTCAAAATATTTGCTCTGCATTAATTCTTGAGCAGCGCGGGCACGAGCTTCTTTACCGAATAATTTTTGTAAAACATTCGGTGGTACCTTGCCTTTACGGAAACCGTTAATACGGCGGTTACGGTACTCGTTTTTCAACAGCTCTTTGACTTTCTCGTCAATGGTTGCCGCTGGCACAGTAATGGTGGCGCGGCGTTCTAATCCTTGGGTTGTCTCTACAGAAACCTGCATTGCTCTCTTACCTCGGCTTCACTATTGGCCTTGAGCCCACCACTAATGGGGCCCTTGAAAATGACGCAGCATTATAGCGAAGGCATACCCTCGAGTCGAGTAGTGTCGCTTATCTTTTTGGTCGATTCTATTCGTAGGAACGCCGCACGAAGCAATTCCGGCCATTATTTTTGGCCTGATAAACAGCTTTATCGACGCGTCGTATCGCTTCTTCTGGAGTGGTATCGATACCTGGAATAAAGCTGATAATGCCAATGCTGACAGTTATCTCAGAAGCTTTAGTACAGGAACGGACCGAGCCCAACAACGCAGCTGCGCGTTGTTCAGCTTCTTCGGCATTCATGCTCGGGCTCAGGATCAGGAATTCGTCGCCACCATAGCGCGCCACGACTTCACCACTGCGCTTAAAAGCGCGTGATAGCTCAGTCGCCACGCATTGCAAGGCAACGTCGCCTGCCAGATGTCCCTGCCGGTCATTGAGTTCTTTAAAGTGGTCTATGTCGACCATCAACACACTCAGCTGCTCTTGTTTGCGTTGCATCCGCCGCAACTCCGTCGCTAACGCCAGGTCAAGGCCACGGCGGTTGATCAGGCCGGTCAAACTGTCTTCATTTGCCAACTGGGCCAGACGTTCATTGGCTGAGCGCAGCTCTGCCTGCAATTCATGCAGTTTTGCTTCAGTGCGATGGCGGGCAATCGTATTGGTGATCATATCGGCAACCAGCTGCATCTGCCGCACATCCTGTTCGTTCCAGTCACAAGCGCGCTGCACTAGATCGCAGCCGACAAAACCAATGAGTCGACCTTCCAGGTACATCCCGACCGCCATCATCGACTGAATACTCTCGCGCAGCAGCTCATCCTTAAAGCCTCCGGCGACGTCAGGTAGATTTTGTGAGCTCGGTACGACCACCTGCCCGTCGGCACGCATACTGGCAAAAAACCAGGGCATGGCCTCTAAGGGGACGTTTTGCAACTCTTCTTTATGGGCAGTGATGCCGCGATTCACCCATTCATGGGTATTGCTCATTTGTTTATAACTGTCGTCAAACAAGAACACATAACAACGATCTTTACGATCGTTGCAACCCAGTGCTGCCAGCGCTTTCTCGATATGCACTTCAGCTTCTTCCGGGGCGGCATTAATGAGGTTAGTGCTTAACTCAGAAATCAGATAAGCAAACGACTCCGACGTCTCGCGGGAGCTGTAAGAAGGTGTGGCGTCAGGATTCTGAGTCATAGCGATTTAGTTTCATTATTGTTAGCTAGATGACTGATAACTGTAATATGCGCTATGTTTTCGGAACTTTCAAGCTGCCATCGGCAGATTGGGGGGGAATGTAAACAGATGGTCGGCGAGACTGGATTCGAACCAGCGACCCCTTGTACCCAAAACAAGTGCGCTACCAAGCTGCGCTACTCGCCGAACGTATAATCGTGGGGAACTTTAAGAAGATGGGGTGGCTGATGGGATTCGAACCCACGACCACCGGAATCACAATCCGGGGCTCTACCAACTGAGCTACAGCCACCACTACTTTTATGTCATGCCAGGGCTAAATGGCGCACCCGGCAGGATTCGAACCTGCGACCGACGGCTTAGAAGGCCGTTGCTCTATCCAACTGAGCTACGGGCGCATGGTCTAGCTAAAAATGGTCGGCGAGACTGGATTCGAACCAGCGACCCCTTGTACCCAAAACAAGTGCGCTACCAAGCTGCGCTACTCGCCGACATTTTTCAAAACCCGTGCAGGACGCGGCCTGACAACGGGGGCGAATATTACCTGCTGCTCATGGCAGCGTCAAACATTTTTTTGGGCAATTCGGCTGACTGCTGTTTTTTACAACAATCCGCCGGTAAATTCATCGGTAGCCGATGGCTACCTGACAAACTAAACTACACTAAACCGCGGAAACATGTAAAAATATGCGCCCTATTTGGCCTTCATTTTTGTTAGTTTTTGAGGAACAGCATGACCGCGCAATTTATTGACGGAAAAAAAGTCGCTCAACAGGTTCGGGACCAAGTCAGAGAACGTGTTCAACAACGCCTGCAACAAGGTTTACGCGCACCCGGATTAGCCGTCATTTTGGTCGGTGAAGACCCAGCTTCTGAAGTCTACGTAGGGAGTAAGCGGCGCGCGTGTGAAGAAGTCGGCTTTGCCTCAAAGTCTTATGACTTACCGGCAAGCACCAGTCAGAGCGAGCTGCTGGCGCTGATTGACCAGTTGAATGCTGATACCAGCGTTGATGGGATTTTAGTCCAGTTACCCTTACCTCAAGGCCTCGATGCGCAAGCTTTGTTAGAGCGTATTCATCCTTTTAAAGACGTCGACGGTTTCCATCCGTTCAATATGGGTCGGCTGGCCCAGCGGAACCCCGCGCTGCGCCCCTGCACGCCGCGTGGCGTGATGACGTTATTCGAATCTATCGACCTTGACCTGCACGGGCTTAATGCTGTGGTGGTCGGCGCATCCAATATCGTTGGCCGGCCAATGAGTCTGGAACTCTTATTAGGTGGAGCCACCACCACTGTTTGTCACCGTTTCACAAAAGATCTGCAAGAGCATATTGGCCGCGCTGATGTGTTGGTCGTCGCCGTCGGTAAAGAGAACTTCATTCCCGGTGAGTGGGTGAAGCCTGGCGCAGTGGTCATCGATGTCGGAATCAATCGCGGTGCCGACGGTAAATTAGTCGGAGACGTTGAATTTAAGGCCGCTGCCGAACGTGCCAGTTATATTACGCCAGTGCCCGGAGGGGTTGGCCCGATGACGGTTGCGACCCTGATGCAGAACACCCTGCAAGCCTGCGACACCTGGCACGCGCCGGAGTAGACCCAGCTTAATTCAGCCCTTCCCGATAACCACTAAGCAAGGGCGCCGCAAGGCGCTGTTGCATGGCCCATAAGGGCCGCCCGGTGAGTTCTTCGCGTAGCCGGCAATGCCGCTGCGCCGGCGAGGTCCACCAGCGGCGTAACTGCATCAGCACTTGCGCCGCTAACGGCACTTCCAGCGGCAAACACCACCAGACTTCGATATCCAATTGCCGTTGTTGCTCCCACACAACTGCATCTGTGTCCTGTATTCGGGCGCTGGCATAATCAACAGGCAGCTCGTTGACCCAGTCGTCAATCATCAAATCAAAGCGCCTTTCGCTGTGCTCTCTGAGTACTGCCTCAGTAGGACCATGAATCTGCAGACGCCCGGTCAGCTGGTAATGTAACCATTGTCTGGCCGTCGCTGCTAATTGCGCCCGGCGCAGCTGGTTACGGCTGGGTCCCTGCTCCCGCCCGGCTCCGTCCGGCAGCAGCGGTTGCAGACTCGCCATCGCAGCAACAAGGGTGCGCTCCATTGCGTTGATGGAACCATGGTTGATGGTTCCCGCGCGTAAACTATAGCTCACAGCCACCCGAAAGGTCGCGTTGGCAAACACCAACCATAACACTTGTACCACCAGTAACACGGTCAAAATCAGGACCGGTAGTGCCACCAGCGTCTCCACCGCAGCCTGGCCCTGCCTGCCCCGGGCAGACCATTGCCGTTCCTTCACTGACAGCCGCCCTGGGCTTTGCAGGTTTGCCAGCTTTGTTCTAACTGCTGCATTCGCTCAATGATGGTCACTACATCGTATCCGGCCACCGTCGCTTGCGCCGCACTCAATGTGGTTACAACCACTTCGCTGGCGCGCAGATCGGCAATAGTAGCGGATTGCAGCGTTGCGGTTTGACCGGCAAGCCGTTCCGCCTCGATCAAGCCGACATTTTTAATACTAAAACCGCCCATATCAAGATCCGACGCCATGGCACTGTATTCTGGCGCATCAGGATCCGGTATGCGGTGCAAGTAACGCTCCCGCAGCGCTAACAAAAGCGGCTGCCAGACGTGTAGCTGTAACTGATCATCAACTGTACTACTGGCACCTGCAATACGCCGCGCCAGCCACCGGGCTTCAGTGCTATCAGGAGCCTGAGTTTGCAATCGCAGCAGGTTGGCTTGCGTGCTCAGTTGCCAGGGCTGCCCCCAGGGTTGCCATACCTCGGCAATATAACCTTTACTGACCAACTCACTCAGGCTGTCCGGCACCCGACGTTGCTCAAGCCAGAAGCGCTCCAGCGCTGTCATCAGATTCCGTGCTTCGAGTTCCCAACCTTGCCGCTGCTGCACCTGATGCTGCCGCACCAGCCATTGTTGGCTCATGACCAGTACCCCGGCAAGCAAACTCAGGGCGATCACCAGCTCGAATAAAATATAACCACGACGTTGTTTCATAAGGGGCCTTGTTGCATCTGCAGTAACCAGCGCTGTTGGTCGCTTGCCAGCGCCTGTTGCTTTTCATGTAATAACCGTAACGCCTGCTGCTGTTCCAGTTGTTGCACAGTCGTACTGGGTTCCCAGAGATTCAACATTGATAGTGTCAGAAGGGCAAACCCCGCCAGACAGGACACCGCTATGACCCACTCGAGCAGCAGATAGCCTTTCATTTTTTTTGGCGAGGGTTTGCCAGACATCATGCGTACTCCTGTTTAACCCTGAAAGCGCAGAGTAAGAGTGCCGGCGCTGTAGGTGCTATCAATGCTATAGTCGGTAAAATCACGCGCCAGCCGGGCGCCTTCGCCATCTTGAGCGATACCCGACAGGGTGACGACATAGCGGCTGCTGTCACTTAAATCCGCTTCCACATTAATCGCGCCGCCCCAGGGGTTAATCCCTGCGCCATCGCCCCAAGCTTCAGGTACCGCGGCAATCTGCGACATTGAAGTCATGGTAATGCCGGTAAAGTCGCCATTGCGGGGACGCCATAGCTGCGCGCCAGCCTGCACGGTAATGATCTGATTTTTCGCTTCGCTGACTCGCGAGTTGCCAACCGCCCAGTCACGCACCGCCAGGGTAGCGATCGTCGCTAAAGCGATGATGCCAAGCACTGTCAGAACTTCAATAAAAGTAAAACCCTGCTGATTTTTCATAATAAACACTCCATGTTTTGTAGTTTGCTTTCATGTCTTAACGTACGTGTTGCTGGGTGACTGCCATCAGCATGGCGCCCATACCTCCAACAGTTAACAGCAACAACCAGAGAATCAGTGCGTAGCAACTGACTTGAATGACCACTCGCAAACGTTGCAAAGCCGCCACCGCGTCTGCGGCGGCGTAGTTTGCGACACGTTGCAAGGTGCCATGCTCGGTGGCATTTCGACTGCCGTTACTCAGTCGGAATAACATTCTTGGTGACAGGAGGCCGCAGTCGAGGATAGCGACCAGGCGCCGTTCCCCCCGCGCCAGACGCTGTCGAAGTTCAGGCAAGGCATAGGCCAGCGAGCCTGAACCAAATTCCTGCATGGCCTGTAACGCCCGGTCAAGCCGCGTTCCGGCTCGCAATAACACAGTTAACGACTGCAACAGCAACACCCCGTCAAAATAGCGCCGGATGACAAAGGCGCCGCGCCCAGCCAACCAGCGCCAGCAGGAGAAACGGAAATCAATCGCCGGATAGGGTCCCCAACAGACAAAAATGGTCAGCAGTAACAATGCGGCAAGTAGTCCTAACCAGGGGCCCGAGCTCACCATAAGTAGCTGTTGACTCAGAAACGGCCAGTGCATTTCCGCAACGCCCGCGGCAAGCTTGGGCATCACCTTCTGACCCACGCCAAAGCAGGCAAACATCGTGATCAGTACCATCAGTAATGGATAAATGAGAGGTCGCCAAAATCCTTGTATTGCCGCCGCGCGTTGTTGCTCGAACAGCCGCTGTGCGGCAATGAGCTGGTCCAGAAGACCGCTGCGTTCACCGATACTGACCAGCATACAAAGATCATTAGCGAACCAGTCGCGCATAGCATTCGCCATAGGAACGCCCTGATAGACTGCGCCCTGCATTGCTCCGACAGCTTCACTTTCGCGCTTCAGGCCCTGTTGTTCGGCATGCTGACGCAGCTCCTGGCAGGCCTGGGCGGCCGACAAGCCGTCCCCCACCGCCAGCGCAATATCCTCTAGCAGTGCCAGCTGACTGCCTCGGCCCAGCGGGCGTTTTAAGCGCTGCATGGCGCCTCCCGTTGCAGTTGTGCGGCGAGCGTTGGCCACCCTTTGGCAATAAGTTGCAGCCGATAGGCTTCCAGATCATCATTGCGTAAAGCGCACCTTAACTCGGCGGTGGGCTCCAGGTACTCAGCGACATAACGCCGCTTCCCTACGCCGGTACCCTGACATTGCTCACAATCCTGATGGTTCGGCTGCCCCTGACAGGCGCTGCAGTCCTGTTTCACCAAGCGCTGTGCAAGAATGCCGCAAAGAACTCCGGGCTGCGCCAGCACGCCATTACTGATGCCCAGATCATTTAGCCGCTGCAACACACCGAAACAGTCGTGGGCATGCAGGGTTGCTGTGACGAGGTGCCCGGTCAGTGCTGCGGTATAGGCCGCCTGCGCAGTTTTGCTATCACGGATTTCACTGATTGAAATCACATCAGGGTCTTCCCGCAAGGCCACCTTCACCATATTGGCAAAGTTCAGTTCAGGATGATCCGCAGCCACAGGTTTTTGCTCAATGTGCGGCTGAATAATCTCAATAGGATCCTCCAGCGAAATAATTTTATGATCAGGTGGAATCAACAGGTTCAACGCCGCCAAACTGGTGGTTTTACCCTGCCCGGTGGGGCCGGCAATGATGAACAATCCGGTGGGCTGCTCCAATGCCAAGCGCAACTGAGCGGTGAGCGCAGAACTTACGCCGAGTTGCTCAAAGCGTTGTATGCTCTGCCGCTCAAGCTGCACGCGCATGGTCACCGCAAAGCCATTACGGGTGGGGGATTTTTGAACCCTTAACCGCAATCGCTGCGGTTCCCCCTGATGAATCACCACCACGTTGATACTGGCGCTGGAAAGTCGCTGCTCATCGAACAGCTCGCGAAAGTCATCGGAACGGGTATTGAGCGCCGCCGCAATGGCTGCGGCAAGGGTTTCCCGCGGCCGCTCAATATGGCCCACCATGCGCCCGTGGACGCGGAAGGCGAGTGAGGCGCACTGTGGATCGAACACCAGATGAATATCAGAAGCGCCCAGCAACAGCGCCTGACTGATCAGATCTTCCAGCGCAAGTTGTGCGCGGGTACGGTCAAACTTTATCTCACCCTGTTGCTGCTGCTGGTGTTGCTGCGCTGCCTCGGCATCGTGTAAAAAACTTCGTACATCACGCGCCTCGCCAAGCAAGCTGGTGCGAAACTGCTGGCGGGCTTGTAACTCCACCCTCAGGTTTAACAGATCCAATGACGCCTTCTGCCAGGCATCGGGGGTCGCAATCAGGCAGCCATCACGGGTCACCACGACCGCCGTATCCGCTTCATTTTCGCGCTCAGTAATGGTCAGGCATTCGCTGAGGAAGTGCTGATCCGCTTCGGCTTCCTGCCATTCTGCCGGAGTAATGTACCGCATCTTACCACTCTCCCTGCAGGTAAAAGGTCCGCTCATGCCCGTCTTGTTTCAGTGTCAGACGGTTCGCCTGCAGTTGCACATCCAGTGCATAGGCATTGCTACGTTCTGGCTGCACACTAAAACGTTGCTGCGCGTGCTCAAGCCAGATGCTGATCTGCTCACCGCTGCGCACCACGCTAAGTAATTCCAACGCCGCCAGCGGGTGTTCAGGGACAGCTTCAGCAAGTTGCGCGGAGGTGTCAGGTTGGTCTAACGCCGAAATCTGATGACGCAACTGTGCCACTTGCAGCTCGTGCTGTAACTTGCGCACTCTGGCGGCAGCGCGTAACTCAGCGAGTTCCTCATTGCGCAGTTCACTGACCTGTCGCAACTGTTCCTGTAACGGCTCAGGCGTTAGTTGCGGTGCGGCCTGAACACCAACTTCACTAAACAACATAAAGCACAAACTGAAAGCAATCATGAGGTACGCTCTCCTTGCGTGATGGGAATGGGTTCGTAGGCGCGAACCGTCAGCTCCATGTGTAATTTTTTACCGTTTTGCAATTTCAGGCTGGTGACACGCAGGTTGGCCTGTTGCAATAGTGCTGCCAGGCGGCTGAGCTCAGTAAAATCCGTATTGGCCAGCCGCAGTTGCCACTGCTGCCAACGGTAGCTGCTGTCCTGACCGCCGGCGCCGGATTGCAGATTCAATTCAGGGAAATATAACGCGCCCTGACTAAGCCACTCAGGGGTCCCGGATGGGTCGATGTCACCAAGCGGTTCGGTTACGCGAGTATGGGTTAGCACCACCTGCTGGCCCTGCTCCTGGACTATCCAACCCGCAGGTAACTGCGGAGTCAGTTCCTCGCTGCGACCATAACTCGGTACCACCACAGCCTGTAGCCGGGTGCCTTGCAGTTGTGCTGAGCGCCATTGCCAGCCCGCCAGATGACGAAAGCCAGCAAAGAGTTGCGGCAGCTCCTGCAGGATCTCGATGGTAACACCAGCTGGCGGGACCGCCTGCCGGTTCAATTGCTCCGGTGGCAACGACGTTTGCGGTTGCGGCCAGAATAACCAGCCGCCCGCGGCGGCAGCGCTCAGTAGGATAAGACTTGCTGCCAGCGCCCGTTGGCGTTGTTGCCAGGGGGGGCGCTGGGCAAGACTCTTGAGTCTGGCACTGCGAAGGAGCTGCAATTCCCGAAGCTCCTTTTGTTGCAGCAATAGCCGCCATTGACAAAGCTGTGTCCGGCACAAAACGATCAGGTCTTCCGGAGTCTGCTTGGCAATCACTGCGGTCGGCTGACCTTTACCATCACAGCTCAATTGCTGCAGAACAAGCTGCAGTTGATGTAACCCTTCCGCATCGTGGCGACAGGCCAGGCAATGACGTAACCGTTCTCCCTGCCAGGCGATACAGATAATCTGACCCTGCCAGGGCGCCAGATAAATAGCTTGGTGCAAGCTGGCGAAGGTGCGCCGCACCACCAAAGCAATGTCGTACTGCGGCGCTGTCAGTGCGCTATTCCCGCACACCAGCCAATAGCAGCGGCCTTGCCTGCCAACCGCGTAATGGCTGAAGCCACGCTCGCGTGCACGCCGTAAATAAGTATCAATCTCCCGCGTCGAGCGGCTTTGTTGACGCCAGCCATTGATTAACCAGAAGTCACTCATGAGCCCGCCTCACGTGCGATGATGGTTGGCGTCAATAACACCAGCGTTTCACTTTGCTGCTGCTGTTGTTGCTGTTTACCGCCGAGTAAAAAGCTGAGCCAGCTTTGTTGTTCGGTACGTTGCTGCCGCTCATTGCGCAACCCGGACAGCAGTAATGTCTGGCCATCGCCAACCACCGCTTGCATGAAAAACTGTTTCCGATTGGTATGAGGTGTTTGAATCAGCTGCTCGCCCGAGCGCACTTCATCAATACGAAGCAAGTCCGAGAGTTCCGTGGAGAGCTGTAAAATTACCTCGCCATCACGGATGCTGGGTAACACATAAAGCTCAAATCCAGTGCTGACCAGCCCCGGCTGCAACGTGGTAGTGACGCCGACGTTAACTGTGCTGGTGGTCCCAGCGGAGGCCAGGTAAGTGGCATTGTCCTGCAAAGCGATCTTGGCGATTTGGTTATTCAGACTGAGCAGCCGCGGTTGATTGCTAATTTGCACTAATCCTTGCTCCTGCAGGGCTTCAATAAATAGCTCGGAGCCGGCCGTGCGCCCTGTTTTGCGCTGCCAGAACAGCTGCCCACCCAACTCTTCGCCCAGCCCACCAAAGGCACTACTGCCAAGCCCCAGCACCGCGTTTCCCCCAGCAGTTCGCGCCAGCGCCTGCCAATCCACCGCAAGTTGCTCCTCGTCACGGAAACTGACCTCGATGATTTGCACCTCAATGGCAACCTGCCGGGTCAGCCGTTCATTTTGTTGTCTGAGGTAGTGCTCGATCTGAGCCACATGATGGGGTTTGTCTTTCACCAGCACTGACGTTGAACTCTGGTTCATACTCAATACCCCTTGCTCGGATAACAAAAGCCGCAGAGCTCGCTCAAGATCATCCCAGACACTCAATTCGGTGTTACTGAAGTTACTGTATTGTTCGCTGCCGGCGGCACCTGCTGCAGCCAACGCCCCGGTTGCTGATGGTGCAGAGCTTTGCTGCTGATTCTTTTGGGTCATCTCACGATTTCCCATAAAAAACTTGGTGGCACCAGCGATGAAAGCGACATCAAATTCTGCTGTGCGCCAACGACTCCAGTGAACCCGATGATCATTATGGGTAAAGTGCCAACCGGTATGATCGGCAAGACGCTGCAGCAGCTCGCCAAGAGAGCCGGAAAACTGCAAGTGCAAGGGGTGGTCCCGCAGTTCAGGCTGACTGAATCCTAAGCTGACAGTTTCGCTGGCAAAGACATCTGCTAACAGTTCATGAAAACCTACGCCTGAAGCATTCACCACAACTGGCTTGCTGAACCAGACGGGGACGTGTTCGGCATGAATCCCAGCCGCTGGCACATAAAGTTCCGGTGAATGCGTAATGGTGGCGTTTTGCTGGCCGCTGTTATTGCCCGGGTCCAGCTTTGCAAGTTCTGCCAGCGCGCGGTTTTTTTGCTGACTTAAACCATCTTGCTCCGGTGGCGTCGCACAACTTGATACCAGCAAGGCGATGCCCACCCCCCAGCAGCACATCCGCCAGCTCATGGCTTACTCCCCGCAGCAGAAGTCACCGCAGCAGGGCTCACCACCGCAGTGTGATTGGCATAGAGGGTCAGTTGTAACTGATAAGGCTGTAAAACTCGCTCCAGCGCAGCTTCCCAACTCGCTGCTGTCAGGGTGAAGTCTGTCGACCAGCGGTAATGCGGGGAGGCGCGCCAGTCCAGCTGACGAATGGCAAAGTGTTGTTTGAGTAGTGTTTCAATCTGCGGCTGCAACAATCCCGCAGTCAGAGCCAGTTCCACGGCTGGACTGGTGGCCGCTGGCGCTGCACGCTCTGTCTGTGAAAAGTTAAAGGGCTGGCAGTTTTCTTGTGCCTGGACTGGCGTCGTCAACAAGCAGCATAATGCTAAACTGCTTGCGACGAAACGCCATTGGACAGGTGTCCAAGTAGATTGCAAAAGCATACGACCTCCGTGTCATTCATGCATCGCCATCCTTGACGATGTCTAGCAACTTTAGTCGCTAGCAGGGGGTCGTACAAGCGTTTAAAAGCCTAACTTCAAGGCAATTATTTCTTACGTTTCTGCGTTGTGCTTTTGGCCTTGGTGGTGGTTTTAGCTTTGGCTTTGGCTTTGGCTTTGGCTTTGGCCTTCGGCTCGGTTTCAACCCATTCGCCATCGCGATAATGTGCCTGCCACCCCGTAGGTTTACCGTTCTCTTCGGTGATCACGTACTGCTCTTTCTGTTTCCTGCTGTAACGCACAATCGCTTCGTTCCCGGCGCTATCCTCGGTCGGCGCTTCTGCCAGATAGTAAAACTTTTTGGGAATGCGATCTTTAAAGCGTTTCAGCTCAGCAACTTTAACAGCCCGGGTCTCGCGCGACTTCGGAAAGGTATTCGCAGACAGAAAGATACCGGAGGCACCATCACGCAACACAAAATGCGCGTTGGAATCTTCACAAGGCAACTCAGGGAAAGGTACCGGATCTTCCTTCGGTGGCGCAGGTTGACCACTCTTCAGTAATTTGCGGGTATTCTTGCAGTCGTCGTTAGTGCAATCAAAGTACTTACCAAAACGACCGGTTTTTAGCTGCATGTCACTGCCACAGCGGTCACATTCCAGTACTGGCCCGTCATACCCTTTAATCCGGAACTCACCAAACTCGACCAACTGGCCAGGACAAGCTGGATTGTTACCACAGACATGCAACTTACGCTCTTTATCAATCAGGTAACTGTCCATCGCCGTGCCACACTCAGGGCATCGTTTCTTGGCTCGCAACGCCTCAGTTTCAGCTTCATCGTCATCACTGACTTTCACCGCTTCTTCACCAGGCAATAAGTTAATGGTCTGGGTACAGCGCTCTTTGGGCGGTAACTCGTAGCCCGAGCACCCCAAAAATACACCTGTAGAGGCGGTACGAATCCCCATTTTACGACCACACTTGGGACAATCGATGTCGGTGAGGATCATCTCGTTGCCACGCATCCCACCTTCTTCCGGGGGCATTTCCGCCTGTTCAAGTTTCTTCGAAAACTCCGCGTAAAACGCGTCCAGAGTATCTTTCCAGTCACGTTTGCCCTCAGCGATATCGTCCAGGGCCTGTTCCATTTCTGCGGTAAAGTTGTAATTCAACAAACGCGAGAAATTTTCCACCAGCCGGTCATTCACGATCTCGCCCATTTTTTCCGCATAAAAGCGACGACTTTCAACCCGTACATAGCCACGGTCCTGAATCGTCGAAATAATTGAGGCATAGGTCGAAGGTCGGCCAATGCCGCGCTTCTCAAGTTCTTTGACTAAGGATGCTTCGCTAAACCGTGCTGGCGGTTTAGTGAAGTGCTGCTGCGGATCTAAATCCTGCAGGTTCAGCGATTCGCCCTTTTTGACATCAGGCAAGGTGGCGTCTTCGGCACTTTTTGAACCCGCTGGCGGCTGTACTTTGGTCCAACCGGCAAAGCGCATCACCCGGCCGCGGGCTTTCAGCTCGTAATCGCCCGCGCCGACAGTGATGGTCGTGGCATCGTAACGCGCCGGAGTCATTTGACAGGCCACAAACTGACGCCAGATCAGCTCATACAAGCGCTGGGCATCGCGCTCCATGTCTTTCAGCGATTCAGACTTCACCTTAACGCTGGATGGCCGAATCGCTTCGTGCGCTTCCTGAGCGTTTTTCTTGGCACCATATAAATTAGGTTTTTCAGGCAGGTAGTCCTTACCATACTGCTTACCGATAAAGTCGCGACAAGATGCCACGGCTTCACCACTCAGGTTGGTCGAGTCGGTTCGCATGTAGGTGATGTGCCCCGCTTCGTATAAGCGCTGAGCCAACATCATGGTTTTCTTCACACCATAGCCCAGCCGCGTGCTGGCGGCCTGCTGTAGTGTAGATGTGATAAATGGTGCTGAGGGTCGGCTGCTGGTCGGTTTGTCTTCCCGCTCCAGTACCTTGAAATCGGCGTGCTTGAGCGCTTGAACAGCTTTTCCCGCTTGCTCTTTGTCACTCGCTTTGAACGTTTTGCCGAGGTACTTCGCCAGTTGCACTCGCAGATCCTGTTGCTGATCTGTAGTTAAATCTGCGTAGATGTCCCAGTACTCTTCCGGCACAAAAGCTTTTATTTCACGTTCACGTTCCACCACCAGGCGCACAGCCACCGACTGCACCCGACCGGCTGATAAGCCGCGGGCGATTTTCTTCCACAACAGCGGTGACACCATGAAACCCACCACCCGATCCAGAAAACGGCGGGTCTGCTGGGCATTCACCCGATCAATATTGAGATGCGCAGGCTGTGAGAAGGCGTCCTGAATTGCGTTTTTAGTGATCTCGTTAAAGACCACCCGGCGGAAGCGCTCATTGTCGCCGCCAATGAGTTCGCGCAGGTGCCAGGCAATCGCTTCCCCTTCGCGGTCCAAATCCGTCGCGAGATAGATTGCGTCTGCCTTACTCGCCAGTTTTTGCAGTTCACTAACAACTTTCTCTTTACCTGGCAGAACTTCGTAATGGGCGTCCCAGCCGTGTTCAGGATCGACCCCCATGCGCGCCACCAGTTTCTTAAATTCGCGCTGCTGGCGATACGCCTCTTTCGCTTCCGGCGACATCTTGCGCACTTCTGCCGGAGATTTCTTGGCGACCTCTGCGGTCGACCGTGTTGGTAAGTCACGCACGTGACCGACGCTCGACTTCACTACGAAATCGTTACCTAAATATTTATTGATGGTCTTCGCCTTGGCTGGCGACTCGACAATAACTAGCGATTTTGCCATGCGTCTCTTTGCAACCTAGTAAGATGGGATTCTTTTTTAGATATATCGTTTCTGCACAGACGAAACAACCGTGCCGTGCAAAATTCATAAAAATTCGTTATTTGCTTATAGCCATGCAAGTCAGACTCGGATCACTCCAAACCGCGCGGCGGCGCGCAATATCAAGGCTTACACAAGCCCTTACTTGTGCGTATAATAGCGGTTGTTAACTTGCTTGCAACTGCAATGGAGGATTTTCGTGAGCACTCGGCACTTTGAAGTGAACTTCGATGGTTTAGTTGGACCTACCCACAACTACGCAGGATTGTCCTTCGGTAATGTGGCATCGCTATCGAATGCGAAAGCCAGCTCGAGTCCCCGCTCCGCAGCAAAGCAAGGTCTCGCCAAGATGAAAGCGTTGCATGATATGGGTATGGTTCAGGGCGTGTTTGCGCCACACGAACGCCCTAATATCGATGTTTTACGCCGTCTGGGCTTTACCGGGAATGACGGTGAAGTGCTCTATAAAGCCGCCACTCAGGCTCCGGAAATCTATCAGGCAGTGTGTTCAGCCTCGAGCATGTGGACCGCCAATGCGGCCACTGTCTCACCAGGCGCGGACACCGCCGACGGCAAAGTGCATTTTACCCCGGCCAACTTAACCAATAAGTTTCATCGCTCCCTTGAGCCGATGACCAGCGGCCGCATCCTGCAATCCATGTTTGCCAATCCGCGTTATTTTGAACATCATCTGCACCTGCCTGACAATGAGCACTTTGGTGATGAAGGCGCAGCGAACCACACACGCCTGTGCAGCAACTATGGCAATGCTGGCGTTGAGATCTTCACTTTTGGTCGTTACGCGTTCGACTCAAGTCAGCCCGCACCGACTAAATTTCCAGCCCGGCAGACCTATGAGGCGTCACGTGCCATCGCACGCCTGCACGGCCTGAGCGACGAAAATACTGTGTACCTGCAGCAAAACCCGGATGTTATTGACCAGGGCGTATTTCATAACGACGTCATCGCTGTTGGCAACCGCAACGTGCTCTTCTACCACGAACAAGCTTTCCTGGACACCGAAGCTAAACTGGCGGAGATTCAGCAGAAGTTTGGTGATGAGAAGGTTCACTTTATCTGTGTCAAAACCAGTGAAGTGTCCGTTGCTGACGCGGTGCAAACCTACTTGTTTAACACCCAGTTATTGTCCATGCCGGACGGCAGCATGGCCATCATCGCGCCGACAGAGTGTCAGGAAAACCCGCGGGTTTCGGCTTATCTGGACGAGCTGGTACAGCGCAATACCCCGATCCAAAAGGTACACTACTTTGATGTAAAACAAAGTATGCGTAACGGCGGCGGCCCTGCGTGCCTGCGCTTGCGCGTGGCTCTGAATGATGATGAGCTGGCAGCGGTAAACCCGGCGGTCATTATGAGCGATGGCTTATTCGTACGCCTGAACGACTGGGTCGATAAACATTATCGCGAAGAGCTTAGCGTCAATGACCTCCGCGATCCTCAGTTGTTAACGGAATCACGCTCGGCGCTTGATGAGTTAACTCAAATCCTCAAGCTTGGCTCGGTCTACCCGTTCCAAATCGACTAACAACAAAAAAGCCCGCATTACTGAAGTGACCCCCAATAGTTGGACATTCCTACTACTGGGGGTCTTTTTATGTCTAAACATCACAGAGCATTCAAGCTTGAATTAGCGAAGCGTGCTCAACATGAAAGTTCACGGGAGCTTGGACGCA
>NZ_JAGGJF010000001.1 GCF_030466405.1 Pseudidiomarina terrestris | reverse complement strand
CGTCCGCCGCTCGTCAGCAAAGAAGCAAGCTTCTTCCTGTTACCGCTCGACTTGCATGTGTTAGGCCTGCCGCCAGCGTTCAATCTGAGCCATGATCAAACTCTTCAGTTTAAAGTGTTTAATCGACCCATTGAATCAATGACTTAATAAATCTTAATTTGTTAAGCACTTTTCCAATCAGTCAGGTGTATTCTCTTCGTTATACGAAAGAATACTCGCATCCGAAGATGCTTTTCTCTGCCTGAATCCGGTAAGTGCCCACACAGTTTGCTTGGCTTGGTATATTGTTAAAGAACGTTCTGCTTTCCTAAAAAGCAGGCTTGCGTTGCAGCAAGCAAGGCGGCGTATTCTACAGCCTCGGCGTTTAGTGTCAAGCCTTTCGGCTAAATTTTTTAAGACTCTAAACTGCTACTTTCGGCGGCTTCGTTGCCTGCCTCAAGCGTGGAGCGCATTTTAGAGATTTAAGTCGCCACGTCAAGCGCCTAAATCAAGTTTTTGCATGTTTTTATGCTGACTGCTGGTTTGTTGTTCAGATCGCTGCTTTTTTGTATCAACTCGCGCCTTATAAGGGTTTCTGCTAGTCTAAAGCAGTAGCGCTTAGATCAAAAAGATAACAATTTGAGAGGTAAGAAGCATGAATGGAGATATTCGTAGTTATCAGGGTGTCGAACCCACTATCGGCGAACACGTCTACATTGACCAGAGTGCCGTGATTGTCGGTGACGTAACCTTAGGCGAAAACAGTAGCATCTGGCCGTTCGTTTCCGCCCGTGGTGATGTGAACTTCATTAGTATCGGTGCGCGCACGAATATACAGGACAACTGTGTGTTGCATGTAAGCCGCAAAAGTAATCGTAACCCTGACGGCCATCCGCTTATTATTGGTGAGGACGTTACCGTCGGTCATCACGTTATGCTACATGGGTGCACCATCGGTGCCCGCGTATTAATAGGAATGTCGGCGGTGATCATGGACGGTGTCGTGGTCGAAGACGACGTTATCATTGGTGCAGGGAGCCTGGTTCCGCCAGGTAAAGTACTGCGCAGTGGCTATTTATATGTCGGCAGCCCAGTGCAAGAGCAACGTAAGCTTAATGAAGAAGAGTTGGCCTTTTTGCCAGAGTCCGCAGCGAACTACGTGATGCTCAAAGACGAATACGCCTTGAACGTACACTCGGTGTAAACAGAACTTAGTGAAAGTCGCGCGAACGGTTGGCCTGTAGCTCAAGCTCGGCCAATAACGGCGCGCCGTCTTCTAAACGCCCGGCAATCACATGAATCACATCGCCGTGAATTTCAACTTTGCCATACACTTTTAGGAGTTGCGCCGTAAGGTAGGCTTCGCGTTGGGCCCGTGCTGTCGCTTGCCAGACCACCACGTTCACCATACCGGTTTCATCTTCAAGAGTAATAAAAGTAACCCCACCTGCGGTGCCAGGCCGTTGCCGGCAGGTGACCAGCCCCGCCACGCAAACCACCTGCTGATGACGACAGCCGGCGAGCTCCGCAGCCGTACGCACACCGCGTAACAATCGCCGCTCACGTAATAAGGCAAGCGGGTGACGCCGCACTGAAGCGCCTAAACTACGATAATCCGCTGCTATATCACTTACCTCTGTAGGTGTTGGCAATTGCGCTAAGGTTGCGCGGTCTGAGCCGGTATCGTCGATGGTGCTAAACAAGGGTAGCTGCTCAGCCTTTACCGCCAATGCCTGCCACTGACTTTGAAAACGATGGCCGCTGACTTTATGTAATGCATCGGCGGCGGCCAGGCGCTGCAAAAGAGCAGGGGAGGCACCGAGTTGGCGCAGCTCCTGCAGCGAGGCAAAGCCCTGTTGCGGCCGGCGGGCAAGCAGCGCCTCGACGTGTTGTGCGGCCAGCCCTTTGATCAAACGTAAACCTAAGCGGATCGCATAACCATTTTGCATGGCAACCAACTGATGTGCCCAGGTACTGGTTTGAATATCTACAGGAAGCACCGTCAGATGATGGCGCCGGGCATCTTGCAACAATTGTTCAGCTGAGTAAAAACCCATAGGTAAGCTATTCAGTAATGCACAGTAAAAGGCCGCCGGGTAATGGTACTTAAACCACGCCGAGGCATAGGCTAAGTTAGCAAAACTGGCCGAATGGGACTCAGGGAAGCCGTACTCGCCAAAACCACAAATTTGCTGATAGATGCGCTGGGCAAAATCTAAACTGTAACCGCGCTCGCGCATACCGCTAATCAGCTTCGTCTCAAACTGCTGTAACTCACCGGTACTGCGCCAGTTCGCCATAGCGCGCCGCAGCTGATCGGCTTCACCACCGCTAAAGCCAGCGGCAACCATCGCCAGCTTGATCACTTGCTCCTGAAAGATCGGTACCCCCAGGGTACGCTCGGTGACTTGCCGTACCGCTTCACTTGGATAGGTCACCGCTTCTTCACCGGCACGCCGGCGTAAATAGGGATGCACCATGTCGCCCTGAATAGGCCCGGGCCGCACGATAGCAATCTGCACCACCAAATCATAAAACGTAGCAGGGCGCAGGCGGGGTAACATACTCATCTGCGCACGTGATTCGATTTGAAACACACCAACGGAGTCTGCACGCTGCAGCATCGCATAAACTTTAGCGTCTTCGGTGGGAATGCTCGCCAGATCAAGCGGGCGCTGATAATGTTTGCACACCAGTTGCAGCATTTTCTGCAACGCGCTCAGCATGCCCAACGCCAGCACATCCACTTTGATCAGCTTAAGGGTTTCGAGATCATCTTTGTCCCATTGGATAACGGTCCGGTCCGCCATACTGGCATGTTCAACGGGCACTAAATCGGCTAACTCCCCAGCCGCAATAACGAAGCCGCCGACATGCTGCGACAAATGCCGCGGAAACTTCAGCAGTTGCTCCGTCAGTGACACTAACCAACGGCCACGCTCCGTAGTCGCCAGGCCCGACTGCAACTGCACTAACTGTTGCTGCCAGGGGGTATCCTGATCCCGGCGGTCGATCTGGCGCAGATAATGCGCCAGTTCCTGCTCGCTGAATCCCAGCACCTTGCCAACATCACGAAACGCACTACGCAACCGGTAGCGGATAACGGTTGCCGCTAATGCGGCGCGCTTACGGCCGTACTTCTGGTAAATGTACTGAATCACCTCTTCACGACGTTGATGCTCAAAATCTACATCAATGTCTGGCGGCTCATCGCGCTCTTTGGAAATAAAGCGCTCAAAGAGTACATCAATTTGATCCGGGTTCACTGCGGTGATCTGCAGGCAATAGCAAACCACCGAGTTTGCAGCGGAACCGCGCCCCTGGTAAAGAATGTCGCGCTGCTGAGCAAATTGCACAATGTCGTGGATGGTTAAAAAGAAATACTCGTAGCGAAGCTCGGCAATTAACGCGAGCTCTTTTTCCAGCTTGGCCTGCACATCAGCCCGTAAACCATTCGGAAAGCGCTCTTTGGCTCCGGCATAAGCGAGTTGCCGTAAATAGGCGGTGGCGGTTAGCCCGGCCGGCACCAGCTCCGCCGGATACTCATAACTCAATTCACTGAGCTGAAAGCTGCACTGCTGCGCGACCTGTTGAGTAGCGGCAAGCCAGTCCTGTGGATAACTGCGCTGTAATTGTGCCGCATCACGTAAATAATGCTCCGCATTTGGCCGCAGTTGCGTGCGCACTTCCGTGACCCTTTGTCGCAAGCGAATGGCAGTGACGACATCATGTAACGGCTGCCGTCCGGGCTCAGGGTAGAGTACCTCGTCAGCAGCGACCACCGGCAACCGACTTTGCTGGTGATAGTTGTTATAGCGGCGGTACTGGCTGGCATCATCAACGCAAAAATGACGCGAGAACGCCAGCCAGAGACGCTCAGGAAAAGCTTCGCCCAGCGCCTGGTGATAAGCACTAAAGGCAAGGTCGTTAAGCGGGCGCCACAGCAACAGGCAATCATCCAGCCCGCTAAGGAAATCGTCCGCAAACACCTGATAACTGCCTTTTTCACAGCGCTCCCGGCCACGACTAATCAACCGGCAGAGCTGACCGTAACCTTGCCGGTTTCGCGCCAGAACAATCAGCACGCCCAGCTGTTCAACCTGAAAAAAGCTGCCAATCAACAACTGCAATGATGCGGCGACATCTTTTTGCGCTACATAAGCACGCACCACGCCGGCAACTGAACATTCATCGGTGATGGCAATGGCCTGGTAGCCCAGCGTCAATGCCCGTTCGACATACTCATGAGGATGCGCAGCGCCATATAAAAAGCTGTAATTACTGACACAGTTCAGCGCAATAGGGCGCCAGTCCGGGAGGCTTTTCTCAGCTGAACCAGCCATGTAAGTACCACTCCTCATGACTACGAAATATCCAGCCTTGCCGGTCAAGTGCATCCACCGCAATAAAGTAATCGCGGAGCACGCCTTCCCCATCCCACCAGCCGGTTTGGATCCGCTCCGGGCCCCATTGCAACTGCCATTCGTGAACGGCAATGGCCTCAGGTTCAGGCAGCAGCCAAAGCGGGCGGGGTAATCCCTGACTCGGCCCCTTCGCGGTCTGTAAGTCGGTTTGCCATTGTTGTGCAGCTTCCGGGCGCCAGTCATTTTGCGCCTGCGCCTGCTGCACTGCAGCGGTGCCTAAACGCGCCTGCAACTTGCCTAACAAAGCTTGCAATTGCTGTTGCTCAGCCCGCTGCGCCGTCGCATCTTGCTGTGCGGGTAACCAACTCGTCGCTGTGACTTCACGTGCCTGAAACGCATCGGCCCGCAAACTTAATTCCAGCGCTGGCGTGGCGAGTTGCTGACGCTCTAACTGCAACTGCACCAACTGCTGCATCTCACGCTGACGCCATAAAGGTAAGGCAAAGGCAATGCGTACCGGGGTCTGACTTTGATCCCGATGGTGTGCCAGCAAAGTAAAACAGCTCACACTCAATTGACGGCTTTGCAAAAAAGCTTCTAATTGCTGTAGCAACCGTCGCAACGGGAATAACAACTGTTGCCAGGACGCTACCTCGGTCATTAAATCGAGACGCTCGGAGAACTTCAGTGGTGGCCGGTAGTAACGCTGCGGGGGCAACAGTTCGCCCTGCAACTCTGCCACATAGGCCACCATGGCGCGGCCAAACCGTGCACCTAATTCGCCCACCGGCAGCTGCAACAGATCGCCCAGACACTGAATGCCGACATTCTCAAGTTGCTGCTGTTGCGCAGCAGGGAGCAAAGCAAACCGCAAAGGAACCTGTCGCAGCTTTTCTAGTAGCTCGCTTTTTGCAGCGCGCATAGGTTCAAAGCGGAGCTGCGGGACCTGCGCCAAAATGCGGGCAACTAAAGGACTGTACCCCGCAGCGATTTGGTAGCCTACCGCAACCCGGGCTAAGCGCCGCGCTAATTGACGCTGCACACCAGCATAGTCGCCATACAACCGTTGCAAATCATCGACTTCAAGTAGTAAGCCTTGCGGTGGATATAGCGCAATTTGCGCAATGTCCTGATGCAGCCACTGAGCGAGCCGTTGCAATACCTGCTCTTCACGTTGTTCATCATAGGTTCGCTGCTGCAGTTCAGGCACTAATGTACTGGCGGTAACTTCAGCCATGCCGAGTTTGACCCCAGCATGACGAGCCGCAGTATTGGCTTGCACGACAGTTCGCGCGCGCTGCCCATCGCTACGGCACAGCACTTGCGGCTGTTGCCGCTGGATTTCGCTCTGCAGGCTTAACTGCTCATCCAGCAGCAACTGCGGCAGCGCTAAATACCACCAAAGTTTGTCGCGACTCATGCTAACCGCCGACGCCGCTCCGGCAGATGCCCTGTCACCGGGCAAGGAAACGGAGGTAATGGCCAGCCGGCTCGCCGCTTTACTACCGCCACCTGCAATTGCTGTTGTTGCCACTGCAGTTGCAAACGATTCACGTAAGCACGAGCTTCCTGTTGCTGCTGCCAGGGGGTCAAAATAAATGCCAGTTGTTGATGGCGGGAGGCCGCTTGCTGCAAACGTCGCACTGCACTCGCATCAACCGTCGGAAACCAGGCGACAATCACCCCTAAACTTGCACTTTGTAATGCTTGTTCAAATGCCCAAAGGGCGCGCTTAGGCTCGCTTTCCTGCAACCATAACGGCGCCTGCTGCAACTGCTGATAATGCAGTCCAGGCCAATAAGGCTGAGCCGGAGGGTTTATCCATAAGCAAGGCTTCTGCTGAGCACTGAGTACCGGCATTAAAAATGCCAGTTCGCCCTGGAAGTTGTGCTGCACTTGCAGCTCATGCAATGCGCCGCGCAGCCAACCGCCACCAAGGCGACGGTTAAGCTCAGGCCAGCCGGTATCAACCAGCTGATCACTGGCCAACTGTTCCGCCGCATCATGCCCCTGCCAGACCCATCCCTTATGTACCAGCTCTTGTAATGGATGTGCCATAACAACCTCGCAATACTGTATATTTATACAGTACAACTTTAGCTGTTTTTTTCGTCTCCTGCAATACGCAACTCGCAAATTCCGTTGCTAGGATACACGCACGAATCGATGCCTTAGCTTTGAATTCAAAAGCTGATGGCTGCATCAAGGTGGCTGGGCAGAATAATTGTAAGCGTAACGTCAGTACCACTAATTCTGTAAGTGTAGTGGTCAACAAAATCCTGACACCTTTTTAGTTAATTTCTCGGCTTTTGCCGGGGGCAGTCCATCGTTAAATTGATGCGGTCGTTCCCAGTTGTAATAGTTCATCAGGAAATAACTCACATCGCGCTTTGCTTCAATTGCTGAACGGTAGCCAGTCGCTGGCATCCGTTCAGACTTTCCAGGATAGTACTTACTTACCAAATTCTTCCTGTGACACCGGCGTGACAAGTCTGTGCCAAAAATTTCCAGCGCGTACTTGCATTCATGGTAGTTGCACGATGTTATTGAGCTTAAACAGTTTGATAAGTAACAAATATACGTCGATTATCGACGTGTTTAATCTTTTTATCAAACCAGTTGAGTTTGATTAATATTAAATACACGTCAATAATTAACGTATATAGCTAATCTAGTAAACTAAAAAGAGCATCACATGCTAAATCACGAAGCAGGCAAAACGCTAAAGCAAAAACTTCCGCTTGGTATGATAGCGACGAAACGTTGGCTACAAGAGCAAGGGTTGAGTTTGCACTACATCGACAACTCCGTCCGAAGGGGGGCCTTAGTCGTAGCCGCTCCCGGTGTTTACTATCGAGAAGAATCTCACCCGACTTGGCAGGGCGTGGTCGCTTCCCTGCAGCGAATGGCGACGCTCCCGATCCATGTGGGCAGTCTAACCGCGCTGGAATTAAATGATGTAAGCCACTACATAAACCAAAGTAGAAACCCTATAGTTGCTCTTTATTCGCCTCAAAAGCTCCCTGTATGGGTTAATAAGATAGATGTGGGAGCTACTTTTGCATGGCATGGCACGAAGCGCCTGTGGCCTGAGTCATTGCTGCTCGACCAAAGTGTGTTCCGCCATTATGAATGGAAAAAAGGTTTGCCTGAAATAACGTATTCTTGTGTTGAAAAAGCTTATCTGGAAGTGCTCAACGATGTACCTAAACATATCAGTTTTGAGCATGCTGATGCGCTGCTTCAGGGGTTGCATAACTTATCACCCCGGAAATTAGATACGCTGCTAAAGAACTGCCTTAATGTAAAAGTAAAACGGTTATTCTTTTGGCTAGCGGAGCGCAATCAACAGCCCTGGTTTAAACGTTTAGTGCCAACAGACTACGATCTAGGCTCAGGTAAAAGAGCTATCGCGGTAAATGGTCGCCTGGAAAGCAAATGGCAAATTACGGTTCCCAAGGAGATGTAAATTATCATGGATAGAAATAGTATTGATTATCGCCAGGTTCAGTTGCTTATGCAGGTGCTACCATTTGTTGCGGCTCATGACTGTTTTGCGCTCAAAGGCGGTACAGCGATTAACCTATTTGTCAGAGATTTTCCAAGGCTGTCGGTTGATATTGACCTCGTCTTTTTACCTATGATGGATCGGGGTGAGGCACTTCAAACGATCACAAGTCACCTAGAGCAAATAGCAAAGAATCTTACCGCAGCGCTGCAAGATGTGACTGTCATACGCTCATTTGAAGTTAAAAAGGACGCGCTCCGTTTATTGGTGGAGCGTGATGTTGGCGGTAGAAAGGTTCAGATAAAGATAGAACTGTCACCTGTTCTTCGAGGAACGGTCTACGAATCAAAGGCTTTGAGTGTTACTGAAGCGGTTGAAAATGAATTCGGATTCGCGGAAATTTCAGTGGTCAGTTTTGCCGACCTCTATGCTGGTAAAATTTGCGCCGCACTCGATCGGCAACACCCTAGGGACTTGTTTGACGTCAAACTACTCTTGGATAATGAAGGCCTCACTGATGATATTCGTAAAGCGTTAATTGTTTATATGATCAGCCACCCGCGTACTATATCGGAATTATTACGACCCAATTTCAAAGATATTACTGCCCTTTATGAGGGGGAATTTAAGTCGATGGCGGACATTGATGTCCCGCTAGTGGAGCTTATGGCTGCGCGTGAGGAAATTGTAAAACGTATGCATGCAACATTTACTGACGAGGAGAGGTCGTTTCTTTTGACGTTTAAGTCACGCAAACCGGATTGGTCATTACTCGGAATTGCGAATATTGAGCAATTGCCCGCTGTTCGTTGGAAACTGAATAACCTTGAAAAAATGAGTGAGGAAAGGCATCGGATAGCTTATAACAAACTTAAGGAAGCTCTCAATTCATAACGCGTGTCGTGTTCTTCCCAAACCTCTTTACCCCGTATCCCCTTCCTTAAGCCGCGGCACACCTGATAACACCACTTTCGTAGGTATGGGTACTACTTAGCAACTTTTCGTGGCCCTAGACTCCGGAGGCCAAGACCATTAAAGCCTTAGTGATTAAAGTTGAGCAAGGCTTAATTATTTACGTATGATGGGATAACTGTAGATTGACTCGGGCGTGCTTATGCTAACGTTGCTACTGACTCCTTTTCGCGTACTCATTAATTTCACTTTCGGTGCGGTGGTGACGGCGATTATTGGCGCACTGATTATCATCCTCGGTTTGCCTAAATTGCTATTGCCGATCCCTGCAGTGCAGCGTGGACTGTCGACGCTGGCAAACGCGCTGTTCCGGGTCTGGGGCTATGCGATGTCGATGATGTTTCGGCTGACGCAGCCCATGCACTGGCATATTCATGGTGACGCTGAATTGCACCGTGACCGCTGGTACATGATTCTGTGTAATCATCGCAGCTGGGTGGATATTCTGGTGTTGATGCATCTGGCGTCGCGCAATATGCCGATGCCGCGATTTTTCCTGAAACAGCAATTGTTTTGGGTACCGATTATTGGGCTGGGGTGCTGGACACTCGATATGCCTTTTATGAAGCGGTACAGTCGCGCGCAAATCGCCCGCAAGCCTCATTTAAAGGGCAAAGATATCACCACTACGCGAAAGAAGTGCGGCAAATTCCGGCATATTCCAACCACCGTTATTAACTTTTGTGAAGGCACCCGTTTTACGCCGGAAAAGCATCAACAAAAACGCAGTCCCTATCGTCACCTGTTACCGCCAAAAGCCGGTGGCACGGCGTTCACGCTGCAAACGATGGGTAAGCAATTCGATGCGATACTGGATATCACCATCGTCTACCCATCGCATAAGCGCCCAGCGGTTTGGCTGCTGCTTAGTGGGCAACTTCGGGATATCTATGTGAATGTCGAGACATTACCGATGCGGGAGGATTTGATCGGTGATTATTTTAACGATGAGGCATTTAAAGAACGCTTCCAACGCTGGCTAAACCAGCGCTGGAAACGTAAAGATGAAGTCATTGAGAAGCTTACTTCTCGAGCAGATAACCCGCCGCAGCAATAAAGTCATCGGCGAAATTTTCGCTTTCGCTGAAGCCTTGTGGCAGCAGACGATACTTACCGTTGACGATAAAGGTAGGGGTTGAGTTCACGCCATAGTTCGCGGCTTCACGATCCATTTTGTTGGCCATGCCACGCACCGCAAAGCTGTTGATCATCTTATTGAAGTCTTCTTTGCTGACGCCATTGGTGGCGAAGACCGCTTCGAAGTCTTCCATGCTACCGATCATGTTATTTTGCACGAAGTTGCGCTGGAAAATCGCCGCCGCAATTTCTTTATCTTTATCGAGCTGCTCAGCCAGTGCCCAGGCTTGATTCATCATCATGCCCTGACCTTTGTAATTGATGAACGAAACATGAGATTTCTCAAAGGCTTCTGGATATTCAGCTGACATTGCTTGCGCAATAGGCTCAAAACGATAGCAAGCGCCGCAGAAAAACGAGAAGAATTCTTTAATCTCTGGCTTTTCCGTACCCTGTTCAGCGATCACTTCATAGTGTACGCCTTCTTCGAACTGCTGCGCAGCTGCGGGAAACATCATCAACGCCAGTACGGCAAACAACATCTTTTTCATGGTGGATTCCTGTTGGTTCCAATTAACAATTAAAATTCGGACGTAACTCTAACGGAGCTTCCTGCAAGGCTGCAAGCTGTTCTTTCATCGCCAGCACCTGCTGCTCCCAATAACGCTGCTCAGCAAACCACGGAAACGCCCGTTGAAATGCTGTATCTTGCCAGCGTCGTGCCAGCCAAGCCATGTAGTGTATGATGCGAAAACCGCGTAAGGGTTCAATCAATGCGGTCTCGCGCGCGTCAAAATCACAGAATTCTTCGTAGCCGCTGACCAGCGCATCCAGCTGCATCCAGCGTTCCTGGCGATCATCACCGGCCAGCATCATCCACAAATCCTGGATGGCAGGGCCAGTTAATGCATCATCAAAGTCAACGAAAGTCAGCTCGTCCTCACGCAACAGCATATTGCCAAGGTGGCAATCACCATGCAAACGTTGCTGATCATAGGCAGCTAAATCTGTTTTCAGCAACTGCTCGGCCAAGGGTTCAGCAATCGCCCAAAAGGCGTTTTGTAAACCGTCCGGAATAAGCTCGGTTTGTCGCAAGGTCTGCAACGACTGCGTGACAAAATAGTCGGCGTTGATGGTGCCGCGGTGCTTAAACTCACCTTGCCGCGCCACCGCGTGCAAGCGTCCAATTTGGCGGCCAATGCGCTCCAGCTCATTCATGTCGCCGGGTTCGACCGCGCGTCCACCCACACTTGGAAAGACGCTAAAGCGATAGCCTTCAAAGTAGTGCAGCGTTGCCCCGTCTAACTCCAGCGGCGCTACCGCCGGTACATCTTCGGCCAGCAACTCTGCAGTGAAGGCATGCTCTTCCAGAATTTGTTCGTCGCGCCAGCGCGCCGGACGATAAAATTTCGCCACGTAGCGTTTGTCATCATCGGCAATAAACTGGTAAACACGGTTTTCATAGCTGTTGAGTGCCAGTAGACCGGAGCGCGGGTCTACGCCCACACTGGCCAGAGCATTGGCAATCACATCCGGCGTTAAACCGGTAAAGCTAAAATCCGTTGCCGCGTCCGTGGCATTACTCATAAAGAAAACTCGTTTGGTGTTGTTCCGTCACTGTACCATCGGTGCTGGTCACAACGAAGTAAATGTCCTGTACCCGCTCGGTGACTTCGTCCGGATGCACGGCGAGGGTCACTGGCACTGTGGCAATTGAGCCGCCGTCAATGGTGACCTCGGTGGTACCGAGTAACTGCGTTCGCTCAAAGCCTTGCGCCTCGATAGTAAAGGTTTGCGGCAACTGTGACTTATTCAGTATTTTCAGGGTATACACGTTCTGTACCCAACCTTCCATGCTGATACTGTACAGCTGGTTGCGATCGCGCAGAATGTCGACTTCAAGGGGCTTGCGGGTGGAGATATCCCATACCAGCAAGGTCGCCATAATCACCATCACAACAAAATAGCCCACCGCTTTGAAGCGTGTTTTCCGGGTTCTTCCGCCTTCCAGATTGCGCTCAGTGGTAAAGCGAATGAGGCCGCGTGGGTAGTTCATTTTATCCATGACATCGTTACAGGCGTCCACGCACGCACCGCAGTTAATGCACTCGTACTGCAAGCCGTTGCGGATATCGATACCTGTAGGACAAACCTGCACACACATATTACAGTCAATACAGGTGCCTAGGCCTTTGGCTTTGTAATCCGTACGTTTGGAGCGTGGCCCCCGCGGCTCACCCATATTCGGATCGTAAGATACGGTCACCGTATCTTTATCGAACATGGCTGATTGGAAGCGCGCATAAGGACACATGTGGGTACACATGATTTCACGCATCCAACCTGCGTTACCGTAGGTACAAAAGGTAAAGAACAAGACCGAGAAAGTGGCCCAGAAGCCGGTGTCGAACGTCCAAAAGTCGGTAAATAATTCCCGAACATTGGTGAAGTAACCGACAAATATCATTGCCGTGAGTAATGCTACGAGAAGCCAGGAGGCATGCTTGGCGGTCTTTCGCCAAAGCTTATCGAAATCCCAGGGACGCCGATCCAGCGCAATACGCTTGTTGCGCGGACCCTCGATCTTTTTCTCGAACCACATGAAAATAAAGGTCCAGGTGGTTTGCGGACACATAAAGCCGCACCACACTCGCCCGTACAAGGTGGTCACAAAGAACAGGGCAAATGCAGCCACAATCGACACCCAGGCCAAAATCGTCAGATCCTGCGGCCACAGGGTCATACCAAAAATACGAAAGCGTTGGTTGGCAATATCCAGCAGTACGGCCTGGTCACCGTTCCACTGCAGCCAGGGGATGAGGGCAAAGACGAACAACAGTAAAAAGCCGAAGCCGCGGCGGAACCATTCCAGCTTCCCTTTCACGTCGCGCACGTAAATTCGGCTGCGCGGCGAGTAATCGTTGCTGCGCTTATCGGGGTCAGGACGCTGGATCTTCACTTGATCCGCCGCCATTACTTTCACTTTCTGCTCCATAACCGTACGCCACCCTCAGCTATTTCCACAAGATCTGAAGGGATTATACGCTTATTTGTCACTAATTTTCAGGCTAAACCTTAAAAAATACATTTCGCTTGTTGGTTTAAAAAATTGACACCGCTAGCCCACAAATAGGGGGATTACCCCTATATCACTTCAGCTCCCCCTCGACCACGATAGTTGTGCAGAAAAAATCAACAGAACAACCAGAGGAATGAAACGATGAAGAAATTTGCTCTCACCACTATTGCGGCATTAACCCTTGCCGCCGCGCCAGGCCAGGCCATGGCCGAGGCCGTTATCGGCGACCAGCTGAAAGCGAAGCTTCCGGTACTTAGCGCTTCTGAACAAATCATGGCTGTGGTTACTTACGATCAACTCGAGCCCGTGACCGAATCACAGATCCAGCAATTATTGGATCTTGGCTTAGCCCAAGGCGTGCAATTCTCGTCACTGCCGATCATTGGCGTACTTGCCACCCGTCAGCAAATCGAGAGCCTGGCGCAACAATCGGACGTCCGCTCAATCTGGCTGAACCGTCAACTGCAGTACTTCAATGCTGACCAACGCAAAATAACCGGCGTTGAACAGCTGCAAAGCAACGAGTTTATCCAACGCAACAACACCTCGTTCACTGGTAAAGGTGTGACCATTATGGTCAACGATTCAGGCATCGATGCCGCGCATCAGGATCTCCTCTACGGCGATACGGTGGTTGAAAATGTGCAAGCCATTACCAGTGCCGAAGCCATCAGCCTGGTGGCTCCCACCGACGGCTTTGTGCTGGAAGGACAGATTAATACTGACTTGAACGTCGGTCACGGCACCCATTGTGCAGGCACTATCGCCGGCTCTGGCGTCATGTCTGATGGCAAGTACATGGGCGCAGCGCCGGACGCGGACCTGGTGGGTTATGGTTCTGGTGCCGGGGTATCAATTCTCGATGCCGTCGGTGGTTATGACTACGCCATCAATAATGTCTACGCCTTTAATTCGCCGATTCGCATCATGAGTAACTCGTGGGGTTCAAGCGGTAAATTCAGCCCTGACAGCCCGGTAAGTATCGCTTCTTATAAAGCTTACAAGCTTGGTATCCTTTCCGTATTTGCGGCCGGTAACTCAGGCCCTGGCGAAGACAGCCATAACCCTTACGCGCAAATTCCGTGGGGTATTTCCGTGGGTGCGGGCGATAAATTCGGCCACTTGGCAGGATTTTCATCACGCGGTTTAAAAGGTGAGTCGGATACATTCCAAATGCCCGACAACAGCACCTGGACCTATAACAACGAAGTGACCATCGTTGCACCAGGCGTTGATATTATCTCCACCCGTGCCAGTACCAATCTGGTTTCTAATGGCGGCGATGCTGACCTTGACGCAATTGAAACCGAGTACGTACCTTTTTATACCATGATCTCTGGCACCTCTATGGCGACGCCACATGTTTCAGGCATTATCGCTTTGATGATGGAAGCAAATCCGAGCTTGTCGCTACTTGACATCAAACGCCTCCTGCAAGAAACCGCGACCAACATGCCAGGTTACCAAAAATGGGAAGTCGGCGCCGGTTATGTGAATGCCAAAGCCGCGGTTTCTGCTGCACTTGATTATGATTTGGATTACGTAGCAAGTGTCAACAACCTCAATACGTTCAATGCCAATGCACTGATCACGACCAGTGACCGTGTTGAGCCATTTGAAGTGTTATACGCACCGGTCGGTGAGCCGGAAACCCACAGTTTCCAGGTGGGGGAAGATGTCGCCTGGGTCAAAGCCAGCGCTGATACTCTAGCCAATACCACCAAGCTGGTCCTTGTAGCACCCGATGGTACCGAATACTTCGGTAATCTCACGCTGCCCGTACTGGAGACAGGTATGCGAGTTTCTGCGCCAGGTCAGGCGGGCACGTGGCAGGTCTATGTGTATGGCTTAACCTCACTATCTGGTGTTGACCCTGATCCGCTTGATGTGACCAACGGTCCTGGCGTCCCTGAGGTGATTTCAGGCACGGTGACCTTTGAGCTTAACGGCGGCTACGACGGTGTCGATGATATTGAAAGTCATCCACAGCAAAATGCGATTGAATTTGCGGTTTCTGAACGCCTCGTCGATGGCTTCACCAACGGTAAATTCCGACCTGACCGCAACCTGGAGCGTAAGGATCTTGCCCAGTACTTAGTCATGGGTGGTGCGATTCGTCAGTATCGTGATTTACTCAACGAGCCGCAGCCAAACCTAAACAATGTGAATGGTGATTTTGTCGCCTACGCGGAAGCCGTATCTGTTACCGGTGCAGCATTGAAAGACAGCGACCAGGTACAAGCTCCGGTCATGCTTTCCAACAACGGTAATTTTGACCCAAGAGGAGAGGTCAGCAAACTCGACCTGGCTTACACTCTGGTTCAGGTACTTGGCCTGGAAGCTACGGCTAAAGCCTTCGATAGCAGCCAGGATATTCTGGTGGATTATCGCGGACAGACTGTAGTGCTTTCTGATCAGGATAGCATCCCTGCGCAAATGAAAGGCTACGTACAGACCGCCATCAACTATGGCTTGCTGAATGTACAGTTTGGTATCGAACAGGGACCTTTCGATCTCGAACCCCAGCTGACCGCGCATTTTGCGCCGGCGACCAACATTACCCGCGCACACTATGCGTTGCTGACCGGTCGCTTATACAGCAACTATTACGAACTCTTTTAAGCGTTGAGTCACCCTGACTGTTTGGGGCTCGGTTCGAGCCCCCTTTTTTTATTCGGGATGACAAAATCAGAAAGAAGGAGTACATTTAATTTGTTAACTGTAACAAATTGTAACAAGAGAGGTACCACCTATGTTGATAAGCAACTGTTTCAGTAAGTTTTCTTCGGTGGCTGCAGCAGCTTTGCTTTTGTTTAGCGTGCCTGCAAGTCAAGCCGATCCACTGACTTTGGACATCAATCATCGTGCCAACACGATTGAAACCAGTGTCGAGTTGACTCAGCTTGTTAGCTTCGATCTGAAGATTAAATTTGATAATGCCGTGGGCCTTTCGGCGGAAAATTTTACCGTCGACGCCCAGCTACTGAGTGTGACCGACCCGTCGCTCGTTTCACGTTTACCCGATAATTTACTGACCGCGCTGCCTACTGCGTTTCCGGTGCAGATTTCGATTACCCCGGATCCCAATAAAGGCTTTTCCTTTAGTGGTGCGTATGAAATCGAGATTTACACAAAATCGCTGCATTACACAGAAGGCTCACCGTTGCGCTTATTCCACTCGCATGCCAATGGTACTTTTGAAGACATGACCACCATGACTGGTGCTGGCAGCATGCGTGTTCGCGGCAATGGCGGCCAGTTCTCTGACTTCGTTATCCTGGCTGACCTGCGCAGCAAGAGCAGTGTTATTGCGACCAAATTCGCGCGCATGCAAAATTTCGTCAGTGCGCAACAAAGCAACTTAGATTATTCCGCGCTGAATGCATTGGCTACCGCTCTAAACGCGATCGAAACCGCCTTAAACGCCAACCAGACCGGGCAGGCATTAGCTGAGACACAGCAGCTTATTAACCTACTTGAAGCGGACGATGGCACGTTGTTTCCAAACGTCTGGCGCTCAGCGGGTGACTTAGTGAACGTGCAAGGCCGCATGTTAGGTATGGCGACCACCTTACGCTACAGCTTGCGGACGCTATAGGACATTAACGATGCCAGCGATTGTCGATATCGTTTACCAGGACCGTTTCGCGCCTCAGCACCAACTGTTTGAGGCGCAATCCTACGTGGTCGGCCGCAGCGCCAGCTGCGATATCCAGGTTGACCACCCGACGGTATCGCGCCGCCATTGTTTACTTCACTTTCAGAATGAACAGTGGCAGGTCAGAGATCTAAACAGCACCAACGGCCTGTCCGTAAATAACCAGCGGTGTTCATCCAGTGCCTTAACCGCTGAGACGGTGCTGCAGGTGGGGCATTTGAACCTGGTCTTTGCGCCAAAATCAGCACACCAACTGGCCATTAGCCTGAATCGCAAAACCTGGGCTAAGCAAGTTTTTGCCTCGCTGCAGAGTGCCTGGCAGCAAACGCACACCATCGACACCTTGCTACCGATGCTGCAAGAAAGCGTGGCGCAACTCTTAAACAGCGACCGCACCGCATTAGTCCTGCTCGATGCCCGCGGCCAGCTCAGTGCTTGTCGCGGCTATCCGCAATGGCAGGAACCTGCAGGCTTCACCGGCACCACTACTTTAATCCGGCAGGCCGTAGAGACACAAAAACCGGCGATAGCGAACAACGCTATTTTGCATCAGCAACTCGGCGCAGCAGCCAGTGTGCAACGGGCTAATATCAAAGCTGCCATGGCTTTTCCTATTGTCGTCAATCAAGTCGTCAGTGCAGTGCTGTACGCCGACAGCACAGAACATCACCATTATTTTACCGAACAGGATATTGCCTTAATTGAAAGCTTCACCAAGATGTGGGCAATGGAGCTGAGCCTGGCGACCATTGATTCTCAGATTAATTTCGCCGAACAGCAACTCAGCCAACTCGCCGGATAAAGAATCCAGTATTAGACCTTTACCAATTCTGTGATAAGTTGAGGTAGACCTTAGCAGCCTATAGTCGACCTGCATGACTGATGTAACAGAGCCAGACCAGCCAAACGACCCGGCGGAGACCAAGCGCGCTTCGCAACACTTGCTTGTGCCCGGGCAAGAGCTTGCCCATCGCTTTAAGATCGTCAAGTTACTCGGTCGGGGTGGACAGGCAAGTGTTTATCAAGCTTTTGACACCGTGCTTGAAGAAGAGTGCGCGGTCAAACTGTTAGCGGCCGACGCCCCTGTTACCGCAGAATCCATTGAACAGTTGCGCAACGAAGTTATTCTGGCGCGGCAGCTGCAACATCCAAACATCGTTCGCGTCCACGAGTTTTATGCGACGGACGACTTTGTCTTTTTCACGATGTCGTTGATTGAAGGCAAATCCCTGCAGGAAGTGCTGGAACAGCAGCTTTCTGCGGAACAATGTCTGGGCTGGTTTAAAGCTTTAGTGTCCGCGCTGCAAAGCTGCCATGAAAATGGCATTATTCATGGCGATATCAAACCCGCAAACATCGTCGTTACCGATGATAATGAAGTTAAAATTGTCGATTTTGGTATTGGCACCACCACCAGAGACGCTATCACTCATCATTTTTCAGAGGGTTATACCGCACCTGAAGTCGCACGCTCACACGTACCTACGACAGCAGGCGACCGCTACGCGCTTGGCAAGGTGTTAGAACAGCTGCTTGCCGCAATCACACCAAAAAGCTGGCAAAATGTCACGGTAAAACGTCGGGCACTGCAGCAACTGGCTGCGGCCTTGCAGGCAGATGAGCCTGAACGGCGACCTTCTCTGGCCACTTGTTTGGCTACGCTCGAACCACAGTCACCCCGGCGCTTTATTATGCCTGCCGCATTGCTGTTACTCATTGCTGCGGTCATCGGATTCTGGCTATGGCGTGCTGCGCCCCCGGCGGTCGATGCCACCACCGCGCCGGATGCACCTATCGCAACCCTTGGTATATACAGTAACGAGGACTATGTCGCTATTGCGCAACTGGTTCATCTTACCCTGCAAACCGAGCCCGACCTTTATTCCATTGAGCCGAGTACCATTCAACGTCTGGTGGAGCGCTTAGGTATTCAACCTGAACGCGCTGAGCGTGAGCGCTCGCGCCTGGCACAAATCACTGAGGCCGACTACTTACTGACGCTGAGTAACAAAACAGTAGGTACAGCGTCACAATTGCACGCCTTGTTGACGGTCTATCCCGGTGAGCAAGTGCTCATGAGCTCGACCTATACGGTCTCCGATCAGACCGCACAGCAGCTCGCTACGCAAGTCAGTAGTCAGGTTAAAGACTATTTGCTGACGGCGGAACGTTCGAGCTCAACCACAACCTCTACGAGCGAACTCGCATTACTGGAGCAACTTCAAGCGGTGCGCTCGCAAGACGACCCGGACGCGCTGTATGCGCAACTGCAGTCGATTGTCGATGCCGATGTCAGTGGCTACTGGAAGCTACAGGCGCGGGCGGAACTGGCACAACTCGATCAACAGTTTGAGGCCGCTGCAGAAATCCTCGATGAACTGCTCGTGCGTTATCCACAGCGCGCCGATATTGCTGCACAACGCGCGCAGGTTGCGAGTCAGCTCGGTCACCTGGAGACGGCGCGGGAATACTATCAAAAAGCTCTGGCATTGGATCCACAGCAACCTTATTGGTGGTTTGAGCTGGCGCGACTGAAAATTATTCAGGGGGAGACACAATCAGCCTTGCAGCAAGAGCTGACACAGGCCCTCATCATTTTTGGACAGCGCGAGAGCGATGAGGGCCAAGGCCTGGTGCTGAATGCTTTTGGCGTGGGTCACTTGCGCTTAGCGCAATACCAACAAGCACTACGTTACTTTTCGCAAGCGCTGGAGTATCGAAGCGCGGAGAAGTATCCTCAAGATCGCATTACCACCTTGGGCAACTATGCGACTGTGGCTGCAATCTTGCGCGATTTCGCGGCGGCTGACGCGGCACTAAAAGAAGCGACCACTCTGGCTAAAGCTCAGGATGACCCGCTGGCGGTTGCTCACATTGAAAACGAGCGAGGTCTGCTCAATGAAGAACAGGGCTTTTACCAGCAGGCTCTGGTGCATTATAAACGGGCACTGGATCTGCGCCTCAGAGAAGGCTCCCCTTATGTGCAAAGTCAAAGCATAAACAACGTCGCTTTCATTAATTTCCTGCTCGGGGACTACAGCCTTGCCGAAGTGTACTGGCGGCAAGCGCTGCAAATTGTCACCGAGCTGAATGAAACATCGACCTTGCATAGCATCCAGGTGAGTCTGGCACACCTGCTGGGCCTGCAAGGACAGTTCAGACAGGCTGAGCAACTGCTGGCAGAGCTATTTACCGCCGCAGACATCAGTCCGGAAGCCAGTATGGCCGCGCACATACAAGCAAGTCGGCTGAATTTCGCGCAAAGCCGCATGGCAGCGGCAGCAGAGAGTATCGATGAAGCCATCCGTATCGCCGATGAGATTGGCGATACCCGGGGGCTAACTGAAAGTTTGCTATGGGAGGCGGAGATTGCGTTTCACCTGCATCAGACGCAGGCCCTGGAAAATAACCTTGAACGGTTAAGTAAACTCAGCGAGTCCTTTAACCGTGAGCAAGCTCTGACGTTCCACTGGCTGCAGGAAATGCTGCGCTACCGCCTGACTCAGAATAACGACTTTACCACGCTTGCCGACACTGTTCTTGCGCAGAACTGGTCACAGTTATTAGAGGCCAAAATACTGACGGAAGTGGCATTTTATGGTGATTTTTCATCCTCGCATCCCATTTGGCAACGCCTGGACGAGCTTAATAATGAAACCATTTATGCCTCGCACCTTCTCTATCTGGCCGCACAGGACACCCCAACTGCACAGCAGCAGTTACAGTCGAGACTGCAACGTTTTCCTGATTACTGGCGAAACTTTGAGCTCTATCGGGTACTATCATCAGATAGTGCTAAACAACACGCACAAGAAGCCTTAGAGCAACTATTAGATAAAATGAATGAAGCGCAACGAGAAGCCTATCAACGATTCGCTCAACTTTGATGAACTGCTGACACTGTTACAGCAATTACGCGAACAACAGCATAGCCTGCAGCAGCAACTCAGAAGCGAGCAAACGAACCTGCAACAGCTTGCCAAACGCCTATGGCTGCAGCAAGAGCACGATCGTGCGCGCTTTGCCCGGGATTTGCATGACGACCTGGGGCAGCAATTGACCGGTATCGCCACTCAGTTAGCCGCAGCCGGCGACAACCCCTTGTGCCGCGAACTCCACCAGCAGGTGAAACATGCGATCGCGAGCACGCGTACGCTGGCACGTCTGATGCACCCGACACTGGTGCATGACTTAGGTTTACAGGCCGGGATCCAGTGGTTGAACCGCCAGCTGTTGCAACCTGCTGGAATCACTCTTGAACTTGATTATGGGCTGAGTTCGCGACTGGATACCGATGCCGAACTGTTCTTGTTCAGGATTGTGCAGGAAGCGATGGTGAATACGGTAAATTACGCGCAAGCCGACCGCTTTGAGCTTTTGTTAGAACGCTCACAAAGTGCTTTGCTATTGATAGCGCGCGATAACGGTCAGGGCTTTGACAGCCAGCAGGTTGAAGCTGGGGTCGGTTTACAAGGTATGCAAGACAGAGCCTCGGCGTTCGGTGCTGAGTTCACGCTGCGCAGCGCCCCCGGCAAAGGTTGTGAAATTCAGATCCAACTTCCTTTACACCAGGCAATCACTCCGGAGGAGCCATGATACGCCTGATTCTTGCAGACGATCACACCATGGTTCGGCAAGCGATAGCGGCAACCTTAACCGCGCAGGGGAATGTTGACGTGGTCGCGCAATGCGCTGATGGGCTGGAGCTGGTGGACGCTGTGTTACGCCAGCAAGCGGATGTCGTTTTGATGGATATCTCGATGCCCAAAATGAACGGCTTTACTGCGCTGGAGAAGATACTGCACCACCGTCCCCAGACCCGGGTTATCGCACTCAGCATGCATGACGAGCCTGAATACATCGAAGCCATTCGACTTGCCGGAGCTTGTGGCTACGTCTTCAAAGATGCTGCCACCGACCAGCTTTTGCAGGCAATTGAACGTGTCATGCAAGGAAAGCAGTGTTTTCCTGATGTTGCCAGTGACGGTGAATCGCGAGCAACGCCCACGCAACCGTTAGCAAATTTGACCCGCCGCGAAAAGGAAGTCTTTCATCTGGTGGTTGCCGGGCGCTCAAATAAAGAAGTCGCACAACTGCTCGCGATGTCCGCCAAAACCGCAGAAAATCACCGCGGCCGGTTATTCAAAAAACTGCACGTTAAAAACACCGTTGAACTCATCCATTTCGCGGCAAAACACGGCCTGCTTGAAGCTTAGTCGTCCAATAATTCTTGCACAGTATCCAGCAGCACATTGGTGCCCGCTTCTACATCATGCCAATGGGACCATTCGTCCGGAGCGTGGCTGACGCCGTTGACTGAGGGGATGAAAATTAAGCCTGCTTCAGTAATTTCCGACAAAAACTGCGTGTCATGTCCGGCACCGCTTGGCATCCGCGTGAAGGTGTAGCCGCGTTTTTTAACCTGCTTCTCGATGAGGTCGCTGATGGGTTTCGAGCAAGGTTTTGGCCCCAGCCAGCTCGATTGCTCATACTCAAAGCGCAAGTGATGTCTGCGGGCAATTGCCGAGAGGGTTTTATTACAAGCGTTAGCAAGCTCTTTCATGACCTCTTCATCCATGTCCCGGCCAACAATAGTGAACACTGCCTCGCCAGGCACAGTGTGCGGGTTGCCCGGTTTTAACTCGACTTTGCCGACCGTGATCCGCGTTTTATCGGTGCCGTTTTCGGCGATGATACGGTCAATTTCATGGGCAAAATCTGCCAGCCCCATAAAGGCGTCACTGCGCTTATCCATGGGTGCGGTGCCAGCATGATCGGCTTTACCTTTGAGGTGCACAATCCATTTAAAGACCCCGGAAATACCATCGACCACACCAATTTGCAGGTTATCCTGAAAGAGCACGGGGCCCTGCTCAATATGCAATTCAAGGAAGGCTTTTAGCTGCTCTGGCCGCCAGGCGGCATCAAGCGCAGCCATAGCATCCAGCCCCTGGGCGGACATAGCATCTTTCAAATACACTTCATCAGCATCATGGGCTGACAGCACCCAGTCAGGATTAAGCTTTCCCGCAATCGCCTGAGCACCAAACATGCCGCCGAAGCGGCCTTCTTCTTCTGCGGTGGCGACAGCCCAGATGGGAGTGCCCGACTGTACATCATTTTCATCCAATGTCTGCATGACCTCAAGCGCTGCGATAACCCCGAGGGTGCCGTCAAAGATACCGCCGGCGGGCACGGAGTCGATGTGCGACCCCATCAGCACCGTCGGTTTGTTGCGATCACCACGGCCAAAGAACACGTTTCCCGCACCGTCCATGTAGGTTTCATAACCGGCTGCTTTGGCTTTGTCCTGCAGCCAGGAACGGGCTTGCATATCGGCATCACTAAAGCCCGGCCGGTACACCCCGCGGTCGTCTTCGTTATAGCCGATTCTTGAGAGTTCGAGTAGGTTCGCTTTTAGTCGTTCGCAGTTGATCTGCATGAGACTCCTTATTCTCTGTTTTATCATTCAAGCTTAGATACTGTGCCGGAATAGAGCAAATCAGCGTAGCTTGGCATTTTATTGACAGTTCCCTAAATCTCGACTTGACTGCTAATGCTGTCCCTTGCGCTGTAAACCGCTTCTCTGGAGGATCTTATGAACTACGTGACTATTCCACTTGCCGCTTTATTGCTGCTTTTCGGTGCTTGCAACTCAGCTACTGCTTCAGCGTCTGAGCGGCCCGTTTATAACTATGTTTCCGGCTACTATCAACTGCTCGACTTCGATGAAACCGAAACGGGTATAGACGCCGAACCAGACGGGTTCGGGTTGGAATTTTCCAAGCAACTTAATGATTTTATGTACGTTATCGCCAGTTACGATGACATCAGCGGCGACTATGAAATTGGCAACTTTGTATTCAGTGGGGATACCTCGGTTCTCATGGCTGGTGTCGGCTTCAAGCACAGCACATCACGGGTATCCGATGTGTTTTTTGAGCCTTCCATCGTGTACGTAGATGACAACTTCAACGGTGACTCTGAAGATGATACGGGATTTGGCGCCAGGATCGGCTTTACTCATGTGTTCAACACGGCTTTCCATTTGAAAGGATTTCTGCGCCACGTTAGCGTGATGGATGAACATACCAACAGTTATGGCGCAGAAGGCCGTATTCTGTTTAGCGACTCAGTACATGGCATTCTTGCTGCGGAGGCCAACTCGGACGGAAAACTCTTCAAAGCTGGTGTAAGTTTCCGATTCTAATCCAGCGGTACCATAAGCAACGTAAAAAAAAGCCCGGCGTGGGGCCGGGCTAAAAGGGTTATAACAACCAGATCTCAGGGAATTCGATGGCTACTTTAGCTAGCCATCATGACAAACATGTGACAACTGCCGAATAATTTTTAAGCGATCCGGCGCGCTGTTGCAGCAGCGTTCAATACTGCCGCCATTTTAATCGAGTTTTGAATCACCTGCGCTGAAATATCATGCTTCAACAGCACGCCAACGTGGGAATCAATACACATACCACAGCCGTTTAGTGCAGAAACGGCCAGCGAGTACAACTCGAAATCTGCTTTATCAACACCAGGGTTTGCCATGCCATTCATGCGCAGACCTGCTGGCATTTTGCTGAACTGCTTATCGCTGCTTAAATGCAAGAAGCGATAGTAAATATTGTTCATCGCCATCAAGGTCGCCGCTAATTTCGCCGCGCCGACTACGTTGGCTTCGATTTTGCCTTCCGCTTCAGCTTCAATAGCGGCGGTCAGCGCGTCATCGCCAATCGTATAAGCTAACGATAGGGCGGTGCCATAGAATTGGGTCGGGGTCATGCCAGAGGTATCGACATTGCCGAAGATATTCGACAAATTCAGTTTGGTATCTTTACCGTGCTCGCCCAAGCCTTGTTTGTAATCTGCAATGCTCATAAATCTTCCTCTTTAAAAAGAGTGCCGCCGAAGCGGCACTTAACAGGACATCACTCAATGTGGGGGGAGTGATGCCGCTTACAGGGTGTCACCGCCAAGTGCGCGGTTACATGGGCACAGCTCGTCAGTCTGCAGGCCATCAAGGATACGCACGATTTCAGCTGGATTACGGCCGACGTTCAGGTTGTTTACCGACACGTGCTGAATCACGTTATGTGGGTCAACAATGAAAGTGGCGCGCAGGGCTACATTTTCAACCTGGTCACGTACGCCAAGACCATCAACTAATGAACCGTTATCGGCAAACGAGTATTGGTTCAGGCTCTTCAGATCCGGGTGCTCACGACGCCATGCCAATTTCACGAATTCGTTGTCAGTGCTACCGCCTAATACCACCGCGTCACGGTCAGCAAAATCTTCGCTTAATTTGGCGAATTCAACGATTTCTGTTGGGCAAACGAAAGTGAAATCTTTCGGATAGAAGAAGATGATCTTCCACTTACCTTCAAAGCTATCGTTGGTAATGGTTTCAAATGCGCTCTCGCCGTTTTCTTCCGGCATGTTGAAGCCTGGCTTTGCTGCTACAACTGAAAATTCTGGTAATTTATCGCCTACTGTTAACATATTGAATGTCTCCTGGGTTCTTCATTTAAAAACGGATTTAGAAAGTCTTCGAGGTTGCAACATCGGCTGCCGCCTCGGTACGGGGAGAATAATAGGGGGGATGGCTGATTTGTTAAAACGAATAAAAGGGATTATGATAATCGGAAAACATGATTAAACCTTTTTAAGGGACACCCAATGAGTAAGCTTCCTAGTTTAAAAAATCTCAGCTACCTGCTTGCCCTGCACCAGCATCAGAATTTTAACCGAGCTGCGCAGGCCTGCCATGTCAGTCAGTCCACCTTGAGCAGTGGTATTCAAAATCTTGAGGAACAACTGGGCTGTCAGCTCATTGAACGCGATCACAAGTCTTTTCTGTTTACCGGTATGGGCGAAGAAATCGTTGATCAGGCACGCAAGATCATTACCGAAACGGAAGAGCTGCTGCTGTTCGCTCAGAGTCAGGGCAAAACCATGGAAGGGCCTTTGCGATTGGGTTGTATTCCAACCATTGCACCTTTCCTGCTAGGCGACTTAAGCAAATTTGTGCATCAGCATCATCCGGCCTTGCAGCTGAACATTCGTGAGGACACCACGCATAATTTATTGCAGCTGCTGCGTAATGGTGAGCTTGATGTGTTGATTTTGGCTTTGCCGATGGATATTCAGGGAAACCAGAGTTACATGCTGGGCCGGGACCCGTTTAAACTGGTCATGCACAAGTCGTTGGCAGAAAAAATCGAAGAACCCGTCGCTTACAATCAGCTGCCTGATGCGTCGATTTTTTTACTGGAGAAAGAACATTGTCTTACCGGCCACGCGGTAGCCGCCTGTGAACTCGCTGATTCCAGCAAGATTAATCCGTTTACCGCGACCAGCCTGCACAGCTTGGTACAAATGGCCGATGCTGGCTTCGGTGCCACTTTCATCCCGCAAATGGCGATTGACCGGGGCATTTTAAACGGCACTGATTTAATCGCACTCCAGCCCAAAGGTCAGCAAGCGTCGCGGGACATTGGCCTGATCTATCGCTCGACGACCAATCGTCGGCAAACGTTCCGAAAATTAGCGGAAATCATCGCTGATTTGTTACCTGAACGCACTTTACGGTGAGAAAATCGCAAACCTAGCAATCCAATTTCGAACTTCGTCTATAGTAAAGAGAGTCGAAACTAAAAGGAGCACATGATGTTGCAGAAGATTTTTAAGACCTCGACACTAGCACTTATTAGCACTGCTGCACTTTGCAGCACTCTGGTGACCACTTCTTATGCGGCTGAAGGCCAGAGCGAGCGGCATAAGTTTGAGGTGACCACCGTTGCTGAGGGGCTAAGCTTTCCCTGGGGCATCGCTTTTTTGCCAAACGGCGAAGCACTCATCACTGAAAAATCCGGTTCATTACGTCGCGTCGGACTTAATGGCGTCATCAGTGAGCCGATCACAGGTGTTCCCGATGTCGTTTACAAAAGTCAGGGCGGCCTGCTTGATGTGGCATTAGATCCTGACTTTGCCGATAACAGCTGGGTCTATCTCAGCTACTCAGAAGCCGATCCCGAAGGCGGTGAGGGTAACAGTACCGCAGTTGCGCGGGGCAAGCTTTTCGGCAATAACTTACAGGATGTCGAAGTGATTTTCCGCGGCGCACCCAAGTACAAAAGCAACGCACACTTCGGTTCACGCCTGGCATTTTCTGCCGACGGTTACTTGTTCATCACCCTTGGTGACCGCTATTCCGCTATGGATGACGCACAGACCCTGGATAACCATCACGGCAAAATCGTCCGTATCTGGCCCGATGGCGCGGTACCCGAAGATAATCCTTTTGTGAACACAGAAGGGGCCTTGCCGGAGATCTGGTCCTATGGTCACCGTAATGTTCAGGGCGCCGCAATGAACCCCATGACCGATGAACTGTGGACCATCGAGCATGGTCCTAAAGGCGGTGATGAAGTGAACATCCCTGTGGCTGGCGGTAATTATGGTTGGCCGGTCGCGACCTATGGCGTCGACTACGACGGCAGCATTATCAGCGAAAAGACTCATGTTGAAGGTACGCTGCAGCCGTTCTACTACTGGGTGCCATCCATCGCGACCTCAAACGCAATTTTCTACACCGGTAGCGAATTCCCGGCATGGCAGGGAGACCTGCTGGTTTCGGCGTTGAAAGCGTCCAAGGTTGCTCGTCTGGATCTACAGGACGGCCGCATGATGCACGAGGAAGCCCTGTTTGGAGATGTTGTTGAGCAACGGATTCGTGATATCGAACAAGGTCCGGACGGTGCGATTTATCTGATCACCGACGACCGTAACGGTAAGTTACTTCGCATCACTAACGCAGACGACTAAATTCGGACAACCCTTATGTTTCAACCATCGAAGTTGGCACTGGCTCTCGCAGCCAGTGCCAGTATGGGCTTTTGCCTTAGCGGAACCACTCACGCACAAGAACAGGTCGAGCGTATTGAAATTACCGCTACCCAGCGGGTGAGCGCGCAGACCACACCAGCGGCAGTGACGAACCTGGCAACCTCAGAACAGCTTCCCGGCATGCGTATTGACGCTGCTGAGCTGCTGGGCGGCATCGCAGGTGTACAGAGCGATTCGCGAGCCAATTATGCACAAGATACGCGCATCACGCTGCGCGGCTTTGGAGCCCGCTCAGCTTTTGGTGTGCGCGGCGTCTTGCTGCGGCTGGACGGCGTCCCCTTAAGTATGCCTGATGGTCAGGCCCAGACCTCAAGTATTCTGCTAGATGAGCCTGATAACGTGCAGGTAATTCGTGGTCCTCTGGCCGCAATTTACGGTAATGCTGCAGGAGGTGTCATCCATTGGCGCAGCCGTTCGCCCCGCACAACTGCCACCCAGGTTGATCTCATGGCAGGCGGCAATGATGCCCAACGCGCGTTCGTGCAGCACGACTGGGTCAATGAAGACAAGGCTTTACGCTTGGCTGGCGCAACCTTTACCACCGATGGTCCGCGTCCGCACAACCGTGCCGAACGACATCAGGTGGCGGCCCGCTGGTACCAGGACCTTGACGAGAATACACGGGTAGTGGTGCGCCTGGATAACAACAATGCGCCGTTTTTACAGGATCCAAGCTCGCTCACGCCTGCTGCCTGGCGCGAGGACCCGACGCAAACCGTCGGCCGGGCGTTCACTTTTAATACGCGCAAACGTATTCATCACCAGCAAGCCTCTGTCACGGTTGAGCATGAGACCCAATCACAGGCCGCCGACATTTCTGCCTGGCGCGGCTGGCGCGATGTGGAGCAATACCTGCCGTTTCCCGGCAGCGACCTGAATGGCGACGGTGCCGTGATTGATCTGCGTCGCGACTTCACTGGCGTTGATGCGAACTACCACCTGCGTTTACCGGCCCTGCCACAGTGGCAACTGAGCACCGGCGTGCAGCTGGCTGAGCAAAACGACCGTCGCTACGGCTATGTAAACAACTTTGGTGAACGTGGTGAAGTTCGCCGTAATGATGATGGCGAGGTCAGCACGCAATCCGCCTATGCCCTGCTGCAATGGCAACCGCTGTCAGCCTGGCAAATGATGAGTGGTGTGCGCTACAACGCAGTTGATTTTGCCGTCGACGATTATTTTATTATTCCCGAAAACCCCGATGACAGCGGTTCGGCTTCCATGCAACAGCTCAGCTGGATGCTCGGAGCAAACTATGCGGTGTCGGAGCAGTGGTCGGTATTTGTCAGCCGCGGCAATGGCTTTGAGACACCTACCCTGACCGAACTCGCCTATCGGAATAATGGTACCGGCTTAAATACCCAGCTTGGGCCATCGACAAACCAGCAATGGGAAGTCGGCAGTAAGTGGCGCTCAGATGCCTTAGAAGCTGCAATCACCTGGTTCCATATTGCGACGGCCAACGAGATTGTCGTCGACCAGAGCAATGACGGTCGTACCACCTACACCAATGCGGAACAGACGCAGCGGGAAGGGCTCGAGTTGAGCTTTGCCGCGGATCTGAGTCGCACCTGGTCGACCCGAGCCAGTGCCACCTACACTGACGCTAAGTACAGTAATGGTGCCCGCTTGCCCGGCGTAGCAAGGCAACAGGCCTATTGGCAGCTGCGCTGGCAGCCCGGGGCTGATACTCAGGTGCAGCTGGTAGGCGACTACCGTGGTGAAGTGGCAGCTAACGATAGCAACACCGTGTTCGCTCCCGCGCATACCTTATGGCATGTCGCAGTTCAAACCCAGTGGCTGTGGCAGGACCTGAAACTGCAACCCTGGCTGAAAGTGCATAACCTGACCGATCGTGACTACGTCGGCTCAGTGGTGGTGAACCAGGGCAGCGGTCGCGCGTTCGAACCCGGTATTGGCCGTGAAGTACAGGCGGGTCTGCGCTTTAACTATCGTTGGTAAGCCAGCGGTACAGCGTGCGGCGGGTGACGCCAAGGATTTTTGCCGCGCGCTGTTTATTACCTTCAGTCTCCGCCAGAACCTGACGCACATAACGCTCCTGCACCTCTTGTAAGCTGGGCCAGGCTTCGCCCTCAGCCGGAGCAGCTGCAACAGCTGGTCCGCGCTCGCGCAACCGTGCAGGAAAATGTTCGGGCAGGATCCACTCCCCTTCGCAAAAGGTGTAGGCGCGTTCGACAGCGTTTCTCAGCTCGCGAACATTGCCCGGGAAATCATACTGCTGCAGAAGCGCTTTCGCCTCGGCCGAGAAACCAAGAATGGGCTTGTCATTATGGCTACGTTGCTCACCCAGAAACTGCTGTGCAAGGAGCAGCACGTCCTGCTCCCGGGCTCTTAGTGGCGGCACCTCAAGACGAAAAGTCTCAAGCCGATAGAATAAATCCTCGCGAAACTGCTGATGGCGGACCCGCTCTTCGAGATCCTGATGGGTGGCAGCAATGATACGTACATTGACGACCACTTCGGCATCACTACCCACCGGACGCAAGGTACCTTCCTGCAATACCCGCAGCAACTTGGCTTGCAGTGCCATCGGCATCTCACCAATTTCATCCAGCAATAAAGTGCCGCCATCAGCTTCTTTTAACAAGCCCGGCCGGGCTCCTCTGGCCCCGGTAAAGGCGCCAGCGGCGTGACCAAAGAATTCACTCTCCATCAGCTCCGCCGGAATTCCTGCACAGTTAACCGCGAGGAAGGGGCCCGCGGCGCGCTTACTCTGCTGATGCAGCGCTCGCGCCACCAGCTCTTTGCCAGTGCCGCTCTCGCCCTGAATCAGCACCGCACCGTCCGCCTGCGAGATTTGCTTAATGCTCTGAAACAACCGCTGCATGGCCGTGCTCGCGCCCGTCAGTCCACCAGGCCCCGAGGTGGCCTCCTGCGACGAGCGGTAATGTTCGACCTCGCGTTGTAGTTGGTGGTAGTCAAGGACGCGCGCAACACTTACCAACAAATGCTCAAGGTCGAGTGGCTTGGTGAGAAAGTCATCGGCACCTTGTTTCAGTGCGTCCACTGCTTGTGCGACCGTGCCAAACGCGGTAATGAGAATAAAGGCTGGAGGATGCGGACGCGTTTTTAACCGTTCCAGCAACTCCATTCCTGAGCACCCAGGCAGGCGGATGTCACTGATCACCAGTTGCGGCTCAAGCTCAGCTGTGGCCAGATAGTCTTCCGCTGAGGCAAACGCGGAGACCCGATAGCCTGCGCTTTCGAGCTCTTCTTGCAATAATTCTCTGAGCCCCGGGTCATCTTCAACCACGGCAATAGTGATAACAGCCATTAGCTCTCCTTGGTGATTTCACAGGGCAGCAGCACCCGTGCTTCGCAGCCACCCTCAGGGCGGTTTTGCAGGGTAAAGCGCCCGGCATGGGCATCAATAATATGGGCAACGATGGCCAGCCCCAGGCCAGTGCCCTCACCGATAGGTTTAGTGGTAGTAAAGGGCTCGACCAGCTGTTCAGTTGTGCTCGACTGAGGTAAGCCCGGACCGTCGTCACTGACGACAATCACACAACGATCAGGGCCCGTTGTTTTCACATCGACGCGGACTTGAGCAGCTGCCGCCTGTAGCGCATTTCGCAATAAATTCACCAGCGCCAGTTCCAAACGTGAGCCGTCGGCGCGTACCCGCAATTCTGGCCTGGGCAAGTCCAGGATAAGGTCTGGCGCGCGGTCCGTTTGTTCATGCTGCACGGCGTTGGCCGCCTGCTGTATCAGTGCCGCAAGCGACACCGGCTGCGGCTGGCTGATGGGCGTTCGGCTAAAATCGAGCAGCTGCTGTACCAGCTTGGTCAAACGCTCAACCTGTCCGCGAATGGCGCTCAGCTGACGCTGACTCTCAGCATCAGTATGGCGCTCCTGTAAGCGTTTGGCGCGACCAGCAATGACCGTTAATGGTGCACCGAGCTCGTGCGCCACGCCTCGCGAAAGCTGACCTATCGCTGCCATTTTTTCGTGCTCGCGTAAGCGAGTACTGATTTCCAGTTGCTGCTGTCGCCGGGTGCGGTAGTACCCCAGCCCAAGAATCGATACCAGCGCCAGCGCGACAATACTCCAGGAGACCCAGGCGATGCGCTCCAGTTGCGAAAAACTTTGCTCGAAATCTTCGGCGCGGCGGTTCAGCTGCATAAAACCGATCAGCCGACCGGCGCGATCATTGACCGGGATAAACTGTGAGAACACATCACGCCCGGCCACCTCACGGTAACTATCGCGCTGCTCACCGGTCAGCACCACCTGCTCGGCCAACAGGCTCTCAGATAAATCCCGTTCGGTAACGCCCGCGGCGGCGACCAGCTCACCGTTAGTATCGTAAACCGAAGCACCATACACCCGACCAATTTCAAACACCGCGTCAAGATGTGCCTGTACCCGTGCAATATCGTCGCTTAACAGAGCATCGCTCAACGGCAATCGAATGGCGCGCCCGACCAACTCCAGATCGTCGCGCAGGCGCTCATCCTGAAACTCGCGCGCCTGTTCAAGAGCCACACCTATAGCAGCCCCCGACAATGCCAGCAGGGGCAAGACCAAATAAAACAGAAAGGCACGCTGCCAGCTGGGACTGGCAACACGCTGTAATATGTATCTTTTTGTCACAGTGTTACCTCAAGTAAACGTGACATAAGTATACAGTTTCATGTGCCGGATCTCTAATGGACGATAAAAACACTAATTTTCATAGCCTTATAAATCAATCAAAGTTGGCATAGCTCTTGCTCCCTTACTACTGAGCAAAAAATATAAGTTCATCCGAATCAACAAGGAGCTGATTATGAAAACATTACTACCCACGTTAATTGCCAGTGCAATCTTTGCCACCACGGCAGTGACCGCAGCGCCAATGCAACAGCAAAGCGCACAACAAGGTCCAGCCATGCAGCAACAAGCACAAATCGAAATGACCGATGCGCTGTTGGAGAAATTTTTGGCGGCTATGAGCGACGTTCAACAAGTCAGCCAGAAGTACTCGCAGCAATTCCAGAACGCTGAGAATGCAGAAGAAGCGCAAGCGATTCAGCAAAAAGCTCAGGAAGAGATGATTGCGGCAGTGAACGCTGCGGGCCTCAGCCCAGATGAGTACAATGCGGTGATTCAGCAAGTACAGCAAGATCCGCAGTTGCAGAAGCGTTTACAGGAAATGACGCAGTAACACGTTGTGAATACTTCAACACTTGCAGCACGTGTTACAAAGAAAACGCCGGCAATTGCCGGCGTTTTTGATCGAGGTTGACCGGTTAGGGTCAGACGTTATCCAGCGCTTAACTGGCGTTAATTCTTTTCACCAGTGCGCGCGCAACGGCTTCGGACGAAGCGGGATTCTGACCGGTGATCAGTTGCCCATCGGTCACCACAAAGGGTTCCCAGTCACCGGCTTTTTGAAAGTCTGCGCCTAACTCAATCAGCTTGTCTTCAAGTAAGAAAGGCACCACTTCAGTTAAGCCCACCGCGGCTTCTTCGCTATTGGTAAAACCGCTCACTTTACGGCCTTTAACCAGGCTCTCGCCATGCTGATCTTTCGCATTGACCAGCACTGCTGGTGCGTGGCACACGGCAGCCACCGGCTTACCCTGACGCCAGAATCGCTCAATCAGCTGTAATGATAATTCGTCATTGACCAGGTCAAACATCGGTCCATGACCGCCCGGATAAAAAACAGCGTCGTAATCCTCTGCTTTGACTTCAGAAAGCTTCAGTGAGGTTGCCAGCTGATCCTTTGCATCGCGGTCATCAAACAACCGAATCGTTGCCGGCGTTTGCGCGTCAGCCTGTTCGCTATTGGGATCGATCGGAGGCTGACCACCATTTGGTGTGGCAATTGCTACCTCGGCACCACTATCTTTGAAGAAGTAGTAGGGCGCAGCAAACTCCTCTGCCCAGAAGCCGGTTTTCTGACCACTTTCACCAAGTTCATCATGTGAGGTCAAAACCATTAAAATTTTCATGGGCTTACTCCTGTCTTTTTTCGAATGTATCTAGTTTAATGGGGATCATTCATCACCAATTCAACCAAAGGTGTCATCAGATGTCGATTGCGTGGCTCGCTCCAGAACCTTCTTATCGTTCGTACTTACAGGTACGTTCGCTTATCTCCATGCTGATCATCGCAGCTATTCTGATCACAAGTTACTTTACCGGGGTTTACCCTAAAAACGTGGTGCCCCTCTGGATCGCAGGCCTGGCATGGACCTTGCTAACCCTGTTTTTTAGCCTGTTCTTCGCCTCGCGTCGTTTTCTATTTACCGCTTATGCGCGCACCAACGAAGGTGTGCACCTGAAACAGGGGGCGCTGTTTCGTCGAATTCGCGCCGTACCCCTGAACCGTATTCAGCACGTTGAGTACAAGCAGTCGTTCCTCGAGCGGCTATTCGGCATTGCGCGTCTGGCTATGTACACTGCCGGCAGTGGCGGTGCTGATTTAACTATTCCAGGCCTCCTGCCGGATACCGCCATGCAACTCAAAACCGAACTGCTGACCACTATCGCTAACGAGCCAGATGAAGGCGAAAGCAATCATGAGTGAGTTAACCTGGCAACGCACCCCGCTGATCACCATTGCGTTCTTCCTCTTTAAACAATTGAAGCAGCTGGTGACCAATATTTCGAATTTAATTCCGGCTTTTGCTGCAATTTTCGTCATTGGTAAGGATTCGGTGTGGGTTCTGTTTGGCTTAGCTGGCGCTTACTTACTGTATGTCATCATTAGCGCGGTTCTTACTCAGCGCTTCTTCCTGTATGCCATCGCCGATGATGCGGTGCATTTGCGAACAGGGATTTTTAACCGTAAACACCTCACCCTCAACTACGAGCGCATACAACAAGCCGAGATTCATCAGGTCTGGTACTTCAGACCCTTTAAGCTGACGGTGTTAAGTGTCGACAGCGCGGGTTCGGCAGGTAAGGAAGTGCAAATCCCGGGGCTCAAAATGGAGCTGGCGCAAGACTTACGCCAACGCATGCTGGCGGAGAGCGTCAGCCCCTCCGGCCAACGACAAGAGAGTGCAGCTGCAGACACCAAAGAAGATGCAGCCCGAATCACCAAACATTTCCCAGTGGCAGAGATCATCCGCGCCGGTATCATCGATAACAAATTATTTGTGTTGCTCGCCGTACTGATTTACCCCATCAGCCAGCTCGATTTACTGGAAGACTATGTGGTGCCCTGGGTGCAACAACATCTTGCCTGGTTCAACTCAGAGTCGGCATGGATCATTGGCGCAGGGATTGCCGTAGGCAGTCTGGCGGTGCTTTTTCTGGCTGCTATTGCCGTCAGTCTGCTGACCTACCACGATTTAACCCTAACCATCGAAGGTGAGCGTTTCCAGGCGAAATCCGGCGCATTATCGATTCGCACCTTGAGCTTTCGCTACCCGAAGCTGCAGGCCGTGTATGTTCGCCGTAATTTACGTGCCCGCCTGCTGCAGCGCAGTGTCGTCACGGTAAGTCAGTTACAACCCCGCGCGGCACAGGGCGGCAACCCAGCCGCTCAGCAATTTACCTTACCCGTGGTGGATGCAGCGTTTTTTGCTGAGTTTCGCGAGCAACTGCGACTGCCGCCCGCCGCCGAGGTCAACTGGCAACGACTTTCGCCGCTGGCGCTACTCGGCTCGAGCCTGTGGCTCGCCTTGCTCGCTCCTGTTATTGCCACCCTGTTGTTCTTCGCAGCCGAAAGCGGCTGGCCGGGCATCGCTGCTACCTTGGCCGGATGGATTTTAATGCAGACAATGGTAGTACTAAGCTGGCGCAATTACGGTTATAGCTTCGTTAGTCGCACCACCACGCCAGCTGAACAATGGTTTGTGGTCAGACGCGGGATCTTCAGTCGTAATGAAAACTGGTACCCACGCCGTAAAGTACAACAGATTGATGTCCAGCAAGGGCCCTGGTTACGTTTACTAGGTTTTTCGCATTTGATTTTGCACACTGCGGCGGGTAGCGAAACACTTCGTTATCTGCCAAGTGAAAACGCGCAGTCTCTGCAACAGCAGTGGGTCGACGAAATCGCCAAAAATTCACACAGGTGGATGTAGACGAAACAGTTTGTAACGCTTAAAAAGTGCACATATCAACTAAATTTGCCAAACTTTACCTCGGTCAACGTTTAGCAACAGACCCCAATTTGAGGATATCCTCATGTACAGTGATGAAGACTTAAACTCAGCCGTCAACGACGGTGTGTTGCAAGAACAAGATGTAACCGCATTTCGAAATTATATGCAAAAACAGCGCAGCACTCAGTTTCAGGACGAAGAACACTTTCGTCTGGTCAACGGCTTCAACGACATTTTCGTGGTTATCGCTGCAGTTTTAGCGTTAGCTGCGCTATGGACTCTCGGCAACATTGTTGCTCCATGGTTCGGCGGCGCATTGGTCGCTGTGGCCAGTTGGTTACTTGCTGAATATTTCACTCGCAATCGACACATGGCGCTGCCTTCCATCGTTCTACTTCTCAGTTGTCTGACGGGCGTCTTCGCCGGAGTTTTAGTGACCGGACTAGAAACCTGGGGCGATGTGGCTATAGTTCCGATAGTCGCTTGCCTGCTAACGGCTGTTGTCGCGACCCTTCATTGGTTCCGGTTTCGAGTCCCCATCACATTGACGGCGTTAGCCGCGGCCGGTATTGGAAGCGTAATTATGCTTGGCATGTGGGCATTCGACTTCTCCGAGGTTGCCACTAAAATCATCACTTTAGTGTCCGGACTGGCGGTGTTCTCATTGGCTTTAAGCTGGGATCGCAGTGATCGTAAACGCCAGACCCGTCGCTCAGATGTCGCGTTCTGGCTGCATTTATTGGCAGCGCCACTTATTGTACACCCAATTTTTGTCACCCTTGCCCAAGGGGACTTTAGTGTGGGCCTAACTCAGGCCGGTCTAACGATTGTGCTATATGTTGTTCTGGCTCTGGTATCCCTCATTATCGACCGCCGCGCACTTATGGTATCAGCTTTGTCCTATGTGATTTACGTCTTCAGTGCATTACTCGATAGCGTCGGGCTAGTTGATATCAGCACCGCTGTTATCGGATTAGTGATTGGTAGCGGGTTATTGCTGATGTCGGTGTTTTGGCATCCATTGCGAGGCGCACTGATGAAGTTTATCCCGCAGGGCATAGCCCAGCAGCTGCCTGCATAATCATTCATCGGTGCTTTTCGCAACTTGCAGAGACGTACTTAGTTGGTCGACCCAATAGTCAACGGGTTGTGGTCGGCCAAAGTAAAAGCCCTGGAATTTTTCGCAGCCTAAGTCGCGCAATGCTTCCGCCTGGGCTGCGGTTTCTACACCTTCAGCAACGACTTCAAGTCTCAGGCTTTGGCCGAGTCCGACAATGGTTTCAATAATCACCGCATCATTCATATCAGTGAGTACATCGCGGACAAATGACTGATCAATTTTTAACTGGTAAATCGGCAGACGTTTAAGATAGGCGAGGGACGCATAGCCCGTGCCAAAGTCATCCAGCGAGAACCTGACGCCAATTTCCCCCAGCTTAGACATGCGCTTGACGGTCATATCGATGTTATCAATGAGCATATTCTCGGTAATTTCGAGTTCCAGTTTGCCATGGGGCACCTGATGTCTGGCCATGCAGGACTCCACATATTCAACAAAAGTAGCCTGGCGAAACTGGCGCGGACTGATATTGATGGCCAGTTGCAGCTTACTCAGGTGCGGATCAGCCGACCATTTTTGCAACAGCTGGCAGGCTTGCTCTATGACCCAGTTGCCAAGGGGAACGATGAGACCGCTACTTTCTGCGACTGGAATGAACTCTGCCGGCGGCACGTCACCAAAATTCTCATCGTGCCAGCGCAACAATAACTCCCCACCCGTCACCACGCCGTTGACATCAACTTGAGGCTGCAAATACAGCTCTAAGGCATAATCATCGATGGCAGAGCGTAGAGCATCTTCCAGGTGGAGTCTGCGGCTGATGCTTTGTTGCATTTCCGGATTAAACAAACGAATAGAGTCGCTTCCCAAAGCCTTGGCTTCGGTTAATGCCAAATCGGCGTTTTTGATTAACTCCGCCGCGCCATTGTCGCTATCAGAAAACATAGTTATACCGATACAGGCCGCAGTCGTATGAAAACGAGAGCCCAAATCGACAGGCTGTGCAATCAGACGGACCACCTCGGTGGCTAGCCTTCGCGCCGCTAGAATGGCTTCATTTCGATCAGGCCCCAAATCTTCCAGCACTAACACAAAATCGTCCGAGCCAAGCCGCGCTGCACAGTCAGTATCATCAATAACAGCTTCCAGTCGCTCGGCGATCGTTGCTAACAACTTATCGCCAATAGCGTGCCCCAGAGTATCGTTGATTAGGGTGAAATCAATCAGATCAATAGCCAGTACCGCGCCCTCATAACCCGTGCGGCGGTAGCTGGCAACAGCATGTTCAAGCTGTTGCATCATCAGTTTACGATTCGCCAGCCCGGTCACACTGTCATAATACGCCAGCTGATTAAGCTGCTCTTGTATTTCAACGTGCTCGGTAATATCGGTGGCAATACCACACAAGCCATAAATGCGGTCGTCGGCGTCGCGCAGGGGTATTTTGACCGAAAGAAACTGCCGTTGTTCACCCTTGATGGTGCGGCTGGATTCTTCATCAACAACCCTCTCGCCAAATTTTATGACGCGCAAGTCACGTTCGCGGAGATGCTCTGCGGTCGTCGTCTCAAAGACGTCAAAATCTGACTTGCCGATAATCGATTGCTCTGTTTCTCCGACCAGTTCACACACCTTCTTATTGGCATAGCGGTACTTCAATTGCTCGTCTTTAATGAAAATAAAAGCTTCTACAGAGTTCAAAATAGTATTGGACCGCTGCTCACTTTCCAGCAGCGCCCGGGATTTCTTTTTCACTTGGTGCCGCAGCGCAGCAACACTCAGTATGGCTAACACTAGGACGATTAATAGTCCTGGCAGCAGCCATCTGGAAAGTCCGTCTTCCTGATCCGGAGCGTAGACCCCCCAGTCTTTCAAGATCTGTTGATAGGGCGAGTCACTTGCCTCCCGCCAGTCCGCCAGCCAGCGATCGATTCGGCTCACCAGTCTTGCCGCCTCCGGGTTTGGTGCTGCAGCAAAAAACAAGCGACTCGGCTGGAACATCACTGGTGTGGCTTCAAAGCCAAGCTCTCTGGAGCGCTTGTCGCCATAAAAATGATTCACTGCGACGACATCAGCGCGTTTCCCCAGCACCGCCGCAAAACCCTCATCGAAGGTCCCCACTGGCACAAATTCAATGTTAATACCAAAGTTAAGCCCGAGATGTTTCAAATACTGCTCTTGGACTGAGTCGCGCAGCACCGCGACACGCAAACCATCAAGTTCGAGCAGGGTTGTCAGAGCCTGGGTGTCTTTGGAGTAAAGTTGCGACCAGCTATACAGCACCGGCAACTCGTTAAACACCAGCTCCTGGTTACGCGACTCGGTGAGTGCGACATCGGGCATCAGATCGATCTGCCCAGCGGCCAGCAAGGTTAGGCAATCACTCCAGCGACAAGGTATGACTTGGATCTCCCAGCCTTCTCTTTCGGCGATTTCATAGAGGAGATCACCGAAAATACCGGAAATTTTACCATTTTCGCCGATTTGGACTTTAGGAGTGTTCTCGTATGCGCCAACTCTGACCGTCGTTGTCTGCGCGTGTGCGCCCGCACTCAACCCGAACCAGCAAAAGATGCCGATCAAGCCTGCGCGAAGCGCCTTCGAGTTTATTAACATTGAACGTCCATAACTGAATCCCTGACTACCAATACGTATAGCAGATTCAGTGACTTTTGCGTATTAAAACCAGCGACGTACCTGTTTTAAATACTTTTTGTACGGTGTACCAAATTTGGCGCTCAGGATGCGTTCTTCGGGCACAATCTGAAAACGATTCATGTACAGCACATAGACGATCAGCCAGGGGACGACGGCCAGGTTGCCCCACTTTGTCGCAAAGCCCGCCAGTACCAATAAAAAGCCAAGGTACATCGGGTTACGCGTCCACCGATAAATGCCACCGGTGACCAACTGTGAACTCGCCTGCGGTGCACGCGGATCAACTGTGGTGTGCGCCCGACGGAACTGCCAGACACCAAGTACCGCAACCGCAAGCCCTATTACAGATAATGCGGTAGCGAATTGCGGGTAAGAAACCAGTGGCCATTGCACCAGCTTATCGGTCAGATACATCGCCAATGTGATAAGCAAAACAACGACGACGGGCGGAATCTTTAGTTCAAGTCGATTCATGTTTTTATCCGTTTTTTGATACACTACGGTTATGTCACACAACACCATTGCCATTAATCAACAACAACAGCCGCTGGACCACCTTGAGTCGGTCTGGCTGTTCGGCTATGGCTCCCTCATCTATAAAGCAGACTTTCCTTACCTGCAACGTCGTCCGGCACGAATTCATGGTTGGCAGCGACGGTTCTGGCAGGGCTCTCACGACCACCGCGGCACTCCTGAAGCGCCGGGCCGGGTCGCTACTTTGATTGCGGCGCCCGAACACAGCTGTGATGGTATGGCTTATGAAGTCACACCTGATGTTTTTGCTCATCTCGACCATCGCGAGAAAAATGGCTACCTGCGCATCTTTACCACCTTTGACTGGCTCGATGGCAGTGGTCAGGTCGAGGGGCTGGTGTATATTGCAGGCCCTGATAACGACGCCTTCCTTGGTGAAGCATCACCGCTGGCTATTGCCGAGCAGATTGCGGCTTCGCATGGGCCTAGTGGCCCAAACAGTGAGTATCTAATGCGCCTTGCAGAAGCCCTACGCGAGCTTGGTGAACAAGACGAACATGTATTCGCCATCGAAACCGAACTGAAAAGAATGCTCGCTTAAGCCTTTTTCACAAACTCAGTTTTTAATTTCATAGGGCCAATGCCATCGATTTTACAATCAATGTCGTGATCGCCGTCATCGGTGAGCCGAATCGCTTTCACCTTGGTTCCGACTTTGACCACCAGCGAGGAGCCTTTGACCTTGAGGTCTTTGATAACCGTCACGCTATCCCCATCCTGCAGCTCGTTGCCATGAGCATCGCGATAGACTTTGCCACTTTCCTCCACCGGCTCATTGGGCGACCATTCATGGGCACATTCTGGACAGATCAGCATCGCACCATCGGCATAAGCGTACGGCGACTGGCACTTCGGACAAGCAGGTAACTGACTCATACAACTAGTTCCTATCGGGTTTCGCGGAAATATAAATCGTAATAGTGCCTTCAATCACGACAGTGCCATCGTTACGAAAGCCTTGCACCTGAACATCCAAATCGCCGGGTTGCCAGGCATCTGCTGGCGTCTGTGCGGTAATACGGATATCACTGTTGGCTTTTGCCGTGTAGTTCACTGTCATGCCTTTTGGAATCCAGCGTAAGTGCTTCGGAATAGTGGCTTCCGCCAGCGCCCCCATCGCCATCTCCAGACCGTTGCAGAGTGCTATGGCATGGACTGTACCTATATGATTCTGAACAGCTTTACGTTTGGCAAAGGTTAATTCACAAAAATTAGGCTGCAGTTGCTGAATGCGCGGCTTGATGGTTTTGAAGTAGGGTGCCTTGCGGGCAAAAACGGCGGAAAAAAGCTGTCGGCCAAAAGGCAGCCGCAGACATTTCGAGTAAAGCTTAAGCAGGTAGTTATCAGCCATGTTGCGCACTTAAATATTGAGTAGCAAGAAACCAAAACCGATGCGGTTCTGGCGATGATTGTAATCAATTAAGGTTTCGCCATAGCCCGAAAAAAACTGAATATAAAATCTTAAGCCATCAGGTTTCTGCGAGTTGATCGGGTGAGTAAAATCAAACTGCCAGGAGCCACGATCCCAGGATAATTCGCGGGTGATTCTGGTCAGGCTATAGGTACTGAGATCGTTGCGCCACGAGATCTGGTTTTCAAAATTCCCCCGGAAACGCACCAGATCAGGATTATCGTCCTCATCGCCCACTTCGTTCACGCGCTGTTTCCAAGTGGTCTCCCAGTAAACGTCGCCCCACTCAACCGCGCCACCGAAGTGGAAATAGTTCCAGCTGCGTGAATCTGGCTTGGTCTGGCCATTGGATTCGTGGGCAAAGCCGACCTTGGCAAAGCGCACACGAGCATCACCGGGGATAAAATCGAACTCCTCGGCCCACGGCAAAACGTAAAACACATCAGGATTGTAGTTGGTGCTGCGAAAGGGCGAAGAATCATCAGAGTTCCACGCCTGCCACAAAGACACCTGGGTATAGGACACCCAGAGATCGCCGTTGGGCAACAGTAAGTCTTCAAACAGCTTCGTGCGCAACGAGATTTGAAGTTTCACCTCGTTCGGTTTGTAGCTTTCCAGTGGCGCCGATGGTCCGCGCGACGGGGATTGCGGCTGGGTATTAATATCGGAACTATGGTGGACCGGCAGCACGAAATTGGGATGATAGGTGCGCAGTTGGAAAACACCACGTTTCTGCTCTTCATCTAACTCCCAGAAGCGACCAATGAGATCTTCTTCCAAAAACTCTCTTGAGCTTAAGCCGTCGCTATCCGCCTGTGCTGGGGTGAAGAAAAAACTCCCCGCCAACACGGTTGCAACTGTCCGGGCACGCCACATATTCAATTCCTAACTATTCGGCGCCCATGGGCGCTCGCTTTAACTTACTCGATAACGCTCGATCAAATCAGCGCCACATAATTTCGCTGGCGTATAATAACCGCCCTCGGGCTTTTCCGCTAATACATGCTGAGCGATATCTACTGCGCCCTGGCTGGTCAACTTATAACCGTTCATAACCTTCTCACGTAGCGTCACGACATCGCCTTGCGCATTTTTTGCTTCACCCCAGACATAGGTGAAGGCTTCTTCCAGTTGTTTCTCGTCAGGTCCTGCAGGCTGTTCCTCGATCTTTTTCTCGAGCCATTTTTTCACCCACTCAAAGCGCAGTAGCCAGCGAAACTTGTTCAATCGCTGCAACTTTTTCACCAGGTTCGGGGAGGCAGGGATAAAGACTTCGATCGACGGAATGCCGGTGGTGTAATACGCCGTCGAAACGTCGCCCCAGGGAATGGTCATGGCAAACTTCTCACCATTGCCGAAATCAATTTCGCGGGTTTTGTAGGCCAAGGGCACGGTTTCAATCTTACCTTCACGGCGCACCGCACCGCCTTCGCCTAAACGTCGTACGCTGGTCTTTGCTGTGCCGCGACTCATCCGCGACGCGGAATCAAATCCGAGAGTGAGATGGTTTGCATCAGGTAGTTGCTGCTTAAGTTGCGCAGCGACACAGTCCGTCGGGATCACATCAAAACCAACCCCTGGGCAGATAACAATACCTGCACGCTTAGCTTCTTCATCTTTACTGTGCGCATATTCGAAAACAGCGAGCTCACCGGTAATATCAAGGTAGTGCGTTCGCGTTGCAATACAGCTATCGATCATGGGTTCTGCCGTGACTTCGAAGGGGCCGGCACAGTGCACAACCAGATCCATTTCACCCAATGCTTGCCGCAAGGCCACGGTATCGTCGAGATTCACAACTTCGTAGGGAAGCTCCAAACGTTCTGCTACTGCTTTTAGTTTTTTCTCATTACGTCCAGCAAGAACCGGCTCCTGGCCCTGGCTTTTCGCATAGTTGGCGACCAACTCTCCGGTATAGCCATAAGCTCCATATATCATCCACGTCATGCTGAACACTCCATCTGTTGTTGTCTCATTTTAAGCACTACTTGTTACGTAACTTATCCACGTGGTCATGTGCGTTCTTTTCCCGCGCAGCGCGCGCCACCTCTTTAGGCACGACTGTCTGACCAATGGGCATTAACGCAATCGCGGCAAGTTTCAGGTGCTGAATACCAAAGGGGATGCCGATAATAATAATAAAAAAGGCGATTGCCGAGATCAGATGACCCAACGCCAGCCACCAGCCAAAGAAGATGAGCCACAAGATATTACCGAGTGTACCAAAAGCACTGGTGCCAATGTCGTCTTTCTGCTGCAGTTCCCGACGATTTATCGCTTCGTAACCAAATGGCAGAAATGCAAAGCGGCCAATAACAAAGCAGGACTTCGCCCATGGAATCCCGATGATACTGATAAAGGCGATGATACCCGCCAGCCACCATCCCAGCCCCATCACAAAGCCGCCGAAAATAAACCAAATAATATTCCCTAAAAGCGCCATAGCGTCCCCTATTTTGTTCAGTCTAACCGCTTAATACTTTGGCACAGATCCGTTATTACGCAAAACTCCTGTAAACAGTCTCGCAAATTTACAATTTAAAGCTAAGCTTAATGGCGGAAGATAATTGTAAAAACAGGGGGTTAATCTATGAATACTACGAATCGTTTGGCGATCATCGCGTTGCTTTCGTCCTTATCACTTGCTGCATGCAGTCAAGCCGAGCAGGAGCAGGCAGAAGATCAGAGTCAGGAAGCCATGCAACAAGCTGATGAAGCTGCGAATGACGCCGGTAATGCAATGGAAGAAGCTGCTGAAGAAACCAAAGAAGCCGCTAATGAAGCTATGGCCTATGCCGAAGATAAGTCAGCTGAAGCTAGTGACTTCTTAAGCGATGCAGCCATCACCGCGCGCGTCAAAGCCGCTTTTGTTGAAGCCGGTCAGGTGGATGCCATGGCCATTAACGTCGAGACGATCGATGGTCAGGTGGTGTTAAGCGGCGTGGTGCCAACAGCAGACATGGCGGATCTTGCCGAACAGCTCGCTGAAGGTATTGAAGGTGTCAGTTCGGTTGAAAACGATATTGAAGTCCAAAGTTACTAGTTACTCGTAATGAAGCTAGGATACAAAGGTGGCCATGTGCCACCTTTGTGGTTTTTTACACTCATCACTGTGCGGAGAATCTGTTATGTCGTCAGACTATACCCCACCAAAAGTTTGGCAGTGGGACCAGGAAAGCGGCGGTAAATTTGCCAAGATTAATCGCCCGGTCGCCGGCGCCACCCATAAACAAGAGCTGCCCAAGGGCGAGCATCCCTTGCAGTTGTATTCCCTTGCCACACCAAACGGTGTCAAAGTGACCATCATGCTGGAAGAGCTATTGGCAGCAGGCCATAAAGGGGCTGAATACGATGCGTTTCTTATCGATATCAGTGAAGGCGACCAGTTCGGCAGTGGCTTTGTAGATATTAATCCTAACTCCAAAATTCCAGCCTTAGTGGACCACAGCACGACCCCGCCGACCCGAGTTTTCGAATCGGGTTCGATTTTGCTCTACCTTGCGGAAAAGTTTAACGCGTTCTTGCCAAGCAACCATGGGGCGCGAACGGAGACCTTGAACTGGCTATTCTGGCAAATGGGAGCAGGTCCATTTCTCGGCGGTGGCTTTGGCCATTTCTACGCTTATGCCCCGGAAAAATATGAATACCCAATCAACCGTTACACTATGGAAGTGAAGCGCCAGTTTGACGTACTTAACCGCCAGCTCGCTGAGCACAGCTTTATTGCCGGTGACGAATATACCATTGCCGATATGGCGATTTGGCCTTGGTACAGCGCGGTGGTAAATAACGAAGCCTATGATGCTGCCGAGTTCCTGCAGGTACAGGAGTATGAACATGTGGTGCGCTGGGTTGAACAGGTAGGCCAACGAGCCGCAGTGCGACGCGGACGCATGGTCAACCGGGCTTGGGGCGACGAAGACGAGCAGGTCAGAGAGCGACATAGCGCCGATGACTTTGAAGGAAAAATATAAGAGAGTAGTGTATGAGCACCGGCTGGGACGAACGTTACAGTACTGAGGAGTATGTCTACGGCACAGCGCCTAACGACTTCTTACTCGAGCATGCTGCCGATCTGCTGGCGACTTATGAGCAGCCGCACGTGCTGTGCGTCGCTGATGGTGAGGGCCGCAACTCAGTCTATCTGGCCGAGCTCGGAGCTGAGGTTTGCGCGATGGACATCTCGCAAGTTGGCCTGGATAAGGCACAAAAGCTAGCGGCCACTCGTGGTGTTAGCGTTCAGACCGAGCAGGTCGATCTGACAGAAGCTCAATTGCCCAAAGCTCATTACGAGGGCATCGTAGCCATTTTCTGTCATTTACCCAGCGCAGGTCGTGCACATCTGTATGAAGAAATCGATGCCAGCTTGAAACCTGGCGGTTTCTTTTTACTCGAGGCTTATACCGTGGCACAGCTCAATTACGCGACCGGCGGTCCCAGCGACGAGGGACTTATGGTGAGCTTAGAGGAGCTAAAACGGGCCTTTAAGGGATATGAGGTACAGGTTAGCCAGGAGGTTGAGCGCAACATCCAGGAAGGTGAGCGGCACAACGGCGTCGGTGCCGTTTGCCAGTTTATCGCCCGCAAACCGACAACTCGTTCGCAGCGCTTTCAGTTTACCGCCAATCGCGGCAAAGCCTCGCATAAGCTTCGTTATGTCGAAGGCTCTGCCAATTCCGATGGCGACTGCACTCTTTGCAAGGGCCCATTAACAGACGATGATTAAATCCTAATCACTTTTGTTCATCAGGGCAGAAAGCGTACAAGTATCGTACTCGCGCAGGTAGAACAGCGCAAAACACGCCGCCCACATAGGCCAGGCAGCAAAAAACAGCATGTTGTTAAAGGCATCCAGATACTGCGGAAAAGACGATAGCGTCGACACCCCGTGTAAGATGAAAATGAGGCCATAGCTAAAGAATTTCCAGAGTCCCGCAACGAATATCAGACACAACGCCACCTGCAATCCACCCAGGATCGCGGCAAAGGTTGCAGATAAGCCACCAATACCGTAAAAGCCCTCAAAGACCGCAGCGGTGTGAGCGGGATTCACAAACTTATCGAGGGCCCAGATAAACATCACGATAAAAATACCAAGGCGCAAAGCCAGCAGGCTCCACGCGAGTTTTTTCTCTAACTTAGCTGGTGCAGTTGTGGCTTGAGTCATTGGATCCTCACTCGAATTTTTTGAAGGGATCATCCACCGGTGTTTCGGCCAGATGATTGGTGTAATTACTCATGGTCTTGTGAGCAATGCCAAGCACCACTGCAAGTACATGACGGTGTTCATAACCGGCCTCTAGAAACTTACTTACGGTGTCATCATCAACTCCGCCGCGCTGCTTCAGCATGGCTTTGGTAAACTGATGCAAGGCCTGAAGTTTGTCGTCCGCGAGATCATCGCCGGCTTTGATCGACTTGGTAATCTCATCGTCAGCGCCCATATTTTTGGCGATGGCTGTGTGTGCCGGTATGCAATAATGGCAGTCATGGAAGACGTTAATGGTTTGCCATACTGTGGTGATCTCGTTTTTGTTAAAACCGGATTTCTGAAACAGCCCATCAAGGGTTTGGTAAGCTTCAAGCAGTTCCGGCGATTCTGCCATCACGGCAAAAAGGTTCGGCACCATACCCATTTCTTCTTTAGCACTTTTCAGTCGCTCCTGACTTCCTTCAGGCGCAGAATCAATTGAATGAAGTGTAAATTTCGCCATAGCTTACTCCTCGGTTGCTTATAAAAGTTACCTTTAACTATAGCAACCTGAAGAGAAAAGACGATTGCAGCAGCAGAGAACCGGTGTTTTGATGGAGAGATACGTTGTTTTGAATGTCAGCAAGAGCTGCGAAACTCTTGTGCAGATTGATCAGCATATTTTTTAAAGAAACGACCGAAAGCTGTCGCCGACTGATAGCCGATGCGCGAGGCGATTACTTCAACCGGAAGACTCGACGTCGAGAGTAAATATTTGGCGCGGTGGAAACGCAACTGATCAAGTAACTTTTTCGGCGTTAGACCGGTTTTGCGCAGACAACGATCGGCAAACGCACTGGTGGACAAGCAGGCCAGATTTGCCATTTGTTCGACTGTCCAATCCTGTTCCGGTGCCTCGATCAGATCATTCAGCACAGTTGTCAACGCGCTGTCATGCAGCGCTGCGAAGACACCAGTCAATTCATCCTGATTAACGAGTAGCTGGCGTAGCAAATGCAAAGTTAAGACATCACTGAGGCGCTGTATGACCGTCCGATAACCAGGTTGATGGGCTAAAACCTCACTGCGGATCATTGCCAGTATGCTGCCTAACTGCTGGGTTTGCTCAGCATTTCGAAGTACCAGCCAAGGTGGCAGCAAGGAAAACACTAAAGTAGAGGCTGAGTTAACTTCGTCAAGTTCATAGCAAACTATGCCGTTCTCACTATGCTCAGGAGTGCAATAGTTCTCCAGCTCGGAAAGGCTGATCTGAGCAGGCACCTGTCGCCGCATAGTCCGGATTCAAAGTGCAATTCTGTGCCCTGAGCTACGGTAATGAGCAGATTTTCAAGTGAATCCGTTGTTTTGGTTGTCTGCTTCGGCGTTTTTGTCATTTACTAACTACCCTTAAACCAACCATACTAGAGGTATAGTATAGTAAACCAAATCGCAATTAGGCGCGTAAGTGTTTGATCTTATTTATGTGAGGGAGTAACACCTTTTGAAGATTTTGACCCTAGTAGCGCTGATGCCCGTGAGCATCGTTTTAGCACAGGATAAAATTGAACCCGATGAAATCATTCAGGTTCACGGCTCAGAGCAAGAGCTGGTGTTGCCGAGCGAGGAACCGATAGAAGGTATTTTTGGCACCTCCGACACCTTGCGCGAGATCCCACGCGCTGCCACTGTGATTACCGAGTCGCTGATGCAATCGGCGAACATCGATGACCTCCATGATATTGCCCGCTTTGCTCCAAACAGCCACGCTGCTGCGGGCTTTGGCAACCCTTCACTACCAAGTTTACGCGGGCAACTCGGTGAGTTGTTTGAGGGCGGTATGCGCCGCCAGGCGGGTAACAATGGCCTTGGCGTGCCGCTTACATTGAATGCCATCGAATCCATTGCCGTCGTCAAAGGCGCACCACCTGTGATGCTGGGCACGACTCAACGCGTCGGTGGTTTTGTGCACCTGCAGCCGAAGCGCGCAAAACTTGATGCCTCGGGGACCCTGGTACGTGGACGTATCGGTGAGTGGCAACAGTACCGCTTGCAGGTCGACCACAATCAGGTGCTGGATGAGGATACCGCAGCATTGCGTGTCAGTGCCGAAGTCATCGACGAAGACAGTTTTTATGATTATACCCAGCACCGCAGCAACGATCTGTTTGTTGCTTACGAGTGGCAACCCAATAAGGCAACACGCTGGTCACTTGGCGTTGAATACTATGATGTGTCGTGGACAGATAACGCTGGTATCAACCGGCCTACCCAGGCGCTGATTGACGATAACCTCTACATCACCGGGCAAGGGCAGCAACCCAACGGTTCGTTTGTGCCCGGAGCTTTTGCAGTCATCAGCCCAACCGGCCAGGTTGAAATAGACCGCGGCCGGGTGCTGACCGACCCATTAGATACCAACACCGCCGAGACCTTATTGTTGCATTCAAGTCTTGAATATCAGCTCCACAATGAGTGGTTGATGGTCAATCGCAGTTATTACCAACACCTTGACCGCGAAGGTATCAATCAGAACAGTTTCGTCGAAATCATTGACGGTGCGCAGACCTTTGAACACCGTTTGGAACTGCATTACACCGACCAGTCGGTGGTCGGGGTCAATGTGCGCTACAACGATGTGCTCGGCTACAGCCAGTTCACCACCGAAGCTGATCTACCCATCGATTTAACTGGCAGCCTTGAGCAGCGCCGTATCCCGCTGACTGCAGCGCAACGGGCAAGGCTGGTTGAACTGCGCCCAGGGGTGTGGGTTTCCCCGGGTACTCAATACGACCGCAACAATGATGGTTCCGGTGACTTTAATCTTTCTGATACCACGGACTCGACCAGCTATCAGTGGGGCATCTTTGCCCAGCATAAATGGCAAGTTACCGAGCGTTTGCTGGCAACCTTCGGCGCCCGTGCTGACTACTACGATGTGGAGGCGCGTGACCCGATTCCACCAGTTGGAGTGACTCCAGGTCGTGACACTCATAACGAATGGCTAAGCGCCGCCAGTTTTGCCCTGCAGTATGACATCAACAATGAACTGATGCTGTACGCCACTGCTTATGCCAGTGACTCAACGTCAAATTCCATGGCTGGCGGCACTGTACTCAATGCCAATCAGGAAATTGACCCGCAAAATTTTGCCACCGAAAATCGGTTATATGAGCTTGGCGTGAAATATGCACCAGCTGGTTCCCGTTGGTTTGCTGATGCGGTGCTATTTGATCAACAACGCAGCCTGCGCAACCGCGATGGTTCCAACAGTGGCATTCGCACTGAAGGGTTCGAAGCGCAATGGCATTATGACCATGGCAATGGCTTCTGGGCGACTGTCGCGGCCAGCTACATTGACGCTTATTACGATAATTCCGCAGCCTTCCAGGGAACCCGCCAGGTGGCAGATGCTTTTGATGACTCGCGCCCGGATATCATCGAGGGTACCGGTGTTGGCGCACCTAACTTTGCTGCTTTTCCACCGTCTTACCAGCAGTTGCAAGGCGTTCCCGAGGTACAGGCTTCGGGCGTGGTTGGCTGGCGCATTGACGAGCAGTGGACCCTCGGCGGTGACCTTAGCTACACCAAAGCCTATCCACTGGATTATCTGCAGACGGTCTTTATTCGTGATCAACATCAGTTGAACCTCTATACCGAGTACCGTTTCAATGATCGCCTGCGGGCACGTCTGGATGTAATAAATGTCACCGATCAGGATAATTGGTCACCGGTATTCGAAGGCGGCTATTTCGGTGCAACATTGGCGTTTCCTTCGCTGCCTCGCCACGCGCAACTGAGCTTCAGTTACAACTTCTAAACTATGTGGAGTCTCCATGTCGTATAAAAAACTACTGTTCATCACCTTAATCATTGTGCTGGTGGGCAGTGTTTTTGCGTTTGACCTGACCCAATACCTGACGCTCGAGCAGCTAAAACAGCAGCAACAAGCGCTGAATCAGCTGTTTGCCGAACGGCCTTTGTTCTTGTTTGGTCTATATTTCCTTATCTACGTGATCAGTGCCGCGCTGTCGATTCCAGGTGCGACCGTGCTGACCATCGGCGCTGGCGCGATTTTTGGATTGGGTTGGGGCTTATTGTTAGCTTCCTTTGCCAGCTCTGTTGGCGCATTGCTAGCTTTTCTTAGTGCCCGATGGCTATTGCATGACTGGGTGCAGAAGAAATTTGGTAACCGGCTCAAAGCCATCAATGCTGGTATTGAGCGTGATGGCGCGTTTTACCTACTGAGCTTACGTTTAGTTCCACTGTTCCCGTTTTTCGTTATCAACCTGGTCATGGGACTGACAAAAATTAAGGCCTGGACCTACTACTGGGTCAGTCAGGTCGGCATGCTGCTGGCCACCGCGGTCTACGTCAATGCCGGCACACAACTGGCCGAGATCACCAGTTTGGGCGATGTGCTGTCGTTTGATTTACTTAGTGCGTTGGTGTTACTCGGCTTGGTGCCTATTCTGGCGAAATTCATTCTCAGTTTTCTCAAGCGCCGCCGAGCTTACGGTAGTTACACCAAACCCAAGTCGTTCGATAACAATCTTGTGGTCATTGGTGCGGGCTCCGCTGGGTTGGTGAGTGCTTACATTGCGGCCGCTGTAAAGGCAAAAGTCACCTTAATCGAAAAGCATAAAATGGGGGGTGACTGTCTGAATACCGGCTGTGTGCCGTCTAAAGCGTTGCTGCATGTCGCCAAGAGCATTCGTCAGACCCGCGACGCCGAGCGTCTGGGCGTGAAAAGCACCATTGAGACTATAGATTTCGCCAAGATCATGGACAGCGTTCAGGACGTCATCGCCCGGATAGCCCCGCATGATTCAGTCGAGCGCTATACGGAACTTGGTGTCGACGTCGAGTGCGGTGATGCCACTATTGTCTCTCCCTGGGAGGTGCAGGTGCAAAAGGGTGAAGAGCAAAAGACCATCACCACTCGCAGCATCGTCATCGCCACAGGGGCGCGCCCGATGGTTCCGGATTTTCCCGGACTCAGCGAGGTCGACTATCTGACCTCAGACAACCTCTGGCAGCTGCGTGAGCTGCCGCGGCGCTTATTGGTGCTTGGCGGTGGCCCGATCGGCTGTGAGCTGGCACAGGCGTTTCAGCTGCTTGGCAGCCAGGTCACCGTTGTGGAAATGGGCCCGCGCTTGCTGAGCAATGACGATACTGATGCAGCTGCGCTGGTACAAAAGCAGCTACGTGACGATGGTCTGGAACTTCGCCTGAACCACAAAGCTATCGAATTTACCGAGCGTGATGGCGAGCGGGTGTTGCTGGCCGAGCACGAGGACGAAACCGTCGCGCTGCCGTTTGACCGCGTACTGATTGCCCTTGGCCGGCAAGCCAACCTGGAAGGTTTTGGTCTGCAAGAGCTGGGGATTGAAGCGGGTAAAACGCTAAAACTGAACGAGTTGCTGCAAACCAACTTCCCGAATATCTATGCCTGTGGCGATGTTGCAGGGCCGTATCAGTTCACTCATGTAGCTTCCCATCAGGCCTGGTACGCAGCAGTAAACGCCCTGTTTGATCCCTATAAAAACTTTCGTGTCGATTACAGTGTGATCCCTTGGGTCACCTATACCACCCCTGAAGTTGCCAACGTCGGCTTAACCGAGCAAACAGCGGCAGAGCGAGGTGTCGACTACGAAGTCACTGAGTACGACATCAGTGATCTGGACCGTGCTATTGCTGATCAGCAAGCTTATGGTCGTATTAAAGTTCTGACCGTACCTGGTAAGGATAAGATTCTTGGGGTCAACATTGTCAGTGCACAAGCCGGTGAGCTGCTGGCTGAATATGTGCTGGCAATGAAGCAGGGCATTGGTCTGAATAAAATTCTGGGCACGATTCATAGCTATCCGACCATGGCTGAGGCCAACAAATATGTTGCGGGCAACTGGAAGCGTGCGAACGCGCCAGAGAAGCTGCTTGGCTGGGTGCAGAAGTTTCATCGCTGGCGCCGCGGGTAAACTTTATGGCGCTCGATCTGTTACTTAAACAAATCCGGTCTTGCCACGAGTGCGAGCCGGATTTGCCCTGTGGCGCCCGACCAGTCGTGCAGGCATCTACCACAGCGCCGATCCTGATTGCCGGACAAGCACCTGGCCGGCGCGTGCATGCGTCTGGCTTACCCTTCGATGATCCCAGCGGTGACCGCTTGCGCAGCTGGTTAGGGGTGGATCGTGAGACCTTCTATGATGCGCAGTATTTTGCCATCGCGCCAATGGGGTTTTGCTATCCGGGCACCGGCAAAAGCGGTGATTTACCACCGCGTAAAGAGTGCGCTCCGTTGTGGCGGCAACCTTTACTGAACGAGCTACCGAATCTAAGGCTGACGTTGGCCATTGGCAAGTACGCCATCGACTGGCACCTTGCTCAGCTCGAGAGCGTGCCGCGTTACAAGAACCTCACAGAAACCGTTGCCAACTGGGAGGAATACTGGCCCGCAGTCTTACCTATGCCGCATCCAAGCCCCAGAAATAACATCTGGCTAAAACGTCATCCCTGGTTTGAGCAGGAGGTTGTCCCGCAGCTACAGAGGCGCGTAAGAGCCTTGCTTAAGCTTAAATCACCAGTACCAGGACCACTTGAGCGCGACAATTGACGCCTGTTGGTGGGCGAGACTCACGCGAATATCCTGATCGTCAGCAACATGAAAAGCAATCTCACAGCCTATGAACCAGGGCTTTTCAAGACGCTCGCTGAGGTCGTACTCGTAACGTGTCTGGCACTGACTGCGGCTGCCGCGCCAGTCGGCGAGCCAGGTCAATTGCGGACTTACTACCATGGCGCCAAGCTCTGCTGACGGGTCACGTAGCTCCGCCCGTATGGCGACATCAAACCATTGCCGCGGATTTAATTGATAGGCCTGACCGTAGCTACCACGTAATTGCGGACTGAGGACGTCAGTGGATTGCCGCAGATGATCCCGTTGCCAGCCGACATCGAGCCCCCAGGAAGCGCCCCCATCGCCGGGCATACCCGAGGCACTGTAGTTCAAGGTGTGTAAGCGCAATAACCAGAGCTGTTCCAGCTGCAGCTCCTGCTCCAGCACATGAATACCCAGCTCGCCCATGGTCAATGTCGCATTTGCTAAGCGCCCTTGCTGGGGTTGCAAGACATCATAGTAGGCAGGACGAAAAGCCACCGCGAGCGCGTTCTCATGGCGCTGCCCGGTGCTGCTGTGATGCCAGCCGAGCCGCAACATGCTGGGATCCTGACCCGATTCAGGCGCCGAGCTTTCGTGTTCAAGCCAGTCGGGATTCGAGCCCATGGGCAGCAGCATGCGGCTGCGCAATAATGTAGTTCTTTCCTGCTCAAGCTGATGTTTTAACGCATCGTTGTCATGCTCCTGGCTGAGACGATAGGCGTAAAAATCCGCCAGTACCGCAATGACGCGCCGTTGCTGTTCTGCAGATGCCGAGGTTAGCGTCGCAGGTTGTGGACGAGCAAGCCAGGCGCGCGCAAGTATGATTTCACTGGCACTGAGTTGCTGCCATTTTTGCTGAAAGCGATGTAACCGTGACGGATGTAAACTACGGCTTTTGACCGCAGGCTGGCCGTTGATGGTAGCTTGCGTAAGGCGTTGGATAATATCTGCAGGCAACACAAAGGGGTCGCCTCGCTCAACCAGTTCCCCGTCCGTCACTAGCTCAAGGGCACGTGCCATATGGTAGGCACAATTGCGGCTGGTAAAAAAATAGGTGTAATCGGTTTCCAGCAACTCCCACAAGTGCCAAATCAACAGCCGACTTTGCGCAGCATCTGTCGCCAGCTCATAACTCCACAAATCACGTAACTCGGCCTCGGCATAATTTATGTCGTAGCGATAGAAGTGACTGGTGGAATAGGCCGCTGTGTACCCGCCGAAAATTCCTTTGGTAATGTAAACCACGGGATTTTCATCGTCAGGCACGCGCGCGCCAAAATTAAAACTGGTTGCCAATAATTTCTGCGCGTCATCGGCATTGCGATCGCCGACGCGTATCAGCATGTGCCCGTAAAAGCTCGCCGGATTATCTAAAAAGCCATCGGCAAAAATGACGCTGACCTGATCCGCCGCTTGTCCTGCTAACCACTCTTGTAATGCAGTACATTGTTGCGGGTCAAAATTGCTCAGTTGCTGCTGTTGCGCTAGCCAGGCGGCTCTGGCGGGATAGCGGCACATAAGTTCTGGTTGAGCGGTAAATGCATTAAGGGTAGCCCGCAGTTCAGCGGCAGGGTTGCCGGCTCCGTTTTCGGCGAGGAAAAACGCGGGGGTTTCGATTTCGCTTTGCTCGCTACCAGCAGGCATGTGCAACAATGCACGCCAATCTTTATGGCCGGCAAGAGCGTCTAGGTTGGCGCCGTGCGCACTAAAACTGGCCCAGCCGACAAAGAGGATTAAACAGCGAAGCACCATCGAATTTTTAACTCATTAAAAATGCCATAAAAAAACCCCGCTATGGAAAGCGGGGCTCACGTTCTACTTCGTTACTTAGCTCGCTGAGCAGTTCGCTACAGCGTCAGCTGCTGTGTAGTACAGAGCTTCTGCTTTTTGCGCCTGATCCTTGTCATTGAAATCTACCGCAGCCATATTTTCGGCATAATCTGCGCGCAGTTTTGCAATAACCGCCGGACGCTGTTCCGCAGCACAACCCATCAGATGCAGCATGGCATTCAGATGCTCACCTTCACCATAGGCCAGTTGCTCTTCGATCTGCGCATAAGATTCAGTGACGAAAATCGCAGTAAACGTGCCTGAGCCTTCACAAGCTTCGGCCGATACTGTCGCAGAGGTTACCGCTGTGGTACCTAAGTCCCAGATAATGTTAGAAATTGCCGCTGCTAAACCGTGATTAGGGAAGATCATGGCGCCGATACCGCACTGCTGCCATGGGTTCAAACCATTGAACGCTTCTGCTTTTGCTGCAGGAGCAGCCACCATATTTGCAGCCAGCAGAGTTCCTGCCGCTGCTAAAACAAATTTACGTGCCATCGCGTTGTTCCTTTTTTTTGTTTTTAACATCTTTGTTATTTAACCATGACCTTACCACCGACCATTTTGTAAGCTGGAGTACCGCGCATCATGGTTTCCCGCGCAAACTCCTGCCCACAATTCGGGCAAATACCAACAGCTTCGGTGTGATCTTCCACAATTCGCTCGACGAAACATTTTACCAGCGCGCCCTTGCCGCCTTTACGATACTTGTAAAGTGGAGTGCGACATTTGCTGCAACTGATCTGGACCGTTCGGAGCGGCTGTTTTTTTCGAGGTTTAGCCATGCCACATCATGTTACTGAGTGGCATGGCGAATGCAATGATCCTATTAAAATTTAAATGTAAACCTTCGCGTCAGGCGCGCTTCAATGCTCTGACAATGATTAACAGAACAATGGCACCTATGGTAGCGACGATAATACTGCCAATCAGGCCGCCGTCACTTGATAAGCCGAGCAAACCAAATAAAAAACCACCCAGCATTGCGCCAATGATACCGATAACAATGTTGCCTAACAGGCCAAAACCACCACCTTTCACCAAGGTTCCGGCTAACCAGCCGGCAATCAAACCTACCAATAAAAACCATAGAAAGCTCATTGAAAACTCCTTCTTTTCATTTTGCATTAGTGAAGTAAAAAGTGTGATAAACCACTCTTAACCATAGCAAAGAAGTGAAATTTTGGTAGGAGTTACTACCATCTGGAGTTGCATCAGCTAAGGGTTAGTCGGGTTGTTGCGCAAAATAATCAGCGACACGTTGGATATCTTCTTCAAGGGTAGCACGCAGCTCGGTCATTTTTTCCCGATCCTCTTCACTGAGGTCCGCATAGGTGAGTAATAGCTCAATTTGACGTGCGCGGCGCTCATGCATGAGAGTGAGCATATGTTGCACGCGGGCACGTTCTTCTGGTTGCGTTTGCTCGTAAAGCTCACTCATGCGCTCATCGCTGATGCTTTGCTGGGTCAAGATCTGGCGCTGGATATTCGTTGTCATAGCGCCGGTAAAGGTGAGTTGATCGAACTTACCGTTCTTATTTTCAAGGATAAAATCAACAAACGCCATATTACCTGTACGCAGGCCTTCGTTGAATAACTCCTGGTGCCGTTCCGGGCCAAGGCCAGCCGCATCATACCAGAGGTCCAACACCTCTGCGTCGGTTACATTCGACATCATTCGCTGCCAGTTATCGCTGCTATCAACCCGCGCGCCTAATGCCAGAAAACGAGAGAATACCTCAGCGGTGACGTCCCATTCTGCGGCAACAGCCAAAAATAATGGCGAGAAAAACTCAAGACCTGCACGGTTCGCAATCGAGCCGTTGATATCCAGATAACCAGCCTCCACCATTGCCAGCAGAATCCTGGACTGAATCCCTTCCGCCAGCGGATCTTGGGATAAGGCATTGATCAGCGCTCGACCACGTAACTCTTTAAACTTTTCCATCGCCACCGCGATACGTTGCTGGTCTGCTGATAGCGCATGTGAGCCACCCTCGGAACTCTCAGCTGATGATATCTCAGTGTGGGAAGGCTTGGCAGCGGCTGTGACAGCCGTTAGGGGGGATGCGTGATCTGCTAAGCTATCGCTTTCCAGCGCGCGAAATTCAGGTGCCGGAGAGTCTGCCTGCGTGTACTGATACCCCAGAAAAACGAAAAATAGGACTGCTAACCCCAGCAGCGAAATGCCGAGGTAGAGAGATTTCATCTGGGACTCCTTGCTGTTACTTTTATGTAATAATCAACCTTTTTACTGATTTAAACAGCGCCTGTCAAACCCCGACACGTTACGCTGCAGCCGGACATCGGGTTAAAAACCGCAGGTGTTGAAAACTTTATCCACAGCACCCAGAGATATCGGTTTTCTCACCGGCTTTTACCGCGCGAGCATCACGGATGATGCGCATTGCTGAGCGCAGAACAACTAATGCAATTACCGTCGCTATCACTAAGTCTGGCCATGCCATACCCAGTTGCGCGACCAACAACGCAGAGCCAATGACACCGATATTCATCAGCATGTCATTACGGGAACAGATCCAACTGGCGCGGATATTAATATCGCCATTTCGAGAACTGTAGAGAAGTGCAAAACACGCGATATTTACCACAAGCGCTAAACCGGCGATCCACAACATCATGCCCGCATCAGGCTGACTGCCAAAGACCAAGCGTTGCGCTACGTCTGCCAATACCAATAACGCTAACAGTGTTTGTAATGTGCCGTTGAAGATTGCGGCATTTGCCTTGTATTTGATGGCTTTACCCACCGCGTAAAGGCTTACACCATAAACCAAAGTATCGGCCAGCATGTCGAGTGAATCGGCAATAAGACCGCTGGATTCCGCCAGCCAGCCAGCGATAAACTCCACGAAAAACATGATTCCGTTAAGCACCAGCACAGTCCACAGGAGTCGTCGTTGTGCCTTATCGATGTCGTCTTGGTCGGTGCTGCATGAGCTGCCACAGCAGGAGGACATTCTACTTCCTTCAGGTAGGTAAACTAAGAGCGGCATACTAACAAATTATGGGGGAATTCTCACCTGTCCTGGAGTCTCTCAGGGGGTTCCAGCTTAAGATCAACCGGGCGATCAGATCCAAACATCGTTTGGAGCGGTTTGGCTGCTTCCTGCCTCACCGGTATTTACCACACCACGCGGTTCTATCAGCAAAACCTTTACTTCAGATTCCGCATAGGGCTTGTGCTCCACGCCTTTGGGGACCACGTACATTTCGCCTGCCGCCAAATCCACATGCCCATCGCGGAAGTCAATTCTGAGATGCCCCTCGAGAACAATAAAGGTTTCGTCGGTGTCTTTGTGCTCATGCCAGACAAACTCGCCCTCCAGCTTAACCACCTTAAACTGGTAGTCGTTCATCTCAGCGATGACTTTTGGCGACCACTGCTCGTCAAAGAGGCCAAGCTTGTCGTTAAAGTTTATTGCCTTATAGGTCATGGAAGCTCACTTTTTTCATTACATGCGCTTTAAGTGATGCCTTTCGGTTTTGTTCCAACTTCACGATTTCGCTTCCAACATTTCGCGTAGTGGGGCAGGAAGTAATGACCGTGATTTCTGAGTAATCGTTTTTTCGTGCTTTTGCCAAAGAATACCAAGATAAATAATCCCGAGTCCAACGACAGTTAATGCAATGGGGAACAGCCAGCTATCTTCAAACACATCAAAGGCTAAATAACCAAGATAACAAGCGCTACCAATAGCGCCGAACACCACAAAAACCCGGCGAACCAATAACACGCCAACACCTATCATTAATAGATTAATGCAGAAATAAATAAACTTTGATAGCTCACTGTCAGAACTCTGCAATGATAGACCGCCCCAGAACGCGAGTACCCCAAAAATATAAATCCAGAAGGCATAATCGGCTTTTTTATGTGATCGGATATCAACCCAAAAGGCTAATCCGATCATTAACAGTCCGGAGAACAAGGACACAAGCTTTCTCAGCTCCCAGGAGACGTCTCCTCCTGAAATCATAGCTGTAATATCCATTGTCATATACCAAAGCGTCACCGCGATAGGCATGATCAAAAACGGATATTTGTACTTCCAGGCAATAATGATTCCCACTGCTAAGGTGCCCAACTCCATATAGAGCCAATGCCACTTTATATATCTGTGGTAATCCCTATAAACACTTTCATCCGGCCAGACGCCGAGCCACTGCTGGAAACCATAAATCGCCAATGGCGTTAAGCAAACGACAAACGCTGCGCAAATGCCTGCTGGAATAACCAGATTTTTTGCCGCGAAAGAATTCGTTACTTTTAAGCCAATAACCGCATAAACAATAGAGATTGCTACGATTCCGGGACCGCCGAATGACTCCCAGCCTAAATTCATAAATACGGTCATCGCACCAATAGCGATAAGGCCACCCAGGTAATAAAGAACATGCGTGAAAGTAAATCTCGGTACGTCTTGCGACTGAGCAGCTAAAAACTCGTAAAGCCTTTCCGCTTGCTGATTAGAAATAATATTCTTATCCGCTGCTTCGGCTAATTTCTTCTTTGTCACATCCATGGTGGTTCTCTGTATTTGGTTAACCTGCTGTCACAGAATGCCCAATACATTAGCGTTCGGACAGTGAGTATGAGCTGAGCAGCTCAAGAACCGCTTCCGTCATGATTCTTCGCTGCTCAGCAGCTGACACTTTGGCCCATAGATCCAGCGGCTGAAAGCCATACCAGCCAAACTGCGAATGATTTCCGCCTTCCACCCAAACCCAGCGCGTTCTGTCGGGCAGGAGAAAAGCGTTTTGTTCCACTTCTTCCGGCGAAGCGAGTCCATCGCGCGTACCCACGATCTTTGTCACGGGTACCTCAAGCTTACTGAGGTCTACATCGCGAGGGTGAGAGGTGCCGATAAGAATCAGCCCGTCCGGTTCCGGAGCCTGCGCTGCTAACGTCGAAGCCACCACGCCACCCCGTGAGTGACCGCCAACGACCACTGCATGGTCACTGGGTATTAACGCAAGCGCGGACGAAATCCGAGCCCAAAGCTCAGCTGACTCTGCACCACCGAACGCACCGCGATAAGGGAGTTCGACCAACAGCACAGGATAGCCTGCCGCTGCTACGGAACGTGCGAGGGGTGCGTAGGCAATGGGATCTACTAGCGCGCCGGGAAAGAATATCAAGGTTGCCGATTTCGAAGGTCTGGTAGGACTAAACTGCCAGATACCCTGGGTAGCGCTGACGGCGACGACGTCATCGGAAATCGTTGCCGCTTCAGCCTCGGCGTCTGCTCGGTACGCGATAAGCGACCAGCCCACGAAGACCACCGTCACGATGATGCCGACTGTTATCCAAATACGTCGAATTCGCGGCCAATAGTTGCGGATTCCCAATGATGATTCCTGCGCGTCCGATATGAATTAACTCGGTAGGCTGTGTTAGCGTACTCTTTTCAAAGTACCAAGCTCTGAGCGATAAGTATTCTTATCTACTCTGGTAAACCTTACCGTGTGACCTTCCGCAATTCCGCTGGTGTAGGTGACAAGCACATCATTCCCCTCGAATTCGTATGAGACTTCGCTAATAATACCCATAGCTTCTTCCTCATTACTACGGTACGTGACTGTCATTGGAACGAAACCGTGCAAACGCCAGGTTCCCTCAAGATCACCGGGACCTTTACTGCATGCGTTCAAGAGGGTACTGATCACAACAATCGCAAAAGCTAGCACTAGACGTTTCACTTAATTCTCCTTGATAAGAGTACTCAACCTATCAGACCATAACTATCTGATGATCCTTGGTACTGCAGCAATACTTGATTACCGCACCAATCAATAATTGAACGTTTAAGCGCTGTGACAGACTACGGAGATAATCGACAACAGCGCCTGCGATGTTTGATTTATGTAATACAAGATAAGTTAATATTATTGGCAGGGCAAGAGCAGCTTAGATGCTATTGCGAGGAGTAAACAAATTGCTAGCTGCCCGTTTCGCGAGGTTCATTTTAAGAGACAGCCACAAAAAAGGGCTCCGAAGAGCCCTTTTTCTAAAATCAGCTAACCCTTACTCGACGGTCACCGATTTCGCCAGGTTCCGTGGCTGGTCAACGTCGGTGCCTTTGATGATGGCAACGAAGTACGACAACAGTTGAAGCGGGATGGTGTAGACGATAGGCGCGATGAGTTCGTCGCAGTGGCTGACGTTGATCACACGCATGCTGGCGTCGCCCTGGAAGTGGGCGTCTTTGTCAGCGAACACGTACATGATGCCGCCACGGGCACGAACTTCTTCAACATTCGACTTCAGCTTCTCGAGCAACTCGTCATTCGGCGCGACCACGATCACGGGCATTTCCGCGTCAATCAGCGCTAGCGGGCCATGTTTAAGCTCGCCAGCGGCGTAGGCTTCCGCGTGAATGTACGAGATTTCTTTCAGCTTCAGCGCGCCTTCCATCGCAATCGGATATTGCGAACCGCGGCCTAAGAACAGACTGTGAAACTTGTCGGCAAACTCCGGGGCCAGGGCTTCAATTTCATCACTTAATAACAGCGCTTCTTCCAGTTTCGCCGGTAACGCTTTCAGGGCACCGACAATGTGCTGCTGCTTGTCACCCGACAGGCCGCGTGACTGACCTAAGGCCAGCACCAGCATCATCAGGCCAACGAGCTGCGTGGTGAACGCTTTGGTTGACGCCACACCTATTTCTGTCCCCGCACGGGTCATATAAGCCAGATCCGACTCACGCACCATCGAAGAGGTCGAAACGTTACAGATGGTCAGCGAGCCTTTATAACCAAGCTCTTTAGACAGACGCAATGCAGCAAGGGTATCCGCAGTTTCACCGGACTGTGAAATAGTCACCAGCAAGCTGTTCGGATGCACATGCGACTGCCGATAGCGGAACTCTGAGGCAATCTCGACATTGCAAGACACGCCGGCGAGGGCTTCGAGCCAGTAACGCGCGACCATACCGGCGTGGTAAGAGGTACCACAGGCCACAATCTGTACGTGCTCTATGTCTTTCAGTACGTCCATTGAGCCTTCTCCAAAGGCGTTACCGGAGACTTTGCCGTCGACCAGACGTCCTTCCAGCGCATTACGCACTGCACTTGGCTGTTCATGAATTTCTTTCAACATAAAGTGACGGTAGTTACCTTTCCCGCCCGCGTCGTACTGACCGTCTGATTCGTGGATAGCGCGCTCAATGCGGCTTCCCGATTTGTCGTACACCTTCACCCCGGTGCGGGTGATATCAGCCATGTCGCCTTCTTCGAGGTACATGAACTTGCGGGTCACCGGCAACAACGCCAGCTGATCCGAAGCAACGAAATTTTCGCCGATGCCCAGTCCAATCACCAGCGGACTGCCGGAGCGAGCCACCACCAAGCGGCCGGGATCCTGACAATCCATGACCACAGTGCCATAAGCGCCATCAAGCTGCTTTACTGCAGCCTGTACCGCATCGAAAAGGTCAGCGTGCTGCTGCTTCTCATGATGCACCAGGTGACAAATCACTTCGGTATCGGTGTCTGAACGAAACTCATAGCCGAGTTCACGCAGCTTTTCCCGCAGTTTCGAATGATTTTCGATAATGCCGTTATGCACAACTGCGATGCAGTCGTTAGAAATATGGGGGTGCGCATTGGCTTCCGTGACGCCGCCATGCGTTGCCCAGCGGGTATGCGCAATACCAGTGGTGCCGCCAAGCGGATGCTCGCCGACCGCATCTTTCAGTTCCTGCACCTTGCCGGTGCGCCGTAGGCTTTCAATCTGGCCATTCTCGGACAGCACGGCCAAACCCGCTGAATCATAACCACGGTACTCAAGGCGCTTTAAACCCTCGAGCAAAATTTCGCTAATACGGCGCTCTGAAGTCGCGCCAACAATACCGCACATACTGCTTATCCCTTTTTCTGGGGCCGTTGCCAGCCCGTAATGTTGCGTTGTTTACCGCGAGCTATCCCAAGCTCGCCGTCTTCAATGGTTTTGGTGACGGTTGAGCCGGCACCGACAGTTGCCTGTTTACCAATGCGCACCGGTGCCACCAACGAACTGTTGGAGCCAATAAAGGCACCGTCATCGATCTCTGTGGTAAATTTGTTGACGCCGTCGTAGTTGCAGGTGATGGTTCCCGCGCCAATATTCACGCCGTCACCGATCACTGCATCGCCTAAGTAGGTCAGGTGGTTGGCTTTCGAGCCTTTGCCTAAGCGGGTCTTTTTCATCTCGACGAAGTTGCCGACTTTTGCACCTTGCTCAAGCACTGAGCCGGGCCGCAATCGAGCGTAAGGTCCTACCTCACAATCTTCGCCTACCTGAGCGTCTTCGACGATACTGTGCGACTTTATGCGAGCACCTGCCGCAATGCTACAGTTGCGTAAAATGCAGTTGCTTTCAATCACGACACCTTCGCCAAGCTCAACCTGGCCCTCGAAAATGACATTCACGTCCACCACCACATCGTTGGCAATACGCACCGTACCACGCACATCCACCCGTGCCGGATCGAGCAGGGTGGCGCCGTCGAGCATCAGCTGCTCCGCCTGACGTTGTTGATAGGCCCGTTCAAGTGCTGCGAGTTGGACGCGGTTATTGGCACCTTCAACTTCGTGAATGTCCCGCGGCTGGGTCGATGCGATAGCAACGCCTTCCTGGGCGGCCATGGCGACGATGTCCGTCAGATAGTATTCACCCTGGGCGTTGTCATTGGAAAGCTGTCCGAGCCAGCGCTTCAGGGCTTTGCCGTGAACCAGCATCATTCCGGTGTTAGCTTCAGTGACAGCCAGCTGCTCCGGAGTAGCATCTTTTTGCTCGACAATGCCCGTCACATGCCCGTTAGTGTCACGCATAATACGGCCGTAGCCGGTCGGATCGGGAAGGGTAACCGTCAGTAGTGCAAGGTCGGTTCCACTGCCGGCTCTCACCAGATCCTGCAGGGTTTCAACGCGGGTCAAAGGCACATCGCCGTATAAAATGAGTACGTGCTCGTCGTCGTTTATGTGTGGCACGATTTGCTGAACCGCATGTCCGGTACCAAGCTGCTCTGCCTGTTCTACAAAATTTAACTGTTGCCCACCAAGACGTTCAAGTAACGTCTCAGCACCGTGGCCGTAAATCACATGAATGGCGTCCGTATCTAATTGCCGTGCACTGTCGATCACATGTTGCACCATAGCTTTATGGGCAACTGGATGAAGCACCTTTGGCAATGCTGAACGCATGCGGGTGCCCTTACCAGCGGCAAGAACCACTACACTCAATGCCATGAATCCTTCCATTTGTCGGTTGGTTAATCTGAAAGCCCTATTCTAGCTAGATTACAGGAAATTAACAGGTGGAAAATTGTTTTGTAGGGCACGCGCTTAGCTACTTTGCAGAATTTTTGCACAAGTGCTTCCTTGCGGAGCTCATACCGGGTTCACGGCATAGCTCTGGAACGGGAACACCGGTCTCGTTTTGTTTCAGAATCGCTACGACCTGACTGTTTGTGTACCGTGATTTGCGCATAGAAAATTCCTTCGTTTTAGTTCGACGGAGTTTTCTACTTATAACTGCTGCGATTTTTCGGGGGGATTACATAACTGCATTTGCTATACTTATGGCTCAGCAACTCAAGAGCCAGAGATATGCCTTATTGCCACACTTTATTTCAGACAGTAAAGCCCGAGCAAGTTGAAAACGTGCTGTCGAGGTTTGCCCAAGAGTGCTTCGTCGGCGGACAAGCAGCGTATCGGCTAGACGACGGATCATTTTCCATTGATGCGGGAGAAAATGATATTCGGGCAATCTATGATGAATCCAACACGGTCATCAGATTTTTTTGCCGTTACAAACGCGATGCAGGCTTTTACGATAGGAAACTCCAGACTTTTGCCGCCAAGCATGGCATTACTTCATCACTAACAATGGCGAGCAAACTAGGAACCGATGGGAGCAGAATATGACTAGTCAATTTGATGTGCTTACCTTATCTGAAACGGTTGCTCATGACAGCCGATCCGAGAAATTAAGCCATGACTTGCTAGCTCAGGGACAAACGCTTTATGGAAAAAATATAGAGTTCCCAGATTTCTTCGAACGCATCACGCCTGATGGCAAGAAATCCCTCGGCCATTGGCGCAATGGAGAATTTCAACACGTCATCAGCCTCCTGTAAAAACAAAGCCCCGCACGAGCGAGGCTTTGGATTCAAAAACTGAGTTAAATCTTAAATTTAAAAAATAGCCAGCTAAGAATCTTAAAGGATAATCCATATAACAGGATAAACGATAGAAGCATTAATCCAAACCCGCTTAAGACAGTAAGCTTGTCATATTCCCTTAGTGGCCTATTAACATCAATACCAAGCTCCGCTCCGACTTTATGAACTAACAGTACATAGAGAAAAGAAACAACACATACATTTATCAAATGTATCCATAGTCGAAGCTTTTTACCTCTTTCCGATACTGAATCAGAAAACTTAATAGACCTCATTATTAACAACCTGAACTTTGTTCGCAAACCTTACCCGCAGCGGCTGTACCTGCTGCGGCACCCGCTGCGTAGCCAGTCCCGACTTGGGCTTCCGCCGCAGAAGATTTGCTGGCTGCTTTAGTCAAGGATTGGGAATCAGCTAAAACCCTCTGTGAGCTAGATTGTGTCATATTGTGCGATGCATTACTTACACTATTATTCGGTAACCCCTTGGTAAGAACACCTTTTACAATATTAGCGGTCTGCTTAGCTGCCGCACCACCAACTAAACCCGTCACTCCTGCCGTAGCAACTTTTGCTCCATTAATATCTCCTGTCGCTATCTGATTGGCCATTTCACCAGCAGCACTCGCACCTCCTCCAAGTAAAGCCGATGATACAACTCCGCCACCAAGTGAGCTAGCTAATCCAACAGCACCACCTACTACTGATGCTCGTGCAACAGAGGAGAAAGTTGCATTATCGTTCGTTAAATATTCCGCTGCTCCACCAATAACCGCGCCTCCAACGGTCGCGACTAGTTGAACAATCCATTTACCGCTCGGATCCACCATATTAACCGGATCATTCCCCACATAAGCATAAAGATTCATCTGGTCTTCATAACCCACAGGGTCAGTTTGCAGGAATCGACCTAGCTTTGGATGATAAATCCGTGCTTTGTAGTAGTACAGCTCGGTGCCGGGGATGAGAATTTGCCCGGTAAAACGAAAGCGTGCATCGCTGCTGTGCTTCGGGTTGCCGTAGGCATCGTACTGATGCGCTTGCAGCAGGCCGCCATTGGCGGTCATCTCGGCGATGATGCTACCGCGCTCATCCGCCAGCAGATAACGGCGGGCGTTTACCCCAGCACCTTCGTAGCGAATGACCGGGTCATCGTTACCAAGGCCATGAATAAAGCGCCGCAACAGCGTGCCGTTGCTGTGATACTCCGCCACCAGCTCATCGCCGTCGTACAGATAATCGATGCTTTCGCCGTTGTGTACCGTGCGCGATAAGCGACCGGTAGCATCGTAGCTAAGGGTGACCGTATCGTCAGGACCGTTCGCTGCCACCAGGCGATTATGGGCATCGTAAACATAACTCCACCCATCAAAACCAGCCAGATTGCCCGCACTGGTGTAGTTCGCGTACTCTGGCAGGCCATCGACCGTAACTTGCGTATACTGGTTGAGGTTATTCACGCTGTAAAATTCAGTGCTTAGCGTCGGCACCTGAATTTGATAATCCGCGTTGCTGACCGTTTTGCTCTGCAACTGACTGGCCGGATTATAGCTGTAACTGCTGTCGTTGAATCCCTGGTGATCGAAATCAAGCACCCGGCTCATACCGTCGTAGCTGAACGTGGTGATGGTGCTGCCAGCACGCTCAATGCGGCTAACCCGACCCGGGCGGTCGTAACTAAAATCAATAACGCCCGTCGTGCCATTTTCAAAAATATCCGTCAGCCGCCCACCCGCATCATGACTGTAGGTCACATAGAAGCCATCCGGGAAGGTCGTCCGGATCCGACGGCCTGCACTATCGTAACTGTAGACCAGGGTACGATTATTCGTACGTTCCGAGATACGTCGGCCCAGGCCATCATAACCGTAAGCCACCACTTGTGCTCCACGGGTGACCTGAGTTTCACGGCCCAGGCTGTCATAGCTAAAGTAAATGGTGTTTTCGTTTGGTATGAGCGAGCTTGTACGCTGATCCCGGCTATCGTAGCTATGGATCAACGTCACCCCATCACGCTTGCGAAACGATGTCAGATTACCGTTCGCGTCATACCCATTTTGCTCGTAGCTCGCATCCGGGAAGGTGGTGCGGTACAGACGGTCATGCCCATCGTAACTGTACGTTGTACTATTGCCATTACCGTCCTCACGCCTGCTGACTTCGCCATTCGCGGTATAGGCCGTGAACTGCTCAATACCCTCGGCGGCGGTACCGAGCCCCGTCAGGGTACTTTTAAGATTTGAGTTCGCATCATAGCTATAGCTTGTAATGCGGTCAGGTCCGGCACTACCTTCACTGCCTAAGGTACATGCCGAAGCTGGCAACGCGCCAAAACTTGCAGCATTCATGCGTGTCGCTTCGCACAACAACCGCCCTCTGGTGTCGTAAGTATATTGCGTCACTTTCGTTAAAGCCGACGGTGCCGCCACTGTCGATTTGCTGACACGACTGCTATAACCAAAGATCTTAGGGATTCGGCACCGAAACGAGAGCGGTGTGGCCGTAGCAGAGCTTAGCGGTGAGCATGGGCACGAGCCCTTAAGCGAAAACGGGTGACAATCGGACGACTTTGCAGAATTTTTGCACAAAAAAGCCCAGCACGAGGCTGGGCTTTTAAATCAGTAGGCTGGTGCAAATTACTTGCGAATTTTACGAATAATCTGCAATTGTGCCAACGCCCGCGACAACTCTGCTGCAGCTTCAGCGTAGCTGAGGTCAGAGCTAGAATCTGCGATTGCTTCTTCAGCGCGTTTTTTCGCATCAAGAGCTTGTTGTTCATCAAGCTCTTCACCGCGAACGGCTGTATCAGCCAGAACCGTGACGTTGTGAGGCTGCACTTCCAGCACACCACCAGCAACGTAGATGATTTCTTCGTCACCGCCTTCTTTCACGACGCGAACCATACCTGGTTTGATTTTCGTGATAAGTGGCGCGTGACCTGGGTAAATACCCAGCTCACCTTCGCTACCGGTCACTTGCACGGTCTCTACTGCGCCGCTATATAAGCTATCTTCGGCGCTGACCACGTCAAGGTGTACAGTTTTTGCTGCCATTTAAACCTCCCGGTTCTTACATTTTCTTGGCTTTTTCGGCCGCTTCTTCGATGCTGCCAACCATGTAAAACGCTTGTTCTGGAAGGTCGTCGTAATCACCGTCTAAGATGCCTTTAAAGCCAGCAATGGTGTCTTTCAATGCAACGTATTTACCAGGCGCGCCGGTGAATACTTCTGCTACGAAGAACGGCTGTGACAAGAAGCGCTGAATCTTACGGGCACGAGATACGGTCTGCTTGTCTTCTTCTGACAACTCGTCCATACCCAGGATTGCGATAATGTCTTTCAGTTCTTTGTAGCGTTGCAGTACTGACTGCACACCACGTGCTACGTCATAGTGCTCTTTACCGATAACTTGCGGGTCAAGCTGACGTGAAGTTGAATCCAATGGATCAACTGCAGGGTAGATACCCAAAGACGCGATATCACGTGACAATACAACGGTCGCATCCAAGTGAGCGAAGGTTGTTGCTGGTGATGGGTCAGTCAAGTCATCCGCAGGTACGTATACCGCTTGGATTGAAGTGATTGAACCGGTCTTGGTTGAAGTAATACGTTCCTGCAATACACCCATCTCTTCAGCAAGTGTAGGCTGATAACCTACCGCTGATGGCATACGACCCAACAATGCTGATACTTCGGTACCGGCCAGGGTGTAACGATAGATGTTATCAACGAAGAACAGTACGTCACGACCTTCGTCACGGAACTTCTCTGCCATGGTCAAACCGGTTAACGCAACGCGCAAACGGTTACCTGGAGGCTCGTTCATCTGACCGTAGACCAAGGCTACTTTGTCGAGTACGTTTGAATCTTTCATCTCGTGATAGAAGTCATTACCCTCACGCGTACGCTCACCAACACCAGCGAATACTGAGTAGCCGCTGTGCTCGATTGCGATGTTACGGATAAGCTCCATCATGTTGACGGTTTTACCAACACCGGCACCACCGAACAGACCGACTTTACCACCTTTAGCAAACGGGCAAATCAAGTCGATAACTTTGATACCAGTTTCTAAAAGCTCGGTAGAGCTTGACTGTTCTTCGTACGAAGGTGCTGCACGGTGAATTGACATGCGCTCTTCTGCGCCAACGTCACCGGCTTCATCAATTGGCTCACCCAATACGTTCATGATACGGCCAAGGGTCTTTTTACCCACTGGCACCATGATTGGTTCGCCTGTATTTTCTGCTGTAATTCCACGACGCAGGCCGTCAGTAGTACCCATTGCGATTGTCCGCACGATACCACCACCAAGCTGCTGCTGCACTTCGAGGGTCAAACCCTTGAGGTCACCGTCGGTCACCTTCAGCGCGTCGTAGACCTTTGGCACGCTTGATTGTGGAAATTCGAAATCCACAACCGCGCCAATTATTTGCACGACCTTACCTTGACTCATGACATTTCCTCTAACTCTAAAATTCTTGCAAGCTTCGCCTTAAACCGCTTCGGCGCCCGATACAATTTCCGAAATTTCCTGCGTAATCGCTGCCTGGCGTGCTTTGTTGTACACCAACTGCAACTGATCGATGAGGTCTTCGGCGTTGTCGGTAGCGGCTTTCATTGCCACCATCCGCGCAGCCTGTTCACTCGCGATATTATCAACCACACCTTGGTATACCGTTGATTCAACGAAACGACGAATCAACATATCAAGGATTGATTGTGGCTCAGGCTCATACAAGTAGTCCCAGCTACCTGATTGCACACGATCCCGCTCTTCTTCGTCCGCCTTCGGCAACGGTAGCATCTGCGCTATCGTTGGCTCCTGCGTCATGGTGTTGACAAACTTGTTGTACACCAGGAACAAGCGGTCGATTTTGCCTTCGTCGAAAGCATCGAGCATCACTTGCACGGTTCCAAGCACATCGCTCACACTTGGCTTATCGCCAAGGCCTGATTTTTGCGCCAGTAAACGGCCTCCAAAGCGTTTAAAGAAACCCGTTGCCTTGCTGCCAATCGCCGCGAAATCAACCTCAACACCGTTGTCTTGCTGTGCTTTAGCGTGCTTGACCACCTGCTTAAATTCATTGGTGTTCAAACCGCCACACAGACCACGGTCAGTTGAAATCACGATGTAACCAACTCGTTTAACATCACGTTCTTCTAAGTACGGATGCTTGTATTCGAGGTTGGCATGGGCAACATGGCCGATCACTTTGCGAATGCTGTCGGCATACGGACGGCTTGCAGCCATACGTTCCTGCGCCTTTTTCATTTTGGACGCAGCCACCATTTCCATCGCACTAGTGATCTTCTGAGTATTGTTAATACTCCCGATCTTGGTTTTTATCTCTTTACCGCTGGCCATGATAATCTCCTGTTAACTCAACGACGTGTGGCCACTCTTTGGAAGTGGCCACGTTGCTTACCAAGACTGCGTTTTTTTGAAGGTCTTCAGACCTTCGTGCAGCTTGGCGTCGATGTCGTCGTTATAGTTGCCAGTTTTATCAATATCAGCCATCAGATCGGCGTACTCGCTCTTCATGTACGAAATTAACGCACTTTCAAAGTCGAGGATTTTGTCCTGCGCCACATCTTTGAGGTAGCCTTTTTCAGCTGAGAAAATGGACACAGCCATTTCTGCAACGCTCATTGGCTCATATTGGTTCTGTTTCATTAGTTCGGTGACACGCTGACCGTGCTCCAACTGCGAACGCGTTGCTTCATCAAGATCCGAAGCAAACTGTGCAAACGCTGCAAGCTCACGATACTGCGCCAATGCCAGACGAATACCACCACCAAGCTTCTTGATGATCTTGGTCTGTGCTGAACCACCTACACGCGATACCGAGACACCAGCGTTAACAGCAGGGCGGATACCAGCGTTGAACAAGTCAGTTTCTAAGAAGATCTGACCGTCCGTGATTGAAATCACGTTGGTAGGTACGAAGGCGGATACGTCACCGGCTTGAGTTTCAATGATTGGCAGAGCGGTCAATGAACCGGTTTTGCCTTTCACTTCACCATTCGTGTATTTTTCAACGTAGTCGGCGTTCACTCGTGCTGCACGCTCAAGTAGGCGTGAGTGCAAGTAGAATACGTCACCAGGATAAGCTTCTCGACCCGGCGGACGACGTAACAACAATGAAATTTGACGGTAGGCTACAGCCTGCTTCGACAAGTCATCGTACACGATCAAAGCGTCTTCACCGCGGTCACGGAAGAATTCACCCATGGTACAACCTGAGTAGGCTGCCAGGTATTGCAACGCTGCTGATTCAGAAGCAGAGGCTGCAACAACAATGGTGTTTTCCAAGGCGCCATGTTCTTCAAGTTTGCGTACCACGGAAGCAATGGTCGAAGATTTCTGACCGATAGCTACGTACACACACTTAATACCAGAGTCTTTCTGGTTGATGACGGCATCAACTGCCAATGCAGTTTTACCTGTTTGGCGGTCACCGATGATCAGCTCACGCTGGCCACGACCGATTGGAATCATCGCATCGATAGACTTGTAACCCGTTTGTACTGGCTGGTCTACTGATTGACGTTCGATAACGCCAGGTGCGATTTTTTCAACAGGCTCAAAGCCGTCAGCTTCGATAGGACCTTTACCGTCGATAGGTTCACCTAAGGTGTTCACTACGCGGCCCAGCAGTTTATTACCTACTGGAACTTCCAGGATACGGCCTGTTGATTTTACTTTAACGCCTTCTTGCAGATCCGCGTACGGACCCATAACAACGGCGCCGACAGAATCACGTTCTAAGTTCAACGCGATTGCGTAACGATTGCCAGGAAGCTCAATCATCTCACCTTGCATACAGTCAGCAAGGCCATGAATACGGATGATACCATCGGTTACAGAGATGATAGTACCTTCGTTACGAGCTTCACTGACCACTTCGAACTGTTCAATTCGTTTTTTGATCAGTTCTGCGATTTCATTTGAATTCAGTTGCATGCTCAAGTCCCCAATTAGGATTGCAGTGCATGGGCAAGCCGATCGAGCTTGCCTCGCACAGTACCGTCAATCACGGTGTCACCAGCTTTAATGTATAGGCCGCTGACAATCGCTGCATCGACACTGCAATTCAGCTTAACTTTGCGTGAAAAACGTTTCTCCAACGTTTGCGCTAGATTGTCCTGCTGCTTCTTCGTCAATTTGACCGCTGAGGTCACATCGACAGTGATTTCTTTTTCATGTTCTGAACGGAAACCACTATAAAGTTTTTCCACAGCTGTTAATGCTTTCAAACGACCATTTTCGGCCATCAGCCGTACGAAGTTCTGGCCATTCTCGTCCAGTTGTTCGCCGCACACATTAATGAAAACATCTACTTTCTTTTCTAGCGTTTCAGCGCTACTCAAAAACGTGGCCATCGCTTCGTCGTTCGCAACAGCGGCCGCAAAAGCAATCATATCGTGCCATTTTTCGATAGCGCCGTTCTCTAGTGCAAAATCAAAAGCTGCTTTTGCATAGGGGCGAGCAACCGTAGTCAATTCTGACATTTGCACAAACCCCTTTGGTTAGAGTTCAGCGACCAGTTTTTCAACAATGTCACTGTGAGCGTCTTTATCAATTTCACGCTCGATGATTTTACTTGCACCAGCAACAGCCAATACAGCTACTTGCTTGCGCAATTCTTCGCGTAAGCGGTTGCGCTCAGCCTCGACTTCAGAGTGACCAGCAGCAACGATTTTCTCGCGCTCTTGCTCGCCACGCTTTTTGCCGTCTTCGACGGTTTCGTCCGCACGTTTTTTCGCTTGGGCGATAATCTCAGCAGCCTGCGCTTTCGCGTCTTTCAGTTCGTCAGCAACTTTTGCTTGCGCTTCTTCAAGACTCTTCTCAGCTTTTTCACCTGCTGCAAGGCCATCGGCAATCTTTTTCTGACGAGCTTCAATCGCATTGTTCAGCGGCGGCCAAACAAACTTCATGCAGAACAGCACGAAGACGATAAACGCGATTAATTCACCAATCAGGGTCATATTTAAACTCATAGACCCACCCTCCTATTCGTTCAGTTGTTCGAGAAAGTTAATCGAGCCTTACAGAACGAACAACAGAACCATGGCGATACCAACACCGATCATTGCTACCGCATCGATCAGACCCGCCAAGATGAACATTTTAACTTGCAGAGAAGGCGCTAATTCTGGCTGACGTGCACACGCTTCCAGGAATTTACCACCCATGTTACCGAAACCGACTGCAGTACCGATTGCACCGAAACCGATCAATAGTGCTACAGCGATATACTTAAGACCTAACATTAGTTCCATTGTTTTCTCCGATATTTCAAAGGTTGAAGTTAAAGTTAAATTAAAAAGTTAATACTAGTGACTCTCAGAGCTGGCCATACTCAGATAAACAATGGTCAGCATCATGAACACGAACGCCTGCAGCACGATAACCAGGATGTGGAACACAGCCCACACAAAGTGTAACGGCAACTGCATTAAGCCAACCGCACCAATCAGAATGAAGATTAGCTCACCGGCATACAGGTTACCGAACAAACGTAACGCAAGTGAGAACGGCTTCGCGACAAGTGCGATAGTCTCGAGCAACAGGTTAAATGGAATCAGAATAATCTGAACCACTGTGTTGCTGGAATTAAATGGGTGCAGAGTCAGCTCTTTAATAAAGCCAACGATGCCTTTCATGCGGATGCCGTAACCAATCATCAACAGGAATACGCCAAGCGCCAGGGCTGCGGTCATGTTGATATCGGTCGTTGGCACGATCTTCATGTAAACATCATGAGAATCCACGCCGAAGGCTGTTTCGCCAACATAGCCAGCAAACGCCGGCAGGAAGTCCACAGGAATAAGATCCATCAAGTTCATCAGGAACACCCAGACGAAGATCGTCAACGCCAGTGGTGCTATGAGCTTGCTCTTACCATGGAAGGTATCGCGCACGTTATCAGAAACGAACTCAACGATCATTTCGATAAAGCACTGAAACTTACCGGGAATACCCGTATGCGCTTTTTTCGCCGCGCTACGGAATATCATTAAGAACAGAATGCCTAATCCGATCGACCAGGCGAGTGTGTCAATGTGCCATGTCCAGAACCCTGCTTCACTACACGCTTTATTGAAGGCAATACCATTTTCGGTAGAGCACATCTTGGCGTTAGTTAAGTGGTGCTGAATATGACTCTGGAGCGTTAACTCTTCTGCAGCCATCTTAATTCCCACAATTTTAAGTTGATTTTAAAAACAAAATTGGTGCCAGCCACTGGATGAACAACACTGTGATGTAGCCGCTACAAACCGCTACGAGCGGGAGCGAAGTCAGCATCAACAGTGCGACCAAAAGCACTACAGTAAGGCTTACTTTCAGCGCCTCACCGGCAAAAAAATTACTGACGACTTGTTGCGCCGAGCGCGCGCCACCTTGGGCAAAAGCACGCCATGCAAAGAGTGCTGTTGGAATCATGACGACGACTCCGCCACCAACAACACCCCAAAAGTATTCGTACGATGTCACTAACGAAAACGTGCAGGCCAGTAAAAATATGGCGCCTGCCTGAACCCGCAACAGTTTGGCTGCGAGTTGTTTTCCGGACTGTGTTAACGTCTCACTCAAGGGCTAAAAACCTCGTTAAAAAGCCCGCGCTAGTATAAAGATTTGCGCCCTAATTGCAAACAAATTGCAACTCGGCGCCATAGCTTTACGACTCATCGCTGAGTTGGAAATGCGTAAGGATTCCGTCGAGCTCGTCTAAGCTACTGTAATTAATGACCACTTTTCCTTTGCCTTTGCGACCATGATTAATAGCTACTGCAGCACCAAGACTTTCGCTCAAACGCTGCTCCAGCCGCTGAATATCAGCATCAGGTTGCTTCGGTGCGGACTCTTTTTTCGGTTCCAACGCATTGCGAACCAATTTTTCCGCTTCCCGTACCGTCATAGCTTTTGCTGCAATAGTACGGGCAATTTCGCTTTGTTGTTCACCCTGCAGGGCTAATAATAATTTCGCGTGGCCAAGTTCGATATCGCCTCGTTCCAGCAAGGTTTTGGATTCCTGTTCGAGGTTGTTCAGACGTAACAAGTTGGTCACCGTTGCCCGCGATTTACCAACGGCATCGGCCACCTCCTGATGGGTCAACTGGAATTCGTCCAACAAGCGTTGCAACGCCGTGGCTTCTTCCATGGAGTTTAAATCTTCGCGTTGAATGTTTTCGATGAGCGCGATAGCAACCGCTGCTTCATCTGGCACGTCTTTGACCAGGCAAGGGACTTCGCTGAGCCGCGCCATCTGCGCAGCACGCCAGCGGCGCTCACCGGCAATAATCTCGTAGCGATCCGTATCGACTTCACGTACCACGATGGGCTGAATAATACCCTGAGCTTTTACCGAGGCAGCCAGATCTTCCAGCGCTTCTGGTGACATATCTTTGCGTGGCTGATATTTACCTGGCTGTAAGAACTCGATAGGGAGCTTTTGCAATTCTCCCTTGCTCAGGTCATGCATTGGCTCACTTTCGGGTTGTTCATGATCACGGGCATTTTTGCTCGTGGTGAGTAACGCATCTAAACCGCGTCCTAGTCCTCGTTTCTTGACAGACATAAAGCTCAGGTTCCTCAGGCTTCAGCCGCTGCTTCGGCTTTTTTTTGTTGTTCTGCACGACGAATCAGCTCACCCGCAAGCGATAAATATGCTTTCGCGCCGGTGGAGGATTTATCGTAATACATGGCAGGTGCGCCAAAACTTGGCGCTTCAGCAAGTCGTACATTGCGGGGAATAACCGTACGGTAAACTTTGCTACCAAAATGTGCTTTCAGTTGCTCAGATACATCATTAGCCAGGCGATTACGCGGGTCATACATGGTGCGTAAAATACCTTCAATCGCAAGTTTAGGGTTCACTGCTTCAGCCAGCCGCTCGATGGTATCCATCAAGGCGGTTAACCCCTCCAGGGCGTAATATTCACACTGCATAGGGACTAAAACAGAGTCAGCAGCCGCCATGGCATTAACGGTCAGCATGCTCAGCGAAGGAGGACAGTCGATAAAAATGTAATCGTAATTATCACGCACCGGCTGCAGGGCGTTTGCCAGACGTTGTTCGCGGGCAAAAGCTTCCATTAATTTGATATCTGCAGCGGTCACATCACTGTTTGCCGCTACCAGGTGATACTTACCGTTGGTTTCGGTAACAATCACTTCTTGCGCAGGTTTCTGATCCACCAGGAGCTCGTAGGCGGTATTCTCAACATCGTATTTGTCGATGCCACTGCCCATGGTCGCATTGCCCTGAGGATCGAGATCAATCAATAAGACTTTACGTCGGGTCGCGGCCATTGAAGCAGCCAAATTCACTGCGGTCGTGGTTTTACCGACCCCACCTTTTTGATTTGCAATGGCTATTATTCTACCCACGTGAAGCTAACCTCTTGTTGAGATGATGACCAAATGCCGCTCTGCATCGACCCCTGGAACTTTGAGTTCAACTACTTTCTCGACGTTATAGTGCGCCGGTAAAGTGTCTAGTTCCGCTTGCGGATAAACGCCCTTAAGGGCATAAAACTGTCCGTCTGCTGTTGGCAAGTGCCGACACCAGTTGAGCATATCATTAAGCGACGCAAAGGCTCTACTGATGACACCATCAAATTTAGTTTCTGGATCATAGTTCTCCACCCGACTTTGCACAGCATTTACATTGTTGATGCCGAGTTCATGGCAGACCTGGCGAATAAAACGAATCCGTTTTCCTAAGCTGTCCAACAACACAAACTCTTTCTCTGGCTGCACAATGGCTAACGGTAAACCTGGTAGGCCAGGCCCGGTACCCACGTCAATAAAGCGATGACCTGAGAGGAAAGGTAACACTACCAAACTATCCACAATATGGCGACTGAGCATTTGCTCCGGGTCGCGCACAGAAGTCAAATTGTAAGCCTTATTCCATTTTGCCAGCAATTCTACCAAACGCACCAGTTGTTGCTGTTGCGAAACAGGGATTGTCAGCCCTGCTTCAGTAAGTAGTCCATTAAGTTTCGTTTGCATAATACCTATGCGCTTTTGCGCAGCAATCCTTGTTTTTTCAGATGGACCAGCAGCATGGAGATGGCCGCTGGGGTCACGCCCGAAATACGCGCTGCTTTACCAACGGTTTCCGGTTGATGCTCATTCAATTTGGCAATGACTTCGTTCGATAATCCTTTGATGCCTGCATAATCAAAGCCCATCGGAAGCAACGTATTTTCGTGCCGCAATTGCTTAGCAATCTCATCTTTTTGCCGCTCAATGTAACCGGCATACTTGGTTTGGATCTCAACCTGTTCAGCCGCTTGCGCATCAGCGAGCGCAGGGCCTAATTCAGGAATTGCCATCATCGCGTTGTAAGTGATTTCCGGACGACGCAAGAGATCTTCACCGCTAACCTCTTTGGTGATCGGCTTTTTCACCAGCTCGTTCACCGCATTTACTGCCGGATGATCTTTGTGGATCCAAGTACTGCGTAAACGCTGCTGCTCTTGCGCGATAGCTTCCATTTTTTCGTTAAAACGAGCCCAGCGTGCATCGTCCACCAACCCGAGTTCGCGACCTGTTTCGGTCAATCGCATGTCAGCGTTATCTTCGCGTAATAACAAGCGGTATTCGGCGCGCGAAGTGAACATGCGATAGGGTTCTTTGGTGCCAAGTGTCGACAGATCATCGATCAACACGCCCATGTAGGAGTTGTCGCGGCGCGGCGCCCAGCCGTCCTTGTCCTGAGCTTGGCGTGCCGCGTTAAGACCAGCTACCAGCCCTTGCGCACCAGCTTCTTCATAGCCTGTTGTGCCGTTAATCTGACCAGCGAAGAAGAGACCCTGGATGTATTTGGTTTCCAAAGTTTGTTGCAGATCACGTGGATCAAAATAATCGTATTCGATGGCATAGCCTGGTCGCGTGATATGCGCGTTCTCGAAGCCCTTAATTGAGCGGACCAATTGCACCTGAACATCAAAGGGTAAACTGGTAGAAATGCCGTTCGGATACACCTCATGGGTGTTCAAACCCTCAGGTTCGACAAAGATCTGGTGGGAATTTTTATCAGCAAAGCGCATCACTTTGTCTTCGATCGACGGGCAGTAGCGTGGTCCAACACCCTCGATGACGCCCGAGTACATGGGTGAACGATCCAATCCACCACGAATTACCTCATGGGTTTGATCGTTGGTATGGGTGATGTAACAGCTAATTTGCTGCGGATGATCTTCAGCTTTGCCCATAAACGAGAACAACGGCGTAGGGCTATCTCCAGGTTGCTCCTGCATGACTGAAAAATCGATCGTTTTGGCATCAATACGTGGTGGTGTACCCGTTTTCAGGCGATCAACCCGTAATGGCAGTTCGCGTAAGCGTTTGGCTAATGCGTTTGCCGGTGGATCGCCAGCTCGGCCACCCTGGTAGTTTTCTAACCCAATATGGATCTGACCACCAAGAAAAGTACCTACGGTTAACACCACGGTTTTCGCAGCGAACTTCAAGCCCATCTGGGTCACAACACCGACAACGCGATCATTTTCAACGATCAGATCGTCACAGGCTTGTTGAAATAAACTCAGATTTGGCTGGTTTTCCAGTGTACTGCGAATGGCAGCTTTGTAGAGTTCACGATCGGCTTGAGCACGTGTCGCACGTACTGCGGGACCTTTGGATGAATTCAGGGTGCGGAACTGGATACCTGCGCGATCTGCTGCGTGCGCCATAGCACCGCCAAGCGCATCGATCTCTTTAACCAAATGTCCTTTACCGATGCCGCCAATAGCCGGATTACATGACATTTGTCCTAGTGTTTCGATGTTATGCGTCAACAAGAGGGTTTGACATCCCATACGTGCTGCAGCAAGCGCTGCTTCAGTACCGGCATGTCCACCACCAATGACAATAACGTCATAACGCTGATGGTAGTTTGAAGTGTTCGACATAAACGTAATCCTAGAAAAAATGTAGCCCAATAGTTTAACGGTTTTTTGCCTGGATCGAAACGGTTAAATTTCGCTCAAAAAGGCTTTAGAGATCTTAAGAGTATTTAAAGATCTTTTGTTTTGATCTTTTATTACTATTACTACTAGGATCGGAAAATCTGTGGATAAGGCTTTGCAGCCCATAAGGATCAAGGATCACAATGATCTGTAAAGATGTGTTCAGAGCATGATCCTTGTTCTGATCAACCGGTGGATAACTAGGGTGCTTATCCACAGGCCAAGTTATACACAGAGTTGTACAGTGGGTATATACAGATCTCAGGGGATCTTATACAAGCGTTACTCACAGCAGTTGCGTAAAAGATCCTAGCCATGTTGATGCTTTTTTCTCCGGATCATCCCGCGACATATCTATTTCGAGCCGTTCAGTAAGCCGTTTTGCACCAAGATCTTTGAGCGTTCGATCAAAATCGCGTCCCGCTTCGCAATAGGTATCATAGCAACTGTCGCCAACGGCAATAACGGCGTAATGAAGAGGATCTAGTGGAGGTTTCTTCGCGTGCAGATCGTCGGCAAAGGCGAGCATGCTGTCGCCGTACTCACCGGCGCCATGACTGGCAACACACGCCAGCCAATAGGTGTCAGTTGTCACAGCGTTCACCAGCTCGGTGTAATCAGGTTCGTAATGCATACGCGTGGTGAAGCCCTGCTCTGTGAGTTGATCGTTAAGTTGATCGGCCAGATATTCCGTGTTTCCAGAAGTGGTGGCAACAAGGATATCGATGGTAGGTCGTGTGCTTTGCATAACTGGTGGTGCCCTAGTCAAAACTCAGAGAATGTTTAGATAAATGATACCACCTGATCGCGGCCATTGCGCTTCGCTTTCAATAAGGCTTTGTCAGCGCGTTGCAGAGCTTCGTTCACATCCTCATCAGCTTTAATCTCAACAATACCAAAGCTTGCTTTAATCTGAATCATACCAGTTGCGACAGGTATTGCGGGTAATTTGGAACGTAATCGTTCGGCGGTACGATGGGCGTCTTCGAGATTTTGGTCGGGTAGCAACAGTAGGAATTCATCGCCACCGAACCGACCAATGACATCGCATTGCCGGATGTGCGCCCGAATACTCTGGGCGGCCATGATCAAGGCCTGATCGCCGACCAGATGGCCGAAGTCATCGTTGATTGCTTTGAATTCATCCAGATCAAATACCATCAGCGAGATGGGGAAGTCTCGACTCCGGCGTCCACTCAGCTGACGTTCGGCACAGGCGAGGAAGTAATTGCGGCTCGCGACCTGGGTCAGGCTATCGATCTGAGTCTGCTGGTGAAGCTGTTTGTTCTGTTGTAACAGCGACGGTACCGAAAGCCCGAAATAGGTATTGGCAGCAATGACACAAAGTGCAAACTGATAGGTCAGTGCATGGTCGTCAACGCCAACAAAACCGAACCAGGCGGCGATAAAGAAGCTGGTCAGGGCCAGGCTTAGCAATGACCTTTCGATAGACTCTGTATAGACGATCCATAACTGTGGAACGCTCAGGAAGAAGATAAAATAGGCGATCGCAGGGTGACCAAATAGGTAATCAGCACCAAGCACCACCATCACTAACGCCAACATGAGGACGAGGCGTTTGCTCCATAGCTGTCGATAGAGTGGCGCTGAAGAAACTTTTACGTTTAATGGGCGTAGCCAACTGGTGTCCAGCTGCCATATACGGCCTAATACCAACATGAAAAATGGTGTTAGTACGAGTGCGCCCGCCAGATCGCCAATCCACCAGGCTAACCAGCTATTGAGAACATCGGCTGGGGTCATAGTGCCTATCAGATAGAAGGCGATGAGTCCCAACCAGGCACCGAGTAAAGTGGTCAGGAATATAATGATAAGAAAATAAAGAACGCGCTGGGGGATATGCTGAATATCCCAGGAACCGACGAAGCGGCGAAAGTAGAACCCGCCTAGGGCAAAGGCAATGGTGTGTGCGCTACCGAGTAGTAATGAGTGCTGAGCTTGTTGCAAGATTGAGAGTTGCGAATTCTCCTGCCAGTACATCCAGAAACCGACCAGAGTTGCCGCAGCCAGAACCGGCAAAAATGCTCGCCGGCCAATTAAGATAAATGCAGCGAGAGATAATCCTGCAGGCGGATACCAGAGACTGATATACGGTTGATATTCCAGCAGCATCGCCGCCCACCACACCAGCAGCCAGAGGCTAATGAGTGCCAGATAACGGAATGACGATAAGGATAGATTCTCTAGGCTTCGCGAGTTCAACATTAAGTCCTTTCGGTTACACAATGACTAATGTAAAGCATCTAATGCGACAAATGGAAATTTTTTACGACCAGTGAAATGGCCTATTCAGGCCAATTTTGGTAACGTCTCCGGATCCTTTATGAAACAATGAGTAAGACTATGCAACGTACTAGTTTTTGGCTTGCTTTTGCAGCCATTGCAGCGGTGAGCTTTGGCGCAAATGGAAGTGCATCTGCTTCGGCAATCAAGCAAACCAAGGGTGACTTTGAAGATAAGTTTCGTCAGTTAGACGAAGTATTGCCAACCCCTAACGTTTACCGCAGTGCGGCTGGCGAACCCGGTGAGCAGTATTGGCAGCAACAAGCCGACTATCAAATCAATGTACGTTTAGACGAAGAAAAACGTCGTATCGATGCCAAAGAGACCATCGGCTATCAGAACAACTCTCCATATACCCTGAAATACATCTGGATCCAGCTGGACCAGAACATTTTCCGTAACGATTCCAGAGCAGAGCGCAGTGCAACTTTCGGTAGTCATCCGGACACTGACCTGCGCGGCATTGATAAGCCGGCGCGTATCTCTCTGGGCGAGCTTCGTCGTCAGCAGTTTATGACTGACAACGAATTAGGTTTTGCGATTAACAATGTCGAAAATGGTGAAGGCCAATCACTGAGTTTCACCATTGTTGGCACCAACATGCGGGTCGACCTGGCAGAGCCATTGGCACCAGGCGCACGTACCTCACTTGCCATAGACTTTGGCTTTAACATCGTTGAAGAAGATGCAGTGGGTGCACGCTCAGGTTATGAGCACTTCCCTGACGATGCGCGTGAAGGTGGTAATGATATCTTCTTACTGGCGCAATGGTATCCGCGGGTTGCTGCTTTTACCGATTACGAAGCCTGGACCAATAAAGAGTTTCTAGGCCGTGGTGAGTTCACCATGGAATTTGGTGATTTTGAAGTCAATATTGATGTACCAGCGGATCATATTGTCTCTGCAACAGGTGTTTTGCAAAACCCGAAGCAGGTATTAAGCAAAGAACAGCAGCGTCGCCTGGAAAAGGCAAAAACTGCTGATCGCCCCGTATTTGTGGTGACTGAAGAAGAAGCCCTTGAGAATGAAAAAGAGGGCACCAGTAAGCGCAAAGTCTGGCGTTTTGCGGCAGAGAATGTCCGCGATTTTGCCTGGGCTTCGTCACGTAAGTTCATGTGGGATGCAAAAGGCTACCAGCAAGGCGGTGACGTACAACCGCTGGTTATGGCCATGTCCTTTTTCCCGAAAGAAGGTGGCGACTTGTGGAAGAAATACTCGACTGAGTCCGTCATTCACACCATGGAAGTTTACAGCCGGTTCTCCTTTGATTACCCGTATCCGACCTCACAGTCGGTTAACGGTCCGGTGGGTGGCATGGAATACCCAATGATTACCTTCAACGGTCCGCGTACTGAGCTGCAGGAAGATGGTACACGCACCTATTCACTAGCTGAGAAGCGCTTCTTAATTGGTGTTGTGATTCACGAGATTGGGCACATCTACTTTCCTATGATCGTGAACTCAGACGAACGTCAGTGGACCTGGATGGACGAGGGACTGAACAGTTTCCTTGACGGCGTTGCCGGCCGTGAGTGGGATCCTTCCATTCCATGGGGCGTTGAGCCACGTGGTATCGTTGATTACATGAAGTCATCGGTGCAGGTTCCTATCATGACGCAGTCAGATAGCGTGTTGCGCCTGGGCCCTAACGCCTACAGTAAACCTGCGGCCGCACTGAATATTCTGCGTGAAGTTATCCTCGGCCGTGAGTTGTTTGATTTTGCCTTCCGTGAGTACGCGCAGCGTTGGATGTTCAAGCGTCCGACCCCCGCTGATTTCTTCCGGACCATGGAAGAAGCGTCAGGTGTTGATCTGGACTGGTTCTGGCGGGGTTGGTTCTACAGTACCGATCATGTCGACATCAGCCTTGATCGTGTTTACAAGTTACGTTTGGATACACAAGATCCGGACATCGACTGGGAACGCCGTCGGCAGGAGCAAGCGGATAAGCCGGTGTCGTTTTTCGTACGCCGCAACGAGATAGAAGGTCGCAAGACGTGGGTCGAAATGAACCCTGATGTGCGCGACTTTTATGACGAAAACGATCGCTTCACCGTGACCAACAAGCAACGTAACGCTTATCAAAGTTTCCTTGAAAAGCTCGATCCGTGGGAGCGCCGGGTATTTGATCGCGCTATTGCGGAAGATAAGAACTACTATGTTTTGGATTTCTCCAATCTGGGTGGTCTGGTGATGCCAATCTTACTGCAGATGACCTATGCAGATGGCACGACGGAAGACTATCGCATCCCTGCTGAAATCTGGCGTCGCAACACGAAAGATGTCAGTAAGTTGATTGTTACTGACAAAGAAGTGGTGAGTTTTGCAGTAGATCCAAACTGGGAAACCGCAGATGTGGATATCGAGAATAACTACTATCCGCGGAAAATCATCCCTTCACGTATCGAAGCCTATAAGTCAGAGCGCGGCACCGACCATATCAGTCGTGACCTGATGCAGGAAGCGAAGAGCAAGCTAAAAGGCGATGAGGACAGCGACAACGATGAAAACTAAGTCGTTGATCGTTGGTTTACTGGCCTGTTTGTGGGTGGGTAGCGTAGCTGCCCACCAACTAAAATCTGCTGTTACAACGATTCTCTTTAACGAACGCACCGGTAATATCGAGATCATGCACCGCTTCAATTTGCATGATGCTGAACACGCCGTTGGGGAGTTGTTTCAAAAGCAGCAGGTGGATATTCACACCGATGAAAAAACCCGTGGGCTGTTTGCAGCCTATGTGCTGGATAAGTTTAAGTTAGCGACCGCGGAAGGCGAACCCTTGCCGTTATCGAGTGTGGGGTATCAGGTTGATGGCCGGGATTTCTGGGTTTATCAGGAAACCCCTGTGCCAAAGAAGGTGACCGGTCTTGAGGTCAGCCACAAAGCATTACAGGAGTTATGGTCGGAGCAGCAAAACCTGGTCAATATTGAAGGCAAAGGTGAAATTAAGAGTCTACAATTTAATGCAAATGACGATAGACTGACCGTACAGTTCGACTAATTTTTGCCACTGGAGGCGCTATGGTTCGAATGATAATTGCCTTTGTTCTGGCCATGGTCGCTGCGGCGATAGTGGGTAGTATCATCCAGACACAGTTTAATCTTGCCGCCTTAGTTGAGCTTTCCGTTCCTATTTCCTTCGATACCCGAATTTCTACGATAATTCATGATCTTCTCCATTTTTCGCCGACGTTCGCAGTAATTATTGCCGCGGTAATGGTCGTTGCGCTGCCGGTGGCCTATGCCATTTCACGCTGGCTGGACCACGGTGAACGTTGGTGGTTTACGCTGGCGGGTTTCGTTGGCTTGCTGGTTGGCTTCTACGTGGTTAACGAGTTGGCACCCATGCCCACGCTTATAGCGGCAACCCGCAGTTGGCCGGGGCTTGTCAGTATGTCGTTAACCGGCGCCTTAGCCGGGTGGTTGTTTGATCGCCTGTGGCATCCGACCGAGCAAGAACTTAAGGAGCCTGTGGTATGAGTACTTGGCGGAAGAAAGTAAAAAAAATCCTGCTGTGGCTGAGTCTTGAGTTGGTCATCGTGGTGGCGGCTGTGCTGCTTATTCCTCAGGCTCAAGCGTCTCAGTCACAGGTGCCAGATGTGGAAGCGGAGCCGACAAATGGGTTTGGGGTCATGGTGATTGCGAATGAACTCAAGCATCCCTGGTCGTTGGTGGAACTTCCCGGACACCCTCTTCATTTCTTGGTGACCGAGCGCGATGGCGGGTTTAAGCGTATTTCTGAGTTGGGATTTATTGATGACATCCCATTGGTACTTCCCGATCTCTTTGTATCTGGTCAGGCAGGCTTATTCGCGGTGAGTCTGGCACCTGATTTTGCGACCTCAAGAGCTGTGTTTTTCAGCTACGCCTGTGGCACAGCAACAGCAAACTCGACCTGTGTGGTGCGAGGGAAGTTAAGTGGTAGCTTGCCGCTAAAAGTCACTGGGCTGACCAAGATCTTCACTGCTCAGCCGCTTCGGGAGGGGGCTGCACATTACGGTGGACGCATGGTATGGCTTCCCGATGGCACCTTACTGCTAACCTTAGGCGATGGCTTTGACTATCGTGAGCAGGCACAGAATCTTGATAACCATATTGGCAAAATCGTGCGCATGAGTCCCACCGGCGATGCGGTTGCCGGGAATCCTTTCCCGAATAAGGCTGGCGGCTATATTTTCAGTTATGGCCATAGGAACAGTCAGGGATTGGTTTATGATGCAGAACAGAATGTGATTTGGCAGCATGAGCATGGTCCGCGCGGTGGCGATGAACTCAACCGCTTGCAGGCAGGCAAGAATTACGGCTGGCCCATGACCAGCTACGGCGTCGACTATACCGGTGCACTGGTCACGCCTTATAAAGATTTGCCGGGTGTCACGGCACCCGAGTATCAATGGACGCCTTCCCTGGCACCAGCCGATATGGTGATCTATCAAGGTGACCTGTTTTCGCAGTGGGAAGGCGCTTTACTGGTCGCGCAGTTAGCCGGGCGCCGTCTGCAAGTTCTGCAAACTAGTGAAAACGGTTGGCAGGTTGCCCATGAGTTATCCTTTACCGATTCTGCAGCCGATGCGGAACCGAATAAACAGCGGATCCGCGCGGTGACCGTTGCCAGTGATGGCGCAATTTACGTGTTAACGGATAGCAGTTCAGGGCAGTTGCTAAGAGTCACTCCGGCAGGCCATTCATCCTTCTGAGCTGAGAATACGATTCCTACGCAGCTAAAGTACACAGCTAAAGTTTGTGTAAAGCAACCTCGCGATTTTGCAGCGATGTGCTACTTTGTAAAGACGAACAAAGTAAGTACGTCCACCAAAATTAGCGAGGTTACCTATGAAGAAATGGATTCCATTGGTTGTCGCTGCGGCCGTCGCAGTTGCGGGCTGTCAAAGCCAGATGAGTAATACTCAAAAAGGCGCTGCTATCGGTGCAGTTGCCGGGGCATTGCTGGGTAAAGGTACGGGCGATCACGATAAAAGCCGTTATGTCTGGGGTGCCGCCGTGGGCGCGCTGGCGGGCAGTGCGATTGGCGCCTACATGGACCGCCAGGAGCAGCAATTCCGGGAAGAATTGCAAGGTAGCGGTGTCGAGGTGATCCGCGACGGCGATACGATTCGTCTGCAGTTGCCGAGTAATATCACCTTTGCCTCAGATAGCGCAGTCATAGCTTCGAATTTTAATCCGGTATTAAATGATGTGGCACGCGTGCTGAATAAGTACGAGAAGACCACTATGGTGGTTGAAGGACATACGGACAGTACTGGCTCTGAAGAATACAATCAACGCTTGTCAGAGCGCCGTGCATTAGCAGTAAGCAATCACCTCAACTCGAATGGGGTCGATTCGCGTCGTATTACTGCGTTAGGTTTCGGTGAGTCGCAGCCAGTGGCTAGCAACGACACTGAAAGTGGTCGTCAGATGAACCGACGGGTTGAACTGCGGATTGTGCCAAATCGTGCACAATAGCCACGAATAGTTAGTTGGAGAACAAACCAAGCGAGCTTCGGCTCGCTTTTTTGTGTCCGCTAACTGGGTTCGTGTTTATTTAAGTCTTGTTGCACCCTTAATAACCACCTTGCGGCCGTCAACTTGGCGTTGAAATCGAGTTTGTCGGCAATTTGATAGAGCTTAAACAGGCGGTGATAAAATCGCGCCCGATAACGCTCGAGCTGCTGAAGTGTGAGTTTACGTTGCTCGATATCCTGCAATTCACGCTCCAGCGCCTGCAACAGATGACGCTGCCGGCTGCGCAGATTGGTGGGGAATACCAGTTTGTAACTGGCCATAGCGAGTAGTGGTGCGGCAGTGACCGCTAGCGCAATACTAATCGATTGCACCGCATCGAACTGATAGTGCAGGTTCGGCTGCATGAGTAGCAAAAATACCAAGACAAAGTCCATAGAACCCGGCGAAGTGCGGTTGTGGGACATCGGGATCCCCGCCAGTAGCACCACGGGTACCAGGCAGAGCAACATGGTAAAAATGCTGTCGGTGTGAGGCCAAAGAAAGGCTTGGATCGAGACGGCGATAAAGGCGCCTGCGGCCTGCCCTACGAATACGTAGTACATGGTTTTTGCGGGGTTTTCAGCGGTTGAGAATAAGGTCAGCATCACCGACGCACCGAGCAATAGAAAGACCAGTGGCATCCAGCCGGTGATGGCCCAGAGTATACTGATGAGCCCCATCACCGCTAAGGTACGCAAGGCCGACTCTTTGGCGCCGCGCCAGTCGCGATGAAGCAACAGTGAGGGCGAACGAACGGACTGCGCGACCGCGCCACTTTCGCGAAATGAGAGCCGCTCGGTAGCAGCTTGCTCAAACTCAAAAAACGCATCAGCTATAGGAGTTTTAGCCACAAAGGGGCGTAACGCGATGACGGTGGCGCGCATACGTTTGGTATCGTTGTCGATGATGGCCTGGGCACAGCTCTTTAATGCCTCACTTAATTCCGGGTAGGGCGTTAAGCTCTTGCCGCTGAAATGAAGGGTTTCCAGTTGCGCGAAAATACCAAGTTGGGCGTTCAGGAGCCGTCGAAAGAGTTTCGCTGACAGGTGCGCCGAGGGTGATCCGCTGCCGTGGTCGTTCAGCTGTGTTTCAAGGTGAGCGAGCTGAGTGATGTGATCATGGACCGGCAGCTTCTCAATGCTGCCTTGGTCGAAGGCCTTGGCCAGGAGCTGCAGGTTGGCTGCGGTCTGCCGGCGAACTTTGTTCACCAGGGTTTGCTCGGCGCGTTTGTAGGTAAACAACCAGCCGATGATAAGGGCCGTAAGTATACCCAGCATCACGGTCACCAGGCGGTCGACACCAATATAAACCAGCGCGTCCGTGGTACGCGTTAACAACACCACCATTGAGGCTGAGTAACCCGCGAGTACAGCGCCGTACGAGATAAGCCCGTGTAAGAGGGTTGAGGCGTACACACAGGCCACCACCCAAAAGGTCAGCATCAGGCCAGCAAGCAGGTTGATGTCCTGAGTCATCAGTACGATCAAAATGCCGACGCTGGTGCCAATGATGGTGCCCAGCGCCCGAAAGCCGGCTTTTTCCAGCAGCAAGCCGCGGGTAGGTTGGGATACCGACCAAACGGTCATGGCGGCCCACTGAGGATGTTCCAGGCCTAGCGCCCAGGCTAAAAAAAGTGCCAGACAGGCGGCGCTTCCGGTCCGTAAGCCGAACCGGAAACGGGTGTAATCAAAACCAAATTGCGCGAACTTAGTTGTTGTTGCGTTCATCCACCAATAACGCGATTGCGCCGTCTCCTGTAACATTGCATGCGGTGCCAAAACTATCTTGCGCCATATACAGCGCGATCATCAAAGCGACCGCTGTCTCACCAAAGCCCAGCATTGAGCCTAACAGACCTACCGCCGACATCACAGCGCCGCCTGGTACACCTGGCGCAGCGAGCATCACCACGCCTAACATCATGATAAACGGCAAAATGGTGAAAAACGAGGGAAGTGCCAGTGAATCATGTAAAAACATCACGGCCAGCGCACAGCTGACGATGGTAATGGTCGAGCCGGCAAGGTGTGTGGTAGCGCACAACGGAATGACAAAGTCGGCAACGTCATCCGTAACCTTGTTCGCTTTCGCACAGCGTAAGCTGACCGGGATAGTAGCGGCGCTCGACATCGTACCTAACGCGGTAAAGTAGGCCGGCAACATGGTTTTCAATAGACCAAAGGGGCTGCGACCATGACGTAATCCGGCAAGCACATACATGGTCGTCAGATACACCCAGTGCAACGCCACCGCCATCAGCAACACGATACCGAAGGTTTGCAAGGTTTGAAAAACGGTGCCTGCATGTGCCATTCCAGCGAACACGCCAGCAATGTAGAACGGCAACAACGGAATAATAACGTTAGCCAACAGGCGTTCGATAATATCGCGACCTTGGTCCGACAACTGTTTCAGCTGCAGCGCTTGTGTTGCGGCTATTCCCAGGCCAAAAATAAAGGCCAATACGAGCGCCGTCATAATGCCGAACACGGGCGGCACATCGACAGTGATAAAAGGCTCCAGCACTTCAGTCGCAGTGGTGCCATCGGTTCCTGCGGCGGTCAATAAAGGCACCACCAGACGGGCGATGAAATACGCCGCGATGCCCGCCAAAATTGTCGATAAATAGGCGATGACCAGCGTACGTCCGAGTAGTCTGCCTGATTTTTGTGGTAAGCCAGCAATACCGCTGGTGATGAAAAACAGAATCAGTAATGGAATGGTAAAAAACAGCAACTCGCCGAACAAAACCTTAAAGGTCAGCAAAAGCTGCGTAAACCAATCTGGCATGTACAAGCCAATCAAGGTACCGAAGACAATACCAAGTACCAGTTTAAGAATGAGTCCCATATTTTTTGCTCTCGTTGTTGGGGCTGCTGTCAGCTTGTGCTGACAGTGCGGAAATACTGGAAAGTGCGCCTATTCTTGCTGATTTGGCGGTGGATTGCCAGGTGTATGTGTTGGCGGGAAAGTCGCAATTAGCTGATGGAGAGATGCGGCTGAGACAGAATATTGAACGTCCTCTTAGATTCAACTTATTGCGGCTGAAACAAGTCGTCAGAAACTTCTTTTTCAACAACATTAACGGCGGTGTAGGTGACCTTCCAAGTGTCGTGAATTCGCTCATGCTGAAGATAAGGTGACTTGGCAATTTCCCAATACCTATCATAGTAAGCGAATTTCAAATTTTCATAAGGCTCTGGGTTGATATACAGGCTTGGCGCGTACCAATACCTTGAAATACTTCCATCTTCATAAGCTATCTCAATTAACTTCGTATTGCGCCCGAGCACTTTGAGTTCCGCGTCCTTAACCGTCAAATGCTTTAAGACTCGGTTTTCCTCTGATGCATCAAAAACTTCTATTTCAGCGTTCGGTTTCGTCTTAATATATTGTTTGTTTTCGTCCGCTCGGTAAATTTCCCAGTTACCGACAGTGCTGTTAGTTTCTATCCTGAAATGACCACCCTTTCCGTAGTAAATTGTTTGCGAGTTACCATAGGTTGAGTCCAGAAGTTCTTGTGGTATTTCCGGTATTAACGCTTTGCTTTGGATCTTATATTCGATAACGCCTTCGAAAGAGTCATTAGCACAAACATCAGCACTCAAATACACCATCAACATTGCCAAAATGGTTGCAGCTTTACTCATTCTCTTTCCTTATTTTTTTCAGTAGTGCCTTCACCGGCGCTTCGAGTATTAAGTAAGTAAAAAATAAAACGCCGAGAGCCCAAAAGCTAAGCTGAACGTAATATGCTTCAAAATTATCCTTTATATGAACTTCATTGCTTCTTACATAAATCGTATCTGAAACAAGGCCATCGTAAAATGTATACCCGCAAAATGATGCACAAATAAGATAAAAAACGATTTTCAGTAATAGATTGTTTCTGTTCATAGTGCTTGGTCTATTTCTTCGTTCACTAATTCATCAACCTTTTCAGTGCCTTTTTTTAGCGCCTCTCCACTAATTTGTTCAATCCCGAATTTCAGCACCCTTGCTCGAATACTTCCACCAGAACCTATATCCCGTTGTATCTGCCCGGTAATTCCGCCCGCACCTGCCTCACCCGCTTCACCAGCAGCCTCGTTTATTGGCACCTCACCGTCAGCCAACGCCTCCGCCACATCCATAACTATCCCCATAGGGGTAGCGATTCCAATAATAGTTTTTGCAACCTCACCACCTGCAAGCTCTGCTACGTTTTTTGTAGCTTCCTCCCTGCTGCTCTCGCCACTAGTGAACTTTTTAAGGCTGGCATCTTGCTGAATAGCCAGTTTGGATTCTTTACCCGTGGGATCCGTCCCATTCAGCGGGTTATTCCCCACATAAGCATACCAGTTAATGCCATCTTTGTAGCCGATGGGGTCGGTTTGCATAAACCGGCCCAGCCGCGGATGGTAAACCCGTGCTTTGTAGTAGTACAGCTCGGTGCCGGGGATGAGGATTTGCCCGGTGAAACGAAAGCGTGCATCGCTGCTGTTCTTCGGGTTGCCGTAGGCATCGTACTGATGCGCTTGCAGCAGGGCGCCATTGTCGGTCATCTCGGCGATGATGCTGCCGCGCTCATCGGCCAGCAGATAACGGCGGGCGTTTACGCCAGCACCTTCATAACGAATGACCGGGTCATCGTTGCCAAGGCCATGAATAAAGCGCCGCAACAGCGTGCCTGAGCTGCTGTACTCCGCCACCAGCTCATCGCCGTCGTAAAGATAATCGATGCTTTCGCCGTTGTGTACCGTGCGCGTTAAGCGACCCGTGGCATCGTAGCTAAGCGCTACCGCATCGTCAGAGCCGTTCGCTGCAACTGACTTACCGGACTATAGCTGTAACTGCGGTCGTTAAATTCCTGGTAGTCGCAATCAAGCAACCGGCTCATGTCGTCGTAGCTGACACAGAATCTTGAATACACTCATTCAATCCGCTCAGCTATCAAGTACCACTTGGTTAATCAAACTCTTTATCTAAACGTTCCTTTAACAATTCCCACTTTCTTTTTGAACTCAATTCCCCATCAACTAGCGTTTGATAAAAAAAGCGTTCTAGCATTTCTTCACAAGCAAGCATCGCAGACCTAGAGCTGGATTTGGGGGTTCTAGTTAGAGGGTTTGAATATTTCCAATAACTTGAAACCTTATTATCAATGATCTCCACCTCTTTAGCTGATACAAAAAATGGAAATGAAAAAACATCTTCATCCTCAACTAGAAACTTAACATCTTCGTCAAATAAAATTGCGTATACAATGTACGTTTTACTTTCCTTCAACAGGTTCGCATCTTGACATAAAGAGCTAGCTAATTTTTTAACGATCATTTTTATTTTCCATATAGCAGATGCGGTTACTGATTGTTTTTACGACTAAATCTACCATCCTGCTTGATTTTAGCACTATCGACCCTTTGAGTTTCTCTATGTCGTTCTGTATGTAATTCAGTCTTAGTACCATCCGCATTTGGACGATTTTTAACTACCTTATCATGCGTTCCTGTGTCTTTATCAAACTTTGGATCTCCCATACCGTCTAATACTGTTCCTTCGCCAGCTTCTATTTCACCAATTAACTCCTTACCTGCCAAATCGTCAACAAGATCAGCCGCATCTTCGATGTCAATTGAGCCATCGTCATCAGACATTTCATTGTAGGCCTCTGAAGCGCCATAAGCCACAACCCCTGCGCTACCAGTAAACAACGCAGCTTTGATTGCAGCAGCAGCCCAAGGGATAGCAGGTATAACAAAAGCAATTTCCCCCGTCGGGTCCGTCCCATTCAGCGGGTCATTCCCAACATAAGCGTACCAGTTCATGCCATCTTTGTAGCCGATGGGGTCGGTTTGCATAAACCGGCCCAGCCGCGGATGGTAAACCCGTGCTTTGTAGTAGTACAGCTCGGTGCCGGGGATGAGGATTTGTCCGGTAAAACGAAAGCGTGCGTCGCTGCTGTGCTTCGGGTTGCCGTAGGCATCGTACTGATGCGCTTGCAGCAGGGCACCGGAGCTTGTCATTTCGGCGATGATGCTGCCACGCTCATCGGCCAGCAGATAACGGCGGGCGTTGACCCCAGCACCTTCATAACGAATGACCGGGTCATCGTTGCCAAGTCCATGAATAAAGCGGCGTAACAGCGTGCCGTTGCTGTGATACTCCGCCACCAGCTCATCGCCGTCGTACAGATAATCGATGACTTCGCCGTTGTGTACCGTGCGCGTTAAGCGACCGGTAGCATCGTAGCTAAGCGCTACCGTATCGTCAGGGCCGTTCGCTGCAACTGACTGGCCGGATTATAGCTGTAACTGCGGTCGTTAAATCCCCTGGTAGTCGCAATCAAGCACCCAGCCCATGTCGTCGTAGCTGACACAGAATGTTGAACACACTCGTATGCCACTACAAAAGCCCCGCACGAGTGTAGTTTTTGATTCAAACTATTGAAGACGATATACAAATAACCAATCCTATACAAAAGTGCCAAACTCTTAAATATTTGTACTTACCGCTGTTTGCATATAATGGTTCACCAACATATAAAGTGTACATGTTTTTATTCAAGATAAATAAATGAACCCATTGATAACCAATCAAAAACAAAATTCCTGCCCAGAGCCAGTCTTCTAACATCGCTCTTTCAGCTATATATACGCCAGCCAAGACGAAGAGTAACAACGAGAATGAGAATAGCGCTAGTGCCTTCAACTTAATTACCCTCTTCTTTCTTATCTTGATACGTTTGCGTACCACTAACAGCCTGATTTGTTAATACATTTGCAGCCGCACCTCGTTTGGCCGATTCTGCGACATTAACAACTGCCTTAGTAGTTTTATGAGCTACCGAAGCAGCTTCACCAGTTGCGCCCGGTAACATTGTCAAAGCGGCACTGTTAATATCTCCTTGGCTTAAATGATCTACGGCAACAGCTGCATCAATAGCTAACGATGCTCCCGCGCATAAACCTGTGCACGGTGTTGTTGCAGCAGCCACCGCCAGCGTAAGAGACGCACTGTTTGCAACCGTATGAACGGTTTCCCTTGATGGCAAAGCGTGGACTACTGTCTGGCGAACTGACTCCATAGAATCATTTATCTTTGAAGTAGCTTCAGAAGAAGATTTGAATCCAAGCATATTTGCCCACAAGTTCGCTTCTTCGGAGTTTTTACCAGTTGGATCAGCTAAGTTTATTGGGTCATTCCTCACATAAGCATACCAGTTCATGCCATCTTTGTAGCCGATGGGGTCGGTTTGCATAAACCGGCCCAGCCGCGGATGGTAAACCCGTGCTTTGTAGTAGTACAGCTCGGTGCCGGGGATGAGGATTTGTCCGGTAAAACGAAAGCGTGCATCGCTGCTGTGCTTCGGGTTGCCGTAGGCATCGTACTGATGCGCTTGCAGCAGGGCACCGGAGCTTGTCATTTCGGCGATGATGCTGCCGCGCTCATCGGCCAGCAGATAACGGCGGGCGTTTACGCCAGCACCTTCATAACGAATGACCGGGTCATCGTTACCAAGGCCATGAATAAAGCGCCGCAACAGCGTGCCTGAGCTGCTGTACTCCGCCACCAGTTCATCACCGTCGTACAGATAATCAATGACTTCGCCGTTGTGTACCGTACGCGTTAAGCGACCCGTGGCATCGTAGCTAAGCGCTACCGTATCGTCAGGACCGTTCGCTGCCACCAGGCGATTATGGGCATCGTAAACATAGCTCCAACCGTCAAAACCAGCCAGATTGCCCGCACTGGTGTAGTTCGCGTACTCCGGCGCACCATCTACAGTGACTTGCGTATACTGGTTGAGGTTATTCACGCTGTAAAATTCAGTGCTTAGCGTCGGCACCTGAATTTGATAATCCGCGTTGCTGACCGTTTTGCTCTGCAACTGACTGGCCGGATTATAGCTGTAACTGCTGTCGTTGAATCCCTGGTGATCGAAATCAAGCACCCGGCCCATGCCGTCGTAGCTGAACGTGGTGATGGTGCTGCCAGCACGCTCAATGCGGCTGACCCGACCCGGGCGGTCGTAACTAAAATCAATAACGCCCGTCGTGCCATTTTCAAAAATATCCGTCAGCCGCCCACCCGCGTCATGACTGTAGGTCACAAAGAAGCCATCCGGGAAGGTCGTGCGGGTCCGACGGCTTGCACTATCGTAACTGTAGACCAGGGTACGATTGTTCGTACGTTCCGAGATACGTCGGCCCAGGCCATCATAACCGTAAGCCACCACTTGTGCTCCACGGGTGACCTGAGTTTCACGGCCCAGGCTGTCATAGCTAAAGTAAATGGTGTTTTCGTTTGGTATGAGCGAGCTTGTACGCTGATCCCGGCTATCGTAGCTATGGATCAACGTCACCCCATCACGCTTGCGAAACGCTGTCAGATTACCGTTCGCGTCATAACCATTTTGCTCGTAGCTCGCATCCGGGAAGGTGGTGCGGTACAGACGGTCATGCCCATCATAACTGTACGTTGTACTATTGCCATTACCGTCCTCACGCCTGCTGACCTCACCGTTCGCCGTATACACCGTGAACTGCTCAAGACCTTCAGCGGCGGTACCGAGCCCCGTCAGGGTACTTTTAAGATTCGAGTTCGCATCATAGCTATAGCTGGTAATGCGGTCAGGTCCGGCACTACCTTCACTGCCTAAGGTACATGCCGAAGCTGGCAAAGCACCAAAACTTGCAGCATTCATGCGTGTCGCTTCGCACAACAACCGCCCTCTGGTGTCATAAGTAAATTGCGTCACTTTCGTTAAAGCCGACGGTGCCGCCACTGTCGATTTGCTGACACGGTTGTTCGCATCCAGATAGTCTGTCTGAACCGTATCCATTGTCAGGCTGGTACTGCCGCGCGAGGCAACGGTGCCACTTTGTACCAGTGTTCTGCGGGCACTCACCGTTGGGTACGTGGTTTTCTGCGCCGGGTAAAATCCGGCGGCGTTGCGCGCACCGATTTCCCACGTTGGTCGGCCGGATAAATCATAACGGTACGATGTTGCATCATCACTGCCGCTTAACGGCCCGTCTTCAATGAGTGGCCGACCCGCTGCATCATAGGTGTAGGTCGTGGTTTGGCTCAATGTACCACTGGCATTGGAAAGTGTTTTGGTTTGTATCAGTCCTGTCGAGCCCGAGTACGTATACGTCGTGATCTGGGTCTGTGAACCACCGCATTGGCCGATGGCGCATACCGTGGTCCTGGTGAGGCGATAAATGCCATCAATCAGGGTATAGGAATGTGTGGTACGGCGCTGGAAGCCGCTGGCATCCGCAGGCTCCGTGCGGGTTAATAAGCCGCCATGCCCGGCATCAAAGGTATAATCTGTTCGATTGCCCTTCGCATCGAGGGTGTAAAGTGGCCGGTAACACAAGATCCCCGTACATGATGCCGCCGATGGGTAAATTGCCCGCTCAACGATGTCGGCAAGTCCTGAGCCAGCTTTTGCAATCGCGCGCTTGCTGGTGATATTACCCATGGTGTCATAGGTAAACTGGACTTTATTTCCTTCGGGAAAGGTGACCGTATCAATACGATTGCCTACGTAGGTGTAGTGTGTTGTATTGCCAATTGAGTCTGTATCACTTTTTATCAGCTGATGCGGGTAGGGGGTGTCTTTCAGATAGTACTCTAACGTGCGCTGATACCCCGCCGGTCCTGTGATAACCAAACGTGAAAAGCGTCGTGCGGTACTGAAGCCCACCTCGGCATGACCGGTATAGGTGTAATCATAAACGTGCCCGGCATTGACCACACGGGTCACAAAATCGTTATGATAACTGCCTGCATAATTTCTCGTCGCGCTTGAGATTGAAAGTTGATCTTGGGTATCCGCTGGCCCCCGCATGGTGAACGTTTTTGCTGATTCACTCGCACCAAGCGCATTGGTAAAGCCACTAAAATGCCAGTCTCTGCCGCCAAGATCGGTCGCATTACTGTCGGTTGGGTAGTCTAGTTCTGCGAGGGTCACCGTCGGTGCGGAGGTTTTCACAATAGAAGCGCGCTTTAATTTCGACCAGCCAGACGCACCTGTGGCGCTGTCATTGGAAAAATAACTGAATGACATTTCGTAACCCGTGCTCGAAACCATCTTCGCAGGCCGGTGAAGAATGACCGAGTTCTGTAGCGTTGCTTTGTCATAGGTGATGGAAACAGTTTCACCGTCAGGGTAGTCAATGAGGCTGGCGTAATAGGTACTTTGCGAAGGCACCGTGGAACCCGTAACGCCGCTGTAGTCGAAATAGGAACTTTTTGATGCGTAGGTTACGCGAATACCGGTTTTACCCTGCACGTAGCGGAAAATGTTATTGCCGACCTGTCCGTCGAAGGTTGAGCCGGTGTTGTTTTGTGCCATACAGCCATTGGAGGTGCATTTGAACGCCTCTGAAACCTCAGCGCCAAAAGTCAGGGAAAAGCTCTCACTGCGCTCACCCGTATTGCTGTAAAGCTGGCCGACGACTTTACTGTCGAACTGTTGCAAGGTGCTTAGCGTCAATCGTGGCGCCGCAGGAACCTCGAGTACGGGAAGGTCCGGATTAAATTTACCGCTTAACAAGTCAACGTTGTTCGGGTCAGGCGCCACTTGCAGCGGCTTGATATTGTACTGCTCTTCCTGAGCGATTGCTGGCTCGGCGAAAAACGCGCAAACAATGACGATTGCGGTGTAAAACTGAGTACGAATGTGCATAACAAAGATCCTATATTTTAATCAGTAAGGGTTGGTGTGGTACGACATCGGCGATTAAATTCCGATAGGTCCTCCGCCCCCTGATTGATAAAATATGTAGCTTGAGGATTCAGCACTTTCGCTGCCATCCACGCATTGCAGGAATACAGCGCCGGATGCAAATACGCGAATATAAAGGTATCCCGAGCTCGGCAAATCAGGATACGAGTTCACCTGATTCTCGAACGTTATGGCGCAGGACGTGGTGTTCGTGGAAGCCCAGGTAACATAAGTATTGTCGCCCAGTCCAGATGCCATCATGGGCACCTCGAATTCAGTAATGATTGGACCCATTATTTGATCCAGGCGTTCATTCCCGACAGCGATGCGATTGCCGGCCTTGTCATAGGCGTACTCGATGAACGTGGTGCCGTTATCGACCTCGACGAGGCGTCCTTTTGCGTCGTAGTTAAAGATTGAGGATGAAGTCGTTTGCGCAACGACAGCGGGCGATACGAATAACAGAGAAATGAAAATTAAAAGTTGTTGACGATGATTCATGCCTGACACTCCATTGTGATCTGTCAGGCACCTACCAATGCAACCGACTAACAGCTCGATAATTATCCCAGACGAGCTACTACCCGACCAAAATTCGTTGGCACCGATTCAATAACATATGAAACGACAAGTCAACAATATTTTGATATTAAAATATAGTATTTGTCTGAGTCTTGCCGCTTATTACATATCTACATAAAGTGTGGGTGTTTAATATCCTTTGGGAGCTACGATGGCATGGCCCGGGTTTGGCAACTGGCGCTATGCTTACGATGCTTAAGGCAATCCGAAGAACAGTAGCGACGCCTGCGTTCGCTTTACGGGACAAATCCTCATCCCCGGCACCGAGCTGTACTACAACAAAGCACGGATTTGGTTGAGCATTACAGGTGTATATAAAATGTTGACATAGTGGAGTGGGTTCGTTAGCGTTACAAACCGTGGATCACACATGGAAACTAACCACATGGAAACTAACCACATAGCGCCTCCTAAGCGCCGGTCTGTTGCTCTTCTGAAGACCCTCATTGTTGCTGCTGGCTTAACCTGTTCGGGTGCTGCTCTTGCTGTCGATAAGATCTATTCCTGCGATACTTGTGATGCGCAAAAAGCAGAGTGGGTAGCAGCACAACATGTCCCGGAGCCGAATTGTTACTCTACTAATACCGGCACTTCAGCACCGACACCAGATGACGTTGTTTGTGACCCAGTGTTCAGCACCTTTATCGTTGCAAACCCTATCTCTGAAGAAGCTTATAAATTTCGAGTGAGTTATCCGTGTACCGGTTCCTTTTGTAACCGTTCTGCTCCGGTCATTACCACGTTGACGATAAATGACCATGAGCTTTCTGATCTGCAACTGTTTTATCAGACCGACCAGGATTTTCGCGAAATGATGCGTGCTGCGCCTACTGTAACGGATATTAGCAGCGATGATATTTCCGTTGCCTTGAGTGCTGACGAACAAAAATCGAGTTCAGACCCGAACAGTGGCGGAGAGGACTGTAGTGTAAGCCCAGTACGTTATTTCACGAGTACGAGTTATCGAGCGGAGCTCGAGGATATTATGGCCGATGTATTAGCGAATGCGGCAGGTTCTCAATCGTTCCAATCGGTCACTAGAGACACGGATTTGACCGGCTTCTCTGTGGGAAGGGGAGGTATTTCTCTCAGTGTCGAGCATAACCAGAACAATTTGCATCATATTGTGTCGTTTAATGGAGACCCGACGGAGGACAGATTGGCCTTTCGCGTAAATTATGTAGGCGACGCGACTGCTCCTGAGCTCGAAAGAATCTATCTTGAATTTCATCTCGTCTATCCAAGTTCGCGTATCGAGGGAGTCAATTTAGAACAATTACTTCAAGGACCCGTTAGCCTTCTCGATGAGGATGATATCGGATGTCTAAGTACCTTATTCGATGACCCGGAAATTTCGGAAACTCTTAGCCAAGGCTCGCCGCAGTGGTTCCCAGCGGATACTGGCGAAGGTGCTGGCCCGGATTTAGGATATTTCCGTTGCGCAACGACGACTGAAACGGAGACTTGCTCAACCCTTGAGGATGGCAGTCGCCAGTGCATTGTGTCGACCGTAACGCATTGGGATGTATGTGAGTCGCAACCTTAACACCGAGAACCGCTCCGGAAATTTCGGAGGGTTAGCGATTTTACTTCCCGATACAGAATCTATAAAATCATTTAAAAACATATCGTTATGAAATTCTCGGAGCACCATTGGAGTGCTGAAATTTGCGAAAAAAATGTAAATATTGGCAAATTTCCTCTGCGTCGGCTCCTGACGACCCATTTTAAACTGGGATAAGTGGGAGCCTTGTATACGATTTTATCTCTATGAAATCAGCGCCTTGAAGTTGCTCGATAGTCCCTTTCTGTCAGACCAAATTATAGTAATATCGTTTTCTAAACGGATCCGTTCTCATTTTGAACGGACTTGACGCACAACGCTGTTGTGCATAAAATGAGTAAAAAGTGATCAGGCAATCATGGCGGTTAAATTCAGGGATACGTGGCTAGAGGTTTTTTACGAACAAGACCAAAGTCATAAGAAAATACCCAGCACTATTGAAAGCGCCCTCTTTAGGAAGATTCAGATTCTGGATGCCGCGACGCAGGAGTCAGACTTGAGGATTCCACCAGGTAATCGTTTTGAACATTTGCAGGGAAACCTGTCTGGATGGTGTTCCATCCGGGTTAATAAGCAGTATCGCCTGATCTTTCGCTGGGAAGACGGCATCGCCCTGGATACGTATCTAGATCCGCATGTTTACAAGGGCTAGAGGAGGTTATGGTAATGAGGAATACAAAACGTCGTCCAGTGACCGTTGGCCAAATGCTGGTCACGGAGTTTCTGGAGCCGATGAACATAGCGATCAGTGAACTTGCCGAAGCAATGGGTGTGCACAGAAATACACTCAGCCGGATTGCGCATGACAAAGGCACGCTGACAGCACCCATGGCAATCAAACTTGCAGCGGCTTTGGGGAATACGCCGGAGTTCTGGTTGAATATTCAGCATGCAGTTGAGTTATGGGACGTCCGTCATCGTGCTTATGAACAAGAAGCTAAGAACGTGAGACGCGTAAAGCCCCACGGTGCTGCCTCTGAAGCAGGCCTGAAAAATATTTCAGTTTACTGATGTTTCCCGGTTACGACGATAGCCTGAGCTTCGTGTAGCGGCGAGCACGCAACCATAAACATAATTTCTGGTGGCCATCCACGCGGTCAGGCGTTGCGGAATAGCTCGTTTGTAGTTAGCTAGTACCTTTCGATCTTTTTGGCCGTTTTACTTGCCGATGCAAAACGAACTAAAAATCTTGCCAAGCAGATCATCGGAGGTAAATTCTCCGGTGATTTCGTTCAGGTGCTGCTGCGCAAGGCGCAGCTCTTCCGCGAGGATTTCGCCAGCAACATGCTGCTCTAATGCGTCCTGACCAGTAAGTAAGTGCTCACGTGCTTTGGTGAGCGCATCGAGGTGACGGCGTCGTGCCATGAAGCTGCCTTCACTGGTGGCCTGGTAGCCTACGCAGTGTTTCAGGTGTTCACGTAGCAGCTCCACGCCGCTTCCGGTTTTTGCGGACAGGTGTAACACAGGAACGCCGCCGATATCTTCAAGTTCTACCGATTCAGCGTTTAAATCAACTTTGTTGCGTATCACTGTGAAAGGTAATTCGGCAGGCAACTGCTCGAAAAACTCCGGCCAGATATCAACAGGATGCACGGCGTTGGTTTCGGTGGCATCGACCATGAAAAGTACTCGGTCGGCACCGCGAATTTCATCCCAGGCGCGTTGAATGCCTATTCTTTCGACTTCGTCCGGGCTTTCGCGTAAGCCAGCGGTGTCGATGATATGTAGTGGCATACCGTCAATCTGAATGTGCTCGCGCAAGACATCGCGGGTAGTGCCGGCGATGGCTGTCACAATGGCAGACTCGCGGCCAGCGAGCGCGTTCAACAGGCTTGATTTACCTGCGTTTGGCCGGCCAGCGATAACGACCTTCATCCCTTCACGTAATAACGAGCCCTGTTTCGCTTGCACCATCACCTGCTGCATATGGTCGAGAATGGCTTCCAGATCAGCGGTGACTTTGCCGTCACTAAGGAAATCAATTTCTTCTTCTGGAAAATCGATTGCGGCTTCAACGTACATGCGCAGGGAAATCACCGCATCAACAAGCTGGTCGATTTCGTGCGAGAAGCCGCCCTGTAAGCTCTGTAAGGCGGCTTTGGCTGCTTGCTCTGAGGTGGTGTCGATAAGGTCGGCAATGGCTTCAGCCTGGGTTAAATCAAGCTTATCGTTGAGGAACGCGCGTTCACTAAACTCGCCGGGACGAGCTGGGCGGACATTGGGTAAGTCCAGGATCGCCTTGACGATCATATCGATAAGCACTGGACCGCCGTGGCCTTGCAGTTCAAGCACATCTTCACCGGTAAACGAGTTGGGACCAGCGAAGAATAAGGCTATACCCTCATCGAGTAACTGGCCTTGTGTGTCTCTGAAGGGAAGGTATTCGGCTTTACGTGGAGGTGGACAGTGACCCAACATTGTCTCAGCAACAGCTTTGGCTGCCGGACCACTGACACGAACGATACCAACCCCACCACGGCCGGGCGGGGTGGCCTGTGCGACGATGGTATCGTTACTTAGCTCGAAGCTCATTTTTTCTTACGGCGCTCCATCATGCCTTTTTTCTCTAAGCCGCGGTAAATCCACTGCATCTGGGCGATGGTGATCAAGTTGTTACTCAACCAGTACAGCACCAGACCTGATGGGAACCACAGGAAGAAGACCGTAAAGATCACCGGCATGTACTGCATCAGCTTCTGCTGCATCGGATCGGTACCCGGTGCTGGCTGCAAGCGCTGCATGTACCACATCGATACACCCATCAGTAATGGCAGGATGTAATACGGGTCTTTCGCTGACAAATCTTCAATCCAGAGGAACAGCGGAGCGTGGCGAAGTTCGACACTTTCCAGCAATACCCAGTACAACGACAAGAAGATCGGAAGCTGCAGCAGCATAGGCAAACAACCACCCAGCGGATTTACTTTCTCTTCTTTATACAGCTTCATCATCGCCTGAGACATTTTCTGACGGTCGTCGCCATGACGCTCGCGTAATGCCTTCATTTTCGGCTGAATCATCCGCATTTTCGCCATCGACACATACTGTGCTTTGGTCAGCGGATAGAGCAAGGCTTTGATGATGACGGTAACTGCAATAATCGACAGACCCCAGTTGATCAGGAAGCTTTGCAGGAACTGAAGTAATTTAAATATTGGCTGTGCTAACCACCATAAGAAACCATAATCGACCGTCAGATCGAGGTTTTCCGCTACAGCGGCCATAGCATCCTGGTCTTTTGGACCGACAAACAGGGTCGAGCGGATTTCCGCCTGGCTGTTAGGCGCGATTGTTGCGGTGGGATAAATCACGCGCATCAACGCCTGATTGCCGCTCAATACACTAGAAGAAAGCTGCTTGGTACCTTCGCTGCGAGGAATCCAGGCACTGACAAAGTAGTGCTCTAGCATGCCAATCCAGCCGTCTTCGGTAGCAATACTTAACGGCTTGTCACGCATGTCGTCGAAGTCGTATTTTTCGTAACGATCTTCGTCCCATGAATAGGCACCGCCTTTGTAGGTTGGCATCATCATGCTGCCACCGGCATCAGAGATGATTTGCTTCAGCTGCGCGTAGAATTGGACTTCTTTATGCTGACCTGCTGCGTTCTCGATAGTGTAAACCACATCGATGGCGTATGAACCTTGCGTGAACACGAAGGTTTTGGTGATCTTTGAGCCATCATCGAGGGTGTAGGTCATAGGAACACGAAGGGTATCCCCCGTCATGGTGTAGCTATCACGTTCCACGTAGAACACTGGACGGCCACTGGCGGAATCCGTTCCGTCTTTACCCACTAAACCTGATTGAGCGATGTAAAGTTGGTTCGGGTCGTCGTGTAAGAGCTCAAAACGCGCTTCTGAATCTTGTGTACGAGCGAACTCGCGCAGCTTAGCGTTAACGACATCACCACCACGCAACGCGATCTCAACGTCCAGGACGTCCGTCGTTACGTTAACCCGGGCGCCTTGGGTGCTTGCTACCGTGGCAGGTGTTTCGCCAGTTGCGGTAGGAACACTGGCATCGGAGCCAAGACTTGGAGTTGCCTCTGGTACGCCCGCGTCGGTAGTAGAAGTCGGTGTGGTTTGCGTCTGTGTTTGCGTTGCTTTTTGTGTGCCTGGCGCTGTATCAACTACCCAGTTCTGGTAGAGGAAGAAGCTCACTACCAAAAAAGCAATAAACAATATGGAACGTGGCGAATTCATAAGTCCTTCGTCTCTTTTGTACTTTCGTTCGTTGATTCCGATGCTTTTGCGTCTGGCACCGGGTCGTAGCCGCCCGGATGACCGGGATGACATTTACTAATGCGTTTACTGGCAAGCCAGAAGCCCCGCATCATACCATGCTTTTGAATCGCTTCGATGGCGTATTGCGAGCAAGTCGGTTGGAACCTACAGCGCGGACCAATCAGCGGGCTTATGAACCACTGGTAGAATCGGATGCAGCCGATAGGTATTGCACGCACCGCTTGCTTAATGTTCGCCATAAATAATCGAGCCGTTGTTGCAAAGCATCACTGTCGAGATCGACGATACCGCTTTTCGCTATAACGATGATGTCGAATGCCGGTATTTTATGCTGTTTTAGCCTAAAATTCTCGCGAATCTTGCGTTTTATTCGATTTCGATCCACAGCGCGTTTCGCACGTTTTTTAGAAATCGTTACGCCGATGCGTGGATGGCTTAGCTGATTGGGAGTTGCGAGCATGGTGAGCTCAGCCGTAACGGCCTTCACCGGGGGGGCATTAAAGACTTGCTGAAATTGAGCGGGAGTTAACAGACGTAACTCCCGGCCATAGGAATACTGCTTCAATTACGCAGACAGGACTTTGCGGCCCTTGGCACGACGACGAGCCAAAACCTGGCGGCCGTTTTTAGTTGCCATACGAGCACGGAAACCGTGGCTACGCTTGCGCTTTAATACGCTTGGTTGAAATGTTCTTTTCATGACGTTACTTCCGTAATCGGGTTACCAAAAATTTAGAGCGCGAATTCTATCGATAAAAAGGATCAAAGTCAACGACAAAAGCTATCCACAATCATGAAAAAACAGCGATCATTATTGTGGATAACCTTAATGCAATTGGTCGCATAAATGGCCTTTCAGGGTGGCGATTTTAGCGTGACTTCAGTACAATCGAAGGATTCTAATTATACAATATTTTGCGGTCGATTTTCGCGTCTTTGGTGACAAAGTAGTGTAAGAGTGGGGCACTCAGCGAGGATCGCCGTTGCGATAAAAAATGCAGGGAGTCGAGTGTGAATAAATCGCTGTGGGAGCAATGTACTGAACGCCTACAGAGCGAGCTGTCGACGCAACATTTCAATACGTGGATCCGTCCTCTTCAAGCAGACCTGGCAGACCAAACGCTGACATTGTATGCGCCAAATATGTACGTGGTTGATTGGGTAAAAGATAAATATCTTAACCTGATCAACGACTACTTGGGTGAAGCCGCAAAAGAGAAAGGTGGGGACACTCCCAATGTCTCGTTCGCCGTGGGTGGTATCGAACGTAAAACCAATGGCAGCGAACCGCCGGCTGCTAAAAAAGCAGAACCTCGTCGTGCCGCAGAGCGACCAAGTCGCCGCCAGAGCCCCTGGGATGACGATGGTCCGGCTCCTGCATTTGAATGCAATATCCATCCTGAATATACCTTCGATAACTTCGTTGAAGGTAAGTCCAATCAACTGGCACGGGCGGCAGCATCACAGGTTGCCGAGAACCCGGGTGGCGTCTACAACCCTTTGTTTGTTTACGGTGGCACCGGGTTAGGTAAAACCCACCTGCTGCATGCCGTGGGTAATGCCATCATGGCCAATAAAAAGGGCGCGAAAGTGTTCTATATGCGTGCCGAGCGTTTTGTCCAGGACATGGTTAACGCACTGAAAAATAACTCAATTAATGAATTTAAGCGTTACTACCGTTCAGTTGATGCATTGCTTATTGATGACATCCATTTCTTTGCTAATAAGAAAGGCTCGCAAGAAGAGTTTTTCCATACTTTTAATGCCTTACTTGAAGGTAATCAGCAGATTATAATGACCAGTGATCTCTACCCAAAAGAAATTGAAGGGGTCGAGGATCGTTTGCGTTCGCGGTTTGGCTGGGGACTTACTATTGCTATTGAGCCTCCGGAACTGGAAACGCGAGTTGCGATTTTAATTCGTAAAGCGCAAGAGCGGGGAATTACCTTGCCTCATGAGGTCGCGTTTTTCATCGCAAAACGGTTGCGCTCAAATGTGCGCGAGCTCGAAGGCGCACTAAACCGTCTCGCGGCCAATGTAAATCTGACCGGACGGCAGATCACTATTGATTTCGTGCGCGAGGCTCTACGGGACTTGATTGCGGCGCAAGAAAAATTGGTGACCATAGAAAATATACAAAAGACCGTCGCCGAATATTACAACATTAAGATGGCGGATTTACTGTCGAAGCGCCGCAGCCGCTCGGTCGCGAGGCCACGACAACTGGCCATGGCGTTAGCCAAAGAGCTAACTAACCACAGTTTACCGGAAATCGGCGATGCCTTTGGTGGCCGTGACCACACAACCGTTTTACATGCGTGTCGAAAAATTCAAGAATTAAAAGACGCGCAACATGATATAAAAGAAGACTATAGAAACTTAATCCGCACGTTATCAGCCTAAGAGCAGGTGGTAAAAAGGCCGGTGCTGCAGGGATACGACTACAGGGGACTAACGGGATGAAATTTACCATCAATCGCGATGCTTTCTTAAAGCCGCTGCAAGTGGTCAGTGGCGCTGTTGAACGGCGCCATACGATTCCAATTTTATCGAATGTATTGATACAGGTCGCGTCTGACCATGTACGCCTGACCGGAACCGACCTTGAAGTCGAGTTGGTTTCTGTATGTGATATTGAAGGTGGCGAAGAAGGGCAACTGACCGTCCCAGCGAAAAAGCTGGTGGATATCGTCCGTAGCTTACCCGACGGCGCACAAGTTGAAGTGAGTGCCAGTGGCGAAAAGGCGACGATTCGTTCAGGGCGTAGTAAGTTCACCTTAGCAACGCTGCCTGCAGAAGATTTTCCCAATATTGACGATTGGGATAGTGATATCCAGTTGGTCACCTCACAGAGTGTCCTGCGCGATCTGATGGAGCGTACTCACTTCTCAATGGCGAACCAGGATGTGCGCTACTACCTCAACGGTATGTTGTTTGAGACGGATGCGAACACATTGCGCACGGTCGCAACGGATGGTCACCGCCTGGCGATGAGTGCAGTTGAAATCCCTCAGCCTAACCTGACAGGCCGTCAGGTGATCGTACCGCGCAAAGGCATCACTGAGTTGATGCGCTTGTTGGATGACGCTGATAACGAAGTGAAAGTCGCCATTGGTGCAAATCATATCCGTGTTGAAACTAATGGTATGTCGTTCACCAGTAAGCTGGTAGACGGTCGCTTCCCGGACTACCGTCGCGTACTTCCACAAGGTGGTGATAAGTTTGTCGTCGCTGATCGTAATGTGCTTAAGCAAGCCTGCTCGCGCGCAGCGATTTTGTCCAATGAAAAATACCGGGGTGTGCGTGTAACCCTGAGTAGTGGTGAAATGTGCCTGACCGCGAACAACCCTGAGCAGGAAACCGCAGAAGAAGTCATCGAAGTCGAGTACGAGGGCGATAGCCTGGAGATCGGTTTTAACGTCAGTTATCTGATCGATGTACTGAACACCATTCATGGCGAGAAGATTAAAATGACCCTTTCGGGTCCGGACGCGAGCGGATTAATTGAAGATAACGAAGACGACTCGTCGCTCTATGTCGTTATGCCGATGCGTCTGTAGGTGGAGACCGTTGTAGCCCGTTATGCATATTGACGCACTGACGCTCACGGATTTTCGAAATTTCGAAGAGGCAAAACTCTTACCCGGGCGTCAGATCAATTTAATCGTTGGTCACAATGGCAGCGGTAAAACCAGTTTACTTGAGTCGATCTATTGTTTGGGGTCGGGGCGTTCGTTCCGCCCTGGAACCCATAAACAGATTATCCGACATGAGCAATCGAGTTTTACGATTTTTGCCCGAGGTACGGATGAGCAGGGCGATAAACATGCTCTCGGATTCCAACGCGATCGCGAGGGATTGGTAAAGATAAGGGTGGATGGTGAGCTGGTTCGGCGATTCGGGCAAATGGCCCAATTAGTGCCAGTTCAGTTGATGACACCAGAGACTGTCGAGCTTGTTTTAGGTGGTCCCAGAGTCCGACGACAATTCCTCGATTGGGGAGTGTTCCACGTGGAACATCGCTATATCGGTGAAATTACCAGTTTCAATCACGTACTGAAACAACGTAACAGCTTGTTAAAGCAACGCCGCGTGGGTCAGGAAGGGGACTATTGGGATACAAAGTTTGCGGAACTTGGCGAGCAAGTGGCGGCTGAACGGCAAAAGTATTGGTCGGGCTTTGAGCCGGTCTTACTTGATAGGCTGAAGCACTTTTTGCCGGAATATGATTTTAAAATCATTTTAAAGCAGGGTTGGGATGGCGATTTGTCGTTGCGGGACGCTATGGCTAAAAACAAATCCGCCGAAGACCGTTACGGTCATGCTATTGTAGGACCTCATAAAGCCGAGCTTAAAATGTTGGCAAATGGGGAGGACGTGAAATCTATCCTCTCGCGAGGTCAGCTTAAGCTCTTTGTTGCAGCGATAAAAGTGGTGCAAGGCGAGTACCTCTTCGCGAAAACAGGAGTACAATGTATTTATTTGGTCGACGATATTACGGCAGAACTAGATGCCGGTAGCCAGCAGAAGTTCTGCGAGGCATTGGTCGCGACTAAAGCACAGTTATTCGTTTCAGCGATTAATAAGGGCGAACTGCCTGAGATAATTCGAAGCGCTGATACCAGAATGTTCCACGTGGAACATGGAACCGTCAAGGAACTATAGAGAAACCGTTATGGCAGAAAATAACTACGATTCGTCCAGTATTAAAGTTTTAAAAGGACTTGATGCCGTTCGTAAACGCCCAGGCATGTACATCGGAGACACCGATGATGGCACGGGTTTGCACCACATGGTGTTTGAGGTCGTCGATAACTCGATAGACGAAGCACTTGCTGGACACTGTAAAGATATCGTTGTCACGATTCACTCCGACGGCTCTGTTTCGGTTAAAGATGATGGACGGGGTATTCCTGTCGACTTGCACGAGGAAGAGGGCGTTTCCGCGGCTCAGGTCATCATGACCGTATTGCATGCGGGTGGTAAATTCGATGATAACTCTTACAAGGTTTCAGGCGGCTTACACGGTGTAGGTGTGTCTGTTGTAAACGCGCTATCCGATACGTTGCAATTAACTATCCGTCGCCAAGGTCACGTTTACGAGCAGTTCTATAAACTTGGTGATCCGGTTGAACCACTAAAACAAATCGGCGACACAGAGCGGAGCGGTACCGAGCTACGTTTTTGGCCGAGCCCTAAGATCTTCGCTGACGTAGAATTTCACTACGATATCTTGGCGAAAAGACTTCGTGAGCTTTCGTTCTTGAACTCGGGCGTTTCGATTATTTTGCAAGACGAACGTAACGACCGTAAAGACCACTTCAAATATGAAGGTGGTATTGCTGCATTCATCGAATATTTGAACGATAAGAAAACCCCAATACACCAGAGCGTGTTCCACTTTACCTTAGATCGTGATGACGGTATTGCGGTTGAAGTGGCTATGCAATGGAATGATTCGTTTCAGGAAAATATTTATTGTTACACCAATAACATTCCTCAACGGGATGGCGGAACACACTTAGCTGGCTTCCGTGCTGCATTGACGCGCACCCTTAATTCCTACATGGAAAAAGAGGGGCTGAATAAAAAATACAAGACCAATGCAACGGGTGATGATGCGCGAGAGGGTCTAACGGCAGTGATCTCGGTGAAAGTACCGGATCCGAAATTTTCATCACAAACCAAGGAAAAGCTCGTTTCATCTGAGGTGAAAACCGCAGTCGAGCAGTCGATGAATGCACAGCTAGCGGACTACCTTCTTGAGCAACCGAACGAAGCAAAGATAATCGTAGGTAAGATTATCGATGCTGCACGTGCTCGTGAAGCGGCGCGTAAAGCTCGCGACATGACTCGCCGTAAAGGCGCGCTCGACTTAGCTGGCTTGCCGGGTAAGTTAGCTGATTGTCAGGAAAAAGACCCAGCACTTTCCGAACTCTACATAGTGGAGGGTGACTCTGCAGGCGGTTCGGCAAAACAAGGGCGGAATCGTAAGTTCCAAGCCATTTTGCCACTGAAAGGTAAAATCCTGAACGTCGAAAAAGCGCGTTTCGATAAGATGCTCGCGTCGCAAGAAGTCGCAACTCTGATTACAGCCCTAGGTTGTGGTATCGGTCGAGACGAATACAATCCAGACAAAACACGTTACCACCGTATCATCATCATGACGGATGCTGACGTCGACGGCTCGCACATTCGTACGCTGCTGTTGACCTTTTTCTACCGTCAAATGCCTGAACTGATCGAACGTGGCTATATGTATATTGCTCAGCCGCCATTGTACAAAGTGAAGAAGGGCAAGCAAGAAACCTATATCAAAGATGATCCGGGTTTGATTGCCTATCTAACCAGTATGGCGCTAGAGAACGCGTCCTTGCACGTCAACGCTGACGCACCAGGCATCTCTGGTCCACACCTGGAGAGTCTGGTAAATGATTACCAGCTAGTGCAGAACGCTATCAAAGTACGGTTGTCACGTCGTATGCCTGAGACGTTTTTACAACGTCTGGTTTATGCGCCACGGTTAACCGAAGAGCTGATGAAAGATGAGTCCGGTATGCAGAACTGGATTGCAACGCTGCAGAACGATTTGACCACTCGTGAAATCAACTCAGCTACGTACACTATGTCGACCCAGTTTGACGAAGAGCGTAAATTGCATTTGCCTGTAGTGATTGTGCGTCAGCATGGTATCGATACCAACTATCCGTTAAATTTCGAGTTTTTAATGTCTCGCGACTATGACCAGTTGGTCAGTATCGGTGAGAAGATTAATGGCTTGGTAGAGCCGGGCGGTTATGTCCGTCGCGGCGACAAAGAGAAACCTGTTGATGACTTTGTTGAAGCTGTTGAATGGTTGATCAGTGAGTCCAAGCGGGGCGTTTATATTCAGCGCTACAAAGGTCTTGGTGAGATGAACCCTGAGCAGCTTTGGGAAACGACGATGGATCCTGAAACTCGTCGCATGTTGCGAGTTACCATTGAGGATGCGATTGCTGCTGATCAGTTATTTACTACGCTGATGGGCGATGATGTAGAGCCACGTCGCGACTTTATCGAAACCAACGCATTGAAAGTGGCCAACCTGGACGTTTAACCAAGGGTTGCAGCTATCAAAGCAGAAAAAAAGGAGCCATTTGGCTCCTTTTTTATTTCTTATCAATGCTTTAGCTACTTAAAGTGCTAAAGATTAGTTTAGTACTGAAATGTCAGCGATCTGCAAAAAGAGTTCGCGTAGCCGTTGTAAAATTGCCTGCCGGTTAGTGCGCACGGCGTCATCCTCTGCATTAACCATGACATTGTCGAAGAACGCATCTACGGGCTTCTGTAAGGCCGCCAGAGCCTTTAAAGCTCCAGTATAGTTGTTGTGCTTGAGTGCATCGTTTGCGCGTAGCTCAGCCTCTTCCAGAGCCTTAACCAGTGCTATCTCTTCACTGGCGCTTAACAGGCCGCTGTCGATTTTCGTTGCAACAGGGCTATCAAGCTTGGCTAAGATATTTGCTACCCGTTTGTTGGCAGCGGCCAGGGCCTGGGCTTCTTCCAGCTTACGGAAGGCTGCAACAGCATGCACCCGCTGGTCGAAATCGACCGGCGCCGTTGGGCGACGGGCGAGAACCGCCTGAATCACATCGACACTAATTCCCTGGTCCTGATACCACGGACGGAAGCGGCCTAGCAAAAACTCCGCCACATCGTCGTGAACGCTCTCACTGGTTAGCAGGTCGCCAAAGCTTTTCCGCGACAGCTGCACCAAATCGTTCAGATCGAGCGGCAGGTCTTTTTCGACGATGATACGCAGTAAACCTATGGCGGCACGACGCAGCGCAAACGGATCGCGATCGCCTTTCGGAACCTGACCAATCCCAAAGATACCTACCAGTGAGTCCAGCTTGTCAGCCAGAGCTACCGCACAGCCTGGAATGGTCTGGGGCAGGGCATCACCACTAAACCGTGGCAGGTAGTGCTCGTAAATGGCCTCAGCAACGCCTTCAGCTTCATTATCATTGCGCGCATAATGCATCCCCATCACACCTTGTGTTTCGGGGAATTCCAGCACCATCTGGGACACCAGGTCGGCTTTACATAAGAAACCTGCGCGTTGCGCAATCTCTTTGTCGCTACCCAGCATATCTGCAATGCCAGCTGCGACTTGTGCAATGCGATCAGATTTGTCCTTGATGCTGCCAAGCTTCTTCTGAAACAGAACATTATCAAGGGCATTGACGCGCTCTTCGAGAGCGGTCTTTTTGTCTGTTTCATAGAAAAATTGGGCATCTGCCAGGCGCGGGCGAACGACTCGCTCATTACCCAAAATGACCTGTTCGGGATCTTTGCTATCGATGTTGGTAATGAACACGAAGTGGGGCAGTAGCTGGCCTTGCTGGTCTTCCAACGGGAAGTAACGCTGATCGTCCTTCATGGTGACAATCAGTGGCTCTTTAGGTACGTCCAAAAAGCCTTTGTCAAAGCTGGCTGTCAGCGCGACCGGCCACTCAACCAGCGCCGTCACCTCATCAAGTAGCGCCTCGTCAGCACGGACCTGACCTCCGGCTTGCTGCGCCTGGACACGGATGCCATCTTCAATTCGAGCGCGGCGCTTTGCGAAGTCGGCAATAACCCAAGCCGACTCCAGAGTTTCCTCGTATTCGTCGGCATGCATCAGCTGTGTGCCTTGCGGGCAATGGAATCGGTGGCCCAGCAATTTATTTGCCGAGGCAATTCCTAATACTTCACCGGCAATGAGTTCATCGCCATACATCAGCGTCACTGTGTGAACAGGGCGGATGAAGTGAACGTTACCATTACCCCAGCGCATAGGTTTTGCGACAGGCAACTGCTCAAGCGCCCGCTGCACGAAATCTGCTAGCAGGGCGCTTAGGGGCTGCCCTTTGACTTCAGCTTTGTAGAGTAACCATTCGCCCTTGTCTGTTTTAAGGCGCTCGGCCTGGTCGACGCTAATGCCATTTGAGCGTGCCCAGCCTTGGGCAGCCTTAGTGGGGTTACCGTCGCCATCGAAAGCTACATCAACTGAAGGGCCGCGCTTCTCAACCACTTGGTCTTCTTGTTGCGCCGCAACATCCTGTATTTGAATCGCCAGCCGACGCGGGGTGGCGAAGCACTGCACGGCGCCATGCTTCAGCGTGTTATCCGTAAGCTGTTGGGCAAGGTTCTGCGCAAAGGTTTCGCTTAAGCCTTTCAGCGCTTTTGGAGGTAACTCTTCGGTACCGATTTCAACTAAGAGAGTAGCGTATTGCACGTCTTAAGCTCCTTGCTCTGCCAGTGGAAAACCAAGCGCTTCACGCGCCGCATAGTAGGCTTCAGCGCAGCCTTTCGCCATGGTACGAACACGCAGGATATACCGCTGACGTTCGGTTACCGATATTGCGTGGCGGGCATCGAGCAGGTTAAATGCGTGTGAGGCACGCATCACCTGTTCGTATGCCGGCAGCGGCAAATTATGCTCGAGTAAGTGCTTACACTCGCGCTCGCAGGCGTCGAATCGGTCAAACAAGACATCTACCGCCGCATGTTCGAAGTTATAGGTGGACTGTTCTACTTCGTTCTGGTGGAACACGTCACGGTAGAAAATCGTACCGCGCGGACCATCGGTCCAGACCAGATCATAAATACTATCAACACCCTGAATGTACATCGCCAGGCGCTCCAGACCATAAGTAATCTCACCGGCAACCGGCCGACACTCCAGGCCGCCGACCTGCTGGAAGTAGGTGAACTGGGTCACCTCCATACCATTAAGCCAGACTTCCCAGCCCAGGCCCCAGGCGCCAAGCGTGGGGGATTCCCAGTTGTCTTCGACGAAGCGAATATCGTGAACCAGGGGGTCAAATCCAAGCAGCTCTAATGAACCCAGATAAAGTTCCTGAATATTCTTCGGAGAGGGCTTCAAAATGACCTGAAACTGATAATAGTGCTGTAGCCGGTTGGGGTTTTCGCCATAACGGCCATCAGTAGGACGGCGACAAGGCTGCACATAGGCAAAGTTGGCTGGTTCAGGGCCAACGGCGCGTAAAAACGTCATTGGATGAAAAGTGCCTGCGCCTACTTCCATATCGAGGGGTTGCACAATCGCACACCCCTGTTGCGCCCAGTAATCCTGGAGCGCGAGGATGAGACCTTGAAAGGTTTTTACATCGTAGCTGGCCATGTGTTCTTCTCGTGCTGATTTTTAATCAAAAGTGGCGTAAATTATACCCTTTGTTGAGCAAGGGTTACAGGAGCGCGGCTAAAAATGCAGACATCTGTGCAACGATGCAGTTGGTGTGGCACTGCGCCAGACTATGTACGCTACCACGATGAGGTGTGGGGGCGCCCGGTGGCCGACAGTCAGGAGCTGTTTGCAAAGCTGTGTCTGGACGGTCAGCAAGCAGGTTTAAGTTGGCTGACGATTTTGCGAAAACAAGCGAATTACGAGGCTGCCTTTTGTGACTTTAATCCTGATGCAATCCTGCAACTTCCAGAAAGCTACAAAGCGGAATTGATGGAAAATGCGGGCATAGTACGCAACCGGCTTAAAATTGAGTCCATTTTCAAGAACGCCCGGGCCTATGTGGACTTGCGTGAGCAAGGGCAGCCCTTTGCTGAATTTCTCTGGCAGTTTAGCGATGGAACGCCGCGGATCTTCGCCCGACAGGGTGATGACATCCCCACCTCTGATGAAGTTTCTGATACTATGGCCAAAGCCCTGAAGAAAGCAGGCTTTAGCTTTGTAGGCACAACGATTTGTTACGCATTCATGCAGGCTGTCGGCATGGTCAACGACCATGTGGTCGACTGTCATTGTTACGATGAGGTTTGTCGGGAAATGCGTAATTTTTCCTTAACATCACGAGAGCATCATGGTTGAGATTACTTTAGCTGACTATCAAAATCCGAAGCATCGCCAGGCGGTGGTCGCTATGTTAAATGATTACGCGCAAGATCCGATGGGTGGTGGCGAGGCGTTACCTGACGAGACCCGGCAGAATTTGGTCGACGAAATGGCAAAACGCGATTATGTATTCTCGTTATTGGCCTTCGTTGACGATGAGCCTGTCGGTTTGGCGAACTGCGTAGAAGGTTTCTCAACCTTTGCCGCGAAGCCGGTGATGAACATCCACGATATCGCGGTGATCAAAGATTTTCGCGGTCAGGGCATTGCCAAACGCTTGCTGCAGGAGGTAGAAACTCTGGCGCAATTCCGCGGCTGCGTGAAACTGACGCTCGAGGTGCTGGAAGGCAACGAGCCAGCCAAGCTGGCGTACGACAAATTCGGTTTCAAGCCCTACCAACTCGACGAAGCCACCGGCAAAGCGGAGTTCTGGCAAAAGTACATCTAGCTCGGCTTCGGCCTTCAGTGCAAGGGTGGCAGGGTATTTCCAAGGGACGCCGTAAACCCGTCCGTGGGGGCTTGGCGGCCGCATCCATGCGGCCGACACCCTTGGAAATACCCCGCCACCCTCGCACACGGCCTCCGCCACGCGCGCGCCTTTAGCTCCCTTTGCGAATGACATACCGATACGGTGCTGAAGTCGTTTCAGCAATGACGAGCTGATGATCCATGAAGCGGCAAAAGCTTGGGATGTCGCGGGTGGTGGCGGGGTCGTCGGCGATGACTTCGAGTAAGTCGCCCTGTTCCAGTTTACGGATGGTGGCGCGGATCAGCATCACTGGCTCGGGGCAACGAAGCCCAAGGGTGTCGAGGGTTTGTGTTATCGCTTGTGTCACGCGGGTTCCTTTTAGCAGGGCAACTACTTTCTAATAAAAAAGCCGTAGCAGTTCACTGCTACGGCTTTTATTTTACGGTAAAACCGCGTGCGGCAAAAGCGCAGGTTAGCTCATGCGCTCGTATACGGTGGCGATGCCCTGGCCAAGTCCGATACACATGGTGGCTACACCAAAGGTCGCGTCTTTCTCTTCCATCAGGTTGATCAGCGTGGTCGAAATACGCGCGCCAGAACAGCCCAGTGGGTGACCCAGTGCAATTGCACCGCCGTTTAAGTTGACTTTGTCGTCCATTTTCTCCAGCAAACCAAGACCTTTCAGCACGGGTAGTGATTGTGCAGCGAAAGCTTCGTTGAGCTCGAACAGGTCGATATCATCAATGCTTAAGCCTGCACGCTGTAGCGCTTTCTTGGTCGCAGGAACCGGGCCAAAGCCCATAATGGACGGATCGCAGCCGGCGACCGCCATGGCACGAATTTTTACTCGTGGCGTCAGGCCCAAGGCTTTGGCTTTCTCGGCAGACATGATCAAGGTCGCGGCAGCACCGTCGGACAATGCCGACGAGGTACCCGCGGTCACAGTACCGTTGGCCGGATCAAAGACCGGGCGTAACTGAGCGAGACCTTCTACGGAGGTTTCCGGACGAATGGTCTCGTCGGTTCTGATCAAGCGCAGGACGCCATCAGCATCATGTCCTTGAATAGGAAGAATTTCCTTGGCAAAACGGCCTTCAGTAGTCGCGGCATGAGCGCGTTGGTGCGAACGGGCACCAAAGGCGTCTTGCGCAGCACGGTCCACTTCAAATTTTCGCGCCAGCAACTCAGCGGTCATACCCATGGAGCCAGAGGCGCGGGCAACTGACTTATTCATGCCGGGGTGAAAATCGATACCGTGAGTCATAGGTACGTGCCCCATGTGCTCAACGCCGCCGGCGATAAAGATTTCACCGTCGCCGGCCATAATGGCACGGGTGGCATCGTGGATGGCCTGCATGGATGAGCCACACAGGCGGTTCACGGTAACACCAGCTACGTGGTGCGGAATACCTGCGATTAACGCAGAGTTCCGTGCGATATTGAAGCCTTGTTCCAGGGTCTGCTGTACGCAGCCCCAGTAAATATCTTCCAATTCGTTTACGTCGACCTGCGGATTTCTTTCCAACAGGCCTTTCATAAGTTCTGCAGAGAGGTCTTCAGCGCGAACGTTACGGAACACGCCGTTTTTTGAGCGCCCCATAGGGGTGCGAATACAGTCGACTATAACTACGTCTTTCATAATTTCCTCCGTTAGCCCGCAAAGTACGATTTATTGGCTTTTGCCATTTCGCGCAGGCCATCGGTGACTTGATACATCTCACCCAGATGCGCGTATTTGTCAGCAATTTCGACGAACTTAGCTAAGCCCAATGTTTCCAGGTAACGGAACGGGCCTCCACGGAACGGTGGGAAGCCAAGACCGTAAAGCAACGAAATGTCGCATTCGGCGGCTGAGCTGACGATACCTTCTTCCAGGCAACGTACACACTCGTTGACCATTGGCACCATAGTGCGATGAATGATTTCATCGGCGCTAAACTCTTTCCCGGTAATACCAAGCATTTCATAAACCTCTGGGGCTTTTTCTTTGCTTGGGCGGCCTTTTTTGTCGACGCCGTAGTTGTAGAAGCCTTTACCGTTCTTCTGGCCATAGCGCTCGGCGGCGGCAAGTTTGGCAATCGCGCTGCTGGTGTCACGAGGCATGCGTGATGGGAAGCCATGAGCCATGACTTCGGTGCAATGGTCGGCAGTATCAATACCAACGACATCGGACAAGTAAGCAGGACCCATGGGCCAGCCGAATTGACGTTCCATCACCTTATCGATGGCGGCGAAGTCAGCACCTTCATCGACCATGCCAGCAAAGCCAGCCAGGTACGGGAAGAGTACGCGGTTGACCAGGAAGCCCGGGCAGTCATTTACGACAATTGCCGTTTTACCCATACGCGACGCGTAGGCAACGACCGCAGCGACGGTTTCATCAGAGGTCTTTTCACCACGAATGACTTCTACCAATGGCATTTTGTGCACCGGGTTAAAGAAGTGCATGCCGCAGAAGCGTGACGGATCTTTCAGGTTTTTCGCCAGTCGGTCGATGGAAATGGTTGAGGTGTTCGATACGATAATCGCATCATCAGCGACGACATCTTCCATTTGCGCAAGAACCTTGCCTTTCACGTCTGGGTTCTCGACTACGGCCTCGACGACGATATCGACATTTTTCACGGCATCGTCAAGTAAAGTTGGCGTGATGGAGGACAAAACTTTAGCCATTTTCTTATGGTCAATCTTGCCGCGTTCGACCATTTTGCCAAGGATCTTGCTCGCTTCGCCCATACCTTGATCCAGCGCTTCCTGGCGAATGTCTTTCATGACGACCGGCACGCCTTTGTAGGCAGATTGATAGGCAATACCGCCACCCATGATGCCAGCACCTAAAACCGCTGCTGTCTTAATCTCTTTAGAGGCCTGTTTCGCGGCTTTCTTTGCCTTGCCTTTAACAAACTGGTCCGCCATGAAAATACCGACCTGGGCATGACAGGCGTCGGTTTGGGTCAGGCCAACGAAAGCTTCATTCTCTGCATTCAGAGCTTCTTCACGATGGCTACGGGCACCGTCTTCAATGGCCTTGATAGCCGCATGTGGTGCAGGGTAGTGTTTGCCTGCTTTGGCCGCAACCATACCTTTTGCCGTGACCATGGTCATGGTCAGCTCAGTGTCATTCGCTTGCAATGGATCCAGTTTCGGCTGACGCTTGGCACGCCAATCTAAATCACCATCGATGGCTTGTTGGACCATGTCCAGAGCCGCATCACGCAATTTTTCAGGAGCAACAACGGCGTCTACCAAGCCAACTTTCTGCGCATCTACAGCAGAATTGTTCTTACCTGTGGTGATCCACTCCAAGGCGTTATCCGGCCCGATAATGCGTGGTAAGCGCATGGTTCCGCCAAAGCCAGGAATCAGACCCAGTTTAACTTCAGGAAGACCAATGGTGGCTGTGGTATCTGCAACCCGGTAGTCACACGCAAGCGTTGCTTCACACCCGCCACCTAAAGCAAAGCCAGTGACTGCAGCAACGGTAGGTACGGGCAGGTCTTCTAACTGGTCGAAAACGCGCGATGCTTTATGCACCCACTGCTTGGTGTGTTCGACATCGGCGAAGAGAGTTTGGAATTCAGTGATGTCTGCGCCTACAATGAACGTAGGCTTGCTACTGGTGACGATAACGCCACTGAGGTCTTTGGTTTCAGCGAGTTTCGCTAAAGCCTGACTGAATTCTTCCAAGGTTTTCTGGTCAAATTTGTTGACAGAACCAGCGGCTGCAAACTGCAGCTCGGCAATGCCGTCAGAGACAAATTCGACCCGAATGCTATCACCCTGATAAATCATATATGGTCTCCTGATTTTCAGATTGCGTTCGGTTAGCGTATGATTCGTAGTCAGCTATGATGTGACACTAGGTTATGACACATTAAGTTGTGACAAGCGTTTAGTGACAAGAGTTTGGCCCGATTAGGTCAATTTTTCAATGATTATTTAAACGAGCGTTTGAAATTATGTGGTTAATTCGAACGACAGTATGTGTGCTTCTGTTTACAGCGGTTCTTTCCACCGACACTCGAGCTGAGCCTAAAATTCATGATCCCGATCTAAATGGGGGCGAACAACGCGAAAAGCAACGGCAGCTGTTTGTGAAGGCTGAATATGCGGCAAAACGCGGGCGGCTGAATGAGTACAATCAGCTGTTGGACGAGTTGCGCGACTATCCTTTAACTCCTTATCTGGAGTTGGAGCGCTTACTGCAAGTCGGCTACGTGGCCAACGAAGAGCGGGTGCTGGACTTTTTTGAGGTTCTGAGCAACACGCCGCTGGACTGGCAGCTACGCTACCCCTGGCTTGACTACCTGGCGCAAAATAATGAACAGCAACGTTTTTTACGCGACTTCATTTATCCGGGACGGGTCGAACATCGTTGTTATTTCTGGCGTTTCTCACTGAGTCAGGAAACTCAACCGCGCGACGCTGTTATGCGCGCCGTCGATCAACTTTGGTTGACCGGAGAATCCTTGCCGAAAGCCTGTGACCCGTTGCTGGCGACGTGGGCCCAGGCCGGACGTCGCACCGATGAAATGGTTTGGCAACGGGCTAAGTTAGCGGCCGAAGATGGCAAGCATACCTTGTTACCGTATCTGGCAGGACTGGTGGAAGCGCCTACCAGCGAATTGATTAAAAGTTACCGTCAGGTTCGCCGCAATCCGGCGAATCTTGTGCGTGAAATGGATGAGCTGGCGCGACAGCAGGGCACTGCTGCTGAGCGCGTTGCCAGTATTGTTACCTACGCGCTGGGCCGGCTGATTTGGCGCGACCCTGATGTTGCTATTCGTACGTTCGAAGATTTGCCCGAAGGAATCGTTCTGAGCCAGAGTCAACGCACCGAGCTTGAGCAAAACTTCGCAGTCGCCCTAAGCGCCAAAGATCACTCCCAGGCGCATGACTGGCTGGCCCGGCTGGAGCCGCGTGAGCATAATGCGGCGACTTTGCAGTGGCAGCTGGCCGAGTGGGTGCGGGAAGGCGATTGGCAGGCGCTGCTTGAAGATCCTGCTGCAGAAGTGGGACTTGCCACCGAAAAAGCCCAATGGTTCTACTGGCGTGGACGGGCCTACGAAGAGCTGGGCGACCAGCAACAGGCGGCGACCTTTTTTGCGCAAATCGCCGACCAGCGCAGTTACTACGGTTTCTTAGCTGCGAGTAAACTTGAGCTGCCGTTGCAACTGGCGCAAGAGGATATCCGCTACTTACCACAAGAATTACAAGCGGTACGCGCGCTACCGGCCGTACAAAGAGCTTACGAGTTCTTACAGCTTGAGCGTTATATCGATGCCCGCAGGGAGTGGTATCAGTTGTTGCAGGGCGCTGAGCCGCGCCGACAAGAACTGTTGGCGGTGCTGGCGTCACAGTGGGGTTGGCATGATCAGGCTATTTATACACTGGGTCAGCTTGGCGAATTCGGTGCTATAGAACAGCGCTTCCCCCTTGCTTACGCCCAAGAGCACCGGGAGAATGCCGAGGCGGCTGGTATTGCGCCAGACTGGGCTTTTGCAATTTCCCGGCGCGAAAGTGCGTTTCGCTTCGATGCTTATTCCCACGCCGGCGCGCACGGCCTGATGCAGTTGCTACCTAGCACTGCGCGCTATGTAGGACGACGCGATTATGGCCGCCATGATTTGCAAAACACCAGCGTCAACATTCGTTTAGGTACGCGCTATCTCGCCGATCTAAAGCGGCGTCTCGGTGACAACTGGGTTGTGGCTACCGCAGCTTATAATGGCGGCATCTACCGGGTTATTGACTGGATTCCGACCAGTCCCATTGCGATTGATCGTTGGATTGAGACCATCCCTTACCGGGAAACCCGGGACTATGTAAAAAATGTGCTCGCTTACCAGCAAATCTACCTGCTTCTCGAGCATCCAACGGAAACACGAAATCGCTTTGCTGAGCTGGTGGATATGAAAATTAGTAAAGCAGCGCTGGACTTGTAGGGGCTATGACACAGTATTTGATTCCGGCGGCGCCATGCACCCACGAGATTGAGATTAAACACAGTCGCTTCATTACCTCGGTCCAGCAGGTAACGTCTGCGAGCCAGCATCAGGCGCATATTCGCTTTTGTCAGCAGCAATGGCCGGGCGCGAACCATTATTGCAGTGCTGCTATCTATGCGGCTCCCGACCACAGTCAGAGTTATGCCATGAGCGACGATGGCGAGCCCAGCGGTACAGCCGGGCGGCCAATGTCGCAAGTGTTACTGAACAGTGGACTGGGCGAGGTGTCGGTGGTCGTAGTGCGTTACTTTGGCGGTATCAAGTTAGGCACAGGTGGGCTCCAGCGCGCCTATACGCAGGCGACTCTGGAGGCATTGAAGATGACGTCGCAAAGTCAGAAAATAGTGCGCAAAACTGCCTATTTACACTACGATTATGCAGATCAAAAAGTTGTCACGCATTGTCTGGCGCAGTACGATGCCATAACAGAGCAACACAATTTTGCGGCAACTATCGAACAGCAGATTGCTTTGCCTGAAGAGCTGTTTGAAGATCTCGCTACGGCCTTAAAAAACGCAACACAAGGGCGTGTTGCACTAAAAAAATGTCAAACTGGGGATAATTCGTGCGCCTAAGAGGAATTCTTCGTGTTCTGGGGCTGTTAATTTGCGTATTCAGCTTAAGCTTACTGCCGCCAGCGGTGGTTGCCCTGATCTACGGCGATGGTGGGGGCAGCGCATTTACTTTAGCGTTTGCCATTAGCCTGATCATTGGTTTTCTGGTTTGGTACCCGAACCGAAACGAACATGCTGACCTGAAGGTTCGCGATGGCTTTTTGCTCACGGTCCTGTTCTGGACGGTGTTGGGCATGGTCGGGGTGATGCCGTTATGGTTCGCGCAGGAGTTACCCCTGTCATTTACCGATGCGGTATTTGAGTCTTTCTCCGGGCTGACCACAACCGGAGCGACGGTCATTCAGGGCCTGGAAACGCTGCCGCACAGTATTTTATTCTATCGTCAACAGCTGCAGTGGCTCGGCGGTATGGGTATCATCGTGTTAGCGGTGGCAATTCTGCCTATGCTTGGAATCGGTGGTATGCAGCTCTACCGCGCCGAAATCCCCGGACCGCAGAAAGATGCCAAAATGACACCGCGTATCGCGGATACCGCTAAGCACCTGTGGTACATCTATGTCGCCCTGACTGCGGCCTGCGCGACGGCCTATCATTTGGCCGGGATGAACTGGTTTGATGCTATCGGCCATGCGTTTTCAACGATCGCAGTGGGGGGCTTCAGTACCTATGACGCGAGCATGGGCTACTTCGATAGCAGCACGATTAACACCATTTGTGTGGTGTTCTTGTTGTTGTCCTCGGTAAACTTCGCCATTCACTATGCGGCCATTACTGGCCGCTCGCTCATGAGTTACGTGCGTGACCCCGAAGTGAAAGCCTTTCTTGGCATTCAGCTGGCGTTGCTGTTGGTGGTATTTGCTACTGTGCTGGTCCATAAAGAGTTTGCTGATACTGGCACAGCCTTCAACCAGGCCATGTTCCAGTCGGTATCGATAAGCACCACCGCAGGATTTGCCACCACAGACTTCTCCGCCTGGCCTTTATTTCTGCCGTTACTGCTTGTTTTTGCCAGTTTCATCGGCGGTTGCGCAAGCTCAACCGCAGGTGGCTTGAAAGTGGTGCGGGTTGTGCTTTTGTTCCGGCAAGGGGCACGTGAACTCAACCGCTTGGTGCATCCGGCGGGGGTTTACACCGTGAAGCTCGGTAACCGCATATTGCCACAGCGTGTGGTTGAGGCCGTATGGGGCTTCTTTGCCGCGTATGCTCTGGTGTTTGTGGTGGTGATGCTGGGCTTACTGGCGACCGGATTGGATGATATTACTGCCTTTTCGGCCACGGCGGCCTGCTTAAATAATCTGGGTCCGGGCCTGGGAGATGTCGCTGCAAACTACGCGACCATTCCCGATGCTGCGAAATGGCTGCTGGTGATCGCGATGTTGTTCGGCCGGCTTGAAATTTTTACCATCCTGGTGCTGCTCACGCCGACCTTCTGGCGCTCTTAGAAGAACAGAGCGCTTGGCTGGAACAGGCGCTCAACTTCACGCACGTATTTCTTATCCACTAAGAAGAGAATGACATGGTCGTCAGCGTGCAACACAGTGTCATCATGGGCAATCATGACCTCATGCCCACGCACAATCGCGCCAATGGTTGTACCCGGCGGCAGCTTGATTTCACTGATCGATTTACCCACCACTTTTGAGGTTTTCTCATCACCATGAGCGATAGCTTCGATGGCCTCAGCGGCACCTTTACGCAGCGAGTAGGCATTGACGATATCGCCTTTGCGGATCAGTGACAGTAACGCAGATACTGTGGCTCGTTGTGGCGAGATTGCGATATCAATAACGTCATCTTGCACCAAATCCACATAGGCCTGGCGCTGGATCAGCACCATGGTTTTCTTGGCACCCATTTTTTTCGCCAGCATAGCGGACATGATGTTGGCTTCATCGTCATTGGTGACGGCAATGAAGACATCAACGTCTTCAATATGCTCGTCACTCAGCAGCCGGCTCTCTGAGGCGTCGCCCTCAAGAATTGTGGTGTGGCGCAGACTCTCGTTGAGAATTTCACCACGCGCCGGGTTTCGTTCGATGAGTTTAACGTGGTGGTTGTCTTCCAGCAGTCGAGCCAGGCCTGCGCCAATATTACCACCGCCGGCAATCATGATGCGGCGATACTGATGCTCAAGCTTCTGCATTTCTTCCATGACCATGCGCACGTAACGAGTGTCGGTGATGAAGAAAACTTCGTCGCCGGCTTCAATAATGGTGGTACCCATGGGACGGATAGGTTTGCCCTGACGGAAAATAGCTGCCACCCGGGTTTCAACGTTCGGCATGTGTTCTTTCAGTGAGGAAATCGCATGCCCCACCAGCTTACCGCCATAATAGGCTTTGACCGCAACCAGGCTGGCGCGGCCGCCGGCGAACTCCATCACCTGCAGGGCGCCAGGGTAATCGACCAGCCGTTTTATGTAGTGCGTTACCTGTTGCTCTGGAGAGATGGTATGGTCAACGGGAACATCATCTTTATGGAACAGCTGGTCTTTGAAATCGATGTATTCTTCGGAACGGATCCGGGCAATACGTTTCGGCGTACGGAACAGGGTATAGGCAATTTGGCATGCCATCATATTGGTTTCGTCACTTGGCGTAACTGCGATGAGCATGTCAGCGTCTTCGCAGCCCGCGTTGCGCAGAACTCTTGGATGCGCACCATGACCTTGTACCGTACGAATGTCGTTGCGGTCCGAGAGTTCTCCTAAGCGAGCCATGTCGGTATCGACAATGGTAATGTCATTGTCTTCACCGACCAGGTTTTCGGCGAGCGTACCACCCACTTGGCCACCGCCCAGAATCACTATTTTCATTGTTGCTTTTCCACAATTGCGTAAAAGAAGCCGTCGCCATCCTGTTCCCCAGGCAGCCGCTGCCAGCTGGTCGCCCCGTCGGGCGCTGTAGGAATTGGCAGGGCATCGTGCTGGCGCTGACAAAAAGCTTTCACCTGCTCCGAATTTTCTTCAGATACTATAGAGCAGGTTGCATAAACTAACCTACCACCGGGGCGTAATAATGGCCAGAGGGCATCGAGCAATGCCGCTTGAGTCTGCGCCAGCGCACTAATATCTTTGGCACGGCGTAACCATTTAATATCCGGATGGCGGCGGATGACGCCGGTTGCTGAGCAGGGCGCATCGAGCAGGATTCGATCGTACAGTTCACCATCCCACCATTGCTCGGGACGTGCCGCATCGCCGGTAAGGATCTGCGCACTGTGCTTCAGTCGCGTCAGATTTTCTTCGACCCGCTGCAGGCGCTCGGCATCTACGTCCAGGGCATGCACGGTAGCCGAGGGTGACTGTTCGAGAATATGCGCCGTTTTACCGCCTGGTGCAGCGCAGCAATCGAGTACTCGTTGTCCGGGCTGGGGAGCAAGCAAATACGCAGCGTACTGGGCCGAGCAATCCTGCACCGAAAACCAGCCGTCGGCAAAGCCGGGCAGCTGACGAACATCGACCGCTTTTTGTAACTTTAAGGCTGTGGGCAATGCAGGTATGGACTCCGGCTGCAGGAGCTCAGGGTCATAATCCTCAAGTGCCTGGCGGAATTCAGCGACGCTGATTTGTTGCGTGTTCACCCTCAGCCACATGGGCGCCTGAACATTATTAGCCGCAAAGATCGCCTCAGCTTGCTCCGGGTAAGCCGCCCGGATCGTGTCGGCAAGCCAGCGCGGGTGACCGTGTCGTAACTCCGGGTCATCATTAAGTGCGTTCCAGAGGGACTGCCGTTGCCGTTGTAGATTACGCAAGACAGCGTTGATGAGTCCTTTCTGACGGCGTTTTTTCAGCAGCTCGGTGGCGTCAACGGTGGCTGAAACGGCAGCGTGATCCGAGGTGCCCATAAACAGAAGTTGGTAAGCGCCCACTAACAGCAGGTAGTGCAGAATGAACAGGTCTTTCTTTAAAGGCTTGTCCAGAAATCTTGCGAGGGCTGCGTTTAAAAGAGGCAGGTTACGGAGTACGCCAAAACACAATGATTGCACCATGGCGCGGTCTCGCGATTCGAGATTACCAGTATGTTCGGGCAGCGCCTGTGACATTGAGCGCCCATGTTCAAGTACCTGTGCCAGTACTTTTGCGGCTGCGGCGCGCGAGTTTGCACCTTTACTCATGTGCGGGTCCCTGCAGCTTAGCGCCGGGTGGTAACCAATCCGCCCGGCCATTTAAAAAGTCACCGGCCGCCATGGCTTTTTTGCCCGGTGGTTGCAACTGGGTAATTGCCAACGCTTGTTCACCTGTTTGAATGACGATGCCTTGTTTGTCCGCTGCAACCACGGTACCGGGTTCTGCCTTGGGGTCGCCGTTCACGACGTGTGCCTGCCACACCTTAACCGGTCCCCCAGCTGTGGCAAACCAAGCCATTGGCCAAGGATTAAAAGCGCGGATCCAGCGTTCCAGCGCAACTGCGGGTACCTGCCAGTCCAGCTCCGCTTCTTCTTTACTGAGTTTATGTGCATAGGTGACCTGAGTTTCGTCCTGATTTTGCGCTTTACTTAAGCAAGCGGGTAAATCTTTTAAGGTTTCCAATAAAGCTTCAGGTCCGAGTTCGGCAAGCTTGTGATAAAGCGATGCCGAGGTGTCATCTGCGGTAATGGGTAGTTCTTTACTGAGCAAAACCGGCCCGGTGTCGAGACCGGCTTCCATTTGCATGATGGCTACACCGGTGTGATTGTCGCCAGCCCAGAGCGCACGTTGAATAGGTGCCGCACCGCGCCAGCGTGGCAGCAATGAGCCGTGCACATTGATGCAGCCAAACTGCGGAATACGCAACACCGCTGCAGGTAAAATCAAGCCGTAGGCGACCACCACCATCACGTCTGCGTGATAACTGGCTAACTGCGCCTGGGCATCCGGGTCCTTCAGCGATAACGGCTGCTCGACAGGGATGTTATGGGCCATGGCGACTTGCTTGACGGCACTGGCTTGCAGCTTCTTACCCCGACCGGCAGGGCGGTCCGGCTGAGTATAAACCGCCACCACCTCGTGTGCCTTGCTGTCGAGCAGAGCAGTGAGATGGCCGGCCGCAAACTCAGGGGTCCCCGCAAAAATAATACGCATTAAACAGCGCCCAGGCGTGCTTCTTTCTCAAGCTTCTTGCGAATACGGTCACGCTTTAACGGCGATAAGTAATCAACGAACAGCTTGCCGTTCAGATGATCAATCTCGTGTTGAATGCAGATCGCCAGCAAACCTTCCGCGTTCATGGTAAAGGTCTCACCGTTGCGATCGAGCGCAGTCACCGTTATTTTTTCCGCACGTTCGACCTTCGCGTACACGCCAGGGAAGGACAGGCAGCCCTCCTCATTTGCGAACAAGCCATCTTTTTCTGTAATCTCCGGATTGATAAAGACCAGAGGTTCATTCTGATCTTCACTACAATCCGAAATAAAAAGTCGTTTATGAACATTGACTTGTGTCGCGGCAAGGCCTACACCATTAGAGTCGTACATAGTTTCGAACATCGCGTCGATTGTTTCGCGCAAACTATCATCTACACTAATAATGGGTTCTGCGACGGTGCGTAAACGCTCGTCTGGATATTTTAAAATAGTTAAATTAGTCATAACTCGTCATTCGTTAGTTTCATCTTTGCCAATTTTAACGTAATTTGGGGATGAAAACACGAGTTTACAATGGAGCTCCACATGGCTACCTGGCGATACCAAGCGATTGCGGTCATCGGTTTTTTGCTTATCCCTTCAGCAACGGCATCTGCGCCGCTGCAAAATGAGACGTCAGCGACTTCGATGACCAGCGGGGATGTGATTCAATTGCGTGAAGATGCACCGCGCGAATATGTTGTGAAGAAAGGCGACACATTATGGGATATCTCTGCGCTGTTTTTAAACGATCCATGGCATTGGCCGGAACTCTGGCGCTTGAATGATGATATTGAAAACCCACATCTCATTTATCCTGGTGACCGACTTTATTTATCCTGGGTGAACGGCCGACCTCAACTTAGCCGAAAAGAATTCAAGTCGCTAACGCCGGAGGGCGTGTTAGCGGCAAAAGGTAATCCGGTACCGACTTTCGATCGAGCAGCGCTGGCGCCCTTTATTGATGGTCATCATATTGTCAGTGCGACTGAGCTCGCTGGCATGCCGCGCATTCTGGGCGACAATCGCGGAGCTCCCCGGATCAATGGCATGGCGCCAGTTTATATTGATGGCGCGGTCGAGCTAAATGAAAAATACCGCGTCTTCACGCCGGTAGATGAGATCGGAAACTCTTTCTTGCTGCGCGATGTGGCGGGGGTACGTGTTACCTACCAGCACGCAGACACAATTGAGGGTGATTTAATTAAACCCAAGCGGGAGATCCGTAGGGGCGATGTGGTGTTGCCGCCACAGGAAACCAAACTGCCGGAGATTATCGTTGCCAGTTCAGGCGCACCCGTAGACGGCTTTGTGGTTGGCTCGCTGGGTGATGCAGAGAAACATGGTAAGTACGATATTGTCGTGCTTGATAAGGGCAGCATGCATGGTGTCGCTGTCGGTCAGATGTTCCAGGCGCTACGCCCGGGAGTGGATGTCTTCACCGAGGGGCTGAAGCCAGAAGCCGCAAACCTTTACAAACCTTATGATGATATTTCGCGCAAATGGCGCGACACGCAGCGGTTGCCGCCGCGGGCGACCTCAGAGCTGCTGGTGATCAAGACCTATTCGGAGATGAGTATGGCCATCGTAGTGGACGCGCATGAGTGGTTCGAAGTGGGCGTGTACTTTATGCCGCTACAGCTGGCCTCTGACCGATAGTTAACACCTAATTCCGGCACAAGGATGTGCGATGCAACCCTCTTTAACAGAAGTGCTGGCGCTGGCGCGGCTGACCGGCCACCCACGACGCCAGGCTCAACAATGCAGCAGTTTTTCTGCAGCTTCTAAACTATTGGCAAATCAAGCAGCGAGCGCCCAGGATCTAGAGCTTACCGAACACTGGTTAAGTCAAGGACAGCGGCGCGTCATCCATTGGTTTGAAGCAGATTATCCAGACCAGCTGCGGGGTATCTCGCAGCCACCTTTAGTTCTGTTTTGCGCTGGCAATAGTCAACTTCTGAATGCTCCGCAGGTCGCGGTGATCGGCAGTAGAAAGGGCAGCCCTCCCGCGCAGCATACGGCGCGGTTTTTGGCTGAGCATTTAACTCGCGCAGGGCTACTGGTCAGTAGCGGCATGGCGCAAGGAATAGACCGCGCTGCGCACGAGGCAGCGCTATCGGTCGGCCCCACCTTAGCCGTGCTCGGCACCGGACCTGATAAGGTTTTTCCAAGGCAGCACCGGCAATTACAACAACGTATCGAGCAAGGCGGCGTGCTGGTCTCTGAATTTGTTCCCGGCACCACCGCCCGGCGTGATCACTTTCCCAGGCGCAACCGTATCCTAAGTGGCCTAGCAAAAGGCGTGCTGGTGATCGAAGCGCAGCTGCGTAGTGGGACCTTATCCACAGCGCGCCTTGCGCTCGAGCAAAACCGGTCCCTCATGGCGATTCCCGGTTCGATTTGGGATGAGGGCATGACCGGTAACCTGCGCATATTGCAACAGGGCGCGGCCTTAGTGACGTGCGTAGACGATGTTTGTAACGAGTTGAATTTTAAACGACAAGCCCCAACTTCTGAAAATGAGCCGGAAAATAAATATGGGCGAAGCTTGGCAAACCCCGGATTGTTGGCTAATGTGGGCAATGAGGCTACATCGATAGACACTATCGTAGCGCGCAGCGGACTACCGGTCGCTGTGGTTTCCGAGCAGTTGGTGTTATTAGAATTAGAGGGGCGAGTGGCTTCAGTCGCCGGTGGTTACATAAAAGTGGGGAGGCGCTAAAGATGTTTGATATCCTCATGTATCTGTTCGAGAACTTCATCCATTCGGATGTTGAGGTAGAGGTAAACCATGACGAGCTCACTGATGAACTCACGCGAGCGGGTTTCCGCCAGCAAGAGATTCATAAGGCGCTGGCATGGCTTGAACGTTTGGCCGATCTCCAGGACAGCCAGGCTAAGCCCTATCTGAACCGTTCTCACGAAAGAACGACACGGGTGTTCACAGCGGAAGAAACGGCACGGTTAGATTGTGCGAGCCGCGGCTTTCTGATGTATCTCGAGAATCTTGGCGTGCTCGATTTCGCGACTCGCGAAATGGTCATGGACCGCGTTATGGAACTCGATATGCCGGAAGTAACACTCGATGATCTGAAGTGGGTTGTACTTATGGTGCTGTTTAACGTACCTGGGTGTGAAGATGCCTACAATCAGATGGAAGGGTTATTGTTCGAGGAACCAGAAGGTCTGCTGCATTAAATGACCGACAACTTTCTTGAACCGCAATCATTGGGCGTACCTTGCCCCCGATGCCAGAAAGAGCTGCAGTTGAAAAAGGGGCGTTTTGGTCTCTTTGTTGGCTGCAGCGGCTACCCCGATTGTGATTATATGACCTCCGCTGATTTCGATCCGGGCACCGATGTAAGCTGTCCGGAGTGTGGCACGGGCAAACTTGTTCAGAAAACCAGCCGCTTTGGTCATTCCTTTTATGCCTGTGACCATTTTCCTGATTGTAAGTTTTCCGTTCCGTTGCCACCTGTGGCAGAATCTTGTCCAGACTGTGCATATCCGATCTTGCTGCGTAAGAAAACGACCGCAGGCGAGCGGTATATTTGTGGCAATAGTGAGTGTGACTACAAATCAAAGATCCGTTAATGGACAGAGGATTCCGGCATGAACTGGCAAGCAGCACGAGATGCTTTTGCACAAGGTGAGTTACTCGCGTACCCGACCGAGGCTGTGTTCGGACTGGGTTGCGACCCCCGCAATGAAGCGGCAGTGAAGAAGCTGCTGACATTAAAGCAGCGCCCGCTGAATAAGGGACTGATTCTGGTCGCCGCTGATTACAGCCAGCTCGTACGCTTTGTCGCAGATTCTAAGATTCCTCAGGATAAACGTTTCACGGTATTTTCGAGCTGGCCCGGTCATATCACTTTATTACTGCCGGCAGCCCCGGAAACACCTGAGTGGCTGACGGGCGGGCGCCCGCAGATCGCGGTTCGGGTTACCGCTCATGAGCCGACCCGGCAGCTATGCAAAGCCTTAGGCAGCGCCATTGTATCGACCAGCGCAAATCTCGCCGGACAGCCCTCATTGACCAGCGCAGCAGAAGTAGAAGCTGTTTTTGGTGACCAGCTTGGCTGGGTGATGGATGCCGAAATCGGTCGCGCAGGCAGCCCATCAAAGATTATTGATCCACTCACCCAAGAGGTTTTCCGAGCTTAGTATGAGTCATCAATCTTTAGACGAAGTTATTCATTACCTGAAACAATTGCAGGACCGTATTTCTGAGGCATTAGAAGAAGCCGATGGCGGTGCGGTGTTTGCCGAAGAGGAATGGCAGCGGGAAGGTGGCGGTGGCGGTCGCTCCCGGGTGCTGCGCGACGGGCAGGTGCTGGAGCAGGGTGGCGTAGGTTTCTCGCATGTTTTTGGTGAACAAATGCCGGCTTCTGCAACCGCGCACCGTCCGGAACTTGCCGGACGTAACTTTAATGCGTGCGGGGTGTCACTGGTGATGCATCCGCGAAATCCCTATATTCCGACCAGCCATGCCAATGTGCGGTTTTTTATTGCTGAGAAAGAAGGCGCGGACCCGGTCTGGTGGTTTGGGGGAGGTTTCGACCTCACGCCGTTTTATCCCTTTGACGAAGATATTAAACACTGGCACCAGGTGGCGAAAGCGGCGTTAGATCCTTTCGGCAAAGAACTTTATCCAAAGTTTAAGGCCTGGTGCGATGACTACTTTTGGCTCAAGCACCGTGATGAAACGCGAGGTGTTGGCGGGCTATTCTTTGACGATCTGAATGACCGCAGCTTTGCGGAGAGCTTCGCGATTATGCGCGCCGTTGGCGACGCCTACCTTGATGCGTACTTACCGATTATCGAACGACGTAAAACCACGCCTTACGGCGAGCGTGAGCGCGAGTTTCAGCTGTACCGCCGGGGCCGTTACGTGGAATTCAATCTGGTTTGGGACCGCGGCACCTTGTTTGGCCTGCAAACCGGCGGGCGCACCGAGTCCATCTTGATGTCGATGCCGCCGTTAGTACGTTGGGAGTACGGTTATCAACCCGAACCCGGTACGCCTGAAGCGCGCCTGTACAGTGATTATTTGCGGCCGCGCGACTGGTTAAACGAGCTTTAATCGGTGTTGATCATATGATGCGCTAAAGCCGTGAAACGTTGCTTTAGCTGCATGTGGAGCAGCTCGTCATGAACCTGCTCGTCCAGCACCTGATACATGCAAAGTAACCATTGATCACGCATGCGCACGTCAATCTTGAAAGGTAAATGGCGGGCGCGCAAGCGTGGATGACCATACTTTTCGGTAAACAATTGCGGTCCACCGAGCCAGCCGCTCAGGAATTCAAAAAACTTTTGGCGAATCCCAGTTAACGGCTGGGCATGCAAGGCCAACAATTCCTTTGCCCGCGGGTCGCTTTCCATGACATCATAAAAATGTTCGGCGATGGCCCGAACGCCTTGTTCTCCGCCAAGCTGCTGATAAAGGGAAGGCGGCGTTTCATTGCTACTTTTTGATTTAAGAAAAGACAACATGACTCAGTTCACGGTATTTGGAAATCCAATAGCGCACAGTGTATCACCGAAGATTCATCAGCTTTTTGCTGAGCAATTCGGGTTAGCGCTGACGTACAGCCGCAGTTTATCATCGTCTGCGACTTTTGCCGCGGCAGTGGCAAAGTTTTTTCGCCACGGTGGAGCGGGCGCTAACGTCACCGTGCCTTTTAAAGAAAGCGCGGCGGCACTGGTGACCCATCTTACTCCGCGGGCGGAGCGTGCAGCCTCGGTCAATACTCTTATCCCGCTTGGTCTTGGCCAACTTGCCGGCGACACCACCGATGGTCTGGGTCTTTGCCGTGATCTGCAACGGCTAACCCAACAAAAAACGCCTGCGGCCCGGGTGCTGGTTATTGGCGGCGGCGGGGCCGCGCGCAGCGTGATAGAACCCTTGCAGGAACTTGGTTGTGAAGTCGTCATAAGTAATCGTAGCCGCGACCGGGTGCAACCCCTAACGACGGTTTTTGAAGGCTTGGAAATTCTTGATTTCGCCGAACTTGAGCGACCTCCGACGGACGTCTTTAAAGGTTCACAGTGGCTTGTTATCAATGCGACGTCGGCATCGTTACAGGGTGCGGAACTACCGATCCATCCGCACTGGTTTGCCAATGCGAATTTGGTTTACGACATGATGTATGCGGCGCAGACGACGCCATTTTTACAACAGGCAAGAAAAGGTGGAGCAGTACAGGTCGCTGATGGATTAGGGATGTTAGTGGAGCAGGCCGCTTTGTCCTTTGCGCTTTGGCACGATGGGTTACAACCGTCGACAGAGCCGGTGCTGGATGCACTGAGAAAAGGACTACGCTAAGCAGCGGCAGCGACCGCCTAGTCGCGAATCGTGATCTGCGGTTTCATGTTGACTTCACCGGCGTGATTTACGGTCGCGTAATCACGTTGGCGTCGCACAACAGCGAGGGGACCGGCGTCAGCCAGGTTGCGGATGAAGGCAAGCTCAAAACCAAACTTGCTCAGCTGATAGACACCGAACTTTTGGTCCATGGAGAGGCGTTCCCACCACTGCGTAGGCTCAAAAGCACCGCGCCGACGTTCTGGCGTCCGCTTTGTTACTGAACTCATGTCATTAATATTCATGGTCTGTGTGTCCATAGCTATTTAATGGCTGTGCAAGTGTTCAATGGATGTCGGTTATACAAAACCTAATATGACGATCTATATAGAAAACATCAACCACTATTTTTTGATTACCAATTGATCTAATGGTCGTCCGAGATCGACTCAAAAGAATCTAAAAAAAAAGAATACGCTGCTGGTAATAAGATTACTTTATGGTAGTCTTATTTCTCGGTTGAAAATTTGACCGAATCCTATCTCAGATACGTAAGTGGCACATGATTCTTCTACGCAATCTTCTTGCAACTGGATCAGAGATACAGATCAGTTTCCACAACTGACACAACATAAAAAAACAAAGCTGTCAGGGAATGGTGAGAAGTTAAATTCCTTGTTTTTCAAAGTGTTACGTGATCGTTGCTACAGGACCTAAGTGTCTTTCCGTGGCAGGATAGATTATTGTCAACAGACTTATCCACAGCATACCCACATAGACCGTCCGTGCTGATGCTGGCTTGATTCCGCGCCCTGTGGCATTCTTAGCACATCATTCAAAACGACGGCGTGACCGACAGTATGGCAGCAACTAACCCACCGCAAGTCCCCGAGAATCCATTCATTCTGGTGGATGGCTCGTCTTATCTTTTTCGTGCTTTTTATGCTCCTCCACACCTGACCAATTCCGCCGGCGAACCGACGGGTGCGATTTATGGCGTGGTCAACATGCTGCGCAGCTTAATCAAAAAGTACCAGCCCTCGCACATGGCGGTGGTGTTTGATGCGAAGGGTAAGACATTCCGTAACGATATGTACGACGCCTACAAGGCCAACCGTCCGCCGATGCCGGATGATTTACGGACTCAGATCGCGCCGTTGCACGCAATCGTTAAGGCGTTGGGACTACCGCTTTTGTGTATTGATAATGTGGAAGCCGATGATGTCATCGGTACCCTGGCGCAGCAGGCTGGCGATCAGGGGCGGTTTACCCTGATCAGCACCGGTGATAAGGACATGGCACAGCTGGTCAACGAACATGTGATGCTGATCAACACCATGACGGATACCTTACTCAACGAGGAAGGGGTGGTCGAGAAGTACGGCGTACAACCGCAACAAATCATCGATTATCTGGCGTTGATGGGCGATAGCTCAGACAACATCCCGGGCCTGCCAAAAGTTGGCGAGAAGACCGCGTTGGCAATGCTACAGGGGGTAGGCTCAATCGATGCTATGTACGAGGATCCGGACGCCCTGGCAGAGCTTTCTTTTCGGGGCGCCAAAACAATGCCTGCAAAACTGCGTGAGCACGAGGACATATTGCGGCTTTCCAAAGAGCTGGCGACCATCAAATTAGACGTGGACCTCGACGGCATTAAGCCTGAACTGCTGGAAATTAAAGATGCGGATCGCGAAGAGCTCATTCGTCTTTATAAAGAGTGTGAGTTCCGGCGCTGGCTTGACGAGGTGCTGCAAGAGGGCGCTGTCACCGAGCAGGCGGCAGGAAAAGCACCACCGGCAGCCGCCGAAACAGCGCTGTCTGCGGATAACTACCAGGTGATTACCGCGGCTGAGGACTTTGAGCAATGGCTTGAGCGCTTAAAGAACGCCGACGCTTTTGCGTTTGATACGGAAACAACCAGTCTGAACTACATGGAAGCAGAGCTTGTTGGTGTTTCCTTTGCGATAGCGGCCGGTGAGGCGGCTTACGTGCCCGTGGCCCATGACTACCCGGGGGCACCAGAGCAGCTGCAGCGTGAGCATGTACTCAGCGCCCTGAAGCCACTATTAGAGAGCGAGAAGATCGGGAAAATCGGACAGAATCTTAAATACGATGCGCATATTCTCCGCCGTTACGACATTCGGCTTGCCGGTATCAAAGATGACACCATGCTTGCCTCTTATGTCTATAACAGTGTCGCTTCACGCCACGATATGGATAGCCTTAGTTTGCAATATCTTGGCCACCGCCCAGTTGCCTTCCAGGATATCGCCGGGAAGGGCGCAAAACAGCTCACGTTTAATCAGATCGGTCTGGAAGAAGCAGCGCCTTACGCAGCAGAAGACGCCGATGTGACCTTGCGCTTGCATGATAAGTTGTGGGCTGCTGTCGGCGAGGTTCCGTCGCTGTTGAAGGTGTTAACGGAGATCGAGTTACCTTTGGTTCCCATCCTGGTCGATATGGAGCAGCGCGGCGTGCAAATTGACGCACAGTTACTGGCCAAACAGAGTAACGAAATTGCGCTTGAGCTCGCCAAACTGGAAGAACAAGCTTACATTATAGCTGGCGAGGAGTTTAATCTTGGCTCGCCCAAGCAGTTACAAACAATTTTGTTTGAGAAGCTGGAATTACCCATTCGTAAAAAGACTCCGAAGGGCGCCCCATCGACTGCAGAAGAAGTATTGCAGGAGCTGGCTCTGGACTACCCGCTGCCGGATGTGATTATGCGTCATCGTGGGCTTAGCAAATTGAAGTCAACCTACACCGATAAGCTGCCGAAAATGGTGAATCCGCGCACCCATCGTATTCACACGTCCTATCATCAGGCCGTTACGGCCACTGGGCGGTTATCCTCAAGTGACCCCAACCTGCAGAATATCCCGATCAGGACTGAAGCGGGGCGACGTGTTCGCAAAGCCTTCACTGCACCTGAGGGTTATCGGATTATGGCTATCGATTACAGCCAGATTGAGCTGCGCATAATGGCGCACTTGTCCCAGGATAAAAATCTTGTCGAAGCGTTCTCGAAAGGCCGCGACATCCACAAGGCAACGGCATCTGAGGTCTTTGGTGTGTCTTTAGAAGAGGTCTCCAGTGAACAAAGACGCCGTGCCAAAGCGGTAAACTTTGGCCTGATCTATGGTATGTCAGCCTTTGGCCTGGCGCGGCAGCTGGATATCCCGCGGCACGAGGCACAAGACTACATGGACAAGTATTTTGAGCGCTTCCCGGGAGTACAGAGGTACATGGAAGAGACTCGCGAGCAAGCCAAACGAGATGGCTACGTTGAAACCTTGTTTGGGCGTCGTCTGCACCTGCCGGAGATTCGCGCACAAAATGGTGCCCGGCGTAAGGCTGCAGAGCGCGCTGCAATCAATGCTCCGATGCAAGGCACCGCCGCAGATATTATTAAGTATGCGATGATCAAAGTCGCTGATTACATGCAGCGTGAGGTTTCAGACAAGCAGGCGTGGATGATCATGCAGGTACACGATGAACTGGTCTTTGAAGTTCATCAGGACCATATTGAACAGCTGCAGAAAGAGCTGGTCAATATCATGGAAGATGCCGTGAAGCTTGATGTTCCTTTAATTGCCGAAGCAGGTGTTGGCGACAATTGGGATGAGGCACATTAAAAAATTAGGACAATTAAAATTTTTTTTGAACTATTTGAATAAGGGTAAGTCAGAATTATTGAAAGGCGCATTAAACGAGAGATTATGGCTCCGTTTGCGAAGTCCTTTCAGAGATGTTCTCTCCCTGGATTGTAAGTTTTTTACCCGGCCTTGTGCCGGGTTTTTTCTTTTCTGGCCTCAAGTCTTGCTGGCGCTAACGCTGATAATTGAGCGGTTGCCGCTTACGTCGGTTGGCGATCCATACACCGGATAAAATTGCCGCCATACCGATACCCTGCTGGATGAAGAAGGGTTCGCCATCAATGATGCCAAGTATCAGAGCGACAATAGGGATCAGGTAAGTGACTGAACTGGTGAAGGTAGTATCGGTGAGTTTCACCACAGTATTGAAAATAATCAGCGCCATGGCGGTACCGACAATTCCCAGCACCAGGATGGCACTCAATGGAAACCATAATTCAGGCTCTGCGACCTGACTGACAAAGGGCGTCGCCAGCACTAAATAGGTGAGTGCAGGAGGCGCCACCAAGAACAGCGAGACACCGGTAATAGTAAGCGCACCCAGATCGGGAATATGATGCTTGATAAGGTTCAGATTCAGCCCGTAGCAGATGGTTGCAGCGATAATAAGCAACGCATAGCGGTTGAACTCAAGCTCGCCAGACGCGGAAGCGGTGATCAATAAAATCGTGCCCAGTAAACCAATCACTACGCCCACCCATTGTTGCAGGCGCGAGGGCTGGCGAAAGATCAGTACGCCGATGATTAAGGTTGCTAACGGGGTAAAGGTATTGAGTACACCAGTGACTCCGGAAGGAAGTTCCGTTTGTGCAAAGGCAAACAAAAAGGCTGGGATGAAGCTCCCCACCAGACCCACACAGATGAGTTTCAGCCAATGATGGGGACGCACAGTTTTAAAACGGCGCAGAATAAACGGGAGCAGGACAAAACCTGCTGAAGCAATACGGATCGCTGCGAGTTGATCAGGGCTGAAGCCGAGCAATCCCTTTTTAATCAGCAAAAACGAGCTGCCCCAAATCAGTGCGAGTAAACCTAATAATAACCAAGCTTTGAGGGGCGGCGTCTCAGTCTGCATCTTGCTCAGTATCTTGCTCGATATCTTCCTCTGTATCGCGGGTCAACCACTCCGTAAGCTTCTTTTCAGCTTCAGGTAGACCGATCTTGGTTAATGAGGAAAACATTTCTACGGTCACGTCGCCGCCAAACACCATCGCGGCTTCGCGCGCTTTTAATAGTGTCGACTTACGCGGACCGGGCTTTAATTTATCGGCTTTGGTAAGCAGCACTAACACGGGGATCTCACAGTCTGTTGCCCAATGCAGCAGATCCTGGTCAACATCGCGATAAGGATGACGGATGTCCATCAGTAGCACCAGCCCGCGGAGGGATTCGCGCTTTTGCAAATACTCACTGAGCGCCAGTTGCCATTTTTCTTTTACAGGCAGAGGTACTTTCGCATAGCCGTAGCCAGGCAAGTCGATTAAGCGTTTCCCTGGTAATACCTCAAACACATTAATCAGCTGCGTCCGGCCCGGAGTCTTACTCGTGCGGGCAAGGTTGCGCTGTCGCGTCAGGGTATTAAGCGCACTGGACTTACCGGCATTAGAGCGGCCGGCGAACGCAATTTCGACACCCGTGTCTTCGGGTAACTGGCGAATATCTGGAGCGCTGGTGATGAACACCGTGGGCTGAAAGTTAAGGGTTGTAGATTCCATGATGTCTTTGATGCTTCGAAGGAATGCGTATCCTATCACGATTAGGCGTTTAATCCTTAGAAGTTTTGTGTAAAATAGCGTCTGTAACTACATCCAGAGCAGAGAAATCGATCATGAAAAAACTCGCATTGTTCGTTGGGTTGTACCTTGGGTTAACTGGCGTTACTTTCGCCGCCACGGGCGACGCTGAAGCCGGTAAGGCGAAGTCACAAGTCTGTGCAGCCTGCCACGGTCCAACAGGCAGCTCGCCATCTGATATGTACCCTAAGCTCAATGGCCAGCATGCATCCTATATCGCTAAGCAATTGCACGACTATAAACTTGCTGCTGAAACCGGCGGTGAAGAAGGGCGCGCTAATGCCATTATGCAAGGACAAGTGGCGGCATTGAATGATCAGGACATCGCCGATCTGGCGGCGTACTTCGCCAGTCAGGACCCGATGCAGGGTACCGCACCAGAAGACGTTGTCGAAGCCGGTCAAGCTTTTTACATGGGTGGTGACGAAGAACGTAAGATTGCGGCTTGCGTTGCCTGTCATGGTCCACGCGGTGATGGCATGGGCTTAGCGACCTTTCCCGATATCTCCGGACAACATACCGCTTATCTCATCACGCAGCTGGAAATGTTCCGCAGTGGTGAGCGTGCCAACGATATGAACGGCATGATGCGCGACGTTGCAAGTAAGCTGACGGATGAAGACATCGAGCTTCTGTCGCAATACATCTCCGGGTTGTATTAAAAAAACAGACTTCGGAATGGCGAAAAAAGCAGCGTTCAAACGCTGCTTTTTTATTTTTATGTTATAGGAAATACAGAGAAAGCCTTTAAAAACCAAGCTATAAAACCAAAGGGAATAAGAAAGCGGTTTTTTAGATCATAAAAATCATTGATAAAAAATCTCGATTCAGTAGTCTGAATGCCATTCCAGATTAAGGGAACCCGCTGCGGAAGCGACACCCAAGGGGTTGAGAAATCAACTTATCGATTTAATCCAGGGAATAAGAATAGGCCAGGAGGCCTTGCTAACCTAGCAAATAATAATAAAAGCAAAGCTTGGTTATTGCGCGAAAAAATAACAATAATAATAAAAATACTCACGGAAGTTATAATTGATAACATGGATGAATTTGACAACCGTTCTCATAAATCGCACGTGCGCTGTGTGACAAAGAGAGAATACACTAGGCGATGCTTCGGCATCGCCTTTTTATTTCCCGCCATACTCAGGTAAACTAAGCGTCATCTCTCTTAATGGAAATTGAGTTCAAGCTATGACGCGCAAAAAGAAGACTCGTAAGACTGGCCCTTTGGCTGCGGCAAAAACGCCCAAGGCTGACGTACAGCGCAAAGCCCACGAGGCCAGCAAGCACAAAGGCAAGGGTCAGAAACCTGGTTCGCGATTTAACGTGGCTCAAGACAAAGCCAGACACAGCGGTTCGACCGCTCCGGCAACAGATCCGCGACTCGGCAGTAAAAAACCTATTCAACTTGTGAACTCGCAAGCGCCAACCCCCGTAAGCACAACACCAAGCTTTGATAGCGCGGCGGCTCACGCTGAACTGCAAGCGCTCGAGCAAGATACCAAACTACAGTCGTTACTCGAGCGTATGGAGCAAGGCGAAGACCTGACCGTCGCCGAAGAAGCTTATGTTGACGAACGCACAGAGCGTTTCGAGCAACTTGCCGAGCAATTAGGCATTGCTTTGGATGATGACGAGGATTGGGAGGACGATAATGAGTGATATACCTCTGTGGGCATGGCTAATTCTGATTGCAGCGGTTCTTATTGTGGCTGTGCTGGCGTTTGTTGCCGGGCGTTTGTTGAGCCGTTTACAGGCGCAGAATAAGCGTCGCGACCAAGCCATTGAGAAGCGTAATGAGCGGTTGTACGAAAGCATTGTTACCATTGCCAAGTCTATGGATCAGGGTCAGTGCCCGTTATCAGAAGGCGCGCTGCGCTTAGTGGTATTGTTGGACTTAAGGGTCGATCCAGGCAAGCCTGATTACGCAGAACGCTACGAAGGCTTGCACACCATGTATGAGCGGATTAAACATATGCCGACGCATGAAGCCCGGAAGAAGTACCCTAAGGCCGAGATTCGCAAATATGATGACGAGCGGGAAGGTTATGAGAAAGAACTGGAAGACGCCATCCTAGCTGACGTCCGCCAGTTATTAAAAGACTTTAGTTAGGGCTGTTCTTCACCACAACTCCGTCTTTTATGACAAGGTCAATTTCGGCAAGGACATTAATGTTTTCCAGCGGGTCACCCTGAACGGCAACGATGTCGGCCCGCTTGCCTACACTCAGCGTACCAAAGTCATCAATCTGACCCAGTAAGGTCGCAGCTTCGTGAGTTGCGGCTTTGATGGCTTCCAGTGGTGGCATGCCAGCTTCTACCATGTAACCGAACTCGCGATAGTTCTCGCCATGATCAAAGACACCGGCATCGGTTCCAAAGGCAATATTGACGCCTGCTTTGTAAGCCGCGGCAAAGGTGCTTTGGATCTTCGGACCAATAGCTTTTGCTTTAGGCTGCACCAAGGCTGGGAAAAAACCGGGTATTTCGGCACGTTCCGCAACAGACTTGCCAGCGGTGATGGTGGGTACGTAATAGACGCCTTTGGCTTTCATTGCGTCCATCACTTCTTCATCCATGTAAGTACCATGCTCAATTGAATCGACTCCTGCGGCAATAGCGCGAAGCATTCCTTCTTTACCGTGCGCGTGCACCGTGACTTTCATTCCGTAATCACGAGCCGTTTCCACGATACCTTCAATTTCGTCCATCATGAACTGTGGGTTCTGACCGCTTTTAGCCACGCTAAGAACACCGCCGGTGACCGTCAGTTTAATCAGGTCAGAACCGTCCTGATAACGTGCGCGAACCGCTTCACGAGCTTCATAGGGGCCATTAATAACGCCGTCAGCTGGAGTTGGGCTGGGGTAGAGGCCTTCTCTGGCACCATTGGTCGGGTCAGCATGGCCGCCGGTCGTGGCGATCGATTTACCTGCTGTGAACACGCGTGGACCGGCAACCTTACCGGCCGCGATCGCGTCGCGTAAGGCAATACTTGCATTATAAGAGTCGCCCAGGTCGCGCACGGTGGTAAAACCGGCCATGAGCGTTTTATTGGCAAAGGTTACGGCATCGAGGGTGACATCTGGGGCGCTTTTGGTAAATTTATGAATATAGCTACCCGGGGCCAGCTGTGAGGTCAGGTGCGTATGCATGTCAATAAAGCCGGGCATCACGGTACCATTGCGGCGGTCAATCACCGTATCGTCGCTATCAGCCTTCTGGAAGCCGTCCACAATGCTAGTAATGCGGCCGTTATCGACCACGATGGTTTTGTTGCTCTGCGCCGCTGCGCCGGTGCCGTCAATAAGCTGACCCGCATAAATCAGTGTTTCTGCCTGAGCTGCACTCATTGCCAGCAAAATACCGGTACTCAATGTCGTTACTATCATGGATTTTTTTATTCGAGCCATAGGGTCCTCTGCTTGGTTGTCTGGATACACCTCCACCTTACGCCCTGCATTGCTGCTAAATCAAGCAATAGCAGGCTCAGGTGTCGCAGAAACCAGCGCAATTAACGCAAGCCGTGGGAAATTGATATACTAGTCACGATACACGCATCAATCTGGATTGAAGTTTCATGTTTAAACGTTTACGCGAAGACATCAATAGCGTCTACACCCGCGACCCTGCGGCTCGTAACTGGTTTGAGGTCCTGACGACCTATCCCGGCTTACATGCGATCTGGTGGCATCGGATGAATCATCGGCTGTGGACATGGCGCTGTTTCTGGCTGGCGCGTTTTTTGTCGACCCTTGCGCGCTGGTTCACGGGGATAGAAATTCACCCTGGTGCAAAAATTGGTCACAGATTTTTCATCGATCATGGCATGGGTGTGGTCATTGGTGAAACAGCTGAGATCGGCGATGATGTGACCATTTACCATGGCGTGACGCTCGGTGGCACAAGCTGGGAGCAGGGCAAACGGCATCCAACCCTTCGCGATGGTGTTGTGATTGGTGCTGGCGCGAAACTTTTGGGTCCGCTCACTGTTGGAAAAAACGCACGAATTGGCTCAAACGCGGTCGTAGTTAAAGACGTTCCGGATGAAACGACAGTGGTGGGCATACCCGCACGAGTCGCTCGCTCCCCGGAAAATGCTGAAGTGAGCAAACGGCGGGCGGCCATGGCCAAGCAATATGGCTTTGATGCATATGCTATTTCTGCGGATAACCCAGACCCGGTCGCGACCGCTATTGGCCGCATGCTTGATCATGTTCAGGTACTGGATAAAAAAGTCAGTGATTTATGTAGTGCGGTGAATCAACTAGGCGGCAGTGTCTGTGGGGAGCTCCCGGAAGTGCAGGTGGATGACGTGGATTTCCTCAGCGCTGAGCAGGAGGCTGCTCAACGCCGCAAACAGGAAGATGCACCGCAGCAAGAGGAGTCTACCTCAAAGGACTGAGCAACCGGTAAAGTAAACCAACGCGAGGGCCTTAATGATGTACAGCCGACAATTTAGCTTACTTACGCCAATTTTGACGTTGTTTTTGATCAGCTGTGCCGTGCAAGCGCCGCAGGCCCCGCAAGTAGTGCAAATCGAACAGCAGCCGCAAACTCAAGCGCCGATCGTACGGCCGGCATTTAACGCATCACTGTTCCCGGCGGAGATACCGGTGATCACTGTCAATCAGCTGTTTGCGCTTACCGACGCACAAAAAAACGATTTTTTGCAGGACTTTGAGCAAGGCTCAGCTCAAAGTCCTGCCCACGAGCGTATTGCCGAATATTTGCACGGCATTACTTACGGTTTTAACTACAAAGAGCAAACCTACACCGCAAGCGAAGCCCTGGCTCGTAATGCTGGTAACTGTATGGCTCTGGCAATTGTCACTAAGGCTCTGGCCGACTTAGTCGACGTCGATTTACGATTTCAACGCGTCACGAACGCCCCCGTTTACGATCGCTCCGCCAATGTCGTCATGGTCTCAGATCATGTGCGGGCGCGGCTTTATCTGCCCGGCCTGCCCGGCGAACCTCGCTCGTGGGTGACCATCGATTATTTCCCATCCCGGGGAAGCCGTAATAGTGGCCTGATTGGTACGGACGAATTTTTAGCATTGTACTACCGTAATCGAGCGGCTGAACTTATGCTTGATGGCAAGGAAAACAGCGCGTTTGCCTACGCGCAGGAGGCACTCCGGTATCAACCCGACGCTAGCGATACGTTGAACATCATTGCGTTGTTGCACCGCCGGGCGGGCGACCAAGCGACCGCTGAAGCGATTTATGCTTATGTTCTGGCGCAGGACACCACGAATCTGAACGTTCTTTATAATTACCTTGAGCTAGCAAAACAACAACAGCGAGAGGGGCTGATCAGCGAACTACAGGCCCAGATTGACGCGCTACCGGACTACAACCCTTATACCTGGATCGCACTTGCTGAGCGCGCTTATGCCGAAGACGACATTGACAGAGCCATCGCAATGTATGAGAAAGCTGCATCCTATGCACCTTACTTGCATGAAGTTTATTGGGGGCAGGCGAAGCTTTACCTGGAGCTTGGGCGTCCGCTAACAGCTAAACGGATATTACGGCAAGGGCTTGAGGAAGCGCGACGTTCGGCGACCAAGAAGAGTTTTAAGGCAGGCTGGTACAGTTTTGAAAACACCCGGAGCAGGCATTAACCGCGAGCATTGGCATAGTAGAAGTGAAGAGCAGACATAAAAAAAGCCGCACTAAGTGCGGCTTTTCAGAATTTGTTTTGCTAGTACAAGTTGCGTGAGCAACTCATTACATAGGAACAACGTTTTCAGCTTGTGGACCTTTAGGGCCTTGAGCGATAGTGAACTGAACAGTTTGACCTTCAGCTAAGGTTTTGAAACCGTCTGATTGGATAGCGCTGAAATGTACGAATACGTCTGCGCCTTGTTCTTGCTCGATGAAACCGAAACCTTTAGCTTCGTTAAAGAATTTTACTTTACCAGTTACTGTTGACATGCTGATATTCCTCGTAGTGCATGTGAAAATCTAGGGTCTTGCTAATAAAAATACGTGTAATACTTGGGACTTACAAAACGAGGTACAGCAATAGACTTCGTAACAGGCCACAATTAGACAGCCGAATTTTTCTAGCGACGATTAGTATACGCCGATATTAAGCCTTGTCAAATGTACTTTCGTAAACTACTGAGAAACCTAGCCGCGAATCCAGTTTTTGGTGATGTGCCGGAAGGTATCTGTGCCGCTGCGATGCATCCATTCGTAAGCGACCATTTCACTGGTGACGATTTGCACACCCAGCTGTCGCAAGCGGGCCAGCGCACTTTGCTTATCAGAATCACGACGCGAACCCACCGCGTCTTCTACCACAAACACGTCATAGCCGGCCTCTTTGAGATCGCTGGCGGTTTGCAAGATACAGACATGACCTTCCATTCCCATGAGTACCACTTGCCGTTTGTTCTGTTGTTGAACCACGTCGGCAAAATTGGGTTCCTGCCAGGCACTGAAATGCAGCTTCTCAATCACCCGGGCATTTTCGATGACCCCGGATAAATCGTCTACACTGATCCCCAGACCTTTGGAATATTGTTCTGTCACCACGATGGGTACGTCGAGCTCATTAGCGATTTCGCCCAGCCAGCGCATGCGAGCGATTAACTGGTCACGTTGGTGAATTACGGGAGCTAATTTTTCCTGTACATCGACGATGACAACAAGGGAATCGGCAGCATTTAGCAACATAAGTTTAGCCTCGGCTCATAATCAAAAGTAGGGATATTGTGCCGCAAACCACTTGCTATTCCTATAGGTTGGTTATAGCTTTGCAAACAAAGGACTGGAAATTTCAGCATGGCTCAGACGCAAAAGAAATTCATGAATAGTTCTGCAGATGACTTACTGCGGGCCTTCAAAATAAAAGTCACCGGCAACATTATCTGGGCGGGCGGGATCACTGAATTGATCTTATCTGTCGCCCAGTTTTTGCTGGGTAATACTGGGCAGGCTGTGGCCATTTTATGTGCGGGAGTATTTTTTACTGGTGCCGCATGGTTTTATCAGGGAAGACGCGTGCCCATACTGGTGCGAGTCATGTTTATTGGCTTGCTGACCATCATTTCCGTTATTTCGATCTATAAAAACGGCACTATTGGGGTGTACTGGACCTATCCCTTATTGGTGGCGTGCTTCTTTGTGTTTAGTGGCTTCCTGGGGATTATTGCGGCAGCGCTGCTGACCTTGATTTTTGGGATAACGGCTATTTATGCCATGCCGCTTGACGATGGTTGGCGGATCGCCACGACGCTGGCGATTATCTGCGCGCTGGGTTCGGTATTTGTGGTGTTACTGAGTGAGCTGCAAAAGTTGCTGCGCAAGCTGGTCGTGACAGACACGTTAACCGGTTTACACAATCGGCACCTGGTCACTGGTGTGTTAGAGGACGCAATTTATCGCTTTCGCCGCTATCAGCGTCCGGCCACCATCATGATGGCTGACTTGGATCACTTTAAGCAACTCAATGACACCCATGGCCATCTGTTTGGCGATCAGATCCTCAAACAGGTTGCAGAGCGGTTGCAAAGTGTATTGCGCCGTAACGATCAGGTGTTCCGTGTCGGTGGCGAAGAATTTCTGGTGGTGTTGCCGGAGACCGGAAATGCCGAAGCTCAGGTGGTTGCTGAGAAGCTAAGATCATTAGTGTCAGAGCACAGTTTTAATGGCAAAGATGCAAACGTCGATGTCACATTATCTTTAGGGGTCGCGCAATATGCTGAAAACCAGACTTGGGTCGAGTGGCTGAACGCTGCTGACTCAGCCTTAATGGAAGCAAAGCGCAAAGGACGCAATCAGGTACAAGTCGCAGAGGCCCCAGCAGAACGTACTGCTGAACCGGCATGACTGGTCACTTTGAAAAGAACAGCGTAAAGTAGCACTAACAGCTAAAGTAGGTGGAACTATGAACCAAGCAACAGCAACGCAATTTTCCGGAACATTTGATCTGTGGCAGCATTTTCGATTGCTGGCAATGCGGACGATTTACTTCGGTTCTGGAATCGTGATTGCCGGTGCAGCAATCTATTCCGCCGTGCAAGGGAATTGGCCAGCGGGTGCGGCGTTGTTCTTTGTTGCCCTCGGCTTCGTCTTAATCGGTTATCTATACCGTAACGAGTTGGCCCCCCAATGGATTAACTTTCTGGTCATTTGCTGCCTTGGCACCCTGGTCAGTGTGTCGATGAAATCTGCCGGTATTCTTGGGGTTTACTGGATGTACCCGATCCTGGCGATGGTGTTTTTCATGTTTGATAAGACCATCTTTGTACTGGTCATCATGCTGATTTATGCACTATTTGCCGCGGTAATTTATCAGGTTCTTCCGTTCGATTACGCCTGGCGTGTGGCGCTTTCCATGTTGGTGCTCATCGGGGTGGGCGCAGCCTTTCTGGTGATGATGGCGAGCATGCAGCGCAAGCTCTATTCAGCGGCCGCGACCGACTCTTTAACAGGGTGCATTAAGCGTGAATACCTGAGCGAAATGGTACAACACGCCGTGGATAAAGCCTCGAAATCAAAACAACCATTTGCTCTTGTGCAAATTGATATGGACTCTTTTCAAAGCGTCAATGACCGCTATGGTTACTTGTTTGGCGACAAGGTATTAGAAGAGGTGGCCCGGCGGATTCGTAGTGTCGCGCGCCCGTCAGATACGGTGATACGCTCCAGTGGTGCTGAATTCGTGGTTATTTTCCCGAATACCGACCGCAAAGAGGCTGCTGATCTTGCCACTCATATGCTGGATCGCATCCGACACGACCCATTTTCGGTAAAATCCCTCACTGTCACCATTACTGCCAGCGGCGGTTTGGCGGAATACGGGCAGGGACAACATTGGGGTGAGTGGTTAGGTGCTGCAGACTCGGCACTGTATCAGGCGAAGAGTCAGGGGCGTAACCGCCTAAAAGTCGCACAATAAATTTGCACCCGGCGGTTCAGCTAGCTACAATTCGCCCCTTTCAAAAAGGAGCAGCTCATGGCACCCGTACTCATTCTAATGGGCTCGCAGTCCGACTGGCCCGTCATGCAACACGCCGCAAAGATGCTGAAAGATCTGGGTGTTGAGTGGCGTGCTGAGGTTGTCTCTGCCCACCGAACGCCCGATCTTTTAAAGTCATCAATGGAAAATGCCGAGCAAGAAGGCATTCCTGTAGTTATTGCTGGCGCTGGTGGCGCAGCACATTTACCTGGCATGCTCGCCGCGTATACCGCCATCCCAGTGTTGGGCGTGCCGGTTCCCAGCAAGCAACTGAAAGGCTTAGATAGCCTGCTGTCGATTGTACAAATGCCAAAAGGCGTTGCCGTGGGCACCCTGGCGATTGGCCAGGCAGGGGCAGCCAATGCGGGTTTGCTGGCAGCACAAATTATCGGTACCACTGATGCTGATGTGCGTAAACGTGTGCAAGAGTTCCGCGCTGCTCAGCGTGACAAAGTTATGAACGGTCCAAAACTGGAGCTATCCGAAGAATGAAGGTGTTGTTTGTCGGTGATGGTCAACTCGGGCAGATGCTTGGCGCCAGTGGTATCAGTCACGGCCATGAATGCCTGCTATACAGTACCCGTAGTCACGAAGTGAAGCCTCTCTCGGCGCAAGTCAGTTTGTCCTGGACGCTGGCCGAGGCTATTGGCTGGGCGGACGTGGTGAGTTGGGAGCATGAAGCGATTCCCGCCGACATCATTGCCGCTGCTCACGATAAGTTTCTTATGGATCCGGCTCGCATCAAGAGCCTGACGGACCGTCGAGCCGAGAAAAAACTGTTTGATGATTGCCGCGTGGGAACCTCTCCCTGGCAAAGTTTCGGTACCCCTGCCGAGCTTGAAAAGATCCTGCAGCAGACCACTCAACCGCTGGTAATTAAAGCGGCGCGGGGCGGATACGACGGTAAAGGCCAGTGGCGTTTTCGGCCGGGTGATGCAATTGCAGACTGCGTTGCTGAAGCAGGCAAAGAGCCTGGGATCGCCGAACACTTGATTCCTTTTGAAAAAGAAGTGTCGATGGTCGGTGCCCGCGGAAAAGATGGCAGCGTATGTTGTTATCCGTTAATCACCAATGTCCATACCCAGGGGATTTTGAGCTACAGCCTGGCGGGCATTGAGGCTGTGCCAGACACCTTGCAGCGCCAGGCTGAGGAAGCCTTTCATCGACTGACCGATGCCCTGAACTATGTCGGCGTGTTTGCCATCGAGTTCTTTGTGGTAGGCGAAGGTGAGCAGGCGCAGTTACTGATCAATGAAGTCGCTCCGCGGGTGCATAACTCCGGGCACTGGAGCATGAGCGGAGCAAATTGCAGTCAATTCGATTTGCATATGCGCGCACTGACCGGCATGCCGTTTCCGGAGCTGCGAATTGAACCCACGCTGATGTTGAACGTGATCGGCGCCAAGCAGATCCCCGTTGGACTGTGGCATCACCAGGATGCCCAATGCCATTGGTACAACAAAGAACCGCGGCCCGGACGCAAAGTGGGCCACGTGAACATTCGCACTGCGAATCTTGACACGGCCCAGACCTGGGTCCAGCAGTGGGCTGAAAAACTACAGTTTTTAGGCTAACGGTTAACGGAACACGTGTTGTAGCCATTGATTAATGGCTACAATTTGTTCCGGGCAAACCTGATGTTGCATGGCAAAACTCTGATAGTCCGCTGCATATCCCGCATCACATAACCAATTGTAGGCAAGTTTACCGAGCGCTTCGGGGACCACTGGATCCTGACTGCCATGTTGGATGAGGATGGGGAGCTGCCGATTCTCGGCGCTTAGTTTGATGCTATCGTGGGTGGCAAGGTAGGTCGACAACGCCAGTAAGCCTCCCAGCCGCTGCGGGGAGGTAAGTGCCGCTTCATAGGCGACCGCCCCCCCTTGCGAAAAGCCGGCAACGACGATGTGCTTTGCTTTAACGCCGCGTTCCAGCTCCCGCTGGATGAGCTCGCCAACGGCTTTGGCAGAGGCCCGTAACTGTTCACTATCGACCTGACGCTCTATCGACATGGACAGAATGTCGTACCAGGCCGGCATCCGCATGCCGCCATTGATGGTGACTGGAATCTGCGGAGCGTGCGGAAAAACATAGCGCACAAAGGCGCCCTCGGGCGCTTGCAAATGAGGAACGATAGGCGCGAAATCGTTGCCATCAGCCCCCAGGCCATGCAACCAGATGACACTGCGGTTGGCGGACTGTTCAGGTTCGATTTCAACGCAGGGCAAGTAAGCCATTTACTACTCCTTGGCGGTCGAGCTTTTTTTACCGAGTCCGCCGCTGATGGTCAATTGCAGTGCGTCAGCGGGACTCATATCGAGGTGTTCAATACAACTACGAGGCACCATCACCATGTAGCCGCCGACATTGTAACTCATTGGCAAAAACACTGCGACGTAGTCCTCATCCAGACATTCGGATAAGCGATCACCGGGCTCACCACTTTTCTTGGTAATAATGCCAATAAGTTTTACGTCACCGCCAGGTAAAGTCACCATGACCACCGACTCTCTGGCAAAGTTCTTACCCGACATCATTTCAAATACATCGTTTACCGTGCCATAGAGGCTGCTAAGTAATGGCAGCTTATTGATGATGACTCCGGGCAAGGTCCAGATCCTATTGATAAATCGCCAGCGCGCGCTGAAACCGATAAAAACGGCGATACCAAGAAAGCTGATAAAGGCGAGTCCCGGGAAATAAAAAGATTCGCCCAGAACAGCCAGCCAGATCGGGCTTAACCAAGTCTCAACTGTGACCAGCAACCAGCGTACCAGCGCGATGGTGACGATGATCGGCAACAATATTGCGAGACCTTTAAGTAAATACTGTATGGCGTTTTTCATTATGCTACTCTCTTGTGAGTTTGCCCTAGCTTAGCGTTTTCAGGAACCAAGATGAAATTATTTGGCAGTTATACCTCTCCTTTTGTGCGCCACTGCCGCATTGTGCTGGCGCAGCATGAACAGAAATTTGAATTTGTGCCGACGGACTATGCGCAGAGCGCACAGCACTCACCAGCTAAACGCGTGCCATTCTTTAGCCATAACGGTCTGCAATTACATGATTCGTCCTCTATTTTGCGTTATCTTCGCACGTTGGCAGGTGAGCCTTTCTGTGCCGATGATGAGCAGTTTGACTTGTATTGTCTGGTCAATACCGCATTGGACACGGCGGTGAATTTATTTTTACTTGAACGCGATGGTGTCACGGCTGCCCAGGTACCTTACCTGCAACGTCAGCAAGCCCGCGTACAGAGTATTTTGGACGAACTCAATCAACGTGAGTGGCCTGTAGCCGATGCCGGTAACGATGCGCACCTACGCCTGGCTTGTTTCCTCAGCTGGGCACAGTTCCGCGAACGTCTGGATATCCATCAATGGCCAGAGTTACAAAATTTCCTGGCGTCCATGAACCAACAGGCGTGGTTTGCGAATACGCATCCAGCATTAAGTTAAGTATTACTATTACGGAGCAACTTTATGAAGCAGTGGATTACTTTGCTGAGCGTAGCAGCGTTAGCGGCATGCTCACCACAACAAGAATCGGGTAAAGACGACGTGGCAGAGAAAACGACAACTGTGAATACCCAGATCACGTATCCGATGACGTTCCGTGGCAACGTCACGGATAACTATTTTGGTAACGTGGTCGCGGACCCTTATCGCTGGTTGGAAGATGACCGCAGCGAAGAGACGGAAGCCTGGGTGAAAGCACAAAACCTGGTGACTTTTGCGTATCTGGAGCAGATCCCTTACCGTCAGGAATTAGAAGATCGCTTAAGTTCTATGTGGAACTACGAAAAGGTAAGCGCCCCTTTCAAAGAAGGTGACTATACCTATTTCTATAAAAATGACGGGCTCCAAAATCAGTACGTCGTTTACCGCACTGACGCTGACGGCAATACGGAAGTTTTCCTCGACCCAAATACCTTCAGTGAAGATGGCACAACCTCGTTGGCGAGCTTAAGCTTTTCTAAAGATGGTTCGCTCGCTGCCTACGCCATTTCCGAAGGCGGTAGCGACTGGCGCAAAATCATCGTGATTGACGCAGAAACCAAAGAACAACTGGAGCCGGCTTTAGTCGACGTCAAGTTTAGCGGGATCTCATGGTTCGGCAACGAAGGTTTCTACTACTCAAGCTACGATAAACCTGACGGCAGCGAATTATCTGCCAAAACCGATCAACATAAGCTGTATTACCATGAACTGGGTACAGCGCAAGCTAATGACCCGGTGGTCTTTGGTGCAACTGAAGAGCAGAAACACCGTTATGTAGGTGGTCAGGTTTCCGAAGACAACAATTACCTGTTTATCAGCGCAGCAGTGTCAACTTCCGGCAATAAGTTGTTCATGAAAGATTTGACCGACCCAGATAGTGAGCTGGTGACGATTCAGGGACATACTGATGCCGATACTGCGCTATTAGATAACAAGGGGTCTAAGCTTTATCTGGTTACCGATCTTGATGCACCAAATAAGCGCGTGGTCACGGTGGATGCAAGCGCTCCGCAAACAGAGAATTGGCAGGACTTTATTGCTGAAACTGAAAATGTTCTTAGCGTAGGTACAGGTGCGGGCTACATTTTTGCTGAGTACATGGTCGATGCCATTGCTAAAGTCGAGCAGTACGATTATGACGGCAACAAGGTGCGCGACGTGAGCCTGCCAGGTGTTGGCAGCATCGGCGGTTTTAGTGGCAAGGATGATGCAGATACCTTGTATTACACCTTCACCAATTACAACACGCCAGGCACCATTTATGCCTACACTCCGGAAACGGGTGAGTCTACGGTTTACGAGAAATCAAAAGCCGACTTCAATAGTGACAATTATGAATCCAAGCAGGTGTTCTATACCTCCAAGGATGGTACCAAGGTACCTATGATTATCACGCACAAGAAAGGACTGGAGCTTGATGGTAGCAACCCGACCATGCTCTATGGCTATGGCGGCTTTAACGTTAGCTTGACGCCATCTTTTAGCATCACCAATGCGCTTTGGCTGGAGTTAGGTGGTGTGTATGCGGTGCCTAATCTGCGCGGTGGGGGTGAGTATGGTAAGGCATGGCATGACGCCGGCACGCAGCTGAAAAAGCAAAACGTATTTGATGACTTCATCGCGGCAGGTGAATACCTGATCAGCGAAGGCTACACCTCGAATGAACGTCTCGCAGTGCGCGGTGGCTCCAACGGCGGCTTGCTGGTCGGTGCGGTGATGACTCAACGTCCTGATTTAATGCAAGTGGCGTTGCCAGCTGTGGGTGTGTTGGACATGTTGCGTTACCACACCTTTACTGCAGGCGCAGGTTGGGCGTATGACTACGGTACCGCTGAAGATAGCAAAGAAATGTTCGAGTATCTTTACGCGTACTCACCGGTGCATAACGTCAAAGAAGGTGAGAGCTACCCGGCGACGCTGATCACCACCGGTGATCACGATGACCGCGTAGTTCCGGCGCACTCTTTCAAGTTTGCCGCCGAGTTACAGGCCAAAAACACAGGGCCAAATCCACAGCTGATTCGCATTGAAACCAATGCCGGTCATGGTGCCGGAACGCCGGTTTCAAAAACCATCGAACAGTACGCTGATATCTATGGATTCACCCTGTATAACATGGGAATTGATGAGCTGAACGAGATCCAATAAGCAGCTCTAGCTGAACGGGGAAAGCCGGCGCAGAAAAATGCGCCGGTTTTTTTTGTTTTAAATCATCTATTTAATATTCCTTAAGAAGCCTTAAGTAAAGCTTCAGGAGCTTTAAGAAACGATCGACCATAGTGCTACTCGTGCAACCACCAGCAGGTTGCAGCGGGAGGAAAAACTATGCGTTTGATTCAATTAAGTCACTATAACCCCTTTGCGACAGTCATCGCTTTTTTGATTGTTACCATCATTGGCTTTGCCAGCATGACCAAGATGCCTGTGCAATTGACGCCAAATCTCAATCGTCCGCAAATTGCTATCATCAATAGTTGGCGCGCGGCGGCTCCGGCGGAAATCGAAGCCGAAATCGTTGAACCCCAGGAAAACATTTTGACGGGTATCGCCGGCGTCGAGCGACTGTACTCATCGGTGCGGGCCGGTATGAGCATCACCATGCTGGAGTTCTCGATCGGTACCGATATGCAACAGGCTTTCATTAATGTGGTGAATGCCTTAAACCAGGCGCCAGCACGACCACGCGAAGCCAACGAGCCGACCGTGATGCTGGGCGGACTCGAGGAAAGCATTGCCTCACTGCTGATTACCAAGATCGACGCCAGTGAAGATGCCGATTTCACGGCCTATCAGGATTTAATTGAAGCCAGCGTAAAGCCCGAGCTGCAAAAAATTCCTGGCATCGCCCGGGTTGATCTGAATAGTGGGTTAAGCCATCAGCTGCATGTTGAGATCGACCCGTATAAGATGGCCGCGCTGGGCGTGCAGCTGAGTACTGTCACTCAGAGCATTCAACGTTCGGCAAATATGTCAGGCGGTTTTGCTGAAGTAGGGCGGCGTGAGTACACGGTGCGCTACAATGGCCAGTACACGCCCGAGACCTTTGGCGACATGATTGTCACCTACAATGATGGTCGACCGGTCTACTTGCGCGAAATTGCAACAGTCGAAAACGGCTTCTCCGAACGTCGTAGCTTCGCATTTCGCACTGGCCGACCGGCATTTTACATTTCGTTAAATGGCACCAACGATGCAAACACTGTTGAGGTCATGGACAACTTAAAGCGTGTGACTGAGGACCTCAACGAGCGCCTGCTGAATAAGCATGGCTTACAGATTGAGCTTAGTTTCGATTCATCGGTGCATATCAAACGTGCCATTGATCTGGTGCAGAGCAGTCTGGGCATTGGTATTCTGCTGGCGCTTGGTATGTTGTACTGGATGATCCGCGGCTTTCGCGCAACGCTTTTAATTGGCCTGACGATTCCTATAAGCCTGGCCGCAGCGCTTTTGGTGATGGCTATGTTAGGCCGTAGCCTGAATATCATTTCTCTGGCGGGGCTCGCCTTTGCGGTGGGGCTGGTGCTTGATGCGGCGATAGTTGTACAGGAAAACTTTTTACGCCTGCGCCAGCAAGGGCTAGGACTGCTGACCGCGGCAAAGCAAGGAGCCAGTGATGTGGCGCCTGCTCTGTTCGCATCAACGGCAACGACCGTTGCTATTTTCACTCCCGTGATTTTTATGGAAGGTGTGGCCGGCCAACTGTTCTTTGATCTGGCGGTAACTATGTCGGTGGCCGTCATCGCCTCAATGCTGGCGGCGATGCTACTGATCCCTGTAGTGGCTGTTAAAGTTCTGAAGCAAGAATCATCAGCACATGACCCGTTGCCACTGTGGTCCAAATTAGCGAATTGGTATGGTCGTGCAACCCGCACAACGACCCGCGCCACGTTATGGGTTACGACGTTACTGGGCGCTTCAATTGTGGCCATGATGGTGCTGTTACCACGTCCGGACTTTCTCCCCGAGGCAAAGTGGGAAGGGATTTTTGTCGCCTTTATGGTGCCACCGGGCGCGAACTATTCAGTGTTGGAAAATGAAATCGCGCGCACCATTATGCGCCGCCTGGAACCTTATGTGGAAGGTGACCAGTTACCGCAAATCAAAGACTACAATATTGCCTCCAGCTCGGGTGGGTCGATTCTCTTTGTCTACCCTGAAGAGGCAGACAGTGCAACGGAAGTCCTGACCTTACTGCGCGAAAAGATTTTGGTGGACTTACCGGAAACCAAAGCTTATGCGCAACAATCATCACTGTTAAATATCAGTGTGGGTAGCACCAATCGTGCGATTCGACTCAACTTTAATGGTGAGCTTGACGATGCCTCACGATTGGTGATCGAGCGGACCATCGAACTGTTGCGCGATCGTTTACCCAATACTGCGGTGCGTGCTATCCCCAATATCTATGATGCTAAACCAGAATTGTTGGTGACGCCGCGAGATCACAAACTTGCTCAGGCAGGGATCGATCGCACCAGTGTCGCACAGATGGTACGAGCGGTGACCAGCGGTCTCTACAGCGGCGAGTACTTCGATGGGCATAACCGGCGCGATATCATCGTAAAGTCCGCGCCCTGGCGTAACCCAGAAGAGCTCGAAGCCATGCCGATGTACACCAACAACGGTGGCGTGCAGACGATTGGCCAGCTGACTGAAACCAAACGCATCACCGGCCCCGTTCGCCTGCAGCGCTTGAATGGTAAACGCACATTGACCTTGTTGATTGCACCGCCACCCACGGTGACCCTTGATGAGACCATTGAAGTCACGCGTACTGTCATGGAGGAGATTGGGAATGAGCTTAGTCCGGGTGTCTACATGAGTCTGACAGGTGGCGCTGATGACCTGGCGGATACCATAGGTACGATGCAGGAGAATTTCATCTACGCGGTGGTGATCTTGTTCCTCATCATGGCTGCGGTGTTCCGCTCAATGCGCGATAGTTTGTTAGTACTCACTACCGTTCCGGTCGCTATGGCTGGGGGTGTTGTTGGCCTTACCGTGCTGAACATGTTTACCTTCCAGGCGCTCGACTTATTGACCATGATTGGTTTTGTCATCTTGCTTGGACTGATGGTGAACAATGCCATTCTGCTGGTTGATCAGACGCGCAAAGCGCAAGCCGAGGGAATGTCTATCGCGGCCGCAACCCAATATGCCATTGCCACACGCGTGCGTCCGGTCTACATGAGCTCACTGACCTCGGTGGTCGGTATGTTGCCGCTTGTTCTGATCCCTGGCGCTGGTAGTGAAATCTATCGCGGCCTTGCAGTTGTTATTGTCGGCGGCATGCTGATGAGTACTATTTTCATGCTTATCTATATGCCTGCCTTAATGCGCTTAATAGCGCGTCCAGCTTCACAGGAGACTGATCATGTTTCTGACTAAATTAATTCTACCTTCGTTTGTACTTAGCCTTGCACTTATCAGCTTTGCCGGGTACGCACAGCAAGCCCCGGCAGTCTCGGTCGTGCCAGTATCGATGAAAACCCTAAGCCCGACAGTTATGGTAAGTGGGCAGGTACAAAGTCGCCACAGCAGTGAATTAAGTGCTGGCGTGGTTGGCAAAATCACCTGGATTGCGGAGCCTGGCACTCAGGTTACAGCCGGCGACATTTTAGTACAGCTGGACCAACGGCCTTTCGAGTTACAGGTGCGCCAACTGCAGGCGCAAATTCAACGCAAAGAGATTGAAATCAAGCGTGCCGAGCAAGATCTGACGCGGTTACAGGAGCTTCATCACCAGCAGGCTGTATCGACTCGTGATGTCGATGACTTAACTGCAGAACTTGGCTTACTAAAGTCTGACCGCGAGCTCTTACAGTTACAGCTTGAACAGGCCCAGGACGATCTCGATAAAACTACCGTGAAGGCTCCTTATAGCGGCGTTGTGATTAAGCGTCTGCAACGCAGTGGTGAAGACGTCGTCGGCACTGCACCTTTGATTGAGCTGGTCGACATTGAGAACCTCGAGATCCGTTTTCACGGACCACTGGCTTATAGCGAGTTTGCACGCGCTGCTGAGAGCATCCAGGTGTTCTTCTCCGGCGGAACTCGTGAAATGCAGCTACGCCAACTGATCCCGGTCAGTGACGCGCGCTCGCAAACATTCACCGGTCTGCTGACAATTCCAACCGCGTTATACGGTAATTTCCGCGTCGGTGAGCTGGTGACCATCGCGGTTCCCGCAGCGTTTCCGGCTGAGCACTTCGTGGTGCCAAGAGATGCGCTGGTGATCGGTAAAAATGGAACCCGTGTCTTTGTGGTCGATAAGGCAGGCAAAGCGACGGAAATTAAGGTGACTATTGCCGGCGGCTCCGGCAATTACGTCAACGTCAAAGGCAAACTTCACAATGGACAGTCCGTGGTCGTGCGCGGTGCCGATTTACTGCGTAACGGGCAAGTGGTTAAAGTCCTCAGTGCTGAGGATTTTCCGTTGACCACATTGGGCAGTTAGGAGGGAGAGCATGATGTTATCGCGCGTTGGTTTAAGTGTCTTGCTGCTGCTGTTTAGCGCAGTGGTGCAGGGCGCAGATGCTTATCGCAATGGTTACTGGTGGAACGGTAGCGAGTTTGTTCAGGGCACGCGATTTGTCGAGGCTGGGAAATTTGTTGCTGCGCACCGTGTTAAGCAGGTTTCCAACAGTTATGACTTGGAAGGTGCCTACATGTTGCCGCCGCTGGCTGATGCCCACAACCATAATCTCCAGACCCCCTGGCTAGTGGACAATTTTCACAGTAGCTATATTGATAGAGGCATTTTATACGGTGCCATGCTATGTGGCAGTCACCTCAACGCAGGGGAGGCACGTGAGGGTCTGCGACGGGCTCGACTTGCTTCGATAAAGGTTGCAGGAGCGTGCATTTCCAGCTCTGATGGCCACCCGTTAGCGATGGCTTTAGCGTCGCGTGGCGGGCGTTCCGAAACGGCACCCGCTAGCCTTTACGATCACAGCTACATCGTGGTCGATGCGGTCGGTGACATCGAGCGCAAATGGCCCTTAATCGCTGCCGGAGCGGAGGATCTCGTTAAAATCATCCTGGTGCATCATGAAGATCAGACACGGCGCGGCGCGCCGGAGTATTTTGGCCTGAATGGCCTGACCGTCAAGGTCGTCATGGCGCTGGTTCCTTATCTACAAGAACGGGGATTGCGCGTCGTCGCCCACACCGAATCGGCGGCCGATTTTTCCTTAGCGGTGGCTGCCGGAGTTGACTGGGTCGGACATCTGCCAGGGTACCATTGGGCCGAGGGTAAGATAGCTGAGGATTATCGGATTGCGGAAGCTACCGCCAGACTTGCTGCGGCTAAAGGAATTAAAGTGGTGGCAACCGCGGGCGTTGTTGAACTGTTCAAGAATGTCTCAGCAGCTGAAAAAAAGCGGGTGCAGAATCTGCAAAAGGAAAACCTGGAGCTCTTGCGTACAGCCGGCGTGGAACTGCTAAGTCGTTCGGACCAGTTTCAGGGCTCTGTTATCGATGAATTGATTTATTTACGGGAACACATGCATCTTGATGCGGTTGCTTTACTTAATACCGCGACCCGGGTGACGCCTAAAGCGCTATTTCCCGAGCGCCAAGTCGGTGAGCTTGGTCCCGGCTTTGAGGCTAGTTTTAATGCTTACCCGGGTAATCCGTTGGCGGATTTTGCGGTATTACGCAAACCTATAGCAGTGGTGCAGCAGGGCGAAGTCTTACGCCCGTTAGCAAAGCAGCGCGATTAGTTCGGCAGCTGCGCCAGCAGCTGCTGGAATTCCTCAGATTGTCGCAGCGGGTCATAATGGGGATCACTATGTAATATCAGTGCCTGCGGTTGTTTGCGTTTTATCGCGTCCTGTATATGGCGCAGCGCAATGTCGTATTCACCGATCACAATAGCGTAGCGGGCCCACGAAAGCGGTGGAATATATTGACCCAGGTTATCTTCGTTGCGCTCCTCCAGCAGCTGACCGTATACCGCAGCAATGCCGCCTTCAGCAAAGAGCTCTCGGTAGGCTGCGATACGCTGATCGTTATAACCTTCTTCACGCATCAAAACTTCAAGGTGTTCCATCGCCATCGCGTCGTCATGGGTGAGGACACCGATGCGAGTCAGAATATGGTTATGCTGGCGCGAAGGCACCTCGGAGTTAATCAGACGCTGAGTTTCCGCGATAGCGCGCGGGTAATCACCTTTAAACATATAAACCAGAGACAGGTTCATGTAGCGATAAAAATCCGGGTTTTTTACCCGTAGCTGATTGAGGAGTTTATCGGCTTCCTGATAACGTCCCCGAATTAAAAGGAGTTCAGAATAGCCTAAGTAAACGCCGGGATCGTTGGGCATTGCCTCGATGGCTTTTTCATAATAGATCTTTGCGGTCTCGAGATCCCATTCGCCGAGAAATGCCAGCTTGGCCTTTAACTCCAGCGCATCACCATTGGCAGGATCCTGAGCGAGCGCAAGAGCGACGATGGAATTAATCTCATCGAGGTAGAGCTGCAAATCGCGATACCCTCGCAGACCGCTCATTTCAAATTTTGCTTCGGCAATACCCACGTGAGCAGGGGTAAAGTCAGGGTACTCCTGCAAAACCTCCCGGAATAGCTCAATCGCGCGGCGGTAGTTTGCTGGCGTTGACTCATAGTAAACGGCGGGCGCGATGAGTTTTTGCGCTTCCTGGAATTTAGCTTGTGCTGGCGCGGTCAGCAAAGCTGCCGCCGCGGGCTGGTCGCTGGCTGTGCTGGAGGGCTCTGCCGCAGGATGTAGGTAACCCTGACTCTGCAGCAAGTAAATGACAGCAACAAGAATGAGTAGTACCGCGCTAAGCAATCCCCAGCGATAGCGATCGCGCCTTTGCACCGTGCTGGCCGACACGCGTTGAGTGTCAACATTTTGTGCAGCTGCGGGGGTGGAGGATGCTTTTAGCGTGGTGTCAGGTAGCCAGTAATAGCCAACGCCAGGAATAGTTTTAATAAATTGGGGTTCACCGCGACTGTCGTGCAGGAGTTTTCGTAGTTTGCTGACGGCAACGGAAAGACTGTCTTCGTTAACAATGCGCCCGGCCCAAACGGCATCCAGGAGCGCTTCTTTGGTAAGCGCTTGCTGCGGATGCTGACAAAAATAATCCAGCAAAGAAGCAATTCGGTGCTCAAGGCTAATTTCATCGGTAGGCGAGCGCAGTAACGCATGCACGGGGTCGAATTCGTAACCACTGAAGCAATAGATGCGTACAGCCATGTCAGGTTCTCCAAAACACAATCGCTTAAGCTTAGCGAGTTAAGCTAGCTATGTAAACGCGGAAGACCTTGGCTGATTAGTCAGATAACCCTTCTGATTTGGGCCCGTGCAGTGTTATTGCCGTGACAACTTTCTGTTCGATCGCTTCAACAAGGTCGCTATCAAGAGCTGCTCTGGCTTTATCGAGGGGGACATTGAGTTGGGTAATTCCCCATGCCTGATTGCGACCATGGACCTTACCTGCATAGAGTGCATTATCGATGAGCTGTAGCGTCGCTTCCCAATCCATCTGTTGCTCGTCCAACCCGGCAAAGGGGTAACTGATGAAACCAGCTGTGGCGGTAATCGCGATGTCGCCTGAACACTTGGTGGTAATCGGTTGTTCAGCGATGGTCTGCAAGAGTCGGCGCACAAAACGCGGAAGTGCATCGGCATCGGCATTAGAGAGGTAAATCAGGAACTCTTCACCCCCCCAGCGGATCACCTTGTCATTTTCGCGGCAAATGGCGACCAAGCGCCTGGCCACCTCACAAATCACATCATCACCGGCGGCGTGTCCATGCTTATCGTTGATGCGTTTAAAATGATCGATATCCAGCAGCACCATCGCATCATTGTGTGCGGAGCCTTCGCGCTGCTGACGCTGCAGCTCTTGCTGCATGGCACGACGGTTAAGTAAACCGGTTAAAGGATCGCGCACGGACTGGTCGGCCAACTTGGCATTAGCATCTTTTAGCGCTAAGTTCGATCGACGTGCGGCGCGATAGAGATAGAGCGCTAAAATAGAGAACAAGAGGGCGACAATAATTCCTAATGCCAGTATCAGTTGATGCTGGCGCTCGTTTTTGAGCATTTGTTCGTTGAGGCCGTTTTGCTGTTCGAGCAGTTCAATCTGCTGGGCCTTGTCTTTCGATTCATAAAGGTTCTGCAATTCGGTAACGTTCTTTTGCATTTCCGTGTTAAAAACTTCGGCTCGAAGCTCACGTTGCTCCAGTAGGACCTCATTTGCTTCCTGATAGCGGCCAGTCATGCTCAGAGCTTGCGCATACTCACCAAGCAAGCCTTCGAATTCACTACTGATCCACTCGCCCCGGACCTCTTCGACGATAGCCTTCATAGCCTCCAGGCCCCTGTCGTGATTACCAAGGTGGACCTGGATGAAGCCTAGATTAAAGCGGATGATTTGCTCGGTGATGGTAGCGTTTTGCTGTTGCGCAATGGCCAATGCTTCTTCTAGCGTCGCAATACCAGATTCGAAGCGCTTGGTGCGAATAGCGAGGTCGCCAAGGTTATTTAAAACAGTGGGTTGCATCGCGACCCACTGCGGGTCGTCTTTAATCTGGTCTTCAAGTTCCTCATAAATGTCAAAAGCCGCGTCGAAATTTTCCATTTCAGTGGCGATGTAAGCCCGCTGAAATTGGATTTCCGGAGCGAAAGTTGACTCCAATCCATTGGACTGGACCGTATCCTCAGCCTCGTTAAGTTGCAGTAACGCCTGCTCATACTGAGTTTGTTGACTGTAGATTTCGGCGATACGAAGCTTTAAATAGATACGGCGCACGGGAGTACGCTCAGAATCTGTTTCGTTGACCGCGTCTGAAGCATAAATCAGGTGCTCTAAGGCCCGCTCCGTCTGATTCTTCTGCATGTAAATGCTGGCAACCAGGTTATGGGCAAAGTAGCGAACGCGCGGCAAACTAGCTTTTTCTGCAGGCACAATGACCGCATTAATCAAACTGTAAGCTTCGGTGATTTTGCCTTCGAGGGTCTTGAGTAAAACCCGGGTGGCGGCTGCTTCGGTGATGGCGTCCGGGAAGCCACTTTTTAGCGCTTGCTGTTCGATTTCATCTAACAAATCATAAGCTTTTGTAAAATCGCCCTCATAGCCGTAGGACATCGCCAGATAGGATTTTATCCGAATTTGTGTCATATCCGGGGTATCAGCAGGCAGCGTCTCGACGAGTGCAAGCAGTTGCTTGCCCATTTCGGCTTCGCTCAAATTGCTGTTGAGCATGTCATCAAGTTGCTGCTCAACAGCAGGGGCCATGGGCGGCGGCGCAACAGTCTCTTGCGCCTGCGCAACAGCCATGGCAAACACGAGCGCGCAGGCCATGACCACCTGCATCAGGTAAGACGACAAAGCTTTGTTTGCTTGAGTGGTCTGCACGAAAACCCCTGCTGATGAAAAATTAGTCGCATAATTTACACTGTCTGGTCGGACGAGTTCAACTAATAAGCGATAAAATACGTATATAAGCGTTGACTAGTTTAAAAGTTACAATAAGTTTAATGTGGTTTCTGTACCCTTGACTCGGTACCTAAAATGACTAAAAGTCGTACAGACCTAGTCGACCCTATCAGAAAAGGACACCCCATGTTGAGTTTTGCTTCAGGCGTTCGCAGTACCTTGTCGTTGACGGCTTTGCTTCTACTGACAGCCTGTCAGCCGCAATCGACACCGGCAGAGAGTAAGGAGTCGGATGCTCCGGTAGCTAAGCGTGAGCCCTACACTATAGTTTCGCCGCATGGAGAGCGCGTCGATTACTATTACTGGCTGCGCGACGATGAACGCCAAGATCCGGAAGTGCTTGGCTATTTAAACGCAGAAAATACCTACTACGATAGTTACCGTGCGGATTATCAGCAGCTGACAGACAAAATCGAGTCAGAACTCATGGCCCGGGTAAAGCAGGACGATGAAAGCGTGCCCTATCAGCGCGGAGATTACACTTATCAGACCGAGTACGAGGAAGGGCAAGAGTATGCGATTTACACGCGCACGCACATTGAAAGCGGTCAAAAAGAAATCCTGCTCGATGTGAACGAGCTTGCCGAAGGCGAAGCCTTTATGCAGGTTTCAAATCTTCAGGTCAGCCCCGATCAGACCAAGCTGGCTTATATGGTGGATGCGATCGGCCGTCGCCAGTACGAGCTGCACGTGAAAGACCTGACCTCCGCAACCACAACTGCGACGGGGCTCAACGGACTCTCAGCTGCGCTTGCCTGGGCACAGGACAATGAGACATTGTTTCTGGTCGAAAAGGATCCTCAAACCTTGTTATCCAAACGGGTGTTGAAATATCGAACAGGAGCACCCGTTGAAACCGCCGAAGTCATCTACGAAGAGCAAGATGAAAGCTTCTACATGTGGGTGAGTAATACCACGGATCGCGAGTATGTGGTGATTACCCTGCAGTCGACGGTCTCCAACGAAATGCATGTGCTCGACGCCGAGACCCCGGATGCCGCACTACAGGTGATTGCGCCGCGGGAGCGGGACCTGCAGTATTCAGCAGACCATATTGACGGGCGCTGGATTATCCTGACCGACTACAATGCCCCCAATTTCCAGGTCATGGAGGTCACGGCAGATAACCTTGGCGACAAGGCGAGCTGGCGACCGGTGGTGCCTCACGACGAGCAAGTGTTTATTCATGATATTGCGGTTTTCAGCAACCATCTGGCCTTGAATGAGCGTCGGGATGGTCTGCGTCAGGTCCGTGTTGTGCCCTGGAGTGATCCAAGCCAAAGCCACGTGATCAGTGCTGACGAGCCAACCTATGTCATGACTTTTGAAACCAACGTTGAACAAGACACTGCCGTGGTGCGTTACAACTACACCTCGCTTGTCACGCCCACAGTGACCTACGCGTACAATATGGCAACCCGAGAGAGCGAGGTGTTAAAAGCTACTGAGGTGCCCAATTATGATGCCTCCAACTATGCCACTGAGCGCACCTGGGCAACCGCAGATGACGGTACTCGTATCCCGGTCTCTTTGCTCTATAGCAACGATTTCCAACAAGACGGTAGCGCTCCTCTGTATCAGTATGCCTACGGCTCCTACGGTGCAACCTCCGAACCCTGGTTCCGTCAATCCGTGTTTTCACTGGTTGATCGCGGTTTCGTCTATGCTATCGCCCATATTCGCGGTGGACAGGAAATGGGTCGACACTGGTATGAGCAGGGTAAACTTGAAAATAAAAAGAATACCTTTACCGATTATATCGATGTGACGGAACACCTGGTCGCAGAAGAGTACGCACACCCGGGTAAAGTCTTTGGTATGGGCGGCAGTGCCGGGGGCTTGCTAATGGGCGCTGTGGCGAACATGGCTCCCGCAAAGTATCGGGGGCTGGTGGCACACGTGCCCTTTGTCGATGTGGTTACCACTATGCTGGATGAAACCATTCCGTTAACCACCAATGAGTTTGATGAATGGGGGAATCCGCAGGATCAGCCTTACTACGATTATATGTTGTCGTATTCGCCTTATGATCAGGTGATGAAACAGGCCTATCCGGCCATGTTGGTGACGACGGGGCTACATGATTCGCAGGTCCAATACTTTGAGCCAGCGAAGTGGGTGGCAAAATTACGCCATCTTAAAACGGACGATAATCCATTGTTGTTTAAAACTGATATGGAAGCAGGCCATGGTGGTTCCTCAGGTCGTTTCGCGCGGCTGAAACAAACCGCAGAGGAGTATGCCTTTATCCTGAACTTACTTGGAGAAGAAGCGCGCCCGCAGTAACTCTGCGGGCTGTCGCTCAGGCGTCAGAGTTGTGGTAGACGTTTTGCACGTCGTCACAGTCGTTCAGCATGTCGAGGAATTTTTCCATCATGGCAATATCATCATCGCCACTGATGGTGGTCATGACTTGCGGCAGGTATTGAACTTCATCAACGTCAAAATCGATGTCAGGGAATGCGTCCTGTAGCGCGGTTTTTGCTTTATGCCACTCGGTATGGGGAGCAAAAACCGTGATTTTCCCGTCTTCAGCTTCAATGTCAGTGACATCAACGTCAGCCATCATCAAGGCTTCCAGCACAGCGTCTTCGTCATCGCCAGCAAAGGCGAGAATCATGCAGTGGTCGAACATGTGAGACACGCTGCCGGGGGCACCGATTTTCGATTTTGTTTTAGTGAAACAGTTACGAACCTCGCCAAAGGTGCGGGCCGGATTGTCGGTCAGACACTCCACCATCACCATACAGTTGCCAGGACCAAAGCCCTCGTAAACCGCAGGCGCGTAGTCTTCGCCGGCGCCACCCTTGGCCTTTTCAATGGCTTTTTCGATGACATGTGCGGGAACCTGGTCCTTCTTAGCTCGATCGATCAGACCACGAAGTTGCAGATTGGCATCGGGTTCGACACCACCTTGTTTGGCCACGACGTAAATTTCGCGGCCGTATTTACTGTAAACTTTGCTCTTCGCCGCCGCGGTTTTCGCGATCGACTCTTTGCGGTTCTGGAAGGCGCGACCCATAGTAAGTTCTCACTTGTTTTGTACGAAAGGCGCAATTTTATACATACATTGACGTCTGATCCAGTTTAAACCTTTGCCAGAATGAAGTAGTTTAAAAGGAGCGAATGGAATTAGGAGCAAGTGGTCATGAGTCAGGCAGCGAAACCTCATGTTGAAGCATTTTTGGATAGTGATAGCGAAACCTTCAGCTATGTGGTCTGTGATCCAACAAGTAAGAAAGCGGTTATCATCGACCCTGTTCTTGATTTCGACTATAAATCAGGGCGCACCAGCACAGAAGGTGCCCAGCGTCTGGTGGACTACGTCCGCGCTCACGAGCTGGAACTTGAGTGGGTACTAGAAACGCACGCTCATGCTGATCATCTTTCAGCGGCGCCCTATATTAAGGACGCTTTGGGCGGCAAAATTGCGATTGGCGAGCACATTCGCGATGTACAGAAACTGTTTAAAGAGGTCTTTGACCTGGAAAAAGAGTTTTTGCCCAATGGTGCCCAATTCGACCAATTGTTCAGTGACGGTGATACCTTCTCGGTAGGCAGTATGGAATTTCGTGTGCTGCATACCCCCGGTCACACCCCGGCTGACGTTGCCTATATTATTAACGAACAAATGGCATTTGTCGGTGACACACTTTTTATGCCGGACGTTGGCACGGCACGATGTGACTTCCCCGGCGGCAGTGCGGCTACTCTGTATCAGTCGATTAAAAAACTGCTGGCGCTACCAGCAGCAACGGACATCTATATTTGCCATGACTACCCACCCGCCGGCCGCTCACATGAGTGTCGAACCACCGTTGCAGACCAGCGAGCTCACAGCAAACACGTTCACGACGGCGTCAGCGAAGCTGAGTTTGTAACCATGCGCGAACAGCGTGACGCCAGTTTGGCAATGCCGCGGCTCATCCTGCCCTCGATTCAGGTGAATATCCGGGCGGGAGAAATGCCCCCGGCAGATGCACAGGGTAAGGTCTACTTAAAATTACCCATTAACCAGCTTTGATGGCGACTGTGCTTCCTTACCTTGCCTTCTTAATCGGCGGCGGACTGGCACTGGCCGGCTTCATCTCTTCGCCGCTGGCGCTGGTACTTGGCTTTATTCTGGCTGGCTTCGGGTTGGTTCCACGGCAGCTTAACCCCGGCCAACTCGCCAAACGTTTACTGGCGGTGGCGATTGTCTTATTAGGGTTTGGTATCCAGCTGGACGTTGCCCTTGCCATTACCGGTGACGCCCTGGGACTCATCGTGGTCTCCATTGTGCTAACCCTGGTGCTCGGGCTGCTGTTGGGCAAATGGCTTGGCCTGGAAACCGCTACAGCGCACCTTATTGGTTCGGGAACGGCGATTTGCGGCGGCAGCGCGATCGCTGCTGTGGGGCCAGCGATACGGGCGCGCAGTGATCAGATGGCGCTGGCGTTGGCAGTGGTGTTTATTCTCAACGCCATAGCATTACTTGTATTTCCCATCATAGGTCGTTTGCTTGAGCTTGATCAGGTGACCTTTGGGCTTTGGTCTGCTATCGCTATTCACGACACGTCATCGGTGGTCGGCGCAGCTGAGGCTTATGGCGATGAAGCTTTGGTGGTAGCGACGACAGCCAAGCTGGCGCGGGCGCTGTGGATTGTACCCGTGGCACTTGTTTCGGCCTGGGTATTCGCGCGCTCGCAGAAACACAAAAGCACAACCAAGATGGTGGTGCCATGGTTTATCGGCGGCTTCATCGCGAGCGCTGGGATCGCATCCTATTGGCCTGAACAGGAAGCGTTGTTCAGCCTGCTTTTTGCGATGGGTAAACAACTGCTTGTTTTTTGTTTGTTTCTAATTGGGCTAAGCTTAACACTTCAACGAATTCGTGCAGCGGGGTTAAAGCCATTATTATTAGCAGTCATGCTCTGGTTGATCATTGCCGTTGGGAGTCTCGTTTGGTTAACTACAAATGTCTAAAGGAAAAAACGGAGCTTCCATGACGATACCCGCATCGATACGTCAGCAGACGTGCAAAGATTGCCTGGCAGGGAAGGATTTAGGTTTCGAAATCACCATGGCTTTTTAGCCAATTATCGACTGTCAGGAGCAACGTATTTGTGGTTACGAGGCACTGGTTCGAGGTACAGAAGGTCAGGGCGCCGGCTGGGTGTTTGAGCAAATTAACCACGACAACCGCTATTATTTCGATCAGGCCTGTCGCGTAAAAGCGATTGAAACCGCAGCTCGCCTTGGCATCGATTGCTACTTGCACATTAACTTTTTACCCAATGCTGTCTACAGTCCCGAAACCTGCATTCGGGCAACCATTGAAGCTGCTGATTTATACGGTTTTGATTTGACCAAGCTGGTTTTCGAAGTCACTGAAGGTGAAGAGATCGTTGATAAGTCTCACTTGCAGCGTATTTTCAGTAGCTACTCCGCACGCGGCTTTCAGACGGCAATTGATGATTACGGTGCAGGCTACACCAGCCTGAGCTGGCTGGTCGAGATAAGACCGCACATTCTAAAACTGGATCGAAGCCTGATACAGGACATCGATCAATCCCCGGAAAAGCAAAAGCAGGTAAAAGAGGTGATTCAGCAATGTGAGCTGCAGGGAACCAAAGTGCTTGCTGAAGGTGTTGAAACCGAAGCTGAACTCAATGTGCTGACGAAGCTGGGTATACGCTTTATGCAGGGGTACTACTTCGCGAAGCCGGGCTTTGAAAGCCTGCCGGAAGTTGATTTTTCTCCCCTCTGTTAGAGAGTTCACGCAAAACGCTAGCCTGTTAACTTATTTTTCCCCTTCCAGAAAAAACATTAACAATGTTATAGAGCCATTTTCAGCTTTTTCGCCGGATAAATGGCTTAATCTGCTGCCCGTACTAGAATTAAACATGAAATCAGATGTGTTGACAGAACCCTTGCGGTCAACTAATTAAACACATTAGTTGCAAATAGTTTATTTCACCGTCATGGACGGGAGCATTTCGTATGACGTGGTTCGATGTCTTTGTTTTTTACCTCTATGGTTTAAAGTGGCTGGCGATAGCCGTGATGGTGATTCTGTTCATCTTCGGTTTAGATGATCTGTTTATCGATACGTATTACTGGATCCGGCATCTCTACCGTAAGCTCACGGTTTACCGTAAATACGATTATTCGGATCCTGACAAGTTACTTGCCGAGCCGGAAAAACCGCTCGCCATTATGATTCCAGCCTGGCAGGAAGTCGGCGTAGTCGACAAGATGGTCGCCAAAGCAGCGGCATCGCTGGATTATGAAAACTACCAGATTTTCGTCGGCACCTATCCCAACGACCCGGAAACCCAGGCTGAAGTTGATCACGTCGTCGAGCATTACCCCAATGTTCACAAAGTTATTTGCGCTGAGCCCGGGCCTACCAGCAAAGCGGATTGTCTAAATAACATTATCGCTTCGATTATTGAGTTCGAGAAGAAGACCAAAATCGAGTTCTCCGGCTATATTCTGCACGACGCCGAAGATGTTATCTCAAGTATGGAGCTGAGATTATTTAATTATCTTGTCGCCCGCAAAGACATGATTCAGTTGCCCGTTTATCCTTTTCCACAACATTGGTATGAGTTCACTGCTGCCCATTATCTGGATGAGTTTGCGGAGTTGCATGGTAAAGATATTGTGGTGCGTGAGTCGCTCGCCGGGCAGGTGCCAAGTGCTGGTGTAGGCACGTGTTTCAGCCGTCGGGCTATTTTAAGGCTGTTGAAAGAAGGTGACGGGCTGCCCTTTGATGTGCGCTCCCTGACCGAAGACTATGATATTGGTTTTCGTTTAAAAAGCTGGGGTATGGACGAGATCTTCGTGCGTTATCCAGTCAAGCTAGAGCAAGCGCAACTGCGTGAGAAGCATGCTGGTGTTGACGAGCGCGATGGCAATGTGGTCTGTGTGCGCGAATACTTTCCAACCACGTTTTCAACTTCCGTGCGGCAAAAGACCCGGTGGATCATCGGGATTATTTTTCAGGGCTCACGTAAACTCAAATGGACCCGCAGCTGGCCGATCAATTACTTCCTGTGGCGCGACCGTCGCGGAGCCATCGCCAATATCGTGAGTTTCTTTGCTATGGCGGTGTTTATTCAGTTGCTGGTCATATGGATTATTGAGCAATTTGTGCCCAGCTCCTATCGGGTCCTCTCTATTTTCGAAGATCAGCCTGTGGTGATTTTCCTGCTGTATGCGAACTTATTTTTCCTGGCCAATCGCTTATTTCAACGTTTCTATTTTGCCAAACAGTACTACGGTTGGTTTCAGGGATTTATGTCCCTGGTTCGAATCTTCTGGGGTACGATCATAAATTTCACGGCCAGTCTGCGAGCCATCAAACAGGTTTTGCAGCATGGTGATCCGCGCAAAGTTGCCTGGGATAAAACCTCTCATGTATTTCCCATCGTGGCACCGCCACGCAAACAGCCTATTGGCGCGATTCTAATCCGTAACGGGAAGTTGACCGAAGCCGAACTTGAGCGCGCGCTGCTTGAACGGCCGAAAGGGATTCGTTTAGGCGTTTATCTGGTCACCGCGGGCTTTGTCAGCCTTGACGATCTGAGTGAAGCTATTGCGGTACAAGAATACAGTTCATTTCAGGCCTGCGACCCTTTTGAGTTGGATCCAGAGTTGATTAAAAAACTGCCGGCGGATATTGCCTTCAAATACTCTATTATCCCCCTTGTTGAAGAGGGGAAAACCTTGATTGTTGGCCGTGAATCCGCTCTGAGTCCGGTAGCAGAAGCGGCCATAAGTCGTAAATTAAAACGACCTGTGCGCGGCTGTGTTACGACACAAGGCGCCGTGACCTTGGGGCTGCGTTATTGGTACATGAACGATGAGGAGGCGGATCCGCGTGAATTTCTTGCGCAAGCCAGGGAAAAAAGCAACCTGTCCGATGCCTCGGTTCAACTCTTACGCGACGCATACTTCATCCGTCAGATACCTTTTGGTTCAGCCCTTATTCAGTCAGGAGTGCTAGATCCCGCGGTGATGGGACAAGTCATGATGGCCTATGCGCGGAAAAGTGAAAGCCGGCTGGGTGACTTTTTGGTGAGCGAGGGAATTATTTCGGACGAGGAGCGCGATGAAGCACTGGCCTATCAGAAGCGGCATCAAATTGAAATGAAAGAACTACTAGCTGAGGCGGTTGCGGGTCAACCGGGAATCACATGCGTGTTTTAGGTTTAATCGCTACTTTATCGGCGCTAGCGCCACAGACCATAGGTGACACGATCTTCGTGGGCTTATCCGACTACCAAGAGTTTCGGACCTATCCTTATGTGGATAAAGCCTATCGGCTGCAGCAAGACGAGAAGTATCTGGCCGCGTTGAACGAGCTTGATCGGGCCATTGCGATTGCGCCGGAGCATACAGCGTTCTACGAGTACGCATTTGAGCTGGCCATGCTTAGTGACGATACGACACGAGCGCAGACGTATCTGGCGGCGATCCCGGCGCAGCGACGGGTTGAGCTTAAACAGCGGTTATTACGCACGCAAATGTCAGAAAATGTCCCTTCTGCCGCTGCCATGGCGGATTTTTTAGCAGGGGTCGATGCCGACCAGCGTCTGGAATTGATCCAGCAAGGGCTTTATCAATTGGAACAACGTGAGTCCAAAGAGACTGCCTGGGCCTGGTTAAATGCCTTGCCTGAGTCGCTATGGACCCATGAATTACATCTGATTGCTGCAAGAGTGGCTGCGGATGTAGGACAGTTTAGCGCAGCGGCGCATCACTTCGGTAAGTTCTCCACGCAGGTTGAGTTGGCCCCAGCGCAAATCGCTGAATATGGTTACCTGCTGATCGAAGCAAATGACACGAAAGGCGCGTTTGCTCTTGCACAACGCTACCCGAAAGCGGCCGGTGGCGTGATTCGGGAATTGGCCTATCAGGCCCTGGGGCGCGCTGATAGCAGCAGCGCCATGAAGTATTTTGCCTGGCTGCAGGAACGTGACCTGCTCTCGGCTGCCGATGCAAAGCAGTATTACTTTTTGCTAGAACAAGATGGGCAACTGGAAGCGGCCATGGCACTTGCCGACGCTGCCCAGACCAGCTGTTTAGAGCAGGTCCAGTTGCTGGTAAAACTGGACAAAGACAGCGCCGCCCGACAACAGTTTGTGAACTGTTCTGTACATGAAAATCCGGCCCTATGGTTGAACCTGGCGGAACGTCTTGAGCACTACGAAGCAGTGCAGCGCGTTCAGTTTACCGACAATGCCTTGCAGGCGCAGCGACGCCGGTTATTGATGAATTACTACCATAACCAGCAAGCGTGGCAGCGCCAGGTGCAATTATTACAGGGCGCTGCAGAGAACGAAGCAGAACTGACTTACCTGGCAATGGCCTATGAGAAACTCGGCGATACCAAGAGTGCAGAGCGCACCTGGCGCCTTATCTGGGAACGCTTCCGTGACCCAGCTGCATTGGAGAAAACCACGTACTTAATGTGGCAACGCGGCGAAACCGACGAAACGCTCGCGCTTCTAGAGGACGGCTTCAACGACGTGAATTTAGCTAGCGCTCCGGGTAAGGTGCTGCTGTCGCGCTACGTCAATATTCTCTATGGAGCACCAGAGCAGATTGATGCGACGCGTATTGAAATGCTGGCGCGAAGCAATGCGGACCCTGTCGACGTAGCTGAGCTCTGGCGCCTGCGTGGCAACTGCGACGCAGCCTTGGCGACTTTGGCTGAAATCAGCAAAGAGCGTGGCATTCGCACCCGTGCAGAATGTCTGATCGATCGTGATCCGGAAGCTGCCTATGACGCGTTACGAATGGCAATAGGAGACACGCCGTCAGCGGGAGATCTGCGTTCGTTAGCTTCGCTTGCTGAGCGAGTCGGAGATAATTCGGCAGCGTTGGGCTACCTGCGACAGATTCCCGCAGCTGAGCGCGTTTCCTCTGATGAGCTGACCATTGCGCGATTGACACTCGCGCAAGGCGATTTGATCGCTGCAGAAGCCGCCTGGCAGGCGTCCCGACAAGAACATGAGCTGGACTGGTGGTTGCTGGGCGTCAATATTGCACAGGCGCAAGAGGATGACGATAAAACTCTGTTGCTGCTAGAACGTGCCGATGCGCGCTTTGACTCCCCTTTATTGGTTGAAGAGCGAGCTCATATTTATCGCCAAAGAGATGATTTTGAAGCCCTGGAAGCGCTCTATCGTGACGCTGTAGAAAGTTATCCGCAGAACCGTCACTTTCAGGCCGAACTGGCCTTTACGATTTACGAACGCGATCCTATTGAGTCGGCCTCCTACTTTGACACAGCTCTAGCGGGCAATGAGCAAAATGCGCAAGTGAAACATCTGCACCAAGCCGCATTTGCCTTCAACTATGCCGGTAACAATGAAAAGACAGCCCACTATGCCAGGGCCGCCATCGACAAAATGCTCGATAACCCGCAAGCGGATGCACAGCAGTTGCTTAAAGCCCAGCGTTTGCATCGCGAGGTTGATAGTCAGTGGTCATTTACCCTTGCCGGCTGGGCAGGCGATAGCAGCCGCGCAAGCACCGGACAGGGCATAGATATCCAGGGCGACTACTTTATGCAGTTAAAAGCTGCCTATGAATTCACCGAGTCGCAAGCATCTATAGGTGGCTTAGGGGCACAAATCAGTCTGCTACAAGGTGGTGAGCAGGACTTTTTTGAGAGTCAGGAGCTCGATGTTGGCTTAACCTGGAAGCCTACTAAAACGATCAACTCGGTACTTGGTTTGGGTTTTCGTAAGCAATTGGATGGCGATGAAGAGTTTAAGCCTTACGTGCGAGCGTCCATCGATTTACTTAGTCCCTGGAGCGAAGGGAAGTGGTGGGAGCCACAGATGGAGCGTCTCTGGTACAGCACTTTCTTTGTCGACGGGATTTATTTCCCCGAAGATGACCAGTCCGCATTCTTTAGCCGGATCGAGTCTGGACCAGTTTTTGAGCTGACGCCTTCGCACCTTCAGACACTGCGTGTATACGGGTTCCTGCAGGGTGACACCTCGCACGATGTGGCTGCACTTGGCGACGCAGATGATACCCGCGCCGGCCTCGGCGTCGGCTGGATGTCAGAATGGTTTGCGTCCGATTACAACAGTTATAACCTGCGAATGGAGTTAGGTGTCGAATGGCAGCACGTGGTTTCCAGCGATTTTGCGGACGATGGCGACAATGCGCTACTCGTTCGCTTCGAGCTGTACTTTTAGGGCTGGTATTAACCCTACCCTTACCGAGCATGTCGACATCGCCACAGGACACTGACTCACCTGCACTCGGTGTCATGTATCAGCCGCTCAACCGGGACGCTGAGATGGGTCCTTACGGCTGGAACTATCTCTTCCAGTCGATCGCCCGCACGCCGATTGAGTTTGGTGTGGTGCAATGGGTTCAGTACGGTGCTGATTCCTTCAGCCAGCCCACCCCCTGGCTGGCAACTGCGTTGAGCACCTGGCAGCGGCATATGCCTTTATGGCTGGGCTTGCACACTGAGCATGACTACTTCACAAAAATGGCGGAGGGGAAGGCTGCGCAGCAAGAGTTTTTTACCACTTATTTACGTAAAGTAAATGGCACGGCTGCGCGTTGGCAAGGATGGATACAGCAACATCAAGCGCAGTTTCTAGGTTGGTATATTCCCCTTGAGTTAAGCGATGCGTACTTCGCCACTGCCGCTGAGCGTCGGCAATTGCATGACTTTCTCAGGCAGTTGAAACAGCGACTAGGCCGGTCGCCGCTTGCGATAAGTGTCTTTATGAGCGCTGAGTTGCCAGCCAGTGAATTCGGCGCCTGGCTGCAGCAAATACAGGATCTCGGCTATCAGGTATGGTTGCAGGACGGTGCAGGCACACAAGCGTTGACGGCGACGCAGCGCGAAGCTTATTTTGCGCACCTCAACTGCGACGTAGGGCTGATTAATGAAGCCTTCATCCAGACCTCGCAACAGCCCTTTCGCGCCCGTCCGGCAACCCCGGCAGAGCTGGCCAAAGCCCAGGCTCGCCAGCCAGACTGCCACCCGCGTATCTTATTTTCGTTACGCTACTTGCCGGAAGCGGCAGGGTTGCTGTATTTATCTGATCTGATCACCCATCCGCCAGGCAAGGACTAAACCTCGGCGGAGGGGCGGGACTGCATTGCTTTATACCATTTCAGCAGATGTGGCAGGCTATCGTCGACACGAATCTTGATAACCCGGGCGAAGGCAGCAACGGCGAATGCGGTAATATCTGCAGCCGTGAAGCGGTCGCAGCAAATGAAGTCTTTGCCCTCAAGGTGCTCGTTTAAAAACAGCATAAATTTGTGTACGTCTTTAACACATAACTCACCCCATTCAGGAACCGGCGTCATACGGTCTTTAAAGAAGCCGCTGGTGTGTTGAAAGCCCATACCACAAGGGATAAAAAAGTAGTAATCAAGCCAGCGCAGCCACTGTTCAATTTCAGCCTGCTCAAGTGCCGACTGGCCCAGCAAATTCACGGTATCGGGATAGGCGATTTCGAAGTAACGACAAATTGCCATGGTTTCAGCGATACAGGTACCGTTATCTAATTCAAGTACAGGAACCTTTTTCATCGGATTTTTTGCGGCAAACTCAGGCGTCAGGTTCTCACCTTTTTGCAGATCAATTTCGATGCATTCGACTTCGTCGAGCAAGCCTTTCTCAGCCAGAAACATGCGCACCCGGCGTGGGTTCGGAGCAGTTTTAGTTTCGTAAAGTTTCATTGAATCACCTCAGTTAGCTAATAAGTCGAGCGGGTAGCTGGAAAATTGCAGATAGTCGCCGTTACCTAACCGCAAATGCAAGGTCCCGTCAGCAAACACTTTCACATTGTTCACCTGCGTTAACTGCTGCAGCAGGCGATTTTCATAATCCATCGCTGCTGGTGGACACATACGTTTCGTTACCGCCAGTGGAGAGAAAGATAAGCCTTCCGCACTCAGGGTATAACTTCCGGTAAAATAGTTGCAGCCGGCAAAGCCGGTCACCCTCGAGTCGGATGAAAATGTGAGCGTCGCGACATGCTCCGTCGCGCGGCTGTCTTTCCAGCTTACCCCTGTAAGCAGACGCTGTGGATCACCCGCGCATCCGCGCCAAAGCTTCTCCGCATTTTTAAAGCGAGCAGTGTAAGGGAAGCTTTGCCCGGTCATCGAGTCATAACAAATGGCCTCGTCCAGCAATAGTTGTTGTGTTGCCGCCAGTTCTATTGCGTAAGAATAGGGCGCTGCGTCATTGAGGGTTTGACGGGAAATGGGAGCGAACAGCTGTTCGTCCCCGGGCGTGCGTAACAGAGCCTGGTCCTGGTTCACATTCACCAGCCAGAACGGTTCATTGCCACGGGCGTTCAACTGTTGCGGTAAGGTGCCCTGTTGCACGCAAAGGGGCAAAGAGAATTTGTCGGTAGAGAATTGGGCTTCATTACCTTTACTCCAGAACTCAGCGCCATACTCTGCGCTGACATAGCGGCTGCCGGACGCACTCGGAGCAGGGGTCAGCAGGAATTCCTGTTCACCAAAGCGTAACTGCAGGCGTTCGTCTTGTCTCTTGGTGGTCACCTGAAGTGCTCCACATTGATACGTCTGAACCGCTGCTTCACTGGGATAGGCCGGCTCTTGCGGCGAGCAACCGCTAAGCAGCATAAGACCAGACCAGGGCAAAATAAAATAGCCTACTCGGGTAATGAACATGACAACCTCCTTCGTCATTCATGTGAACCATTATTGCTTGTTTGCCATAGCATTTACAGCACCGCGTGACTTTTGCACGATTCTGCGGTGAAATGGCAGCGACTTAATAGCAACCCGATCCAACAAGGAATGATTATGCGTCAGCTAGCACTAATTTTTACGTTACTGTTGATGGTGGGCTGCCAGCCCGCGAGTGAAGAGCCGCAACAAACCGAAGTCAGCAGCGAGGTTGCGGCTGAACTTACCGGCAACGCGCCCGCGCAGGAAGAGCAATGGAGCTTTACTGAAGGCAAAGACTATCGTGTGCTGGAACAGCCCGTTGAAATTGCAGCGTTCGAGCCGGCTGCGGGGGAAGGCGGTTACATCACTGAGTTTTTATGGCCGGGGTGTCCCCATTGCCAGCACTTTAATCCAACGGTGATCGCTTACGAATTGGAACGTCCATCCGTCACCATCATTAAGCGAGCGGCACCGGCGAATGAGCGCTGGGCACTCGATGCCAGAGTATTTTACGCGTTGCGCGATCTTGGCTATAGCCTGGATGATGAATTGATTGGTTATTACGAAACCATTCGGGAAAATCACAACCGGCTGCCCGATCAGGATGATATCAATGCCTTCTTGGCAGAACATGCTGTGGATCCTGAAGCCTTTCAGCGCGCCTACGAAGACACCAGTGTCACTGATAAATTACGCGTTGTGCTCGAGGATATGATGGCGGCAGATATTTCCAGCGTCCCAACCCTGGTGGTGAATGGGCAGTACGTGGTCACCGCGCCAGCTCCGCACTCACAGGACGAGTCACAACGCTACTTTGCCCTGTTAGATCATTTGCTGGCCATGGACTAAATCACTGTAGGGGAGGACCTTTGCCGGTGAAAGTTCTTTCATTTTAGCGATCTCTTGACTAAATTTAAGAGTAGTTATTTAGAGAATGCTAAATCATAAGGGGCTAAACATGGCAAACGTAGGAACAGTAGATAGAGTTGTTCGCGCGATTATTGGGGTCGCCTTGGTCTATTATGGGATAACCGCTGAAAATTACTGGTGGATTCTGGGGGCTGTTCTGTTAGCCACAGCGATCTTCAAGTTCTGTGGTCTATATAAAGTGCTTGGAATCTCAACCTGCGCGAAGAAGTCACCCAGTTAGACGAGTCAGGAGATAGCAGTTCCATGTTGAATATGGATTTCTCACAACGCGTCGTGGTGAACACGGCAGAGCAACAGTGGCAGCCAAGCCCGGCAAAGGGCATCGAGCGGAAGCTGCTGGAACGAGAAGAAGCCGAATGCGGGCGCGCGACCAGCGTCGTGCGCTACGCACCGGGATCAAGATTTGCAACGCATCAGCACCCCTTTGGCGAAGAAATATTAGTTCTTGAGGGCACGTTCTCTGATGAAACGGGCGACTATCCCGCTGGAACTTACTTGCGTAACCCGCCGGGCTCTCAGCATGCACCTTTCAGCGAACAAGGCTGTATCTTGCTGGTCAAGCTCCATCAGTTTTCTCGCGCTGATAAGGAAGTGGTGCGGCTGAATACCCTAAAAGAACCTTGGTTGCAGGGCCAGGGAGGTTTACAGGTGATGCCTTTGCATAGCTTTGAAACCGAACATACTGCCTTGGTGAAGTGGCCCGCCGGCGAGCTTTTTAAGCCACACCGGCATTATGCCGGCGAAGAAATTTTTGTGCTCAGCGGTGAGTTCATTGATGAGCATGGTCGTTATCCAGCGGCAAGCTGGCTGCGCAGTCCGCACGGCAGTAAACACACACCACGTGTTGAAGAAGAAACCATCATTTATGTAAAAACTGGTCATCTGCCGGTGCTGAACACGGCCTAAGTGTGGTATTTTTGGGGATATTCATTTCAGCCTGTTGAAGAGGACCCCCAAGATGACGCCAGCCCAAGCCCGCCAGTTAGTCGCTATGCAAATTGCGTTTAACCAGGTTATCGATCCGGATTACCCCGCGGCGCCTAAAGTGAAGCGCGATGATGTCAAAGCTATTCTGGTCGAACTGGGCGAGTACTTTGAACACACCGCGTATAAGTGGTGGAAAAAGCAAAGTGCAGATTGGGCGCAGGCAAATATGGAGCTTATCGATATTCTGCACTTCGCCATTTCCGATGCCGTTGAACATGCCTGCCGCCAGGGCAAAAACACCGAAGCAGCGCTCGAGTACGTCGCGCAACTGATGCTGAAGAGCTTTGCCAATGATGCCGCTGTGCAAGACGGTAAAGAATTGGTGGCCGCTCTGGCCGCTGATGGGTCTAAAGATTATCCGCTGGTGTGCGGCGAGCAGTTTTTTGACAAGTTACTGACCATGTTAGTGGACGCCTATGGCGACGCCGATACGGTGTATTTGACCTATATTGGTAAAAACGCTTTGAACAACCTGCGTCAACAGCGTGGTTATAAGCAAGGTACTTACATCAAAATGTGGCAAGGCGAAGAGGATAATGAAGTGATGATGCGCTTGTTGGGGGAGCACCAGCAGAGCATTGTGGCGGCCGAGCAACCGCTGCTACAGGCGCAGACCTTGTTACTCGACCACTATGACAAACAGGTTGCGCAGGCCTAACTGCGGTATCCTGGCATCAGATAGATCTCGCGAACGCAGTTACGCGGGTGCGCATCGATCGCGAATAAGACTGCATCCGCGACATCCTGAGGGTCGAGCTTGTCAGGCTTCGGCTCATCAAAAAACGGCGTATTCACCATACCCGGCGCGATGGTCGTACAGCGACCATCCCACTCTTTCATCTCTTCTGCCAAATTCTGGGCAAAGCCGTGCACGAACCATTTGGTGGCGCCGTAAACGGAACCTTTGATGGTATTACGACCCGCGGCCGAGCCGGTCATTAAAAAATGCCCAGTGGTTTTACGAAGGTGGGGAAGCGTTAACTTAGCCGTGTAGAGCAAGGCATTGATGTTCACATCAATCATGGTTTTCCATTCGTCCGGGTCGCCTTCTTCAGTGCCTCCGGTAGAAACGCCAGTGCCAGCGTTAGCAAATACTGCGTCCAGCTGACCGAACTTTTCCAGGCCTTTGTCAACGACGGTTTTCAGGGCGTCAAAGTTACTGGCGTCGGCGGCCACACCCAGTGCCTGATCGGCACCAATCTCCGCCACCAGCTCATCCAGTAATTTCTCACGACGGGCGGTCACAATCACTTTGTGACCAGCCTTCGCAGCAGCCAAGGCGGTGGTTTTACCGATACCGCTTGAGGCACCGGTGATGAGTAGAACTTTTGCCATGTTTACTCCTTTTCCCACGACTTTTGTGGGGCGTTGGTGAAATTCATTGTATGCATGGCTCCAGTTTAGCACATCGCTAACGACCTCAAGGTGACCGGTAGGCGGTAACTCTTATCGCATTAGTCCTTGCCAAAATCAGGCGGCTGGAAGGTAAAGCCTTGCTTTTCCATGAGTTGTGCCAAATGCAGCAGGGTCTGGTCCTGGTGATGAGCAGCGGCGAAGCATAAGCCAACTGGCAGTCCACTCTCGGTCAGCCCTGTCGGTACGGTAACTACGGGCTGGCCGGTGAGGCTGAAAAAGTTAACGAACGGGAAGCAAAAATCGACATAAGGGATTTTTTCGCCGTCCAACATCACGGCTTTATGATCCTTATTGTGCGGAAACGCCGGGCCCAGTGTGGTTGGACTGACGATGATGTCTACGGACTTTTGTTGGCGCAGCGCTTCGGTGACGATCTCCTGGCGTCTTTTCAGGGCCCGGCTAAACGCTTTAAAGTTGAGACTAAGGCCTGAACTTAGGGCTTTCAGGGCTTGGTCTGCTGGCAGACTTGAACGCTTAAAAAGATGCCGGTATTGCCAGTAAAGTAATTTTCGTACGGGCAGTCTGAGGGTTTGTCCCATGGCGTAACCAAATAGCTCGACCCACAGCACCAGCGCCTCGCGCGCCAGTTCTTGGTCGATGCGGATATCATTTACTTCCGCGCCAGCAGCAATAAGCTTATCTCTGGTTCGCTGCATGGCGTTACGCACTTCGCTACCGGGCTGCACGCCGGCCATGTTATCCACAAAGCCAAAGCTGTAGCCAGAGAGGTCGTCGGGCGTTTTTTGCTCCCGGGCGATGGGCAGATAGAGGCGTTGTTCCCAGTCCGGGGCAAAAAGGACATTATAGGCTAACTCCAGATCGACAGCGGATCTTGCTAATGGACCGGTACAGTTCATGACCGAAAGACCGAGATCGAGGTGCGGTAGAGGGGGAATATGGCCGTCAAGATGATGGCCATTTTCCGTTGGCTTGAAACCAAACAAGCCACAGTTATGGGCAGGATTACGGATGGAACCGCCGATATCACTGCCAATTTCCAGCGCACATAAATCAGCAGCTAACGCCGCGGCGCCGCCACCGGTGCTGCCGCCTGGGGTTCGATCCAGTGCGTAGGGGTTATTGCAGGTCGGATAAATCGGGCCGAATGTCTGGGCATCGGCGAGCAGGCTGGGCACATTGGTTTTGCCAAGCACGACTGCGCCGGCATCGACCAGACGTTGCACCAATAACGATGTCGAATCAGAAACGTAGTTTCGTAAGCCCTGATAATTCAGCGTCGTTTTGGTGTCTTTAATCTGATAGCACTCTTTGACCGAGACCGGCACCCCGTGCAAAACCCCCACAGGTTTGTCTTCGCGTTGCTGTTGGTCGCGAAGCTTTGCGGTATAGCGCGCCTGTTCTGCAAAAATGTCGACAAAGGCATTCAGTTGCGGATTGTAGTTGTCGATGCGACCGAGGTAATAGTCGGTGATTGCGGTCGAACTTAACTCGCCCGAGGCTGTTTGGCTCGCGATAGTCGTTGCTGACATGTATTTCATAGCTTCATTTCCATTTGACCAGCTTAAAACATAGACAACTTGCGTTGAACACACATGCCCATGCGACTTATGCCAGTGAACATTTTGCTGGTTCTACTCGCATTTGTGTTAGTTTAATGAACGCTTTCTTTAACATTAAAACAGTGAGCTTCTCGAAGCAACAAAGGTAACTAAGCATGTTCCAGGGGTTAAGACTCAATACGATTGCGCTTACGCTGACTGCAAGTGCGGCGCTTACAGGAGGATTCGCTGTTCAGGCGAATCCAGTGAAGATAGATTATCAGGAGCCGGTACAGGAAATCGTCGACATCGTTGATGCCGCACCGTCGCCAGGTGGCAGTTTAAGCCCTGATGGCGATATGCTGCTGATCTCAAATTATCCGGCACTGCCAGATATCACCGATGTTGCTGCAGACCAACTGAAGCTCGCTGGACGCCGCATTAATCCAGCGAATTACACCGTCAGTCAGGCTCGCTATATCAGCGCAATTGAACTGCTCGATATTGCCAGTGGCGAAAAAATAGAAATTGATGGACTTCCGAGTGATCTCAAAGCATTGGGGGCGAGTTGGTCGCCAAACGGCGATTTCATTGCAGTGGCACAGCAAACTGAGACAACGGTTCAGTTATGGCTGGTCGATGTGAACTCAGCGCAAGCCAAACTATGGTCAGGCACAGCGCTGAATGCGGTGTGGGGACCGCAACTGGAATGGCGCCATGATAGCAGTGGTTTGTACTCCTATACGCTGGCAGAGGGTCTTACTAAGCCTGCCTTAACCACGGTTCCGACCGGTCCGGTCATCACCGAGAGTGCAGGGCGCACAGCACCTGGGCGAACCTATCAGGATTTACTACAAAACAAACAAGACGAAGCGCTGTTTGATTATTACTTTACCAGTCAGATTACGTTTTTCCCGGTGACCGGTGAAGAGCAGGACATTGGTCCGCAGGCGCTGTATAACGGGGTCAGTGTTTCTCCGGACGACAGCTACTTACTGGTAAGTGAAATTAAGCGTCCGTATTCCTATGCGGTGCCGTACTACCGTTTCCCGGAAACCACCATGGTCTGGAACACCGCGGGTGAAACTGACTATACCGTGGCGCAACAGCCGCTGGCAGACGATTTGCCGATAGCCTTTGATGCGGTGGTGCAGGGACGTCGTTCGATCAGCTGGCGTAACGATGCGGACGCGACCCTGGTCTGGGCACAGGCCACCGATATGGGCGATCCGGCGGTGGACGCAGAAACGCGTGATCAGGTGTTTCAACAGCCAGCCCCTTTTACCGCAGAGCCACAAAAACTGGTGGATCTCAGTAAGCGCTATGGCCGTATGCTGGCGGCAGACGAGGAGCATATTCTGGTCTGGGAACGCTGGTGGGCAGATCGTGATGAAAAACTGTGGTTAGTCGATGCAACGGGGGAGTACGAACCTAAGCTGGTGTGGGAGCGCTCCTGGGAAGATCGTTACAACGACCCGGGACAACCTTTTACCGTGCAGGAAAATGGCCGCAGCTTGCTGTACCTGAATGACGGCAAAATTCTCTTAACCGGCACCGGCGCATCCGCCGAGGGGGATCGCCCATTTATTGATCGCTACGACCTTAACACGAAGGGCAGTGAGCGTTTATGGCGCAGTCAGGCGCCTTACTTTGAGCGTCCTCGTGGGCTGATTAATGCCGACCAGCTGAGCTTTTTGATGCAACGTGAAGGGGTCAACGACCCGGCCGACTTCTTTGTCCGGGATCTTGACGATAACACCTTGACCGCTTTGACGGAAACGCCTCACCCGATGCCGCACACGCAAGGGATCAGCCGTGAACTTATCACTTACACACGCGAAGACGGCCTGGCGATGTCGGCAGAGCTTTACCTGCCCGCGGGTTATGATAAAGAACGCGATGGACCTTTACCAACGGTGGTTTGGGCCTATCCGCGCGAATACAAAAGTTCTGCGGCAGCGGCGCAAATCAGTGGTTCACCCTACGAGTTTGTCCGTATCAGTTACTGGGCGCCTCAGTACCTGGCGACTCAGGGCTATGCGGTACTTGATAGTGCGACCATGCCGATTGTAGGTGAAGGCGACGCGCGCCCCAATGACACCTTTATTGAGCAGTTGGTCATGAACGGCAAGGCAGCGATTAAAGCAGGCGCTGACCTTGGTGTGACAGATCCTGAGCGTGTTGCCCTGGGCGGACACTCTTATGGTGCTTTTATGACGGCCAATATGCTTGCCCACAGCGACTTATTTAAAACAGGTATTGCCCGTAGTGGAGCCTATAATCGCAGTTTGACGCCCTTTGGTTTCCAACGTGAAGAGCGCACCGTCTGGGATGATGCTGATTTGTACATTGGTATGTCGCCGTTTTTCCATGCGCATAAAATCAACGAACCGCTGTTGATGATTCACGGCGCCAATGACAACAATTCAGGCACCTTCCCGATGCAGTCTGAGCGTCTTTACCAGGCCATCAAAGGTCTTGGTGGTACCTCGCGCCTGGTGATGCTGCCGCACGAGTCGCACGGGTATCGTGCACGCGAGTCCGTGCTGCACATGCTCTGGGAACAAACGCGCTGGCTTGATCTCTATCTGAAAGATCAGGACTAAGAGCTGAGCTGTTAGCAGCTGATTGTCGAAAGCCCGCCTCATGCGGGCTTTTTTTTTGGTTAATCGCTAAACCAAATGCGCTGCAGTTGGAACCGACGTTCGCCGCCGGCATTATCGCAATCCACCATCAGCGCTAAGCCATCAATAGTCTCAACTTGCACGCCGAAATGGCGTTGAAAATGTTCAGGTAAATGCACTGTTTCGGTGACCCACTCGCCGATGGGACTTGACTGATTACGCATGGCGACCATCATCGCCTGCTCAGTAAATGGATTTGGCCAGCTTGCACCGATGGGCTGGTCATAGGTCCAGACGAAGTTGACTGCTTTTGAGCTCAGACCAAATAAGCCACGTTCTGCGACCGCATAGATACGGGCTGAGAAATCATCTCCCGCTTTTATCCGTTCTTCATCCAGCGCCAAAGGCGGTTGCATTACTCGCCAGCGCCAATTCAGATAGGGCTTTTCGGTGAGTTCTAGTTCCCGCTCTAAATAAAGCGCTGAGGCTTGCCCGCTCTTGCAGGTCGCGTTGAGAACGCCGTCCGTAACCTGGTAGCTTGAGGGAGCTTCGAATTCGCGAACCGGCCATTCAATAATGCTGGCTGGCGCGAAATTGCTGTCCTCTACTGCAAGGGCTTGAGGACTCAGGACGGCTGCGCTAAGCAAAGCGGTCAGGCTGTAGTGTTTAAGCATAAAACCTCCAGGCTACGGAACTGTTGATGCGGACGTTTAAGCGCGCGCCAGGATCCGATCCAGGTGATTGGCAAACGCCATACGATCTTTTTGATTCAGCGGCGGCGGGCCGCCACTTTGCACACCGCTGGCGCGCATGGTGTCCATAAAATCACGAATATTCAGCCGGCTGCGAATATTTTCCACAGTGAAGAGTTCGCCGCGCGGGCTCAGTGCCTGGCCACCTTTTTCGATGACTTCGGCAGCGAGTGGAATATCAGCGGTAATCACCAGGTCACCGCGCTCGCACAGCCGTACAATCTCGTCATCGGCGACATCAAAACCACTGGCCACCGTGCGTGCGGAAATAAATCGTGAAGGTGGCACCCGCAAGGGCTGGTTCGCGATCAGAATCAGTTGCAACTGTTTGCGCTCGGCGGCGCGATACAGAATATCTTTTATAACGATAGGACAAGCGTCCGCATCTACATAGATTTTCATGGGTAGTTCTTCATTAGCCGTTGGCAGTGATAAGCTTAGCACGGTGAAACCCGCAACATAATGGAACGCTATGTTATTACATAAAATTTTGCTTCCGGTACTCGCACCTTTGTTGCTGCTGCAGGGGAAGCTGGTGCGCGCCCGCACGCCGCACCTGCCAGAAGCAGAGGGCGCCCGGCAAGGACAGGCTGGCTCGGAGCGCACGCGTCCTGCATCAGGAAAGGAGCTGCGGGTCTTGATCCTTGGCGATTCTGCGGCTGCCGGGGTAGGTTGCGACACACAGCAGCAGGCGGTCACCGGTCAGTGGGTCGCGCAGTTGAGTCAAACCACCCCCGTTAGCTGGCAACTGGTGGCGAAATCCAGCCTAACCTGTGCCCAGGTACTGACACTATTAAAAGAAACCCAACTTACCGAGTCGCGGTTTGATGTGGTGCTGGTTTCGGTCGGTGTTAATGATGTCACACGGCGAACTTCAACGAGCCAGTGGCAGGCAGATCTTGAGGCTATGAGCCGTTACCTGAACGAGCACCTGGGGGTAAGCCGTATTCTCTATACGGCGCTGCCCCCCATGCACAAGTTTCCGGCCTTGCCTCAGCCCTTACGCTGGATGCTGGGACAGCGAGCTAAGCTGTTAAATCAATACCTTGCGCAGCACTGCCAGCGACATAACTACACCCATTACCTCAATTTTGAGGTACCCTATGAAGCTCAATTTATTGCCGCCGACGGATACCATCCCTCGACCGCGGCAGCAGAGCTCTGGGCGCGGACCGCCGCTGAAGCTTATTCTGAGGAAAACAAATAGATGATAAAAAAGATACTCCTATTCTTTGTCGTCGCGCTCACCGTAGTGACGGTGATGGATGTCTGGCGCGCGCAGGATTTACCGCCTGGTCAGCTGAGTCAAAGCACCTGGCAGACGCTTCAATACGAGCATGTGGATCTGGTTGAACAAAGCTATGGCGAGCCCGTGATTGTCTATTTCTGGGGATCCTGGTGTCCTGTTTGTCACGTGCTTACACCGAGCGTGGATTGGTTAGCGCAGTACGTGCCGGTGGTTAGTGTCGCCATGACCTCGGGCAGTGATGCCAAGGTCCGCCGCTACCTGGTGGATAACGATTATCAGTTTAAGGTGGTGAACGATCCTGAGGCCGAGATCTCTAATCAGTGGGGCGTACCTGTCACGCCTGCATTTGCCGTGATCAAAGATGGTAAGATTGACTCATTCACCGCAGGAGCCACGTCACCGTTAGGTCTATACGCCCGTTGGCTATGGGCTAGTTTTAGGTAAAAGCGGTAGTTTGCGGTCAAGATTGCGGTAGAATGGTGCTGAAACTGGAAGTTAGGAACCTGCATTAGTGAAATTAATAGCTTTAAAAATCAGTAGCGTAGCTATGGCAATGTTAGTTGTCGCGTGCGCAGAACCACAACCGGAAGAGGTTGCGGAATCACCCGCGGAACAGCAACTCCAGCTGCAACCATTAGAGTTGGAGCGGGACGACGCGGCGGCTGCGTTCGAGTTGCCGGTGACGCCGCCGGTGACTTCAGGGACGAAGAAAATCAGGCCCGTCGAACTTGCCGCAACCACTATCGCAGACCCGCTGACAGACGTGAGTTTTGCAGTGCTGAAACGTGGTCAGACGGTGACCGGTTTACTGAGCAAATACGGTTTTAAAGCACGTGATGTTTACCAACTGGCGGAAGCGTTAGATGGTTATGTCAATTTAGACAAACTGCAGGCCGGTGCCGCGATTGCTATCAATAAACAGAAAGATACTGCCCAGATCAGTCTCGCGGCTGAGTATGCCGAGCGGATTGATGCTTATTATGAGGACGGTGTCTGGAGCGTCAGCAAGCATCAGGTACCGACCCGCATCGAGGTGTCTGAACACGCGGTCCAAATTAATCATAGCCTGTACGGTAATGCGGCCGAAGCGGATGTACCGGGTGACGTTATTAATTCGGCGCTGCTGGCGCTTTCGCACTTCATCGACTTTCAGCGTCAGGTGTATCAGGGCAATCGTTTTGAAGTGGTCTTCGAGCGCACTTTAGTGACGCAGGATGAACTGTTGTTTGCTCATCAGCAAACACCATTGCAACCCACCTACCTGCGCTTCAAAAATGACGAAGATGATTTCCGCTTGTACCGTTACGAGCAGTCGTTTTATCTCGAAGATGGTCGGTTAGCCGAAAGTTTTCTGCTGAAAACCCCCCTTAACGGCGCGCGCTTGTCGTCGCACTATGGACAACGTAAGCATCCGGTACTCGGCTATACGCGGATGCACAAGGGTATCGATTTCGGTGCGCCTGAGGGTACACCGATCATGGCTGCCGGTAATGGCACGATCAAGCGGGCCGACTGGTATGGCTCCTACGGTAACGCGGTCGTAATTGCGCATGCTGATGGTTATGAGACCTTGTATGCGCATCTGCAGGGATTTGCCAACGACATTGAGCCCGGTCAGCGGGTCAAACAGGGGGAGGTGATTGGTTATTTAGGTAATACAGGCCTCTCCCAGGCGCGCCACCTTCATTATGAAGTTTATCGCCACGGCAAAATCGTCAACCCGCTGAATTTGAAGAAACTTTCTACTGAACGTCTTAGTGGTGAACAGTTGGCGCAATTTATTGAGCATGTGGCCAGTTTAGAAGAGCGCACCCTGCGTCTGGCGGATCTGGCTGGCGGCGCGAGCTCGACCTACGCCGAAGGTCTCACTGCGGAAGTGCAATGAAAGCGCGCACCGGCGTCCACTGTACCTTTATCACCGATGTTGAAGCCACAGTTCCCGCATTAAATGCCTGGCTGAGTGCAGCAGACCGTGAGCAAAGCCAGCAGTACCGACAGCCACAGCGGCGCCTGCAGTACCTGGCAGGGCGTGGACTGGTGCGTTGGCTGTTGCACAGGTACTGGCAGATGGCCGCTGAAGATAGCATCATCACCCGGCAGGAAAACGGCGCACCGCTGTTGCTGGTGCAGGGTCAGCAGTGGCAGTGCTCGATTAGCCATAGCCACAACCACGCCATAGTAGCTGTTAGCCCGGCTGCCGCACCGATTGGAGTTGACGTCGAGCGTATTGCGCCCCGTAAACAGCTGGTTCGCTTATTGCGAACACCTTTTATGGCTGGCGTCGATTCTGAGCATTTGGTCAGTTTTTTTCAGCGTTGGACACTCGCGGAAGCGGTGACCAAAGCCGAACAAGGGCTGCTGTTGGAAGTGCTCAAACGATCTTCAGAAACTTATCTTCCGCATGCCTGTTTTCAGCAGCACAGCGATTATCTGTTGTGCTGTTACTCGCCCGGCGAATCCTGCACCATCCAGCAGTTCAGCCCCCCCTAAACGCATCTCTGTGCAAAAAATAACTTGCATACCTTGTAGTTCTAGGTATAGATTTAATACCTAGATGTACTAGGTATTAAATTGCATGCGAGTGAAATCATCATGAATCTCTCAAAAGATCTAATGGCCGCATCCTCGACTCCGTTGGTGCTGGGCATTATTGCTGAGGGTGAAACCTACGGCTATGAAATTGTAAAACGGGTCGAGCAGCTGTCCGGCGGCGCCCTTAACTGGACTGACGGAATGCTCTATCCGCTGTTGCATCGTCTTGAACAGCAGGGCGTACTGGAATCGCGCTGGCGGGTTGCCAGTGATACCGGACGCAAACGCAAGTACTACGCGATTACTGAGCTTGGACGCAGAACATTGCAGGAACAACAGCAGCAATGGCAGCTGATAAACGCCGCGCTGAACCGAATCTGGCATGACATGACCTTAAATCCACAACGGAGTGACGATAATGGTTGCCAACCCGCTTAATTCACAGGTAGTTGATACCGAGTCAAAAGTTAACGAATGGCGCGCTCACCTGATGCGCCATGCCGCATTGAATGAACACGATATTGACGAGTTGGAATCCCATCTTCGCGACCAGATGGAAGCACTGCAAGAGCAGGGCCTGCGAGATGACGAAGCTTTTCTGATTGCGGCCAGGCGCGTGGGCGACCTGGACGATGTCACACGCGAGTACGCCGAGGTCCACTCTGGACGGCTCTGGCAAAACCTGGTGTTCGGTGGCTCCAGTGACAGCTTGAAGCAACGCAATTTGTTTACAGCTCTGGTGTTTGCAGTTTGCGCGGCAATTGCAATCAAATTGCCGGCCTTGTTTGGCATGCATTTTGATGCTGAGGGTGCAGACTGGTTCTACGCACGCAATATTACCTTGTTCAGTCTGCCGTTCTTAGCGCTGTACTTCGTACTTGACCGTCAACTTGAGCGCGCCGGGTGGGGCTTTGTTGCCAGCGTTGCTGTGGCCGCAGCGATTCTGATAAATGGCTACGCCAGTTTTGCCTCGACAACGACCATGACTCTGGCAATGATTCATCTACCGATTATTATCTGGTTTATGGTCGGTATCGTATACAGTGGCGATTGGTGGCGATCACACGCGAAAAGAATGGATTTTTTAAGATTTTCAGGTGAGTTTGTCATTTACTACGTGTTAATCGCAATCGGTGGAGGCGTCTTAACGGCGTTTACCCTTGGCATGTTCAGTTTCATTGGTATCGATATCGAGTGGGCGGTACAGAGCTGGATTATTCCCTGTGGCGCGATGGGCGCAGTGGTGATTTCAGGCTGGCTGGTCGAGGGCAAGCAGGGCGCGATTGAAAATATGGCCCCCGTGCTGGCGCGTGTCTTTACGCCAATGTTTACGTTGATGCTGAGTAGCTTTTTGGTGACCATGCTGGTGACCGGGCGTGGGTTTGATATTCAGCGCGAAGTCCTCATTGGCCTGGATCTGATGTTAGTAGTAGTACTAGGTTTGGTCCTCTATGCGGTATCCTCGCGGGATCCGAGCAAACCCGTATCCTTGTTTGATAAACTGCAGCTGGTGCTGGTTGTCACCGCGTTACTGGTCGATGTGCTGGCGCTGGGCGCAATTGCTGGTCGTATTTTTGACATGGGGGTCACCGCAAATCGCGTGGCAGCGCTTGGTGAGAACTTGATACTGTTGGTCAGTCTCAGCGGCTACGCCTACCACTATTCGACGTTTATCAAAGGTAAAGCGGGCTTCACCAACCTCGAGCGCTGGCAGACCAATTACATCCCTGTCTACGTCGCCTGGGCCCTGCTCGTCGTCATCGCCTTCCCCCTCATCTTCTAACTATCAAGAAAGGGCAGCCCTTCCACTGTAAGGGCTGCCCTTATTAGGTAACTCCTTGTTGGAATGCTGTTTTGTCGCGCAGGCGGATAAACTGTGGTGGTCAATTCATTCAGCGGAGTCCGCCATGATCCTACGTCACACTTGTCTTTGTTCTGTTAGTTCGTTTCTGCTGCTTAGCCTGGCGGGAGTTGGAGTTGCTGCGGCAACGGAAGTCGATGCGAAAGTTGATTTTCGTTACCGGCTTGAGTCGGTCGCTCAGGACAATGCCCTTGAGGATGCACTGGCGTCGACCTTACGCAGTCGGGTGACTCTAACAGCCCAACCGCAATCGGGATGGAGTCTGGTCGCTGAGCTTGACCACGTCAGTGCGGTCGGCGGAGACACTTATAACAGTACCGACAACGGCAAGTCGTCCTATAGTCTGGTCGCGGATCCAACGGGAACGGATATCAATCAAGCCTTTGTACGTTATGAAAGCACAACGGGAACCGCTTATACTGCGGGACGCCAGCGGGTGAGTCAGCTTAATCAGCGGTTTATCGGCGGGGTTGGCTGGCGCCAAAATGAGCAGACCTTTGATGGCTACCGAGTGCAGTCGCAGTGGCGCGATTCGTGGACGCTGGATATTGGTTATTATCATAATGTGAATCGAATTTTTGGGCCTGATGGTGCTGACGCTGATCAAAACGGCAGCTTTGTGACAGCGCTGGTAAACTGGCAGTTGCAGCCGAATCAGCAGCTGGCACTGTTCGGGTATGACTTCGAATTTGATGACTGGCAGGTTCGCAGCAGTCGCACTTACGGGGTAGATTACCAGAGCGATCTCTGGGGCCAACGCGATCTGCGGCTGCACGTGACACTAGCAGCGCAAAACGATGCACATAGCGCACCGAATAATTCGACCCATCATTACCACCGCATAGTACTGGACTGGCAGCCAAACCGACTCAAGTTCAGCTTGGGCCAGGAACGTTTGGCCGGCGACGGCACCAGTGCTTTTCAGACTCCTTTAGCGACATTGCACGCCTTTTCGGGCTTCGCCGATGTCTTCCTCACGACTCCTGCTGCAGGCCTGCGCGATAACTGGATTAGCGTCGGTACCGAGGCGTTCGGTGGTAAATGGAAGCTCAGCTGGCATGACTTCCAGTCAGACGCAGGTGCGCTGAATTACGGTCAGGAATTGGATCTGGTTGGTGCCTACAGACTGTCACCACGTTGGTCGGGAATTTTTAAAGCCGCAGGCTATCAGGGCGATGCCCATGGCGTCGATACCACCAAACTCTGGCTGATGTTGAGCTACAGCCTGTCATCCGGCGGATAAGGCAAGGTGCGTTTGGCGGAAATACATTGTCATTTGAAAAGTTGAGTAAAGACTTCCAGTCGTCGTAAGATCAAAATCTCTGGCGATGAGCTAAGCTCACTAATTGTCTTTGTAATTATTCATCTTTATTAATGAATAAAAATCCTCATACTAGTTTGCACATGTACGCAGAGGAACAGTCATGCCTGATATCGTAATTGCATTTTTTATTCTTGGAATCGTTGCCGGCGTTGTTAAATCAGATTTAAAAATGCCCGGGCAGATTTATGAGATTTTATCGATTCTGTTGATGCTAAGTATAGGTATTAAAGGTGGACTTGCCTTACATACGGATCAAGATGCTGTGGTCTGGTCCACGCTGCTTGGGATTGCGCTGCTTGGGCTTTTGATTCCAGTTCTTGTGTTACCGCTACTGCGTAAACTGGTGCGTTTACCGAATGCCGACGCAATCAGTATCGCTGCACATTATGGCTCGGTGAGTGCCGGTACTTTTGCCGTAGCCTGGGCATTAGCAGAAAGCAACGGCCTGACGATTTCCGCGGATGCAACGCTATATCTGGTTATTCTTGAGTTGCCGGCGATCATCTTAATGCTTGGTTACTACCATTGGAGCCAGGGTAAAACCAGTGGCGAGCAGAATATGCTGTCTATTTGGCACGAAGCTTTTACCAGTCGCGGCGTGATCCTGTTAATGGGTGGTGTTGCCATCGGGTGGCTCTACGGCCCGGCTGGTCTGGATTCTATCGCCGGGTTAGTGGTCGATGGTTTTAAAATTCTGCTGGCGCTGTTCTTGCTGGAGATGGGGTTAACCACCGCCCGTATTTGCCGGCCACTGCCCCTTGCTCATTGGCGATTGGTGCTGTTTGCGGCGTTCGCACCGTTAATTCTACTCTGGCCAGGTTTACTGCTAGGCTGGTACTTTGAGTTGCCAGCGGGAAGCGTGCTGATTTTAGGCGCCCTGACGGCAAGTGCATCCTACATAGCAGCGCCCGCGGCGATCCGCGCAGCTATTCCAGATGCCAACATCAGTAAGGCGATGCTGGCCTCTCTGGGGGTAACCTTCCCGTTAAATGTGATTGTCTATATTCCGTTCGTGGCAGCATCTCTTTAGGTCCAAAGCGCTGACTCAGCCAAAGATAATTAGATATCAATCTGGAAACTTAGCCAAAAACAGCTTTTAATCAAAACAGGGACTCAAAAAAGAGAAATCTTATGGCACGATTAAAAGACAAAGTTATTGTGATTACCGGTGCAGCCCGGGGAATTGGTGAAGGCGTCGCCCGCGCGTTTCATGAAGAGGGGGCCACGGTGATTATCACCGACATTCTGGTAGACGAAGGCAAGGCCCTTGCTGCTGAGTTGGGCGAGCAGGCATACTTTTACGAGCTTGATGTCAGTCAGGAACGCCAATGGCAGGATATGAGCGATTGGCTGTATACAACGTTTAATGGTTTACACGGTCTGGTGAATAACGCTGGTATTACCGGCCTTGAGACCCATTCAGGGCCCCATGATCCGGAGCACGTCTCGCTGGAAGACTGGCATCGGGTGCATGCGGTCAATCTGGACGGTACCTTTCTTGGTTGTAAATATGCCATTCAGCTGATGCGCAAGACCAAGAGTAACGGCAGTATTATTAACATGTCGTCGCGCTCAGGGCTGGTTGGGATCCCAGGTGCAGCCGCCTATGCGTCGTCAAAAGCAGCCATTCGCAATCACACCAAAACCGTTGCGCTCTATTGCGCACAGCAGAATTTACCGATCCGCTGTAATTCAATTCACCCGGCTGCGATCATGACTCCTATTTGGGAGCCAATGTTAGGTGAAGGCGAGCAGCGCGAACAAAATATGCAGGCCATTATCGCTAGTTGCCCCATGCACAGGTTTGGCGAGGTGAGCGAAGTGGCTGCGGTATGCGTATTGTTGGCCTCAGACGAAGCCAACTACATGAATGCCTCCGAGCTGACCATCGACGGCGGCGTCTTGGCAGGCAGCTTTAAAGTACAGTCTGACTAAGACTAAGAAACCTTGGTAAGCCAGCCGTGTTTATCTGCGGTCTGGCCCCACTGGATAGCGTTTAAAGCCTTACGTAGCTTCTCGGTGGTGGGTCCCTGCGTGCCACTGCCAACGCGATAATCTTTGCCATCACGGATCAGTGTACCGACGGGCGTGAGCACGGCTGCGGTACCGGACAATGCCGCTTCAGTTTCAGGTTTCGACGCCCGCTCGATTAACTCATCCACACTTAACTCCCGCTCACTGACCTTCATTCCCATGTCCCGCGCGATAGTCAAAATGGAGTCGCGGGTAATGCCATGTAAAAACGAGCTGTCGAGAGCTTTGGTAATCATCTCGTCGCCATCAATCAGGAGGAAGTTCGCTGCGCCAGTCTCCTGCACATCACCGCCTGGACAAAACAGCACCTGATCCGCATTGACGCTCGCGCGCGCCTGCATGATGGGTTGCAAGGCGCTGGCGTAGTTGCCGCCACTTTTTACCATGCCCATATGGGCGGCACAGCGTGAGCCGTGCTCCTCTAACAACAAACGCAGGGGACGGATGCCGCCGCTGAAGTAATCACCGACAGGGGAAAGCAGGACATACAGCATGGAAGTAAGACTTGGACTTGCTGCTTTGCCAATACTAGGTTCGGTACCGATATGAGTTGGCCGGATGTACATTGAACCTGGTGGTTCTGGCACGTCAGTTACGTACTTTTTCACGATATTTACAATCATCTCTTCGAGCAGCTCTGGTGTCACCTTAGGTAGCGCGAGGAGCTGGCTGCTCTGAATGAGTCGCGCAATATTAGCTTCCATTCGAAAGATATTGACCGAGCCATCGTCATGACGAAACGCTTTCAGGCCTTCAAAGCAGGTGCTGGAATAATGCAAAACATGGGCGGCTGGATGCAGACTGATCTGATCGGCCGCAACCTGTACAGGTTGACTCCAACCGTCGCCGTCGAAGGTGCTAAGTGCCATTTCGGGCATAAAACGAGTACCAAAGGCTGCCATGAAAATTTCCTAAAATTGAACGAGCTGTAAAAGACTAACAGAAGTCTACTGGGCTTGCGGGCTAACTGCAAACGCCGGCTCAGGATAGGTCGAAGCCCGCCGCCGGCTGATTTTTGTCATCTGATCGGTTAGAATACATGCAATATAACCTTTGGCTTAGTTGGACAACTAACGGAAAATAGGAGCAGGTAATCGCTACTGTGGAGTATTCCTTTTGGCGCCATATCTCGTTGAGGGCGCAAACGTTAGCAGCATTTTTAGTACCGATAATTCTGGTGGCTGGGCTGTCGTGGATCGTTTCTGTCACCATGGAAAATGTCAGACAGCTCTCGGATAGATCCGATCGTCTGGTGCAGGAAATCTCTGTCCGCAACAGAATGCTGCAAGAAGTCATCAATGCTGAAACAGGTGAGCGTGGCTTCATCATCACCGGTGACGAACAATTTCTTGAGCCGTTTGAACGTGCGCAGTCGAAATTTGCCGGTCTCGCTTCGCAATGGCGCAGCCTTTCAACAGCTGCTGACGACAAGGCGCAGCTTATGCAGATGGAGCAATTGTTCCAGCGCTGGCTGAATGAAATTGCCAAGCCTGCGATTACCGCCCGGGCTAAGCAGCCAATGGCAGATAATGGCGCTGAGTTGGAGAGTGTAAGTCAGGCGCTTGTGGCATCGGGACGTGGCAAACAATTAGTGGATGATATGCGCGAGATCATCCGCAGTACGATTGCCGAAAAGCAGACAGTACTCAGTGGTGTCAACGCCGAACTTATTGATCGCATGAGATTAGTCGAGCGCATGGCCGTGCTATTGCCGGTCATAGGCGTTGGCCTGGGCTTAGCAATTTTGTTACTGATGCAGATGGGGGTCATTTCCAGTATTGACCGCTTACGTAAAACTGCACGTGACGTCGAAAAAGGCGACCTCTCTGCGCGCGTTCATGATAACCGCTCCGATGAACTTGGCATCCTTGCCAGAGATTTCAACCGCATGGTGGATCAGCTTGAGCTTGCCCAGCGAGAAAGCACGGTGTTAGCGGGATTCCAGTCGATGCTGGTGTCCTCTAATGATGAAGATGAGGCCTATGGAGCTGCTGCACGCGCGTTATCGAAGCTATTCCCTGAGTTGAGCGGTGCACTTTATTTGATTGCGCCTTCACGCGACTTCGCTGAATTAGCCACCAGCTGGGGCTTTGCTGAGAAACCTACTGCGCGCTTCCACCCGGAAGACTGTCGGGCACTGCGGCTTGGCCGCACCTATGTGGCAACAGAGGAAAGCGCCGAAATTTTCTGTGCACATGCAGCGTCAAAACATCCCCAGTTTACACTCTGCATTCCGCTGGTCACGCGCGATGAAGTCATGGGTACGCTATTTCTTGCACATGTCTCCAACGGCGATGATGGCATGAGTAAGCACCAAATCGCATTAGCGCAAACCGTTGCTGAAAGATTGTCACTGGCGTTGAGCAACCTACGGTTGACGGAGAGATTACGCCGCGAGTCCGTGCGTGATCCGCTGACCGGGCTATTCAACCGCCGGTACCTGGAAGAGACGCTGGAACGCGAGATTCAGCGTGTCGCGCGCGCTGGCAAACCTTTGTCTATTATCACTCTGGATGTCGATCACTTTAAGCGGTTTAATGATTCCTTTGGTCATGAAGCGGGCGATCGTGTTTTAGAAGAACTGGCGACGGTCATGACAGCTCTGTCGCGTCCGGGCGATGTTGCCTGTCGCTTCGGAGGCGAAGAGTTTATGTTGATTCTACCCGAAGTGGGCGTCGAGCTTGCCAGCGTCAGAGCTGAAGATATGCGCCGCCGGATAGAGTCATTACAACTCAGTTATGGCGGAACCTCACTGGGGACGGTTACCATCTCTCTGGGCGTCGCGACCTATCCGGTTCATACGCTTAAAAAAGAAGAGCTCATCCGGTTTGCTGATAACGCTCTGTACGAGGCAAAAAATGCTGGCCGCAACCAAATCGCTGTGTACAGCAAAGATGGCTCTTCCTAGTAGCTTATTCTTGCTTAACTCTTGAGCAGGTTTTGCTCGTCTGAATTGCGTAGCTCCTCGGTCACTTGTTTATCAATGGTGCGATCGGCACTCACATCTGACTGAGTCAGTTCAGCCAGAGAGCCTTTCTCAGCGGTTTTGCTTTTCGGCTTCGTTGCTGTCACCGCAACAGGTTTTGAGGTGTCTGGTAACTCGGTTTCAAAGCGTAAGCGATAAGTGGGTTCGGGCATCTCGATGGCGGCTTCATCGAAGCCTTGTTTGACGAAGCGAATGGCCTCACTGCGAATTTTCAGTACATCGGTCTGCCGCTGGTCGACCCAGCCCAGTACCCGCAGGACGACAGTGCTGGCACCGAGTTCATGAATCAGGCACTGGGGTGCCGGTTCATCAAGAATACCTTTCATCTGATGTAAAATACTGACGCAGAGCTGCCGCGCATCGGCAAGGTCAGCATCGGGGGTGATATCCACGTAAAAATCCACGCGCCGTAACGGATTAAGGGTGAAGTTGGTCATCGACGAGGTGATGATGACACTGTTGGGAATGCGCAAATGATTGCCGTCCAATGTCATGAGCACGGTATCGCGGGAGGTAAGGCGCACCACGTTACCGGTAAATTCACCAATTTGAATGACATCACCAATCCGAAAGGGGTTGCGGGCGCTTAACAAGATACCAGCCAGATAGTTTTCAACGATATTTCGAAAGGCAAAACCGACGGCAATACCAAACACCCCTGCGACGCCTAAAACAGCGCTAAACAGAGCCGTTGCGTTCAATAATTCCAGGCCGATAATGACTCCTACCGCGGTGACGAGCAGCCGGACCACGCGCTTGCCCAGTAGTGTCGCCAGCTCAGACATTCCAACCCGTTTCATCCAGCCAGTGCGGCGGCTAAGCCAGCCACCGAGAAACCAGAACAGTACAACCACGATAATGGCAATGACAAACAGCGGGAGCATGTCTAAAGCGGTTGCCCCCAGCTCCTGAAATTTATCTGTGACCGACTGTAGCTGACCACTGACGGTCGGCTCTTCATCGACCTCAGGGGGTGGCGTTGTGGTGAGTAAAATCGCGGCCATCGACGGCAATTTGATCATGAAAAAGCCTCTGTAATTGCAGAACTTATTCTTAGTGTAGCTGGTTTTTCCGGTTGTTGGTGAAGCTGGGCTGGGTTATAAGTGGGGCACGGCTTTATCCAAAGGGTGTAACTGCAGTGAAGGCATCTATTTTACGTCATCCCACTGAATCCATGGCGACGACCCTGCGCAAACTGGCAGCGCGCGCCGAGAGTGTCGCGGCCGCCGATGTCTATGGCAGTGGTGCACTGATCGAGAATTTTGAGCAGCGGTTAGCCACAATGCTGGGTAAGCCAGCTGCGCTTTTTTTACCCAGTGGAACCCTGGCGCAGCCGCTGGCGCTGCGTATACATAGTGACCAGCGCAACCAGCGAGGTGTGGCGCTGCACCCAAGCTCACATCTGGTCCTGCATGAGCAAGCCGGTTACCAGCAGCTATGGGGGTTGCAAGGAAAGTTGGTAGGGCAGCGCAACAAAGTGCTTACCTTGGCAGACATCGAACAACTGAATCCAGCAGCGCTGGCTGCGCTGGTGCTGGAGTTACCGATGCGGGAAATCGGTGGGCAGCTGCCGCAGTGGCAGGACTTGCTGGCGCAAGTTGACTGGGCCCGACGGCACAATCTTGCGGTACACTTTGATGGGGCAAGGCTATGGCACTGCCCAGCCTATTACGACAAAAGCTTAGCGGAAATAAGTGCTCTGGCGGATTCGGTTTACGTCAGTTTATACAAAGATATCGGTGGCATTGCCGGAGCTGTGCTGGCCGGGGAAGACGACTTTATTGCGCAGGCAAAGATCTGGAGTCGGCGCGCCGGTGGTAATCTGATTTCCTTTTACCCTTATATTCTTGCCGCGGAGCAGGGGCTGGAGGAAAACCTTGCGAGTATCACTGACGCAGTGCTTTATGCTCAGCAGCTCGGCCCTTTGTTGGCAACGGTTTGTGGTGTTCAGGTGAACCCACCCCAACCGCAGGCGGCCATGTTTCACCTGCACATTGAGCGCGATGCGAACGAACTCGCTAACGTCATTGCGGACTATGCGGAACAGCATGAAATCATCACGCTACCGAAGCCCCGGGGCATAGATTCTGAAGGCAGAGCTATCTGTGAAATAAGTGTCGGACGCAGCACCATGGCGCACCCACCCGAGTTCTGGCGCAAGCATCTGGCTGCATGTTTAACAGCTACAAGCTGACGTTAAACAGAAGAAACATGTCGCCTCCGAGGTTTTGACATCCCGCTGCAGGCGCCACATAATCAAAGACATCGGCTAGTGATGTGAGTCCTTAATGAGCAGATCCATGGAAGAAGAACGCCAATCAGAGCACCACACACCGAAATTTTCGTGGCAGCGTCTGGCCGTCTTTGCCGCGCTCTTTACCGCGTTCACGCTGGCTGGCTTTTATGCCGTCTTCGATCACTTCTCAGGACGAACGTTTAGTTTCGATACCCGGCTTTTGCAGCCCGGGGTGATTCTGGCGACGCTGGTGTTGTTGCTGGTGTATTTTACGGCCGATGGCCTGCGACTCTATTACACTTTGGTTGCCCTGGGTGCACGCATACCGGCCACAGCGATGGCGAAACTGGTCTTTATTAATATTTTCTTTTCCAATATTACGCCGATGGCCACCGGCGGTGGTTTTGCCCAGGTGTGGTTCTTACACGATCACGGTATTTCAGTAGGAAGAGCGACCGCCGCAACGACGATTCGGACTGTACTGGCGATTTTATTTATTTTTTCGCTAACACCTGTACTGTTATTTTTATTACCGACTCTTGGCGCATCTTCGCTGAGCAGCGACATTGGCACAGCACTGCTAGTCGTTGCGATCCTGTACTTTACCTTCTTTGCCGTTGTGTTGCTGCGCGCGCAGTGGCTGATAACGCCGGTGACGCTCATCATCCAGCGCCTTCAGGTTTGGGGCTTAATCTCCGAGCAGAAAGCCAGGCTTTGGTACTTTAAAGTGATGCGTGAGGTGTTGCGGTTCGCACGAAGTTTTTCGGTGTATTGCAAAGGGCCAAAAACAGCCATTGCTTTGTCCGTGCTGGCGACGGGTGTTTTTTTACTATGTCTATTTAGTTTTCCTGCTTTACTCATGTGGGGTCTTGGCTACGATGTGCCATATCTGACCTCTGTCGGCTTATTGGTGGTGACAACCTTTATCATGTATTTTTCTCCGACGCCGGGGGCATCAGGAATTTCAGAAGGGGTGTTTGGCAGCTTTTTTAATGACTTACTGGCGCATGAGCACTTGCTGCTGGTGACGTTTAGCTGGCGCTTTTTAACGATTTATCTCGGTATGATTTTGGGGCTGTTTATTTTGCAGCGCTATTTGATTACACGTAGCCAATGCAACGGTGAGGCCGCATCGTGAGTAAGAAACGTTGGCTGAAAATTCTATTTTACCTGAATGTCGTTATTGTGACGGCGTTAGTGTCCTATAAAGTTTATCTGAATGTGGTCACCCCGGAGTTTTTCGGTGTTCATAACGAACAGCTAGTGGCAATAAATAAAACCATCGAAGCAAAGCAGGATTACAGTTTTGCGGTCGTGGGTAACATCAATAATTCCATCGGTATCTTCGAACGGCGAATTATTCCTCGGCTGAATGCAAGCGAGCTGGATTTTGTCATTTCTGCTGGCAACGCGGTAAGCAGCGGCGGTGAAGATAAATACCGCGCACTAAACGGCACCTTGTCACATCTGGAAAAGCCCTATTTGCTGACCTTTGGCCAGCATGAGTATGAAGAGTTTGGCAGTTTTCGCTTTTATGATCATTATGGCCCGCACTTCTTTACCTTCACCGCCGGGGATAGCCGCTTTATCTTCCTCGACAGCACCGAAAAGACCCCCTGGCGCTGGCAAGCGCGTTGGCTGAAAGATCTTTTGCAGGCCGATACCTCGCGCCATCGTTTTGTTTTTATTGGTCACCCGTTACTACGCCCTGAGGAAGACTTTCTGTTAGCTGAGGCCGACGATTATCTGCAGCCTGAGGCATTTCGCCAGGAACTGTTGGCAACCCTAAGCGAGTACCCGGTGGACCGTGTGTTCTCTGCGAATGTCGCGATGTACGCTGAGCAGCAGCACCATGGAATTCCGTTTATCACCACCGGTGGCGCGGGCGGCCTGGTCTTGAACCAGGATGAAAGCTTCTACCACTATGTGGAAGTCATGGTCAGTGCAGAGCACGGTGTCGAGCATCGGGTCATTGACCTTCCTGTAGGTCAGCACCCGATTCTGAAACAACTAGAAAGCTTCTGGTTTTTTATCCACTCACTTTTTTATGTGGGTTATCTGAATTTTATCCTGCTGGTAAGTCTATTCTTAGCTATCAGTATTAAACTCTACAACGCCGTCTTTGTCGGTAAGTCCTATTACCCGGACTACGATATTGATGCCACGCCGTGGCTTAAGAAATCACTGCAAGTTGCCATGTTCACCAACAACTATTTGCCCTTTATTGGCGGTGTTCCTATTTCCATAGACCGGCTACGACGGGGTCTGATGGCCAGCAAGGATAAGGTTCTGATCGTTGCACCACGCTATCGGGAGAAAGCGGAAGACGAAGAGGATGTGGTGCGCACACCCTCGCTGTTTTCATTTGGCGCCAAAAGCGAATTTAGGTTCGCCAATATTTTTTCCGCTGCGGTACGAAAAAAGGTGAAGCAATTTAAGCCCGACCTGATTCACTCTCATCATCCATTCTGGATTGGCTCACTTGGCGTTTATATGGCCAGGCGGCTGAAGATACCGGTGGTCTATACCTATCACACGCGGCTTGAGCATTACTCTCACAACGTGATTATTCCCGGCAGCCTGTTCAATAATATCATCGTACACGCTCTGGTACGCCGGTTCGCCAATAAATGCGATAGCGTGATTGTGCCGACACACTCAACGGAAGAGTACTTGCGCATGATCGGTGTTAAGGGCGACATCTATGTGCAGCCGACCGGGATCGAGTTTGAGCGTTTCCATAGTGTCGACGAGCAGGCCGTGGCCAAGCTTAAAGCAGAGCTACAGGTAACTGATGAAACTGTGTTTGTCAGCGTGGCGCGATTATCAAACGAGAAGAACATCGATTTTATGATCGAGGCTTTGGCAGCTCTGAAACAGCGTTCAGAGAAAGCTTTTCGCTTTTTACTGATTGGCGATGGTCCACAGCGGCAGCGGTTGCAGGAAAAAGTCGACAGCTTAGGGTTACGACAGCAGGTGACTCTGGTGGGCTCGGTTCCCCCTGAGGCGATGCCAAGCTGGTACCAGTTGGGCGATGTGTTCTTATTTGCCTCGCAGTCAGAAACTCAGGGTATGGTGATCCTGGAAGCAATGGCTGCAGGTCTGCCGGTGGTGGCGGTGCGAGCGAGCGGTATTGATGACGTGATCAAAGAAGGCGCCAATGGCTTTAAAACTCCGGCACGGCAATCCCTATGGTTGGATAAAGTCACTGTGTTGCTGGAAGACCCGGCAACACGAGAGAAGATGGCGCAGCAGGCAATCGACTGTGCTGCGTCTCATTCCATTGAAAATTTTACTGCGGAAGTTCGCACTGTTTATGCTGAGACCCTGGCCCGGTTCGAGCAAAAGCGAAACAAAGGGCAGAAACGGAACCAATCATAATCAAATCCAACCTGTTTCCAGTGCTTTCAGGACCGCCCGGGTGCGATCGCGTACGCCCAGTTTTGCCATGATGGTGGAGACCTGGTTCTTAACCGTACCTTCTGATTTAAACAGGGCGCTGGCAATCTCGCGATTGCTCAGACCGCTAGCCATCAGCCGCAAGACCGCCAGCTCTTTATCAGACAAAGGCTCGGGCTGCTCAGCGCTGGCAAACGCTGGCTGGATCTGGCTCAGGCCTTGCAGCATGCGTTCGGTTACCGCGGGTTGAATCCAGCGTTCGCCATTGGCCACACAGGTAATGGCCTCAACCAAAGTTTCCAGCGCAACGTCTTTCAGCACATAACCACTGGCCCCCTGATGCAAGGCGGCCATCACCGATTCATGATCATCGAAGGTCGTGAGCATCATAACCGGCACGTTTACGCCTGCATCACGCAACTCGGTTAGGGTATCAATACCGCTTAGGCCGGGCATGCGAATATCCATTAAAATGACCTGGGGTGCATTGGCTGGTTCGTTATCTTTTAGTTCCGTTAATGCCTGCTGACCGCTGGCAGCTTCACCAATGACGGCGACCTGATCAGAAAGCTCCAGCAAGCTGCGAATGCCTTGCCGCACCAGCGTTTGATCATCAACCAGATAGACCTTGATCATAGCGGGTCCTGTTGTGGCACTGTTAACGTCGTGCGAAAGCCTTCTGGAGTGACGCTCCAGTTAAGCTCTGCGGCAATGTGTTTAGCTCTTTCCTGCATCCCTTTCAGGCCGTTTCCCGGCTGCCACGCTTGGCGCGCTTTGCCGTTGTCTTGAATGACCAACTGCCATGCCCTGTTGGCTTGAGCCAAAGTGACATGAATACGGGTTGCCTGGCCATGGCGCAGCGAATTGGTGATGGACTCCTGAGCGCAACGGAGCATAGTGTCAGCAACTTGAATGGCATTGATAAGAATAGTCTCGTCAGTCTCCACCTTGATGGCTACTGAGGGCGAGGCGCTGGCCAACTGCTGTAATGCCTGATGAATATCAATGTGGTCATGATCCCGAATATCGGCAACAGCCTCACGAACATCAGCCAGCAATAGTTTTGCCAGAGCGTGGCTGCGATCAATGGACTCGCGGGCTTCGGCATTAGCTTTACGCGCGGCAACTTGTAACTGGATGGTCAGAGCGGTCAGGTGATGGCCAAGCAAGTCATGAATATTGCGGGCGATGCGGGTGCGCTCGGCTTGCTCGGTGGCTGAAGTTAACAGTGCCTGAGTGGCTTTCAGTTCACGATTACTGTGTTCTGCTACGCGTCGGGCTCGCGCCTCGCGTAACTGTGCTGCAGACATCATGGTGGCGAACAAGTTAAAGGCCCAAAACAGCAGTGCCGAGATCCAGGTGTTCTCGATTCCCCAGTACCAGCCAAACACCAGCCAGATCGGTAGCGCAAATAAAGGCGACAGCAGAAAAGCGTTTCGCGTCGACATGAAGTAGGGCAGTTGCGCCGACCAAATAGTGCCGAAAATGGCAACGTAGGTGAAGGGTGTTACAAAATACATTGCGACCACCAGCAGGTACTGCATTGCAATCAACAGAACTCGTGTATGGGGTTCATGTTGAAAAGGTTTGTCGCGGGTACTCAGCAAAAACAGTACGGCAAAACTAATGAATAAAAAGCATAGTAGCGGAAGGATCCAAACTGGCTGCGGGCGTTCACTCAACACCGTGAAATAGATCGTTGAGCCCGCGACGAGGAGCATGGTCATCAGCGCGGAGAACAGTTCTACTGAAATGAGTGTCGAGAGTTTTTTCATGACTTGAGTATGGCACAGCGTTCGCCCCGGACAATAGCCCATAAGTCATGTTTTAAATCATGACCAACAGCACCTGTGCTAAGGACTGATGTTGAGTAAGCTTGTTGCAACTACAACCAGTAGGTTCCGGTTAGACAAGGAGAAACACCATGTTAGTTCTTCATCAGGCTATGCTGTATTTACATATCATCCTCGGTAGTGTTGCCTTAGTGGTCTTCTGGGTTCCTATTGCGGCGCGCAAAGGCGGCAGCAACCATGTGTTATTTGGCAAAATTTATGTCTGGAGTATGTACCTTGTCGCCACCTCGGGCATTTTGATGTCATTGATGGTGTTGGTTCATCCGGCGTTTTTCAAAGCCGGGCTATTGCAGGACGCTACGTCGGCCAAGGATATGTTGCGACAAATCTACTATTTCTGGAGCCTGTTACTGTTTTTGTCGTTATTGACCTTTGTCAGCGTGCGCCAAGCAATGTTGGTACTCAAACATAAACGCAATACCCAAGTATTTCGGCACTGGAGCTATCTGTGGATGCCGGCCATTATGTTCTTGGGTGGAGTCAGTCTGATTAGCATGGCAGTCATCAGCGATGACCGCTTAATTCTGCATTACATTTTTGGCGGGATCGGGCTGATTTCCGGTGTGCAAATGAGACGTTTTGCGTTTGAAAAAAACGCAACGCCAAAGCGTTGGTTGGCGGAGCATATCAGCTCAACTATTGGCTCCGGGATCGCCGTATATACAGCGTTTTTCGCCTTTGGTGCTCGGCAGTGGTTTAACTTTCTGGGTGACTGGCAGTTGCTCGCATGGCTGGTGCCTGGGCTTGTTGGCACTTTCGTTATTTTCTGGGCGACACGCCGCTATGTCGCGCCAACGCGCGCACAGCGGTCGTGAGGAAAATCTTATTCGAACTTTTGTTTGGCAGATTTAATCGCCGTTGATAACGACTGGGTGGCTGCCTCAAGACCTGTGCCGAGTTCAGTCCAGGCATCTTTGCCTGACTTTTTAAAGTCGTTGAGTTTACTTTCGGCTTCGTCTTTGAGGGCCTCAAGCTCCATCATTTTTTCCTTATATTTGATTTCGGAATCCGCTTCCTTTTGTTTTGCTTTGGCTCTGAGACGATCCATTTCGGCTTTCATTTCTTCAATTTGAGCTTCATGTTTTTTCTCAAGCGCTTCTTTACTAGCCATAGCTGCTCTCCTCATTTAGGAATTACACAAAAACGTCTGAACTCACTTAAAAGATGGGCAATAAAGTTAAAACAATCAAGGTTGTGATGGAATACGCGCTCGCTTTAGACCCAATATTAGCAGTCGCCGCTGGTACCAGGAGCTGAAACTATCGATTTTGTTCAACTTCATCCGTTTTGTAAGTTTGGCATGTTGGTCACCACTAAAGCCGAAGACCAGCGCTTGAGCAAAGGTGCGAATTTTTCCTGCTAATGTTGCTGTGTTCTGATTGAGGTACTGCAAAGCTTGCTGCAACTGGAGTTCCTCGTCGGTGAGTTCGGTGCCGAATGGAAATGGCGGAAATAAGCTGGCATCCTGAAAGGGTTTAAGTGCCGCTTCGATAGCGGCAGGAGTATTACGTTGCCAGGCGCTCGGGAGCTGAAAATCAGGCGCGACTTTACCAGCATCTTTGGCCTGTTTTAGCAGCTCAGGCTGAAATCTGGCGTCGGCGATGCGGATGAGCGCAAGATAGATCTCTTCATCCTTTTTCCCTCTGAGGTCGGCGATACCATACTCAGTCACAACAATATCGCGGAGGTGGCGGGGGATTGTGCAGTGACCATAGGAAAAGACAATCGTTGAATCTGTTTTCCCCTTTGACGTTCGTGTGCTGCGCAGGGTTATGATGGAACGCGCGTCTGGCAGCTCGTGCGCCATGGCGACGAAGTTATACTGCCCACCCACGCCACTTAGAACCCGTCCGTCTTCCAGTCCGTCAGAAACTAAAGCGCCATTTAAGGTGCACTTGATGGCCGAATTGATGAAGCGCCCGTTTATGCGTTGTGCGACTTTAAGTCGCTGATCACCGAATCGATGATTGGTGAGGTTGTTAATATAATTGACGCTCGTCATGCAGATACGTTCGCGCTGGTCTTCGGGGAGACGCTGCAAATTCTGGTAAAATGCATTGGGTCCAAGGAAGAATCCGCCATGCATCACCACGCCATGTTTTAACCGCGCATCATCCCCGTGTTGAGGGTCGACCGCCCCTTGGTTGATCTGTTCTTGTAGTTCTGCGTCGGGGTAGACGTTGCGAGTCAGAATACCTGCTTCCAGTAAATGTAAAAAACCCTCTACCATCATTTCACTGCAGCCATATAACCCTTGCTTGAACGGACCTGTACCTCCTTCTTTGGCTGTTACCGGGAATTGTTCTGCGAGCTTCAGCGAGCGATGAAGCTTGTTCCAGTCGGTGTTTTTTTCATGGCGCAAACAGGTACTATAAACAACGGCTGAACCTAACGAGCCGATGCCGACCTGCAATGTCCCCCCGTCTTTCAGCAAACTGCTGGCGTAAAAACCAATCATGTGATCGACCGCATTGATGCGGCTTTGCGGTACCGGGAACAGTGGATAATCCGTGCTGTCATTTTGCAAGATGAAATCAAAAGTACTCGCCGGAATAGCAGCATCCAGAGCAAAAAATGGGAGATTCTGATTACACTCGGCAATTAAGGCGATGGGCTTCTCTTGTGTTTCAGCAGCACGTAACTGCTGAAACAGGTCAAGCGATAAGTCAGGGTTACAGCTGAGACTGATGTGCTCTGGCGTGGCTTTGTTGTCGGCAGCAACCAGTTGGGCAACGGCATTGATGCCAAGCGCCCGTAGATCACGGATAGCGTGGGTATAATTGGTACAAATATAGCGCCGCTGTTGTTCATCGTGCTTGAGAAAGGCACCCGTTTGAAAGAAAAACTCGGAGACCTTTACGTTATCGGGCAACCTTTGCTTGAGTACGTCCCGGGCAAAATCCAATTCAGGGACATCGCCGTAAAGACGTTCAATGATGGGGATCATGAACCTTGCTTTTAAACCACTTCCAGGGGCAGGAGGCACCAAGGATAATGCGGTGACAATATGCAGATCAATCGAAGCGTCTGCTTTAGCGCGTTGATACAAAGCGTTAGTAAAATGAACCGGCTTTCCTAAACCAAGGGGCAGCCCTAAAATGATTTTCTTGCCAACGCGCTCGATGAGCTGTTCAACACAGTCATCGGTAGTTGCAAGATGGCGCGGACGGTCATGACGCATAGCAAAGTTCCTGATCAGTCATCGTTAACCCCTTCTGCGGCTAGCAGCTCTCGTAACTTTTGTTCATGAGAGCCCAGTTTATAGCTGTGCCGCATCATGCCTTGCCAGGGGTCGTTCTTCTGTGCCAAACGGCGCGGAATCGTCTCGATGGTCCAGCTTTGCGGGCCAGCGCCATCCTCAAGCTCCTGCCATTCTATCGGCGTAGCCACTGAAGCAGTCGGCTGCGCGCGAACGGCGTAGGGTGCGACAGACGTCGCCCCGTATGCATTACGCAGCATATCCAGAAAGATTTTCCCGTCTCGTTTATCCTTACGCTGCTCAAGGGTATAGTCGTCGGGGTGTCGGTTCACCAGGACCCGCGCGCAGTCCTTGGCGAATTCACGAACCTGTTCAAAGTCGGCGCTACGATCCAGCGGCACAATAAGGTGAAAACCATTTGCACCTGAGGTCTGGATCCAGGTTTGCATGTCCACTTCTGCCATCAACTCGCGTACGCGCAGTGACGCCTGGCGCAGTGCTGCTGCGGGGTCGCCGGTACTGGGCGGGTCCAGATCAAAGACCAGCTTGTCAGGATGCTCGAGGTCGTCGGTACGTGCTAAGTAAAGGTGAGGGGTAATGACCGCCTGGTTGGCCAGATAAATTAATGCGGCGGCACTGTCGACCACCGGCGCATGAAACTGCCCACCTTCACGTTTCTCGATAGCCACCCTGGTGATCCAGTCAGGAAAATAATCAGGGGTGTCTTTATTAAAAAAGCTATCACCCTGCACACCGTCGGGAAAACGCTCCATGCTGACGCCATAATGCTGCATATGCGGCACCATGATGTCCGCGACTTTCTCGTAGTAATCGATTAAATCACCCTTACTGAGACCCGCGTCAGGAAAGAACATTTTATCGCGTTTCGATAGGTCAATCTGATGTCCGTCGACTTTCATAAACGTTTACTCCCCCTAAAGGTCCGCCACTTGCTCGGTATCTTCTTTGTGCACGTCGGTAGCGTGCTTGTCCCGGCGCAACCCCTGAAAACGCGGGTGGCGTAGCTTATCGTCTGCGGTCCATTCACTAAAGGCAACTTCACAGACGAGCTCTGGGCGAACAAAGGTGATCGCCTCGCCTGTTGGTGAGTTTTCATCGTAGGGTGATGTTTTGCGGCTCAACGACTGCAGTTTTTCATGGAGCCGCGTTAAGGTTTCATCATCGAACCCCGTGCCGACATCACCGGCATAAACCAGCTTGTCATCGCGATAGAAGCCCAGCAGTAAGGCACCAAAGCCAATCCGCTCGCCACTTGGCGCGGTGAAACCGCAAATCACAAACTCTTGTTGCATTAAACATTTAAATTTCAGCCAGTGGGGCGAACGACTATGCACATAGCGGCTGCTTGCCAGCTTGGCGATGAGGCCCTCCCAGCCGCGCTCACAGGCTTCTTTATAGTAGTTGATACCGTCGCCATTGCGATGCGCGGTAAAGCGCAGAGGGTCGTCCCATTGCAATGCACTGCGGAGTAACTTCTTCCGCCCGCGCAAACTACATTTGGTAAGGTTATGGCCGTCCAGATACAGGCAGTCGAACAGGTAATAATAGACCCGCACGTCACTGTTCCGGGCTTCCTCTTCTGAACTGACATTCATGCGCCCCTGCAGTTGTTGAAAGTCACTGACTCCCTCAGCATTGAGCGCAACCACTTCACCGTCAAAAATGGCACCGCGCGGTGCCTGTTGCTGCAAGGCTTCGACCAGTTCCGGATAGCTTGTGTTGAGGCATTTCTTGTTGCGCGAGCACAGCTTTACCTGGCCCTGAGTGTCGACATAAGCAAGAATTCGTTCACCATCAAGTTTACGCTCATACATCCACGCATCGTCGGCAAAATGGTCATGAGTCAGTTTGGCCAGCATTGGAGCTAGCCAATCGGGCATGGCCTGCTCATTTGCTTGTTCGCGATCATCCTCATCCAGGTGCTGGATAAAATCAGTCATCAGCTGAGGCTTCCTCATCAGCGATCTCAGACAAACTGCGCTGGGTCTTTACCGAATTGCTTTGCGTAGAGACCGGATTACGGCGCGCATCGGCTTCTTCATCGTCCATCTTCACTAGCAGCCAGCGCTCATCATCGCCGCTATCTGTGCGAATCAGAGCGTAGCCTCCGGTCAGTTTCTCGCCCTCCAGCCAGATCGTGGCATGACCATCGGCAAGTTGCTCGGCAACTGACTTAGGCTCATCGCCATTGCTTGCGTCTTTATGGTTGCGATAACAGCCTCTGTCCCAGACCATCACAGTGCCGCCCCCGTATTCGTCCTCAGGGATGGTGCCCTCAAAGTCGGCATAGGTCAGCGGATGATCTTCCGTGGGCAACGCCAGACGTTGTTCGGAGGGATCGGTGGAAGGGCCTTTGGGGACCGCCCAGGATTTAAGGACGCCATCCACTTCAATGCGAAAGTCATAATGCAGATTGGACGCATCATGTTTTTGTATAACAAACACCGGACGGCTTTCCGCCCAGTCAAAGCTGACATCATCGGCTTTTGGCTCAGATGTTTTGCGGAAGTCTCTTTTGTCACTGTAGCTGTCAGTGTCTGAGGATGCCATGGCTGCTCCCTCCCGTCGGTTGCGGCTGGTGCAGAAAAAAGCCAGCACAATGGCTGGCTTAAATTAGTTCATCTTGAAAGCTCTTTACATCGCTTAACTGTAAGTACGCGAAGCTTTGACGATTTTTTCAGCCAGCTGTGGTGTTTCACAGTGATTGGCGATATCGCCTAAAGTGACAACACCGACCAAATCCTTGTTCTCGCGGTCGTTAAGCACTAATAATCGCTGAACCTTTTGCTCAACCATATTTTGCACAACTGACTCAATATCTTCGTCCTGATACGTATACAAGACGCGTTCAGTAGCGATACTGCTGGCCTTGTCATCAAGGCTTTTGCCTTCAGCTACAGCGCGAACAGTAACGTCGCGGTCGGTAATGACGCCGGTCACTTTGTTGGCATCGGTGAGCGGTTCAAAGCCGCTCTTATTGTTGCGCATGGTAAGCGCAGCTTCGCGAATGGTTACGTTATCTTTCAGATACTGCGGTTGAGTTGTCATTACATTTTTAACTTGCATGATTACGCCTCCCTTCTTTGCTTTAAAGTACAAAATTAAGGCTAAAACTGCAGTTGAATGTGCAGTTCAAGTTCATTTCCCTGCACCTGTTAAGTATAGGAACGATGGCGAAAACTTCAAATTCAGCCCGAAGCTGTTGAGTTACCAGCTTAATCTCTGGGGTCTTTGTCATCGTGCTGATGCCAGATTCTAAAGCGGATCACTGCGTACCAAAAAAAGCCGACAACAAACATCAGCAGGGCGACGACATTTAACTGATCGCGGGCTTCATACGCATCTGCGGTCAGGTAAAACCAGAGCAACCCAGCGATAAGCAAAAACAGCGCAATGACCCCCTGAATTTGCAGGTGTTTAGCGGTGTTCTTGGTGGTTATTTCACGTTTGGGGTGCTTTTGCTGTTCCGGTTCATCACGTTTCACATAGCCACAACCTGGACAACTGTACTTGCTGTCCAGAACCTGATCTTCGCATTTAGGACATTTTTCAATTGGCATCAGCCCACCTATCCGTTGTTGAGAACTTAATAGTAAGTGTAGAAGAAATAGCTGATTTTTCATCAAAATCCGGGTGTGTTGTCAGGCGCAACTGGAAAAGTTGATTTTTTCATCACTGAGTGACACCTTTAATTCAGAGCTGTGAAATAAACGACGCCTGCAGGGAGCGACGCTATGCGCACGCAACAGCTAATTCCGCTTTGGCTAAAAGTGGCTTATACGATCATGGTGGCCATCATCGTACCGGTTTACTGGCATACGCTGGGGCCTACGAATTTTCTTTGGTTCTCGGATATTGCCCTGATTGTGCTGGTACCCGCTCTGTGGTGGGAAAATCGTTTGCTGGCCAGCACGATGGCCGTGGCGGTGTTGTTACTGGAGTTATCCTGGACGGCCGACTTTCTTGCTGCCGGCCAGCTGACACAAGTCGCGCTCTACATGTTTAGCGGCGAAACCTCCTGGCCGGTGCGAGTATTATCGGGGATTTTTCATCTGGCACTGCCGCCTGTGCTTATCTTTATGCTGATCAAGCTGGGTTATGATAAACGGGCTTATCCATTACAGATTCTGATCGCGCTCGTCGTTGTTCCTCTAAGTTACCTGCTGACCGAGCCGGAGGACAACATCAACTGGGTGTATGGGCTGGGTGAGCAGCGTACGGATTTGCCGCCACTTCTTTATCTCACCCTGCTGTTGGCGGGCTTTATCCTTCTTATATATACGCCCTCGCACTTTATTTTTAAGCGGCTGTTCGCACCTCGTTAGCGGCTTCGGCTTAAGGAATTGGCAATCCTTTGCTATACTGAGTCATGAAAACAAGATCAAAACGCACTTACATTTTAATGATTAAGGAGGCTTTATGACTGGGCCAATGAATCCTAAAGTTAAAAAGAACGAGCAGGATCTGACGGAAGAAGAAAAGCGGAAACTGCAATCGGAGCAGGATAAAGAGAATCAAAGTCGCGAAGATCACAGTCGGCCAGATTCGACGCACGGCAATCACTCGCAGAAAGACAAGCAGATTGCTCCAGAACAACGTGGACAAGACGACCGCTAACGCTTTGGTAATTGACAGGAACCTTACTCAAACTGTCAATTACTGCAAACTTCCTTTGTAATTTACCGCTAAAACACGTAGATTACGCGCCTATTTTTTAGTCGGGTGCGTAATCGTGATTTCTGCTGCAAACATCACCATGCAATTTGGTGCAAAACCTCTTTTCGAAAATATCTCTGTTAAATTTGGCGACGGCAACCGGTACGGTTTGATCGGCGCAAATGGCTGCGGTAAATCAACATTCATGCGCATTCTGAGCGGTGAGCAGGAACCTTCTGCGGGAAATATCTCGATTGAGCCAAACATGCGTGTGGGGAAGCTGCGCCAGGATCAGTTTGCCTACGAGCAATACAGCGTGGTTGATACGGTCATTATGGGTCACGAGGAACTTTGGCAGGTCAAAGCTGAGCGTGATCGCATTTATGGCTTAGCGGAGATGAGTGAAGAAGATGGCATGCGCGTGGCTGACCTCGAAGTGGCATTCGCTGAGATGGATGGCTACACCGCAGAATCACGTGCCGGAGAACTGTTGTTAGGCGTCGGGATACCACTGGAAGCGCATTACGGTTTGATGAGCGACATCGCTCCGGGTCTGAAATTAAGGGTGCTGCTGGCGCAGGTATTGTTTTCTGAGCCTGACATTATGCTGCTCGATGAGCCGACCAACAACCTCGATATTAATACCATACGCTGGCTGGAAACGGTGTTGAATGAACGTCAGGCGACCATGATCATCATTTCGCACGATCGTCACTTTTTAAATAGCGTTTGCACGCACATGGCAGATATCGATTATGGCGAACTACGTGTTTATCCTGGCAACTACGACCAGTACATGTTTGCCGCAACTCAGGCGCGTGAGCAGCTATTGAACGACAATGCCCGCAAGAAAGAGAAAATTGCCGAGCTGCAGCAGTTTGTCAGCCGCTTCTCTGCGAATGCCTCTAAGGCAAAACAGGCAACGTCACGCGCCAAGCAAATCGAAAAAATTCAATTGGCCGAAGTCAAAGCGTCGAGTCGGGTCAGCCCTTTCATTCGCTTCGAACAAGAGAAGAAGCTCTACCGCTTAGCCCTGGAACTGGAAAACGTGAACAAGTCGTTTGATGACTTACACGTGTTAAAGAACGTCAGTGCAATGATCGAAGTCGGCGAAAAAGTTGCGATTCTTGGTGCCAACGGTATCGGTAAAACGACATTGTTGAAGTCGCTGGTTGGACAGCACACACCTGAAGATGGACTGATTAAGTGGTCGGAAAACGTCACTATTGGTTATTACGCGCAGGATCACGCGGACTGGTTCAAAGACAAGATCAGCGTGTTTGACTGGATGAGCCAGTGGAAACAGCCACACCATGACGAGCAGGCCATCCGCGGCGTGCTTGGACGCATGCTGTTTTCCCAGGACGACATCAAAAAGCCTGTCACCATTTTGTCAGGTGGTGAAAAAGGCCGGATGATTTTTGGCAAACTCATCATGCAGCGGCCCAACGTCCTGATCATGGATGAGCCAACCAACCACCTGGACATGGAATCCATTGAGGCCTTGAACCTGGCGTTGGAACATTACGACGGAACCCTGCTGTTTGTCAGTCACGACCGCGAATTTGTCTCTTCACTGGCCTCCCGTATTATCGAGTTAACCGATAAAGGTATGCGCGACTTTTCAGGTAGCTACGACGACTATCTGCGGCAGCAGATGCAGTCCTGACCAGTAGCATCTGACCGCGCTGCACGGTCGGATGACTCTGGCAGCGTGCGCAGATCATTTATGCCATTGTTGGACACGGTTTTATCTCAGCGTAATGGGTCTATACTAGAAAGAGTAAACTTTCTAAGCTAGTCAAGACGTTGCAAGGGATGACAATGGAAAAACGACTGCGCATAGTGCTGTCAGTAATGGCCACGTTATTCTTGACGGCATGCCAACTGCCACCGCGCGCGAGTATCGAAGAAAGCTACGCCCTTCCCACCTCAATCACCAAGGCAACCACATTAGGAAGCGCAGTTGCTGAACAAACTGCTCAGCACCCGGGCCAGTCCGGCGTTCACATTCTCGCCGATTCCCAGCAAGCTTTCGCCTCGCGCATCCAGCTCGTGCAAGGAGCTGAGCAATCTATTGATTTGCAGTACTATATCTGGCGTTTCGATAATACCGGAAGCCTGCTGACGAATGAGCTGGTGAAGGCTGCTGATCGCGGTGTCCGGGTACGCTTGCTATTGGACGACTTTGAAACAACAGGTATGGATGCGCAACTTAGCCGACTGCATCGGCATGCCAATATCGAAGTACGGTTGTTTAACCCCTTTGTGATGCGCTCGCAGAAATGGTTTGGCTTTATTACTGATCTCGACCGCGCAAACCGGCGCATGCATGGTAAAACATTTACCGTCGACAGCAGTGTCACCATTACCGGTGGCCGAAATATTGCCGATGCCTATTTTGGTGCCACCGACGAATTTATTTTTTCCGACCTGGATGTGCTGGCCATTGGTCCAGTGGTTGACGATGTGCAGCAGGAGTTCGATGCTTACTGGAATAGTAAGTCCGTTTACCCCATCGACTTAATCTATACGCCGGATGATCCTTTGGCAGGCTCAGAGCCCGTTTCGGCTATCGTTCGTAGCCGCAGCAACAATGAGCATGCAGGTAAGTATAAAGCGGCCGCAACTGAGTCTCGTTTTCTCGAAAAGTTAGTAAGAGATGAGCTGGAGTTGACCTGGGCCTCGACGCAAATGCTAAGTGATGACCCGCGCAAAGGGCTGGGAAAGGCGCGTGACAGTGCGCAACTCTATCCGCAGCTGGAACAGGCCATTAGCGAAGCACAGCAAAGTCTCTATCTGGTGACTCCCTACTTAATTCCCACTGCTTCCGGAGTTGAAATTCTGAAGACACTGGCGGCGCGGGATGTTGATATAAGCATCCTGACCAACTCACTGGCGGCGACAGATCTAGCCATTGTTTACGCGGGTTATGGTAAATGGCGGCAAGAATTACTCGAGGCGGGTATCAAGCTTTACGAGTTACGTCCAACGGATGCGCAACTTGATGAGGAGCAGGAGCCGGCCGGCAGCTTTAGCCTATCACCAGGATCCAGTTTGCACGCCAAAGCAGTGGCAATTGACGGTCAGAAGCTGTTTATTGGCTCGTTTAACTTTGATCCGCGTTCGGCGAACCTTAATACCGAACTGGGTTTTATGATTGAAAGCCCTGAACTGGCGCGAGATTTAGGTCAGCTGTTTGACTCAAGGGTGCGTAAGCGGGCCTATCGGCTGACACTTGACGAGCAGGGCGATCTGGTCTGGATTGAGCACCAGCAGGAGCAAGTGCTGACCTATAACAAGGACCCCGAAACCAGCTGGTGCCGGCGCAGCTATGTCTGGTTCATGTCACTGCTCCCAATTGATTACTTTTTATGAAGTGCTGGTCGCGTCACTGCTCGTTTGAGGAGGGATAATGAAGTATATTTTTGAAGTACACATTAAAGGCGAGCATAGCGCAGAGGATTATGCGCAGGCTTGGGTTCGCGCCAGCGAGATTATCCAGCGGGCGCCAGGAGCCAGGGGCACCGAACTGCACCGCAAACTTGATGATCCCAAGGTGCTTATCGCTATTGCAAGCTGGGATAGTAAAGCGGCTCGCGATAGCATGGAGTCTAAAGATAATCCGGAAGTCGCAGAAATTATCCGCAGTGCGGCGGACTTCTGCGAGATTCGTCCCATTGGTGAGTTCGCCGATCCTGACTGGGTGGTGATGCCACCTGAACCTGATAAATAAAGGGCTAAAACTATGAATAAATACGCCGTGATCAGCACCGCCATCCTCCTTTCGTGCGGCTGGTTTGGCCAGGCTCAGGCCGCCACTGATACCACTCACCGACTCACGCAGGCAGAAGCCGATAAGTTGGTAGCACTACCGCTGCATTGTGTTGAAACCCCTTACCCTTATAAAACCGGCTTTGTTTTGGGCGGTGCAGAGGATGTAAAGGAGCCAAGAGAGCATCATCCAGTGTTTTATGGTTGTTTTGACTGGCATAGTGCAGTCCACGGCTACTGGTCATTAGTCACCTTGTTACGACAGTTTCCGGACATGGAGCATGCAGATGAAGCCCGGGCCATTCTGAAGCGTAATTTAACCGCGGAAAATGTAGCGCATGAAGCGGAGTTTTTTAGTAAAGAGATCCACAAATCGTTTGAGCGTACCTACGGTTGGGCATGGTTACTGAAATTATCTGACGAGTTACACGCTTGGCAGGATCCACTGGGCCAGGAGCTTGCGAAAAACCTGCAGCCACTGGCAGATGTCATTGTTGACCGCTATCAGAGCTTTTTACCACAACTGCTGTACCCGGTCCGGGTGGGGGAGCACAGCAATACAGCCTTTGGCTTAAGCTTTGCTTATGACTATGCGGTAAACCAGAATTTGACGGATCTGCAGGAGCTCATCAGACAGCGGGCCAAAGCCTACTTTATTGACGACAAAAATTGCCCGATAAGTTGGGAGCCAAGTGGTTATGATTTCATCTCACCTTGCCTGGAAGAGATTGGGCTGATGCAACGTGTGCTGAGCAAAGAAGAGTTTCTGCCATGGCTGGCTGATTTTATGCCACAACTTGCTGATGAGGATTACAGTCTCGAGGTTGGACGCGTCAGTGACCGTACCGACGGCAAACTGGTTCATCTGGACGGTCTGAATTTTAGTCGGGCGTGGAACCTGTATGCACTTGCCAATGAATACCCGCAATACAGTCATTTACGAGACGTAGCAGATGCGCATTTTGCCTATTCGTACCCGAACCTGATTGGCGACAGTTATGAAGGCGGGCACTGGCTGGGAAGCTTTGCGATTCAGGCACTGAATCAGGCGCAGCATCGGAAAGATTCGAAATAAGGGTGGGAAAAGTGTTATAAATTAGTCACAATACGGCATCTTTTTTGATTGTTTTGACGTTAGTTTGTCAGATGCCGGCGGGACAGAATGCGAACATCGATTTATACACTTTTCCTGACGGCGTTAAGCTGGCTATCGCTGCTGACCACAGCGCAAGCCAGCGAATTTGACGAGTTCCACCGACTCTCAGAGCAACTCGGCGGTCGTCAATCCTCTGTTTACGCTATCTATCGTGGCGCCAATGATTTCCTCTGGTTCGCATCAGATACCGATGGCGTCCTGCGTTACGATGGCTACGATTATGTGTCCTGGTCGTCGCAACTCATTCCCAGCGGTGAACGTGTCAGCTATTCATCCCTGCTCATCACCCCAGACGATACTTTATGGGCGGCGACATGGGGCCATGGTCTCGCCAACTGGCATGTTGCTGCGAGCGCCGCCGGGAGTTTTTCACTCCGTCCGGAGGATCCCTCCTCGCTGCGCGACGATCGGGTGCAGACCCTTTATTACGATGCAAAAGAACGGCTCTGGGTCGGCACCCTGAATGGGCTCAGCTACCTGGTAATGACCGACAAAGCAAAGTGGCAAACGCGTGGGTTGCCGGCAGGGCATCCCTTGCGCACAGAACGTATCTGGTGGCTGACAGAGTCGAGTGATTATCTATGGGTGGCCACCTCTCAGGGCTTGTACCGTTTAACCCCTGATTTGAAGGAGTGGCAGCACTATCTGCTCAATCCGGCTGAACAGGGGCCGAATCGTCGAAATGAAATCCGTACCTTGGCGGTTTTCGATAGTGAAGTCTGGGTTGGCACCGATTTCGGAGTGTTCTTCTTTGATCAACAGCACGAAGAGTTCGTTCCTGTTCGTTATCCACAAGGTTACGAAAATCTAGGGCAGGTTCGCTCTAATGTGCTGGCCCAGGATCCATTTGCAACGGACGCCAATACCTTCTGGTCCGGAGGGTCCGATGGTCTGCATTTGATTGACCGGCAACGCAGAGAGTACGTCAGGCTTGATCAGGAGTGGGGTAAACTCAAGGGCGTAGACGTGCGCGCGATTGCTTTCGATAGTGTCAGTGATATGTGGGTAGGCGCGCGCGACCAGGGTATTTTTGTTGGCCGCCGCGATCGTCAGGACTTTACAGAGACGCTCAGTGCTGCTCACCTCAGCCAGCTCGGATTGGCAGAGCAGCGTGCAACCTATGCTGTTCATTACAGCGCCAACAATGACCTATGGCTCGGTACAACTGCTGGAGTCGCACATCGCGATGCGCAGAGCCAGAACTGGCGTTTATTATCCTTCCCTGACGACGAGTCTGTGAACCAAGTCGAAACCATCTACTCAGATTCCCATGGCAACCTCTGGGTGGCGACCAATACCCGCTTATACCGGACGCATGTAGACAAACCCGAACAACTGAGACGGGTGACGCATATCCACGACCAGCTCGAACTCAGTGATCAGGCCGTCAATGCTATTCTTGAAACCGACCAAAACCAACTGCTGCTCGGCTTTTGGGGACAGGGGATTGCGACCTATAATCCGGTGCAGCAACAAGCAGAATGGCAATTTCGTGAGTTACAGGGACTGCGCGGTAATCAAGTCTATGACCTGGTGCATTTGCCCCAGTACGGGCAATTTATGGTGACCCGCTACTCGGGTGTATTTCAGCGCTCGCCATATAGCCAGCAGTGGCAGTCCTATAAGATAAAAGAAAATGGCGGCGATGATTATCTATGCGCCTATGCAGAACCACCGGCAACACTATGGTTGTGCAGCAGTGAAGGTGCCTGGCGCATCAATCTGGCTGATCGCAGTCGTACCCTGATCAGTATGGCTGATGGCTTGCCATCGGATCGCGTGGTCGGCATTTATAGTGATCAACAGGGTTACACCTGGTTGCTTACCAGCCTTGGCTTTGCCCGATATGATGAAGCGGCGGATAGCATCATTAACTTTGGCCTCAACGATGGTTTACCCTCCGAGGCGATGCTGCGCCAGGCTGTAAGCCAAAGTCCAGCGGGCGAAATGACGGTGGGCTCGGTGCAAGGTGCTTTTAGCTACACACCTGCGGAGTTGACCCTGAATACACAACCGCCACAGGTTGCACTGACAAAACTTATGATAAGTGGTCAGGACAGTACATCCCTGCTGGGTTTTAGCAACTATGCAATGACTTTGGCACCAGAAGACCGAAGTTTTACGGTGCACTACAGTGTGATGGATTTTCACGATACTGCGCGTAATAGCGGGCGTTTCCGCTTACTTGGTGCAAGTGATGAGTGGAGCGAATGGAGCTTGAGCCGCGAAATTTCGTTCGCTAGCTTAGCGCCAGGGGATTATGTGCTGCAAATAGAAGGGCGTAATAGCCAAGGTATTGTCTCCGGGCTGCCAGCAGAATTAAAAATCCGGGTATTAAAGCCCTGGTGGCAAACTTCATGGGCGATAGGGCTGGCACTGGCACTACTGGCATTAAGTCTGTATGTGCTGCTGCGGCTGCGTTTTCGTGCTCTTGAAGCTGCGAACAAGAGGCTGGATGACGAAGTTCAGGCGCGTACCCGTGAACTGGAGCTAGCTAATGCGCAGCTGCGGACCCAGTCCGAGACGGAACCCTTGACAGGCTTGCTGAACCGCCGCGGCTTCAGCGAGCGCTTCCGGCGTCTCCAGCAGCCGCTGGCGCTGGTGTTGCTGGACGTCGATCATTTCAAACAAGTGAATGACCAGCTCGGTCACGATGTCGGCGATCAGGTACTTAAGCAAATAGCTGGAGTACTTGGTGAAAGGTTGCGAAAACAGGACATTGCCGGACGTTGGGGCGGAGAGGAATTCATCGTGATGCTACCCAATACGGATTTAACCAGTGCGACTGGCGTCTGTGAAGCCCTGCGCGAGGGCATTGCGAGTCTGGTGACAGCTGCAGAAGGACATCATGTGCAAGTCACTGCCACCTTCGGCGTGACCGCAACCGATGATGTTGCGGCGACACTCGTTGATTGCCTTAAGCAGGCCGATGCTGCGCTTTACCAAGGCAAAGCGGATGGCCGTAATCAGGTCGTGGCAGCGCAAGTTGATGCTGTGCTGAGCGGTTCATGAACCGGCCATTCTAATCAGTAAAACAATTTAGGGTGTTCGTTTTTTATCAGTTGAGTCGAAGCCAGTTATGACTATGATGCGCACTATCTGAAATAGCATTCAGCGACTAATTGACTATACTTTTAGTCTGGTTAGTCAGCTGAGGGATGGCGAATTATGACAACTGAGTACGAAAAAGAGCGCTTGAAACGGTTACGTGGTCTGGACTTATTGGACACACCCACGAACGAAAGTTTCGATCGTATTACCCGCATGGCGAGCCAGATTTTTGATCTGCCTATTGCCGCTGTATCACTTACCGATGAAGACCGGCAGTGGTTCAAGTCACGAGTGGGCGTTGAGCACTGGGAGATCCCCCGGGAAAAAACCTGCTGCGGCGAAGTTGCAGATACTGCAGATGTAGTCGTCGTGAATGACTTACTGGCCTCGGACTACTACAAAGACAGCGTTTTGGCCGATTCCGGTATCCGCTTTTATGCCGGTGCTCCATTAATGACCCGTGATGGCTTTTCGCTGGGTGCGATGTGTGTGCTCGGCACCGAGCCGCGCGACGTCACAGAGCAAGAGCTTAGCGCTCTGCACGATTTGTCAAAAATGGTGATGTCGCAGATTGAGCTGCAGCACGCGGTCGGGCGAGTGGACTCGGGCACGGGTTTACCTAACTATCTGCAGTTTGTCGAAGATCTGGAAGATCTGGCACGGGACAATCCAAAGCAAACTTATTACGCTATGAGTGTAGAGCTCATTGACTTAAGTGAAGCAAGCGCATTGCAACGGGTAATGGGGCCGTCTTATCTTGAAAACTTGTCCATTGCTGGTAGTGAAGTCCTACAAGAAATGCTGGGCGCCAAAGCGCGCATCTATCATATTGGCCCCGGTCAGTTTGCGTTTGTTGACAGCGGTTCAAAACAGCACATTGCGCAGCAGGCGAATGACCTTTATGAGACACTGTTGGCGATTCGTTTAAATGACGCTTCTCCCTTTATGTTGCGCCCGGTGATAGGTGTGGCGCCATTTCAGGTGGGCGTGAATCCGCCAGGTAATATTTTGCGACTAGCGCACAGCGCTTCGCGTGACGCGCGTAGCGAGGAAGTTGCTGTCGGTTGGTACAATGAAGAATCGGATCAGTCGCATCAACGGCGGTTCGGGTTGATCGCGAACTTTGCTGATGCGCTAAAAGCGCCGAATGAACTTTATCTGGTGTATCAACCGCGGCTGGATAATGCCTCGGGGAAATGTGTCGGCGCAGAAGCATTGCTGCGCTGGCAGCATCCTACGCTCGGTAATATTGGGCCCGCAGAGTTTGTGCCTTTGATTGAAAAGACGCCTCTGGCAAAAGAACTTACCGACTGGGTCTTACGCAATGCCATCCAACAGGCGCAGCACTGGCATAACGAAGGCCATACTCTGCAGCTCTCGATCAATATTGCAGCGGCCAACCTGGAAGAAGATAGCTTTTGTGAACGCCTGTTGACCTACCTGAGTGACGCCGGGCTGGAGCGTTCAGCGATTGAGCTGGAGCTGACCGAGAGCAGTTTAATGAACAATAATCATAAGGCCAGTCAGCAGTTACAGTGTATCGCCGACAGTGGTCTTTCATTGGCTATTGACGACTTTGGTACGGGATATAGTAGTTTGTCGTACTTGCAGACGATTCCAGCGCGGGTGGTGAAAATTGACCGCAGCTTCGTCGATGAGATTGAGAGCAAACCTCGGAACCAGGCACTGGTCAGGGCCATGGTGGCCATGACCCGGGATCTCGGTTATCGCGTGGTTGCTGAAGGCGTGGAGACTGAAGCTGCCCATGAGTTTCTGAAATCACTCGGATGTGACGAAGTACAGGGCTATTTCTTTGCCAAGCCTATGTCGGCCGACGACTTTGGACGCTGGCATCATGGAACCCTCGCCTAAATCAACGCCCTGCAGCTGAGCGACGTAGCAACATAATTGCGAAGATACCGTCCGCAGCGAGCCAGACAGACTCAGGCGACCAGCCTGCGCGGCTGGCCAGCCGTTCGAATTCTTCCGGATGGTATTTATAGGAGTTCTCTGTATGAATAGTTTCGCCTTCGGCAAACTGAAATCGCTCGCCAGCGATGGAGACTTCCTGCTTGGTGAGGCTGCGTAAATGCATTTCAATACGGCCAAGCTGCTGATTATAAATGGCAGTATGCTCAAACTGATCTAAATCGAAATTGCCATCAAGTTCACGGTTGATACGGGTTAAAATATTTTTGTTGAACAGCGCTGTTACGCCTTTACTGTCATTGTAGGCAGGCTCAAGGATGGCGCGATCTTTTTTGGTATCTACACCGAGCAGTAGATAGCTTTCTTCACCGAGGGTTGTCCCCGCGTTGCAGAGAAACTCAACGGCTTCCTCTGGTTCGAAATTACCGATGGTCGAACCCGGGAAAAACCCCATGGGTGTCGCGGATGACAGCTCCATCTGCATCGGTTGGGTAAAGTCACCCTGTACAACCTTGATGGTCAGCTGTGGAAAAGCCTCAGCTAGATCCGATGAGGCTTCTTTTAAATGCTCTCCGGAAATATCCAGCGCAACAAATTCGTCTACCATGCTGAGCTCTTCCAGCACGGGCTTAACTTTATGCAGCGAGCCGGCGCCGAATTCGACCAGTTGAAGACTGCTCACTGAGGCACGCTCAAAATAGTGCTTTAGTTCGCGCGCCACTTCTGGCAATAAGCCCAGCTCGGTACGGTAGGGATAATATTCATCGAGCTGACAAATTTGATCAAAATAAGCTGACCCTTGCTGGTCATAAAAGTATTTAGGCGGCAGCGCTTTTTGCGGCAGTCGTAAGCCCGCCAAAACATCCTGTAAAAACACGTGGTCCATAACTTATCCTGGCTCTTTGTTGTTATTTTGCTAAACGCAGGCTGGTAAACTGCCAGCGCTGATGCGCATAGAAGAAGTTTCTGTAGGTCAGCCGCATCTGCTGCGCTGCGGTGGCGCATGAACCGCCCCGCAGGACCCACTGATTGGCCATAAACTTGCCATTGTATTCAGCCAGCGCGCCCTCCGGCGTCTTGAAGCCTGGATAGGGAGTAAACGGACTTTGCGTCCACTCCCAGGCATCGCCAAACATTTGTTTAAGACCCTTAGCTTGGCTAGTTGCTGGCTGGGGTAGTGAATGGCCGGATTCTAAAAAATGCCCCTTTAAATCCATAGCACGGGCGGCATGTTCCCATTCGAACTCGGTGGGTAAGCGGCAACCACGCCAGCGCGCAAATGCGTCGGCTTCATAATAGCTAATATGACAGACCGGTGCGTTCGGATCCAATGGGCGTCGTTGCTGTCCGGCTATGGTCCACCACTGGCTATCCTGCCGGTGCCAGTACAATGGGGCTTGCCAGTTCTCTTGTTGCGCAGTTGCCCAGCCATCGGAGAGCCAGAGCTTGGGCCGTTGATAGCCATTGTCGGCCATGAACTCCAGCCATTCGGCATTGGTCACCAGCCGTTCACAAAGGCTGAAATCAGGGACAAACACCTGGTGGCGGGGCTGTTCGCAATCGTAGGCAAAACTCGACTCTGCGTTAGTGCCCAGCCAGGACAAACCGCCTTCAAACTCAACGAAGTCAGCACTGTCCGGGGTTCGCGAAGGCGCACGAGTAGTATTGGACGTGGGTAACGCGTAGGGATTCAGCGATAACGCATGTTTAATGTCAGTTTGCAGCAGTTCCTGATGCTGCATTTCATGGTGCAAGCCAATGGTCACTGCAGCCTCAATCTCGGCATCGGTTGTGTGAAGTAACTGCTGCATGGCCTCATCGACATGATGCCGATAAGCGATGACCTCCTCTAATGACGGGCGCGACAGCAAACCACGTTGAGGCCGCGGATGGCGCTCGCCGACCGTGTCATAGTAGGAATTAAATAAATACTGATAGGCATCGTCAAAGGACTGATAGCCAGTCAGGTGGGGCTGCAGTAAGAAGGTTTCAAAAAACCAGGAGGTATGCGCAAGATGCCATTTGGTCGGGCTCGCGTCGGGCATAGACTGCAACATCATGTCTTCTGCACTGAGTCCCTTGATCAGGCCCATACTTTGCGCACGGACACGCTCGTACTGCGCCAAAATTGGCTCATCGGGCGCGCCGTCCGAAGCAAAGGATGCTGCAACATTTGGCATCGGCTAAACCTCCTGTACTGCAAGTGGATTCGCTAAGTCTGCATAATTTTCTTGTGCACCAATTAACGATGCAGGTCGAAGCGGTCATTCTCCATGACCTTTACCCAGCCTTTGACGAAGTGATCCAGCATTTTCTGCTCGCCGCCATGCGCAGCAAACTCTTCGGCGATGGCGCGCAACTGTGAGTTTGAACCATAAATGAGATCAACCCGTGTCGCCGTCCACTTTGCTTCGCCGCTGGCACGGATCCGACCTTCAAAGCGTTCTTCATTATCATCGATCGGCTCCCAGACGGTACCCATGTCGACCAGGTTCACAAAGAAATCGTTGCTCAGTTGACCCTCGCGATCGGTAAGAATGCCGTCCTGATTGTCACCGGCATTGGCGCCGATGGCGCGCATACCGCCGAGCAGTGCGGTCATCTGCGGAACGCTGAGATTGAGCAAAAATGCCCGATCAACCATCAGGTGTTCGGCGGGGATTGAGCTTGCTTGCTTCTGCAAGTAATTGCGGAACGCATCATGGCGAGGCTCCAGGTACGCATGCGTATCGACCTCGGTCATATCCTGACTGGCATCGGTGCGACCCGGGGTAAAGGGCACCTCAATACTGTGTCCAGCGGCCTTGGCAGCCATTTCGACTCCCACGCTACCGCCGAGCACAATCATGTCTGCCAGCGAAATATTGGCATCACTAGCGTCTTTTAGTTGCTCCAGACGGTCGATGACATCGGTGACACCGGATTGCTTATTAATGTCCCAGCTGACCTGCGGCGCAAGTCGGATGCGCGCGCCATTCGCACCACCACGATGGTCGGTCTGACGATAGGTGCAGGCTGACGCCCAGGCAGTGGTTACCAGTTCCTTCGCGGTAAGACCCGAGTCGGCAATGTTCTGCTTCAGGCTTGCGATCTGCTCATCGTTCACCAGCGGCCCCTCATGTTCAGGAACAGGGTCCTGCCAGATCAGAACTTCGTCAGGAACCTGCGAGCCGAGGTAGCGGTCGCGTGGACCCATGTCACGATGGAGTAGCTTGTACCAGGCGCGGGCAAACTCATCGGCGAGTACATCAGGATTGGCATGAAACTCTTTTGAAATTTCGAGATAGTCAGGGTCAGTGATCATGGCCATATCAGCGGTGGTCATGACAGGTGGATTTTTGCGGCCTTCAACATGAGCATCGGGCACCCAGTAACCCTCTTTCACTTCAACAGGTTCCCACTGATTGGCGCCGGCGGGTGATTTCTTCACTTCCCACTGGTGCGCAAAAATGGTCTCCAGGTAGGAGTTATCCCACTTGGTTGGCGTCGGTGTCCATGCGCCTTCAAGGCCTGAGGTGACAGTGTATTCTCCCAGACCAGTTTCATTCTTGTTGGCCCAGCCAAAACCTTGCTGATGGATCTTGGCGGCTTCGGGAGCTTCACCTACCATCTCTTCTTTGCCGCGGCCATGCATTTTGCCGAAGGTATGACCCCCAACGGTAAGTGCGACGGTTTCGCGATCATTCATACCCATACGAGCAAATGTTTCACGCACATCCTGAGCGGATTTCAGCGCGTCAGGGACACCGTTAGGACCTTCTGGGTTCACGTAAATCAGGCCCATCTGAACCGCTGCGAGAGGGTTATCGAGAACTCGGTTACCGTCTTCGAAACTGCCGGTGTAGCGCTCGTCTTGGGTCGCCAGCCACTCGGTCTCGGGTCCCCAGTAAATATCGTCTTCCGGCGCCCAGATATCAGCGCGACCGAAGCCGAAACCAAAGGTACGAAAGCCCATGGTTTCCAAAGCGCGGTTACCGGCGAAGACCATCAAATCGGCCCAGGAGATTTTCTCACCGTATTTTTGTTTGATCGGCCAGAGTAGGCGCCTTGCTTTGTCGAGATTGCCATTGTCAGGCCAGCTGTTGAGGGGGGCAAAACGTTGTGCCCCAGTGCCGCCGCCACCGCGGCCGTCTACGGCGCGATAGGTACCTGCGGCGTGCCAGGACATGCGAATAAAGAAAGGACCGTAGTGGCCCCAGTCGGCCGGCCACCAGTCCTGGGAGTCGGTCATTAAGGCATCGACATCAGCACTGAGTTGGTCGACGTCAATTTCAGCGAAAGCGTCGGCGTAGCTGAAGTCTGGACCAAAAGGGCTGGAGTCGGGATGCTTTTGATGCAAAATATTTAGATTGAGTTGGTCGGGCCACCAATGTTCGTTGCCTTGCAAACGGGGCGTGGTGCGCGCACCCCACTCTTGTCGTTTTGGCTCCTGGTCAGACACATGTACCTCCTTGACTTGGACTTTAAAAATCGAGTTGTCTGTCTACTAACAGACTATACGAGTCTAACTATAGCCAGAGATCAACTCGGTATCCAATCCCATGGTTGCAAAGAGGAAGCCGGCACGTCCAAAGTGAAAAAAAGGCATTATGACGATTCAGCAATAACGCAGTTACGACCACTTTGTTTGGCTGCATAAAGTGCCTGATCGGCTTGTTTAATGGAGGCTTCGATAGAACCCGCTGCGCGCAATAAACTCACGCCAAATGAAGCTGTTAGGCGGTCAACATCAGCCTCGAAATGGTGATTTTCAATCGCCTGACAGAGATCTTCAGCAAGTGTCTGTGCACCTTTGAGATCGGTATCGGGCAGCACGATTAAAAATTCTTCGCCGCCCCAGCGTATCAGGGAATCCATAGCACGTAAGCGCGACTGCAGGACTTCGGTGAATTGCTTTAGAATCTGATCGCCAACCAGGTGGCCAAATGTGTCATTAATGTCTTTGAAGTGATCAATGTCAGCGAGAATCACCGCGACCTGGCTTTCCTCCCGCTCTACCCGGGCATACTCCTTGCCCAGCACATGGTCGCCGAAGCGGCGGTTATAAGTGCCTGTTAACTGATCGTGACTTGCGGCTTTATGCAGCTGCTGCTCAAGCTCCAATTGTTCGGAAATATCACGGAAGATAAAAACCCCACCAAACACCGGGTCACTATTGTAGCGCATGGGCGTGGCAGAGACTTCGACGGGGACAGGTTTGTCAGAATAGGACCAGAAATAGTCACGCCAGGGTTCGGGTGCTACGCCGTCGTGCAGCATTTGATGGATCGGACATTCAGATTTAGGGTACGCGCTGCCATCAGCATGGGAATGGTGAATGACGTCGTGACTGCAACGGCCAATGAGTGTGTCTTCATCAGGAAAACCGAGGATCCTTATCGCGGACGGATTTACGAACGTACATTGACCTTCGTGATTGATGCCAATAACTCCCTCAGCCAGATGCTCCAATAAGCGTTGGTTAAAGTGTTCCAGCTGCACTGTCTGCGTCACATCTCGTTGCACCGAGACAAAATGAGTAATTTTGCCCTCGTTGTCGCGCATTGGGCTAATGCTCCAATGAACCACATAGGTCGAGCCATCTTTACGGTAGTTCACCGTTGAATCTTCAAACCTGGTGCCGTTTTCCAGATTCTGCCGAAGCCGCTGCAGAACGCCGCGATCCGTTAGCGGGCCTTGCAGAATGCGGGGAGTTTTGCCGATCAGCTCTTCCCGGCTGTAGCCGGTCTTTTTACAAAAAGCATCGTTGGCGTAAATAATTTGGGGACCGGGAAGATCAAGCTCTGCGGTGGTGATCAAAACAGAATCGTAGGCCTGCTCTACGGCAAGCTCGAACAATTCTTGATTTACCTGAGAATCCATCTATTGCACTCCCTAAGCTTGAAAGGATTAACTTTATCACGCGCTCGTCTGAATGGATAACTATATGTGGAGCCTTCATTTTTCGTCCGATGTGAGACGCCTGCAGGGGGCAAGGAGAGTCAGCTTAGCACCAAGGTGTCAACTTGCAAAAATAGGTTTTGCCTGCAAAGCTAAGTACTGTTTTGTATGAAAAAAAACTAAAAAGTCGAATCGTTTAAGGTTTGGGGACAACGCCAGCGCGAAGGGAGTGCTAACACGTGATATGGCTCTTATTACTTCATATCATCGCTTTATTAATGTGGGGGGCAGGAATTTTATATATTCCTGTGATGCTGGCCGGAGCGAGTAGAGCAGACGATGAGTTTGAGAGCAGCTCTGGCAGTCATGATTCGGCCGCACGTTTCGTCTTTACCTATATAGCCACCCCGGCGGCGCTGGTTGCTATCGTCTCGGGCGCCATGGCTTTCCTGTTCAATCAAACCAGCGAATTCTGGTTCATCGCGAAGTTGACACTGGTCAGTAGTGTGGCGCTGATTCATGTATTGCTGTGGGTTTTAATTCGTCGGGCCGAGCGTAAGCAATATAAGCACTTACGGCTTATGAGCGCACTGGCTTCTGTAGTGCTGATGCTGTTAATGACGACGGTTATCTGGTTGGCGTTAGCCAAACCGCAACTGTCGGAGATGATGCCGTGGACATAAAGAGCATAGCAAAAGTTACTGGCGCTGCCACCGTGCTGCTTTTAAGTGGCTGCAGCGGAGCATTTTCTACCCTTGACCCAGCAGGGCCGGCAGCAGGATCGGTGCTGCCACTGACCTTGGCCATGATCATTGTCGCGCTGGCGGTGTTCGTCGGTCTCATTGTGCTGTGCGTGTTTGCGGTGCGTCGTAATAGCAAGGATATCAGCGACGCCGAAGTTCAGCGGCTGCAGAACCGCTGGATTATCGCCGGTGGCATTGCCTTACCCACCGTGGCGATCACGACACTGCTCGCCTTTGGCATTCCGATTGGCCACAGCCTGTTGCCCTTACCTTTTCAGGAAGGGGAGGTGATGCGTGTCGATGTTAAAGCCCGACAGTGGTTCTGGCGTGTTTCTTACCCGGAGCGCAAGATCGAATTGACCGATGAAATCCACATTCCGGTGAATACCCCTGTCGACTTCCATATTACCAGCGAAGACGTTATTCATTCGTTCTGGGCGCCGCGTCTGGGGGGCAAAATCGATGCGATTCCCGGCCGCACTAACGTGGTCCGGCTTGAGGCGGATGAGGTCGGTGAATACCGGGGGCTATGCACAGAGTACTGTGGTCAGGGGCACACCGCGATGCAATTTAAAGTGATTGCGCATAGTGCTGAAGACTTTGAGGAGTGGTTACTACAGCAGGAGGACTCTGATAAGAATGACTGAACAGGAAGCTTTACATCAGCGGTTTAATAAAGTCTGGCGCAACCTCCCGGGTTGGGGCACCTTAGCAGCAGTTAACCATACGTCGGTCGGGCGCCGATTTATGTTAACAGGCGCAATCTTCTTTCTGATAGGTGGGCTGCTGGCACTACTTATCCGCATGCAGCTCGCGTTGCCCGGCCAGGAGTTCTTAAATCCTGATGTCTACAGTCAGGTGTTTACGATGCATGGCACCGTAATGATGTTCCTGTTTGCTATTCCTATCCTGGAAGGGGCGGCCATTTACCTGATCCCGAAAATGATAGGTGCCCGGGACCTGATATTTCCGCGCCTTGGAGCCCTCGGGTATTACTGTTATTTATTTGGCGGCATCATTGTTATTTCGAGTCTGCTGCTGGGCATGGCGCCAAGTTCCGGCTGGTTTATGTATACACCGCTAAGCAGCACTGAATTTTCGCCGGGGCCCGGCTCGGACTTTTGGTTATTGGGTATCACCTTTGTAGAAATATCGTCTGTGTCTGCAGGTATTGAACTGGTCGTTGCTATACTCCGCTCGCGCACGCCGGGAATGACACTCAGTAAGATGCCAATTTTCTGTTGGTATATTCTGGTGACGGCGCTGATGATTGTCTTCGGTTTCCCACCATTAATTCTTGCCAGCATTCTGTTGGAGCTGGAACGTGCTGCGGGCATGCCCTTTTTTGACGTAGCCGCTGGCGGCGATCCTGTGCTGTGGCAGCACCTGTTCTGGCTGTTCGGCCACCCCGAGGTTTACATCATCTTTCTGCCCGCGGCCGGCATTGTCTCTACTATTTTGCCGGTGTTTACCGGTCGTCCGCTGGTGGGGTACCGCTGGGTTGTCATGGCGGTGATTCTGACAGGTTTTATCAGTTTCGGGCTTTGGGCTCACCATATGTTTACCGTGGGGATCCCGCAACTGGCGCAGGCGTTTTTCTCAATGGCAAGCATGCTGGTGGCCATTCCTACAGCGATTCAGGTTTTCGCCTGGCTGGCGACTCTATGGGCCGGGCGGGTCGTTTACAGCCTGCCTATGTTATGGGTGTTTGGCTTTTTGTTTGTCTTTGTCTTGGGCGGACTCACCGGCGTGATGCTGGCGATGGTCCCCTTTAACTGGCAGGTTCACGATACCCACTTTGTTGTTGCGCATCTGCACTATGTATTAGTCGGCGGCATGCTGTTTCCATTAATCGGCGGCTTGTATTACTGGTTGCCTCATTTTTCCGGACGCATGCCGTCAGAACGTCTCGGCCGCTGGGGCTTCGGCTTGGTGTTTGTTGGCTTTAATGCCACCTTTTTCCTAATGCACCTGACCGGCTTGTTGGGCATGCCAAGGCGTGTCGATACCTACGAAACGGGGTTCGGCTGGGACTGGCTGAATATGCTTTCTTCTGTGGGCAGTTTTGTCATTGCCATGGGTGTTGCCATTATCATTATTGATGTGCTGCTGCACTTTCGTTTTGGTCGCAAAGCCGGCAACAACCCCTGGAATGCGGACACGCTGGAGTGGACCACCGGTACGCCTCCGACAATGTACAACTTTGCTAGTCTGCCCGAGATAAACAGCCGGCATCCGTTATGGGATAACCCTGAGCTGTTGCAGAGCATTCCTGCTGGCGAGCATGGGTTAACGCAGATTGAACATGGCCGCCGCGAAACCTTTGGAACCGATGCCATCACCGGCAAACTGAAAGAGGTGATGCTGTTGCCGACCAACTCATGGCTTCCGTTGCTGGTTGCTTCCAGCCTTGCGGTGGTCTGTATCAGCCTGCTCACGCGCAGTTATCTGGCTGCTGTGGTCATCACGATTGTGGCAGCCATTTTTCTGTTCCGCTGGAGCTGGGAAAATGGCGGGCATCCGCTAGCTGCGCCCCTGGGTGATAAAGAGCCTGTAGAAGCGCCATTACAATCGCGTACTCTGGACGGTTCCGGCTTGTGGGGCATGGTGATTACCTTGCTGGCGGATGGCGCCCTATTTTTAGCGTTATTGTTTGGCTGGTTGTATTTATGGGCAGTGGCACCGAACTGGACATTGCCGGATGAGTCGCTGGTCTCGCTGCCCGTCATGGCCTGGAGCGGAGCTTTCTTGACCTTTGCGACCTGGTGGTATTGTCGGGCGGTGAAGCAACTCAAAGCCGGAGACGATACCGGACTGCAGACCCGGTTCTGGGTGGTCACGGCGGCAGGGGCGATACACCTTGTTTTATTAGTCGGCGTTACTCTGGTTTCACCATTAGCGATTACGGAATTAGCCCATGACGCCGTGCTGCTGGTGATGCTCATGTTCCTTATCTTTCATAGCAGCATAAGCGTGATTGCAACGGCGCTGCAGGCGCTGCGGGTTCGTTACGGCTACGTCAGCAAAGAGCTGCCGTATGAGCCGGTGGTTTTGCAACCCCTGTGGCTCTTCAGCCTCGCCACCTTCTGGTGCAGCGTCGCGTCTTTCTTATTACTACCGATAGCGTGGGGGGCTGCATGAAAACATTGCGCGCTCATCCGCTGCATTTGTTCGCCGGGCCATTGCTATGGGCGATCTGGTATGTGGTGCTCTACAGCGGACAGGCGCTGGGCTGTGAAACCGCACCGCCGCCTGCTAATGCGGGGGTGTGGACCTGGCTCAACGGCTTACTACTGCTGCATACCCTGGTGTTCGCTGTGGTATTGCTTTATCTGACCTGGCTGGCGCACCGCTCTACACCGGCTGAATCAGGTAATGGACGTTTTATCCTCAAGGTTTCGACGGGCGTTTATCTGGTGGCGACCATCGCTGTTCTGGCGATAGGCTTACAAAGCGTGATTTACCCGCCATGCGTTTAGCGCTTCTTTTCGCAGCACTAGTAGCAGGATTTGCGGCACTTTGGGTGCCGGCAGCCTTCGCGCACAATCCGGTGACCAGTGAAGGACAGGATAGACTAGCCTCAGGACTGACGGCGCTGGTGGTTGTGGTGTTCTGGTTGATGTATGTTGTGGGAACACGGCGAAGCCCGACACGGGCATGGCAACGATGGCTTTTTCACGGCACAGCTCTCATCACTCTCTTCACGATTTTGGGCCCGCTGGATGAATGGGCCGAAGTAAGCGCTGCTGCCCATATGACCCAGCACATGTTTATGATGGTCGTGATCGCGCCACTGTTTGCGTTATGTAAGCCGTTACCACAATTATTTGTCGCTTTTGGCAGACATGGTCGACGATTTTGGGGCCTGGCGTTTAAGATCACGCGTTACCCTATGCTGTGTGCCTATCTCCATGGCTTCATGATTTGGTTCTGGCATATCCCGGTCTTTTATATGCTGGCCGTAGACGACCCCTGGATTCACGTGTTTGAACACGCCTGCTTTTTAATCACGGCGGTGTGGTTCTGGTGGGCGGTGTTGTACGCAAGCGCCAGAAAAGCGCCGTTTGCATTGCTGGCGCTGCTTTTCACCCTCATGCACACTGGTTTTTTAGGGGCCTTACTCACCTTCGCCGGCGAACCTTTGTATGGCGAAGCTCGGCACCTTCAGGATCAGCAACTGGCGGGCTTGATCATGTGGGTGCTAGGCGGCATTCCTTATATCGTCGGCGCGCTGTGGGCGGGTAATCGCTGGTATAAACACCTCAACCGCCGCATGTTGTCGGGTTAGGCGGCTGGCTTATGAGCTCAGCGCGAGACCTATTGCTATCAGCAGCGGCAGGCTGATGTTTATCGCAACATTTAAACCCAGCAGGCGGTGCGGAACCTGCTGTGGCTTATTTAAGTTAGCGATACCATAATAGAGGGGGATTGCCAGACTAAGACTTAGCATACCTAGCAGTGCCAGAGGCGGCAAGATACCCACAGCTACAAGTATTGCTAAAACGCTATACGCAGCAAATAAAAACCAGCGAAAGATCCGCAGCGCTATCCCCGGGCCGGAGGTAATGAGTAGATTTCTCCGCCCCACCTGAACATCTGCGGTCAGGTCCGGAAACTGATTGAGCAGCAGCAAGTTATTCACCAGGAAAAAAGGTATCAGTGATACCGCCAACACGCTCCAGGAATACTCGCCAGTCAGAACAAAGTAGCTGCCTGTCAGCATCAACGGACCAAACCCTAATCCAGGCGCGATCAGACAGAGCCAGGGCCGACGAGTGAGCATAGGCGTGTAGGCCATCACTAATACCATGCCTGCGATCCCTAACGGGAGCAAACTCCAGCCGCGCAGGTAAATGAAATAACAGCCAATGGTGATAAGCAGCGCCAGTAGAGCTTTACCCAGACGGCTCGCGGCCTTTAGCGCCTGGGGATTAGCCTGCAGTGCGCCACTACCGCCGCTAAAAGGTGTGCGTTGAGTCAGATCGTCGAGACCAGAGCGGGCATCATGCACTTCATTGAGTACGTTAACGCAAGCATGAGCACTGACTGCGCCAAGCGCGACCAGGCTGAACACGGTCGTAGCAACTGAAAAGCCATTGCTTTCGGCAAGGGCAGCAGCCAATGCCACCATCGCGAGGGTAAGCAACAAAAAAGAAGGGCGTGTGGTTTTTATTAGCGTTGCCAGCATGGCTCTGATTTTTCCCAAAAAAACATTACCGTTGCGATGAAGTAGCAGTTGTAAGCGAGTTGTTTCGTAAAAGCAACAGGTGGATGATCGTGGAAAGAAGAGTATGCTTGGCTAAATCTAACCTGTGTTATCTGGCTTTAATTTTTGCGGAGTATCTGATTATGCTATTTCGTTACTTGGGCGGCGTGTTGTCCGGACTCTTTTTTATATCCACACCTGCTTTTGCGCTTACCGCAGAGCCGGTACATATTCCGATCAGTTATCTGGAAGAACGGATTCTGCTTCCGGTTGAGATCGAGGGCGTTGGCGAGCGCTTTTTCATTCTTGACACCGCCGCGGGGCGGTCAGTGATTTCCGCAGACCTACGCGCCGAGCTGGACCTCACCCCAGAGGATATAAGTCAGCTTGAGGTACAGGGCGCAACTGGCGCGATCACCCTGGAGGTTGTTACCCTGTCAGGGCTGTCCCTCGGCGAGCTACCGCAGAAGGATGTGAGTGCCGTGGTCGCTGACCTCAGTTCCTTTCGCGAGTATGACGGGCGGCAGGTTGAGGGTATTCTTGGGGTCGATGTACTCTCGCGCTATGACGTTGCAATTGATGTGCCCGGCGCGACGGTCTCGCTATTGCAAGATGGGACTTCATATTCTGAGCTGGGTGTAAACGAAACAGGGCTGGAATTTCACTCTGGAGTCCAGCCTGGCTTTGTGCAGTTTAATGTGATGTTGGAAGGAACACCGGTCGCGGCAGTGCTTGATAGCGCGGCTCGGGTTGGCACTATCAACTGGCAGGCGGCAAGTCTCGCCCGACTATTTCCAGATAGCGACGCGGTCACAATAAAAGAAGGGGGATCGCGGGGTATCGATGGCATAGGCACTGAAAGTTTCACTGCTCCAGTTAGCAACATCTGTCTGGGCGAACGCTGTTATTTGTCTATGAACGTTAAGATCGCGGATCTTCCGGTTTTCAGTGTTCTAGGGATTGCGGATCAGCCAGCCATGCTTGTCGGGGCGGCATTCATGGCAGATTGCCCGATGGTCATAGCATACTCGACCCAGACACTGCACGTTTGCGCAGACTGAGCGCAGGGAAGTGATATCAACAAAGTTGGGTCACAAGACCCAACTTTTTATCTGACTCTTATACAGACGATGGCACGCGCCGTAACCTGTTAATGAACAGGTACAGCGCAGGAAGCACAACCAGTGTCAACAGTGTGGAGGAAACGATACCGCCAATCACCACGGTTGCCAGCGGACGTTGCACTTCGGCTCCCGTACCTGTATTGAAAGCCATAGGGACGAAGCCAAAACTCGCCACTAAGGCAGTCATTAGTACGGGGCGCAGACGTTGGCGAGCGCCCTCAAAGACTGCCTCCCTAAGTGCTTTACCATCGTTGCGGAGCTGTTGAATAAAGGACAGCATCACCACACCGTTTAAGACGGCAACACCAGACAAAGCGATAAAGCCAACAGCCGCTGAAATCGATAACGGCATGCCTCTGACGGTCAACGCCAAAATACCACCGGTTAATGCAAGTGGTACACCGGTAAATATAATCAGGGCATTGCTCAGTGAATTGAACGCACTATAAAGCAGTCCAAGAATGAGCAGTAGTGTCAGCGGAACAACAATAGCTAACCGCTGGGTTGCAGACTGCAATTGTTCAAATGTGCCACCGTAGTCAATCCAGTAGCCAGCCGGAAGCGATAAATTAGATTGCATTTGCTGCTGGATATCCGCGACAAATGAGCCAAGATCACGATCGACCACATTTGCACTAACAACCATATTGCGTTTGCCGCTTTCGCGATTGATCTGATTGGGGCCCACTGTAAGTTTAATCTCAGCGATTTCTCCAAGCGGAACATATTGAAGCTCTGGGTTGCTGGCCTCAGGAACAGCAACGGGTAAGCGCTTTAGCGTCTCAATATCAGCACGATTTAATTCATTTAGACGAAGCATTAAACGGAACCGTTTATCTCCCTCGTAAATCGTACCAGCTTCTAAACCACCCACAGCAGCCTGGATGGCCCGCTGTACGTCGCTGACCGTTAAGCCGAGTAAAGCCAAATGATCACGCTGTGGTGTAACAGACAACGTCGGCAAGCCCGTCATTTGCTCAGCACGCACGTCTGCAGCACCGCTAACGCCGTTGATAATTTGCACGGCTTCATCACCTAAGGACTTTAACGTATCGAGATCGTCACCGTAAATGCGCACAGCTAAATCGGCACGTACACCAGCGATCAGCTCATTAAAGCGCATCTCAATAGGTTGGGTAAACTCGTATTTGTTCCCCGGTATTTGCTCGACAGCCCTACGCAGTTCCGTGAGGAACTCATCTTTGGATTTTGACGAGTCGGGCCACTCTTCTTTTGGTTTCAAAATAATAATAGTGTCGGCTACGCTAGGTGGCATAGGGTCTGTGGCGACATCCGGAGTGCCTATTTTGGAAAAGACCCGTTTTACTTCAGGAAACTTAGCAATGACGGATTCGAGTTGTAATTGCATGTCGACCGATTGCTGCAAGCCTGTTCCGGGAATGCGGAGTGCATGTAGAGCAACGTCACCTTCATCGAGTTGGGGTAAAAACTCGGTGCCCATTTTCGATGCTTGATAAAGCGATCCGGTGAATAAGCCGAAGCCGATCACGATGATCACCAGGGGTTGTTTTAATGAAAGCTTTAATACCGGTTCATATAATCGGCGAGCACCCCGCATGATGCGATTTTCTCTGTGGTTCACCTTTCCGGTGACAAAAATCGCAATCGCTGCCGGCACAAATGTGATTGAGAAAATGAGTGCACCTAATAAGGCAAACACAACCGTAAATGCCATAGGATGGAACATTTTCCCTTCGACACCACTTAGAGCAAATATTGGTAAGTAGACCAACATGATGATGAGTACGCCAAATACTGCGGGGTTAAAAACCTCACGAGTACTCTCAAAAACCTCGTGCAAGCGCTCTCTGGTTGTTAGTAGTCGGCCTAGGCGTTGTTGAGCAAGCCCCAGTCGGCGCAATGCGTTTTCAACAACAATTACGGCACCATCAACAATTATTCCGAAGTCTATTGCACCCAAGCTCATCAAGTTACCGGAGACTCGGTTGGCCGTCATTCCGGTGATTGCGAAAAGCATACTTAACGGAATCACGAGCGCAGTAATGAGCGCAGCCCGAACGTTACCTAAAAGTAAGAAGAGCACAACTATGACCAGTACGGCGCCTTCAAAAAGGTTTTTTTCAACCGTAGCGATAGTTTTTTCGACCAGGGTCGTACGGTTGTAAACAGGCTCGACCACAACACCGTCCGGAAGACTCAGTTGCACTGCCTCTAAGCGTTTTGCAACCGCCTCCGACACAATACGACTGTTTTCACCGATGAGCATCATTGCCGTGCCAAGCACTATCTCCTCACCATCGGAAGTCGCAGCACCGGTGCGCAGCTCCTTCCCGAAAGACACTTCAGCAACATCCTTAATTCGAACAGGAGCATCATCACGTTTGGTGATAACAACGTTGCCAATATCCTCTAAAGAAGCTAGCTGTCCTGGCGAGCGGACCAGCCATTGTTCACCATTTCGCTCGATATACCCGGCACCGGCATTGCTGTTGTTTAACTGAAGCGCTTTAAAAATGTCCTCGATAGATAGTTTATAAGCCAACATTTTGCCGGGATCCGGAGCCACCTGGTATTCCCGCTCGTAGCCACCGACAGTATTGATTTCAGTCACTCCGGGTACTTTCACCAGCTGTGGACGTATCACCCAGTCTTGCAGTGTACGCAGGGATTCCGCAGTGTAGGGTTGACCGAACTCATCAACTGCTCCTTTTTTTGCGCGCACAAGATAGGTGAATATTTCACCCAATCCGCTTGCGATAGGACCGAGAGCTGGCTCAACCTTGTCAGGCAATTCGCCACGAACCCTCTGCAGGCGCTCGCTGATTTGCTGCCGCGCCCAATAAATATCCGTACCTTCCTCAAACACCACGGTGACCTGTGACAATCCATATCGTGAAATTGACCGCGTGTAATCCAGGTCGGGAATGCCGGCCATCGCATTTTCCACCGAATAGGTAATGCGTTGCTCGGTCTCCAATGGCGAGTAGCCCGGAGCTTCAGTGTTTATTTGAACCTGAACATTAGTAATGTCGGGTACCGCATCTATAGGCAGTTTTAGGGCGCTGTAAACGCCCAGTGCTGCAATAAGCAGAGTTGCAGCAATCACCAACCAACGACGTTGAATGGCGAAGCGGATAAATGAATCAATCATAAGTTCGCCCTCTAGTGGTCGTGACTCGCGCCATCCTTCAGCACATCAGCCTTCAATAAATAACTGTTACCAAACACATAAGGAGTTTCGGCAGCTAAACCGCCCTTTACCTCGATGTATTCGCCGTCGCTAACGCCAAGATCGATCATTCGAACTTCAAACGTGTTGCCGTATTGAGCAAAAACGACAGGTATATCTCGGAACGTTTGCACGGCATCTACCTTCACCGCCAACGCAACATCTTTTTCGCCTGTAGTTACATCTGCCTGTACATGCATGCCGGGCCGCCAGTGGCCATTTTTATTGTCTACGAGCACTCGAGCCCGGGCAATGTGTCCGCCTGTCATCACCGGTGCAATATAGGTGATTTCGCCGAAAACACGCTTATGATGATGTAAGTCGAAGACTTCAGCGGGAAGCCCTGGTCTTAGTTTTTCTATACTTTCAGGGAATGCGGAAAGTTCTATCCAGACGCTCGACAGGTCGACCACTTCAAAGAGCAGTTCTTCTTTTACAATTTCACCTGCTGTAACCAAGCGCTGCGTAACCTCCCCGGTCAGGGGACTGACAACATCATAGCTCGCGCCACTAGAGGCATTCATGATTTTTGCCAGGACCTGTCCTTCAGTCACTTGCTCACCGGTTGCGACAAATACTTCAGTGACTTTGCCATTGTAAGTCGGTCTGATTTGCGCAATTTGTCCAGTTACGGGGGCAACAACACCGAATAAACGTTCTTTGAATGTCAAAGTCCTTGGCATTGCTGTTTCGACCAATATATTTGCTTTATCGATGACTCGATCGGACAAGGTTGTTCGCCCCTCAAAACTCTCGTAGTGCCATTCACCGGCACTGCTCTCAGTTGAAGCTTTTACTGACACTTCATAGGAGTGAGGTTCCTCAACAACCTCATTACTGACCAGATAATCATTTTCCGGAATGAAGCTTAGTTTGTCATCGCGATTGCCTAATCTGTGCAAGGTGACTTCGAGCTCGACTTCATCAGGATTAACAATCTCACCTTCTGAATAGGTGTAAACGCGCATTTCAGGTGGAATTCCGGACTCAAAAATCGTGATCTCGACGGCAAATTCATTATCGCCAAGTAAAGTTCCACCACGGGGGCCTTCTACGGCTGCTTCGGAATGCTCATGGTGCGACTGACCTAAAGCTGGTTGTGCCGACGTTAGTCCAACACACAGGCCGAGAAGGATGGCTGTTGTTTTAATAAGGTTCATAATTCTGGTCCCAAAAATGATTGCCCCGTCATTCGCTCAAGTTCAAGGAGGTCCTGATAAATAGCGTAACGGCGATTAATTTGCTGATATTCCAACTGTGCAAGCTCTTCTTGTGCATCAAGCACCATCAACAGGCTATGTATTCCTTTTGCATATCCAGCCTTTGTCTCTTGCTCTAACTGTCGGGCAATAGGCAGTAAATCAAGTCGAATACGTTCTAAGTAGTTGCGGTTAGCTTGCAAGCGCGCGAGAAGCGTTCGGGCGTCTGCGCGCAGTTGCTGGCGCACGACCCGCTGTTGATCGAGAATGAGGTCTCTTTCTGCTTGCTTTGCTTGAATGAAGCCCAGGTTTGGGTTTGTTAATTGCAATGGCATCGACGCCTGCACGACGAGGCCGGAATCGTTGAGCTGATTGTCATAGCGGACACCAACTCCAAGCGTAACATCTGCTATAGCCTCGGCTTTCAGAGTACTCACCCGGGCTGCTAACAAATGTTCTGAATCCACTAGACGGAGGAACTCTGGTGCCTGATTGACGGCTTCTTCAACCTCAACATCTGTGGGCAGGCGCAATGAACTGCTAAACTTACCGGTCACTTGGGTAAAGTCAGGTGCAGAAGCCCACATCGCGCTAAGATTCGACTTAGCAACTTGAATTTGGCCAGTTATTTCTTCAGTTTTGGCGATCACTTGTTGCTGTTGCAATCGAATTCTCGTTACCTCAGACGGGGGGACGGCGCCAGCTTCCACACGTTCCAACGCTACCCTCAAGGCCTCATCGAGGCGGAGCTTCTGTTGCTGGCTCCAGTCCGCCAACACTTGCAGTCGGATTAACTGATAGAAGCGATGTGCAGTTTCTGCAAATACCGCTAACTTGCTGTAATCAAACTCTGCATTAAGCTGGCGCTGTTTAACTGACGCAAGTTCAATGCGTTGCTCACGTTTTCCGCCTAACTCAATGAGCTGGCTCAGAGATAAGGTTGCTTGTGCATTTTCGAATCCGCGATTGGTGCCACTACCCGCAAAATTCTCAAGCTCTAATCCAATCTTCGGGTTAGGCGTTAAGGAAGCCTGAAGTTTTTCAGCTTCAGCCATCCTTTGTTGATACGGGTATTTTTGTAAGACCGGATTATTTTGCAACACCCGTTCTAAGGCGTTGCCTAAGGTCAAGTCGTTCGCGATTGCTGAAGCAGGCAAAACCACTGAGCCCACCACTGCAGCAACCACGAAATAAAGTAATTTCATGATTTATCTCCACAATAAAAAGAGAGTGCTTTACGCACAGATTCTAAAGGTGAAGACTAAGAATTAGGCGGAGGAACTGGTGGCTGGTTGTCGTTACTGTCAAAAGGCAGCAGTTGATGTGCTATGGCGAGTGTTGGTGAAGGTGCTTCCGGATTAAAGGTTGCATATCCGGTGATACAGCTAATATGCGCGTGAAATTGATGCTGGTGGTCTGATTCGAAGCGGTCATAGGAGTCCGACTGGTGTTCCGCATGGGCATGATTTTGATAGGCATAATCGAACGTATGGTCAGTGATTTCCACGTGCCCGGCCGAAACCGCACAGGTGAAGAGACTGTGAAAAAACATAACGATGATCAAGGACCAGACACGCTTGGGCAAAAAAAGTAACCTTTGAAAGAGGCAGATAGCGTTTGCAAAATAACAGACATACCCTCAAGACTCAATACAGACTCGAGAGTAAAGATCAGGTATGCAGAAGTTTGATAGTTAGGCCTTGGACGTCGAAAAATGTTGTGATCAGTGTCAGTGCACAAACGTCTGTTCGGAAAGATCCAGAGCTATGGACCGTCTGAATTAGATATACCTGACTAATGCAAGTACACTTGAACCAATATTTACCACAAGTAAACTTCAGATTTTAAATCTGCGTCGAGATATTGAAATGATTGCTCGCCAAATGCGAAGAGTGCCCATATCAACCGATAACGTTAATTCATTAACATGACCCGACTCATCTCATTTGTCGAAGCCAATCTTGTATTGTTTGTCATTGTTACAGCCGGGCTAGGATTGATCGTTCCAGAAATTGGTAAGTTCTTCGAGAGCTCCATTGGGCCATTACTTGCGTTACTGATGCTTATTATTAGCCTGACTTTCGACGCTAACGATGTGCGATTGGTGCTGCGTAAACCTTCTCGACAGCTTTTGGCGATGGTCCTTGTCTACGGGCCTATGTCGATTGGGGGGTTACTGACGGGGCGTCTTTTTTTTGGGAGCGGTCCTCTGGCCGCCGGCCAAACCTTGCTTGGCACGCTACCAACGGATGTTTCATCCCCACTTTTGGTTCTCATGGCACGAGGTAATGTGGCCCTGGCTGCTGTTTTCAATGCAGTCAATACGGCGTTATCTCCGTTTATCGTTCCTGTCTTATTTTTATGGCTGACAGGCGTTCAACTCGAGGTTCCCCTAGACGCGATTATTCTGGAATTGGTGTTAGTTGTTCTTGTTCCTACGGTCTTGGGTGTAAGCTTACGCACGCGATTTCCTAACTTTTTTGCCCAGCATGATGCGGCTTATGCTGGGCTTGGATCCATTTTATATCTTCTTATTCTGCTCGCAGTTGTCGGACCGAACGCAGCAACCATTATAGGTTATGGCTGGTATGCGTTTGTGATTGCGGGGGCGGCATTATGCCTAAACCTGATTGGCTATCTACTAGGAATGGTTTCCTTGTTGGTCACCACTGACCGCGGTGAGGTCATCGCGTACCTTTTTACCGTCAGTAAAAAGGAGTTCAGTATTGCTGCTGCTTTTGTTGCGGCATCTGGGTTGCCAGCAGAGATCGCGATTCCTGCTGCGTTTTTTGCGGTAATTCAGATGATTACCTCACCGATCGCGGCCAAGATTCTCGCGAGGCTCAGTTAAACCAATTAAAGTGTTGATTGAGTGAGTGCATACTCAATCGCTAGGGTCTATTCGGCTTCTAACCATTCTTTGGCAGACTGTTTATCGTCGCGATCGAAATACCGCACATCCGAAGCAGTAAAAAAATCCGTTGCCTTTGCAGCGCTTTCGAGCCACTTCTTGTCACCAACAAAAGCCATCCTTCCGTAGTCTGAGAAATGAGCCGTGTCTATTTTCAGGTCTTCCCATAACCCTTTCATGTCATAGCCGTGGAAGTTTTCAAACTCCATATAGAAATCCACTTGTTGACCCTTATCCACAATACCGTGAATAAGCTCGTGAATCCTCTCCATGTCTGCTTGGGTGGCTTTACCGGTCAACTTAATTGCAATCAGATTTTCTTTATTGGCGTCTAGAATGTCGATCATATTGAAATCCTCCTGTTCCTTTACGCAAAAATCAGGTTATCCATGAGTATAGCAAAAGGCATTGCCGAACTTGATAAGTGAGTCCGGCCAATGTCGTGTTGTCGGATAATTTATCGTGATCGGTATTTATGCTTAGATTAGGATTCATAGTTTTCGTGCTTGCGGTGTTTTTCATCGTGCTTAGCTGTCTTCAAATTTCCAGACGTGCGCAAAAGGTGCTGTAAAACAGCCGCTATAGCGAAACAATCTAACTTAGAGATATTGGTTCGTTCATAAATTATGCGCAGAGGCCTATATTGAGCGCGGTTACCCAAATAAGGAGCGCTTACTTATGCACGCTTACGCTGCGCCACTACCCATTATCTCAATGACATCGCTTGATTCTGACGAAGGCCTGGCGCAATTGCGTCATGCCGCCAGTGACGTCGGCTTTTTCTATCTTGTCGATCACGGTTTAAGCAATGAAGCGCAGCAAGACTACCTGGCGTTGAGCAAGCAGTTCTTTCAGCTATCGAACGAAGAAAAGCAAAGCGTTGATATGATTCATTCGCCCCATTTTCGCGGTTATAACTCAGTGGGCAATGAAATGACTGCCGGGCGGCTCGATGCACGCGAGCAATTTGACTGGATGAATGAAGAGCTGGCGCTTGCACCAGAGCAACTTCAGTACCCATGGCAAAAATTAATTGGCCCTAACTTATGGCCTGACGCTATGCCAATCCTGAAACCGACGCTTTTGACACTGCAACGTAAATTGAGTGACATCACGGTGAATGTATTGCAGAAACTCTGCGAATCGCTGGGTGTCGACCGCAATGCTCTTGACGCAACCCTGGGTGAACAGCCCTATACTCATGCCAAGCTCATCCGTTATCCGGCACAGCAATCGACCCAGCAAGGGGTTGGCGCGCACAAAGATCCGGGTTACCTGACCCTGGTAATGCAGGACTCACAAAGTGGGCTCAAGGTGGAGCGGGGCGACGAGTGGGTAGACGTCGAGCCAATTCCAGGCGCACTTGTGGTGAATATTGGCGAGCTATTGGAGCTGGCCTCGGATGGCTTTTTGAAAGCCACAAATCATAAAGTTGAGAGTCCTGTACAAGGTGGTGAGCGCTATTCGATTGCGTTTTTTATGGCCGCGCAATTATCAGCGACAGTGCCGGTATTGGCTTTACCACCGGAGCTGAAGACACGAGCAACAGGACCATCGATTGACCCTGCGAATCCATTGCTGACCGATGTCGGCAATAACGTGTTGAAAGGGCGCTTGCGCTCGCACCCGCATGTCACCAGGAAACATTATTGCGATGAACCTTTACGGCATCTGCTCGACAAGAGCTTTGCTTACATGCCAACGGCTGAAATCTGTGACGACTGTCGGGTTTAAGTGAGCTGGGACTGTTTGGATGGTGCGATTCAGCTGAAAATGGCTCACCTGACGACCTGACAGGCCCCCATTTTTTAAGAGCCACTCGCTTAGTGGATTGACTTGTGCGGACGCTCTCCGCTTAGTCGTGCTGTCACCGACAATTTTAAAACTGACCCACAGGCGGGTGAAAACAAGGTTACCGTTGACACGGAATGGCTTTGGCTGGGTAACCATGAGAGGACGAATAGGGCCATTGGAGGATTTCTCCTAAACAATTAACGCAAGCGGCTCATTTAATTTCTACGAATAGCTGCTGCTTCAAGCGGGGGGATCACAATATGCCGACCCCCTTGTACAACGAAGAGATTAACGGACAAGCGACGGTCTCTTGTTGCGTATGGCAGCGAGTGACCATCTCACTTAACAATTCTTCGATCCGCTTTAACGTATCAATCTTGCCCCTTACATTGTGCAATTTTCGCGCTGCGAGCTCACTAGCTTCAACACAGTGCGCGCCATCATCCAGGCGCAACAGGTCGCTCACTTCGCTCAGGGTAAAGCCTAATTTTTGTGCTGTTTTAATAAATACTAGTCGAGCAATATCAGCAGAGCCATAATATCGAATGCCGCCGGCCGGGCGTACCGGTTCATTCAGCAATCCCCTTCGCTGATAATAACGGATTGTTTCTACATTCACCTCAGCTGCCTTGGCCAGGCCTCCAATGGTTACCCTTTCTGATTTATCGTCCATTACGCTTGACTCCGTACCTAACTACGGGGCTAAGCTTACTGGAGTAAACGCAAAAGGGAAAGTTTTAAAGATAATGGCCAAATTCGATTCAAAAAAAACGTCGTTAGCGATGGGCACAATCGGTGCTGTTCTAGCCGCAGGCTGCTGTTTAGGGCCACTGCTACTGGTTATGTTAGGCGTGTCTGGCGCCTGGATTGGGAACTTGTCGGCGTTGGAGCCTTACCGTCCCGTCTTTATTGGTATTGCATTGATCGCGATGTTTATTGCCTGGCATCAAATTTTTCGTGCGCAGGATAACTGCAGTCCGAAAAATATATGCGCGGCACCTAAATCGCGTTTTGTCTACAAATTGGGATTTTGGATGATGTCACTACTTGTGCTGGCCGCGCTGATTTTTCCCTATATCTTGCCGCTATTTTATTAACAGGGGGACCTTTATGAAATTAAAACTATTTTCTGCACTTTTTTTGGCTTCAATCAGTATGTCGGCTGCGGCCACCATGAGAACGGTGGATTTGTCAGTGCCAGGCATGAACTGTGTGGCTTGCCCCATAACCGTAAAACTGGCGCTTACCCAAGTAGCCGGGGTATCTGAGGTGAGTGTCGACTACCCGAATCGCAGAGCCATGGTCACGTACGAGGACACTTTAGTATCAGTGGATGCGTTGATAAAGGCGACTACTAACGCGGGTTATCCGTCAGAGCTAATAAGCCGGCCAACACAGGATAAACCAGGAGGTTCTCCTGATGCCCGATAATAACCAACAGCACATTGCCGTTATTGGTAGTGGCGGAGCCGCGATGGCGGCAGCGTTAAAGGCCGCTGAGCGGGGCGCCCGGGTTACTCTCGTCGAGCGAGGCGTTATAGGTGGCACCTGTGTCAATACCGGCTGTGTACCTTCAAAAATGCTCATTCGTACGGCCAATATCGCTCATTTACGGGGCTCAAGTGCCTTTGATGAGGGGCTAAGCGCGCATCGCACAGTGGTGAATCGTCAGCAGCTTCTTCAGCAACAGCGAGAGCTTATCGATGAGTTACGAGAGTCTAAATATGAAAGCATATTGCGTAATCATAAAAACATTACCGTGATAACTGGTGAGGCGAGTTTTGTTAACGGCCAGCAACTAAATCTGAAGCTGAATAACGGTAAGCAGCAAATTATCGACTTTGATCGCGCATTTATTGGAACGGGTGCGCGGCCCGCAGAGCCGCTCATCGAGGGGTTAAGGCAAACGCCTTACCTGACGTCGGCCAGTGCTCTGGAGCTTACTAAAATTCCTGCCAGCTTAATTGTGATTGGGGCTGGGTATGTCGGCTTAGAGCTGGCTCAGGCATTTGCCCGGCTCGGTAGTAAAGTAACCGTAGTTGCTCGTAGTTCTCTCCTGTCGGACCACGATCCGGAGATTGCCGACGCATTAAAAACGGCGTTATGCGATGAGGGGATACAGGTGCTGACTGAAACGCAGGCGAGCCATATCGATTTCGTGAAAAACGAATTTGTACTACAGACAAACGCAGGAGAATTGAGAGCTGAACAGCTGCTGGTAGCAACCGGAAGGGTTCCTAATACGGAAATTTTAAACCTTAGTGCTATTGGAGTGGAAATGGATAGCGGTGCCATTGTGGTTAACGACCAGCTGGAAACTACAGTACCCACAATATATGCCGCGGGTGACTGTACGCAGCAGCCGGAATTTGTATATGTAGCGGCGGCGGCAGGAACCCGCGCCGCGATAAATATGACAGGAGGAGCAACCACGCTGAATCTCAGGACGATGCCAACTGTCATGTTTACCGATCCTCAGGTTGCTACTGTCGGATTATCAGAAAGCAACGCGACCGCACAAGGGATCGCTGTCGATGTGCGTAGTTTAGCCCTAAGCCATGTACCGCGAGCTCTCGTCAATTTTAATACGCGCGGCTTTATAAAGATGGTGGCTGAGCAAGAATCCGGACGGCTACTTGGCGTGCAGGTTGTTGCAGATGAGGCAGGCGAACTAATACAGACAGCGGTAATGGCGATGCGGGCTAATATGACAGTTCAGGAAATTGGGCAGGAGCTTTTCCCTTATCTCACCATGGTCGAAGGCCTGAAGTTATGTGCGCAGACGTTCACTAAAGATATCAAGCAGCTGTCGTGCTGTGCGGGTTAATAATTTATTTCATCCAATTCTTGACCTGGAGTTCACTCCAGGTACTACGCTAAAGCTATATTGGTGGCAACACAGAGGTTTCATTATGTGTACCAGACTTGTCATATTGTTGGCGCTAGCAGCTGATATTGCGCAAGCGTTCGGCCAGTAGTGCCATGGTTTCTGAAGTCTCCGTGCAGGCCCTGGGCAGGGTACGGGCTACAGCGTAAATTCAAAACTGGCGTTGTCCGGCATGATGCCTTATTCCTTCAATAAGGAACTAGAGGTGAGCGGCCCGACCAGCGCCTATGAAGCGTGGGATGAATGCGAGGAAATTCCCCCGCCTCACGAGGAGATAATGAAGCATGACGAGCAAGGCGCTAGTTGAGATCGAGTGTTGACTGGCTCGGGTTGTGGCCACTGTCTAAGTGCTGTTGGGTTGGTTCGGCGAGATCCGAAGAACGTTAAGGCCATGCCCACATTTTAAGCCGCAGTTAGTCGCATTTGATATGAGCGCGATTGAACCCTATATCGCTATAGCTTAAATCGCGCATAAAGGGGGTTATGGTCGGACACCGTACTGGTATCAATCGCTAACGCTTTCTGCAGCGAAAGGTCGCGGTAGAAGATGAAATCCAGAGGATGTTGGCGGTAGGTTTTAATATGATGTGGGTCGGCCATAATAGCGTGTTTGAGGCCGACGCTGCGACAGAATTGCAGCAAGCGCAAGCGGCGTTGGCGGCTCCACACGTTAAAATCACCCGCCACGATGAGTGGCCCTCTGTGCTCTAATAACTCTGCTTTGATGAGTTCTATTTCCTGCGAAAACTGATGCGTACGAACGAAGTTTATCGCGTGGACATTGACGACTAACAGCGAGCCGCCCTCTGCGAGTGAGTGATACGAGAGCATATAACTTTTATGTGTGGCGAACATACCTTCGCGCTTTTTGCTCAATCGTGCTTGCGCCTCGGTAAAGGCATATTGGCTCGCGGTGAGCACACCATAAATAGACCGCCGTGTTTGTATATTCGGAGCGACAGCAAAAGACCAATGCGGGAGTAACCAATTATCCTTCGCACGAAGCTTTACCTCCTGAAGCACTAAAAATAAGCAAGGGAAGTCGGCCAAAACGCCTGCCAGAGCGCGCTGAAACCTGGGTGTTTCGGTAAGCTTCTGAGTATTCCAACACAGCACGCCAAACTCCTCACCACGAACAATAGGGTGCTCATGTATGAACTGTTGAGGAACCACGACTTTGGGTTTAAGCACGCTCCCGCCTCCCGAGTAATAAAATACAAAGCAATTTATGGACTATTTAAAAGCTTAGTCAATTTGTTCAGCAAAAGTTCAGATTCATTGTTTTTACTGCATTGGCGGGCTTTGGCCTTTCCCGTGAAAGCGGACACTATTTTCGATGAGCGTTCAGTCTTTTGACAGGCGCAAGCTGAGAAATTAACTGAAAAGAGTCCGGCTTATGTTGAGCACTACAGTCAAAGACTGCTAACTTGATATGTTAGCGTGATTATGTGTGGGTAGTCGGATCGTAGGCTCAGAGAAAGCCACTGCAGTAACACCCAAAAAATTTAAGCCAGATAACTAATAAGGTAAGTCATGAAAAAAATGATTCACTAAAAACCGTTGCTTCATTCGCGGTCATTGTCGAAAGCCTGGCGATAGTGGCGTTAGTACTTTTACCGCCAATGATTCAATCGATTTTGGTTTATTTTGTCGTGATTTTCCCTGTAATAACTTTGCTTCTTTTTGCTTTTATATTGCGCGCAAAGAACGCTAGTTTCCGGGCGGAACCAGCTGAAGCGGACGAGCCTAGTCAATAATGGGGGCCCGTCACCAAGACAAATCAGCGAAAATCACAAAAGTGTGGGACTCAATGTGGGGCTTTGTGAGTTGTCAGCACTATAAAGACGCAAGGATGAGCTACAGGCCAGTAAAAATGGCGCACCCGGCAGGAGTCGAACCTGCGGCCTCTGCCTCCGGAGGGCAGCGCTCTATCCAGCTGAGCTACGGGTGCGCATTAAATAGGAAATGAATCTGCCTGCGAACAAGCAGGCGGGAATTCTAGGGAAAAACCGCCGCATTGTCTACCCACTTCAACGATTAATCACTTGTTTTGGCGTTCTCGCTGTTGCATGTTTACACTTAGTGAATAATCAAAACATGGAGTAAACCCGACGATGAAAAAAAGCATAACGGCGGTGCTGTTAACTGCTGCTCTGGCAGGCGGCGCAACGCTCAGCACAGATGTTCAGGCGCAAGCCGCTTTTAGTGATTATGTAAAGACCCAGCATCACTTTGCACATAAGCATAAGGACGATGCCGATGTTCTGGTGTTGCTTGCATCCGAAACGGAAGACGGCGCGATTCACTTACCGGAAATGTGGGATCCACAGGTACGCAGTATTGTTCAGAGTGCTTTGGCGCTGGAAGACTTTACCGGTAAGCATGGGCAACAGGTTGAACTGCTGGCCCTACCTGGCTTTTATGCGAAACGTTTATGGGTGGTGGGCACCGGTACCGCTATGACGCGTGCTGATGCTGAAAAGCTTGGTGCACAGGTAGCGGCGCAGGTAGGTGAGGCCGCTGACACTGTTGTCGTGCACGCGAAAGGGTTCAGTGATACTCAGGTCGCTGCGATGGCGCACGGTATGGACTTACGCAATTATCGCTTCGACCGCTACAAGAGTGAGCCGGCTGAGCGGCCCGACTATACCGTCCACTGGCACAGCGACCAGAGCGATGCGGCAGCGCAAGCCTACGCTGATACGCAGCCCTTGGCGCACGGCGTATTTGTGGCGCGCGATATCATCAACTTACCAGGTAGTGATGGCTACCCCAAGGCAATCGCCGAACTTGCGCAAACTGCGGTGAGTAATTACGACATCAAAGCCACGGTCTACACACCCGAACAAGTCAAAGAGATGGGCATGGGCGCGCTGTATGGCGTAAGCCAGGGCAGTCAGCATAAATCGCATCTATTGGTAGTCGAGTACCAAGGTGGCGGCAATGAAGCGCCAATTGCTCTGGTGGGCAAAGGTAATACCTTTGATACCGGTGGCTACAACCTGAAAACCTCGGGCAGCTCTATTGTTCGTATGCAAACTGACAAAGCCGGCGGTGCGGCTGTACTTGGCGCGGTTATGGCGCTTGCCGGCAAAGATGCCGAGCTTAATGTTGCCGGTGTTGTGCCCTTATCGCATAACCTGATCTCAGGCAGTGCGACCTTACCGGGCGATGTTTTGCATGCGGCAGACGGTACCCGTATTGAAGTGGTCAACACTGATGCCGAAGGCCGTCTGATTCTGGCGGATGGTATCTGGTACGCGCGCGATCGCCTGAAGGCGCGGGCAATTGCCGATATCGCGACGCTAACAGGATCGAAAGTGCGGGCGTTAGGTACCGATTATGCCGCTATCTTCTCCGAGCATGATGCTCTGATTAGCACCATGAAAGCGGCGGGAGAAAGCACCGGCGAACTGGTCTGGCAGCTACCACTGGGGCCTTATGACGGCATTATCGACAGCTGGCTGGCGGATATTCAGAACGTCGGCTCGCCGGGCGCTCAGGCCGGTGCGCGACTGCTCCAGCACTTTGCGAAAGATACGCCATGGATCCACATCGACATGGCTGGCAATGCCTACGGCACCAGTGCCAGTGGCATTCACCCGGCTGGTGGCAACGGTTATGGCGTGCGCCTGCTGAGCGAGTGGGTCGAGAACTACAACTCAGCGTCTTCGGTAAGCGCTGACTAGGAGGGAGAATGATGCTCGCTGGTGCTCACTGGATTGTCGCAGTAACCACCTTAGTGTTGGTGCTGCTTGTTATTCTTATGCACTACGAAGCGTCGTTCCGACTGCGTAGACTGCTGCAGCGAAATCGTTCGCTGCGGCGTCGGGCGCGTATCATGGTTTTGCTGATCGGGCTGTTCTTCGCTCACATTGGCGAAGTTTGGCTGTTTGGCGTGGGTGGCTGGCTGTTATTTAATTATGCAGACTTAGCGCCCTCGGGTGGTATCGGTGCGCTGGCAAATCCTGATTTATTTGATTTTGTCTTTTTGTCGATTGCCAGCTACACCACTGTTGGCTTTGCTGACGCTTATCCCATGGGCCCTTTGCGCTTTTTATACGGCACAGAGGGCCTGCTGGGCTTCATGATGATTACTTGGTCAGCCTCGCTTTCCTTCCTTGAAATGCAACATCACTGGCAGAACATGGAGCAGGACAAGTAGCCTGATCACTGTACTTTTTCAAGGCGTAAATTGTGGAAGTCGAAGCTGAAGTCGGTAAAAGGTGCCACGGCTTCCATGCGCGCGCCTTGCACGTCGTTGTCACGCGTCACCTGAAACTCGACAAAAGCATCGGCTTCGAGCAGCGGCTCGTCCCAGCGCACCACAAAGGTATCGGCGTTATAATGCTCAAGCCGGCCCTCCAGCAATTCGGTGTGGGTAAAGTTGATGCGCAACTGGTCGTCCTCCAGTGTCACCAACACGTCGCCGTACCAGGGATCACGATAGGTTCCAGCATAGCTCTCTTGCGGTAGTGCCGGACGGGTGGTCGTCGGCTGCTGTAACACGAAGTCGGTTTTTTCTTGCAGCGCCTGCCGATAACGCTCCTGCTCTTCCGTCACCCAGTCCCGATCTTCCAGAGCCAGCAAATCCTCCAGCGTCTCTTCGGTGATAGCGGTCAGGCCGCCAAAGGCTTGCTGATTGCTCAGCACCACCATGCCGAAGTTGTGTTCAGGAATGAGCGTGGTCAGGGACAACATACCCAGGATGCCACCGCTATGAGAAACATGCTTGACGCCGTGATAGTCCTTAACGAACCAGCCCAGACCGGCACCGCGGAAGTTCGTGGCCGGGTCACCGTTGCTGGTTAACGGTGTTGCGACGCTCCACATGGTGTGTTGCGAAGCTTCACTGAATAAGCGCTCGCCGCCAGGTGTCACGCCTTGGTTAAGCTGGGTCAGCAGCCACTGGCTCAGATCATTAACGGTACTTGCCATGGCTCCGGCGGAGCTAAAGTCTTCGAGAAAATCGAGAGGGAAACGCTTAAGTTCGCCGTAGTACTCGATGGTGCCAACCGCGACATTGTCGTAACCTTCCGGAATATTAGAATAACCGACCGCAGTCGCATCCATTCCGAGGGGCTGCAGGAATTCTTGTCGAATGTACTCATGATAAGGCATGCCGCTGACGCGGGCGATGACTTCTCCAGCCAGAATAAACATCAGGTTGTTGTAAGCAAACCCCTGGCGTAACGCTCCCCGCACTGGCACTTTCGCCAGTCCTTTGATTAAGTCGTCCATGCCTTTGTCGGTGTCGGGCCAGACCATCAAATCGCCCGCGCCTAAGCCCAGACCGGACCGGTGGCTTAACATGTCGCGCAGGGTGAGTTGGTTGCTGATCGATTCGTCGGCTAAGCGAAACTCGGGTATATAGTCGATGACTTTGTCATCCCAGTCGAGCTTGCCGTCCTCAACCAGAGTTGCAATCGCGGCTGAGGTGAAGGCTTTGGTGTTGGAGGCGATACCGAATAAGGTATCAGCGGTCACGGGTCCGCCGGTGGCAACATCGCGCACGCCAAAGCCTTCCGCCAGAATGACTTCACCATCTTTCACCGCGACTACGGCAATACCAGGAATATTAAACGCCTCGAGGGTTTGTCTGGCGGTCGCGCGGATATCTTCTGCAGTTTGCGCCGCCACAGGAGCGCTGATGAAGGTTGTTGCGCCGAGTACGCTGAAGCTCAACACCTTTAGGAATTTGTTCATTAGTAAAGTCCTCGTGATAGTAACCGCTGCGATCGCGTTGATTAAATGACGGCCAATCACAACAGTTATTAAACCTGTAGGTTAAGCTTGAGTCGCCAGTACAAAACGATTGTGGCCAGTTGATTTAGCGCGGTAGAGGGCTTCATCTGCGGTCCGCAATAAATCGCCTAATTCACAGCGGCTCGAGCGGCTGTGAATCCCGCCAATGCTTGCTGTGAGCTTTAAGATTTCGCCCTGAATGCTTAAGGTCGCTTTGCCAATACGATCACACAAGCGGTAACTAATCAGTTCAGCCTGATTGCGGTCAACATCCGCTAAAGCGACGGCAAACTTCTCACCGCCGATGCGCGCGGCAACGTCATGTTCCCGTAGGTGACCCTGAATAATATCAGCAACTTGACGCAGGCACTCCTCGCCAGTTGCGTCGCCATAGTTGGCATTGATGTTTTTGAACTGGTCAAGATTAACCACTAACACACAAAACGGCCGTCGCTGAATGCGATTTTTCGCCAGCAATAAGCCAGTGCGCTCAAGAAACCCGCGACGGTTAAGCATATGCGTTAACTCATCAAAATTTGTGACCTCGAGCAGACGTTTCTCACTCATCGCGAAGGCGAGCAGCGGAAATAGAGTCGCGGTCCCTGTGGTTAACGCCAGGTGACCTATCAGTAGCCATTCGAACGATGAGGGCAGCATGAGCACATTCTTTAACGCCAAATTCTGTACCAACATACCGCTCTGGGTCAGCATCAGCGCGCCGTGGGCAAGAAACAGCAAGAACAGCATCCAACGCATCAGGGTGGGTGCTTGCTGGATGGTCAGTATGTAAATTGCGGCATACAAAAAGATTGCTGCACAGACCACAGCAGTGAAGGTCTGGGCATGTATGGGGGCGGTATAAAGTAGCACCAGCGGTAGCGCGCTATAACTCAGTACCAGCGCTACTAATTTGTAGGAAACAGGCCGCTGCATCTGGAACTGACGCAACCCATGTAACAACAACAACGGTGTCAGGATAATCAGCACGTCAGCGACAAATATGGTCAGCCATGCCTGATCAAAGTACGTTTGCATGCCGGCGAGTCCGACGGCGATGCCAAATATGAAACAGGAAATCCCCCAGGTAAAGAAGCATTTCTGGGTTTTACGAACCTCGTAGATCACCAGCATCAGGCCGCCTAGCATGAGGTTCAGGCTGATGACAGTAATGATCAACGTAGGTAAGTGGAATGGCACGTGCGTCGTCGACTCTCGTTATAGTTTTTATTAGCTATCAGCTTAGCGTGAAAGCACGAATTTCACCAGCTCCGCTTCTTATGTCCGACCAGTCCGTACCAGCCAATCACGGCGTAGCCTACTGGCAGTAACAGGTAGGCATGTTTAGCACTGAACGCGTCGGCAAGCCCGCCATAGACCAGTGGCAAGACGGCGCCACCAGCGATACCCATAATCAGTATGGCGGAACCGCGGGCGGTGAACTTACCCAAATCGGCAAGTGCCAGCGGCCAGATGGCCGGCCAGACCATGGCGTTGGCAAGGCCCAGCAGCGCCAGTAGGGCAACGGAGTTGGGGACCACAGGAACGCTGCTCCAGCCCCACAACAGGCTGGCAATGGCGGTGCTGGTGTCGGAGCTCATCAGTAAAGCGCCACTGAACAGCAAACCAAGCGCAGCTGAAGCTGTCAGCGCCTGCTGTTGGCTGAGTAAACGAGGGATGAGCAACAGGCCCAACACATAACCGATCACCATGGCCGCCATGACATAGGAGGTCAGGCTGGAGTAATTGGCCAGGCCCAGCCGTGAGCCGTACATACCAATGGTATCGCCGGCGATAACTTCCACACCGACATAGAAAAATAAGGCCATGGCGCCCAGCACCAGTTGCGGGTAGCGCAGCACCGATGTATGAACATCAGCACCGGAAGGCGCTTCTTCGCGGATATGAGGAAGCTTAATACCGAATAAGCCCAGGGCCAGCACAAACATAGCGATCCCCATGCCCACATAGGGCGGAATGATGTTCGCTGCCATGGCGCTGACCTGTGCTGCGCGCTCACTCGCGCTTAGCTCGGCAATGCTCGCCGCACTCACATTTGGAAAGTCGGCGAGTACCAGCCAGGTGAAAAACAGCGGGGCAAAGACGCCAGCCAGTTTGTTGAGGATGCCCATAATGGCGATACGCGCGGCCGCTGACTCATGTGGACCAATGCGCACAATGTAAGGGTTGGAGGCGGTCTGCAAAAGTGTGAGCCCTGAGCCCACCACAAATTGGGCAAACAGGAAAATACTAAAATAGTGAGTTTTCGCAGCCGGTACGAACAGGAACAAGCCGAGACCTACCAACGCCAAGCCTAACACCATACCGTTTTTGTAGCCGGTATGGTCGAGGATCCACGACATGGGCAAAGCCATGACCACGTAAGCGATATAAAAACAGAAGGCGACCAGGAGTGCCTGAAACTCACTCAGATCGGAAATGATCTGCAGAAACGGGATCAACGCGCCGTTGAGCCAGGTCACAAAGCCGAAAATAAAAAACAAGATACCTATGGTGGTCATGGGGATCAAAGTGCGCATATCAGGCGTCCTTTCGAATCGGGGTGCCCTGTTGCCACAGTTGCACGATGTTGAGTTCAGAGTCGAGCAGCATAAAGTCGGCCTGCTTACCGACCTCTATACTCCCGAGCATGTGGTCCAGACCCAGCATTCGGGCCGGGGTAAGGCTGGCCATTTCAACCGCATCCGCGAGACTGACAGCGCACTGCTGAACCGTATTGCGAACGGCATCGATCATGGTCAGGCAGGAACCTGCGAGGGTGCCGTCAGGCGTGGTCAGCTTGTCACCATCGCGAACAATACGGGTATCGAAGAAAGGTACTTCGGTGGCGTCTGTCGCCGCTAACGCCATGGCATCAGTCACCAGCATCATTTGTGTTTTACCCTTGGCGCGGAAGGCCACCTGACAGGCTTGCGGATCCACGTGATAGCCATCAACAATCAAGCCGGCATAACAGTCCCGCGCCAGGCAAACGCCGACCATGCCGGGCGCGCGTGACTGCAGCGGCGACATGGCGTTGTATAGATGGGTAAAGCCGATAGCGCCGGCGTCCAGTGCGGCATTAACCTGCGCGGCGCTGGCATCCGAGTGACCTAAAAAGACCTTAATGCCGGCCGCGCTCAGCTTTTTGATCACCTCGACAGATACATTCTCGGGCGCCACTGTCACCATCACAGTGCCCAGCGCAGGGTCGCTTAGCAGGGCGATCTCATCCGCACTCGGTGGCCGGATAAACTGCTCGCTGTGCACGCCTTTGCGGGCGGTGCTCAGCCAGGGGCCTTCGAAGTGGACGCCGATGATGCCTGGAATTCCTTCTGCTTTTGCCGCTTTCATGGCGGCTGCAGCATCATGCATTGCACTGTAGCTATCGGTGATCAAGGTGGGTAGCAGCGCGGTGGTGCCGTGCTCGCGATGGGCGGCCATAATGCGCTCTAAGGCACTGGCGCTGCGGTGCTGATTAAACAACACGCCGCCGCCGCCATTCACCTGCACGTCGATAAAGCCCGGCACTAACTGGCCCTGGTAACTGGGATAATTATGCTGGGCGGGGGCGTCGCTGATCGCGGTAATCACCCCGGCTGCAACTTCAATGAGTTGGTTCTGGCGCCAACCTTGTGGCGTAAGTACCTGGTCGCATACAAACATTAGCGGGTTTCCGTTACTTTTTTCAGGCCCGGAGGAGAGTCTGGGTCGAGGCCCAGCTGCCTCGCAGCCCGTTCGATGTCTAAATAAAAACGCTGCATCAGTACCAGAGGTTGCAGCCGCGGATGGGGGGCAACCGGAACGTGCATACGAATGAGTTGGGCGCCGCGTGCGGCAATACCCTGCATTTGTTCCTGATGAGTAGGGCCGCCTTCATCATCAATCTGCAGGTCGATAATGCATAGCTGTTTTTCTGCCAGTGTTACCGGGCCATGCAGAAATTCTGCGCTGCTAAAGGCTTCGGCGTGAATACTCAGCACTTCTTTCAGCTTCAGCGCGACCTCGCGGGCGATGGCATAACCAAAGCCGCGGCCCAACACCACGCAATGCTTTAAGCCATCGAGTTGCGTGGCTTCGAGTTGGGCGGGCAGTTGCTGGCCCTCGCGCAGGGCCTCCGGCAATTGCTCCAGCGCTTGCAGTAAGTCGCGATCCTGTTGCCAGTACGCACATAGCTGGCACAGTGCGCTGAGGCTGGCCAGGTAACTTTTGGTCGCTGCCACAGCAAGTTCGGGGCCAGCATGCAGCGGCAGGACTTCGTCGGCCAGTCGACCTAGTGGGGAGTCCACTACATTGACCAGCGCCAGCAGACGCGCACCGCCAGCTTTCGCCAGTTGCGCCTGCTGCACGATGTCAGGGCTTTGCCCGGACTGCGAAATACAAATCGCCAGACAACCCTCGAGGTTCAGGGTGCGTTTATACACCCCGGCAACGGAGGGCGCGGCGGCAACTACTGGAATACCACAGCTCACTTCGAACAGGTATTTGGCGAACACGCCGGCATGATCTGAAGTGCCGCGGCCGATCATCATGATGGTGCGCGGCGGCTGCGATCTGAGCTGACTGGCAATGTCCTCGCAGCGGGCAGCGTTATTGTGCAGCTGCTGGGCGATAATGTCAGGGGCTGAGGTGGCTTCGTCAAACATTTGCTGGCTCATGATACGTCTCCCAGGCCGCCGTTTTGGTGGAGTAGCACTGCGCCCCATTCAGGACCAAATTGGGTGTCCTGGAGCGCAGCACGAATGTCGTCATCAAGCCAGGGGGTCATTGCGGCGGCGACACCGCCGGCGATCACCAGCTTGCCACCGCTAAGTTGCAGGGCTTGGCGGGCAATGGCGCTGAGATAACTGCTGCCGCGTTCAACCAGGGCCAGAGCGGTGCTTTCGTGCTGACTGGCAAGCTCTAAAATTTTCGGACAGATTTGACCAAACTCACCGGGAGCGGCCTGAATCAGTCGATCAACAATGTCCGTCGCGGTGCTGCACTGGTAGTGACGGCACACTGCCTCTGCCAGCTCGCCACGGGGAACAATGCCGTCGAGGGCTTCAAGAGTATGCATCACCGCTTGTTTGCCCAGCCAGGCACCGCTGCCTTTATCGCCAAGTAAGAAACCATGCCCGCCGAACTGCACCAGTTTGCCGTCAACCAAAGCAGCAGCGCAGGAACCCGTGCCCATGACCAGCACCGACCCATTCGCGCCGGCATGGGCACCGTATAAAGCAGTGTGCAGGTCTGAGGTGAAGTGAAAAGCTTTAAAAGGGTGCGGCCAGGCACGTAACTGCGCGGCAGCAGAGGGCAAGTTAGCCCCGGCCAGACCGGCGCAGACCGTGGTCTCGGCAAAATGTTCCTGACTCAGACAGGCGTCGGCAAACGCATTGCTTACCGCGGTAAGAATGGACTGTTGAGCGGTATTGCCCTGCCGGGCAATGTTGGCCGAGCCGGCTATACCAGCGCCAAGCCGTTCGCCCTGAACGTTGTAGAGCTCGGCGCGGCATTTGGTGCCGCCGCCATCTACGCCCACATAATAAAGAGAAGAGGTTGCTTGCTTCATGGCCTCACTTTTTCGTTTGGGAAATTTCAGTTTTTGTGCCAGCGAATGGACAACATACTGCCATACTTTGCTCTATGAGTTGTAATACTTTATTCTTGTTTCAGGAATAACAAGGAATCGATCGATGAAAAAAACAACAAATGCAATTTCTACGACGGTGGTGGGTGTCTTTGCTAGCGCCGCGGTTTTCGCCGGGACCGCCATCGCCAAACATGAAGGTCCGCAGGGGGAAGCCTATTACGAGCAGGTGATGGGGGCACCGCCGTTGTTACCAGCAAACGCCGAGCAACGCTGGCAGGCCTGTGCTCCGGCGATTGCGCCAGCGAGTGATTCCTACAAAACGGTTAGGGAAAGCGGGGTGAGCAAGGGCTGGGTGGAGCGCAGTGTGCATGACTGGAGCTTTTTTGATGCCAGTGCCGAAGATGGCAAAGTATTAGTGATCGATTACGCCCGCAAGGGCGAGGAACTGGCGTTTCGCTACCTTGCCAATGCGCAGACCCATGATGATCTGTATGAGCCGTGGAGCTCGTCAAAAATTATGGCGTACAGCGGCGCGTTGTCGCTGCTGAGCGACAATTTTGCGCAGCCTGATACGACTGTGGGCGACCTGAAACTAGCGGATTTAATCACCAGCGTGCATAGTTACGAGGCTTCAGGTGCTGCAGATGGAAATTCCAACGCCTACGCCTATTACCTTGCTAACCTCGCCGGGCGCGATTACTTAACTGCGTTGTTCCATGACTCCTGGCTGCACATCGGCCAGCCCCAGGTCAAGTTCCGCGGTGCCTACGGACCTGCAGCTTATGCCCCGGTCGATCGCTTTTGGCGCACGCCATCACGCGCCGTCAGTGCGGCTTTTGTGCCCGATGACAGTGACCCCGGCATGCTCGGTTATCGTTGTGAAGACTGCGGGCTGACCGGCAATAAACCGATGACGACACTGGCTTCGGCTGAGTTCCTCAAACGGCTGGCGACCCATAAACGCGTGCCGGAAACGCGTATGCCGGGCCTGTCGGATGATGCCGTGATGATGTTGTTTTACGGTCCGGGACACAGTGCTAATAGTGCCAACGCCGGCGGGATGATGGCCGGAGCCAGCCTGATGCCCCATCGGGCCATCGCCGCAGCATTAAAAACCCACTTGCCGGAACTGGCGGAACTCAGCACCCAGCAAGTTCTCGATCAGGCAACCGCAGGCAACTGGCGGATCTTCCATAAACTTGGTGCCGGTCCCAGTGAAACTCGCGGTACCAGTGAAGTCGTAGCGTTGGCGCACGTTTGCCTGCCACTGGCCTCTGGCACCCGCGAATTTACCGTCGCCGCACAAGCCTCAGTCGCAGGCAACAGCTATGAAAACGTAGGCATTGCTGGCGCAAAACTTGAGCGTCTGCTGACCGAAACCGTACAGGCACTTCTCACAAATCCCGCAAACTAGCGGCCTGGCAAAAGGAAGGGCAGCCCTTCCTTTTTCCATTTTATATTCCTGGTATACATTAAAGTTGGAATAATCTATTCTAACTGGTAAATCATTTAACCCGAAAAGACTTTATGCTCGGCTATTATTCGTTTGCAGACGTGTTGGTGTTTATTGCTTATGGGCTGGTGCTGCTGGGCAGCGGCTGGCTGTTTAATCGTCGTAATGCGTCAACGCAGGATTACTTCCTTGGCGGCAACAAAATGCCGATGTGGGTGGTGGCGATTTCGGTACTGGCGACGTCACAGTCCGCGGCAACCTTCCTGGGTGGCCCGGATCAGGGCTATCGCGGTGATTTAACCTATCTGGCGACCAACATTGGTGCGTTTATCGCGGTCGGCTTTGTTGCCATCTTCCTGATCCCCAAGTTTTACCAGTTCCGCGTCTACACCGTCTATGAGTTACTGGAACAGCGTTTTGGCGCGGCGGCGAAGCGTCAGGCGGGGGTCATGTACCTGTTTGGACGTATCTTTGCCAGCGGGGCGCGGCTGTATATGGCGGCGATTGCCGTGGCGATGATTCTGTTTGGCGATTTTGCTGCTAGTAGCGTTATCGCGGCGACGCTCATCATCACCTTAGCTGGCCTGTTGTATACAGTTTATGGTGGGATCCGTACGGTTATTTACTCGGATGTCCTGCAGGCTGTTATTTATGTCAGTGCCGCCATCGCGGTCATCATCGTACTTTATAATGCGATTCCGATTGGTTTTAGCGAGCTGGTCAGTGCCCTGCAAAATCCCGCACCGGGGGCTCCCTCGAAGCTGCAGCTGATTGATACGGAAATGGATTTCAGCAGCGCGGGCGTCTTCAACATCTGGTCAGTATTAACGGGCTTCGTGCTACTGAATATTGCCGCCTTTGGTCTGGATCAGGACATGACCCAACGGGTATTGACCTGTAAAAATGCCAAAGAAGGCAGTAAAGCCATGCTGATGTCGGTGGTCATGGTTATTCCTGTCATGCTGCTCTTTATTGTCATCGGCCTGCTGCTTTACATTTACTATCAGCGTCCGGATATCATGGCCAGTGGCCAGGGCGATGGACCGGTGCCAACGTTTGCCGGCGAAGCGGTCACCATTTTCATGTATTACGTGCTCACGGAAATCCCTGCGGGCGTCCGTGGTTTGGTCACCATAGGTATTATTGCCGCCGCATTGTCGACCCTGAACTCGGGCCTGAACTCCATGTCCAGCGTCCTGATCCAGGATATTTACCGGCCCTGGAAGCTGCGTCGGCGCGCCGATGCCAGCGAAAAGCACTTCGTGCGTGCCGGTCAGTTAGGTATGACCCTGGTCGCGGCCGCTTTAGCACTGATGGCCTGCCTGTGCTATTACTGGCAACAGTACACGGATACGCCATTGCTGCAGTTTGCCTTAAGTGTCATGGTGTTCTCCTACAGTGGTCTGTTGGGCGTCTACTTTGTGACTTTGTTTAGTAAGCGCGGTAGCCCGGCATCTGTCGCCGCAGCGCTGGTGATTGGCTTTATTGTGCCACTGCTGATGCAACCCTATGTCATGGACGCCATCTGGCCCACGGCGTGGGTGACCGATATCGGCTTTACCTGGCAATTGATGATTGGCACTGCCATCTCAACCCTGATTTGTTTGACCGGCTCGTCAGCTAAGGAAGCTAACGGCAACGAGCGCAACGTATAAGAGTACTTATGGAAGATTCAAAACGCACTGCCGAACTGCTGGCGCAACTGAATAAAATCGTTTCAGAGGGACGTAACCCAGAGACGATGGAAATCGATATCCTCTCCAGTGAGGGGATTTTGCGTAAGCTCAATCATGAAGACGCGCACGTCGCACCCGCGGTGGCTTCCCAAATCCCCAGCATTGCTGAGGCCGTCGACGCCATTGTCGAACGTCTGCAAGCCGGAGGCCGGCTATTTTATATTGGTGCCGGCACCAGTGGCCGACTCGGCATTCTCGACGCAGTAGAGTGCCGGCCTACGTTCAGCGTACCCGATGATCTGGTACAGGGCATCATTGCCGGGGGCGAGCACGCCATCCAGTTCGCCGTTGAAGGCGCCGAAGATGACCGCGAAGCGGGGATTGCCGATGTCAAAGCCGTTCATTTATCCAGCAAGGATGTATTGGTAGGACTCTCCGCCAGTGGCCGCACGCCTTATGTGGTCGCAGCCCTTGAGTATGCGAATGCCATCGGTTGTGTGTCGGTATCGGTGACCTGTAATCCTGACTCACCACTGATGACCACTGCGCAGATTGGCATTTGTCCGGTGGTGGGGCCTGAGGCTCTGACCGGTTCGACCCGCATGAAATCGGGCACGGCGCAAAAGCTAGTGCTCAACATGCTTAGCACCGCCAGCATGATTCGCCTTGGCAAAACCTATGAAAACCTGATGGTCGATGTCAACGCCAGTAACGAAAAGCTGCGCGCGCGGGCGATTCGAATTGTCATGCAGGCCACAGACTGTTCCCGTGAAACGGCAGAAGCGGCCTTAAAAGCGGCTAAGAACCGTGCCAAGCTCGCCATTTTAATGATTTTAACCGGTGCCGAGCTGGCGGAAGCTGAAGCGCTGCTTGACCAGCAAGATGGTTTCCTGCGCCGTGCGGTGGAGCAAAAATTATGAATCTTTGGCAGCGCCTGACGCTTATCATTTGCCTGCTAAGTCTCAGTGCCTTTGCCTTGCCAGGTAAGGCACAGGCGACCACTGTTGCTGCAGAGCAAGCAAGTAAGTACTTACCCTCCTTGCGCGGCCAGCGCGTGGCGCTGGTGGTTAATCAAACCTCGCGCGTGGGTGAGCAGCACCTGGTCGATTACCTCTTAGCCGAAGGCATAGAGGTGGTCAAAGTGCTGGCCCCTGAACATGGCTTTCGCGGCGACGCTGGTGCCGGCGAAACCATTACTGATGCTATTGACCCGCGCACCGGACTGCCGATCTTATCGATTTATGGCAAAACCAAAAAACCATCGCCGGCAATGCTGGCGGATGTCGATACCATCGTTTTCGACATTCAGGACGTGGGCGCACGCTTTTACACCTATATCAGCACCATGCATTACGTGATGGAAGCTGCGGCGGAGCAGGGTATCGCCATGATGGTACTGGATCGGCCGAACCCCAATGGTGCTTTTGTCGATGGCCCGGTACTGGAACCTGCCTTTCAGTCCTTTGTGGGTATGCACGAAATTCCTCTGTTGCATGGCATGACCGTTGGCGAGCTGGCGCTGATGATTAAAGGCGAAGGCTGGATTCAACAGGCACAGGACCTGAGTCTGACAGTTATTCCTGTGGCGGACTATGCGCGCACGGAGGCGTATTCGTTGCCAGTCGCGCCGAGTCCAAATTTGCCCAATGATCAGGCGATTCAACTGTATCCGTCCCTGTGTCTGTTCGAAGCCACAGCGGTCAGTATTGGTCGCGGTACGGATTTCCCATTTCAGGTCATGGGCCATGATGAAGTGCACTTAGGCGATTTTAAGTTCAGTCCGCGCAGCATGCCGAAGAGCGCGCCGTCACCGAAACTCGAAGGTCAGATTGTTTATGGTAAAGACCTGCGCGACAGTGATCTGCAGGGACTGGATCTGAGTTTACTGATAAGTGCGCACCAAGCTTTTACGAAGGCGGGCGTGACCTTTTTCACCGCGCCCGATTTTATGGATAAACTAAGTGGCACAGACGCTTTGCGCAAAGCCATCGAGGCAGGGCAGTCCGAGGCAGAAATAAGGGCCTCCTGGCAAGCGGATCTGGCGCGATTTAAAGCGCGACGTGAGCCGTATTTGCTGTACCCGTGATCCAGTTTAGTTGCCGCGCAGCCGCTGAAAAGCTTTGTTGGTCTGCGCCAGTGTGGTTCGGCCCGCTTCCGATGCCTGAATCAACGCGATAAAGAGCAGATCGATAATCAAGTTTTGTGCGGTGCGGGCGTGAATAGATGAAAGCCGCGTCGACTCGCTTTCGGCAACGGAATAGAGTTTTACATCGGCTAACTGATTGACGGCAGTTTTACCGTAACGGGTGATGGAGATCACCTGGCACTGATGACGCTGCGCTTCTTTGATGACCCGGGTCACCTCGCGGGTGGTGCCCGATTCACTGATGGCAATTACTACATCGTTGGCGCTCAGGGTGGCCGCGATAGCAAGCTGGATATGACTGTCGGCATCGGCCTGAGCTTGCAAGCCGAGTTTCTGCAGCTTGTAGCAGAGGTCTTTGCAGACCAGGGCCGAGCCGCCAATGCCACTGATAAGAATGCGATCGGCAGCCAATACTCGCTGAACAGCGTCACGGAAAGATTCTTTCTCATTCAGGTTGCGGGTTTCGCTGAGCACATTGATTTTGGCGGCCAGTAATTTATCCGCCATGTCGTTGAAATCATCCTCGAGGGTGATTTCGCCATGTAAGCGGGCGGCTTGGTGCGCTTTTTTGTTGAGTGCATCAACAACGGATAGCTTAAATGCCGGATAACCTTTATAGCCAAGCTTCTGGGCGAATTTGACCACGCTGGACTGGCTGACGCCAACAGTTTTTGCCAATTGCGACGATGACATATCACGCATGGCACTCGGCGAGGTAAGGGTAAACGACGCAAGCTTAGCTTCGCTGGCCGATAATGAATGTTGTATTGCTTTTATTTTCGCAAATGCGGACATGATGCCCTACCCTGTGGAATTATTTATTCAAATATAAACGAGTTGACGCGAATATCAAAAGGAGTTTCTGGTGCCTCAATCCTCAGCGCTAACTAATGCCTTTATGCAGGGTATTCAGGAGCTGCTTCCGCCCGAGCGACGGATGACGGATCTGACCCGTCGCCTTGCGCATAGCACCGACGCCAGTTTCTACCATAAAGTGCCGCAGCTGGTGGTGGAGGTTGTCGATGTTGCGGAACTGCAGCAGCTGCTGCGCCTGGCGCAACAGCATAAAGTCGCATTAACCTTCCGCGCTGCGGGCACCAGTTTGTCCGGGCAGGCGATTTCAGATTCAGTATTGGTGGTGCTGAGCCGTGACTGGCAGGGTATTGCGATTCTGGACAAAGGCGAGCGCGTGCGTTTGCAGCCTGGCGTGATTGGCGCTGAGGCCAACCGTAAACTGGCGGCTTATGGCCGTAAAATTGGCCCGGACCCGGCGTCAATTAACACCTGTAAAATCGGCGGCATTGCCGCCAACAATGCCTCAGGCATGTGCTGTGGCGTGCGTCACAACAGTTACCATACGTTGCAGGAACTCACCTTTGTGCTGGCCGACGGCACCCGGGTAGACACCAGCGACGCGGCTTCGGTTGCAGCGTTCCGCGCGAGTCATGCCGAGTTACTGCAGGCGCTCGCGGAGCTGGCGCAAGAGGTGCGCGACGACGCCGATCTCAGCAGCAAAATCACCCATCAGTACCGCCTGAAAAACACCATGGGCTATGGTTTGAATGCCTTACTCGACTACCAGGATCCGGTGGCGATTTTAACTCATTTATTGATTGGCTCTGAGGGCACGCTGGGTTTTATCGCGGATATTACCTACCACACCATAGCACTTCCCAAAGCCAGTGCGACGGGGCTTTATCTGTTCGCAGATAGTCACGCTGCCTGCGCGGTAATCGCTGACCTAAAAGCGATTGGCGTGAATGCTGTGGAATTTATGGATGGCCGCTCGCTGGCGTCGGTGAGTGACCTACTGGCAGCCCACACCAGCGTCCTGCCTGATCGCGATGCGGTCGCCTTGTTGGTCGATGTGGGCCGTGACTCCTCCGCCCAGCTGCACCAAGCCTTAGCAAGTATTGAAGAGTGTTTCGCCGGGGTAGCGGGTGTGCGGGCCTTGTGTGAATTTTCCGATGACCCTGCCACCGTGGCGGCGCTCTGGCAGATCCGTAAGGGTTTATTCCCCGCCGTGGGGGCAGTGCGGGCCAGCGGCACCACGGTCATCATCGAGGACGTGGCATTTCCCTTGTCTCAACTCCCTGCAGCGGTCACGGCCTTGCAGGAATTATTTATCGAGCACGGCTACCATGAGGCGATTATTTTTGGACATGCGCTGGATGGCAACGTCCACTTCGTCTTTACTCAGGCGTTCGCGACGGCCACCGAAACTGAGCGCTATGCCAACTTTATGGCCGCAGTGGTGGCGCTGGTCACCGAACGTTTCGACGGCACCCTGAAAGCAGAGCACGGCACCGGCCGGAATATGGCGCCTTACCTTTATGCGCAATGGGGTGGGGCAGGGCTTGCCGTCATGCAAAAGTTAAAGCAACTGATCGACCCGGTTGGGATTTTAAATCCGGGCGTCATCATTAATGCCAGTCCGACAGCTCACATTGAGGACCTGAAACAACTGCCTGCGGTTGATCCCATCGTGGACGCTTGCATTGAATGTGGCTTTTGTGAGCCGCAGTGCCCGTCGTTGCATTACACGCTGTCACCGCGTCAGCGAATTGCGCTGATGCGACGTGCGCAGCACCTCAATGCGGCGGATAAACGCACCGTTGAACAGGATTTCCAGCACTTAGGTATCGATTCGTGTGCGGCGACAGGGCTGTGTGCCAGTGCTTGTCCAGTCGGCATCAACACCGGCACCTGGGTGCAGCAGTTGCGCGCAGAGCAGGCTCGATATCCGCGTCTGGCACGGTGGTCCGCGCAACACCTGAAAGGTAGCCTGCAGATCGCAAGGTTTGGGATGAGTGCAGCGCGCAATGTCGCCAGGCTAGCCCCGGTCCTGTATCAAAAATTTAGCCCCCGGGGAATGCCGGCGTTACCGCCAGTAGCAACCGGCGAGGTCACATTAAAAGCTCGCAAGGCCGCCAGCAAAGTGGTGTACCTGGTGACCTGTCCAAATCGTCTGTTTGGTTATCAGAAGAGCGCCGGAGATAGCTTGCCAGATACGGTGATCCGACTTTGCAATAAGGCCGGCATCGAGGTGATTTTGGCAGATACCGCAAGTGAGTCCTGCTGTGGGCAGCCCTGGCAAAGTAAAGGTTATCCGGACCAGGCAAGTGAACGCAAAAACCACTTGCTGGAGTTGTTATGGCAGGCCAGTGAGCAGGGCCGCTGGCCAGTGGTGCTCGACGCGAGTCCATGTGCATTACAGCTGAGTGATGCCAAAGATCTCAAGGTGCTGGAACTGAGTGACTTTCTTTATCGACAGGTAGCGCCTGCGCTTGATATTCGGCCTACTGAGGAGCCGGTGATGCTGCACGTCACCTGTAGTAGTCGCCGGATTGATGGGGGCGCGACGTTGCGCGGGTTGGCGCAGCTGTGCAGTGAGCAGGTGATAGAACCGGACGGTATTCAGTGCTGCGGTTTTGCCGGCGATAAAGGCTTTACCTTACCCGACTTGAACAAGCATGCGCTCGGCCCCCTGGCAAGCCAAATACCCAGCGGCTGTAAGACCGCAATCAGCAATAGCCGCACCTGTGAAATAGGCCTCGCGCAGCACAGTGGCCTGGACTATCAGCATATTGCTTTTCTACTCGATGCCATCAGCCAGCAAAAAGACAGTTCTAAAGGAGTTTCGTCATGACCCATCCCAACGTTGCCATTGCTGAACTGGAGCAGCAAATTAGCGCTGTGCAGTGGCCACAACTTGATCGCAGGCACCTGACCTATGCTGATATCGCTCCGGTTATGGACGAGCTGGCCAGGCATGCGGCACTGCGAGTGACTCATATCGGCGCGTCCTACCTGGGCACACCGATTCGCCGGCTCACCCTTGGCAATGGACCTCTGGTGGTGTTGGCGTGGACGCAGATGCATGGCGATGAACCCACGGCAACAGCAGCGGTACTGGATTGGCTGCAGTTGCTGCTGACGCAGCAATTGTCGGGCTTACCCAACGACTGGCAGCAGCTGCTCACCTTGCATGTGGTGCCGATGCTAAATCCCGACGGAGCGGCGCAACGCACACGGCAGAATGCCCAAGGCATCGACATCAACCGCGATGCACTGGCCAGGCAAAGCCCGGAAGGGCGTTTATTATGGCAACAAGTGCAGAGCTTACAGCCGACGCTGGCGTTTAATCTGCATGATCAGAACCCTTATTATGCGGTGGGGAACAGCGCGGAACCGGCGACCGTTGCTTTTCTGGCGCCTGCTTATCATCCGGACAAACATGTCGATAGTGCACGCTTACAAGCCAAACAGATGATTGCCCACATGCGACAAATGTTGTCGCACTGGCTGCCAGGCGGCATTGCCCGGTACGACGACAGCTATTCAGAACGCTCGTTTGGCGACAACATTGCCGGTACAGGAGCAAGTACCATCTTGATCGAAAGCGGTGCACACCGTCAGGATCCGCATCGACAGATTGCCCGGCGTATGAATGTAATTGCGCTGCAGGTGGCGTTGGAGGCCCTGTTTACCGATGCACACCGAAACTACACGTTAGCTGACTATTACTCTATTCCAGCCAATACGGCGGATGGCTTTTGCGACATAAAGATCTGTCAGGTGACCATCGACGATGGTACTCATGCGCCTTTTCAAACGGATATCTGTTTGTCACGGGAAAAAGGTGATGAGTTGCTACGGGTGGAATTTATCGGTGATGCGCGTGGTATCCACGGCTTTACTGAATATGACGCCCGGCAGCAGCAACTGCCGGAGCTTATCAACATCGGCGATGACGCAACCGAATTGGTTGCGTCACTCAAACCTGTACAGGCGGGCCTTTAGTTAGGCGCAGACGGGAATACTGTCACCGGCAGCACACCCGGTGCCTGCTCGCCTAATAAAACGGCGACGATGGCATCGATACTGGGGCTATGAATCCGTGCGCTGCTGTCTTCAGAACCATGCGCACTGTAGTCGTAACTGGCAAGCGCGGCATCAGCGACGTCCCGGTAACGTGACAGCACATAAGGAGCGCGCAGGGCGACCAGCACAGTAGGTTGCTGACGCTGCTTAGCCACAGCGAGTACCTGTTCCAGCCACAGGTACTGGTCTGCTTTACTGGGCCGTTCGCGCCAGTTCGCCAAATCGTCCATCCCACCCATCTCTGCCAGACTGTGGTGCGGGGTTATATCGCCGATGACCAGTGTCGCGTCCGGATTCCAGTCCTGCCATGGCTGGCCCTCAGGTAATTTGCTCAAGCTGACACAGTTCACTTCAGCACCAGGCTGTTGTGCAAGGATCGCTTGTTCAAAAGCAACACAACGCAGTGTATCGGGCATGACCAGCTGCCAGGCTTTCGTCGTTATCGGCAATAGGGCGTTGTCCCAGACCTTAGTAACAGAAGCCGCTGCCAGCTTGCGTTCAAGCTCTTTGTTAGCCGCCAGGGGCAGCTTATTCTGGACATACTGAATTCGTTCAGCCAGCGGCAGAGATGCTGATGACAGAAGTCCATAGCGCTGTTTCAGGTCGGCGATGCGGGCGCCGGACACGCGCAACTGTTCCAAATCAAGTTGCCCAGCTTGAACAGCCCTCTCCAACCCTTCGAAATACTGCCAAAAGGCATCAATATCCGCATTGTTACGGATAGTGAACGGCATTAATGCTATATCGGAACCGGCGTTGAAGGTTTGAATGGTCGCCGCCAGTGGTTCAAAGTAATGAGCAATTCCTGCCATGTCGAGCGCGTCGGTGATGATGACACCGCGATAGCCAAGTTCATCACGCAATACGCCGGTTAAAATTTTCTGCGACATGGTGGCCGGCACGACCGTGGCCTGACCATCTTTCGCGACAAAGGTGGTGTCATCTAATTGCGGGTATTGAATATGCGCGGTCATAATCATCGCCGGTGGCGTGCTGCTGGCAATACTGCGCTGAAATGGCAGCAAGTCAACTGCGTCAATAGTGGCGCGGTCATGATCTACGCGGGGCAAGCCGGTGTGACTATCCACATGGGTGTCGCCGTGCCCCGGGAAGTGTTTAAGCGCACTCATCACGCCCTGTGCCTGCATGGCTTTGACAGTGGCCATGCCAAGGGTGGCCACCAGCTCAGCGTCCTCACCGTAACTGCGGACATTGATGACCGGGTTCTCCGGATTCACGTTAACGTCGACGGTGGGGGCAAAGTTCACGTTAAAGCCTAGTGATTTAACAGCTTTGCCAATGCCAGCGCCTACTTGCTCAGCAAATTCGGTCTGGCGCTGTGGGTAAGTTGCGCCAATGGCCATATTGCCGGCAAAACGCGTGGCGATGTCATCAGGTAAGCGGGCCACGCGGCCACCTTCCTGATCCAAGGCAATAAAGAGTGGCGGGTGACCGCTTGCGCGCATGACGTCCTGCATTTCATCAATCAGAGTCATGATCTGCGGTACGCTTTGCAGGTTTTCAGAAAACACGATCACGCCGCCGATCACACCCTCGCGAAGCACTTCGGCCAGCTCTTCAGGAAGTTCCGTCACTGCTTGCTGGCACTTTTCCGCGGCGGTGCCATCGTCACAAAAGTAGCGGAAGTCCAGCATCAGCTTCTGACCCAGCAGCTGTCGTACCTCCGAGGTTGGCGTTGGCGGCTCGCTTTGCGGCGAACAGGCGGCAATACTGGCAATCACAAACGCGGTCGCAGCAAGAAAAGCAAAGGTACGAAACATGGTTACACTCTTTAAATTAAGTTCGGGTGATAGATTTCTGGTCAGCTATCCTACTTCAGCTGCCCCGAAAAATAAATTATTCCTTAGTAAAGGGATTTATCTCATCTCAGGAGTTGAATAAAAGCACCATTTGTTAGAATAAATTGACATAACAGGCGTGGGAGTTGACGCTTCTGGCGCAAGAAACATTCCGCAACAAAATTGGCTGACACCCATAAGCGGCGGTAATTAATCATAAAAATTGAGTGTAAAAACAGCACTCTTGACCTGACGCATAAAAATTACTCACTAAACAACTTGGAATAATTTATTATTTACATTATAAGAATATGTGGTACTTTCAACTCATGATGGATTTTTTCATCGGTTGTGGTAACTCGTCGATTAGCGGCAGAGATTATAAAAAGAAAGCGTAGTCACGATACGCATCAGATTCTTACAACGAGCGGAGATTGCAAAGTGAAACTCAATAAAATAGCACTCGTGCTGGGATTGACTACAAGTATGAGCGGCCTCGCTTATGCTCAGGATGTCGATCAAGAAGAGAACACACAGCAAAACGAAGAAGCAGAGAAAGTTGAACGAATTCAGGTAACAGGTTCAAGTATCAAACGTACAGCGATGGAAAGCGATTTACCGCTGACCGTTATTTCGCGTGACGAGATTGATGCACAGGGTATTACCACTGCAGAACAGTTATTGTTACAACTTAACGTTGCTTCAAACTCAAATGACAACCTGGCCAGTAACACAGGTATCGTAAGTGGTGAAGAGCGCGGTAACAACGGTGCTTCAACAGCTAACTTGCGACAACAAGGTTCAGGGTCGACACTGGTTCTTTTGAACGGTCGTCGTACTGCAACTCACGGCCTCCAGGGGCGTTCAGTTGACCTGAACTCAATTCCTTTCTCTGCCATCGAGCGAGTTGAAGTATTACGTGACGGCGCTTCTGCCGTATACGGTACTGATGCAATCGGTGGTGTTATCAACTTTATCCTGAAAAAAGATTTTCAGGGCGCGCAAGTTGGCGCCTTCGCAGATCATACTGAGAACGGCGGCGGTAACATTTACCGTTTCAACGTCTTAGCAGGTAAAGGCGATTTATATTCTGATGGCTACAATGTGATGGCTTCACTCTCGTATCGTAAAGCAGAAATCCTGCGCGGTGTCGATCGTGATTTCACCAACACCTTCCAGCCAGAAAGTGGTTTGTCACCAGATACGCGTGGTACGCCATTCGCATCACTGAACAACCGTCCAGGCGGTGATGATCCTAACTCACCAAACTACAACTTGATCGGTACCGGTTTACAATACCCGGGCGACCCTGATCGGATTAATGACGTACTCAACGTGCTTGCTCTCCCTGGTATGCCCGGTTGTGATGTCTATCCGAACATGGGCCCTGATGCAGCGGAACTGTGGAACCGTGAACGTAACTCAGGTGTGAGCTGTGCATGGGATTATCCGCGTGCCGCAGCATTGCAGCAGCCGGTCGACAGTTTTGATTTCGTTGCACGCGGAACTATGGTTCTGGGCGATAATGCTGAAGGTTTTGTCGAAGTTCTGGGTTCAGAAGTGACTTCACAAAAAGTCTTTGAGCCAAACCAGATCACACCATGGTCAATCGGTTCTGAGGGGTATTACCCAAGTACTGGTGCGTCTTATGACTATATTGTTGATGCGTTATCAGCGTTTTACGGCGCCGATCAGTTAAACATCGGCGCCCCGATTGCGTATCGCTGGCGTTGTATGGATTGTGGACCTCGTGAAATCGAAACCACAACTGAAGCAATGAAGATTCAGTTCGGTGTTGAAGGCACTATCGGTTTTTGGGATTACCGTGTTGGCTTAGGCCATGCTACCAACGAATCCGAGTCGCAGCTTGGCGGTGGTTATCACTACACCTCAATGCTTGCACAAGGCATTGGTAGTGGCGCGATTAACCCATTCTTATTGCCGGACCAGTCACAAACTCAAGCCGGTATGGATGCTTTAGCCGCAGCTTCTGCTGAAGGCGTTATCCTGTACGGTGGTAAAACCACGATGACCCAGTTCGATGCGTCGATCACGGGTGATACAGGTTGGAGCCTTGGTTGGGGTGGCGATAACGTTTATGTAGCCGGTGGTGTTGATATTCGTAACGAAGGTTATGAATTCAACGGTGACCGTCGTGCAGCTGCAGATCGTCCGGAAATTTATGGTGCGCCATTTGACAACGCCAACGAGCTTGACGATGTTGACCGCACTGTAAAAGCGGTATTTACCGAAGCACTGGTGCCGGTAGTTGAGACGTTTGAAATGAACCTAGCGGTTCGCTATGACCATTACGATGGTTTTGGTGGCACCACTAACCCGAAAGTAGGCTTAGTGTGGACCCCAGTGGAGGAAGTCTTAGTACGTGGTGCCTACAGTACTGGCTTCCGTACACCGTCATTTAACCAACTGTTTAACGGCGTTTCTGAGCAACCTTACACAGGTCAGGATCTTGCTGATCCGCGTGACTGCCCTGGTGGTGAAGTCGACGCCAGCGACCCGAACTGTGATACACCTATCACGCCAACCCGTTTATTCGGTGGTAAAGAAGATTTAGGTCCTGAGGAATCGAAGCAACAAAGCTTTGGTGTCGTTTATGCACCGACCGATAGCTTCTCAATGAATGTCGACTGGTGGCGTATCGTCATCGACGGCACCATTCAGATCCCAGGTTTCCGCGACTTGCTGGAAAACTACGAGCTGTTCGAAGAGAACTTCATCCGTAATGAAGCTGGCGAACTGGTAACCATCGATACCCGTTACATCAACGCCGGTGAACGTGAAACCAGCGGTATTGAAGTGGGTATTCAGAGCAACGGTGAACTTGCCGGTGGTCTCTGGAACGTGAACTTCAATGGTAGCTATCTGATTGAAGATAAGAAGAAACTGCTCGACAACGCAGCATGGGGTGACAACCTGGTGGGTACCCACTCACGCGGTAACATTCCTCTGCGCTGGAAGCACACCATTATGTTCAACTACGCTAAAGGCGACTTTGCACATAACCTGACGCAGATTTATCGTCATAGCTACGATGATGAAACACCACCAGGTGTTCGTTCAGGTATCGCAAACCCTGCGTACTACGATGGTGAAGTTGGTAGCTATACAATCTACAACTACAGTGTTCGCTACCTGGCGTGGGAAGACCTTGATGTGACCTTCGGCATCAAGAACCTGTTTGACCGCGATCCACCGTTCACTGCACACCAGAACGATTATTCACCTGGTGCAGCGTTTGACCCTCGCGTAGCAGATCCACGCGGGCGTTCATACACCCTGCAGTTGACTTACAACTTCTAAGTCGCACGGTGAAAATGAAACAATGCGGTCAGCTTCGGCTGGCCGCATCTATTTTGGTCCTCTGATGAACAATTCGATGACGCATCCGTATCAAATCGTTATCTTAGGTGGGGGCTCGGCAGGCTGGATGACTGCTGCAGCGTTAAGCAAAGTCCTTGACCGGCAAAAGTACCGAATCACCTTAGTGGAATCGGCAGCTATCGGCACCGTGTCCGTCGGCGAAGCCACCATCCCGGGCATTCGGGAATTCAATCAACTTCTTGAAATCAATGAAGATGACTTTCTGCGGGAAACCAATGGCTCCTTCAAGCTGGGCATTGCGTTTGAAAACTGGCAGAACATCGGTGATTTCTATATGCATCCGTTTGGTCCTTATGGCGTTACCTTAAACGGCGTGCCTTTTCATCATTATTACTTACGCCACCTTCGCGAGCAGGGCGAGGCCAATGCCATCCCGCTTAGCGATCTCAATTTAGAATGGCGTGCCGCCATCGAACACAAGTTTAGCCGGCCCATTGCAGATAAACGCAGTCCGTTGGGGCACATCAAATATGCGTATCATTTTGATGCGCTGAAATACGCTCACTATCTTAAGCGCTATGCCACGCAGCGGGGTGTTGTCGCCCTGGAAGACCGCATGGTCAGTGCCAAGCAACGCGTCGAGCAAGGCCCAATCGATGCCTTAATGCTCGAGCAGCACGGCGAACTTAACGGCGACTTTTTCATTGACTGCAGTGGTTTTAAAGCGCTGCTGATTGGTGAAGCTCTGGGCGTCAGCTATCACGACTGGCGTAAATGGATGCCGTGTGACAGCGCTGTCGCCTTACCCGGTCAGCACCATAACGATGCTATTCTGCCGTATACACGCTCGATCGCCCATCATGAGGGCTGGCGCTGGCGGATCCCTTTGCAGCACCGCACTGGCGAGGGCTGGGTGTATTCGAGTCGCTTCACGGATACGGAGCAAGCCGAGCGTGATTTTCGCCAGACCATCGGCAATCACGACAGTAAAGCTAATCATTTGCGCTGGATAAATGGCCGTCGCGACCAGGCCTGGCGTCATAACTGTGTTGCCATCGGCTTGTCCGCCGGATTTATTGAGCCGCTGGAGTCGACCGGGTTACAACTGACTCAGTCAGGCATTATGCGCTTAATCAGCTTGTTACCGGGGCCAGGTGAACTCAGCGAACGGGCGGCAGCGTTTAATAAGTACACCGCGGAGGAAATCACCAACATTCGTGATTTTGTCATGTGTCACTATAAGCTGACTGAGCGGGATGACTCGGAGTTCTGGCGCTATTGCCGTGACATGGAAGTGCCGGACTCCCTGCAGGAGCGGCTTGACCTGTACCGCGAGAACGCCAGCGTATTTAAAAACAGTAATAACGAGCTATTTAACGAAATCAGCTGGTTTTCCATGTTCCAGGGCCAGGGGCTCCGGCCCGCCCAGGTGCATCCTTTAGCAGAGCAGATGCCAGCAGCGGAAATGCAGCAGCACCTGCAAACGGTCCAGCGGATCTTTGCGCAATCTGTCGCGCAACTTCCGACTCATGAACAATTTATTCAGAAGCATTGTAAGGCACCATGATCCGAACTTTTATCAAACCCTTTAGCGTTGCCTTAGTGGCATTGTTTACCGTCAATAGCTGCAGCAGCTTCGCAGACTATGAACAGATGCCGTCGGCGAATTACGATCACCGGATTAAAGTTCTGGTGATGCACTACACGGCCATCGACTATCAGAAAAGCGTGCAGGTATTGGTAGAGCCAAAAGGGCTAAGTTCGCATTATCTGGTGCCGGAGTCTGGTGATCCAAGCTATCCGCATGATGAGCTTAAGGTCTTCCAATTGGTGGACGAGTCAGAGCGGGCCTGGCACGCCGGCGCAAGCTATTGGCAGGGCCGCAGTGACCTCAATGATCAGTCCATTGGCATTGAAATCGTCAACGTACCGCAGTGCGAATGGGATACCAGCACACAACCGTCCCGCGCGGAGCACGGCGAAAACCGCCTGTGTGTGTTCCCGGACTACGATCCTGCGCAAATCGAAAAGGTGATTGAGCTAGCGCAGGATATTCTTGAGCGCCATCCGGACATTCACCCAACTGCTGTAGTGGGGCATTCGGATATCACCCCCACCCGTAAAAACGATCCAGGTCCACGCTTCCCCTGGTATCAGCTCTACCAACATGGCGTCGGCGCTTGGTACGAGCAGGATACCTTAAGCAAATACTGGAAGATTTTTAATCAGCAGCCGTTGAACACCGGTTTGTTACAGGCCGCGTTGCATGCCTACGGTTACGGACTGACCGAGACGGGTGTTTACGATGAGACCACCGCAAGCACGGTAGCGGCGTTTCAAATGCACTTCTTACCCTGGCTGGTGAACGGTAAAGCTGATAGCCAGACCAGTGCGGCTTTGTTCGCATTACTGGAGAAGTATTTCCCGGAAAAACTGGAGCAGCTGTGGACGCGTTATCAGGCGGAGCTTACCGCGCAGCCCGCTCCACGCTGGCAGCCTAAGCATGGCCAGATTGATGCCAGTTTTCCAGAGCCAGAGGCGCAGCGTTCGAGTCGTGAACTGGTGAATGACAAGGCCGGCTTCAAGAGCTACCGCGGGCGTGGTGAGCTGCTGTTGTCCGCGGAGCAGGATCTGACCGCAGTACTCGAGGTCAACGGTGAAACATTGAATATCGCCACACCTTTGCGGGCCGGAAAAACTTACGATTATTCGCTGCATCGGCGAACGCAGGACGGTATCAACACCTTCCATGTCAAAGCTGTTGAACCGGCGGATGCGACGCTGGAGGTGCGAATTCCTTATCCGCGCCTGATTGATGCTACAGCAGACTATCAGGGCAGGTTTGATGAGGTGGATGAGCTGATTGAAGCCGACATCGCCAAAGGTTTTCCGGGTGCGGTACTGGTCGTAGTGAAAGACGGAAAAATCATTAAACAAAGCGCCTATGGCTATGCCCGCCGTTACGATGAGCAGGGTCAGTTACTGGCTGCGCCGACGCCAATGCAGCCGGGTACCTTGTTTGATGTGGCGTCAAATACCAAGGCTTTTGCAACTTCGATGGCAATGATGCAACTGGTCGAGCGTGGGCAGTTGGATGTTAATAAGCCGATTTACTTTTACTTGCCTGAATACCGCGGCGATGGACGTGAAGCACGAACCGTAAAAGATTTACTCAACCATCACTCTGGCTATGCCCCGCAGGTGCATTTCTTTGATCCGGAGAACAAGCTTGGTAAAGGCTTCTATTCGCTGCAAAAAGAAAAAACGCAGCGGCTGATGGCCACCAAGGTGCCCTTTGATGTCGGCAATGGTGTCCGCGCGACCTACAGTGACACCAATTTCATGTTGCTGGGTACCATCATCGAGCGGATTACCGGAATGCCGCTGGATCAGTACGTTGAGCAGAACATTTATGTCCCCTTAGGTCTGCATGACACACTTTTCGCGCCGCTGCGCAAAGGTCGTCGTCCGGGTGAGATTGCTGCTACCGAGCTGCAAGGCAATACCCGTGGTGGCGTGGTCGATTTCCCTGGGGTGCGGACCTATACGCTGCAGGGCGAGGTCCATGATGAGAAAGCCTTTTATGCTATGGACGAAGTGGCGGGTCATGCCGGCTTGTTTGCCACCGCGCCGGATTTAGCGGTACTGGTACAAACCTTGCTAAATGGCGGCGGCTACGGCGATGTGCATCTGTTTGAAGCTTCGGTACTGGATGCCTTTACCAAGCCGCATCAGCAACAGCGCACCTTTGGCTTGGGCTGGCGACGCGCGGCCGATGGCCAGTTGCGCTGGCATTTTGGTCCTTATGCCAGTCATCAGGCCTTTGGCCATACCGGTTGGACGGGCACTGCGACCGTGGTGGATCCGGCCCTCGACCTCGGCATTATCTTGTTGACCAATGCGCGGCACAGCCCGACCACGGAAGTCGACGGCGCCGTTGAATTTCTCGGCAAAAGCTTTGAAACCGGAAATTATGGCAGCCTGATGACTGCCGTTTACGAAGCTATTCTCGAAGCGAAATAAGCCTAAGGACTGGCATAGCGTGCGCGTATTTCTGCAATGCGCGCATCAAGGTTAGCGCGGTCAAACCACTGACCGCGCACCATCACACCTTGTGGTTCCTGCAAGGCTGCGGCTGAAGCCAGCGGATTGTCCTTAAGCAACATGAAATCGGCTTGATAGCCGCTGGCGATATGGCCGATTCTGACGCCGCTGTCATCGTCGTCAAAGTAGTCTCCAGCGGCCACTGTCGCACTGTAGTAAATGGCCTCTAACGGCATTCCCGCAGCTTGCATATAGCGAATCTCATGATGAATAGAATAGCCGGGCACACTGAACAGCTGCGGCGCATCGGTGCCGAAGATAATGGTGGCTCCACCCTCATACAGCGCTTGTAGCAGCTGGCGGCGATTGTCCTGTTGCACGGCCGCGTTGTCGGTGTTGAAATAACTCGAGCCACGGCTCGGGTAGTAGTCTAACCAGCCCTCTCTGACGCGTTCAGGCACCAGTGCCAGCTCCGGATAGTTGGCCAGAGCAACGGCATCACCTGCACCAATTAAGGTTGCCCATAGCGCTTGGGTAGGCACCACGGCGGTATTGTGTGCCAGTGTCAGTTCGACCAGTGCATCGAGCTCGCTGGCAGTGATCGGACGGTTGCTGGCATCGACATATCGCAGATAGCCATCAAGATGATCAATGGTGCGCTGGCCTTCGGCCATGGCCACATCAATCCCTACCGCAACCGGCACATGGCCGGCAAAGTCAATTCCCTCGGCGCGTGCGGCGGCCGCCACAGCACGGTATTCAGCAAGTTCCAGACCAGGATGAATCTTGAGTAAGTCCCAGCCTTCAGCAACATGTTCGCGCACGCGCGCAGCAGCCTGCTCTGGTGACGCAACGGTGCTGTCATTAAAGCTTGGTCCGGCGAGAAATAAGTTAGGACCGATGCGTTGGCCGGAAGCGATATCTTTTTTTAGCTGTAATTGCCGGGTGTAGCCCAACATGCCGCGCACCGTGGTAACGCCATTGGCAATGTACAGGAACAACATGTCGTCGGCGTACGTTTCGGGCATACCGCCAAAATTGACTGCAGCAGGTACATGGCCATGCATTTCGGTAAAGCCGGCGAGGGCATAGGCACCCTTACCATCAATTATCTCTGTAGCGGCACCGGTCAACATCGGGTCGGGCTGGCTAGTGACATCGACAATGACACCGTCTTTAATCGCAATACTGGCGTTGCGCAGGAGTTGTGCCTGTTGTTCCTGCCAGATCACCGCCTGCACATTGGTCACGAGCGTATCTGGAGGCACTGACGACTGTCCATTCGCCGGCTGTGACTGGGCGACATCAGCCGCTTGGGAACAGCCCAACAGCAACAGACTAAAGCTAAGCAGTAACGTTTTGTACATGCGCAACATGATGGGTCCTTACCTAAGTGGTTTCGTTCAGCATATTACATAAACCGCTGGTCACCAATTATTCATGCTTTTGCCACGAAGCACTAGTAAAGGTGGCCATTCCTGTTTACCTTAACAAGTGAAATCAGGAGGACACCGCTCACTATGAAAACCGCAACACGAATCGCAACCCTTGGCCCCACAGGTACTTTTTCGGAACTGGCAGCCCTTGAGTATGCGCAGCAGTTACCCAACTACACTCTGCAGTACTATCCTGCCCTGGGCCGGGTGCTAAAGGCGCTGCCTGATGAAGCGGATATTGCGGTGGTGCCGATTGAAAATATCGTGGAGGGGATGGTGTCGCCGGTGATTGATACCTTCGTTAAGCGGCCGCTGGAGATCATCGATGAGCTGAGTATTCCGGTGCGCTTTTCCCTCGTCGCCAATCACGATATGCCCACCAAAATTTACGCCCAGTTTGTTGCGCAGGGTCAGTGCAGCGAGTGTCTGAGTCGTTACAACGTACCCATTATGAATACCGCCAGTAACAGCGAATCCTTACAGTTGCTGGAGCAAAGCCGTGAACCGGCTGCGGCAGTGGTGCCGGAGCATTGTCTGGGCGAACATAGCTTTGTCCATGTTGAACATGACATTACCGACTACGCCCATAATGAAACCCGTTTTGTTGCCGTACGCATGCCGGGACTGCAGGAGAGCTTGCGGCAGCCGCAGGTGACCTACAAAACCTCATTATTAATTATTGACGATACCGATCATCCGGGTCTTCTGGTGGAACATTTGCAGGTCTTCGCGGCCTATCGGGTGAACCTGACCTCACTTGTTTCACGGCCTACTGGGCAGAAGTTTGGCCAGTACCACTTCTATATTGAATGTGAAGGGCATCGCGACGACAGTGCCATTCGCGCAGCGCTGACCCTGATCCAGCTGCGCAATAAAGTTATGGTGTTGGGCAGTTATCCGGATGCGGGCGCCGCTTAGAGCAGCGCCCATCGGATCAGCAGTCCAACCGCGGTGACGGCGACCACGCCGAGGCACCACAGCAGTATGAACCAGCCCAGGCGTTGCCAGCTTTGCCTTTGCATCAGTCGTGATACCCTGCATCAGCGCGGGTTTTGCCACGAAAGACCCAATAGGTGTAGCCAGTGTACGCAAAGATAATGGGCAACAGGATGACAGCACCGACCAGCAGGAATATTAAACTATTGTCGGGCGCGGCGGCCTCCCATAAGGTAATTGCACGCGGCACCAGATAAGGGAAGATACTGACGGCGAACCCGAGAAACGCCACCAGAAAAAGGCCAAGCGACCAGAGGTAAGGGCTGACATGCCGCTCTTTTTTCAAGGCGCGCAAAAGGCCAAAGGTTACCAACCCCAACACCACCGGCAATATCCATAACCAGAGGGAGGCAGGGAAGCTGAACCAGCGATCGGCGATAGCCGCGTCGCGCCATGGCAGATATAGACTGACGAAGGCAATACAGGCGACTAAACCCAGCGCGAAGCGAAAAGCTAATTGATAGCTTTTCTGTTGCAGCTGGCCCTCAGTTTTCATGACCAGCCAGGTGGAGCCGAGCAGGGCATAACCGATGACCACCGCAACGCCGCAGAACACTGAAAACCAGCTTAGCCAGTCAAACCAGCCACCGGCATAGGAGCGGTCAACGACTTTAATACCCTGCAACATGGCACCCAGCATAATGCCCTGGCTAAGGGCGGCAACCAGTGAGCCCAGAATAAAAGACAGATCCCACAGATGCTTGCTGGTTTTGGTCTTAAAGCGGTATTCAAAGGCGACGCCACGGAAGATCAAGCCCAGCAACATGGCAATGACTGGCATGTACAGGGCTGGCATGAGCACCGCATAAGCCAGCGGGAACACCGCCAGCAAGCCGCCGCCACCGAGCACCAGCCAGGTTTCATTGCCATCCCAGACCGGCGCCACTGTGTTCATCATGATGTCGCGATCTTCTTCCTTTTTAAACCAGGGGAAAAGCATCGCCACGCCAAGATCAAAACCATCGAGAGCGACGTAGGCAAATACCGCCACCGCGATAAGAATTGCCCAAATGAGTGCATAATCCATGGTTAGTCCTCCTCGTGCATGAGTCGTTCAGCCGCCATACCCGCCGCTTTAGGCTTGGCGTAGTCGGGAATGTGAACCTGCTCAGGGTCGCTTGCCATTTTCCTGAGGATGTACACAGTACCTGCACCGAACACCAGAAAATACACAACGATAAAGGCCAGTAAGCTGCCGCCCACGCCTTCGGCGGCAATTGGCGACGCCGCATCACTGGTGCGCAACAAGCCATAAATAACCCAGGGTTGGCGGCCAACCTCTGTGACAATCCAGCCGGCGATGACCGCAACAAAACCCGATGGCGCCATCAGCAGAGCCGATTTATGCAGCCATGAACTTTGATAGAGTTTACCGCGGGCGCGCTGAATGCCAGCCCAGAGGCCAATCACCACCATAAGCAGGCCTAGTCCGACCATGATCCGAAAGGCCCAGAACACTATCGTGACCGGCGGCCATTCGTCGCGCGGAAAGGCGTCCAGGCCGGTGACTTCGGCATTGATATCGTGCTTGAGGATGACGCTGGCGAGTCCGGGAATCTTAAGTGCGTAATCCACCTCGGCGGTCTCCTCGTTCGGCAGGCCAAATAAATACAGCGGGGCGCGTGCTTCCGATTGGAAATGGCCTTCCATCGCCGCCACCTTGGCCGGTTGATGTTCTTGAGTATTTAAGCCGTGTAAATCACCAACGAAAACCTGTAGCGGAGCCACCAGCAGTGCCATCCACATGGCCATGGAAAACATTTTGCGCGCGGCAGCATTACTGCGGTCACGCAAGAGGTGCCAGGCACCAACACCACCCACCACAAAGGCGGTTGTCAGGTAGGCTGCCAGCAGCATGTGGGCAAGGCGATAGGGAAAGCTGGGATTGAAGATGACCGTCAGCCAGTCTTCGACGACGTACTGACCCACATCATTCATGGCAAAGCCTGCGGGGGTTTGCATCCAGCTGTTGACGGAGAGTATCCAGAAGGCACTGATGGCAGTACCAATCGCCACCATAAGGGTGGCGAAGTAGTGTAAGCGCTCGCCCACACGGTTCATACCAAACAGCATGACACCGAGGAAGCCTGCTTCAAGGAAGAATGCAGTCAGTACTTCGTAACCCATTAGCGGGCCAATCACCGGGCCGGCCTTGTCTGAGAATACAGCCCAGTTGGTACCAAACTGATAGCTCATAACGATGCCAGAGACCACGCCCATACCAAATGCAACGGCAAATATTTTCAGCCAGAAACGGAACAGCTTCTGGTAAACGGGGTTACGAGTCTTTAAAAACAACCCTTCAAGCACCGCTAAGTAGCTGGCGATACCAATGGTAAACGCTGGGAAAATGATGTGAAAAGCAACAGTGAACGCGAACTGAATACGCGCCAACAGGAGTGCATCCGCATCGGAGAAAAGACTTTCAATCATGCCAGACTCTCCAGTTATTTTAGGATCTACTTAATTGTAGGTAGTCTCAGAGGAATTGACAGGCTAAAACCATGAATTTTGTAAGACGATTATTTATCGATTGACCTACCTCAAGTATGGCAAGTCCTGCTTGCCCGCGTTAAACTTGCAGACTGAAGATGACAGACAGGACCCATCATGGAACGTATCGTTGAAAACTTAATGTATAGCTTGCGATGGTTGCTGGCGCCGATCTATCTTGGCCTGAGTATCGCTGTGATGCTGCTGGGAGTGAAATTCTTTCAGGAGCTGTTCCACGCCATCCCACTGATTTTTACCATGGCCGAAGTCGACTTGATTTTGTTGACCCTGACGCTGATTGATATCGCGCTGGTTGGCGGTCTGCTGGTGATGGTGATGCTAAGCGGTTATGAAAACTTCGTTTCCACGCTTAATATCAGTGGTGACACTGAAAAGCTGGCCTGGCTGGGTAAGATTGATTCAGGGGGCTTAAAGAATAAAGTCGCCGCCTCGATTGTTGCCATCTCGTCGATTCACTTATTGAAAGTGTTCATGAATGCGGAAAATATTAGTATCGATAAGATTAAATGGTACGTGCTTATTCACCTGACCTTTGTCGGTTCGGCCTTTGCCATGGGCTACCTTGATAAACTGACCCGTAAAAGCGGCAACGATTAATCTCTAAAACTGAGAGTTTGGTCTAGTTAAGTTGCTATTCCCCCTTGCCTTTGGGTAGTCTCGTTGGTACTAGAGTAAAACTCACAGACCAACGAGAAGCCCAATGACAATGCAAAAATTAACACCTACAGCTGTAAGCCTATGCCTTGCTTCGGCGCTTTTCCTGGCGCCTGCTATGGCACAGGATGAGCAACCCACACCGAAGTTGAAAATGCCGTTGCAAGCGGCGGATGTATTTGCTCTTGAGTATGCCAATGATGTGCAGATCTCTCCTGATGGTCGCCACATTGCATACGTCCGTAACAGCTTTGACATCATGACCGATGGCACCCGCAAAGCGCTTTGGGTCATCAACACCAGCACCGGGCAGCACACGCCGCTATTTGCCGATCAGCACAGCTACGGCAACCCGACCTGGTCGCCGGATGGTAAGCGTCTGGCGTTTACCTCGAATCGCTCCGGGCGCAACCAGATCCATGTGTTCTGGGTTGAAGAGCAGCGCGTCGCGCCCGTTACTGAAGTGGCGCATAGTCCGAGTCAAATGGCGTGGTCCCGTGATGGCGAGCAACTGGCATTTATGATGTCAGTAGAAGAACCGAAGTCTGATTTTGCCAAGAGCGTCCACACGCCGAGTAAACCGGAAAAAGCAAAGTGGGGAAAAACTCCGCTTATTGTAGAACGCACCCTTTATCAGCGTGATGGCCGTGGGGTAGTGAAGTCAGCCTACAATCAGGTCTTTGTCGTGCCAAGTCATGGCGGCAGCGCGCGCCAGATCACCGATGGGCCTTTCCAACATCGTGGGCCGCTGGTCTGGGCTGAGGATGATCAACGGATTGTGTTCTCTGGCAACCGTACCAAAGACTGGGAATACCAGACCCGCGAAAGCGATCTGTGGGCCGTAACACTTGCCGATAACAGCCTGGAGCAACTGACGGATCTGCCCGGTGATGAATACAGTGCAAGCCTGTCTCCGAACGGCGAGCAGCTGGCGTTCTTGCACGGCGACAATGCGCCGGTTCCTTATCGCAATGCCACCTTGCATCGTTTAAATATGGAAAGTGGTGCCCTGAGTGAAGTCAAAACCGATCTCGACCGTTCACTGGAGCAACCGCTGTGGATTGATAATCAGCGCTTGACCGTTCAGTACACGGATCGTGGTTTAACCAAGGTCGCTGAAGTGAACCTCAACGGTGAAATGAAGGATCGTGTCAGCAGTCTTGGTGGTACCTACGTCAGCCGACCTTACACCAGTGGTATGTATTCAGTTGCCCCGGCAACGGGCGCGGTTGCCTATACCCATGCCAGTGCTTATGACCTTGCCAATGTTGCGGTAAATGTGGACGGTGCTACGCATCAGTACACGGATCTTAACAGTGACGTGCTTGGCTATCGCGAGCTTGGCGAAGTTCGTGAAATTACTTATGAATCGTCTTTCGACGGTACCGAAATCCAGGGTTGGTATATTTTGCCGCCAAGCTATGAAGCCGGTAAGTCCTACCCGACTATCGTTGAAATTCACGGTGGCCCGCATGCGTCTTATGGGCCGGTGTTTGGTATCGAGCATCAGCGCTACGCAGCGGAAGGCTATGTTGTGCTTTACGTCAACTACCGGGGCAGCACCTCTTACGGGAAGGAGTTCGCCAACTTGCTGGATGGCTTTTATTCCTCAGAGCGGGATTTCGCCGACCATATGTCCGGTCTTGATAAGCTGATTGACATGGGTATTACCGATGCCAACAACCTCTATATTGCCGGTGGTTCTGCCGGTGGTATCGCTACCGCTTATGCGGTGGGCCTGACGGATCGGTTTAATGCAGCCGCCGCGACTAACCCGGTGATCAACTGGGTCAGCAAGACGCTGACGGCAGACAGTTCGGTAGGCCAGATCCAGAACCAGTTCCCGGCAATGCCGTGGGAAGATTTAGCGCACTACTGGAAACGCTCACCACTTTCGTTGGTCGGTAACGTGAAAACGCCAACGTTATTGTTCACCGGTGAGTTGGACCGCCGTACACCGATGGCGGAAACTGAGCAATTTTACCAGGCGCTGCAGTTGCGCAATGTCGACACGGTCATGGTCCGCGTGCCAGATGCCTATCATGGGGTCACCGCTAAGCCGTCGCGGATCGTGGCGAAAGTTGAGCATGCTCTGGCCTGGTTCAAACGCTACCATAAAGAGTAAGCGTGTACCTTAGCCTGTTTCTGGTCGCCTTCCTGGCGGCGACGCTGCTACCAGCACAGTCTGAAGTGCTGGTGGTCAGCGCCCAGCAAATGGGCTACAACGTCTGGTTGATCTGGTTGAGTGCTTCTCTTGGCAATACCCTGGGGAGTGTCGTGAACTATGTCTTAGGGCGTTTTCTGTTGCAGTACCAGCACCGTCGCTGGTTTCCCTTTAAAGGAAAGTCGTTAGAACGCGGGCATTGGTGGTTTGAGCGCTACGGTAAGTGGTCGTTGTTGCTGGCCTGGGCGCCGTTCATTGGCGACGCACTAACCTTTATTGCAGGTATGCTGAGATTGCGTTTTTGGGAGTTCTTAGTGATTGTCTGGATCAGTAAAGCAGGGCGTTATGCCCTGCTTTTAGGTCTGCTGCAGATGTGGTTTGCACCCATCCTCGATTAGCTCAACGTCGCGCAGTTTAACGCGGCTTAATTTCTTCCAGTCCGGCCACGGACTTAATACCGAGCCCCGGTGAATCATTAATTGAAATCTCCGCATCGTTAAAGCGGACGCTACCTTCAACGGGATCAAAGGCACACAGCGACGGACCATCCAGGTCTATCTTAGTAATCACGTTGGACTTTGCCACCGCCAGATGCACCGCGGCTGAGACACTGATGCTGGACTCCAGCATACAGCCGATCATGCACTGCATATCGTACACCGAACAGATATCTGCGATTTTAATTGCGTTGGAGATACCGCCGGTCTTCATCAGCTTGATGTTAATGATGTCGGCGGCGCGCATCTTAATCAGCTCGATCACTTCCCGTGGGCCAAAGCTGCTCTCATCGGCCATGACCGGCGTATGCACGCGTTCGGTGATGTACTTCATGCCATCGATGTCGCGGGCTTTTACCGGCTGCTCCACCAGCTCCAGACGCACACCGGCACCTTCGAGTTTATGCAGCGCATAGACGGCTTCTTTTGGCGTCCACCCCTGATTGGCGTCAAGGCGCAGCAGGGCTTTGCCCTCCACCGCCGCGTAGATAGCTTTAACTCGCTCAATATCCACGCCGATATCTTTACCAACTTTGATTTTCAGGGTTTCAAAACCGCGGTCGATGGCTTCGAGTGAGTCGGCCACCATTTTGTCAATATAATCGACGCTGATGGTGATGTCCGTCGATATGGTCGGCACGCCGCCACCAAGCATTTTGTAAAGCGGGGCGTCGTAAAGTTGTCCCCACAGATCATAAACCGCCATTTCCACAGCAGCTTTAGCACTGTAGTTGCGGATGATACCGTTTTGAATAATACCGATAAGGTGGTTCAGATCAGAGACGTCCTGACCCACCAGCTTCGGCTTCATGATGCGATCGATAGCTTCGATGATCGAGCCATGGGTGTCACCGGTAATGACGGCGGTCGCTGGCGCTTCGCCATAGCCGACGTGACCGGTATCCGTATGCACCATAATGACGATATCTTCTATCGATTCGACCGTACGCAGCGCCGTTTTAAATGGTGTTTTTAACGGTACGCGGAGCATAGCGAATTTGATGTCAGTAATTTTCATATCAGTTCCTGTTTAGCGTACCGATTTGATCGCATAGATGCGATCCAGGTAAGTGTCATTGGCACTAAAGCCAAGGTCAATCAGCGGCGTTACCGAGACACCATTTAAAGTGCCTTGGTAGTGCTGGTCTTCCGCATCGCGGTAATTCAGTCCGTGAACGTCGTGAATGACGTAGGGCTGCCCCTCGATGTCGCCAATATACATGACCACGTGGCCGGGTAAATAAATCAAATCGCCAACTTTAGCGTTGGCTAAGCGTGCAAGTTTCTCTGCGTTACTGCTGTTTTCATCGTACACGACAGTGTCACCGTACTCGCCATAACCTTGCTGGCTGGAGTTACGTGGCATATCGATGCCCATACTCCGATACACTTCCAGCACAAAGCCAGTGCAGTCGCGCGCGTTGTAATCGTGACCCCAGCCATAGCGTTCGCCCAGGAACTTAAATGCCTGTCGAATCACATTAGCCTCAGTATAAGGAAGGTAACCGACATGCACGTCGTGATGACGCGCAATTAACGCTGGCGAGAAGGCCAGTGCACCTTCAGCGTCGCGAATCGGCAGTTGCACCGTGTAGCTGGCAAACGGATTCTGACCATGCACATCATGCCCGGTATCGGCTGCACTTAACAACGGTAGACGGGTACTCATATCCAGTTGTACTGCGGAGACCGGGGCGAAGCTCGGGGTATAGTTAGTTTCGACTTTGGCTTCAGTGACGACGGCAAAAGGTTTTTTGTCAGCGAAGGCAAGCACTTCATCGCGCGGACCTATGGCAACATCGCTGGCCTGGATCCAGGCCAGGTAATGGTAGGATTGCGCCAGGTACCACTTACCATCTGTGCTGGTGTGCAGGATCGCTAATGGCGTACCTGGAAAGACTCCGGTTTCCTGAAAGCGGTCAATGTCGAGATCAAGGTCGTCACTGTAGAGCTTATCCAATGTCGGGAAGGTTCGCATCGAAGAGCGTTTCACCACTAGTCCGAAGCGAACGGCGTTAACCGCCTCGACCGCGGCAAGGTTAGCAGCACTCCGGTAGCCCTCTAACTGGGCCGTGGTTGCTTGCTCACCGGTGGCATAAAAGCGCGGATAACCGGGCAGGCTGCTGATCGAGTTGATTTTATCAATCAGCTCTGCCGCACGGAACTCGGTTGGATACTCGTCAAGCAGCACCATTTCGTCCTGCACTGCATAAGAGCGCTGATTAAAGGCTGTGATCTGGGCAGGAGTGAGCACCGCTGCGTGCGGTTGTTGCAGACGCTGTACCCAGAACTCAGGCTCCAGATACTGTTCCTGCATGCCAATGACATCGTGCTGGTAACCAGGTAACGACTGATAGGCAACGGCAGTGGTGGTTTCAGGTGCCTCTGTTGGTGCCGGCTGGCAGCCGGCTAAGGTCGCGAGGCTAATAGCTAACGCAATATATTTCACGCTTTCTCCCTAGTGGGCTGATGAAGTTTGTGGATGTACCTGGTCTCCATCTTAAATTGGAATAATATTCCAAACAACAAGTTTTTTAGGCATAAATTATTTGTAATGCCTGGGTACACGCGGGCTGACACGACACAACAGCTCATAACTGATAGAACCTACTGCATCAGCGACTGTGGTCACCGGCAAATTCGGGCCCCAAAGCTCCGCTTCATCACCTATGGCCACTTCCTTTAACCCGGTGACATCCACGGTGATCATATCCATGGACACTGTCCCGGCCAGTGGCACCTGTTGGCCATTCAGCCAGACAGGCGTACCGTCAGGGGCATGGCGCGGGTAACCATCTGCGTAACCAATGGCCAGAGTTGCAATACGACTGGCTCGTTCTGCATGCCAGCGACTGCCATAACCGACGGCCTCACCCGGGGCAATCTCGCGCAACGCCATGACCGGCGCGGTTAAGCGCATGGCGGCCTGAAGCTGCTCTGTTTGCGCCGTGGTGGTGGGATTGACTCCGTACAACAAAATTCCCGTGCGACACCACTGATTGGTGTCGGTACCTAAATCAATGGCACTACTGATCAAAGCTGCGGTGTTGGCGCTGCTAATCGCGGCGGTAGGCGAGGTTGACGCGCAGAGCTCGGTGAAGCGTTCCTGTTGCAGCGTATTGAGGTCGTGATCGGCACGATCGGCATTGGCAAAGTGGGTCATGAGGGTGACACTTGCCACTTGCTTCAGGCTGGCCAGCTCACGACTGGCAGCTTCGACGGCGGCCGGGGCAAACCCTAAGCGGTGCATGCCGGTATCGGTTTTCAGCCAGACCGCAAGGGGTTTCACCAGGCGCGCGCCGGCGATGGCATCAATTTGCCCCTGATGGTGAACCACCGGCTGCAGATTGTAATGTGCACACACGGGGAGTTCTGCCTCACTAAAACAGCCTTCCAGCAGCACTATGGGCTGGGTGAAACCCGCCTCGCGCAGTTGCAGCGCCTCATCAATGAAGGCCACGGCATAAGCATCTACGGCGCCATTGATGGCGCGTGCCACGGCAATAGCACCATGACCATAGCCGTCTGCCTTAATCACGCCTAACAGTTTACAGTCGCCGGCCTCGCGGCGGGCGACCTCGGCGTTGTGTTGCAGCGCAGTCATCGAAATTTCGGCACGGGTTGGACGAAAATGTAAGCCGTTGTTCATCGGTTACTGCTTAGTAAAATTAAGGTCTTCAAAGTCGAAGCTCCAGTCAGCGGCAGGGTCAATCGGGGCCAGTTGCATGCCCAGAATATCGCCCTGCATGGTGGTGGTAAAACGCACGTAGGCATCCGCATGATGGGTCCGGTCGTCCCAGCGCGCGGCAAAGGTGTCGCCTTTAATATGAAACAGCTCGCCTACCATCCGCTCAGACCTGTGCGAGCGCCAGCGCAACTCGCCATCCTGCCAGCTGACAGTGACTTTGCCGAACCAGGGGTCGACATATTCACCTGTTACACGCGCGGCCACTGCCGCAGTGACGGGATGCGTCTCAGGCTCTGAAAACGCTGCCTGACGGCTGGCGCTGGCCTGCTCGCGCCATTTTTGCACGGCCATAATCCAGTCGCGGTCGGGGCTGTCGGTGTAGGCTTTGATCATGGTTTGCATCATGGCGGTGCGGGCATCGCTGTGCGCGCGGTTCATCAGTACCATGAAGCCGACATCAAGCTCGGGAAAGAATGACAAGTAAGCGTTCATGCCATGTAAGGTACCCGTGTGGTGTACCCGTAATAAGCCATCGACATCGTGCATACGCCAGCCAAGACCGTAGGCAGCGAAGTGCGTGTTGTCCCAGTCAGAGGCGCGGGAGCCGACGTTCATGATGGTTTGTGGTGACCACATCTCCGCATGTTGGCGGGCACTGATCAATTGTTTTTGTTCACCTTCGGCGGTGGTATAGGCACCGCGGGCGATGTGCATTTTCATCCACTTGGTCATGGCCTGAATACTGCAACGAATGCCGCCCGCCGGGGCCGAAGTCAGGTAGTCCGCGGCAAAGTCACGGCGTACCACCGTCGGTTGCTCATCTAAGAACCCATGTGGCTGCGCAAGGTACTGCTTGTAAGCCTCGGGCACTGGACCGGCAAAGCAATACTCCATCCCCAGCGGCCGCATAAGGTTCTCTTCAACAAAGGTTTCCCAGCGTTGCCCGGTGACCCGCTCGGTCAGCTCACCGGCGATCACATAAAGGATATTGTCGTACGCATATTGCGTGCGAAAGCCACCTGTCATAGGCAAGTACTGCAGACCATGGAGGATATCTTTTCGGGTAAAATCATTCGGCGTGGGCCAGAACATCAGATCGCCCGCGCCCAGGTTCAGGCCGCTTTTATGGATCAGCAAGTCACGCACCGTGAAGTTGCGCGTGATCCAGGGGTCCTGCACCCGAAATTCGGGAATGTAGTCAATGACCGGGTCATCCCAGCTGATCTTGCCCTGATCCACCAGCAGAGCCAGCGCCGCGGTGGTGAAGTTTTTAGTCACCGAGGCAATTTTAAATAGTGTTCGTTGCGAAACCTGGCGCGGTTCACCGATCTCCTGCACGCCGTAGCCCTTTTCGAACGCCACCTGGTCACCCTCGACAATAGCGATGGCCATACCGGGCACGGCGTAGACCGACATCACTTCCTGGACGGTTGAATTGAGCTTGTCGCTGCTGATTTTGCTTGGCTCTGCCTGAGCTGTAGCACTTAAGCCCACGCTCACGGCGGCGGCTAAGGCGACAGCAGGCCGGGTCAGTAATTTTAAGTTATGCATCATGGTTCTTAGTCTCGTCGGTTAAATCATGATCAGACTAGCGATGACATAGAGTACCAGAGTGATGGCACCACCTGTCAGGGCATAAGGGAGCTGTGTGCGCACGTGCTCGAGCAGATCACAGCCGGATGCCAGTGCTGACACCGCAGTGGTATCTGAAATAGGCGAGCAGTGATCGCCGAAGACGCCACCCCCTAACACCGCGGCCAGTAATAATGGCGCGGGCAGATCAAGCGCGATAATCATCGGCGCGGCGATCGGAATCAAAATCGCGAAGGTGCCCCACGAAGTACCCGTGGTAAAAGAAATTAAAGCACCGGCGATAAACAGCATCGGGGCGATCAGGAACAGTGGCAGGAACTCACCGACCAGTCCGGCTAGGAAAATTCCGGTGCCCAGCTCGCGCAAACTGCTGCCTAAGGCAAGTGAAAGCAACACGATACTGACCAGCGGTAGCAGCTCGCCCATTCCCTTAAATCCCAGATTCACAAGCTGCTGGTGGGTTTTACGACGGCTGATAATGAGCATGAAGTAAGCGACGACACAGGCCAGAACAGTCGCGTAAAGTACCGACTTGGAGCCGTCACCCTGGGTGATGTCGCCACCACCGGTACCAAACATAAAGGCAACCATACCGACAACCATGACGGTCAGTGGCACTAACATATAGCGTGCTTTACTGTTGCTTGGTACATGTTCAGGTATGTCTTTATGCTCGACCGGTCGCTCTTCAACTTTTTTCATCGGACCAAACACGCGACCGGTGATGGCGGTATAAAAAACGATACTCAGGGTGACCAGTGCGTAGAAGTTAAACGGGATAGTGCTCCATAAGGTGCTGACACTGGAGCCGGGTAAGTCCTGCTGATCGAGCATTCCGAGCACGTAGGCGCCCCAGCCGTTTAGCAGGATCAGAATACAAATGGGTGCGCTGGTACTATCGATCAGATAGGCCAGACGCGCGCGGCTCATGCCCAGTTTCTCGAATAGGCCACGTGAAAGTATACCGGCGGTGAGTACGCTTAAGTTAGACTCGATAAACACGAAGATACCGGTAAAGACGGTCATCAGACTGGCGCTGCGCTTGGTGGAACCGAGGCCGCGCGCAAGCAGGGCTTCGACGGTTGCCGCGACCCCGCCGGATTCGCGGATGTAGGCCAGCAGCGAACCCACCATCAGGCTAAAAATAAGGATTCGCGTGTTGCCAGGCGAGCCGAATACAGAAATAATGCGTTCAATGGTCGCCACGAAGGTGTAGACCAGTGGTTCACCACCTTGCCAGGTAAGCAGAAGTTCTGAAGTAACGATGGCAAGGAGCAGGGCAACAATAACTTCCTTGCGCCAGAACACCACAATAATGGCCACTAGCGGCGGTAGTACGGACATCCAGCTCATAAATGAGACCTTGTTTTGAATAGTTGGTGGCGGATTTTTGACGTCCATATTGCCAATCAGTAATAAATTATTCAATATGGGAGTCCAACTTTCATAGATTATGAAGAAAGACAGCACCTATGTCCTGTTTATTAAAAATACGCGCAATGCGCGAAGATATGTCGTTAATCGAGCGCAAGCTGGCGGATTTTATTCTTGAGAATACCCATCTGTTGCGCGATTACTCCTCACAGCAGCTGGCTGATGCCATCGGCGTGAGCCAGTCCAGTGTGGTCAAGTTCAGTCAAAAGCTTGGCTATCGTGGCTACCCGGATCTGAAGTTTGCCGTCAACGAAGCGGTAGTGTCTGCTACCAGTCAGTCGCGAACGCAAGCCAGCCATCCTTCTCAGGAGCGTTCCATCGCTGCAACTTTTGCCGAGTTGCGCGATGCAAACTATGCCGTCATGCAGGGTGTAGCTGACATTAACGAAGTCGAAAAACTGCAGCAGGCGTTGCGCGTGCTCACCGCTGCCGAAACCATACAGGTAATGGGCTTTGGCAAATCAGCGATCGTGGCGAAAGATTTTGTGCTGCGCTTAATGCAGATGGGTAAAGTGACCTTAAGCAGCACTGATCCGGCGTTGCAGGTACAGATGGCGACGACCCTCAGTGAGGGCAGCGTACTGTTTGCCATAAGCGACGGCGGCCAGAACAGCGATGTACTGAAGATTGTGCGGCAGGCAAAAAGCAAAGGTGCGAAGGTCATCTCACTGACCCGCTATGGTAATAATCCAACCAGTGTGCTGGCCGATATCAGCTTATTTGCGTTGGGCGGCGATACCCATATGCGCATGGACAGTGTGCTGATGCAGTTAGGGATGCAGCACTTGTGCCATATGCTCTATGTGCAGCTGTGCCAAACCCTGAAAGTCGATAGTTTAATCGAAGAAAGTATGAATTCGCACAATCTGTTAGATACCAAATGAAAACTATTCCCATTTAGGTATTGAATCTTAAATACGAATCGTTATCATTAGCGCAAATTTTTTAGACATCGCGCACATAGGATTCGTAGTTATGAAAAAAACCATGCTGAGTTTGAGTATTGCCACTCTTATCGCGACACCTGCTGTCGCACAGGAACAAGACAGTCAGGTCGTTAAAGCTGACGAACGCATTAAAATCACGGCAAGCCGTACCGAACAAACCACCGCAACTATTCCCGCGACAGTGACGGTGATTGATGGTGCCGACCTGCGCCAGCAACTGGCCAGCGCCGACACGCTGTCTGATGTACTTGGCAATTTAGTCCCGGCGTTTTCCCCTTCGCGGCAGAAGCTAACCAGTTCCGGTGAGACCCTGCGCGGTCGTGAGCCACTGTATCTGATTGATGGCGTGCCGCAGTCCAATCCGTTGCGTAACGGCGCGCGGGCGTCTTATACCATCGATCCACTAATGATTGAGCGGGTTGAAATTATTCACGGTGCCAGCGCCATCCAGGGCATGGGCGCCAGCGGCGGTATCATTAATATCGTCACTAAGTCTGCCGAGCAGGGTGCCAGCCATGAAGTCAACGCAGGCATCACCGCGCCGACCAGCGAAACCAGTGAAGGTTTGAGTTACCGCACCGGCTATCTGTTCCGTGGCGCTTCTGGTGATGTCTCTGCGGTAGCGGGTGTGCAACTGCGTAGCACCGGCATGTATGTGGACGGCAACGGTCAGCTGATCGGTGTTGATATGGCGCAAGGCGATACCATGGATTCGGAAAGCTACGATGTGTTTGCCAAGCTGGGATATCGCATCGATGCCAACCAAAGCCTTGAGGTTATGCTGAACCATTTCGATATGGAAGGTAACGGCGACTACTCGTCCGTGGGTGGCGATCGCAGTACAGGTGAGCCGACCCTCTCAGTGGAAGAGCCTGCCGCAGGTGAAGCACCGCGCAATAAGGTGACGACTACAACAGTCACTTACCGTAACACTGATGTATTAGGCGCCGACTTAAACTGGCAGCTGTTCTCACAGGACTTTTCGGCCCTTTACGGGGGTGGCACCTATGCCACGTTCCAAGATCCGGCGTACGGCGACAACATCTTTGATCAGTCGCGTAACGATTCACAGAAATACGGCTCACGCTTAACCATGAACTGGAACAAAGTGGCGGACTTACCCATTGCCGTGAGCAGCGGGGTCGATTATTTGCGCGACAGTACTTTTCAGGAACTGGCACAAACCGGGCGTAAATGGGTACCGGAAACCACTTTTGACAACTGGGCGCCGTTTGCGCAAGTGCGCTACCGCAACCAGGGGCTGACCTTAAGTGGCGGCGTGCGCTACGAATACGGCAAGCTGAACGTGGACGATTTCACCACGCTGGCCAGCTACGGCAGCGTTTTCGTGGAAGGCGGTGAACCGTCGTTTAACGAGCTATTGCCAAATGTCGGCGCGGTTTACGAATTGACCAGAGACTGGCGTGTCTTTGCCAGCTACTCGGAAGGCTTCAGTATGCCTGATGTAGGGCGCGTACTGCGCGGCATCAGCCAGCCCAACTTGAGCGTAGCCAGCTTCCTGGATTTGCAGCCAGTGATTGCTGACAATCAGGAAATTGGCATTGAGTACCGCGGTAACGCACTGAATCTGAGTGCCAGCTACTTCACCTCAGACTCTGACCTTGGTGCCCGCTTACAAGCCGACGCCGACGGTTTCTACAGCGTCAAACGTGAGCGCACGGAAATCAGTGGTGTCGAACTGAGCGCGAACTATGCCTGGTCGGCCTACACCAGCTTTGGCATGAACTACGCCAAAACCGATGGTGAATACGACAGCGACGGCGACGACCGGGTGGATAGCGAACTGGGCGGTCGTAACATCGCTCCCGAGCGTGCCAATCTCTACTGGGAGCAGCAGTGGGGCGCATTAGTCAGCAGCCGTTTGCAGTACAACATGCTGTTTGATCGCGACATTTACAGTGGCGCACAAGCCATTAATAACTTTGATGGTTACCAGACTCTGGATCTGCAGGTCCTTATCGAGACCATGGATTATGGCCAGTTCACCGTCGGTGTTGAGAACTTATTGGATGAGTACTACTTCACTTACTATGCGCAGACGGCAGGTTCGGACTCACGTAACTTCACTGGTCGCGGTCGTACCTTAAGCCTGAACTGGAACTATAGCTTCTGATGTGGCGACATGGGTTTGGCCGGGTCCATAAGTGGCTCGGCCTTACATTAAGTCTTTGGGTGGTGCTCGTTTCGTTAACGGGCACTCTGCTTTTGTATAAGACTGAACTGCTGCAACTGCAGTACCCCGAACTACGGCTGGCTGAAGTCCCGTCAACTGCCGATGCTGCCAGGGTTTTTGATCGGTTCCAGGCGGGCTACGCCTATCTGCCGCGGGCAGATAAGCCCTGGATCGAGGTCGTCGATGCTGAGGGTGTGACCCATTATTTCGATGCCGCTGGCTCTGCGGTACTGGCGCGACCCCACCTTGGCGACTGGATTTCCTGGTTTGTTGAGTTTCATCATCACCTGCTGCTGGACGAGCTGGGTAAAGATCTGATGGGCATATTCGGATTGCTAAGCCTGTTGCTGGTCATTGCCGGCATGGTCCGCTGGTGGCCACGAAACTGGAGCTGGCGTGTTTTCAGCGTGCGCTGGCATGGGCCGCGTTCGCGGCAGTTTCGGGCAACGCTCTGGCAACTGCATCGCACCTCGGGGGTGCTGGCGCTGGTGCCGGTTGCGGTGCTGTTGCTGACGGGTACTGCCATCATGTATGCAGCGACGGTAAATTCCACATTGACCGCGATGTTCCCGCAAACCCAAACACGGCCAACCGCGGAACTACCCACCGCGAGTGCGACGAACTGGCAGCAACGGTTTGCCATTGCTGAGCGCTTCTGGCCCGATCAAAAGCCACGGCTGGTGTACTTACAAGCTAATGCGGAAGGCGCGTATCGGATGCGCTTAAAGTATAGCGACGAGTGGCATCCAAACGGCCGCAGTTACCTGACCTTTGCCGCACAAGGGCCACTCATCAGTGCCGACGATGTACGCAATAAAGCTTTAGGGTTTCAGTTGTCGCAGCTTATTTATCCGCTGCATGTCGCTGCGGTGGGTGGCATCATCTGGTTGCTGGTAACTTTGCTGGGCGGTCTGGTACTGATGCTATTGCCAGTAACTGGCGTCTGGTTTTGGGTAAAGCGCCGGCAGCGGGCGCACTAGTCCAGATCCAATTCCAGCTGCAACTGTTCATCTGGGTCAGGCAACGCCACACTGAGGCCGACCAGGCGCACGCCGCGTTGGTCACGACGATCCCAGGCCTCGCGCAGTAACTGGTAAAACAAACTGGGTGAAGCGGTTTTCGCGGTGCGGGACACCGTGGTTTGCTGGAAGTCACTAAACTTAAGTTTTACTGTCTGGCTTTTGATGTGGGTGTCCTGCCAACGGCTTTGTCCCAGGCGTTTTTGCAGTTGGGGCAGCAAAACTTCATCAAGAAACTTCTCCAGCTGGCGCAACTGTTGAAAGTCATGCCGCAAGGTTTCCTCGCAGCCGACGCTTTTGCGGGTGCGTTCGGTAACGACCGGGCGTTGGTCGATACCATTGCAACGTTGCTGTAATAACCAGCCGGCTTTTTCGCCTAATAAGCGCTGCAAGCGCTCCAGTTTGGCGGCCTGAATATCAAGGCCGGTGTAAAACCCGGCATGTTGCAACCGCTCAAGGCTCTTCGGTCCGACCCCCGGGATGCGTTTCAGGCTCAGTTGGGCGATGTAGGGCACCACCTGATCCGGAGGTACGACAAACTGACCATCAGGTTTTTGTTCCTCACTAGCGATTTTGGCGACCATTTTTTGACAACTAATACCGGCAGATGCTGTCAAGCCAAGTTTACGCAACTCCCCGCGTATGGCTTCCATGGTTAACGAGGCGCTGCCGTGATAATCCTTATTTTCCGTCAGGTCGAGGTAGAATTCGTCGATCGAAGCGGGTTCGACCTGATCCGTTACCTGCTGCAAGACGGCCAGTACCTGTCTGGAAAGCTCACGGTAATAGCGATGATCAGGGCTAACGAAGTGCAAGTGGGGACACAGACGCCGGGCGTGGGCACCGGACATTGCGCTGCGAACACCGAATTGACGGGCCAGGTAGTTCGCGGTCGCTACTACGCCACGTTCGCTGCCGCCACCGACGGCAAACGGCCGATCGCGCAGGCTCGGATCACGCAAGACTTCGGCGCTGGCGAAGAAGGCATCAAGATCCAGAAGCGCAATTTTGCGCGTATTAAAGGTCGATTGCTGGGACATAAAACGAAATGTTTAACCTTGGACGGAATCTGGCTATAATCGCAACAACTAAGTGAGCGTGCAAGCTCAACTCAATGAAACAGGAGTCCACTGTGAACGTATTGAAAGCTGTAAAATCGGGTCGTTTGTTTGCCGCCGCTTTGGCCTTCGTGGTCGGTAGCGCTGGCGCGACAATGTTGCCACAAGACAAGAATGAAGATATTGCTAAGCGTATTGCGCCTATCGGTCAAGTGCGCACAGGTAGTGCGGATGCAGCCCCAGGTGGTGATTCCGGTAGTACTGCAGCACGCTCAGGTGAAGCGGTTTACAACCAGTTTTGTGCAGCTTGCCACACCGGCGGTGTATTAGGCGCACCGAAGCTCAATAACGAGGCAGATTGGGAGCCACGTTTGGCTCAGGGTATGGACACAGTGTTAAAGCACGCGATTGAAGGTTACAACGCGATGCCACCGAAAGGGACCTGTGGCGATTGTAGCGATGATGAGATTCAAGCAGCAATCGATTACATGATCGCTGACATTTAAGTGATGAAACAACTGATTTAAATGATAAAAACCGCTTCGGCGGTTTTTTTTTGCCTAAAAATAGCTGAAAAATCCAGCAAAAGCCTTTCTTGTACAGGAATGTAAAGATATAATCGATTGCAAGTTCGTTCACAAAAAAGCATACAAAAACTCAATATACGACGAAAAAATAACCAATTAGAGCTTTTCAAAGCCGATGCCAAACCAACATCAGTTGTCTACAGATTCTCGCGACATTGCGCGCTTGCGCAAGGCAGTAGTACGTCTGAAAAGCATTGCTCTAAAGTACCGGCAGTCCGAAGTTGTCCAAAAAGCACTCTTCCGAATCTCTGAACTTGCCTCATCCGCACGCGATATGTCAGAGTTTTATCCTGCCCTGCATGCCATTATCGATGAACTTATGGTGGCCAGAAACTTTTTCGTCTGCTTGTTCGACCAACAACAAGACACCGTAAAATTTGTGTACTTCGCCGATGAATATGACGATGTGCCAAGTAACGAGCAATTTCCCGCGGAAGTCTTGCGAAAAGGTCTGACAGGTTATGTGATTCGTAAAGCCCAACCCTTTTTGCTCAATGAAGAAAATTTCAGTGCCTTGGTCGAGTCAGGCGAAGTCTCTGATCTAGGCTCGCCACCGATCGATTGGCTAGGGGTGCCACTTTGTAGCGGCGAGCGTGTTATCGGGGCGATGGTGGTGCAAAGCTACACCGACGGTGAGGGCTATACGCGTGCCGATAAAGAGCTCTTCATGTTCGTTTCTCAGCACATCGTTAACGCCCTGGAGCGGATTCGTCAGCGTGAGTTTATGCGCGAGGAAATCGATCGGCAAACGGCTAATCTGCGCGACATAAATGCAAATCTTGAAGAGCAGGTCGCTGAGCGCAAACGCGCCGAAAAACTCTCTGCTGTGCTGTACGGTATTTCTGAGCTGACCAATACCTCCGAGAGCATGGACAACTTCTTTACTCAGTTACATCGGCAAATTGGCTTGCTGATGAACAATGACAACTTTTTCGTCGCCTTGCTCGATGACGACCGCAAACATATCCGGTTTCCCTATTACGTGGATGAACGTGACAGCCAGTTAGTCGATCGACGGCCCTTGGGCAAAGGTATGACGGAGTATGTCATTTCGACCCGGAAAGCGGTCTTTATTGATGAGCAGGCTTATGAACAACTCGTCGCAGCAGGCAAGGTCGAGGGCCCCATCAGATATTATGGAACCCGACCAAAACAATGGCTAGGATCACCTCTGTTAGTGGACGATGAGGTTATCGGCGTACTCTCAGTACAGACCTATAATGGCGATGTGAGCTACAAACAAGACGACCTTGAACTGCTGAACTTTGTTTCTCAGCACGTCGCTGTAGCGATTGAGCGACGCCGTAATGCTGATGAAGTGCGCCGGGTGAATGCCTTCCTCGAGAAAAAGGTTGCCGAGCGCACCGAAGAGCTGGTCAACGAAATCGAGCGCCGTAAGAAGATCGAAGAAAAACTTTTCTACGATGCGCATCATGATGCGTTAACAGGCCTTCCGAACCGCTCTATGTTTACCGAGCGTTTGCAGCAGGCACTCAATCAAAAGCGCCGTTTCCCCAGCCATAACTTTGCCGTGTTGTTTGTCGATCTCGATCGCTTTAAGGATATCAATGACTCGTTGGGCCACTCGGCGGGCGATGAATTTTTGCTTGAGGCCAGCCGGCGTATCGGTGAGTGCGTGCGTGACAATGATACTGTGGCGCGCTTAGGTGGAGATGAATTCGTTATTTTACTGAATCTTATTCACCACATAGATGATGCCAAAGATGTTGCTTCGCGGATCATCGAGCATATGCGTCAACCTTTTGAGTTTGGTGAGACTGAACACTATTCCGGTGCCAGTGTGGGTATCGCAGAATGCAAATCGCGCAATGATTCAGCAGAACGCTTATTGCGGGACGCTGATGCGGCTATGTATCAGGCCAAAGGCATGGGCCGTGGCCGCTTCGTAGTGTTCGACGAGAGTATCCATAAAGATCTGGTGGCGTCGTTACATCGTGAGAGCGAGCTACGGCATGCGCAGTTTGATCAGGACTTCCTGCTCCAGCAGTTCGACCTTGTTTCGTTAGTCGACGGTAAGCCCAAGGCGCGTGAGGTGCTGGTGCGCTGGCAGCGCGGTGATCAGTTGCTGACGGCACAAAGTTTCCTGAACGTGGCCGAAAAGACCGGCATGATTTTGTCGCTCGATCACTGGATGCTGACCCGTTGCTGCGAAATACTCTGTGAGGGCAAGAGCAACGTCCCCATTTATGTAAGTCTATCTACCAAACACCTGTACAAGTTGGCCGATGTCAAAGCTCTGCTGGGCATTATCAAAAGCGCCGGCGTATCGCCTAAGCAACTGGTCTTCGAGTTCAGCGAGACGGAGCTGAGCGATAATTCAAAACGTCAGCTTACTGCCCTCAAAACCCTGGCTGATGCCGGTGTTGGGCTAGCCCTGAATGAATTCGGCCGTAGCTCAGGAGCTTTACAGTACTTGCTGAATTATCCGTTCACCCACGTGAAACTGGATCCCCGCTTTGTCGAAGAAACGGCAAATAGCGAACGCGCGGGAGTGATGGTCAGAAACGTCGTCAACCTGTGTAACGAACTGTCGATCACCATTGCAGCTGCCGGGATTGATAGCAAAGAACAGTTGCAGGCGTTAAGGGACGCAGGGGTACAGATTGGCGTTGGCAAGCAACTGGGTGAACCCGTGTGGGTTGAAACAAAACAAAAGCAAGAGGCTATTTAAGCGCATTCCGCAACATCGACAAGCCATCGTTGCGTGATTCTTCTTCCCGTTCAGGCGTAATTGGCGTTTTACCTTCCCATTCCAGGTCATCTTGCGGTAACTCAAACAAGAAACGGCTCGGCTCCGGTCTGAGTACATCACCATATTGGCGGCGTTCTTTCGCCATGGTAAAGATTAATGACTGCTGGGCGCGGGTAATACCGACATAAGCCAGCCGGCGTTCTTCCTCGACCATATTGTCGTCGATGCTCGATTGGTGAGGTAATAAGCCTTCTTCCATGCCCACCAGAAAAACATGCGGAAATTCCAGACCTTTGGAGGCGTGCAGGGTCATCAGTTGCACCTGGTCGCCAAACTCTTCTTCTTCATGACGCGACATTAAGTCGCGTAAACATAACTTGGCGACGGCTTGTTCAAAGTTTAACGGTTCGTGGTCGTCGTCACCCTTGAGCATTTCCCCGACCCAGCGCAGCAGTTCACTGATGTTCTTGTAACGCATTTCCGCCGCGCTCTGGCTGGGGCTGGCTTCGTACAGCCATTCCTCATAGCCGATTTCTTTGATCAGATGGTAAAGTGCTGGCATCACCTCGGGACTATGATCGCAACGCCGTGCGGTTTGGCTGATCAGGTGAGTAAACAGCTGTACCGATTGATACTCGCGGCTTCCTAACCGTGTTTTTAACGCTTGATGCTGTGCGGCTTCCAGCAAACTGGTGTGTAACTCGTGGGCCAGTTCGCCGATGCGCTCCACCGTATGCGGACCAATACCTCGCTTAGGGACATTGACGACCCGAATAAAGGCCGTGTCATCGGTCGGGTTCATGAGCAAGCGCAGGTAGGCCATGATGTCTTTGACTTCGGCCCGGGCAAAAAAGCTTTGGCCACCGGTCATGCGGTACGGAATTCGGTTGGTCAGCAAGGCTTTTTCAAAAATGCGGGACTGGTGGTTGCCGCGGTACAGCACCGCAAAATGGGAGTAGGGGGTGCGCTCTAAAAAGCGGCGCCGTACAATTTCAGCAACCACACGCTCTGCCTCATGCTCTTCATTACGGCCATAAATCACCCGCAGCGGCACCCCGTACTCCATTTCTGAGAACAGCTTTTTCTCAAATACGTGAGGATTGTTCTCAATCAGAATATTCGCTGACTTAAGAATACGACCATGGGAGCGATAATTTTGCTCAAGCTTAATCACCTGCAGCTGGGGAAAGTCTTGTTGCAAAAGTGCCAGGTTCTGCGGTTGCGCGCCGCGCCAGGAATAGATGGACTGATCGTCATCGCCTACCACAGTGAAGCGCGCACGCTCGCCAACCAGTAACTTTACCAGCTGATACTGCGAGGTATTGGTATCCTGATATTCATCAACCAATAAGTATTGGAACTTCTTCTGCCAACGTTCGCGGACGGCCGGGTCGCTGGCCAGCAGTTGCGTCGGCAGCAAGATAAGATCATCAAAATCTAAGGCATTGCAGGCGCGCATATTTTGCTGGTAGCGACGGTAAAACTCGGCAAATTCTTCTTCATCTGGTGTCTTTGCATGGGACAGCGCTTGTTGTGGTGTCCACATGGCATTTTTCCAGTTACCAATTTGGCTCTGCAGCCGTTTCAGAGTGTCTTTATCGCCGTCCAGTTCAGGTTCGGTAAGGGCTTTAAGTAAGGCAAAGCTGTCCTGGTCGTCAAACAGTGAAAAACCAGACTTGAGACCAAGATGTTTGACCTCTTTGCGGATAATACTCAGCCCCAGGGTATGAAACGTCGATACGGTTAAACCACGGATCTGATGGCGCCCCAGCGTCTTACCGATGCGCTCTTTCATTTCGCGTGCGGCTTTATTGGTAAAGGTCACGGCGGCTATATGACGAGCCTGATACTGACAGCGGGTGATCAGGTAAGCAATTTTCTCGGTAATCACGCGCGTTTTGCCACTGCCCGCGCCAGCGAGTACCAGCACCGGACCACCGATGGCTTCGACTGCTTCTTGTTGGCGAGGATTTAACTGCATGATTGTCCTGTTAAAGTGAGGGAAAATGGCGCTGTAGCAGCGAACTGAAGAGCAGATTTTACCGTAAACTCCTGCTAAGCTAAAAGACTATTCCCTAATTCGCCCAAGGAGTTTGAGATGGACGCGAAGAAAATTGAAGATATCGCCAAGCAAATCAATGACAGCATCCCAGCTGGCATGAAGGATTTTGCCGGAAGCATGGAGCAGCGAACCAAACAAATCCTGCAACAGCAGCTGAGTAAGCTGGACGTTGTCACTCATGAAGAGCTGGATATCCAGCAACAACTGTTATTGCGCTTACGCCAGCGTGTTGAAGAGCTGGAAAAACAAGTGCAGGCATTGCAGCAAGATAAAGAGCTTTAAGTCGAGCGGCACGTTACCCAGGATGCGGAGACATCGATCGGCGCCGGTGCGTCAGGAAGCTCCGCAGCTGCTTGTTGCAGGCGTTCACGATAGGCAGTGAACGTCAGCTCATTATTGAGAATACGATTCACGTCGCGTTGGATAAAATAGGCACGGCGGCCAATCGCGTACCGCGCAGATTCTTCATCTTCGCGCAGCAGTGCGCTGGCGTTACGGCTTAACGCGTCTGCACAGCAATCCTGCACAGCATTGCGCAGATTACGGATAATCGAGTCGGGCACTTTCATTTCTTTCGGATTCGAACTAAAGCGGCGCAATCCTTCGATTTGTTCATAGGTTCGCTCAGTATGAGCGAGCACCTCTTGAATTCGTGCTAACGAGTCCCGAGCTAAATGGTAATTGAGGGCGCTCATGACGTGTTGCAGGTGTTCAGCTTCGGCGGGGCGTAATGCATTATCCTGTTGCAGCGTGCGCCACTGTTCATTCAGGAAACGAAGCTGTTTTGCACTTGGCGCTGAGACATCAAGCTGAGCTAGATTTTCGGCAAACTCACAAACTTTCAGCTGGCTGTAACGCAGCACAGGCTCTTGCGGTTGCTGGTTATCAGAGGCATCACTGCAACCTGCCACAGCAAGCAGAAAGACGAACGCCAAAAAGTAGAATTTGCTGACCATAACCTAGCCCTGTAGTTAAGAAACGCGTACTCTACCAGTAATGCTAGCATAAGGTTAGTGACGTCAATTTATTAATTTGAAAGGTGGTACCCATGGCACAGTGGATGACTGGCGAAGTGATTGAGAATCATGCGTGGAACAATGAGTTATTCAGCTTACGGGTGCGGGTACCTAAGCCGTTTGAGTTTATCGCCGGGCAGTTTGTGCGCTTAGGCTTGCACACTGAGGAGCAGCGCATTCAGCGTGCGTATTCACTGGTCAATGGTCCCGATGATCCGATCCTCGATTTTCTGGTGAACCGTGTGCATGACGGCGATTTCTCACCGCGGCTGCATGATTTACGCGCCGGCCAGTCGATCGAAGTCAGTCAGCCTCCAACTGGCTTCTTTACCCTGAATGAAGTGCCGGAAGGCGAGAGCTTGTGGCTGATTTCTACGGGTACCGGCATTGGCCCTTATCTGTCTATGCTGACGACCACGATTCCATACGAACGTTTTGCGCGGATCCATCTGATTCATGCGGTGCGATACGAGGCTGACTTAGCCTATCAGCAACAAATACTGGATTGGGTTGCTGCCCATCCCGGGCAACTTCATTATCAGCCTGTGGTAAGCCGCGAAGACGCCACCGGCGCGCTGCGTGGTCGAATTCCATCCCTTATTGTCGACGGCCAGCTGGAAGCTGCTCTGGGCGATGAGCTCAACGAAAACGCGCAGGTCATGTTATGTGGCAACCCCGAGATGATCCGCGACGCCAAGCAAGTACTCGCCGACAAAGGCCTGCCAAAAAACCTGCGTCGCAAGCCGGGCAACGTGACTGTGGAACATTACTGGTAAGCCACATCGCGTTTAGCCAAGCTATCGTCAACAGTTGCTAAGGCGACAATATAGCTCGCTTGACTGGCGAGCAACGAGCTTGCAGCCACAACCACGTCATCCAAATATGAGCTACGAATCCAGCCGCCCACCCACTTCTAAGATCGACTGGATGACTACATCGACTTATGAAAACTTCGTTGACACAGAATATTGAACATCCTTCACGCTGGTACTCAGGGAATTGTATAAATATTATTAATTAAAGCTTGAGTGTTTTGTTTGTAAAATGTATAAAAAGTTTAATTAATTTTAAATTATTACTATCGCACTTTTTCTTGGGGTAGGAGTTAATTCGCTATGAGGTTGTTTTTTCTTCTAATGTTGACTATTGCTTATGCTCTACTTGTCGGTAAGGCTGAGGCGTTTCAGGATACTATGGATACGTCACCGCACGGCTTTTCATATATCGATCATCATGGTCAATTTAGGTTCATTAACGTGGATGAAGAAGCTAGTTCTTTTATCGTGAATCTTGATTACGCGAATGAGCTGATCACGGTTACGTTTGACGACGGAAGTTTCTTTGTTTTAAATCAATCCACAGATGACATCGTGTACTTCAATCCCGAGACCAATAGTATCCAACCTGGAATGTTTGGAGTCCCGTCGCAATTCAACATGACAGAAGATGCAACCAATGTTCTCTCAAGTTACGCCAATCATCATCCGTATATTTCTCAGACAGAAGCCCCGACAGACCCATTCTGCCATGTAGAAGTTCGTCCAGGAATGCCGTGTCCTCCACATATAGGTATAGATTCATTTGAGCAGACTTTGACTACGCAAACTTCTGCTTTTTGTTCTGTTGTAGGAGCTCGTAGCGCTTATCCCTATGATGGCTCAGCAACCCTTGAGCAATGCTCAAGAAGTGAACGTTATACAGATTTAGCTACGTTTATGGCCGCTATCGCTGGATGCGCTCTTACAGGCGGGGCGACCTGCGCTGTTGGAATGAGCGCAGTTGCTGCGTCTCACAACAGCTTTCGATCAAGAATAGATGTGTGCCTTGCGTCATTTAACCAAACCCAGTTTGAGCTAGAAGCGTGTGAGTTGGAGCGTAATGACGACGACCAAAACCAGGGTGGCGGCAGTGTAGCACCGGGAACTGTAACGACTCCTGACAGTAATCCCCTAGTTGATCTTGCATGGGACCAGCTATATCGTTGCAGAACAGCAACCACTAGTAGCCCATTCTCAGACCCCACTTCCCACGTTATTTGTTTTCCGATTTAAAGGAAATACTTTTATGTTTAGTTTAAAGAATCCTGCCACTAGGAAGGTAATTTATCGAATAATTGTTGGCGCAGCGGTGGTGATAGTTGGCCTTGTTATGTTACCGCCGATGCTCAAAGGTCCATCCAACGACGCGCCCTACGCGAACATACCCAGTACAGGATTCCTGTTAGCAATACTCGCGGCAGTGTTCATTGTCTCACAATTATCCCGAAAGCTGGTGCTGAACGAGCCAGCAAGAACAAAAGTGGTCGCGACTAAGTTCGTGTCTATGACCCCCAAAGCCAGACGTAATCGGCTTATTCAAGGCATGATGGTTTGTTCTCTCGCAACACCGATATACCTGTTGATGCTTTATTCTGTGAAGGAACCATCGCCGTTACTACTACTGCCGATACCTATCCTTCTTGTTTTCTATATCTACTTCGCTACGTTGATCCCAGCAATCTTTAATTCTGCTGAATTTAGAGATGAAACGGTCGAGCTTGATGGTGTGCAAACAGGAAAGGTAGTAGTGCCTTTTCAGAGTCTGCTGAAAGTTGAACAAAAGCGCAGTTGGGTCGGTGTTATTGAGTTGGATTCGCATGGCGATATACTTTGTATACTAGCCAAAGATGAGGCGGGTGACGAGCAGGAATACCGTATTCGCTTGCTAAAAGATATGGCCCACAGAGAACTGTTTATTAGTTTGCTAAAAAAGCAATGCCGTCTTGCATATTGAGCTTATCGTGGGATCGCTGACCGCGGAGTGCCACTTTTTGTATGGCCAAAGCGGCGAACTGCTGAGTGAAACCAAAGACGGCTCGCATGTGAAAAGCTATATTTGGCTCGAAGGCGAGTTAGCGATCGTAAACAACCTGTAAAGCTTTACTCTTGCGAGACGGGTTCAAAAGGGACGAGCTCATTTGGACAAAAATTAGCAAACCCGTTAAATCAACCTGTTACGGCTCCCTCAGTCCCTTATCTGGTAAATTAAAATGGTTGGCAAGGACTGCAAAATGGGGCGTTGGGTGACATTTAGGCCTCAGAATGGAGGACACTAATTGAAAATATTATTGCCTGTTTCGGCGCTATGCTTGATCTCGATGTCACCCGTTTTACCAGCGCAGACTCATCTTGAAGGTGTGGAGGTGCGCGTCGAAGCTTTGGGCGAAAACTATCGAGCGATGTGTTCAATTGTGGAAATTGAAACCCCAGCTTTTAAGCGAGACGGAAAGTTATTAAGCAATGTAATTTCTACGGTTTCCATATACTCGACGGCCCAAGATAAACTTGTTGCGGTATCAAAGCTAAGTGTTGAATTGTGGGAGCAACGCTATCTTTCCGTCGGTTGTTTACCGTTAAATCAGGATTATCGTGTTGAGATCGATATCGCCTATCACCCAGAGGGGCAGCTTGAGCTCTGTCCTAAGCGTTTACAAATAAGTGATTTGAGTAGTTTTATAAATGCCAAGGATGAAAAAGCGATGTAACGAGCTTTTCTCGTCCCTCCGGCCATCGCAAGCGATGTTCAAATATGTTACAGACATGTTTGTTCAGGCCAGTATTGGAACAGCGAACGCGCCACATGGCAGAACTGGCATCCTGCCTTCCGTCCTTCGGGCATGCTCGTATGTCCAAAACGGCAGTCATGGGTACTGTGGTAAACCGTTAAAGCTAGGTTTAGCCACGGCTTAAAGGTGTTGCTGTTAAGACTTTCCTAAAAATTTTCGTACTTTGAGAGACCGTTTAACGACAAAAGTGGACACCAGCTCTGGCGATTAAACTCTATTCCACCACAATGTATAACATTGTAGTCAAAAGTAGGTCGGACTTATGGGTGTAACTACCGTGCGTTTACAAGACGATATTGAACAAGAGGTTCAGGCTATCGCTGATAAACTGCATCGCTCCAAGGGATGGGTGATCAAACAGGCGCTATCTGAATTCATTGAAAAGCGGAAACTAGAACAGCAACGGTGGAACGAGACGTTGCAAGCGATGGAATTTGCCGCGCAAGGGAATGTTGTTCCCGGTGATACAGTCCACGATTGGTTGGCAAGCTGGGGCACTGAAGGAGAGGAAGATAAAAAAGGACCGCTTGAATGAAAATGAACTTGGTTTACACGGACGTGGCCATTCAGGATTTACAGCGCTTAGAAGCATTCATTGCAGTCCATAACCCTCATGCAGCAGCAGAGACTGCAGCGCAACTTATCGAAAAGCTGAGTTTACTAAAAAGCTTTCCACACCTTGGCACACCGGTCACGCAAGCGCCTGAAGTAGGAGCCGTGCGGGATGTCGTCTTTGACCTTGTTGTTGACACCAGTGTTGGCTCAGACACTCGTTCCTGAATTTGCCGTTCAGGCTTTCCACAAACACATTCTGTGTCGGCTTCCCTGGCTGAATGAAGCTCAAGCGAACGCCTTTAGTTTTGCTCGATTGAAAAATGAGTACTCGACTAGCTAAGATTCAAATGCAAGCTGCAGCTCCACAGTCCGAACCGCCTGTTAATGGTACCCAGGAAACGGTACTAAACTGCTTTCTGACTTCAATGAAGTTTCCTGATTCACTATCAACAATGCGGGCGACGGTTCCTATTGGTTGCTCGTCATTTTGTTGATTCTCCCAGTCCTGCATATCACCGACTATATTTAGCTGGTCTATGAAATCGTCCCAAACTTTCTCTTGAACCGCCTCGCAAGAACGGTCGCAATCTATAAGCGGGCCGTCGAAGTCATCCTCATCAAAATAGCTGAGTGAGGAATCAGTCGAGGATATAGTATTCTGCTTTGCTGAAACGTAGCGATTTAGACGCAGAGCGAGCGTCAATGTCCTATCAAAAGTTCGATAAAACTGGCGAAACTTCTCAACATCAACACCAGCTCGATCAGCCAACAATTCAGTTTCAATTTCATAGCGCTTAGCAACTAACATTAATTGCTGGCTGTCGAGACTCGCGTAAGGCTCTGTTGCGAAGTTAATTTTGGCAAGTACGTCATCATCTGAAAGTGAATCAAGTTCCGAGAGGGTAAATTTACGAGATTGAAAGTCTGATATGACTTTAAAAGCTCGGTTAAGCTCGTCTCGTGAGAGACCCACCGTCGATGCCACAAGGAGCATTACTTCTGCACCTGGATCTGGTCTTGGTCTTTCTTTAGCATTGACAGGAACAGTCCCTAGTGATGACAGTAATGCAATTAGTAATAATGATATAAGTGGTAACTTCATTATGGATAATCCTCATTGCTCATGTAATTTAAGCGTTAAAGGTAGTAAAGCTGATTTTCAAAAATGTAGCATTTAAGTTAAAAAAAATAAGAACGGTGTGTGGATTTGTCAACTTTCAAAGATACTTTTAATGGGACGACCATTTTTTTGAGCGAGCTTCGCATAGGAGCGTTCTCTTGCGTATCTGTAGTGGAATGGTTGTAATCCCCGATTTTACGATTTACAAACCAAACGATGATGGCGTACAGCTAAATCAGTCGCTCTGATGACGTTTCATTCGAGAGACATCGTTATACTTGTTTGATGGAGTGTGCCTGCGGGCGACGGTCAAAGGAGTGACGATGGGATCGATTAGTTTGGCGCGGGTGTTTACCCGGGCATTGTATGGCATGGAAGCACCCTTGGTGACGGTTGAAGTGTGCCTGGCGGCGGGGTTGCCGGCCTTTACGGTCGTTGGGATGCCGCAGGCGGGAGTGAGGGAGGCGCGTGACCGGGTGCGCTCAGCTATTCAGGCGAGTGAATTTAACTTTCCCCGGGGCAGCAAGATCACCGTCAATTTAGCACCAGCCGATTTACCTAAGCATGGCGCGCGTTACGATCTGGCTATTGCCATGGGCATTCTCGCTGCCGATGGTCAGTTAAGCGAGAGTTCGGTGGTATCGCGGGAGTTTTACGGTGAGCTGACGCTCAATGGTGAATTGCGCGGGGTAGAGGGCATGTTGCCAGCGTTACTGGCGTGTCGGCGGGAAGGCCGGGAGGCGGTCATTCCACTGGATAACCTGGCAGAGGCACAGGTCATTCGGGAGCAACAATGTGTGGTGGGCGAGAGCCTGCGTGATGTCGTCGAACATTTGTCGGGGCCTCATCGACTGCCACCGGTGAAGCCGGTAGCCGAGACCAGCTATGTTTACCCGGGCGGTGATCTTGCCGATGTCATCGGTCAGGAGCAAGCCAAGCGAGCTTTAGTACTGGCTGCGATGGGTGGACATCATTTATTATTTGTCGGACCACCGGGCACCGGTAAAACCATGCTGGCCCAACGGTTGCTCGGATTGTTGCCACCGTTAAGCGACGAGGAAGGTCTGGAAGTTGCTGCAGTACGCAGTGTCGCGGGCTACGAACACCGCGCCGCAACCCCACAGAGTTGGTTGCAACGAAGTATGCGGGCGCCGCACCATTCCTGTTCGGCCGCGGCCTTAGTGGGCGGAGGCTCACCGCCGCAGCCGGGCGAAATTTCATTGGCTCATAAGGCTTTGTTGTTCTTAGATGAGTTACCCGAATTTTCCCGGCATGTACTGGACTCGCTGCGTGAGCCCCTGGAGTCCGGGCAGGTTTCAATTAGTCGCGCGGGCTATCAAGCCAAGTTTCCGGCGCAGTTTCAGTTAGTGTGTGCGTTGAATCCGTCTCCCTGCGGACATTTTGATGGCACCCTGGCGAGTGCGCGCGCCAGCCCGGATCAGATCACGCGTTACCTGGGGAAACTTTCCGGCCCGCTGTTAGATCGCATTGATATGCAGGTCTCGGTTCCCCGGCAACCCGCTGTGTTGCAACAACAGCATCAGCAACAGGAACCGCAAACGCCATTGTTGCGCGAACAGGTCGAGGCGGTTCGCGGGTTGCAGTTGAAACGTCAAAAGTGCTTAAACTCAGAGCTGGAAACCGCGCAACTTGCCGATGTTTGTCGGCTCAGTGACGAAGACCACGGTTTTTTGGTCTCCGCCATCGAACGCTTTAACTTATCGCACCGAGCTTATCATCGGGTGTTAAGGCTTGCCCGCACCATAGCCGATGCGGCGGGCGCTGAGCACATCAGCAAAACCCACCTCGCCGAAGCCTTAAGCTATCGGGCTCTGGACCGCCTGTTGCAGCAATTACAGGACCTTTAACGCGTTAGCGAAGCTGCTGACGATTTGGTCGATGGTCGTGGCCGGAATACCAAGGTGGGTCACCAATCGCATGCGTTGCGCTGTACCAACGATGATGTCGTGCTTGCGTAAGTACTCACTTACTTTTTTGGCCCTGTCTGCAGAGGCAAAATTGACGTAGACCATATTAGTTTGCGCCGGCTCAACATCGAGGCCATCGAGCTGACTCAGGCCTGCGGCAAGCTTTTCGGCATTGACGTGGTCGTCGGCGAGACGCTCGATATGATGATCGAGGGCATAATCCATAGCAGCGGCTACAATTCCGGCCTGGCGCATACCGCCACCCAGCATTTTACGCCACCGGTGAGCACGGGCAATAAATGCGCGATCGCCAACCAGCACCGAGCCAATCGGTGTACCCAGACCTTTGGAGAAGCAAATTGAAACGCTATCAAATGGCGCTGCCAACTCTGCCAGAGAAAGACCACTGGCGACCGCAGCATTAGCGATACGCGCACCATCTAAATGCAGTTTCAGACCGTGCTTTTCCACCAGCTTTCGCGCGCGCTCCATGTACGCTTGCGGAATAAGCTTTCCGGTATGGGTGTTTTCCAGTGCCAGCAGCCGAGTGATAGGGAAGTGCGGGTCGTCGGGCTTAATGCGCTGCTCTACCTTGGCGAGATCTAAAGTACCGTCGGCTTCGACTTCGAAGGGTTGCGGCACTATGCCACCAAGCACGGCAGCACCGCCGGCTTCGTAGCGATAGGTATGGTATTCCTGACCGACTAGATACTCCTCACCGCGCTGGCAGTGACTCAATAGCGCCAGTAAGTTGGTTTGCGTGCCGCTGGCGGCAATCAGCGCCGATTCTTTGCCGGTCATTGCGGCAACACGTTCCTGTAAGGCATTAATAGTCGGGTCGTCGCCGAACACATCATCCCCAACCGGCGCGGCCGCCATGGCATCGCGCATGGCGGCGGTCGGTTGCGTCACGGTATCACTGCGTAAATCGAGTACCACGTTGCGCTCCTATTTCGCATAGCCCCAAGCCGCAGGCGGCTCGGTGACAGGTTGAGATAAATCAACGGCCACCACAAACTCGCGACCCGGACGGGTAAGCTCGTAATACATGGTTTCGTCTTCGAAGGAAATGATCCAGGTATTGGCGGTGGAGACATCAAGACCATTTTCGATAAACAACGCTTTACTTGCCTCATCCACCGGGAAGGCCTGCATATCAGGACTGCCAATGGCCACGGTCTGGCCACCATAAGGCGACACCGCGTCCGGCGTGCCATCTTCATGTAAATGAATGTGCTGGAAGTCGATGCCATCGGTGGTCCGGGTCAGCACCCAGGTGCGGGAGCGATCTTCACCGACGTGCAAAGGCATACGGATAACATTCGCTTCGCAATCACGGATGTGGACGACGAGATCCTGCTGCCAGGTTTCGCTCGGTTGATTATCCGCAACGATTTCAGCGGCGTAAGCGTTGCCGCAATAGGGGGTAAATTTAGCCATAAAGGCGTCCTGTGGATCCGCAGCCTGGGGCTGACACGCGGTGATACCGATCAGGCTGCCAAGGATAATCAAAGGACGGAAAAACTGTGATGAAGTTGACATGCAACTATCCTAACTTAAGAGTGTGTGCTCATAATGTGCCATAACTTATGCGAAAAAGCATGATGAAAGAACAGGCACAAATTGGCATCATCAGTGTGCATCGTGCGATAATGCCGCAACTTAAAGATTGAATGGGAATCACAGCATGCGAGTTTATCAAAACGTATTGGAAATGATTGGCAACACGCCAATGGTCAAAGTCAGCAATATCGATACCGGCCCCTGTGAGTTGTATTTAAAATTAGAAAACTTAAACCCGGGCGGTTCGATTAAAGACAGAATTGCGGTCAGTATGATCGAAGCGGCCGAGCAGTCTGGTGATTTAAAACCGGGCATGACGATCATCGAGGCCACTGCGGGCAATACCGGTTTAGGTCTGGCTTTGGTTGCCGCAAGTAAAGGCTATCCGTTACAAATCGTGATGCCTGATAAAATGTCATCTGAGAAAGTGAATAACCTTAAAGCTATGGGCGCGGAGGTGCTGCGCACCCGCTCGGACGTGCAAAAAGGGCATCCGGAATATTATCAGGATGTCGCTGCGCGTTTAGCTAAAGAGCACGGCTACTTCTACGTGAACCAGTTTACCAACGACGCCAATGTGACTGCACATTATGAGACCACAGGTCCTGAGATCTGGAATCAGATGGAAGGCAATCTTGATGCGTTCGTTTGTGGGGTAGGCTCAGGTGGTACCTTAACTGGCGTCGGTCGTTATTTACGTGAACAAAACCCGGATGTGGATTTGGTGCTGGCGGATCCGGAAGGCTCGATTCTCGAACCTTTGGTCAATCGCGATGAAACCGTAGAAGCCGGAAGCTGGTTGGTAGAAGGCATTGGCGAAGACTTTATTCCAGATATTTGTGAAATCAAGCTCGCCAACAAAGCCTATGCCGTAAGCGATAAAGATGCCTTCCAAACGGCCCGGCAACTGCTGGTCAAAGAGGGCGTTATGGTGGGGTCTTCAAGTGGCACGCTGATCACTGCGGCACTACGTTATTGCCGCGACCAAACCGAACCGAAACGTGTCGTAACTTTAGCCTGTGATACCGGCAATCGTTACCTCTCGAAACTATACAATGATGAGTGGATGGCCGCTCAAAATCTGCTGGAGGAGTAAGCATGGCGGACGCCAAGAAGATGAAATTTGCAACCAAAAGTATTCACGGCGGACAATCACCTGAGCCAGCTACTGGCGCGGTGATGCCACCGATTTTTACCAGCTCAACCTATATTCAGGAAAGCCCGGGTGTGCACAAAGGGTTTGAGTACTCGCGTTCACACAATCCAACACGATTTGCCTGGGAGCGCGCCGTAGCAAGCCTGGAAAATGGTAGCCGCGGATTCGCTTTTGGCTCGGGTATGGCTGCTACTTCGACCATTATGGAAATCCTTAATAGTGGCGATCATGTGGTGGCGATGGATGACCTTTACGGCGGCACTTTCCGCTTGTTTGATAAGGTGCGCGGACGTTCTGCGGGCTTGGAATTCTCCTATGTTGACCTCAGTGACATGGGCGAAGTTAAAGCAGCTATCACTGAAAAAACCCGGATGATTTGGGTCGAGACACCAAGTAATCCGATGTTAAAGCTGGTGGATATTGAAGCCATCGTAGCGATTGCGAAACAGCACAACATCATTGTGGTGGTCGATAATACCTTTGCGACACCTTATAACCAGCTGCCGCTCGATATGGGTGCGGATATTGTCATGCACTCAGCTACGAAATACCTCAATGGTCACTCAGACATGGTCGGTGGCATTGCGGTGGTGGGTGATAATGAAGAGCTGGCTGAGCAAATGGCGTTTTTACAAAACTCAGTGGGCGCGGTAGCCGGACCTTTTGATAGCTACCTGGCATTGCGCGGTGTGAAAACCCTCGCCTTGCGGATGAAACAGCACAATGAAGCAGCGTTGACCATCGCTAAATGGCTTGAGCAACACCCAGCGGTGGAGAAAGTTATCCATCCGGGCCTGACGAGTCATCCGCAACATGAGCTGGCGAAAAAGCAGATGTCTGGCTTTGGCGGGATGATCTCAATCCTGTTAAAAGGCGACATCGAAAAAGCACGCACTTTCCTCGAGAAAGTCGAGATTTTTGCCCTTGCGGAAAGTCTGGGTGGAGTGGAAAGCCTGATTGAACATCCGGCGATTATGACCCACGCATCGATTCCAAAAGAGAACCGCGAGAAACTCGGTATTCTGGATAATTTCGTGCGAATTTCGGTGGGTATTGAAGACGTAGATGACTTGATTGCTGATCTGGATCAGGCGCTAACTGACTGATAATACAGGTCCATTTACATTCTTTTACAATTGAATGAAGTTACGGTAGGCTTACTCAACAATTATTAGAAACACAAAAACAAGGGTTATCTTATGCCTCTTAGCCTGTTCTTATTACAAGGTTTAGTGGCGGCATTGTTGTTTTATGTGCTGGTCGGTCAACACCATCGCCAGCCGTTGTGGAGTATGCTTGCCGTTCTAATTTGTGGAATGATTCCACCGATCAATTGGGCACTATTGATGGTTGCTGTTGGCGTCCGCATGTGGCGTCGACCTGCAACTATGATGACTGTTAAACATTAGCTTGAGTAAAGATTCATTATGAGCTCTGTCGATTCTGCAGTACGACCATTTCATCTCGCCATTCCTGTCGATAACATCGCCCGTGCGCGTGAGTTTTATGGCGACGTACTCGGCTGTAGTGAAGGCCGCAGTGCCGAAGAATGGGTGGACTGGGATTTTTACGGCCATCAGCTGGTTACCCATCTGGCACCTGAACAAACGGGTGTTGCGCATCATAATCCGGTCGATGGGCATGCCGTTCCAGTGCCGCACTTTGGCGTGGTGCTGACAATGGAAACCTGGCGTGAATTAGCCGATCGCGTTGCCGCGAAGGGCATTCAATTTGTCATCGAACCTCATGTGCGCTTCGCTGGCAAGCCCGGTGAGCAGGCGACCATGTTTTTCTACGATTACAGTGGCAACGCACTCGAATTTAAAGCGTTCAAAGACTTGTCACAGCTGTTCGCTTCCTGAAACAGCTAGTGGGTTACTCGCGAGGCGGGACGTTGCCGCCGCTAATGATGACGCCCACCTGTTTTTCTGCAAAGATTTCAGGATAGCGCTTAAGTGCAGCAATAGTTGTCGCTGATGAAGGCTCTATCCACATTCCTGTACATTCCTTAACGAGCTGCTGAGCGGCTTCCACTTCCTGATCCGACACCAGCAAAACATCGGTGACTTGCTCCTGTAAGATCGCAAAGGTGTGTTTGCCCAGGCTGGTTAACAGACCGTCACAAATACTTTTCGGTGGCATTGCCGGTTGAATTTCACCACGCTCCAGCGACTGCTTGCCATCGGCAGCAAGCTCTGGCTCCACGCCATAACAAAAGGTGTCGAAATGCGTCGCAACCAGGCAACTGCCACTTAACAGACCGCCGCCGCCAAGCGGCGCCACCAGCCCCCATAAGCGTGGGTAAGCTTCGAGCAACTCCAACGCCGCGGTACCCTGTCCGGCAATGATGTCTGGATGATCGTAGGGCGGTATAATGATGGCACCTTGTGCCCGGTGTTCTGCTAAAAAGGCCTCGCGCGCCTCCATACCCGGCTCAATAGGTATGATCTTTGCGCCGTAACGCACCATATTGCTGCGCTTTAACGGCGATGCGTTGCTGGCGACGCCAACGGTTACTTCGACGCCGAGCATTTTGCCGGCGCAGGCAAGGGCGGCACCATGATTGCCGGAGGATACGGTGATGACCCCCTGGGAGCGTTGCTCTGGAGCAAGTTGCAATAAGGCATTACAGGCCCCACGAAATTTGAACGCGCCACTTTTTTGCAGGTTTTCACATTTCAAATACACTTGACAGCCCAACGCGGCATCAAGTTCATCCGACCGTTTTACCGGAGTACGCAGTGCGCGGGCGGCGATCCGGTCGGCGGCTGCGGCAATCGCTTCAAAAGTCATCATGCAGTTATCTGATACTTAGGTATTTGCGAACAGATTACATGGAATTCGTCACGAGTGCTATGATGTGGCCATGACCAACACAGGACAAGGATTAATGGACGTTACATGCTGAATACTTTCCAACGTTTTCGCGAACTCAATTTCAATTTTCAGGTATTGGCTGCGCTTTATCTGTGTGAACGTATGTACCCGAACTACGAACTGTTTCATCAGGTGACCGGATTTGGCGACCCTAAGCCGTTGCGTGGCGCCTTGAATGCGTGCTGGGACTGGAGCTGGCAGGGCAAAAAAGTGAAGGTTAACTTTGCCCGTTGGCAGGAAAAGATCGATGACGTTACCCCAAGTGAATATGGCCATGACATGCTGGGGGTTTATCCGGCGATGGATGCCTGCACCGCAATCAGTACCATGCTGGAAAGTTTGCTGGATCCAAAAACGGCCGATCTGGTCAGTGTAGCGAAAGTTTCGCAGGCGAGTGTGGCCAAGTTTCTAGAGCTGACAGAAGGCGCTGAACTTGAAGCTGAAGCACGCCGCGAGCTGGTACGTGAGCATGAGCTGGCTGTTTATGAAGTGGAGGTGCAGCAAGCTCTGCTCGACTTCCTGGAAGCAATGCAGCGCTCAGCCGACGCACCGACGCAGATGATGGTACGGCAACTGCAGGAGATGGTGGTGACCGAGGGCATTACCAATATTGGCATGGAACGTGACAGCGAGAGTTAGTCTCGCTGCTGCCGGTGCGGCTGGTCCTGGACGATGGCCAGCCAGCCGACCACCCCGAAAAAAATGATTTGCCAGTAGTCACCGCGACGCCACTGAATATGCTCCCGATAAACAGTGGCAAACATCAGCAACTGGAGCAGGTGCAGGGTGACCAGAATAAACAACAAAATTAAAAACAGCGGAAAGCCTTTACCGGGAAAAGGCCAGACGATATTGGCCAGCATAGCACCCCAAATAATGGCGAAAACACTACGGCCAACCCAGACTAAAGCACTCATGTAAGATCCTCTTCTGCAGCAACTGTGAATAAGCGATAACAGACCTGCCCGGCTAATTTTTCCCGTTCCAGACGCCAGTTTGCCGGCACTTTTAACGGCCACTCTTTCTCTGTTTCCAGATAAATAAGACTGCCTGAGTGAATCAGCTGCTGTTGCTGCAATAAAGCACAGGCTGGTGCTGCGAGATCGCTGTGAAAGGGTGGGTCGACAAAGACGATGTCAAAGGGCGGCATTTGGGCTTGCGTCAGCCATTGCAACGCATCGGCCTGGGCCACAGTTGCGCTGCCATGGCACTGGTCATTCAAAGCGCGGGTGTGCTCTGTTAACAGAGCTGCAGCCGTCGCATTACGTTCGATCAGGGTCACTTCACTTGCGCCTCGCGACAGAGCTTCTAAACCCAGCGCACCGGTTCCGGCAAACAGATCCAGACAACGGCGTTGGGGCAGTTCGAATTGCAGCCAGTTAAACAGGGTTTCGCGCACCCGATCGGTGGTGGGGCGTAGCCCTGGCAGATCAGCAACAGCAAGTTTGCGGCCGCGTAACCGGCCGCCGATGATGCGCAGCTGACCAGCTGCTCCGCGGCTGCCGCTTTTCTGCTTGTTTGAAGTGCGACCCATGCTAAAGTAGCCCTCGGATTGACTGATTTGGCGCAGTGAGTTGGCGTTGGCAAGATGCCGACCGCCAGTGTACGTGTTAAACTGCCGCCATTGTAAACTGAGTCGCAGCGAACTTCCAAAGGTAAACAAGGCATGGCTAAAGGATCATTTTTTTCGCGGTTCCTGAAAAAGAAAGACGACAAGCACGAGCAGTCTGAGGAACCGGAGGTCGAACAACAAGATGAGGCGGATGCTGATGCAGAGGCAGAGGCACCCGAACCTGAGACATCGGTAGCGGAACTGGTCGCGCCGGATGCAACGGAAATTTGCGCCCAGGTGACCGCCGAAAGCCGTGCTGCGCAGCTTAAACCAGAACCAGAACCAGAACCAGAGCCAGAGCCAGAACCAGAGCCAGAACCAGAGCCAGAACCAGAACCAGAACCAGAACCAGAGCCAGAACCAGAACCAGAGCCAGAGCCTGCCCAAGAGCAATCTAAACCGAGCCTGTGGCAACGCCTGACCACGGGGCTGAAAAAGACGTCGACCGCTATTGGCGATGGGCTGTGGGGCATCTTCAAAGACAAAAAAATTGATGATGAGCTGTTTGAAGACCTGGAAACCCAGCTGCTGACGGCCGATATTGGTGTACCCACCACCATGCGCATCGTGGAGCGTCTGACCGAGCAAGCCGATCGCCGGCAGCTCAAGGATGCCGAAACTCTCTATCAGTTATTGCAAGACGACATGGTCGAAATCTTACAGGAAGTCGAGCAACCATTGACGATTCCAGCTAAGCAGCAAGGCCCTTATGTGATCTTAATGGTTGGCGTGAACGGCGTCGGTAAGACCACCACTATCGGTAAACTCGCACAACAATTGCGCCGTGAAGGCAAGTCCGTGATGCTGGCCGCAGGCGATACTTTTCGTGCCGCGGCGGTTGAACAGTTGCAGGTGTGGGGGGAACGCAATGACATTCCAGTGATTGCGCAACATACCGGTGCCGACAGCGCGTCGGTCATTTACGATGCGGTAGCGGCCGCAAAAGCACGTAATGTTGACGTGCTTATCGCTGATACTGCCGGACGCCTGCAGAACAAAGCGCACCTGATGGACGAACTGAAAAAAGTCGTGCGGGTAATGAAGAAACTCGACGAAAATGCGCCCCATGAAGTGATGTTGACCCTTGATGCCGGAACTGGGCAAAATGCCATTAGTCAGGCGAAACTATTTACCGAAGCCGTGGGCGTGACAGGTATTACCTTAACCAAGCTCGATGGTACCGCGAAAGGCGGGGTGATCTTCGCTATAGCGGATCAGTTCAAGCTGCCGATCCGCTATATTGGTGTCGGCGAAGGCATTGATGATTTACGACCTTTTGCCGCTAAGCCCTTTGTCCAGGCACTGTTTCAGCGTGCCATTGAGGAACCGCAGCAGCAATGATCAAATTTGAGCAAGTCAGCAAAGTCTATCCTGGTGGTTTTCAGGCTCTGAAAAATGTCAGTTTTCACATTGAGCCAGGGGAAATGGCCTTTTTGACCGGGCACTCCGGTGCAGGCAAAAGTACCGTGCTGAAGCTCATTAGTATGATGGAGCGGCCCACCGCGGGACGGGTGATGATCAACGGTCACGACCTGAAGCGCATTGAGCGTAAGCAAATTGCCTATGCACGACGTGATATCGGCATGATCTTTCAGGACCACCGGCTGCTGATGGATCGCACGGTATTCGATAATGTTGCATTACCCCTGATGATTGAGGGGTACAGTCTCGCCGAGGCGCGCAAGCGTGTGCAAGCCGCACTTGAGAAAGTCGGGCTAGGCGATAAGGTCCGGCATTATCCGCAAATGCTCTCGGGCGGCGAACAACAGCGGGTAGGTATTGCCCGGGCGGTGGTGAATAAGCCACCGTTGCTGTTGGCAGATGAACCCACTGGTAATCTTGACCCGAAGCTCTCTGGCGAGATCATCAAGCTGTTTGAAGATTTCAATCGGGTCGGCGTTTCAGTGCTTATCGCGACGCACGATCTGGGTTTGATTGCCCGTTTACGTTACCGCACCTTAAACCTCAAAGAAGGTCGCATGATTAACGACGGCCTGACGGAGGAAGCGTTATGAGTGTGCTGTTTCGCTCCCGTCAGCAAGGCGCTCAGCAGGTCAAAATATCGGGCATGCGACGCTTTCTCATGTTCTGGGTCCATCACATTCAGCAATGTATCGGCAGTCTTGGTGAGCTGGCGCGCTATCCTTTCGCATCATTGATGACGATGGCGGTGCTTGGACTCAGCCTGACGTTACCAGCGACTTTGTATGTGATCGTAAAAAATACTGATGATGTGGGCGCGAACTGGCAACAGGCCTCGGAAATCACCCTGTTTTTACGGCAGCAACTCACCCAGCAGGAAGTGCAGACTTTTAGTAAGCGTACCGAACTGGCTGAAGAGGTCGAAGCCGTGCGCCTGATTGACAAAGAGCAGGGACTGGCCGAATTTCGCCAGCGTTCTGGCTTCGGCGAGGCCTTAGATACCCTGAGCAGCAACCCGTTGCCGAATGTTCTGATCGTGATTCCGCGCGAGGGCTTTCGCACCCCAGCTGCCGCCGAAGCATTGGTTCGCAAATTCAGTGAGCAGCGCGAAGTCGAGCAGGCGCGCCTTGATCTTGGCTGGTTACAGCGGTTCCAGGCCATTGTGAATCTGGTCAGAGACGGTTTTCTGGCCCTGGCGCTGTTGCTTTGTGTCGCTGTTATCCTGATTGTTGGCAATACCATTCGCCTGAATATCAGTAGCAAACGTGACGAAATCATGGTGATGAAGCTGGTGGGGGCGACGGATGCCTATATCCAGCGACCGTTCTTGTACACCGGCGTCTGGTATGGTCTGGTGGGCGGCATCATTACCTGGCTGGCGACCGGAGCCTTGTTGTGGTGGCTCAGTGGTGCAGTGCGCGATATCGCTGATCTTTATGATAGCGAATTTCGTTTAACTGGTCTGAATCTGACGGAAATGGCGGTGGTCTGGGGGATTGCTATCGGACTGGGGTTAGTGGGTTCGTATATTGCGGTAAGAAAACACGTGAGTGCTATTGAACCGCGCTAATTTATCCCCCATGTAAGTTTTATGAAGATCATTAGGATCCCATTGTCAGCAGCGTCAGATTTGCTAGAATGAGGGAACTTCTCAGGCTGTATAAGGTCTGATTGTGTGACTGCAGAATCAATTCACAGGTGCAGTTACCTGCAAAAGAGGATGTTGTTGAATGAGTACTGAAATGACAAATATGGCACTAGCGGTCCCGCAAAGCGGCGGAAGCCTTGAGGCCTATATTCAGTCGGTCAATCGCATTCCAATGCTCACTGCTGAGGAAGAGAATCAGCTGGCGGTTCGATTAACCGAAGAAAATGATTTAGAAGCTGCACGTAAGCTGATCATGTCGCACTTGCGCTTTGTGGTGCATGTGGCACGTAGCTATTCCGGTTACGGCTTGCCGCAGGCAGATCTGATCCAGGAAGGTAATATCGGTCTGATGAAAGCCGTGCGTCGCTTCGACCCATCGGTGGGTGTGCGCCTGGTATCATTCGCAGTTCACTGGATTAAAGCAGAAATTCACGAGTACGTGCTGAAAAACTGGCGCGTAGTTAAGGTTGCAACCACGAAAGCGCAACGCAAATTGTTCTTCAACTTGCGTAAAATGAAAAAGCGTCTGGGGTGGTTCACCCATGAAGAAGTAAGCACAGTCGCTGAAACTTTGGGCGTCAGCACCAAAGAAGTGATGGAAATGGAAGCGCGCATGAGTGCTCATGACCAGGCGTTCGAATTAAGCTCGGACGATGATGATGCACGTGAAGGCGGCAACTATTCACCAGCACAGTATTTAGAAGACAAACGTTCTGATCTCGCTGAAGAAGTTGAGCAGGAAGAGTGGCAGGCACACACGCAAAAACGCCTTTTCTCTGCAATTAACACGCTTGATGAGCGCAGCCAGGACATCGTTCGTGCCCGTTGGCTGGACGATAACAATAAAACCACTTTGCAAGAGCTTGCCGACAAATACGAAGTTTCTGCGGAGCGGGTCCGTCAGCTTGAAGCAAACGCGATTAAAAAGCTGCGTATGGCGATGGCCTAAGGCGTGCAATGCCGCGCCGGCTGTGGTGCCTGTTGTATCGCACCGTCAATAAGTTCAGCAATACCAGGGATGCCAGCCGGGAAACCAGCTGGCATTCGTTGTATTCACCTCACTGAAAATCATCTCTGTGGCATTTTCGGTCATCCTGATCGGCCGCAAGTCTGCGCGGATTTTGACGCCGAACCTTCGATCTGCGGAAGTCACCGCGATGAAGCCTTGATCTTACTGACCCGACTGGAAGCGGAGACGTCCTGAGACGTTACCGGGGTGTTGGCAGGAGCTCAGACAAGTACACCAGCTCGACCTGTCCCTGTTCGGCAAGCTGCGGTAAATGCTGTTGCAGGAACTCCAGAGTCGCTGGGTAGGGATGCCCGATAGCCACAGCGAAGCCCTGTTCTGCGGCGATATCAAGCAGCCGCGACCACTCCTTCTTGATAGCCTCCAGATGCGGCTCATTATCCAGGAAAACGTGGCGCCTTAATGCGGGGATACCTGCTGTCCGGGCAAGCTCCTCTGCTTGTGTCGCAGTGGTCGTCCGGCTATCAAGAAAGTAAAGCTGGCGCGCGGTCAGTTCCTTCATTAACAGCTGCATCGGCGCAACTTCAGCAGTCAATCGACTGCCCTGATGATTGTTAAGACCTTTAGCCTGGGGCAGGCGGGAAAATGCGGCGTTTAAGGTCGCAAGAAACTGCGCCGGCGTATCGAAGCGATCGAGTTCCCCCTGACGTTGTTCATCACGGTGCTCTGCCTGCATGGGCATATGAATGATCACCTCATGCCCTTGACGGGTTGCGCTCGTTGCCAGCGCTTCAGCTTTGGGGGTAAATGGCATGATCGCCAGAGTGACAGGAAAGGAGAGCTCGACAAAGTCGAAATGATTCTGATGATGACCCAGGTCGTCGATGACGATGGCAATTCGCGGCTGCACTGGCGGCTCGCCTTGCAGGGGAAGGGCCAGAACAGGGGGCAAGATCATGGCCGAGAGTAATACAACAGCCAATTTGAGCGAAGTCACAAGCGCCATCAGCGGCACCACTGCGCGGGGTTCACCGCCTCGCCCTTGACTCGAATCTCAAGATAAAGCGCAGGGGATTCACGCCCGCCGCTTTGTCCCACCAGACCAATTTCCTCGCCGCGCCGAACCACTTCACCAACATTGGGCAAAATCGTCTGATTATGACCGTAAAGGCTCATATAACCGTCACCATGATCAAGTACCAGCAGCAGACCGTAGCCACGCATCCAGTTGGCGAAAATGACTCGGCCATCGGCAATAGCGCGCACCGGACTGCCAGCCGCTGCGTCAATTAAGGTACCTTTCCACTTGACCCCACCACTACGGGTGCGGCCAAACAGATTCTGTACTTTACCTTGCGCTGGCCAGTTCAGGTCGCCCTTTAGCTTAGCCAGGCCATCCAACTGAGGCTCGTCGCGTAGCGCGGCGATAATTGCGGCCAGCACTTGCTCAAGCTCTTCCTGATCCTGCTGCAGCTGGGCGACCCGCGACTGATCCTGTTGTTGCTGTTGCTGCAAACGGCCGATGAGTTGTTGTTGCTCTTTTTGCTGTTCACGCAGCACGCCCTGTTGGCGTTTTTGCTCTTGCTGTTGCGCGGCAATGTCGTTGCGTGCGGCTGCGAGATCAGCCATCACCTGGGCTAGCTGTGCCTGAGTTGCCTTGAGTTCATCGAGCTTTTCTAAGCGGGCCCGGTTAAAGTAACCGTAGTAGCCGTGCAATCGTTCAAAATCGGCGGGATTCTCCTGATTCAGAACCAGTTTCAAAAAGTCGTGTTCACCAATGCGATAGGCCATATTGAGCTGCTTTGCCAGCCATTTGGCCTGTTGCCGTTGTTCTGACTCGAGGGTGGACTGTTGCTGTTCCAGCGCGCCAATACGCTGATTGGTTTGTGCCAGTCTGGCCGTTGTTTGCGCCAGTTCATTGGCGACCGTGCTGATTTGCATTTCCAGCTGCTGCAGCTCACGCTCGGTTAAGCTCATTTGTTTTGAGCGCTGCTCCATTGCCGATTGCCGCCGCTCCAGCTCCCGGCTGATGGCATCAATCCGCGCCTGAGTCTCAGCGGCATCCTCCGGGCGTGCTTGCTGCCAGCCCGCTGCTGTCGACGCAGAACTCGCCAACAGCAGGGATGCCAGGAACAGAAACGCCAGATTACGCCTCATTGCGGTCGCTTCATGAGTCAAGCGTAATAATGGATTTGCCGGTCATTTCCTCGGGCTGCGGCAGTCCAAGTAGATGCAGCAGCGTCGGCGCCACATCGGAAAGGATCCCGCCATCCCGGGCAGAGCCCGCGCGGCCAACGTAAATGAAGGGTACCAGCTCACTGGTATGGGCGGTGTGCGACTGCCCGGTCGAATGATCTTCCATCTGCTCGGCGTTGCCATGATCGGCGGTGATTACGCATTCGCCGCCCACTTCGCGCAACGCGGCTACCACTCGACCCACCGCGGCATCCACGGCTTCAATCGCTTTGACTGCCGCGGCAAAGTCGCCGGTGTGACCGACCATATCGCCATTTGGGTAATTGCAGACAATGACATCGTGCGCGCCACTCTTAATCGCCGCAACCAGCTTATCGGTCAGTTCGACACTGCTCATTTCTGGTTGCAGATCATAGGTTGCTACTTGCGGGGAAGGCACCAGTACACGGGTTTCGCCTTCGAATTCCTGCTCTCTGCCGCCGCTAAAAAAGAAAGTCACATGCGCATATTTCTCAGTTTCTGAGATGCGTAACTGGGTATAACCTTCTTTACTTAGCCATTCGCCAAGCACGTTATCCAGGCTTTCTGGAGGAAAAGCTACTGTGCTGTGGATATCTTTCGCATATTCGGTCAGCGAGACAAAGCTTGCCAGGTTTGGCCGGCGGGTGATCTCGAAGCCGTTAAAATCTTCGCTTACAAAAGCATGGCTAAGCTGGCGGGCGCGATCGGCCCGGAAGTTCATGAAAATAACACTATCGCCGTCCTGCATGGGCGCGGCGTCAGCCACGCGGGTAGGCTTCACAAACTCGTCATTTTCACCGCGCTCGTAGGCTTGCGCCAGGGCCTCGCCCGCGCTGGGCGCAGCGAAGGGAGCGCTACCATCGACCAGGAGTTGCCAGGCTTGTTCGATACGGTCCCAGCGTTTATCCCGATCCATCGCATAATAGCGGCCGCACAGGCTGGCAAAACGGCCAACACCGAGCTTGCTGAACAGCTGTTCAAAGCGTTCAAGGCTTGGTTTAGCCGAGCGCGGTGGAGTATCGCGACCGTCCAGAAAGCCGTGCACATAAACCTGCTTCGCGCCGCGCTGAGCGGCCATCTCGACCATTGCCAGCAGGTGCCGTTCGTGACTATGTACGCCACCCGGAGATAACAACCCCATAATATGCACTGCGCGTTCATTCGCTACCGCTTTATCGACGGCCTCAGTGAGCGCGGGATTAGCAAAGAACTCGCCATCATGGATGGCCTTGCTGACCCGGGTAAAGTCCTGGTAAACAACGCGGCCGGCGCCCAGATTGACATGGCCAACTTCGGAATTGCCCATCTGACCGTCGGGAAGACCCACCGACATGCCAGAACCGTCAACGAGTGTATGCGGGCATTCTGCCCATAACTTGTCCATGTTGGGCGTATTTGCCGCCGCTATGGCATTGTCATCGGTTGCTTCGCGGTGACCCCAGCCGTCTAAAATCAACAGCGCTAGGGGGGTATGTGGCTTCGCCATTGCACATCCTCACTTGGTTGTTGTGGGTAGTTCTTGATTGATCTTTAGTTTATGCGATTTTACGTCGCAACGCACCCGCTGTCGGTCGAAATGCCCCCAAATTTTACTGGTAACTGGCGTTTCAGCAGGTATACTCTGGTGCTTGATTTTTTCAGTAGGAGTAGTGAGCAATCATGGAGCAAATCCTAGCCTTCGCAGCCGACCACTATTTGATGAGTATCTTATGGGTAGTGTTGCTAATCGCCCTCATCGTTTCTTATGTGCAGGCCGCAACGTCCAATGTTAAAGCGCTTACCCCGCAGCAGGCGACGCTGGAGGTCAACCGCAACGATGGCGTATTTGTCGATACCCGCTCGGTTGATGAATTTCGCAAAGGGCATATCCATGGCTCAGTCAATTTACCTGCTGAGCGGATCCGAAAAAATGACACTGCGGCACTTGAGAAATACAAATCTGCCCCCATCGTTGTGGTATGTGCAACTGGCATGACCGCAAAATCAGTGTCGCAAGAATTGACTAAAGCGGGCTATGAAAACGTTGCCTTATTACAAGGTGGAATTTCAGCCTGGAAAGGCGCAAGTTTTCCGCTCGTTAACAAATAACTCGTAAAACCAAATCGTTAATAGGAAGTATAACCATGGCTGATGAACAGCAAGTAAACGGCGCCGCTCAAGGCGAAGCGCAAGCACAACAAGAACAAGCATTCGCAATTCAGCGTATCTACACCAAAGATGTTTCTTTCGAAGCGCCGAATTCACCAGAGATCTTCCGTAAAGAATGGAAGCCTGAGTTAAACCTCGATCTGAACGTGAAAAACACCAAGCTGGAAGACAACACCTATGAAGTCGTGCTGAAAATCACCGCGACCAACAAGGTGGGTGAAGACGTTGCGTTTTTAGCTGAAGTTCATCAGGCCGGTATTTTTACTATTGCTGACTCGATTGAAGAAGCACAGCGCGCGCAATTGCTGGGTGCATTCTGCCCGAACATCTTGTTCCCATATGCACGTGAATGCCTGTCGAGCTTAGTAAGCCGTGCAACATTCCCACAATTGAACCTTGCGCCAGTAAACTTCGACGCAGTGTTCGCACAGCATATGCAACAGCAACAGCAGCAAGCTGAACAGCAAGCTGACGCGTAAGCAATCAGGTATAACGCTAACTCATGCGTGATACTCAAGTGACAGTGCTAGGAGCCGGTTCTTATGGAACCGCCCTGGCACTTTGTTTTGCGCGCAAGGGAAATCCAATTTGTCTTTGGGGCCGCGACGCAGAGCAAACCTCTTCTATGGCCGAGCAGCGGGAAAATAAACGCTACTTGCCAGGTATCCCTCTTCCTGATGCATTAACGGTCACCAGCGATCTGGCTGAAGCTGTTGCCGACGCCCGTAACATCGTGGTGGTCGTGCCCAGTAGTGGTTTTGCCCAGGTGCTGCATGATATCAAGCCATTGATCCGCAGTGACGCCCGCGTGGCGTGGGCGACCAAGGGCCTGGAGCCCGACACCGGCCGTCTGCTGTTTGAGGTTGCTGAAGAAATTCTGGGCAACGAACATGCACTGGCAGTGTTATCCGGACCTACTTTTGCGATGGAAATGGCAAAAGGTCTGCCGACGGCAATTTCCATGTCGTCAACGGACCCTGACTTTGTCCACGAGCTCTCGGAGTTATTGCACTGTAATCGCAGCTTCCGGGTCTACACTAACGATGACTTTATTGGTGTTCAGCTTGGTGGCGTGGTGAAAAACGTGATCGCTATAGGTGCCGGTATGGCCGATGGTATTGGCTTCGGCGCCAATGCGCGCACCGCACTGATCACTCGCGGTCTGGCCGAACTGACCCGACTGGGACTGGAACTCGGCGCTAAACCGGAAACCTTTACTGGCATGGCGGGCTTGGGCGACCTGATTTTAACCTGTACCGATAATCAGTCGCGCAATCGACGCTTCGGTCTCGCGCTGGGACAGGGCAAGTCTGTTGAACAGGCGATGAGCGATATTGGTCAGGCCATCGAAGGCTATCGTAACACTAAGGAAGTGGTGATGCTGGCCCGACGGCACGGCGTAGAAATGCCGATTTGTGAACAGATTTATGATGTTCTCTACGGCGATACCACGCCTCAGCAGGCGGCAATCAACCTGCTGAGCCGGGCGCGGACTTCAGAGTAATTGGTGGGCAATGGTTTGCCATTGCGCATCAAACTCGGTGGTCGGGGTCTGTTTAAACTCTGAGCGTACAAACTGCGCAATTTTGCCATCCGCATAAGCCATCAACAGGTTAGCCAGTACGGCTTCATCAAGACGGCTTTGTACGTTTTCCCGCAGGCGACGTTCCCGCAGCGCCTGCTTCAGGTTCGACTCAATTTTAGCGAACAGATTCTGCACCCGCGAGCGCAGACGATCATGTTCACCCATCAAGGCATCACCGGTCAAAATACGGGTAATACCCGGATTGCGTTCGACAAAGGTAAGGACCACTCGCAACATCATTTCGCAACGAATGAGGGTGTCTTTCTCGACTTCCATGACCTGATTGATGCGACTTAATACAGCTTCTTCGGTGAACTCAATGAGCCCCTCAAACATCCGTGCTTTGGACGGAAAATGGCGGTATAGAGCTGCCTCAGAGACGCCCAGTTCAGCAGCCAGGTTCTTGGTCGTGATCCGTTGACCCGGGCTGGTTTCCAGCATGGCGGCCAGCGTCCCTAAAATTTGCTCTTTACGATTCGGTTTCTTACTCGTCGTCATCGTTAACGTTCTCTCTTTATTCTTATGGGGCACGCAGTTACATCAGCGTGAAGTCTGTAATTCGTGTAGTTGGGTCAAAATTGCGTCGGCAATTTGCGCTTTTGGCGCGCGGCCGAGATCGCGTCGCTGCAACTCACCGTCTGCGTCATGCCAGAACAGGGTCATGGCGTTATCATCACTGTTAAAGCCGATACTTTTATCGCTGACGTCGTTAGCCGCAATGAGAGTGAGCTTTTTGCGTTTGAGCTTATCGGCAGCGTAGCGTGCAACATCCTGAGTTTCTGCGGCAAAACCTACACATACGGGAGGCTTTGCACGATGCGCGATGGTCGAAAGAATATCCGGAGTCCGCACCAGTTCAAGCTGGGTTGCGCCGTCCTGTTTCTTGATTTTTTGCTCCGCCACGCGGGCCAGGCGGTAGTCGGCAACGGCCGCACACGCGATGAAAATATCATCCGCAGACACGGCTTCTTCAACGGCAGCCAACATCTCTTCGGCGCTCTCTACCGCGACCAATTTTGCCCCTTTTGGGGGTGTTAATTGCGTCGGGCCGGTCACTAAGGTCACCTGCGCGCCTGCGCGCAGGGCTTGTGTCGCCAGTGCATAGCCCATCTTGCCGGAACTATGATTACTCAGGTAGCGAACCGGATCGATGGCTTCGCGCGTCGGACCAGCGGTAATTACGATATGTTTTCCGGCAAAAGCAACCTTGCCCGGAGCTAACAGCTCAACCACGGCATCGCGCAATGCAATGGGTTCAGGCATGCGCCCAGCACCGACGTCACCACAGGCTTGCGAGCCACTGGCGGGTTCGATGATATGAAAGCCAAGATCCTCAAGTTCGCGCATATTGCGCTGCACCGAACTGGCCGACCACATTTGTTGATTCATCGCCGGCGCCAGCATGACAGGTGCCGTGGTTGCTAAACACAGGGTGCTTAACAGATCGTCGGCAAAGCCATGGGCGAGGCGGGCAAGAGTGTTGGCACTGGCCGGTGCAATCAGGATCACATCGGCCCATTTGGCGAGTTCGATGTGGCCCATGGCCGCCTCCGCCGCCGGATCCAGCAGGTCATCGTGGACGCTATGGCCAGATACGGCTTGTAGTGTCAGCGGGGTAATAAAAGCATGTGCGCCTTTGGTCATAACCACCCGTACGATGGCGCCCACATCACGTAAGCGACGCACCAGGTCGGGGCTTTTATAGGCTGCAATACCGCCACTGACAGCAACCAGAACATGGCGTCCAGATAACGATTTGATAGGGGTTTCCGTCATAGTAAGTCCTCACCAATCCAGGTCTGTTAGCCTAGCACGAGATACTGTCTTTACGGAACTTTTAACATGCAGTTGATGAGCGAAGCGACCAACTTTTCATCATCGCCCCCGAATCCAGACGTCGTTCACTGGTAATCTGACATTGGAATTGAGACAGCGAAGAGGTTCATGGAGGAACAATGAGTACAGTCAAAAACTGGCCAGCCCAGGAGCGTCCGCGAGAGAAGATGGCGGAGCTGGGCGTGAGCGCCTTAAGTGATGCCGAATTACTGGCAATATTACTGGGCACCGGGGTACGGGGCAAGGATGTGGTCACTTATGCGCGCGAACTGCTGCACGCGTTTGAGGGCATTGGCGGCATGCTGGCCGCCTCGACCAAAGAGTTGCTGCAACAGCCGGGACTGGGACCGGCGCGGGTGATGCAGTTGCAAGTGGTCATGGAAATTTCGCGACGTTATCTGGCCTGGCAGTTGCGGCGTGACGAAGGTTTTACCCAACCTGCCATGGTCCGTGACTATTTAACCGCTCAGTTACGCCATCAGCAAAGGGAGGTGTTCGTGGTGTTGCTATTAGACAGCCAGCACCGCTTACTAAAATACGTGGAGTTGTTTCATGGGACCATTAACGCGGCGCCGGTATACCCGCGTGAAATCATTAAACTGGTGATGCAACATAATGCCGCGGCGGTGATTTTAGCGCACAATCACCCCTCGGGCGTGGCCGAACCCAGTCAGGCGGATCAGCGGGTCACGGATCGTCTTAAAAATGCGCTGACAATGATCGATGTGGCATTGCTGGATCACTTTGTGATTGGGAGCGGGGAGCCAGTTTCGTTTGCCGAGCGCGGGCTATTGTAGTAGAGTAGCGCCACCATCAAGACGATCAGAAAAGATCAAAAAAACGCGTCGATCACTTGATTACCGAGTCGGATTACTGTATAAAATGCGCCCTCGGATTCAAGGCAAGGCCGCGATGGGCGACAGGCGAGCTTGAAGCAATTTTTGGAGTAAAAAACGATGTCACGAGTATGTCAAGTTACAGGAAAGCGTCCGGTTAGCGGAAACAACCGTTCACACGCGCGCAACGCGACCAAGCGTCGTTTCCTGCCAAACCTACAATCACACCGCTTCTGGGTTGAATCAGAAAAGCGTTGGGTGAAGCTGCGTATTACCACTAAAGGTATGCGTATTATTGATAAAAACGGTATCGACTCTGTGCTCGCGGATCTGCGCGCACGTGGCGAAAAAGTGTAAGGAATTAAACTATGCGCGATAAGATTCGTTTAGTATCTTCTGCCGGTACTGGTTATTTCTACACTACCGACAAGAACAAGCGTAACATGCCAGAAAAGATGGAAATCAAAAAGTTCGATCCTGTGGTTCGTAAACACGTGATGTTCAAAGAAGCTAAAATTAAGTAAGCTTCGTTCCAGCATGTTCTGAAAAACCCGACCTCGTGTCGGGTTTTTTGTTTTAACGGGTCGGATCGACCACGCCGCCAATACTCGCGTTAAGGCGATACCAGCCGGTAATGCTGAATCGATCACGGGCGCCGGGTAGCACCTCGTGCACGAACACGTCACTTAAAAACACGACCAACTTGCCAGCTTCGGGCAACACGGTCTCAAGCACCTCGCCCCGTTCCCCATAAATCACCAGTTGACCGCCATCCTGTTCCTGCCAATCAGGATTCAGATAGAACACCGTGGTCAGAATGCGATTGCTGCGGCCCTTGAAGGCATCTAGATGTTTACGGTAAAAGGCGCCGGGTGGGTAGTGAGCGAGGTGACATTCATAATCGAACAGCCCCATAAAGAGTTCACGATTGAGCTCCAGGCGTAACTGATCCATCATCCTCAGGTAGGCGTTTTCGTAATGGTAGTCCGCCCGTAACCAGCGGATTTTATCCTGCCTCACCGCGCTGTTGGTGGTGTAATTGTCAGCCCGGCCAATGCCTGCCTGCTGCCATCCTTGCGCTGGCAAACCAAGGGCATAGTCGTAAAGTTGCTGGCAATGTTCGCGGGCAAGAAAGTTAGGTACAATGACATAGCCAGCCTGTGCCAGCTGGTCGACAGCGATCGACTCGGTGGCAAAATCAGCAACCGTTAGTACTGGTGGGGCAGTGGTCATCAGGTGGAGGCTCTCCTTTATCGTCGGCGCGAAATATAGTTTACAGCGTAGTTAAAGACAAGCTGTAAAGACAAGCACTAAACATAGGCCCTCAGCACAAGAGAAAGCAGATGCCAGAATTACCAGAAGTTGAAGTCAGCAGAATGGGCATCGCCCCGCATCTTGAAGGACAAACCATCACTTCGGTAGTGGTGCGCGATCGACGTTTACGGTGGCCGATCCCCGAGGGCGTGACGGCGCTTGCAGGAGCGGAAATTGCGCGGGTCGAGCGGCGCGCCAAATACCTCATTCTGCACACTGATAAAGGCTACCTTATCATTCATCTGGGCATGTCAGGCAAATTGCGCGTGGTGCCCAAGGATAGCCTGGTGGTGAAACATGATCATGTCGATATTCAGCTCAGCAGCGGTCAATGTTTAAGGTTCAACGATCCACGTCGGTTCGGCTGTGTATTGCTGAGTGAGCAGCATCCTGGTCTGGACCACCCCCTGCTTAAAGATCTGGGACCCGAACCGCTGACTGAGGCGTTTACCGCAGGCTACTTGCATCAGCGGGCCAAGGGCCGCCAGCAAGCCATCAAGACCTTTATTATGGATAACCATGTGGTGGTAGGGGTTGGCAACATTTATGCCAATGAAGCACTGTTTAAAGCGGGTATTCACCCTAAACGTGCGGCGGGTAAGGTCAGTCTGGCGCGCTTGCAGCGCCTGGTGCCTATTATCAAGCAAACCCTGACCGAAGCCATTGCACAAGGCGGTACCACTTTGCAGGATTTTACCCAGGCCGATGGCCAGCCTGGTTACTTTAAGCAGCATCTGAATGTTTATGGCCGCGGCGGCAAGCAGTGTATGGTCTGCAAACAGGAGCTCACGGAAATTCGCCTGGGTCAGCGTAGCACCGTGTATTGTAAACGTTGCCAGCGCTAGCGCACGCGCAGGAAGAACTCACGCCATACTTCACAGAAGGTTTCGGGGGCGCTGATGAACGGCGCATGACTGCATTGCGGCGCAATGAAGCGCTCGCTGTGCGGAGCCAATCGGTCCACCTGCTCCGCAACAGTGCTGGGAACCAGCGCATCGAGGCGGCCATAGATACGTAGGAACGGCAAGGTAAGTTGCTGCAGTTGCTCACGCAGGTCAACCTCGGCGAGCATATCCAGACCGGCATCCAGCACCTCAACGCTCGCCATGGGCTTGCTAAACAACCATTCTTTAATCGCTTTCACATCTTGTTTTGCATGGGGGCTGCCCAACGACTGCAGGGCTAGAAACCGCTCCACAGTGCGGCGGAAGTCTTTGCTCAGTTGTTTGCCGAACTGGCTCAGGATGCTCGGCTCAATGCCGGGCCAGGCCGGCGGCTCTGCCGGAAAGTAGGGCGAGGAGGCGACCGTAGTCAAACTGGCAACCCGTGCTGGTGCCTGCAGTGCCAGCTGCGTAGCCACCAGCCCGCCTAACGACCAGCCGATCAGGTGGCAGCGCGCAGGTAGCGCGTCGAGGGTTAGCTCACAGAGTTGGGTGAAGTTGAGCGGACGCTCAGGGGGCCATGGTGACTCGCCATACCCTGGCAGATCGAGCCGGGTTAAGCGGCCGAGGCGGGCGAGCTCGTCCTGCACCGGTGTCCAGATTGCACCATTTAAACCCCAGCCATGGAGGACAACGATATCCTCTCCTGTGCCACTGACGTCTGACCAAACCTTGGCTACCATAGTTATTCCTGTTACCGCTCACGGAGGAGCTTATGGTACCCCTGCAATCGTTGCTTGCCAAGTTACCCGGCGGCTGCTGCTGGCTGTGTCTGCAGTCGTTGCATCGTGATGAATCCTATGGCTTTTGCCGAGCCTGTTATCACGACCTACCGCGCTTGCCACCAAACTCGTTGCGTTGGCGTGGACCGCCTGAAGCGACGGGCTATGGGCGGCACTGGTTTGCGGCGTTAGCCTGGCAAGCTGAAAGTCAGCAGCTGGTGAAAAGGTACAAGTTCCAACGTTGCCCTGAGCTGGTCAACAGTCTGGCACCGTTGCTGGCGGCGCACGTCTACGCCTGCTACCGGGGACAGCCGGAAAGCTGGCCAGATCTGATAGTGGCGATGCCGATGACAGGTAAACGCTGGCGCAAAAGAGGCTTTAACCAGGCGGCATTGTTAGCCCGTGAGGTTGGGGCTTTGGTACAACTGCCGTTTGCCACGGGATTACTGCGACGGCTGCATGATGAAGGGCAACAGCATCGGTTAAACCGTCAGCAACGTTGGCAGGCCATGGCGAAGGCCATGCACTGTACCCGTTCGCTTAAGGGTCTAACGGTGGCATTAGTCGATGATGTGGTCACTACGGGGGCTTCAGTAACCGCCGCCGCTGCAGCACTGCAACGGCGGGGAGCAAAAGCGGTCGATGTGTGGGCATTGTGCTACACCGAACCGCATCGGGCGGGAGTTCTTTAGTGCGCTGCTTCCTCAGCTTCTGCTGCCGCAGCTGCGGCGTCTTTATCTTCGCTGGCATAAGCGTCGATGGCAGGCGCCATAAAGATGGCATTGCTCAATAATTTCGCGCTGCCCCAGAAGAACGCACGGAAGTTGACGTCGTCGGCAAAGGCAATCACGCGGCCACCACCAAGACGGTGCGCGACCAGAGCTGCTTTATCAGCGATAACTTCACGGTTTTCTTTGGCGGCATAACCGCTAAGTAGTGGCTCATCCAGGTAACGGCCAACAGTGATGAACGGTGATTTCGGAACCGTCATAGCGTTCAGGCTGTCTTTGAAAACAGGTAGCTGTTGACGCGGGAAGCCGAAGGTTAGCGGATGACTCAAATCAAGTTCAACGCCGAAGATCGCACCGGCAACGCGACGCTTGCCATAATAGCTGTCACGGTCGCTGTAGCTGAGCGCAGAGCTATCAAATTTTTCATCGAAAGCTTCATCTTCAACAAACTTGGCGGCCAGGATTTCGTTTTCAGAAAGCCACTTGGCACCGCCTTGCTGACCGACAACCACACCGCCTTTGCGCACCCAGTCCTGCAGACGCGAAACACTAGCGTCGTTGAGGTTGCGGTAGCTACCGTCGACCATCAGGATATGGGTGTAACGTTGCAGGTCAATGCGGTTAAAGCGGTCGGTATCAATCATCGATAACGGAATGCCAACGTGGCGATCGAGGTAATACCATGCTTCACCGTTTTCGTACATATTGGCACCGTCGCCGACCAGCATCATGACCTTAACAGGTTCAACCGGACGCAGATTGCGACTGCCCAGATCCATGCCCGACGGCGTCAGCCCGGTGGTGATGCTGTGCACGTTGAGGCCATTGCGTGCAGTAATGGTCTGCACCAGTTGCTGAACTTCGGCCCATGGCTTGTCCTGATAAGCCTGGGTGATCACGACTGCACCGGCATCAAATGCGTGTGTGCCATCGGTTACCTTGGCAGTAAAGTCGAGGTCGGCCTGACGAACGTGTACGCCGGCTTCCAGCAATTCCTGCAACGCACGTGGTGCGAAGTAATTATGCCAGTCGAAACCATACGCATAGGCATCGGCACTTAGTGCGGTCGCAGCCGGCGCTTCCGGAGCTGCCTGCCATGCGGTATCGCTGTGACGAACCCGCTCATCGGTACGGGTGAATTTGAGGTTAAATGCCAGTGGCAAGGTCCAGCCAGAAACATCGTAGAAGGTATTGTCGCGGAAGTCCTGGCGCGTGCTGAACATGGCACGGATCAAGCGGTACTGTGGCTGCTGTAAAGGTACATAGTAGCTACTGCCCGCTTTAAAGGTCACACCATTGTCTTCAATGTCGCGCGTGACCGGATACACCTGCACTTCATGTTGCGCTAACAGCTTAAGTAATCCCTCTACCCGGGCCGGGTCGGTCTCATCGCCAAACAGGTAGCCACGGAAATCGGCGTCGTCAGCTAATTCCAACGCGCTGTCGAAGAAACGCTGCTGGTAATCAAGAAATGCAGTCTTATTTGCGTGAGCACCGTACATGGTGGTCAACGAAGTGGTGAACTGATTCTGGATGGTGAAGGGGAATTCAACTACACCATTAATTGAATCTTGTGCGTGACCGCGGCTTGAGGCTTGCTCGAACAAGATACCAATTGCGCCTTGTACGTCAGGGTAGGTTGAACCTTTACCGACATAAAAGTCGTCAAATGCTTCTTCTGTAAAGTACAAACGACCTTGCTCATCGAGCGCGGCAGCATGGCCTTCGGCTAACTTGGCAGTAAGTGTTACGTTCTCTTCCGGGGTGTTCGGATTACGGCGGGTTGGAATGCCCGGCTGGAAGAAAAATGTACTGTCAGTACCCATTTCGTGGAAATCAGTCAGGACGTTAGGCTTCCATTTCTGGAAGTTCACCACACGTGCCCGTGACTCAGGGTGTTGCAGCAACAACCAGTCACGATTCAAGTCGAACCAGTAATGGTTGACGCGGCCACGTGGAGTCCCCTGGACATGCTCGCGATGCTGCGGATCTGCAACCAGGTTCTGGCTGCGGTGCTGATTGGCCCACTGGGCAAAACGTGCTAAGCCGTCAGGGTTCAGGCTTGGGTCGAGTAAAATAATCGAATCGCGCAACACAGCTTCGATTTTTTCACCTTGGGCTGCGGCGAGATAGTACGCATATAACAGCGCTGCGTTACTTCCACTAGGCTCGTCACCGTGGATGCTATAGCCCATGTAGAGCACCAAAGGAGCAGTCTCAGGGTCGCCTTTGCGCGCCGGGTCGGCAACTGCCATGTGGGCGTCTCGCAAGGCATCAATATTTTGATGGTTCTCAGGAGTTGTTACGGTAATCAGTAACAAAGGGCGGTCTTCGTGAGTACGACCGGTGTATTCAAGTTGGAATCGGTCACTGTTTTCAGCAAGCACTTCCATGTAACGGACGAGCTGATCGTGACGTACGTGCCACTCACCGACCTGATAGCCCAACACGGATTCTGGTGTAGGAATACTTGGGTCATAGGTGACATCTTGCGGGAGATAATCTTTTAGCGTCGCGCTGAAAGCACTGGTGCTTACCAACAACAGCGCCAGAGCGACTAGTTTTAGATAACGCATAACAACTTCCTAAGCCAATGAAACATCAGCTTAAGCTAGCAAAATACCGGTAGAACCCCAAGCTCCTTACTATGCAATGACCGATTTTTGCGATAAGATATACCCTACTAAAATACTCAAGTATAGCAGTGAGGTGGTAAGCCCATGATTCGTATTACAGAAAGCGCCCAGGCGCATTTTCGCAAATTGCTTGCCGAACAGCCGGATAACACCAATATCCGTGTGTTTGTGGTGAACCCGGGTACTGCATCAGCCGAGTGCGGCGTTTCCTATTGTCCGCCAGACTCCGTAGAGCCGGATGACGAGACCTTGCCATTTTCAGGCTTTGATGCCGTCGTTGACTCGGGTAGTGCGCCATTTTTGCAAGATGCCGTGATCGACTTTGAAGAGCAGGAACTCGGCTCGCAACTGACATTAAAAGCACCTAACGCGAAAGCGCGTAAGGTCGATGATGATGCGCCCTTAATTGAACGTGTTGAGTACGTGATTCAGGCGGAAATCAACCCACAGCTAGCCAGCCATGGTGGCCGTGTTGCTATCAATCAAATTACCGATGACGGTTTTGCGGTGCTGCAGTTTGGTGGCGGTTGCAATGGCTGTAGCATGGTCGATGTCACGCTCAAAGAAGGCATCGAAAAAGAGCTACTGCAGCGCTTCCCTGAAGAGCTCAAGGGCGTCAAGGATGTGACCGAGCATCAACCCGGCGAGCATTCCTACTACTAACAGAAAGTGATCCCAAACATTTTCATCCTGCGTAATGGTATTTGCCTATATCACAACGAGGATTTAACAATGAATGGGATCACTAAGTACAGTATACCTGTCCTGGCGGTGTTAATGCTAGCCGCCTGTGATAGTGACAATGACGACGCAGCTCCAGTTGTTGAGCCACCTCCACCACCTCCAGCATCGACCTATGTGCGTGTTCATCACAGTGTTGCTGATGCTCCTGATGTCAATGTCCTGCTCGATGGAGAAATTGCATTAGAGGCAGTCCCCTTCGGTGCATCTTCCGGGGTAATTGAGCTGGAAGAAGCCACCTACAGTATTCAGGTGGATGGCATTCTTGCCGACGAAACGACCGCCACTGTCATCGGTCCGGCGGATGTTGAGCTTAACGCCGACATGCGTTACGAAGTATTTGCCGTGGGCAAAGTGGGTGATGAATCGATTGCGCCCCTTATTTTCGCCAACGACTATACCGCGGTCAGTTCGGGCAACACCCGGGTTGAAGTTGTGCACGCAGCGCCAGATGCACCGCCAGTCGACGTTTACGTGACGACACCCGGGGCCGATCTGAGCGCGGAATCAGCGGTAACTACGCTGGCATTTAGCGACAACTCGGGTCAGGTTGAAGTCCCTGCAGGTGATTATCAGGTCCGTATTACTGTGGCCGGTGAGCCAGCGAGCGTAGTTTACGACAGCGGCACGCTGACATTAGCCGACGGTGCAGATCTGGTTGTAGCTGCGGTCGCCAACACCATGACGGGTGATTCACCGGTGATGCTGCAAGTAGCTGATGGCGAAGGTGCGGTGCTGGTGCCAGATGTTGACGCCGGTGCAGACATCCGGGTTGTTCATGCCAGTGCTGATGCACCCGCTGTGGATGTTACGGTAAATAATGCAGCGGAGCCGGCAATTCCGGGACTGCAGTTTCTTTCGGCAACCGACTTTATTAACTTACCGGCCGGTGATTATCTTTTCGATGTAGCTGCAGCGGGGGGCGACCCTTTGGTGCTGGATGATGTTCCCCTGACGTTAGCAACGAGCGATCAGCTCAGCGTTTATGCCGTAGGTGCTCTGAGCGATAGCTCACTGACACTGGCGGTGATAAGCGACATGCAGCGTCGGATTGCCACTGAAGCACAGATTCAGCTGGTTCATGCCTCGCCAAGTGCGGGCAACGTCGATATCTACGTAACAACGACTGAGGATTTAACCGACGCAACACCCGCGTTTGCAGACGTCCCCTTTGCTGCAACGGCCCTGGTGTCGACCGGGTATGTATCCTTACCGCCCGGTGATTATGTAGTTACTGTAACCGCTGCGGGAACCACTACTCCCGCTATTGGCCCGGTCAATCTGACGCTCGAAGGCGGCGGTATTTACACAGCTGCAGCGGTCGATGCGACTGGCGGTGGGCTGCCCCCACAACTGCTATTACTGGATGATCTTGCGCCGGCTATGTAGTGAACTGCGGCACAGGTTTCGCCCAGTAGCGTAAGTACAACCACTGACTTGCGCCACGGGCCAGCAAAAAAGCACTTAATGCCAACCACAGTCCGTGGTTGGCATTTTCATTACTGAACCAGACTGCCGCCAACTGCCACAGCGGGACAAACACCAGTAGCGCGCTGACCGCCATGGTATCGCGCATGGCGCGGGTGTAGCCAAGCCCAATAAAAACACCATCAAAATAGTAACTCCAATGGCCGAGCAGCGGCAGCACATAAATCCATGGCAGGTAGTGTTGCGCCGTCGCGATGACCTCTGGTAGATCCGTCAGCAAGCGTACGACAGAATCGCCAGCAAGCCAGAACAAAAAGCTATAAGCGATGGCAAAGAGCATCGACCAGAGTAGCGTGAGACGTAGCCAATACTTGACCTCATCCCGGCGCTGCCGGCCAACCGCGGCACCCGCTAAGGCTTCAACGGCGTAAGCGATACCATCAAGTCCCAGCGAAATAAGCATCAAAAATTGCATCAATACCGCATTCACCGCCACGTAAATATCGCCAAATCGAGCGGCATAACCGGTCATTGTGGCCATACACAGCTGCAGCAGCAAAGAGCGTAGAAAGACATCACGGTTCATGCCAAAAAAACGACTGAAATACTGACGTTGTAAGTGCCAGCTTTGGCCTAACTGCAGCACGTTCCGTATCAGGTACAGGCCGAGCAATGCGGTGCTCACCTCAGCAGTAACTGACGCCCACGCGGCACCAGCGACGTTCATATCCAGACCAATAATCAAAATGATATCGGCAATCACATTCACGGCGTTGGTAAAAATCACCAGGATCATGGCCCTTCGGCTTTGCTGACGCCCTAACAGCACGCCAAGAACCACCAGATTAATGAGCGCCGCGGGCGCCGCCCACATGCGAATCTCAATGTAACGAGTGGCATACTCTTGCAGTTCCGGGCTTGGCGCAATCAACCACCACGCCAGCTCGAGAATCAAGGGTGTCAGCAGCAGCAGACCGACGCCCAGTATCACGGCGAAGGCCAGTGCATGGAGTCCTATCTGACGCTGCTCAGCGAGAACCTCGCGGCCGAAAGCGCGGGCGATTTCTCCCGTCGTTGTCATTCGCAGGAAAATAGCCAGCAGGAAAATAAAACTAACTACCATGGCGCCTAATGCCACTCCACTCAGGTAGATCGCATCAGGTAGATGGCCTATTATGGCAGTATCGACAAGACCTAAAAGTGGCGCAGCAATATTGGAAATGATCATCGGCAACGCGATGGCAAAAATTTTTCGGTGAGCTGGCCACGACCCCCAAAACTTTTGGAGATCGACAATGCGTGGTGTGTTATTAGGCGTGATTTGGCTCATCCTGTTCCCTTTCAGCGCTGGCGCTAGCCATGCGGCCGAGCATGGTGTGGTGATTTTGCAATATCATCATATCGGTGATGATACACCGCGGGTGACCTCAGTGACAGCCGCAGAACTGGAGGAACATTTCCAGTTTCTTGAGGACAATGATTTTACCGTGGTGTCGCTGACGGAAGCGCAGCGGTTGCTGGAAAGCCCGGACCCTATGCCAAACAAAGCGGTGGCGATTACCTTCGATGACGGCTGGCGTAATGTTTACGACAACGGGATACATATCTTTAAAGAATTTGAATTTCCGTTCACGATTTTTATCAATCCGAAGCTCATGGAGGAGACTCCGCACCTGTATATGAGTTGGGAGCAGTTAACCGAACTCCAGAGTTACGGTGCGACCATTGCCAATCACTCCAACAGTCACGGCCACATGACCTGGCGTCAGCAAGGAGAAAGTGAACAACAATGGCTGGCGCGGCAGCGCCGGGATGTTGTTGAAGCGCAGCAGATGTTACAGAAGGCGCTGCCCGGCGAACAGCCACGTCAGTTTGCCTATCCTTACGGGGAATTTAACCCGCAGCTGGAAGCGATGTTGGCCGAGGAAGGATATATTGCCTTTGGTCAGCATTCGGGCCCTTGGGGACCTGCGACGCCAACAACTCAGATCCCACGGTTTCCTGCATCAGCTCAATACGCTGACCTGAAAACATTACGCACGAAATTACTCAGTTTGCCATTGCCAGCAGTGACGACAGCGCCACGTAACATGGTGCTGGAGGACGGTAGTAAAAAGGTGGAGGTCAAGGTCGACGTGGCTAGCAGCAATGACTTTGATACTTCCCTGCTGAACTGCTTTTATCAGGGTGAGCAACTCAAACCACAGTGGCGCAAGCTTGAGCACCAGCTCGGTGATGGCTGGCAGTTAACGCTGCATCTCAAAAATCCGCCTTTGGGACGTTCACGGGTGAATTGCACGGTACCCAGTCGCTCACAGCAGGGACGTTTTTACTGGCACTCGGTGCCGCTGGTGCGCCCCAATGCAGAGGGGCGCTGGCCAGACTAAGCTTACTGATATTGCTGGGTGATGAGCTGGAAATCCTGAACCATCTGCTCCATATCGACCGTCGGCAGCGTGCCAGGCGTGTGACTGGCTTTAAAGATGGCATGCCGGTTGCCGTCTGGATTAACAAGGACAATGGCAGAGCTGTGGTTCACTAAGTAATCCACTTCTTCCTCGCCGGGAATAGAGTACATCAAACCAAGACCGTTGACGAAGGGGTAAAGGTTTTTATGCTCGGCGCGTACGCCCATAAATTCGGTACCAAAATAGGTCGTGTAGTCCGCCAGCTTTTGCTGAGTATCGCGGCGTGGATCAACGCTGATCAGCCAAACTTTCACCGGGCGGTTGGTCACCGAAGCGAGCTGCGGTAATGCTTTCTTAAAGTCCGCCATGGTGGTCGGGCAAATATCCGGACATGAGGTATAGCCAGTGAACAGAAAGGTCCATTGCCCGGTAAGATCGGCATTGGTCAGCTGGGCGCCATTGTGAGCCTCTAGCATGAAGGGGTCGAGCTCCCGCGGTGGTTCGTAAACCAGTGCTTGTGGCTCGGGACGCGGTAAGCTGTTAAAGATCACTACCCCGGCAAGTAATGCCACAATAGCAACCACACTAACTAATAATTTCTGCATTGTTTTCTGCACCTTCGCATTAGCGTTGCAACACTCCTATCAGAGTGCTGGCGTTACAACATAGTGGTCTACTAACAATAGCACAAAGAGTGCCATCAATTGCCAGATTGAGAAACTGAACATGCCATATGCGGTATGTTTGGTTGGAGCAAACTTAAGCTTCCAGGCGTAAAGTAAAAACCAGATACTCAAGATGCTCGAACCGATCAGGTAAATAATCCCTGACATGCCGACAATATAAGGTAACAGGCAGATAATGGCGAGCAAAACGGTGTACAGCAAGATACAGGTCTTGGTGAACTCGATACCGTGTGTCACCGGTAGCATAGGGATGTTGGCCTTGGCGTAATCTTTGGCGCGATGTACGGCTAATGCCCAAAAATGCGGTGGTGTCCAGGTGAAGACAATCATCACCAGCAAAATCGCATGAGGGTGAATCTCATTGGTGACAGCAGTCCAGCCCAAGAGCGGTGGAGCAGCACCAGCGAGACCGCCGATGACAATATTTTGCGGCGTCGCACGCTTTAGATACATCGTGTAAACAATGGCATAGCCGACCAGGCTGGCTAAGGTGAGCCAGGCGGTCAACATGTTCACCCAAATCGCCAACACCACGAAACCCAGGCCACCAATGATGGCGGCGAAACTGAGCACGTGCCGTGGTGACAAGACACCGGATGGCAGCGGCCGACGCAATGTACGCGCCATCTGTGCGTCAATATGGCGATCGACCAGATGGTTGACAGCGGCAGCCGAGCCCGACATCAAGCCGATGCCGATCATGGCTGGCACTACCACCGACCAGCCGACCCAGGTAGGGCTGGCCAGACACATGCCGACAAGTGCGGTGAGCAGGAGTAGCAGAACTACCCGTGGCTTGGTTAATTCCAGATAGTCACGCCAGTGAGCGTGTCTCTTATATGTAATCTCTGTCATACAACTTACTTCCTTTTCGCACGCGGTTATTATTGTTTTAAGCGTGGCGTACGATTTTATAGTTCAAGCCTACCAGACTCAGCAGCAACAATGCACCTACCAAATTATGGGCAACGGCGACACTTAGTGGCAGCATGAAAATAACGTTACTTAAACCGAGAGCGATTTGCACTACCAGGGCCAGGCCCACCCAGTTCAGACTGCTGCGAATCACAGCTGACTGGGCCCGGTTAAAGCCGCGCCATAGTAAAATGCCAACCACAATGAGGGTGATAATGGCACCGATCCGATGGGCAACATGCATGGTCATACGTTCAGCGTAATCGTGCGCACCGTACTGATAAGTGACCGCCTCAGGTACTGAGAAGGCCCCGGCAACGTCTAACTGGCTCTGCCAGTCGCCCTCACAGATAGGTAGATCAGTACAGGCGAGGGCGGCGTAATTAGCAGCCACCCAACCGCCCAGCGCAATCTGAGCCACCACCACGAGGAGGGCGAACAACGCGAAGCTTGCCAGCGGGCGCATCTTGGCATCGCCCATGGGCAGGTGAATACGTTTCAGGCGCAAGCGCAGCAGATAGAGCAAGGCCAGCGTGGAAAAGCCGCCGAGCAGATGCCCCATGACCACCAACGGCTGTAGGTTCAGAGTGACCGTCCACATGCCTAACGCGGCCTGGAAAATCACCAGAGCCAATAAAAAGAGGGGCAGCTTTACCGGTGTTTCAGCGTGTTTGCGTGCTTTTACTAAAGCGCTGATGGCGATAAAGAGAATAAATAACCCAAGGGTCCCGGCAGCATAGCGATGAATCATCTCGTTCCAGGCTTTTTCATGCTCCAAAGGGGAGTCCGGGAACAGTGCTTGCGCCGCTGCCGCTTTATCGACATCCATAGGCACGCTTAAGTGACCGTAACACCCAGGCCAGTCAGGGCAGCCAAGACCTGCATCCGTTAATCTTGTGTAAGCACCCAGTACGATCACGACCAACGCCAGAATTAAACTTAAATTTACCAGAGTACGCATAAATTACCCAATTCGAGAGAGCTTAAGTAAGGTACGTAGATCCGAGAGCAAATTCTTTGCTTCTGCGCGCATGGCTTCTTCTTCTGAAAAGGTCGCGTAGTGGAGCATCGCGTTGCCAAGGGGATCAATAATAAATAGACGGTGCGGCGGGATGTCTGCAAAAGCCGCGGGGAATTCGTCAGAAATAATCGGTATGACCAACGGCGTCTGCTCGAGATCAAAATCTAACGGCGTCCGGCTAAAGACGATGGGTTTGACCCTATCACTTTCTTTACCTAAGGCGACATCAAGCTGGTTCATGGCATAGAGACCCTGTACACAAGCTGCGCCACATTCGTTGTCGGCGACCAAAGCAACGCGCCAGCCTTCGGGCAGCCGTGATTGCAGTTCGTCGCTCAGCTTGATGGGCGGCATGAGCATGGTGCCTTTGTTAGTGGCGGCACCCTGGTACCAGCTTTGATCCAGTACGAACTTGGCACCGATCACCGGCAGTGCAAATGCCAGAATTACGCCAATTAAGGTGGCACGAGATTTTTTTACGGAAGTCATTCACATTCCTTTTTTGTTCTGATTATGGAACGTCGGGCAAAGAAAAATACGATCAGGCAAGCGATAGCTAAGGAAAACCACTGCATGGCATAGGCCTGATGTTTAGCTGGGGTCATGACTTGTGGAGACCACTGCCGCGGCCAGCCAAAATTCGATTGTTCTGAGAGTAGCACTACATAGTTGGCTAAGGGAAGCTCCAGGGCCTCGCTTATGGCGTTAAAATCCAGCTGCTGCACGCGCCACGGCGCTTTGCTGCTAGGTTCGACGATCTGTTCAGCAAAAGTGAAAGCATCGGCGTTCGCTGGATAGAGCCAGCCGTTCACTTGGACCTGGCCGTCAGGTAACGGCAGATTGGGAAGCTGACGGCGGTCTTGGCCGACGGGTACCCAACCCATGTTGACCGGTATGAGCGCCTGGCGATCGCTGACCTTAAGCAGACCAATCACCTGGTAGCCGACCTTGCCGTTAAAGATTTTATTGTCGAGCAGTAAATAATTATCGCTAAAGGCACCGGTGGCAGTGACGGGAGTGTAGCGGGAACTTGCTGCAGGGTCTTCCGGCAAAGGTTGAAATGCACTCTGATCGACCTGGGACTGAGCATTGTTAAAGTCGTCAAACAGAGCCTGTTTTTCTGAGGCACGGTCAAGTTGCCAAAATCCAAGCTTGACCAAAAAGGCAATTGCCAGCACAGTTATTAGAGTTGCTAACGTGGTGCCGTAGCGCATCAGCTTAAACCGAAAGAGGAAAATAATATGGTCTTTATTGCAAAACTCATTTTGGTACTACTCATGTTATTCATGGTCTACAACCTCATGCGCGCTTTAATTACCATGCTGCGCAATGATCCGACCAAACCGCCAATGACGCGCTATCTAGGGCGCCGCGTAGGTGCCTCCGTGCTGGCCATTATTATCATAGTATTGCTGCTGGCTTCCGGTGTTCTGGAACCTAACCCGCGACCCTACTGAATGGATTCAGTAGGCCGCGGGTCCATGCTTTAGAGTATATAAACGAAAATAAACAAGCATACCCAGACCACGTCCACAAAGTGCCAGTACCAACTGGTGGCTTGAAAGGCAAAGTGGCCTTCTGGCGTAAAGTGACCTTTTAAAACCCTCAGGAACATCACGATTAACATGATGGTTCCCAGAGTTACGTGAAGGCCGTGAAAACCGGTCAACATGTAAAAGGTGTTACCGTAAATTCCTGAGTCGAGCGTCAGACCTAAATCCTGATAAGCGTGCACGTATTCTGCGCCTTGCAGGTACAGGAAGATAAGGCCCAGCACAATGGTCACACCCAGCCAGCCGATCAACTGCTTACGTTTGCCTTTCTCCAGGCCAACGTGAGCGAAATGACAGGTGAACGAGGAGGTGATCAAGATCAAGGTGTTGTAGAGTGGTAGTCCCAGCCAGCCCATGGCTCCTGACTCAATGCCACCAGGGGTTTCAGTCAACGGCCAGATGGCCTCGAAACCCGGCCACAGAACCTCATTGGTCATGACATTATTGCTGGCGCCGCCGAGCCATTCAACGGCGATAACCCGTGCGTAAAAAAGCGCGCCGAAGAACGCCGCAAAGAACATAATCTCCGAGAAGATAAACCATGCCATACCTTGTCGGTAGGAGTGGCCAAGCTGCTTACTATAAAGTCCGGACATTGACTCGTTGATCTGGTCGCGAAACCAACCGAACAACATCACCAGAATGACAACAATGCCGGCTAACAGGACGTTAATGCCCCAGCCATCGGCTTCGTTTTTCATATCAATGACTGTGTGTCCAGCACCGAAAGCGATCAGGCCGAGGCCAATGGCGCCTACGATCGGCCATGGACTTGATGCAGGCACATAGTATTTTTCGTGTTTTTGTTCTGCCATTGCAAAAATCCTCAGTTTACTGGCTGTGCGATCGCAGCCAGCGCATCAGGTGTAGCGTTTTCTGTCATATCGTACATGGTGTATGACAGGGTAACCGTGTGAATGTCGTCGGGAATCTCTGGATCGAGATAAAACTGCATCGGCATCGCCGTTTTCGCCCCCGCGGCGAGTGGTTGCTGATTAAAGCAAAAACACTCGACCTTATTCAGATACAGGGAGGCTTCGCCAGGCGCCACGGACGGAATGGCTTGTGCAATCATATTGCCGCCCGTTGGGTTGTTGGCGAGAAAGTTGACCACCTTGGTCTCGCCCGGGTGCACGCGAACTGAGTTGACTTCAGGTTCGAATCCCCAGGGCATACCCTTATTCACACGCGTAATAAATTGCACGTTTACCGTTCGACTGGTATCCACTGTTTTGGTGTTCGCGGCCGCTTGTCCATCGGTGAAGCGGCCGTTGAAACCCGTAATATCACAGAACACGTCGTACAGTGGCACCAAGGCGAAACCGAACGCAAACATCCCCACCACCGTCAGTAATAGACGGCGGACGATACGGGTGTTGTCAGGTTTGCCTTGTTGCTCAGCCATGGTCCTGCGCCTCAGGTGGTGTCTTGGAGGTGTCAGGCGGTGTATCGAAGGTGTGATACGGAGCTGGTGATGGTACTGTCCACTCCAGTCCTTCGGCACCTTCCCATGGTTTAGCAGGCGCTTTCTCGCCACCTTTCACGCACTTGATAACAACCCACAGGAAGATCAACTGCGATAAGCCAAAGGCAAAGCCACCAATACTGACGATCTGATTAATATCAGCAAACTGTATTGAGTAATCCGGGATACGCCGTGGCATTCCTGCAAGACCGGCAAAGTGCATAGGGAAGAAGAGCACGTTGACGGAAATTAAGGATGCCCAGAAATGCAGTTTTGCAAGTCCCTCATCGTACATATGGCCGGTCCATTTTGGCAGCCAGAAATAGGCGGCGGCCATGATAGAGAAGATGGCACCACTGACCAGTACGTAGTGGAAATGCGCGACGACGAAGTAGGTATCATGATACTGGAAATCTACTGGAGTGATCGCCAGCATTAAGCCGGAGAAGCCGCCAATGGTAAACAGAATCACGAATGCCAGTGAAAACAGCATGGGCGTCTCAAAAGTGATTGAGCCACGCCACATGGTGGCAACCCAGTTGAAGACTTTCACCCCGGTCGGCACCGAGATCAGCATCGTACAGTACATGAAGAAGAGTTCAGCAAAGACTGGCATCCCCGTGGTGAACATGTGATGTGCCCATACCAGGAAGGAGAGTCCGGCGATGGCCGCCGTTGCATAGACCATTGAGGCATAGCCAAACAAAGGTTTGCGGGCGAACGCAGGAATAATTGCTGAGACAATCCCGAAGGACGGCAAGATCATGATGTAAACTTCGGGGTGCCCAAAGAACCAGAAAATGTGCTGGAACATGACTGGGTCACCACCTCCTGCGGCATCGAAGAAGCTGGTGCCAAAGTATTTATCTGTCAACACCATGGTGACTGCGCCGGCTAGTACTGGCATGACTGCTATCAACAGGAAGGCAGTAATAAACCAGGACCATACGAATAACGGCATTTTCATGTAGGTCATGCCGGGTGCACGCATATTCATGATGGTAACGATAACGTTTATCGCCCCCATGATCGACGAGATACCCATGATGTGCACGGAGAACACGAACAGTGCGGTGGAATCGCTACTGTAAGTGGTCGACAGCGGTGCGTAGAAGGTCCAGCCAAAGGCCGGGCCGCCACCTTCCATGAACAGTGACGCTAACAAAATGGCGAAAGCGAACGGCAGAATCCAGAAACTCCAGTTATTCATCCGTGGCAAGGCCATATCCGGTGCACCGATCATCATTGGAATCATCCAGTTCGCCAAGCCGGTGAAGGCCGGCATAACTGCACCGAATACCATGATAAGACCATGTACCGTGGTCATCTGATTAAAAAAGTGGGGGTCTACAAGTTGTAGTCCAGGTTGAAAGAGTTCAGCGCGAATAACCATCGCCATTGAACCGCCAACCAAAAACATAATGAAACTGAACCACAGGTACATCGAGCCGATGTCTTTGTGGTTCGTGGTAAACAGCCAACGGGTAACACCCGACGGCGCATGGTGGTGATGATCGTCGTGCTGATCCATCTCGCCAACAACTGTGCTCATAGTCAGGTCTCCCTTATTCGTTCATGTACGCGTTAACATCAGAAGCTTGTACGGTTTCGCCAGTGTCGTTACCCCAGGCGTTACGCTCATAGGTAATCACTGCGGCAAGTTCGCGTAAGCTCAACTGATTGCCAAACGCCTGCATCGAGGTGCCGGATTTGCCATTCACTACGATATCGATGTGACCTTCCATATCGTTAAGTGCCATAGGCGACCCTTTGAGTGCCGGGAATACCCCTGGAATGCCTTCGCCATTTGCCTGATGACAGGCGGCACAGCTACCCAGGTACACCTGTTCACCAAGATCCATCAGCTCGGTCATGTCCATAGACATGGCCAATAGACGTTGTTCCTCTTCTTTTGCCTTGCGCTGAATCTCTTCCTGCGCGGCGAGCCACTTGTCGTATTCGGCTGGCTCTTTAGCAATAACGACTACTGGCATGAAGCCATGGTCTTTACCGCAAAGCTCAGCACATTGGCCGCGATAGATACCGGGTTGATCGACTTTGGTCCAGGCTTCGTTAATGAAACCCGGGTTGGCGTCTTTTTTCACAGCAAAGTCCGGAACCCACCAGGAGTGGATAACGTCATCTGAGGTGATGAGGAAACGAACTTTACGGTCGGTAGGAATGACCAATGGACGGTCAACCTCGAGCAAGTAGTTTTCGCCTTTTTCGAGTTTGTTCTCGATTTGATCGCGCTGAGTTGCGAGCAGGCTGAAATACTCGACGTTACTGTCAAAGTATTTGTAATGCCATTTCCATTGCGAGCCGGTCACTAAAACAGTGACGTCGGATTCTGAACTGTCTTCCATTGCGATAAGGGTCGATGTAGCGGGAATCGCCATACCAATCAAAATCAAAAACGGAATGATGGTCCATAAAATCTCAACTTTAACACTCTCGTGAAAAGTTGCGGGTTTCCGGCCATTTGATTTGCGATGGCGAATCATTGACCAAAACATTGCCCCAAAAACGATTACGCCAATCACACAACAGATATAAAATATCGTCATGTGTAAGTCGTAAACGCGCTGACTAATCTCAGTAACGCCCTGAGTTAGGTTAAACTGCGATTGCGCTTGCGCAGCAATGGGAAACATTGCTGTTAGCGCGGTGATGAGTCTGATACTCACGCGACATCTCCTCTCATTCTTCCGACGCGGATTATTCCGCGAATACACCGAAGTGCGAGCCTGAAGAACAACGAGGTGAGCAGAAAAAGGAACAGCATTTCTGTGGAGAAAAATCGCTTTCCCTACTAACCCTTTTGTTGTTTTGTATTTAATAGTTATTTTTATTTAGTGTGTTAGCAGTAAGCTGCTCGAACAAAATACCATGAGTAGATGAAAAAGCCACCGCCAAAGTTAAGATTTTTCAGATTAGATTGAAAAAAAAGGCTGCCGAAGCAGCCTTGCAGGGAAAACCTTCTCAATTAGTGGAGTGGGGATCGAGAAGGTTGATTGTGGAAAATAAAGCTATGGGTCTGACTTACTTTGCGCGCCATTTTTAAGCGTTGCGCAACTCGCGATGATGAGACATCACCAAGAAAGCTGAGGACGACACTGCTGGTACCGGCGAGCAGTGCCTGCTCTGTTGCCCATTCACGCTGATCAGCGTCACGTCCGGCGACCCAGCGAATGCGCGAGCGGCTAACGCCAGCGTTAACCAGTTGCTGAATCGCTTCACGACTGCCACCAATCACGGTTACCCATTGTTTAGTGCGTAATGCCAGTGACTGGATACGCGGCATCAGACTGGCAAACTCCTCGCTTGAAAAGCTGCTGTCATCAGTAATAGCTAGGGTATTGACCGCAAGCTCCTGGCTCGCGTGGGGATAGTTGTATCTCATAACCATGCTCCATTTCGAATCACGCCGACCGCAAGTCCTTCGATAGTGAAGAACTGATGAGTAAGGTCGACCTGGATAGGTGAAAACTCTTCATTTTCTGGATGCAGTAAGATCGTATTTCCTTTTCGCTCGAAACGTTTCACGGTGACGTCATCTTCCACGCGGGCGACGATAATCTGGCCGTTACGTACTTCCTGGGTTTTGTGCACTGCGAGTAAGTCACCGTCCAAAATGCCAATGTCTTTCATGCTCATGCCATTTACACGAAGCAGAAAGTCGGCGTGTGGACGGAACAGGTTCTGGTCCACTTGATAGTGACTTTCGATATGTTCCTGTGCGAGGATCGGTTCGCCGGCGGCGACCTGACCAATAAGCGGCAGGCCCTGAGGAATATCTTCCTCCTCAACGCCGACCAGGCGCAGGCCACGGGACATACCTGGCAGCATTTCGATGACGCCTTTTTTGGCTAACGCTTTGAGGTGCTCTTCGGCAGAGTTTGCCGAGCGGAAGCCTAGCCGGGCCGCAATTTCAGCGCGCGTCGGTGGCATGCCCGTAGCGTCAATTGTATCCTTGATAAGATCCAGAATTTCTTGTTGTCGTGGCGTTAAAGGTCGCATCTTTTTACCTGTTTATCTATACAGTAATACTGTGAGTATATACAGGTGTTTTGAGATCGCAACTTTTTTGTACGTTTTTTTTCTGTCAGCAAACCAGCCGAATCAATGATATCCTTTAAGGGTCTATTTTAGTGAGGGAAGTCCATGAGCTGGAGAGGCTTTGTTGCCAAGGTAATGTATTGGCCAGTGCGTTGGTTAACGCGCTTCGAAGTGATTTTTGACGAAACCATTAGTGCCGAGACTGCCGCTGATACTGGCGCTCAACATGTGGTGTATGTCATGCGCTCGACATCAGTCACTGACTTGTTGGTTGCGCAACGCGCCTTACGCGATGCTGGACTACCTGATCCAACAGACCCCTTATTGATTAACGGCACAGAGCACGCGCGGGTGATGTACCTCGAGCAGGCTAAAGCCGATACCAGTGAGGCCGCCATTGAAGAATTCCTGCAGTTGCTGAAAAGCCACGAGAAAGAAAGCAAACTAAATGTACAGCTGGTGCCGCTGGGCTTGTTTTGGGGGCGTAAGGCCGGGCAGGAGCTGCGCGAAGGCAACACTATGGTTGCCGATCTTGATAATCCGGGCCGCTGGCGTAAATTTTGGTTAGTGGTCTTTTCAGGTCGCAACATTTTAGTACGCGGAAGCCGCCCGGTTAGTCTTCGGAGAATGACCGATCAGCATGGTTCGAGCCGGCGTATCGCGCACAAACTGGCGCGGGTCGCGCGGGTGCACTTTGTGCGCTTACGGCATGCGGTGGCAGGCCCAAAAGTAGCGCACCGCGATCGCGTCATTAAGGAGCTTCTGGCCAGTGCGGCTTTGCAAAAAGCCATTGCCGATGAAGTCAAAAGTAAGAAGATTTCCCCCGAAAAGGCGCATCAACGCGCCTATGACTACCTGGATGAAATCGCTGCCAAGTACAGTGATACCCTGGTGCGTATGTTGGATCGTTTCATGGGCTGGATGTGGAGTCGCATCTACAACGGCATTCACGTGGAAGGCGGTGAGCGCATTCGGGGTCTGGCTCAAGCGGGGCACGAAGTGATTTATGTACCTTGCCATCGCAGCCATATGGATTACCTGCTGCTGAGTTACGTTATTTATAAAGAAGGCTTAGTGCCTCCGCACATTGCGGCCGGGGTGAATCTCGATTTCTTCCCCGCTGGTCCGCTGTTCCGTCGCGGCGGCGCATTTTTTATTCGCCGTAGTTTCAAGGGTAACAAACTGTACTCGGCAGTTTTCCGTGAGTACCTGAACCGCTTGTTCCAAAAAGGCTACCCCGTGGAATACTTCACAGAGGGCGGGCGCAGTCGCACCGGACGCTTACTGTCACCGAAGACGGGGATGATCGCCATGACCATCCAGGGTATGTTGCGTGGCCAGCAGCGGCCGATGTCGATCGTGCCAGTCTACATAGGCTACGAACATGTCATGGAAGTCGGCACCTACTTAAAAGAGCTCAAAGGTAAGTCCAAAGAAAAAGAATCCGTATGGAAAGTGATCTCGAGCCTGCGCCACTTGCGCAATTTTGGACAGGGCTTCGTCACTTTTGGCGCGCCCATCAATGTTGGACAAACGCTGGATAAACTGACGCCAAACTGGCGTGACTCTATTACCCATGGCGCTGAAGAGCCGGAGCGTCCTAAGTGGCTGACGCCAACAGTGAATCTGGTCGCGGAACAAATCATGCAGCGCATCAACGATGCCGCAGGCATGAACAGTGTCAACCTGTCAGCACTCGCGCTATTGAGTGCTGAGCATCATACCCTGTCGCGCGAGGAGCTGGTGGCGCAGCTCGACGTGTACACCAAGCTGCTACGCGATGTCCCCTACAGCAAGGACGCTTACGTTCCTGCGGAGTCAGGCGAAGAGCTTTGGCAACTGGCGAAACGTCACGATAAGTTCACTGTGGTGGCCGATACCATGGGTGAAATGATCCGCCTGGATGGCACCTCGGCCATCGCGATGACCTACTATCGTAACAACATCATGCACATGGTCATTGTCCCGGCGATTGTCGCTGCCTTTGCCTGCGCCCATCACCGTTTTGAGGTTGCCGACGTGGTGAAATTGCTTGAGCAGGTGCAGCCGTTGTTAAAAGAAGAATTGTTTATAAGCCACACCCGCGAGGACATGAAACTCTGGACTCAGGCGATCGTCGATCACATGCAGACCGAGGGGATGCTGACCGAGACGGAAGACGGAAGTTCCGCAACCACAGCTCGTGATAGTTCAGCTTATTTCAAACTGGAATTACTTGCCCGCGCGGCTGGTGAAACGCTGCAGCGTTATGCGATTCTATTTGAACTCCTGCAGCAGGGCGGGCCAGAGAGTCGGGCACAGCTGGAACAGGCTTCAGTGGAACTGGCCGAGCGCTTAAGTGCGATGCACGGTGTGAATGCACCTGAGTTTTTTGATAAAAAGTTGCTTAGCGCGCTGATCTCAACCCTTAAACGGCAAGATCTCATTGAGGTCAACAGCGAGGGTAACTTTGTTGCCCACGCCGACGTTGGCGAACTCAGCGATACCATTGATCGGCTGCTCGAGCCGGCGGTGGTTCAAACCATCCGCCAATCGGTGCAGCGCCGCCTGCAAGACTAATACCAGTAGCTCGCGGCTATTGCGGCCGCGAGCACCCATCCTACGTGGTTGTTATGCAAAAACGCGCGGAAACAGCGTTGCGGCTCGCGGTACCAGATCAGGAACTGTTGCCAGACAAAGAGCAGCACAATCACCAGCAAAGCTAGCCAGTAAATCCAACCCAATACCAGCAGATGCCCTAAGGCTGCCAAAAATCCTAAAGTTGCCACTTGCAGCAGGGCAATTGCCAGCTTGTCAAAACCACCGAACAATATCGCCGTGGATTTCACCCCTATCTTCATATCATCGGCACGATCAGCCATGGCGTACTCGGTGTCGTAGGCTACGGTCCAGCAGATGTTCGCCGCAAACAGAAGCCACGCAGCAAGAGGTAAACCTTGCTCAAGCGCGGTAAAGGGCATCAGAATCCCAAAGCTGAAGGCGATACCGAGAACCACTTGTGGCAGCTGGGTGAAGCGTTTGCAGAAAGGATAGAGTATCGCCACTCCGGCCGCTGCAAAGCTCAATAAAATGGTTGACTTGTTGAACTGCAGTACAATCAGAAAAGCAATGATGAGCAGACCGATAAAGAGCAGCAGCGCTTGCCAGCTTTTCACTTCCCCTGTGGCCAGCGGACGCTGTCTGGTTCGCGTCACGTGGCCGTCAATTGCGCGATCGGCGAAATCATTGATGACGCAGCCGGCAGAGCGCATAACGAAGGCGCCGATTAAAAATAACACCACAACCTTCAGCGGTGGATTGCCCGCGCCGGCAATCAACAATGCAGCGAGCATGGGCCAGGCCAGTAACAGGGTGCCGATAGGACGATCGGCGCGCATCAGTCGCCAGTAGGGGTTAGTCATCGGAATTCTCCTGTGCTAAAGGTGAGGCGCCAATAAAAACTTCAGCGACCAGAACTTGCTGGGCAGCGGCGGTAAAACAACTTCTACGGCCAAATAGTGTAGCAGGGGGGAAACCGAGCTGCTGGTGCAGTTGGCCAACTTTTGAGTCAGGCGCAAAACTAGAGACTTCGACGCTACTGCGGCGTAAATCCGGCTGTTTGAACAAGTGTTCGCCGAGCGGCTTGTCGCCCAGCTGCTTCAGCCCCAGCTGCTGCTGGGCAAGGGCTTGCAGCGGAAACACACTGCGGGCAAAAACCCAGGGTTGCTGGTCACACCAAAGGATGACTTCGCGTACGACGCAGGCCTGCTGCTGGCCCAGCCAGCGCTGCTCATCAGCCAGTAACGAGGCTTCATGTTGACCTAAAAGTTGGACGCTAAACTGCTGACAGCGTGATTTCAGCTTCGCCGTGAGTGAGTCAGGGTCTAACAGCCAGTCTTTGGCACAGGAAGACCAGTTTGCCGTAGCCTGTGGAGCATCCCAGTTCGCCTCTCCGCCTTGTGCGACGACCGGGAAACGGATCTCAGGAAACTCAGCTGCCATGCGCGGTGTTGGTTTTGTTAATATGTTCAATGACACGAATAGCGATGCCCAACACGAGCCCGGCAATCAGACCTGCGGAGTGTGCGGTATTGGCAACATTGACCCATAGCAAATCGGTATAACCGAGCAACAGCCAGACCAACATAAAGCCGATGAGACCTATGGGTAAGAACAACGGGTGGGCAGGGCGCTGCCAGGCGACCACCACGGCGATGCCAAAGAGCCCGTAAACTACACCAGAAAGCCCGCCAAAGTAGGGCCCGCTTACCATGAATTGCATGACATTGGAGAACACCGCACAGGCCACCAGCGCGATCAGCAGATACAAGGAGCCGTAGGCACGCTCGAAACGACCCCCCAGATACCACCACCAGAACACATTAAAGAGGAAATGAAGCACACTGAAATGCAACAGCGTTGGGGTTAAGAAACGCCAGGGCTGGAGCCAGGGAAGATCCGTGAAACTATCGCTGATACGCAGATTCTCAAATAAAGGCATTGCCAGTTGGGTATTGAGCAGGGCAAACACAAGGGATACAAGAACGGCGTAAATGATGGTGACCAGACCTGCCTGGCGCAGTAGTTGCTGCACCAGCGAAGGCGTTTGTTGTGCTCTTGGGGACGCTTGAGACGCTTGCTCCAACTCTGCTTCAGCGCCGTCGGGGTCGGCTTTAAATTCAGCTATGAGGTCCTTGGCAAGAGCGCTGTAGCTTGATTGTACGAGCCAGAGCTCAAGCTGGTTGCCATGTTCGCTGACGGTTACTGGCACCCCGCGGCGTTGGAGAAAACTGTGCAGGCGTTTCATCATATCGGCGTTGCGGGTGGTCAGTAATTTTTGCATGTTAACTATGCTCCACCGCGTCCGGGTAAAACTGCGCCCAAGCGGTAAATCCGCCGTCGAGACTGCTGACTGGCTCAATGCCTTGCTGCGCCAGATACTGCGCGGCACCTTGGCTGCTGTTACCGTGATAGCAGACGACGACTACAGGTTGGTCGTCGTCCAGATCGGCAAGGAAGTCGGTGAGCGAAGCATCGGTCAAATGCACCGAGCCCGGGATATGCCCGAGTGCAAATGAACGGGCATCGCGAATATCGGCAAAAGCTGCCGTTCCGCTTTGCCATAGTTCATGTGCTGCAGCGGTATTGATTCGGCTGAACTCGCTCATGGTAACATCCTTCTTTTAGTGGCTTAGGCTTCCCAGTCGAGAATAACCTTACCCGACTGGCCTGAGGTCATGATTTCGAAACCTTTTTCGAATTCATCGACGGGCATGTTGTGCGTCAGGATAGGCGACAGGTCGAGCCCGGATTGCAACAAACTCGCCATTTTATACCAGGTCTCGAACATTTCACGACCGTAGATACCTTTGATGACCAAGCCCTTAAAGATGACCTGATTCCAGTCAATGGCGACACTTTGCGGCGGGATACCAAGCATTGCGATTTTGCCGCCATGATTCATGGTTTCCAGCATCTGACTGAACGCAGAGGGAACACCGGACATCTCTAGGCCGACGTCAAAGCCCTCTTTCATGCCAAGTTCTGACATCACGTCGCGGAGCTTTTCTTTACTCACGTCAACCGCGCGGGTCGCACCCATCTTTTTCGCTAAATCTAAGCGGTAAGGGTTCACATCGGTAATAACAACGTGGCGTGCACCCACATGACGCGCGACCGCGGCAGCCATGATACCAATCGGACCCGCGCCGGTGATCAGCACATCTTCACCTACCAGATCAAAGGCTAAGGCCGTGTGCACAGCGTTGCCAAAGGGGTCAAAAATGGCAGCAAGGTCATCGCTGATATCGTCGGGAAGCTTAAAGGCGTTATCGGCAGGAATCACCAGATACTCGGCAAAGGCGCCGGGACGGTTGACGCCAACACCTACAGTGTTGCGGCATAAATGGCGGCGTCCGGCACGACAGTTACGGCAGTGACCACAGGTAATGTGCCCTTCGCCAGAGACGCGGTCGCCTTTGGCGAAGCCACGTACGCCTTCACCCATGGCGGCAACCTCACCTACGTACTCGTGACCCACCACCATAGGCACCGGAATGGTTTTTTGCGACCACTCATCCCACTTGTAAATGTGTACGTCGGTGCCGCAGATGGCGGTTTTCTTAATCTTGATGAGCAGGTCGTTATAACCGTATTCGGGTTGCTCGACATCGGTCATCCAAATGCCAGGTTCAGCGTGTAATTTTGCTAAAGCTTTCATAAGCTCCTCCGCGTTTAAATGACGCCTAAATCTTTACCGATACGAATAAAAGCATCGATAGCTCGTTGCAACTGTTCACGCGTATGCCCAGCCGACATTTGCGTACGGATGCGAGCTTTGCCACGCGGCACCACAGGGAACGAGAAGCCGACCACATAAATGCCTTCAGCCAAGAGACGGTCAGACATTTCTGAAGCCAGTTTAGCGTCGCCGATCATCACTGGAATGATGGCATGATCAGCACCACTCAAGGTGAAGCCGGCGTTCGTCATTTCCGTGCGGAAATAGTTTGCGTTGTCCCACAGGCGCTGGCGTAGCTCGTCGCCTTCTTCCAACATCTCTAATACACGAATGGAGGCCTGAACGATCGCTGGCGCCACTGAGTTCGAGAACAAATAAGGACGTGAACGCTGGCGGAGCCAGTCAATCACTTGCTTTTTACCTGAGGTGTAGCCGCCTGATGCACCGCCAAGCGCCTTACCCAGCGTGCCGGTGATAATATCCACCCGACCTAATACGCCACAGTATTCGTGCGTGCCTTTACCGCTGGCACCCAGAAAGCCAGTCGCGTGACAGTCGTCCATCATGGTTAACGCACCATACTGGTCGGCCAGATCACAAATGGCTTTCATGTTAGCAATCACGCCATCCATCGAGAACACACCATCGGTGGCGATTAAAATATGACGCGCGCCGTCAGCCTTGGCTTGTTTTAACTGGGCTTCAAGATCGCTCATATCGTTATTTTTATAACGGTAGCGTTTGGACTTGCTCAGTCGAATGCCGTCAATAATGCTGGCATGGTTAAGTTCGTCGCTGATGATGGCATCTTCGGGTCCCATAAGGGTTTCGAACAAACCACCGTTAGCATCGAAGCAGGACGAGTACAGAATCGTGTCTTCGGTGCCCAGAAAGTCGCTAAGCTTGGCTTCAAGGGTTTTGTGAATATCCTGGGTACCACAAATAAAACGCACCGATGCAGTACCAAAGCCGTGCTCGTCGAGCCCTTGTTTAGCAGCAGCAATAAGGTCAGGATGATTGGCCAAACCTAAATAATTATTGGCGCAGAAATTGAGAACGGAGGACCCGTCACCCACCTGAATCTCAGCTGCTTGCTCGCTGGTGATAATGCGTTCTTTTTTGTATAAGCCTTCTTGCTGTAACTCTTCCAGCTGGCTATCTAGCTGTTGATAAAAATCGTTCTTCATGTAATTCTCCGTGCTTTGAATAGCGTACGCGGATGTAATCCATAGGATTTGTCCTATAGTTTACCTGATCTGCAGGGCATCGCGCATCCTCATTTCTGTTGCCGGAGAAAATTCATGCACAAGCGTGCTATCTATCCAGGGACTTTCGACCCCATTACCAACGGTCATGCCGATCTTATAGAGCGTGCGGCAAACCTGTTTAGTGAAGTTGTGGTTGGTATTGCAAATAATCCGAACAAGAACCCCATGTTCACCCTCGACGAACGTGTCGAGCTGGTGCGGCAGGTAACCGATCAGCTACCGAATGTCAGTGTGGTCGGGTTCAGCGGATTACTGGTCGATTTTGCCAAAGAGCACGGAGCTACCGTCTTGATTCGTGGCTTGCGAGCAGTGTCTGACTTCGAATACGAATTTCAAATGGCAAACATGAACCGACGTCTGTATCCGGGTCTTGAAAGCGTGTTTCTGACGCCTTCAGAAGAAAATTCCTTTATTTCCTCAACGCTGGTCAAAGAAGTGGCTCTGCACCATGGCGATGTCAGACAGTTCACCGATACCCGAGTCGCAAACGCATTGAATGAAAAGATAAAATCGCGTTAAGAGCTGCTGAATGGCACTGCAATGCGCGGTCGAAGCTACCATTTTTGATGATTTCAGGTTAGAATCGCGCCCCAAAATTCGTTTCTTTTTTTGTTTCTTTCTTTTTTGCTCAGACTAGACCCGCAGGAGTCCGCCCCATGACTGATCTGGATTTAAGCCGTTATGGCATTACAGACGTCACTGAAATCGTTCACAACCCTTCCTATGACCAGCTTTTTGAAGAAGAAACGCGCAGCGATCTTCAAGGCTATGAAAAAGGTGTAGTTACTGATCTTGGCGCTGTCGCCGTGGATACTGGTATCTTTACGGGTCGCTCACCCAAAGATAAATACATTGTGCGTGATGAAACCACCAAAGACACCTTGTGGTGGGCTGATCAGGGTAAAAATGATAACAAGGCGATTTCGCCGGAGATCTGGGCGGACCTGAAAACCACCGTCACCGGTCAGTTGTCGGGTAAGCGCTTGTTCGTTGTTGATACCTACTGTGGTGCTAACGAAGATACGCGTTTGTCAGTGCGCTTTATTACCGAAGTCGCGTGGCAGGCCCACTTTGTAAAAAACATGTTCATCCGCCCTTCCGAGGAAGAGCTGAAGACCTTCAAAGCTGACTTTGTGGTAATGAATGGTGCCAAGTGCATCAATTCAAAATGGCAGGAACATGGGCTGAATTCAGAGAATTTTGTCGCCTTTAACCTCACCGAGCGCATCCAGTTGATCGGTGGTACCTGGTATGGCGGCGAAATGAAAAAAGGCATGTTCTCGATGATGAACTATTTCCTGCCGTTGCAGGGAATTGCCTCGATGCATTGCTCCGCAAACGTCGGCGAAGACGGCGATGTAGCAATTTTCTTTGGCCTGTCAGGTACGGGTAAAACCACCCTTTCAACAGATCCAAAACGTCAGTTAATTGGCGATGATGAACACGGCTGGGACGATGACGGCGTGTTTAACTTCGAAGGCGGGTGTTATGCCAAAACCATTAACTTATCGCAAGAAGCTGAACCGGATATCTATAATGCGATCCGCCGTGATGCCTTGTTGGAAAATGTAACTGTTCGCGACGACGGTACTGTCGATTTCAACGACGGGTCAAAAACCGAAAATACACGCGTCTCTTACCCGATTTATCACATCGATAACATCGTTAAGCCGGTCTCCAAAGCGGGTCATGCGAAGAAGGTTATCTTCCTGACAGCAGACGCATTTGGCGTATTACCTCCGGTTTCCAAACTCACCAAAGAGCAAACCAAGTACCACTTCTTGTCAGGTTTCACGGCCAAACTGGCAGGTACTGAGCGCGGTATTACCGAGCCGACCCCGACCTTCTCGAGCTGTTTTGGCGCAGCTTTCCTAAGCTTACACCCAACGCAGTACGCCGAAGTACTGGTGCAGCGTATGGAAGCCGCTGGTGCAGAAGCCTACCTGGTGAATACTGGTTGGAACGGTAGTGGCAAACGTATCTCGATCAAAGCGACACGCGCCATTATTGACGCGATTCTGGATGGCAGCATTGAAGACGCAGAGTTTGTGAATCTGCCTTACTTTAACCTGGCAATGCCAACTCAGTTGCATGGCGTTGAGGATACCTCTTTACTCGACCCGCGTAAGACCTACGAAGATGTCGCTGAGTGGGATTTGAAAGCAAACGATCTGGCGCGCCGTTTCGTAGCTAATTTCGAAAAATTTACCGATAATGAAGAAGGTCAGGCACTTGTTGCTGCCGGACCTCAGTTAAAGTAAAAGCTAACGAAAAGATAATAAAAGCCCGCCTTCTGGCGGGTTTTTTTATGCCCGGCAGAGCGCTCTCCGACACATTTGCAAACAAATTATTAACTAAAGTTACCGACCTTATCGGGCGTGGTGTGGAATAATCTCTAGCGATCCCTTGTTGAGCTGGAGAACCATCCATGTACGTTGAAGTGAATAATGTCACCAAAGAGTACGCCACGGTACGGGCTGTCGACCAGGTGAGTCTGGTTGCAAAAGGTGGCGAGATCCTCGCGTTACTGGGCCCCAATGGTGCGGGCAAGTCGTCGTTGGTGCGCATGATGGTGGGCTTAACTCAGCCGGACAGCGGCCAGATTGTCTATCGGTCCGCAGCGGATCAGCAGCCTTTGACGGCATTACCCAGCACTGCCTTTGGCTACCTTCCCGAAGACCGGGGGCTTTATCAGGAGCGCACGGTCCTGGATAACCTTCGTTACATCGCCCGATTGAGAGGTGTCCATAAAACCACAGCGGAACAAAGTATCCAGCGCTGGCTGGATCGGTTCGAACTTACTGACCGTGCAAGTGAACCCATGCGCCAACTATCGAAAGGCAATCAACAGAAGATTCAGCTGATCGCAACCTTACTTCATGAGCCGCAAGTGGTCATGCTGGACGAGCCTTTCTCTGGACTTGATCCCATGAATCAGGAATTTGTGCTGAGCGTGCTTAATGACTTACGTAGTACCGGAACCACCGTCATTTTAAGCGCCCATCAGATGGCATTGGTCGAGCGCATGGCGAATAAGCTGGTGTTGATGAATAAGGGCGCGGTGATTGCACAGGGCAGTCTGGCAGAGGTACGCCAGCAACTGGTTCAGCAGCAGCGACTGCAGGTGGAGTTTACCCAGTCGGTGCAGGCGGAGCAGATATCGATACTGACAAGTGTGATTGAGGCTGTGCCTCTGAGCGACACCCGTTTTGAACTGACCTGCGATGATCAACTTGCCGCTGACAAGTTACTGATGCAACTGCAGGACATTGCGCCAGTGGCTGAGTTTAGCCCCCAGCGACAAGCACTGCATGATCTCTACTTACAAGCCGTTCGCGCGGAGGTGAACTCATGAAACACTGGCGCCAGGTTATCCGGATTGGCGGCTTTGAATTCCGCCGCTTTTTTAAATGGAAACAAGAACTCTTTTCACTGGTCCTGATCGGGGCACTGTTCGGTGTGACCGCGGGCTGGGGCGTGTTAAAAACTGCGTTGGAAGAAACTCATACCGTTGCTGTTGTTGCCCCAGTGACCTTACCGGAGCTTGCCAACATTAAATGGCAACCGGTGTCAGATACCACCACTGCGCTTACCGAGCTCGGTGAAAACTACAGTGGTGTATTGCGTGTTTCCGCGAGTCCGGAAGAGGGCTATGGAGCCGAACTATGGGCAGCAAACAGCAGTGGTTGGCAGGACCGCATGCAGGCGCAACTCCAGGCCTGGCTGCAACAGCAAAAGCTTGAGGCACTGCCCCTCGACGCGAGTCAGATAGCGCTGCTCAACGACCCCGTTCGGGTGTCGATCACCGTGCAGCGTGGAGAGGAAGAAACCAGCCGCTCCGCCAGCAAGGTGATTCCGATGTTGATTCTGGTCAGCATTATGGTCGGCGTTTTCGGTAGTTTTGGCTTGATGATGACGGCCATCACCCAGGAAAAACAACAACGGGTAACGGAACAGCTATTGACCATAATTCGCCCGCCCGAGTGGATCGATGGCAAGATTCTGGGAATTACATTGCACTGTCTGAAAAGCATGGCCACTGTGCTTTTGATTATTGTTCTGGTGTCATTGTTAATGATGGTGATTGAAGGCCGCCCGTTAGACTTCCCGTCCATTAACTGGACGGTTCTGGGCAGCACCACTGTGTTTGCCATTGTTGGACTGGTGATGATCAATGCTTTGATGGCAGGCTTTGCCGCAACCATTGATGATCCGAATCACTCGGGACGCACCGCGATGATGTTAATTCCGGCACTCTTTGTTGGTGCCGGCTTTGGCGTGATGGATAACTTACAGGGCATTCTTGCCCAGATTCTATCCTGGTTTCCACTGACCTCCTTTGCGGTGATGCCTTTGCGCATCGCAGACGGCAGCGTAAGCTGGTGGGAAGTTCTGGGCAGTTTACTGTTACTGCTATTAATGACCTATACCATTCGTTCTGCCGCCATCCGGCTGTTTAGCATGGGCATTACCATGTATGGCAAAGAGCCTTCCTGGCGAATGATGGGACGCGCCTTTATTGGGCGTCGCTGATGGTGCGATTGCGGCCTTCGTCTTTGGCGCGATAAAGCGCCTGGTCGACCCGCTTGATGATACTGGATTCATCATCTCCGGGGCGATAAGAAGCTACACCAAAGCTTGCCGTGATGCGAATACCATCACGGAACTCATAAGCCTCGATGGCGTGACGTAGACGTTCGGCATGCATCACTGCATGCTGGCGTGTATGTTCCGTCAGCACCAGCAGGAATTCTTCACCCCCCCAGCGGCCCGCGACATCAGTACTGCGCACATTGCAGCGTAGCAGCTGACCGAGCTCAACCAGAATACTGTCGCCAACCTGATGCCCGTAGGTATCATTGACGCGCTTGAAGTGATCGATATCCAATAAAACAACCGAAAACTCGCGCTGATGGTGCTTGGTTTTGCGCAACGCATTGCTTAATGCACTATCCAGCTTGGCGCGGTTATATAAGCCGGTGAGCCGATCGGTTACGGCGATATACTCGAGCCTTTGGCTGTGTTCTTCCAGGTAGTGAAAAGCTTCAGCACGGGTTTGTTCAATGTGACGAAGAATAATAATAAGTGCGACAGTTGCGATGAAAATATTGTTCAGCGAGTGCAACGTAAAAGGTGCAGACTCCCAGTCATCTGTGGCCTGCGTGAGAAAAATAAAGCACAGTGCAAAAAATATGACACTGGTAATCAGACCCCTTTTGCCACCTAGCAGAAAATAAGCGATGGGCGGGAAGGTGGCCAGCCAATAAAGAGCGTAGGATTGCCCCTTACTTATCACTACGTAAACCGCGATTAATATGGCAATGATAAGCGTGACAATCCAGCTGATAACAATCACATGCTCAGGGCGATAGCGAAGCCAGATATAAAGACCAATAGCGACCGCAAAGAGCAGGTATTCGAGGGCGATCATAAGGTGATTTTGATCGAAAAGCTGATTAATAATGGCAAGGACTGGGGACACCACTATGAGGACCCATAGCAGTGAACGTAAAAATTGGACCCGCCGATAACGCGGGTCCAATGGTGAGTTGATACTAGTCGATGTGCTCTGCATGAGGAAGCTCGTGTGCAGGTGCTTCAGTTGCCCCCTGTTTTAAGAAGCTGTCCATCCAGCGCATCAGACGCATGCTGTAATCGAGCTGTGCCGCGACGCGGCGATTACCATGTCCTTCGCCCGGGTAAAGCACCAGTCGTACCGGCACGTTACCATGGGTTTTCAGATAGCGATAAAGCTCCATGGACTGACTAGGATGCACCCGGGTATCTTCTTTACCGTGCATAATTAAAATCGGGGTCCGGGCTTTTTCTGCGTGGTAAATCGGGCTGCGCTCCAGGTACCATTGCCATTTTTCCCACGGGTAGCTACGGGCATGTACGGCATGCATTTCTTTGGCAATGTCGGTGGTACCGAACTTGGAAATGTTATCGCTGATGCCGACAAACATGACACTGGCTGCCCAATGCTCGGTCTGCGCTGTCGCGCCCCAGGCTGATGCGAAGCCGCCATAGGAACCGCCGGTAATACCTGCGCGATCGCCGTCTGCGATGCCGCGCTCAACCAGAAAGTTCTTACCATCCACGATGTCGTCGAATTCTTTACCAGCGTAGTCGTTCTGTCCCAACTTAGAAAATTCCACACCACGGCCAGTACTGCCTCGGTAGTTCGGGAAGAACAAAGCGTAGCCTTGCTGTGCGGCATGCTTCACTGGGCTGGAGTAACGATCTAACCAGCCGTTGCTGTAGTGTGCCTCAGGGCCACCATGAACCACGGTAATCAATGGGTAGCGGGTACCTTCCTGATAATCAGTGGGGTACACCAGAATGCCCTGCAGGTCGAGACCGTCACGCGCTTCATAGGTTACGGTTTCCTGAGTCGGCATAGTGATTTCGCTTAACCAGGGATTGGAGTTGGTCAGGCGAATCATACTTTGCATTTCCAGTCGGAACAGCTCCGTTGGATGTTCAGCGCGGTGTGCGCGAGCGTAAACACCGGTCTGACCTGGCGCTGCTTCGATGTCCACCACAATGGCATTACCGGGCTCAAGCAGTGGCCGTGTTTCGAGCCATTGCATGGTGATGGCATGTACTTCTGATTCGGTGCCAACGTGACCGAGGTAAATCAGTTCATCGTTATTGCGCCAGTCGATATCCTGAACATGGCCGGGATAGTCGGGCAATACATCACGGACACTGTTGTCGTTCTGCAGGTCGAAAACGTACAAGCGGCCGGTGGCTGGATCATTGTAATCCGCCGCGCCAATCACCGCCAGGTAGCGACCATCTGGTGAAAACTCTGCTTTACCCAGTTTCCCTACGGTAGCGAAGCTTGATTCCTGCACGCCGGCGAAAGAAACCAGCTCATATTTGCTACTCATGTAGCTGTCATCCACCAACGGCGTCGGTGCTGTGCGCAGTAAAAGCTGTTCCTGATCCGGACGGAAGGCAACCGAGAACACCTGACGGTCGTCGGTCAGTTGCGCTGCAATTTGTGACTCGGCACTTAAGTCAACAAACCAGGCGTGGGTGAACTCGTTTTCTTCTTCGTAGACTTCGGCTTTAAACCCTTTTTTGGCGAGCTTTTTCTCGGTCTTATCAGCTGCGGCACGGGCAGTAAAAGCAAGGTAACGACCATCGGCACTCAGTGCATAAGTGTAGATGCCGTTCTCGTGCTCAAAGACTTTCTGAGCTTCGCCGCCGTTGAGGGATATCTTGTAAATACTGGTGTGGTCATCGCCATCACGTTTGCTGGTGAAGTAAATAAAGTCACCATGAATGCTGACGTCACTGACACCTTGTTTGTCGGAGATGAAAGGCACCGGCTCGTTCTCGCCACGAACAACGAAAAGTTCTACAAAGGAACCGCCATCGTCATCAACATAGGGCGTACGCGGTGAAACCCGGGTAAAGGCGGCCACCTGGCCATCATCACTTATGGCAACGCTATTGATGGACTGCGTTGTGACTGTTTCTGTGAGTGAAATATCACGAGCTGAGGCACTCATGCTAAGTGCCGCACAAAGTGCTGTGAGACCTATCCGAAGGAACATCGTTTTCTCCTATACATGTTATTTTCCTTCTCCATAGTAGCAGCAAAATAGTTGACTTCCCACGAAATCAAGCCACTCTAACCTTTGGGTTTTTCATAAGGGAAAAGTTGTATGGCGGATCAAATCTGGATTGGCGCTATTCTAATCACAGCTTTGGTGCTGTTCGTAGTTGACCGCTGGCGCTACGACTTCGTGGCCATGGGGGCGCTGTTTGCCGCTTACATTGTTGGGCTGATACCGAAGCAGGAGGTATTTGCCGGATTTGGCAATGCCGCCGTCATCACCGTTGCTGCGGTACTGGTAATCAGCCATGCATTGTGGCGCTCAGGAGTGGTCGACTCAATGGCCAGTAGTGTCAAGAAAGTCGGCGACCGGGTCTGGTTGCAGATGATTGTACTGACCGGTCTGACGACCTTTGTTTCGGCGTTTATCAGTAATACCGGAGCCATGGCGATCATGATTCCAGTGGCGCTGCAGCTTTCCCGCAATGGCGCAGGACATGCTTCACTGATGCTGATGCCAATGGCGTTTGGCTCTCTGCTCGGCGGCACCATCACCATGATAGGGACTCCGCCTAACATCATCATTTCAGATATTCGCGCCAGTCATGGCGCTGAACCCTTCGGCATTTTCGACTTTACCCCGGTCGGCTTAAGCGTAGCGGTAGCGGGCTTGGTGGTCATGTGGTTGACCGCGCACTGGCTGGTTCCGCGTAGCAAAAGCCGCGATACTTCGAACTCCCCTTACGATGTCAGCGCCTACCTGACCGAACTCTACCTTCCTGCCGGTTCGAGTCTGGTAGGGCAAACTCTGTTTGAGTTTGAATCGCAAATTAAGGATCCCTTCGTGGTGGTTGCGCTAAAGCGCGGCAAGCAGATGATTAGCGGACCGCCACGCTACCAGCGCTTGAAAGCCGAAGATGTGCTGATCGTGAAAGCAGATACTGAGACATTGCAGCAAATTATTGATCTGACGAAATTTGAGTTAAATGCCGAAGAAGAGCTGGATACGCGGTTCCTGATCTCAGATGAAATCAAGGTGATTGAAGGGATTGTAGGACACGATTCAAGACTCATTGGACGCTCTGCAGCGGACTTACGGTTACGTCATCGATTCGGTGTGAACGTGTTGGCGGTGGCGCGCGAAGGACAGCCGTTGAAGCCGAGTCTATCTAACGTCCGCTTTAAGCCCGGAGACGTGCTCCTGCTGCAAGGTGATGCCGAGGTGTTGAATGATGTTTTCAATCGATTTGGCTGTTTTCCGCTGGCGCAGCGCAGTCTGCGGCTGGGCAGCAAGCGCAAGCTTCTGCTGCCGTTGGCGATATTTGCGACTGCGATTGGGTTAAGCGCGTTTAATTTTCTTAGTGTGCCGGTGGCGTTTGCTATGGCTGCGGGCGTTATGGTGCTGGCCAATGTCATTCCGATTCGCGAGCTTTATGAACATATCGAATGGCCGATCATCGTGTTACTTGCTGCAACCATACCCCTAGGTGGCGCTCTGGAACGAAGTGGCGCGGCCGATACGCTGGCGCACGCAGCTCTGGCAATTAGTCAGGGGTCGCCTGATTTCGTCGCCCTGAGCTTGTTACTGGTGGTCACCATGTTGTTATCAAATGTCATTAACAACGCGGCGGCAGCGGTGCTGATGGCACCGATAGGCATCAGTATGGCGGATACGCTGGGGGCGTCCATGGATCCTTTCCTGATGGCTGTCGCTCTTGGTGCAGCACTACCCTTTTTAACACCGATCGGGCACCAGTCGAATATCTTAGTCATGGGGCCGGGCGGTTACCGTTTCGCCGACTACTGGCGGCTGGGCTTGCCACTTTCAATCGTGATGACGGTGATTGCGGTTATTATGATTTCACTGACATGGCCGATGTACGGGTAACTGCAGCGCCGCGGGCAACGATACGCACCTGCGCTACGGTTGCTTCTAGTAGCTGGTGGCGTTCGGCGGGTGAGGCATCAAGTGCATCGGCGCCGGCACTAAAGACGATACGGACAATGGCGTCGGCTTGCAGCTCAGCGAGTTGACGCGGGAAGTCCTGCTCATCCACCAGGTAATCCACCAGCTCTGCAGTAAAGTGCTCAACTTCCCGCTGCACCGCCAGGCGGAACTCGCGCGAGTTGCCGGACTTTTCTTGCAAGAGTAAGCGGAAAATCGCCGTATTGTTGGCGACAAACTCCATGAAGGTGGTGACGGATGCGCGGATGATAGAGCCGCCATTGGCGATCTGCTGGCGTGACTGGCGCAGCAGTTGGCGTAAGGCCAGCCCACCTTCATCGACCAAAGTGAGCCCTAATTCTTCCATGTTCTGAAAGTGACGGTAAAAAGAAGTAGGCGCAATACCTGCTTCGCGGGTCACTTCGCGCAAGCTCAACGAAGCATAGCCATGCTCTGCGCTTAACTGGTTCATCGCTGCCTGAATCAGAGCGCGGCGAGTCTTTTCTTTTTGCGCAGCACGAACACCGGCCATAAATTGAACTTCCTTAACGGTTTTGTTGCCTAAATTTTTAACTCTGGCGAATGAGCGCTGGCGCTCTTGCAGCGATTATGTCAGTGAACGCCTGTTCACGCAATTCATCGCTTTTGAGCAAATAAGGGTTGCACCCTACGCTAAATGTAAGTAAATTCAGCGTACACATGTTCGCTAAACGAAACAGTTCAGCAGCATGCCGTTTTTTTTATGTAGGTACTTTATGTCGACGTCTCAATCTGCGAAGCCAAAGATCATCTGGCTGAACACCCTCGTTTTCACCATTACGTTCCTGGTCGCCGCTATTGGCGTACCCTGGTATGGTTTAACCCACGGTTTTTCCTTTGGCTTATGGTTGGCTTTAATCGGCACCATTGGTTTTGCCGGAATCTCCATCACTGCTGGCTATCACCGGCTTTGGGCTCACCGCACTTATGATGCGCATTGGTCCTTGCGTGTACTCTTTGCATTAGGCGGAGCCTTAGCAGTGCAGAACAGCGCCTTGCACTGGTCCTCGGATCATCGTGAACATCACAAGCATGTGGATGACAACGACAAAGACCCGTACTCAGCGAAACGCGGCTTCTGGTATTCACATATCGGTTGGATGCTGCGCGAGTACCAGGCGTCACGCTATCACGACTACAACAACGTCAAAGACCTGCAAAAAGATGGCGTGGTGATGTGGCAACACCGTCACTACCTGACGCTGACCTTATTGACCACGATCGGCTGGCCAGTTGCGATTGGCCTGATGCTGGGTGATGTTTGGGGTGCGGTTATTCTGGTAGGCTTTGCGCGACTGGTGATTAATCACCACACCACATTCTTTATTAACTCGCTTGCGCATATCTGGGGCAAGCAGACCTATACGGACAGAAATACTGCGCGCGACAACGGCTTTCTCGCGTTTCTGACCTTTGGCGAAGGGTACCATAACTACCACCACATCTTCTCCGCGGACTATCGCAATGGTATCCGTTGGTGGCAGTTTGATCCGACCAAATGGCTGATTCGCGGGTGCTCCTGGCTGGGCCTCACGCGCAACCTAAAACGTACTCATGGCTATCAGGTGGAGAAAGCTAAACTGGAAATGCAGTTTAAGAAACTCACCGCCAAAGCGCCGATAAGCTGCGAGACAACGATGCAGAAACTCCATGATGAGTACGATGCATTACTGTTGCGCTTACGTGAGTACTATCAAGCGCGCAAACAGCTGCTTGACAGCAAGACCAAAGCGCTGGCTGAGCATATGCCAACGCTCGAAGAGATGCACGAAAAGGTAGCAGAATTACGCAACGCTTTTTTGCAACATAAGCGTCAATTCAAGATGTTACTGCAGCAGCCACAAATAAATTAACCGCATTTCCTTGATACCACCACCCGGAATCGCTCAGCGACAGTACGGGTGATGGTAGCGCTACCGGTTTTTAGCCTGGTCCTGTGGACAGTATGTTCGGCTCTACTCTGTTTCAGGTACTTCTTTAGCTAAAGTTATTTCTTCGCTTTTGCGAACGCGTCAGCAAAGGCTGAGCCCATCGCTGAGTTACCAAGCGATGGCGGGCCTTTCGCGGTCGGCTTCTTGCCAGCAGGTGCTGACTTGGGCTTGCCGGAACCCTTGGTGCTGGCTGCAGCGGCAGGCTTCGCCCCGTCCCTGGCGGTCACTTCGTCATTGAGCTTCATCGACAAACTGATGCGTTTGCGTTGTACGTCAACGTCCATGACCTTCACTTTGACAATATCACCCGCTTTCACGACTTCACGGGGGTCGCTGACGAAATTGTCGGACAGGGCACTGACATGCACCAGACCGTCCTGGTGCACACCAATATCTACAAAAGCACCAAAGGCGGCAACGTTGGAAACAACCCCTTCAAGCGTCATGCCGGGTCGCAGGTCTTGCAGTGTATCCACGCCTTCTTTGAAGCTGGCAGTTTTAAACTCAGGACGCGGATCACGGCCGGGCTTATCGAGTTCACGGATGATGTCGCGAACCGTAGGCAGACCGAAAGTGTCATCGGTGTACGCATTGGCATCCAGGCTCTTCAGGAAGTTACTGTCGCCAATAAGTTCCGCCACCTGTTTGTCGTGATCGGCCGCCATGCGCTCGACCAGAGGATAGGCTTCCGGGTGGACGGCAGAGCGATCCAGCGGCTGACTGCCATCCATCACCCGCAAGAAGCCTGCGGCCTGTTCGAACGACTTAGGGCCCATGCGACTGACGTCCAGTAAGCTCTTGCGATGCTCGAATCGACCATTGGCGTCACGATGCGCGACCATGTTTTGCGCCAGTGTTTTATTGAGACCAGCAACGCGCGCCAGGAGTGCCACGGACGCGGTATTTACATCCACACCCACCGCGTTAACACAATCCTCAACCACGGCATCGAGACTTTGCGCCAGCTGAGCCTGACTCACGTCATGCTGGTATTGGCCTACACCGATAGATTTAGGTTCAATCTTCACTAGCTCAGCCAGTGGGTCTTGCAAGCGCCGTGCGATAGAGACTGCACCGCGTAAGGACACGTCTAAATCGGGAAATTCCTGCGCGGCAAGTTCCGATGCTGAATACACTGATGCGCCGGCTTCATTTACTATGACTTTGCTGGCCTTAAGATCTGCATCCGCTTTAAGTAAGTCACCCACCAGTTTATCGGTTTCGCGGGAGTGGGTGCCGTTACCAATGGCAATGAGTTCAACTTTATGCTGTTTGCACATGCCCGCGATGGTGCGCATGGCTTTATCTACCTGATTCTGCGGCTGGAACGGGAATACGGTATTAGTGCCGAGGACCTTGCCGGTACTATCCACTACTGCCACTTTAATTCCCGTACGCACGCCTGGATCCAGGCCCATGGTCGTTTTCGCACCGGCCGGCGCTGCCATCAGGAGATCTTTCAGGTTGTTGGCGAAGATTTTTATCGCGTCAGCTTCGGCACGTTCGCGTACGGTGCCAAACAGCTCGGTTTCCATATGCAGCAGTAATTTAATTCGCCAGGTCCACTGAATGGTTTGCTGTAGCCAGGCGTCTGCAGCCCGGTCCGCAGGGGTAAACTGAATATGACCAGCGATGATCTGTTCGCCATAGCTGCGTGCTTTCGGGTCTTCCTGTTGCGGGTCGGCGTTCAGTTTGAGCTGCAGCATGCCCTCATTACGGCCCCGGAATAAAGCGAGGGCTCGATGCGAAGGGATTTTCTTCAGTGCTTCGCTGAAGGAAAAGTAATCACGGTATTTACTCCCTTCCTGCTCTTTACCGGTGGCAACAACACTGGAAATCTCGGCGTTATTCCATAAATAATCACGTACTTTCTTTAATAATGCTGCATCTTCGGCGAACTTCTCCATTAAGATAAAGCGCGCGCCTTCCAGAACTGCTTTGCTATCCGCAAAGCCCGCATCCTGATTAATGTAGCCGCTGGCAAGTTGCTCTGGATCTTGAGCCGGGTTCTCTAACAGGCTTAGCGCGAGCGGCTCCAGGCCTGCTTCAATAGCGATTTGACCTTTGGTCCGGCGCTTCGGTTTATAGGGCAGATATAAATCTTCCAGTTCGGTTTTCGACTGGGTGGCGCGGATCTGCTGTTCCAGTTGCGGTGTGAGCTTTTCCTGATCGCGGATACTGGCCAGAATCACTTCACGACGATCATTCAGCTCACGCAGGTAAGTTAACCGCTGCGCCAGATTGCGTAACTGAGTGTCATCAAGACCGCCGGTGGCTTCTTTTCGGTAACGAGCGATAAAGGGGACGGTGGCGCCATCATCGAGAAGCGCGATAGCAGCTTGAACCTGCTGCGAACTGACTGCTAACTCGTTCGCGATTTGCTGGGGAATCGAGCTCATGTATTCTCTCTTGTTAGTGAATGCCTGAAAAGTTGCGCGCCAGTATAACAGTCATTGCGCAGCAGGCGCGACCTCGTCGTGATGATTTGTGCAGGGTAGAGCTGACCTAGCAAGCGTCGGGTTTCGTGCGTTGGTAATGAATCGCAGTGATAAACCACTCGTGGGTGCCGGTAGGCGTGGTGACCCGCACCTCGTCGTCAAGCTGTTTACCGATCGCGGCGCGGGCCATAGGCGCATCAATAGAGATGACTGTCTTATCGTCGTAGATCTCATCGGGACCAACAATGGTAAATTGTTTTTCGACACCATCGTCATTTTCAATGGTCACGGTGGCGCCAAAAAATACTTTTCCTTCTTGAGAGGGCGCATAATCGACAATCTTGAGGGCTTCCAGGCGCTTACGCAAAAAGCGGATACGGCGGTCGATTTGTCGCAGTTTTTGTTTATTATATTTGTAGTCTGCGTTTTCTGAGCGATCTCCTAAGCTCGCAGCCCAGGTCACTTTTTCGGTGGTCTCGCGGCGCTCGACCCGCCACAAGTGGTCAAGCTCATGCTGGAGTTTATAGTAGCCGTTGCGGGTAATCAGATTCGTGCGTGCCATGTCGTGTATACCATCATGCGATAAGGGTTCGGTAACGGTTGAGGACTAGCCGCGGATAATAGCACTTAGCTGCGGGCATGCCCAACTGATGAGCGCTGGCACGGGTGCGATGGTAAGGTTTTGATAAGGGGGTTTTATGACAAGCTGGCAACAGGCAGAACGATTTCTGGCGCGCACGCACGAGGTTCAGAATCAACCTCCGGCGCTCGAGAACTATAATTTATTTGCGCAAGATACTGCCCTGCAAGAGGCACTCAAGCGCGAAGGTGCGAGTTGGGCCCGGGACTCGGTTGCTGCGTTTGGTGAACTTGCTGGCCAGGCTCAGACCATCCGCCTCGGATTTTTGGCAAATGCCTATCGGCCGCAGTTTGAGCCGCAGGACCGCTTCGGTCACCGCACCGATTTGGTCGAGTATCACGACGCTTATCATCAGCTGATGGCGTTGGCCACGAAGCACGGCTTGCATGCTTCGCCCTGGGCAGAGCCCGGGCCAGGAGCGCATGTTGCCCGTGCCTGCAGGTATTATCTGCACACCCAGGTCGAGGCTGCGCATGGCTGCCCGATCACCATGACCTTTGCTGCAGTTCCGGCTTTGCAACACCAGCCGGATTTGGCGGCTTATTGGCTGCCGAAGATTTTAAAAAACAGCTACGATCCGCGCAATGTCCCTGATGGCGAGAAGCAGGCGGTGACCATTGGCATGGCAATGACCGAAAAGCAGGGCGGCTCTGATGTCAGAGCCAATACTACCTATGCTTATCCCGTTGGCAAAGAGGGGCCGGGCCAAGCCTATGAGCTGGTGGGCCATAAGTGGTTTGTTTCGGCACCGATGTGCGATGCCTTCCTGGTGTTGGCGCAAACAAAAGCCGGATTAAGTTGCTTCCTGCTGCCACGCTGGCGGCCTGACGGCAGCAAGAACCCCCTACAGATCCAGCGCCTCAAAGACAAAATGGGTAATGTCGCGAACGCCTCCAGTGAAGCTGAACTGCGCGGTGCGCTGGCGTGGATGGTGGGGGATGAGGGACGCGGTGTGCGCACCATCATTGAGATGGTTGCTATGACGCGCTACGACTGCATGATTGGCTCTTCGGCGGGAATGCGGCAGGCCACAGTGCAAGCTGTTCATCATTGTCATCACCGGGCAGCATTTGGTGCCCAACTTATCGACCAGCCATTAATGCAGAATGTGCTGGCGGATCTGGCGCTGGAGAGCGAAGCAGCGATGACCCTGACGATGCGCATGGCTCGGGCCATGGATCATCAACACGACGAACATGAACGCGCCTTTGCCCGTATTGCCGTGGCCGTTGGTAAGTACTGGATCTGCAAGCGCACTCCAGAACATGCCTATGAAGCCATGGAAGTCATCGGCGGCAGTGGGGTGATGGAGAATTGCATCATGCCACGGCTGTATCGTGAGGCACCTATCAATGCTATATGGGAGGGCAGTGGCAATGTTCAGTGTTTGGATGTGTTGCGGGCCGTGGCAAAACAGCCGGACTCTTTTGCTGCCTTTTTAAAGGAGCTCAATCGCGCCAAAGGCAGCCACGCCAACCTTGATGCGGCTATTGCAGCGCTGCCCGAGCGCCTGAAAACGGCGCAGCAGCAGCCTTTCTATGCCAGACAACTGGTGGAGTTGATGGCGCGGGCGCTACAAGGCGCTTTGTTGCAACAGCATGCGCCCAATGCAGTCGCCGATGCGTTCTGTAGCTCGCGTTTAGGCGTAACAGAGCACATGGGGTATGGTAGGTTAACTGACCCTACTGCAGCCAGGCAGATCCTGTCGCGCGCCTGGCCTGCTTAATGACAACCTGAGGGACAAGGAGAGAATGACGATGACGATCTATCAGATGCTGGCGCGTAATGCGCGCAAGTTTCCAGCGTGCCTGGCGGTCACCGATGACCAGCAGGAACTCAACTGGCAGGAGCTTGCCAGACAGGTAGAGCGCACCGCGGCCTGGTTACGGCAGGAACAGGGGGTCCAAGCGGGCGATCGGGTCGCGCTGGTTTTACCTAATAGTATCGCTTTTATCGTCGGTTTTTTTGCCATCCAGCGGTTAGACGCTATTGCCGTGCCTATCAATGTGCGCCTTACCACTCCAGAGCTGGAGTATATTCTTGGCGATGCTGAAGCAAAGTTAGTACTCACTTGCTCAATGACGGACAGTGCGCTCAAACCATTGATTGAGCAAGGCCTGGCCGGTCTCTGGCTGGACGATTTCTCAGTGATGGCTGGCGTTTCTGTCGGAGAGTTAGATGTGCCGCTGGCGGAGTCTGACCGCCCGGCCCTTTTACTTTATACATCGGGTACCACCGGGCGGCCGAAAGGCGTCCTGTTCCAGCACACCGCAATTCATGCCGTAGCCACCATGATTGCCCTGGAAATGGCGATGACGCCGCACAGTAAGTTGCTGCACTTAATGCCATTTACGCACTCCGCGCCGCTGAATTTATTTCTCATGGCCGGCACCCTGGTCGGCGCAGCTCATGTGGTCGCACCTACTTTCACACCGGACCTGTTATTAAGTCTGGTGCCCAAACATCAGGTGACCCACTTTTTTGGTGCGCCCGTGGCTTACCTACTGACGGCTCAGCAGCCGACAGTAGAAACCGCCGATCTTAGCAGTGTCAGTCATTGGATTTACGGCGGTGCAGCGATGTCCACTGAGCAAACACAGCTGGTACAAAAGGCTTTTGGTTCAGATCAGTTTTATTGTGTTTACGGACTTACCGAAGCCGGCCCGTCGGGCACGCTCTTATTGCCCCATGAACATGCAACCAAAGCGGGGTCCGTCGGTCAGCGCGCAGCTTTTAACACCGAAGTACGATTACGCACGGAAACGGGGCAGGAACCCGCGACTGGCGAGCCGGGTGAGGTCGAGATCAGCGGCGAGGGCATGATGCAGTGTTACTGGAATAATCCGGACGCCACCACTGCGGCCTTCACCGCAGATGGTTGGCTGAAAACCGGCGATGTTGCTATCCGTGATGAGGACGGTTTCTATTGGATTAAGGACCGTAAAAAAGACATTATCATCAGCGGTGGGGTCAACCTTTACCCACGCGAGATAGAGGATGCTCTGGCGGCGCATCCGGCTGTCATCGAAGCTGCCGTTATCGGCGTGCCACATAAGGAATGGGGAGAGACGGTGAAGGCGTTTGTGATTTTGCGGCAGCCGCTGGCAGCTCCGCAGCAGGAACTGAGCGAGTTTCTGCAAGAACGGTTGGCAGATTATAAGTTGCCGCGACTCTATGAGGTCATGGATGAGTTGCCGCGCAACGCCAACGGTAAGGTCCTAAAACATCAGCTGGGCTAGGGCAGAACACATTTGGATACAAAAAGCGGCTGCGGCTAGTTCCCGCTGCGTTGGCAAACCGCCAAGCTTCTTTTATAGTTGCACTACTGACATAGCCATAGGACATCGCAGGCATGGGGCAAGAGACTTTTAAAATATTAGTCGTGGATGACGATGCACGATTGCGGAGCTTGCTGGAGCGGTACCTCACTGAGCAAGGATTTTACGTGCGCTCCGCAGCGGAAAGTGAGCAAATGGACCGCTTGCTGGAACGTGAAAACTTTCATCTGATGGTGCTGGATCTGATGCTTCCCGGTGAAGATGGTTTATCCATCTGTAAACGATTGCGTCAGGCAAGCAACGACATCCCTATTGTCATGCTGACCGCAAAAGGCGACGAGGTCGACCGCATCATCGGTCTTGAGCTTGGTGCCGACGATTATTTAGCTAAACCTTTTAACCCCCGCGAGTTGCTTGCCCGCGTGCGCGCCGTGCTGAGGCGCCGAGGCAAGTCAATCCCGGGTGCACCGTCAGCGGATGATGAAGAAATTAAATTTGGTGATTTCCGACTGAATCTGGGCACCCGGGAAATGTACCGCGGTGCTGAGCCAATGCCGCTGACCAGTGGCGAATTTGCCGTTCTGAAGGCTTTGGTCACTCACCCCCGCCAGCCGATGTCGCGTGATAAATTAATGAATCAGGCTCGCGGGCGCGACTACAGCGCGTTGGAGCGCAGTATTGATGTTCAGGTTTCACGCTTGCGGCGCATGCTGGAAGTGGACCCAGCTAACCCGCGCTACATACAAACCGTATGGGGACTCGGGTACGTATTCGTGCCGGATGGCAGTAAAAAAGCCAGTTGATGCGTATCCTTCCGCGTTCCGCGTTTGCCCGCACGGTCGCCCTGATCGCGCTATTGCTATTCATTAATCAGGTAGTGTCTTACGTCATGGTTGGCCTGTATGTAGTGAAGCCAACCATGCAACAGATCAGCTCGGTGGTATCGAAACAGGTGCAGGGCATTATTGTGCTTGACCAGTGGTTGAGTACTCATGAGATGTCAGCGTTTGAAAAACGCAATCTGGCCGAGCGTTATACCCAAGCCGTGGGTATCGATGGTTTCACCGAAAAAGAAGCTTTGGCGAACGGCTTACAGCAGGCCACGATCTACAATTTCCTCTCTGAGCAAATGAGCCAACAACTTGCGGCAAATACCGAAGTTCGTATTTCGCAGGACGATGTCTACTTCGTCTGGATTCAAACCGAATCCCTTGAAGGATACTGGCTGCGGGTGGAGCTGGAAACCTTTGATGAAGCCCGGTTCTCTCCCTTGCTGTTTTATCTCATCCTGATTGGCGCCTTAAGTATTTTAGGCGGCATGCTGTTTACCAATTGGCAGAATAAGCCCCTTAAGTCACTGGAAGCGGCCGCGCTCAAGGTTGGTCGCGGAGATTATCCGGAGGCCTTGCCCGAACGTGGTTCTACTGAAGTCATTGCGGTGACCAAGGCATTTAACCAAATGGCGCAGGGGGTACGGCAATTGGAGCAGGATAGAGTATTGCTGATGGCTGGGGTCTCGCATGATTTACGCACCCCGCTAACCCGCATACGTTTGGCGACCGAAATGATGCCGCCGAGTGAAGATGCATTGGCCGAGGGTATTATTGGTGACATTGACGATATGAATGCCATTATCGATCAGTTCATTGATTATGTGCGCGTGGATACCCAGGCTGACAGTGACTGCGAAAATCTTAACTACCTCATTGAGGACGTCGTTGGTCATGTGCCGGAGAGCTGGCAAAGCACTATCGAGGTGCATTACGGCGAAATCCCGAAAATCCCGATGCGGGCCGTTTCCATTAAGCGGGTACTGCTAAATCTGATAGAAAATGCCGAGCGTTATGGAGGCCGTCGGATCAGTATTGAAACCGGCTATCATGCCGCCCGGGAAAGCGTCTGGGTTACCGTCAGTGATGACGGCGAGGGCATTCCGGCAAGTCAGGTCGAGCACGTACTGCAACCCTTCACTCAGGGAGACAAAGCTCGCGCAGCGAAAGGCTCAGGATTGGGACTAGCGATCGTGAAACGTATTATCGAGCGGCATAACGGGCGTATATCATTCGGGCGGAGCCAGAAACTTGGCGGTCTGGCAGTTCGCATTGAGCTACCAGCCGCGAAATCCGACGAATTATTCGCGAACCCGGTTTAAACCGTTCAATGCTGCCACCCGATAGGCTTCGGCCATGGTTGGATAGTTGAACGTGGTGCGGACGAAATACTCAATGGTATTGCCGCCATTCTTCTGTTCCATAATGGCCTGACCAATGTGAATGATCTCTGCAGCACGTTCACCAAAGCAGTGAATCCCAAGAACTTCTTTGGTTTCTCTATGAAATAGTAACTTCAGACTACCTACCGCCATATTGGAGATCTGCGCCCGGGCTAAGTGTTTAAATTGCGCGCGACCGACTTCGTAAGGTACCTTCTGCTCGGTCAGTTCTTCTTCAGTTTTACCGACCGAACTAATCTCAGGGATGGTGTAAATTCCGGTCGGTATGTCGCTAATCAAACGTTCTGCGCAATCACCGGGAAGCATTGCGGTGGCGGCAATTCGTCCCTGGTCATACGCCGCTGACGCCAGTGATGGGTAACCCGTGATATCGCCGACGGCATAAATGTTTTCCACCTCAGTCTGGTACTGGTTAGAAACATCGAGCTGTCCCCGAGAGTTTGGTTTTAACCCCACTGCTTCGACGTTAAGCTCTTCGATATTACCGGAGCGGCCGTTAGCGTACAGCAGACAATCTGCATCAAGACGTTTACCTGACTTGGTAAACAATGTGACGCCATCTTCATGCCCTTCAATTCTCTCGTATTCTTCATTGTGGCGGATCACTACGCCGTTGTTACGCAGATGGTAGCTTAACGCATCGGAAATCTCGGCATCGAGGAACGACAACAGGCGGTCGCGGGTATTGATTAAGTCGACCTTGACGCCCAGGCCACGGAAGATGCTGGCGTACTCACTACCCACCACACCGGCACCATAAATAATGATGCTGCGTGGCTCATATTTAAGTGACAACACGGTGTCGGAGTCGTAAATGCGTTCGTGCTTAAAGTCTACATCAGGCGGATGGTAGGGACGTGAGCCAGTGGCGATAACTATCTGTTTTGCACCGATGTATTCAAGGGTTCCGTCCGGCTGAGTAACTTTAATGGTATTGGCGTCTTCAAAAGTAGCGACGCCGTGCAGCACCGTTACCCCGTTGCGTTGGTAAAATCCACTACGCATTTGCACTTGTTTTGAAATAACACCCTGCGCGTGACGGAGAATGTCAGCAAAGGATAACCCGCGCTGAATGTTTTCACCGGAGAAAAGCGGGTTGCTATTGAATTCAATTAAACGGCTGACAGAGTGTCGTAATGCCTTTGATGGGATCGTGCCCCAATGGGTACAACCGCCCCCAAGCGATTCGTGTTTTTCGATGAGCGCGACGCTGCGACCGTTTTTCACCAGTTGCATGGCTGCACCTTCACCACCGGGGCCACTGCCGATGACTACGGCGTCATATTGTGCTGTGGTTTCGCTCATGAAAAGCTCCTCTTTGTTGTACCGCTAGTTACAAGCCGTTATAGTAACCGAAACAGCAGTTCGGAAGCCAGTAACCCAGGCTTATTCTGGATATCAGTTTCACCGATTGCGATGGCAACTCTGGTTGGCAGAAAAAATATGGCGCGAAAACCTACCCCAGAAATTCTTCAACGACAAATTGTAGCGCGCAGTCGCCTGCTGCGCATTGAAGCCGTCGATTTACGCTTTAGCAATGGCGTCGAACGGCAATTTGAACGCATGCAAAGCAGTGGTCGCGGCGCAGTCATGATCGTGCCCTTCGTCGACGCTGATACCCTAATGTTAGTCCGTGAGTACGCCGCTGGCCTGCACAATTATCAGCTCGGCTTTCCCAAGGGGTTGATCGATCCGGGAGAGACACCGGAACAGGCGGCCAACCGCGAACTTAAAGAAGAAATTGGCTTTGGTGCGCAGCAACTCATTCCGCTAAAAAGTGTCACTATGGCACCGCAGTTCTTTTCCGCTACCATGCATATTTTTATCGCCCGAGACCTTTATCCTGAGCAGCTGGAGGGCGATGAGCCGGAACCGCTGGAGCGGGTACCCTGGCTGCTGAGTAAGGCACAAGCGCTGCTGGACCAGGAGGACTTCACCGAAGCGCGGAGTATCGCGGCTTTACTGATGACCCTAAGGAAACTTGAGCGTGACTCCAACTAAGCAACTACAACAGTGGCTGGAAGGCGCTGCCGATGTAGCGCTGCAGGCGGGCGATTTAATCATGGAGCTCTACGAAGAGCAGGCCTATGCCACTTATGAAAAGTCTGATAGCTCGCCAGTCACTAGTGCTGATCTGGCGGCACACAAGTTCATCACCGATCAACTTAAAACCTTAACGCCCGACATTCCGGTGCTCTCTGAAGAGGGCGCGCATCTGTCGTTGGCTGAGCGCCAGGCGTGGCAACGTTACTGGCTGATTGACCCGATTGATGGTACACAGGAATTTATTGCCCGTAGCGGCGACTTTACCGTCGTCATTGCCCTGGTTGAACAACACCAGCCTACGCTGGGAGTGATATACTGGCCTGCCGGGGACAAGCTCTATCTGGCGCAAAAAGATCGCGGTGCATTTCGGCGGGACATTAACGGCGAACAGCGCCTTCGCGTGCATAAATTTAGCAATCCGGAACAGGATCCCTTAAGGTTGGCCATCAGCCGCCGGCAGCCACGCGAGCGGGTATTACAGCGGATGAATCCAGACCGTGAGATAAGTACCGTACCTGCAGGCAGTTGTTCACTTAAAGCATGCTTAATTGCCGAGGGGCAGGCGGATTGCTTTTTACGGGTTGGACCTACCGGAGAATGGGATACTGCTGCGGCCGATGTCATCGTCGGTGAAGCCGGAGGCAGTATTGTAAGCGAGCACTTTAAGCCTATCACCTACAATAAAGAAGCTGATTTAGGCAATCCAAATTTTGTTATTCTGGGAGATGAAGCGGTGAACTGGCGCAATGTGTTTATTCGCCATCAAACTCATCCCGAGGCATGATATTGACAGTTTCATGTAATTCCGACCAAACCAGAATGGCATCGCCGCGCTCTAACTGAGCACGCACATCTGCGACTTTTTCCGTGAGTGTCTTCTCTTGCTCACCGTAGTCTGTACCTTCTCGTAAGACGAAAGCTTCAATTACGCTATCGAGCAATTCTGGATCCAGCTGTTGCCATGGAATTTGCATACTCTTGTGTTACTCCTGTGCTTCAGCGTGTTGTAAGGCTTCTTCGGCACTCATCCAGGCTTCTTCGGCTTCTTGCAGCAACTGTTGCGCTTGTGTCTGCTGCTGCAATAACTGCTGCAACTGCTGTTTATTGGCGTCTTCATAAAGACTGTTGTCGCCCAGTAAGGTGTTGAGCTCGGCCAGGTCGTTCTCGTGTTTATGAACCTGTTTTTCGTAACGCTCAACGGCGTCTTTAAACGGCTTCAGGCGCTTGCGTCGCTCGGCCGCATCACGTTTCTCCGCTTTGCGATCGGCTTTGCCAGAGCTTGCGGATGAAGTGTTGTCGCTGGGCCGCTGCCGATCCTGTAACCAGCGGTGATAACCGTCGAGGTCGTCATTAAACAAACTCACCTGACCATCAGCAACGAGGAAGAAATCATCCACACAAGTACGTAACAGGTGCCGATCGTGCGAGACAATCACCATTGCCCCTTCAAAATCCTGCAGGGCATACACCAATGCTTCCCGCATGACGCTATCCAGGTGGTTGGTCGGCTCATCGAGTAGCAGTAAGTTAGGTTTCTGGTAAACGATAAGCGCTAATACCAGGCGAGCTTTTTCACCACCTGACATGGGAGCCACCAGCCGCGTTGCCTGATCGCCGGTAAAGCCAAAGCCACCCAGGAAATCACGCAATTGCTGCTCACTTGCCTGCGGATCCAGTCGTTGTACGTGTTGTAACGCACTGGCTTTAAGATCGAGCGTTTCCAGCTGGTGCTGGGCAAAATAGCCGAGTTTAATGCCAGAGTTCAGCGCGACAGTACCGCTTTGCGGCGCAAGCTCGCCAGCAAGTAATTTGACCAGCGTTGACTTACCGGCGCCGTTACGTCCGAGCAGACCGATGCGACTGCCCGGCACCAGGTCAAACTTGATGGAGCGTAAAATCACCGTATCGCCGTAGCCGGCCTGGACATTTTCCAGCGTCAGCAGCGGGTTAGGTAGCTGCATGGGTTTGCGAAAACGAAACTGAAATTGACTGTTGGCAACAATGGGAGCGCTGGACTGTAAGCGCTCTAAGGCCTTGATGCGGCTTTGTGCTTGTTTGGCCTTACTGGCTTTGTAACGAAAACGGTCAATGTAGGTCTGTAGATGTTTACGTTGGGCCTGTTCCTTTTCAAACTGCGCTTGTTGCTGGGCGATCTGCTCAGCCTGCTGGCGCTCGAAACTGCTGTAATTACCGGTGTAGGACGTCGCGGTTTGTTGTTCGATATGAATGATCTGCTGACAAATCGCATCGAGGCAATCACGATCGTGTGAAATTAGTAGTAAAGTCCCCGGAAAGCGCTGTAGCCAGTCCTCAAGCCAAAATATGGCGTCGACATCAAGGTGGTTCGTCGGTTCATCCAGCAGTAACAGGTCAGCTCGAGCAATCAATGCCTGTGCCAGGTTCAGGCGCATCCGCCAGCCGCCGGAAAAAGCTTTGACCGGCTGCTGAAATTGCGCATCGGTAAAGCCTAGCCCCGAGAGTAAAGATGCGGCCCGGGAAGGAGCCTCGTACGCACCGATGGCGGCAAGCTGATCATGCAAACGACCGATGGCATGGCCATCATTGGCCTGCTCAGCCATACTAAGCTGATCTTCCAGTTGGCGCAGCTCCGTATCACCATCAAGCACATAGTCGAGGGCAGTACGATCCAGGGCGGGCGTTTCCTGCTTGACACTGGCAATGCGCCATTGCGATGGCACGTCACATTCACCTTGCTCCACTTGCAGTTCGCCCCGCAGCAACGCAAACAGTGATGATTTGCCCGTGCCGTTTCGTCCGACGATACCGACGTGGTGGCCGGGAAAGATAGCGAGATCGGTGTTTTCGAGCAGTACGTTACCGCCGCGCATGAGCGCCATGCCACGGATTGAAATCATGACTAACCTTGTGCTTGGTGTTGGTGAATGAATCTGCGACAATTATACCTGAAGCGAAACGAGGTGAATATGGCACGTACACGTAAACGTTTTATTGCTGGGGCTGAATGTCCCGCTTGTCAGGCCAGCGATACCCTGATGTTACTCATAACTGAGACAGTCAGCGGCGAGCCTGACGAGCAGGTTGAGTGTGTGTCCTGCCACCACCGCTTCACAGAACAGGATAAGAAGCCTCAGCAAGAACCCGCCACAGCGAGCGCCAAAGCAGTAAAAGACGACAATGTGATCGGCATTTTTAAACCCGAATAATAACTACAGAAGGGATAAGCTATGCAAGCACAGACGACATTAGTATTTACTGGTTTATGGATTATTTTGGTCACCTGGCTGATCCAGTGGGCCGTCGCCGCTGCGGTCAAAGCCAAACAAGCCGATGCCGTTCCCGGCAAAATTCCACAGGGCTTAAGTCATGACTCTTTGGTGTTCAGATGCCACCGCACCTTTATGAACTCGCTGGAGAACGTGCCAATGTTTGTGGCGACGGTGTTTCTGGCTTTGTTTTTAGGCTTGCAAAGTGAATGGTTTGGCTACTGGGTTGTGGTGTTTGCCGTGGCGCGCATCTTACACATGATTTTGTACTACGCCATTGCGACAGAGAAGAACCCAAGTCCGCGCAGCTGGTTTTTTGCGCTCGGTGCAGTTGCCAATATTGCAATCTTGGTGCAGTGCGCAATGCAACTCTGGTCAATGTACTAGGCTGACCAGTGGAACTCGCGCTGCTGGAACTGGCTTACGCGCTTGCTGTCGGCTTGATTATCGGGCTCGAGCGCGGCTGGAGTCAGCGCGGTCGCGCCGAAGGCCAGCGTTTCGCTGGCTTACGCACCTTTGCCGTTGCTAGCTTGTTTGGTGGGGTTGTCACCTTATTAAGCCAACATCTGGCAGCGCCGCCAGCTTATCTTATCTGGCTGATCAGTTTCGGCTGTTTTTCTCTGCTTGTCATCATCGCGCACCTACTTGAAGTGCGTCGCGACCATGACGTCGGCATTACCACTCCGACCACGCTCCTATTGACCTTCTGCTTAGGCGCTATGTGCCTTGTTGGCCAGGTCGAAATAGCGGTGCCCGTCGCGATAGTGGTGGCATTACTGCTTGGCCTGAAGCCCGTGTTGCATGGCTGGGTTGAGGCATTACAGCAGCGTGAGCTACTGGCAATATTGCAAATGCTGGTGATTAGCGTCGTGGTATTGCCGTTGTTGCCCAATACCGGCTATGGTCCCGGCGACGTCATCAATCCCTACCTGGTGGGTTGGATGGTGGTATTGATTACCGGCATCTCCTTCGTGGGCTATTTTTCGGTAAAACTATTGGGGCAGGCGCGCGGATTACTGGTCACCGGATTATTTGGCGGCATAGCTTCATCGACCGCGGTGACGTTGAGTATGGCGCATTTAGGACGCCAGCAAAGCCGTTCCCATGGCTTTCTGGTTGCGGTCATTTTGCTGGCGGCAGGCACCATGTTTCCGCGAATGTTGATCGAGGTCGCTATCGTCAATCGCGAACTCTTACCCAGAGTTGCGGCGCCTTTACTCAGCATGACCCTGGTGCCCCTGATCGGTGTGCTCTGGCTGCTTTGGCGTCGCGGCAGAAATGGTCATCATCCCAGGGTTAAGCTGAAGAATCCCTTTGATATCATCACCGCAGTTAAGTTTGCAGGCCTGTTGGTCATCGTGTTGCTGCTTGCCCACTATGCTCATCAGTATTTTGATGCCTCCGGTGTGTACGCTGTGGCGGCCGTGTCCGGCCTGACAGACGTCGATGCAATCACCTTATCGATGGCAAAAATGGCAGGCGCGAGCGGGAATTACAGCCTGGAGCTGGACGTTGCCGCCCGCGCCATTATCATTGCCGCCAGTGTCAATACGCTGGTCAAAGCTGCCTTAGTCGTAATGCTGGGCCATCGCTCAATGTGGCTTATCACAGTCTGTGTGAGTGTGCTGGCAGTACTTGCCGGCTGGCTGACCCTCCTCATATTGGGTTAGCGGAGCTCGGGTGGCTGGAGGCTTAAGCTAAAATCGCCTAAACTAAAGCAACTTAATGAAAGTAGTTATTTGTCAGCAACGTTCAGGGAGTGGTCACCTATGACGCAGCAGTATCCTATTGGAACTCCGGGTAAGCCTTGGGGCGACGAAGAGAAACAAGCATGGTTCGAGCAACAGAGTAAGCAGCGCGATTACAAGGACAATGTCATTCGTCGTATCGATCACTTGCGGGAGCAGTTCGACGTTGAGACTTATGGTGAGCTGAACTATGACGGCCGCAGCTTTCCGTTATACGTTGTGCGCAGTCAAAACTGGCGCGTTGACCGCCCCACAGTGCTGGTTACGGGCGGTGTGCATGGCTATGAGACCAGCGGTGTGCATGGCGCCTTATACTTTCTGGAAACGGAAGCGGTGAACCACCTAGCACGTTTCAATATTTTGGTGGCGCCCTGTGTGAGTCCCTGGGGTTACGAGACGATAAACCGCTGGAATCCAGCTGCGGTGGACCCGAATCGCTCTTTCGTTACCGACAGCCCGGCTCAGGAAGCAGCGCTGCTCATGCAGTATCTGGAAGTGCATGAAATAGCACCAAGTGTTCATGTCGATTTACATGAGACCACGGATACGGATAATTCCGAATTTCGTCCGGCTCTGGCCGCGCGCAATGGCACGACCAACGACAACTGGAATATACCTGACGGCTTTTATCTGGTGGCGGATAGCTCACGCGAGGAGCCAGAGTTCCAGCGCGCTATTATCGAAACGATAAAACCAGTAACGCATATTGCGCCGCCTGACGAAAGTGGTTGCCTGATTGGTGCTCCTATGGTGCAGGAAGGTGTCATTGAATACGACGCTAAAGAGCTGGGGCTGTGCATGGGCATGACCAACGCGCGGTTTGTGACCACTACTGAAGTTTATCCGGATAGTGCAAATACCAATCCGGTTGAATGTGTTGATGCTCAGGTAGCGGCAGTGCGCGGTGCGCTTGAGCATGCAGCAGGCAAGTGCTAAGTGGTTAACTTCTCTGCAGGTAAATCGGGTCACGCTCCAGCGAGAGTGTTGACACCTGCGTGTGATGCGGTGCGCGAATGGGTTGAGCGAGTGGTTGTCGGGCTAAATTTTTGCCCGTTTGCGCACCGGGAAGTTGAGCGTCAGACCATTGTTTATCAGGACTGCGCGGCTACTGAGCTGGGCGCGGCATTGCAGGCCTTTGCGGATGCCGCCAGCCAGCTGCTCGCAAACGATCAGAAAGAGACGACCTTACTGGTCTTGAGCGACGGCTTTGACGACTTTCATGATTATCTTGAACTGTTAGATTATGCCGATGTTTATCTGCGCGAAGCTGATCTTGAAGGGATCTTACAGGTTGCCAGTTTTCATCCCCGCTACCAGTTTGCTGGCAGTGCCCCTGATGCAGCTGCGAACTACACTAATCGGGCACCTTATCCGGTGCTGCATTTACTCCGCGAAGCAAGCCTGGAGCGGGTACTAAAGCGTTATCCAAACCCTGATCTGATTCCGGAAAATAACTGCGCTGAAGCCGAACGTCGTGGCGTTGGTTTTTTCGAAGCCGTGCTCAGTGCCTGCAAGAGCCGCGCGAATAACGAGGCTTAAGCATCGCGGGGCAAGCCTTTCTCGACTGCCCGGGTCAGTCGTAACACCTGTTTGCTGGCGGTAGCACTTTTGTTGCGCTGCCGCTGTAACGCCCAGTCAATGTGTTCATCCACCATAGCATTCACCGCCCCGCGCTGTGCTTCCAAAGCCGCAATAATGGCGGGATCGTGCGGCGCGTTGCCTAAGGCTACGGCTAAATTTCGCTGCCAGGAAGCAAACCCGATGCGGCGTATCGGCGAGCCTTCGGTAGTTTTTAAGAAGGTGGCTTCGTCCCAGCTCCATAAGGTGAGTAGTTCAGGAGCGTGCAAATCTTTGCGCGGTGCGAAATCACCCTCGTCAGTGATTTGCGAATAACGATTCCAGGGGCAGACCAACTGGCAGTCGTCACAGCCGTAGATGCGGTTGCCAATTAAGGGGCGGAATTCCTCAGGGATCGCTGATTTGAGTTCGATCGTCAAATAAGAAATGCAGCGGCGCGCATCCAGTTTGTAAGGTTCTACGATCGCTTGCGTCGGGCAAATGGTAATGCAGGCTTTACAGCTGCCACATTTTTCTTCCACGGGCTCGTCCACCGGCAGCGGCAAGTTAATCAGTAACTCCCCTAAGAAAAACCAGGAGCCGCCCTGTTCGTCAAGCACGAGCGTGTGTTTCCCGGTCCAGCCTAACCCAGCCTTCACCGCCAGTGGACGTTCCATAATGGGCGCTGAGTCAACGAAAGGCCGGTAATCAAGCTCGGCACAAGCCGCTTTAATTTTTTCGCCCAATTGTTTGAGGCGTTTGCGCATTAACTTGTGGTAGTCACGACCTAAAGCGTAGCGACTGATATAACCTAGTTTGGGATTCTTCAGCGTCTTTGCAAAGCCAGCTTCGGCGGGCAGGTAATTCATGCGCACTGAGATCGCCCGCACACTGCCTTGGTGAAGTTGGTCCGGCCGGGTACGTAAATCAGCGTGGCGCTCCATGTAATCCATCTCGCCATGCATACCGTCTGCTAACCAACGCTGCAGTGCTTCACGTTCTGCACTCAGGTCCAGATCGGTAATGCCAACCTTTTGGAAGCCAAGTTCTTGACCCCATTGTTTAATATCTGCAGCAAGTTGGTGGAAATCCATAAAATTCGTCTTATGCTTAGGTGCAAGTGGTTAAAATAACAAAAATCCCATGGAGATGCATTGATGCCGGTAAGTGTACAGCAACTAGTTTATCGTACGGAGCAGGTTCGGGAACGCGAACTTGAAGCCGCTGAGTCACTTTCGGTCTCTGCCGAGCAGTTAATGCAACGGGCCGCGAAGAGCTGCCTCGCCGCGCTGGAGCGACAGTATCCAGCTCCGGCACGGGTGATGATTTTATGTGGTCCTGGCAACAATGGTGGTGATGGTTGGGTGCTGGCGCGATTGGCACGAACCCACGGCTATCGCGTGCAGGTAGTGGCGGCTCAGCCTAAAAGCGATCTCGCTAAACAGGCCGCTGCAGCCTGGGAAGATGAGCAGGGGACGGTGGAGCCACTAGAGAAGTTGGATCGAACCCACATCGCTGAATACGATGTCATTGTCGACGCCATGCTGGGGACAGGGCTGAGCCGGGATCTGGACGCATCCTACTGTCGAGCGGTCGAGACCTTAAACGACGCGAAAAACTTTCATAAACTTTGGGTCCTCAGTATCGATTGCCCAACCGGCTTGCAAAGTGACCGGGGCGTGGCGATTCCGGTAGCGGTGGAAGCCGATTACACGGTGACCATGGTGGCGCTGAAACCGGGACTGCTGACTGCTCAGGCGGCCCATTATGTCGGCCGCCTGGAACTCGCTGAACTGGGAATTGCCGCAGCCTTTCAGCATTTAGAGCAGCCCTTTGCAACCTTAGTAGAGCAGGATGATGTCGCACGTCATTTACCCCCTCGCAGTCGTACTAGCCACAAAGGGCGCCACGGCCATGTGGTCATTGTTGGTGGTGCGCCGGGCATGTCCGGAGCTGTGGTTCTGGCCGGGCGCGCGGCGTTGCGAGCAGGTGCCGGCAAAGTTTCAGTACTCACTCACCCTGAGAGTCATGCATTGATCGCCTCGGCCCAACCGGAGCTCATGGTTTCAAGTACCGAGGCAGCTTCGAAAACCGATGTTGTGAAATTTCTCGAGCGTGCCGATGCAGTTGTTCTTGGCCCTGGGCTTGATCAGCAGGACTGGGGCGCGCGACTTTGTCAGTGGGTTTTAGGTACCGAGGTGCCTGTGCTTTTGGATGCCGATGGTCTCAATGTGGTCGCGCAACACCGCGCATGGGCAAGCCGCTCAGCGCCCTTGTGGATCACTCCCCATCCGGGCGAAGCCGCGCGGCTATTGGACACGACCAGCGATGCCATTGAACAAGACCGCTGGCAAGCCGTCAGACGTCTGGCACAAGAGCTGAATGCCTTTGCGCTGCTTAAAGGCGCTGGAACGCTTATTGTCGGGCCCGAGTCCGAAACGATACGAATCTGTACTCGCGGCTCCCCGGCACTGGCAGTGGGTGGTTCCGGTGATGTTTTAAGTGGCATCGCCGGCAGTCTGATTGCACAGGGGCTCGCTGCAGAAGCCATTTTACCCTGTGCCGCCTGGTTGCATGGACGGGCCGGTGAACAGGCTGCAATTGCGGGGGAACGTGGTACACTACCGAGCGATTTAATGGAGCCTTTGCGGAAGTTAGTGAATCCATGATTGAAAAAAACTTTTTCCTCGCTGATGAAGCGGAGATGCTGGCACTGGCCCGGCGACTTGCGAATGTGGTAAGTGAGAGTGCAACGACCCCGGAACAGGCACTTACCTTCTATTTGTTCGGTGAGCTTGGGGCCGGTAAAACGACCTTTAGTCGAGGGTTTATCCAGGCCTTGGGGCATCAGGGGAACGTCAAAAGCCCGACCTACACGTTAGTGGAAAGCTATGAACTGGACCCTTGGCAGATTCATCACTTTGACTTATATCGACTGGCCGACCCTGAAGAACTTGAATTTATGGGCATTCGTGATTACCTTGACACTAATACAATAATTTTGGCGGAGTGGCCCCAGCGTGGAGCAGGGGTACTACCAGAGCCGGATATGACTATTGTCATCGAGTACGCGGATACGTCGCGGTCGTTGACGTTTGGTGCGCTAACAACAAGAGGTCGGGAACTCCTCGATAAACTCTGATGCAACGCTTAATCGCTGTCCTGTTTTCACTGATGTTAGTGGGTTTTGCTGTACCTGTGACAGCAAAAAACACAATTGACAACATTCGCATGTGGCCGTCCCCCGACCGCACGCGTGTGGTCTTTGACATGGGTGAAGAGCCAGCGTACAGCTACTTCCAACTCAATCAGTCTCACCCTTACCGGCTGGTTGTGGATTTCACCCAAACGGATCTTAAGTTTAACCTCGACCGCTTCGAGTCGAACTCACTGCTGGTCAAGACGATCCGCACCAGTACCCCGCAGAATGCCAACAGTACTCGGCTGGTCATCGAATTAAATAAGCTGATTGAGCCGGTGATTCAGTCACTGGGGCCGCAGGGTGGGTATGGACATCGGCTGGTGATTGATCTTCCGGGCCAATCGTTAAAGCGCGATAGCGCAGCTCTAAGTGCGGAAGATCTGCAGGAGCGCAAAGTCACGGTGGCGATTGACGCTGGACATGGTGGCGAGGATCCTGGTTCGATTGGGCCGCGTGGAACTTATGAAAAAGACGTGGTGCTGAAAATTGCGCGTGCCCTGGCGAGCATGATTAACTCTGATCCGGGCATGCAGGCGTACCTGATCCGCTCCGATGATTACTATGTTGATTTGAATGAGCGACCGCGCAAAGCTGAACGTATCAATGCCGATCTGTTTGTTTCTATTCACGCCGATGCCTTTGTGACACCGCAACCTCGTGGCGCCTCAATCTGGATCCTGTCCAATCGCCGCGCAACCAGCGAAATGGGTCGCTTGCTGGAAAACAAAGAACGCTTGTCGGACGTTCTCGCCGGAGTAGAACCTGCTGCCAACGAACAGGAATTTCTCAACGAAACTCTGGTTTCAATGAAAATGGACCATGCCATGCTTAGTGGTTATGAAGCGGCAACACAGGTGCTGAGTGAATTAGGGCGCATTACCAAAATGCATAAAAAAGATCCGCAGCACGCCAGTCTGGCGGTATTAACGTCCACCGCCATGCCGTCCATGTTGGTAGAGACGGGATTCATTTCAAACCCGACAGAAGAACAGTTGTTAGCGAGTAATCAACATCAACAAAAGTTAGCGCGAGCCATTTATCAAGGCGTACGTGGTTATTTCATGCGGCGCCCACCGGACGGTACGCTGTTTGCGAAAAATCGTGCCAGTCGCCATGTGGTGCGCTCCGGCGAGTCGTTATCTATTCTGGCGCAGCGCTACAACACATCGGTGAGAGCGATAAAATCGCACAATAACCTGGACAGCTCTGTCATCCGCATTGGCCAGGTTCTAGAAATCCCAAGTCCGGAATAACCATTCTCATGCCCATCCGCCTGTTACCTATTAGTCTGGCAAACCAGATCGCTGCCGGTGAAGTCATTGAGCGACCCTCATCGGTGGTGAAGGAGCTGGTCGAGAACAGCCTTGATGCTGGCGCGTTGCAATTGGTGGTCGATATCGAAAAAGGTGGTCGGCGGCGTATTCGTATCCGCGACGACGGTGCGGGCGTCAGCAAAGACGAGCTGCCGCTGGCCCTGGCGCGGCACGCGACCAGTAAAATAGCATCTTTGCACGATCTGGAAGCCATCCAGAGCTTAGGCTTTCGCGGCGAAGCTCTGGCAAGTATCAGTTCGGTCTCGCGTTTAACTCTGACGTCAAAACCTGCCGCGCAGCAACAGGCCTGGCGGGCTTGGGTTGAAGGCCGGGACATGCAGGCCGAGTTGGCACCGGCCAGCCACCCCGACGGCACCACCGTGGATGTAGAAGATTTGTTTTTCAATACGCCGGCGCGGCGTAAGTTTCTGCGTACCGACAAGACCGAATTTAATCACATCGACGAACTCCTTAAGCGTATCGCGTTGAGCCGGTTCGATGTGCGCTTGACACTGAATCACAACCAGAAAAGCGTACGTAATTATCCGGCGGTCAGCCCCGCACAACGTATTGATCGCGTGGCACGAGTTATGGGAACTGCTTTTACTGATCATGCGGTTGCGCTGACCGTGGAAGCGATGGGATTGAAATTATGGGGCTGGGTAGCACCGCCGCACGCCTGTCGCCATCAAGCTGACGGTCAATATTTCTATGTGAATGGCCGGATGATGCGCGACCGCATGCTCAACCATGCCATACGCCAGGCTTTTGGCGATCGGCTGGACGATGAGCGTGTGCCAACCTATGTGCTCTACCTTGAGCTGCCACCGACAGAAGTGGATGTGAATGTGCATCCCGCCAAACACGAGGTGCGCTTCCAACAGGCCCGTGAAGTCCATGACTTTATTCTGCAGAGTGTCCGCGAGGCCTTGCAGGCCGGCGCTGAGGCAACAGCTCGCGAGATGCCGTCGCATAGCTATCAGGCGGCGAACGAGAGTTTGCAGCAACAAGTTGCAGAACTGCAACCACGCAATCGTCTGCCACTGCCAGGCGTAATGGGCCAGCAGCCGGGCGCACCGGCGGTCCCGACAGCGTCAGCGCCCAGACCATCGGTGCCGGCAACTGCGGCGATCCAGACTGCAGGCGTTGAGTCAGCTATAGTGCTCAGTATCGTCGATGAACGCATGGCCTTGTTTATTCAAGATGACGAGCTCAGGCTGCTGCACTTGCAAGCGGTCGAGCAGGCTTATGTCATGCAGCAGTTACAGCGGCAGTACCAAACTGGATTGGCCGGACAGCCGCTGTTGATACCAGTGAAGCTGACCGAGCAGGACTGCCTCGCGCGGATACGTGAAATTGATGAAGAGCGCCTGGCGCGGCTGGGCGTGATGGTGCGCACCGAAGGCCGCGCGGTGGTGGTGAAGCAAGTGCCAGCAGCTTTGCGGCATACAGATATTACGGCGAGTTTAGCCAAACTTAGTCAGACTCTGGTTGACCATGCTGAATTGCCGCAATCGTTTTGGTGTTGGTTGGCGCAACAGCAACTGACCACCCGTTATAACAAGGTCCAGGGTGAGCACTGGCTCGGTATCTGGCAGGAGCATTTGCATGCTGATCCGTCGTATTGTGTTAACGTCCAACTGCCTGCATTGCCGGAGCGACTGCGATGAGTGAGCCTTTTGTAATTTGTTTGTACGGACCAACGGCTGCAGGTAAAACTGGGCTAGCTATTGAGTTAAGCCAGCGTTTAGATGCCGACATTGTCTCGGTCGACTCAGCATTGATTTACCGTGGTATGGATATAGGTACTGCCAAGCCGACGGCGGCAGAGCTGGCGCAGGCCCCGCATCGACTTATTGATATCTGTGATCCAGCGGAGCGCTATTCGGCAGCACAGTTTGCCCTTGACGCACGGCGCGAGATTGAAGCCATTATCGCGGCCGGACGCACCCCCTTGCTGGTGGGTGGAACTATGATGTATTTCAAAACGCTGTTAGAAGGTATGTCCGAATTACCTGAGGCGGATCCTGACGTGCGTGCGGAATTAACAGAAAGGCTGGCGCAAGAGGGCAGTCAGAGCTTGCACGAAGAGCTCAGGCAGGTCGACCCCATCAGCGCGGCACGGATTCATCCGAATGATCCACAACGCCTGATTCGTGCACTCGAAGTTTACCGGTTATCCGGTAAATCCCTGACAGCCTTGAGCCAGACCCGTACCGGAGCGTTGCCTTATCCAGTTGTGCAAATTGCTGTGGCGCCGGCCGATCGAAAAGTTCTGCATGAACGTATCGAGATGAGATTCAGACAGATGTTACAAGAAGGCTTCGTTGATGAGGTCAAGCAGCTACGGCAACGTCATGACTTGCATCTCGACTTGCCAGCACTGCGCTGTGTCGGTTACCGACAGGTCTGGCAATACCTGGATGGCGAGTACGATGAGGCGACCATGATCGATAAGGGTATTTTCGCGACCCGGCAGCTGGCCAAACGGCAGTTGACCTGGTTGCGGAAATGGCCAGGCGTAAAATGGTTTGACAGCCTGGCCGGGGACTTGCCTGAGAAGGTTGTCAGCTATTGCCAGCAAGAGCCTGAAAACTTTACTCGGTTCAAACCTTGAAAGAAGTCAAATTGGCCTTATAGTTAAAGAGTGAGTACAAATAGGGTGTCTAACCTTGCAGTAAGATAAAGCATGTTAGATTATAGTTGAGCGGACTGGCACAGTAGGTCGCAAGGAAACTGCCGGATTCAAAACAATAAAAAGAAAAAGGATGCAACTAATGGCTAAAGGGCAAACATTACAAGACCCATTTTTGAACGCTTTGCGTCGGGAGCGCGTACCGGTTTCTATCTATCTGGTGAATGGCATTAAGTTGCAGGGGCAAATTGAATCTTTCGACCAATTTGTGATTCTGCTGAAAAATACCGTAAGTCAGATGGTGTATAAGCATGCAATTTCAACTGTGGTTCCAGCTCGCATTCCACAGAACTACCTCCCGCAACAAGAAGCGGGTAGTGAAGAGGCAATTGATTAATAAACGATTCTTGAAGGAGCAGTGGTAGCTTGTTTGATAGATTTGAAAGTGGTGAACAGGCTATCCTGGTGCACGTCGATTTTCCCATTGAGACGGATCGGGAAGACCTCTCTGAACTTAAATTACTGGTGTCTTCGGCAGGGGTAGAGACCCTTGCTGTCATGACTGCATCGCGTTCGACACCCAGCTCCAGATATTTTGTCGGTAGTGGTAAAGCAGAGGAAGTCGCGGAAGCGGTGAAGCTGCACAATGCCAATATCGTCATCTTCAATCACAGTTTAAGCCCCACGCAAGAGCGTAACCTGGAAAAACTGTGTCAGTGCCGGGTACTAGACCGTACCGGACTGATTCTGGATATCTTTGCGCAGCGCGCGCGAACCCACGAAGGTAAATTACAGGTTGAGTTAGCCCAACTGCGGCACATTTCGACGCGACTGGTTCGCGGCTGGACCCACCTGGAACGACAAAAAGGTGGTATCGGTCTGCGCGGTCCGGGTGAAACCCAGCTGGAAACCGACCGCCGGTTGATCCGCGGCCGCATTAAAAATATTCTCGGCCGCCTGGAAAAAGTCCAGAAGCAGCGTGAACAGGGCCGCCGGGCGCGGCAACGCGCCGAAGTGCCAACGGTATCTCTGGTCGGCTACACCAACGCGGGCAAGTCGACGTTGTTTAACCGGATAACAGAGAGTAAGGTCTACGCAGCGGATCAGCTGTTTGCAACCTTGGATCCGACCTTGCGAAAACTGGAACTGGAAGATGTTGGTACCGTTATTCTGGCCGACACAGTAGGCTTTATTCGGCATCTTCCCCATGAGTTAGTGGCAGCGTTTAAAGCGACACTGCAGGAAACTCAGGATGCTGACTTGCTGCTGCATGTCATTGATATCAGTGACGAGCGGCAACAGGAGAATGTCGAACAGGTGACCGCGGTGCTGGAGGAAATTGGCGCCGATGAAGTTCCTCAGCTATTGGTTTGTAATAAGATCGACCAGCTTGCTGAGGCCGATGCCCGCATCGATTACGACGACAATGGTCGTCCAATTCGAGTCTGGCTGTCAGCACAAACCGGCGTGGGAATTGAGTTACTTGAACAAGCATTGGTGCAACGCTTACGACCGGAAATGGTCAATCTTTCATTGCGCATTCCGCCGTCTATGGGTAAGTTGCGCGGGCGTTTGTATGCTTTGCACAGTGTCACTGAAGAGCAAGCTTGCGATGATGGCGCAATGGCCCTGAAAATACGGATGTCAGCGGTCGATTGGCGGCGGCTGTGTAAACAAGTTGCCGATGAGTATGGCGCTAGTCTGCAAGGCTTTGTAGAATAGATAGCAACGAAAACGTAATTAAACCTTAAATTCGATCCAAATCTGGAGTAATCAATGGCCTGGAATCAACCGGGAAACGGTAATAACAACGACCGTGATCCATGGAAAAATCAAGGTGGTCGCGACCAAGGTCCTCCTGACCTTGATGAAGCGGTCAAAAATTTATTAGCCAAGCTGGGCTTCGGCGGCTCAGGTAAAAAAGGTGGCGGCAAGTCCAGCGGTGGCGGCTTTTCAGGTAAAGGCTTTGGTATCATCGCGGTACTGCTCGTTGTGGTTTGGTTTATCGCCGGTTTTTATACAGTGAAAGAAGCAGAGCGCGGCGTAGTCCTGCGGTTTGGTAACTTTCATAACTTAGTTGAGTCAGGTCTGCATTGGCGTCCGATCTTTGTTGATACTGTTGAAACAGTCGATGTCAGCAACGTACGTCAGTTCCAGTCAGAAGGCTTTATGCTGACTCAGGACGAAAACGTAGTCCACGTTGAGCTTGACGTTCAGTACCGGGTGATTAACCCACGTGACTATTTGTTTGCGGTAGAAAATGCGGACAGCAGTCTGGCCCAGGCCACGGATAGCGCCTTGCGCTATGTGGTAGGTCACACCACGATGGATGAAGTTTTAACCGTGGGTCGTGAGAATGTTCGTGCGAACACTTTAGAGTTGCTCGAGAACATTACCGCGCCTTACCAGTTAGGTATTCAAATCGTTGACATCAACTTGCTTCCTGCGCGTCCTCCTGAGGCCGTAAAAGATGCTTTTGATGATGCCATTGCAGCACAAGAGGATGAGCAACGCTTTATTCGTGAAGCCGAAGCTTATGCGCGTGAGCGTGAGCCGACAGCACGTGGTCGGGTACGGCGTATCCTGCAAGAAGCACAGGCTTATCGTGAGCAACAAATCCTGAAAGCTCAGGGTGAGGTGGCTCGTTTTAATGCCTTGCTGCCACAGTACCAAGCCGCGCCACAGGTGACACGTGAGCGTCTCTACCTGGAAACTATCGAGAAGATCTATTCTGAGACCGCTAAGGTGATGATCGATGTGGAAGGTAGCAACAACATGATGTACCTGCCGCTGGAGAAGATCCTGGAAAGACAACGTCGCTCAATCAGCTCAAGTGGTATGGATAGCATTGGTGACCAGGGGCAAAGCTCAAGCAACCCGGACAGTGCGCAAAGCAACAATCGGAGCACGACAACAAATCCAACGGGTCGTACCAGTGATCGTTACGACGGAGGTCGGGGCTAAACCATGAAAAATTTAATAGCAATACTCGTGATTATCGCCGCGTTGTTAGGTTTCTCTTCACTCTTTGTGGTGAATGAAGGGCAACGCGCAATCGTCATCCAGTTTGGTAAAGTCCAGCGTGATGCCGATACCGGTATGCCAACGGTTTATGAACCAGGTTTACATTTCAAACTTCCGTTTATCGAGCAAGTAAAGCGGCTTGATGCACGGTTCAAGACTCTTGATGGCGACCCGGATCGTTTTGTAACCAGCGAGAAGAAAGATCTGATCGTGGATACCTACGTGAAGTGGCGTATTTCTGACTTCGCAACTTATTACCTGTCCACCAACGGTGGTAATCAGGCGCAGGCAGAAGACTTGTTGACCCGTCGGGTGAACAGTGGGCTGCGCGCTGAGTTTGGTAGTCGCACCATCAAAGAGATCGTCTCTGGTGAGCGCGATAATCTGATGCGTGAAGCATTGATTCGTGGTGCGGACAGTGCCAAGGAACTTGGAATTGAAGTTATCGACGTTCGCGTCATGCAGATTAACCTGCCGACGGAAGTCAGCCAGTCCATTTTCCAACGTATGCGTGCAGAGCGTCAGGCAGTAGCGATGGAACACCGTTCTGAAGGTCGTGAGCAGGCGGAATTCATTCGCGCTGATGTTGATGCCCGAATCACCGTCATGTTAGCTGATGCCAGCCGTGAATCACGCGAGTTGCGTGGTGAAGGTGACGCAGAGGCCGCAGGCATATACGCGGAAGCCTATCAGAAAGATGCGGAGTTCTTTGCCTTCATTCGAAGCCTGCAAGCCTACCAGAAGAGCTTTGAAGGTGGTAACGATGTGCTCGTACTCGAGCCAGACAGTGAGTTCTTTAAATACCTGAAAAACATGTCAGGGAAATAATTCAAAAGCCGGCCTCGCGCCGGCTTTTTTATCGATTTTGTGAGCTTATGACTTATAAAAAACATTATCAGTACTTTCTGCAACAGCACCCCCAGACTCTGCACTGCTCGCCTCACAGTCATCATTACTGGCCCGACGTCACCCGTCAGGCACAGCTTGATTATTGGGAGGATAGTGCCAAAGGTGCTGACCATAAATGGGATATTATTTTTGGTGAGCGCATTCCTGCGGTGCAGCAGCATCTGGCGCGTTTGTTAGAACACCCGGCACCTGAACAGTTTGTGTTTGCGCAAAATACTCATGAGCTTTTGTATCGGGTGATGACCTGTTTCGACCCGCAACAACCTTTACGGATCCTGACCACCGACGGTGAATTCCATAGCTTTTCCCGGCAACTGCGGCGGCTGCAGGAGCGCCCGAACGTTGAGGTGGTGCGCATTGCCTGCGAGCCTTATCAAAGCTTCCCTGAGCGCTGGCAGGCAGCGGTCAGAGAAGATTGTTATGAGCTGGTGTTCACCAGCCAGGTGTTTTTTAATTCGGGTGTGGTGGCACCGCCCATCAAAGACTGGCTGCATATGCTGAGTGAGTCGACGCTGGTCATGGTTGACGGCTACCACGGCTGTGGTGCGTTACCCACCAGCCTGCGTAGTGTGGCTGATCGCGTGTTTTACCTCGCGGGGAGCTACAAGTACCTGCAAGCCGGCGAGGGCTGTTGCTTTATGACCGTGCCTCGCAACTGCGAGCTGCGCCCGGAGTATACCGGCTGGTTTGCGGATTTTGCCAACCTGGAAAAGCCGCAACAGGGAGAGGTAGGTTACGCTGGCGATGGCCTGCGCTTTGCCGGTGCGACCATGGATTTTACCGCTTTGTATCGCTTACAGGCGGTACTGGACTGGTGGCAGCGCGACGGGATTAACGTGGAGCAGGTGCACGCTTATGTGCAGCAGTTGCAAGCCCGCTTCTTACAGGTTATCGACGAGCTGGAGCACCCGTTACTGAATCGTGGTGCTTTGTTAGCGGATCGGTTGGACCATCACGGCCACTTCCTGACCTTTGAACTCGACACGCCCGCCCAGGCCGCGGAGCTGGCTGCTGTGTTAAGGCAAGCCGGCATCGAGACCGATGTGCGCGGCCGCAGGTTACGATTTGGCTTTGCCCTCTATCACGATGCGAGTGACTACGAACAACTGAAAAAAGCGTTCGTTGTCGGCTGAACGGGCTACCGAAGGGGGCGAATTCCTGTTAAAATCGCCGCCTGTTTTTTCAACAGTAAAGCTGGTGACAGGTATCATGGGTAAAAACGTCGTAATTCTCGGCACGCAATGGGGTGACGAAGGTAAAGGTAAGATAGTTGATTTACTTACCAATAAGGCTTCTCTGGCAGTTCGTTATCAAGGGGGCCACAATGCCGGTCATACTCTTGTAATTAACGGTGAGAAGACTGTTCTGCATTTAATTCCATCGGCCATTTTGCGTGAGAACGTGAAGTGTGTGATTGGTAACGGCGTCGTGCTGTCGCCAGAAGCTCTGATGGAAGAAATTGCGATGCTGGAAAAGCGTAACGTTCCCGTACGTGAGCGACTTCTGATTAGTGAAGCCTGTCCGCTGATTCTGCCTTACCATATTGCTTTGGACCAGGCGCGCGAGAAAGCGCGTGGTAATAAAGCCATCGGTACCACCGGCCGCGGCATTGGTCCAGCGTACGAAGATAAAGTGGCCCGCCGCGGGCTGCGAGTTGGCGATTTATTCAATTTCACCCGTTTTGAAGAAAAACTGCGTGAAGTGGTCGAGTTCCATAACTTTACCTTGACCAATTACTATCATGTTGACGCTGTTGACGTGGAAGAAGTTCTTGCCTATTGCAAAGAAGTGGCCCAGCAGCTGCAGGGCATGGTCGCGGATATCCCAGGATTGCTTGACGATGCCCGTAAAGCCGGTGAGAACATTATGTTCGAAGGCGCTCAGGGTACCTTGCTGGATATCGATCACGGTACTTATCCATACGTGACCTCATCAAACACCACTGCGGGTGGCGTATCGACAGGTGCAGGCTTTGGCCCGCGTTACATCGATTATGTACTGGGCATTGTGAAAGCTTACACCACGCGTGTTGGTAGTGGTCCGTTCCCGACAGAACTGGACTGTGATGTGGGAGAGCACCTGGGTGTTAAAGGCCACGAGTTTGGTGCAACCACCGGCCGCAAACGCCGGACGGGCTGGTTTGATGCGGTAGCCGCTCGCCGTGCGGTACAAATCAACTCGGTCAGTGGCTTCTGTTTGACCAAGCTGGATGTACTGGATGGTTTGCAGGAATTGAAAATTTGTATTGGTTATAAATTACCAGATGGTAGTATTACCGAATACCCACCGATGGCTGCGGAAGATTACGATACGGTTGAACCTGTATACGAATCTATGCCAGGTTGGGAAGAAAGCACAGTGGGTATCACAGAACATAAAGATTTACCGACTGCAGCGCTTGCTTATATCAAGCGTATTGAAGCACTGACTGGTGTTCCTGTGGACATTATTTCGACAGGTCCAGACCGCGCTGAAACGATTATTTTGCGCCATCCGTTCGCAAATTAACCAATCAGTCGCGGAATAGTAAAAAAATCGGCATTTCCTATTGCATCATCAAAATCGATACAATAGAATGCGCTCCACCTAACCGGGGTGCCGGCATAGCTCAGTTGGTAGAGCAACTGACTTGTAATCAGTAGGTCCCGAGTTCGACTCTTGGTGCCGGCACCAACTCAAAATTTGTTCGGAGGGGTTCCCGAGTGGCCAAAGGGATCAGACTGTAAATCTGACGGCTCAGCCTTCGCAGGTTCGAATCCTGCCCCCTCCACCAATTTGCATTTCTTTAGAATGCGGTGAGTCCAGAATGGTTTGAGGTGGCCCGATTCTAGGCATGCGGGTATCGTATAATGGCTATTACCTCAGCCTTCCAAGCTGATGATGTGGGTTCGATTCCCACTACCCGCTCCACATAATCTGTCGTGCTGATATAGCTCAGTTGGTAGAGCGCACCCTTGGTAAGGGTGAGGTCGGCGGTTCGAATCCGCCTATCAGCACCATCTTTTCGGTCCGTCCTTGCAGCCCATTCCTCGGTTACGTAAATTTACTTATTTGACTAAATTTTTGGTGGTAAGCCACCGTACGTTGTCCAAAGAGAGGCTGTCATGTCAAAAGAAAAATTTGAACGTTCGAAACCGCATGTGAACGTCGGTACAATCGGCCACGTTGACCATGGTAAAACTACTCTGACTGCAGCGATCACCACTGTATTGGCAAAAACCTACGGTGGCGCAGCGAAAGACTTCGCTATGATCGATAACGCACCAGAAGAGAAAGCGCGTGGTATCACCATTTCAACTTCACACGTTGAGTATGACACGCCAGCGCGTCACTACGCTCACGTTGATTGCCCAGGACACGCTGACTATGTGAAAAACATGATCACCGGTGCTGCGCAGATGGACGGCGCGATTCTTGTTGTAGCTGCTACTGACGGCCCAATGCCACAAACGCGTGAGCACATCCTGTTGTCACGTCAGGTAGGCGTACCTTTCATCGTTGTATTCATGAACAAATGTGACATGGTTGACGACGAAGAGCTGTTGGAACTGGTTGAGATGGAAGTTCGTGAACTTCTTTCTGAATACGACTTCCCAGGTGACGACTTACCAGTGATTCAAGGTTCAGCGCTGAAAGCGTTGGAAGGCGAAGAGCAGTGGGAAGCGAAAATCATCGAACTGGCAGAAGCACTGGACAGCTACATCCCAGAACCAGAGCGTGATATCGATAAGCCGTTCATCATGCCAATCGAAGACGTATTCTCAATCTCAGGCCGTGGTACTGTAGTTACCGGTCGTGTTGAGCGCGGTATCGTTCGCACAGGTGACGAAGTAGAAATCGTAGGTATCAAAGACACTACGAAGACTATCGTAACTGGTGTTGAGATGTTCCGTAAGCTGCTTGACGAAGGTCGTGCAGGTGAGAACATCGGTGCCTTGTTGCGTGGTACTAAGCGTGACGAGATCCAACGTGGTCAGGTACTGGCGAAGCCAGGTTCAATCACTCCGCACACCAAGTTTGAAGCGGAAGTATACGTATTGAACAAAGAAGAAGGTGGCCGTCACACGCCATTCTTTAAAGGCTACCGTCCACAGTTCTACTTCCGTACCACTGACGTAACTGGTGCAGTACAGTTGCCAGAAGGCGTGGAAATGGTAATGCCAGGCGACAACCTGAAGTTTGTTGTTGACCTGATTCACCCCATCGCGATGGACGAAGGTTTACGCTTCGCAATCCGTGAAGGTGGCCGTACAGTAGGTGCTGGCGTAGTTTCTAAAATCTTAGACTAATTACGCTGCGTACAACTGACGCATTGAAAAAAGGGAGCCTCGGCTCCCTTTTTTGATGGGGTGAACTGAAACACACGAATAACAAGGAACGCTCTTGTTTTAAGTCACTTGATCGGTATAATACAGCGTCCATTTTCCGACGAATATCGCGGGAAATTTTAGGGGTGTAGTTCCAATTGGTAGAACAGCGGTCTCCAAAACCGACGGTTGGGGGTTCGAATCCCTCCACCCCTGCCAAAGAATATTCAAAGGCGTTCCTCGTTACTCGAACGCTTCGCTGCTCGGCACTTTGTTGTTCGTTTTACACGAAGAGCGAGTATCGCGAACGCACGAAAAGTGAGGCGGAGCCGAACGTACGAGTCACGAAAACGATTTTTTAATGAACAGGATTGAATAATGAGTGCAACTTCCGAAACGCAAAGCAGTTCTTTCGATAGCATTAAGTGGATCATCGCTATCGCGCTTTTAGCTGCAGCCGTGGTGGGTAACTACTATTACGGTGAAACCGTATCTGTACTCTATCGTGCCATCGCCGTGGTCGTGCTTGTTGCGGTAGCTGGCATTGTCGCAGGGATGACCGGTAAGGGCCGTCGCTTCCGTTCTTTCGCGAAAGAAAGCCGCACTGAAGTGCGCCGCGTGGTATGGCCAAGCCGTCAGGAAGCCACTCAAACCACTATCATCGTGGTCATCGCAACAGCGATCGTATCATTGATTCTGTGGGGTATGGATGCCATTCTAGTACGCGTAGTTGGCTTTTTCACCGGACTGGAGTTTTAAATAATGAGCGATAAGAAACGCTGGTACGTGGTCCAGGCATTTTCAGGTTATGAAGCTCGCGTTGCCCAATCGTTACGCGAGTACATCAAGATGCACGGTATGGAAGACAAGTTCGGTGAAGTTCTTGTGCCAACCGAAGAAGTCGTCGAAATGAAAGCGGGACAGCGTCGCAAGAGCGAACGCAAATTCTTCCCGGGTTACGTTTTGGTCGAAATGGCCATGGACGAAGAAAGCTGGCACTTAGTGAAAAGCATTCCTCGGGTACTGGGTTTCATCGGTGGTAAGCAAGACCGCCCAACCCCGATCACACAGAAAGAAGCAGACGCGATTCTTAACCGCCTGCAGGAGTCTGTTGATAAACCACGTCCTAAGACCTTATTTGAACCAGGTGAAGTCGTGCGCGTTAACGATGGTCCATTTGCAGACTTTAACGGTACCGTTGAAAGCGTTGACTACGAAAAGAGTCGCCTGACAGTATCGGTCTCCATCTTTGGCCGTGCGACGCCAGTTGAACTTGAGTTTGCTCAGGTCGAGAAAGCTTAAGCGTAAGGCCGAAATCGGCAACTGTGCTGATGCTAAAAAATAGTGTACGAATAACGACCACTATTGTGGCTCGGTGTATTGCAATAGGGTGCGAATACAGCTATAATTCGCGTCCTTTTTTCCGTAGGGGAGCCGTTTGAGTAAGTCACCCCTTGGTTTTTGAGGTCTGAAAATGACAGCAAAAATTGAAGACTTACAAGGCGTTAGACCCAAACCAAGAGGTATAGAACATGGCTAAGAAAGTAAGTGCTATCATCAAGCTGCAAGTAGCAGCTGGTGCAGCTAACCCGTCACCTCCTGTTGGTCCAGCACTTGGTCAACACGGTGTGAACATCATGGAATTCTGTAAAGCGTTCAACGCAGCAACTGACCAGCTTGAAAAAGGCGCGCCAGTTCCAGTTGAAATTACAGTGTTCGAAGATCGTTCTTTCACGTTTATCACTAAGACTCCTCCAGCAGCCTTCTTGTTGAAGAAAGCGGCAGGTATCAAAAGTGGTTCAGGTCGTCCTAACACAGAGAAAGTGGGTACCGTTACCCGTGCTCAGTTAGAAGAGATTGCCAAGGTTAAAGAGCCTGACTTAACAGCGGCTGACCTTGATGCAGCAGTACGTACTATCGCCGGCTCTGCTCGCGCGATGGGCCTGAATGTGGAGGGTCTGTAAGATGGCTAAATTAAGCAAACGCGCTCGCATGATCGCAGAAAAAGTTGAAGCTCGTGATTACGAAATCAACGAAGCTATCAGCCTGTTGAAAGAACTTGCGACAGCAAAATTTAAAGAAAGCGTTGATGTTTCTGTCAACCTCGGTATCGACGCTCGTAAATCTGACCAAAACGTTCGTGGTGCAACTGTACTGCCTAACGGTACTGGTCGTGACGTTCGCGTAGCAGTATTCACTAGCGGCGCAAACGTAGAAAAAGCTAAAGAAGCTGGTGCTGACCTGGTCGGTATGGAAGACCTGGCTGAGCTGGTGAAGAAAGGCGAAATGAACTTTGACGTTGTTGTCGCTTCTCCAGACGCTATGCGTGTTGTTGGCCAGTTAGGTCAAATCTTAGGCCCACGTGGCCTGATGCCAAACCCGAAAACGGGCACGGTAACACCTGATGTAGCAACAGCGGTACAAAACGCGAAAGCGGGTCAGATTCGTTATCGCAACGATAAAGCGGGTATCATCCACGCAACTATCGGTAAAGTTGATTTCGATAACGACAAATTGAAAGAAAACTTAGAATCGCTATTGGCAGCTCTGAAGAAAGCTAAGCCTTCTTCAGCAAAAGGCCAGTACATCAAGAAAGTTAGCTTGTCGACAACTATGGGCGCTGGCGTAGCCATCGACCAGGGTACGTTGGATAGCAAGTAAAGGTTTGTGGGTTGGAGTCGCCACTTCAGTGTAATAGCTAAGTGAATGTGGCTCCCGTCCAAGACCGCAGGTGTCTCGCGGTGATTTCTGCGAAGAAATGATTAGCGACACTTAATTTCCTGCGCAGATGGTGTAATCCGGCTCAGACTCTCTGGGTAAGAGATTCACCGTGACAACGTGGTAGATGCAGTTCCGGTCTGCCTATGTGTAACGATAGTCCGCGGCTTTGCCAAGGACTAAAAAAAGAGGTGATATCAGTGGCACTAGGTTTAGCAGCAAAAAAAGCAATCGTTAAAGAAGTTAACGAAGTTGCTTCAAACGCTCTATCCGTCGCTGTTGCTGAGTATCGCGGTATGGAAGTTGCGGACATGACCGTGCTGCGCCGTCAAGCGCGTGAGCAAGGTGTATATCTGAAAGTTATTCGGAATACGCTTGCGAAACGTGCCTTTGAAGGTACGCAGTTTAACGACATGGACGAAGTACTGAAAGGCCCACTTGTTTACGGCTTTTCTTTGGACGCACCAGGCGCTTCTGCGCGTCTGTTCAAAGATTTCGCTAAAGCAAACAAGCACCTTAAAGTAACTGCCCTGCATATCGGTAACGGTGTGATGGGTGCAGATAAACTTGATGCAGTTGCATCTCTTCCGACGCGTGACGAAGCATTGGCGAAATTGCTGGCCACCTTCAAAGCACCTGTTAGTAAGTTCGTTCGTACAGTTAACGAAGTTCCTACTAAATTTGTGCGGGTGTTGGCGGCAATTAAAGACGCTAAATAGAGACGGTTTTATTAACCAATTTTTTGTAATTTATAACCCAGGAGTTTAGAGTTATGGCTCTTACTAAAGATGATATTTTGAATGCAATCGCTGAAATGCCAGTTATGGAACTGGTTGAGTTGATTGAAGCTGCAGAAGAAAAGTTTGGTGTTGACGCATCTGCTTCTGTTGCAGTAGCTGCTGGTCCAGCTGCCGCTGCTGAAGCTGCTGAAGAACAAACTGAATTCGACGTTGTGTTGAAAGCAGCGGGCTCAAACAAAGTTGGCGCGATCAAAGCAGTTCGCAGCGCAACTGGTCTTGGCCTGAAAGAAGCAAAAGCTATGGTTGAGTCTGCACCTGTTGCCGTTAAAGAAGGCATCAACAAAGACGAAGCTGAAGCACTGAAGAAGCAGCTTGAAGAAGCTGGTGCAGAAGTTGAAATTAAATAAACAACTGCATACAAAAAACTTGGCCAATTAGGCCTGGGCCTGGTGACTTTTTGAGTCACCAGGCTTTTTGCGCTGTTAAGCATGTATCATTTTTGCCCGTTATTGGGGTGCATGCTCGCGGTGACAAAAACGGGAACGACAAGTCGTTAAAAAGCTTGTTTTTAACCATCGACTCCCCGGTGGTTAGGGTCATCAATCAGCTAGCTGAGGAACCCCATGGCGTACTCCTACTCTGAGAAAAAACGTATTCGCAAGGATTTTGGTAAGCGGCCTCATGTACTTGAAGTGCCATACCTGCTGTCAATCCAATTAGATTCATTTAAAAAATTCATTGAGCTGGATCCAGAAGGCAACAACGGTCTGGAAGCAGCTTTTAGCTCAGTATTTCCGATTACTGCGTATTCAGGCAATTCGGAACTGCAATATGTGAGCTATCGTCTTGGTGAGCCGGTATTTGACGTGAAAGAATGTCAAATTCGCGGTATTACCTATTCTGCTCCATTGCGAGTAAAACTGCGTCTGGTTCTTTATGATAAAGAAGCAGCGGCAGGTACCGTAAAAGATATGCGCGAGCAAGAAGTGTACATGGGCGAAATTCCGCTCATGACCGAGAATGGTACTTTTGTTATTAACGGTACCGAGCGCGTTATCGTTTCTCAGTTGCACCGTTCGCCGGGCGTGTTCTTTGACCATGACAAGGGTAAAACCCATTCGTCAGGTAAAGTGCTCTACAACGCACGTGTGATCCCATACCGTGGTTCGTGGTTGGATTTTGAATTTGACCCGAAAGACAACGTATTCGTACGTATTGACCGTCGTCGTAAATTACCGGCGTCGATCATTTTGCGTGCCCTCGAGTACACCACTGAAGAAATCCTTGAGATGTTCTTCGATACCACGTACTTCCAGTTCCGTGGTAAGAAAGTATTTATGCAGTTAGTGCCAGAGCGTTTACGCGGCGAAACTGCGAAGTTTGATATTAAAAACGATGACGGCGAAGTGATCGTGGATAAAGGACGTCGTATTACTGCGCGTCATATCAAACAGATCGAAAGCCTGAATCAGCCAGAGATGGAAGTTCCATTAGAATATCTGGTCGGTAAAGTACTAGCGAAGGATTACGTCAATAAGAAAACCGGTGAAGTGGTCGCCGAAGCGAACGCCGAACTGACGCTGGAATTGTTAGCTGAATTACGTGAAGCAGGCTTCAAGAAATTTGAAACCTTGTTCGTGAACGACCTGGATCATGGTCCGTACATGAGCGAGACGCTGCGTATTGATCCAAGCAACAACCGTATGGAAGCGCTGGTTGAAATCTATCGTATGATGCGCCCAGGTGAGCCACCTACGAAAGAAGCAGCGGAAGCCTTGTTCGACAACTTATTCTTCAGTGATGACCGTTACGATTTATCGGCGGTAGGTCGGATGAAGTTCAATCGTCGTCTGGGTCGTGATGATCTGACCGGTTCAGGTACCCTGACCAAAGAAGACATCATCGAAGTCATGCGTAAGCTGATCGAAATCCGTAACGGCATCGATGAAGTGGACGATATTGACCACTTGGGTAACCGTCGTATCCGCTCTGTGGGTGAGATGGCGGAGAACCAGTTCCGGGTTGGTCTGGTACGTGTAGAACGTGCAGTAAAAGAGCGCCTGAGCCTGGGTGATCTGGATGCGGTAATGCCACAAGACTTGATTAACGCCAAGCCTATTAGTGCTGCGGTAAAAGAGTTCTTTGGTTCCAGCCAGTTGTCGCAGTTTATGGATCAGAATAACCCGTTGTCAGAAGTCACGCACAAGCGTCGTATTTCTGCCTTAGGTCCGGGTGGTTTGACGCGTGAGCGCGCTGGTTTCGAAGTTCGAGATGTGCATCCAACGCATTACGGTCGAGTGTGTCCGATTGAGACTCCTGAAGGTCCAAACATCGGTCTGATTAACTCTTTGTCGACCTTTGCGCGCACCAACGAGTATGGTTTCCTCGAGACGCCATATCGCCGTATCGACAATGGTGTCGTGACTGACGATGTTGATTACTTATCAGCGATCGAAGAAGGTCAGTACGTTATCGCACAGGCAAACGTTGCTTTGAATGACAAAGGTGAATTGGTCGAAGACCTGGTGCCGTGTCGTCATAAGAACGAATTTACCCTGATGTCGAAAGAACAAGTTCAGTATATGGACGTTGCGCCGCAACAGATCGTTTCGATCGCTGCGAGCTTGATTCCATTCCTTGAACACGATGATGCGAACCGTGCGTTGATGGGTTCGAACATGCAACGCCAGGCCGTGCCAACTCTGCGTGCTGATAAGCCGCTGGTAGGTACTGGTATTGAGCGCACTGTAGCTGTTGACTCGGGTGTAACCGTAGTCGCCAAGCGTGGTGGTGTGGTCGACAAAGTCGATGCGAGCCGTATCGTTGTTAAAGTCAATGAAGAAGAAATGGTACCTGGCGAAGCCGGTATCGATATCTATAACCTTGTGAAGTACACCCGTTCGAACCAGAACACCTGTATTAACCAGACCCCGACCGTCAATGTTGGTGAGCCGGTAATTCGTGGTGACGTACTGGCCGATGGTCCGTCTACGGACATGGGTGAGCTGGCATTGGGTCAGAACTTGCGCGTGGCATTCATGCCATGGAATGGTTACAACTTCGAGGATTCAATCTTGATCTCGGAGCGAGTGGTACAAGAAGACCGCTTAACCACCATTCACATTCAGGAACTGAGCTGTGTTGCCCGTGATACTAAACTTGGCGCGGAAGAAATTTCTTCTGATATTCCAAACGTTGGTGAGTCAGCGTTGAACAAACTTGATGAGTCAGGTGTTGTTTACGTCGGTGCCGAAGTCAACGGTGGTGATATTCTGGTCGGTAAGGTAACGCCTAAAGGTGAAACCCAGCTGACGCCTGAAGAGAAGCTATTGCGAGCTATTTTTGGTGAAAAAGCATCTGACGTAAAAGACAGTTCATTACGTGTGCCTAATGGTGTCACGGGTACTGTTATCGACGTTCAGGTGTTCACCCGTGACGGCGTAGAGAAAGACAAGCGCGCACTTGATATCGAGAATATGCAGTTGGAACAAGTCAAGAAAGACTTAACTGACGAATTCAAGATTCTTGAGCGTGGTATCTACGAGCGTGCACGTAGCCTGTTGCTGGCGAACGGTTTTGATGAGTCAAAGCTGGCCGGTCTGGAGCAGAGCAAATGGTTAACGCAGAACTTGAAGAATGAAGATGCCCAGCTGCAGCTTGAGCAGATCGCTCAGCAGTATGAAGAACTGCGCACCGATTTCGATGACAAGTTTGAAAACAAGCGCCGCAAGATCACCCAGGGTGATGACCTTGCCCCAGGCGTATTGAAGATTGTTAAGGTTTACCTGGCAGTCCGTCGTCGCATCCAACCAGGTGATAAGCTTGCTGGACGTCACGGTAACAAAGGTGTTATCTCAACCATCCAACCGGTTGAAGACATGCCTTATGATGCTGATGGTAATCCTGTCGATATCGTACTTAACCCGTTGGGCGTACCTTCGCGTATGAACATCGGTCAGATCCTTGAGACGCACTTAGGTTTTGCTGCTCGTGGTATCGGTACCAAGATCGAAAAAATGATGAAGCAGCAAGCGAAAGTGGCAGAGATGCGTGAGTTCCTGCAAAAGGTCTATGACCTGGGTTCAACGCGTCAGGACGTTCAGATCAGCGAGTTTAGCGATGACGAAGTTATGCGTCTTGCGACCAACTTGAAGAAAGGTCTGCCGACCGCAACGCCAGTTTTCGATGGTGCTGTAGAAAGTGAAATTAAAGAACTCCTGAAACTGGGTGATTTGCCAGAGTCTGGCCAGATCACTTTGTATGACGGGCGTACTGGTGAGCGCTTTGAGCGTGATGTAACCGTCGGTTACATGTACATGTTGAAACTTAACCACTTGGTTGATGACAAGATGCACGCACGTTCGACCGGTTCGTACAGCTTGGTTACCCAACAGCCGTTGGGTGGTAAAGCTCAGTTCGGTGGCCAGCGCTTCGGTGAGATGGAAGTCTGGGCATTGGAAGCATACGGTGCTGCGTACACCTTGCAAGAAATGTTGACGGTGAAGTCGGACGACGTAAATGGTCGGACGAAGATGTACAAAAACATTGTCGACAACGACTTGCGGATGGAAGCAGGTATGCCGGAGTCCTTCAACGTATTGCTGAAGGAAATCCGCTCGCTCGGTATCAACATTGAGTTGGACCAAGACTGAGACCACACCGGACGCTAATTGCCAGGAGATAAATCGTGAAAGACTTATTAAAGTTTTTAAAGCCGTTAAATCAGACTGAAGAGTTCGATGCGATTCGCATCGGACTTGCTTCTCCGGACATGATCCGCAGCTGGTCTTTCGGTGAAGTGAAAAAGCCAGAAACGATCAACTATCGTACGTTCAAGCCTGAGCGTGATGGTCTGTTCTGTGCGCGTATTTTTGGCCCGGTAAAAGACTACGAGTGCTTGTGCGGTAAGTACAAGCGCTTGAAGCACCGCGGTGTGATCTGTGAGAAGTGTGGCGTTGAAGTCACCCTGACCAAGGTCCGTCGTGAGCGTATGGGTCACATTGAACTGGCGAGCCCAGTTGCGCACATCTGGTTCCTGAAATCATTGCCAAGCCGCATCGGCTTGATGCTGGATATGACCTTGCGTGATATCGAGCGGGTATTGTATTTCGAATCTTATGTCGTTACCGAAGGCGGTATGACATCGCTTGAGCGTGGCCAAATTCTGACTGAAGACGAGTACCTTGATTCGTTAGAAGAAAATGGCGACGAGTTCGAAGCAAAAATGGGTGCTGAAGCGGTACTGAGCTTACTCAAGCATATTGATATCGAAGCGGATATCAAAACCTTGCGTGAAGAGCTGCCAGAAACCAACTCAGAAACCAAACGTAAGAAAATTAGCAAGCGTTTGAAGTTGCTGGAATCATTCCACCAGTCAGGCAATAAGCCCGAGTGGATGATCCTGAAAGTGCTGCCTGTGCTGCCACCGGATTTACGTCCTTTGGTACCGCTGGATGGTGGCCGTTTCGCAACCTCAGACCTGAACGATTTGTACCGTCGTGTTATCAACCGTAACAACCGCCTGAAGCGTTTGTTAGATCTGGCAGCACCGGACATTATCGTACGTAACGAAAAGCGTATGCTGCAAGAAGCAGTGGATGCATTGTTGGATAACGGCCGTCGTGGCCGTGCCATTACCGGCACCAATAAGCGTCCATTGAAGTCACTTGCGGATATGATTAAAGGTAAACAAGGTCGTTTCCGTCAAAACCTGTTGGGTAAGCGGGTCGATTACTCAGGCCGTTCAGTTATCACTGTTGGTCCTAAGTTACGCTTACACCAGTGTGGTCTACCTAAGAAAATGGCCCTGGAGTTATTCAAGCCATTCATCTACGGCAAGCTTGAAGGCCGCGGTTTAGCGACCACCATTAAGGCTGCCAAGAAAATGGTAGAGCGCGAAATCCCGGAAGTGTGGGACGTGCTGGACGAAGTGATCAAAGAACACCCAGTGATGCTCAACCGTGCACCAACTTTGCACCGTTTGGGTATCCAGGCGTTCGAGCCTGTCCTGATCGAAGGTAAAGCGATTCAGTTGCACCCATTGGTGTGTGCGGCCTATAACGCTGACTTTGACGGTGACCAAATGGCCGTCCACTTGCCGTTAACACTCGAAGCGCAGCTTGAAGCTCGTGCCCTGATGATGTCGACCAACAACATCTTGTCACCTGCCAGTGGTGATCCGATCATCGTTCCTTCACAGGACGTGGTCTTGGGTCTGTACTACATGACGCGCGAAAAGATTAACGCTAAAGGCGAGGGCATGATCTTCAAGAACGCCAAGGAAGCTGAAAAAGCTTACCGTACTGGTGCGACTGAATTGCATGCGCGCGTTAAAGTGCGTTTAGACGAAGTGCTGATCAGTGAAGAAGGCGAGCGTAGTGAATTAACGACGATTTATGACACGACTGTTGGTCGTGCCATTCTGTCGCTGATTCTTCCTGAAGGCATGCCGTTCGAAATGATCAACCAGTCGATGGGCAAAAAGCAAATCGGTCGCTTGTTGAATCGCTCGTATCGTGACATCGGCTTGAAGCCGACGGTAATTTTTGCTGACCAAATCATGTACACCGGTTTCCATTACGCAATGGTTGCAGGTGCATCGGTAGGTATCGATGACATGGTTATTCCTGATGCGAAGAAAGAGATCATCGACGCAGCTGAAGAAGAAGTTGCGGAGATTCAGGAACAGTTCGAGCAAGGCTTGGTTACCGCAGGCGAGAAATACAACAAAGTTATCGATATCTGGTCGACTGCGAATGAGAAAGTTTCTAAGGCAATGATGGAAAACCTGTCGAAAGAAACTGTTATCAACGCAAAAGGCGAAGAAGAACAGCAAGACTCGTTTAACTCGGTCTACATGATGGCTGATTCAGGCGCTCGTGGTAGCCCTGCTCAGATTCGTCAGTTGGCGGGTATGCGTGGTCTGATGGCGAAGCCGGACGGCTCCATCATCGAAACGCCGATTACCGCGAACTTCCGCGAAGGTTTGAACGTACTTCAGTACTTCATCTCGACGCACGGTGCGCGTAAAGGTTTGGCGGATACGGCTCTGAAAACAGCGAACTCAGGTTACCTGACCCGTCGACTCGTCGACGTTGCGCAGGACGTTGTTATCGTTCAGGAAGACTGTGGTACCCACGATGGCCTCTTCATCAAACCATTGATCGAAGGCGGTGATATCGTTGAGCCACTACGTGAACGTGTCCTCGGTCGTGTGGTTTGTGATGACGTGCTTGCCCCTGGCAGTAACGACGTTCTGATCGGCCGTAATACGCTTCTTGATGAGAAGATGTGTGACGTGTTGGAACAGAACTCAATCGACGAAGTTAAAGTTCGCTCGGTCATTACCTGTGATACAGACTTCGGCGTATGTGCCAACTGTTATGGTCGTGATTTGGCGCGCGGACATCTGGTCAACCAAGGTGAAGCAGTAGGTGTTATCGCTGCCCAGTCTATCGGTGAGCCAGGTACTCAGTTAACGATGCGTACCTTCCACATCGGTGGTGCAGCATCACGTGACTCAGCCGCCAACAACATTCAGGTGAAGAACAAAGGTACATTGAAGTTGCATAACGCTAAGTACGTTACCAACAGCGATGACCACATTGTAATCACCTCGCGTTCAACTGAACTGACCCTTATTGATGAGTTCGGCCGTGAGCGTGAGCGCTACAAAGTACCTTACGGTGCAGTGCTGAAGAAGAATGAAGGCGATACCGTCGAAGCTGGCGAAATCGTAGCGAACTGGGATCCGCACACGCACCCAATCGTCACCGAGGTAGCAGGTCGTCTGAAGTTTGTTGATTTGATTGATGGCGTCACCATGACCCGTCAAACCGATGAACTGACCGGTCTGTCAAGTATCGTTGTACTGGAAACAGGTCAGCGTACAAGTGCCGGTAAAGACATGCGGCCGATGGTTAAGCTGGTCGATGCGAAAGGCAAGGATGTCAACATTGCTGACACCGATATGCCAGCGCAGTACTTCTTACCAGGTAATGCCATCATTAACCTCGAAGATAATGCTGAGGTGAAAGTTGGTGATACAGTTGCGCGGATTCCGCAAGAAGGTTCGAAGACTCGCGACATCACCGGTGGTCTGCCACGGGTTGCCGACTTGTTCGAAGCACGTCGTCCGAAAGAGCCAGCAATTTTGGCAGAAGTCACGGGTACCGTGAGTTTCGGTAAAGAGACGAAAGGCAAGCGTCGTCTGTTGATCATGCCACATGATGGTAATGATCAATACGAAGAGATGATTCCTAAGCATCGTCAGCTAAACATCTTCGAAGGTGAATCAGTGACCAAAGGTGAAGTTATTGCTGATGGTCCAGAGGCGCCACACGATATTCTGCGTCTGCGTGGCGTAAGCGCGTTGGCAAACTATATCGTTAACGAAGTTCAGGAAGTTTACCGTTTGCAGGGTGTTAAGATTAACGATAAGCACATCGAGACCATCGTGCGTCAGATGTTGCGTAAAGCGATTATCTTGAACCCAGGTGAAACGGAGCTGCTTGAAGGCGAAATGATGGAGCTGTCTGAAGTGCTTGCTGCCAATGCGAAAGCTGAGGCAGATGGCAAGCTGCCAGCGACTTATGAGCGTCAATTGCTTGGTATTACCAAAGCGTCATTGTCGACGGAGTCATTCATCTCTGCGGCATCGTTCCAGGAAACGACGCGCGTACTGACCGAAGCTGCCGTACAAGGTAAGCAGGATCCGTTACGTGGTCTGAAAGAGAACGTTATCGTGGGTCGCCTGATCCCTGCGGGTACAGGTTTCGCCTACCACCGCGAACGTGCGCGCAAGCGCATGGAAGCACTGGGTCAGGGTGAAGCTGCGCCGAAGCTGACTGCAGAAGAAGCAGAACAGCAATTGGCAGATGCTCTGAACTTCGGCAACGAAGAAAAGGACAGCGGCGATAACGCAGAATAAGCGTTCGTAGCTTGTGATATGAGAGGCCAGCCGTTTTATCGGCTGGCCTTTTTTATTTGCCGAATGAAGAACTGTGGTAAAATGGCATTCGCTAATGAATGGTGAGACACAACATCTACTTAGTGACCCAACCAGGGCAAAATAGCAGCACCCGCTTTCCTCCAATCACCGCTTTTCCTTGACAGTCCAATTATTGACCATTAAAATTCGGCCTCCCTATATCTAGGGCATTTAGCCCGTGGTGCAGGGAAACTTGGATTTTCACTCTGTTGAGCGACATCAACAAAATCAGGAGTATTGAATGGCAACAGTTAATCAGCTGGTGCGCAAAGGTCGTCAAAAGCCGGTTGTTAAGAGCAACGTTCCGGCGCTTGAGGCTTGCCCACAGAAACGCGGTGTATGTACCCGTGTTTATACAACCACCCCGAAAAAGCCAAACTCAGCGCTACGTAAAGTATGCCGTGTGCGTTTGACCAATGGTTACGAAGTATCTTCGTACATCGGTGGTGAAGGTCACAACCTGCAAGAACACTCTGTCGTATTGATTCGCGGCGGCCGTGTAAAAGACTTGCCAGGTGTACGTTATCACACAGTGCGCGGTGCGCTTGACTGCGCTGGCGTAAACGATCGGCGTCAAGGCCGTTCGAAGTACGGCGCGAAGCGGCCCAAGTCTTAACGGTTCTCCGTTAGTAAGGCCAAACACTGTAAATTTTTAGTTTTGGGGTAACCCTGAAATAACCGGAGAATATTAAGATGCCTAGAAGACGCGTCATTGGTCAACGTAAAATCCTGCCGGATCCTAAGTTCGGATCAGAGTTGTTGGCTAAATTTATCAATGTCGTCATGGTAGACGGCAAAAAATCTGTCGCAGAACATATTATCTACGGTGCTTTAGACATCATGGCTGAAAAGACCAAGAAAGAGCACTTAGAAGTATTTGAAACAGCATTGGACAACGTACGTCCTACGGTAGAGGTTAAGTCGCGCCGCGTTGGTGGTTCAACTTACCAGGTACCAGTAGAAGTTCGTCCGGTGCGTCGTAATGCACTGGCTATGCGTTGGTTAGTTGATGCCGCGCGTACTCGGGGTGAAAAATCCATGGCTCAGCGCCTAGCAGGTGAAATGCTAGACGCATCTGAAAATAAAGGCTCTGCTGTGAAGAAGCGTGAAGACGTCCACCGTATGGCCGAAGCGAACAAAGCGTTCGCCCATTACCGCTGGTAAATTCACAGTTAACCTAAAGAGGAATTTATGGCCCGTAAAACTTCGATTGAGCGCTACCGTAATATCGGTATCTGTGCTCACGTAGACGCAGGTAAAACAACCACCACAGAACGTGTGTTGTTCTACACCGGCTTATCTCACAAAATTGGTGAGGTACATGACGGTGCAGCAACCACCGACTGGATGGCACAGGAACAAGAGCGTGGTATTACTATTACCTCTGCTGCGGTTACCTGTTTCTGGCGTGGTATGGATGCACAGTTCCCAGAACACCGCGTTAATATCATCGACACCCCAGGACACGTTGACTTCACGATTGAAGTAGAACGTTCTTTGCGTGTACTTGATGGCGCTGTTGTTGTTCTGTGTGCATCATCAGGCGTGCAGCCGCAAACAGAAACTGTTTGGCGTCAAGCTAACAAGTACGAAGTTCCACGTATGGTCTTCGTTAACAAGATGGACCGTGCAGGTGCGGACTTCTTGCGTGTTGTTAAGCAGATCAAAGCTCGTCTGAACGCGACGCCAGTGCCAATTCATTTGGCAATTGGTGCTGAAGAAAACTTCAAAGGCGTTGTTGACTTGATCAAAATGAAAGCGATCAACTGGAACGAAGAAGATTCCGGTATGACTTTCACTTATGACCCAATCCCAGCAGATTTGGTTGATCAAGCCGAGGAATATCACGCCGAGTTGGTTGAAGCAGCAGCTGAAGCTAACGAAGAGCTGATGAACAAATACCTTGAAGAAGGTGAGTTGACTGAAGCTGAAATCAAGCTTGGTCTGCGTGAGCGTACACTGAACAACGAAATCGTATTGTGCTTGTGTGGTTCTGCATTTAAGAACAAAGGTGTACAGGCTGTACTTGATGCTGTTATCGAGTACCTACCGTCACCTACAGAAGTTAAAGCGATTCGCGGTATTCTGGACGATGAGTCAGAGGGCGTGCGTAAGTCTGATGATGCTGAACCGTTTTCAGCATTGGCATTCAAAATCGCAACTGACCCGTTTGTCGGTACTTTGACTTTCTTACGCGTCTACTCGGGTGTAGTAAAACAGGGCGATACTGTTTTCAACCCAGTGAAGAGCAAGCGTGAGCGTATCGGTCGTATGGTTCAGATGCATGCAAACGATCGTCAGGAAATCAAAGAAATCCTGGCGGGCGACATTGCAGCTGCAATCGGCCTGAAAGACGTCACTACCGGTGACACTCTGTGTGATCCGAACAACATTATTACGCTTGAGCGGATGGAATTCCCTGAGCCGGTAATTTCTGTTGCGGTAGAACCAAAAACTAAAGCTGACCAGGAAAAAATGGGTATTGCTTTAGGTAAATTGGCTGCAGAAGATCCGTCTTTCCGCGTGAAAACCGATGAAGAGTCTGGTCAAACGATCATCTCAGGTATGGGTGAGCTTCACCTGGACATCATCGTTGACCGTATGAAGCGTGAATTCAACGTTGAGTGTAACGTAGGTAAACCGCAGGTTGCTTATCGTGAAACTATCCGCAAACCAGTGGAAGTTGAAGGTAAGTTCGTACGTCAATCAGGTGGTCGTGGTCAGTTTGGTCACGTTTGGTTGAAGATCGAGCCGATGGAATTCGATGCTTCTGACGAAGAGACCGCAAACTACGAATTCGTTAACGAAATCGTTGGTGGTGTGGTACCGAAGGAATATATTCCTGCGGTAGATAAAGGTATCCAAGAGCAAATGCAGAATGGTGTACTTGCTGGTTACCCGCTACTCGGCGTTAAGGCAACCTTGTATGATGGTTCATACCACGATGTTGACTCCTCTGAAATGGCGTTTAAAATCGCAGGTAGCATGGCGTTCAAGAAAGGCGCATTGCAAGCGAATCCAGCGATTCTAGAGCCGATGATGAAAGTCGAAGTCGTTACTCCTGAAGATTTCATGGGTGACGTAGTTGGTGACTTGAACCGTCGTCGCGGTATCATCGAAGGCATGGAAGATGCTGCAGGTGATTTGAAAGAAGTCCGCGCGCAAGTTCCATTATCAGAAATGTTCGGTTACGCTACTGACCTGCGTTCGCAGACTCAGGGCCGTGCATCTTATGCAATGGAATTCCTGAAGTACGCTGAAGCACCAAACAACATTGCTGAGCAGGTTATTGCTGCTCGTCAAACTAAAGATTAAGTAGAGTCTGGTCCGGTTCTCTAAGGGACCGGACTTTTAACTTAAGTTAAGGAAAAGTCATGTCAAAAGAAAAATTTGAACGTTCGAAACCGCATGTGAACGTCGGTACAATCGGCCACGTTGACCATGGTAAAACTACTCTGACTGCAGCGATCACCACTGTATTGGCAAAAACCTACGGTGGTTCAGCGAAAGACTTCGCTATGATCGATAACGCACCAGAAGAGAAAGCGCGTGGTATCACCATTTCAACGTCACACGTTGAGTATGACACGCCAGCGCGTCACTACGCTCACGTTGATTGCCCAGGACACGCTGACTATGTGAAAAACATGATCACCGGTGCTGCGCAGATGGACGGCGCGATTCTTGTTGTAGCTGCGACTGACGGCCCAATGCCACAAACTCGTGAGCACATCCTGTTGTCACGTCAGGTAGGCGTACCTTTCATCGTTGTATTCATGAACAAATGTGACATGGTTGACGACGAAGAGCTGTTGGAACTGGTTGAGATGGAAGTTCGTGAACTTCTTTCCGAATACGACTTCCCAGGTGACGACTTACCAGTGATTCAAGGTTCAGCGCTGAAAGCGTTGGAAGGCGAAGAGCAGTGGGAAGCGAAAATCATCGAACTGGCAGAAGCACTGGACAGCTACATCCCAGAGCCAGAGCGTGATATCGATAAGCCGTTCATCATGCCAATCGAAGACGTATTCTCAATCTCAGGCCGTGGTACTGTAGTTACCGGTCGTGTTGAGCGCGGTATCGTTCGCACAGGTGACGAAGTAGAAATCGTAGGTATCAAAGACACTACGAAGACTATCGTAACTGGTGTTGAGATGTTCCGTAAGCTGCTTGACGAAGGTCGTGCAGGTGAGAACATCGGTGCCTTGTTGCGTGGTACTAAGCGTGACGAGATCCAACGTGGTCAGGTACTGGCGAAGCCAGGTTCAATCACTCCGCACACTAAGTTTGAAGCGGAAGTATACGTATTGAACAAAGAAGAAGGTGGCCGTCACACGCCATTCTTTAAAGGCTACCGTCCACAGTTCTACTTCCGTACCACTGACGTAACTGGTGCAGTACAGTTGCCAGAAGGCGTGGAAATGGTAATGCCAGGCGACAACCTGAAGTTTGTTGTTGACCTGATTCACCCCATCGCGATGGACGAAGGTTTACGCTTCGCAATCCGTGAAGGTGGCCGTACAGTAGGTGCTGGCGTAGTTTCTAAAATCTTAGACTAATTACGCTGCGTACAACTGACGCATTGAAAAAAGGGAGCCTCGGCTCCCTTTTTTATTGAGAGGACGGAGTAAGACTATAACTGTGGCATAACGTCTTTCCAGTCGCGCAACTGGCAATGGCTTGACATTCGCTGGGGTGCAAACGAAGATGATGGCAGATTAGCTGATACCGAGGCCCTAGTGCGTCAATTTACGTTGCTTTTTGTTTTTATAGTGGCCGCTGCTTTCGCGCCGGTGCAGGCTGCCAAACCTCAGGCTGCTGAGCAGATTGTGGTAGCTGCATACGATTTCCCTCCCTATTTCTCAGCTTACAGTGATACTCACCTGGTAGGAGACCTCCTGGAGGCCCTCAACAGCCGCCAGAGCGATTATTTCTTTGTCCTTGAGGACATACCTTCAAAAGCACGCTTTCGCGCGCTCAGCGAAGCTGGGTGCTGCAACATGATCCTGTTTGAGTCGCCGGCCTGGGGTTGGCCTCAGCAGTTTCCGGGAATTCGCGCGGGAAGAGTTTTAGTGCAGGGTGCTGAACGCTTTGTAGCTCTGCAAAAAGAAGATCGGGGACAGAGTTTCTTTGCGCAGCCAGGCTTACGCTTTGGCGGATTAACAGGTTACCATTATCCATTTTTGAATAACCAGACTGATCAGGCTGTTTTAGAAGATCATTACAATGTCTACCTGTCACTCAGCCATAGAGTGAACATCAAAATGTTGCTCAACGGTCGGCTGGATGTGGTCATGTTGCATGATGAGTACCTGCACCAGCTTCGCCATGAGCCATGGTTTGATGATTTGTTGCTTAAGCGCGAGCCCTACGATACCTACGAATTGCGGACCCTGGTCAACCCGGCAAAGGGCTTTACTTTAGAAGAGTGGCAACAGGTGCTGCAGCCGTTAATTGAGGACGGTAGCCTGGCGAACCTGCTGGCTGATTACGATCTTCCCTGGCCTCCGGCGCGGGTCAATGTACTAATAGACACTAAGACCTAATTGATTGGCGAGATTGCGAATCATCGCCATCCCACGGGCGGAGTTGCCGTAGCTATTTAAAGGTGGAGACCAGGCTGCGATCACACCGTAGTCAGGGACAATGGCAACAATACCGCCGCCAACACCGCTCTTTGCGGGCAGCCCCACAGTAAACGCGAACTGTCCGGACTGGTCATACATGCCACTGGTACTGAGTAAGGCATTGATCCGCTGGGCGTCCCGGTGGGAGGTAATTTGGCGACCGCTACGAGGGCACTTACCACGGTTGGCTAAAAACGCCAGGCTACGGGCCAGGTCTTCGGTGTTCATGGTTAATGCGCACTGCCAGAAATAGTGGTCCAGTACCTCTTCAACGTCTGCGTCAATATTGCCAAAGCTTTTCATCAGATAAGCGAGTGCGGCGTTGCGCGAACCGTGTTCAACTTCGGATTCGTGCACGCGGCTGTCGGCAGACACAGTTTCGTTGTTGCAGAGACCGCGTACCATACTCAGAACCGCTGCTTTACTGGTCGAGTAATGACTGACCAGCACATCACTTACTAAAATCGCGCCGGCGTTGATCATGGGGTTACGGGGAATGCCGCGCTCCCACTCAAGCTGCACAATGGAATTGAAAGGCTGTCCGGAAGGTTCCATCTGGACGCGGTCCCAGAGACTTTCGCCCATACGCTCCATGGCCAGCATTAAACCAAAAATCTTTGAAATAGACTGGATCGAAAAAGCAACCTCGCTGTCACCCACGGAAGTGACTTTACCATCCAGGGTCGCGACCGTCAGCGCGCAGTAGTCTGGCTTTACCTCGGCGAGCGCTGGAATGTAGTCGGCGACTTTACCTTCACCAACCCGCAGGGCTTGCTGCAAGATCTCTTGCAGCAAGGGCTTCAGATTGTCCGGGGCGTTTATGGATTGCCCACCACTAATCACATCATGCGTCATGGTCAGACTTTAACATAGGACCCAGGAAGCGTGCAGTATGTGACCGTTCGCAATTGATGATCGTCTCCGGCGCACCTTCGGTGAGGATCTCACCACCGCCAGCGCCACCTTCGGGACCTAAATCAACAATCCAGTCCGCAGTTTTTATGACGTCCAGATTATGCTCAATGATAACCACAGTATTGCCGTGGTCACGCAGGCGATGCAGTACGTTCAGCAACTGCTGGATATCGTGAAAATGCAGACCCGTGGTCGGTTCATCCAGGATATACAGGGTTTTTCCGGTATCCCGTTTAGACAGCTCGCGAGACAACTTGACCCGCTGTGCTTCACCCCCGGAAAGGGTGGTTGCGGATTGTCCGAGTCGCACGTAGCTGAGCCCGACATCCATCAGAGTTTGCAATTTACGCGCGATAGCAGGCACTGGCGCAAAGAATTCATGGGCATCCTCGATGGTCATATCGAGCACTTCGTGAATGCTTTTACCTTTGTATTTAATTTCCAGGGTTTCACGGTTATAGCGTTTACCCTTACAAACGTCGCAGGGGACATAGACATCGGGTAAAAAATGCATTTCGACTTTGATGACGCCGTCGCCCTGACAGGCTTCACAGCGTCCGCCACGGACATTAAAACTGAAACGGCCCGGCTTGTAACCGCGTGAACGAGCTTCCTCAGTCCCCGAGAACAGTTCACGAATCGGCGTAAAAATGCCGGTGTAGGTTGCCGGATTTGAACGCGGCGTACGGCCAATCGGGCTTTGATCGATATCGACTACTTTATCCAGGTACTGCATGCCATCGATGTCAGCGTAGGGCGCCGGCTCAATGGCAGTGGCCTTATTCAGATCGCGGTGGGCAATGCGGAACAGGGTATCGTTCACCAGTGTCGATTTACCGGAACCGGAAACCCCGGTAATGCAGGACATCACTCCGACGGGCAGTTTCAGCGTCACGTTTTTGAGATTATTGCCAGTTGCGCCGGACAAGGTTAACCACTTGTCTCCCGGCTGATGACGTTGCGCTGGAATGTCAATCTTCTTGCGCCCTGACAGGTAGTCCGCAGTGAGCGAGCGCTCACTCTTAAGAATGTCTTCAAAGGTACCCTGAGCAACGATCTCGCCGCCATGGACGCCCGCTCCGGGCCCGATATCGATGACATGGTCCGCAGCCCGGATCGCATCTTCATCATGCTCTACGACGATCACAGTGTTGCCCAAATCGCGCAGCCGGGTAAGGGTATTTAACAGACGTTCGTTGTCACGCTGATGCAGGCCTATGGATGGCTCGTCCAGCACGTACATGACGCCGACCAGTCCGGCACCAATCTGGCTGGCGAGGCGAATACGCTGGGCTTCACCACCGGACAAGGTTTCGGCACTGCGGGACAGGCTCAGGTAGTTCAGGCCGACATTGACCAAAAAGCCAAGACGGTCGTTGATCTCTTTAAGAATCTTTTCTGCGATCTGAGCGCGCTGGCCATCGAGCTCGAGGTTCTGGAAGAACTCCAGTGCCGCACCAATGGACTGGTCCACAACTTCCGGCAAGGTAGTGTCATTAACGAACACGTTTCTTGCTTCCTGGCGCAACCGCGCACCACCACAGCTCTTACAGGGCTGAGCGGCTAAGTATTTAGACAATTCTTCGCGCACCGCGGTGGAGTCCGTTTCCCGATAACGGCGTTGCATGTTCGGGATGATACCTTCGAAGCTATGCTTACGAATCACCCGATCGCCACGGTCATTCAGATAGGTAAACTCAATTTCCTCGCGGCCGCTGCCAAAGAGAATCACTTCGCGGTGCTTTTCGCTGAGCTGATTAAACGGCTTATTTAAATCAAAACCATAATGCCGAGCGAGCGATTGCAGCATCTGGTAGTAGTAAAAGTTACGTTTGTCCCAGCCCCGAATGGCGCCACCGGTCAGGCTCAGTTCATCATTGTTAATGACGCGCTGTGGGTCAAAGAACTGTTCAATGCCGAGGCCATCGCACGAACTACAGGCGCCTGCAGGATTGTTGAAGGAAAATAGCCGTGGCTCGAGTTCCTGCATGCTGTAACCACATTGCGGACAGGCGAAATTGGCTGAGAAAATCATCGACTCGAGCTTTGAATCAGCGTCCAGTGGCGCGACGATAGCAGTACCGCCACTGAGTTCCAGAGCTGTTTCAAAAGATTCAGCGAGACGCAGTTCCAGACCTTCGCGGACCTTAATGCGGTCGACCACTACTTCAATGGTATGTTTCTTTTGCAATTCCAGTGAGGGCGGATCACTCAGGTCGCAGAGTTCGCCGTCAATGCGCGCGCGGATGAAGCCCTGCGCTGCGAGATTATCAAGAACTTTAGTGTGCTCGCCTTTGCGATCTTGAATGATGGGAGCCAGGATCATTAACTTTTCGCCCTCAGGTAGCTCCAGTACCTGATCGACCATCTGCGAGATCGTCTGTGCTGCTAACGGCTCGTGGTGCACAGGGCAGCGTGGTTCGCCGACGCGGGCGAACATCAACCGCAGATAATCATAGATCTCGGTGATGGTACCCACCGTCGAACGTGGATTGTGGGAAGTTGATTTTTGTTCGATGGAAATGGCCGGTGACAGGCCTTCGATGCTGTCGACGTCGGGCTTTTCCATAAGAGATAAAAACTGACGTGCATAAGCTGATAGCGATTCGACGTAGCGACGTTGACCTTCAGCGTAAAGCGTGTCGAACGCCAACGAGGATTTTCCCGAGCCAGACAGGCCGGTGATCACGATAAGTTTATCGCGGGGCATCGTCAGCTGCAGATTTTTTAAGTTATGGGTGCGGGCGCCGCGTACTTCTATAAAGTCCATAGTTAACCTGTAACTCCGTTGGCGAAATTGAATCGAGCATTATCGCACAGTGACCACCTTCTGGTACAATCACCAGCGAATTTTTCTAGCAACGCCGAGAGATAGATGCCTAAGTCTTCGAACGATCAACGCCTTACCGCCGTAGAACGCCGTGCCTCGGGTGCTTTAGCTGCTGTATTTGGGTTACGCATGCTGGGGCTGTTTCTGATCATGCCGGTAATGGCGATTTATGGAAAAAATTATCCAGACTATACGCCGCTGCTGATCGGACTCGCGATCGGTGCGTATGGGCTTACCCAGGCATTGCTACAGATCCCGATGGGAATGTTATCGGACCGCATCGGCCGCCGGCCGGTGATTATCGGTGGTTTGTTGGTGTTTATTGTTGGCAGTCTGGTGGCCGCCTACGCAGAAACTCTAACTGGCGTCGTGCTTGGGCGTGCGTTACAGGGCATGGGCGCTATCGCCGCCGCCATTCTGGCGCTTGCCGCGGATATCACCCGTGATTCACAGCGACCGAAAGTGATGGCGATGATCGGTATGTGCATTGGCCTCTCCTTTGCCCTGGCACTGGTGCTGGGGCCTTTGCTGGGGCAACATATCGGCTTATCCGGATTATTCCTGTTTACCGCCTGCAGTGCTGTGTTCGGTTTGCTGGTGTTCGCTTTTGCGGTGCCTAAGGTCGAGCTGCGCGCAGCGCGGGGGGATTTGCTCCCGAATCTGGCAGAGCTGGGACAGATTGCCAAACATCCGCAACTGGCGCGACTGAACGCTGGTGTATTTATTTTGCATTGCCTGTTAACCGCTTTTTTCGTGGTCGTGCCGACGCAGCTTGTCGCCGGTGGCCTGGCGAGTGAGCACCATGCCTGGCTGTATCTGCCGACGCTGTTTGTCTCCTTTGCTTTCATGATCCCGATGCTGATCTGGGCTGAGAAACGTCGCCAACAACCACGGTTCTTCCGTGTTGCGATTATTTTACTTATTACCGCCATAGGAATTATCGGATGGGCGCAGGGCAGTTGGCTGATATTCAGTATCGCAATCATCCTCTTTTTCACGGGTTTTAACTTTCTTGAGGCGACCTTGCCCTCGAGTCTGACGCGCTTCGCGCCCGCGGGCCGCAAAGGCAGCGCCAGTGGTGTTTACGCGACGGCTCAGTTCGGCGGTGCTTTCGTCGGTGGGTTAGCCGGTGGCGCATTGTTACAGAGTTACGGCCTCAGCGGCGTTGTTTGGTTCAGTGTACTGCTGCTAGTATGTTGGTTTGTGATTAGCTTTGGTATGCAAGCCCCGCCACAATGGCAGAATGTGAGTTTCAAATTACGCGAACTTGAAAATGAGGAACTGCAGCAGCTTGCCGACCAACTCGCCGATGCCGAAGGTGTCGAGGAAGTGCGAATCGTCAGCAGTGAGCAAACCGCCTATTTAAAAGTTCACAAAACTGATTACAATGAACAAGCGATAACGACGCTCGTGGCGTCGTACCAATAGATAAGATAGGAGCAGGGCATGGCCAGTCGTGGCATTAATAAAGTTATACTTATCGGCAACTTAGGTGCCGACCCAGAGATCCGGTACACGCAGAACAACACAGCGATTGCCAACCTGTCGATTGCCACCAGCGAAAGCTGGAAAGACAAGCAAACCGGTGAGCCGCGCGAGCAAACCGAGTGGCACAAATGTGTAGCCTATCGCCGTCTGGCAGAAATTGCTGGTGAATATTTAAAGAAAGGCTCCAAGGTCTACGTCGAAGGCCGCCTGCAAACTCGTAAGTGGCAAGGCCAGGATGGCGTCGAGCGCTATACTACCGAGATCGTCATTAACGAAATGCAAATGCTTGACGGTCGTCCGGGTGGCGGACAAGGTGGCGGCTATCAAAGCCAGGGTCAAAGCCAGGGCCAAGGCCAGACAAGTGGACAAAGCGGCCAGTACCAGCAAGGTGGCCAGCAACAACGCCAGCCGGCACCGCAGCAACCACAACAGCGCCCGGCGCAGCGGCCTGAACCTGAACCTTTTGTGCCAGATCAGGAATTTGACGACGACATCCCGTTCTAAAGTCGATGCGTCATCGGTAATCAAAGCTTATCTTCAGAGCCCCTCTTCGCAGGGGCTTTTTATTGACTGGACAGGCTCTGCGGCAATCCTTGCGCCTTTAGGTCGGTTGACTTGAGCCATAAAATGCTTATTAAATAGGAACATCCAACGGCAGCAACAGTGCGACTTCAGGCTATTCGATTCGCCAACACCGCCAACGAAGTTTCCCTCAGGAGACAGGTCATGATTCATATTCGCCGGCTTTTCATGCTGACACTCTTATTTCTTAGCGGCTGCAGCGACCCTACACAATTTATGGTGGTGGGCACACTCGAACGTGACCGTATCCAGCTCAGCGCGGAACTGGGTGAACCGGTAACGGCGATTCATGTGCGCGAGGGACAGCAGGTCACCGTCGGCGAGACACTGATTGAGCAGGATAATGAGCGGGTAAATGCGGAGCTGGCGCGACTCACGGCCGCTGCCGACCGTGTTCGGCGACGCTTAGACGAACTGGTGCGCGGACCGCGGCAAGAAGCGATCGACGAAGCTCGAGGCCATCTTACCGCGGCGGAGGCGGAACTGCAGACGGCTCGGCAAGACGTGCAGCGTATTGCGCCACTTGAACAACAAAACCTTGCCAGCCGTGAACAACTCGAGCGCGCCCGCAATGCGCGGGAGCAGGCTGCAGGTCAGGTCGCTGCCGCGCGGGCAGCATTGGCCGCTTTATTGGCTGGTACGACCGTTGAGCAGTTAGAGCAGGCACGCGCAGCGGTGCGTGAGGCGGAGGCCGCCGTCACCCGGCAGCAACTCACCGTCAAACGTCTCGTGCAAACGGCACCCCGTGCCGCGCGCGTCGAGGCGTTGCCATTTGAGCTGGGCGAACGGCCGCCGGCAGGTGCTGCGTTGGTCATTTTGCAGGCCACTGATCAAGCTCCCTATGCCAGGGTTTACGTCCCGGCAGCGCTGCATCATCAGCTGCAGGCAGGGGATAAGGTCAGGGTGAACGTTGATGGGCACGGTGAGCGCGAAGGTGAAGTTCGCTTTGTTGCCGGTGAAGCCTCTTACACGCCTTATTTTGCGCTCACCGAACATGACGCCGAGCGTCTTAGCTACTTGGTGGAAATTGATCTGAACGACGCCAGTGAGCTGCCAAGTGGCATCCCGGTGCGCATGGTGGTGCTGCCAGGCAGCGCGGAGACGAGCAATGAGTGAGTCAGTGGCCATTACCGCTAAAGGACTCACGAAACACTTTGGCGACTTAACCGCTGTCGACAGTGTCGATCTGGAGATTCCGGAAGCGGCTATCTACGGTTTTTTGGGACCGAACGGATCGGGCAAGTCAACGGCGATTAGAATGCTTTGTGGCTTGCTCACCCCCAGCTCCGGCGAGGTTGAGGTCCTGGGCTATCAGGTCCCGGGTCAGGCCGAGCAAGTGAAGCGCGAAATCGGCTACATGACGCAGAAATTTTCACTTTACGAAGATCTGACCGTTGCCGAGAACCTGAAGTTTTTAGCAACAGTGTACGGAGTGCCCGGCAAGGAGCTGAGCAAAACCATCGATGGTGCGCTGGAGCGTTATTGGCTGAATGAGCAACGTCATCAGTTTGCGGCGACCTTAAGCGGAGGCCAGAAACAGCGGCTGGCGCTGGCCGGCGCAACGCTACATCGGCCGCGGCTACTTATTCTTGACGAACCGACCTCAGCGGTCGACCCACAAAGCCGGCGGGACTTTTGGGATATCTTATTTGGGCTCGCTGAAGATGGCACCACGGTACTGGTATCGTCCCATTACATGGATGAAGCGGAGCGGTGTCACCGGTTAGCTATTCTTAATAAAGGGCGACTTGTTGCTGAAGGCAGGCCCCGGGATCTTATCAGTGAGATCGACGCCGGTGTTGTCGAAATCGAAACCTCGTCACCGCGGGCCGCCAGAGATTGCCTGGAAGGCATTGACGGAGTCCAGAGCGTCGCGCAGCTCGGTGCGCGCTTGCATGCACTTACCGACAAGAACCTTGCAGAGCCAGCAAAACTCATACGTGAGGCCCTGAACGAGGCCGAGGTCGAGGCAGAGGTCACAGCTGTCACCGCCAATCTGGAAGATGTTTTCGTGGTGGCAACTCGGCCCAACCGTAAGGATGGAGAGCCTGGCCATGCTGCGTAGACTGCTGGCGATTGCCGGAAAGGAAGTACGGCAACTGAAACGAGACCGTCTTACCTTTGGCATGATCGTCGGTGTACCGCTATTACAAATCCTACTGTTTGGCTATGCTATCGATCTGGATGTGCGCAATGTCAACGCGGCTGTAGCTGACCACGCCAATACCACCCTCTCCAGGCAACTGGTTGCGTCTGCAGATGCCAGCCAGGTGATCAGTATCTCCAGAGCTGCAAGCGGACCAGAAGAGCTTAAAGAGTTGCTGGATACCGGCCAGATTGATGTCGGGATTTTTATCCCACCCGATTTTGAGCGGCGCGTCATCGATGCTGAGCGTCCGGTGGGCCAGTTACTGATCAATGGTTCAGATCCGACGGTGGAACGAATCGCCCGGGGCTTAAGCGAAATGCCGCTGCCGGGCCAGCAGCTGCGTTCGCCTTTGTTCGAACCGCGGACCTATTACAACCCAGAGCGCAGGTCGCCGGTGAACATCGTCCCGGCATTAATCGGCGTTATCTTGCACATGACCATGGTGCTGTTCACCGCTATCGCCATCGTGCGCGAACGTGAGCGCGGTAACCTGGAAATGTTAATTACTACCCCGGTGAAACGGGTTGAGCTGATGTTAGGCAAAATTTTGCCCTACGTACTGATCGGTCTGATTCAGGTGACCTTAATTGTGCTGGTGAGTCAGTGGCTGTTTGATGTTCCAGTGCGTGGTCGCGTTATAGACATTTATCTGGCGTCGATGTTGTTTATTCTCGCTTCGCTGGCGCTGGGCTTGACCGTTTCCACATTTGCCAAAACTCAGTTTGAAGCCATGCAGTTGACCGTATTTACGTTTTTGCCATCGATATTGTTGTCAGGATTCATGTTCCCTTTTGAGGGGATGCCGCGGGCAGCACAGTGGATCGGCGAAGTGATACCACTGACGCACTTTGTGCGATTGTCGCGGGGGATTCTGGTGCGCGGTACAGAGATCGGCGAATTACACATGGAAATTTGGCCACTTCTGGCTTTTTTCGCAGTATTTATGGTACTGGCGACCTTACGCTTTAAAAAACGACTCGATTAATCGCTCACCAATGACGCGCGTTCTAGCGTGTTAATCGCACGATAAAGCTCGAAAAATCAGACGTTATTACCTAAACTATCACCATCATGCGTTCAATTTATCAGGGTTAACGCTTTTGTGATGCGATTTATACTCAGCTGTCTTGTCAGTTTTACCTTACTTGGCTGCAGTCCACCTAAAGATGACGTGGTAATTGTAGGTAATGCTTGGCTGGGCGCCATGCCGATCTATACGCTCGCTGCAGTTGACCCCGAGCTTATCCCGCCAGGTCTGAAAACCGTGATGCTGGCTTCAGATGTAAGCGTAATGCGTATGCTGGGCAACGAGGCCGTAAGTGGTGCCTTTGTAACTCTGGATAACGCCCTCAGCGTCAATACCTTCACCGATGGTGACTATTGCATTGCCATGGTGCTCGACCGTTCCATGGGTGCCGATGCGGTGATGGTGCAGAATGATTGGCAGCCGCAGGCCAAAGAACCCATCACGGTAGGTCTTGAAGATAGTACTATCGCCCGTTACATGCTGTCGCGCTGGTTAACCCTGCATGACCTGAACATGACCGATGTCACGACGCGAATTCTGTTGCCGACCCAACACCTTGACGCATTCAGCGAGCGAAAAGTGGACGCTATTATCACTTATCAACCTTTTATCGAGAAACTGCGTGAAAGTGGAGCGAAAGTCATTTTTGACTCTTCGCATCCGGATGTCTCAGTGGTGGATATCTTGATTTTACATAAGGCGGCCTGGTCCAGGGCCAAACCGTTGGTGCAGCGGTTAAAGCAAAGTCTCTGGCCGCAGGCGTTGGCGCAGTTACAGGAGCGTGAGCAGGAGTTCTGGCAGGGGCTTATTGAGTTAACCGGTAGCTCTACAGAAGAGCTGGAAAAGGCCCTGCAAGGGGTGCATTTTGTGACGCGTTCCGAGCAACAGAGTGCGCTTGAGCGTGTGTTGCAAAAGGATATGCCCGCCACGGCGAACTACCTGGTTGCCAGCGGTATGCATGATGCCGTGGTGCCACTGACCGAATGCGGAGCTATGGAATGAGGCGTTTGCATTGGTGGAATAAGCTCTCTGTGCAGTTAACCATACCGGTCGTGGTGGCGATCTTTGCCATCGTCCTCGGGTTGATGTACTTCCTTATTAACGCACAGCAAAAAACTGCGTTGAGCTCAGCCCGACTGGAGTTACTCAGTAACCTGACCATGGCACAGGGCTCGTTTAACCGCATGTACACCGCCGACCGTGAGACTTCAATTCCAGAGCTGCTAAGTGAGATGCACGTCCACCCGCGGTTGGCGAATGCGGCAATCGTTGATGTCAGTGGTAGCATTGTTGCTGGCTATGAACCACACCAAGTCAGTGGCCAGCTGCAACATCTATTAGGTGACCTTGATCAGTTAACGTTGTCGCAAGTCGCCTATAGCGGCAAAACCTTTATTGAGTTCCATCCCGAACACGATCACTTTATTGCTATTGCGCCGATTTTTGAAAGCATCAGGGTTTCCCAACGGACTCAGCGTAACTTGTTGGTGGCAGAATACCGTCATTCCTCAGATTGGTATTTACTGGAAAGACTGCCTTGGGTACCCCTTAGTTTACTCATGTTGCTGTTACTGGTGGTCGGCGTTGCGTTATGGTGGGGCTTGCAACGACTTGTTGTCAGACCAGCCGAGCAACTGGCCTTCGCAGTCTCACAATTCGGTGATGGTGATGCCTCGACCGCGCCCTTGCCGACCCGACTCCCCAATGAATTTGGTGTGCTGGCCCAGCGATTTAAACTGGCCATACGCGAGCGCAGGAAGCGTGAAACTCAGTTGCGCAAACTTTCGGCTGCGGTAGAACAAGCCAATGAAAGCATTATGATTACCGACCTGGATGGGAAGATTGAGTACGTGAACCCGGCCTTTGAACGTACCACAGGCTACAGTGCGGCAGAAATTATCGGTGAAAACCCCCGCATTCTGTCCTCCGGACGTACCCCGGAAGAGGACTATCAGCAGCTTTGGAGCAACTTGGTCGAAGGAGAGATCTGGCAGGGCGAGCTGTATAACCGCACCAAGCAAGGCCAGGAGTTTCGGGAATGGGCAACGGTTTCGCCGCTGCGTGACGAGCACGGACGAATTACACATTATTTAGCGAGTAAAACAAATATTACTGAGCGCGTCGAAGCTGAAGCGAAGGTGGAATATCTGGCTTATTACGACGCACTTACAGAATTACCCAATCGCACCAGCTGTATTGAGCATTTAGCGCAGCAGCTGGAGGAACTTCCTCGCGGTGGTCAGGGTTCAGTGGTTTTATTTGACCTGGACGGCTTGCAACGTATCAACGACGTGCGCGGTTTCCAGTTTGGCGATGCTATTTTGAAAACCACGGCCAGCCGGATTCGAGGTTTGGTCGCGGACGAAGACGGTGCTTTTGTGGCCAATCTGGGCGGCGATTTATTTGCGGTATTACTCTCTGCCAAACAGGCCTCACAGGAGTCTGTGCTTGCGGATACCCAGATGCTGGTAAAATTAGTACTGGCCGAAATTGGTCAGCCAATTTTGATCCAGAGTGAACAGGTATCCGTGACTGCCAGTGCGGGCATTGTGATTTATCAGGAGTGCGCCGAATCCGCAGACGCCATCATCCGACATGCAGAAACAGCCGTGCACACGGCGAAGGATGCTGGCGGTAACCAAACTGCAGTCTATGACGTGTCTTACAGTACTGAACTTGAGAAGCGTTACGAGATTGAACGTGAACTGCGACTGGCTCTGAACGACAGTGGCCTTGAGCTTTATTTACAACCCCAGGTCAGAGAAAACGGTGAACTAGTGGGTGCGGAAGTGTTGTTGCGCTGGAATCACCCCTCACGCGGCATGGTATCGCCGGCAGATTTCATAGCGGTTGCAGAGCAAACTGACCTCATCGTCGACTTGGGCAAGTGGATTGTTCGCGCTGCGCTCGCCGAACTTAAACGATTGCCGGCACCGCTAACGTTGGCCATTAACATCAGTCCACGGCAGTTCCGGAAGTACGACTTTGTTTACTTCATTGAACATGAGTTACAGCAAAGTGGTGCAGATCCGAGTCGGTTGATTTTAGAGGTCACCGAGAACCTGTTTGTCGAAGACCTTGGCGACATCATTAGTAAAATGGAGGCGCTGCAGCAAAGCGGTGTGCAATTCTCTATTGATGATTTTGGCACAGGTTACTCATCACTCTCCTATTTGCAACGTCTGCCATTGCAAGAGCTCAAAATCGATAAAAGCTTCGTGCAGGCAGTAGGCAACCAGGAGCAACAAGCTATTGTCGATTCGATTGTCGCCATTGCCAGTAACTTACGCTTGCGCATCGTTGCTGAAGGTGTGGAAACCCAGGAACAGGTGGATTATCTTGCCCGCCATGATGCAGACATGGTGCTGCAGGGCTATTTATTCGATAAGCCGCTGCCGATAGAAGACTTCCATAGGAACTACTTTACGAGCTAAAAAAACTTTCGTTCAGGAGGTTCCTATGGGGACTTGCCGGCTGCGGATGTTAGCTGACGTTATGCTCTGCGGCGACTTTATCAAAATACTGCAGCGCGTGCTTCGCATACTCCCTTTTCGCCAGATAGTTGGCCGGGAAAAAGTTCTTTTTGAAGCCATACGCGACCATATCTTTTAGCCGTTTCAGTGGCACCTCTGCGGTTTGCAGAGCAAGTTCGTATTCGCGGGTGACTGTAGTGCGGGACACCAGTCTGTTATCGGTGCAGATGACGGTTGCCAGGCGATGCGCATACATGTGCTTAAAGTTATGCTGAGTGACATCGCCAATGGCCGGGTTGGTCTGCAGGTTACTGGTGATACAGACCTCTACCGCGATCCGCCGATCAGCAATGAAAGAGGCTAATTTGTTGGCGTAGCTCTCTTTGTCAGTAATCGTCGGGTCCTGAATCATTTCCGGCGAAAACAAAGAGTAGCCGTGGCCCAGGCGATCTGCATAGCACTGGGTCAATGCCTCGAAGATACTTTCCGCACCATAAGCTTCACCGGCATGGACGGTTTTCAGCAAAAAGTTTTGATGGGCATACTCATAGACCTCTTTGAACTCATGCGCAGGGTATCCCATTTCCTGACCAGCAATATCCAGGCCGACAATAGGCAAACCTTCTTCGTCGCGTAAACGAATACTGGCGCGTATCATTTCCATGGCGGCGATTTTGATCACATGCTTTGGTTGGTGGTCACGCAGGGTCTGAAATAACTGGGTGTAATAAGGCGAAAACCCTTTTTTGCCGAACATGCGCATGGCGCAGTTGATAATGCCGTAATCGAACGGGGGCTTGCTGCCGTTGCGGACTTCTTCCTGGCCGTTGTATTCCTCTTTGGCGCGTTTGAGCCCAGCATTGGTGGTGTGCATGACTCTGTCAAAGTCGATACCGCGACTGGGATCCATCATCAATTGTGGCGCGAAACGTACTTCGATATAGATAACGCCTTCGGCCAGATTATCCATTGCCAGCTCGTAGGCGGCTTGCTCAAGATTTTCCATATCGCGCAGGACAGCACAGGTGTATTGAAAACCATTTAAGTATTCGCCAAGGTTGTTATAACTCTCTTTGAAAACTTTTTCGTAAAGACCTTCGACGGTATAGGAGGGCAGCTCAACGCCACTGCGCTTCGCCATTTCTATCAAGCCATCGGGTCGCAAACTGCCATCAAGATGTAAATGGAGATCTGCCTTTGGCATCGCTTTAAGAAAGGCTTCAGAATAACGCTTTGACATAAGGACTCCTACTGTAAGTTTGCGTTAGTATAGCAAAATAGAGCTTTGCAATCAGCGCTTAAACTCAGTATAAATCTGAAGTACAGTGCGCAATTAACCAACCAGACGACATACCTATGGCTTCACTTTACTACACCTATTCGGCGATGAACGCAGGTAAGAGTACCTCGCTGTTACAAGTTGCCCACAACTATGAAGAACGCGACCAGCGTGTGCTGTTGCTGACGCCGGCGATCGATGAACGCGCGGGCAAAGGCAAAATCGCATCGCGCTTAGGAATTGACCGGCAAGCATTAGCCTTCACCAGCAGTACTGATCTCGCTGCGCTCATAGAAGCACGCAACGGGCAAGATCCGGTGGATTGCGTGCTCATTGATGAGGCGCAGTTCCTGACTGAAACCCAGGTATGGCAGCTGACCGATGTTGTGGATCGCATTGATATTCCGGTCATGTGTTACGGCATCCGTACCGATGCTTTTGGACAGGCCTTTCCGGGCAGTGCAGTGCTGCTCGCGGTAGCGGATAAAGTCAGTGAGATGAAAACCATTTGCTCCTGTGGACGCAAAGCGACCATGAATCTGCGCATCGATGAAAATGGCGATGCGGTTAAAGTGGGTGAGCAAATTGCAATTGGTGGCAATGACCGGTACATCTCTTGCTGCCGCAAGCATTGGAAGGAGAAACTCGGGCTGCGTTAAGTCATCACTCGATTAACTCATCTGATTCAGTGTTTTGCGCGTCGTCTGCTATGCTTAAAATGGTAGTCAAAGATCAGGAGGTTATATGGGGTCAGTGCCGCTGCCTACGAATGAGCAGGCTCGTCTACAACTCCTGCACCAACTTGACATTCTGGATACTGAAGCAGATCCAATTTTTGACCGGATCACAGCTTTGGTGAAAGAAGTTCTCGGCGCTGATGCGGCTTTGATCACGCTGGTCGACGAAGAGCGTCAATGGTTCAAAGCTAAAGTGGGATTTGATGAGCCGGAAACCCCGCGCGAGGTTTCGTTCTGCACCCACGTGGTTGCGGCGGGCGAGACCGTTATCGTTGAAAATGCCATCGATGATGAGCGCTTTAGTGAGAATCCCTACGTGACGGCCGAAGGCGGTGTGCGGTCTTATGCTGGCGCTCCGATTACCTTATATAACGATTACCATTTGGGCAGTTTGTGCGTTATTTCCCAAACCCCTTATAAATTTCCTCCCTCAAAAATTCGTTATCTGGAAGTATTAGCGGAGTGGGTATCGGAAACGATTACTGCTCGCTACGAACTGGAAAACTATCATGCTGAACAGCAAGTGCTCGCGCACGGACCGGTCTGCGCTGTGGTATGGCGAGTCGAACCCGACGTCCATCTGAGTTATGTGGCCGAAAATGCCGAGCGAGTGCTGGGCTACGGCAACGATTACCTTCTGCGTGAGGATGTCAACTACGAGTCCATCGTCCACCCTGATGAACGTGAGGAACTGTTAAGCCGTATGCACGCTGTTCTCGATGGAGACGAAGACATTCTGGAAATGGATTATCGGGTGGTCGGCGAGCAAGATGACAGCACGACGATTCGCTGGATTCATCATTATGCGCGGGTGGATAAAGATACAGAGGGTAATGTACTACGGGTGCGTGGCTACTTACTTGATGACAGCAAGGGTAAAGAGCTCGAATTAGCGCTGCTTGAAGCCAATCAGAATTTTGAGCTGGCGCTGGCTGCCGGCGAGTTCTTTAACTGGTCGTGGACGATCCCAACGGATAAACTGACGCTGAGCCACTCGTGGTGGGCCCTTGCTGGCTATACAGCTGAACAAGAGCGGCAACTGGACTGGCGAACACTGGTGCACCCAGATGATATAGAGAAAATGCAAGAACAGATGAGCGCGCATGCAAAAGGCGTGACGCATCGCTTCGATGCACGGTTTCGTGTGCGCCATCGGGCAGGTCACTATTTGTGGCTTCACAGTGTTGGAAAAATTATCGCTCGTGACGCCCAGGGGCGTCCACTGAAAATGATGGGCATTCATCACGATATTACTCAGTTGATTGCCAGTGAAAAAGTCCTTGAGCAGCAGGCTGAGGTTCTGGAGCTCGTATCACACGTGCAAAATGAGTTTATGCTGGCAAAAAACTTTAGCGAGGTTTGTGATTTCGCACTGCCTAAACTGATGACCATGACCGACAGTAAGGTCGGTTTTATCGGTGAGTTACCTGCTCACTCGCAACAGCGAAATCTAGTGCTGGCCCACGGCTTGAGGCTCGGTAGCATAGAGCACAAATCAGAGTCGATGCAGCAACTGATTCAGCAGTCGCTGGAGGTCGAGGTGGGGGGCGATGTACTGCGCTCTGTGTTAGTGCGCGGCGAACCCGAGTTTTATCATGAGCCGCTGTCCGAGCAGGACCTGACGTTAAAGCCGCTGGTGCTACCGGACCTGAATAACGCTCTGGTCATGCCACTTTACTTTAAGCGCGACGTGGTTGGACTGATGGTGCTGGCCAATACTGATGGGCATTACAGACAAGAGTATCTGGGTCTGTTGCGACCCATGTTGGATACCTTAGGAACGCTGATGCATATGCGGCGGATGGATGAAGAACGCAGACAGGCGGTGGAAGAGCTACGCAAATTAGCCACCACTGACGAGTTGACCGGGGTAGCCAACCGGCGCGTGTTCTGGGAGGCCATGAGTAAACGATTTGATGAGTTTAAGCGTTACCAGGTGCCCATGACCGTTGCTGTTATCGATCTGGATCATTTTAAAAGCGTCAATGACAACTACGGTCATGCTGCAGGTGATCAGGTGCTACGCGAATTCTGTCATCGTGCGGAGAAGCAACTGCGCGACATGGACTTATTCGGTCGACTTGGCGGTGAGGAATTTGCGATACTATTTACGCATACCGAGGTTGATGCTGCGACGACGGCGTTGGAGCGTATTCGGAAAGCGATCGCCGAGAAGTCCTTTAAGGTTGAAGGAGAGGAGATCTCGGTTACCATCAGCGCCGGTATTGCCGAGGTTCGAAAAGACGACGAAAAACTCGATCATTGGATGGCACGGGCGGATGAAGCGCTCTACAAAGCAAAAGCCAAGGGTCGCAACCAATGTGTGACTGTAACTAAAGACTAGAGCAGTTATACTACCCATATTAAGATCCACTTTTCTGAAGTTAAGAGGTTTTCATGCAACAGCTTTCTCTTCCTCGTCCAGATGACTGGCATTTACACCTGCGTGACAATGAACTGTTGGCGACCACGGTTCCCGCCAGTGCTTCCGTATTCGGGCGGGCGGTGATCATGCCAAATCTGGTACCGCCAGTTACTGACGCACAGCAGGCCATGGCCTACCGGGAACGGATTATGGCAGAGGTTCCAGCAGGGGCCGATTTTCAACCGTTAATGGCGCTTTATCTGACCCAACAAACCTCGCGTGTGCAGGTTGAGGAAGCCGCCGCCGATGAAAATATTATTGGCTTTAAGCTTTATCCGTCGGGCGCGACCACCAATTCGGCAGCGGGCGTCACTGATATCGAAGCTTTAGACCATGTTTTTGCGGCAATGGCAGAGCTAAAGGTTCCCTTGCTGGTGCATGGTGAAGTGACGACAGCAGATATTGACATATTCGACCGCGAAAAAGTGTTCATCGACACCAAACTGCGACCGTTAATGGAGCGCCATCCACAGCTTAAACTTATACTTGAACACATCACCACCAGTGATGCCGTGGCTTTTGTCGAAAGTATGGGCGCCAATGTCGCGGCCACCATTACGCCACAGCACCTGTTGATGAACCGTAACGATCTGCTGGTGGGCGGCGTACGGCCACATAACTATTGTTTGCCAATTCTCAAGCGGCGGGAACATCAGCTGGCGCTGCAGAAAGCTGCGGTTTCAGGTAGCCCTAAGTTCTTTCTGGGGACTGACTCTGCACCCCATGCACAGTCGAAGAAAGAGGCCGCCTGTGGATGTGCCGGATGTTATTCTGCGCCAGCTGCGCTGGAGCTCTACGCTGAATTTTTTGAGCGCATGGACGCGTTGGATAAGTTAGCTGATTTTGCCAGCCACTTTGGCGCTGATTTCTACGGCTATCCACGTGCAACTGAGACCGTCACGCTGCGGCGCGAGCCCTGGCAGGTTGCCGCCACTATCGATACCGCTGTAGGGCCGATGGTTCCTTATTGGGCGAACGAAACCCTGAACTGGCAAGTGGAGAAGTAAAACAAAAATAAAACAAGTACCTTTTACATATAACAGTGCTTGTTTTTCAGGCGGAAAGTGTCAAACTTACGTTAAGAAGTCGAGTCCAGGCTTTAATAAAAATTATAAAATGAACAGGGACTGAGATTTGTTTAATTTCCTTCGTGCGCGCAAGTCGAACCAGCTCATCCTTACCTTTGCTATTCGCAAGGGTAAGGTGCATCTCGTGGTCGTAGAGCCTCAGGCTGACGGTCCGCCAAGCCTCGTCGTTTCTGATGAGCGTGACGCCAAAGATAATGATTTCGCGACCGCTATTCAGCAGTTGGCTCATGAGTACGCGCGTTATTGCCGTGGCCAGCCCAGGCTATCGCTGGTGCTGGGCAGTGGTTTTTACCAGAGTGTCGCACTCGATCGACCGAACCTTCCTGAAGACGAAATTGCCACAAGCCTGCGCTACAACCTGCGTGATCTTATTGATGTTGAGCCGGAAAATTGCATCGCGGATTATTATGAACTTCCTGTGCAGCTGCCCGGGCACGACAAAATTCACGCCATCGCCGCCAATAAATCTCAGCTGGAGCAGATTTTGCCAGCGATCCACGACGTCTCAGATAATGTTATCGGGATTTTTGCTGAAGAACAGGCGATAAGGGAAATGTTTACATCGGTTTCAGAGCCGGCGGTGTTGGTTTATCAGCAACCGCAGCAGGCTGCATTATTGCAGGTTTATCGTGAGGGAGTTCTGCAGGTCAACCGTTCTGTTCGGGCCTTGGAAAATATCAGTGAGCTTAGCATTGAAGAAGTTCGTATGGGTGGCTTGCAACCCTTAAGCGTCGAAATCCAGCGCTCGGCGGACTACTTCGAGCGGCAACTGCGGCAGCGGCCGATTACTGACGTGGTGCTGGCAATGGCGATGAGTAAAAATGAAGAAGTGTTGGCTAAATTACATGAAGATTTGGGACTGACCGCCAACTGGGCCGAGTATCCAGCATGGGCAAGCGAGTTGGGCGCCGGGGACTACAGTGACTTTGCGGCTCTGGGCGGCGCTTTGATGTCGTGCAAGTTAGAGGGGAGAGCGTAAATGAAAACATTCGCTAACCTCTATGTACCTGAGTTACGGCCCAACCGTGAATGGTTAACGTTACAACGTTTTGTCGTCACGGCAGTGTCCTTGATTGCGGTGTTCGTGGTGGCCTGGCTGGTGCTCAAGTTTATTGCCGGGCAACAGCAAGCAGCCTTCGTTGCCAGTGTTACGCAAGCCAACCAAATTGAAGTTCAGCTGCGCCAGCGCCAGGCGGCTCTTGAACAAGCACTGAACGACAGCTCCCTTAATGAAGAACTGGAGAGCGTGCAACACCGGCTCACGTTGCGGCAACGCCTGCTGGTGCAAATGCAGCAGCTTACGGGGAGAAACAGCGTGAGTTTCTCGCAACTCCTGGTCGATCTTGCCGCTGCCGATGAACACGCCATCTGGTTGCATCGGATTTTGCTGCAAGATCAGGCGTTGACGCTGCAGGGGGTAACGTTGGAACCTCAGCAATTACCGGCCTGGCTGGCGGATTTCAGCCAATATCCAACCCTTAAGGATCGGCCTTTCGGTGTATTTGAGCTTCGTGATGAAGGTGAGCGAGGCTTGCGTTTTACTGTCGGTCACTTGCAGCATAGTCGCGACGTTCAGGCCGTTTCGGGGAGCATGCAATGAAAGCGAGATGGCAGCAGTTACAACTAAAATTCAATGAGCTGCCCCTTAGCCGGCGCAAGTTCTGGTTTGTGCTGACCCTGATATTTATCGCTTATCTGGGCTTATGGGTAGCGCTACTGCCGACCTGGCAAACCTATAAAACCGAGCAAACCAAACTGAAGCAGCAGCAATCACGGGTGGAGTTGTTGCAGCAACAACTGCAGGCCGTAGAAATTCGTCTGGCAGGGGATCCGCAAGCGCCGCTACGAACTAAATTAAGTGAGCTGGAGCAGCGTTTAGCACAGCTGAATAGCAGGCTCCGGGCTGAAACCAATTATGTGAGTGCGGCAGATAATCGACAACTGTTAAAGGCGTTGTTGGGCAGCGCCGGCGCGCTCGAAGTACAGTCGGCTCAGGCATTGCCAGCTGAGCGTGTCTACGGTGATGGCGAGGCGACCGCCGGAGCCATCTACAAACATCGATTGCAGCTGATTTTGCGCGGTGACTACAATGAAATCTACCGCTATTTCTTAAAGCTGGAACAATTGCCCTGGTCGTTCTACTGGCAGCGCATGGACTATGAAGTCAAAGAACACCCGGATGCGACACTGTTATTAGAAATATACACTCTTAGCCTGGAGCGTGATTATGTTGCGAGTTAACGCCTGGCTCCTGACCAGCTGTTTTGTCGTATCAGCGGCCGCAGCGCAAGAGCTGAATGATCCGACCCAGCCGCCGCAAAACCGCGCAGCTGCACAGCAACAGGCCCAGCTTACTGATTTACGTCTTAACGCTATCCAACAGCGGCCCTCAGGTTTCACGGCCTATATCAATGGGCAGCGGATAGTGGAAGGCGAACACTTACCACCGTACACCATAACAAAAATCACAATGAACCACGTGATCGTGCGCGATGCCGCAAATGGCAGCGAATTTAAATTATCACTTTACACGCAGAATCCGTTAACGACCGAGTCTGCGTCGGGTTCAGGGGGACAGAACTAATGCGGATTGCCACTCTTATTGCAGCAACCATGGTTGTATCAGCGTGTGCGCATCAACCTGAGCGCAAACCGGTAGAGGCACAACAGGCCTTAAACCCGGCTGCCCAATTGCAAGAGTCTGCACGACCACCACTGCCTGATTCGGTTCGCGAAACTCTCCGACCATCGGCGTTTGAGACTCGTAATGCCAGTGAGCAGCTGCTCGCGGAGCCACGGTTTTCGGTAAACGCCAATGGTATTGCGGCAGCCGAGTTCTTTGGCGGGCTCGCCGCCGACTCGCCCTATAATATTGTGGTTCATCCTGAGGTGAGCGGTACCATTACCGTCAGCTTGAAAGAGGTGACCTTGATGGAAACCCTGGACGTCATCTCTGATATCTATGGTTACGACATTAAGCATGAAAGACGGATGATTCGGGTTTTCCCGGCAGGCTTGCGCACTGAAACTATTGCTCTTGATTACCTGGCTTTGCAACGTATGGGTCTGTCGCAGACCCGGGTGAGTTCGGGCGGGGTTAAAGACAACGATGATCAAAATGGTCTTTATGGCGGTGGTACCTACAACAATGCCTTACTTGGTAATCAGGGTGGACTTGCCGGCCAGGGCAACTTAGCGAATCGTGGTCTGAATGGCATGAATAACGGCATGCAAACCAATGGTTCATCGATTTCTACTCAATCTGAAACTGACCTCTGGGGCGATCTTAAAGAAATTGTTCAGGGTATCGTGGGCGAGGGCGATGGCCGGCGGGTGGTGGTATCACCGCAAGCAGGCCTGGTGACCGTGACTGCGTTGCCGGGTGAGCTGCGGGCCGCACGCGAGTTTCTTGCCACTGCGCAAGAACGCTTGCAGCGCCAGGTGATTTTAGAGGCTCGCATTGTTGAAGTCGCACTGAACGATAATTATCAGCAAGGCATCAACTGGAGCGACTTGTTCAGCCTTGGGAACGCCAACGGCAGTATTGGTTTCAGCGGTGGTAGTGTGAGTGGCACCAATGGTGTCTTTGGTATGTCACTGGATGTTGGTGATTTCAGCGGCGTTCTGAACTTACTGCAGGATCAGGGCAATGTGCAAGTTCTGTCAAATCCCCGGGTAAGTGCCAGTAATAACCAGAAAGCTGTGATTAAAATTGGTGAAGATGAGTATTTCGTCACCGATGTTTCAACTACAACGGTGACCGGCACTGCCACGACATCGACACCGAATATTGAGTTAACACCATTCTTCTCGGGGATTTCACTGGATATCACTCCGCAAATAAGTGATAACGGCGAAGTGATTTTGCATGTGCACCCTTCAGTGGTTGAGACCACCGAGCAAAATAAGACCATTACCCTCAATCAGGAGTCGTTTATCCTGCCTTTAGCACAAAGCAATATTCGCGAAAGCGATACCATTGTCCGTGCGCGTAATGGAGAAATTGTGGTGTTGGGTGGCCTGATGCAGACCAGTTATACGGACAATGAATCCAAAGCCCCGGTCCTCGGTGATATTCCGGTGGTCGGTAACTTGTTCAAAAACAAGCGGCGTACGGAACAGAAAAAAGAGTTAGTTATCCTTATTCGACCAGTGGTTGTAGGTGTAGACACCTGGAAACAAGAACTTGAGCGCTCCAGCGACTTGCTGAAACGCTGGTACAACGAGTAACCGATAAACATTATGTATCAAACGCATTACGGATTGACAGAACTGCCCTTTACGCTGACCCCGAACACCAGTTTTTACTGCGATCTCGAGGGTCACCGTTCTGCGTTTGAGGTTTTGCTCACCGCCCTTGAGGCGGGTGAAGGTTTTATTAAAGTCGTCGGTGAAGTGGGCACTGGAAAAACCCTATTGTGCCGCAAGCTCCTCAATGAGCTGCCTGACCATTACGTGACCGCCTATATTCCTAATCCGTACCTGACACCGAGCGAAATGCGCGCGCATATTGCTCGCGAGCTCCAGGTTGAGCCGCCTGCTGAGCAAAGTGAGCAGTTACTAACGCAGGCGATCCAGGAACGACTGGTGGAGATCAGCCGGGCCGGGCAGATCGCTGTAATTGTTGTTGATGAAGCACAAGCCCTGCCGGCAGAAAGTCTGGAAGCTTTGCGATTAATTTCGAATCTGGAAACAGAGACACGCAAGCTTTTACATATTGTCCTGTTCGGCCAGCCGGAACTTGATGAGCGGCTAGCTACCCGGGAGCATCGCCAGCTACGCCAACGCGTCACCTTTAGCTACTCATTGCAGGCGATGAGCCCAACCGAACTTGCCCGCTACATATCGCATCGCTTGCATATCGCCGGTTATCAGGGCGCTCCGGTTTTTTCCAGCCGGGTGGTGAAAATGTTACATCAGTCCAGTCGCGGCATTCCCCGACTGGCGAATGTGCTCTGCCACAAAGTGCTTATGCTCTGTTATGGTGAGGGCTGTTATCAGGTCACGCCGCGGCACGTGCGCTTTGCGGTCGCCGATACTGAGGATGTTGCCTTACCCTCGCGGACATGGCTCTGGTGGAGCCTGGCGGGAGTCGGAGGCGTAGCTGTAGCACTGCTATGGTCGTGGCAGCAGGGCTGGCTGACGGAGTATCTATCATGAGTGTAATTAACCGCATGTTGCGCGATTTAGATCAGCGAAAACAGCAGGAGCGCAAAGGCAATCTTACCCCTGCTGCGGCAGCTCCTGGTGGCTTTCCTTGGGCGTGGTTGCTGGGCATATTTGTAGTCGTGGCGATTAGCGTGGTCGCTTTCATGGCAATTTATGACAGCATGTCCGGCTCGGAACCAGATTTGCGTGTACAGTCGACGCCAGCACCGATCAAAGGGGCTGAGCAGGAGCCAACATCGCTAGCTGCAGCGCCAGAGACAGCGGCCGCGGAGCAACAGAGTACGCCTGCCCCGCAAGCGGTGCAACCTCAGCGCCAATTGATGCCAGCGCCGGTGAATGCGCAAACAGGATCCAACCTTGCAACAGAGTCTGAACCGCAACAGTCTCAGCCAGAGCAGCTAACTCGGCCACAGCAAACGCCTGGCCCGGAGCAACAGTCCGGGGCCGGTCAAAAAATGACTACTGAACCGCAGTCGGGCGACGCGGGGGGCGAAGCCGTTGACGCCAGCAGTGGCACCATGAAGGTTACCCGGGTTGAATTAAGTGCTGAAGAGTTAGCGGAAGTAAAACTCAACCAGGCCAGAGAAGCTTTACAAAACGGCGAGCGCCAGCGCGCAGGAAGTTTACTTGAGCAAGTGATTGCGCTGGCTCCTGAGCACGTTGATGCGCGAAGTGAACTCGCCGCGTACTGGTATGGTCGCGGACGCGTCGCATCGGCGGTTGCGGTCCTTGAAGAAGGCTTACAGCGACAGCCACTGCAAACGCGCTGGCAAATACTTTACGCCCGCATCATGTTGGAAAGTGGCAGCTATGGAAAGCTGCTTTCGGTGCTTAGCGAAATTCCCGCAAATACGCCTGAAACCTCGGATTTACTACAAATGCGTGCGACCGCCGCAAGTGAGCTTGGGCGCTACGGTGAGGCCGCTGCTGATTACCAGCGCCTGGCTGAGCGCACTCAGGAAGGTCGTTGGTGGCTGGCTGCAGCCGTGGCCTACGAGGATGCCGAGCAACCCAAAGCTGCCTTAAACAGCTATCAGCATGCGCTCGAAGACGCTGACCTGAGTCAGGATGCGAGACGTTATGCCTTGCAGCGACAATACGTTTTAGGAGGCCAATAAGTATGCGACCTCGTTTAAAAATGCGCCTTGGCGACCTGCTGGTGCAAGAGAACATTATCACTGAGTCGCAACTGAAACAGGCGCTTGATGATCAGCGCACCAACGGGCGTAAGCTTGGGGTAACTCTGGTTGATATGGGCTTCATTGGCGAACAGGAGCTGCTTGAGTTCCTTGCGCGCCAGTTGAATATTCCTTTTGTCGAGTTGAGCGAACGCAAAATCGCCGATGATGTCGTGAATTTACTGCCTGAGATTCAGGCACGCCGGCATCGGGCGTTGGTGGTTGAGGCAGATGATAGCGAAGCTTTAGTTGCAATGAGTGATCCCGCAGATTTAGCCGCGGTGGATGCCATCAGTCAGTTTTTGCAACCGCGCTCGATTAAGCTCGCCGTCGCACCTGATCATGAACTATTGGAAGCCTTTGATAACCTTTACCGGCGCACCAAAGACATCGCCCAATTTGCGAGCCAGCTGCAAACCGAGTACGAACAGGATGAAGTGGTCGACCTCGCGGCATTGTCCCTTGAAGATGAGGGTGATGACGCAACAGTTGCGAAATTGCTGCAGTCCATCTTCGCTGACGCGGTACAGGTGCGGGCTTCGGATATCCACATTGAGCCGGATGACCGCTCGTTACGGATCCGGATGCGCGTGGATGGTATGTTGCAGGAGAACGTGCTGAACGAGACCACTATCGCCAGTGCTTTAGTGCTGCGCCTCAAGCTGATGGCAGGGCTGGATATCTCCGAGAAACGGATGCCGCAGGATGGCCGGTTTCATATCAAAGTGCGGGATCACGCAATTGATGTACGGATGGCGACGATGCCCGTGCAATATGGCGAGTCCTGCGTCATGCGCTTATTGGATCAGTCAGCGGGTATTCTGGATCTTGAACAGACCGGATTACCTGAGAACCTACTCGAGCGCGTTCGCAACCTGATCCATAAACCTTACGGCATGCTGCTCGTCACTGGCCCTACTGGATCAGGTAAAACCACCACTTTGTATGGTGTGCTGAATGAATTAAACAAAGCTGAAAAGAAGATCATTACTGTTGAAGACCCGGTTGAATACCGGTTGCCGCGCATTTCGCAAGTGCAGGTGAACAGTAAAATTGGGCTGAGCTTTTCGCGGGTACTGCGTACCACCTTACGCCAGGACCCGGATATCATTATGGTCGGTGAGATGCGCGATGGTGAAACCGTTGAAATTGGCCTTCGCGGCGCGATCACCGGTCACCTGGTGCTGACGACTCTGCACACCAACGACTCCATTACCAGCGCGTTGCGCTTAATCGACATGGGGGCTGCGCCGTATCTGGTTGGCGCCGCAGTACGCGGGGTGCTGGCGCAACGCTTAATTCGCAAAGTATGTGATAGCTGTAAGACCGAAACCACCGTTGAGCCTGCCGATCTGACCTTGATCCGGCATATGGCACCGGATGTCCCCGCTGATGGTAGCGGCTTCGTCAAAGGAAAAGGCTGCCGCAATTGCAACCATACCGGCTACAAGGGCCGCATTGGGGTATTTGAATTACTGGAATTAAACGAAGCCATGATCAATGCCCTGCGTGACTCCAATATGCGTGAGTTCGCCAGCGCCGCCAGAGCTGCCGAGAATTTCCGGCCGCTGGCGCTGGCCGCACTGGACTATGCCCGTGAGGGGATTACCAGCATTGATGAGGTTCTGTTCCTGGCCGAAACTGTAGAAGAGGAAGAATTACGTAGCATCGTCGATGAGGCCGAGGAGACAGCCCATGGCTGAGTTTAGCTACCGCGGTCGCGATGCTTCAGGAGAGCTGGTCACCGGAGCGTTGGAAGCTGCGTCCGAGCGGGTCGCCGCGGATACTCTGATCCGCCGCGGTGTGACGCCACTTACCATAGCGCCTCGCAGCAATGAAGTTTCGCGCGGGTCAGGCTTGCGGCTATTTGATGAAAAAATCGATCTCGATGATCTGATTGTCTTCACCCGCCAAATGTACTCGCTGACGAAGGCGGGTATTCCCTTGTTGCGCGCCATTGACGGGCTGGCCGTCAATAGTCCGAAACGGCGTATGCGGGAAGTGCTGGGTGATGTGGTCGAACAGCTGGAACGTGGACGTGAGCTCTCTGTTGCCATGGGAGCGCATCCCAAAGTCTTTCCACGCTTGCTGGTCGCTGTGGTGCATGTGGGGGAAAATACGGGGCAGCTGGAAGAGGCATTTCAACAGCTTTCGGATTACCTGGGCCGGGAGCAGGACACGCGTAAGCAAGTCAAGTCAGCATTGCGATACCCAATGTTTATCGTTTCTGCATTGGTGGTCGCAATGTTTATTTTGAATATCTGGGTGATTCCGACGTTTGCCCGTATGTTCGAGCAATTTAACGCGGAACTGCCGTTACCCACACAAATTCTGATTGGCGTGTCGAATTTCTTCGTCGACTGGTGGCCATTGATGCTGTTAGCAATTGTGGCGGCTATTTTTGCGTTGAATCGTTTTAAAACCAGTGAAACAGGTCGAGTTAAATGGGATCGCTGGAAAACGCGTATGCCGATCTTTGGCGATATTGTTTTGCGTAGTTTGCTGTCGCGCTTTTCCCGTAGTTTTTCGGTGATGTTGCGGGCCGGAGTGCCGCTGACTCAGTCGCTACATTTAGTTGCTGACGCGGTAGATAACTATTGGATGCATGACCGCATTGAGGAAATGCGCCGTACCATTGAAAAAGGCGAAGGTCTGACCCGCGCAGCGCAAGGTACGAATTTGTTTACACCACTTGTCATGCAGATGATAAGCGTCGGCGAAGAAACCGGGCGGGTTGATGAATTACTCAATGAAGTGGCGGATTACTATGAACGCGAAGTCGATTACGATTTAAAAAGCCTGACTGCCCGCATCGAGCCTATTCTGCTGGTGCTGGTAGCAGTGATGGTGGCGATTATGGCGCTGGGAATATTCACACCGATGTGGGACATGATGGATGCTTACAAAGGTCGTTAATCAACGTATTTATGAACAACAAAATGGTGAAGAGGACATTATTATGAACCCCGAGCAAGCGACTCAAGAGCGCGGCTTTACCTTGATCGAGTTGATAATCGTCATTGTCATTCTCGGTCTCTTAGCTGCATCGGCCTTGCCACGCTTTACCAGCGTCAGTGCTGACGCTGAAGATGCGGCGTTAGAAGGTGTAGCGGGAGGCTTCGCCAGTGCGGTCAGCCTGGTCCGCGCAGAATGGGAGCTACGCGGCCGTCCCAAAGGTAACAATGTGGGTGCCGGAGCAGTGATCGTGATGGATGGCGTCCCCGTAAACGTTGACGGAAGCACCGGTTATCCGGTCAGCGGGAATACTAATCCGGATGCTCATGATCAGAACATGAGCAGTGAGGACTGCCGCACCATTATGCAGGCCATCCTCCAGGGCGCACCGACGGCGACGGCAAACTATGCCCTGCTTGGCGAAAATCGTTATTACGTGGCACGGGAAAATAATGGTACTAACGATATATGTGTGTACTTTTTAGCAAACACCATTAAAAATCTTGGCTCAGCCCCTGCTGGTAATGATTACTTAAGCGTGGGCAATGCTTTTGTTTATAACCCTCGCACCGGTGGTGTGAGCATTTTTAGTAATAATTAAATCGCCGCTTGCAAAACGCATTATGGAAGGCATGATAGTCGTAACAGGAGAACGGAATGAATACACAAAAAGGTTTTACGCTGATCGAGCTGATCATTGTTATCGTGGTACTTGGTATCCTAGCGGTGACTGCAGCTCCGCAATTTATCAATTTCTCGAGTGATGCTCGTGAAAGCACTTTGAAAGGCTTGCAGGCGAGCATGAAATCCGCGGTTGAGCTGAGCTACGCCAAGGCTGCCATCGATGGCAAACTAGCGGGTGAAAACACGGTACCGACCAACTCGTCGACTGTGGTTATTGCCATCGCCAATGGTTATCCGAAAGCGGCAGCGATTGCCACAGCGGCCGGCGCTGGTAGCGACTGGACCTTTGCCGAGAAAACCGCGGGAGATTATGCAGGCGGAACGAACGGTGTCTACGTGGGTACACTGGCAAGTCTTGCTGCAGCAGGTTCCACGGCGACTGAAATTGAGGCCACAAACTGTTATATTACGTACGAAGATAATGCCGACGATACAGGGAAACCACTGCCTGTTGCTACCGTTTCGGGTTGTTAATTTTTTTTGAGTCCATGGAGAAGTAGTTATGAAACGTCAACAAGGTTTTACGTTAATTGAGTTAATCATCGTGATTGTTGTGCTCGGTATCTTAGCGGTTACTGCAGCGCCACAGTTCATTAATTTTTCGTCGGACGCACGTGAGTCTACGGTGAAAGGTGCACAAGCATCTATTCAGGGCGCCATGCAGCTGGTGTATGCACGCAGCCTGGTAAATGGCACAGAAGATGAAGGAACTTCAACAGTGACCACAGAAGGCGGTGTTGTCGATACTGTATACGGTTACCCGGCGGCGGCAGTGAACGGTATCGATCGCGCGGCAGGTCTTGGTACTGACTGGTCTCGTTATGACAGTGGCACCACTCCGGCGACGAATTCTGCATCAGAAGTTGCGTTTGCGCCTACCGGACAAACTCCAGATTTCTCCGGTGCGGACAGCTGTCATGTTCTCTACACTCAGGCTGCTGATGAAGATACCCCAGCAACTGTAGTTGTGGATGTCAGGGGCTGTTAATTCTAGTCCTAAAACGGTAAAGCTATAAGTTGAAAAAGGCGCTCTGGGAGCGCCTTTTTTATTGGGTCAGATCTTTCTCGGTCGCTTTACGGGTATTGCCGCGGTATAAACCAAAGCCGGCAAAGGCGCGCGGATCTGAAAAGCTGTTGCCATCGGCGTCCTGCCAGGGATATTCGAGGTAGGACGGGGCATCGAACTCAAAGATAAACTCACCCTGCGCCGGGGTTCCCGTCGGAGCGAGCCAGAACAGTGGGCTGGTGCCGACCCGGCCATCTACCAAGGAGCCAGGGGCGCCATCAGCTGATGTGGTGATAGGGTCGATATAGTCCACCACACTCAGCTCCGTTGGCGCGTACTCAGAACATTGGTCCAGACCATGAGTGGTAAACAACGCGCCGTTCCAGTATTCCGCGCGCAAGGCCACCGGTAGATTTTCAGACTCAGGGCCGTAGCTGTTATCGAGCACGAGTCGTCCGTAGCGCAATAGCAGACTGCCACTCAGTGGTACCGCATCGCCGGCAATTGTGGCGAGGGTTGCGTCACCACTCGGGAAGTCCCTGTTGTCCATTTCACTCGCAACTTGTAATCCGACTTCAACTTGCTCAAAAGGACCATCGGGTTGCGCATCGGCACGTCGTGACAGGGTCGCGTTAGTGACCGCTATCAGCAGTTGCCCAGTGGTCCAGGCCGTTGGCAGGGACGCCTGCCAGCGCGTGACAAAATTATCCGTCGGTTGATCGGCTGGGGTGTTACGGGCCACAGATTCCAGCACTGCTGTATTGGCATAATTACTGCCATAGTTCCGTAGTCGCTGACCAGCCAGGGCCTGGGCCTCGACCAAAGCGTCGAGGTTGACCCCGGTGTCGCCCATATAAGAGAAGGTAGTGCAACTATTGGTAAGACTGCTGTTAATCAGGGCAAAATGATGCGGATAGAAGCGTCCCACCGGACTGGCAGGGCGTTCTAAGGCGTCGCCGCCACCTAAGTAATCGTTGCCGGAAAAGGCGGCGCGTAAGTTGACTGTTCCGGCCTCCAGCCAGGTCGCACCTTCAGTCTGGTAAGCGCCGGCGAGGGCGGTGCTGGGTGAGAACGGCTGATTGATGGCCAGTTTACTGCCGTCGGAGCTGGCATCGGCGGGAAGCGGGTAGGCCATGGAGTCAAAGCTCGCAGTCACCGCAACCGGGCTGACTTCATTACCGAAGTTAGGCGTAATAGCGCCTCCAGCATTGCGGCTTAACACGACCATCTTGAATGGCTCGCCCGCTGCCACGAAGCCTGGCCCGCTTGCGGTTGTGGCTGTCCACAGTTGGTCATTCTCATCCAGCGCAACCACTTCGAGTGTGTGCGGCTTAATCACGTAGTCGTTTAAGCTCGAGCCCGTCAGAGTCGTGGTCGGATCAGAAACACTGGCATGTCCGGCGGCGGGCGCTTCATCCAGTTCCAGTCGCGCGTGCATGCTCAGTAGCCCGACATCAGAATAATTATTCGTTAAATTGGCCGCGCCCTGACTGTCAAAGTTCAGGTTCACGCTGGTGTAGCTCAGCGCACTGCCGGCGTCGTTTAATGGCACAGTGTTGCCGTTCACCGTGTAGGTTTGCCCAGGCTGACAGGCGACGGGATTGGTACACTCCACGGCGAGCTCAACGGTCTGCGGGCCACTCACACGTGCCTCGCACGCGCCCGTTGTGGTATTGGTTTCAACGGCCCGGAGTACGCTTGGGAAATCTATGCCGGCATAGTGTCCCGGGATCACGCTTTGGCCATCGGCGTCTGTAATAATAAGACCCGCAGTGGAGAATGTCAGTTCGCAATTGGTTGCCACAGTGCCGTTACTGGTCACGCACTGAGTTGCCGCCACCGGAGCCGGTGAGCTGGCCGGTGCCGAGAGCGTCGCGGTTCCCCCGCTGACCCACTGCAAACCGGCCACACCACTGCCGTTGCTGAAGTTTAGTGTTGCGCTGGCACCGGAGCTACTGGTGACATTGCCACCCTGCCAGGTAGGGCCGCTCGTGCCAGCATTAAGATCCACAGCCACATTGCCGGCATAGAGCTGCGAGCAGCTGGCATCAGCGCAGGCCAGTACTTCAACCACGGCACTGTAGCAGCTGACAATCGACTGTGGGTGGCGAATACGAAGATGGTGGATACTTGAGGTAGGTTCGCAGCCGACCGCCTCTAGTAGCTGGTCCTGAACCTCTGGACTGTAGCTGAAGCTGGTGTTCGCGCCTACGCTAACTGTGCCCGGCGTCAGAATAGCACCCTGATAATTGTTGTTGTTGCCCAGGGTAACGGAGGTCGACGCGTAGGGACTGTAAATAAGTCCATTGAAGTTGACGACCGTATTACTGCCGCCACCTTCGTTGAAATTTCCCAAATCCACGTAGGCGTTCTCGTACAGGTAAACCAGCATGTCACCCACTGGACCATTACTATTGACGAAGATGTTGTTATCACCGATCAAATAGTCGCGCACATACAAGCGCACCTGGCCTTGCGGAACGATATTAATATACGAGTTATTATCAAGGTTTAAGCGCTCGATAAAGTAGTCGCCAGGTGCCAGCTCCGCGGTCGAGTCCTTACCGTCAAAAATGAGCTCTTCAATATAGTAAGTTCCGCCACCGGTAAAGGAAACAAAGGGTGTCGCTTTGCCTTGTTTATTCGTTGAAATGGTGCCGTAACTGCCTGCCTGAATACCCGTAGCGTTGGTTAAATCAGGACCGCCTGTCTGGCCGCTCGGAAAGGTGCTTGGGTTCAGTGGCGGATAGTTTAAGTCTACGGTATCGACCTGGCCCTCTGGCGTCGGGGTATTGCCAGAACCGTCGATTGGATTACCGTTAATCTCCGAGTTATTACCATAATCAAACCCCGACTCACCGATAATGCCATAATCAAAAAGCTCGCTGTACTGATCACATTGGGTGGCGTCAGGCGTGCTTTGTGCTTGTGCTGGCAAACTTGCTGTAGCGAGCAACAAAGCGACGAGGCTACTGGTCAAGCTCGTGGTAAGCAAAGGTATAGACTTACTTAATGGCATCAGCGACCTCGACTAAGATACGTTTGGAATACATCATTGCGCCACCGTCACAGCTTCCTTCAGCAATGATTCTAATGTGTGTGCCGCTGTAGGGACTTGTTAAGTCTAGTTGGTTGCAGCGTACTTGCGCGGTGCACTGGCTCAGACCCGGTGCGGTGAAGCTATAGCTGCGCACGACCGGAGGCTCGCTGGCCACCCGCGCTGGACACACCGAGGGGTCAAAGCCCATGTTGAGCGGATACAGCTCGACCATGATCGCCTGCACACCGCTGCTGGCGGCCAGCTGAGCTCGGCCCCCGAGCACATCACTGGCGACGGCATCGGCGGTATCATTGAGTGAGCGCACTAAGGTCAGGCCCACCAGACTCATCACCAGCAGCACAAATAATGCAATCGCCAGCGCGGCACCCTGTTGCCGCTGGCAGCGGGTAGACTGTGGTAAAGCTAAACGGCTTAAGTTAGGGAACATTCGGTATATGTACCTCGTGCGTGATTTCGACCGCGCTTGCTGACGCCTCCGACGAGCGGAACGCAAGAAAAAGTTTTACCAGGTTGTTTCGTTGCAGCGTAGGTGCCGAGACATGAAATGGTTGCTGCCCCAGACTCAGATCATTCACCACATCCACCGCCATTACCTGCTGACTGGAGGCCGTGATGCTAAGTGCTGCCAAGTCAGGTTGAGCCGGGAGTAAACCGTAATCAGCAAAACGCACCAAGGTTTGGTTGGCGGTATTGACGCACCAACTAACGGGGCTGGCACCGATAAAGAAGGTTCGTGCCGGACTGTCGGTAAAGAAGGTTGCTGGGGTGCCGGTCAGGGTCAGGGTGCTCAGACCTACCTGCGGGGCATCATTGGCGACAGCTGAAACTACTTTACGACGTTGCTGATTGTTTCCGTAAATAAAGTTGGCGCCGGTGGCGTACACCAACACGTAATTGCTGACCATCTGGGCTGACGGCAGGTAAGGCGTGACCACCACCATCGGCTGGCTGCCCCCGGGACCCGGACGGGGCAGGGTCAGGTAGACGTTGCTGCCGAGCATCGGCATATACTCGAGGCAAGCGGCATTGGCCCGGGCGCTGCGTGGCACCGACGAGCGCAGCTCGCGATTCATGCGCTCAATGGCAAAGCGCTGCTCAGCGACCAGCTGGTTACGCTGATTGACCTGCACGACCATGTCCGTGCCAAGGCCCAAAAACCCAAACGAGTAAATCGCCAGCGTCGCCAACAGTAAAATGACGATAATAATTTCAATCAGGGTAAAACCGGACGCTGAACGAGAACCTTGCTGGCGCATTAATAGTTCCCCTTCACATAGGAGAAGACAAAGTCCTGTGACTGAGATGTTGCGAGCGACACGGTCACCCGTTTAAAGGTGGTCACAGCGCTGCTGCAGGTGCCTTGCACATCGCTATAACAGACGCTGATGGCATAGCTGAAGCCGCGATAATCATCGGCGAGGCTGGCGCCTAGCACATCGGCCAAATTGGGCTGCGTAAGTTGTAACTGATGATAGTCGTCAACATCATCAAAGCGATCCCGGGTTTCGCCATCAGGGCCTAAGGTCGTGCTACATGGGGGCGCGCCGGTTTCACCGCAACGCAAGTCCCCGCCGCTTTGTGAGCTGTTTTCGTCAAAAGCCTTGGCCTGAATTTCATCGATAAAAGCCTGCGCCAGGTTCGCCGCGCGCACTTGTAGCACGGGTTCAGCACTGCGAATAGCTTGCGGATAAATAAGAGTAGCAATCAGCGAGAAAGCAAAGGCGAGTACAACCACACCGATAATCAGCTCGATCAGGGTAAAGCCGGTCGTCATTCGGGAGAATTGACCGAATTTAGCGTGATTTGGTTGTCGCATAAGCAAGCTCGATAGTGGTTGCGCAGAGATTATTTTATCGTCAGTTTATCAACAATCTTTAACTTGTTAAGTCAATACTATACTCTTTTTCTAAATTGTGCATCGCAACCTGGGCATGGTCATGAACAAACTGGCAAGTGTAAAGAAATGGCAAGGCTTCTCGGTAATCGAATTAATAGTCGTTATTATTATTCTCGGCATCATGGCAGTCACCGCGGCACCGGTATTTTTGAGTGACGATAACGTCGATGAGAACCTCTTGCGAACTGAGTTGGTGAGCTTGCTGCGGCTGAGTCAGGAGCGTGCCATGCAGGATGTCAGCAACCGCTGTTACGGTCTGACCCTGAGCAACACAGCCATCACGCCCGTTGAGTGCGGCGCCAGTATTAACTCTGAGCGCATCATATCAGTGCCGGCTGGTGTCAGCGTTACCGTATCCTCAACTCTGCCAGCTGCAGCAGCGAGAATTTTATTTAACAGCTGGGGCTGCCCGGTTTCCAGTCAGCATAGCTCGACCGCGGAACCTTGCGGGCAAAGTAGCGTCGAATTTAGTATTGCAGGCGTGGATACCCGCTATGTCTGTGTGCAAAGTCATGGTTACATTCGGACCGGGGCCTGTAGTTGATTTTAAGGGAAAGAATAATGGCGCGGGAATCTGTAGTAAAACCATGCAAAAAATATGCAATAATACACCCAAACTAAGGGGAGCAAGCTTGCTCGAAAGATCTTCAGTTGCTAAAGTTAGCGCGGCTCCCCCCACCAACCAGATAAAATTAAAGACCAGTAAAGGGAATACCCCTGATGTTTAAGAAATTGCGCGGAATTTTTTCCAACGATCTGTCCATCGATTTGGGAACAGCAAACACACTTATTTACGTTAAAGACGAAGGCATTGTTCTCAATGAGCCTTCGGTTGTGGCCATCCGGCAAGAGCGCTCGGGTGGTCCCAAGAGTGTTGCTGCGGTAGGTCAGGCGGCAAAACAAATGCTGGGACGTACACCGGGTAACATTAAAGCAATCCGTCCCATGAAAGATGGTGTTATCGCCGACTTTTATGTCACGGAAAAGATGCTTCAGCACTTTATCAAGAAGGTCCATGACAGCCATTATTTTCGGCCCAGCCCACGGGTCCTGGTCTGTGTTCCTTGTGGCTCGACCCAGGTGGAACGCCGTGCGATTCGTGAATCAGCTTTAGGCGCGGGCGCCCGGGAAGTCTATTTGATTGATGAGCCGATGGCAGCGGCTATCGGTGCTGGTCTGCCGGTCTCAGAAGCCACCGGTTCGATGGTTGTAGACATTGGTGGTGGTACCACGGAAGTCGCTATTATCTCCCTCAATGGTGTGGTGTATTCATCATCGGTACGCATCGGTGGTGATAAATTTGACGAAGCTATCGTCAACTATATCCGGCGTAACTTTGGCTCGTTAATTGGCGAAGCCACTGCTGAACGTATCAAACACGAAATTGGTTCGGCCTTTCCTGGCGATGAAGTCCGCGAAATCGAAGTCCGCGGCCGTAATCTGGCAGAAGGCGTGCCACGCTCCTTTACATTGAACAGCAACGAGATCCTCGAAGCGCTGCAGGAACCTTTGATGGGTATTGTCAGTGCCGTGATGGTTGCTCTGGAACAATCGCCACCAGAACTGGCCTCAGATATCTCCGAGCGCGGCATGGTGTTGACCGGTGGTGGCGCATTATTGCGTGATCTCGATCGCTTGTTGATGGAAGAAACAGGCATCCCAGTCATTATTGCTGACGATCCGTTAACCTGTGTTGCACGTGGTGGCGGTAAAGCCCTGGAAATGATCGATATTCATGGTGGTGACCTGTTTAGCTATGAGTAACACCAAATGAAGTCGCTGTTCGAACACGGCCCTTCATTACGAACACGTTTACTGTTAGCGCTTATTGTTGCTGGCAGTTTGATGTTCCTCGACCACCGGTTGCAAACCATGCAGCCGGTGCGTTCGTTTTTGAGTACCGCAACCGCCCCCGTTCAATATTTGGCTGTTTTGCCTGAAGAAGTCCTCGATCGCCTGGTTTACCTTGCCACTACCCGTTCAGCCCTGCGCGAAGATAATCAACGCTTACGCGATGAATTACTGGAATTGCAAATGGCAGTGCAGCGATTGAATTTTCTGGAGAATGAGAACGCCCGGCTGCGCCAGTTATTAGGCTCGGAAGTGCGCGCGGCGAGCCGGCGCATGGTCGCTGAGGTGGTCGCTGTCGCCACCGACCCGTTCTCTCATCAGGTGGTCATCAATAAAGGCTACGCCAATGGTGTGTACGAGGGCCAACCGGTGCTCGATAATCGCGGTATTGTAGGGCAAGTCAACAGTGTCGGGCGCACCACCGCGCGGGTGCTGCTGATTTCTGATCAAAGCCACGCATTATCCCTGCGCGCTGAGCGTAATGATATCCGCGTGATTGCCAAAGGCGTGGGTGATCTGAATCGCCTGGACATCAGCTTTATTCCCCATAGCACCGAATTGCAGGAAGGCGATGTACTGATGTCATCAGGGCTTGGAGGAGTATTCCCCGAGGGCTATCCAGTGGCCCAGATCACTGAGATCGACCGCGATGAGCGCTTGCAGTACGCGAAGGTGACGGCGACTCCTTTCGCGCAGCTTGATCGCATTCGCACCCTGTTACTCCTGTGGCCGGCGAACGCGACCGAAACTCCGGTATTTGATAACGAGGTGACGGATGTGGATTAAGTCTGGGTTAGTCCCACTATTACTGAGCTATGTCGTCGCCCTGGTGCTGATGGTGATGCCGATCCCCTCATTTCTTGAACCATGGCGGCCTGACTGGGTCAGCCTGGTGTTGATTTACTGGTTGATAGCGATTCCGCACCGGGTCGGTTTTGGTACCGTGCTTATTGTCGGTCTGCTAACGGATATCCTGATGGGGACCACTTTCGGGATCTACGCCACAGCATTTGTATTGATGGCTTACCCAGCATTACGTCATTTTCAGCGCATACGTAACTACTCACTTACTCAGCAGTTGCTGATTGTTGGCGTCCTTATCCTGATTAAACGGGCATTGGTCTACGAATTCGAACATTTATTGAACGATGCGGCATTTAACTGGCCTTACTTTTATCCGGTGGTGTCGTCGGCGATAATATGGCCATGGGTCTTTCTAATCATGCGCCGTTACCGCCGTCGTTATCTGATCCGTTAGATTTTTAGAAGTACTAAAAGGAATTCGTCATGCAGCTCGTGCTTGCCTCAGGTTCACCACGTCGCAATGAATTATTGCAGTTATTGGATCGCCCCTTTCAGGTGGTCCGGCCGCAGGTCCCTGAACAGCAGCAAAGTGGCGAGCACGCCAGGGATTATGTGCTGCGTTTGGCGGCAGAAAAAGCTGAGGCAGGCGCGCAGCTTAGCGGCTCAGATGCCGCGGTGATAGGTGCAGATACCGTGGTTGTTTGCGACAATGAGGTACTCGAGAAGCCAACAGACGAACAGGATTTTAAACGGATGATGGCAAAGCTATCCGGACGCGCGCATCAGGCCCTAACCGGAGTGGCTTTGCACCATAATGGTGCAACTGACCGGGTGTTAGTCTCCACCACCGTCCATTTTAAAATTCTGACGGACGACGATATAAGTGCCTACTGGCAAACCGGTGAACCCCAGGATAAAGCGGGTGGCTATGGTATTCAGGGGCGAGCGGGCAAATTTGTGACGCACATTGAGGGTAGCTACCTGGCGGTTGTGGGTCTACCGTTATATGAGACTGAGCAACTAATCCAAGCAGCGGAGCGTAGCTACGATGAGCGCTGAAATTCTGATGAACGTTACCCCGACGGAAACCCGGGTGGCGTTAATTGAAAACGGTATTTTGCAGGAAATCCATATCGAGCGTCAGGCCAAACGTGGTCTGGTGGGGAATATCTATGTCGGTAAAGTCGCCCGCGTCTTACCCGGAATGCAAGCGGCTTTCGTCGATATTGGTCTGGATAAGGCTGCATTTTTGCATGCTTCTGACATTGTCTCACCACTTTCGGCGGCAGAGGGCGTGGCACCGCGGCCAGAATTAGCACCGGATATCGCTACCCTGGTGCGTCCAGGGCAGCACATTCTGGTGCAGGTTGTGAAAGATCCACTGGGTACCAAAGGTGCCCGCTTAACCACGGATATCACCATCCCTTCGCGCTACATGGTGCTGATGCCCCAATCTCCACATGTCGGTATTTCGCAACGGATCGAAGACGATAGTGAGCGCGAGCGGCTGAAAAAAGCGGCTCAACCTTATTGTGACGAAGAAAGCGGGTTTATCGTGCGCACCGCAGCAGAAGGTGCCAGCGATGAAGAGCTTAAGCACGATGCAGCATTTTTACGGCGCCTGTGGGACACCCTGCAAAAACGCCGTAAAGGAATGCGGAAAATTGGCCTGGTGTACGAAGATCTCAATCTTTCCTGTCGCATCTTACGTGATTTTGTTGGCGACGAAATTGAACGTATACGGGTGGACTCCAAAGTCACCTTTGAGCTCTTGCAGGAGTTCGTCAATCAGTTCATTCCTGAGCTCGCGGAGGCGCTTGAATACTATGCGGGCGAGCGGCCGATTTTTGACATGTTCGATGTCGAAAACGAGGTGCAGCGAGCTCTGGATCGCAAAGTAGAATTAAAGTCAGGCGGTTCGATCATTATTGATCAGACCGAAGCCATGACTACAATTGATATTAATACCGGTGGGTTCGTCGGTCATCGTAACCTTGAAGAAACGATTTTTAATACCAACACGGAAGCGACCCAGGCTATCGCCAGGCAGTTGCGTTTGCGTAACCTCGGCGGAATTATCATTATCGATTTTATCGATATGCAAAACGCTGACCACAAACGCCGTGTGCTGCACAGTCTTGAGCAGGCGCTGGGCAAAGACCGCGCGAAAACCTCGATTAATGGTTTCACCTCGTTGGGGCTGGTAGAAATGACCCGGAAGCGCACACGCGAAAGCCTGGAACATGTACTCTGTTCGGAGTGCCCGGTATGTAGCGGCCGCGGAAGCATGAAAACTGTTGAAACCGTCTGTTATGAAGTGATGCGCGAAATTGTAAGGGTCAACCGCGCCTATGCTGCAGATCACTTCGTGGTGTATGCGTCGGCAGCGGTCACGGAGGCCTTGCTGAATGAAGAATCTCACGCACTTGCTGAACTCGAAGTGTTTATCGGCAAGCAAGTTAAAGTCTCAGTCGAACCACTCTATCATCAAGAGCAGTTCGACGTCGTCATGATGTAATCGGCATGTGGCGGATTTCGGTTAAAGTAGCTTATCGGACCTTACTCTACACTCTGGCGACAGCCCTGGTGTTATTTGCTGTGGTGCTAAGCATACTGCGTTACCTGCTGCCACAGTTGCCTGATGTGACCACCAACGTTGAAGACTTTCTTAGCCGCAATTACGAGGTGCAGGTAACCATCGATGAGCTGGGCGCCGACTGGAATAGCGCCGGGCCACAACTGATCCTGCGTGATATTGCGGTCAGTGAGGTTGCTGGCCAGCAGACCAGCCTTAAGCTTAACGAAGCCCGCGTGATGTTTAATTTCTGGCACAGTTTGCGCTCCTGGTCGGTGCAGTTTGAGCAGGTGACCCTCGCCGATCTCCATGTCACTTACGATTTGCGTGACTCCTCGCTGACCAGTAATACCGGACTCGGTGATCAGTTACCGCGATTTTTTCTTAATCAGTTGGATCAGGTCACCATAGAGAATAGTACCCTCGAGCTGGTAAACCTCGTTGGTGTGCGTCGTGCCATTGTCGTTGATCGCCTGAGCTGGACCAATCAGGGACGCTCGCACCAGGGCATCGGTAGCTTTCGTATCGATGCGCTAGCGAGTAACGCCCTGGATGTGATGATCGAGGTGGAGGGGAACGACCCCGCCGACTTGAACGGCCAGATCTATGTACAAGCTTCAAACCTGGATATTGCCGCCTGGCTGCAGCAGCAAGTGGTAGATTCAAAAGTGCTGCAAGCTGAGTTCAACTTCACCATGTGGCTGAATTTCGCTGCCAGTGATTTCTCTAACGGGATCTTGCAGCTGGGTCGCAACGAGTTGCACTGGCAGGTCGCCGAGCGCAAACATCAGTTGGTTATCCCGAAAGGCCTACTGCGTCTGCGGCCACAGGATAACGGTTGGCTGGTGAATAATAATCCTATCACTTTCGTGCAAGACAAAACCACCTGGACCCTACCTACGGTGAGTTGGCTGCAGACTCCTGACAGGTTTGCCTTGAGTGCCGAAGACGTGCCCGTGGCCCCGCTTGTGCAATTGACCAGTTTAGCTGGCAGCAAGGGCCAGCGCTTTGCCGATGCGGTCCAGAAAAGTGAGTTACAAGGACGGCTTAACTTGAGTCTGGAACAGCAGCTGCAACAGCCTCTGCACTGGCATTTGCGCGCGCATCAGGTGAGCTGGAAACAGACCCAGGGCGCTCCGGGCCTGAATCAAGTCGCTCTGGAAGCCATTGGCCGCGGCTCCGATGCCCGCTGGCTGCTGACTGGTGCTGATGTGGCGCTGCATAGTGACGCGCTAAGTGACACGAGACCCTGGCAGTTACAGGATTTGCATCTGGGGGGGGATTTTCGCTGGCAGCAAGGTCAATGGGACTTGTCCGTCGCAGAGGGCAGTCACGCCGATCTGGTCGGGCTACCACTGGCCGTGCGCGCCCAAATCCGGCAACGTGAGCAGCTTGAGATTGAAGCCAGGGTGCACGACACCGGCGAGAACTTGATTCCGGCAGCGACGTTACGGGATTACCTACCGACGGTGATGGGTGCCAAACTCCACGATTATCTGCAGACCGCACTTATCGAAGGCAGCGCCGAAGATTTAGCGATGGTCTGGCGCGGCACGCTGACAGACTTCCCTTACCAGCAGCCGAGCGGTCGGTTTCAGGCTCAGGCGAACATTCGCGATCTGGTCTATCGCTTCCAACCCAACTGGCCTGCGGTTACCGATGCCAAAGCGCGGGTGAATTTCACCAACCAGCGCATGCACATTGTGACGACGGACGGCAAGCTCGGGGAAATGCGTCTGGCTCGGGTAGACACGTTAATTCCAGACGTTCTTGCACGGCCCCCCAGCCTTGAGATAAGTGGTGATATCGGGGGTGATGGCGCAGGCTTGCAACCCGTTTTTGCGGCAAGTCCGATGGCGTCGAGCCTTGGCGAAACGTTTAGCGAACTTCAGTTGAGCGGACCCATAACAGGTGAATTGCAGTTAACCATTCCACTTGATGACTCTAAGTCCGTCGTTGCGGAGGGGGTTGCAACGCTCGCTGACAACCAACTTTTTGTCCGCAGTCTGCAGCAGCAATTTACCGGAGTCAGTGGCGATATCGCGTTTCGTAACGACGTGATTGAGGCCGAGCAACTGCAGTTTCTGTGGCAACAGTTGCCTGTTACCGCAGATCTGAATGCGCAAGCGCGTGCGGATGACTATCACGTGCGCTTGAAGACCTCAGGAAACTGGTCAATGGCGGCGCTGAATGAGCGTAACCCGGCTACCGCAGCGATTGCCGCAGGTGAGCTGATATGGCAGGGGCAACTGGCACTCTCGTTACCGAACACGGGTGGCTACTCATTCCACTGGACGCAACAATCGGACTTGCGTGAGCTGGCTCTGGATCTACCGCAGCCACTTCACACCACCGTGGGCGAATCGCTGCCATGGCAATTGCAGGTTTCCGGCGGACCGGAGAGTCTGTTAATCAATAGTAGCTTAGGCGACGCCAGCCTGATTGAGTTGCAGTACAACGGGGATGCGAGTGAATTGCAGCAGGGCTACGCCCGCATAGGTGATCGCGTAAACGAGACGCCGAATCCAGACTTGCTTGGCTTAAATCCGCGCTTTCCGCTTGAGATCGGCCTGACCGAGATGGATGCCAGTTTATGGCTGCGCAAAGTTGTGGGTATCGGACAATGGCTGGAGATCAGCATGGCCGGTGACAGCGGTGCAGTTGCTGATGAATCTGATTCGGCCATCGCTGCACCTGTTCCTGATTTGATAGAACTTCGTGCAGATCGGCTGACGCTCGCGGGTCATGAACTGACTGATAATGCGATCGTCGCCTGGCGGCAGCAGGATCCGAACGAAACTTCGGTGGTGGATACCTGGCGCTTCCGCTGGCGCGCAGAGCAAGCAGCGCTAGCCGGTGGATATTGGCCAGAGTCTGAAGATCAAGCTGCGCAACTGCAGATTGAAGCCGACTACCTTGAACTTGATGTCGTTCCTCCAGCCGCCGATGAACAAGTGGTCACGGAAGTGCAGGAGGCGCAGGACTACAGCTTATGGCCGAAGATTGAGTTTGATTGTAAACGTTGCCGTTATGGTGCGTACCAGCTCGGTGAAGTAGCATTTGAACTCAGTCCCAGCGCAGCTGAACTCAGCTTTGAGAATATCTCTATCAAGCAGGGCCAGCATCAGTTGCAAGCGGGTCTCGATTGGCTGGTAGCCACCGATCAGCGCGCCGCGCAAACCCGTCTGCAAGGAAGTTTTTCGAGCTCCGATCTGGGCGCTTTTCTGGATGATTACGAGATCACTTCAATCATACAGGACAGTCCCGCTGACTTTGACTTCCAACTCAGTTGGCAGGGCAGTCCGGATGAGTTTGATGTGCAGAGTTTAGACGGCGAGATGGACTGGCGACTGGGCAAAGGCTATTTAAATGATGTCAGCGATGGCGGCGCACGGCTGTTTTCCTTGTTAAGTCTGGATAGTATTGTGCGAAAATTACGTTTCGATTTTCGTGATATCTTTGCCAATGGGCTGTTTTTTACGGAATTTGCCGGAAGCTTCACCATTGACGACGGCGTCGTCACCACCCGTAATGCTAAAATGGATGGCTCTGCCGGCGATATGGAGATCAGTGGCACCAGTAATTTGGTAACAGAAGCCATCGACTATCAGTTATTTTATGTGCCTAAGGTCACCTCAAGTTTACCCGTTATTTTGGCCTGGATGGTGAATCCACCGTCTGGCTTAGCCGCCTTATTAATCGATCAGATGCTGCAGGATGCGCAGGTGATTAGCCGACTTGAATATAAAATTACCGGCACCATTGACGAACCGGTGGTGAAAGAAGTATCCCGTGACAGTCGCGAAGTCACCATTCCCGTAGATGAACTACCGCAGGAGGAAGGCAATGACAGCAACCAAAATAGTGCAGCTGACAGCAGTACAAATGACCAGTCAGCCGGATCCTCAGGACAACCTCAAAATCATTGAGCAGGTGCTGACGCAACTCCCCCCCGCGCGTCCGCAACTCGTAGTTCTGCCGGAGGCTTGCTTGTGCTTTGGCGCTGGTGACAAACGTCAGCGGGAGCGGGCGGAAGTTTTTGGTAGCGGGGAGTTGCAAGAACGGCTGGCAAAACTGGCCCGGCAACACAGCATTTATTTGTTGGCGGGAACCGTCCCTATTATCGATGGTCAGAGCGATGACAAGTTTAGCGCCGCTTCGTTGCTCTATGGCCCGGACGGTGGCTGCCTGGCGCGTTACAACAAAATCCATTTATTTGATGTCGATGTTGCCGATTCAACCAAAGAGTATCGCGAATCCGCCTGGACTCATCCGGGCCAGGAGATCGTGACCGTCGCCACTGAATTCGGCGTGTTGGGTTTAGCGGTATGTTATGATGTGCGCTTTCCGGAATTGTTTCGTGCGTTGCGCGCGGCTGGTGCCGAGGTGATTGCCTTACCATCAGCTTTCACAAAAGTGACCGGCGCGGCGCATTGGGAAGTGTTAACCCGAGCCCGAGCCATCGAACAACAGTGCGCATTGGTCGCAGGCGCTCAGGTCGGCACTCATGCCAACGGTCGCGAAACCTATGGACACGCTCTGGTGATTGATGGCTGGGGCAAAGTTTTAAGCGCTTGTGACGGACAACAAAGCCCGTGCCTAAGCAGCGCCAGCGTTGACCTGAGTCAGCTCGGCGACATTCGTAAAAATATTCCTGTGGCAAAACACTTTGCCAGTAGTAAGAAGGTAATCCATGAGTCATCACAATCAGGTCATTGAACATTTACTGACAGCGAACGATCTCGACGTTGCTGCGCTGCAGCAACGCTTAGGGAGTCTCTACACAGGCTCGATTGACTACGCAGATATCTATTTACAGCACAGCACTAACGAGTCCTGGGTGCTGGAAGACGGCATCGTTAAGTCGGGCAGCTTTCATATTGAAAGCGGGCTAGGCGTGCGCGCCTTACACGAAGAGAAAACCGGCTTTGCTTATGCGGATGAAATCACCGCTGCCGCACTCACGCAAGCTGCCAGCGCGGCACGGGGAATTGCCACTGCCGGGCAAGCCAAAACTGTGCAGGTTCCTGCGGCCGTCACGGCCACAGCGCGTTATCAGCCGAGCAATCCATTGGCAAGCTTAAACGAAGCAGCCAAGATCGACCTGCTGCGCGAAATTGACGCTTACGCGCGCGCTCTGGATAAGCGCGTGGTTGAGGTCATCGCCAGTGTCAGCGGTAGCTATGATGAGGTTTTAGTAATCGCAACCGACGGCACCTTAGCCACTGACGTACGCCCTTTGGTACGCGTCAATTGTACCGTACTGGCAGAGCAAGATGGCCGGCGCGAGCGCGGCAGTGCAGGCGGCGGTGCCCGAGTGGATTATCAGTACTTTTTCAATGCCGAGGACCAGGAAACCTTGCCGCGCTGGCAGAGTTATGCCAAAGAGGCTGTACGTCAGGCCATCGTCAATCTTGACGCGCGTCCGGCTCCAGCTGGCACCATGCCAGTGGTGCTTGGTGCAGGTTGGCCCGGGGTGCTATTGCATGAAGCGGTCGGCCACGGCTTAGAGGGCGACTTCAACCGCAAGGGGGCTTCAGCTTACTCTGGCAAAATCGGTGAAAGCGTTGCGTCCGAACTTTGCACCATTGTTGATGACGGTACCCTGGCCAATCGCCGCGGCTCGTTAAGTATTGACGATGAAGGCACTCCTGGTGGCTACAACGTTCTCATCGAAAAAGGCCGTCTGGTGGGCTACATGCAGGACAAAATGAATGCCCGGCTAATGGGTGTTGCAGCAACCGGTAATGGTCGCCGAGAGTCCTATGCTCATTTGCCTATGCCACGCATGACCAACACTTACATGCTTGGCGGCGAAGCAAATCCTGCGGATATTATTGCCAGCGTCAAACGTGGCATTTATGCACCGCAGTTTGCCGGCGGACAAGTGGATATTACTTCCGGCAAATTCGTGTTTTCAGCTTCGGAAGCGTACTTGATTGAAGACGGTAAAATTACCGCGCCGCTGAAAGGGGCGACTTTAATTGGTAATGGCCCTGATGCCATGCGCCAGGTCTCCATGGTCGGTAACGACCTGACACTGGATACCGGCGTGGGCGTTTGTGGCAAGGATGGGCAAAGCTTACCCGTAGGGGTAGGGCAGCCCACACTGAAGCTGGACGCCCTTACCGTAGGTGGCACCGATTAAGCGGTGGCCACCTCGCGCAAATACTTAAACAGCTCGCGCGCCGCCGCTGGCGGTTTGCCCTGTTGCTGTTGTTTTTGCGCTTGCCGGTAAAGCTGGCGTAGCTTTTGCCGGTCAGCAAGAGGGTAGTCGGTCAGGAATTCCTGAATCGCGCTATCCCCATCAGCAAGTATCTCATCACGGTACTTTTCCAGCTGATGAAATAATGCATTTTGCTCGTGATGCGCATGTTCGAGTTCGTCAAGCGCCTGCTCAATCGGCGCCGTATCGCGATGGCGCATCATTTTACCAATGTGTTGCAGTTGTCGACGGAAGCCTTCGCGTTTATTACGAATGCGCTGAGCCAGCTGAATTGCATCAAGTAATTCCGCGTCGAGTGGCATTTTATCGAGCTTGCCGGCGGACAGGTCGACAAGCTGCCGACCGAGTTCTTGCTGCGCTTCTGCTTCACGTTTGAGTTGTGATTTACTGACGAAATCGTCGTCTTGGTCGTAGTCTTTGCTATCGTGCATGGTTTTTCCTCTGTGCAATGGCAGCATTTTAACAGGCTAGTGAGCAAGCAACCAATGGAGTTTACTTTGAAACCAGATCTAAATGAATTACAGGCCGAGCTTGTTGATGTGAAACAAGCGGTCGCCGAAGCCCTGGATTATGGCAAAAGCCTGGGTTCCACTGCGATGGAGTGCGCGCTAACGCGCAGCCGCGGAATTAGCGTAGAGACCCGTTTGGGCGAAGTTGAGACCGTGGAGTTCAACCAGGACGGAGCCTTGGGTATTACCTTGTATCAGGGCCAGCAAAAAGGTTCTGCCTCGACCACTGATTTGTCGCCGCAGGCGATTCGCGCCAGTGTTGAAAAAGCTTTCGATATTGCCCGCTTTACCTCACCCGATCCAGATGCGGGTCTGGCCCCGCAGGAACTGATGGCTTATGACGCTCCGGATCTTGATCTGTGTCATCCGGGCGATCAGTCGGCGGATTATGCGCTTGAGCAAGCATTGCAATGCGAGCGGCACGCGCTCGCTCTGGATAAGCGTATCGTTAACTCTGACGGTGCCAGTTACAGCAGCCACATTGGCTATCGGGTGTACGGTAACAGTCATGGCTTTCTGGATGGGTACCTGCAATCACGGCACGCGATTAGCTGTGCGCTGATCGCCAAGCATGGTGACGCCATGCAACGCGACTATGCTTACACTGTGGCACGTAAAACTTCTGATCTGCAGTCTCCGGAGCAGGTCGCCGAAGATGCCGTCCATGAAACTGTGGCGCGTCTGGAAGCCCGCAAGATTGATACGGCCAAAGTGCCGGTGATTTTCCGTGCGGATATTGCCAATAGTTTATTCGGTCACTTTGTCGGTGCGATTAGCGGCGGTAATCTTTACCGTAAGTCCAGTTTTTTGCTCGATCAGCTGGGTAAACCTGTGTTGCCGGAATGGCTGACCATCGAGGAAAAGCCTCACCTGCAAGGTGCACTGGCGAGTTCGCCATTTGATCATGAGGGCGTGGCGACCCAAGACCGCGTGATCGTTGAAAATGGGGTACTGCAGAGCTACTTATTAACCAGCTACGCAGCCCGCAAAATGAAAATGACGCCTACCGGGCACGCAGGTGGCATTCACACCTGGCAGCTGACCCAGCAGGATCAGAGCCTGGCAGAGCTTTGCAAAACCATGGGCACAGGGCTGTTGGTGACGGAGTTGATGGGGCAGGGCGTAAACCTGGTGAACGGCGATTACTCGCGCGGCGCGGCAGGTTTCTGGGTTGAAAACGGCGAAATTCAGTATCCGGTCGAAGAAATCACCATCGCGGGTAATCTGCGCGATATGCTGCGTAACATTGTGGCCATTGGCAATGACACCGACCGGCGTCACGGCGTACGGACCGGGTCGGTGCTGTTAGAAAGCATGCGCGTCGCGGGTAACTAAGCGCCCGCACTGTCTTCAACTAAACTTTCGTTAACTAAGTAACAGAGTTGCAGTGCCAAGGAAGGCAAAAATACCCACAACATCGGTCACGGTGGTCAGTATGACCCCGCCGGCCAGGGCTGGGTCGATATTGTATTTTTTCAATATCAGCGGTACCGTGACCCCCGCCAGGCCTGCGGCCAGCAGGTTCGCCATCATCGCGAAGGCGATAATGCCACCTATGACCAGATCCTGCTTCCAGATGGCAACCACTGCTGCAATCAAGAGCGCCCAGATCACACCGTTTAACGCACCAATTGCGAGTTCTTTACCGATCAACCAGCGTTGGTTACTGGCGCCGACATGGCCAAGGGCCATACCGCGTATCACCAGGGTCAGAGTCTGCGACCCGGCAATACCGCCCATACTTGGAACTATGGTGTTTAAAATCGCCAGTATGGCCATTTGCGCAAGAATATCTTCAAACATTGAACTGACTGCTGCCGCCAGCAGCGCAGTAATTAAGTTGACACCTAACCAGACCGAGCGCCGGCGAGTACTTTTCAGGACCGGTGCGAAGGTATCCTCATCATCATCAAGACCCGCCATACTCAGCATCGAGTGCTGTGCATCTTCACGGATAATATCGACCACGTCATCGATGGTAATACGGCCGAGCAGGTGGTTTTCGGTATCAACGACGGGGGCGGATATCCAGTCCTGGCGCTCAAACAGCTTGGCGACCTCGGTTTCATCCATATCGACCGCAATCCCCTGCACGTCAGATTCCATCACGTCACTCACCAGCTTGGCTGGGTCGACCGTGACCAGACGGGAAATGGAGATCTCTCCAATGAACTGGTCATCGCGACTGACGACATACAGCTTGTCCGTTGCCTCGGGCAACTCACCCTTTAATCTCAGGTAGCGTAAAACGACGTCGATAGTGACGTCAGGGCGCAGCGTGATGGTATCCGTGTTCATCATTGAACCGGCAGTTTCGTCCTCGTAAGAGAGCGCTTTTTCTGCGCGATGCCGGTCTTGTTCGTCCATCGACTTCAGAACTTCCTGATAAACCTGCTCGGGCAGGCCACGAAGTACATAGGCCAGGTCATCCGTATCCATGCCTTCGGTAGCGGCGGCCAGTTTTTCCGGCGCCATCTGGCGAATAACGGATTTTTGAACTTCTTCAGAGAGTTCTTCGAGGATATCACCGTGCTCGTCGGCATCGACCAGCTGCCAGATGATGGCACGGGCTTTTGGCGGTGAGGATTCGAGCAGGAGCGCGACATCCCAGGCCGGCAGGTTATGCAATTGCCGACGGGCTTGCACGTACATGCCACGCGCAAGTGCTTCGGTCACGTCTTGTAGCCGTTGTTCGGCAAATTCTTTTTCAGCGACTTCTGGAAGCATGATGAAAACTCCTATGAATATGAGGAGTTTATCGCATTAAAGGAATTTCGTCATGCCTTCTTCGCTAGCTGTCTTCTTCAAAACGGGCTTCGATGAGACTGGCGACCGCGTCAACGGCAGTCTGAGCTTCACTGCCACGGGCGATGACCTCGATCTCTTTGCCTTGACCGCTGGCAAGCAGTAGCAGGCACAAAACGCTGGAGGCATCGACCTCTTTACCGTCTTGCACAATGGCGACTTTCGCGTCGAACTGTTGTGTGAGTTTGGCTAGTTTGGTGGCAGCACGGGCGTGCAGGCCTAACTTGTTTTTGATGATGACAGATTTACGGGCTTCAGTGGTCATTGGCGGCGGAATCCTTCACGATGGCGAACCTGAACTTTGAATTCATGGTCGGCAAAGCGTTCTGCCAGCTGTTCAGCGATATACACGGAACGGTGCTGACCGCCAGTGCAGCCAATACCAATGGTCAGGTAGCTGCGGTTACTCCGCTGGAAATAAGGTAACCAGGTAGCTAGAAAGGTTTCCACCTGATGCACAAACTTGGTCACCAGAGGCTGTTGGGCAAAGAAATGCTGTACCGCTGGGTCGTTGCCCGTCAGCGGTTTTAATTCTGGCTCCCAATGCGGATTAGGCAGAATACGGGTGTCAAATGCATAGTCCAGATCCGGCGGTAAACCATATTTAAAACCAAAGGACTGGAAGACCACAATGAGTCGTGATGCTGCGCGACCGAGTACGCGCTCGCTGACCTGCTCACTCAGCTGATGAACACTGAGGTCGCTGCTTTCGATACGCCAGGTGGCACGCTCAGCGAGCGGTTCGAGTAACTTTGATTCGGTCTGAAGCGCCTCACTTAAGGGCATTTCATTGCGCGACAGGGGGTGCAACCGGCGTGTTTCACCGAATCGACGCAGTAACACCTGGTCATTGGAGTCGAGGTACAGAATTTCTGGCTTGATGTTGTCAGGAAGAAAATCGAGAGCATCACTCAGGTCGTCATGTGAGCCGGGTAAGTTTCTGACGTCGACACTGACCGCGACGTTCGCATATTGCTCCTGGATAGCATGCACCAGGGTGGGCAATAGCATAATAGGTAAGTTATCGACACAGTAGTAGCCGAGATCTTCTAAAACCCTTAACGCAATGGTCTTCCCTGATCCCGAACGGCCGGTAACGATAATCAGCTGCATAACTTAGCCACTACCGTTGTCGGTAAATAAATCGAACAATTCCTTATCGCTGCTCGCCTCACGCAGTGCGCGGGTGCAGGACTTGTCGTTCAGACGCTGCGCCACAGCCGCAAGAGTCTGTAAATGTTGCTCATGCTCTTCTTCAGGAACCAGCAATGCAAAAACGATATCAACGGGCTGGTTGTCAATGGCGTCGAAATCGATTCCATCAGCAAGGGTCATCAATACCGCGACGGGTTTGTTGGCCGTGCCTAAACGCCCATGGGGAATGGCGACGCCTAGCCCGATACCGGTGCTACCAAGGCGTTCGCGATTGAGCAAGCTCTCGAAAACATCAAAACTTGTGGTTCCGGATAAACGCGGCGCGGCCAGCTGACCGATGAGTTCGAGAACTTTCTTTTTACTTGTGCCCGCGACTGCACAACGGGTGCAGTCCGGGCTTAACAGTGAGGATAAATCCATGATTTAGTGACGTTTCATCTTTTCTTTGTGTTTAATCACTTGACGGTCGAGCTTATTAATTAAGCCATCGATCGCCGCGTACATATCTTCATGTTCTGAATCGGCGTAAATTTCGCCACCACTGACATGCAGCGTAGCTTCCGCTTTTTGGGTTAACTTTTCAACATTTAAAATCACATGGACATTACTAATGTGGTCAAAATGACGCTCTAGCTTCGCAAACTTGGTATTGACGTAATCTCTCAACGCGTCAGTAATCTCAATATGATGACCAGTCAGATTAATTTGCATAACATCTTCCTTCTATTGTCCAAGATTTAAATAAGACGCTTGCGCTGGTTCGAGGGCGGTATTTGGAGCGCCTCCCGATATTTGGCAATCGTCCTTCTAGCAACCTGAATCCCTTGGTCCGACATCAGCTCAGTCAGTTTACTGTCGCTTAGCGGCTTCTTCGGGTTTTCGGCGGCGACTAGCTTTTTCAGCAACGCCCGGATAGCGGTTGAAGAACAGTCCTCACCACCATCAGTGCTGAGTTGGCTCGAGAAAAAGTACTTCAATTCAAACACACCGCGAGGCGTATGCATATACTTTTGGGAAGTTACTCTGGATACGGTGGATTCATGCATTTCGATGGCAGCGGCGATGTCCGCGAGCACCATAGGTTTCATCGCCTCTTCACCAAGCTCAAAAAAGGCCTGTTGGCGTTGCACAATCGAAGTCGCGACTTTTAACAGGGTTTCATTGCGGCTTTCGATACTGCGAATAAACCATTTTGCTTCCTGTAAGTGCTGGCGAATGTAGCTCATATCGTCGCTTTGTTTGGCATCCTGTATTAGTGCTGCGTAACTGCTATTTACTTTTAGTTTAGGCAAACTTTGCGGATTTAGCTCAACTATCCAGCGACTATTTTTTTTGTGCACGACCACATCGGGTATCACGTACGCATCATCGTTTTGCTCAAAGCGGTCGCCGGGATGGGGTTGCAGCTGCTGAACAATAGCAAGCACCTCAGTTAACTGAGTTTCGTTCAATTTCAGATATTTGCACAGCGATCGGTAATCCCGCTGTCCTAGCAATTCCACGTAGTTAGCAACAGCTTTGCGTGCCTGGCTTAAATACGGCATCTGTTCTGGAAATTGTTGCAGTTGCAGCAACAGGCATTCACTGACATCACGGGCGCCAACGCCAACCGGATCAAATTGCTGAATGCGTTTGAGCACCACGGCGACTTCGTCGTCTTCAACAGGTTCTTGCAACTGGGAGTTGAGCCCTTGGGTCAGCTCGTCGACGGATTGGGTCAGATATCCTGCTGCGTTGATGGCGTCGATAATAGCCAGGCCGATCTGTTCATCTACGGGAGAGAAGTGAGAGAGTTGTAACTGCCAGCGCAGGTGGTCATGCAGGGTTTCCTTACCACAGCCAAACACCATGGCGTCATAGTCCGCATCGTTTTGGCCGACTGCGCCCATCAATTCCGCGGTATAATTCTGGTCCCACTCGTGATTGTCATCGCTGAGGGCTTCTTCATCGTGGTCGCGCAGCGGCTCCTCGATCTCATCCTGCTCCAGCAAAGGGTTTTCTTCGAGGGCCTGCTGAACTTCTTGCTGCAATTCGAAGCTGGAAAGCTGAAGCAAGCGGATAGCCTGCTGCAACTGAGGAGTCATCGACAGTTGCTGGCTAAATTTAAGTTGCAAGCCTTGCTTCATAGGGTAACCACCGAAAGTTGCGGTTGATCGTCTACAGCGTAAATTGATCGCCTAGGTAAACGTCTTTTACCTGTTGGTTACTTAAAATAGTATGGGCGTCACCTTCGGCAATCAACTCCCCATGGCTAACTATATACGCATGCTCACATACGGATAAGGTTTCACGGACGTTATGGTCAGTGATCAGCACGCCGATGCCGCGTTTACGCAAATGCTCAATAATCTTTTTAATGTCGATAACTGAAATAGGATCAACACCGGCAAAAGGCTCATCGAGCAAAATAAAAGCGGGTTCGGCCGCTAAGGCCCGGGCAATTTCAACCCGGCGGCGTTCGCCTCCAGAGAGGCTCATGCCAAGACTGTTCGCAATGTGGCCAACATGGAACTCTTCCAGTAACGCATCGACTTTTTCTTCGCGCGCATTAGCATCCAGCTCTTTGCGGGTTTCCAGAATCGCCATGATATTGTCGCGCACGGTCAGCTTACGAAAGATCGACGACTCCTGTGGCAGGTAGCCAATACCTTTGCGCGCCCGCTCATGCATCGGCAGCAGGGAGATATCCTGATCATCGAGCAGGATACGTCCTTTGTCATGACCCACGAGTCCGACAATCATATAAAAGGTCGTGGTTTTGCCGGCGCCGTTGGGGCCAAGTAGTCCAATGACCTTACCCGATTCAACGGTCAGGCTGACGTCTTTAACGACCTCACGTTTCTTGTAGGATTTAGCGAGGTGCTCAGCGATTAATTGGCTCATTATCGTTCTTATTTTTAGGCTTGAAAATGGTAGTGACTCGGTCACTTTCGTCGTCGCCACGGCGAGCGCGGAGCTGCTGATTTGCGAAGTCGTAAACGATCTCGTTACCTTGAATCTCGCTGTTCGCCTGGGTGACTTTGACATTACCAAGCAAAGTCAGCGTCTCAGCGTTCTCGTCGTAGCGAATGATTTCCGCCTCAGCACGAATCAAGTTACCGTCCTCCAGCTCCTGCTGGTAGGTCGCGGGTGCGCCTTCGGCGGTAAAGGTACGCACGCCGTTTTCACCCTGTTGTGAAACCTCAAGATGGTCGGCGGTAATACGCAAGGTTCCCTGGGTGATCACTGCATTGTCTTCGAATACGGCAATTTTGTTTTGAATGTCGAACCATTCGCGTTCGGAGTCAACCTTGATGTCTTGTTCAAAGTCCGCTTTTCCCTGAGCTGCAACCGTCGGGCTGAAAAGGGCCGCAGCGAGCAGCACCAGGGCGGCACTGAAAAACTGTTTAGCGATTGCGACTGTAGGTAGTTTGTACATGCTCATTCAATTCCAAGGTCTCGGCGCGGAGGTCAGCAATCATGCCGTTGCCGCGCACTATAAAATTTTTACCAAAAATCGTCACAGGCTGGTCGGTGATCATGGTCTCAGCCAAGGTGTCGATAGTTAAATAACTCGTCTCAACTCGTTCCAGATAATCGTCTGCGGCGAGGTGCGTCACCACGATGTTCCGTTCCAGCACCAGGGTTTTATCATCATAAAAAGAGCCCTGTTCAGCCACCACTTGCCAGGTTTCCTGCTGGCCATCGGGGCGAACCTGATACACTGGGTTATCTAGCTCCGTCAATCCAATTGGACTGTAATGCGTCATTTTGGTTGCATTAATCCGATGCTCAAGCTGTCCACTGCTATTGTACACTCGAGTGGCCAGCCCTTCAGCAATAAAGTCCGGTGGAATTTCCCGAAACTGAGGGTCAGTTGCAATAATCTCGTCGCTGGAGAATGGCCGCCAAATCAACAAGGCGCCCAAGAAAAACAAAATGGCCAGAATCCAGCTCAGCTGACGGTTCATACACTGACCCCACCGTGCAACTGCAAGCGTCCCTGACTGAGCAGGATGAGATCGCTCAACTCACGGACGGCGCCAAACCCGCCGCGCATGCTGGTGACATAATCCGCCTGCTGCTGCACCCAGGGGTGAGCATCCTGCGGCGCAACCCCGACCCCGGCACGCTGCAGCATCACCACATCGGGGATATCATCGCCAATGCTGGCAATGTGCTGATCTTCGAGCTGGTAACGCTCGGCCAATTCAGAATAGACCTTGAGCTTTTCGGTGGTACCTTGATAGATATCTGTAACGCCGAGCGCCTGCATCCGCTGATCCACAATTTTTGATTGCCGGCCCGTCACCACAGCAACGCGGATACCACTGTTGAGCAGTGCTTTTACGCCGAGGCCGTCGCGGGTGTGAAAAGCTTTCAGCTCTTCACCGTTGTTCCCCAGATAAATCCGGCCGTCAGAAAATACACCATCGATGTCACAGACGACCAGTTGAATCGCGCTGAGACGGTTAAACAGAGATTCACTGATATCTCCATACCAGGTGCTGATGGTGGTCAAATTCATCACATAACTCCCGCTTTCAGTAAGTCGTGCATGTTCAGAGCCCCGAGCGGCTGGCCGTTAGAATCAACCGCGAATAAACCGTTAATCTTGCGGTCTTCCATGAGTTTCAGGCCTTCTGCGGCAAGCACATCCGCGCGGATCGTTATTGGCTTTGCTGTCATGACGTCAGCAATACGAGCCTGATGGACATCGACTTTTTGGTCAAGGATGCGACGCAGGTCGCCGTCCGTAAAGACCCCAATCAATTTGCCTTGGGTGTCAGTCACTCCAGTCATCCCCAGACCTTTGCGGGACATCTCCAGTAACGCATCACTTAAGGATGCGGACTCTGCGACCAACGGCATACGTTCTGCGCTGTGCATGACATCGTGAATATGCAGCAGCAGGCGTCGGCCGAGACTGCCGCCTGGGTGTGACATGGCGAAGTCATCAGCGGTGAAGCCACGGGCATGCAATAAGGCTACCGCTAGTGCATCACCCATCGCCAGGGTCGCGGTGGTTGACGAGGTCGGCGCCAGACCTAGCGGGCAGGCCTCTTGTTTAACAGCAATACAGACGTGGACATCGGCCAACTCGGCAAGCGTCGAGTGCGGGTTTCCGGTCATACTGATCAAGTGTGCTCCGCGACGTTTAATTAGCGGCGCTATACTCAACACTTCAGCGGTTTCACCTGAGTTCGACAGGGCCAGCACCACATCCGCTGCAGTGATCATCCCTAAGTCGCCGTGACTGGCTTCGCCCGGATGAACAAAGAACGCCGGCGTACCGGTGGAGGCAAAGGTCGCGGCAATCTTGCCGCCGATGTGACCAGACTTGCCCATACCAATCACGATTACTCTGCCCTTGCAGGCGAGTAAGTACTCACATGCCTGAGTGAAATTTGCGTCAAGAAAACGCTTCAGGTCACTGACCGATTGCGCTTCAATATCCAGCACGCTGGCGGCTAAAGAGATAAAAGAGTCGGTTTTGGCAGCAGTCATAGCAAACCTTTCATTGCCGAAAAAATGAGGAATGTTGCAATCATAACCGATCGATTCTGTAAATGCAGACGTAATAGCGCTTTGACACATGATTTGTCACAAAATTTACCACCGCACGCTAGGGAAAAGTCCCAATTTCAGGTAAACTAGGCGGTCTTGAAAAAAGGGAAGAGCCAGTTATGACAAGCGCTGACGCCGACGACCTCGTCGTTATTGAAAATCTGGATTTTGCCCATGGCTACGGTGCGCATCAGGTCTATAAAGGTCTGGAAATGCGGATCCCGCGCGGCAAAATCACTGCGGTGATGGGACCAAGTGGTATCGGTAAAACCACCCTGTTACGGCTGATCGGTGGGCAACTGAAGCCACAAAGTGGCAGCATTAAGTTTGCCGGGCATGATATTCCGCAACTATCACGCAGCGCTTTGTACGAGCAGCGTAAGCGCATGAGCATGCTCTTCCAAAGTGGCGCTTTATTCACCGATATGACGGTGTTTGACAACATAGCGTTCCCGATTCGTGAGCACAGCGACTTACCGGACGAAATTATTGAGACTATCGTGCTGATGAAGCTGGAAGCGGTGGGACTGCGTGGTGCTCGCGATCTGATGCCAGGTGAGCTTTCCGGTGGTATGGCGCGGCGCGCAGCTTTGGCACGGGCGATAGCACTGGATCCGGAACTTATCATGTACGATGAGCCTTTTGCGGGGCAGGACCCGATTTCAATGGGGGTCATCGTTAAGTTGATTAAGTCATTAAACAACTCACTGGGGCTGACCAGTGTCGTGGTCACCCATGATGTTGCTGAAGTCTTAACCATCGCCGATAAAGTGTTCATTATTGCCGACAAAAAAGTCGTGGCGGAAGGCACACCAGAGGAGCTCAAAGCCTCTGATGATGACTTAGTGCAACAATTCTTGTCGGGCGACGCGGACGGTCCTGTACCGTTCCATTATAAAGCGGAAAGTTTTGCCAAAGATATCTTGGGCGAAGAAGCGGATGCTGACTCTGATGCCGAGCAGCGCAAGGAGCGAGACAATGCTTGATCGAGTTGCAGCGCTGGGGAAGGCAGTTTTAGATAATATTGCCGGTGCCGGCCAAGCTATGGTGATGTTACTGCGAGCCCTGGTAGGCAAACCACAAATTCGCAAGTCCTGGCCTTTGCTGATGCAGCAAATGTACTCCGTAGGCGTGTTATCGCTCGTCATTATCATCGTCAGTGGCCTGTTTATTGGCATGGTCATTGGTCTGCAGGGCTATACGATTTTAGTCGACTTCGGCGCCGAGCAAAGCCTGGGGCCTATGGTCGCACTCTCACTGTTGCGTGAGCTTGGACCTGTTGTCACAGCATTATTATTTGCCGGGCGCGCCGGCTCTGCACTGACGGCAGAAATTGGTTTGATGAAAGCGACGGAACAGCTCTCAAGTCTTGAGATGATGGCCGTCGACCCGCTAAGACGCGTCATCTCGCCGCGCTTCTGGGCCGGTTTTTACAGTATGCCAATATTGGCGATTATCTTCTCCGCGGTTGGTATCTACGGTGGCTATTTAGTCGGCGTGCGCTGGCTTGGCGTCGACGAGGGCGCGTTCTGGTCAGTGATGCAGTCGAATGTCGAATGGGGACAAGATATCCTCAACGGTATTATTAAAAGTTTAGTTTTTGCCTTTGTGGTGACCTGGATCGCACTGCATAAAGGCTTTCATTGTACTCCAACCTCGGTCGGTATTAGTCGGGCAACGACATCGACTGTGGTGACAGCTTCACTCGCTGTGTTGGGGTTAGATTTTGTTCTCACCGCACTGATGTTTGGGTAACAGATTATGGAATCAAGAAATACACAGTTAGCTGTCGGATTTTTCGTTATTTTTGGTGTGCTCGCACTCATATTTCTGGGCCTTCGCGCAGCTGATACCAACGTCGGAAGCAGTAATGAAACCTATAAATTGTACGCAAAATTCGACAACATTGGTGGCTTAAAAGAGCGGTCACCAGTGAAAGTTGGTGGGGTGGTGGTCGGTCGTGTCACCCGCATTACGCTGGACGGCGATTACTATGAGCCGCTGGTCGAAATGACCATCAACAAACAATATGATGAATTTTCTAACACTTCATCGGTCTCAATCTTAACGTCGGGCTTACTAGGTGAGCAATATGTGGGATTAAGCCCAGGTTTCATCGATGACACCGTGGAAATGTTAGAAGACGGCGACTATATCCAAGATACAAAATCTGCACTGGTGCTTGAGGATCTGATCGGTCAGTTCCTGTTCAGCCAAGGCAACGATTAAGGAGCAAAAATGAAAATCTGGTATGCATTCTTGATGGCAGCGCTGTTGGTGGTCACTGGAACTGCCGTGGCCAACACCAAGCAGGACGCCGAAAGCCCTTATGTTTTGCTGGAACGGGTCGCCAATAAGACCGCCAAGCGCATCAGTGAAGAACGCGCTAAAATTAATGAAGATCTTGATTACCTGCGGGTGATCATCCGCGAAGAGTTGATGCCGTATGTCGATGCGACTTACGCTGCAAAGCGTGTGCTCGGTCGGAATCTTAAGGATACGACGGAACAACAACGGCAGGAGTTTTATTCTGTTTTTCGTGAGTACCTGATTGCAACTTACGGTCGCGCCTTTACCCAGTACGATGAAGAAAAACACGAATTTCAGTTCGAGCGGGCTCGCGATATTGCCCCTGACGACCGCATGGTTGAGGTGAAAACTCGTCTTATTGAAAAAGACGGACGGCCACCGGTTCGCCTCGACTTTAAACTGCGCTACGACGACGATGAAAAAGTCTGGAAGGCCTACGATCTCGTGGTTGAAGGCGTGAGCCTGCTGAACAGCAAAGCCGCAGAGATTTCCTCAGTGATACGTGATCGTGGCATCGATGGCACCATCGAATTGTTACGTGAGAAAGGCCAGGAGCCTATCCAGCCTTACGACCAGGGTAATAGTTAAGATTATGACAGCGCAATTGAGTTGGCAGCAAGAGGATGAGACCCTGACCTTTAAAGGTGAACTGACTCGCGCAACAGTTGCGCGTGCATGGGGCCAGCGAAAAGATTGGTACGCCGACGGACAAGAGCGCTTAACTGTTGACCTCGAGTCCGTTGAGCATGTTGATTCGGCCGGTGTGGCGATGCTGTTGCAGTTAAAAAAGTATTTAATGCAACGAAAATGTGAACTTGCGATCACTAATCCGAGTCAACAGTTTGATGCCATCGTTGAAGTTAGCGGTGGCTCTTCATTACTCAAGCATGTTTAAATGCGAGTAAATTAGAACGCAACCCAACAAGAACTTAGTCTAATGACAATTGATACGATTAAAGAACTTATACAGGCAGCGCTCGAGTTAGACGAACTCATTGTGAAAGTTGACGGCAGCCACGCTTCAATTACGGCGGTGAGTGAGCAGTTTGCTGACTTAAGCCGCGTGAAAAAGCAGCAGTTGGTGTATGCACCGCTAAAAGAGCTTATTGCCAGTGGTGAATTGCATGCTGTTTCGATCAAAACCTATACCCCAACTGAATGGCAACGCGAGAAAAAGCTCGCAATGCTGAGTTAAAGCGAGTAGCCCGCAATGCAAAAATTTATAATAAAGGGTGGCCAAGCGCTGCACGGTGAAGTACGGATATCTGGTGCGAAAAATGCTGCGCTACCCATTTTGATGGCAAGCTTGCTGGCGACCGACGATGTGAATCTGCACAATGTTCCTGCTCTGCAGGATGTGCGCACCTCGCTGAAGTTGCTCGCAGACTTAGGCATCAGCAGCGAAGCTCTGGATGCCAACAGCTATCGCATTCATCCGCAAACCATTGCTCACCATATCGCCAGTTACGAGCTGGTGAAGACCATGCGCGCCTCAATTCTGGTTTTAGGACCCTTGCTGGCGCGTCAGGGCGAGGCACAGGTGTCCTTACCTGGCGGTTGTGCCATCGGTGCGCGACCAGTGAATCTGCACATCGAAGGTCTACGCCAGATGGGTGCAGAGATCGTGGTCGAAAATGGCTACATTAATGCTCGTGTTGATGGCCGACTGCAAGGCGCAGCGATCTTGCTCGACACCGTGAGTGTCACAGGTACTGAGAACCTGATGATGGCCGCTACTCTGGCCGAGGGCGTAACCACTATTGAGAATGCTGCGCGGGAGCCAGAAGTCGTTGACCTCGCTAACTTCCTTAATACGCTTGGTGCAGACGTGCGCGGCGCTGGTACTGATACCATCGAAATCCATGGCGTCGATAAGCTCCATGGCGGCGATTACTCAGTACAGCCCGATCGTATTGAAACCGGTACCTTTCTCGTCGCGGCACTGGTGACAGGTGGTGATGTGACTTGCGTAAATACCGATCCAACGATGCTGGATGCGGTACTGAAGAAGTTAACAGAAGCGGGTGCAACCATCACCAAAGGTGAAGACTGGATTCGCTTGCAGGCGCCGGCGCGACCGCGTCCGGTGAATGTAATTACCGCGCCACATCCGGCATTCCCAACGGATATGCAGGCGCAGTTTTGTGCTCTGAATGCCATCGCTGATGGCACCGGCTGGGTGCGTGAAACGATTTTTGAAAATCGCTTTATGCACGTCCCTGAACTGCAGCGCATGGGCGCGCAAATTGAGCTGGAAGGCAACACCGCCATCTGCAAAGGCACCGATCGTCTCGCCGGAGCACAAGTCATGTGTACCGACTTGCGGGCTTCAGCATCGTTAGTGATTGCTGGTTTGGTGGCGAGTGGTGAGACTACGGTGCAGCGTATCTATCATATCGACCGCGGCTATGAAGCTATCGAGAAGAAGCTATCTGCGCTGGGCGCGCAGATCGAACGTCACGATTAATAGCGCAGCTTTCTGATGATGACCGTGGTAGTGATTTCATCATTACCGCGTAAGTAGCGAATTTCGAGTTCGGTGCCGGGGGCGGTATTGGAAATCAAAGCCAGCCCTTCGGTCGCCGAAGAAATCTGCTGGCCGGCAATCTCCACGATGTAATCCTCGGCGCGCAGGCCTGCCTCAGCCGCGGGACTGTTCGGATCGACAGCGGTGACGAAAATACCGGGCTGCTGATATACCTGAGCGGCCGGTGTGTCGCTGGTATTGATACCTAAGTAGCCGCGCACCACTTCACCTTCTTCGATGAGCGTTTTCATAATGGTGCGCGTCAGCGAGTAGGGCACAGCAAAGTAAATCCCCTCAACACCCTGGCCAGCCGGGCCGCGAAATTGGGCGTTATTGATTCCTACCAGGTATCCTTCACTGTTGACGAGGGCGCCACCTGACGCTCCTTCGTTGATCACGGCATCCATCTGCATCAAATCTGCGTGGGTGTTAATCACACCCATGCGGCCACCGGTGGCACTGATAATACCCTGTGTAATGGTCTGCCCTAAGTTGAGCGGGTTACCGATTGCCAGCACTACGTCGCCGACACTGGAGCGCAGGTTCTGGTCCTGCGGGATGACCGGTAGGTTATCAAGTTCAATCCGCAGCACTGCCAGATCGGTAATGGGGTCAACGCCAATAACCTGAGCACTGGTGCGGCGGCCATCTTGTAAAGCAATTTCAATGGAACTGACATTCGCCACGACGTGGGCGGCAGTAATGATATGGCCGACGTTATCCATAATCACACCGGAACCAAGGCGCAGAACTGTGCTGGGGCGACGGCTGTAATAGGAACCGCGAACCTCACTAAGGCTGTAGATGTTGACCACCGCTGGAGCGGCACGGTTAACGGCTTTAGCGAAGCTCATAGGTTGGCTGGACTGCTGCCGTGACAATTGCCAGTCGGCAACTAGAGGCTGCAACCAGATGACCAATGCCGCAACCAACAGGCCCAGTACCACAGAGCGTAAAATGTAGCTTATCCAATTTGTAGACTGGGTCGATCGCGTCATTTGTCTTCCATTACCTGTTGAGCCAAGTGAAACCGTTATGTAAATGAAAAAGCCAGTTAAAGCATATCACTTCTGAAAAAAAGAAGGCAGCTTTGTTGAGCTGCCTTCAAAAGTTGCGCTGTGTGAATCATTTAGTGCATAACAGAGATGGGGTTAACCACCTCGTAATACAAGGTAGAGTGATGAATTACCGCGTTGAATGTTCAATGCGATCACACCACGTGCGGTATCGAGCGCAGTGCGCAGCTCGCTGACCGAACTGACGGGCTGACGGTTAACGGCCATAATAATGTCGTCTTTACGGAGTCCGTAGCGGGCGGCGATTGAGCCTTCCACCAATTCGGTAATCAGCACGCCACCACCGTCGTTAGCCGCTAAAGTCGCGCCTTCCAGGGCAGGGTGCAGATTGGCAGCTTCCACGGCAGTTTCTTCGACGCTAAGCGTGACGGAGAACTGACGCTCGTCGCCATCTCTCAATACGGTTAACTGCACTGGTTTGCCAACGCCCATGGTTTTCACGCGGGCGCTCAGGTCAGAGAAGCTTTTCACTTGCTCACCGTTGACGGCGATGATGACGTCTCCTGATTTCAGGCCTGCTTCATCAGCAGCGCTGTCCGGTAAAACCTCGGCAATAAATGCGCCTTGTTTGGCTTGCAGGTTTAACGCTTCGGCGATATCGGCGGTCAAATCGTTACCGCGAACACCCAGCACGCCGCGACGCACTTCACCGAACTCGATTAACTGCTGTACGAGCGCCTGCATCATGTCAGAGGGAATGGCAAAACCGATACCGATGTTGCCACCGTTCGGCCCAAGAATGGCTGTATTGATGCCAATGAGTTCGCCGTTGAGGGTCACTAAGGCGCCACCCGAGTTGCCGCTGTTAATGGCCGCGTCGGTCTGAATGAAGTTTTCGATTTCTTCGATACCCAGGCCACTGCGGCCCAGCGCACTGACGATCCCAGAGGTGACGGTCTGACCCAGGCCAAATGGGTTGCCAATGGCGACCACGAAGTCGCCGACACGAAGATCCGCTGAACGGCCCACTTCAATTTCAGTCAAGCCTTCACCATCCTGAATTTTCAGCAGCGCGATGTCAGAGTTTGCATCTGTACCTATGACTTCGGCATCAAATTGAGTGCCGTCTTTCAAGGTGACCAGGATTTCTGACGCACCATCGATGACATGATTATTGGTGACCACATAACCTTGTTCAGCATCGATAATGACGCCTGAACCCAGGCCGCGGAAAGGCCGTTCCTGAACTTGTTCCTGTGGGCTATTCGGACCAAAGAAAAAGCGAAACATATCTGGCACGCGCTGGCGTACTTCGCGGCTGCCTTTCACTGAGATGTTCACTACGGCGGGGGTAACTTCTTCGAGCATCGGCGCCAACGTAGGCGTTTCGTCTTTATCGCTGAAGAAAGGAATATTGGCCTGCGCCGGGCTGAACGCCGGTACGCTGGTTAAGGTAATTAGGGTGAGTAGGGCAAAGAATTTCATTCTCATAGGGTACAGACTCCTTTAAACAACACGATGTCGCGTGCAAATAAAGACCGACCCTATGGAAATAAGTTCAGCTCAGAGATGTTTCAAGATGTTTTTTGTTTCGAAGATGAAAAAAGTCCACTTTTTTTATCCGAATAATCGCGAGGCATTTGCTCAGCGGTTTCTTTCTGCGCCTGACTACTGTCTTTTTGCAGCTGGCTGGCCATGCGCAGCTGGCGCATGGTGTCCTCAGCAAAGAACGGCAAGCTCGGTTGCGTCTGCTCTTGCTGCAATAGCTCAGAACTGTGTTGCAGGTACGCCTTGAGCTTATCCTGGGTTTCTTCCAGCTGCTCGACCAGCGCACTGGCCGTGGCAAAATGTTCGGCCACCTCTTGCTGATAGGCGGCGAGCTGTTCGCGACTCTGTTGTACTTCCTGGTTTAATCGCGCCTCGTCAGAGTGTTCTTTCAGCCAGTAGCGCGCTACAAAGAAACCCAAAACTGCTCCTGCCAGTACTAACAGAATGCCAATGATTGCATCCATAAAAACTCCTTAAAAACACGATTCGCATGATAAACTAGTTCCCCATAGCATAATGCAGAATAGGGTCGAAGTGGTAGTGACAACGCAAAACATCACCCCATTAAGTAAATACGAAGAGGATCTAGCCAGCGGCGGGTTCAGTCCTGACGCGGCGCAACGGCGCGCGGTTGAAGCACTGCAAAGGCTTTACGATGATCTGATGAAGTATCGTGCCCAACAACGTGGCGGCTTGGTCAATAAGCTCAAACAGCTGTTTGGAGCAACACCTCAGGCGCCGCAGGGGCTGTACTTCTGGGGGGGCGTTGGCCGCGGTAAAACCTACCTGGTCGATACGTTTTACGATACCTTGCCTTTTGAACAGAAATTGCGCGTTCACTTTCACCGGTTTATGCATCGGGTTCATAAGGAGCTTAAAGAACTCAAGGGCAAGAGTGACCCCTTGCCGATCATTGCGGATAAGCTTGCAGACGAAGCGCAGGTCATTTGTTTCGACGAGTTTTTTGTACAGGATATTACCGATGCGATGATTCTGGGAACCTTGATGCAGGAACTGTTCAGTCGCGGTGTGGTGTTGGTGGCCACCTCCAATATCGTACCCGACGACTTGTATCGCAACGGCTTGCAGCGACAACGCTTTCTGCCGGCGATTGAGCTTATCAAAAAGCATTGCGACGTCATCAACGTCGATAACGGCATTGACTATCGTCTGCGCACACTCAGCAAAGCAGAAATTTATCACTCGCCGCTCGATGCGGAAGCTGATGAAAACCTGCAACGTTATTTTACCGAGCTGGCGCCGGATCATTGCAGCCGAAACACGGATGGCAGTATTCGCATTAACGGCCGCGATATTGCTGTCCGGCTTGAGTGCGACGATGTCGTACTGTTCGAATTCGAAGCGATTTGTGGCGGCCCGCGCTCGCAAAATGATTATATTGAGCTGGCCCAGCTCTACCACGCCGTGTTGATTAGTAATGTACCTCAGCTGGGCGCAAACAAGGATGACGCCGCACGCCGATTCCTGGCATTGGTAGACGAATTTTACGAACGCCGGGTGAAGCTCATTCTGTCGGCCGCGGTGCCGCTGGAGGATATCTACGCCGGTGGCAAGCTGGAGTTTGAATACCGCCGCTGTATCTCGCGCTTACAGGAAATGCAAAGCCACGAGTATCTGGCGCAGGCGCACAAACCTTAAGCGATATAGCCGTTGATCTTTGCAGCGGTTTTCCCTATAATCCGCGCAGCCCACGTTACAGGTACAACTAACCAGTGTGTGGTGAAACCACAACGGTTGTTGTGGTTCGCGGGGAAGCCCGGAACTACTGTCGTGAACCTTTAATAAAGAGTATGTTTCAATGAGTACATTTGTTGCAAAGCCAGAAACTGTACAACGTGACTGGTATGTTATTGACGCCGAAGGTAAAACTTTAGGTCGTTTGGCGACTGAAGTCGCCCGCCGTTTACGCGGTAAGCATAAGCCTGAGTACACTCCTCACGTCGATACTGGTGATTACATCATCATCGTCAACGCTGAGAAAGTGGCGGTTACTGGCCGTAAGGCACAGAACAAAATCTATTATTCACACTCTGGGTATCCAGGTGGTATCAAGGAAATCAACTTCGAGAAGTTGATCGCCAAGGCACCGGAAATGGTCATTCAGAAAGCGGTGAAGGGTATGTTACCTCGTGGTCCACTTGGTCGTGCCATGTTCCGTAAACTGAAAGTATATGCAGGCACTGAGCACAACCATGTTGCTCAACAGCCTAAACAACTTGAAATTTAAGACGGAGCACTAAGACAATGGCAGAGAATCAATACTACGGTACTGGTCGTCGCAAAAGCTCAACTGCACGCGTTTTCTTGCGTCCGGGCAGCGGCAACATCAGCATCAACAACCGCACCTTAGAAGAATACTTTGGCCGTGAAACCGCACAAATGGTTGTTCGTCAACCGCTTGAGCTGGTCGACATGGTTGAGAAATTCGACTTATACATCACCGTTGCTGGTGGTGGCTCTAGTGGTCAGGCTGGCGCAGTGCGTCACGGTATCACTCGTGCACTGATGCAATATGACGAAGCTCTACGTGGCGACCTACGTCGTGCGGGTTATGTAACTCGTGACGCGCGTCAAGTTGAACGTAAGAAAGTCGGCTTGCACAAAGCACGTAAACGTCCACAGTTCTCGAAGCGTTAATTTCCGCTTACGAAGCTGTACGTTTCAGCAAAAACAAAACCCGGCCTTTGTGCCGGGTTTTTTGCGTTTGTCCTTGTAAAAATCAGGGTATTTCTTTATCATCTGAAAGCATTTTTTTGCCGTTCGCCTGTGCCGGTTGGTAGAGGTGGACCTAACGCAGCAGCTAATTACTGACTTCATGGCAATGTCCCGTGAAGCGTCCAAACTGGAGAGTAAGTGGATGAGCAATGCGCCTGTAGATAAAGGCCGCCGTCGTTTTCTGACTGTCGCAACCTCTGTGGTTGGTGCAGCAGGCGCGGTGGGTGTTGCTGTTCCTTTCATTGCATCGTGGAACCCGAGTGCGAGAGCTAAAAACGCGGGTGCCCCTGTGGAAGTGAACATCGGAAAAGCTGAACCGGGTCAAATGATTCGTGTGGAATGGCGAGGCCAGCCTGTTTGGGTGGTACGTCGTACTCCGGAGATGTTGGCAAGCCTTGAAGGCTTAGCAGACCAACTACGCGACCCTAATTCAGAAGAGCCTCAACAGCCAGAATACGCAGCAAATCTCTATCGCTCACGAAAAGAAGAGTTTTTCGTGGCGGTCGGTATTTGTACGCACCTGGGCTGTTCCCCTCAGTACCTGCCAGAGGACTTCGGCGAACAAGTCGAGGGCGTCAAAGCAGGCTTCTTCTGTCCATGTCACGGTTCGAAGTTTGACATCGCTGGTCGCGTCTTTGCGGGCGTACCTGCACCTTACAATTTGGTAGTGCCACCGCATTACTACATTGACGACAACACGATTTTAGTGGGTCAAGACGGGGAGCAAGCGTGATGAAAAGACTAGTTGCATGGATTGACGAACGCATTCCGATGACCAAAACGTGGAACATCCACCTGGCTCAGTACCCAGCACCAAAAAACTTTAATTTCTGGTACCTGTTTGGGGTGCTGGCGATGTTGGTATTGGTGAATCAGATCCTGACCGGTATCTGGTTGACAATGAACTACGTGCCTTCTGCTGAAGGTGCCTTTGCATCGGTCGAATACATCATGCGCGACATCGACTACGGTTGGTTGCTGCGCTATATGCACTCGACGGGAGCATCTGCTTTCTTCGTGGTGGTCTATCTGCACATGCTTCGCGGCATGATGTACGGGTCCTATCAGAAACCCCGCGAATTGCTGTGGGTGTTCGGTATGTTGATCTTCCTGGTGTTAATGGCAGAAGCTTTCATGGGCTACCTGTTGCCATGGGGACAAATGTCCTATTGGGGCGCTCAGGTTATCATCTCGCTGTTTGGCGCCATCCCGGTCATCGGCGATGATTTAACCCTTTGGATCCGTGGTGATTACGTTATCTCAGGAGCGACGTTGAACCGCTTCTTTGCACTGCATGTAATCGCGCTGCCATTGGTACTGGTGATCTTGGTCTTCTTACACATTGTCGCTTTACACGAAGTTGGCTCGAATAACCCTGAAGGGATCAACATTAAGAAGCCGAAGGGCTCGATTCCTGAGGAAGAGAAGCCGAAGTTCAAGTTCCACGAGCGTTTCACTAAGAAATACGACATTGTCGATGCTTTCCCGTTCTTCCCTTATTACGTGGTGAAGGATCTGGTAGGTATCGGAATTTTCTTATTCCTGTTCTGTTACGTGATCTTCTTTGCGCCGGCGATGGGCGGCTTGTTCCTTGAGCCACCAAACTTTGAAGCGGCAAACCCGCTGAAAACGCCAGATCATATTGCACCAGTTTGGTACTTTACGCCGTTCTATGCGATTTTGCGGGCTGTTCCGGACAAGCTTCTGGGTGTCATTCTGATGTTTGGCTCCATTGCAGCGCTATTCGTCCTGCCATGGCTGGACCGCGGCAAGGTGCGCTCAATTCGCTACCGTAGCGGCTTCCACAAGGTCAACCTGGCTGTCTTTGTGGTCAGCTTTGTCGCACTTGGCTACCTGGGTCTGAAACCTGCGACCGAGGTATACACCTTGTTCGCGCGGATCTTCACCTTCTTGTACTTCGCGTTTTTCGTATTACTGTTCTTTTACAGTAAAAACGAGAACACGAAGCCAGTTCCAGAGAGGATTACTAAGTGATGAAACAGTTTCTTAAAACCACTCTACTGGTAGCCGCATCTTTATGGTCAGTTGCAAGCTTTGCAGCTGACCCAACGGTGCCACTTGATGAAGCAAAAATTGATTTGCATGACAAAGCCTCGCTACAGCGTGGTGCGCAATTGTTCATGAACTATTGCCTGGGTTGTCACTCAATGCAGTATCAACGCTACGGCCGTACCTTCGAAGACTTAGGGATTCCTGACGATATCGGAATGGCCAACCTGCAGTTTACCGGCGAGAAGGTGGGTGATCTGATCACCAATGCTATGCCAACAGAAGCCGCGGGTAACTGGTTTGGTACTGCCGCACCGGATTTGACCCTGGTTTCACGGGTGCGTGGTGCCGACTGGATTTACACCTATTTGCGTACATTCTACGTCGACGAGTCTCGTCCGTTTGGTGTGAACAATGCGGTGTTCCCTAACGTTGGGATGCCTCATGTACTGCAAGAGTTACAAGGTGTGCCTCGTAAGACTACCGAAGAACACATGGTCGATGGCGAAATGACAGAACGCTACGTGGGTATTAAAACCGACGGCAGCGGTATGTTAACCCCGTCAGAGTACGACCAAGCTATGCTCGATTTAACCAACTTCCTGGTATATACCGGCGAACCGATGTTGCTACAGCAGCGTCGTATGGGTTGGTATGTCTTCGGGTTCTTATTAGTCTTTACAATTTTCGCGTGGCTACTCAAGCGCGAATTCTTTAAAGACGTGAAGTAATGATGGAGAAAGACATGTCGGTTGCGGCAAATAAACGGTCAGTGATGACGTTGTATTCGGGACGTAATGACTTACGTAGTCATCAAGCTCGAATCGTATTAGCAGAAAAGGGCGTAGGTGTGGAAATCACCTACGTCGAGAACGATCAAATTCCAGAAGACCTGTTGCAGTTGAATCCGTATCCGGATGCGTTGCCAACTTTGGTCGATCGTGAGCTGGTTCTCTACAACGCGCATATCATCATGGAATACCTCGATGAACGTTTCCCGCATCCGCCATTGATGCCGGTGTATCCGGTTGCTCGCGGCACCAGCCGCTTGATGATGTATCGTATCGAGCGTGACTGGTACGCGCTCGCTGATGCGATTGTCAAAGGCGGCAAGGGCATCGAAGCAGCACGTCAGGAATTGCGTGAAGGCATTCTTGCCCTGGCGCCGATTTTTGCCGATACCCCTTACTTCATGAGTGAAGAGTTCACCTTGGTGGACTGCTACCTGGCGCCGTTGCTTTGGCGTTTGCCAAGTTATGGCATCCAGTTAGAGGGCGCTGCAGCGAAGGCAGTGAAAGCTTATATGCTGCGTGTATTTGAGCGCGATTCATTCCAGGAATCACTCACCGACATCGAGCGAGATCTGGGACGGTGAGTGAGTTGACGGCAATGACGGCACGGCGCCCGTATATGTTACGGGCGGTGTACGAATGGTTGGTAGATAATCAGTTGACACCGCATCTGGTGGTGGATGCTGACCAGCCCGGGTGCCAGGTGCCGCGTCAGTTTGTGCAGGATGGACAAATCGTTCTGAATATTGCCCCCGGCGCCGTGGGCAACCTGCAACTGCTCAATGATCGTATCGAGTTCAATGCCCGCTTTTCAGGTAAACCTGAGCATGTGCAGGTGCCGATGATTGCGATCAACGCACTTTATGCACGTGAAAACGGTGCCGGCACCATTTTCGAGGAAGAACCACAGCTCGAAAATACGTCGCCTGAGCCACCTCCTGAACCGCCCACCCCGGGTGGCAAGAAGCGGCCCAGCCTTAAAGTCGTAAAATAAAACGTCTTCTCGGTTTTTAGCTAATTTCGAAAGCATCAATGACGCGCTCAACACCGTTGGTGTTGCGCGCGATATCGATCGCCGCACGCGCCATTTCACGGCTAACCAACCCCATTAAGAACACTTCACCGTTCTCGGTGACAACCTTGATTTTATTGGCTTCAACGGTTTCATCGGTGACAAATTTGGCTTTAATTTTACTCGTCAGCCAGCTGTCATTACTGATGGTTTTAAAACTGATCACCGGACCGGTGCGCAATTCATTATGCACGCGTTGTACACCTTCAACGTCGCGGGCCAATCCTGCAGCTAACTCCGCCAGGCCGGAATGAGGGACCTGGCCAAGTAACAATACTGCGCGATTGAACGATACGACCTGAATGCGGGTGTCTGAAAGCCTTTCTTCGCTTTTTAGTTTGGCGATAACCTTAATTTCAATGGCCTGATCATCCACCTGGGTGCCGACGGTGCGCGAATCTGTCGCTGATGAAATACCAATTGCGGTAGCGCCAACCAGAGCTGCAGCGCAGCCCGATAGCCCAACCATCGCAATCAGGGCGAGCGCCGGTAAACCTAAACGCTGTTTCACGAGTCATCCTCCTGTGGAAATATCTGTTGTTCAGCCAGACTGCATAACATATTCACCAATTGCAGCAGGTGTTCGCTCACCCGGGCCGCATTACGCGACGGAATACGGATTTCTACATCATCGGGACCGAGGAGTCCGGCGACGTCTAAATCGGCGTCGTTGGTCAGGGCAATAATCAACATATCGCGACTCAATGCGGCTTCCATGGCGCGACTGACGCGCGGAGCGTTACTGCCTGCGCTTAACACCAGTAATAAATCACTGGGTTGACCGACGGCTAAGATTTGTTGCGCAAAGATACTTTGATGTTCATTGTCACCAAAATCAGCATGCAATGCATTGACTGGGAAGGGCGGTCGCTCGAACTGCAGGCCAGTGAGCATGATATGAGAAAAGTGCCGGGCGCTGGCGTGCGCCATACTCTCACCGCAGCAGTAGATCTTTTGTCCCCGAAGCAGGGAGTCGACCAGTAATTCAGCCGCCCGCATCAACGGGTCTTGCAGTTGATCCGCTGCAGCGATTTGGGTCTGAATGCACTCTGTAAATATGGCTTTTACTGGCTCTTGCATAAGTCCTCGTTAAAAAGCATCTTGCAACCAGTGGAGTTGCTCCGGCTGCTGACAAATAGCAACGACATCAAAACGCATGAACGTCTGATGTTCATCAAGTTTTTTCGATAGTAAATAAAATTGCGCACTGCGTCGAACACGTTGACACTGGGCGGGGGTAATTTGTTCAACCACCCTGGCAAAATCTTCATTGGCGCGAGACTTGACCTCGACGAAGACCCAGTGCTCGCCATCCCGCATGACAATATCAATTTCACCTATGTCGCAGCGAAAATTACGTTCCACGAGCTCCAGTCCCTGCTGACAGAGGTGTGTTACCGCCAGCTCCTCGCCGGCGTTGCCCTGTTCCTTTGCCAGCATGTGTCAGTCAGTCGCCGTGGCTGGTTTAATCTGATGGCCGTCATAGCGTGCCCAGGCAAGTGCCCGGTCGATACCTGCAGGTTGACGCGTTAGCTCGCCGGTCAGGCCGGACACCTGATAGCCTGGCAATGCTGCCATGACGTCCATGCGTTGCGTCAGCATCATGGCATCGTGGCCAAATGCCGCCAGTCTAGCCAGGTTATAGTTCCAGTGCCGGCGCAGCTGCAGTAATTGTCCTAATCTCGGATAGTGCGGATGGTTCGGTAGTAACCAGGGGATCTCGGTGAAGCGCACGTTGTCGAGGTCATTTTCACTAAGCTGATCGCCGCGAATATGACTGGCGGAGGTGGCAAAAACCGGGATAGGCTCCATAAAGGGTGCGATATTAACGTCAATAAATGGCTTTAATAATCGCGTCTGCTCTATGGTTCCGGGTAAAAAGATCGCGTCAATATCAGCGCGACTGCGAGCTTCAGCGTCCACCAGGATCTTACCCGCGGTAATTTTGACTTGCCAGATACGCGCTTCGCTGGCGGTGACCCCCAATTTTTGCTGAACAATAGCTTTCATGTCATCAGTGGTACGGTAGAGACCGCTCTCGACGGTGGCATTGGGCTGTTGAGCGAGAAAATAGTCTTCGAATACCTGCACCGCCTCTTTGCCCCGGTTACTGTCCGCCGCCAGTATTAATGGATGTTTCACGCCACGCTCAACCAGGGTTTCGGCAACCTGGCGGATTTCCATCTCTGGGGCTAAGGCGTACCAAAGGTCAGGTTGTACCGCCTTCAGTTCAGTGACGTTGTTTAATGCCACCCAGCGTACGCCCATGGCAGCAAGGGGGGCATCATCAATGGCACTGATCGCATCTTTCAATAGCGGACCAATAAGGGTATCGGCCTGCTCTTTCTGCAACTCCTCGGTCAGAGTGGCGTAATCGAAGTTGTTGCTATCGCGGACGGTGATAGAGAAAGCCGGTTGATCTTCCAGCGCCATAATCATGCCATCAAGTACGGCTTGCCCTTGCTCTGCAAAAGGACCGCTTAGTGGCAGTAATACCAGCGCGTGATGTTTCTCAGCGGCTTGCTGTAATTGTTTACGCAGACGCTCCGCGACTGGCGCCGCCGGATGTTCTGGATGGCGCAGCTGCCAGCCCTGGATAGCGCTGCTGTCAATTGCGTCCGCTTGTTGATGTGCAGCCATCAGCAGCGCCAGCCAGGAGCGTGCGACCTCGCCTCTGGTGGTTAACTGTGTCGGTGCTGTGGCCGCACTTAAATACTGCCAGCTTTGCTGGGCAGAGGTATCGGCCTGACCAAGGGCCAGCAACTCAAGTTGATATTGCGCTGCTTGCTGCGAGTGTTGCAGCTGCGCTGCGAGATCCCGGGCGAAACGTAAAATCCGGGCTTGTTGGCTGGTCGCCGTCTGCTCGGTAGCGTTCAGCAATTGCGTTAACTGGTCGTTTGCGTCGCGTGGCCGCCCCTGACTGGCCAGCCACTGTAATCGCGCCAGTTGCAATTGCTGTTGTTGGGAAGCCGACAACTGCTCAGCGACACGTTCGAGTTCACTAAGCAGGACCGCGCTGGCTTGCCACTGCTGCTCATTCTGCAGACGCTCGGTCTGCGCGAGCAGGTACCGCCACTGCGCTTGTTGATTAGGTTGCTGTTGCAGCGCCGTGAGGATCTCGTCCAGGCTTTGGGCAGTAGCCGCAGCTGTCTGCTCACCCAAACTCGGCTCTCGGGGTTCAGATTGTGCCGTTTCGTCTGTTGGTCGTGACGGTGTTGCACAAGCCGCCAGACTGCAAACAACGATGCACAAGACCAACTTCTTTGGCACAATAGCAAGATTCACCAATTTCACACTCACGCTGGGTTCGACTCTAACGGTGGCTCATGGGCATACTATAAACCTAGCCGTGCAGCGACACAACGCAACGAAGTGAATCTTACAAGGGGTTAACATGCCGCAGACCACATCAGGCATACTCTATATTGTACCCACACCCATCGGTAATCTTGGCGATTTCTCGACCCGGGCGCAGCAAGTTCTCAGTGATGTTGCAGCGATTGCAGCAGAAGATACCCGTCATAGCCGACAGCTCTTGCAGCAGTTCGCTATTCAGAATGACGTCTTTGCGCTACATGAGCACAATGAGCGTGAGCGAGCGGGCAAAGTGATTGAGCGCCTGACCAATGGCGACTCAATTGCTCTGATCAGTGATGCGGGTACGCCGCTCATCAGTGACCCTGGCTATGTGCTGGTGCAACAATGCCGCGCCGCTGGTATTAAAGTGGTGGCATTACCGGGGCCCTGTGCGATTACCACAGCGCTATCAGGAGCGGGGCTGCCTACGGATCGCTTTACTTTCGAGGGCTTTCTGCCAGCCAAACCGCAGCAGCGTCGAAAGACACTCAGCGCTTTGCTCGACGAGCCACGTACCATGGTCTTTTATGAGTCGCCCCATCGAATCTTGCACACCCTCAACGATCTGCACGACGTGATGGGAGCTGAGCGCACAATGGTGCTGGCCCGGGAACTGACCAAGCAATTTGAAACTTATCTCAGTGGCAGCATCGCTGAGGTGCTGGATCAGGTTGCGGCGGATAGTAATCAGCAGCGTGGCGAGTTCGTGTTGATGTTAGCAGGAGCGCCAGTGCAGGAGGAGTCCGCGGCGGACGATCTGGCAGCATTGCGGACGGTGCAACTTCTACGTGAGCACCTGCCACTGAAAAAAGCGGCGGGCTGCGCAGCTGAAATCCACGGCGTACGCAAAAACCATCTGTACCAGCTAGCGTTAGACGCAGATAACACGTAGAATGCGCCGCAGAGTTAGCCAGACAATCGCTGCTTATTCAGGTTCGCCTGCGTAAGGGGAGGAAAGTCCGGGCTCCACAGGGCAGGGTGCCAGATAACGTCTGGGCGGCGCGAGCCGACGACCAGTGCAACAGAGAGTAAACCGCCGATGGCCTGCGCAAGCAGGATCAGGTAAGGGTGAAAGGGTGCGGTAAGAGCGCACCGCGCGGCTGGCAACAGTTCGTGGCACGGTAAACTCCACCCGGAGCAAGGTCAAATAGGGGTTCATTGGCGCGGCCCGCGTTGAACCCGGGTAGACTGCTTGAACGCTAGAGTGATTTAGCGGCTAGACGAATGATTGTCCACGACAGAACCCGGCTTATCGGCTAACTCGCTGATTAAAACGTTTGGTGTAGTCGATGAAGGTGTCCAGGCGCAAGCTTTGGCCATAATAAAAGCCCTGCTGGAAGTGACAGTTTTTGCTTTGCAAAAACTCGACTTGAGCGCGGGTTTCGACACCTTCAGCGACGACCATCAGATCCAATGTATGTGCAATTCGGATGAGTACGTCAACTAAAGCCGTTTGTTGCCGATTCGCCGGCACCCCCTTCATAAACTCCCGATCAATTTTAATCACATCAATGGGGTAAAAGCGTAAGTAGTTGAGACTCGAATAGCCGGTACCAAAGTCATCGATGGCCAGGTGCACACCGGCGCTGCGCAGACGGCGTAAACTCATCAACTGACGTTCCTGATTGCGCATCAGCATGGATTCGGTAATTTCCAGCATCAGCCGGTTGGGGGGCATATTGGCTTCCTGCAGGGCTTCCAACCACTCACTGGCGACATCTTTGTCATGGAACTCACGAGGCGACCGGTTGACGGCGACGGTTAGGTCCAGCCCGGCAGCGCGCATAATCTGCCAGTCAGTCATCACCTGCCGCAAAACAAAGTCACCCAGCCAGACGATGGCACCCGTCTTCTCGGCGATGGGGATAAAATCACCGGGTGGGATATTGCCATGCTCAGGATGATCCCAGCGGATCAACGCTTCACAGCGGGTTAATAAGCCACTGACTGTATCAATCACCGGCTGGTATTCGACATGAAACTGGTTGTTCTCCAGAGCATGAATCATCTGATGATGGAGCGCGATATGCTGTTCAGTATTCTGACGCAAGGTCCGGTCGTAGCACGCTACCGAGAGCGAGCCCATGGCTTTCGCTGCGTACATCGCCAGTTCAGCACATTTCACTAGTTGCTGGGCGTGCGTAGCGTCATCGGGGTAGAGGGCAATCCCCAGGCTGGCGGTAATATTGATGTGGTTTTGCTGAATGTCGGCAGTATTCAGCAAATCATTGATTATCGCTTTGCCGCGTTGCTCAGCGTGAGCTGCCGTGTCGACATCGGCCAGCGCCAGCATAAATTCGTCACCGCCAACGCGTGCGACCATGTCTTGTGGACGTATACTGCGACCGAGTTGCTCGGCAACATGCTTGAGCAAGCCATCACCGATATCCTGGCCCAGCGCGTCATTAATGTCGCGCAGATGGTCAAGGTCCAGCATTAACAGCGCAAAGCCTTTGTTGTGGCTCTGCGCATCGGCAATGCGCTGCTCGAGCTGTTGTTGGAAATAATTGCGGTTGGCAAGGCCGGTCAGCGGATCAAAACGGGCCTGAAAACTGATGGTATGCAGCGCAAAGCGCAAGCGCCGCTGAGTCAGGATCAGCACCGCGAAAGCGGCAACAATAAGTGCGGTAACTGCTAAACCTGTTAACCAGTGCACATAGTAACCCTGCTCGGTATCAAGCCAACTGCCGCGGCGTGGTGACACCGCCAGCTGCCATTGGTCGCCAGGCACCTGAACATCCGTCTTTATGGGGTCAAGCTCGAGCACTGCGGCGTCGCCGTTGATAATGTCAGCTCCATTGTTGAGTGATTGGCGATAGACAACAAACTGGTATTCAGGGTGATCGTAGAAGCCGACCTCATGGAACAGGTGCTCATGATCAATGACCAGTGAGGCAATCCCCCAGAAGCTGCCGTCGGCCTGGAAAATAGGAAGTCGGGCAATGAACGCCGTGCCCCCTTGCAGCAAATTCACCGGGCTGCTCAGGATAATGTCCTGACCGCCAATGGCGCGCAGGATTTCATGGTATTGCTCACGCACGTTACGGTAATCGGTGCCGAGCAGCTGTTCGTTACCGGCACGCGGGTAGATAAAGCTGATACGTAGATCGGGAGCCAGGGCCAGGTGACTGATATCGAGCTCAGTCGTCAAAAACTCATCCAGAATCTTTTGCAGACGACTGCGGTCGGGGGTGTCTTGCCAGAGAATTTCGGGTTTCAGCGCGCGCAGGACCAGCACATTAGCCTGAATACGATGTTCGATACTTGAACGCATCGAACTCAGATGCTCCAGAGCACGACGTTTTTCGATCTCGCGCTGCTGCACACGTTCAGTCTCGACAATAGAATAAACAGCGAAGAGCAGGGCGGCGGCGATAAAAAATAAGCCAAAAAAATCGCGCACCATACGCCACTTCGCCTGCGCTGGCGTGTAGTGCGTCGGTTTTCTCATTAAGTCACTGATAAGTTTACGCAATGTTTCGGCTTATTATTGTAATAATGATTCGCAATAGCATCTTCTAGCACATTTATCAGTGCGTCAAGCCCTGTCGCATGTCGCAAAGTCCCCTTTTTTTCTTGACAGTGGGAAAGATCGGCACCTAGACTGTCACATTGTGGGGATTTGTGGGTAATAGTGGATCAATTTTATGTTTCGTGGTGCAGCAGCATTAAGTCTAGATGACAAAGGCCGTCTTGCGATACCAGCAAAGTATCGGAAGAGCCTTATGCTTGACTGTGAAGGCCAGATGGTCTGTACCATAGATATCAAGCAGCCTTGCTTGTTGTTATATCCTTTGCCGGAATGGCAAATCATCGAACAAAAACTTACCACCTTATCCAGTATGAACCCCGCAGAGCGTCGTCTTCAACGTTTACTGTTGGGTCACGCCGAAGACTGCCAGATGGACAAAAATGGCCGTATCCTGATTGCTCCAACCCTGCGTCAACACGCAGATCTGGATAAAAAGATCATGATTATCGGTCAGCTCAATAAGTTCGAACTCTGGTCAGACGCGGCATGGCAAGAACAGGTTGCTGCTGATATGGCAGCAGAACAACAGGACGATTTGGCACTCAGTGATCGACTACAAGACTTCTCATTATAATGACAAAAGCGCCGCAACATGTCTCGGTGCTGTTACAGGAGTCAATCGAGGCTCTTGCCATCAGACCGGACGGAACTTATCTCGATGCCACCTTTGGAAGAGGGGGGCATTCACGCGCCATATTGTCACAACTCAATGACCAGGGCCGACTGATAGCGCTCGACCGCGACCCCACCGCGATTGAAGCCGCTGAAGCTCTGCGTGACGACCCACGCTTTACCATCATCCACACTCCCTTCTCACGTCTTGATGACGTGCTGGAAACGCAGCAACTGCGTGGCAAGCTTGACGGTATCTTATTTGATCTTGGCGTCTCATCCCCACAACTTGATGATGCTGAGCGCGGCTTTAGTTTCATGCGTGAAGGTCCCCTGGACATGCGTATGGACACCAGCAGCGGCATGACAGCAGCGGAATTTTTAATGACGGCAACTGCCGATGAAATTGCCTTCGTGTTGCGCGAGTATGGCGAAGAGCGGTTTGCCTGGCGTATTGCGCAGGCCATCGTGCAACATCGTGACGAGCAACCACTGACCACCACTAAGCAGCTGGCTGACTTAATAGATAAGGCCGTGCCCTTCAAAGATAAGCATAAGCATCCCGCCACCCGTAGTTTTCAGGGTATTCGTATCCACATCAACGGCGAGCTGGATGAAATTGAACAGGCGCTGAAAGCCGCAATCACTGGTCTGAAACCCAATGGACGACTGGCGGTAATTAGTTTTCATAGCCTGGAAGACCGGTTGGTGAAACGCTTCCTTCGGGCACAAAGCAAAGGAAAAGCCATTCCGGCGGGGTTACCACTGCGTGATGATCAAATCGATCGCGGTGAAACCGTGAAACTGATTGGCAAAGCGAACAAGCCCAGTGCTGCAGAAACGCGCGACAACCCTCGTGCGCGCAGTTCTGTGTTGCGTGTGGCAGAGAGGTTACCTTATGACCAATAGCCGCGTGCCGACTTTGTTATCTGTGTTGTTTAATGACTTACGCCAGCAGAAGCTGGTGATTTTGTTATTTGCCTGCATCCTGGCCAGCGCACTGGCAGTCATCTATATCGCGCATGCGAATCGTTTGTTGACCATAGAACGCGATGATCTGTTATCGCAGCGTGATCAAATTGACATCGAGTGGCGCCACTTGCAAATCGAGCAAACGGCGTTGACCGAGCACAGTCGGGTAGAGCGGATTGCCAGTCAGCGGCTAGGCATGGTTCGTCCGGAAGGAAAACAGGAGGTGCTGGTGCCATGGCAGTAACACCTCGGAAGCGCAATCAGAAAAAGGGCATACAGCCGCATTTAGGGCAGGGACGTTTTTACTTTGCTCTGTTTGTCGTATTTGCAGTGTTTGCAAGTCTGGTTGGGCGCGCCGCTTTCATCCAGGTGATTGAGCCTGAGCAACTGATTTACGAAGGTGATCGCCGCTCGCTACGGATGGATCCAACCCTGGTACAGCGCGGTACCATCGTCGATCGTCACGGCCGCGAGCTCGCGGTAAGTGTGCCCGTGCAAACCGTATGGGCAGATCCGCAGCGCGTACACGAGGGCCAGGGCTTAGCGAATCGCGAGCGTTGGCTGGCGCTGGCTGAGGTTTTCCGTACTGATGTGGACACCTTAATGGCCCGGGTCGCCGATCCGAAGCGCCGGTTTGTGTATCTGGAGCGCAAGGTCACGCCAGCGGTCGCAGATTACGTGCGCCAGTTGGGAATTCCTGGCATCTATTTAAAAACTGAATCACGCCGGTTCTATCCGGTCGGTGAAATCACCGCGCATCTGGTGGGTTTTACCGATATCGATGGTATGGGCATTGAGGGGCTTGAAGCCGCTTATAACGAGGTTCTAACAGGGACGCCGGGTGAACGGCTGTATCGCAAGGATGCACAAGGACGGGTTGTTGAAGAAATAAGTACTACCGCCGCCAAACAACCAAAACAATTAACGCTAAGTATTGATCAACGTTTGCAATCACTGGCCTATGCCGAGTTGAAAAAAGCCGTGCGCTATCATCAGGCAACCTCGGGTTCAGCAGTGATTGTCGATGTTGACACTGGCGAAGTATTGGCGATGGTCAACAGCCCGTCCTTTAACCCGAATAATCGCACCGATTTGCAACCGCATCGCATGCGTAACCGGGTCATTACCGATGCCTACGAGCCTGGCTCAACGATGAAACCATTGGTGGTTTTAGCCGGACTGGAAGCTGGCGCAATTGAGAAAGATACCATTATCGATACCAATCCTGGCTGGATGCGCCTCGGCGGTCGCCGGGTCAGCGATCCGATCAACCGCGGCGAGCAGAGCATTACCGAAGTTTTACAGAACTCCAGCAATATGGGCTCGTCCAAGATTGCCTTACTCACAGGTGTCGAGCAGCTACTGGCAACCTATGCTGCGGTCGGCCTCGGCAATGACACAGGTATTGGCATGATTGGAGAAAGTTATGGCGTGCTGCAACATCGCACACGCTGGTCAGATTTTGAGGTGGCAACGCTATCCTTTGGTTATGGCCTGACGGCAACGACACTGCAGTTGGCCCAGGCCTACTCGGTCATCGCCAGTGGCGGTGTGCACCGTCCGTTAACCATTCAGCGTCGCGCAGAGGGTGAATTGCCGCCCGGCCGCCAAGTGGTATCGCGTGAGAATGCTGAAGCGGTACTGCTGATGTTAGAGCAGGTGGTCGCAGATGGCAGCGCCAAAAACGCGCGGGTGCCAGGCTATCGGGTGGCGGGCAAAACCGGCACGGCACGAAAAGCAATTGCCGGTGGCTACGGTGATGAATACGTGACCTTGTTCGCCGGCGTGGCGCCGGTGAGCGACCCCCGCATCGCGGTAGTGGTAACGATCAATGAACCAAGCGGTGATGATTATTATGGCAGTACCGTTTCCGCACCTATTTTCGCGGAAATCGTCGGTGACGCACTGCGGGCAATGAATGTTGCCCCTGACCATCTGGAAGACACGCAACTGCGGGTCGCAGGCTTTGGAGGTGGACAATGATGCAGTTGCCACAGCTTTTACCTGTCTACCCTTTGCCCCTGCCGGAGGTCGCCATTGGTGGCCTGAAACTGGACAGTCGGCAAGTGGCACCAGGCGATGCTTTTGTAGCGGTGCCGGGCTATCAGGTCGACGGCCGCGATTACATTGATGCGGCCATCGCTGCGGGCGCAAGCGTGGTGCTTTGTGAAGCCGATGGCGTCGATGTCGAGCAGCATGGCAACACGGTAGTGGTTGAGGTTCCCCAGTTGAAAGAGCAGTTGTCGCGCATTGCGGCACGATTCTACGGCGAACCCGGCAAACATCTGCAGGTGATCGGGGTTACCGGCACCAATGGCAAAACCTCCGTAACCTATTTGATAGCCCAGTTGCTGGATGGACTGGGTGTGAAAGCGGGTGTGATTGGTACCACAGGCAGCGGTTTCCCTGGCGCTTTACTTCCGGAAACCCACACCACCCCGGATCCGATTGCGGTGCAGCAACGCCTGGCCGCCCTGCGTGCCGAGGGTGCGACCGTGGTGGCAATGGAAGTTTCCTCGCATGCCCTGGTGCAACGACGCGTGGAAGCTATTCCTTTTGCTGTCGCAGTGGCGACCAATATCAGCCGCGATCACCTGGATTACCACGGCACGATGAGCAATTACGCCGGTGCCAAACGGCGTCTGTTTACCGAGCTTAGCTCCGCAAACGCTGTATTGAACAGTGATGATGCGGCATTAAGCGCCTGGCTGCCGGACCGTCCCGATGCGTGGCGTTTTAGTTTACATCCGCAGCAGCATGAGCACGGCGTGTATGCGAGTGCAGTGCATTTTGGTGATGCCGGTACAGATTTCACGCTCAACGTCCCCGCCGAGAGCGGGCGCCTTGAGTACCCGGTCGCTTCTCCGCTGTTGGGCGAGTTCAATATTTACAATTTGCTGGCGGCGATGGTTGCCGTTGCCCGGCTGGATTTCGACTGGGCCGCAATTTGTCAGGCGGTGCGTGGATTGCATCCTGTGCCCGGACGCATGGAAGCCTTTACGCAACCGGGCCAGGCGCTGGTTATTGTTGACTACGCGCATACGCCGGATGCCTTGCAGCAGGTGTTAACTGCCCTGCGCCGGCATTGTCACGGCGAGCTGTGGTGCTTATTCGGCTGCGGTGGTGACCGCGACCGTGGCAAACGCCCGCAAATGGGCGCCGTCGCCGCTCAATTCGCCGACCGCGTGGTGGTGACCGACGACAATCCCCGTACGGAAGAGCCGGAGCAGATTGTGCGCGATATTTTGACCGGGATCCCTCAGCAGGACAAGGTTGAGGTTATTGCCGGACGCGAGCGCGCCGTTACTGAAACTATTGCCAAAGCCCAGCCGAAAGACGTTGTGGTGCTGGCCGGTAAAGGCCATGAAGATTATCAGGTAATTGGCCAGCAGCGCATTGCCTATGATGAGCGCGCGCTGGTTGCTGAGTTGTTAGTGAGACAACAGGTGAGCGGGGGGCAGTCATGATCAAAACAGATATGCAGTGGATTAGTCGTGCCGTCGACGGTCAGTTATTTGGCGATAACTGCAGTATTGAGTCGGTCAGTACCGATACACGTGAGCTGCCCGAGGGCTGCTTATTCATTGCTCTGCAGGGGCCTAATTTTGATGCCCATGAGTTTGCGGCCGATGCCGTGAGTAAAGGTGCGAAAGCACTCATGGTCGAACGTCATGTGGACCTGCCAGACGCGCAGCAGGTACCGCAAATTGTGGTCGCTGATACCCGTCATGCACTGGGTCAGCTCGGCGCCGCGGTAAAAGCCAGTGTGCAACCAAAAACTATTGCTATCACTGGCAGCAGTGGCAAGACCACCGTCAAAGAGATGCTGGCGGCGATTTTGCAAACCCAGGGCAATGTGCTGGCCACAGCGGGCAACTTTAATAATGACATCGGCGTGCCCTTAACCTTATTGCGCTTAGAGCCAAGCCATGACCTGGCGATTATCGAGCTGGGGGCAAATCATTTGGGTGAAATTGCTTATACCACCCGCTTAACACAACCGGATGTCGCCATTATCAATAATGTCGCACCGGCGCATGTGGAAGGGTTTGGTAGCGTGCATGGTGTATTTCGCGCCAAGTCCGAAATTTTTAAAGGCTTGAATGCCGATGGCTTAGCGCTGACCCCGATTCGCTCAGAGTTTGCGCCATCCTGGCAAAAACAGATTACCCATTGCCGCCATTTGACCTTTGGTCAGGACACCGGCGCTGCGATTCGCGCAACCGATGTTGCGATCGACGAGCAGGGCTGTGCCAGCTTTACTGTGGATCTGGACAAAGCATTGAGCGGCACCGCGGAATCAGCACGAATCACGCTTAACCTGCCAGGTTTACACAACGTTGACAATGCACTGGTAGCCATAGCTGCTGCCGTTGAGGTAGGTTGTCCGCTCGCTGATGCACAGGCTGCCCTGGCGGCTTTAAAGCCAGTTCCCGGACGCATGCAGGTGGTGCCTTTAAGTGACCATATCAAACTCATTGATGACAGTTACAACGCTAATGTTGGCTCGGTGAAAGCCGCGCTGGACATGCTTGCAGTTTACCCGGGCTGGCGCATGATGGTGCTCGGCGATATGGGAGAGCTTGGTGAGGACGCCCGCCATTATCATGAAGAGATCGGCGCCTACGCGATTCAAGCTAATATCGACAATCTTTATACCTTGGGAGTGCTGAGCCAGAGCGCCAGTGAAGTGTTCAATGGCCGTGGTGGCAGACATTTTTCCGACCAGGACGCTTTGGTGAATGCCATTATTGCAGCTGCGCAACAGGCTTCAACGCCTATTACCATTTTGGTGAAAGGCTCACGTAGTGCCCATATGGAACGTGTTATCGCAGCCCTGCAAGCACGCGCAAGCGAATTACACCCAAGCTTAGGCCAAGAAGGAAAACACGCATGCTAGTTTGGCTAGCTGACTATTTAACCCAGTTTGCAAGCGGCTTTAACGTCGTCTCCTACCTGACCATGCGCGCTATTTTAAGTGTGCTGACGGCGCTGCTGATCGCGCTGTGGATGGGACCACGGTTGATTCGCTATCTGCAGCGCTTGCAGATCGGCCAGGCGGTTCGTGATGACGGGCCACAGTCGCATTTGAGTAAAGCCGGTACCCCGACCATGGGCGGCCTGCTGATTATTGCCGCCATCGTACTTTCCACCGTGCTTTGGGCTGACCTTTCCAATCGCTACGTGCAAGTGGTGTTGGGGGTGGTGATTGGCTTTGGGCTGGTCGGCTTTATCGACGATTATCGCAAAGTGGTACAAAAGAATTCGCGGGGCTTGCCGGCCAAATGGAAATACTTCTGGCAATCGGTGATTGCCACCGCAGCAGCTGTTGTGCTTTATGCCAACGCCACCGTTGGCGCTGAAACTCAGTTGCTGGTGCCCTTCTTCAAAGATTTGATGCCACAGCTTGGCATGCTGTACATCCTGCTTGCCTACTTTGTGGTGGTCGGCACCAGTAACGCTGTGAATCTGACGGATGGTCTGGATGGCCTGGCCATTGTGCCCGTCATCATGGTGGCTGGCGCCTTAGGCATTTTTGCCTATGTTTCAGGCAACATCAATTTTGCCGCGTACCTGAACATCCCGCACTTGCCATTATCCGGCGAGCTGCTGGTGGTCTGTACCGCCATCTGCGGCGCCGGGCTGGGCTTCCTTTGGTTCAACACCTATCCGGCGCAGGTCTTTATGGGCGATGTCGGCTCGCTGACCCTTGGTGCGGCGCTGGGAATCATTGCGGTCATGGTCCGGCAGGAATTGATTTTATTCATCATGGGCGGTGTGTTTGTGATGGAAACTGTATCCGTGATGCTCCAGGTGGGCTCGTTCAAACTGCGCGGCAAGCGCGTGTTCAGAATGGCACCCATTCATCACCACTACGAATTGAAAGGTTGGCCAGAGCCACGGGTTATCGTGCGGTTCTGGATTTTGTCACTGGTCTTTGTCCTGATAGGTCTGGCGACCTTGAAGCTACGTTAAGGAGCGGTCTTGAGTTACCTTGCAGCACTGCACAAATACGATGTCATCGGCGTGGTCGGACTCGGCCAGTCGGGACTTTCGTGTGTGCGCTTTCTGTTGCAGCAGGGGATTCGACCGTTAGTGTTTGATACGCGTGCGCAGCCGCCTCTGGCGGACGAGTTACAGCAATTAGATGGCTCGCTGGAACTCTTTACCGGTGAACTTGATATTGGCGAACTCGCCGCCTGCGACCTGCTGGTGGTCAGTCCGGGATTGGATTTGCGCCTGCCGGCATTGCAAATGGCCCAGGACGCCGGCATTTGCCTGGTTGGGGATGCGGATATCTTCGCGCACTATGCGCAGGCACCGGTGCTGGCGATCACTGGCTCGAACGGCAAGTCCACGGTTACTCAGTTGACCGGTGAACTGTTGCGCGCCGCCGGTAAGAATGTAGCGGTGGGTGGCAATATCGGCGTGCCGATGCTGGACGTACTGGCTCCGGAGGTGGAGGTTTACGTACTTGAGCTGTCGAGCTTTCAGCTGGATAGCATGCACGACCTTAAGCTGCACGCCGCGGCGCTGCTCAACATCAGCGATGACCATTTAGATCGCTATGCTGACCGGCAGGCTTATACTGCCTCTAAACATCGTATCTATAGCAATGCCGAGCTCGGCATCTGGAATCGTGATCAGCGTGTCACCGCGCCGCAGACCATCCCCCTCGCGCAGCAGCTTAGCTTCGGTCGTGACGCCCCTGATAACGAAGTGCCGGGCTTGTTGGGCCTGTGCCAGGGTGATGATGAGCTGTTTATCTGCGTCGCGGATGAGCCGTTAATCGCCGCATCGGAGTTGCAGCTTGCCGGCGTGCATAATCTGCTGAACGTGCAGGCTGCCCTGGCGTTAGTGCTGAGCATGGGAATTGAGTTAACCAAAGTGCTACCGGCATTACGGGCATTTAAAGGGCTGCCCCACCGCTGTGAACTGGTGGCCGATAGCGACGGTGTGCGCTGGATAAACGACTCAAAAGCAACCAATATTGGCGCCGCGGAAGCGGCCATTGAGGGCTTGCGTCCGCTGGTCACCGGTAAACTTATCCTGATCGCCGGCGGCGATGGTAAAGGCGCTGACTTCGTCACGTTCAGAAGCGCGCTGCAATTGGTTGATGAACTCATCGTGCTTGGCCGTGATGCGGATCGTATTGCTCAGCATCACGATCAGGTGACTCAGGTACAGGATTTAACGGAAGCGGTTCGGGTTGCGGACAAACTGGCTACCCGCAACAGTGCGGTGTTACTGGCACCAGCCTGCGCCAGCCTGGACATGTTTAAAAATTATCAGGACCGCGGTGAGCAGTTTAAAACCGCGGTGCTGGAGCAACTGCAAGAGAACCAAGCGCAGGAGGTGCCGCATGACTGATACCGCAGCACTTCGCGCCAAGCAGCTGAAAGAGAGTAAAGAGCAGCAACTTGAACTCAGCATTCAGGAAGTTGCTGCCGGGCAGTCGCCGTGGACGCGGATTCGCGACTGGTGGTTGCCAGAGCAGAGCATTCTTTATGACCGCGTGCTGTTATGGCTGGCCCTGGGCCTGCTGGCGTTTGGTCTGGTAATGGTCAGTTCAGCGTCGTTTCCGGTCGCCGAGCGTTTAACCAATAATCCGTTTCATTTTGTCATTCGTCACTGCATGTACCTGACCCTTGGGTTGGCGTTGCTGGCGACCGTGGTACAGGTACCGTCCGACTGGTGGTTCAAAGGTAGCAGCGGATTGCTGTTACTGGGCCTGGCGTTACTGATTGTAGTGCTGCTCATCGGCCATGAAGTCAATGGCGCTCAGCGCTGGCTCAAATTCGGACCTATTACGTTGCAGGTGGCGGAACTGGCTAAATTCTTTTTCGTCATTTACCTGAGTAGCTACCTGGCGCGGCGTATCAATCTGGTGCAGGAAAACCTGAAAGAATTCTTTAAACCGCTATGCGTGCTGGCCTGTTTTGCGGTGTTGCTGCTGATGCAACCGGATTTCGGTTCAATGGCGGTGATGGTCAGCATTGCTGTGGGCATGCTGTTTTTGGCTGGCGCGCGGTTGTGGCAGTTCTTCGGCATCATTATCACCCTCGCTGTGGTGGTGACCCTGTTAATCATTAAAGAGCCGTACCGTATGCAGCGCGTGACCTCTTTCCTTGATCCCTGGCAGGACCCGTTTGGCAGCGGCTATCAGCTGACCCAGTCGCTGATGGCATTTGGCCGGGGTGACTGGCTGGGCCAAGGCCTGGGGAACAGCATTCAGAAATTACAGTACTTACCTGAAGCACATACGGATTTTATCATGGCCGTAGTTGGGGAAGAGCTTGGCTTTCTGGGCATCGTAGCGGTGTTGCTGGCGGTCTTTGCCATTGTTGTGCGGGCACTTTTGATTGGCCGCCGGGGGCTGCAGATGGACGCGCGCTTCAGCGCCTTTGTCGCCTATGGCATCGGCATCTGGTTTGCCTTTCAGGCACTGGTCAACATAGGCGCTGCGGCCGGTATGCTGCCCACCAAAGGTCTGACCCTGCCACTGATTTCTTATGGTGGCACCAGCCTGTTGGTAAGCTGTGTCGCACTGGGAGTGTTATTACGCATTGACTACGAAATACGGGTGGCAAGTGTGAAGGTCACTCCACGGACCGGGCTACGGCGACGGAGGGCTTCAGCATGAGCCAGATTATGATTGCTGCTGCTGGTACCGGTGGCCACGTATTTCCTGCCCTGGCCGTTGCCGAAAAATTGCGCGAGCGCGGCCACACCGTGGTCTGGCTTGGCACTACGGAGCAACGCTTAGAGGCACGCGTCGTGCCCGCCGCTGGTTTCCAGTTGGAGCAGATCTCCATGCAAGGGCTGCGCGGTCATGGCGTGTTACGCAAATTGATGATGCCCCTGCGGATGCTGAAAGCCATCGGTCAGTGCCGTAAACTTTATCGTCAGCATCGCACGCAGGTGGTGCTGAGTTTCGGCGGCTATGTCTGCGGGCCTGCCGGACTCGCCGCAAAAGCGGCAGGGATTCCGTTATTGGTACATGAACAGAACGCGGTGGCCGGATTAACGAACAAAATGCTGGCGCGCTTCGCCCAGCACGTGATGGTCGGCTTCGCCGCTGCACAGCAGCAGCTGCCCGGCGCGGAAGTTACGGGTAACCCGTTGCGCGCCGACTGGATGGGTGCACAGCCGCAAAAATCAACAGATGACAAACTACGCTTGCTGGTGGTCGGTGGCAGTCTTGGTGCTCAGGCGCTCAATCTGGCAGTGCCGCAAGCAGTGGGCCAACTGAGCGCACTGCAGCGACTGCAGGTCGTACATCAGTGCGGTCAGGGCCGCGTCGCCGAGGTTGAGCAGGCGTATCAGCAGCAAGGCATCGCCGCTGTTGAAGTGGTGGAATTTATCGAGGCCATGCACAGCGCCTATGCGCAGGCTGATGTCGTGATCTGCCGGGCTGGCGCACTGACCGTGAGTGAACTGGCAGTGGTCGCGACACCGGCACTCTTTGTGCCTTTGCCGCACGCGGTCGATGACCATCAAACCGCTAATGCGAAAGAATTGGTAAGCGCCGGAGCCGGCGCATTGTTGCCGCAAGCCCAGCTGGAGAAAATTCAGCCGTTGGTCGACATCCTGGAAGACTGGCTTGCGCATCCTGAACAATTAGAACAAATGCGGACGCGGGCCCAGGCGGCGGCGCGTCCCGATGCCACCGAAGTCGTGGTTGAGAGGTGTGAGCAATGGCTATGACGTCAACCCCATTCACCGCTGTCAGCGTACCGGAAATGCGCCGTGTCCGCCGAATCCACTTTGTCGGAATCGGTGGTGCCGGAATGGGCGGTATCGCCGAAGTATTGTTGAATCAGGGCTACACCATTACCGGTTCAGACCTGGCTGAAAACGCTAACACCAAACGTCTGGCTGAGTTAGGCGCTACGATTTACATGGGGCATGACGAGAGCAATGTTGCCGGCGCTGATGTCATCGTGGTGAGCTCGGCAATACAGCCGGACAACAGCGAGTTACAAGCCGCTCAGGCCGCGTTTATTCCACAGGTTCGCCGCGCTGAGATGCTGGCGGAGCTGATGCGCTTCCGGCATGGGATTGCGGTGGCTGGCACCCATGGCAAAACGACCACAACCTCGTTGCTGGCCAGTATTTTTGCCGAGGCGGAACTGGATCCAACCTTTGTTATTGGTGGCTTGCTCAACAGTGCTGGTAGTAATGCCCGCTTGGGTTCGAGTAAATATTTGATTGCCGAAGCCGATGAGTCGGATGCGTCGTTTCTGCACTTACAACCTATGGTCGCAGTGGTCACTAATGTCGAAGCCGATCATATGGACACTTACGGTGGTGACTTCAACCGTTTGCTGGATACCTATATCGACTTCCTGCACAACCTGCCGTTTTACGGCCTGGCTGTGATTTGTGTCGATGATCCGGTGATTCGCGAGTTAATGCCGCGGATTGGCCGGCAAATGACGACCTATGGCTTTAGCGACGATGCTGATGTGCGTGGGTCCGATTACCAGCAGCAGAGCGGACAGAGTCACTTTAAGGTTCATCGTAAAGCGAAAGCGCCGCTGGACGTGACGGTCAACTTGCCTGGCCGGCACAATGTACTCAACGCGCTGGCCGCGATCGCAGTCGCCACCGATGAAGGTATCGACGACGCGGCCATTCAACAGGCATTGAAAGATTTCAGTGGTATCGGTCGCCGCTTTCAGTTACTCGGCCAGTATCCAAGTGAGCGGGATAACCAACAGGGCGAGGTCATGCTCATCGATGATTATGGTCATCATCCGACTGAAGTTGCCGCGACCATAGCCGCGGCCCGGGCCGGTTGGCCTGAACATCGCCTGGTCATGGCATTTCAGCCGCATCGTTACTCACGCACCCGGGATTTATACGATGAGTTTGTCTCGGTGTTGGCAGAGGTCGATGTGCTGTTGCTGCTCGATGTCTATAGTGCCGGCGAGGCAGCGGTGCAGGGCGCAGATAGTCGTTCGCTGGCGAAATCGCTGCGACTGCGCGGAAAAGTTGAGCCGATTTATGTCGGTGACCGGGGCGAACTTATGAAAGTTCTGGCTGACATTTTGCAACCCAAGGATATGTTGTTGGCGCAAGGCGCTGGCAATATTGGGGCCATCGCAAAAGACTTAGCGGCCACCGAATTACAGCCCGATGCCTTGCGCCGGGCGGGTGCAGCTTACACGGAGGAGCAGGCATGAGCGAGTTTGGCAAAGTTGCGGTGCTGCTGGGTGGCGACTCGGCCGAGCGGGAAGTCTCGCTGCGTTCGGGACAGGCTGTGGTTCAGGCCTTGCGTAACGCGGGGGTTGACGCGCATGCCTTTGATCCAGCCCATAACCCACTGGCAGAACTGAAAGAACAAGGCTTCACCCGGGCGTTTAACGTGTTGCATGGCCGGGGTGGCGAAGATGGCACTATTCAGGGGGCATTGCATTATTTAGGCATCCCTTACACCGGCAGTGGTGTGCTGGCGTGTGCGCTGGCAATGGACAAGGTCAAAACCAAACAGATCTGGCAAGCCTCGGGTTTACCTGTCGCGCCAAGCGTGGTCGTGAGTCAGGGCGAGACGCTGGACTATGCCAGGTTACTGGGCGAATTGGGTGGCAAGGTGATGGTCAAGCCGGCCCAGGAAGGTTCCAGCATTGGTATGAGTTCTGCAGCCACTGCTGCACAACTTGAAGCTGCGGTGGCTTTAGCCTGGAAGTTTGATGATGAAGTGCTGGTCGAAAGCTGGCTGAGTGGGCCGGAGTTCACGGTGGCATTGCTGAACAATAAAGCTTTGCCGGCCATCAGGTTAGAAACCAGCCACGAATTTTACGATTACGATGCGAAGTATCAGGCCAACGATACGCAATATCACTGCCCGGCGGACTTAAGCGAGGTCGAAGAGCTCGCTTTGCGGCAACTGGCTGAAGCGGCGTTTCGCAGTCTTGATGGCGCTGGCTGGGGCCGCGTTGATGTGATGTGTGACAAATATGGCCATTTCCGGTTACTGGAAGCCAATATGGTGCCGGGGATGACAGAGAAGAGTCTGGTGCCGATGGCAGCGAAGGCCGCCGGCATGAGTTTCGAGCAACTGGTGGTGGCGATTTTACGCCACGGAGAGGGCTGAAAATGGCCGCGGCGGAACGTAATGTTAACTGGCACTTCTGGTCAGGTCTTGCGTTCTTTTTGGTGGTGGTTGCCAGCACCTTTACCGGTATCGGCTGGTTGTACTACACCGCCATGGATGCTCAGGAAGTGCCGTTAAAACGACTGGTGGTGCAAGGCGAATTGGCCTATCTGACTCCAGCCGATGTGCGCGACACCTTATTGGGTGAGCCGCTGGGGAGTTTCTTCTCAGCAGATGTGGATCAGATTCGCACGCGCGTTGAAGCGATGCCCTGGGTGGCAAGAGCTTCCGTACGCAAAGAATGGCCGGATATTTTGAAAGTATTTGTGGTTGAACAGCAACCACTTGCGCATTGGAATGCAAATCAGCGTGATGATGCGCTGGTCAATCAGGAAGGGACAGTGTTTTACGCAGATAAGTCGGTGCTGAGGAAAGCTCTGCCCTATCTTTCCGGCCCGGAACATGCGGTCGCTGAGGTGGTAAAGCACTATCGCAATACCAGTGAACTGCTGGGTTTAAACGGCTTTCAGGTCAGCCAGCTGGACTTGAGTAAGCGATTTGCGTTGGAGCTGCTGCTTAATGATGGCACCAGTTTACGACTTGGCCGCGAGGCCTTGCTGGAGCGGGTACAGCGGTTTATCGATTTGCAGCCGCAACTGCGCAAGCATCAGGATGCGCCACTGGATTCGGTGGATTTACGTTATGACACGGGTGTCGCTGTACGCTGGCGCGACCCAGAAGAACAACAACGAGAGAGTTAATAGGCATGTCAAAAGCAACAGAACGGAACATGGTCGTTGGCTTAGATATCGGCACAAGTAAAATTGTGACGTTGATTGGCGAAGTCATGCCTGATGGTGAAATCAGTGTCATTGGCGTCGGCGCGGCGCCGGCCCGGGGCATGGATAAAGGCGGTGTGAATGACCTGAACCTGGTGGTGCAGTCGATCCAACGTGCCGTTGAAGAAGCGGAACTGATGGCGGACAGTCGCATCGCTTCGGTGTACCTGAATATTTCCGGACGCCATATCTCCTGCCAGAACGAGAGTGGCATGGTCCCTATTAACGAGGCAGAGGTCACCCAGGACGACGTTGATAGCGTTATTCATGCTGCCAAATCGGTACCTATTGCTCAGGAACGCCGCATTTTGCACGTGTTGCCGCAGGAGTTCGTGATTGACTCACAGGAGAGCATCAAGAGCCCGATTGGCATGTCCGGGGTGCGCATGGAGTCAAAGGTTCATATCGTCACCTGTGCCAACGACATGGCGAAGAACATTGAAAAAGCTGTTGAACGTTGTGGCTTTCGCGTCGACCGTTTGATTTTCTCGGCCCTGGCGTCGAGTTACTCGGTGCTGACTGACGATGAAAAAGATTTAGGTGTAGCCCTGGTTGATATGGGCGCAGGCACCATCGACATCTGCATCTACACCGGTGGTGTGCTGCGTCATACCGCCGTGATTCCAGCAGCCGGTAATCAGGTGACCAGTGATATTGCGAAGATTTTCCGCACGCCACTGAATCACGCTGAAGAAATTAAGACCAAATACGCCTGTGCGCTCTGTCAGCTGGTCAGTAAAGACGACAACATCGAAGTGCCGTCGGTCGGTGGTCGGCCATCGCGGGTGATGCAACGACATATTTTGGCTGAGGTGGTTGAACCGCGCTACCAGGAACTGTTTGAATTGATCCGGGACGAGATAAAACAAAGCGGGTTGGATGAGCAAATTGCTGCAGGCATCGTGTTAACCGGTGGCTGTGGTCGCATGGAAGGCGCCATTGAATTTGCCGAAGAGATATTTCAGATGCCCGTGCGCTTAGGCGAACCGTTGGGAATGCAGGGCTTAAGTGATTATGTGCAGGACCCAACCTACGCCACGGCCGTCGGTTTACTCCGTTACGGCCAGGAAGATCTGCAAGCGCGCCAGGACGAAGCGCGTGATAATAACGTGATCGGTTTGTGGAAACGCGTACACGGTTGGTTTAAAGGTGAATTTTAATAAAAACAACACTTTGGAAATTATTTTTGGGGTAGTACACTAAGCAGGTAAAAGGAGAAACAACATGTCTGAAGTATTCGAAGTAGTCGACAACTTTGACAGCGATGCCGTCATAAAAGTGATAGGTGTAGGTGGCGGTGGTGGTAATGCCGTCAAACACATGATCACAGAATCCATCGAAGGTGTGCAGTTTATTGCTGCTAACACTGATGCGCAGTCTTTGCGTAACCACGGTGCCCACGTGACCATTCAACTGGGTGATGACATTACCAAAGGACTGGGTGCCGGTGCCAACCCTGAAGTTGGCCGGCAGGCGGCTGAAGAGTCGCGTGAAGAGATCAAGAAAAATCTGCAGGGTGCGGACATGATCTTTATTGCTGCAGGCATGGGTGGTGGCACAGGTACAGGTGCTGCGCCAGTGGTTGCAGAAGTCGCGCGCGAGCTGGGGATTCTGACCGTAGCTGTGGTCACCAAACCCTTCCCGTTCGAAGGTCGCAAGCGGATGGCGATTGCCGACGAAGGTATCGCGCAGTTGGCGCGTAACGTCGATTCCTTGATCACTATCCCGAACGAGAAGCTGCTGAAAGTATTAGGCAAAGGCACCAGCTTGTTGTCTGCCTTCAGTGAAGCAAACAACGTCTTGTTGGGTGCGGTACAAGGTATTGCCGACTTGATTACCCGTACCGGTTTGATCAATGTCGACTTTGCTGACGTAAGAGCTGTTATGCGTGAGATGGGTACTGCCATGATGGGTACCGGCATTGCGCGCGGTGAAGAACGTGCACAAGAAGCTGCTGAAATGGCGATCAACAGTCCGCTGTTGGAAGACATCGACTTGTCAGGTGCCCGTGGCGTGCTGGTCAATATTACTGCCGGCATGGACATGAGCATTGAAGAGTTTGAAATCGTGGGTAACACGGTAAAAGCCTTCGCTTCAGAAAATGCCACAGTGATTGTGGGTACGGTCATCGATCCGGAAATGTCGGAAGAGATGCGCGTTACCGTGGTCGCCACCGGCATTGGTGCCGAGCGCAAGCCAGATATTTCACTGGTGAATAACCCTGGCCGTGACAAGCCGCGTGATGCAGCTTATGGACGTTCTGCCGGCTACCAGGGCAGCGGTGCCGCGACCGCACGAGTGCTTGACGAAGATACGGAAGAGCTGGAACAGGAAGATTACGAAGTTCAGGTTGAAAAGCCAACAGCGAAACCACAGGCGCAGGGCAACAAAGATATGGATTATCTTGATATCCCAGCGTTTTTACGTCGTCAAGTAGACTAAAACAGCGTAAAGATTAGGTAAAGCGGTTTAGAAAATTGCGAAAAACGCAATTTATGGGTAAACTATTGCGCCTTTTACTGGTCAGACGACATAGTGAGAATGAGAGCGAACGATGAAACAACGCACAATTAAACAGTCTATTGCAACCACAGGTGTGGGTTTGCACAAAGGCAACAAGGTTCAATTGACCCTGCGTCCGGCACCGGCGAATACCGGTCTGGTGTTTCGTCGTGTCGATTTAAAACCCGCAGTGGATATTCGTGCCGATGCCGAGTTGGTGCGTGATACCCGCATGTGTACCTGTTTAATTAACGATGACAACGTACGTGTCTCTACGGTTGAACATTTGCTCGCGGCAGTTGCTGCGATGGGGATCGACAATCTCATTATTGAAGTCGACAGCCATGAAATTCCAATCATGGACGGTAGCTCGCATCCTTTCATTTACCTGCTGCAAAGCGCGGGCATCGAAACACAGGGCGCAGCGAAAAAGTTTATCCGGATCAAGCAACCGGTTCGGGTTGAAGAAGGTGACAAATGGGCGGAACTACTACCCCACAATGGCTTCCGCATCGATTTTGCCATCGACTTCGACCATCCGGCGATTGCTGATACCAATCAGGTTGTCAGTATGGACTTCAGTACGTCCAGCTTTATGAAAGACATCAGCCGGGCGCGTACGTTTGGCTTCATGAAGGACATCGAGTTCTTACGTGAGAACAACCTGGCGCTGGGCGGTAGTTTTGACAACGCTGTGGTGTTGGACGAATTCCGCATACTTAATAGTGATGGTCTGCGTTACGACGATGAGTTCGTCAAGCATAAGATCCTTGACGCTGTGGGTGACCTGTACATGGGTGGCCACGCGATTCTGGGTCATTTGCGGGCGTTTAAATCAGGCCACGCGCTGAATAATCAGTTGTTGCGGGAAGTTCTGCAACACCAGGAAGCCTGGGAATTCGTTACCTTCGAAGACGAAACCGTCGAAGCTCCAATCACCTTCGGCAACCCGGTCACCGCTTAAGCTAACGGCAGCCCGTAGCAAACCTACGGGCTACTGTATTTATCGGCTAACGCCAATAGCTGCGAACGCAGCGGCTCCTCACATAACTCCGCCTGCTCACGTAGCTTGCGCACGGTATCTGACTCTTTTACTTCAACTTTTACTGGTGCTGGCGGTGTTTCTGTAGACTTCACATGACGGCCTGGTCGAATGCGGATCTCAAGGGATGTCACCGCAGGCGTAGCATGAGTTTGAAAATACGTTATAATGCCCGCTTGGTCGGTTTTTAGGCGCTGCGCGATCGGTGCCGAGGAAACCTGTAGGATCAGGGCAGAAGCGCCTACCGCAATGACTTCACACTGGGGTAAGAGTTGCTGCAGCGAGTGTTTCTCGAAACAGTCGCGTAATAGCTGTTGCCAGCGTTGATGTTGCTCGGTAAAGTCAGCAAACTGTTGTAATCGCTGGCTACCTAGCAGTTGATCCAGTTTTTTCGGTCGGCGGCGTGGCATAACCCGATAATAGCCCAGTTAATGTTTTAGCAACGAGAGGTTGCATGAGTCTATCAGTCTTCTATAGAGGCTCCAAAGTTAAATTTGGTTTGCGTTTGAGTCGCCGTCGCTTAGCGTCGTTGCTTGGCGTTGTCGTGCTTGCCGGGCTGGCTTTTAGCAAGCCCTGGAGCGCGTCTGGCGGCGTCAGCGCAGATGCTGTCCGCAGTAAAATAACCGCCGAGCAGATCCAGCTGGCGGCGCAATCAGCAGCTATTCAGGAAATCAAAGCCGACGCGGAGAAGAAATTGACCGCGTTAACGATTTCGCTGGGTGAAATGCGCGCCAAACTGCGTCGTTTAGAGCATCTGGGTGGCCGCTTGGCGGATGCCGCTGAAATTGATGCCAGTGAACTCGAAAGCCGCGAGCAGGAGGTGCTGGCAATGGGCGGTCCTGAGACCTCCATTCTCGATGCGCCGAAACTGGCCTCGGGCGATGTCATCAGTGATCTGGAATCGGTGCTGGCGCAGTTGGAAGATAAACAAAAACAGCTGGCGCTACTTGAATCTGTGTTAATGAGTCATCATATCTCTGCAGAGAGCTACGTGGCCGGACGTCCAGTTGACGACGGTTGGCTCAGTTCACATTATGGCGTACGCAAAGACCCGTTTAACGGTACGCCAACCATGCACAGCGGTATTGATTTCGCGAATTTAGCGGAAGATGCCGGTGTTTTTGCTACAGGTGCAGGTGTCGTGACCTGGTCGGGTGAGCGGTACGGTTACGGAAAACTGGTTGAGATTGACCACGGTGGCGGATTAAAAACGCGCTACGGCCATTGTGCCGAACTCTTAGTAAAAGAGGGCGACGTAGTAACCCGTGGCCAACAAATCGCGAAACTGGGCAGTACAGGGCGCTCTACGGGGCCTCATGTACACTATGAGGTGTTGCGCAACGAACGCCAGATTGATCCCAGCAAGTATGTTTATCGTGATGCTCGCTAGAGCATCATTGTCATTTAAATACAGGATTAAATAATCACATGTTTGGTAGTCTTTTCCGCAAAGTATTTGGAAGTCGCAATGACCGCATCCTCAAAGGATTGCAAAAACAGGTTGCTGCGATTAATGCCTTAGAGCCAGAATTTGAAGCACTCAGCGATAGCGAACTCAAACAAAAAACCGCTGAATTCAAACAACGCCTGGGCAACGGTGAAACCCTTGATGACCTGCTGATTGAAGCTTTTGCGACGGTTCGTGAAGCAAGTAAACGGGTGTTCAATATGCGGCACTTCGATGTGCAGCTGGTCGGCGGTATGATCCTCAACGACAACCGCATTGCTGAAATGCGTACCGGTGAGGGTAAAACCCTTACTGCGACACTTTCCGCCTACCTGAATGCCTTATCTGGCGATGGCGTTCACATCGTGACCGTGAATGACTACCTTGCGCGTCGTGATGCCGAAACCAACCGCCCATTGTTTGAATACCTCGACATGACCGTGGCCTTTAACGTACCCGGCATGCCGCACCAGGAAAAGCAGCAAGCCTATCTGGCCGACATTACTTACGGTACCAACAACGAATTTGGCTTTGACTACCTACGCGATAACATGGCGTTTTCGCCAAAAGAGCGGGTGCAGCGCAAACTTAACTACGCCATTGTCGATGAGGTCGACTCGATCCTGATCGATGAAGCACGCACGCCTTTGATTATCTCTGGTGCTGCCGAAGACAGCTCTGAGCTGTACATCAAAATGAATGAAATTGTGCCGCTGCTGACCCGTGCTGACGAAGAGGACACGGAAGAGAAGCGCGGCGAAGGCGATTTCACTATTGATGAAAAAGCAAAACAGCTGCATCTGACCGAGAATGGTCAGGAAAACGTCGAAGCCATCCTGAAAGAGCGTGGCATGCTGGACGAGGACGAGTCCCTGTACTCGGCAACCAATATCACCTTGCTGCATCACGTTAATGCTGCATTGCGTGCCCATCACCTGTTCCAGAAAGATGTCGATTACATCGTTAAAGATGACCAGATCGTCATTGTCGATGAGCACACGGGTCGTACTATGGAAGGCCGGCGTTGGTCGGAAGGCTTGCATCAGGCCATGGAAGCCAAAGAAGGCGTGAAGATCCAGAACGAAAACCAGACCATGGCATCGATCACCTTCCAGAACTATTTCCGGCTGTACAACAAGCTCGCGGGTATGACAGGTACCGCTGACACTGAAGCGTTTGAGTTCCAGTCGATTTACGGCCTGGAAACCGTGGTGATCCCAACCAACCGGCCGATGGTTCGCGATGACCGTCCCGATTTGATTTTTATCACTGCCGAAGAGAAGTTTGAAGCCATTGTTGCCGACATCGAAGAGTGCCGCGAAAAAATGCAGCCCGCATTGGTGGGTACCATTTCGATTGAAAGCTCTGAGCTGTTATCGAACTTCTTAAGAAAGAAAAAGATTCCTCATGAAGTACTGAACGCCAAGTTCCACGCCAAAGAAGCGGAAATTGTCGCTCAGGCAGGTATGCCAGGCGCGATTACCATCGCGACCAATATGGCCGGCCGGGGTACGGATATCGTGCTTGGTGGTAACCTGCAGGTGGAGATCGAACAACTCGAAGACCCCAGTCAGGAACAAATCGATAAAGTGAAAGCCGAATGGCAGAAGCGCCATGACGCCGTGGTGGCTGCTGGTGGTTTACATATCATTGGTACCGAACGTCACGAATCACGTCGTATCGATAACCAGTTGCGTGGCCGCTCCGGTCGTCAGGGTGACCCGGGTTCATCACGTTTCTACTTGTCACTGGAAGATAGTCTGATGCGTATCTTCGCTTCGGATCGCATGGCTGGTCTGATGAAGCGCCTGGGCATGAAACGTGGCGAGGCAATTGAGCACCCATGGGTGACGCGAGCGATTGAAAATGCACAACGTAAAGTTGAAGGTCGCAACTTCGATATTCGTAAGGCATTGCTTGAGTTTGATGATGTCGCCAACGACCAGCGTAAAGTCGTTTACGAACAGCGTAACGAACTGCTGGATGAAGGCGATATTTCCGAAACCGTGCAGGTGATCCGCGCGGACGTGATTGAGCAGGTGGTCAATGAGTACATTCCGCCGCAATCACTTGAAGAAATGTGGAATGTGCAAGGCCTGGAAGAACGGCTGCGCTCAGACTTCGATTTACCGCTGCCGATTCAGCAGTGGTTAGATGAAGACGATAATCTGCATGAAGAAAAACTGCGTGAGAAGATCGCTGAAGAACTTGAAAAAGCCTATGCTGCGAAAGAAGAGCAGGTCGGTAAAGAGGTTCTGCGTCAGTTTGAAAAAGCTATTATGTTACAGAGCCTCGACTCGCACTGGAAAGAGCATCTGGCGGCGATGGACCATTTACGTCAGGGCATCAACCTGCGCAGCTATGCGCAGAAAAATCCTAAGCAGGAATACAAACGCGAAGCGTTCGAGCTGTTCACAGATATGCTGGAAGCACTGAAACTTGATGTTGTGACGATACTCAGCAAGGTTCGTGTGCGCGCCGAAGAAGATGTGGAAGCGGTTGAGCAGAAGCGTCGCGAAGCCGCCGCGCGTCAGCAGCAGGAGTTCAAACACGAAAGTGCCAGCGCTACTGCACCAGCAGATAGCCAGCCAGCACCACAAGCGGCACCGCCAGCACCGGCCCAGGCCGGACCGCGGGTGGGACGTAATGAACCTTGTCCATGTGGCTCAGGTAAAAAGTACAAGCATTGTCATGGCAAACTCTGATCCCATTCACGTCGCCGTTGGTGTGATAGAAAACACCGATGGTGACGTGTTTATCAGTAAACGACATAAAGATTTACATCAAGGCGATAAATGGGAGTTCCCCGGCGGTAAAGTTGAGGTCGGGGAAACGGTTTATGACGCCTTAGTGCGTGAGTTGCGGGAAGAGTGCAATATTAGCGTAGAGTCAGCGTCGCCGCTGACGGTGATCAATCATGCTTATAACGATAAACGCGTCGTGTTGGACGTCTGGCGGATTACCACCTTTACTGGCGAGGTGAGTCAGTGTGACGGTCAGGAGTGGCTCTGGGTGCCGGTGTACGCGCTGGGAGCTTATCAATTCCCAGAAGCCAATGAAGCCATTATTGAGTTACTCACTGATTGAAGACATTTCCTATTTTCAGGTACATTCTGGAATTTTTCTGGTTATTGAGGTAGGTTAATAGATAATCTCATGAAGGAGCATCATTATGTCCAGTGTCAAAGATATGATTGAGGCAACGCATCAAGGAAAGCGTTACACGGAAGGGTCTCGTTTGGCCTCACTATTGGAACGGCTATTCGCTCTGTTGTCGAGTGACGTGTCTGCTGCAAAGACCTACGCCAACGCGCTCAAGGTAAACGTGAATGCATCGAAAGTTTCATTGGACGTCGAATCGCTTCTCAGCAATGACGAAGTAACTCGTCAAGCCCGTAGATTGAAGGCTGACTGTCAATAATTCTTTGCCGGAAGAGGTCTGTCGTTAAGGAAGACGAAAATGATTTCTGTGACTGTTCTAGCCCTATTAGGCATGGCGCTCTCGGGCTATCTTTTTAGTTCCCGCTTTATCTTTTCAAAATATCGTTTATCGAAATATCAAGGGCACCATCTGCTTTATAAGTGTCTAGGAATAGGGTTAGTTGTTTTCGGCTTATCAGCGGCTCTGTTCGCACTAACCTGGCCTTTTACCAGTCAAAGTTCGTTGGCTTTCGAATTTCTAGCTCGAGCATTCCCAGAAATGACGCAGTCGCAGTTTAATTTATACTCAATTTTACTACTGGGTATAATTGGCGCAGATATGTTTGCACGGCTGTTAAACCGTGTCATTTTCAGATCGTTTTATATTCTTTATTCAGATAGTAAAAATGATGCTACCTACGGATCCACGAGTCATTCATTAACGATTAATCAGCAAGCATCTGAAACAGATCCAGCACTAACTAACGATCGCCGCGGAAAACCTAAACGGCCGTTACTAAAGAAACGTAGCGATTATCTTTTAGACTTAATTGTATACAAAAAGTGTACTGACAACGGATACATAACTCATGTAATCGATACGTTCCTTTCCCCAAGCCCGCTGCTATTAACCCTTGATACCAGACGCTGTTACGTATGTTACCCAAACGAGGTAAAAACACCCCTAGACCACCAGGAAGACCAGGAACTATCAATCATTCCACTCTGTTCTGGATATCGTGATGATAAGGATATGTGTCTCGAGTTAACGACGGTTTATGAAGACGTATTAATTGAACTGTCACGCACTCCGGATGAGTACAGGGCTCTTTCGGAAGTTGACCGGAAAAAAGCGGTCGCGGTGCTTGAGAGCCACAAAATTACGATTTCATACCAACGCGTAGTTTCCATCGCGAGTTTTGACGAGTCAAAATATCTAAATTTCAAAGTTCATGAAAACAGAAGGCGAAAAGAAATTTTTAGCGGGAGGAAAGTTGATGAAGACGAAAGACATTCCGATTTAATTGATGTGCCATCATCAGAGTAGCTTTCATTAGGGTATTAGGGGCAGAGCGCCAGTTCGAATTCAACGTTATTTTCAAACGATGCTTTACCTTGTTGTGGGGCACAGCTGAGGAAGCGGACACTGAAACGTTGCTTATGGCCGCTGATCACCGGATAGGCCGGCACCTTAGCAGGAACTCTCAGGCGTAACAGGCTCAAGGGCTCGGTACTTTCCTGTAACAGCCCGCCTTCGGCGACCACCCACTGAAAATGGGCCTGGCCACGCAGCAGCTCCAGCTCAAGTTCAAGCCCGTTAAATAACACCTCAAACTCGTGCCACCAGCGCTGACAATCGTCGTCGCGTTTTTGCTGTGCCTGATGCAACCAGAAATGCAGTTGTGGTACGTCAAAATTACAGGTACCGCCAGGCATACCGAAGCGTTGCCGGGTGACGCTCAGCAAGCGATCCTGCTTCAGGTGGCTACCGATACGGGTCAGTGAATGAATCGCTTTACTGGCCTCTTGTACGCGCGTGTTAAGGGCCTGCACTTGCTGCTGGTTGACGTCGGGATGCTGCGCCCAGACCAGTAATTGTGCCTTGCGGCGGTCCAGGTCTTTTTGCACATCCGTGCGCACATCGCTGCGCTCACAGAGCTCCAGTATGGCGAACAACGCGTCGAAGTAGCGCGAGTAGTTGGTTGCGTCGACAGTTTGCTCAGGTTTGAGTAACTGCTTAAGATGTTCCAGGCGCAGGTAAGTACGTACCCGCTCATGGAGCGGATATTCGTAATTGATTGCTGCATATTCAGTTTTTTCAGTCATTGGCTCTATGATAACCGCTTCTTCGGCCGTTGCAACGCTTTGAAACAAGTCTGACTGGTAACTCATCTCAGTCCTCCTGTCCCTGGTCGGTTTGCAGCGCCTTCTCACGGGCGCGTTTCAGGTGCGCTCGTCCCAGATAATCCTGATGCAACGCTTTGACCTGCGGCGCCAGTTCGCTGAGCGTGCCTTCGTTGTTAATGACATCATCTGCTGCCGCTAAGCGCTCGTTGCGGGAAGCTTGAGCGGCAAGAATTTGCTCGATCTGATCGTTGCTGACCTTATCGCGCGCCAAGGTTCGTTGGCGTTGGGTTTCTTCGCTGACATCGACCACCAGCACGCGGTCACAGAGTCGGGTCAGGTTATTTTCAACCAACAAGGGCGCAGAGAGAATCACGTAGGGTGAGGCTGCAGCTTCCAGCTCTTCCAGCAGCTGGCTGCGGATGAGCGGGTGCGTCAGCTGATTAAGCCAGTCTTTTTCTGCCGGCTCGGCAAAGATTTTTTCTCGCAACCAGCCCCGGTTAAGCGAACCGTCATCGGTTAACGCCTGCTTGCCATAACGCTCTGTTACAGCCGCGAGTGCGGGTGTACCTTGATCCAGGATATGACGGGCAATCACATCGGCGTCAACAACAGTGATGCCGTGACTGGAAAACAGATCCGAGACAGTGGTCTTGCCTGAGCCGATCCCTCCTGTTAAGCCGAGCACCCACATCAGATACGCACCAGCCCCCAGTACCAATGGAGCAAGGGCTCACCCCAGATTAAGGCAATTACGCCGCCGAGAATAAGAAAAGGTCCAAAGGGAATCGGTTGCCCGCGTTTATCGCGCTGGATGAGCTGAAGGGTGATACCGATAACGGCGCCACTAAAGGCCGCTGCCAGCACAATAACGGGCAGCAGCTGAAAGCCTGCCCAGGCGCCAAAAGCTGCCAGCAGTTTAAAGTCGCCGTAGCCCATACCTTCTTTACCGGTAAGTAGCTTAAAGGCCCAGTACACGGACCAAAGGAATAAATAGCCGGCAATGGCACCCATGACGGCGTCGGGCAGGCTTACCGGGCCACCGGCCCAAGCCACAAACAGACCTAGCCAAAGAGTAAAGTACGTGAGTTGGTCGGGCAGCAGCATGTGATCATAGTCGATGAAAAACATCGCGATCAGCAAAGCTGCGAAAATCATGTAGTAGAGAGCAGGCCAGCCGGCCCCATAAAACCATGCGATACTGGCAAACACCACACCGGTCAGAATCTCTATTGCCGGGTAACGCAGTGAAATGCGGGCCTTACAGTTGCGACATTTGCCTTTCAGCAGCAACCAGCTCAACACCGGAATATTGTCGTACCATTTAATCGGGTGCTTGCACTTGGGACAGTGTGAGCCGGGCGTTGAAATATTAAAGGTGGAGGGCTCAGCTGCTGGGTTCGGCGTTGTTTCTGGCGTCGCTGTTTCCAAGACCAGAGCACAATCGCGCTGCCATTGACGTTGCATCATCACCGGTAAGCGGCCAATGACCACGTTGAGAAAGCTGCCGACCACCAGCCCCAACACCAGTCCTAACAGCAGCGTCAGATGGCTGTACGACGGGTAGACATCATTAAGTTGTTCTAGCATTAACCGACCACCGCACCAAGGTTGAAGATGGGCAGGTACATGGCAATAATCAGGCCACCGACCAGGACGCCGATCACGACCATGATCATAGGTTCCAGCAGCGCGGTCAGGTTATCGACCAGGTCGTCGACCTCACGTTCGTACACATCCGCGACCTTTGCCAGCATGTCGTCCAGAGAGCCGGATTCTTCGCCGATATAGACCATTTGCGTGGCCATGGTCGGGAAAATGTCGGCGTTGACCATGGCGGTGTTCATTTGCATGCCTGAGGTCACATCGCTTTGAATGCGGTAAATGGCGTCGCGGTAAACAGAGTTACCCGAGGCGCCAGCGGCGGACTCCAGTGCACTGATAAGCGGCACACCCGCTGCAAAGGTCGTGGAGAGGGTGCGGGCAAAGCGGGCGACGGCCGCTTTGTCAAGAATCATGCCGACTACGGGAATTTTTAAGGAAATCGCCTGGACTTTGTCACGGAATTTCTCACTTTTGACCATGGCCCGGCCAAACAGCCAGCCAGCGGCGATAAATCCGGCAATAACATACACAGCGTAGGCTTGCATAAGCTCTGAAAGTTCCACTACAAATTGAGTCATAGCGGGTAGTTCAGCGCCAAAGTCTCTAAAAACACTTTCGAACTGAGGCACGACATAAACCAGCAAAATCATAGTGACTGCAATAGCCACCACAATAACCGCCGAGGGGTAAACCAAGGCTTTCTTGATTTTGGCTTTTAATGCTTCAGACTTTTCCCGGTAGGTGGCTATACGATCGTATATAGCTTCGAGAGAGCCGGACTCTTCTCCGGATTCCACTAAATCACAGTACAAAGGGTCAAAAACTTCTGGATGTTTGCGCAAAGAGCTGGCTAAGGGTGAGCCTGAACCAACATCATCAGCAAGGGTCAGCATCAGATTACGGACTTTGACATGATCCGTACCCTTGGCCACCATCTCCAGCCCTTGCAGCAAAGGCACGCCGGCTTCCAGCATGGTGGCAATCTGACGCGTAAAAAGTGCAATGTCTGCACCTTTAATTTTCTTATGGCCAAAGAGCGGCTTGGCTTTCTTTTTGACTGAGCGCGGATTGATGCCTTGGTCACGTAATCGAGAGCGAATTTCTTTTTCACTATCGCCCCGCATCAGGCCTTTTACTTTCTGGCCTCTGCGGTTAAGTCCCTGCCATTGGAATTCGCTGAAGTCTTCTATTTTTTTACTTTTTTTAGCTGCAGTTGCCATAGCCAACCCTTAGTTGCTGCTGACGCGATTTGCCTCCGCCAGGCTGATGGTGCCGTCAGCGACTCTTTCTAATGCGGACTGTCGTAATGAATTATAGCCTTCTTTTCGTGCTTGCCGGGCAATTTGAATGGAACCCGCACTGGACATAATAAGCTCCTGGATGGCTTCCGTCACTGGCATGACTTCATAAATCCCTGTACGACCTTTGTAACCGTTGGTGCAACGGTCACAACCCACGGGTTTATGGATGGTCAGATTAGGAATTTGCTCTTCCGTAAAGCCCTGACGCAGAAGCTCTTCGTTGGGAATTTCTTCTGGTTCTTTGCACTCACTACAAAGTCGTCGGGCCAGGCGCTGCGCGATAATAAGCGAAACAGAGCCAGCGATATTGTAGGAGGGTACGCCCATGTTCATTAAGCGGGTCAGGGTTTCCGCCGCAGAGTTGGTGTGCAGGGTCGACATCACTAAGTGACCCGTTTGTGCGGCCTTTATGGCAATTTCGGCGGTCTCGAGGTCGCGGATCTCACCCACCATGACCACATCGGGATCCTGACGCAGGAAAGAGCGCAGGGCATCGGCAAAGGTCAGGCCAGCCTTCACATTAATTTGCACCTGGTTGATACCATAAAGGTTAATCTCAACTGGGTCTTCCGCGGTCGAAATATTCACTTCGGGGGTGTTCAGGATATTCAAGCCAGTGTACAAAGAAACTGTTTTTCCTGAACCGGTTGGTCCAGTGACCAAAATCATACCCTGTGGTCTTGCCAGCGCTTCTTCGTAGAGCCTCTTTTGATCCGGCGCATAGCCTAGGGATTCAATGCCCATCATGGCGGACGCTGAATCCAGAATCCGCAGCACCAGTTTCTCACCGTACATAGTAGGCAAAGAGCTCACCCGGAAATCGATGGCCTTGTTTTTCGATAGACGCAGCTTGATGCGGCCATCCTGTGGTAGCCGGCGTTCAGCGATATCGAGCTGTGACATTACCTTTAGGCGCGCAGCTATCCGTGCTGACAACGCAAAAGGAGGTCTGGCGATTTCATGCAAAACGCCATCAATACGAAAACGAATCCGGTACTCGCCTTCATAAGGCTCAAAGTGCAAATCCGAAGCGCCGCGTTTGATGGCGTCGAGCAGCATTTTGTTAATATAAATAACAATAGGAGCATCATTTTTGCCGTCGACGGAAACCGCGCCGTGCTCCTCGCGAATTTCACCTTCAGCGTCAATTTCGCGCAGTTCCTGCTCATCCTGAGCGGTAACACCCAGCATGGTACTTTCATTCTCCAACAACTTATCAATAAGCCTTTGTAACTTGTCTTCCTGAACCAGCACCGCTTCCGATTGTAAACGAGTGCGAAACTGAAACTCGTCCAGAGTTTCAATTCGGGTGGGATCGGACACTGCGATGTAAAGGACATTACCGCGCTGATACAAAGGCACAGCATGGTTCTTGCGGATCAAACGCTCATTGATAAATTGTGGCGGGATAAGTTCGGAATTAAAAGCGTCCAGGTCAAGCCAGGGACAATTGGATTCCTGGTAGCAAAAAGCCGCCAGTTCGTCCGGCTGAATCAGTTTACGCTCTAATAAAACACTGGTGAAAGGTAACTTGGTTTCCCATGCATACTCGCTACAACTTTTCAGTTGCGCTTCGGGAATCCGTCTGTCGCGAAGCAGAAGAGCCGCTAGTGAGTGATGCAGCATAATCCCTTTCTCAAAAAAAGTGGGCTGGGAACACCCAGCCCATCATATAAATGTACTAAGGAACCACTTTCAGGCGGTTCGTTATTACGCAACACTTTTCGAGCTATGCCCAACTTTTGTTAGGCTGTCCCTACCGTACAACCATCTACACGGCTGCCGTCTTCTGCAGCAAAATCGGAACATGCAATCGTCCAAGACATATTTGCGCTGCCCGCTGCCGCTGCAGGAGTTAAGGTGACATCGATAAAACCTGTTCCAGTTGCAGGAACTGCATCTAAAGTAGCGTTTATAACGCCGTCTGCTCCGATTGTAACCTCACGAAGGCCTGCTACTGGGGCATCTGCGGTAGCTGACGCTGGGGCTGTTACTCCATCAGGGATGCCGTTAGTCCCGGCCGTGGAACAACTAGCAAACGATCCTTGTTTCTGATAGCACAGAGCAATTGCTGTCTTGTATGAAGACAAAGCAGACATACCCGTACTAGCCTTCGCACGCTGCGTATAGTCAGAATAAAGTGGAATGGCGACGGCCGCCAAAATACCGATGATTGCTACTACAATCATCAATTCGATTAAGGTAAAACCTTTTTGTACTTGCGCTTTCATGTCAAATCTCCCGAAAGGTACGATAGTATTCAATTATAATTGTTGTACGGTGTGGCATTCCCTTGTTGGTCTAACACACCAACAACAACAAACTCTGCATCAGCCGAAAGACTGTGGTTGCGCTTTGCGACCGTGAAAGCCGAAATAGCCACTCCATCCACCAGACTTTAGCCTGCAGCCCCGCTATCCGCCAGTACCTTTACGTTAAAAGGTCAGAAAAGGCACCGGTAGGGACCGGAGGTTTTGCGTCACCGCCTCACAACGGTTTTGCCTTTTAAAGCAATTGCCTGGCATTCCACAGACTAAACCTGCGGATTGCGCACTGCTTAGTAAACATAGCAGATGTAAGGGTTTCGTCAATAGTTAGACATCTGAAATGCGCAGAGAAAGATCGACCGCTTTTATGTGCTTGGTAAGCGCGCCCGAAGAAATGTAATCAATTCCGGTACTTACTAAGGTCTCTAGCTGATCTCGGACGATATTTCCCGACACTTCAATACGAACATTTTTTGACCTCAGCTTAACAGCGCTACGAATATCCTCATAACTGAAGTTGTCTAACATGATAATATCCGCACCTGCAGCCATCGCAGTCTGATACTCTTCCAGGCTTTCGACCTCGATCTCAACGATTTTATCGGGGTTTAAACGGCGGGCTTCCTTAATCGCTGCGTCAATCGACCCACAGGCCATGATGTGATTTTCTTTGATCAAATAGGCGTCATAGAGACCGACGCGATGGTTACTGCCACCGCCACAGACCACTGCGTATTTTAAGGCGGTGCGAAGACCCGGAATGGTCTTGCGGGTATCAAGCAACTTAGTTGACGAACCGGCTAAGAGGTCAACGTAGCTGGCGGTCGTGGTGGCCACCCCTGACAGGGTTTGTAAAAAGTTAAGCGCGGTCCGCTCGCCAGTGAGTATGCTGCGGGCAGGGCCACGCAATTCACACAGCAGAGTGTTAGCGCTGACGCGGTCGCCATCGGCAACCTGCCAGTCGACACTGACGTCATCACCCAGCTGGCGGAAAACTTCATCGACCCACGCCGTGCCGCAGATCACTGCATCTTCGCGGGTAATGATGCGGCCATGCGCTTGCTGGCTGGCCGGAATCAGTTGCGCGGTAATGTCCAGCGCGCCACTTTGTTCATTTGTCAGTTCACCTTTTGTCAGTTCATCTTTTGTCAGTTCATCTAAGGGACCGTTTAAGTCTTCGGTAAGGGCGCGCATGACCATGTGCTGACGGTCGGCGGCAAGAAGTTCAGGCTGTACACGAGTATCCATGATGAACGGTCTCTCTGTTGGTGACTCTGGTGATGATGTTGTGGTCGTTCAGGAAAGCGCTTATTGTAATGGGTCGCCGCGGGGGTGACAATGGCAGGCCCTCGGATAACGTCGACAACAAGTGGAAAGCAGAAGCCGCAAATGAGCACAGACAAAACTGAATCTGACCCGAACGCTAGCATTAATAACGGTAAGTACCGGGATGCCGAGCAAAAGCTGTCACCGCATCATGATCAGCGCAGTGACCCGACCGATATCAGTGTGCTGGTGGTGCATGGCATAAGTTTGCCTGCCGGTGAGTTCGGACAGCCCTATATTGACCAGCTTTTTATGGGCACACTGGATCCCGAGGCGCACCCGAGCTTTGCTATTCTTAAAGGGCTGAGAGTCTCAGCCCACATGGTAATCCACCGCGACGGACGCATCGTGCAATATGTACCCTTTCACCTGCGCGCCTGGCACGCGGGGATCTCGCATTATTGTGGGCGCCGAGGCTGTAATGACTTCGCGATTGGGATTGAGCTTGAGGGAACGGACACCGAGCCCTACACTAAAGAACAGTATCAACAACTTGCGCGGGTCGCCGCAGCTCTGGTAGAGCATTACCCCGCGTTGACAGCGCAGCGGATTGTTGGCCATCAGCACATTGCGCCGGTACGTAAGACCGATCCGGGCCCAGCTTTTGATTGGCAGCATTTTAAGCAGCTTGTGAACCAGCAGCTGCATAGCGAGGATGATTAAATGCAATTATTGGCGATTTTATTGGCGTACTCGTTAGAGCGCTCCGTGACCTTGAGTCGCAATCTGCATTGGCGCCGCATTGTGCTGCGCTGGCAGCAATGGCAGGCTAAGAAAACCCAGCTCGGCGGTGACTCGCAGGAAAAAATTTCAGAATGGCGGCAACACCTGCTGGGCGAGGTGGTATGGGCCATACTGCCGGCCTTAATCATCACTTTTGTGGTGTTGCTGGTGGACTCCTTCCTGTTGTCTTTTGTCGTTGGCGTACTTGCTTTGCTGGCCTGCATGCAATGCGGGCAGGCGCGCAAAGCCTATAAAGCCTACCTCGAAGCTGCCAATCTGGGCGATACCGGAGCCACCGCCGAGCAACTACGGCAGATACGGCGCGCAGCGGGCGTTCACGACGCGGCACCGGTTCACGATTTACTGGCATGGATCCATTTACGCTATTACTTTGCACCGCTGTTTTATTACGTGTTGTTTGGTATCTTCGGGGTGCTCGCTTATGCCACATTGCGCGATATGAAACACCCGCACAGCAAAGCCTGGACACAATTGCAGCTGATCATCAACTGGCTACCGACCCGCATCATGACCTTTGGCTTTTTAATGGTGGGGAACTTCGGCAAGGCGCTGCCGGTATGGCTGAGTTCAGTGGGCAATACTCCGCAAAACAACTTTGCTGCATTGAGTAAGGTTGCAGCGGCAGCCGAACAGCTGGAACCGGGGCATGAGGATGATGTGACCTCAACTGCTCTGACCACTGTTGCACTGCTAAAGCGTAACCTTCTGTTTTTCATCGTCTTGTTGGCAGTAATGACGATTGCGGGCTGGTTCTGATGAATTAATGTTTGGGTTCATGCCTGAACTAGTCTAAAATACGTTTGGTAAGACCAATGCACCACCGTTATCGGGGCACATCGCCGCCCAGAGCCGTGGGGCCAGAATCAATCTGCTAAGGTTCTTAATGAATGGCATTTGACCGCATACAACCGACCAAACTGTCCGACGTCATCATGCAGCGCATTGAAGGCATGATTGTTGATGGCACGCTAGAAGCTGGCGCGCGTTTGCCGTCAGAGCGTGATCTTGCCCATCAGTTTTCGGTGTCGCGGCCGAGTTTGCGCGAAGCCATTCAAAAATTAGAAGCTCGTGGTTTACTTGAGCGACGTCAAGGCGGCGGCACTTATATTTGCGATAACATGCAGAAGCGCGTGGCGGAGCCACTCCTGGAACTGCTAACACAGCACCCTGAATCGCAGTTCGACCTGCTCGAGTTTCGCCACGCGCTCGAGGGTATTTCTTCTTATTATGCCGCGATGCGTGGCACCCCAACGGACATTGCTCGTATTGCCGAGAGCTTTGCCGCGATTCAGCAGGACGATGACGCGGAACTCGCCGCACAAGCGCATGCACTCAACGAATTCAACCTGCGCATCTGCGAAGCATCGCATAATGTGATCCTCCTGCACCTGGTGCGGAGTATGCAGCCACTGTTAGAGAAAAACATTCAGCAAAACCTGCACGACCTGTCACACAAAGCTGGCGTCATGCAACAACTGCACGAACACCGGCAGCACATTGTGACTGCCATTTCAGCTGGCGAGCCCGAGCAAGCGCGCGAAGCTTGCCATCAGCTGCTAGCCTATATTGAACACGCGTTATTGACCTCCAACCGTGAACAGTCACGGATTCAGCGGTCACTGCGCCGAACGTAAACTGGGTAAGGATAGAGTATGACTGACCATTTGAAAGACGACCTTGATCCACAGGAAACACGCGAGTGGCTTGATGCCCTCGAAGTCGTGTTAGAAGAAGATGGCCCGGAGCGCGGTCATTTCCTGATGGAATCATTGATTGAGAAAGCGCGTCGCAGCGGTGCCTATCTGCCGTATGCGGCCACCACCGCTTACTTGAATACCATTCCGGCAAGTCAGGAACCGACCATGCCTGGTGACCAGAGCATGGAAGCCCGTATCCGTTCGGCAGTCCGCTGGAACGCCTTGGCCATGGTCTTACGTGCCTCGAAAAAAGACTTGGAGCTTGGCGGTCATATTTCGAGCTTTGCCTCATCAGCGATGATCTACGATGTGGGCTTCAACCACTTTTTCCGCGCGCCGACCGATAAAGACGGCGGTGACTTCCTGTTTATTCAGGGCCATGCCTCACCCGGCATCTACGGCCGTGCGTTCCTGGAAGGTCGTATCAGCGAAGACCAGCTCAACAATTTCCGTCAGGAAGTTGATGGCGAAGGTGTGAGTTCTTACCCGCATCCAAAACTGATGCCTGAGTTCTGGCAGTTCCCAACCGTATCTATGGGTTTAGGCCCGATTCAGGCGATTTATCAGGCGCGTTACCTGAAATACCTGACCGACCGTGGCATTAAAGATTGCTCTAACCAACGCGTGTACTGCTTCTTAGGGGATGGCGAAGTCGATGAGCCAGAAAGCTTAGGTGCGATTGGCCTGGCGACTCGCGAAGGTCTGGATAACCTAACCTTTATCGTCAACTGTAACTTGCAGCGCCTTGACGGTCCTGTTCGTGGTAACGGCAAAATCATCCAGGAGCTGGAAGGCACCTTCCGCGGCGCTGGTTGGGAAGTGATCAAAGTGATCTGGGGTCGCTACTGGGATCCGCTGCTGTATCGGGATACCGAAGGCAAGCTGGCGCAAATCATGCAAGAGAGCGTGGATGGCGAGTACCAGAACTATAAAGCTAAAGGTGGCGCCTACACGCGTGAACACTTCTTTGGCAAAACCGAAGAGACCAAAGAAATGGTCGCCAACTTGTCCGATGAAGACATCTGGCGCCTGAACCGTGGTGGTCATGACCCGGTTAAGGTTTACGCGGCGTACCACAAAGCGGTTAACACCAAGGGCCGGCCACAGGTTATTCTTGCTAAAACCGTGAAAGGGTACGGCATGGGCTCGGCCGGCGAAGGTAAAAACATCGCCCACCAGGTCAAGAAAATGGACATGGATGCGATCAAGCACTTCCGTGACCGCTTTAACATTCCAATTAAAGACAGCGAGTTGGAAGACATCCCACTGTACAAATTCCCGGACGACAGCCCGGAAATGAAGTACATGCGCGAGCGTCGTGAATCGCTTGGCGGCTACATGCCAGTGCGTCGCCCGAACACCGACGTCGAGCTGGAAATGCCGGCTCTGAAAGCCTTTGAGTCGGTCTTAAAAGGCTCAGGTGATCGTGAGATCTCAACTACCATGGCATTTGTGCGGGTCCTGAACTCACTGTTGAAAGACAAGAAAATCGGCAAGCGTATTGTGCCGATTATCCCAGACGAAGCCCGTACTTTTGGTATGGAAGGCTTGTTCCGTCAAGTGGGTATTTACTCCAGTCAGGGCCAGAAATATGAGCCGCAGGATGCGGATCAGGTCGCCTATTATCGTGAAGATAAAGAAGGCCAGGTGCTGCAGGAAGGTATCAACGAACTGGGTGCGATGGCGTCATGGGTAGCAGCAGCGACCAGCTACTCGACCAACAACGAACCTATGATTCCGTTCTACATCTATTACTCGATGTTCGGATTCCAACGTGTGGGTGATTTGGTCTGGGCCGCAGGCGACAGTCAGGCCCGTGGCTTCCTGATTGGCGGTACCGCCGGTCGTACCACGCTGAACGGCGAAGGTTTGCAGCATCAGGACGGCAGCAGTCACCTGTTGTTCAATACCGTCCCTAACTGTGTGACCTATGACCCGACCTTCGGTTATGAAGTTGCGGTCATCGTGCAAGATGGCTTGCGCCGCATGTACGGTGAGCAGGAAAACGTTTTCTACTACCTGACGGTCATGAATGAGAACTACCAGCAACCGGAAATGCCTGAGGGTACCGAAGAAGGTATCATCAAAGGTATCTACGAACTGGAAGAGCATAAAGCTAAAGGCTCTAAAGGTCAGGTACAGTTGCTGGGTTCGGGCACCATTTTGCAGCAAGCGCGCAAAGCCGCACTTATCTTGTTGGAGCAGTACAACGTATCGTCGAAAGTTTACAGCGCGACCTCGTTCAACGAGCTGGCCCGCGACGGTATGGATGTGGATCGTCACAACATGCTGAATCCAGGCAAGAAAGCTGAAGAAGCTTATGTGACCAAAGTACTCAGCAAGGCCAAGGGGCCAACCATTGCTGCCACGGATTATCAGAAGCTTTATGCTGACCAGATCCGTGCCTGGGTGCCAACACCTTACCGCGTGTTGGGTACTGATGGCTTTGGTCGTTCAGACAGCCGCGAGAACTTGCGTCGCCACTTTGAAGTAAGTGCCGAGTATATTGTAGTGGCGGCCTTAGCAGAACTCGCCAAAGCCGGGGATATCGATAGCAAAGTAGTGGCCAAAGCCATTAAGGATTTCGATATCGACACTAGCAAAATCAACCCACTGTACGCGTAAGCGACGGGAGCGGAGACAAACATGGCAGATGCAAAAGAAGTGCTCGTCCCCGATGTGGGCGGCGAAGAAGTCGAAGTTATTGAAATTATTGTCAGCAAAGGCGATAGCGTTGACACTGAAGACGGTTTGATCACCGTAGAAAGTGACAAGGCGTCGATGGATATTCCTGCGCCTTTTGCTGGTACCGTAAGTGACATCAAGGTCAGTGTCGGCGATAAGATCAGTGAAGGCGATTTGATTGCGATGATCGAGGCTGCGGGTGAATCGGATGATTCATCTGATGATTCGTCCGATGATTCTGGATCTTCGTCGGCTGACGCCGATGCATCTTCTGACGAAGATGCAGAAGGGTCAGACCGCTCCGGGTCTGGCCCGGACGCCGATGATTCATCCGATGATTCTGGATCTTCGCCGGCTGACGCCGGTGCATCTTCTGATGAAGATGCAGAAAGGTCAGCCCCTTCCGGGTCTGACCTGGAGGGCGGTGAGACCAAGGTTATCGACGTTAAGGTGCCGGATATTGGTGACGACGGTGAAGTGGATGTGATTGAGGTGCTGGTCAGCGTCGGTGACACCATCGAAAAAGAAGATGGCTTGATCACGCTGGAAACCGACAAGGCCACCATGGACGTACCTAGCCCGCAAGCGGGTACGGTGAAATCCGTGGAAGTGAGTACCGGCGACAAAGTGAAAGAAGGCTCGCTGGTGATTACTTTGGAAGTTGCCGATGAGTCTGGTGGTAAGAAGTCTGAAGATAAGAAGGCTTCTGAGTCTAAGTCTTCGGACTCTGAGCCTTCAGACTCTAAGCCGGCTGACGCCGGTGCATCTTCTGACGAAGATGCAGAAGGGTCAGACCGCTCCGGGTCTGACCCAAGCGGTCGGGCGACCGCGAGTGGGGAGCGCAAGGCGCCGCCAGTGCCTGATCATCCGCTCGACAAGAAAGGTAAAGCAGAAGGTTTAGCCTATGCTTCACCAGCGGTGCGTCGTTTAGCCCGCGAGTTTGGTGTCGATCTGAACCAGGTCAAAGGCTCTGGCCGCAAAGACCGCATCCTCAAAGAAGACGTGCAAGAGTACGTGAAGTATGAACTGTCACGTCCGAAAGCGACCTCATCAGGCAGCACCTCGCAAGGTGCGGGTGGCTTGCAGGTGATAGCACCACCAAAAGTCGACTTCAGCAAGTTTGGCGAAGTCGAAAAAGTACCGATGTCTCGCATTCAGAAGATTTCTGGTCCGAATCTGCATCGCAACTGGGTCACCATCCCGCACGTCACGCAATTTGATGAAGCGGATATCACCGAGCTTGAAAACTTCCGTAAGCAGGAAAACAAGCTGCAGGAGAAGAAAAAAGACGGCGTGAAGATCACCCCGTTGGTGTTCATCATGAAAGCCGTTGCCAAAGCGCTGCAGGAGTACCCGCAATTCAACTCGTCGCTGCATGAAGATGGCGAGCACCTGATCATGAAGAAATACATCAACATCGGGATTGCGGTGGATACCCCTGGAGGCTTGGTAGTGCCGGTGATTCGTGATGTCGACAAGAAAGGCATTTATGAGCTTTCTGAAGAACTCATTGATGTCAGCACGCGGGCTCGTGACGGTAAGCTGAAAGCGCAGGACATGCAGGGCGGTTGTTTCTCAATTTCCAGCCTGGGCGGTATTGGTGGTACAGCGTTTACACCCATCGTGAATGCGCCGGATGTCGCCATCCTCGGGGTTTCAAAAAGTGAAATGAAACCGAAATGGAACGGCAATGAATTTGAGCCGCGGTTAATGTTGCCAACCAGCTTGTCTTACGACCATCGTGTCATTGACGGTGCGGTTGCGGCGCGCTTTAGTGTGTATCTGTGCAACGTGTTGTCAGATATCCGTAAGATGATTCTATAAATTAAACAAATCGTGGCGGGGCTGCTATAATGCGCCCCGCGCGAAAGTTAACCGAATTCAACGAAATTCTACGAAAGTAAGAGGTCGTCATGAGCAAAGAAATTAATGCCCAAGTGGTCGTACTCGGTGCAGGCCCCGGTGGTTACTCAGCTGCATTCCGTGCTGCTGATTTAGGTTTAGATACTGTACTTGTTGAGCGTTACAGCACCCTTGGTGGGGTCTGTCTGAACGTGGGTTGTATCCCATCCAAAGCCTTGCTGCACCTTGCTAAGCATATTGAAGACGCGAAACACATGGACGCTGAGGGCGTTGAGTTTGGCGAGCCTAAAATCGACCTCGACAAAATCCGTAAGCACAAAGAGAAAGTTGTCGGTCAGTTGACTGGCGGTCTTGGGCAAATGTCCAAAATGCGTAAAGTGAAGGTCGTTACGGGTAACGGCGAGTTCGCCAGCGATAAGCAGCTGAAAGTAAAAGATGACGATGGTAATGAAACTGTTGTTAACTTCGAGCATGCCATTATTGCGACCGGTTCACAATCGATCAAACTGCCTTTCGTACCTCATGACGACGAGCGTGTCTGGGACTCGACAGCGGCACTTGAGCTGCGCTTCATTCCTGATCGCATGCTGGTTCTTGGCGGTGGTATTATCGGTCTGGAAATGGGCTGTGTGTACAGCGCTTTAGGTTCGAAAATCGACGTGGTCGAAATGACCGAACAGCTGATCCCGCCAGCAGACAAAGACATCATCAAGCCTTTCACTAAGTCAATGAAGAGCAAGTTCGACAACATCATGTTGAACACCAAAGCTGCTAAAGTGGAAGCCAAAAAAGACGGTATTCACGTCACCTTTGAAGGCGATAACGCACCTGACAAGCCAGTTAAATATGATGCAGTTCTGGTTGCTGTGGGCCGTGCGCCAAACGGCAAGAAGATTGCTGCCGATAAAGCTGGTGTGAAAGTGACTGACCGTGGTTTCATCGAAGTCGACAAGCAAATGCGTACCAACGTGAAGAATATATTTGCGATTGGCGATTTGATTGGCCAACCGATGCTGGCGCACAAAGCTGTTCACGAAGGTCACGTTGCTGCGGAAGTTATTTCTGGCAAGAAACACTACTTCGATCCGAAAGTGATTCCATCGATTGCGTACACGGATCCAGAAGTTGCGTGGGCGGGTCTGACCGAGAAAGAAGCTAAAGAGCAAGGTATTGAGTACGATACAGCGGTATTCCCGTGGTCAGCTTCTGGTCGAGCCATCGCACAAGGCGCAACAGACGGCATGACCAAGTTGATGTTCGACAAGAACAACCGCATCATCGGTGGCGCTGTGGTAGGTAGCAACGGTGGTGAATTGATGGGCGAAATCTGTCTCGCTATCGAAATGGGCTGTGACGCAGAAGACATCGCGCTTACTGTCCATGCTCACCCAACCCTGCACGAATCTGTAGGACTGGCGGCGGAAGTGTTTGAAGGCTCAATCACCGACCTGCCAAACAAAAAAGCGAAGAAGAAGAAGTAGGCCGTAGTTCTGGTACGGGTCTAATTCTCGTACATCACGACACTTCGAACAAAACACCGCGATGGCTCAGCCACCGCGGTGTTTTTTTTGCGACCAAAACTGATCATTTCAAGATACATACCATAGCATTCCAGTTGTATAGCTGCGGCGCATCCCGTAAGGTAAAGAGGTGCTTCGCAGAAAGACTTTTTAACAAAAGAAAAGGAGCGAGTTATGGCGAATGAAGGTTATCATGAACCCTACGAGTTACTTTCGGACGAAACCCGTGACATGCACCGTGCCCTGATTTCCCTCATGGAAGAGCTGGAAGCTGTGGATTGGTACAACCAACGCATTGACGTCTGCAAAGATGATGAGCTCAAGAAAATACTGATTCACAATCGTGATGAAGAGAAAGAACATGCGGCCATGACCCTGGAATGGATTCGTCGCCGTGACAAGAAGTTTGATGAACAATTGAAAGACTACCTATTCACCGACGACGTGATAGGACATTAACAACGAAGCCGTTACTGGCCATTCGAGATCAGTGATTAGATTGGGCTGGAAGTATTTCCCTAACTGCTATCGAATGGCCAAAAACGCTCCTGAATTTTATGAGGAAGTTATGCGTAAAGTGAGTACTTTGGCCCTAAGTGTGGCCCTGGCCCTTGGTGTTGCAGCATGTTCGCCGCAAAACCAAACCGAAACTGCGAACGAGCAAGCTGCTGAGCAAGTACAGCAGCAGTTAAGCTCAGGTTTGGACATGAACGACTTCAACACTGAAGTTCGCCCACAAGACGACCTGTTTACCTATGTCAATGGCGGCTGGGTTGAGAGAACCGAAATTCCTGCGGACCGGTCACGGGTGGGCTCATTCAACGAACTGCGTGACGAAAACCAGGAACGCCTGCGTAAGATCATTGAAACCGCTGCGGCCAGTTCACCAGAGCCAGGCTCCAACGCTGACAAAATCGGTGACTTCTTCAATAGCTTTATGGACGTCGAGCGTCTCAATAACCTGAGCTATCAGCCCATTGCTGGTGACTTAGAAGCGATCAGCAAGTTGCAGAACCATGATCAGGTGGCTGCCCAGTTTGCACAACTCGCACGTCTGGGTGTGAGTTCACCCTTTGGTTTTTATGTCTACGCTGATGCGAAAAATCCTGATGTGAATACCATGTACATGTCGCAAGCCGGTTTGGGTTTACCGGACCGTGATTACTATCTGAAAGACGAAGAGAAGTTTGTCGAAATTCGGGATGCCTACCAGTCCTACATCGGCGACATGCTGACTCTGGTTGGCTACGACGCGGAGACAGCAACAACAGCAGCTGAAAAGGTGCTTGAGCTTGAAACCAAATTGGCCGAAGTACAATGGAGCCGGGTCGAGAGCCGTAATGCTGATAAGACCTACAACAAAAAGACCATGGAAGAAGTGCAGGAGTTGCTGGGTGCATTTAACCTGGGCGCTTACACCGAGGCCGCTGGTATTGCAACGGTGCAGGAAGCTGTAGTTCGTCAACCTTCGTACTTCGAAGACTTCGGTGGCATGTTCGAAAATGTACCGCTGGATACCTGGCAGCACTACATGAGCTTGCGTCTGGTCAGCAATTTTGCCAATGCATTAAGTGAAGAGATCAACGACCGCCAGTTCGCGTTCTACGGTAAAGTTCTGCGTGGTACGCCGGAGCAGGAGCCTCGCTGGAAGCGTGGTGTTGATGCCGCTGATAGCGCCTTAGGTGAAGTTCTTGGTCAGTTGTACGTTGCCGAGTATTTCCCACCCGAAGCGAAAGATCGGATGGAGACTCTGGTCGATAACTTGATCAAAGCTTATGGCGAATCCATTAAAGAACTCGAGTGGATGAGCGAAGAAACTAAGCAAAAAGCCTTGGAGAAATTGAGCAAGTTCACTCCTTATATCGGTTATCCAAGCGAATGGCGCGATTATTCAGCGTTGGTCGTAGCGGAAGATGATCTGGTAGGTAACTACAAGCGCTCTGCTGAATTTGACTATCAGGAAAACATCAGCAAAATCGGTGAGCCGGTAAAAGCTGAAGATTGGGGGATGACGCCGCAGACGGTAAATGCCTACTACAGCCCGGTACGTAACGAGATCGTGTTCCCGGCGGGCATCTTGCAGCCGCCATTCTTCGATATGAATGCTGAAGATGCAGTGAACTATGGTGGTATTGGTGCCGTTATCGGTCACGAGATCGGTCATGGTTTCGATGATCAGGGTTCAAAATACGATGGCGACGGCAACCTGCAAAGCTGGTGGACCGATGCTGACCGTGCAGCTTTTGATGAGCGCGGTGCGCAATTAGCGGCACAATACGGTACTTATGAGCCACTTGAGAATGTCTTCGTTAATGGTGAGTTAACCCTTGGCGAAAACATCGGTGACTTAGCCGGTTTAACCATTGGTTACCGTGCCTATGTCGACTCACTGAATGGCGAACCTTCGCCAGTACTTGATGGTTTCACGGGTGAGCAACGCGTATTCCTGGGCTGGGCGCAAGTCTGGCAGACCAAGCAACGTGATGAATACACGCGCAACCAGGTGTTGAGCGACCCGCATTCACCAGCGTATTACCGTGTGAACGGAACAGTTGTGAATGTACCAGCATTTTACGAAGCTTTTGACGTCAAGCCAGGTGATGATCTGTACTTGCCGCCAGAAGAACGCGTGACTATCTGGTAAGGAATAGGTTAGACTGTCGCCATGAAAGCATTTCTTTGGTTGATTATTGTCTCATTACTTCTGGTGCCGCTCGCGGCGCCAGTTGCTGCTGCGTCCGCGTCTTTCGGGGATGTCGCGAGTGAGACTGTGGTCAGCCATCATGCTGACATGGCGGCGGATCATGCCTGCTGTGATGAATCGGTAAAGGCGCAAGCTGCGTCTTTTGCCGCGCAAATGGATTGCGATGGTAGCTGTGGCGATTGCCAGCACCATTGTGGCGCCAGCGCCTTAGCGCTGCTGCCAAGTTTTACTTCAGCCGCACCTGCCAGTGAGCAAGGACAGTGGCTACTCCCTTCACGTCATTTATTAACCCGTCAGGATCGTCACGATCGTCCCCCAATGCCTGCAAACAGCTGATTAAACCTTTTTCAGTTTTTATTGCAGGAGTAAGTTATGTTTTTACAACGTTTTCTAGTGGCTGTCATTGCCGTGATTCTTATGGTTTCTGCCGTTGCGGCACAAGATCATAGCGATCATTCTGAGCATCAACAACAGCAGGATTTAACCGCGCCAACCCCCGCTGAGCAACAGCTGAACGATGAAGATGCGATCGAATACGTGTGCCCGATGCACAGCCACATTGTGCGCGATGAACCAGGTACCTGTCCGATTTGCGGCATGGATCTTGAGCCACAGGTTCAGGTGGATGAGATTGTGGTGCAGGTGAGCGGGCAGATGCAGCAAAACCTGGGCATCACCACCGCGACTGTTGCAGAAACAACGCTTTGGCGCTATCTGCCGACCCTGGCTACCGTCGAGTGGAATGACAATGCGCGTTGGCATAGCCACACGCGGGCATCCGGCTGGCTGGAAGAACTCTTCGTTCGTAGTGAGGGCACGCAAGTGCAGGTTGGCGACCCACTTTACAGTATTTACAGCAAAGAACTGGTCATCGCGCAACAAGACTTTCTGCAAACTCTGGATACCATTAATGGCTTATCTGCGCAGCAAAAGCAGCGCCTGATCCGCGATGGTCGCTTGCGTCTGGAGCTGCTTGGGCTGACCGCTGAGCAGGTGAAGACACTGGAGCAAACGGGTGAGATCCTTTACCGCGTCCCTGTGTTTGCTAAGCATGCCGGGGTGGTGACAGCGCTCAATGTTGCTGAGGGCATGTATGTCGAGCCTGGCGTTGAGCTGATGACAGTGACCGGTGCCAACAATGTCTGGTTAATTGCTGACGTGCCTGAGCGTTACGCCGACTGGATGCGGCCACAGGCGCCGGTGGATGTGACCTTGCCAGCCGCTGGCCTCAATGCCTACGAAACAGAAATCGATTATATTTATCCGGAACTGGACCCTGTTGCGAAAACGCAGCGCGTGCGTATAAAGCTACCGCAGGATGTTGATGCAGGCAGTATGCACGTGGGTATGCAGGCGCAAGTGGAGCTTTATGGCGGGCCTAAGCGCGATGTGTTGGCGGTGCCTGTCAGCGCGTTAATTATGACCGGAACCAACAACCGGGTGATCGTCCAGACGGACGACCAGACCTTTGAGCAGCGTGATGTGCACGTAGGTTTAATTGTGAATGATGAAGCCGAGATTATGCATGGTTTAAGTGCCGGCGAGCGCGTGGTCACCTCAGGCCAGTTCCTGCTTGATTCTGAAGCCAGCCTGAAAGGTAGTCGCCTGCAAGGTAGCAGTGGAGGCGGCCATGCTCACTAGTATTATTGATTGGAGTTTGCGTAATCGCATTCTCGTACTCATTGCTGCACTGCTCGCTGCCTGGTTCGGCTGGCGCGCGATGACCAGCACACCGCTGGATGCCATCCCGGATTTATCTGATGTACAGGTTATTGTGAAGACACCTTATGCCGGACAAGCACCGCAATTGGTGGAAGAGCAGGTGACCTGGCCGTTGGCGAACTTAATGCTGGCTGTACCGGGTGCAACTCAGGTGCGTGGCTACTCGTTTTTCGGTGATTCCTATCTGTATATCCTGTTTGAAGAAGGTACCGATATTTACTGGGCGCGCAGCCGGGTGCTTGAGTACCTGAATCAAGCCAGTGAGCGTTTACCGGAAGGCGTAACGCCGCGACTTGGCCCTGACGCCAGTGGGGTCGGCTGGGTGTTTCAGTATGCCTTGGTGGATCGCACCGGGCAGCATCATTTGGGCGAACTGACCAGCCTGCAGGACTGGTTCCTGAAGCAGGAACTGCAAAGTGTTGCAGGGGTGTCAGAAGTGGCGACCGTCGGTGGTATGGTGCAAGCCTACCAGGTGGTGGTTGAACCTCGCCGTTTGCAGACTTACGGCCTTACTTTAGAACAAGTGCAGGCGACTATCGTTGCTGCTAACCAGGAAGTCGGTGGTGGCATTGTCGAAATGGCCGAAGCTGAGTACATGGTGCGCGGCACAGGTTATATTCAGTCGCTGGATGACTTACAGAACTTGCCGTTGCCGGTGCAAAGCGCTGCTGGTACCAATATCACCTTGGCTGACGTGGCAACGGTACGCCGCGGCCCGGAAAGCCGTCGCGGTATTGCTGAGCTAAACGGTGAAGGCGAAGTGGTCGGGGGCATCGTGGTCATGCGCCATGGCGAGAATGCTCTGGCCACCATCGAACGTGTGCGCGATAAACTAAAGAGTCTGCAGCAAGGCTTGCCTGCCGGGGTCGAAATCGTGCCCACCTATGATCGCTCGGAGCTTATTCATCGTGCGGTCGATAACCTGACCACCAAATTGCTGGAAGAGATGGGGTTCGTTGCCCTCGTCACCATCTTATTCCTGTTACACATTCGCTCGGCGATGGTGGCAATTATCACCTTGCCACTGGCGGTATTGATGAGCTTTATTGTCATGCGTTCGCTTGGCATTAACGCCAACATCATGAGTCTTGGCGGTATTGCCATTGCCATTGGCGCGTTGGTGGATGCCGCCATCGTCATGGTCGAAAACGCCCACAAACATCTTGAGCACTACCGCGAGGAACATGGCGAGGAGCCAAAGGGCGCTACGCATTGGCAGCTGATCCGCAACGCTACCGTCGAAGTCGGTCCCGCGCTGTTCCTGTCATTGCTGATTATCACTCTGAGTTTCGTACCGGTGTTCTCACTGGAAGCTCAGGAAGGACGGCTGTTCGCGCCGCTGGCGTACACCAAAACCTTCGCTATGGCGGCAGCAGCATTACTGGCGATTACGCTGGTACCGGTACTGATGGGCTACTTTGTCCGTGGCAAAATCATCAGCGAGCAACGTAACCCGTTAACCCGCTGTCTGATATGGATTTACCGGCCGGTATTACATGGCGTGTTGGCGTGGCCGAAGTTGACCGTGGTTGTGGCAGTTATAGTGGCAGTAAGTGGTTACTATCCGCTGAGCAAAATGGGCAGTGAGTTTATGCCGACCATGCAGGAAGGTGATTTGCTCTACATGCCTACGACCTTACCTGGGATTAGTCCCGGCGCAGTCGGTGAGTTGCTACAGCGCACCGACCGGTTGATCAAACAGGTTCCGGAAGTAGAGAGCGTATTTGGCAAAACCGGACGTGCCGATACGGCGACGGATCCAGCGCCGCTGACCATGCTCGAGACCACCATTCAGCTGAAACCTGAAAGTGAGTGGCGTGAAGGCATGACCTTGCAGAAAATCATCGAGCAGCTGGACGCTACAGTACGGGTACCTGGCATCACCAACGCCTGGGTACAACCGATAAAAACTCGCATTGATATGCTCTCGACGGGATTGAAAACCCCACTGGGACTGAAAATTGCGGGTCCTGAGCTGGCTGAGATTCAGCAGATCGGCAGTGAACTGGAGCAGCGCTTAAACGGTGTGCCGGGCGTCGCTTCAGTCTTTGCCGAGCGGCCTGCGTCAGGACGTTATCTGGAGATCCGGCCGCGGCTGGACGAAGCAGCTCGTTATGGTATCAATCAAGCGGCGATTCAGCGTGCTATCAGGTTTGCCATCGGCGGTGCGGAAATTGCCGAGACCGTGGAAGGTACGGAACGCTACCCGATCACATTGCGCTACCCACGTGCCCTTCGGGATCATGTGGAGACTATCAAACAGCTTCCGATTGCGAGTGCCAGTGGTACCTGGGTGACCTTGGAGCAGGTGGCTGATGTTGAGATGACTGTTGGGCCAGCGATGATCCGTAGTGAGAACGCCCGGCCGACGGGGTGGGTGTTTATCGATGTGGATCCTAATGTCGCCGTGGGTGATGTGATTGCCGCTGCCGAGCCGATGCTGGCTGATTATGAGCTGCCACCGCGCTACTCGTTGTCGTGGTCAGGACAGTACGAATCGATGCAACGCGTCGAAGCGAAGTTAAAGCAAGTGGTACCGGTGACCTTAGCGGTGATTTTGATCTTGCTGTATCTGACCTTCCGCTCGTTCAAACAAGCGGCACTGATCATGGCCACACTGCCATTAGCGCTGACCGGTAGCCTGTGGTTCATTTGGTGGCTGGACTATAACCTGTCGATTGCAGTTATGGTGGGTATGATTGCACTGGCCGGGGTCGCGGCGGAGTTTGGGGTGGTGATGTTGCTCTACCTCAACAATGCCTGGAAGGACCGTAAACAACGTAGCCGTGCAACACTCTATAGTGCGATAGAGGAAGGTGCGGTACTGCGGGTGCGGCCGAAGGCGATGACAGTGATCACTATCATTGCTGGTTTGTTGCCGATTATGCTGACCCATGGCACCGGTAGTGAAGTCATGCAGCGTATCGCAGCACCCATGATTGGCGGTATGATTCTGGCGCCGCTGCTGTCATTGTTGTTGTTGCCGGCGGTCTATCTGTTATGGCACCGCCGGAAATTAAGCTAAGCGTTTTGCTGGTGGGGTACGCGCATGACCAGCGCGTACATCACCGGCACAACAATTAAGGTAAGTAACGTCGCAAAGCCGAGGCCGAACATAATGACCACGGCCATGCTGACAAAGAAGTCATCGAATAACAGCGGCACCATGCCTAAAATAGTGGTGACCGCTGCCATGACCACCGGTCGTACCCGGGTCACTGCAGCATCTTCCAGAGCGACCAGTGCCTGTTTGCCGGCAGCCAGTTCCACCCGGATCTGCTCCAGTAGTACCACGCCGTTTTTGATTAACATTCCCGATAAACTGAGAAAGCCAAGCAGCGCCATAAAGCCAAAGGGCTGACCTGACAGTGCCAGACCCAGGGTGACACCAATGACGCTCAGGGGCACCGTGGTCCACAATACCCCGGCCTGACGGATGGAGTTGAACAACAGAACGGTAATAATAAACATCACCACAAAGGCCAGCGGCAAGGCCTGAAACACTGCGCCAGTGGCTTTTTGCGAGGCTTCATGTTCACCGCCCCATTCCAGCCGGTAACCGACAGGTAATGGCAAGGCTTCGATGTCTGGGCGTATACGCTCAAGTACCATGGCAGCTGTTTCGTCGCCGAATACGTCGTGATCGGCCATCACCGTGAGGGTGCGCTTACGGTCGCGCCGAAGGATGAGATTGTCCTCGGCCACCAGTTGCATAGCGCTGACCACCTGAGCCATAGGGATATGCTGCTGCAGCGCTGGTGAGTAGATCTGCAGTTCATGCCAGTCGGAAACTTCACGGCGCTCTTCCAGCGGCGCGCGGACCACAATAGGCATCAGTTGGGTACCGTCACGAAACAGGCCTACGGTCTGACCGTTGAAATTGCGTTTCAGCACGTTATTCACGTCGGCCTTGGTCACGCCCAGTCGCCGCGCTGCGGGCTCATTGAATACCGGCTGCAGTACTTTGGTACGCTGGCGCCAGTCGTTGCGTAGATTACGCACGCCCGGGTCTTGCGCCATAATAGCTTCGGCTTGAGCTGCAAGCCTGTGCAGCACGAGCGGGTCAGGGCCACTGAAGCGCGCCTCAATTTTGGCGTTTTGCGACGGTCCCATCTCTACGGGTTTCATCTTAAACTGCACGTCTGGTTGGTGCTGGTTCAGATAGGCCGTGAGCCCTTCATGCACTGTGGCGAGCTTGTCATTGTCCTGCGCGCGCAGGATGAGTTGGCCATAGCTTTCGTAGGACTTTTCCACCATGTAGGTGAGGGTGAAACGTGGCGCACCGCGGCCTATGGTACTGGCAACATAATCAAGGTCTGGATAGGTTTCTTGCAGATAGGCTTCGAGTTCAGCCACCTGCTCTGCGGTGGCCCGAATATCGGTGCCCTGCGGGTACCAGACATCGACAAACAGCATGGGCGTGTTCGATGGTGGAAAGAACGACTGTTTGACCGTGGTAAAGCCAGCGACCGCCGCCACCAGTAAGGCCAGCATGACCAGCATGGTGGTCTTGCGCCATTGCAGGAAAAGGCGCAGGAGTTTGCGGTAACCGCGAAAAACCCAGTGCTGATAGACATGGTCATCGTCTTCTGGCTGATCTTTGGCACTCATGGCACGGGCATCCCGGCGATAGAGCAGATTGCCAAGGAAAGGGGTCAGGGTTATGGCGGTAAACCAGCTCAGGAATAATGAAATAAACAGCACCCAGAATAATGAATTCGCGTATTCACCGCTGGCATCTTCCGACAAGCCTATGGGTGCAAAGGCAATGACTGCGACCGCAGTGGCACCCAGTAAAGGCCAGATATTTTGCTGTACGATGACACTTGCGGCCTGCAGGCGCGACAAACCACGTCGCACGCCGACCAGCATACCTTCGGCAATGACAATCGCGTTATCGACCAACATGCCGAGGGCGATGATGAGGGCGCCTAAGGAAACGCGTTGCAGCTGGATGTCCAGCAGGTACATAAAGATAAAGCTACCGAGCACAGTGACCAGCAATACGCTGCCAATCAACACGCCGCTGCGTAAGCCCATCGTCAGCAAAAGAGCCACTACCACGATGGCAACGGCTTCGGCCAGGTTGAGAAGGAAACTTTGGACTGACTTGTCGACTTCCGCAGGTTGATCATAAATGTAGGCAACATCGATACCCACGGGTTGTGCGTAACTGAGTTCCGCCAGCCGTTGCTCCACCCGCCGGCCGACGTCGACGACGTTGACGTCAGGGCCAAAGGAAATCCCTAACCAGAGCGATGGCTGGCCATTGAAGCGGACCAAGTGCTCGGGAATCTCCTGGTAGTCCCGGCTGACCGTGGCCACATCGCGCAAAAGAATGCGCTCGTTGGCACCGGGATTGCTAATCATCAGATCGGCCAGATCTTCGACCTTGGCAAATTCTCCGGTGGTATGCAGACGGATACGCTCATCGCCGCTAAGTACCCGACCTGCATCGGCGACGACATTCTGGGTTTGTAACAGATTCAGCACTTGCGCGGGCGGGATGCCAACGTTCGCGAGTTTACTTCGGGAGATCTCAACGATGACCTGCTCTTGCTGGTCACCGTCGATCAGAACTTTGCCGACACCTTCCACCAGTACCAGCTCGCGCCTTAAAAAGTCGGTGTAGTCTTTGATGTCCTCATAACTGTAGCCAGCCCCAGTCACCGCCAGCATAATGCCGTAAACGTCGGCAAAGTCGTCGCGTACGATAGGCTGCTCGGCACCGGGCGGAAGACGACGCGTGACATCGTTCACTTTGCGGCGTAACTCATCCCAGATCTGGGGCATATCATCTGCACGCAAAGTGGTCTTCATGTCTACGGTGATCTGGCTCAGCCCCGGTTTTGAGATGGAGTTGATGTGATCAATGTTGCCCAGCTCCTGAATAGCGTTTTCCAGCCGGTAAGTCACTTCTTCTTCGACCTGTTGCGCCGACGCGCCCGGGTAGGCGGTGATCACCATGGCTTTTTTCAGGGTGAATTCCGGGTCTTCCAGACGGCCGATGTTGGTAAGTGCTAACACACCGCCGACTAAAAGTAATACAAGGAGTAACCAACTGGTGGTGCTGCGCCGAATACTGTAACGAGCGATATCCATTACAGGCCTCGCTCCTTAATCCAGCGCCGCACTTGCTGGCCTTCTTCAAGGGCATGGACGCCCGCTACTACAATCTGTTCGCCCGCACTCAAGCCCGCGGTGACTTCGATGCTGGAGCCTGTGACCCGACCGACCTGAATTTCGCGCTGACTCACGGTGCCTGTTGCGCTTTGTTCTTCACCTGTGTTCGTCAGGGGGGTGAAAACCCAAACCCGGTGTGGCGCCTCTACGGGCGCTGTCGTGTCAGAGAATACTGCGGTAGTGGGGATCAGCACGCCCTTGGTCGGCTGGCTTGCAACGGCGTAGGAGTCGACCCGCACGGTCGCGGACATGCCTGGGAGCACGTTAAACTCCGCTGGAGTTGGCATAGTGAAGACGACTTTGTAGGTGTTGGTCGCAGGATCGGCCGTGGTATCCCATTCTTTTAGTTGCGCACGGTAGCTCTGCTCTGGAGCGGCGGCAAAGATGACTTCGGGCTGATAATCCAGCTGACGCTGGACACGGGCGAATAACTGTTCCGGCACAGTGATACTGACATCGATGGCATCGTCCATCTGTAAGGTGGCAATGGGACGTTGTGGCTGCACGGTTTCGAAGGCTTCAACAAAAACATGGGCGATGGTACCGGTAAAGGGCGCACGTAATTCGGTATAACGTACATTGGCCTTCGCCGTTTCGAGGTTTGCCCGCGCCACTTCCAGATTGGCTTTGGTTTCGTCGAACTGCTGGCGCGATATCACGCCTTGTTCGACCAGGCTTTCGGTGCGTTGGAATTGTGCCTGAGCGAGTTCAAAGCGAGCCTGGGCCTGATCCAATACCAACTGATAGTCGGTTGGATCGAGACGGGCGATGAGCTCACCTTGTTGTACGGTAGTTCCAGCTTTGATAGGGAAAGCATCGATCTCACCGCCGACCCGAAACGCTAGTTGTGCCACCTGCGCTGCTTCCAGCACTGCAGGGAACTCGCGAAACCTATGCTCCGTTAAACTGCCGACCTCATGGAGTTTAACCGGTTGCACGACGGGATCAGCTTGCTGGAGTGCGGGCGTGGGCTCGCAACCCGCGAGTATGCTCAGAGATAATGCGAATGCCAAACATTGCCAGTTGTACATGGTTACCTTTTCAAAAAAGAGTAGTGTCATTTACTGGCATGAAGTTTAACTCTAATATATATAAAGTAATACTGAATAAAAATGAAAAAGACAATAAGAAAAGCTAAATATCTATCGGCGCTAAGCTACGGGTTGAAAGATTGTTGTGCCTTCTTGTACGAATCAAATTTCAATAGCGCCTCCGCCACCCGGTGGTTGTCCGAAGCAGCCTTATCTTGTATCAACTTAAAGTCGATCCCGTTCTTTTTCATTAAATCCTTAAAATCTAACGTGGATAAATCAAGTACAGCTCGGCTACAGGTTACATGGATAATGTTTTCTCCATAATCGACGCAAAACCCGACAAAATTACTACCATCTCGCGTTTTCTTCGAATCAATATAGAAATTGAAGTCCCTAGGCTCGACCTGTGAAAAATATTGTATATGTCGAACAATTGAATTAGCTCGTTCAGCATTTGTAGTTTGCTTGTCTCCTACCATGTGGATAATTGATGGTTCAACGATCTCATGTAAGTCCGCGGGTAAAGGTAGATCGCCAGCCGTTCCAGCATCAAACTGAATGCGGACCAATTCAGCCCCCCGCTGAACCACTTCAACGTTCAACTGTGTACTTGAGCGATCATCTACTGCCCCTGCAGTTGCCTTTCCTGCAAACACAACTGTGACGGTGGCAGCTATAAAAAAGACCCCAGCCAATATTTTGCAAAACATAAATAACAATCCTGTTGCTATAATGTAACAAAGATAATAATGCAGACCTTGGTCGTTTTCAATCCTTTTTTACTTGCACATTTTCCCCTAAGTTGAAACAGATTTAATTAGTTTTTTCTGCGATAGTAAAAGTAGAAGATGACCATAAAAGACCACCGTATTCAGAGGTCAGATGCTATGACGGCGGTGGATACCAAGAGGAATTAACGTTTTAAGGTTCCACAATGAAACTAAACCAGTTGGAAATGCTTCTGCACCTTGCCGACACCGGTTCCGTGCAAGGTGTTGCGGAACGAATGCACCGCACTCAGGCGGCGGTGAGCATGGGGCTAAAGCATCTCGAGGAGGACGCTGGGTTTGAGTTGTTCGATCGCAGTGGCTATCGCTTAACGCTTACGGCGCGGGGTCGGCAGTTTTTACGCCAGGCCCGTGAGGTGATTCGCCAGCAGCAACGGCTACAATCATTGGCGGAACAATTACAGACCGGTGCTGAGCCCCAGCTGCGCCTTGCTTATGATTACACCTGCGCGCCCTCGGCGTTGTTTTCCGCGATGCATGAGGTGCAACAACAGTATCCGGCGACCGAGCTGTTGCTTAGTGGTGATTCACAACTGCGGGTGCTACGTAAAATTAGCAGCGGCGAAGCCGAGCTGGCACTCTCACCGTGGTTACCGATTTTTCGCCAGTACGGCGACTTCGAGACCATACGGGTGCGGCCGTTCGAGCTGTTGGTGGTATGTGCCCCAGCATTATTGGCAGGGCGAAACTTAAAGGAGCTTCAGCGGCATGACTTGCTTGAGCTACCCATGCTGATCCCACAGAATCAGGACGTCGGGATAGATCTCGACAGCATCATCCGTATGCCAAGTAAGCAGCGCATTCGGGTCAATGACTCGATCACGCAGCGTGAATTATTGCTGGCAGGTATGGGCTGGGGTATTATTCCCGGCGATTTAGTCGGGGATGCTTTGCAACGCAAAGCGTTACAACGCATCGACATCCCCGGATTCATCAATAACGTGAACTTAGAGGTACATCTGGTACGATCGGCGGAGCGTATAGCTGGGCCGGCCGAAGAGATGATCTGGCGCTCGTTCAGCGCTGGTGTTTAGGCTAAGCTCAGCTAGCCTGGTCATATCGCGCAGCTCATTGGCGCTGGTTTCAAGCCCGGCGCGCGCGCTTAGCATACTGTCTTTGCGGACATCTGCCATCAACGTCTGTTGCATGATGCCCAGCTCATGATCGATACTGCCGGCGTAATTCTCAGGTGCGTAAGTGTAGCGGTAAACCTGTTGAGCTATGATTTTATTGGCGTTTTGTACCTCAACCGACGCGATGGCGGAAGTACTGACCATACCATTGACCAAAGTAAACATGGCTAGTGCTGATAAAGCGTGTACGGATTTCATCATTGCAGTTTTCATAATTAGGCCCCCCCCCAGGTGCCCTACCTATTAGGATAGACCAAGAGTGTGAAAGGTTTATGTCAACGAACGCATTTCCAGCAACTAAGTGTAAGCATTTGTAAACCCGCCAGCTGACATTTTGGAAAGGTCCTCGCCAAGGGCTTAGCTATTCATGAAACTTATGCTAAAGATTACCTTTTATGTGCTCCTATGAATTTTAATTAGTAGTCAAAACCCCTATAATTGCGCCACTTTTTCACCCGCAAGTTTCATCCGCATAGCAAAGTAGAGGTAATCTGTGCTGCAAGACTATCGTAAGCATGTTGAAGAGCGCGCTGCCGAAGGCATTCCACCAAAGCCGTTAACCGCAGAACAAGTCGCTGATCTCGTAGAACTCCTGAAAAACCCGCCTGCTGGCGAAGAACAATTCCTGGTTGAACTCCTGTCTGAGCGTGTGCCTCCGGGCGTCGACGAAGCCGCTTATGTAAAAGCTGGCTTTTTATCTGCACTGGTTAAGGGCGAAGTCTCAAGTCCGGTTATCACCAAGCAGGACGCTGTGAAGTTACTTGGCAACATGCACGGTGGCTACAACATCGTGACTTTGGTTGATTTGTTAGATGACGCTGATCTTGGTGAACTCGCCGCTTACGAACTAAAGCATACCTTGCTGATGTTCGATGCCTTCCATGACGTTGAAGAGAAAATGAAAGCTGGCAATGCGCTGGCGAAAGAAGTGGTCGAGTCATGGGCGAATGCGGAATGGTTTACCAGCCGCAACGAAATGCCTGAGCAAATCAAAGCCACTGTCTTTAAAGTGACGGGTGAAACTAACACCGACGACTTGTCACCAGCACCTGATGCCTGGTCACGTCCAGACATTCCGCTGCACGCTAAAGCCATGTACAAAATGCCGCGCGAAGGTGTCACCGACGCTGCTAAGCAAATCGAAGAATTGAAAGAAAAAGGCCATCCAGTCGCTTTCGTAGGCGACGTGGTCGGTACTGGCTCGTCACGTAAATCAGCGACCAACTCAGTGTTGTGGTTTATTGGTGAAGACATGCCGGGTACACCAAACAAGCGTGCCGGCGGCATCTGTATTGGTGGCAAAGTAGCGCCAATTTTCTTCAATACCATGAAAGACGCTGGCGCGTTGGTGTTTGAAGCAGACGTCGAAAAGATGAACATGGGTGATGTGATCACCATTCATCCTTACGAGGGTAAAATCGAGAACGAAGCGGGCGACGTTATCGCTGAGTACGATTACGCTTCTCGTGTGATCCTTGACGAAGTTCGCGCCGGTGGCCGAATCAACCTGATCATCGGTCGCGGTCTGACCGAGAAAGCTCGTGAATCTTTGGGCATGGGTCCTTCGGACTTGTTCCTCAAACCCGAGCAACCTGCTGATAGCGGCAAGGGCTATACCCTGGCGCAGAAAATGGTAGGTAAAGCCTGTGGTATGGACGGCGTCCGTCCGGGTACCTATTGCGAGCCGAAAATGACCACCGTAGGTTCGCAGGACACCACCGGTCCAATGACCCGTGATGAACTGAAAGACTTGGCCTGTTTGGGCTTCACTGCCGACTTAACCATGCAGTCATTCTGTCATACTGCAGCTTATCCGAAGCCGGTGGATATCGACACGCAACATACCTTGCCTGACTTCATTATGAACCGCGGCGGTGTTTCATTGCGCCCTGGCGACGGTATCATCCACAGCTGGTTGAACCGTATGCTGCTGCCTGACACTGTCGGTACTGGTGGTGACTCGCATACCCGTTTCCCACTAGGTATTTCATTCCCGGCAGGTTCTGGTCTGGTCGCGTTCGCAGCAGCAACAGGCGTGATGCCACTGGATATGCCAGAGTCGGTATTGGTGCGCTTCAAAGGTGAAATGCAGCCGGGTATTACTTTACGTGACCTGGTGCATGCAATTCCTGCGTTTGCGATTAAAGAAGGCTTGTTGACCGTTGAGAAGCGTGGCAAGAAAAATGCATTCTCTGGTCGTATTCTGGAAATCGAAGGCCTTGACCACCTAACCGTTGAGCAAGCGTTCGAATTGTCTGATGCATCTGCTGAACGTTCTGCCGCAGGTTGTACCATCAACTTGTCAGAAGAGTCAGTCGCAGAGTACCTGCGTTCTAACATTACCATGCTGCGTTGGATGATCAACGAAGGCTACGGCGATGTGCGTACTCTTGAGCGCCGTGCCCAGAAGATGGAAGACTGGCTGGCAAATCCGTCACTGATGCGTGCTGATGCCGACGCTGAATACGCGGAAGTGATTGAAATCGATTTGGCAGAAATTAAAGAGCCTATCGTCTGTTGCCCGAATGACCCTGACGATGCGAAGTTCCTGAGTGAAGTCGCAGGCGACAAAGTTGACGAAGTGTTCATCGGTTCATGTATGACGAATATTGGTCACTTCCGTGCAGCAGGTAAGTTGCTGGAGAAGAACACCGAAGCGCTGAACACGCGGCTGTGGATTGCGCCGCCAACCAAAATGGACGAAGCACAGTTGCGCGAAGAAGGTTACTACAACATCTACGCCAACAACGGTGTGCGCACTGAGATGCCAGGCTGTTCACTGTGCATGGGCAACCAGGCACGCGTAGAAGCGGGCGCGACCGTGTTGTCGACTTCAACCCGTAACTTCCCGAACCGCCTTGGCGATGGTGCTAACGTCTACCTGACCTCCGCTGAACTTGCTGCAGTGGGCGCGATTTTAGGCAAGCTGCCAACGCCAGCCGAGTACATGGAATACGCCTCGGACATCAATGCAATGGCCGGCGAAGTCTACAAGTACCTCAACTTCGACCAGATGGACGCCTTCCGCGACGCCGAAACCGCCGCCAAAGCCAACATCATCCCCAGCATCCAAGTCGCCTAACCCAAGAGAGGGCAGCCCTCTCTTCGCGACCGCAAATAAAAAGGAGGGGCAGCCCTCCTTTTTTGTACCCGCAATCTAAGAAAGGGCAGCCCTGCCGATCTCGTACACGCAAATTCAGGAAGGGCAGCCCTTTCTATTTTTTTACAAAAAGTGAAGCTATATCTGGGTGAGTCGTGCGTCGACTTCGCCGGTATAAAGCGTGGTCAAAAATGAACTAAAAAATGGACTATTAAGTGAGTCATTTATGAGTTCAGTATGAATGAAATTAGACTTCGAATTTAACTCAATAAAGAGTGCATCATGAGTTCGTGTGAAGAGTAGATCTATTCCCAATAGCCCGTAATGTACGTCGGAACTTTTGCTGATCATTTCTGCAAGCACAGGCTTTAGTCGATGAAGTTTATTCTGAATACTTTTAAGTTTCCTATCGGCATTCGGTAACTCAGAAATTTGTTTCATTTTTATTGGACTGCCCGCGATATGATAGCCGCGATGGTCAACTTGCGTCGCAAAATCAGTACTCTTTTCATCGTAGGGCAGGCCATGAATCATCACAAAACCATCATCAAAGACATAGAGTTTCTTGTTGTGTATAAAAACATAAGCACGGGCGGTGTATTTGCGGCCTTCATATAATTCTATATCTGTCACTTGCTGTTGGATAAAGTAGTGTTTTGGTAGTTCTAAATCTTTCAGGGACTCTGTCGTATGGCAGGTGATGCCCTTACCACCGGTTAGATGGGTAGGTTTTACGAACCAGATAGCATCCGGGCCAGGCTGCTCTGCAAAAACATCGGCGACGGAAAAGTAGCTTTTTGGAAAAACATTCTTTATGCCAAGCTCAGCCACTCGCCGGGCGATGTATCCCTTATTCTCAAAGCGCTGAATGGTGGCGTAATCGAGCAACTGGAAATATTCCTGGGTAATGTCCGGATTTAACCCGTAATAATTATCCCAATAACTAAAGGGCCTTAAATACCGATAGGGCAATAGCTTGCTGCCGAGGCGATCAAACGCACTGTGGACAACTTTAGCGGCCCGATTTGTGATGATTTGCGGAGCGACGAGCATAAATTGAAATCTCTGGATAATCTCGGTTCAGACTAGCATAAGCAGCGATAACGTATTAGAGTTTATGTTGACTATTTGTGGCGACGCAGCAATTCTTAATACATCACAACTCAAATAAAAAAGGAACCGAATAATGGAGCCTGTACAAGAAACAACTGTTATCACCGGACCCAGCCAGGAAGACCGCACTTATGCCATGCTGTTGCATCTCTCGCAATTCGCCGGTTATTTAATTCCGTTTGCGGGCCTTATTGTGCCGCTGGTCATGTGGCTGAGTAAGAAGGATACAAACCCTTATATTGATGCGCACGGCAAAGTTGTTTTCAACTGGATTATCTCAGCGTTTATCTGGGGTATCATCAGTGTCATCTTGAGTTTTGTCGTGATCGGTATTTTCTTACTTATCGCTCTCGGCATCTGCCACATCATTTTCGCAATTATGGGAGCTATCCGGGCCAACGACGGCATCGTGCAAAACTACCCACTGACGATTAAGTTCTTCAAGATTTAATCCATATGCTCACAAAAAAGGAGGGGCAGCTCCTCCTTTTTTTTTGCCCGCAAAAGTTAAGGGCAGCCCTTTCTATTTTTGTGTCTTTAAAATGTTAGGGCTGCCCTTTCTTGCTGTTAGGCTTGCGAGTCGATCCAGTTGCGGATTTCCTGCTCAAGGACATCAAGCGGGATACTACCGTTTTTCAGAACCTGGTAATGGAATTCGCGGATGTCGAATTTACCGCCAAGAGCGGCTTCAGCTTCGGCGCGCAGCGAGCGGATCAAAATTTCACCGAGCTTGTAGGATAACGCTTGCCCAGGCCAGGTGATGTAGCGGTCGATCTCGGTGCGCACATTATGCAGGCTCAGCGCGGTATTGGCAGCCATAAAGTCCATCGCTTTTTCGCGACTCCAGCCCATCGAATGCATGCCGGTGTCGACCACTAAACGTGCAGCACGCCACATTTCATAGCTCAAGCGGCCGAAGTTGCTGTAGGGGTCCTGATAAAAACCCGCTTCCAGGCCGAGCCATTCTGAATAGAGTCCCCAACCTTCACCAAAAGCTGAGATGTAGGTCTGTTGGCGGTAGCTGGGCACGTCTTCCATTTCCCGTGCCAAGGCGCCCTGCAGGTGATGACCAGGTACCGCTTCGTGCAAGGTCAAAGCTTCCAGTTGATACAGCGGACGGCGGTCAAGGGCGTAAGTATTGACCCAATAGAAGCTGGCGCGGTCGTCACGTGAGGTTCCGGCATAGCGGCCAGTGGTGTACTTAGGCGCAATTTCAGCTGGCACAGGTGCAATACCATAAGGTTGCCGTGGCAGCAGTTTAAAGAACTTCGGCAGCTCACCATCCATGCGTTTGGCAATGTAAGAAGCTTCTTTTAGCAACTCTTCAGCAGAGGTCGGGTAAAATTGCGGATCCGTGCGTAAGAATTCGACAAACTCATCAAAGTTTCCGTCAAAGCCAGATTGCTCAATCACCACTGCCATTTCATTGCGAATACGCGCAACTTCGGCCAGCCCTTTGGCGTGGATCTCGGCTGGGGTCAGGCTCAGCGTGGTGAAGTGCTCAATTCTATTCTGATAATAAGCATCGCCGTTGGGCAAAGCACTGGCACCGACGGACTCACGGCAGTTCGGCAGATAGTCCATCACCATAAAGTCAAAATAGTTCTGGTAAGCCGGAATCACTGCATCGTCAATGACTTGTGCTGCGGCCACCTGTAAGGCTTCCCATTGGGCATCATCGATAAACGCCGGCTGCTGCAACAAGGGTTGGTAGAACACGCTATCGCGCGGGTCCTGCACAATGAAGGCAGCGATACTGTCTTCAAAGCCGACCATCGCTGCACGCGGCTGGGTGTAGCCTTGTTTCAGGCTGCGCTCAAGCCAGGCGGTCTGCTCATTCATATACCGTGGAACCGTGGCCAGCTTAGCGACATAATTCTGGTAGTCTTCATAGCTGCGAAGGGCGGTATTGCGCACCATGAAAGATAAAGAACTGTGAAATCCGCCTTCTGCGTTTAACGGCATGTAATGTTCGTTAAAGTCATAACTGTCGACATTATTTTGCAGACGGTAAGTGAGCATGCGCCAATTGATATAGGCCTGACGAGATAATGCGTCGGTATCGATACTTTGTAGCTCGTTGAGCCACTGCCGTTGTTGCTCAGCGCGGGCCGCAAGTGCCTCTGGCGTCATGCTCGGTAGCGCAGCATCAAGGTTTTCACTGCCGACAGGATTTTGCATGCCTTCCCAAACGCGTTCTGCCATAGTGGTAAAACGCTGGTCTTCACTGGCCACCGTGCTGGTTTCAGCAGCTGTTGCTGAGGCATCTGCACCTGAAGTTGTGGCGCAGCCGCCCAATAGCATGGCCAGCGAGGCGGCCATCAAAGTAGTTGTAAATCGCTGTGGTAGTCCCATAATAACTCCGCTTAAATTCTCATTTTTTTAGATAATCTTTGCTAGACTGACAAGCATTGTATGCCAGTTGTTAAGCAGCGCAAGTTGGTTGCGACCAAGCTGCATGGTTTTTCGAGCAAGTACCGCTAACAATAACGATTACAAATTGGTGAGGACACCCATGGCACAAGCGCAAAAAGGCATCTTCGCAGAGCCGAATTTGCATGGCTTAACATTATCATTGAACGTAATGACCGATGATGTTGTGAGTGTACGGCGTAAGTTAGCCCGAATTCCTGCTCTGCTCAATGAGCTTGACGAGCGCTTTTCAGAAGCTTTACTCAGTGGTTACGTCGCTATCGGCAGTGATTACTGGGACATTCTTTATCCTCAGCAGCGGCCCTCACAACTGGGGCAGTTTCCCGACCTGCGTGATGGTGATCGACAGGCGCCACGTGAGCCCGTCGACCTGTTACTGACCGTGCGCTCGGATCGTTTCGATGTCAATTATCACAGTGCCCGCGCGCTGCTCGAGTGGCTTGGTCACGACGTCGAGCTCACTGAACAGTTACCGACGTTTCGATTTATGGATGGACGTGATCTGACTGGCTTTATTGATGCGCCGGAAAACCCACGCGGCATTCGCCGTCGTCAGTTGGCACTGATTCATGCCGATGATGACCCGGTATTCGCCGGCGGCAGCTACTTGTATGTGCAGAAATTCCGGCACGATTTGCGGCGCTGGGAACAGCTTACGCAAGAGATGCAGGAGTTTGTGATCGGCCGCAAGAAGCTTACCGGAGAACGTATCAGTGAAGCCGTGTTGCAGATGGTCTCGCATACCCAAAAGGCCAAACTTCAGAATGAACGTGAACAACCTTTAAGTATGTTGCGTCAGAATATGCCATGGGGCGATATGCGCGAGCAGGGCTTACTCGCCATGTACTTTTCCGGCCAGTCGCGTGACATACTGCAGTGGTTAAAGCAACGCTATATAGCGGATGAGAACGGCGATTACGATCCCTTGCTGGACTACACTGAAGCTGTCAGTAATGCCGCATTCTTTGCGCCATCCGTCGATTTCCTGACGCAGTAGCCATGAGTTCTGTTTGCGCCATAACGATCACCAGCGGACACAACGGCTAAGCGACGTTCTCAAACAGCTCGGTCACCTTCTGTAGCGTAAAGTCGATGTCAGACACTTTGACCGGCGCAATAAAAATCGTATCGTCCCCGGCAATCGTACCAAGTACACCTTCTTTCTTGCCGACAGAATCGAGTAAGCGCGCAATAAGTTGCGCGGCGCCTGGTGAGGTACGAATAATCACCATCACATCATTATGCTGAATATCCAGTACTAATTGCGATAATGGAGCCCGCGTGGAAGGGATGCCTAATTCCGCCGGCAGACAGTAGACCATTTCCTGCCGGGCATTACGGGTGCGCACCGCGCCATATTTGCTTAGCAACCGTGAGACCTTAGATTGACTAATATTGTCGAAGCCTAACTCTTTCATGGCATCTACAATCTCGCTTTGCGAGCCATACCGCTCTTCTTTCAATAGCCCTTTAAAGGTATCAATCATCGCTTCTGGTTTGGCTTGGGTCATGGTGCAAAATGGCCTCTTGAGTTCGTTTCGTTGACCGGGATAAGCGCTTGCCAACCCGTTGAAACGTCAGTCTATCGCAAAAGCTCACAAACGCCTAGCCAGGCGCCTTTCGGTTGTAATTTGGACGCTTTTGGAGTAGGCTTTTGGCATCAAAAATTTCCCTAACAACTGGATGGAGTCTGAGATGAAAGTTGCAGTTTTAGGTGCAGCTGGCGGTATCGGCCAAGCACTATCATTACTTTTAAAAACCCAATTACCTGCTGGATCTGAGCTGGCGCTGTATGACGTTGCGCCCGTAGTACCAGGCGTTGCTGTTGATCTCAGCCACATCCCGACCGCAGTCAATGTCAAAGGCTATGGCAAAGATGATCTGGCACCAGCACTGGTTGGCGCAGACATCGTATTGATCCCAGCCGGCGTGCCACGTAAGCCTGGTATGGACCGCTCGGATCTGTTCAATATCAATGCCGGTATTGTTTCCAATCTGATTGAAGCGATTGCAGATAATTGCCCGGATGCAGCGATTGGCCTTATCACTAACCCGGTAAACACCACTGTTGCCATCGCCAAGCGTGTGCTAGAGAAAAAAGGCGTCTACAACAAAAACAAGCTGTTTGGTGTCACTACCTTGGATGTGATTCGTGCAGAAACCTTTGTTGCCGAGATCCACGGCAAGAACCCTGCAGAAGTTCAGGTTCCGGTCATTGGTGGCCACAGCGGTACCACGATTCTGCCACTGTTGTCGCAAACCGGTCTTGATTTCAGCGACGAGCAAATTGAGCAACTGACGCACCGCATCCAGAATGCCGGTACTGAAGTTGTTGAAGCGAAAGCCGGCGGCGGCTCTGCCACCCTTTCTATGGGGCAGGCGGCAGCGCGTTTCTGCTTGTCACTGGTCAAAGCCTTGCAGGGCGACGACAGTGTTATTGAGTGCACTTATGTGGAAACCGATGGTAGCGATGCCTTGTTCTTCGCTCATCCTGTCCGTTTAGGTCCAAAGGGTGTTGAAGAAATCCTGCCGTATGGCGAACTGAGCGATTTCGAGAAAAAAGCGAAAGCGTCAATGCTCGACGGCTTGAAGAACGACATTCAAACCGGTTTGGATTTCGTCAAGTAAGGGCAGCCCTGCTTCCTTAGCGTTGTCATACGACATAAGCGCCGGGTCAGCTGCTAGCAGCTCCCGGCGCTTTTTTATAGGTGAATCCAGCGATGCAGTTGTTCGGTTTAACGATTCCTACTTCACGTGAGGCGCTGCTACCTACAGTTAGTGTTATGGTGTTGCTGACCCTCATCATGATGCTTCCCAATGCCTGGCAAGACATGCTTAAGCTCAACCGTCATGGGGTCATCGAAGGGCAGCATTTATGGCAGCTTTTCAGTGGTCAGCTGGTGCATCATAATTGGCCACATTTAGGTTTGAACCTGTTAGGCCTGCTGGTCTGCTGGGCACTGTTCATCGATCACCAAAGCGGGTGGCGTCGCTGGCTGGGCGTTCCTGTGATTATGCTAAGTAGTAGCCTGGCGCAGGTCTACTTTGATCCTGACGTACGCTTCTATGCGGGATTTTCAGGAACCTTATATGGCATTTTTGCCTATTGTGCATTGACAGATGTACTGCAAAAACGCTGGCTGGGTGCGCTTATTTTGATCGGCTTAGTGGGCAAAGTCGTATTTGACCTGATTTATCTGCCGGAACTCAGTGGACTAGCGTTTGCCGCACATACAGGCGGAGTTGTTGCTGGACTTGTACTAGCATTTCTTTGTAAAATCTTAACCTTAAACCATAGCTAGCGTTGCCGAATGAAGTTATCTGAAATTAATACGTTAATGGCCGCCGACATGAACGGTGTCAACCAACTGATCGGGGCTGAACTACAATCAGATGTAGCCCTGATTAATCAGCTTGGCCTGTATATCGTCAACAGTGGCGGTAAACGTCTGCGACCCTTGCTTGCCGTGACCGCAGCTCGCGCTGTCGGCTATGAAGGACGTGGTCATCTGACCCTGGCGACCATCATTGAGTTTATTCATACCGCGACCCTGTTGCACGATGACGTGGTCGATGCCTCTGAATTACGCCGTGGCCAGGAAACTGCTAACGCTGTGTTTGGCAACGAAGCTAGCGTACTGGTAGGCGACTTCCTGTATACCCGCGCGTTTCAGCTGATGGTGACACTCGACTCGATGAAGGTCATGAAGATTCTGGCGGATGCTACGAATATCATTTCCGAAGGCGAAGTCTTACAGTTGATGAACTGCAACGATCCGGAGACCACCGAAGCCAGTTATTTTGACGTCATTTACGGTAAAACCGGAAAGTTGTTTGAAGCCGCGACGCAACTTGGTGCGGTGCTGGCGGATCAGTCCCAGGCCAGCGAAGATGCTTTAGCGGCTTACGGGCGTCATCTGGGTACCGCGTTTCAGCTGGTCGATGATCTGTTGGACTACACTGCAGATAGCGAAGTCATGGGGAAACAGGCCGGTGATGATCTGGCCGAAGGTAAGCCTACCTTACCATTGCTGTACGCAATGTGGCATGGCAATGAGGAAGAAGCACAGCTGATTCGCTCAGCTATCGAGCAGGGTGATGGACGTCAGCATCTGCAAACCATATTAACGGCAATGCGCCGCACCGGTGCGCTTGATTACACGCGGGACCGGGCGCTGGCTGAAGCTAAGTTAGCGCAACAACAACTGGCAGTATTACCTGCGTCAGAGCATCGCGAGGCCTTGCACGCACTGGCGGATATTGCCGTGGACAGGCTCGCTTAAAGCCAAAAGCAGGTATGAGCGTAGGTACAGTTGGCGCGACCTACGAATAACGAAGAACACTCTTTACTCGGGCGTTAAGTTCGCCTATAATTCGCGCCCTGATTTAAATCTAACGTGCCCCTAAGGGCGAATCGGAGAAAACTATGTACGCAGTATTCCAAAGTGGCGGTAAGCAGCACCGTGTGACTGAAGGCCAAATCGTCCGCCTGGAAAAGCTGGAAGCAGCCACCGGTGAAGTGGTTGAGTTCGACGAAGTGTTAATGATGTCGAACGGCGATGACGTGAAAATCGGCGCGCCTTTTGTTTCTGGTGGATCCGTAAAAGCGGAAGTCGTCAACCATGGCCGTGCTGACAAAGTGAACATTATCAAGTTCCGCCGTCGTAAGCACCACATGAAACATCAAGGTCATCGTCAGTGGTTCACTGAAGTGAAGATCACTGGTATTAACGGTTAATTAAGGAGTAACGACACATGGCACACAAAAAAGCTGGTGGTTCAACCAAAAACGGTCGTGACTCAGAAAGTAAACGTCTGGGTGTAAAGCGCTTCGGTGGTGAGTCAGTATTAGCTGGTAGCATCATCGTTCGTCAACGTGGTACTCGTTTCCACGCTGGTGATAACGTCGGTATTGGTCGTGACCACACTTTGTTCGCTCTGAGCGACGGTAAAGTTTCTTTTGCGGAGAAAGGTCCTAAGAACCGCAAATACGTTAGCATCGTTACTGACTAATTCAGGCGAGTTAACGAAAAACATAGAAACCCCGTCCTGTGTGGCGGGGTTTTTTTATAGTGGCAGGTAGAAAAGTATGAAGTTTGTAGATGAAGCCGAAATTCGGGTTGAAGCTGGCGACGGCGGTAACGGCGTAGTAAGTTTTCGACGCGAGAAATATATCCCCAAAGGTGGCCCCGACGGTGGTGACGGTGGCGATGGCGGCGATGTTTATCTGGAAGCCGACGAAAACCTGAACACTCTCATTGATTATCGCTTTGAGCGCATCCACCGTGCGCAACGCGGTCAAAATGGCATGGGTAAAAACTGTACCGGTAAACGCGGTGAAGACATCGTGTTGAAAGTGCCTGTGGGTACTCGTGCCACCGACGAAGAAACCGGCGAAGTGCTGGGCGATTTAACTCGCCACGGTTTGCGCCGTATGGTCGCCAAAGGCGGCTTCCATGGTCTGGGTAATGCCCGTTTTAAGAGCAGTACCAACCGTGCTCCACGGCAGAAAACCATGGGTACTCCCGGCGAAATTCGCAGTCTCAAATTAGAGCTGATGCTGCTTGCCGATGTCGGCCTGCTGGGCATGCCGAATGCCGGCAAATCGACCTTTATCCGTTCGGTGTCAGCAGCGAAGCCGAAAGTTGCCGATTATCCGTTTACCACACTGGTTCCCAATCTGGGTGTGGTGCGGCCGGTACCCCACGCGAGCTTTGTCATTGCTGACATTCCTGGCTTGATTGAAGGTGCCGCAGAAGGCGCGGGCCTCGGGATTCAGTTCCTGAAACATCTGGAGCGTTGTGGCCTACTCTTGCACCTGGTCGATTTAGCACCTTATGATGGAACCGATCCGGCGACGCAAGCGGTCACCATCGTTAATGAGCTGGAAAAGTACAGCCCCAAGTTAGCGGAAAAACCGCGCTGGCTGGTGGTCAATAAAGTTGACCTTATCAGCGAAGAAGAAGTTGCTGAGCGTATTGCTGAGCTTACTGCAGCGTTGGACTGGGAAGGTCCGGTTTACCAGATCTCTGCATTGAGTAAGCAGGGTACCGAACAGCTTTGCAAAGAGGTCATGACCTACCTTGAGCAGTTGCCTAAGTCTTCCGCCGAAGATGTGGAAGAGCAGACTCAGGCAACCACAGAGTTCAAATGGGACAACTACCATCAGGAGCAACTGGAAGCTTATGATGAAGACGACGATGATGACGATGATGATTTCGACGATGACGATTACGACGTCGAAGTGATTTATCAGAAATAATAACAATTGATTCAGGCGTTGCTCGTAGCCAGCGGACGGGTATGAGCACCCTGGTGCACGAGCAACGAGGTTTTTTATGCGAATTGCATTGATTGCGGCCATGGCCCACGACCGGGTTATCGGAAAAAACGGTGATATGCCGTGGCATTTACCCGCCGAACTGCAACATTTCAAGCGCATCACTATGGGTAAGCCGGTAGTGATGGGACGCAAAACCTACGAATCCATTGGTCGGCCGCTGCCCGGTCGTACCAATATCGTGCTCAGCCGCAAGTATCAGCAGCCTTATACTGACGAGCAGGGCGTGGTCTGGGTAAGTGATACCGGCCAAGCCGTAACAGCGGCTGGAGATACTGAAGAGTTGATGGTCATCGGTGGCGGTCACGTCTATCAGGAATTTCTGCCCCATGCAGCGCGTCTCTACCTGACGCAGATTGATGTTAAGGTCGAAGGCGATACCTGGTTTCCGGATTTTCATGCACTCGGAGAGTGGGAGCTAAAAGAGCAAGTCGAGCACCCCGCCGATAAAAATAATCCTCATTCCTTCAGTACTCAGGTGTTCGAACGCGTAAATAATTTGTAAAAGTAGACCTGCCTGTTAACAATATATTCCGTTGTAAGGCTTGAATGAGCAGGGTAGGATGAGCTCCAGTGAGAACACTTGAGGTTATTCGATGTTCAAATCGATTACATCATGGCTAGCTGCAACTAGCGCTGCGATGGTCTTGATGCCGCTCAGTTTACCGGCGTCAGCACAATCCTACTTAGAGTCCGAAGAAGTTGCGTTAGTCTTCTGCGCCTATGTGCGCGACAATCATACGGTACGTTTGCAGCGTAAGCTTCGCGACATGCGGATCCGCTTGCGTGATGTTTATTCCAATATCCGCTGTAATGACGCCACGCTGATTCAGTTTGCTGTTAAAAATGATGCCCATGATATCGGTAGCTTTATTGCCCGCAGTGTCCATATTGATGACATCAGACAGGTGGGCGATTTCGAATGGATGCGAGAGCGTAACCTGTTAGAGACGCCGATTGGTGAAATACTCGCACGTCGTTTCCAGCCTTAAGCGTTGTTTGCCGGGCGAATGCCACATTTCTTTACAGTTTTAACCCTTTCCGAAGCTTGCCCGAACGTTTAGACTGTCTGCATTCGTTACAAATGGATAACAATGCATGAAAATCTCCATTGCACCTCTTTTGTTGGCTGCCGCAGTTGCGAGCTTTGCAACTCATGCGCAGGATGCCGCTGCACCCGTGCCGTCAGCTCAGGTGGAGCTCGAGTCCTGTTACCTGAAAGACATTTCTGAGCAACTGCGCTGCGGTACCTTGCAGGTTCCGGAAAATTACGATGCACCTGACGGCCGAACCATTGGCATCAATTTCGCGGTGTTGCCCGCTGTGCGCGAGAGTAAACAAGACGACCCCCTATTGATTTTAGCCGGCGGCCCAGGCCAAGCAGCGACAGAACTCGGCAGCATGATTGCGCGTATTTTCCAGAACGTCCGGCAGCAGCGGGATATTCTGCTCATCGACCAACGTGGGACTGGCGGCTCCAATCCGCTTAGTTGTGCCATGAGCCATGTCGAAGAGTTGGTCAAGGCGGACGATGCTATCGACTTAGCGGAGATGGCAGAAAACTGCTTGGCTAAGTTTACCGATGTTGACTTAACTCAATACCATACCGTGAATGCCATTCGCGATTTTGAGGCTGTGCGGGAAGCTTTAGGCTACCCACAGGTCACGCTCTACGGTGGTTCTTATGGATCACGCGCCGGGCTGGTTTACATGCGCGAAGCGCCGCAATCGGTGCGTGCTGCCGTACTTGACGCAGTAGCGCCCGTGCAAGTGGTGGTGGGTCCCTTTGGCCGTCATGGCGCAGACTCTTTTGAACAATTGCTTGCCCGTTGCAAAGCGTCGCAGGTCTGTAGCGAGACGTTTCCTAATCTTGACCTCACTTACCGTACCCTGATGCAACAACTTGAAGTTGACCCCGTTCCCCTGACCGTCAGAGACCCGCTGAGTAACGAGCCGGTTGATATTCTTGTGACTGCCGGCCGGCTAAGCTCGGTGATGCGTGTGGGGCTTTATCATCCCACGACGCGGCAAATGCTACCTTATGTGATTCAACGCACTGCTGAGGGCGATTACACCCCGTTAACCGGCTTATTAGGAAGTACCATGGCACAGTCTGAACTTTATATGGGACTTACGCTAAGTGTGCTGTGCAGTGAAGACTTGCCGCGGGCGACACCTGAGCTGCTGACTGCGGATGGTGACAATACCTTTATCGGCAGCCGCACTGCCGATGCCTTTATCGATATGTGTTCGGTGTGGCCGAAACAAGAACGTCCAGACGAGTGGTTTACGCCGGTGGAAAGTGCTATTCCAACCTTGTTGCTGTCGGGCGAGCTGGACCCGGTAACACCGCCGGCCTGGGGCGAGCTGGCTGCGGAAACCCTGAGTAACAGTCGCCATCTGGTGGCGCCTCAGGGCGCACATACCATTGTCGGTCATACCTGCGCAAACCGCCTGGCGAGCGAGTTTATCAAAGATCTGGACTTGCAAAAGCTCGATTCTGAGTGTCTGACAGAACAACGCCCGCAACCTTTTATTCTGAATAGTAACGGCAAAGGATTATAAGAGAGTCATCATGATCGAAGTCAAATCACTAAAAAAATCCTTCGGTAAGGTGACGGCTCTTGATGGCCTGACGTTTAGCGCGCCTGAAGGACAGATCACCGGACTACTTGGCCCTAACGGTGCCGGCAAAACCACCTGTCTGCGGACGATTTATGGTCTGCTCAAAGCAGATACAGGCGAGGCCCTGATTGACGGCATCGATGCCAATCTGGAGCCGCTTGCGGTGCGCAAGAAGATCGGCATTTTCCCGGACAAGTTTGGCCTCTACGAGCGCCTGACTGCCCGCGAGCAAATTGCCTATTTCGCAACGCTCCATGGTCTTGAAGGTGACGCCGGCGCAACTGCGGTGCAGAACGTCATCTCACGGCTGGACATGGATGCAATTGCCGACCGTCGCGCGACAGGATTCTCGCAGGGCCAGCGGATGAAAGTTGCTTTGGCCCAGGCCATTGTGCACCGACCTAAGCACTTGATTCTTGATGAACCGAGTCGCGGGCTCGACGTTATGAGCACCCGTATTTTACGTGACCTGCTGCGCGAGTTACGCGATCAAGGTACCAGTATTTTATTTTCCAGCCACGTCATGCAAGAAGTGGCTGCTCTTTGTGATCAGGTGGTGGTGGTCGCTGCTGGCAAGGTCGCTGCGCAAGGTACACCGACCGAACTCTGTGAGCAGACAGGGGAAGAAGCACTGGAAGAAGCTTTCGTAAAAATTATTGGTACCGATGAGGGTATTGCAGCATGAGATCACCAGTAAACATTGTTATGCGTAAAGAATTAAAGGATGCTTTGCGCGATAAACGCTCGGTTATGGCGGCTATGTCTTACGCATTTTTCGGTCCCTTGCTGATGGCGGTGGCGTTTTACGTATTGATTAGCCAGCTTACCGATACCAGTAATGTGAAAATCGATATTGAAGGCGCTGAATATGCGCCAGCATTTGTGGCACATCTGGAACGACAAGGGATAGTGACGCGGGATGAAGACTGGCCAGCAGGGCAGCAGCCGATTACATTGGCGATTGCGCCAGAGTGGGAAGACAATATTGCCACGGCGCAGCCTGCGAAAGTCACGCTGACCGCGGATTTTTCGTCACAGAAGCAACGTACAGATATTCGTCGGGTGGAAAGCGCGGTTGAAAATTACACCCGGCAACTGAGTTATATTCGTTTGCAAATGCGTGGCATTGATCCACGTATAACGCAGGGCGTCGATCTGGTCAAACACGATACTGCAACCAAAGGCTCAAAGGCCGCCATCTTGCTCGGTAGTGTGCTGATCTTTATTTTACTTTCGGTATTTTTCTCAGGCATGAACGTCGCCATCGATATCAGTGCCGGCGAACGTGAGCGCAATTCACTGGAGCTGTTGCTATCACAGCCGCTGACCACTGAGCAGCTGGTCTGGGGCAAAGCGCTTGCGGCATCGGCATTTGCCATGTTCGGGGGGATTTTAAGCGCGGTGCTGATTCCGTTCATTTTTAAGTTTTTACCACTGCATGAAATCGGCATCAGTATTGTGTTGGCCTGGCCCATGATTCTCTTAATCATGTTGCTGTTGGTGCCGCTGGCGTTGTTGGCGACCGCATTGCAACTGTTCGTGTCGTTCCGGGCGAAAAGCTTCAAAGAAGCGCAGACCTATATCTCGCTGCTGTTAATGGCGCCTATGCTGGTGGTATTTGGCGTTGAGTTTGCGCGCGTGAAAAACCAAATTCTGTATTACTTACCTTTGACCGGGCAGCATCAGGCTTTGTTGGATATTATTAAAGGTGAGTCACTGCAGTGGGGCGCTATGGCAGTAAGTGCAGTAGCGACGGTACTGGTTTCAATGTTGTTGCTGCGTCTGATTAGCCGTATGCTTAGCAGTGAAAAAGTGGTGTTCGGACTTTAAGGTCAGGGTTACAGGCTTCGCCAGCGAGCGAGCTGGTAAAAAGCCCATTGACCGACACGACGAAAATGGGGAAAAGGAAACTCGGGTAGCGGTGACTGATAAAACGGAAGGGGTGGTAACTCTTCTCCCATCACCAGTTCCGCCAGCCGTTGCCCGGCAATTTGAGTAAAGGTCACACCAGCACCGCAATATCCCATACTGGTGTAGACCCCTTCCTCGGGACTATAAACGCGTGGATAATCATCCAATGCAACGCTCACCCAGCCACTCCAGTAATAATCGGCTGGCTCGCTGGTGAGTTCACGTAAGGCCGGGAAGCTGCCGCGTAGGGCCTGCAACAGGTGGCGGGCATAGCGTGGATGACCCGCATCTTTACCGCGGATGGCACCGCGACCACCAAAGAGCAGGCGCCCGTCCGGTAGCAACCGATAATAATACTTCAACGTGCGGGTATCCATCACCAACTCGCTGCTGCTCAGCCCAATGGCCTGGCGTTCCTCGGCATGCAACGGGCGCGTGACGATGACACTGGAGAGCACCGGCAGTGTACGGCCGTGAATACTCGGGTGCAGATGGTTGGGAGTATAGCCGTTGGTGGCGATAATGATGTTCGGTGCACACACACGCCCCTTGGCCGTATGCAAGCGGTGCAGGCCACCCACTTTATCCCAGTGCTGAACCGGTGCGTCCTCAAGCAGAGTAACCCCTGCCTCGCTGGCCTGACGCGCAATACTTGCCGTGAGTAGCACCGGGTTAATACCAAAACTTTGTGGAAAGTGAATGGCGGCATGGGCCTGCGGGCTGCGGATACGCGCTTGTATGGCGTCGGAATCGAGCCAGCGCGTGTTAGGGTCAAACTCTTTTAAGGTCTGATAGCTATTGCGAAGGCCCTCTACAGCGCTGGGCTGATGAGCCACTTTGAGGTAACCGCCACGCTGTACCTGTAACTGCTGAGGGCACAGTTCAAGGTGCTGCTCCAGGCGGTCAAAGCCGCGCTGATACTCAGCTTGTATAGCACGTGCACCGGCATCGCCCAGACGCTTTTGCCAGTCTCCGTAGCCCAATCTGCCGGTCCCAGGCATCGCGAAGCCGGCATTGCGGGTGGAGCAACCCCAACCGATCCGGTTTGCGTCGATGAGCACCACCTTTTGGCCGAAGCGTTTAGCGAGCTCCAGCGCGGCATTGAGTCCGGTGTAACCGGCGCCGATGACAATGCAGTCCGTGCGTTCTGGCAAAATTGCTGAAGGTTGGGGGAGTTGTGTCTTCGTTGTCGCCTGCCAATAACTGCGAGCGTGAGGTTGCGCTGGGCCGGGACAGTTATCAACAAGCGGGTCGTACATAGGTTGGCTCGTTCTATTAGCGATCGAAGCGCAGCACCATTTCTCCGGCAGTGCAATGACAAACACCGTCACACACGGGGCAATGGTAGCCGCCATGAATCGAGAGTTCATACCAGCGGCCAGGATGTTCTTGAATCATCTCTCCGCCGCAGCGAGTAAAATAAGAGTATGCACTATTATTTGGACTTTGCATCCAAATATGCGCAAGACCAGCTTTACAGCCCAGAGTTTGTGCAGCAGCAATGGAGCGATCGAGTAACCCGCGACCAATACCCAGGCCACGACTGATTTCTGCAACCGCGGCGCACTTGAAATAGCACATCTGCTCTTTCGGCACCGGCCATGCTGCAGGCGTACACCAGCTGTCGATGTCCCATTTGCCAGGGGCAAAGGTCAGCCGAATGCCCGCCAGCTGGTCGCCGACAAACGCCAGCCAGTTGAGGTTAACGCCGTCTTTTTCGCCACGCTCGACGTAGTCGGCCAGGCTTTCTTCGGTTAAATAGTTTTCACCATGTACCCGGTTGCCTAATTCAATAACGGCCGCGTGATCGGCGGCCGTTAGTTCGCGGTAGGTCACTACCGGTTTTGCTTGCGTCATAGGTGACACCATTAGTAGCGGTATTCGTCGGTTTTGTAGGGGCCTGCGACATCAACATGGATGTAATCAGCCTGCTCCTGGGTCAATTTAGTCATGACACCACCAAAGCCCTGAACCATATAACGAGCAACTTCTTCATCAAGTTGTTTTGGCAGCACTTCTACCCGTAGCTTGTCAGCTTTTTCTGCTTCAGACAAGTCTGCAAACTTCTCAGCGAATAAGTGCAGCTGTGCCAGTACCTGATTCGCGAAAGAACCATCCATGATACGGCTTGGGTGACCCGTTGCGTTACCGAGGTTGACCAGGCGGCCTTCGGATAGCAACAACAAGTAATCGTTCTCATCGTCGCTGCGATGAATCATGTGTACTTGTGGCTTGACCTCGTCCCAACGCCAGTTTTTACGCATAAACGCAGTATCGATTTCGTTATCGAAGTGACCAATGTTACAGACCACAGCGGTCGATTTAAGCGCAGTCAGCATGTGCTGATCACAGACGTTAACATTACCTGTGGTTGTGACGATAAGGTCGATGGTTTGCAGGAGGTCTTTATTGATACCGCCAGCTTCACCCGTATTCACGCCGTTAAGGTAGGGGGATACCACTTCGTAGCCGTCCATACAGGCCTGCATCGCACAGATCGGGTCAATTTCAGCGATACGCACGACCATGCCTTCCTGACGCAAACTGGCTGCCGAGCCTTTACCTACGTCACCGTAGCCGATAACCAAAGCCTTCTTGCCTGACAACAGGTGATCTGTGGCGCGCTTGATCGCATCGTTTAACGAGTGACGGCAACCGTACTTATTGTCGTTCTTGGATTTGGTGACTGAGTCATTGACGTTAATCGCAGGCACTTTCAAGGTACCGTGCTTCAACATTTCCAGCAGACGATGTACACCGGTGGTGGTCTCTTCAGTGATACCATGTACTTTATCCAGCATTTGCGGGTACTTGTCGTGAATTAACAAGGTCAAGTCACCACCATCATCAAGAATCATGTTGGCATCCCACAGCTCACCGTCTTTATGACAGGTTTGCTCCAGACACCATTCGTATTCTTCTTCAGTCTCGCCTTTCCAGGCAAACACTGGAACACCGGCTGCGGCCATTGCTGCTGCTGCGTGATCCTGAGTGGAGAAGATGTTGCACGACGACCAGCGAACTTCAGCGCCAAGTTCGATCAGGGTTTCAATTAAAACCGCGGTCTGAATGGTCATGTGAATACAGCCGATGATGCGTGCGCCTTGCAACGGCTTCTCATCTGCGTATTTGCGGCGAATGGTCATCAGCGCCGGCATTTCTGATTCGGCGATTGAGATCTCTTTACGGCCCCAATCGGCTAAGCTGATATCTGCAACTTTATAATCTGTCATAGCTAAAACCTCGCTTAAGAACAACGTTTAAGTCGTTTAATTAAATTCCGGCTCATGCTGAAGCTTGATGAGCAACTGCTGCTGCTGATCCAGGCTCAAGCGCGGGCCAAAGCTGGCAACTACTGCTGCGGCAGCGTGGCTGGCAAGTAGGCCACAGGCGGCCAGAGAGTACTTGCGGGTCAGCCCGAACATCATCGCGCCGGCGAACATATCACCAGCACCGTTGGTATCGACGGCTTTTACCGGGATACCTGGAACTGCAACCTGGCGCGTACCGTCACCGACCAAGGCGCCATCCTTGCCTAAGGTGATCGCAACCAGCTTGGCATGGCGCTGCAAGTGTTGCAGTGCCGCTTGTACGTCGTCGGTGCCGGTTAGGATCCGTGCTTCTTCCTGATTACAGAACAACACGTCTACACCGCCCGCCATGATCTCATCAATACCCTCGCGGAAGTATTTAACCATGGCTGGATCCGAGCAGGTCATGGCGATCTTGGTGCCGTTCGCGCGCGCCACTTCCTTCGCACGGGCGATGGCTTCACGGGCCACAGGTGAGGTCACCAGATAGCCTTCAATGTAGAGATACTCGGCGCGCGCAATGGCGTCTTCATCCAGCTCTGCGATACTGAGATCCGCAGTAATACCGAGATAGGTGCGCATGGTCCGTTCGGCATCAGGCGTCACCATGACCAGACAGCGGCCGGTCTTACCTTCATGCTTTTTACTGCCGGTATTGGTGGTAATACCGATCTCTTCCATGTCGTCACAGTAAAATTGTCCTGCCTGGTCGTCAGCGACTTTACAGCAATAGAAAGCTTTGCCGCCAAACTGGCTGAAGCCCACCAGAGAGTTCGCAGCTGAACCACCACCTGATTGCTTCTTAAGTTCGCCGCGTTTGGCGAGCTCGGCAATCAAACGCTCTTGTTCAATGTCCTCGATTAAGGTCATCATGCCTTTTTCGATTTTATGCTGCTGTAAAAACTGGTCTGTGACTTCAAACTCTTGGTCGACCAGCGCATTGCCAATGCCGACGATATCAATAGAATCCATGCGATACTCGGGTATAAGTTCTAAAACAAAAAAATCCGGCCGCTAAGTATACAGCAGCCGGATTTAGAGGTCGATAAATTAGGCCTGGAAGCCGCCAGGAACACCTTTCGTAGTAATGCTGACTGCATCGTGAGCGTGTAGAGATTCGTAATGATTAACACGTACCCAGAAATCGGAGAACGCCGTTTGCTGGTTTAGTGCATGCTGTAAGCGCCGTGCAGCGTCTTCACAGAACATTAGATTCTGACCATTCAACCGCGCAAACTCTTGCTCATCTTCACGTTTCACTGCGGCCTGGACAGGCGTCTGCAGCGCGTCTTCAATCGAATCGATAAGCGCGATAATAGGAAGCTCGGAGATCTGTTCGCCCATCACCACTTTCACTTCAGCGATCGAGCGCTGGCTGTGTGGGGTGGCGACGATACCCTGAGTCGAGCCTAACCAGCGGTGCACCACTTCTGCGTCGACATCTGCATCAGTACCAAACTGATCGGCAAAGGCATCCTGAATCAATTGCCGCGCCAAAGCTGCAGAGCAGGGGCAGGTCGATGAGTAGGGAACGTCAACGGCGAGTTGCAAATACAGCTTGCCATGGTCATAACGTCCAATCACAGTGACCGGGTAAGCTTTCCAACCTGGCTTCTTACTGATCAATGCTTTTCGACGTAAGTGATAATCGAAGCTAAACTTAACGTAAGCTTGATCAGACAGGCCTTCATGACTATCAATAAAGTCATGCAGTAATTTACTGAGAGATTGGTGTGACAATACGTTATTGTTGGATAAATCCTCCAGCAACAAATAGAGTCGCGACATGTGAATGCCTTTGGCTTTTGGATCTTTAAGATTTACAAAAGCATCGACCAGCGCGCTAACTGGACGCTCTGGTTCGTTGGCTGCGCCAACGACCAATGGCATCTCGATGTTACTCATGCCGACCCAATCAAGCGCGCCTTCAGTTTGCGCTTTGGTTTGATTGGCGATATCTGGCATCATTGTCGGTGTAGCTATTGGCATGCGAATACGGCTCCAAACATTGCAGTGAGTACGAATGTACACAAACTTCCCAAAAATGGGGCGATAGTATACTAGATTTAACCTGATTACGGTAGTTTGCCATATCGGGTTCAGTACAGAAGGAAAGATTTTCGATTGGGGCTATCGATTTGGCACAAGGAACACAGGTTATGCTAGATAAAAAGCTACTTGAACAGTATGCAGAGCTTATGGGTGACGATGGCGTGCAGGATATGTATTCGACCTTTTCGGATAACATAGGCGGCTATCTGAATCACATGCAATGGTTGCTGCAAAAGCGCGATGAGAAGGAATTTCGCAATCAGGCGCACCGCATTAAAGGCGCGTGCCGGTCGGTAGGATTGCGCCAGCTGGCCAATATTATGGAACGTTTTGAACGTGAACACTGGGAGTGGCAGCAAGCTGAGGAAGAGTTAGCGCAATGGACAGCAGAGCTGCCCATGCACCAACATCAAATCGAGGCGTGGTTAAGCGCTCGGCGAATTCAGTGAAGGTTGTTCAAGGTGGCGGACATTGACGTCACCAACAAAGCGATAGCCTTCGCCATGAATTGTGGTAATGAGATTTGGCGACTGGCTGTCAGCCTCAAAATGACGACGGATGCGGCGGATAGCGACATCAACGGTACGGTCATTGGGGCGTAAGTCACGATCCAGCATTTTCTTAACCAGCGTTTCACGGTCAAGGATTTTGCCCGGGTTGGTCAGAAAAAGCTCCATTGCCCGGTATTCACTTTTTGGCAAACGGAACATTTTGCCATCAGGAGAGAACAAGCAACGGCTGTCGCTTTCTAAGCGCCAGTTGTTGAATTCGTACACGATACTGTCGTGGCCGATGGTCTTTTGCTGATTTTTGATGGCTTCAATGCGGCGGTAAAGGTTGCGCACACGCATCAGCAGCTCTTTCGGATTATACGGCTTGATAATGTAGTCGTCAGCACCGAGTTCCAGTGCCAGTAAACGATCTTCTTCGGCATCCCGGCCGGTTAAGAAAATCAGACCTACATTTTCGTTCTCGCGAAAGTTCTCCGCAAGCTCAATGCCGCTTTTTCCCGGCAGGTTGACATCCATGATCACCAGGTCGACTTGCTGACGCGCCATAATACGTTGCATTTGCATGCCGTCGGCAGCATCGTAGACATCGTAGCCTTCCTGCTGAAACAACCGGGTTAGGGTGTTACGGGTGACGACTTCATCTTCTACGATTAGTAATCTAGCGCTCATATTGATTGATCCGTTCATCGTTAACATATGTTGAAATCTGGTGTGCTGGAAAGTGTAGCACGAGATTCTAATAAGTGCGTATATTTCCTGCAAGCCTTTAAAGCTGTTTTTACGTTAAGCGGTAATTTTTATACGAAACTCGGTGTAACGTCCCGCTTTTGATTCGACATCAATGGTGCCATCAAGTGCCTGAGTAACCAAATTGTAGACCAGGTGTAATCCTAGTCCAGTTGATCCCTGGCGACGACGACTGGTAATAAATGGATCGAAAACCCGCCGACCCAGCTGTTCCGGGATGCCGGCGCCATCGTCGTGGTAGCGAAGCTCGACATGACTGGCGTCCAGGCGCTGGATCTGCAGGGTGATCTTGCCCCGTAGCCGTTCTTCGAAGCCGTGAATTGCCGAGTTTTGCACTAACTGGGTCAGCACATGCAGCAAAGGCCCGGAACGACAATGAATATGAAGGTCTTGCGGACAATCGATAACCACATCGACTTCGGCCAGTTCAGGCATACGGTTTTGTACCGCCGCTATGGTTGACTGGCAGAACTCATAAGCCGGAATATCGCGCGCCTCCTCAGCAAACTGATCCATGGCCAGCTGGCGGAACTGATTAATAAGGTCTGCGGTGCGCTCAATATTGCGTTGGATTAATCCCAGGTTATCATCGCTGGCTTGCATGAAACGTTCAAAGTCGTTGCGGGTGATGGTGTTATTCGCGAACTTCTCCTGCATCAAATCGAGTTTGTCCTGCAAGATGGATGTTGAAGTGAGTACCAGCCCTACGGGTGTGTTGATTTCATGGGCAACACCTGCAATCAGATCCCCAAGCGACGACATTTTCTCGCTCTCAATGAGCTGGCGCTGGAACTGATGAAGTTTTTCCAGCGTCGCCATGAGCTCTTCATTTGATTCACGCAGGGCCGTTGTACGTTGCTGCACCTGCCGCTCGAGCTCCGTATTCAGCTCATTGGCCTGGCGTTCGGCCTGTTGTTGCCGCTCAAGATGTTGCCGCACCCGACTGAGCATGGTATTCACGGCAATACTCAGTTGCTGCAGCTCAAGTAAATTGGACTCCGGTAGCTGGATCGAATAATCCCGATGCCGGCTGATGCGCTGGATGATCCCCACCGAATGGTCCAGCTGACGCATCAAGCGACTGCGCACGCGCATCGACACCAGCAAAGCAAAGAGGCCCGCCACTACCACCATGACACTGGCGGTGGCGAAGGTTTTCCAGGTGCTTGAAATGATGCCCGCACGGCTCCCGCGCAAATAGACAAAGCCAAGTATTTCGCCGTCGATGGTGACCGGCTGCACGGCTTCAATATAGGTTGATCTGCTGCGGACACCTTTAAAGCTTTCAACTACTTCGGTGCGAACCGGAATGGGGGATAAACCTTCGCGGTTGTAACTGGCGAAATAACGCAATCGCTGGTTGTCAGCGACGGAGTTTCTTTCGTACACATGCAAGTGTTGTAAAAACGACGTTGCCTGCAGATACCGCAAGTAATTATTGAGCCCCTCGACATCGTCAAACAGTAAATAACGACTGGTGGCTTCGGCCACGACTTTCGCGATGTCCTGGGTGCGCAGCTCGGCGTTTTCGTTTAATTGTTTGACGTGCATCAAGCTAAGAACAAGAGCGGTAAACGCACAAAGCAGTACGCTAAGACTGACCACTAGCCAAGTGATCCCTTGACGAATGGAGCCAGTGCGGATCATCTGCGCCGTCCTTTTTTCACTGCGCGTTGAACCTTATGAACGGCTCTGTAAACGGCAAATTTTGTGTCTTGCGCGATACGTTCACAATGGCCGAAGCTTGCTTCAATAAGCTCGGGCCAGGGCAGAAAGCGATTCGCTACCAGCCAGAGCTCGCCATTCACAGCCAGATGTTCCCGTGCATTACGTAAAAACTGCTGGCCGATACTATAGTCCGTTGCCTGCCCGGTATGAAAGGGCGGATGACTGACAATATAATTGTATTTTGGCAAGTCCGCGCTGAGGTGATCTGCTGCGATAAGCTCACCGTTGAGGCCATTAAGTTCCAGGGTTTTTGCACAGGCCGCCAGGGCCATAGCGCTGACGTCAAGATAAGTCAGTTGTAAACCCGGTTGCTGGCGTTGTAGTGACGCACCAAGCACGCCATTACCACAAGCAAAATCAAGTACCGAGCCCGGTTTAAACCTTGGTAAATGCTGCAGCAACATGGTACTGCCTGCATCAATGCCAGGATGGGCAAAAACACCAGGTAGGCTGGCGACCTGAAGCGGCGCAGTCATCTCTTCAGCTGCGTTACCAGCATTGGGTGGAACGCTGAAAATATGCTGAAACGCATCAAGTTCACACTGCTCAAGCGGCGCCACCAGGGTGGTTACAAGTAAGGTCGAGTGATTACCATTTGCGACTTTTTGCGCGGGACTGAACGCGCCCTCAATCTGTTTGGCAATGCTTTTAATACCACTACGATTATCGCCGACCAGCCAGATGGGAGCATCCTTAGGTAACAATGCAGCAAGTTGCTGCAGCATATAATCGGTCAGCTTTTTCTCTTTCGGTAGCCACACCAGTGCGGCATCAAACTGCTGCTGCGGTGGCGCTGTGCCAAATTGGTGCGCCTCGCCGAGCTCCTGCCAGGCATGGAACCAACCGGCGTGCAAGTGCCAGCCGCCGGCTACGGGGAATTCTGTACGCCACTCATGGTCTGGCGGATTGACCACCAGTAAGGCCTCGCAACGGATCTGATCCGCCTGTCGGATCAGCAACTGGGAAGGGGGACTTAGAGATTTTATAGGCTTCATTTATACCGGTTTTCCGTCATAGGCTTCGCTGAAAACACCAACACTGGAGGATGCATCGCTGAACACATCTTCATCAAACTGCGCCACGTTAAACAAGGCTTCGCCCTCATTGGCCACCGGAATATTACTGATACCGATGATAATACCGTTAAAGGGACTGCGCAGAGGGTGCAAGTCATCGCCGTGAGGACTCACGGTCTCTGCGATGACCTGACTTTTTTGAATGGTCTGCCCCAGCTGCACCTGAGGTATCACTAAGCCGTCGTGCTCATTGCGGATCCAGGCGCTGCGATGCGCTACGACCGGGGTGACTTTCTTACGCGTGCGCCGGCCTTTAAGCATTTTCAGACTCTTCATGACGTTTTGTACGCCAATCACACCTGACTTAATGGCCGGGTAGTCAAAGCGCAATGCTTCTCCGGCTTCATACAGAATCAAAGGGATGCCGAGCTCTGTTGCCAACGAGCGCAAGGAGCCGTCCCGCTCTTTTGAGTGCAGAATCACCGGAGAGTTAAAGGCATGCGCCATTTTTAACGCCTCCCCATTGTCGGTATCGACACGGATCTGTGGCAGGTTACTACGGTGAATTGCGCCGGTATGTAAGTCGATGATATGGGTTGCGCTTTGCACCAGAGTTTCGTTGAACAAAAACGCTAAACGACTGCCTAGCGCGCCGCGCTCGGAGCCTGGGAAGCAGCGGTTCAAATCACGCCGATCCGGTAAATAGCGAGACTGTTGAATAAAGCCAAATACGTTGACCACGGGCACCACAATCAAGGTACCGGTCAGCTCAAGCGGATCCGTCTGGCTGATTAAACGCCGGCAAATTTCGATGCCATTGAGCTCATCACCATGAATAGCAGCGCAGACTAAAAGTACCGGTCCGGGCTTCACCCCATGAAATACTTCGGCATGAAGGTCCATGGGGGTGTCGTTATATAAGCGAGCGGCGGGAACTTTAATACTATGCCGCGAGCCGGGAACTATTTTCTGTCCCGCCAGCTTAAATGAAGCAGGTCTTTTCACCTTTAACCTTTCCCTTTGGTTCGTGTGCGATGGGCTTTTGCGTTGTTTTCAATGAAGCTAATAATTTGACTGGCCACGTCTTTTTCTGTAGCTGTTTCAATACCCTCAAGACCCGGAGATGAGTTCACCTCCATAATCAAAGGGCCATGATTGGAACGTAAAATGTCGACACCAGCAACATTCAGTCCCATGGTCTTCGCAGCTTTGACCGCCGTAGCTCGTTCTGCCGGGGTCAATTTCACCAAGCGCGCAGAGCCTCCGCGGTGCAGGTTGGAACGGAATTCGCCTGCTTTAGCCTGACGCTTCATGGCGGCGATGACTTTGTCACCGATCACCAGACAGCGGATATCGGCACCGCCGGCTTCTTTAATAAACTCCTGCACCATGATGTGCGATTTAAGTCCCATAAAGGCTTCAATCACGCTTTCAGCGGCCTGCCGGGTTTCGGCGAGGACCACACCGATGCCTTGCGTACCTTCAAGTAACTTAATGACCAAAGGTGCACCGCCAACCATTTCAATCAGATCGGGAATATCGTGAGGCTGACTTGCAAAGCCAGTGATAGGTAAGCCGATGCCTTTTCGACTGAGCAGCTGCAGGGAGCGCAATTTGTCGCGGCTACGTGAAATGGCCACAGATTCATTCAACGGGTAAGTGCCGATCATCTCAAACTGGCGTAATACCGCGGTACCGAAGAAGGTGACTGAAGCACCAATACGGGGAATCACAGCATCATAGGTCGGTAGAATTTTTCCCTTCATATGAATCAGGGGTTCACGGGCGTTGATATCCATGTAACACCGTAAAGGGTCAAGTACGTCGACCGTGTGGCCACGGGCTTCAGCTGCTTCAATCAGACGACGCGTGGAGTAAAGTTTTGCGTTCCGCGATAATATCGCTATTTTCATGAGCTGACTCCTTTTGGCTCGGGTTGCTGTGTGCCTAACAGATAAGACGCGTCAGGATCGACTAAAAAATGAGTTCGCATGGCCTGGCGACCAAGCAACATGCGGAATTTCATGCTATCACGATTGGTGAGAGTCAGTTCGACAGCTTGCTCAAATTGACCCACCACCAGTTTGCTTTTAATGACGTAGCGTAGTTCGGTGTGACCACCGGAGTCGGTGACTTCGCGCTGGTCGTGGATTTTCGCCTCACAGACATGCTCGCGCATGGACTCCTGCTCCGGATGGATCCAGATACGTAACCAGTCTTCTCCGTTTTGTTGGAACGGCTCAAGCTTGAAGGCGTGTAAACAGGATGTTCTGGCACCTGTGTCCACTTTCATCTTAATCGCGTCAATGCCAAGGTCCGGTAGTGCACCCCATTCGCGCCAGCCAAGTGTTTGCATGGGCAAGTATGCTCCAAATAAAGAGAAGTTTAGACCCTCCAGAATATAGTTGTAGCGGCTAAACAGCAAGCGCTAGCGCTGGTCGACCTGGTGTCGGTGGCTCTGAACCTCTTGTAACCACGGACAAAATTCATCCAGCGGCCGGTCAAGGGCACTCGCCGGAACATACAGGTCGTAACCCAGTAGCTCGCGCAGTTGCTCACAACGCACTGCAAATAGCGCCTGGACGCCACGGTAGACTTTACCGCTACTGGTTTTATAACTGGTTGGAATGTCGTAAAAGGGGGTGTAGTCGCTCCCTGGCGGCAACTCTCTGCGCAATGCCGCTACCAGCAGATGCCTTTGCTCGCTCACCAGATACACGGCGAGTCGCGGAGAAATGGTATCGAGTACCGGCTCGATATCTTTCAGACGAAAGCCAATGTAGGGGAGCTCTTCAAGTTCATTGCCCCGATGAGTACGTGGGATATCGAAGCGGATCAGGTTATCCCAATCAAACTGCCAGCTGCCGCGGCGATGTTCGTAGCGAATTTGCGCTGGCGAAATCATCAGACTTACCGGAGGTTCCACCAACTTGGCAATACCCAGCAAAAACAGCGAAGCGCTGGCAATGTACATGATCGCCCAGGCGGCTTGTGGAAGTTCAAAACCAGATAAAAATAGAAACATGGTGACCGCAAAAACCAACACGCCAAACACACAGAAGGTCAGGGCGTCACGACGGGCACTGGGTTGAATAGCAAGCTCTTTAAGTGTCATTGGACTCCTATGCTTTCGTTTGCCTTAGCTATCGTCAAGGCCAAAGGTGTCGCGAATTATCTGCCAGGTGAACTGGGTTTTCAGATAAAAGCCGCGCGGTAACGTTTGAATCAGCTGCCCCGAAGGACCTATGGCTTCTGTTAAAACTCTACTATTTGCAGCTTTGGGCCGCAATTGTAAAACTTCTCCCTGATGGGCAGTGATTTGCTCGACCTCGCCCATGGCGATCCGATCCATATGTTCCTGCCAGTCTCTTTTTAATTGCGTCTCCTGCTTCTCGCTGGGCTGCCACAAAAATGCGGTGCCGACCGTGCGCTCGGCAAGAGCAACGGAGCGCCGTCCATCAATTGGGATCCACAACACACATTGTAGCTTGTTACGTACGTTACTGGCTTCCCAGTTCACTCCAGCAACGTTCGTTAGTGGGGTGGTGCAGACAAAGGTAGTCTCCAGCGGGCGTCCGCGCGCATCAAGGGGAATGGTTTTTAGTTCCACTCCTAGCTCGGGAAAGTCCTGCAAAGCCTGTGAACCCGCGCTTGCGCCTAGCGCAGCCTCTAATAGTTGTCCGACCCAGCCTTTATGGCGACGCAGATCCGCCGGGACTTGCATTCCCTGAGCCGCGGCAAGTTCGGCAAAGCTCTGCCCGGCAAGGGCGCTGGCCGCATCAAATAGGGTGCGTAGGTCACTCATGATGTTCCTTAATCGTGTACAATACTTTCTTTCAGGTGCCGATTATGGAAAAATCGACCACAGAAGTCGAATTTAAGAGGATGCCCGCGTGATAGACGCAGAAGGATTCCGCGCAAATGTTGGAATCATTATCTGTAATGATCAGGGACAAGTGTTTTGGGCGCGTCGATATGGGCAACACAGCTGGCAGTTTCCGCAAGGTGGGATTGATGATGGTGAGACACCAGAACAGACCATGTACCGGGAACTGTGGGAAGAAGTCGGATTAAAACCCGATCAGGTGGAAATTGTCTATACCAGTCGTCACTGGTTTCGTTACCGCTTACCAAAGCGCCTCGTGCGCCGCGAGCAACGTCCCACTTGCATTGGTCAAAAACAGAAATGGTTCTTACTGCGCTTAACGTGCAAAGAGCAAGACGTAAATGTGCTTTGTTCGTCACATCCGGAGTTTGATGACTGGCGTTGGGTCAGTTATTGGTACCCGGTACGGCAAGTCGTGTCGTTTAAGAAAGATGTTTACCGACGCGTGATGAAAGAGTTTGCGCCCATTGTCATGCCAAGCCATCCCGCCCAGGGGCGGCCTGGTGGCAAACGGCAGCGCGGACCAAGACGGAAACGCTAACTATGCTGCGAGTGTTGCAACGCATTGTGGAAGCCGTGAACCAGGCGCCAGACTTTGAGCTGGCGCTGCAGACTATGGTGCGGCAAGTCAAAGAAGCGTTGCAAACCGACTCGTGTACGGTGTATCTGGCGGACCACGAGCAAAAACAATTTGCTCTGGCCGCAACTGACGGCCTCAGGATCTCATCCGATCAACCGATTCATGTGCCTTTTGGTGAGGGGGTCATCTCACTTGCCGCGCAACGTGAAGAGCCGCTCAATATTGCCAATGCCAGCGAGCACCCGAAGTTTCTCAAATTAGAAGAGGTCGACGAGGAGCGCTACAGCGCCATGTTGGTGGCTCCGGTCATCCATCGCCGCCGGGTGCTGGGTGTATTAGCGGTGCAGCAGGAACATGACCGCGCTTTCACCCGCGACGAAGAAGCCTTTGTAGTGACCCTGGCAGCGCAGCTGGCGGTAGTCATCGCGCACGCCGAAGTGAAAGGCTATTTACGCACCACCAAGCAGTCGCCCTGGCTGGAAACCATAAAAGGCATCGCCGCAGCGCCCGGAGTGGCCATCGGCCAAGCTTATGTGGTTAAGCCGCGAGCACGTTTAAGCGAAGTCACCCCGAAAAAATCTGATAAACCTGAGCATGAAATCCGCCGTTTTCGTTCCGCTGTTGCCCACACCCGGCAGGAGCTGTTGGACTTAAGTGCAAGCATGAAAGGCCAAATCGCCGATGAGACGTTGGCGATCTTTGACGTTTATCATGCCATGCTGGATTCGACCAATCTCGGCCAGGAAGTCGAGCAAACCATCAATGACGGTTGGCGCGCGCAAACCGCGCTGAAGCTAGTGGTTGAGAATCTTGTAAACCAATTTGAAAACCTTGACGATGAGTACATCCGGGAACGCGCCAGTGATGTGCGGGATCTTGGCCAGCGGATACTTTCTCATTTAAAAGAAAAGTCCCGGCAGCACCTGGAGCCACCTCCGGAATGCATCCTTGTTGCCCATGAAGTAACCGCGACCATGCTGGCAGAGTTACCCAATACCGAGATTCTTGGCATCGTTTCGGTTCGTGGTTCGGGCAATTCCCACGCAGCGATTATGGCGCGTAGCATGGGTATTCCTGCAGTGCTGGGGGCCGATGATATTGAGCTGAATGAGCTCGACGGCGAGACCATGATCGTCGATGGTTATAATGGTGATGTCTTTCTGAACCCACCCCTGCAGGTTGAAAACGAATACCGGCAGTTGGCTGAAGAAGAACTGGAGCTGCGTGAAAAAGTTGAACAAGCGCGCGGTCAGCCGGTAGAAACTGAGGACGGCGTGCGACTAACCTTACAGTTGAACGTGGGCCTGAATACCGAGCGTGACTGGCTCAGTGAACTGGATATCAGCAGCGTCGGTCTGTATCGCACAGAGATTCCGTTTATGATGCGCGAGCGCTTGCCGACGGAAGATGAGCAGGTGGAATTGTACACGCAAATCCTCGAGCAATTTAAAGCGGGCACTGTGGTGATGCGCACACTCGATGTCGGTGGTGATAAACCGCTACCTTATTTGCCAATGAGTGAGGAAAATCCGTTCCTTGGATGGCGCGGCATTCGCATGACGCTGGATCACCCCGAGATTTTCCTGGTGCAGATACGAGCGATGTTAAGGGCCGCGGTGGGTCGTAACAATCTGCATATTCTGCTGCCGATGATCACCAGTGCTGATGAAGTTGATGAAGCTGCACGAATGGTAAAGCAGGCTTATCATGAGGTGTCTGAAGAATTTAACGGCCACGATCGTACGCAGTTGATTCCTCCGAAACTGGGCGTCATGATTGAAGTCCCGGCAATGGTTTATCATATGCATACCATCGTCGATAAAGTTGATTTCTTCTCGGTGGGGAGTAACGATCTGACTCAGTATATGCTGGCTGTCGATCGTAACAATCAACGGGTAGCAGGTTTGTATGATGCGTTTCATCCGGCGGTGTTACACGCGTTACAGCAAATCATTCAGCGCGCAAACGAACTTGATAAGCCGGTTTCGGTCTGTGGCGAGTTAGCGGGAGAGCCCGGCGGCGCGCTATTGCTGTTGGCGATGGGCTATCGTACTTTGAGCATGAACAGCTACAATATCGATCGTATTCGCTGGATTATTCGGCACATCAAGGCTGCGGATCTTGATGAAATGTTGGCAAAAGCATTAGCCGCACGGTCACCGCGTGAAGTCAGGAAAATTGTCACCATGACGCTGGAAGAGGCGGGCTTAGGTGGCTTTGTTCGTGCCGGCGGCTAAACGCCGGAACCATTCTTACAGGTAACTAAGGAGTCACAGTGCTCATCACAGGCTGGTTATGGTGTTTAGCCGGAGGCGTGATTGCTGGCTTATTGGCCGGTATGTTGGGTATTGGTGGTGGCCTGGTTATTGTTCCTCTGTTGATTTACCTGCTGCCCGTGCTCGGTGTGCCGCCTGAATTAGTGGTGCAGATGGCGGTCGCCACCAGCCTTGCGACGATTGTGATGACCACTTTGAGCTCTGCGCGCTCGCATTACCGTCACGGCCAAATCAGTTGGTTCTGGGTGCGGCGTCTGATTCCCGGGCTTATGGTTGGCGCTATTTTTGGGGCTTGGCTGGCGACTCAGCTCAAACCCGAATGGCTGCAGCGTATTTTTTCTGCGGTGCTGCTGATACTATCCATTCGTATGCTGGTACCCCAACGCACCGGCGAGCCCATTACCGGGGTTTCGAAGCGCCTGATGGCGTTCATCAGCGCGATGGTCGGAAGTTTGTCGGCGCTGGTGGGTATCGGTGGTGGTTCGCTGACGGTGCCCCTGTTGCAACGTTTAAGGGTCCCTATCCGGCAGGCCATTGCGGTATCCTCGGTGGGCAGCCTAAGTATTGGCATCAGCGCGGTGCTGGCGTTTATTGTGCTGGGGCAGCAAATGGAGTCCAATAACGGGCTGCTGGGCTATGTCCACGGTCCGGCATGGCTGGCAATTTCAATTGCTTCGGTGCTGTGCGCACCATTCGGTGCTGCCTTGACGCAGCGTATACCGGTGAAACATTTACAACGAGGATTTGCAGCCTTCCTGATATTGGTGGCGCTCGAATTGTTCATAGGATAAAACATGCAAGCTGAGTTTATGGTGCATCCAGGCATCGACCCGGTCATATTTAGTATTGGCCCTCTGGCATTACGTTGGTACGGCTTGATGTACCTCCTGGGTCTCGCATTTGCCTATTTCTGGGGCAAGCGGCAGTGTCAGATGCCGCATTATGCAGCGGTAGGCTGGACGGAAAAACGCTTTAGCGATCTACTGTTCTGGTCCTTTATGGGCGTCATTTTAGGCGGCCGTATCGGTTATGTGCTGTTTTATCAGTTTAATTACTTCATTGAAAACCCGCTGTATTTATTTGATATGGCCAGTGGCGGCATGTCTTTCCATGGTGGCTTACTAGGTGTGCTGACAGTGCTGGCGATTTTCTCGCGAGTGACGCGCATCAACTTTTTGCAGGTGGGTGATTTTGTCGCTCCCCTAGTGCCGATGGGGCTTGCCTTTGGCCGCATTGGTAACTTCATTAACGGCGAGCTGTGGGGCCGCGTGACGGATGTGCCATGGGCGATGATTTTCCCGGCCGCAGGGCCTGAGCCGCGCCACCCTTCGCAACTTTATCAGGCGGCGTTAGAAGGGGTGTTGTTGTTTGTTGTGCTGGCGTTGTTCAGTCGCAAGCCGCGGCCAACTGGGGCGGTTGGTGGGTTGTTCCTGGCAGGTTACGGAACAGCGCGCTTCGTGGTTGAATTTTATCGGCAACCGGACGCTCACCTGGGTTTGCTCAGCGTCGGCTGGTCAATGGGCCAGTGGCTATCGCTGCCGATGGTGATCGGCGGTCTTGGTTTAATGATTTGGGCGTACCGTTCGCACCGGGGTGCCGCTAAAGGGGATCAGGCATGAATCAATATCTCGCACTCTGCCGGCGCATTGTCGATGACGGTGTCTGGGTGACCAACGAGCGCACGGATAAGCGGTGCTTAACGGTGATCAATGCTGATCTTGAATACGATGTTGCGGGCAATCAGTTTCCGTTAATCACTACCCGTAAAAGCTACTGGAAGGCGGCGATTGCAGAGTTTTTAGGCTACATCCGCGGTTACGATAGCGCGGCTGATTTTCGTGCCTTAGGGTGCAAAACCTGGGATGCCAACGCCAACCTTAATGAAGCCTGGTTACAGAATTCGCACCGCAAGGGCGAAGACGATATGGGGCGCGTCTATGGGGTACAGGGGCGACGCTGGTCGAAGCCGGATGGTGGTCATGTGGATCAGTTACGTAAGGTGGTCGATAACCTGAGCCGCGGGGTGGATGATCGTGGTGAGATTATCAGCTTTTATAATCCTGGCGAGTTTCACATGGGCTGTTTGCGACCTTGCATGCATACCCATAACTTTTCGTTGCTTGGCGACACGCTTTATCTGACCAGTTACCAGCGTTCCTGCGATGTGCCGCTGGGCTTGAACTTCAATCAGGTTCAGGTGTTTACTTTCCTGGCGTTGATGGCGCAAATCACGGGACACAAAGCAGGGCAGGCCTATCACAAGATAGTGAATGCTCACATTTACGAAGATCAGCTGGCGCTGATGCGCGATGTACAACTGCAGCGCGAGCCCTTCCCGGCCCCTCAGTTAGAAATTAATCCTGATATCAAGTCGCTGCAAGATTTGGAAACCTGGGTCACGCTGGACGATTTCAAAGTCAACAACTACCAACACCACGATCCCATCAGCTACCCGTTTAGCGTTTAAGCTGCGGCTTGGTGCGGGGAACGAACTCCAATGTCACGGGACGCCGTGAACCCATCCCTGGGGGCTTGGCGGCCGCATCCCTGCGGCCGACACCCGTGCCATTGGAGGTCATCCCCCACACTCGCCTCCGCGTCGCTGCTGCGGCTTGGTGCGGGGAACGAACTCCAATGTCACGGGACGCCGTGAACCCGTCCCTGGGGGCTTGACGGCCGCATCCCTGCGGCCGACACCCGTACCATTGGAGTTCATCCCCCACACCCGCCTCCGCGTCGCTGCTGCGGCTTGGTGCGGGGAACGAACTCCAATGTCACGGGACGCCGTGAACCCGTCCCTGGGGGCTTGGCGGCCGCATCCCTGCGGCCGACACCCGTGCCATTGGAGTTCATCCCCCACACTCGCCTCCGCGTCGCTGCTGCGGCTTTGTGCGGTGAACGAACTCCAATGTCACGGGACGCCGTGAACCCGTCCCTGGGGGCTTGACGGCCGCATCCCTGCGGCCGACACCCGTGCCATTGGAGTTCATCCCCCACACCCGCCTCCGCGGCCCTGCTGCGGCTTTGTGCGGGGAACGAACTCCAATGTCACGGGACGCCGTGAACCCATCCCTGGGGGCTTGACGGCCGCATCCCTGCGGCCGACACCCGTTGCATTGGAGTTCATCCCCCACACCCGCCTCTGCGTCCCTGCTCGGGCTTCGTGCGGGGAACGAACTCCAATGCCACGGGACGCCGTGAACCCATCCCTGGGGGCTTGACGGCCGCATCCCTGCGGCCGACACCCGTGCCATTGGAGTTCATCCCCCACACCCGCCGTCGCGTTTCGCATAAAACTTTGCGATAATTGTATTAATTTCTCTAACGATAGAAACCGAATGGCAGACGAAAGATTTTCAGGTGTGGAGCGCGTGTATGGCGCGCAAGAATTTGCTCGTTTTCAGCGACATCATGTGGCCGTGATTGGTCTTGGTGGGGTTGGTTCGTGGGCGGTGGAGGCGCTGGCGCGCTCAGGAGTGGGCGGGATTACGCTGATTGACCTGGATGATGTCTGCCTGACCAATATCAACCGGCAGTTGCCGGCGCTGACGAGTACCGTCGGGCAGTTGAAAACTGAGGTACTGGCGCAGCGGGTGCGTGATATTCATCCTAAGTGTCAGGTGCGGGTGATTGATGATTTTCTGGCGGCGGAAAATCTGGATGATTATCTGGGTCAGCCGGTGACTGCGGTGCTCGATGCTATTGATAGTGTTCCGGTTAAAGCGGCATTAATTGCCTGGTGTAAGCGTCGCAAGCTGCCGCTGGTGACGTGTGGTGGTGCTGGTGGGCAGGTTGATCCGGGGCAGGTTACCTCGGCGGATCTGGCGAAGGCGACGCAGGACCCATTATTGGCGAAAGTGCGCTCGATGCTGCGGCGCGATTACAATTTTTCGCGCAATCCAAGCCGTAACTTTGGTGTTAAGGCGGTGTACTCTACGGAGCAGTTACGTTATCCGGTAGGTGATGGTAGCTGGAGTCATGCTAAGCCAGGCGCTGGTTCGATGCGGATGGATTGCAGTACGGGCTTCGGTGCGGCGATGCCGGTGACTTGTACTTTTGCGATGCAGGCGGTGGCGTTGTTGTTAGAAAAACTGGAGCGCAAATGAAACTCTATATGTTTTACATTGGTGGTTCGGCGCCGGGCGCGAACATTGAGGTGCACGATGTGCGGTTTGTGGCTGGCGAGTCGGTTGCGGACTGCTATCCGGCGCTGCGTAAGAATTGGTACGGCACGTTGCAAGGGTTGCATCTGGACAGTTATGTGCAGGTGCATCATGTCGACGGTTACCGCATTGAGCTGAGTCAGGCGCCGGTGGAACAAGCCGAGAAGCTGTGGTTTGTTAATTTTGGCGGCTATTATCCAAATCGGCTGGCGGAATTTCATGACTTTACGCTGGTGGTGGCAAAATCTGCTGACGAGGCCAAGCGGGTGGGGTATCAGCGGTTATTGACGGACAGTGTCGAGCAGCACAAAGATGATCTTTACGATGTGGATAATTGTCTTAATCTGGACTTGCTGGATGGCTGGCACATCAAACTGGTAAAAGATGGTGTCGAGCAACCTTTAGTTCCTGACTGGTCAGGCTACGAGGTCATTGCGTAGGCATCCGCCGGTGCCGGCAGGCAAGTTGCTTGCTTTTAATTCTGGATAGCACTGACCACGGCGCGCAGGCCATTGCGCCGCGATGTACTGACAAGATCCTGCAGGCCAAGTTGGTGCAGCAGGGCATCGAGTTCGAAGGCTGCGACTTGCGCTGGGGTCGCCTGGTGCAGGGCCAAGAAGATTAGCGCCAGCAGGCCTTTCACAACGCGTGAGGCGGAGTCCAACTGCAGCAGTAAACGCTCGTTTTGCCATTCACAGAGCAGCCAGACTTTAGCCTCGCAGCCGTGCACTTCATGTTCTGGTACGCGCTTCTCTGGTGGAAATGGCGGCAGTTTGGCGGCTTGTTCGATTAGAAATTTCAGCCGCTGAGGATGCTGTTGAGCTTCCCACTGCAGCGCTGAGAGATCACTTTCGTTTAATTTTCCGTACACCATAGCAGCTCTAAAATTGCGCTCACGCAAGGCAAAAGATAGCCGAATAGTATCATTTTTGCCGCGAAAAATGTTAATCTTGGGCAGTCTAAGATATAACGTGAATCCAAATAACGTAACAGGAACGACAACATGAAAATATTAGTGGCGGTCAAACGCGTCATTGATTACAACGTTAAAGTGCGGGTCAAAGCTGACCAATCTGACGTTGATCTGGCCAACGTGAAAATGGCCCTGAACCCGTTCTGTGAAATCGCGGTTGAGGAAGCAGTACGACTGAAGGAACAAGGCATCGCCGAAGAAGTGGTGGTGGTCTCGATTGGCCCGAAAGCTGTGCAGGAGCAATTGCGCACTGCTTTAGCACTGGGCGCGGATCGCGCGATTCAGGTTGAAACTGAAGATATGCCTGATTCTTTGGCTGTCGCTAAGCTATTAAAAGGCGTGGTTGAGAAAGAACAGCCGAACCTGGTGATTTTAGGTAAACAGGCTATCGACTCTGACAACAACCAGACGGGACAGATGCTCGGCGCCTTGACCGGAATGCCACAAGGGACTTTCGCATCGAAAGTCGATATGGCCGATGGCAGCGTAAATGTGACCCGTGAAGTTGATGGCGGTTTGCAAACGGTAAAACTCAGCTTACCTGCGATTGTCACTACTGACTTGCGCTTGAATGAGCCACGCTACGCGTCGCTGCCGAATATCATGAAGGCCAAACGTAAGCCGCTTGATGTTACGTCAGCGGATGAGCTGGGCGTGAGTATCAGCCGTACGGTGAAACTTCTTAAGGTTGAGTCTCCAGCAGAACGCAGTGCCGGTGTTAAAGTTGCCGACGTTGCTGAACTGGTGGACAAATTGAAGAACGAGGCAAAAGTTTTATGAGCATTTTAGTCATTGCCGAACACGACAATAATGAATTAAGCACGGCGACACTGAAAACTCTGGCAGCTGCTCAGCAAATGGGCGGCGAGGTTGAAGTATTAGTGGCGGGGCACGAGTGTCAGTCCGTCGCTGATGAAGTCGCTAAAGTAGCAGGTGTAAGCAAAGTTCGCGTTGCTGATAACGCAGTCTACGGCCACTTCCTGGCCGAGAATCTGGGCGCGTTAGTCGCTGAGCTGGGCAAAGATTACAGCCATATCGTGGCTCCTGCGACCACCACGGGTAAGAACTTTATGCCGCGTGTGGCGGCCTTGCTGGATGTTGCACAAGTATCAGACATCATTGCAGTGGAAAGTGCGGATACCTTCAAGCGTCCAATCTACGCGGGTAACGCGATCGCTACGGTGCAGTCAGAAGATGCCATTAAAGTCATTACCGTGCGAGCCACAGCCTTTGATGCTGTCGCTGCAGAAGGCGGTAGTGCTGCTACGGAAACCGTAGATACCGTGATTGAAAATGATAAGTCAGAGTTTGTTGGCGAACAGCTGGCGGAATCTGAGCGTCCTGATTTAACCTCGGCGCGCGTGGTGATTTCTGGTGGTCGCGGCATGCAAAATGGCGAGAACTTCCACTTGCTGGAGAAAGTCGCTGACAAGCTTGGCGCTGCGGTAGGGGCCTCCCGTGCGGCAGTGGACGCAGGTTTCGTTCCAAACGACATGCAAGTCGGCCAAACCGGTAAGATTGTTGCTCCTGAACTCTACATCGCGGTAGGTATCAGTGGCGCAATTCAACATCTGGCAGGTATGAAAGACTCGAAGGTCATCGTCGCGATTAACAAAGACGAAGAAGCACCGATCTTCCAGGTCGCTGATTATGGTTTAGTGGCAGACTTGTTTGAGGTATTGCCGGAGTTAGAGAAGCAGTTGTAATTGTTCTTTAGGTCTCTGATTGGTAAGAAGCCCGCACCTGTTGCGGGCTTTTTTTTTACATTAAAAAAACATTACGGGTTTCGCTTTGTAACGTTGCTAATTTCCGCGATGCGACTACTTTTTGAACAGCGCTAGTTGGAAGTCAGCGCATCAACGCAAGTTTTCAAGTTGATAACAATCTAGCGAGGCAAAATTATGAAACGTTTTATGATTACTGTGCTGCTGGCTTTTGCGATGAACCCAGTTTGGGCACAGACCACAGAAACCGTTGTTATTGAAGGGGGGTTTATAAACTCCTCTGGCAATGTATTGAGTGACGTAGGCGATATAGATCGGGTGCGGGCAATAATTACCTATGATTCAAGCATGATGAGTACTGCAGGTTACGCCGGCTCCGCGACATTTACGGATACGTTTCTGTCTGTCCAGCTTCAGTTTTTGGATAGTTCAGGTGTAGAAGTTCCGCAGACGTTTCCAACGCTATTAACCACTGACGCAAACGGTACTTTGACCGGCTCATGGCATTATTTCGATGGTCCGTTACCCGCTCAGTCGCAAAGCCAGATTGTACTCTCTGACACCTACTATGAAACAGCAGCAATGGAGTCGTTCACCTATTATGTTGATGTGACGAACAGCGGTGACAACTCTCAAGCTGTATTTGAAGACGTAAATGGAACCTTTAGGTATGTTGAGTACTTCGGTGACGGCAATCTGCAAGGTTCTCTCAATATTTTTACAGCTATGGAAGGCAGCGGTACTGTTGGATTCCAACCCGACTTCGTCTACTACGGTGGCTTGAACGAAGACTTTGATGATGATGGTATCTCGAACCTGAACGATTCGTGCATGTTCTCATTGACTGATGAAACGGTTATGTTCGACTGGGTCGACTCAGGCGTTACTAACTATGTTGACGAAAGTGGCTGCACTATTATGGATCGTTATGCCGCTTGTGAAGCTGAAGAAGCAACCCAACCAACATCACCCTGGGGCTGGTTCCAGCCAGTCTACAGTGGTCCAACCTACTGTGAACGACAAGTCGTCTACGGGCTGCAGGATGACGGCATCATCGACTACACAGAAGGTCGGATGTTGCGTAATGCTTTGAATCTTTCGCATAGCTCACAGGGGCCCTCTTAATCACAGAGTGCAAAATCAATGACAGTAAGCCCGCATAACACTGCGGGCTTTTTTATGAGAATGTGAACGCTGAACAAAAAAAATACAAATAAGTAACGCAATTATCATGGCTGTATCCTAAGCGTTCTCAGTGTAATCTAACAAAAGTTTAGGGGAGCTGCGCGGTATCTATCGGCTCAATCATTATGCTCATAGAGCAACGAGTTAGAGAAAAATAAAAATGAAAAAACAACTAAGGTATGCAGTGCAAGGCGCTGTTGGTCTTTTAGCTTTGGGAGCTGCGGCGGTACAAGCGCAAACAATTCAATCTGTTGAAATTGAAGGGACTGTGACGGATTTCTACAGCCATTACTATTACAACCAAGTGCCGGTTGAACTGGAAAATGCTGTCAGCTTTAAATTTGTTGTCGAGCAGGATACATCGGTATTACCGTTCTACGTTTACTCAGGTTCATCTTATGAGTACCAGCAATTTCAAGAAAACCTCTATAATATATCTTATACCTTCTATGATGCTGCTGGGGCAGAGATAACTGCGCCTGCAACTCTTGATTTAGAGCTGACTGCGGAAGAATTATTGGAGACTTATGTCTATGCCGAACGAGGTGTGACAAACGACTACAAATACATGCAATGGTGGGGCCGTAAAACGACCAATGAGACGAACGATTGGAACAGTCTTAGCGGCTATATAACGAATAATGGGATGGCTCCTTTTTTTGCTGAGTTTACCCCGTATCCGTTACTTTTGAGCGCTACTTCGCCCGTGAACCAACAATTTAATGGTTGGCTCGAATCCTATGGTTACGGTGAGGAAGACTACTACTATCTTAGCTTTTACGGCACGGTAACCAGCATTTTGGCGACTGAGCTTGATGCGGATGGTGACGGTTTCGCCGATAGTGCTGACTCTTGCCCAGCCTCGCTGATGGACGAAACTGTGATGTTCGATGGTTGGTTGAACTCTGGGGTGACCAACTATGTTGACGCAAGTGGCTGTGCAATCATGGATCACTACGCAGCCTGTGCAGTTGCAGAAGCTGAAGAGCCAACATCACCGTGGGGCTGGTTCCAGCCAGTTTACAGCGGTCCAACCTACTGCGAGAAGCAGGTTGTTTACCAGCTACAGGATGAAGGCGTGATCGATTATACCGAAGGTCGTATGCTGCGTAACGCGTTAAGCCTGTCATATAGCTCGGACGGCCGGCGTCGATAAGTTATGTAACGTTTGAGATGTTTGCTAAAAGCCCCTCCTTGGACGGCCCGCTCGACAAGGGGGAATATGGCGACTTTCCGACATTTGTATCTACTGAAATCCCGCATTTTTATGCGGGATTTTTTGTTTCTGACAGGCTCTGAGGGTTCTATACTTGAGACTCTTGTTTAACATGATGCTCACATATCGACTACACTAACTTCATGTTGTTTGGCTTGGGTTTAGCGTCCATGCTGAGCAGGATTACACATTTCAGCGTAGGAAGTAGAGCAGAGGTCATGCTTTTCGCACTAACTCTACCAAGGAATTGTTATGAAAGTTTCACTCTATTCTATGATCGCAGGCTGCGGGCTTGCTCTCTTCACCGGCTTAGGCCAGGCACAAACTCTAACCGATACCGTTACTATTGAAGGTGAACTTACGCAACTGGAGAACAGCTTCCAGGGGCCTGCGCAATTAGCGCCTGGCTCAAGGTTTGTGGTGACAATTGAGCAAGATCGTACCGCGACAGAAAGCTCGGCAACGGCCACCATGAAGTTTTATGAGGATGCCGTGTTGCAAATGGAAGTCATGTTTTATGACGATCAAGGCGTGCCAATCTCAACACCTGTGGTCACCACCTACTCGTCGACGACCATGCCCTCCATTGACTCACGCACAGCACAGTTTTGGTTTGACCCTCAGGTTGCTGAAGAAGCTACTTACGCCATGCAAGGCATGGACATCAATGGCCGCAATATGGATACCACGATCAACCTGAGCGAAACCACCCAGACTCTGCTTACTGATACGTCGAACTATCCAGCGATCGCCGAAGGAGCTGTAGATGCGTTGTTCTCGTTCTATGTTATGAACGGTGACGAAGGTAGAGGTATCTCCATGTCAGCTGAGGGTAATGTCGATACCATTAGTGTAGTGTTCGTCGATACCGATAATGACGGTGTTCCTGATTACCTCGACCAATGTGCTGCTTCACTGGAAAGTGAAACCGTAATGTTTGATTGGGTAGATTCAGGTGTGACGAATTATACCGATGCCAGCGGCTGCACCATTATGGATCGTTACGCAGCATGTAAAGCTGACGAAGCACAGCAGCCATCATCACCTTGGGGCTGGTTCCAGCCGGTTTATAGCGGTCCAAGCTACTGTGAATCGCAAGTGGTTTATCAGCTCCAGGACGAGGGCATAATTGATTACAGCGAAGGCCGCATGTTGCGTAATGCTTTGCGCCTGTCTCATGACTCCTCTATGTTTTGATTTAACATAAATAAAACATTAGATCACGGCAATGATACGGTTGTATAAAAAATGCACAAGGTCTACTTTTAGCAATCGTATCTTTCTATTCGCAAATAATAAGACTTTACAAGGTGATACTATGCGCTCAATTTGCTCATTCCTTCTCGTCAGCGGTGTTATAGCCGTTACTTCTCTTTTCAGTCAGCCGCTACACGCACAAGCACCCGGGCAACAGACCGTGGTGATTGAAGGGGATATTTTTGAAAGCAATATCGCAGAACTGCAGCCATACCAGGAATTTTTCCCGCTGCGTTTTGTTGCGAGTGTGGGTGAGAACCCAGCTACCGCTCAACTGATGTTCGATGAGCCAAATGCTAAATTTTATTGGTCCTCGACCTTCGAGATAGCCATGCAAATATTTGGTCCGGATAATAATCTTATTTTTGAGCAGAGCTTGAATATTGAAGGCGCTTCCGGTGAAGAATTCGGCGAGAATATTGCTGCATTTACCTTTAATTCTGGTGAGGAATTAGAACAAATGATGGAGGGGGCTTTTTGGGGAGCTATGCTGAGTTCAGAGGCGGGATTTCAACGCCATGAGATCGCTTTAGGTAACACCCCATTTAGCAGTGGGCCAGAGGAGCCACAAGGTGAAAATGGGCCAGTCCCCATGCTAATCTTTCCGGGAATGGGTTCACTTTTTGCAGATACAACCAACTATCCGGTACTTGCAACTGGCGAGACATTCCAGCCGTTTCAATATAATTTTGACAATGACGAGCCAATGCTAGAGCGGGAAGTAGCGAGCACTGGTGGTTTTGCGAGCGGTATTGCACTCGCTATAAGTTACGGCGATCTCGACTCAGATGGTGACGGGGTTCCGGATTTGGTAGATAGCTGCCCGGCGTCGATCCTTAATGAAAACGTGCTGTTCGGTGAGGTGGATTCCGGGGTGACAAACCGGGTTGATGAGAACGGTTGCTCGATCATGGATCGTTATGCGAAGTGTGAAGCTGAAGCAGCTGAAGAGCCATCATCACCTTGGGGCTGGTTCCAGCCAGTGTATAGCGGACCTAGCTACTGTGAAAAACAGGTTGTGTATGGTCTGCAAGACGATGGTGTGATTGATTATACCGAAGGTCGTATGTTGCGTAATGCGTTAAATACTTCTTATAACTAAGAAAGCCGATAGGCGAAACTTTTCAGTAAAATGACTGGAAAGTCATAAAAGGGCAGTCTTCCTGGTGGAGATTGCCTTTTTTATTGCTTAACACCCGCTCGAATATTGTGCAGCGAACCGTTTTCAATTAAGTTGATGACATGCGGGCCACTGAAGCTCGTTCCAAAAAAACAAAAAATAAGTAAGGGGAACAGTATGCGCACAACTATCCGCCGGGCTCTGCTTGGCAGCGTTTTGATGGGGTCAGTTACAGCCGCTCCTATGGCGCTTGCCGCTGAGGAAACGATTCAAATTAAGGGTGAGCTGCTGTTCTCAAGCCTACCTGCTTTAGTGGATCACCAAGGGCCTTTGAGCCAGCCATTAACCTTTACTGCGACAGTGGTACAAGATCCGGAGCAGGCTGTGCCGGCTGGATTCTTCAGTTTAGGTACAGACTACTTAAATGCGACGCTGGCATTACGTATGGAAATAACAGGGCCGGCTGGCGATGTACTTTATGATCGCACCGTCGATGTCGATAATCTCCCAGTTGCTGCTTCCGTTGATGCGCTCTCGTGGTTTCTCTTTAGTAGTGACGCGCAAGGCAGCGATGAGCCCTCAGGCAGCGCTCTATGGGCTATTATTTCAGCTTCCGATGAGCAGTTCATTCGCCGTGAGATCACCTTGGGACAAAGTATTTTTAATCGTAACCTTGGTGGGTTAGCAGAGGTAACAGCCGGCGTTAGTTCCTTATTTACAGATACATCGGGTTATCCCGTGTTAGCTGAGGGGAGTTACAACTACACCTTCCTTTATTACGACAACACCATCGATAACATTACCGGTGCCGGCGACATGGGCATGGTTCAAGGTTATGCGACGAGGGTATCTTACGGCGGTGATGATGCTGACGCGGACGGTATTGCTGATGATGCCGATAGCTGCCCTGCTTCTGACACCCGCTCAACAGTTGTATTTGATTGGAACGACTCAGGGGTGACAAATTATGCATTCGCTGATGGTTGTACTATAAGCGATGAGTTCGCCCGCTGTAACACAGCTGCAAACTGCACGATGAAGCTTATAAAACAGCTCAATGACGACGGCTCCATAAGCCTGGAAGAGGCCAATGTATTACGCAATGCATCGCAAGTTGGGTATCATTCACGTCGGCCGCGCTAGGTTCGATTTTTCTCAATACACCACTTGCATATTTGCAACTCATCGGACATGATTGGGCTAATAACATCCTAATGGGATTAGGTGGCTAACATGAAAAGAAGAACAACTATGCTAAAAAAATTACCTCTCGCTACAGCCATAGCGCTGGCATTCGCAGGAAGTGCAGGGGCCCACGCTGCAGAATTTGAAGTGGGTGACTTCCGCGTGAAGTTCGATTCGATTATTTCATACGGCGCTGCATGGCGTATGGAAGACCGTGATATGCGCCTGATCCATCCCGGCAATATGGATGGTGGCATGGGCCAGTCAGGTGTTGCTGATGACGGTAACCTGAACTACGACCAGGGCGATCTTGTTTCCTCGGTTGTCAAAGGTGTGCATGACCTCAGTATTGACGGCGGCGATTACGGTGCCTTTGTCCGTTTCAAGTATTGGTATGATGATGTCATCAAGAACAATGAAGTTCCCCATGGTCACACAGCCACCAATTACTTTCCCGACGTAACCCTGAACAACGATGGTCTGGATGACTATTCGACAGGTTCAGGCTTTGAGTTACTTGATGCTTTTGTCTACGCCTATTTTGATTTGGGTGATATGCCAGCTAACCTGCGGGTGGGTCGGCAGGTATTAAGTTGGGGTGAAAGCACCTTTATTTTTAACGGTGTGAACTCCATCAACCCTATCGATGTAAACGCTGTACGTCGTCCTGGTGTTGAAATCAAAGAAGCTTTGTTACCAGTAGGCATGGTAAACCTGAATTTAGGTTTAACTGACGAAACCAGCTTAGACATGTTCTATCAGTACGAGTGGGACAACACCAAGCTTGATGGTTGTGGTACTTTCTTCTCGACCGTCGATATTCTTGGCGGACCGGGCTGTAATAAGGTCACGCTGAACCCTACTTTGGTACCCGGTCAGCCGTCGAGCAGCTTGAGCGACCGTGAGTCTGTGGAATTTGGTACTTACCTCGACCGTTCACCTAATATCGAGCCTGATGATGGTGGCCAGTATGGTTTTGCCCTGCGCCATTACAACATGGACCTCGATGTTGAGTTTGGTGTGTACTACATGAACATTCACAACCAGACGCCAATTATTTCAGCCTATAACTGGGTTGAGCAGCCAAGCCCAGGACTAAGCCACCCTGATGGTTTGCCCATTGCAGGTCCAAACTATGTGTTGCAGTACCCTGAAGATCAAGAAATCATGGGTGCCAGCTTCAGTACGAACTTTGGTCTATGGTCGGTCGGTGGTGAATACAGTTTCCGTCCAGATCTGGCGGTACAAATCAACACCACTGAAATCTTAACTGCCGGTTTGCGGGCTGGGGTGCCGAGCACATTCTCAAACCGCATTCGTCGTGATGAGACAGGTGCGATTACTAACTTAGGTGAACTTCAGCCTGGTTACGATGAGCTGGATGTAAGTCAGTTCCAGCTGACTGGTATTCGTTTCCTTGATAACGTTTTGGGCGCAAGCCGTCTGACCTTTATCGGTGAAGTTGCGATGAACAAAGTTCATTCGCTGCCAAGCCTTGATGAACAGCGTTACGGTCGTAACCCAGTTTACGGTAAGTGTCTGACTCAGGCTGACCAACAGATGTTGGGCAACCCGTCGCCAGCTGCTGATATTAACTGTGAAGGCTTTGTTACTGCATCTTCATGGGGCTATCGCACCCGCTTTGTTGCGGAGTACAACAACGTTGTAGCCGGTTGGAACTTAACGCCGACGCTGGCCTTTGGACACGATGTAAAAGGTTACTCGCCGAACAGTAACTTTATTGAAGGTCGTAAGACCATTGGCTTAAGTGTCGATGCAAGCTACCTGTCGTCGTACAAAATTGGCGTGGGTTACAACATCAACACGGGTGGCGATTATGAGCCAGCCAGTGATCGTGACTTCGCATCAGTAAGCTTTAGCTACAGCTTCTAAGTCTTGTTGCTGATACCAAAAACCCGCTTCGGCGGGTTTTTTTGTGCCTTTCATCCCACTTCACTTGCGTAAGTGCCTAATTCTTCGTACTTGTAGTAGACGTAAAAATAAAAAATTTAGACTAAAGTGAGATGACAACATCATCAGGGTGATGGTTGCCGTATCTCGCCCTTAAGTATCCTTCCGTAAAAGGAGTTCATAATGAAAAAAGTGCTCGCGTTAACGCTTGCGACTTTGGCGTTTCCCGCCATCGCGAACGCTGCCGAAAACAGCAGTCATTTTACCGCTGAAGACGTATTTCAGCTGGAGTACGCCAGCTCACCCACGATTCATCCAAAGGGTGATTACACCGTCTTTGTGCGCAACTACATGGATATTATGTCCGACCGTAAATACGGTACGTTGTGGCGCGTTGACCATAAAGGTGAGATGCGTCCCTTAATTGGTGGTGACGCAAATGATCATTCGCAAACCTGGTCGCCGGACGGCAGCAAACTGGCTTTTGTGTCGAATCGTAGTGGCAGCAACCAGATCCACTTGTACTGGACAGACACCCGCGATCAAGCGCCGGTGACTCGGCTGACAGGGTCACCTGGCAACTTAAGCTGGTCACCTGACGGGAAATGGCTGGCGTTTACCATGTTTACGCCCGCTCCGGAAAAGCCTCCGGTAAGCCTGCCCAAAGCGCCAAAAGGGGCGGAATGGGCAGCACCGCCAAAGTACATTGATAAAGACAACTATCGTTTTGATGGCGGTGGCTACGCGAAAGACGGTTACACCCAAATTTATGTGATGCCAGCAAGTGGTGGTACGCCACGACAACTGACCACGGACGAGTACAACCATGGCGGACAATTGGCGTGGTCGAAGGATGGCGCATCTATCATCTTCTCGGCGAATTTACGCGAGGATGCTTTTGACCAACCGGCGAACTCAGAGCTGTATCGCGTCGCTCTGGAAGACGGCAGCATCAAGCAGTTGACCGACCGGGTCGGTCCGGATCGTTCGCCCAGTGTCAGCCCGGATGGCAAAAAGCTAGCCTGGTTAGGTTATGACGATGAAATGATGAGCCACCAGCTGACTCAGCTTTATGTCATGGACTTAGGTGGCGACGAGCCTCGTTTGCTCACCAGCGACCTGGATTACAGTGTCGATGAGGTGAAATGGGCCGGTGACAGCCGCGGGGTCTACTTCTCCTATGATCGTCATGGTGAAGGTCATGTGGTGTATCAGAACCTGAATGGCAAGCGTAGCCAGCTCACCGACGATATGGGTGGCTTGAGCTATGGACGCCCCTATAGCGGCGGCGCCTTTGATGTGCAGGGTAATGGCCAGCTGGTCTATACACTGGCGCATCCGCAGCGCCCAGCTGACCTGATGCTGAAAGATAATAAAGTGACGCGTCAGTTGACGCATCTAAACGAAGATTTGTTTGCGCATAAGGAGCTCGGCCGGGTAGAAGAGATCTGGTATGACTCCAAACATGGTGACTACAAAATCCAGGGCTGGGTTGTGTATCCACCCGATTTCGATCCAGAAGAGAAGTATCCGTTAATTCTGGAAATCCATGGTGGCCCCCATACTGCCTATGCTGAGAGCTTTTCCGCTGAAGTCCAGCTTATGGCAGCAGCTGGTAACGTGGTCTTGTATACCAACCCGCGTGGCAGCACCAGCTACGGTGAAGCCTTCGCTCAGGAGATCCATCATAACTACCCAAGCCAGGATTATGATGATCTGATGGATGGTGTTGATGCCGTGATTGCCAAAGGCTTCATTGACGAAGAGCGTCTGTACGTCACCGGTGGTAGTGGTGGCGGTGTGCTAACTGCCTGGATCGTCGGTCATACGGATCGTTTTGCTGCGGCGGTGGTCGCCAAGCCTGTGATTAACTGGTACAGCTTTGTGCTAACCGCGGATATGTACAATTACTTCACCAAGTACTGGTTCCCGGGCCTACCATGGGAGAACCTGGAGCACTACATGAAGTACTCACCGATTAGCTACGTGGGGAATGTGACCACGCCTACCATGTTACTGACCGGCGAAGCTGACTATCGCACACCAATCTCCGAGTCGGAACAGTACTATCAGGCCTTGAAACTGGCAGGTGTTGAAACCGCAATGGTACGCGTCCCTGACGCCCCGCACGGCATCTACAGCCGCCCCTCGAACCTGATCGGCAAAGTCGCCTACATCCTCCACTGGTTCGAAACCCACTAACAAAGAAAGGGCAGCCCTTACAATTTTAGGACGTGAAAAATAGGAGGGCTGCCCCTCCTATTTTTTTTGGGTTTGTTTGCTGCGGTAGGCGATCTCGTAGAGTTTGGCTTCGGTCAGGAAAAAGTGGAAAGCATCGATGTTGGCTTTGATAAAGCCGCGCCAACCGGACCAGATCATTTGCCGGCCTAAATAAAACTTTAGGAACATGAGCGGGAAGATCAGCAGTAAACGAGGCAGGCTGCAAGGCCGTCCTTGTTGTTCACGTTGTTTGGCTTTTAGCAATGAGTAGGTATTGAGCTTATCCATGTAGCCGTGTGCGGTATCGTAACCATAGTGCTTGAGATAAATCGGCAGGTAGGCAAGGGGCGGTTCAACTTCGATATGCTCATGCACCAGGACATCGGTATTCATGTGGCATTTGTCTTTACGGTACACCCGGCGATACTTGTGGTGACGCGCCTTGCGCAAACTCTCGCCCATAAAAATATCGTCATGATGGATCCAGATCCCGTTAATATCACCCTCTGCGATACGCTCACGAATCATCTGTAAGCCACCGGCAGGCATCACTTCGTCGCCATCCAGATTCAGGATCCAGTTGTGCGTACACTGGGCAATACCAAACTCTTTTTGTTTCGGATAGCCAGGCCAGTCGTTGTGGACAACCCGTGCTCCATGCTTTGCGGCAATCTCGAGTGTACGATCCGTAGAGCCTGAGTCAATCACGACAATTTCTTCAACCCCGCGCACGCTCTCAAGCACTTCATCTAAGTGCGCTTCCTCGTTAAGAGTGATGACAAAGACACTCATTGGCGGAACGTCATTTTTTGCTGACATGCAAAGCCTCGCATTGTTACTCTATAGACCGCATAATCATACCGCAAAATAAGCCATCAGGCACAATCGCCTCAAGGTGAAACCCAAACCCAAATGAAGAAAAGGCAGAGCATGAGCGACAGAAGTTGGAGCGATTTACTTGCTGAAGAGAAACAGCAGCCCTATTTTCAGGAAGTGATGCAGCGTGTGCAAATGGAACGTGACCAGGGTAAGGTGATTTACCCGCCGCCGGAGCAAGTTTTCAACGCGTTCAAGCTCACCCCGCTGGCGCAGCTGAAGGTGGTGATTCTGGGTCAGGATCCCTACCATGGCCCAGGGCAGGCCCATGGACTTTGTTTTTCAGTGCCCAAGGGAGTGGCAGCACCACCGTCGCTGAAGAATATTTTTAAAGCCTTGCAACATGATTACCCCGCTTATGAAATCCCAGAACACGGGGATCTAACGCATTGGGCAGAACAAGGAGTGTTGCTGTTAAACACAGTTCTGACCGTAGAACAGGGGCAGGCAGGCTCGCACGCAAAGTGGGGCTGGGAACGTTTTACCGACAAGGTAATAGAGCAGGTCAATGCGCACTGTGAAGGCATTGTGTTTCTGCTTTGGGGCGCTCACGCGCAGAAGAAAGGGGCGCTGATTGACCGGCAACGCCATCATGTACTGACAGCAGTTCATCCGTCGCCATTATCAGCGCACCGCGGCTTCCTCACGTGCGGACACTTCCGTCGCACCAACGAGCTGCTGGAGCAACCGATTCACTGGTAGCGTCGTTCAATACTTCAAAGCACGAACCGGGGTGGTATCATCAGAACTCGAGTTCGTCGAGCTCCAGATCGAGACCGTGGTCCATGTCTTTGAGTTCGTCGCGAAGTCGGTATTTTTCTTTTAGCGCTTCGATTTCCCGCCACTTACGTTTACTGCGACGTGACTTGGTTTGTTTTGCTTCAACACCGTTTAGCTCTTGTGAATGATCCATTGGATCCTCCTAGCTTATAGTTGTTATTTTAGGCATAGCGCAACACTTTAATAACACCTGCCGATAAAAAAGACAAGAGGCTTGTGCGATATATCACCGGAGATTCGTGCAGAAGCAGGCATGGATTTCTTGCGGATGAGTACAGAAACCACTATAATCCGCGGCCACAAAATCGTTCTTTTACAGCACAGGTATATTGGTATGCATCCCATGTTAAACATCGCGGTGCGCGCTGCGCGTGCGGCGGGCAAAATCTTAACTAAGAATTTCGGTGTCGAAGCCGACTTCAATGTTCAGGCGAAAAGCCAAAATGATTTCGTCAGCGAAATCGATCAGGCAGCCGAACAGGCGATCATTAACACGATTAAAAAGACCTTCCCGGATCACAGCTTTCTGGCGGAAGAAAGTGGCGTGATCGAGGGCAGCACACCCGAACATCAGTGGATCATTGACCCGCTTGATGGCACCACCAATTACCTGCGCGGCATTCCTCATTTCGCAATATCTATCGCTTACCTGCATAAAGGCTCAGTGCAAGCTGCGGTCGTCTATGACCCGTTGCGTGAAGAGCTCTTCACAGCGACCAAAGGTTCCGGTGCACAACTGAACGGCAAACGCCTGCGGGTGAAGAGCCAGCGTGATCTTAATGGCGCTTTACTGGCGACCGGTTTCCCGTTCAAACGCAAAGACCTGCAAACGCATTATCAGGCGGTATTTGGTGCTTTATTCGAGCACACCTCAGACATGCGCCGTGCTGGCGCAGCAGCGCTCGACCTGGCTTACGTTGCCGCCGGTCGGTTTGACGGGTTCTGGGAATTTAGCCTGGAGCCGTGGGATATCGCCGCGGGTGGCCTGATTGTGCGTGAAGCTGGCGGGTTGGTAACCGACTTTGCTGGCGGTCATGGTTTTATGCAAAGTGGGCACCTGGTTGCTGGCAACCCGAAGGTAGTTCAGCACTTGCTGACCAAAGCTCGTCCTCATCTTCCAACAAGCATGAAGTAAACGGTTATGCTGGATAATATCCGAATTGTACTGGTCAACACCTCGCACACCGGCAACATAGGGTCGGTGGCGCGAGCGATGAAAACCATGGGGCTGAGTCAGTTGACGCTGGTGGATCCTGTGCAGAAACCAGATAGTCACGCCTCAGCACTTGCGGCCGGAGCTACCGACGTATTGCATAACGCGACCATCGTTGACGATCTAAGCAGCGCCATTGCCGATTGCGGGCTGGTGATTGGTACCAGCGCGCGTAATCGCACCCTCGACTGGCCATTGCTGGGCCCCCGCGAGGCAGCGCGTCAAGTGCTGGCGGAAAGCGCAAACTATAAGGTGGCACTAGTATTTGGCCGCGAGAGTAGCGGCCTGACTAACGACGAATTGCAGCAGTGTACGCACCATGTTCACATCCCCTCAAACCCGGATTACAGCTCGCTGAATTTGGCGATGGCGGTACAAACCCTGGCGTACGAAGTCCGCATGCAGTGGCTTGAAGCAAATCAACATCCACCGGGCGCGGAGAGTGAGTACCCACTCACAGAAGACCTTGAGCGCTTTTACGGACATCTTGAGCAGACCCTGACAGAGACCGGTTTTATCATCAAGAACCACCCGGGACAGGTCATGGCTAAGTTACGCCGTTTGTTCAATCGGGCACGCCCCGAGACCAACGAGCTGAATATTCTGCGCGGCATGCTTGCCTCAATTGATAAGCAGCAAAAAAGCTGAGCAGGCAGCTCAGGTTATACCGCCTTGGTAATACTTGACTAAAATACTCGGGAATGCGAAAATTACGGTATAAACGTGGAGGAAAACTAGCTATGCGCTTAACCTCGAAAGGACGTTACGCCGTAACCGCAATGTTAGACGTAGCGCTGCATACAGAACAAGGCCCCGTGCCGCTGGCCGATATTTCGGAGCGGCAGGGAATTTCACTGAGCTATCTTGAACAATTATTCGCACGCTTACGTAAGCATGGTCTGGTAAGCAGTGTGCGCGGACCTGGCGGTGGTTACCGTCTGGGCTTTAGCCCGCAGGAAATTTCAATTAGCGCAGTGATTCAAGCGGTCGATGAAAGTATTGATGCAACACGATGTGGCGGACAGGGCGGATGTCAGGGTGGCAGCCGTTGCTTAACCCACTCGCTTTGGTCAAACCTAAGTGATCGAATTGAAGACTTTCTCGCGAACATTAGCTTAGCGGAACTGGTGAAACAGCAAGACGTTCATGAAGTTGCACAGCGTCAAAATGCCTCTATCGCCGAGCAGAAGAAACGCGAACAACAAATTGCACTGAATTGTCAGTTATAAGCAGTCTGACAACTTAAGGAGTAGCACTGAATGAAACTACCGATTTATTTTGATTACGCAGCTACCACTCCGGTTGACCCGCGAGTAGCCGAGAAAATGATGCAATTTCTGACCCCAGATGGTCAGTTTGGTAACCCTGCATCCCGTTCGCACCGGTTTGGCTGGCAAGCGGAAGAAGCTATCGACATCGCTCGTAACCAGATCGCTGAGTTAGTCAATGCCGATCCACGTGAGATTGTGTTTACCTCAGGCGCAACCGAGTCAGATAACCTCGGTATCAAAGGCGCTGCTGAGTTTTATCAGAAGAAAGGTAAGCACATCATCACCGCGAAAACCGAGCATAAGGCGGTACTCGATACCTGTCGTCAGCTTGAGCGCGAAGGTTTCGAAGTGACCTATCTTGATGTAAAAGAAGATGGTCTGCTTGATTTAGACGTATTCAAGCAAGCCCTGCGTGAAGACACCGTAGTGGTGAGCATCATGCACGTTAACAATGAAATTGGCGTCATTCAGGACATCGAAGCAATCGGTAACCTGTGTCGCGAGAATAAGACGATTTTCCATGTCGACGCGGCGCAAAGTGCAGGTAAAATTGAGATTGATTTGCAAAACTTGCCGGTCGACTTGATGAGCTTCTCTGGCCACAAAATGTATGGCCCGAAAGGTATTGGCGCCCTTTATGTTCGCCGTCGTCCGCGGGTTCGTTTGAATGCACAGATGCACGGTGGCGGTCATGAGCGCGGCATGCGTTCTGGTACTTTGCCGACCCACCAAATCGTGGGTATGGGTGAAGCTGCACGCATCGCCAAACAAGAAATGGCCGCAGAACGCGAACGTTTCCGTGCGCTGCGCGACCGGTTATGGAACGGCGTGAAAGACATCGAAGAGGTTTACATCAACGGCAATATGGAACAGGGCGTTCCGCACATTTTCAATATCAGCTTTAACTTTGTTGAAGGTGAGAGCCTGATTATGGCACTTAAAGATCTTGCAGTATCATCGGGTTCAGCCTGTACTTCAGCGAGTCTTGAGCCGTCTTATGTACTTCGTGCGCTAGGCCGCAATGACGAATTAGCACACAGCTCTATCCGCTTCAGTTTTGGTCGTTTCACGACCGAAGAAGAAGTGGACCATGCAATTAGCCAGATTCAGAAATCAATTGGTCGCTTGCGCGACATGTCGCCCCTATGGGAAATGTTCAAAGATGGCGTTGATTTAGACAGCGTCGAATGGGCGGCACACTAAGAGAGGTAATCAGTTATGGCATATAGTCAAAAAGTAATCGACCATTATGAAAACCCGCGTAACGTGGGCGCATTCGACAAGGATGACCACTCGATTGCTACCGGTATGGTAGGTGCTCCAGCGTGTGGTGATGTAATGAAGTTGCAGTTAAAAATTAGCGACGCCGGCATTATTGAAGATGCCAAATTCAAAACCTACGGCTGTGGTTCTGCGATTGCCTCAAGCTCTCTGGTAACAGAATGGGTGAAAGGCAAGTCTGTAGAAGAAGCTTCGCAACTGAAGAATACTCAGATTGCTGAAGAGCTTGCGTTGCCACCAGTGAAAATTCACTGTTCGATTCTGGCGGAAGACGCCATCAAAGCAGCGCTTGAAGACTACAAAAAGAAACACGCAGGTTAAGGCTAAAAGAGCTAAAGGGTAAGCAATGGCAATTACCATGACCGAAGCAGCGGCACAACGTGCCCGCTCGTTTTTGGAACAGCGCGGTAAAGGTGAGGGCATCCGTTTGGGCGTAAAAACCACCGGGTGCTCAGGCCTTGCCTATGTAATGGAGTTCGTTGACGAAGTTGACGAAACCGATACCGTTTTTGAAGAAAGAGGTGTGAAGATCATCATTGACGGCAAGAGTCTCGTGTACCTTGACGGTACTGAACTTGATTTCGTCAAAGAAGGTCTGAACGAGGGCTTTGAGTTCAACAACCCGAATGCGAAAGGCGAGTGCGGTTGTGGCGAGAGCTTTAACGTTTGAGCATGAACCATTTCGAATTGTTCGATATCACCCCGGTTTATGCTCTTGATCTGGCCGATTTGCAGCTGCGCTACCGCAAGCTGCAACAGGCCATGCATCCCGACCGTTTCGCCAACGCCAGTGAGCGCGACAAGTTGCTGGCCGTGCAGCGCACATCGCAGTTGAATGATGCGTATCACACGCTGCGCGATCCCTTGCTGCGTGCCGAATACATTGTTTCGCTGCGTGGTGTGGATATGCAGCATGAACAAAAAACCTTGCAGGATCCTGAATTTCTGATGGCGCAAATGGCTTGGCGCGAGCGGGTTGAAGAGCTGAACGTCGGTGATTTTGCAGCGATTGACGAAGCTTTCGCGGACCTCGAGCGAGAAACGAAACTGTTGCAAAACACCTTAGAGCAGCAGATCGAAGCGAACGCCAATGAAGAGGCTGCCGATACCATTCGTAAGCTTAAGTTTATGCAAAAGCTGGGCCGCGAACTAGAAGCGTTGGAAGACGAATAAGCAACAGCGACGCGTACGAATAACGATTAACGAGGTTTTCAATGGCATTACTGCAAATCGCAGAACCTGGACAAAGCACCGCACCGCACCAACACCGCCTGGCTGCAGGCATTGACCTCGGGACGACCAACTCATTGGTAGCGACGGTCCGTAGCAGTGAATCTCAAGTATTAACAGATGAACAAGGGCGCGCAATCTTGCCGTCAGTTGTCTACTACGGTGCCGACGAAGTTCTCACCGGACATGAAGCATTAGCAAAGCATGCCGATGCCTCCATCGAAACAGAAAACACCATCGTTTCAGTAAAGCGTTTTATTGGCCGCACCGTGGCCGATGTGCAGCGCAACTTTTCCAACTTACCCTATCGCATGAGCGAAACAGACAACGGCGTGCCAGTCTTTCACACGGCTGCCGGCGAAAAAAATGCCGTCGAAGTGTCTGCAGATATCTTACGCACCTTGTCTGCCCGTGCGCAGGCAGCGCTTGGTGGCGAGCTCACCGGCGTGGTCATTACGGTTCCAGCCTATTTTGATGATGCCCAACGGCAGAGCACGAAAGACGCTGCGCAGCTGGCTGGACTCAACGTGTTGCGCTTATTGAACGAGCCCACCGCAGCGGCGGTAGCCTACGGTTTGGATTCGGGCCAGGAAGGTTTGATCGCGGTTTATGACTTAGGCGGCGGTACCTTTGATATTTCGCTGTTGCGCTTGCAGGGCGGGGTATTTGAAGTTCTGGCCACCGGCGGAGACAGCGCCCTTGGCGGCGATGACTTCGACCAGCTTATCGTCAATCACTTAAAAGCCGAATGGGACTTACCCGGTGATGTGCCGGCCCGTTTCGAGCGTGACCTAATCAACGCCGCGAAAGCGGCAAAAGAAGCTCTGACCGATGCCGACAGCACCGCGGTCACCGTCACTCCTGGCAGCAGCATTGAGGGCATCACCGCTGGTTCGCAGTTACGTACGACACTAACCCGGGAACAGCTCGACGCGTTAATTGAACCCTTGGTACGACGCACTCTGGTGAACTGCCGACGAGCACTGAAAGACGCCGGCGTGAAGGCGGACGAAGTGCTTGAAATCGTCATGGTCGGCGGTTCCACCCGGGTACCACGTGTGCGCGAGGCTGTCGGAGAATTTTTCGGTCGCGCACCACTGACATCTATTGATCCCGATCAGGTCGTGGCTATCGGCGCTGCAGTGCAGGCGGACATTCTGGCAGGCAATAAGCCAGACTCCGACATGCTGTTGCTCGATGTCATTCCGTTATCGTTAGGATTGGAAACCATGGGTGGGCTGGTCGAAAAAGTTGTTGACCGCAACACCACCATTCCAGTCGCTAAAGCGCAAGAATTTACCACCTTTAAAGACGGCCAGACGGCGATGATGATTCATGTCGTACAGGGCGAGCGCGAGCTGGTTGATGACTGTCGTTCTTTAGCCCGCTTCGTGCTCAGTGATATCCCGCCGATGGCCGCTGGTGCAGCCCACATACGGGTCACCTTTCAGGTGGATGCGGACGGCTTGCTGAGTGTTACAGCTATGGAGAAATCCAGTGGCGTAAGCGCTTCGATTCAAGTCAAACCGTCTTATGGCCTGAAGGATGAAGATATTTCCAGTATGATTCAGTCATCAATGAGCAATGCCCAGGAAGATATGGCGGCCCGTATGTTACGTGAACAGCAGGTCGAAGCCGATCGGGTCCTGGAAGCGCTCAGCAGCGCATTAGCTGCTGATGGCGAGCTGCTTGATGAACAAGAGCGGGAACGTCTCGACAATGCGATGTCAGCGTTACGCACAGCCCGAGCCGGCACCAGCGCCGATGCTATCGAGAAAGCCATTGAAGCTGTCGACCAAGCCAGCGAAGATTTCGCCGCACGCCGCATGGATGCCGGAATTCGCAAAGCGCTGTCTGGCAGTAATGTCAACGAACTTTAGTCCGAGGTAATAGTAATGCCAAAAATCGTATTCTTACCCCATGATGAGCTATGCCCTGAGGGAACCGCAGTAGAAGCAAGTGACGGCGAAACTGTCCTCGACGTTGCGTTGCGCAACGGTATTGGCATTGAACATGCCTGTGAGAAAGTCTGTGCTTGCACGACCTGCCACGTGTACGTGCGCGAAGGTTATGACTCACTCGCTGAAATTAACGATGATGAAGATGACATGCTGGACAAAGCCTGGGGCCTCGACCCCGACTCACGCCTCAGCTGCCAGGCTCGCCTCAATGGCGAAGACCTGGTCGTCGAAATCCCCAAATACACCGTCAACATGGTCAAAGAAAACCACTAGAAAAGAAAGGGCAGCCCTCCCAAAAAAGGGCAGGCCCAATCAGAAAGGGCAGCCCTTCTAAAAAAGGGCGGCCCAATTACCAAGGGCAGCCCTTTCTAGATTATGTGAGAGATGCCATCCACTTCGAGGGTGGATGGCGAACATCTTTACTCGAGCTTTTCGGCAAAAGTACGTTTGAACTTCGCAAGCTTGGGGCTGACCACAGCCTGACAATAGGCATTTCGCGGATTACGCTCAACGTAATTATCGTGATAGTCCTCGGCGGGCCAAAACTTTTCCAGCGGCTCGATTTCCGTCACGATCTCATCGTTCCAGGTTCCCTCGTCACGCATTTCCGCAATAATATCTTCCGCCGCAACACGCTGCTCTTCGCTCTGATAAAAAATAGCCGAACGGTATTGGGTGCCAACATCATTACCTTGGCGATTTAACTGGGTAGGGTCATGAAGGGCAAAGAAAATCTCCAAAATTTCACGAGTCGAGAGCGCCGTAGGCTCAAAGGTGATTTGCACGACTTCAGCATGACCCGTCTCGCCAGCGCACACCTGCTCGTAGGTAGGGTTCTCTCTGTGCCCGCCAGCGTAGCCGGACTCAGCCTTTAAAACACCTCGGACTTGCTTAAAAGCCCCTTCGATGCACCAAAAACAACCGCCAGCTAATGTAATTTGTTGAGTCATACGTTACTCCTAGTAGACGTTTAGACATCTATATCATAAATGGCAACACCAATACAGTAGTGGCGCTAATTTTATGTTTCTCGATGAGGTAAAATGATATATTTAATAAAAACTCAACATGACGAATGAGATGATGAAACGTATTTTTTGCATTGTATTTATTTTGGCTTACCTGTCAGGTTGTGGTGGAAGTGAAGAACAGCGCCCTGAAACCCCACCGAGCTTAGTAACGGCAGCTGATATGTTTGAGGAGAGCTGGGTCGAAACTTTAGAACTTGATGTGTTGAGCAATGATCAGGTGGATGACTTCGTCCGTTTAGAGGTGGTCGAGGGGCCAAAATCAGGCTCAATCCAGGTGACATCACGAACGCTCACTTATACAGCTCCAGAGCAAGAGGTCGATGAGGAGTTTTCATACCGTGTCGTTACTGCTAATGCGACATCGGCCCCCACTCGGGTCACGATTCAACTTCACAACGGGTTTAAGTCAGCGAGGTTAGCCAAGGAACATCTGGTGGAAGGGTCAGGCTACGCAGTCACACTTGAACTTTTGTTGCCGTTACAAGAATCGATGGTCAAGGTGCTGGTCCAGCGAACGAGTGGAGAGCGTGAAGAGCTAGCTACTCTTTCCGGAAACACCAATGAACGAATAGTCAACTGGACCTATACACCAAGTGACAACAATGCAACCCCTAACTATCTAATCCCAAGCTCAGAAAAGCTCGTATTCGTCCTTAACGGCGAAGAACTGACCCTCGACTATGTTTACTCAAACACACCTGAGCCAAATGAGCTCTATAATACCATCCGCTCAATTTGGTATCAGGAAGGTAGGGCCGATGATGTAGTTAATGAGCGAGAATTTCTGCTGAACTGGACTAGTTTCCCGGGGTGGACAATCCCTCTTAACCCTGACTGGTCAGAAGACCCTTTTAATAACAATACCTGGTTACTCTATTACCACTCTCTCGCTTGGCTCCATGCTTACGAATATTATTATGCGCAGACCGGAGAGCAGCAGTACCGCGATGAGATCAAAAGGTTGATCCTAGATTATCTTGCCAAGTCTCCAAGACACAACCCAGTTAACTACATGAGTTGGAACGATCATTCGGTAGCTGTAAGAGTCGATGTTATCAGTTATTTTTACCAACAATTTTTAAAGAATGAGCTAACCACTGAAGAGTCAGCGTGGGTTCAGGCAAATCTGGAAGATCATGCTGCAGAGCTTAGGTACCTACTTGATTTAGACGCCTATTATTCTCACAACCACAGTATGTTCCACTCTGTTTCGCTGTTAAATCTGGTTCTGATAATGCCAGACGTGTTTGCGGAAACTGATTACGCTGCAGCCGCACGAGAACGGATTGAAACCCTCTTCACCTCGATGGTGGTTCCAGAAACTGGTTTCTCGCGTGAGCAGTCGACAGGTTATCACTTTGTCGCGATGGAACTATTCATAAGCGCAGGTCAGTTCCTGCAGAGGATCCAAAATTCAAGTACAGACACAAGTCTCGAGCGCTTGAACCGGATGGTGGATGCCGCGGCTCATCTGATCTACCGCAATGGCGGAGCTCCGGCAATGGGCGATACAAACTTCGGAGTAAAATCATTTCTCAGAAGACTGAATACGATAATAAACAACGGCAACCTCGACTCCGAATACTTTGATCGAGTTTCGGGTACGGTAAACACAGAATTACTTGAGCGGGTTTACATAGAGGACACTGAGGGCGTAGTTATTTTAAGGCCAAACAGCCAGACGGAGGCTAGCGTTGAGCAGTATGCTCTGGTAGATTTCGGACTGCCAAAAATTTCCCATGGTCACCACGATGCCGGTCATGTGACCTATGCTTTAAATGGACATGAGATTTTCGTCGACGCTGGTGGACCCTACCTTTACCAAGGTCGAGAGCGCGTTTTCTTCGACAGTAAATTGTCTCATAATGTGCCAATTATCAATGGGCTTATCAGAGTTGAGAATGAAGCCGAAGTCATCGAGGCTGCTTGCATTGCAAGTGGATGCTACACATTTGGTGAACTCGCCGAAACTCAATACGTGCATAGGCGACTGGTGTTTGCGCCAGAAAGTGAAACCGTTGAGCTCTATGTTTTTGACCTGATAAAAACTATTGGGGCAGAAGCCAATGATGAGATTCAACTCAACTGGCATCTTGCCCCAGATGTCTCTAACTCATCTTGCATAGCGGGGGATAGCGGTCTCGACAGCTGTGAGTTCACACACCCAGAACTCGACACCTTTTCCCTGATAATCCAGTCGAGCTTAGCAGCCACGCGAACGCTTTATAAAGGATTTGACGATGGTGATTATCAACAGGGCTGGGTGCAGCCGAAATTTGGCACCCGCACTCCAGCTCCAACGTTAAACTACCGTTTTAAAGGCTCTGAGGTGGAGATTCTAACCGCATTACAAACGGCCGGCGGCCCAGCGAGCTATGAAAGATTAATTGACGGGTACAAGATCACCGCAGGAAACCATGAAATAATTATCACCTCACCCTATAGCGAGAGTCCAATGTTTGAAGTAAGACTCCTCAACTAAAATCGGCAATGCCACCGCAGTAACAGCGGTGGCAGTCAGTTCTGCAAACATGTATAATCCGCGCGACTTCAATTCTAAGCATCCAAACTTAAAGCATAGTGGAGAAAATCATGGCTTTAGAACGTACTTTATCTATTATCAAACCAGACGCAGTTGGCAAAAACGTTATCGGCGGTATCTACAACCGTTTCGAGACCACTGGTCTGCGTATCGTTGCTGCGAAAATGATGCACTTGAGCAAAGAACAAGCTGAAGGCTTCTATGCTGAACACAAAGAGCGTCCTTTCTTTGGCGCGCTGGTTGAGTTCATGACTTCTGGTCCTATCATGGTCAGCGTACTGGAAGGCGAAAATGCCGTTCTGCGTCACCGTGAAATCATGGGTGCAACGAACCCAACGGAAGCACTGGCAGGAACGCTACGCGCTGACTATGCTGAAACTATCGACGAGAACGCGGTTCACGGTTCTGACGCGGTAGAGTCTGCAGCACGCGAAATCGCATACTTCTTCTCTGATGAAGAAATCTGCGCGCGTACTCGCTAAGACAAACTTGCATAGTGTAACAGCTATGTTTCGGGCGCTTCGCTGTTACGGCAGCGAAGCGAACGCTTTAATTACGAATAACGCTTTTAGGTTATAGGTCTATATGAACGCAGTTGACAAAAAAGTGAACCTCCTTGACTTGAATCGCCAGGCTATGCGCGAGTTTTTCAAGGAGCTTGGTGAGAAACCTTTTCGTGCCGATCAGGTGATGAAATGGTTGTATCACTACTGTGTCGACAACTTCGATGACATGACCAACCTGAACAAAGGTTTGCGGGAAAAGCTTAAGCAAATCGCTGAGATTCGGGCACCAGAAGTGCGCATGCAGCAACAGTCAAGCGACGGTACCATCAAGTTCGCAATGACGCTGTTTGATGGTCAGGATGTTGAATCCGTCTGGATCCCGGAAGCTGACCGCGCAACTTTATGTGTCAGCTCTCAGGTCGGCTGTGCGCTGGAATGCACTTTCTGCAGTACCGGCCAACAAGGCTTTAATCGTAATTTAAGAGTTGCAGAAATCATCGGTCAGGTCTGGCGGGTGAACAAGTTGCTGGGCGCCTACGGTGAAACCGGCATCAAAGCCGTGACCAACGTCGTCATGATGGGCATGGGAGAACCTCTGCTGAATTTGAAGAATGTGGTTCCGGCAATGGAGCTGATGCTCGATGACAACGCCTTTGGCTTATCCAAGCGCCGTGTCACGCTGAGTACATCTGGCGTCGTCCCTGCGCTGTATAAGCTAAAAGAAGAAATTGATATCGCTTTGGCGATTAGCTTACACGCGCCGAATGATGAACTGCGTAATGAGATTGTACCTATCAACCAGAAGTACAATATTCAGGAGTTTCTGGAAGCCAGCCGCCATTACATTGATGGCTCAAAAGCAAATAAGAACATCACTATTGAGTATGTTATGCTCGATCACGTGAATGATTCGATGGATCAAGCCGCAGAGCTGGCGCAATTGCTAAAAGACACGCCCTGCAAAATCAACTTGATTCCATTTAACCCATTCCCGGGTAACGACCACGGTCGTTCCAGTAATTCTCGCATTGACCGCTTTGCTAAGGTTCTGATAGAAAAAGGCTATATCGTCACAGTGCGGAAAACTCGTGGCGATGATATCGATGCTGCGTGTGGCCAGTTGGTCGGCGACGTCATTGACCGCACGAAACGAATCCTGAAGAAGCAGCAAGCCCAGCGTGGTGGTAACGGAATCGACGTCAAGGTTTCGTAAATATGCAGCGCTGGCGTAGGCATGCGGGACGGTTCAGGGTAGCATTGCGAACAACCTAAGAGGACCTGTAATGCGACGACTCCAGCGAAGTTTGCTAGTGGCCAGTTTAGCTTTTCTGGCGGTGGGATGCGTGAGCCAGCGCACGGTTGATGGTAAAGATCAGCCAGCACAGCAGTTTAACGCTCAAGAAGCCGCCGATACGCGCCTGGCATTGGGGTTACAATACCTGCAGTCTGGCAACTATCAGCAGGCCCGCGCCAATCTCGAGCGTGCTCGTGACTACACTCCGGAAAACCCATCCGTTCATACCGCTCTGGCGTATTATTACCAGCAGGTAAAAGAGTACGAGAACGCCGAACGTTACTACCGTAATGCTATTCGCCTGCAACCTGATAACGGTGATACGTACAACAACCTCGGTGCCTTGCTCTGTACCATGGGGCGTTTTGCCGAAGCCGATCAATATTTTCGGCAAGCCCTGGCAATTCCTGATTATGTCAAAGTAGCATCGACCTACGAGAATGCGGCCCGATGTGCTGCCAAAGCCGGTGATATTCAAAAGTCAGATGAGTACTTTCAGCGCGCCTTGAATCACAGTGGCCGAAATAGCACTATTCTTGAAAGTTACGCTACGGTATTGTTAGAACAGGGACGGTTTGAACAGCTGGCGCAGGTACTCGCCAGACGTGCCGACTTGCCGCAATTATCAGCGCAGTATTTATGGCTCGAGATCGAGCTGGCTAAGCACCAGAATAATAAAGTCCGGCAATTAAGTTTTATTGAACTACTATTATCGCGCTTTCCCGAGTCGCGCCAGGCGCGTGACTATCAAGCGCGGACTTCAGAACCTAATTCATAACGAAGTAGCCCATGACCACGGATAATGATCTTTTTGAGAAAAACCAGCACGAGCCGGAACAGCCGGACTCGATTTCGCCCGGGCATTTAATTAAGCAAGCCCGCGAGGCGAAGGGACTGACGCAACAGCAGGTCGCAGATAGTTTGCGCCTACGTCTGGTTGTGGTGCAGTTTATTGAAGCCGATGAATTTGACAAGCTCGCTTCGGCAACCTTTGTTCGTGGCTATCTGCGTTCACTCGCCAAAGCGCTGGAGCTTGACGAAAACGAGGTTTTCGCTGCCTATCGCGCCCATGGCCATGAGCACGTTGCGCCGAACACGGTGCAGATGCAAAGCTTTTCACGACGTAAGGTCAAAGAGCGTAATGACAATCGTCTGATGATGATGAGCTATGGCATTATTATCGTTGTGATTGCGATGGTACTTATCTGGTGGTGGCAGGAGAGTAATTTCAGCTTCAGCACCATTACCGGCAGTGACGATGCGCCAACAGAGCAGGAAGCCCAGCAACTGCGTGAAGATTCCGGCGCCATCCCGCAAGTCGTGCGACAGCGAAATGGTTCGTCGCAGCAGCGTTTAACTGAAGAAGACGTGGCCGCAGGCGACACATCGACGGTGTCGGTGGAATCCGCGCAAACCCCCAACGCGCCACCCACTCTGACGCAGCCGGAAACGGATGACACCAGTCCTGCCGGCCTGTCGCTCAATGACAACGAAAGTTTGTCTGAGTTGGCTGACGACACCACAGACACCACAGAGAGTGCAAGTGACACGCCAGCTACAGAGCTGAATGAGCAACCCTCCATTGCAAGCGCAGCCGAACCGCAGGCCCAGCCGGCTGCTGCTGAGCCCGCACCGGCGGCAGAACAGCTGGTATTTACCTTCAACGAAGCGTGCTGGGTAAAAGTTACCGACGCCACCGGAGAAGACATTGCCATTGGTGTGAAAGCTGCAGGTTATCGCATGCCGCTGACGGGCGAGCCGCCTTTTGCTATCATCTTGTGCAGACCTGAAGCAGTGAACATCACTTATCGCGGTGACGCTGTGAACTTAGACAATTATGTACGTGATCGCAGCGTGACACTGACGCTCGACTGACCGAAACGAAGTACCCAAAATGATGCATGAGAATCCTATAAAACGTCGTCCCTCACGACGCATTTATGTCGGCAATGTACCCATTGGCGATGGTGCCCCTATCGCTGTACAGTCGATGACGAATACCGAAACTACTGACGTGGAAGCGACCGTCCGGCAGGTGCAGGCGATTGCCGCTGCAGGTGCCGATATCGTGCGGGTGTCGGTGCCGACCATGGACGCCGCAGAAGCTTTTAAATTTATTAAGCAACAAAGCCCGGTGCCGTTGGTGGCAGACATTCACTTCGATTATCGCATCGCGCTGAAGGTAGCTGAGTACGGTGTCGATTGCCTGCGTATCAATCCCGGCAACATTGGCAACGAGCAACGTATTCGCGCGGTAGTTGATGCCGCACGTGACCGCAACATCCCGATTCGTATCGGCGTTAACGGCGGTTCATTAGAGAAAGATTTACAGGAAAAGTATGGCGAGCCAACGCCAGCCGCGCTGGTCGAGTCGGCGATGCGCCATGTCGATATTCTGGACCGTCTCAACTTCCAGGACTTCAAAGTCAGTGTAAAAGCATCTGACGTGTTTCTGGCGGTGGATTCCTATCGCCTGCTGGCAAAACAAATTGAGCAGCCGCTCCACCTTGGTATCACCGAAGCGGGGGGTCTGCGTAGCGGTTCGGTGAAATCCTCCATTGGCTTAGGCATGCTGTTAGCAGAAGGCATCGGCGATACCTTGCGGATCTCACTGGCTGCGGATCCCGTTGAAGAAGTCAAAGTTGGCTTCGATATCTTAAAATCTCTGCGTATTCGCAGTCGTGGTATTAACTTTATCGCCTGCCCAAGCTGTTCACGCCAGGAATTTGACGTGATCAATACCGTTAATGCCCTCGAGCAGCGCCTGGAAGACGTGACCACAGCAATGGATGTTTCGATTATTGGTTGTGTCGTCAACGGTCCGGGAGAAGCCCTTATTGCTGAAATCGGCCTGGCTGGAGCGAAGAACAAGAGCGGTTTTTACATCGGCGGTGAGCGGCAGAAAGAGCGCCTCGACAACAAAGATTTAGTTGATCAGCTCGAACGCCACATCCGTGCCCGCGTGAAACAGCTGGAAGCCGAACAGATTCCTGTGAAGCAAGCGTAAAGCTGCGGTATACTACCCGCCATTTTTGAATTTAAACGAAACGGTAAGTTAGCTCGTGGCCAAAACTATTCAAGCAATTCGTGGAATGAACGACATCCTGCCCAGCCAAAGCCCGGCCTGGCAGTATGTCGAGCGCGTGCTGCGCGACGTCGCAGCAGCCTACACCTACCAGGAAATTCGGATGCCGGTGCTGGAAAGCACCGATCTGTTCAAGCGCTCCATTGGTGAAGTCACTGATATCGTCGAAAAAGAAATGTACACCTTTGACGATCGCAATGGTGACAGCCTGACCTTGCGCCCGGAAGGCACTGCCAGCTGTGTGCGTGCCGGCAATGAACACGGCTTGCTGTTCAATCAGACCCAACGGTTGTGGTACATGGGCCCGATGTTCCGCCATGAACGCCCACAGAAAGGTCGCTACCGTCAGTTCAACCAGTTTGGTCTGGAAGCCTTTGGCATGGACGGCGCTGATATCGACGCTGAAGTCATTCTCTTCTCCGCTCGTTTATGGCAAGCCTTTGGCATTAGCGAACAGGTGGAATTGCAACTGAACTCACTGGCGTCGAACGAAGCGCGCGCAAATTATCGCGAAGCTCTACGTGAATTTTTACGTGCCCACGAAGCTAACCTGGACGAGGACTCTAAGCGTCGTCTGGACACCAACGTGTTGCGCGTGCTGGATAGCAAGTCACCAGAAACGCAGGCGGTGCTGGAACAGGCGCCAAAATTATCTGAGTACTGGGACGATGCCTCACGGGAGCACTTTGAGGGCTTATGCAAACGCCTTGATGCGGCCGGAATTAAGTACCGCTTAAACGAACGTCTGGTGCGCGGCCTTGATTATTACAACCGTACGGTATTTGAGTGGGTCACCACTGAACTGGGTGCCCAGGGCACGGTTTGCGCAGGCGGACGTTACGATGGGTTAGTGGAACAGCTGGGCGGTAAGCCGACGCCTGCCGTGGGTTTTGCGATGGGCATTGAGCGTTTAGTGCTATTGCTCGAGTCGCAGGATAAGATCCCGGCCCATCAAAGCGTTGACGTCTACGTGATTGCCCTGAATGACGACGCGGAACTAATCGCGCCGGCTGTTGCCGAAAATCTCCGTAGCCAAGCGCAGGGATTGAAAGTACAGTTGCATAGCGGCAGTCAGAATATGAAGAAAAAGCTCGCCAAAGCGGACAAATCCGGTGCGGATTACGCCGTGATTGTGCGTGGCGATGATTATGAAGTGAAGCATTTACGTGACCGCGAACAAGCCGACCGTATCGCAACCACTATTGCGGACGTAGCAAGCATCGTAGCCCAGTAAAGGCATGAGCGATAACGAACATTAGTTTTTAATACAGAGGTCGAAATGGAAACAGAAGAACAACAAATTGAGCAGTTAAAAACCTTCTGGAATGAGCATGGCAAGGGTATCGTTGCCGGTCTGGTGATAGGTTTTGCACTATTTTACGGGTGGCGTTATTACGATGCGCAAACAGTAGCAGCGCAAGAAGCTCAGTCAGAACAGTATCAGCAGATCGTGGTCCAGCTGGAAACGGACGGCGAGGCAGCACTCACTGCGGCGAAACAGTTCGTTGAAAACGAAAAAGGCAGCACTTACGCGACTTTAGCAGCTTTTGAACTCGCACAAGATGCGGTTAACAAAGGTGATTTAGAGACGGCGATTACTGCTCTGCAAACGGCGCGTGATCACCAGAGCGGTGCACTGAAGTTCGTTGCTGATTTGCGTCAGGCGCGCTTGCTGTTAGCGCAACAGAATTACGATGCGGCGCTTAACGCTTTAACAGAAGTGAGCACAGCAGCAGGTTTTGCCAGCAAAGCAGCTGAGCTACGTGGTGATATCTTGCTTGAGCAGGGCGACACCAGCGGTGCGCGTCAAGCTTATCAGGACGCCATTGCGGCAGCAGAAGACGACGGTTCAACAGTACTTGTTGAAACGAAACTCAACAGCATTCCGGCGGCATCATGAAACCAATTAAGTACCTGCAGGGCACGCTCCTGGCAGCTGTGGCACTTAGCCTGAGCGGCTGTTCAATCTTTGGTGGTGACGAGCTCACCTACAAAGAACTGCAACCTTTTAATGAGACCGTAACTCCTGAGGTGGTCTGGGATGAGTCTGCCGGCGGCGGTATTGACGACTTTTTCTCCCGCTTGAACCCGGTGGTTTCTGACAATCTGGTGATTGCAGCAGATCGCGCCGGTCGGGTCACAGCTTTTGATCGCGAGTCGGGCGACCGTGTCTGGCAGCGTGATTTGCAGGCTGAATTTGCCCAGTCTGGCGAAGGTTGGCTAGGTCGGGCCGAGTCGCTTCGGATTAGCGGCGGTTTAAGCGAATACAACGACAAGGTCGTGTTGGGCACGGAAAACGGTGACTTGATTGCCCTGAACGCTACTGATGGTCAGGTGCTATGGCATCAAAAAATCAACGCAGAAATTCTTTCGAATCCAGCTTTGGATGCGACCCACGCAGTGGTTGCCGCCGGCAACGGCGAAATCTTTGCGTTCTCGATGGATGACGGTGAGCCACTGTGGAGTCTGCCAACGGATGTACCGGCACTCACCTTGCGCGGCACTGCATCACCTACGCTCGCGTCAGGTGGTGCCATTTTTGGTACGGCCACGGGTAAACTTAGCGTCGTGGTCACCAGCAATGGTCAACAGGCCTGGGAAACGCGTCTTGCGGTGCCAAAAGGCGCCACCGAATTACAACGACTGGTGGATGTCGACAGCACACCTTTAGTGCGTGGCAATACCATTTACAACGTCGCCTATAATGGCCAGCTGGCTGCGGTAGAGATCCGCAACGGCCGGGTCATTTGGCAGCGCGAGTATTCGTCTTTCCAGAATCTGGCATTACAAGGCTCGATCCTGTACGTGACCGACGTTGATGATCGCGTCTATGCAATTAATACCGACGGCGGTATTGAAAACTGGGTCAATGACGATTTAGAAGGTCGCGAGCTGACTGCTCCGGTCTATTTCAACGGCCAGATCGTGGTCGGTGACGACTTTGGCTACTTACACTTTATCGATGCAAAAACCGGTGAAATGGCAGGCCGTTTAGATGTGGGTGACCCCATCTACGTGGCACCTGTGGTTGCCGAAGACAAGCTTTATCTGCAAACACGCGACGGCACATTACTCGCGGTAAGGACTAACTAAGAATGTTACCTGTTGTGGCCTTGGTCGGCCGCCCGAATGTGGGCAAATCTACCCTGTTTAACCGGCTTACCCGAACAAGGGACGCACTGGTAGCAGACTTCCCAGGTCTGACGCGCGATCGTAAATACGGTCGCGCGAATTACGATGGTTATCAATTTATCGTTATTGACACCGCCGGTGTTCATGGCGATGAGGAAGGTATTGATGCCGAGATGGCGTCGCAGTCTCTGCGCGCTATCGACGAAGCCGATGTAGTGTTGTTCATGGTCGATGCCCGCGATGGCATCACCAGCGCCGACATGGGCATTGCCAAACATCTGCGCAATATCGGTAAGAAAGCGTATGTGGTGGCGAATAAAATCGATGGTATTGACGCTGAAGCGGCACAGGCGGATTTTTACGAGCTGGGCTTAGGCGAGATTTATGGTATCGCTGCTGCGCATGGACGCGGCGTTGAACAGCTGCTGACACGCTGCTTTACTCCGCTGACGGATGACTACCCGGAGCTTTTGGTGGCCAACAGCGCAACCGCTGAAGCTACTGTCGATGGCGAAGCCGTCGAGGCGAGCGAGGATTTAACCCACGACCAGATCGACTACGACAGCCTGCCGTTGAAGCTGGCTATTGTCGGCCGTCCGAACGTGGGTAAGTCAACACTCACTAACCGTATTCTTGGTGAAGAGCGGGTGGTGGTGTTTGACATGCCAGGCACCACCCGTGACTCGATTTACATCCCCATGGAACGTGATGGGCGCGAGTACATTTTGATCGATACCGCTGGCGTGCGCCGGCGCGGCAAAATCGACGAAACCGTAGAAAAATTCTCGGTCATTAAGACCCTGCAGGCAATTGACGACGCCAACGTGGTCATCTGCGTGGTCGATGCGCGGGAGACGATTTCCGATCAAGATCTGAACCTGATTGGTTTTGCCCTGAATGCCGGGCGCTCCATTGTTATCGCGGTGAATAAGTGGGATGGTCTGACAAATGATCATCGCGAAGAGATTAAGCGTGAGCTCGACCGCCGTCTTGGTTTTGTCGATTTTGCCCGGGTGCACTTCATCTCTGCCTTGCATGGCAGCGGTGTTGGTAATCTCTTTGAATCGGTGCTCGAAGCTTATGCCAGTGCCACGCAACGGGTCGGCACTTCGAAACTGACCCGTATCCTGGAAACTGCGGTTGACGAGCATCAGCCCCCCTTGGTGCGCGGTCGCCGGGTGAAGCTTAAATATGCTCACGCGGGTGGCTACAATCCGCCCCGGGTGATTATTCATGGCAATCAGGTCACAGATTTACCAGGTTCCTATCAACGTTACCTGACCAACTATTTCCGTAAGTCGCTGGGGATCATGGGAACGCCGATTAAAGTTGAGTTCCGCGAATCGGAAAATCCGTTCGCCGGTCGCAAGAATAAGCTCACCACCACTCAGCTGCGTAAGCGCAAGCGCTTGATGAAGTTCATCAAGAAAAAATAAATTGGTTGCTACCTGAACTGCTGCCCGAAGTTTTACTTCGGGTCTGGCGCATACCTATGCGCTGAAATTGATGTGAGGTGTCGACTCGACTATCTTTTTAGTAGCGAGCATGAGTAGCTTAAAAAGGATAATCAGGATCCCCTATGGAAAACGTACGTCTTGATAAATGGCTGTGGGCGGCACGCTTTTATAAAACGCGTTCGTTGTCGAGGCAGATGGTTCAGTCAGGCAAGGTCCAGGTCGACGGCCAGCGGGCCAAGCCAGCGAAAACCATTGTTACCGGGCAGTTGATAAAACTGAGCCAGGGCAGCAGCGTCATGGAAGTAGAAGTGCTTGAGCTCAGTGATCAACGCCGCGGAGCACCTGAGGCGCAAAAGCTTTATCAGGAAACACCGGAATCCATCGAGCGTCGTGAACGCGAAACCGAGCTACGCAAAATGAATGCGATGAACAATCCACACCCCGATCATAAGCCCGACAAAAAAGAGCGCAGACAGCTGCTTAAAATGAAGCGTTAACGCTAATTGACGAGCGAAGCCCACAGTCAAACTGCGGGCCCGGTATAGGAGATAGTGCGGGTTTACAGATCCGCTTCAGTGAAACGGTACTCAGTCAGGCAATAGTCACAGGTCATGACAATTTCGCCTTCCTCACGCAAGACTTCAGTGATTTCTTCAGCAGGAACCGTAGCTAAAGCTGCAAGGGTGCGATCACGTGAGCAACCGCAGTGGAAGTTGACCCGCTGGGCACCATAAACTTCGACCTTTTCCTGATGATACAAGCGGTGCAAGATCTCTTCGCCATGCAGTGTGTACAGCTCATTCGCGGTCATAGTTGAAGTCAGCGTTTCCAGATGTTTAAACGCACTAAGGTCATGCCCTGCTGCGGGCAGCACCTGTAGCATCATTCCCGCGGCATATTCGCCATCAGCGTTAAGCCAGATCCGCGTGTGCAATTGTTCAGATTGTGCAAAATAATTTTCAACCACTTGCGCCAGGCTATCAGCATTGGCATCAACCACGCCCTGATAACGCTCGCCTTGGTCAGGCGTGATGGTGATGACCATCACCGCTTTACCTAATAAGGTACGAAAATCATTTTCGTCATCAGCAATATCAGCACGCAAGCGGGCCAGGCCCCGCAAGTCCTGTTCATGGGAGCCATTTACGGCAAGAAAATTAATCGGGCCATCGCCCTGAACTTGCAGGTTAATATGGCCCTCAAACTTCAAGGTTGCGCTGAGCAGCGCCGTGGTCGCCATAAGCTCACCGAGCAGTCGTTGCACTGGCGCCGGATAGTTATGCCCTTGCAGCATGCGCTGATAACTGGTACTTAGTTGTACAAGCTCGCCGCGCACGTCTTGCTCAGAAAAGGTATATCGGTAAAGTTGGTCAGTGGGGTAGTTCATGTCACTTCATCACTATGTAATATTTTGTACGCATAATACCATATTCACCTAATTTGATCTGTTCAGTTCGCACCTAAGGGGTTAGAATGAATTTCAACTCTGTGTTGTCACAAAATTATAACGAAACCAAGCATGCAGATTCAGAATCCACAATTAAAGCGTCTATTCACACTGGTTAGCGAACCGCGAATTCTTCGTGGTTTACTCTGGATGCTGACTGCATTGTTTGCGGTCTATGCAGTCTGGCTGTTGGCGCAGCTTACCTGGCAACTGATTGCGCCTGCGAAAGCACCTGCCAGCGGACCCTTGGTGGTACAGCTTACGCAACAGTCTCAGGGCAGCCAAGGTCGCGTTGCCAGCCTCGCCGATCTTAATCTTTTTGGCACCACCACCGTCAAGCAAGACTCCAGTCGCGCACCTAAAACCAACCTTAATGTACGTTTGCTCGGGGTAACGGCGAGCTCCGTGCCGGCACGTTCGGCGGCCATTATTGAAAAGGATCGCAATCAGGAAGTGTACGTAGTGGGCGATAAAATAGCAGGCACCCAAGTCACCATCGAAGAGATTTACGCGGATCGCGTAATTCTCAATAATAGCGGTGTATTGGAAACGCTCGAACTGGAAGGTATTGGCGAACTGAGTGAGGGATTATCATTGACGCTGGATAGCCAGCAGTCAGCACAACGAGAACCTGAACAGCAAACCGATTGGGCGGACAGAGGCAGTCGTTATGACCCCTCCCAGCGCCAAGCCATGCAGCGTGTGCGTTCCGGCGGCGCCACGGCGTTAATGGATGTGATTCGCATTATCCCCGCAATGTCCGGTGAGGGTTTGCAAGGCTACCGGTTATCACCAGGAAATAATCCGGAGCTATTTACGGCCGCTGGATTTCAACCCGGCGATATTGCGGTGGCAATCAATGGCCAGGATTTAACCAATGTAGCAAGTGCCCAAGTGGCAATCGATGAACTTCGACAAGCGCGCCAAGTCATTGTGACGGTGTTGCGCGATAATAATTATCTCGATCTGGAACTTACTGTTCCTGACGAGCAACCGAACGCTAACTAGAATAGGACCAACTATGCGCATTTTCACCACCGCATCGATTTGGCTCACCAGCATGAGTTTAGCCTGCGCTCTTGGCGTCAGTGCCAGTGCTTTTGCGCAACAAGCCCAACGTGGAAGTACTAACGAGCAGCCTGTTGAATACGCTGCCAGCTTCAAAAATACAGATATTACCGAGTTCATTCAGGTCGTCGGTCGAAACCTGGAAAAGACCATGATTATCGATCCCGATGTGCGCGGAACCATTGATGTGCGCAGCTACGATGTAATGACTGAAGAACAGTACTGGCAGTTCTTCCTGAACGTACTGGAAGTCTATGGCTTTGCTACGGTCACTATGGAATCCGGCGTGGTCAAAGTCATGCGTGACAAAGATGCGCGTAACGGTGCGATCCCCGTAGTGGATGATAATGCATTGGGTGGTGATACCTTGGTGACTCGCGTTGTGCCGGTGAACAATGTCAGTGTACGTGAACTCGCACCACTATTGCGGTTGCTGGCGGACAGCAGCGGTGGCGGTAATGTGGTTAGCTACGACCCCTCAAACGTCATTATGATCACCGGTCGCAGCGAAACCGTGCAGCGTCTGACTGAAATTATTGAGCGCGTTGACCGTGCCGGTAATCAGGACGTTGACGTGGTGAAGCTTGAATACGCGTCTGCCGCGGAAATCGTGCGCATCGCCTCGGCGCTCTATGAAAAAGCGAATGAAGGTACGCCCCCCTTGTTGATCCCGAAAGTGGTTGCCGATGAACGCACCAATTCCGTGATTGTCAGTGGTGAGCCGCGCGCCCGCCAACGCGTCGTGGAGCTGATTAACCGTCTCGACCAGGACCTGAAAAGCGAAGGCAATACCCGGGTGTATTACTTAAAGTATGCCAAAGCCAAAGAGCTGGTAGAGGTGCTACAGGGCGTCAGCGAGAGCATTCAGGCAGAAATGAGCAGTGCCGGGGCACCGAATCAGCAAGCGCGGATGACGCGCACAGGTGGTGGTGGACCGAATAATTCGCAAATCAATATATCTGCACACGAAGACAGTAATTCATTAGTGATTACTGCCCAGCCTGATTTGTTGGCTAATCTGGAAAACGTGATCCGTCAACTGGATATCCGTCGCGCTCAGGTACACGTAGAGGCCATTATCGTTGAGATTCTGGAAGGCGACGGGATTGACCTTGGCCTGCAGTGGATTTCCGAAGACGGCGGTATGGTGCAGTACTCGAATGGTCGTCAGGTGCCTATTGGTCCACTCGCCGCGGCCGCTTATCAGGCGCGTGAGCGGGAAGGGCGTACCACCCAGACCATCGTTGACAGTAATCTGGTCACGACCACCGAGCCTGATGAACCCGGCGACGTGAGCTTGCTCGCGGAGCTGTTGGGCAACGTGAACGGTATGATGATTGGGGTGGTGAAAAACGATTGGGGTGCGATCTTGCAAGCCGTGTCGACCACCACCAACTCAAATATCCTTGCTACGCCGAGTATTATGACCGTCGATAACGAAGAAGCTTCTTTCTTAGTGGGTCAGTCGGTACCGACCATTACCGGTGCTACAGCTGGCGATAACAATACCAATCCGTTCCAGACGGTCGAACGTGAAGATATTGGTATCAAGCTTAAAGTGACGCCGCAGATTAATGAAGGCAACGCGGTGCAGCTGATTATCGAGCAGGAAGTTTCCAGCCTGAGTGGCGCTACCGCAGTAGATATCACTATCAACAAACGCTCACTGAAAACCACAGTGATGGCTGACGATGGCGAAACCATTGTGCTTGGTGGCCTGATCGATGAAGACGTGCAAGAAAGTGAGTCGAAGATCCCATTGTTGGGTGACATACCCCTGGTCGGCGCACTGTTTCGCAGTACTTCAACTACTCGTCAGAAACGTAACTTGATGATATTTCTGCGCCCGACCATCGTTCGCGATACTTCGACCGCGCAAGGTCTGAGTAGCCGCAAATATAACTACATGCGCGCCCAGCAACTGAAGCGTCAGGATAAGGGCATCACCTTAATGCCAAATACGGATACGCCGGTACTGTCTGAGTTTGAAGAGTCAGAATTGGCTATTCCACCGGAGTTACAGGAGTATCTCGATAAGCATAACGGAGGCAACGGCAATGACTAATGTTGCCGAAGTCGCAGCGCGAATTGCGCCACGGCGCCTGCCGTTTGGCTTTGCCAAGCGCTATGGCGTGGTGGTCGCAGACGTGCAGGCTGAGGGCGAAGCAGATGCGCATTGCACTGTGCACTGCCGGAACGATGTCGAACGAAGTGTACTGATTGAGGTGCGGCGTGCCTTAGGCATGCCATTTACCGTGATTGAGCACCAAGCCGATGAGTTTGAGGCGATTCTGACCCAGGCCTATCAGCGTGATTCCTCCGAAGCGAAGCAGCTGATGGAGGATATTGGTAATGAGACCAATTTATTTTCATTAGCCGATGAGCTGCCGCAAACAGAAGACTTACTCGAAAGTGAAGACGATGCGCCCATTATCAAACTGATCAACGCCATGTTGTCAGAAGCGATTAAAGAAGGGGCGTCGGACATTCATATCGAGACTTTTGAAAAGGACCTGCTCATCCGCTTCCGTATTGACGGCGTCTTGCGTGAAGTGATTCGTCCTAACCGCAAGCTCAGCTCGTTGCTGGTCTCGCGGATTAAGGTTATGGCACAGCTCGATATCGCGGAAAAACGCGTGCCGCAAGATGGCCGCATTAGCTTGCTTATTGCTGGCCGAGCGGTCGATGTGCGGGTTTCAACCATGCCGTCAAATCACGGTGAGCGGGTGGTGCTACGCCTGTTAGATAAGAATAACGCCCGTCTAAACCTGCAACAGCTGGGGATGACCGAGGCCAACCGCAATATTTTTGCCCAGCTGATTACCAAACCCCACGGCATTATTTTGGTCACTGGTCCCACGGGGTCAGGTAAATCAACCACGCTGTATGCCGGTTTGATGGAGATCAACTCCAAAGACCGCAATATTCTGACCGTCGAAGACCCCATCGAGTATGCCATTGACGGGATCGGCCAAATGCAGGTCAACCCGCGCGTGGACATGACCTTTGCCCGTGGTTTGCGGGCAATACTGCGGCAAGATCCCGATGTGGTGATGGTCGGTGAGATCCGTGACGTGGAGACAGCGCAAATTGGCGTACAGGCTTCCTTAACCGGTCACCTGGTGCTCTCAACCTTGCACACCAATACCGCAGCAGGTGCCATCACGCGTCTTGAAGATATGGGGGTTGAGCCGTTCTTATTGAGCTCATCGCTGCTTGCGGTGTTATCGCAACGCTTGGTGCGCACCTTGTGTGAAGACTGCAAAATTCAAATCACTGCAGAAAGTCAGGAGTGCCGGGCTGTGGGTTGTGATAAATGTAACCATACTGGCTACCGCGGACGAACCGGTATTCACGAACTGCTGGTGGTGGATGAACATATTCGTGAGCTGGTGCACAACGGTCATGGCGAACAGGCCATTGAAAAATATGTCCGTAAAACCACACCGAGCATCCGTCAGGACGGGCTGGATAAAGTCATGCAAGGCATCACCACACGCGAAGAAGTGTTGCGTGTGACGCGCGAGGAATAACTATGGGCGCGTTTTCCTATCATGCGTTGGACGCCAACGGACGTAAAAAGACCGGCGTACTTGAAGCGGATACTGAGCGCCAGGTGCGTCAGTTATTGCGTGACCAGGGCTTATTGCCGGTTAACGTTGAAGTCGCCGAACAAAGTTCAACGGCAACAAGTGCGGGCGAAGCTGGCCTCAGTGGTTGGTGGGCGCGGCGGAAGATACGGAAAATCAGCTCCTCTGATCTGGCTCTAATCACACGCCAGTTGGCGACCTTAGTTGCAGCAGCCATGCCGATTGAGCAGGCCTTGCTGGCGGTCGCGGAACAAACCGATAAACCACGCCTGCAGAAGCTCGTCATGGCAGTGCGCTCACGGGTCGTGGAAGGGTATTCACTGGCGGTAGCTATGGCCGACTATCCGCACATCTTCGATAAGCTTTTTACCGCAATGGTGGCCGCGGGCGAACGCTCGGGCCACCTTGATGAAGTGCTCAATCGCCTTGCCGATTACACCGAGCAGCGCCACCAACTAAAAGGCCAGCTGACTCAGGCTCTGGTGTACCCGTTCGTGCTGACCTTCGTGGCGATTAGTGTCATTATTTTCCTGCTGGTGTCTGTGGTACCGCAAATTGTCGAGCAATTTAGCAATATTGGCCAGGACTTACCCTTTATCACGCGAGCCTTGTTGGCGGTGAGCGAGTTTTTGCAGTTCTTCGGTCCCTTTATTCTGGTGGCGGGTTTGCTGGCGTTGGTGGTCCTTGGACAGATGCTCCGCAATGATAAGCGCCGCGATAAGTTTCATGCGTGGCAACTGAAACTGCCGCTGATTGGTGGTGTCATAAAGGGTGTGAACACGGCACGATTTGCGCGTACTCTGAGTATCTTGACTGCATCTGCCGTGCCGCTATTGGAAGGCTTACAGATCACCGGTCGCGTACTAAGTAACCGCGCCATGCAGATTGCTGTCAATGACGCGGCGGATCGCGTGCGCGAAGGCTCGTCGTTACGCGCCGCGCTCGCGCAAACCAAATTGTTCCCGCCGATGATGTTGCACATGATTGCGGCGGGTGAAAAGTCCGGTCAGTTGGAACAGATGCTGGGTCGCGCGGCGGACAACCAGGATCGCGATTTTGAAAACACTATGAATGTGGCATTAAAAATATTTGAACCGGCCTTGATCATTGTGATGGCTGCGGTGGTCCTAGTCATCGTGATGGCTATTATTCAGCCGATCTTGCAATTGAATCAGGCGGTCGGCCTGTAATCTGGAGGAAGTATGACAAAAGCAAAAGGTTTTTCACTGATCGAAGTGATGGTGGTCATTGTCATTTTGGGCCTTTTGGCAACGATGATTTTGCCGAACGTGTTGGGTTCAGCAGAGCAAGCCAATCGACAAAAAGTGAAGTCAGATATTGTGGCGCTGGAGAACGCTTTATCGCAGTATAAACTCGATAACGGTATGTTCCCTACCACCGAGCAGGGGCTCGAAGCATTGCTGAATGAACCTACCACGGAACCTACACCGCGTAACTACCGCCGTGGTGGTTACATTCAGCGGTTGCCGCAAGACCCGTACGGTTCAGATTATTTGTTGCTGAGCCCAGGTGAGTACAGTGATATCGATATTTTCTCAGCCGGTGAAGACCGTCAGCCAGGCACCGAAGATGACATCGGCAACTGGAACCTTGAACAGAACTAAGGCAGGGTTCACCCTTGTCGAAATCATGGTGACCATTGCCATCATCGGAGTGTTGGCGATGACGGTGTCCTTTGTCATTCCCGACCAACAGGACGACCAAATCAGCGAGACCGCTGAAGACCTGCATCAACGCATTCGTTATGCACAGGAATATGCACTCGTTCGGCATGCCATTCTCGGGTTACATCTGACTCAGGATGGCTACCGATTTCTGCAGTGGCGCGAGCAGCAATGGCAACCCATCGAACAACGGGGCCTACGGGCGCAAAACTGGCCCGAGGGCATGGTTTGGGAAATCGATAGCGAAACCGAAGAACTGCTCGGGCAGGATGAAGATGCCGTAGAATCCTTTTTCGCTCCGAAAGAGGAGCGTAACAACGATGACGAAGAGGCGGTGATGCCGCAGTTATGGATCCTCGGCAGCGGCGACATTTCGGTATTTACCCTGACGCTTGGTTCGATGGATGTGTTTACCAGTCGCAGCTGGCGTCTGGCCAGTGAAGATGGTTACCAGGTTAGCTTAGAGCCGGTGAATGAATGAAGCCTAAGTCGTCCGGATTCACGCTCATTGAAGTCATGGCCGCCTTGGCCATTTTTGCTATGGCTGCGCTGGCCGGAGTTGCCGCAGCGACGAGTCACCTGAATGACTTAGCTTACATGCAAGAACGGACACTGGCGCGTTACGCAGCGAGCAATGCACTGGCACGATTATCGCTCCGCGAAGAGCCGCAAAAACTGACCCAGGGCGCAGAAACCGTGGGCGATCGACAGTGGCATTGGCGCGCGACCTTTACCGAAACTGTCACCGGCGATGTGCTTTACGTCGAAGTGACCGTCAGACCCAGCGTAGAGAGTACTGACTCCAGCTATGTCCTTGGCCGGTACCTCGAGGTGCAGCCATGAGAGGCTTTACGCTGGTCGAAGTTTTAGTGGCGATGGTGGTGTTTGCCATCATCGGTTTAGCCAGTGCCGCAGTGGTGAACACCATGATGCGAACCAACGAGCAAAGCGCCGAAGCACGCGAACAGCTGGCAGAATTACAACAGGCCATGTTTTTATTGGAGCAGGACCTGCGCCAGGCGGTGTCACGGCGCACCCCAGAGGGCGACTATTATGTCCGTGCCGGTTGGTTTAATCCCGGCAATTTACTGCCGCGTAGCGAATTACAACCGGTGCGTTACCAGATCGATGATCAGAAAAACCTGGTCCGGCAGCACTACATTTATGTCGATATGAGTGCCAGCCAGGAACCCGTAGAACGGGTGATTTTAAAAGGGGTCACCAGTTTCCAGGTGGAGCCGATCATTAAAGGCGAAGAAGGTCAGGATCGCGCCAGCATGGCCGCCGAAATTGAAGATAGCGAGTCGATGGCGATTCCTGATGGTTTAGAAGTGACTCTCGAAACCGAGCGTTGGGGCACCATTGTTCGGGTGTTTGTGCTCAACGGAGGCGATTTCAGTGAACCGGAAATTTGATCTGAATCGCTCGTCACCGCAACGTCAGCAGGGCGTGGCGCTGATTATGGTGCTACTGGTGGTGGCACTGGTAACGGTGTTGGCGGTGCAGCTCAGTGAAAAGTTGCAAATGAACGTTGTTCGCACCATGAACTACCAGCAAACCGAGCAGGCGTATTGGTACATGTTGAGCGCCGAAGAAATCGCCCGCAACTTATTACAGCTGCAACTTGATGAAAGCGATGGTGTGGTGCATCAGGAGCAAGTCTGGTATCAGCAGACGCAGGACGAACGGGTGTACCCGATCGAAGGTGGCGGCTTGGTCAGGGTCGGCATTAAAGATCTGCACAGTTGCTTTAATTTAAACGCACTCAAGGGTGACGGTCTTAGCAACGAGCAGCTGGCGCGACGCAAGGTACAGTTTCGTATGTTGCTACTGGCGGCAGTACCCGACATGGACGCGTATACTGCCGATACTATTGTCGAGAGTCTGGCCGATTGGCTGGATAAAGATGACCGACTCAGTAGCGGCTATGGTGCAGAGCGCGCGGATTATGAGAGTCTCGCAGTGCCGTACCAGGCCGCTAACGACTATTTAGTGCATGAAAGCGAGCTACGGCTTATTCGTGGCGTCACTCAGCCGATCTTTCAAGCGCTGAAGCCGTTTGTTTGTGTGATTCCGAACAGCAATAAGCTGCGCTTGAACTTTAATACGGTCGCCGAGGAACACGGCGAGCTCTTGCATGCGGTGAGCCTTGGCGGGCTGACGACAGATGCGGGGAATGCAGCACTAGTGGAACGTCCGGACGACGGCTACGACCGTGTTGAAGATACGCAAAGCAACTCGATTTTACAGCAAGCGGCACAGCAGACCATTCGGCCGGACTTTGGTGGCGTTCCGCAAGCGAGCGGCGTTACGGCTGAAACCATCGGCGGCATGTTCGACGATCTGGTGGTAAAAAGTAGTTATTTTGAATTAGATACCCATGTTAGCGTAGGCGATATGGTGCTACGCGGGCAAAGTAAACTCTACATAGGTACCGACGAGACCGTGGTGCTCATGCGTGGGTTAGGAGAACCTTAATGGAACAACTGTATATTCATTTGGCGCAGCCGGTGCAATGGCTGATCTGGCATCCTGGTCAGCGGGAAGTCATCGCCAGTGGTGAACTGGCAGATGCGCAAGCGCTCTCACAGCTACGTGAGCAGGCGCAGCGCTGCGAAGTGACGCTGTTCGTACCAGGTCAGGAGGTCAGCTTGACCGAGGTCCGCTTGCCATCAGGTTCACAACGTCTGCTGCCGCAACTGATCCCTAACGCACTTGAAGATGAACTTGCCAGCGAGATTGAGAGTTTACATTTTGCCTGGCCGGCGCATGCCAAACCTGCCGGCGTGGAACAGCCGATACCGGTCACTGTAGTACAGCGGCAACGGATGCAAGACTGGGTGAGCGCCCTCGACGCCGCCGGAATCGAATGCGAAGCGATTTACCCAGATTACTTCATGTTGCCCGTAATGGAGCAAGGCTGTCAGTTAGAGCTGGGTCAATCTATCCTGGTTCGGCAGGGGCAATGGCAGGCCTACAGTGTGGACTATCCGCCCGTGTTTCCGATTGCTGGCGAGAACATCAGCGAGCAGTTTGAACTCCCGTTGCAAGTGGCGTCACTGGGTCATGCCACTGGCAGTATTAATTTGCGTCACGGCGAGTTTAGGGTAGCGCGCAAACGTAGTAAGCAGCAATTTAAGCTACCATGGCGTGCTGCAGGCATTGCCGCGGCTATCGCGCTGGTCGCACTTTTTGCTCAACAGCTGGTGACCTATGTTCAGCTCGGTCAGGAAAATGAAGCGCTAAACACGGCCATTAACGAAACCTACCTGACGGCGTTTCCAAACGAGTCACGCATTGTCAATGTGCGTAGCCAGTTACGCCAGCACTTAGCTGAGGTGGGTAGTAGTGCGACAACGTCCAGCGCAGCGTCTCAGTCAGGACTGAACCTGTTGGCACAGCTTGATTCGGCATTTCGTGCAACACCTGAGTTACAGGTAGAATTACTGCGGTACAGTAATCAAGCGTTGACCTTGCAGGTGAATGCCGATGATTTTGACACTTTGCAACGCTTTCAGGAGGTTGCCGGGCAGTCAGGTTTGTCAGTGAAACAGGGGCAAGTGACCAATCAAGACGGTGTGGTCACCGGCAATTTCGAAGTGCGTGAGGAGAGTTAAGCGATGTTGCATGAACAACTTCAACTACGTTGGCAACAGCTCAATAACCGTGAGCGGTTATTGGTAAGTTTGGCTGGCATCGTACTGGCTATCAGTGTCGTCTATTTTGCCCTTTGGCAACCGCTGCAAAGTGGTATCGAGCAGCGTCAGTTGCAGCGTGACGCACAGCTGGAAACTCTGTCCTGGGTGCGTGAGAACACAGGTCGCTACCTGGCGCTCAAGCAACAGTCAGGACAACCTCAAACGGGAACTACTGCGCGGCGTGCGAATGAACTTGGCGATATTCCGCGGCTGGTCACCGAGTTTGCGCGAGCCCAGCAACTTGACGTCGGACGGATGAATCCGGAAGGCGATAGCTTAGTTGTGGTGCTCAATGATGTCCCCTTCGAACGGGTGTTGGCACTTCTTGATGCGCTTCAGGCTGAATCGGGGCTGAGTATTGAACAACTCGATATCACTCGCGGCAACACACCAGGCCACGTACACGTGCGGCGGTTGAAGGTCGGCCTGGCATGAGTTGGCGTTGGTTACTCTGGTTAATTCCGGTTTATCTGGTCGGCTTGATCGTTTTCGCTCCAGCACGTTTGTTGCTGTGGTTCGTGCCGGCGAACAGTGGTGTTGAGCTAACTGCTGTAGAAGGTAGTTTGTGGCAAGGACAGACCAACCTCAGCTATAAAGTTTCAGCGCAGCAAAACCTGGTCTTTAATGAGGTCAGTTGGAAGTTGGCGCCAACCGCACTGCTAAGTGGCAAGGCAGTGCTTGATTTGCAAATCCCAGCGACCAATGTGGTGGCAGGGGACGCCAGGGCTGAGTTGGGCTGGGGTGGTGATGTGCAAATTTCGGGCGAGTTCGGCGGTAATCTGCAGCAGGCGGTGGTTGCGTACCAGCTACCTGTTCCAGTGACTGTCGACGGGCGCTGGTCACTCAAGCTAGAGAATTTCCAGCTTGCTGATCTAAGCAGTGGCCTTTGGTGTAATCAATTGCTAGGGCAACTGGATACGCGGGGCACGGCGGTTCGTATTAATCGCCAATGGACGGACCTCGGTACGTTTGCCACGGCCTTGAGCTGCACAGCAAATAACGAAATTGTTGCTACTATGAAAGGTAACAACAGTGTCGGGTTAAGTTTTGAGACGCGTTTGGCAGGCAGTTACCAACGACCTCAGGTGGTTATTAACGGCAAGTTGCAGCCTGGAGTGCAAACCCCCCGTGCCATTGCAGATGTGTTAGTGTTTCTGGGCAGAGCCGATGCGACGGGTGCCTATCCCTTTAAATTGCAGTTTTGAGCCAAGTTTTGATAGTTCGACCAATTAAGAAGTAATAAAGGAGAGTAGTAATGGAGAAATTTCTGACCTGGGTAACCGACAACCAGGAGCTTATCGTGAGCTACACGATTAAGTTTGTTGTCGCAATACTCATCCTGATCATCGGTAAGATGATTGCGAACAGTGTCGCCAAACTGATTGGCCGGGGCATGGAGCGTAAAGGTGTCGATGGTGCCGTGATTAGTTTCCTTAGCGCCATTGTCAAAAGCGTTATTTTTATTGCTGCCGTACTGATGGCACTATCCCAGGTCGGGGTGCAAACCACTTCGTTTATCGCGATCTTAGGTGCTGCGGGTCTGGCGATAGGTTTATCACTGCAAGGCTCACTGTCGAACATGGCATCCGGGGTACTGATCATTACCTTCCGCCCCTTCCGGGCCGGGGAGTATGTTGAAGCAGGTGGTGTTGCAGGTACAGTTCAGGAAGTAAATATTTTCCAAACGGTCCTTAAGACCCCTGATAATAAGGTAGTCTTTGTACCTAACGCGCAGATCACCAGTCAGCCAATTACCAACTACAGCCGCGAAGACACGCGCCGCGTTGACTTGTTAATTGGCGTCTCGTACGACGCGGATTTACATAAGACCAAAGAAGTTCTGGAGTCTGTGCTGAAAGCGGATGACCGCTTGCTGGAAGATCCCGCCTGGAATATTCAGGTGCACGCACTGAACAACTCGTCAGTCGACTTTATTGTGCGTCCGTGGGTTAACGTCGGTGATTATTGGCCGGTGTACTGGGATCTGATGCGTGAAATCAAGATTGCTCTTGATAAAAACGATATCGGCATTCCTTATCCACAAATGGATGTGCATTTACATAAAGAGGCTTCACAGAATTAGAACAAGGTGCTAATCTTTAAAGTAATCTTGGAACATTTCCAAAGATTGGCCAATCAAGCACATAGAGGTGTATTTATTATGATCAAACGTACTGCATTAGCTGCAGCAATCAGCTTGGTGTTAGCACCAGCTGCATTTGCTCAGACAGGTGCAACCAGCGCAGAAGGCGACAGTGACGGTGGTGGTTTCATCACTAAAGGTTCTGTAGCCGCGGCTGGTATCGTAGCGTTAACAATCGCTGCGACACTTGACAACGACGACTCAGACGCGACTCCGCCACCGGAGCCTGAGCCGGAACCAGAGCCAGAACCTGAGCCGGAGCCAGAGCCAGAACCAGAACCTGAGCCACCGGTAACCACGACAACGGCTCCAGTGGTAACTACGACAACAGGTTTCTAATCTAGCGTCGATGAACTGAAAAATACCGCAGGTGCGCACTGCGGTATTTTTTTAGGTGCTGAACAAAAAGTAGCCAACAACCAGAAAGCGAACTTTGTATGCGAATCAATTCCCGACTCCTCGTCACCTCTGCACTTTCTTTGCTGGTTCTTGCTGGCTGCAGTACCCGTGTTAAGAATATGGTGGATACTGCAGAAACCGCCTTTTTTGGACACAAGGGACTCGAACTGACTGTCGAGGAAGTCTCAGATTACCCTTACGCTGCGGCTTATGTCCGCACTGATAAATTTCCACAAGTGGTAGCTGTTTTAGATCGCGCTGTTGGTTCCCAGAGGGTCTATCGCACTGGCGGTGAAGAAGCCATCACCACGCAGTATGGTCGCATTTTAACCGCCGCCGGCATTCCCGGAATGCCGCTTTTCACGAGTGCCTGGTCCACTGACCCGCTCGTTTGCTACGCAAAACATGCCGCCAGGACAACCGCGACAGAATGCGACAACACCTGGCAACGCCAGGTTGAAGTTGGCAATTACGGTGAGAACGACATCAGCAAATGGCAGGTGAGTTCGAGGTTTAGCGTAGGTACAGAACGTGACTATCAACATCCCGACGGAACCCAACTACGGGTGATCGAGATTCGCGAGCAAGGGCAAGCGAACCGACAAGAATTTAGTAACACCTTTTATGCCGTTGATGGTCGTATTGTGTATGCAAAGCAATGGGTCTCGCCTGGTATTGGTTACGCAGTCTGGCGTGAGATGAAGCCTTTTGATGGAGATCTGCAATGATGGTTCGCCGTTGCTATCAGTTCGCGTGTCACTTAGTCACTTTTTTGGTTCTGGGTTTTGGCGGCCTTGGAGTGGGGCTGGCTCAGGAGCAGGCGGCGACTGGCGCTGCGCCCGTGACTGTGACAGTGGGTAATCAGGTTTACGCTTTCAGCGAGCGGCCCCGGCTCCTAAAAATCTATCAAGCTGCAGAGCTCGCTCCAGCGGCCTACTGGGCGTCGACTCGACTGCTTAGTGTGCGTCAGACGGAGCAGCTAAAGCAACGCCGGCAGCATGTTTTGCAGCGCCTTGAACGGCTTACTCAGATTGCTACAGCCTCAGGCGAGTTGGAATTAGCTCAAGCTGCTCAAGCTTACGCAGAGCAAATTCACCAGTGGCCATTAGTAGGCGCGGAATGGATTGGCCTGACTAAGATTGATGACAGTCTGGAAGTGCAAAGTGGGGTCGATGTTGAGCGCAAATCCTTGTTTAGTAGTTTTAGCGCGGCAGCCAGTGATATGGATGCCAATCCGTTGTTACCTGCCGGCGATTATCAGTTGCTGCCACCCAAAGCTCTCGGCCCCTGGCAAGTTACTTTAATTTCTGCTGATGGTGTTCAGCAGTTGCAGTTTACGGAACAGGATACCGTCCGCTCGATATTGAAACGAGGCGACGTATTCAGGCAAGATTATAACCTTACCGAAGTCGAGCTGATTGCTATCACTGGCCTTTCAGCGCGCACTAAAGTTGCTTATTACAATGATGCCAAGGCATTACCCCCAGTCCATGGATTGATTTTTGTGCCGTTGGATTTGAGCAGCCTGGATAACGAATGGCAGAACCTGAATCAGCAAATCAGTGCGTTAGCGCGCTATTGGAATCCGCAATCATGACGTTTTTACGCTTTCCTTCATCTCCTCGTAAGCTTTCGGCCGTTGCTTTAGCGCTCAGTGCTGTTGTAGCAACACCTGTGGTGATGGCAGATGAGTACGCCAGCCAATCGGATTTCGGTGGTGTTGGCTTGATGCAAATGCCAAATGCCCGTTTTGCTGATTATGGAACCTTGACGGGCTTGTATTATGACAACGAAGAATATCGTCGACTTGCCATAAGTTTGCAGCTGTTTCCTTGGTTAGAGACCACGGTTCGCTACAACGATATACGACCGATAAAATATAGCTCCGACCCGGATTTTAGTGGCGATCAAACGGGTAAAGACAAAGGCTTTGATGTCAAGTTGCGGCTGCTCCAGGAAAGCTATTGGCTACCGCAGGTTGCTGTAGGTTGGCGTGATTTGGCAGGTACAGGGATCTTTGCCAGCGAGTATGTTGTCGCAAGTAAAAGGTTTGGCCCCGTTGACCTCACTTTAGGTTTAGGGTGGGGCTATATGGGCCGCCGCGATAACATCACTAACCCTTTCTGTGAAGTTTCAGATCGCTTTTGTGTCCGAGAGCCAGGATTTAGTGGCAGCGGTGGTCGATTTGAAACGGACAAGTGGTTTCGTGGCGAAACATCAGTGTTTGGAGGCATCCAATACCAGACGCCGTTTGCCCCATTGGTCTTAAAGGCTGAATACGATGGTAATGATTACAGTGATGAGCGTTTCCTCGGTCGACTTGACGTGGACTCAGCCTGGAACTTCGGCGCTGATTATCAGATTGATGATACCTGGACACTAAAACTGAGTTACGAGCGTGGCAATACCTTCATGTTCGGTTTTTCCGGAGCCCTCGATCTCAATAGTCTTGGCCAGGTAAAAACAGCCAACCGGCGGGTACCCACTCCTAACACCCGCACCGCATTAGCGCGTGCCGAAGACCTCGAAACCGAGCAAAGCACCCGCAAATTGCGCGGTAATGTGTGGCGGCTCGCGGGGATCACCGTCAGTGAGCTGCAAAACGAGAGTTCCGCAGAAGCTGATGGAATAGATACCTTGCGTATTTATGGCACCCAGCGCTATTACCGCGACTATGAAGAGGGGATCCGTCAGGTCGCACGTATCGCCGATCAAAGCCTGCCAGAGAACTACAACTACGTAGAAGTGGTCGAGCAGAACGACCAAATTCAGCTTGCGACCACCAAAATTGATCTCGAAATCGCGCGCAAAGCCATCCATAACACGGACTTTGATACTGAGTTAGCAGATGCTTTCAGCCGCCAGAATACCGACCTTAGCGCCAGAGCAGATGAGGGTTTGTATGAAGCGAAGTACCGTCGGGGCTGGCCGCGTTTCAGCGTCCGTCCGTTCCTGGACCAGAGCTTCGGTAACCCTGAGAATTTCTACATGTACCAGTTTGGTCTCGATCTCAACGCATCCATGTGGCTGGCGCCGGGTACGTTTGCGCACGGAACCATCAGCGGTAACCTGCTCACCAACTTCGACGATTTTAACTTCCTTGTCGATGGTTTTCAGTCGAAGTTACCGCGTGTCCGTACCTACGTCCGCGAGTACACGACCTTCAGTGATATCTGGATGGACAGCTTGCAGCTGAGCCACATCAATCAGCTCGCACCTAATGTTTACACCAGTGTCTATGCCGGTTACCTCGAGCGCATGTTCGGTGGTGTCGGAACCGAGTTGTTGTATCGTGAGTTGGACAGCAACTGGGCCGTTGGCGTCGATCTGAACTGGGTGAAACAGCGTGATTATGAAAGTCACACAGGCTTTCTCGACTACGATACCTTTACCGGTCATATTACCGGCTACTATGAGCCAAAATTTATGCCCAACACATTAATTAAGGCTGCATTTGGTAAATTCCTTGCACAAGACAACGGTCTGCAGTTAAATGTTGAACATAAGTTTAAAAGTGGTGTCATAGTTGGGGCCTACGCGGCGAAGACCAATGTTTCTTCTCGCGAGTATGGTGAAGGTAGCTTTACCAAGGGTTTCTACATAAGTTTCCCAATCGACATCTTACAAACGGAACATAGTCCTAACCGCGGCTTCATTGGCTGGACACCGCTCACGCGTGATGGTGGTCAGATGCTAGGCCGCAGTGTGCAATTGTTCCATGCAACGGATCTTCGGAGTCCGTTTTATAAAGAATAATTACAGAATAGTGGAGTGAACAATGAAACCTAGTGCGCTAGTGGTCAAGCAACGTGGTTTTACCTTGATTGAGCTGTTGATCGTTATTGTGATTTTGGGGTTATTAGCAAGCCTGGTGGCGCCGCAGATGTTCGGAAAAGTTGATTCATCGAAAATCAAAACTGCTGAAACCCAGATGAAGATGCTGGAAACCTCATTGAGTACCTATCGTCTGGATATGGGGCGTTACCCCGATAGCCTAGACCAGCTTTTGACCAGCGATGATGTGAACTGGCAGGGGCCTTACTTTCCGAAAGACGTTCCACCGGATCCTTGGGGCAACGACTATGTTTACCGTATGCCGGGTGACGATGGTGCTCCTTTTACTTTATTGTCGTATGGAGCTGATGGCCGCGAAGGCGGCGAAGAGAATAACGCAGATATCATTTTACAATGAGTACAGCCAACGTCACCCAGCTGTTTACGGAGCGCTTTCGGGTCAATCAGGATGATCTGACCAAAGCGTTGCAATTCCAGAGTCGCAATGGCGGCCAGCTGGAGCAGATATTGGTGCGCATGGGCGCGTTGAGCTCAGAATACTTACCCGCCTATTACGCTGAGGTTTATGAACTTCAGCGACTTGGCGAAGATGAGCAACAAGCCTTGCTCGACGACGACGAGCACTGGACTCAGCTGCATGAACAACTGCCAGCAGAACTCGCCAGTAAAGCTGTCGCCCAGCAATGTGTCCCCATTGCCTACAGTCCCGACCAACCGCTTCTAAAAGTCGTATGTACCAATCCCAGCCAGCCAGCCTTGCTTGAGTTTGTTGCCAACCTTGGTGCGCTGGACCTGCAGTTGGTGGTAGTGGGTGATGATGTTTACAACCAGCTTAAGAATCGCTGGCAGCAGGAAAGTGAGGGACCGAGCGAAGATGCCGGTCTGACCATGCTCGAAGAAGACCGTCTGCGTGAACTCGCGTCTGAGGCGCCCACGGTCAACCTGCTCAATAATCTTATCGCCAAAGCACTGCGGCGCCGTGCGTCAGACATGCACATCGAGCCCTGGAAAGGCAAAGGGCGGGTTCGCTATCGTATTGATGGCGTCTTGCACGAAGCCGATTTTATTCCCATGCACATGGTGCTGCCCGTAGTCACCCGACTGAAATTACTGTCGAGCATGGATATCGCCGAAAAGCGTCGGCCCCAGGATGGCAAAATAGAATTGCGTATCGATGGTCTCAATGTGGACGTGCGGGTTTCGGCATTGCCAGTAGGTGAGGGCGAGAGCGTGGTGATGCGCTTCTTGCTACAAGATAACCTCGCCTATGATGTGAAGACCCTGGGTATTGAGCCAGATGTTGAAGCTGAATTATTGCGCGACATTCAGGCGACCTCAGGGGTCGTTCTGCTGACCGGTCCAACGGGCTCGGGTAAAACCACCAGCCTCTACTCGTTTTTATCGCGTCGCAATGAGCCTGACGTCAAAATTATTACCATCGAAGATCCCGTGGAGTATCAACTCGACGGCATCAATCAGGTCCACGTACAAAGTGACATCGGCTTTACCTTCGCTAACGCGTTGCGCTCGGTGGTACGACAAGACCCCGACATCATTATGGTGGGTGAGATCCGTGATGCCGAAACAGCCGGTATTGCGCTGCAATCCGCATTAACGGGGCATCTGGTATTTAGTACCTTGCACACCAATGATGCCGCCAGTGCTTATACCCGCTTACTCGATTTAGGCGTAGAAGAATTCCTGTTATCGGCAGCGATCAAAGTCATTGTTGGGCAACGCTTGGCACGTAAGCTGTGTCCGCACTGTAAACAGCCTGATCCTGACGCTGCAGCGAACTTCCGCAATATGAAAATGGACTGGTTGCAGGAACGCTTTGCGGTGACGCCAGCCTTACACAAAGCAGTTGGCTGCGACCAATGTGCCAATACCGGTTACAAAGGCCGGGTCGCACTCATCGAGTACATGCGCTGTGATGAGCAACTTACCGCGTTACTTGGTGACGCCGAATTTCTGACCAAAGCCCGCCGGCTGAACCGTGAACGTGGTTACCGTAACCTGCTCGAAGATGGCGTTCTAAAAGCCCTTCGTGGCGAAACCACGTTAGCTGAAGTGGTGAGGGTTGCAGGCTAATGGCTCTGTTCACTTACGTCGCCTATAACACCAGTGGCGTTGAGCAGAAAGGTCGCATCGACGCGGTCGACATGACCACGGCCAAAGCCCGCCTGGAAAGCCAGCAACTGCTGGTCGCCGACATCAAGGAAGCCTCGACAGGACTCAATGCTAACGTCTTTGGCGAGCGCGGTCTTAACATCAGCGATGTTGAGTTCTTTACTGCCGAAATCAGTTTACTGCTTACCTCTGGCCTGCGCGTTGATAAAGGCTTAGAGATCCTCTTGCACAATGTCGAAAAACCGGCATTACGCGATATGTTGCAAAACGTGCTGCAACAACTGAAGCAGGGCCACAAGCTCTCAGACAGCCTGGCGGCATTCCCGGTTTTTAGCTCGCTTTATGTGGGGCTGGTACAGATTGCCGAAGAAACCGGCGAGCTAGCGGCAACTTTCCAGCGCCTTGCTGACGAGCTGCATTACCAAATGGAGCTGCGCGAGAAAATCAAACAAGCGCTGGTCTACCCCGCAGTTATTCTGACGGTGTGTATTGCTGCCATCGTTTTCATTTTTAATTTCGTCGTCCCGAATTTAACCACCTTGTTTCAGGACCAGGAGAATTTACCTGGGTATACCATTGCCTTATTGGCCGTTAGTGAGTTCTTCCTCAACTACCAGTTGTGGCTGGCGTTAGGCTTGATTGGGGGCGGCTTTGCTCTGTGGCATTACCGTGACCAGCCCTGGGTGCAAGCCTTAGGTACCTGGTGTCGCGAGCGCTTGCCGGTGGTGTCCGGTGCCAACTTATTGGTTGAACGGATCCGCTTTAATGCAGCCTTGCATGTCATGTTAAGTGCCGGCGTAGCCATCGACCGCAGCATGAAGCTCGCCGCCAAAACTTTACGTACCGAATCTTTACGGGCGGAAGTGCGTCGTGCCGCTGAGCGTGTTAACCGCGGCGAAAGCCTGGCTGAATGTTTGAGTGAGTCACGCTTGTACCCACCGTACTTCGCCGCACTGTTGAGCATTGGTGAAGAAAGTGGCGAGCTGGCGCGGGTATTTGGCGAAATCGCCGATCGCTCACGTCGTACTTTCTATAGCTGGGTGACGCGCTTTACCAGCTTGCTCGAACCCGCCCTTATCTTGTTCATGGGAGCTGTGGTCGGCACCATAGTGGTCATTATGATGCTAAGTATTTCCGCCGTCACAGACATGCCTATATGATGCGCGCTGCTGCCGATAAGCTTTATCGCGGCTTCACCCTTATCGAGTTATTGGTGGTGCTGGTGATTATTGGCATTGCCGCCAGCCTCATCGGCCCCGTCGCCCTAAGCCAGTACGACCGCAGCAAAGCCACCGCCGAACGCGAGGCCCTGCTGCGCCTGCTCGACCACTATCAATTTCAGGCCTACAGCCAAAACCAAGCCTACACCCTCACCACCCACACCAACCAACTACTTATCCAGAAAGGGCAGCCCTCTGTGGATAAGAAAGGGCTGCCCTTTGTGGATAACTTGCAGCAGAGCGGGGGCGAGGTGGTGGAGTTCGACTATCTGAGTTTTCCAGGGCAGCGGTTGGCGCTGAACCGGAATGGGTTCTGGACACCAGCTAACCTGCGTTGGCAGGAAGGCGAACGTGAGCTCGGGCGGGAACTGAACATGACGCTGATCGAGCTTGGCGAGGAGGTGAGCAATGCGACGCGCGACTAGCGGCTTTACCTTGATCGAAATCCTGGTGGCGATGACCATTTTATTCGCAACGGTGGTCACCGGCGTGATGGCATTTCAGAATAATATGCAGAATTCGGTGAAGGCGGCAGAGGTCACCCATATTCTGACGCAGCTCGATACCGTGCGCAGCAATATTAAATTCAACTTGCAGCATGACGGCCAAACGTCGGGCAGCGAGCTGTTCAGCCAAGACGTAGAGATCGCGTGGCAGGCTGAGCAAATTGCCTATCTGCCACCAGCACCTTTCTATGATGATGGACTAGGCGCTTATAATCAGTATGGTCAACGCTATCGACTCTACGCGATCACTCTGAACATGAACTACGGTAGTACCCAACGCACATTTAACTACGAGGAGCTGGTATGGGACGAAACAATTCGTCAAGCGGCTTCACCCTAGTTGAGACGCTGATTGCGATGGTGCTGCTGTCACTGCTGATGATTAGTGGCGCACTCGCCTACGATTATTTCAGTCAAAACTGGCAGCGCAATAAGGGCCTCGCCGAGAGCTCTGGGGAGCGTCATCATTTGGCCAGCTTAGTGCAGAAAGTGACCTGGAACACCTACTCGAAAGCGGTCTACGGTGAGAACGACCGCCTGGGCTTCTATTTTCTGGGGCGCGCGGAGGGTTTTACCGCGGTGTCTCACACCAGCGTGCAGAATCCTGACGCGGCTGCGGTCTACCGTCTATTTCGTGAAGCCAATGGCGATGGCACCTTCCGGCTGGTGTATGAAGAAGCGGTGCTGACGGACGTTTACCTCAGTCGTGAAGAGCAAGAATTACCCTTTAACTTTCGCCGCATTCTGTATGACAACATCGGTCGCATCGACTTTCGGTATTACGGCTATCAGTCTCTGCGTGAACGCAATGATACAGTATCTGCGGAAGCGGCACAGGCTTACAGTCTGGAATGGTTTAATGACTATGATGGTATGCAGCGCGTGTTGCACCCGCAAGCCATTGAAGTCGACCTGAATGGCTTCCGTTGGCTGATCGAGGTTCCCGATGCAGTTGAATCAGCACTGTCGAGGTATACCCGTGATGTGTAAGCAACGCCTCGAAACCCAACAAGGCATGGCACTTTTTCAGGTGCTACTCATGGTTGCCATTATTTCAGTTTTACTATTGGTAATGAGTCAGCAAACGCGCTCCTCCGTTCAGCGCGCGCAGGCCATGCAGGATCAAGCCGAACTGCAACTAGCACTGGAGTCGACGGCAAACTATCTGGATGCTCTGTTATTAAGCAATGACTGGCTGCTGGCTCGCAATAACCCTGAGAGTCCGCTGGCCGGAGTGAACTTCTATAACTATCCTCACTCCTTACCGCTACCAAATCGCGTTGCGTTCGAGCCGTTAGGATCAGCAGTGAGCCTACAGATGCAAAATGAGAGCAGTCTGCTGAATGTTAGCTTTGAGACGGACAAGCTGGCTGACCTGCTGGTACAGCTCGATGTTGCACCGCAGCGCGCCGAACTCATGACACGCGAGTTACGAGAGTGGCTTATGCAGCCTGATCAGCTGTTCTTCCAATCATTTTCGGACTTAGCTCACCTTAACAACTGGACCATGCGGGATGTGAATTTAATCCGTCCCTACACGACCTTAGACGCTAACATCCATAATCCAGCCTGGGCTCCAGACGAAGTTTTGACCATATTGCTAACCCAGGGGCAAGCTGATACTATCCAAGCATTAAGAAAAAGTAATGATAATGCTGTGGGAATGCTACAAGAGTTCATTAATTTACAGGGTGCTCTTGATAGTGATATTTTTCCGGGGGAACAGCAGCGCATTCGCATCACTGCAGAGCCTGGCGGGTTGCAGCTGTATCGGCGCATCGACTATCGACCGCGGCAGCCAATCCCATTGCGTTTGCATGCTAAGCACTTTCAGCAGGCACAACGAACCGTACAATAACCAGTAAAACAATAAGTACAACGATAACAAAATGGTAGCTGCAACTTCGACGAAAACCAAAGCATCGCTTCAGCGTCAGCTGAAAGGCGGCATGACGACTTTGGTTTGGCGTGTCAATCAACAAGGCCAGTGGTTTCAGGGTCAGAACACTAAGCCCTCGGCGCCCCCCAAACGTCGGGTAGCTTGTCTGGTGCTGGCGCGCAGCTTTTATCAGGAAAGTTGGCAGTCCTTCACTATCCGATCGTTTAACGGTTTAAGAAAAGTCCTCAAGCAAAAAGCGACAAGCTCCAGTCAACAGCATTTTATCGGTCCCTGGCAAGACGGCCAGCGACGCGTCCTGACGCTGACGCTAAATGATGAGGGGCAGGCGCTGCTCAGTAGAGCTTTTGTCGTGTTACCGGAATCGCTGGTGCTTAGCGCCGCCTTAACTGAAGGCTTCTACCAAATAGAGAGCGGCGAGCATTGCTACTTCCTCTTTAATCAAGAGCAGCAGTGGCAAACCGCCGTGCGCTCAAGCATGATGCGTGACGCGCAGCGTGCGCAGCTGGCACTGGGGTGCCCAAGCAGCAGCCCGATCACCCAAATCAATGATAGCCAGCTCGGCCCGCTGATCACGCGTGGCGTAAGCAAGCTGGGTAGCCATTATTGGCGCCAGGGCTGGCAAAAATCTGCGAGCAGTAAATCCTTTGCCTGGCAACCGGCCCTCGCCGTTATCGCTGTTATTGGTGCGATTTATTTAGCGCTAAGCAGCGGTTATTTAATGCTTGAGCGCAGTTGGCTTAATCATAAACTCGAAGCCATTACCCCCGAAGTCAGTGAACTGCTCACCCGGCAGAATGAATTGGCAAGCGTTAGCGACAGTATTGAACAGCTCAGTCAGGTCTATGTAAATGCCGACACTATTAACGGTTTCTGGGAAGTCTTCGCGGTCATCGAACAGCATCAGGTCAGCCTGTCGTTTATGCAGGGTGACGGCAAGCAACTCAGCGTCGGTGGTCAGACCGAAAATGCTCTGGAATTATTGAAAACCTTGCATGATTTACCCCAGGTTGAAAAAGCTGAATTCGCATCTCCGGTGCGCGGTGGTAGCGGCAAACAGCGGTTTCGCATAGATTTATCCTTGCTGCAGCAAGGAGGTGGCCAATGACCAGCTCGCAACGTCAACTACTGATCTTCGCTGCGTTTTTGGCCGCGCTGCAATTTGTCGTGAAACCTATTCTAAGTTGGCAGAATGACCTGACCACTGAACTCGGCCTAACGCAGGGGCAGGTGCAGCGTAGCGAACAACTCTTGTCCCATGCTGAGCAAGTGATTGCCGCGCATCAGGTTGCGGTTGAGCAGCGTGCAACTATAGTCACAAGCTTGCCCAACGCCACGGAAACTACACTGCTGCAGATCCAGATGCAGGACCAGATTGAAACACTATTGCGCACCCACACTGTGGCTATCGATGAATTCAACTGGATGACAGGACTACAAAGCCAAGGCGCTGGTATTGCTACCTTGAATGCCAAAGTTCGTATCGCCGGCACCATCGAGCATGTCGCGCAGGCGCAACTTGCCTTAATGGAGCAAATGCCATTCGTGCGGCAACAAAGTATTGAGTTACGGCCATCGCAACGGCGCCGCGGTAATGTCCACGAGCTGACCATAATCTTACAGGTGGCTGTGCGCGAGCAGGGAGGGCCGTTATGAAAGCTTGGCAGCAGCTCCCAACAAGCGTAAAACTGATAGCTGTGGCATTGGTGATCATCTGTGTCATCGATTTTGCGCAACGTATATATGTCGCAGAAAGTGACGCCTCCCGCAACTTTGACCCTATGGCCGGAGTTGGCATCGAGTTCGCGTCGGCACAGGCCAGTGAGGAAGTTAAAAGCTGGTTGCAACAGCGCCGCGAAGAAGCAGAAAAAAGTCAACAAGAACAACAAGTGGCAGTAAGTGAGCCCAAAGCTGCCTTGCTCGAAGGTGGGGTGAACTTAGGTGACATGCGAGTCCGGGTACGAGGCGTGTATACGGCAAGTGAAGCCGCAACCGGCGGTGCGCGTATCGCTCTGATTGATACTCAGCAAATTGAAAGTCGCCAAGTCGAGATCACAGAGATCAGCGAAGGCTTCGAATTGAATGGCTACACTGTCAGCAAAATTAACGTCAATAGTGTCACCTTTATCGGTGGTGACGACGAATCTGTCACGATTCCGGTGTTCGACTATTAGCGCCGTAGAAGAAATGAGGAAATTATGAGCCGAACGCACCTAAAATACTGTGTCGCACTACTCGCCGCATGCAGCGTGCTGAGTTGCGCACAAACGCCTGAGCCGATAAAGGTCAACCCGAAACGCCTCGAAGCGAATGATATCAATTACTCAGACAACGAAACGCGCGATGAGCCTACGCTTGAGACCAAAGGCTTTCAGCAGCTGCGTTCGATGGACTATGAAAATTACTTGAAACGTAGTGATACGGATCCAGCCAAAGAGTTCAGCACCACCGACTCACATTCGCTTAATGCTAATGAATTGCCGCTGCGCAATTTTATCGAGACGGTGTTCGGCACTGCATTACAAGCAAATTACGTGATAGCGACGCAGGGTGACTTAAAGCAAAACGTCACGCTGAATTTATCCAACAGTGTTAGCTCGAGAGAACTCTTCTCGCTGTCGCGTCAGTTACTGATCGATAACGGTCTGGATGTATCCTTGCGCGATGGGACCTATTACATTTATCCAAGAACGGATGCGCGTACGGATATCGTAATTGGATTTGGCCGTCGCTACGCTGATGTGCCGGATACCGCGCAAAAAATCATGCAAGTGATTCCGCTCAAATACGGCTTGAAGACATCACTAGAGCGTACCTTGCGTAATCTTTCCAGCGTCAAAGTTTCAGCCGATCAGGTGCAGAATGCCTTTTTTGTCGAAGGTAACCGTGCTGAAATTATTCGATTCTTAGACCTGGTTCACCTCCTGGATGTACCCGCCAATCGCGGCCGACATGTGGCAATGGTTGAGCTGACGTATTTGTCGCCGATGGATTACATTGACCAGATCAAAGAATTAATGGAAGCCGAAGGCGTTAGCGTCGGTCGCCAGGCCGGTATGGGAGTGGCTGTGTTAACTGTGCCGGTGGCCCAGCTTGGTGCCGTGGCGATGTTTGCGTCTAACGAAGAAGTTCTGGATCGGGCGCGCTACTGGACACAGCAAATTGACCAACCGAGCAAAGGTCCTGAAAGAGGGTATTACATTTATCATCCGCGTTACGCGCGTGCCTCGGATCTAGGTGCGTCCATCGGTAACCTGATGGGCAGCACGCAAATGGGCGGTAATACTGCCCGTGACACGCAATCTGCACAGGGTGGAGCGACGGGGCAAAGCGGACAGCGTGGTATGACCGCAAGTAATGAAGACATGCGCATGACCGTCGATGAACGCTCGAACTCGATTATTTTTTATACCACTGGTGGCGACTATAAAGCCTTGTTGCCGGTGGTGCGCCGGCTCGATGTGATGCCGAAGCAAATCGTACTCGATGCGACCATTGCTGAGGTGACCCTGACCGATGAATTCGCGCAAGGCTTTGAATTTGCCTTCCGCAACGGTAATTTTAGTGGCGGTACTCTTGGTACTTTAGGGGCTCAAGATATCGGCGGTTTACGCTTAAGCTGGGTCGATGGCTTCGACAGATTCATTGCCAACCTGCAGCAAAGCTCGAATTTAGTCAATGTGATCTCGAATCCAACTTTGGTGGTCCGCGATGGTGTTGCGGCCTCGATCAATGTCGGTAATGACATTCCAACAGTGGGTTCGACCACCTTTACACCGAATCTGGAAAGCCAGACGCAGTCGGTTGAATACCGTAAAACCGGTGTGCAGCTTACCGTCACTCCGACCATCAATGCACAAGGCTTGGTGGTACTGCAAATTAATCAAACGATTTCAAACACTTCACCGACCGGACCTTCGGTTGCCGGGAATCCAAGTATCTTCGAGCGCGCAATCCAAACCGAGGTCATTGCGCAAAGCGGACAGACGATACTATTAGGTGGCTTAATCTCGGAAAATAACTCCAGTGGTGACAGTAAAGTGCCATTACTGGGGGATATTCCATTACTCGGTAATTTATTTAAATCTGAGAAAGAATCGAATGAAAAAACCGAGTTGGTGATTTTCATTACCCCACGCATCATTGAACGTACGGAACAGTGGGAAGAAATAAGAAAAACCATTGCGGATGGCTTGACAACTATCTCGGTTAACGACTAATCTTGCTAGCAACTTTGCAAAAATGTTGAGCATATGGATGTATAGAAAAACCATAATTAACAACCTCAACGGCAAAGCAATTAGGGGACTCGGTAAAGAGTCAACGAAGTATTTTGGACTCTCATCTTGAATAGAGTGTTCTGTAACGTGATTAATCACCTCGTTACCGGACCTGCGACTCTTAAAAGACTGAAAGTTCGAAAAAAATCGAAGGGACCTCATTTGGTGAGGTCAATTTGATAACTACAGGAGTGAAAGCTTGTTTATTAGCTGGAAGCTCTTATTTCATGAAATTGGAGAACATCATGACAAACATGTTTAAACGTTCGCTAGTAGCTTTGGCAATTGCCGGCGCTAGCACGGGAGCGATGGCTGCAGACGTCTCTCTCACAGACACTACTTATGCGACAAATGAATTCATGTCTACCATGGATGAAATCTTGTCGAAAAATATCGTATTGACCCTGAACGACGAATACAAAGAGGGTGATTACGTTTACCTCCGCTTCGAAGACGGTGCATACATCGATGGCCACCCGGATCAGCTAACAGTTGGTTTCGGTGAGCAGTTTGATGAAGGCAACTTCGCGGGCAACGGTGTGATTATGCCTCCTGCAGGCAGTTACAACGACGATGGCGACCTGGAAGACGTGAACAAGGGTATGACTCTTGATTTCGTAGCTCAGACTGCTGACGACGATAACAACACCGTTCTTATCTACCGTGTAACGAACATCTTCGGTGATGAAACTACTGCTTCTAACGACACCACTTACGGTATCGAGTTAGACTTCGGTCGCTTCAACTTTGATGCACCTGTAGTTGTTGCTCAGTCTGGTGTTATGTTTGACACCTTCTCACGTCTGGATAATCAGCCATGGCCAACGAACACCAACCCATGGCCGTTTGACACTGTAACTTCACCTATGGTCGACAACACTCAGTTGTTCAAAATGGGTCCACAGTTCGAACTGCGCGTTGAACAAGAATACAGCGGTGAGTTGGATGTTTGGGAATACCGTCGTTTATTCCGTGTTAACGGTGCCTCTCACGGTAACAACTACTCGACTGATGATGGCGAATTCTGGGTAGTAACTACTGACAACCCTGATGCTGGTAGCCCAGCTGATGATAACGCTTCGGCGTGGGATTTCGTTGTTCAGGTAGACCAGGATCCAGCTGAAAAAATCGTGTTCACTCTTTCTGGCGACAACATGTTCGGCTGGATTGACAGTGCCAACCCAGGCGGTATCGAAGCGTTCTTCGACTTTGGTAACCCGAACAACTGTACTTACATCAGCCACAATGCAAGCGCATTGAACTTCCGTTGTGATAATGCTGACGTTCCAGTCAACCTAGTGTTCGATTTGGCAGCTACTGCTAACTCTTTCCAGAATCCTAAGCAAGACGGTGAGTTTTCACTTTCTGCTACGGTGAACTGGGAACACACAACTGCACAGTACACTGACGCAGGCACGACTGACGACGTCGACTTCCCTGAAGATGGCGTGTTGAGTTCTAGTCCGTTCGAAGGTGAGACTGAGCTTGGTGCAGTGTATGCTGGTGAATGGACAGTGAACGGCTCTGTAACGACTATTCCTTACATGCCTTACAGTGCTCAGTCAGCATCTGGTGAAGTAACACCAATCAGCCAAATCATCTACGTAACCAACGAGTCGCGTGACCCAGGTTTTGATGATGCGACTGTCCCTGGTCCTAACGACACTGATGGCCCAGCTCCAAATAACAACGATGTAGATCGTATTATCTGGGTTGACGTTATGGCTGAAGATGGCACCATGTATGGTCCTTACACTCTGAACGCTCTTGCGAACCCAGGTGTAACTCCAATCGCTGGTGAAATCCGTGAAGCGCTGTTTAACGACGGTGCATTAGCTGGCAGCGGCAAATTCTCGTTGACTATCAACGTTGCTGACTATCCAACTAACGTATCTGTTTACTCTGCATACAACGTTAACGGTTCTGACCGTGGTTGGGTACAGAATGACTCAGTACGCACAGACCTTGACGTAATCCGTGGTAACGACATCATCGATTAATAGCTAGTTTCGACTAGTATTAACATCGAAAATCGTTAAGATAAAACGCTCCTTCGGGAGCGTTTTTTTTTGCCCACTCGCAACTCACGGATAGTAAGGACACAACAGCGACCATGATTCGTGCCGCACTTCAAAATTCCAGCTGGTTAATGAGCGAGAAAGTCATTGGTATGGCGATGAACCTGCTTGTTGCCCTTGTGCTTGCGCGTTCGTTAGGTCCAGAACTCTTTGGTCAACTCAATTATGTCTTAGCTTTGGTCGCCCTGGTGTTACCGCTTACCGCGCTGGGAATGAATGCGCTAATCATGCGCGAGCTGGTAGAGGCGCCTGAACGCGAAACTGAGATTATGAGTACAGCGGCAGCTTATCGAAGTATTGGTGCCGTGGTGGGCGTTCTAGGGCTATTCCTTTGGGCGTTTATGAGCTCGATGGTGCTGGTAGAACGCATTAGCCTGGTCGTGATCGGTAGCGCCGCGATTTTGCAGTCCTTTCAAGTGGTCGAATTTTATTTTCAGGCTCAGGTCAGCGCGCGTCATATCGTAAAAATGCGCACCGCGATCATTCTCATCGCCGGCTTGGCGAAACTAGCTGCCGTGGCACTATCCCCGTCTTTATTACCGGTCGCATGTGTTTTCGCATTGGAGTACCTGGCCTGGGGTGTGGGTTATATCGTGCTTTACCAACAAAAAGCCAATGGCTTTCGCTGGCACGCGGTGAATTGGGATTACGGCTGGCAGCTATTCAAACAAGCCTTCTGGCTGGTGCTATCCGGCATTGCCGCGGTGCTTTACCTGAAAATCGATCAGGTCATGCTGGGTAACATGGTTGACAAAAGCGAAGTCGGGATTTATGCGGTCGCCGTGAAGCTATCCGAAGTGTGGTATTTCTTTGCAGTAGCGATCGCAACCTCATTTTTTGCCGGCTTGATTAAGCTCAAGCAGGAAAGCCCGGCCATTTACCAGCGACGTCTGCAGCAACTCTGTGATGGTCTGCTGGTTACGGCCCTAATTGTGGCGCTGGCCGTCACCTTGCTCGCTGATCCCGTTGTGCCCTGGTTATTTGGCGATGCCTATCGGTCCGCGGCGCCGATTTTGATGATTCATATTTGGGCAAGTTTGTTTGTCTTTATGCGCGCCTTGGCCAGTAAGTGGCTGATTGCCGAGCGGCTGCTGGTGTTTAGCCTGGTCAGTCATGGGCTTGGGGCGGTAGTAAACATTGCGGCCAACTGGCTATTGATACCGGTTTATCAGGGGCAGGGCGCAGCCATAGCGACGCTTATCTCTTACGCCGGAGCTGCTTATTTTGCGTTTTGGCTGAGCGCCTCGACGCGGCCATTGGCGATGATTATGACTCACTCACTGACGTTGCCTTTTACACTCGGACGCCGGTACTGGCAACTATTGGGTGACTGGCAGCAACACTGGCGTGACGGCAAAAAATAAGTAATTGATTCATAACTTGTTGCGTTACTTTGATAAACTTACCTCATCAGCAGAAAAAGGCAAAAGAACCTGGAAATGAGTCTTAGAGCGATCGCCAAGAAAATTATCCCCGTTAAATTCGTACACTGGCTGCGCGAGCAAGGTGCTGCTTTTGATAAGCATTTTATTCGGTTGTTTGCCAGCACACGATTTACCTCGGCAGTGTACTATTTACTGTTTAGTCGTGAATTTGGCCGTGAACAACAGTCGGTGCTGCGCGGTCGTATTGCTTACTGGCGTTCATTAAAAGCTATAGAGGCGACATGTGCCTTGTTGCGACGCAACACCCATCGCCTGGAAAAAGGCCTGATCATGCGTCCGCGCCGGGCGAGCTTCGCTGCTGATTATATTGGCGAGACGGTGAATTGCTTTCGCGACGCAGCGAATGCCAAGAGCCTTGACCCCAGCGAACTGCAATGGGCGCATGACGTTCTAGACGAGTACTTTTCAATTGTGAAAGATACCCCTAAAATCGCCAAAGCTCGAGCGATTTGGCATGACCTGCATACCTCGTTGGATGTCGCCATGGAGCGCACCAATTCCGTGCCTTATCCTCATCGAGAATTGCCAGAGAGCGGGATAAGTGCGGAGCAGCTGCAATTATTATTTCAGCGCCGCCGCTCAGTGCGATGGTTTAAGCCAGAGAAAGTCCCCACGGATCGCATTCATCAAGCGTTCGAAATGGCGACGTTAGCGCCGTCGGCATGTAATCGGCAGCCTTATGAGTTCTACGTGATTCAAGATCCCAAGCGGGCGGCAAAAGTGGCAAACATGGCCGGCGGTACCGTTGGCTTTGCCGAGCAGATCAGGAATCTCATTGTGGTGGTCGGTGACCTAAAAGCCTACCCGATGGAGCGTGACCGCCATTGTATTTATATCGACGGCTCATTGGCTGCGATGCAGTTGATGCTGGCCTTTGAAACCATGGACATTGCGACCTGCCCAATCAACTGGCCAGATATCGAATTTCGTGAACGTTTGCTTGCACGAGAGCTAAATTTGACGGCTCATCAACGACCTGTCATGTTACTGGCATTTGGTTATGCAGATCCAGAGGGGGGGATACCCTTCTCGGCGAAAAAATCGAGCAACATTTTAGGACGCTTTATAGATCATGACGACGTCTAATCAGAATTTACTGGTAATTTTCTCAACTTCAGCATTCGTACAAAGTTGGCGTACTCTGCGCTGGTGGTGGTTTGCAGTACCATTGGTCATGGCGTTGCTATTTGCCTCCGGCAAGTGGCTGAGTGGAGTGGAGTATGAGGCCAAGACGATTCTTGCGCCCAGTGAAGAGCGCGGCGGCGGTTTGGCCGATATGTCGGCGGGACTTGCGGGTCTGGCAGGCCTTGCCGGGTTTGAGCTGGGTGGCGGTAAGATCAACGATACGCAAATGGCCGTTGAAGTTATAAAGTCACGCAACTTCCTTTATGGCTTCATCGAACGTCACAATATGATGCCGCATTTGTTAGATCAGGATGCCACCGCGGCAGAGCTAAATCAGGTCTGGCGTGGTTATAATGAGATGCGTAAACGCCTGGTCACGGAGTATGATCGCTCGAAGGGCATCGTCACGCTGCGCCTGACCCATCCTGACAGAGAGCTGGCCGCAGCCTGGTTAAGGGCACTGGTCAAAGATATCAATGTGCATATGCGTGAGCGCGAACGCGATCGCGTGAACCAGCAAATTACTTACCTCAATGCCAAAGCTGAAGAAATCCAACAGGCCGATGTGCGTGAGTCGTTGTACCGCTTGCTACAGGAGCAGTACAACCGAGCGATGCTGGTTGAAGTTAACGATGACTACGTGTTTGAGACCATTGATCCGGCAATACCGCCCCATCAGCCGGCCGGTTTCAGTGCCTTGGTATGGTCGCTCATCGGTGTCCTGTTTGGGCTTTTTACAATGGTTGTCGTAACCCTCTTGCGCAGCTATGTCCGCAGCAACCCGTAGTCATTCCTTTAGCGCTTATTTTAGCTGGTTAAGGCGCTATTGGTGGCTTGCCATCCTTTACCTTGTCGCGGGGCTAGCGTTAGGCCTGGTCTACTTTAAAATGCATCCAAAGTGGTATCAGGCTGAGACTATATTTGTGATAAACCCAGAGGTGTTTAACCTTGGCTTGCTGCGGCGCACAGATGATCTGGTGTTACAGGAGAATTCAGCCGCGCGCGCGAAGCCGTTAACCGTAGAGCCAGAGATCCGAATCGCCCGCTGGCTTTACAGCGAACAGTTTGCACGGTTGGTGGCGGAGCAGTTATTCCATGAGCCTGAGACCGATGACTACTACCAGGTCCGTCGCCATTTGCATTACTACCGATATCAGAATGACCGCTTTCACTCGTTTCATTGGTCCGCGGCAAGCCCGGAAACGGCGATGCAGCAACTGGGTGCCATCATGGCGCTAGTTGAACAGCGCTTACGGACAGAGCGGCGGCAGGAGATTGCGGTGCAACTTGAGGCCAATGCCGCCTTGTTAAGCCGGGTCAAAGATAGTGACTATCGCCAGCGGCTGTACCTGCAACGCGAAGTTCTGGAAACCCGCGCAGCATTGCTCAAGGCCGAAAACTTTGCCTTTATCCAACCGGTCAGTGACATCACCGCAAGTCCCAATCCGGTGTCTCCACAACGTATTCACGTGATGCTGGCCGTGGTGTTTTTGTGGATGGCACTTGGCGTGACGGTGTTACACCATTACCTGCTCCGCCGCAGACCATCTGACGTGCAGGAGCTGGCGCCATGAAACTGCAGTTGAGCGCTGAGCAATTCGGCAAACTGGCACTGGTATTACTGGTGTATCCGGTGATTTGGCTCGACACCCTGTATGGCATGTTTAGCTTTCTGGGGCTGGACGCCTTGCGCGTCAGTTTGCTGTATCGAACTGCGGTATTACTGCTGGGCCTTATCATCGTGTACACCCGCAGCGGGATATTGAGCTGGCTGGTGCAACTGATGATTTTGGCCTGGGCAGCCATTTTGGTGATCAATAGCTACCCGGTGGGCGATATCCGCTTTATCGCGGAGTTTACCCAGCTGACCCGCTGGCTGTATCCCTTTACCGTGGTGATTCTGACGCTCGCGGCGCTGGAGCGCTATGGCGCCCACGATCAGCTGTTACTTCGAGGCGTAGCCTATTATGGCTGGGTCTTCGGTGTGTTCATGCTGTTCTCTTATGTTACCGGACTTGGAATACCTAGTTACGAAGCCGGTGTTTTCGGGATAAAATCGTTCTATGTCGGCGGCAACGACATTGGCCTGGCGGCGCTTATTAGCCTGAGCATCATGTTTGTATTGCTGCACCAGGAGTTTACCTGGTGGCGGCTGAGCAAGATCGTACTTTGTTGCGCGGGACTGCTGCTGCTGGGCACCAAAGCAGGTTGGGCCGGCGCGGTTCTGCTGGTGGTTATTTTTACCTTTTTATTCCGGCGCGCGCGGTGGATTATTTTACCTCTGTTAGTGGTGGCAGGTATTGCTGGTGCGAACTGGCTGCAGACCAATCATGAGTCGCTCGCGTATCAGCTCACTCAGGTACAGGCACTGTTAAAGGGGGCCAATCCGCGTGAACGTCTGATCCAAGCTGCGGAAGGCCAGTTAGAGCATTATCCGGATAAGGCACAGCTGACCGGTGGCAGTTATTCGTTTTATACCGGCAGTGGCCGGGATTACTACGTCACCCATAACAACACCACGGGTACGGAAACCTATAAAGCGATCGAGCAGGAATGGTACGATCTACGCGGCGGGTATGGAGTCCCCTTTGCCGTGTATGTGTTTCTTAGCCATCTGTTGCTGTTAGTGCTCACGGCGGCGTTAATGGTGCGCCGTCCAACTGTCGAACATTTAGGCTTATTGATTGCCAGTGGCTTGTATATTGGCCACGGCATATTTGCTGGTCATGCCTTTGTCAGTGGCCAGCCCAGTGGTTTGATTGCAGTTTTGTACGCAGTGGTTATCTACCGATTAGAATTAGGAGCGTTACGTGTTGAATGTAGAAGTAAAGGGGATTAGTTTCGCCAACAAAGGTGCAGAGTTAATGCTGCACGCCATCATTGCGCAGTTTGCTGAGCGCGGAGTGGATGCACGTTTCGTGGTGGAACCGACGGGTCCTTATGATCGGCGCGCGGCCTTCGGGTTATGGCAAAAAAGTCGGTATATCCGTAAACGTATGAACTTACTGGCACCGGTCAGCTGGCTGCCACAGCGTTTGCGTCACATGTTCGGTATTCTCAATGAAAATGAACTGGATCTGATCCTGGACGCGTCCGGGTTTGCCTTTGGCGACCAATGGAGCCATTTGATCGCCTGGGACCGGCTCGGCAGCAGCACTGCTCGCCTTCGTCAGCAGGGAATACCCGTGATCGTTTTACCGCAAGCCTTAGGGCCCTTTACTGAAGCTGCCTCGGCGAAAGCCTTTGCACCGGTACTTGAGCATGCCAATTTGGTTTATGCGCGCGATGATCAGTCCCTGAGTTTTTGTCAGCAACTGAGCAAGGACACGTCTAACCTTAAACGCTGCCCGGACTTTACCAATTTAATCAAAGGGCTACCCGCTGCAGAATTTGACAGTGAGCAGCATCAGACCTGCTTCATTCCGAACTCGAAAATGCTGGAAAAACGAAAGGACGGCGATCGTTACGTTGACTTCATGGTCGCCGCGATTCGGGCTGCCCAGGACGCTGAGGCGAAGCCGTTTATTCTGATTCATGAAGCCGATGCTGATCGTCGCCTCACGGCCAAAATTCAGGCCCAGTTGGCGACTGCTGTGCCGGTATTAGATCCTGGCCATGCGCTGAAAATAAAGTGGATTATTGGTCAGTCACGCAGTGTCATCAGCTCACGTTTTCACGGCCTGGTCAGCGCGCTGTCACAGGGCGTACCTGTGCTGGCAACCGGCTGGAGCCACAAGTACCACGAGTTGCTTGCTGATTACGGCTGTGCCGAGCAGTTAATTGATATCGCTGATGGTCACAGTGATGCCTTGCAGGCGCTTCAACGCTTAATGAGCGACAACGAATTCCACCAACAGCTGCAGGCGACGATCGTTGCGCAAGGGCAATGGCAGCGCGAGGCGGTGACGCAAATGTGGAATGAAGTATTTGCTCAGCTGCCAGACCAGGGCAAAGCGTAAGGGTCAGCGCAGCCGTTGACAGAACGCCAGAAAGTTTTGGACAGCGAGCTCTGCCTGATAGGTTTCCAGCACATAGCGCTGGGCGAAAGCCGAGCGCTGTGGGTGCTCGGCGAAGACGTGCTGCACCGCGTCAGCCAGTAATTCAGGTGAAGGTGTAGGCACCAGTTTGCCAGCCTCGGTCGGCACCACATCAACAATGGGACCGTAGGCAACACCCACCACCGGTAGACCTGCCGCCATGGCCTCTAAAAAGCCCATACCGAAGGAGTCCAGTTCGGAAGGCAGTAAAAAAACATCCATACGGCTTAGCAATCGATTTTTGTCTTCGTAAGGCACCCAGCCCAGAAAGTCGACACGGTCACCGAGTTCAAGCTCGCGCGCCTGCTGGCGCAAAGATTCGAGCTGACCGCCGTCGCCGGCAATGGTCAGGTGGTACTGGGGCGGCAGAAACCGCAATGTCGCAATTGCGGCGTCGACATTTTTGCCAGCCTCCAGGCGTGTCATACAAAGCAAATGGATGGGTGTCGTGTTGGCCTCGATGGGGGGCTTCGGTTCGCTCTGCGCAAGTGCCAGCAAACTCCGATCGAGCGTATTTGGCATAATGTGAATGCGCTCAGCAGGGTAAGAGAGCTTACTTAATAGTTGCGAGCGCCACCAGGGCGTGAGCACCACCAGACCATCATAACGGTTGACCAGGCGCTGCATCAGCCAACGACCGATCGGGTGTTGCAGATAATGAATCGCTTCAATGCCGTGAATATGCAAGATGGTGCGGGCCCCGCGGCTTCTGGGTCCACGAGCAAGTAAGTACTTACGTAACAGGGATAGCCACCGCGCGCCGTGTAACCACACCACATCACCGTCCGTGGCCTGCGCCAGAGCGCGTTGGGCCTTACGAAAACTTTGCCAGCGCGACGCACTGCCCTGATGGGATTCGACCACCCGGAAGCGCTCACCTTGACTCTCAAGCGCCTCAATAATACTGGTCAGGGCGGTACTAATGCCGCCTTTACCATGCTTGATAGCAGTGGCGACCACGTAAATCACTGGCTTAACTCGCGCTGCAGCACCGCGACAATTTGCGCACACGCGGTGCCATCACCATAAGGGTTGTGGGCCTGACTCATGGTTTGATAATAGGTCTTATCATCAAGCAAGCGTTGGGTCTCGTTGACAATCGCATCGGCATCAGTGCCGACCAACTTCACGGTGCCGGCGGCCACCGCCTCAGGACGCTCAGTGGTATCGCGCATGACTAACACAGGTTTGCCCAGCGACGGAGCTTCTTCCTGAATGCCGCCACTGTCGGTCAGAATAATGGTGGCGCGGTTCATCAGGTAAACGAAGGGCAAGTAGTCCTGCGGGGCAATCAAATGTACGTTGGGAATATCCGAAAGGAGCCTGTTCACCGGTTCTTGCACATGCGGATTTAAGTGCACTGGGTACACCACTTTCACCTCTGGGTTCTGCTGTGCAAGTTCGCGTAACGCTTTGCAAATCCGCTCAAAGCCTGCGCCAAAACTTTCCCGGCGATGGCCGGTCACCAAAATTAGTGGGGTACCGACAGGACCTAAAACATCATGAAACGTGTTGGCAAATTCTGTTTGCAGCTCGGTATTGGCTTCCAGTTCATCACGAACGTGCAGCAGCGCATCAATAACAGTGTTACCGGTAACAAAGATATGCCCGGCATCGACGTTCTCACGCAATAGGTTCTGCTCAGACGAGGGTGTCGGCGCGAAGTGCCAGCGGGTAATTCCGCCAACAAGTTTGCGGTTGGCCTCTTCTGGCCAGGGCGAGTAAATGTTTCCGGTACGCAAACCTGCTTCAACATGGGCCACTGGGATCTGTTGAAAATAAGCAGCCAGGCCCGTGGTTAAGGTGGTCAGGGTATCGCCATGAACGAAAACGACATCAGGCGCGAAGTCTTTCAAGACCGGCTCAATCTCTGTTAACACTCGCGCCGCCAAGGTGTTCAGCGACTGTTTGGGCTGCATGAGATTGAGGTCGTAATCGGGCGTGATATCAAATAAACGTAACACCTGATCCAGCATTTCGCGGTGTTGAGCCGTTACGCAGACACGGGTGTCCCACTCGTTCACCTGCTGCAGCGCTTTCACCAGCGGCGCCATTTTGATTGCTTCAGGACGGGTGCCAAACACCACTAACAGTTTCTTTGTCATGACGATTTTAGTTTTAATCCGTAACGGTACAGATGACCAAGCTTCATCTTAAGATGGCCTGCAGTCAAGGATGTTAGCAGTTCGGCAACAGAAAAAGGCTCTTGCAAGCGCATTTTCAGCCAAAAGGCATGATTAATCAGCTGCCGGCGCTGCATATCGGCGCCGTGCTTTTGCATGAAGCGAGCAAAACCCAAGCGACTTTTGCGCTGCGATGAGATGCGCTGCCCACCGTGCTCAACAAAAATATTTTGCAGCGGCTGTCCCAGTCGAAAGGCCGGGCCGTAGGCTTTTATGAGGCGCGTAAAGCAGTCGTAGTCTTGCAAGGCGACCAGTTCTTCATCAAAGCCACCAATGGCGAGCATCCGTTCGCGTTCGACAAACACCTGATTGGTCGCGTGGTTGGCATCAAGCTGGGCATCCAGGGTAATGACTTTATCGTTGCACATGGTTGGCTTCGCGCGTTTCTGGGTCACCCAGAAATAACCCGAGCAAATAAAGGCGTACTGACTATCGTAGTGTTGCAACAACAAGGCTAAGCGCTCCGGCACGAAGGTATCATCATCGTCCAGACCCGTTACAAATTTACCCCGTGCTTCATGAATCGCGCGATTGCGGGCTACGCAAGCACCTTGTGGCTTGTCATGACGAAAAGCACGGACACGAGGGTCGGCAGCCATGTACTCCTGCAAGACCGCCCAGGTGCCATCCTTTGAGCCATCATCGACCACCAACAACTCAAGGTCCTGATGGGTTTGTGCTAACACGGAGTCGATGGCACGACGTAACAAGGGGCCGCGATTGTGCGTGGGCATGTAAACAGATATCAACATAGAAAACTGCCTAAAGTTGTCGCGTTACGTGTAAGGCCAGGTACTTTGCCAAGGACCATTGCCGGCCAATTCGAGTGGGTTGTGCGCAAAGCCGGTAAAACCATTCTAAATGTAAGTCGCAGAACAGTTTCGGAGCGCGTTTTACATGCCCGGTGTAGACATCATAAGTTCCGCCGACACCCAAATAAAAGGCATCAGGGTAAAACTCGCGTAAACGCACAATAAGCTGCTCTTGTTTAGGGGCACCCATGGCAACGGTGACAATTTTGGGCTGATGCTCAGCGAGGGCATCACGGAGCACGCGTTCATCTGAAAAGTAGCCATCGATGCCGCAGACCACATTCACGCCTTGTGCCTGAAGCTTGGCCACTGCCGCCTTATTGACTTCGGGTTTGGCACCAATCAACATCACCGGCGCGTTCGCGGCACCGGCGCGCAACATGAGTGCCTCCCAGAACTCACAGCCGGGCAGGCGAGTGTTGGGCACGCCTTTGCTGGCAATGGTTTTGACCACCCCAATACCATCGGCAAAGCGCAGCTGGGCTTTATTAATATGCGCCATTAGCGCCGGGTCGCGGCGGGCAAGCATGACAATTTCACTGTTGACGGACACCCCAAATCCAGGCTTGACCTGTTGTTCTGAAATCACCTGGTCCAGCGCCTCAGACATCGAGGAGAACGGCATGATAGATAGGCCACCGACGTCCACAGATAATTGCTTAGGTTGTTGTTGTGACATGCTCTGTGTAAAGGTTCATAAAGTGAAGATGTCAGGATCTTACACAGGTGACAAAAAACTGCAATGTTGCTCGGGTATAAGGATGACAGCACCGCGAGGGTTAGTTTAAACTGCCCTGCATCTTAATGAAGCTAGACTGAAGCTAGGAAGGAACATGGAAATCGTCGTTGTCGGTACTGGCTATGTGGGCCTGTCGAATGCCGTACTGCTCGCTCAGCACCATCAGGTGACTGCGGTCGATATCGTCGCGGAGAAGGTTGCGCTGCTGCAGAACAAGGAAAGCCCCATCAAGGATGCTGACATTGAAGACTATCTTCAGCATAAACAGCTGCAGTTAACAGCAACCACTGACGCCGCAGCAGCCTTTGCTAAGGCCGACTGGGTGCTGATTGCGACGCCGACGGATTACGACCCGGAAACCAACTACTTCAATACCAGTTCAGTCGATCAAGTACTTCAACAAGTACTGCACTACAACAACGACTGTCACATCGTTATTCGTTCCACTATCCCGGTCGGGTATGTCGCAAAAATGCGCGAAGAGTTAGGCACTGACCGACTATTTTTTGCGCCAGAGTTTTTGCGGGAAGGGCAAGCCTTACGCGATAATTTGTACCCATCCCGCATCATCGTGGGTGAACAATCAGCGCGCGCCGAGACCTTTGCAAAACTTTTACAGGAAGGCGCACTGAAAGCAGACATTCCTGTGCAATATACTGAACCGACAGAGGCTGAAGCGATAAAGTTGTTCGCCAATACGTATTTGGCGATGCGGGTCGCGTTTTTTAACGAACTGGATACTTATGCAGCGCATCATCAGCTCGATTCCCGCCAAATCATTGATGGGGTGTGTTTAGATCCGCGTATCGGCAACCACTACAACAATCCGAGTTTTGGTTATGGCGGTTACTGTTTGCCCAAGGACACACGGCAGTTATTGGCGAATTATGATAACGTGCCCCAGGTCATGATTGGCGCTATCGTAGATGCCAATCGCACGCGCAAAGATTTTATCGCGAATGCCATAGCGGAGCAGCAGCCAAAGTGTGTAGGTGTGTATCGCTTAGTCATGAAGGCAGGCTCGGATAACTTCCGCTCGTCGGCAATACAAGGAATTATGAAGCGTTTGCAGGCAAAAGGAATTGAGTTGGTTGTTTTTGAACCAGAACTGGCGGAAAACGTCTTCTACAACTGCCGTGTGATAAAAAATTTACAAGAATTTAAACAGATCTCGGATATAATAGTAAGTAATCGTATGGCGGACGAGCTTAGTGATGTCCAGCCCAAAGTGTATACCCGAGATATTTTTAATAATGATTAAGCAGGGACAACCGATTTCATGAATATCTGGATGGTGCTCATATCCGCGACCGTATTGTCGAGCGTGTTATGTAACCTTCTCATCCCCATGGCCTGGCGCACTGCGCTTGTCGATCATCCATGTGAGCGTAAGCAACACGTAGGTGCGGTGCCGTTGGTGGGCGGGCTTGCCCTGTATGGCACTATGGTGATCATGATGATGGCCATCCTGCCGCTGGAAGTCGATATCCGGCTGTTCCTCGTTTCTTCAAGCTTTATGGTATTGATTGGCGCGCTCGATGATCGCTACGACATCGATGCCGGGGTGCGCTTCATCGCACAAATGCTGGCGGCCGCGGTTGTGGTATTTGGCGCTGACGTGCAAATCACCCAGTTAGGCAATCTGTTTGGCACCGGCGTTATCGAACTTGGCGTGCTTTCCATGCCCTTTACCCTGCTTTGTATCGTCGCTGCAATGAATGCTTACAATATGATTGATGGCATCGACGGCTTGCTTGGTGCACTGGCTATGGTTGCTTTTGCTGGCATCGGCCTGCTGGCGCTGATGCATAATCAGCAGCTGCCGTTGTTGGTGGCGACCATTTTATTTGGCGCGCTGATCCCTTACCTGATTCGCAATGTCGGGGTGCACTTCCGCCCGGTGCGAAAAATTTTTATGGGCGATTCGGGCTCGATGCTGGTCGGTTTTACCGCGGTATGGATGCTGGTGATGTTGACCCATCCGGAACGCATTCTGGAAAGCTGGTTCGAAGTTTCGCCAGATATCATTGCCGTGCGTCCCGTGGCCGTGCTCTGGTTGATAGCTGTGCCCCTGATGGACATGTTCGCCATTATGGCGCGCCGCGTGAAAAAGGGCCAGTCGCCGTTTAAACCTGACCGCGAGCACCTGCACCACATCTTCATGCGCGCTGGTTTCACGCAGCGCCAAACACTGGCGCTGATCAGTGGCATCGCCAGCTTCAAACTGGCTTTGGGTCTGACCTTTGAATGGTTTAACGTTCCCGAAGTAATTGTTCTTAGCATTTTCTTAGCAATTTTTGTACTCTACCTGCTGATGCTGAAAAATATCTGGCGAATTGTTTCTTGGGTTCGTCAACAACGCGATGTAGAGTCAACACAATAAAACAATAACAGGGGAAGACGGCGTGAAAGCATGGTTGCAAACAACGCTAACGGCAGCCGGGCTGGCGTGTCTACTTTTCGCAGCTGCAGTGACAACTGCTCCGCGCGCTCAGGCACAAGACCTATCTAGCCTTACACCACAGCAAATCCAACAGATCCAGAAACTTCCTCGGGCGCAGCAAGAAGCCATTGCGCGGCAGTTTGGTGTCAACTTAAGTGACATCGAAGCCATGATGAAAAGTTCTAAGGCCCAGCCTGCGCCAACGGCCACCACCGGTGAGCGTAGCAGCGCCATGGCTGAGCGTGAAACGGTCGACACCCGTCCATTAAACGAACTCAGCCCAGGTGAACTGGCCGAGCGTTTAGCCGAAGACGATAAAGAATTGCAGCCGTTTGGCTACAACCTGTTTCAGGGCGAGCCGAGCACCTTTGCGCCTATGGCCAATGCACCGGTGCCTTCAAACTATCTACTGGGCGTGGGTGATACCTTACGCGTCCAGCTTTACGGCAAAGAAAACCGCAGTATCGAAGCTGCCATCGATAATGAAGGCCGGATTGTTATTGAGAACCTGGGCCCTATTACCGTCGCCGGACTTCGCTACGACGAAGCCAAAGCCTTAATCCAAAGCACAGTGCGTGAGCGCATGATCGGTATGGAAGCGGCAGTGTCCATGGGTGAGCTGCGTAGCATGCAGATCTTTGTGGTGGGTGAAGCCTACAAACCTGGCGCCTACACCGTGAGTTCGCTGACCACCATGAGCCAAGCGCTGTTTGTTTCCGGTGGTGTCAGTGATATTGCCTCGCTGCGTAACGTGCAGCTCAAGCGCAATGGTAAAACCGTCGTCACTTTCGACCTTTATAAGTTACTGACCGAAGGCGATGCCTCCAATGACCTCCGCTTGCAGGCCGGTGATGTGGTGTTCATTCCAACGCGCGGCGATATGGTCAGCATTGCCGGTGAAGTATTGCGTCCGGCCATCTATGAAATGCTACCCGGAGAGACCTTGGCGGATGCGTTGAGTTATGCCGGTGGCCTGCTGCCGACGGCCTACCGTAAATCGGTGCAGCTACAACGTATTAGCGACGGTTCGCGGCGGGTGCAGACCATTGATTTGACGCGCACTGATGTGACCCAGCCGCTGCAAGGTGGTGATGCAATTAAAGTGTTGTCCGTTGCCGAAGATACCGTCGATAGTGTCATGCTGGTTGGCGCGGCAGTGCGTCCGGGCGTGTACGAATGGCGTGACGATTTGACGGTGCAGGACATACTGCCTTCGGTGGAAGGGGCATTGTTGCCAATTACCGATTTAAGCTATGGCATTGTGGTGCGCCGTAGCAATGACCGGCGCATGATCAAGGTCCTGCAATTTGATGTTGCGGCTGCGATCAATGGCGTCGCTGCAGAGAACCTGAGCTTAGAGCCGCGTGATCAGGTGGTGGTGTTTAGCCGCTATGAAGCCGCGCAGGCAGAAGAAAACCAGCTAAGTGCCTGGCTGAAAACCGAAAGCGATCGGGCGCGTGAAGAGCGTGAGCGGGTGCTGGACGTTTATCGTAAGCAATACCTGCAAAAACTGATCACCGATGATTTAGCTTTTGACCAATTGCTCGAGCAGACCACCCCTGAGCGCTCAGCGGAACTTGACGATCAGTTGAGCTCATTGTTTGCCATCACCGATGAACGTGAGCAACGTTCGGAAGATTACTACGCGAAATTCTCCCGGCATAATTTGCTGCAGCCGATTTTGTATCAGCTGCGCAATCAATACAGCTCTACGGGGACCTTGCCGCTGGTTTATATTGACGGCGAAGTGCGTTATCCGGGCATTTATCCGTTAGTCGCTGACGCCGATGCGCAACAAGCCATTGTTGCTGCCGGCGGGCTGAAAGAGTCCGCTTACTTAGCTCGTGCTGAAATCACGCGTACGGTAATAGCGGATGGTGAGGCTTCGGCTGAATATCGTCCGTTTAATCTGGCGCATGTGTTGCGGGACGAGTTAGAGGTACCGCTAAAAGGCCGGGACCGGATTCAGATCCTGTCGATTCCGCAGTGGCAGAACACCTTGCAAGTGCGCCTGGAAGGCGAAGTGCGCTTCCCGGGGACCTATACCATTCGCCGCGGCGAGACCTTAGAAGGGTTGCTCGAACGGGCGGGTGGCCTGACAGAATACGCATTTATTGACGGTGCCATCTTCACGCGCGTCGATTTGCGCGATGCCGAACGCCGTCGCTTAGACGAGCTGGCGCAGCAGTTACGCCGCGAAATTGCGTCGAACGTGATCACCGATACGGGCGCACAAGTCGCTTATTCGGAGATGAATCAGTTATTACGTGATCTCACCAATATCGACGCTGTCGGGCGCCTGATCATTGATCTGAAGAGCGTGATTGCCGACGGTGGTTCCTCGCTGCAGTTGAAAGATGGCGATCGTTTGCATGTGCCGACGGTGCAGAATACGGTTTCTATTATTGGCGAAGTGCAGCTGGCAAGTTCCTATCAGTATCAGCCGGGCGTGTCCCTGGAAGACTATATCCAGCGCGCCGGTGGCATGCGTCAGAAAGCCGATGACGAGCGTATTTATATCGTGAAGGCCAACGGTCGGGTGACTGTGCCTGAGCGCCGCTCGTGGTTCGCCTCGGGTTCCTACCAGCAAATCGAGCCAGGCGACACCATCGTAGTGCCCATGGACACCCAGTACATGAACAACATCGAAGTCTGGACCACCGCCACGCAGATTATGTATCAGGTTGGTGTTGCGCTGGCCGCACTGAGCGGTTTGTAATCGACGACGACAGAAATGGATGACGAATGCAGGTAACAACGGAGCACCTAAATTTAGATAATACCTTTCAGGGCCTGAGCGCTGACGAGTTGCAAGCCTATGCCGCGAAGCGTTTGCCGTCGAACTTCGACGAGCAACGTAAACTGCTGCTACGCGGTGAGTACGACAACCCCAGCGAAGGGCGTAAGGTTACGCACGTGCTCAATCGCAGCCGGCACTCGGTGGTGGCGGCAGGAGGCGGGCGCAACCGTTTCTCCGAAGTGGTACGTCTGCTGCGTAGCGGCAAGTGGCTGGGTGCGACTGGTAAACCTATTACTGATGTGGTGAATATCGGCGTTGGTGGCTCGGATCTCGGGCCCATGATGGGCAGTTTTGCCTTACGGGAATTTGCCGACGATAACGTTGAGCACAAGCTCGATGTGCATTTTGTCAGCTCGATGGACGGCGGCCAGCTGTATGCGGTCCTGCCGATCGTCGACCCTGAAACCACCTTATTTATTATCGCCTCAAAAAGCTTTGGCACCATCGATACGCTGGCGAATGTGGAAACAGTGAAACGCTGGATCGCGCCAGCACTGGCAGAGTCCGCGTGGCTCGAGAAGCACGTGATTGGTGTTTCCAGCAACAATCAGGCGATGACCGAATTCGGTATTCCGGCGAGCCAACAACTGAGCTTCGCTGATTCCGTCGGCGGTCGCTATTCCCTATGGTCGGCCATTGGCTTGCCGATTGCACTGACCATCGGTGCCAATCAGTTTGCCAAAATGCTCGACGGCGCGCGCTTTATGGATGAGCACTTTGGCTCGGCGCCACTGCTGGAAAATATTCCTTTGCTGCTGGCTTTGCATGGCGTTTACAACCGCGAAGAGCGTGGCCTGAATAATGTCGCGGTGCTGCCCTATGACGGGCGCTTGCGCTACCTGCCAAGCTATCTGCAGCAGCTGGATATGGAATCCAACGGTAAGCAGGTGGCTCGCGATGGGAGTCCGATCGACTACCCAACAGGACCTATCATCTGGGGTGGTTTTGGCCCGAATGGCCAGCATGCGTTTTTTCAGCATTTACATCAGGGCTACGATGACTTTGCCGCCGATTTTGTGGCGGTATTGCATCGCCAGGCCCCCGGGTTTTCTGCCGCGGTACAAGAAGGCCTGATCAGTCAGCAACGGCTGTCGGTCGCTAACTGTCTGGCGCATCGCCGGCTGATGTGGTTTGGCAACGGTGATCATTACCCGGGTAAGCACCCGTCGAATCTGCTGTATGTCGATGAGCTGACCCCGCAAAGTTTTGGCGCTTTACTCGCAGCCTACGAACACAAAGTCTTCGCCCAGGGCGTGATTTGGGACATTAACTCCTTTGACCAGCCCGGCGTAGAACATGGCAAGAAGGTTGCCAAAGAAGTGCTGGCGGTACTGGACGGCCAGCGCGACGAATCGTTTGATGACAGCACCGACAGCATTATCAAGAGGATGTAAATGGATAACCCAACCACGCACATTTTATGCAAAGACCCGACGGTGTATATCATGGATGACTTTTTTACCGAGTCAGAAGGTAAGCACCTGGTCAATGCTGCGGTAAAGCAGATGGCCCGGGCCAAGGTCAGCTCTGATAAAGAGGGCGTATTGAGCAAAGCACGGACCAATCAGCTGGCCTGGATTGGCCACACCCATGACATGATTGTGACTTATTTAGGTTCGCGCATTGCCAATGAGGTCGGTCTGCCGCTGGAAAATGCGGAGAGTTTTCAGGTCATCCATTACGGCGAGACCGAAGAATACCGGGCGCACTTTGATGCGTACGACATGAATACCGAGCGAGGCAAACGTTGCACCGCCCGCGGAGGCCAGCGCCTGGTTACGGTGCTGGGCTACATTAACGCCCCGGAAGGCGGCGGTTCGACCTACTTCCCGAAACTGGATTTGAACGTGCAGCCCAAGCCCGGGCGCCTGTTGTTTTTCGAAAATGTGGTGCGCGGCTCGACCGATGTGCATCCGAAAAGCCTGCACGCGGGCATGCCGGTGACCAAAGGCGAGAAGTGGGCGTTTAACCTGTGGTTCCATGAGCGGGAGTTTAAATAAGTGCGCGGTAGTGGAATCTGGCAGCGTGGTGCGGCGGTCATTGTTGCAATTTTTGCGCTGACGGGGCCTGTCAGTGTCTCGGCGACGCCCTGGCTGGATGCCGAGGAACTGCATGTGCGTCATTCATTACAGGTACTTGCGGATGCGGGACTGTTGCGTGCCCCTGTGACCACCTTTCCGGTGCTGTGGCGGCCCTTATTGGCGGACCTGGAAGCCTTAGACCCTGCGGTTTTAACTGAGCTACAGCAAGTTGCCTACTACAAATTGATGGCGTTGCTGAATTATCACAAAGGCAGTGCCTATACTTCGTTACGCGTTGCCGGTGTGACCGACACTGGCGCCCAGCCGAGTTATCAGCGGCCGATGGAAGGCAAAGCTTCCGTCGCCCTGAGCCACGAGCGCATTGGTTCGTCCGTAGCCGGCCGGCTGCGCACCACCTATCGCGACAGCTCCCTGAGTTTGAATCCACGGGTGCGCACCGACAACCTTTCCTGGCAAGGCAGTTATGCCGCGGGCATGGTCGGCGACTGGATGTTTAGCGTGGATCAGCTGCACACCTGGTGGTCGCCAGGCTCAGCGCAAGATGGTTTGCACACGGTGAGTACCTTGCCACTACGCAGTTTGCGCACAGTTTATGCGCCATCGGCGGCTTCTCGTTTTTCTGCGCTGAGTTTTACGGCGTTTTATGGCGAGAGCGAAGAGAAGTTTCTGGTGGACCCTTCGCTGTCATTGTGGTCGCGGGAAGAAGCTTTCGGGGCGCGACTTGGTTGGCGTGCCCATGAACGCTTAGAGCTGGGCCTGCATTTTACCCGGTCATCGCTGGATGGGGCCGGGTCTGGTGGCGCTTCTGGCTTTGGTTCTGCTTCTGGTTCTGCTTCTGCTTCTGATGACGCGGAGAGTTTGGTGTTCGATGCGCGGTTGAGCTTGCCGTATCAGTTTAATTTCTACGGTAGCATTAGCGAGCATCGCGTGCCCGCACGCTATGCGACCTCCACGGATTCCGACGACGTGCGTGGCAATGGCCACATGGTCGGTCTCGACTGGAGCTTCGCCGAACCGGAACAGCTATCGCGTTTTTACGCCGAACACGATCGCAGCGACCTGCGCAGCCTGACCACCTTGGGCTACGCCTCGTTCCGCAACAGCGGCCTGGGCTGGGACTTCCGTATTCAGGACACTCGCATCCGCCGTGACCACAACAACTTCGGCCGCGCCGCACGCTTTGAACTCCTACCTGAGTTTCGCCCCGGCATCGCCCGCATCCAGCAGTTCGAAGCCGCCGTGTTCTACCCCATCGGCCCCGGCTTGCTCGAACTCGGCGTACAAGCCTGGCAAGACACCTACGAATCCGGCCGCAAAGACGAATTCGGCAACCTCATCGCCTCCTACGAACTCCGCTGGTAAGAAAGGGCAGCCCTCCAGAAAGGGCAGCCCTCCAGAAAGGGCAGCCCTTACACTTTCGGCGAGCGTTGAGAAGGAAGGGCAGCCCTTACACTTTCGGCGAGCGTTGAGAAGGAAGGGCAGCCCTTCCTTCGAGTTTGCTCGCTAGGGGAGGGTGCTGAGGAATTCTGCGGTGCTGAGGGTTTGCAGTTTCAGGTGCGTGGGCAGGGCTTGCTCGAGGCCTTGCGGTTGTAGGTTTGACTCTTTTAGCAGCGCTAGATTCCTGGTGGCGCCGAGCATCATGCTGGTTAGCGGTTGCAGCAGTTGCGGGCTGGTCAGCTTGCTGCCAGCCAGCACGAGCCAGTCGATCTTGTCGGTGGGCAGCCCCCGTTTTAGCAGCTCATCATCGTAAACATTCAGCACCAGCGCATCGACACTCTGATCAGTGAGCAGCATCATGCTGTGCGCAAAGGTCTTGCCATTGGTGCTAAGGGTGACGTCGTTAATGCCCGCGCGGTTATGACCGCTCCAGCCTATAGATTGGAGTCCTTGTGCCTGCAATGCCGCCACAACTTGTGTGGTCAGCTCGTCGCTGGGCGCGCCGAGCAGCGCGATGATCGGAATGCGACCACTGCCTTTCACTCGCTTTTTGAGCACCATTGGATAGAGATGCGCCGCCGTGGTTGAGCCCAGATCCGGCTGTGCGTTAATTTCGCAGACCACACCATGATTACCCGGCTCGCGCCACGAGCGGGAAATATCGGGAATGATCAGATCGACGCCGGTCAAATCAAGCCGCAGTGCCTGAGTTGCTCTTATGGCGAGCGCGGCGTTGTCCGGATGCACCTGCTCGGTCACGACTTTTGGCCGTCCGCCATTGGCGACATTGGCGGTGCGTCTTAGCGCAACGAACTGACCCTTGGCGGGCACGCTTTGCGGTTGTAGGTTGGAGGATTGCAGCAGTTGGCGCGCCTCGCTGTTGATCGCAAGGGGCTTTAGGGTTTGCTGCAGGCCAGGACGACGCTGGTCGGTAAGATTTTCTTTGGCAATTAGCTGCTCAATGCTGTGCTGCCCATCGCCAACCACGCCAGCGGGAATGCGCTCGACCGCCCAAATCATCTCGCCATCGAGCACCGTGAGCCGATAATCGCGGCCAGCGACATGCTTTTCGATAAGGACTCGCGGCGATTGCTTCTGGGCGATGGCATATGCAGCGCGAACCTCTTGCTGATTGGCGAGGTTCGCGGCCACACCGACCCCGCCATCCAGGGCCACCGGCTTCACCACCACCGGATAACCGAGCGCCTGCGCGGCCTGCAATGCCTCATTCACATTCGCGACTTCATGATGAGGGGCGACGGGCAGGCACATCTGGCGCAGGCGAATGGCGGTGTCAGATTTATTGCGGGCGATGCGCACGGACAAATTTGCAGAATTCTCGGTGAAAGTGTGCTCCAGCCAAGCGCTTTGGCGGCCATGGCCAAATTGCGTCATGATGCCTTTTAACGGTGTGACGGGCAGGTCCAGATCGTAGGCGGCCTTCAGCATCAACGGGCTAATACTGTGCTGCTTTTCCTCTGTTAACTTATCCAGCTGTTTGCGGAGCAGCGGCTCTGGCAGCTTTTTTGTTTGTAGTGTCTGGCTGAGCACCTGCACAAGCAGTTGCCAGGCGTCGAGCACGAGTCCCGGCTCACAGTGGGGCAGCGGCAGAGTGATGGAGGTCCATTGCTGCGATGCCTCGTCAGCCGCCCGCGGCGTCGCCACCTGCACCTCATCCAGCAAGGGCAGCCCTAAATAACGAAGCACTTGCGTGGTACCCGTCGCCAAATGGTTGGCAAGACTGGACCAGTCGGCGCCGGGCTGGGTTGTTTTTGCGGTTGCTGTTGCGTAGAGCCGCTCGTTCCACCAGTTGAAAAAGCTGTCGAGTCTGTTGCTCAGCTCAGCGTTCTCGGAGCTGAGGGCTTTTATAAGCTGCGGTGTCGGTTTGACGGCTACGATCATACAGGGCTGGCGCCGGCCATTGATGTAGCCCGGCACGTAACGGAACGGACCGGCTTCGAGCCATGGATTCTTTGGGTTGCTGGGGTTACTCATGGCGGGCCACCGCGGCAATGGTCATCAAGGACCAGTGCATGCCGACGCGCCCATCTGGGTACTCGGTGACGCCGAGTTCGTTTTCGATCGCGCGTTGGGTGTCTGCAATGGTGGATTTTTGCAGGTCAAACAGCTCATGGCAAAACGCCGCCATGCTATATCGATCCGGGAATATCCAGTGGAAGTCATTCTGGTGGCGCTGCTCGATGGCAAAGCCCGCCTGCTCCAGCTCGCTTAAGGTGTCGCGGTCAAGGAAGAGCCCTTCATGGCCGGTACTGTTGTTATCGCCAACATAACCATCCAGAAATTTCGCAACCTTCGAGCCCTTGGCAACATCAGATAACGCCAGCCGCCCGCCGGACTTCAGCACCCGCTTCAGCTCCCTAAACAGCGGCACCTTGTCATCCAGATGATGCACCCCCGCCAAACTCACCGCCGCATCCACCTCCCCATCCCGCCACGGCAAAGGAAGCAAGGGCAGCCCTCCCTGTGGGAGCGCATCGTTTTCAGCAAGGGCAGCCCTTTCTTGTTTAGGGGTACCCGATCCAGTAGGGGCAGCCCCTGTTGGTGGCGGCGCAATGCCGTGGTTGGTGAAGCTGGCGCAGGGCTCGTGCGCCTGGTAATTGACATCCGCGGGCAAGAACTCACGCAAGTAGGCGCCGCCAGCTGGCACATCGACGACCGTCATGCCTGCAGTGATTTGCGCCGCCGCAATGACTTGCTCAAACTCCTGCTGGCGCGCCTTCGGAAAGCGCAACATCGCTTTGTCATAGGCCGAACCGCGCTGTTCAAAATGCTCCTGATAGCTCTTTCCCACAACGTACTCCACCATGTTTATACTTATCTTAATATCAACACATAACAAACATAACTGTAAAGAGGGCAGCCCTTCCTAAAAACGAGGGGTAGAAAAAGGAAGGGCTGCCCTTTCTTCGAAGGGGGTGGGAAAATTGGGAGGGCTGCCCTTTCTTAGAGGTGGGGGAGGGTGTACAATGTTGCGCATTGAAGTGTGGGGGATTCAGGGACAAGAATGTCAGAAGGTACGCGCGAAATTTGGTATGTGGCGCAAACGAAGCCGAAACAAGAGCTGCGCGCCCAGGCGAACCTTGAAAATCAAGGGATTGATGCTGCTTTGCCGATGATTATGCTGGAGCGGATCCGGCGCGGTAAGCGCGTGGCGGTACGCGAGCCTCTCTTTCCTGGTTATATTTTCGTAAAGTTCTCCGATTACGCACAAAACTTTCATAAGATTCGTAGTACCTTCGGAGTCTCAAAGCTGTTACAGTTCGGAGATTCGCCCGCACAAATCTCAAGTCAGCTTGTAAGCGATTTGTTATCACTAGACGAAGATTCCCGTGAAGTGAAGGAGTTACAGCGACACGCGGTACCGCAGGTGGGTGACAAAGTACAGATCCTTGACGGTCCCTTCAGCGGCTTAATCGCCGAAATCGTGAAGCTTGACGGACCTTCCCGGTGTATTGTCCTGGTCGATTTCTTGCACAAGCAAGTTCGTGCAGAATTCGACCTGAAAAGCATTGAACGTTAATAAAACGTTGTAAACTCCCACCAGGAAGTGGGATAATCGCGCATGGAAAATTAGTTATCCCACCGCAGTGGGGCGCATTTAGGAGCGGGAACCCTAAGGGCGGTAGCGTGTCTAGAGATTAAAATTTGACCCGTGGGGCGGTAACAGGCTAAAGTTACAGCAACGGAAAAAATAACAGTATCGCCTGAAGTTAGCAGTGCAAAAGCAAGTTTGGGCGAGACGTTTAAGTTCAACCCGCAGTAGAGCTGCGGGCTATAGTAAACAAGGAGTTGACCATGAAATTATTAACAACTATCGCAGCAGCCGCAGCATTGGCGTTCAGCGCTTCTGCAGTAGCTAATCCTGAGCCGAAGCCAGAGCCAAAGCCTGCGCCTAAGCCAGTTATGCAAGATGCAACTCCAGCTACCAAAATGGTTAGTGTAGGTGGCGTGCAAATGACTTACGCAGCAGCCGTAGCCGCAGCAGCAGCTATCGGTATGGTCGTTGTTGTTGTCGCAAGCGATGACGACGGCTCAGCAACAACAGTAACTTTTTCAGACAACTAAAATTAGCACTGAGTGACCATCACAGCCATGCGTGGCCTTGTGATAGCCACAGCCCTTATCGGGCTGTCCGGCTGTTCAGTCTTTAGTTCACAGGAAAGTTCGCAAACAACTGCAGCGACCGAGTCGTTGCAGTTTTTATTTGCGGATACTCCTGAAGCACCGGATCTGGAAACGCTCCAACGCTTTCCGTATCCTGCGACCTACGTGCAGTTCGCCGACGGCCCGCGCACCTTTTTGGCGCTCGCCGCGACCGGCACGCACGGGCAATATTGGTACTCTGCTGGTAACGAGGCATTGACCTTGTGGCAAGGAAGGGCGATTCGAACGAGTCGCTTGGTCGGTGAAAATCGGCTGCATACCACCAACCTCGCCGACGATCCTCTAGCCTGCTATCTACATCAAGCCGAACAGCAAAACCAACAAGACACTTGCGCGGGCTCCTGGCAACGCAGCATTCAGATTCAACGTCCCGTCGCCAACTTCAATCCGCACCATCCCGAATACGAAATCGTTACCTTGCAGCTAAGCTCGAGCATAAAGCGCAACGGCCGTGATCTCGGTGAAGAGGGTGTTGCGACGGAATATGTCGCAGGTGAAGAGCAGGCGAGCTATCGCTTTAGCAACAGCTACCGCCTAAGCCTGGACGAGAAGTACATTATCAGCAGTCGGCAATGGTTAACGCCAGCGCATGGCTACGTCGAGCTCGAGATGGTCAACCTGGCGCAGCCGAACGCACCGCGCGGCGAGCCAAAGATCACCCGGTTTAAACTTCCAGTACAAACGCTCAACAACGGCAAAGCACCGCGCTTGCGCCAATTTGTGGAAGCCGTGCCGCAACAGTTTTATCCGGATAGCTACTGGCCGGGCCTGCGCATTCATAGCCAGAAGCTCGACGAGCGTTTTGCCAAGCGTCACGCCGGTATGCTCAAACAACTGAGAATGCTGGCGGAGATTTACCGCCATGATGGCAACTCAAACTACGCGAACGCGGCAGAACAACTCATCGAACAATTTCAGCAGTGGCCGCTGCGCGCAAGCTACGTGCATGGCATTGACCCGGCGCAAATGCGGGTGACCCTGGAACAAAATCCAATGCTCAATACGCACGATGCTGACAACGAATACGAAGTGACGCTTGCCGCAGCTACGAGCGAGCAGGTTGGTGTCGGCAATCTAGATGCGGTAAAGACCGAACGCTGGCTGATTCAGCCTAACGGCGACATCAGGCAGCTGCCAAAAGGACAAGAACTTAGCGACGGCCAACCGGGCATCGTGCTGCACAGCATTGCTGCAGATGAGTTACCACCAGGTTTTGGCACAGTGAACAGTCAACTGGCGATGTTCCTGCAACACTGGAACTACGCCGCACAAGCACAAGCCCAGGCCCAGCAAGCACAAATCCAGCAAGGAGCGCAGCAATGAAGGCGCTCACGCACAAGCGCACGCACAAGCGCACGCTGCTCGCCAGCGCCCTGCTAACGCTGCTTGCCACCAGCTTCGATGCCACAACCAATGTCGCAGTAGCCAAAGAACACGAGCCTGATCCTTACACCAGCAGCGATTTCGGCGGCGTTGGCTTACTGCAAACACGCACAGCGCGGATGAACAGCGAAGGCCACATCACCATCGGCTACAGCGACACCGACGACTATCGCCGTACCAGCATCACCTTGCAAGTGTTTGACTGGCTGGAAGCCACCGCGCGTTACACCGACTTACGTTACTCGTTTTACAGTGATGACGAAGACTTTAGTGGCGACCAAACCCTGAAAGACAAAGGCTTCGACCTTAAATTCCGGCTCTATGAAGAGTCCAGGTACCTACCCGAAGTGGCCGTTGGCTTTCAAGACCTCGGCGGTACCGGCTTGTTCGGCGGCGAATACTTCGTTGCCAGTAAAGCGCTCAGCACCGAGCACCTGGGTACCTTCGACTTCCACCTCGGCTTAGGCTTTGGCTACTTAGGTCAGCGCGACAACTCTTATAACCCATTTTGCGAGATCGCCGACGACTTCTGCGTACGCCCGCGCAGAGGCTCACCGGGAGGCGGCGATGTAGAATGGGACAAGATGTTCAAAGGCCCGGCGGCAACCTTCGGCGGCATCGAGTGGCGTACACCACTTGATGGCCTGCGCCTAAAAGCCGAGTACGATCCCAACGATTACCAGAATGAACGGCAGCCGAACCCCATTGATCCAGAAAACCCGCGCGTGATCGTGCAAGACAGCTTCTGGAACTTCGGCGCCGAATACGCCATCAATGATTTCCTGAATCTGAAGCTCGGCTATCAGCGTGGCAACACCATGACCTTTGGCTTTAGTTTCCGCTACAATCTGGCAACTGCCTATCAGGTGAAAACGGAAGCCCCGATACGCGACGCCAAATACAGTAGCGCAGAGAATTTCAATGATGTGGATATTCAGAAGCTCAGTCAGGACTTGCTGAATGAGACTGGTTTCCGCGTGAAAGAAGTGCAGCTCAACGACGAGCGCAAGGATGTCACTTTCTACGCAGAACAAACTCGCTATCGTGACCGCGAAGAAGCCGTGAAAAAAGCCGCGCGCATTTTGAGCAACGAACTGCCAGAAGATATCCAGCGTTACGCGATTGCCGAAACCAACGACGGCGTTGACCTGCTGCAGTACAACGTCAATGCACCGTATTACAAATCGGCGGCACGCGGCGAACGCTTTTTCCGCGAAGAAGACGATGCCATCACCATCAGCCACGTCACCCGCGACAGCCGCGCAACAGGTACAGACAACACAACGGCCACGGCCAGCAAGTTCGCCTACAGCATCACCCCCCACATCAGCCAGGCCTTTGGTGGCGCCGAAGACTTTTACATCTACCAGCTGGCAGTGATGGGCAATGGCAGCTATCACTTTTCGCGTAACCTGAAGCTGAACGGCACAGTGGGTCTGAACATCATCAACAACTACGACAAGTTCAACTTCCTGGTCGACGACCTGGAAAATCCATTGCCACGGGTACGCACGCGCATTCGCGAATACGCCGACAATCAGGATTTGTGGCTGCAGAACGCGCAGCTTAGCTATATTGATCAAGCCGCTACCAACTGGTACTACGCCTTGTACGGAGGCTATCTGGAGCGCATGTTCGGCGGCGTGGGCGGCGAGATCTTGTATCGGCCACTGAATTCACGCGTCGCCTTTGGCCTGGATCTGAACTACGTACAACAACGCGATCCAGGCAACAGCTTTTCCTTCGAAGATTACGACGTACTGACCGGCCATGCCAGCGTCTACTGGCAGCCGCAATTGCTGCCGAACAGCCTTATCAAAGTGCAGGCCGGGCGTTTCTTAGCCGGCGATGAAGGCGTGCAGTTCGACGTGTCGCACCAATTTGATTCCGGTGTGCGCGCAGGCGCGTACGCCGCATTTACCAACGTTTCTCGCGAGGAGTACGGCGAGGGCGGTTTTACCAAGGGCTTTTACATCAGCATTCCATTTGACCTGTTCTTCGTGCGCAATACCAGGGCACGCGGCACCGTCGCCTGGAACCCCATCACCCGTGATGGCGGCCAAATGTTGAACCGAAGCATTCACCTGTATGAAACCACCGAAGCTCGCGGCTTCGCAGCTGGGCAAAACTAATGGGCCTGTTCTTAACGAACGCACCCAGATAAGTACCAAGGAACGCACCATGACAAGCATATTAAAACCACAAGTAATGGCAGTCACACTCCTCACCTTATTGCTAGGCGGCTGTTCGTTAGCGCCGGGCGGGCATATTCCTGATGACAGCAGCGGCGGCTTGTTTAGCGACGATAACCGCAATGCCTACGAGCAGGAATTTAGCGAAGCCGAGCTGATGAAACTGGTGGATTTGTATCAGATCTCACCGATGTTGCTGTCGGAATTAGCGCAAAAGCCATCTAAGCCGGCATTTAACAGTGCCCTAGAGCAAGCGCGCAGCAACTACGACTACACCGTAGGTCGTGGCGATATCCTCAATATTACCGTGTGGAACCACCCGGAACTGACGATTCCCGCAGGCTCGATGCGTAGCGCCGAAGAAGCCGGTAACTGGGTGCACAACGACGGTACTATTTTCTACCCGTACATTGGCGAAGTCGAAGTCGCTGGCATGAAGGTCACTGAAATCCGTGACATGATCACCCGCCGTCTGGCCAAATACATCGAAAGCCCACAGGTGGACGTGACGGTCGCAGCCTTTCGCAGCCAGCGCGTGTACGTAACAGGTGCAGTGAACCAGCCAGGCACAGTGCCTGTGACCAACGTGCCGATGACCTTGATTGAAGCGGTCAACGCAGCCGGTGGTTTAAGTGAAGCCGCCAACTGGAACCGGGTCACCTTAACCCGTGGCGATCGCAAATTAGACTTTAATCTGCGCGAGCTGTATCAGTCCGGCAATACCGACCAGAACATTCTGCTGCAAACCAATGATGTGGTGCATGTGGCGCGTAACGATGATAACAAGATTTTCGTATTAGGCGAGGTACGTGAGCCGAAGTCGTACATGATTGGTCAGTCGGGCATCACGCTTGCAGAAGCTTTAGCTGATGCTGGTGGCTGGCAAGAGCTTAGTGCTGATGTGTCAGGTATTTTCGTGATCCGTGGTGCAGAAGCTGATTCCGGCAAAATCGCCAAGGTGTATCAGCTCAACGCCGAAAACGCAGTCGCCCTGGTCATGGCCGAGCAGTTCGAGCTGCAGCAGCGTGACATCGTATACGTGACCGCTGCGCCAATCAGCCGTTGGAACCGTGTGATTAGCCAATTACTTCCGTCTGTGACAGGCCTATACAGTGTAGGACGCTTTAGCGACGAGATTTCGAATTAAAGGCAAGAGCGTTATTCGTTATTCGTACGCTGCGCTGTTCGTACGGTCGCTTCGCTCCCTGCTCGTGATTGGGTAGCCCGTAATTCTATTACGGGTCCAACCACCCGTTACCTCGGTGTGTGCTAAAACAACCATCGCGACACGTTAGAATTAAACCCGTAGTAGAACTACGGGCTACAAGTTAGGAAGCCATGTTTAACCGTATACTCGTGGTCTGCCTCGGCAACATCTGCCGCAGCCCCACTGCAAAATTTATATTGCAACAGACGCTGCCCGATAAACAGATCGACAGCGCCGGCATCACCGCCATGGTCGAAAAAGAAGGCGATCGCAAAGGCTGGGACATGGACGCCAAAGCGCGCGACATCGCCGCTAAAAACGGCCACCAGTTCGACGTCCACGAAGCCCAGCAACTGACCCGCGAGCTCATCAGTAACTACGACCTCATTCTGGTGATGGAAAACGAGCACCGCAGCCATATTGCCAAGCGCTACCCCGAAGCCCACGCCAAAACCATGCTGCTGGGGCATTGGCTCGACGCCCAGGGCGGAACTGGCAAAGGCAAAGAAATTCCCGATCCTTATCGTCGTAGCGACGATGTCTATCAACACGTTTTTGAACTTATCGAGAAGAGCTGTAACGAATGGAAAACAAGACTGTGAACACGAATAAACCCGACTTAGTCGCACAACGGCGCGGCGACGACGAGATTGATCTCGGTCGTCTTTTTGGCATGCTGATCGATCGCCGCTGGTTGATCATCGGCGTGACCTTCGTGTTTATGGTGTTCGGCGTGCTGTACGCAATGCTGAGCACGCCGGTCTATCAGGCCGATGCCTTGTTGCAGGTAGAAGAGAAATCGAGCGGCCTGCCAGCTTTAGGTGGTGAGTTTGGTGAGATGTTCACCAGCGAAAGCCAGGCGGCGACGGAAATCGAAATCATGAAATCGCGCATGGTGGTGGGTGCGGTGGTTGACCAGCTGAAGCTGACCAATCACGTGACGCCGGATTATATGCCGATCATCGGCGAATGGCTGGCCCGTCGTTCGCCAGGACAAGACGAAGTCAGCATCACCCAGTTTATGGTACCGCGTGGTTATGAAGGGCAGCCGTTGCAGCTGGAGTTTGCGGAGAACGGTCTTGGCTACGACGTACGTAATGAAGACGGTGATTTGCTGATTGCCGGTAAAGTCGGCCAGCTGGCGGTGCTTGATGGCTTTGAGCTAATGATTAACGATGTGGTGCTGACAGATACGGATACGTTTATTTTACGCAAGGCCAGCCGTTTGGGAGTGATCAAGTCGGTGCAAGGCGGTCTGTCGGTGAACGAACGGGGCAAGCAAACAGGTATTCTTAGTGTCAGTTTTCAGCACACAGACCGTGAATATGCTGAGACAGTACTCGATGCTGTTGCCCAGGAATACATGTTACAGAATATCCGCCGCAACGCCGCGGAAGCAGAGAACAGCTTACAGTTCATTGAACGTGAGATCCCGACCGTCAGAGCAAACCTGACTGCGGCAGAAAACAAGTTAAACACCTATCGCCTGCAAAGCCAGTCAGTGGATCTTTCCATCGAAACCGCCAGCCTGCTGGAGCGCGTGGTTGAAATCGAAAAGCGTCTGAACGAACTTGAGTTAAAAGAAAAAGAACTGTCGCGTTTGTATACGCGTGAGCATCCGACCTATCAGTCACTGCTTGAGCAAAAAGCACAGCTGCAACAAGAGCAAGAGCAAATCAACGAGCAGGTCGGCGATCTGCCGGAAACCCAGCAGGAAGTGCTGCGCTTAGCTCGGGACGTGGAAGTGTCACAGGAAATCTACGTGCAGCTACTTAACCGTATGCAGGAGCTGAACGTACTCAAAGCCGGTACCGTGGGCAACGTGCGTATTCTTGACGAAGCTGTGACGAATCCAACGCCGGTGGCACCGAAGAAGAGCCTGATTGTGGTGTTAGCGACCATGCTCGGCGGTATGGTGAGCGTTGGCTATGTGTTTTTAATGGCAGCGCTTAACCGTGGGGTGGAGTCGGCGGAGCAGCTGGAAGAGATTGGCGTAAACGTGTACGCATCCATTCCGCTGTCGCCGGTACAGAAAGATTTGAACTTTAAGCTGGGTAAACTGACCGCCAAAGAGTCGGTGAAACGTGACTTACCGTTTTTGGCACTGGAAGACCCTGCCGATTTAGCGATTGAAGCGCTACGCGGCCTACGCACCAGCTTGCATTTTGCCATGTTAGAAGCGCAGAACAAGGTCATTATGATTTCAGGGCCTGCTCCTGGTGTGGGTAAGAGCTTTGTCACCGCTAACTTAGCGGCAGTACTGGCGCAGGCCGGACAAAAAGTGCTGGTGATTGACGGCGATATCCGCCGCGGCTATCTGCACTTTCAGTTTGGTGTCGAGAATAACTACGGCTTGTCGGATTTCTTAGCGAGCGTGCAGAAAACCCAAGACGGCGGCGAGGTTGATAAAAATAACCTCTCGACCATTATTCATAAGACTCAAATCAACAACCTGCATTTTGTCGCGCGTGGTACCGCAGCACCGAATCCATCAGAGCTATTGATGCATCCGCGCATGGAAAAAATGCTGGATAAAGTTAACGAGTACTACGATTACGTGCTGATTGATACGCCACCTATTCTGGCCGTCACCGACGCCTCGATTGTGGGGCGTTATGCGGGAACGACACTGCTTGTCGCACGTTTCGGCGAAACCCCAGCGAAAGAAGTAGCCGCAACTGTTAAACGTTTTGATCAGAACGGGGTGACCGTGCGCGGTGTGATTCTGAACGGTGTTGAGCGCCGTGCCGGTGGTTACTACGGTTATGGCTATGGCTATCACTACGGCTACAGCTACAAATCTGATAATGCATGATTTGTAACCCGGCCTAATGGTAGCCCGTACTTCTAGTACGGGCCCAACCTTCCGCGGTAGCAATGTAAAAATAAACAACCAAACTTTCATACAGCGCCAACCAAAACCTCCAACAAGGCGCTGTATAAACCAAATTCTACGTCGTAAATCTCCAACCTGGATACTACCTTCATGGATCTGAATAACATTAAAATAGCCGTAATCGGTCTCGGTTACGTCGGCTTGCCTTTAGCTGTTGAATTCGGCAAGAAGTACCCTACTGTTGGGTTTGATATCAATCAAAAACGCGTCAATGAGCTTAATGAAGGCTATGACCACACCCTCGAAGTCGAACCCGAAGAGCTCAAACAAGCAACACAGCTTAGCTACAGCGCCGATGCGTCAGACTTAGAACAGGCAAACATTTACATCGTTACCGTACCAACGCCGATCAACAAATTTAAGCAGCCTGATCTGACGCCGCTTATCAAAGCTTCAGAAACTATTGGTAAAACGCTTAAAAAAGACGATATCGTTATCTATGAGTCGACAGTCTACCCAGGTGCGACAGAGGACGATTGTGTACCTATACTTGAGAGAGTCTCAGGGCTGAAATTCAATGAAGATTTCTACGCAGGTTATAGTCCGGAGCGCATTAACCCAGGTGACAAAGAACACCGGGTGACAACTATTCTTAAGGTGACCTCGGGCTCAACACCTGAAATCGCAGATTTTGTAGATAGCTTGTACGCATCAATTATTACCGCGGGCACCCACAAAGCACCAAGCATTAAAGTAGCTGAAGCAGCAAAAGTCATCGAAAACACCCAGCGCGATGTGAATATTGCGCTAATCAACGAATTAGCGATGATTTTCAATCGAATGAATATCGATACAGAGGCTGTGCTAAAAGCAGCTGGAACTAAATGGAACTTCTTACCGTTTCGCCCGGGACTTGTTGGCGGTCACTGCATAGGCGTTGATCCCTACTACCTGACACATAAAGCGGAATCCATTGGTTACCATCCGGAAATGATTCTGGCTGGGCGTCGAATTAACGACAACATGAGCCGCTATGTCGCGTCAGAGTTCGTTAAAGCATTGCTGCAGAAAGGCATTACGGTAAAAGGCGCACGCGTTTTGATTATGGGGCTAACCTTTAAAGAGAATTGCCCTGATATCCGTAACACCAAAGTGGTCGATATTATCTATGAATTAAGAGAATACGGTATAGATGTGGATGTATATGACCCATGGGTTGATACTGAAGAAGCGCAGCATGAATACGGTGTTACAACTGCCGCTCAGCTAGAGAAAGGCGTTTATGACGGGGTGGTCATCGCTGTTGCCCATAATCAGTTCAAGCAGATGGGTGTAAGTGGGTTAAAAGAAGTGACCAAACCAGAATATGTTGTTTACGATCTAAAATATATTTTACCCAATGGCACAGCCGATATCCGCCTGTAATGACATCAAATGATTAGCAGAAAGCAAAATAATGCTGAAATGGCAACCAGAAAAAATCGCATGACCAAATATGATGAAGTAAAACAACAACTCTTAACTGAACCGAAGGTATGGCTCATTACCGGTGTTGCAGGCTTTATCGGCTCGAATTTGCTTGAGGCACTGCTAAAGTTGAATCAGTATATTGTCGGACTTGATAATTTTTCTACTGGTTTTAAGCGTAATTTGGACGAGGTGAAAGAGAGCGTGAGCTCGGAACAGTGGCAGCGCTTCGAGTTCGTCGAAGGCGATATTTGTGACCTAGAAACCTGTAAAGTAGTTCTAGAGCACTCGTCTGAGGGTTATGTCAATTTTGTTCTTCATCAAGCTGCTTTAGGTTCAGTACCGCGGTCTATTGATGACCCGATAAATACTAACAAGAGCAACATTGATGGCTTCTTGAATATGTTAGTTGCTGCGAAAGATGCAGACGTTGATAGTTTTACTTATGCAGCAAGTAGCTCTACGTATGGTGACCACCCAGCATTGCCAAAAGTTGAAGAAAATATTGGTAATCCGCTTTCACCATATGCCGTTACTAAGTATGTCAACGAGTTATATGCCAATGTATTTGCGCGCGTTTATGGATTTAAAACCATTGGTTTAAGGTATTTTAATGTGTTCGGCCCTCGGCAAAATCCACATGGTGCCTATGCAGCTGTTATTCCCAAGTGGACGGCAGCAATGATAAAAGGTGAAGGAGTATTTATAAATGGTGATGGCGAAACCAGTCGTGATTTCTCCTACGTGGCGAACGCAGTTCAATTGAATGTCCTTGCTGCGACAGCGAAATTAGAAGCGAAGGATGAGGTCTATAATATGGCTTTAGGGGATCGCACGACACTCAATGAGTTATTGGAAGGAATTAGAAGTGCACTTCGGGAGAATAGGATTGACTACAGCGATAAGGCAGTATATCGAGACTTTCGTCCTGGCGATGTTCGTCACTCTCAAGCTGATATTTCAAAGGCGACAGAACAGCTCGGCTTTGTTCCTACTCATCGAATCTTAGAAGGTATATACGAGGCCATGCCTTGGTATGTAAGAAACATTTCTTAATGACTATTTGGTCTCAAACCGTCCACTTCCAGTCTAAATCTTTGTAATTAATTTCGTAGGATAGATTTAATGAAGAATTTCGCATTGATCGGTGCAGCTGGTTATATTGCGCCTAGACACATGAAAGCAATCAAAGACACCAACAATCAATTGATAGCAGCGTTAGACACAAATGACTCTGTGGGTATTATCGATAGTTACTTTCCAGATGCTGACTTTTTCACTGAGTTTGAAAGATTTGATCGACACATAGACAAATTGAGACGGGTCAATAAGGGGCGTGCGGTCGATTACGTTTCGATTTGTTCGCCAAACTATCTTCATGACTCTCATATGAGATTTGCTCTGCGCTCGGGCGCTGATGCTATTTGTGAAAAACCTTTAGTGTTAAACCCTTGGAATATAGATGGCCTAATTGAAATAGAAAGAGAGTCGGAGCGTAAGGTCAATACAATTCTGCAGCTCCGGCTTCACCCGTCGATTATTGCGTTAAGAAACAAAGTCACCAACAGTAGCCGAGGTAAAAAAATCGAAGTTGATTTAACCTATATTACCTCGAGAGGCCACTGGTATTTGCAATCTTGGAAAGGAGATGACAAGAAGTCAGGTGGTATTGCAACGAATATTGGTGTGCACTTTTATGACATGCTCCATTATGTATTTGGCAGGCTTCAAGAAAATAGAGTTCACCACTCGTCGGCTACAAAGGCAGCAGGTTATCTTGAATACGAGAATGCCCGGGTCCGCTGGTTTTTATCAATAGACTCAAACGATATTCCCCAAGACTTAAGAGCTTCAGGTCATCGAACATATCGCTCGATTATAGCGGATGGAGAGTCTGTTGAGTTTTCAGGTGGGTTCACGGATTTACATACGCAAAGTTATGATCAAATTCTTCAAGGTAATGGTTTTGGGTTAGAGGAAAACAGAGTAGCTATCGAGACAGTTGCTCATATCAGAACAGCAAAACTGACGCCCCTCGAAGGCGATTTCCACCCTTTTTTAAAAAGGGTACTAGAGCCATGAATTACTATAAACACGAATCAGCGATAGTCGACGAAGGCGCAGAAATAGGCGACGATAGTCGCGTATGGCATTTTGTTCACGTGTGCAGCGGTGCAAAAATCGGTAAAGGTGTATCGTTAGGTCAAAATGTTTTCGTCGGTAATAGCGTAGAGATCGGTGATCGCTGCAAAATCCAGAATAACGTATCTGTTTACGATAATGTTTATCTTGAGGAGGGAGTCTTCTGTGGTCCCAGTATGGTTTTTACCAATGTCTATAACCCACGCTCTCTAATAGAGCGTAAAGATCAGTACCTTGATACTCGAGTGAAGCGTGGCGCGACTTTGGGAGCTAATTGTACAATAGTTTGCGGAGTAACTATAGGGGAGTTCGCCTTTGTGGGAGCTGGTGCTTTAGTTAACAAAGATGTTTCTGACTATGCTCTGGTCGTCGGAGTTCCGGCAAAACAAATTGGTTGGATGAGTGAGTTTGGTGAGCAACTTGAACTGCCAGTTGCAGGACAAGGAGAAGCATTTTGTAAACGAACTGGCGATCGTTACACATTGGACGGCAATGAGTTAACACGCTCCGATTCGCAGGCAGGTGATAAATAATGGAGTTTATTGATTTAGCTGCTCAACAAGCGTTGATTAAAGATAAAATTGATGCTGCAATTCAGCGCGTCCTTGCACACGGAAAATATATTCTAGGTCCAGAAGTGCAAGAGCTTGAAGAGAGGCTAGCTGAGTACACGGGCGCAAAATATTGTATTGCTGTTGCTAATGGGACTGATGCACTGCAAATTGCGCAAATGAGCTTAGGAATAGGGCCCGGAGACGAAGTTATCACTCCGGGGTTCACCTATATCGCAACTGCAGAAACCGTCGCTCTGTTGGGAGCAAAACCCGTTTATGTCGATATCGATTCAAGAACTTATAATCTTGATCCTAATCTACTGGAAGCGGCGATAACACCCCGAACAAAAGCCATTATTCCTGTTAGCCTGTACGGACAGTGTGCTGATTTTGACGCTATCAATGAGATTGCAAATAAGCACGGTATCCCAGTTATTGAAGATGCGGCTCAGAGTTTCGGCGCGACCTATAAAGGTCGTAAGTCATGCAATTTGAGTACCATAGCTTGTACTAGTTTTTTCCCTAGTAAGCCCTTAGGTTGTTATGGTGATGGAGGGGCGATTTTTACGAACGATGACGAATTAGCTTTAGTAATGAGGCAGATCGCTAGGCATGGTCAGGATCGTCGCTATCATCATATTCGTGTGGGTGTGAATAGTCGTTTGGATACCTTTCAGGCCGCGATATTATTACCTAAGTTGGAGATATTTCCTAGGGAGATGAAATTGCGTCAGGAGATTGCAGAACAATATGATCAACTCTTGGTTAGTGATGCGAGGTTTCGAATTCCTTTCGTAGAGGCTCACAATTTTAGTGCCTGGGCACAGTATACGATAGAAGTTGAAAACCGCGAATATCTTCAACAGCAGTTAAAAGAAGAAGGAATTCCTAGTGCGGTACATTACCCAATCCCCTTGAACCAACAACCAGCCGTTATGGATTTAAATGCGGTTTTGCCTGCAGGCGATGCGATAGCAAAAAAAGTATTGAGTTTGCCCATGCATCCGTATTTATTAAAATCCAATCAGATTGCCACTGTAAAAGCGCTCAGGTTAGTTTAGATCGAGATGCATATTCTTCTTTTGCCTTCTTGGTATCCGAAAAGAGAAGGGGATGTAAGCGGTGTTTTTTTCCGTGACCAAGCCCTCGCATTATCTAGATATGGGCATACAGTAGGAGTTATTTCGCCGCAATTGAAATCACTAAAAGAATTGTTCAGGTTCGGAAGTGAGAAGACTTATCCCTATTTCGAAAATGATAGCAATTTGTTCACTTACAGAAAGAGAGTTCTAGCAGCGATCCCCAAGGTTCCTTATGGAAACTATTGGCTATTTACAAAGACAGCGCGAAAGCTAATGCGAGATTACGTTCGTGAACATGGTAAACCTGACGTTATTCACGCACATTCTCTAATACTAGGAGGAGCTGCTGCGGTCAGAATCGGGAATGAATGGCAAATTCCAGTTGTGTTGACTGAGCATAGTAGTGCTTTTGCTCGTAATATCTATATGAAATGGCAACTGAGTTTGGCGTCAAGATCTGCGAAGGCCTCTCAACTTTGTATTTCGGTCAGTCCGGCTTTGGGAGAGCTTCTTTCCGAAAAGTTACCGAATTTAGATCTAGCGTGGAAATGGATACCAAACGTTGTGGCTGATAGGTTTAGGAGCCGTTGCAGGCCGGATAATGATGCTCGACCTTTGATATTTTTAAACTTGGCATTGATGACAGAGAATAAAGGACAGAAGGATCTCATAAAAGCGTTTGAACAAGTTATAGAATCGGGGCTTGCAGCTGAACTCTGGTTCGCAGGGGATGGGCCGATTCGTTCTGAATTGAATAAGCTTGCACAAAACCTAAGTTTGGAACAAAAAATTAAATTTCTCGGCCTAGTTGAACCAGATAAAGTACCGGAGTTATTACAAATAGCTGATGTCATGGTGATATCTAGCCACTACGAAACCTTTGGAGTTGTTGCTGCAGAAGCTTTGATGGGGGGCTTGCCTGTTGTCGCCACTCGATGTGGCGGACCTGAGTGTATTGTTGGTGATGGAGATGGTATTTTGGTGCCACCTAATGACCCTAAAGCTTTGTCAAAAGGGATGCTGGAAGTTGGATGTAATATAAAAGGCTTTAGTTCCACGGAAATTGCGAATAGAGCGAAGCTTCGATTCTCTGGTCAAGCAGTCGCAGAGCAGTTAACAAAAGAATATGAACGAGTCCTCCTTGAATTTGGTGAGAATACTTTTTGAATAACGTCTTGGCACGAGTTAAATTAAGTATTTCCTCGTCCCCTATCAGACGAAACATCGGGATGACCCTGATCCGGCAACTGCTAGCAGCTTTTGCACAGTTCATGCTGGTTGTCCTTATTGCTCGAGAGCTAGGCCCTGAGGGGAATGGCTTCTATGCGATGGCGATCCTATTACCAACACTATTAGCAACTTTTCTTAACTTAGGAGTTGGACCCGCAACAGTCTATTTTGTGAGCCGGGGTGAACTCTCGGTACGGCACGCTCTAGCTGGTAATTTGAATATTGCATTGGTAATATCAGTCGTTGGGATCGGGGCGGGTTTAGTTACAATTGCGTTTTGGAGAGAGTCTATATTTCCAGGTGTTCCCAAAGCGTTGCTTTATCTCGGTTTAATAAGTTTTCCATTGACTTTACTAGTTGCCTATGTGAATACCATTCTTCAAGGACTTGAAAACTTTAAAGCTTTCAACCTAACGGTTTTAATACCTCCTTACGTTAATCTTTTCGGGGTAATTATAACAATTTACCTTCTTGATTTTGGCGTGGTTGGAGCAATGGTTGCTTACATCGCTGGACAGTTAGCCGGGTTGACTCTGGTGCTGACTTTGCTGAGAAATGATAGTAGTAAGTTTGATAATCAGCGGTTTGAGAAACTTTCTCTGGGAAGTTATAGCAGAAAAACGCTCAGTTATGGCTGGAAAGCGCATCTCTCGAATATATTATCATTCGTAAATTACCGTGCTGATATCTTTCTTGTAAATTTGTTTTTGACGCCGACATCTACAGGCTTATATGTAATAGCTGTGCAAATCGCAGAGAAACTTTGGATGCTTTCTCAGGCTGCTAGCACGGTCCTACTACCACGACTTTCAGCAATGCATAAAGCACCAGAGGCTAGATTAGCCCTAACTAACCGAGGTTTTTGGTTCGTGGCAGGGGTAACCACAATGGTCGGAATAATGGCGGCTGGCGCGTTATATTGGTTGATTAGCCCTCTATTTGGACATGAGTTTCAGGAATCCTGGCCGGTTTTCATATGGCTTTTGCCGGGAATAATAGCTGGTGCGGGTGAGCGCATTCAATCCAATTGTATCGCCGCGGCAGGAAAACCTGAGTGGAATATGTACGCGGCACTTGTGGTTGTTTCGATTAACATCGTTGGTAATCTAGCTCTTATTCCTGATTATGGCATGATTGGAGCTGCATCGGCCACAAGTCTAGCTTACGCAATCAGTGCCGCCCTCAAATTTTGGCTCATACGTAAAACCTTGAATATTGCATCCACATGATCATATCAAACGTTTTCAGATATCCGCTCTCAAAAAAATATAGGCATATAACAAGGACTCATTTAGATGAAAGTTCTCACGATCATAGGCGCACGGCCTCAATTTATTAAAGCTGCTGTAGTCTCCAGGGCTTTTAAAGAACATCGGCCAGATGTGCGGGAAATCATAGTACATACTGGTCAGCATTATGATGCGAACATGTCTGAGGTTTTTTTTAGTGAACTTGAGATTCCAAAGCCGGATTACAACTTAGGTGTAGGCGGCGGCACTCATGGTCAAAATACCGGCCGTATGATCGAAAAACTTGAAGACCTTATGATGGAAATACGGCCTCAGTGGGTTTTAGTCTATGGTGATACGGATAGCACCCTTGCTGGCGCGCTGGCTGCGGCTAAGTTACATATTCCTGTGGCACATGTAGAGGCTGGTTTGCGTAGCTTCAATCGCAGAATGCCGGAAGAGATCAACCGGGTTCTTACTGACCACATTGCTGAAATATTATTCGTTCCATCAGCATCCGGCCGGAAAAACCTTATTAGCGAGGGTTTTTCTGAAGCCAAGATCAAGATGGTTGGTGATGTAATGTACGATGCGTCTTTGTTTTATAAGGACAAAGCGCGCAAGCCAAAACTACCGGCGGAATTAGATATTAGTGGCAACGGTTTCATATTATGCACTATACACCGTGCAGAAAACACCGATGATCCTCACCGCCTAACAAATATTTTTCAGGGGCTTGCTGCTAGTGGTAAATCCATCATTTTACCCTTGCACCCCAGAACTCTGAGAAAAATCGTGGAGCATGGTATCGACACCCCTCAAAATGTATGGGTAATTGATCCAGTTGGTTACTTAGAGATGGTCTGGTTGGAAGCCAATTGTCGATTGATTGCTACCGATTCAGGAGGTGTGCAGAAGGAAGCGTATTTCTTTGGCAAGCCGTGTGTGATCATGCGAGATCAGACGGAGTGGGTTGAGTTGGTTGAGGCTGGCTGGAACAGGTTGGTTGGCGCCGATCCTGACTTAATAGCTTCGTCTATTAATAAATCTTTTGAGCCTGAAGTTTGCAAACCAATTTATGGCACTGGTCAGTCTGCTCAGCTAGTCGTAAACCTGCTCTGTCAATAATGGTTAAAGATTTAGCAGAGGGCTGAAGTTATGAAAATAGCAATGTTAGGTGATATCGCTCTGTTTGGACGGTATTGCAAAAATAAAAACTCGAATATTGAGCAACAATTGAAAGTTGTCCGCGAATATCTTTCGGGCCATGATGTTATCGTTGGAAATCTCGAAACTCCCTTTGCAGATAAGGAAAAACCAGCCGGTTCGAAATCTGCCCATGTAAAATCGCATCCGAGTAATATCGAACTTCTCAAATACTTGGGTGTTACACATGTTACTTTAGCGAACAACCATATTGGCGATTTTGGGGTTGAGGCTTATAAGCAGACAATTAGGCTACTTGATGAGGCTGGAATAAGTTGGTTTGGAACTGAGGGGATGCAAATAAGAATTGAAAGTGATGGTGAGAAAATCGCTCTATTAGGTTATTGTTCTTACAATACTAACCCTTCTCGCATCTGGCTGAATTCGCATCAAGCACTGAATTTACTTGAAGTGGACGAAGTCGTGGAAGCAATGAGAGAGTCTACCGAATCTGGCTACCTACCTATTCTTGCAGTTCATTCGGGCCAAGAACATGTTCACACACCAAGTTCACACGATGTTGCGTTTGCACGAGGGCTCGCGGAGCAATTCGATTATATTTATTACGGACATCATCCTCATGTTGTCCAAGGAGCAGAGCTAGTTAGAAATTCCCCCATATTTTACAGTCTGGGCAATTTTATTTTTGATGATGTTTACACCCCAAGAGATTTATCTAAACCCTTAATTACTTTATCAGAGGCGAATAAGACAGGGATTATAGCATCAGTCGAAATAAAAGAAGGAAACATCATTAATTGGATGTGCGTGCCAACTTATTTGGCTGAAAAAGAAATGCTTGTCGGTGATCAGGTTTTTGACTTTAATATGAGTCCTTATTCGAATGCATTAAAAAAAGCTGGTTCGAAAGATTACGATGTCGAGAGAACCAATAAAATCAATGAATATATCGATAGCCGCCGTAATATGAGAAATTTTAAGTGGTACATAAAACGTTTGAACTTTAATTCACTAGGGATTATGTTCGCAGCACGACGGAATGCTAAAAACTACCGAATAAAATTCGTGAACCAGCTTTCAAGGTTGGGAGCAAAACAGTGAAAGATTTATCCGTTGCAATTGTTAAATCTGATTTTCATGGTCATCATAGTGGCTCATGGAGTGATGAGTGGCTTAAAGTGTGTAGGGACCATAAAATCAATCATGAACTGATTGATTGGAGAGAGTTAGATTCTTTTGCCGCTCTCAGTAAGCATGACGTGGTGCTATGGCATTATAGTCATTACTCAAACGATGAAATGAGATTTGCGCCCGGGATACTTGCTGCTTTAAAAGAGTCAGGGTGTAGAGTTTTTCCTGACCATTCAGATAATTGGCACTTTGACGATAAAGTGCTTCAAGCCCAACTTTTGGAAGGCTTAAACTTACCGTCGCCAAAAAATTATTCTTTGTACAGCATGTTAGCGGTTGAAAACTGGATCAATTTAGTTGGCGATTTTCCAGTGGTTGCTAAGCTTCGCTCTGGTTCAGGTGCGAGTAATGTAATCCTTATAAAAAACGAGGGCGATCTGAAGACGTACGCGAAACGGATGTTTGGCCGTGGACTGAACAGTAAGCCCAGCGCACTTTTCAAAATTAAGTCGAACGTCTCATCGTCTAGATCGTTTAAAGATGTTGTGGCACGAATAAAAAGGGCTCCTGAATTTCTTTTTTCAAGGAGGCTAGCCGCCGGACGAGGAAGAGAGCGAGGATACGTATATCTTCAAGAGTTTATCCCGGGGGTTGATTACGATCTTAAAGTTGTGGTGATTGGTGATCAGTTGAGTTTTATTGGACGAAGCGTTCGAAAAGGTGATTTCAGGGCCTCAGGAGGAGGTGATTTATTTTATGATCGAACGTTCATTACTCAAGATCTAATAAATACGGCATTTCGAGCATCTGACGCTATGCGTTCGGATTGTGCCGGTTTCGATATGATCTGTGATCCTAAGACCGGTCAGCCACTTATTTTAGAAACGAGCTATGGCTTCTCGCATGCCGCACTTTCGCAGTCTGGAGGCCATTTTGACAGGCTAGGTCGATGGCAAGAGATACCTTTAAATGCGCCTGAAGCTGTGCTTCTCAGAATGATTCACAAGGCCTTAAATTGAAAATATTATTTGTAGTAACGGCATTTTATCCGGAACAAGCGATAGGTTCAGTTCGTATTACTAAGTTCGCAAAATATCTAGAAAGATACGGTGATGATTTAACAATTTTGTCTTTAGCACCTGCACCATGGTCATCTCGTGACGAAAGCTTAAATTTTCCCTCTCTAGCATCGATGCGCTGGAAAATAATTGACCAAAGTTCATTATTTCGACGATTATTCTTGAGGGCAAGAGTTAAAGCTGTAGGTAGTCAGTCAGCAGTGGGGACTGTTAAATCCAAATCGTCCAGTGGAGGAACTTTTTCCAAGGTAAAACAAGCCACCCAATTCCTTTATACTTTGTTAAAAGCTTTTGATTGGATGATACAGGTGCGGCGATACGTAAAACGTAATATGTCGCATGAGAAGTTTGATGCAATTTTTACCAGCTACCCTAGTCTTGCGTCACCTTTTTGCGGTTTGATGCTTAAGCGTATGGGAATGTCAGGCGCTTTAATCCTTGATTTTCGAGATCCCTTAAGTTACGGGAAAAGTCAGGGAATTGGTGTAAAACGAAGAATTCAGAGTTACTTAGTAGAGCAGTCATCCTTTGCCATATTCGCCTCAAACGGTGTTAAAAATATGATCCTTGGTCAAAATGAAAATTGGGGACTCGGTAAAGATAGTATTATTTTGAATAATGGGTACGACCCAGATGATCGTTCGTTAATTGGGGAACTTCATCTCGAAAAGAATAATAGATTTAAGATAATTTACACAGGTTCATTGTACGGTGGAAAGAGAGACATCACTCCACTGTTTTCATCCATTAAAACTATTATAGAAAGAAAGCATTACGCCGCCGAATCGATTGAGTTTCATTATGCCGGGCATGAAGGTCGTTTGTTTCGTGAGCTTTGTTGTCAATGGGGTTTTGATAATTCAATAGTTGATCATGGCGTGGTTAGTCGTAGTGAATCCTTAGCTCTTCAAAATGCATCAGATCTTTGTGTTGTTGCTACTTGGAATACTAATGAGGACCAGGGAATCTTAACAGGAAAAGTTTTTGAGTTCTTTATGCTAAGAAAACCGGTCTTGGGGATAGTCAGCGGTAACCTTCCGGATAGCGAAATCAAGAAAGTAATCGATGATGTTGGAGCCGGATTTTGCTACGAGACAATGCAACCTGATCGTTTAAGTTTACTGGTAGAATGGCTAGAGAATCTCATCGACAAAAAACTTAAAACCGGCGTTGTAGATCTTGAATACCAAAACACTGTAAATGACTTTAGCTTTGAGCGAACCGTGTACAATTTAAGAAAAGCACTGGAGTCTAGCATTCAAGCCCCATTTGGAAACAAGAAGAATGATTAGTCATGGGTTTGTAAGAAAAATATTGTTGATCGCCTTTTTGTTCATACCCTTCACCTCATTGAGGTTCAGCTTCATCGGAATTGGAGAGGTTTTAATTTGTGCTGGCGCAATACTGTATCTTTTTTTGAACCGAGGGCAGCTCTCTGTAAATAAATTGATAAAGCCTATCGTCCTATTTTGGTGCGCTTTTCTTTTTGTCTCAATGCTAGGCTTGTTCGTAAACGCGTTTGTCTTTGACTTCATTAGTGGTAGGTCTGGGACGGGTCTTTTTGATTTCGCATCATATATATTTGTTTTATTTACAGTCGTGATGTTGTCTGACTCAAAACTTTTCCCAGAAGGTGAGGCTCAAAAATTTTTTCGTAATCTCTTTTTAATGTGGGGAGGGATATTTGCAGTTTTGTACTTATTAAGTTTATTTACTCCATCCATTTTTGGCTTAAGTCTTAGGTATCATCAATTTTTTTCGCCACTGGTTGAGAATGTGCACCAAGTTGCCAGTATTACTTGTGCTATGGCGTTTGTGATGTTTGCCCTTTTTGGATGGAGTAATAAGGCGATTGTGAGGGCTTTTGTCATTTTTATGGGCCTACTCTTTGCTCGAATGGCAATAGAAAGTGGTTCGACGAAGGCGATGATGGGAGTCGTTGTCGGAGGGGTGGTCTCTGTTGCGCTATTTATCTCATATAGGCCAAAGGGGAGAGGAAGTCTCTATTATAACTTGATCAGTTTTGGCTTTTTTGCAATTCTCTTGATGATCGGAGTTTCGACGCACGCAGATGAGATTTTGTCTTTAACCTCAAATTTTTTTACTGAAAATGACGGTGGTAATGCTAGGGAGATGCTCTATTCAAATAGTTTCTATCATGGCTTGCAGAGTTTTCTGGTAGGGTACGGCCCGGGCTCTCATGCACCATATGCGTCTGGATTTTCCGACGCCCACAATAGTGTGCTGACAGTTTTCTTGCAAGGGGGAATTGTTGGGGTACTGTTGCTATCTGCTTTATTCATTAAGATATTTTACTTGGTAAGAACTGATTTTTTACTGGTGGGTGCTTTGTTCGCAATTCTCATGTACGTCATCGGAGGTGATGTACTTCGTCGCCTTCCGATATGGGTTATTTTGATTGGTGTAGTGTATCTTTCGCAGAAACCGAACACAGGGAATATTGGTTTGAAGCAAAACCCAATGATGCGTCAAAAACTTGTCAAAAATGTTTAAAAATGCGGCTTGAGCAACGTGTTTCAATATCAAGAGCTGGGCTGGTAAACCGTTTAACCTTTATAAATTAACGAATCATAAGATGTCTAACAGTAAAGTAGCGCCACATCGAGTTTTAGTTATTGCAGGCTTTAATCGTTCATTAATTAATTTTCGTGGACCTCTTATAAAAGCACTGTGCGACACAGGTTTGGAAGTTCATGCAGCGGCCCCCGAGCTTTTGTCAGACGCAAAGATAGTTAATTCGCTATCTGAGTGGGGAGTAAGCTGCCATGATCTCCCTTTCGAGCGAGCGCGAATTAATCCTTCCAAAGATTTAATGGCTTTAGCGAAGCTAATCCGACTGATACGCAAAGTCCGCCCAGATCTGACGCTGGCATATACTATCAAGCCAGTGATTTACGGCACCCTTTCGGCTTGGCTGGCCGGGGTCCCTCGCCGAGTGGCACTTATTACGGGGTTGGGTTATGCCTTCACGGGTGACGCTCGGGGCAAGCGTATGCTAGTTCAAAAAGTTGTCCGCAAATTATATGGAGTTGCGTTAGGTAAAGCAGAGCTAGTGTTCTTTCAAAACCCAGATGATGAGCGATTATTCCGAAAGTTAAACTTGATTCCTCAGCGAGTTCCGTCAAAGGTGGTCAATGGTTCTGGAGTTGACCTTATAGAGTTTAAAAACGAACCGTTACCTAAAAAACAAATTAGCTTTCTTCTAATAGCTCGACTTTTAGGGGACAAGGGCGTCCGAGAGTACGTACGGGCCGCTCGCGAAGTACGTGAAAATAATTCAAGAATTCTGTTTCGATTGGCTGGTGCAGTAGACGAAAATCCGGATTCAATTCGTGCTGAGGAAATTTCAGCTTGGCAAGATGAAGGAGTGATTGAGTATCTAGGCCAGTTAGATGATGTGCGCCCTGCATTGAAGGATTGTTCAGTTTATGTTTTGCCCTCTTACCGAGAAGGAACCCCGAGAACAGTGCTCGAGGCGATGGCTAACGGCCGTCCTATTATAACGACAGACGCTCCAGGTTGCCGGGAAACAGTAGTAAATGGTGATAATGGATTTTTGGTCGCTGTTAAGTCAGTGCAAGCATTGGTTTTGGCGATGGAGCGCTTTATTAAGGAGCCTGAATTGATCGAAAAAATGGGAAAGCGTTCTCGAGAAATAGCATGTGAAAAGTACGATGTGAATAAAGTTAATGAGTCTATGCTTAAAGCTATGGAATTAATAAAAAAGTGAAGCGAGTATTAGATTTTTTTGTGGCGTTATTTGGATCGCTCTTTTTAGCGCCGATAATATTGATGTTAAGTATCATTATTCGTTTTAAGCTTGGAGCGCCGATACTTTTTACTCAAATTCGCCCTGGTTTAAATGGACAACCTTTTCGCATGATTAAATTCAGGACAATGCGTGATTCCATTGACGCAAATGGTAACTCGTTATCGGACTTGGAACGCATTACAAAATTAGGTGCGTTCCTCCGCGCCACCAGCCTCGATGAGTTACCAGAGCTTTGGAACGTTTTGAAAGGCGATATGAGCCTTGTCGGTCCGCGACCTTTGTTGATGGAGTACCTCGAGCTTTATAGCACTGAACAAGCGCGCCGGCATGAGGTGCGCCCCGGCGTCACTGGCTGGGCACAGGTGAATGGCCGAAACACAATTAGTTGGGAAGAAAAGTTTAAGCTGGATGTATGGTACGTTGATAATCGCTCGCTTTGGCTCGACATCAAAATCTTGTTCATGACTGTTAAAAAAGTCTTTAAGCGTGAGGGGATCTCTGCCGAGGGTCACGTCACCATTGAAAAGTTTAAAGGGTCATCGAAATGATTAAGCGTCTCGCAATTATTGGTGCAAGTGGGCATGGAAAAGTTATAGCCGATATTGCGCGGTCGCTTGGTTGTGAAACTATTACATTCTATGACGATCGTTGGAAAGAAATCGGTGAGCTTTATGGCTACCCCGTACTTGGAAATGTTGCCAGTGCATCACAGGATGCTACGACGAATTATGACGTCTCGATTGTTGCAATTGGCAATGCCAAAAAGCGCGCTGCAATACAACAACGACTCGCGAGTGTTTCGTCTGCATTGGTTCACCCATCTGCAGTGGTCAGTCCATCAGTTAGACTGGGTAAGGGAAGTATTGTCATGCCCAACGCGGTTATCAATGCGGATGTTGTTATCGGAGAGGGAGTTATCGTCAACTCAGGTGCCGTGGTTGAGCATGACTGCTTAGTTGGTGATTACTCACATATTTGTCCAAATGCCACGCTTGCTGGCGGGGTTCGCGTTGGATGCTTCAGCTGGATCGGCATGGGTAGTTCGGTTATTCAGTTAGTTAAAATAGGCGACGACGTTACTGTTGGTGCTGGTTCAGTTGTCATTCGCAACGTAGGCGATAAGCAGACCATTGTCGGCTCACCCGCAGCTCTCATCAAGCGATAGGAAATTATTCGTTTTATGTTAAACACTCCATTCTCACTCTGGCCATCATTCACAGAAGAAGAAGCCAAGGCGGTTCACGACATCATTCTGTCGAACAAAGTAAATTATTGGACAGGCACCGAATGCCGCGAGTTTGAAAAGGAGTTCGCTGCATGGGCTGATGCGTCATATGCTGTCGCACTCGGCAACGGTACTTTAGCGCTGGATGTCGCATTGAAAGCGTTGGGCGTGGGTGAGGGGGATAAAGTTATCGTAACTCCACGTACCTTTATTGCATCGATTTCAACGGTGGTGAACGCAGGCGCTACGCCAGTCTTTGCCGACATCGATCGTGACTCGCAGAACATCGAAGCGCACACCATCGAGCCGGTCATCACTCCGCGCACCAAAGCCATTATCGTGGTGCATTTGGCTGGACGTCCTGCCGAAATGGACGCCATTATGGCCTTGGCCGACAAGCACGGTTTGTTTGTCATTGAAGATTGCGCCCAAGCCCATGGCGCACGCTACAAAGGACGCGCAGTGGGGAGCATTGGCCACATCGGCGCATGGTCCTTTTGCCAAGACAAAATCATGACCACCGGCGGCGAGGGCGGCATGGTCACCACCAACGACGAAGCCCTGTGGCGCAAAATGTGGTCATTTAAAGATCACGGAAAAAGTTATGAAGCCGTATACGAGCGCGAACATCCACCAGGCTTTCGCTGGCTGCATGAAAGCTTCGGCACCAACTGGCGCATGATGGAAATGCAAGCCGCAATTGGGCGCATTCAACTGCGCCGCATGAATGACTGGACGGCTGCACGTCAGCGCAATACAGCAGCTATTACCAAAGCTTGCTCTGAGTTTTCTGTGGTACGTACACCAGCTGTGCCTTCGCACATGGAGCATGCATGTTATAAGCACTACTGCTTTGTTGAGCCTCAGCATTTGGTGGAAGGCTGGACACGCGACCGTATCGTTTCTGAAATCGTTGATCGCGGCGTGCCTTGCTTCCAAGGCTCTTGCTCTGAAGTGTATTTAGAGAAAGCTTTCGATGACACCGGTTGGCGACCATCAGAGCCATTGCCTGTCGCCCGCGAGCTTGGTGAGACATCGTTGATGTTTTTGGTGCACCCGACGTTGACCTCTGCCGAAATTGAGAAAACCTGCGCCGTCGTACGCGAAGTGCTGGCGCTCGCATCGAAGTAGCCCGCAGTTCTGCTGCGGGGCAGACTCGCAACTCGGTTCAATGTTCGCTTATGAAAAGCGGTATCTGCTGGCGCAGGTGCCGCTTTTTTTGTTCTGTTATGGGGAAAGGTAGTTTTCAAAACTCAATAGTCACCATAATCGTGTCGCTGTAAACACCCACGGCGACCTCCTGCCCAGCTGGCACACGTCCATAGATGTCATGCAATTGAGTGGTCGAGGTCGTGCCGCTGACCGTGGCGGTCGCGCCGGAACCATCCCCCCAGATAAACGAATACGTGGGGGCGGTATACAGGTTGTAGCTAAGTGCATGTTCAGCGTTGAACATTTTGCGTTCGCTATAAGTGCCAGAGCCAGCGCTCAGTAAAATGCTATAACTGGTTTGGGTGTCACAACTGACCTCAACGACGCCGGTGCTCTCGGTGGGCGCACTGGCCAAACTATCGTGGCTGCCAAAACTGACGCCTTGCGCCGACACCAGGCAGCTCGCCAAAGCGCTGGAGTTACCTAGCCACAGTGCCAGAGCCGTGGCGTAGACCAATTGCTTTACACCGAGGCGTCGCATGTGCGCTTTCCTAAATCGTGCAGGCTGGTGCCATCTTGCGGTACCTCAAATTCAAGCAGGCATTGCTGCATTTCGCCATTTTGCTGGTAATGCACTTCAACCTGCTGCTTGCCCTGGCTATCGGTCAGGTAGAGTAAGCCTTCATACCCCACCGGTACGGGGTCATCCTGCCCGGCAAGGTAGGCTTTGGCGCCAACGGGAATAAAAGCACCTTCCGCGTTGACAAGGTTCAGCATCACGCTGGCAGAGCTGGCGATGGGGAAGGTGATCACGACGCCGCTGCGGTGATACGGTGCGATTTCGCGCTGTAAGGTAGCCACCGTGGTACTGAGGGGAAAGTCTGTCGCATCAAGGCGTATGCGGTTGCGCTGGTAGGCGCGCAAGCGTGGAATAAAGGCAAAGCCTTCCTCATCTGTGGTGGCAATATGCTGGTTTTCGGCGTAAACCCGCACGTTTTCGGTGCCCGGCACATGCACCAGGCCAAAGCTGTCACGCACCGGCTGACCTAACGACAGGTAGCCGCCGACGTAACTCAGTGAGCCCCTGGCTGTGGCGCGATACGCCTGTAAATTGTCAGTGCGCGAATAGTTGGCGGCAAAGCTGCCCACCGAGCTATTGAATTTTAAGTCAGCCTGGCTGCGCGGCCGATCGAAAAAGCCCTGGCGCAGCCGATAACCCACGCCGTGCCCCACCGGAGTTTGCCGTTGCACTTGCATAAACGCAGTATCGCGCTCGGTGTAATGGGTTGCGCCGGTGCTGAAGTTTGCGCCTTTGCCGAAAGGAATGTTCAGCGCTAGCGAGAGCTGAAAGTCTTGCTCACCTTTGAAAAACTTGAGTCCATGCAGGGATAAGTGGCCCAGCCCCGGCAGGTGCTTGGTGAGTCCGGCGTTCATAAAGGCCAGGTTTTCATCGTCGCGCTGCTGACGGGTGTAGGCCAGGCGTAAGTTGCCCAAAGGCGTACCCGACACGCTTAGGTAAGACCTCAGCTGCAACTTGGGATACGGCAGTGGCTGCTGCTGAATCCGCGGACTGATGCGAAAGTCCGCAAAAGCTTTTTGCGCGTCGACACCGAAGTTAAACTGACGACGTTGATGTTGCAGCCCCAGTTGCAGCAGTTGCCCTTTGCCTTGGCTATGATGGTTGCCGACCAGGGCGAAGGTCATGGAATTCTGCCATGGTAAGGCCTGAATGCCACTGACGCCGAGTTGTTGGTAATCATCGCTCAGTCGCGCCGTCACCTCAGCAGTGAAGTCATTGCTGACACCGTAGCGGTGGTGGATATCGGCCAGCCAGTTGCTGTAGTCGCCGCTGTTCAGGCCATAGTCCTGGCGAACGGTACCCAGGGCGTAGGAATAGTCGTGCAGCCCCGCCCGCAATGCACGGCGGGCGGTAAAGTAGCTCTGCGAGATCGCACGTTGCCGGCCCAGCAGATCCGTAACTACCAATTGCACATCGCCGTACCCGGTAATTGACGGCAGCTCGTCGATGGCAAAGGGGCCGGTGGGCACCCGCTGACGAAAGCGCAGGGCGTCATTGATATAGAGATCGACCGTCGAAGGTTCGGTTGCCAGGCCTGTAAAGGCAAGCGTCGGGACTTTGATCATTTCCGGCTGGGTGGCAAAATTCGTTTCCCATTTGATCCCGGCCAGACGCACATCACGACTCCAGCCGGCCGAACGGGTAACGAAATCACCGATGTACAAGGAGTTCATCCGCTCGGGGAAATCGCTACGCCAGACGGTGTTCAGTCGCAATGATTCAGTGTCCGCGGCATCGCTGTTGTACCTATGCACTGAGGTCTGGTTCAAACTTCCCCACGCGTTGAACAGCCCTAGCTCGAGAAACCCGGCGGCGCTGGTCATGAAGGTGTCATGGGTCGCTGTGACATCGTAATTGAAGTAGGCGCCCGGCGCCGAGGGCGATAACTCGATGGGCGGCCGCTGGTAGCCTTGCAGCTTACTTTCGCTGAAAAGCTCGGGAGGGAGCTCCAAACTTAAGCGCATGAGCGAACGATTGAGGTTGTACTCGGTATTCAGTTGCTTAAGTGAGTAATAACTTTCGCCGTAGTGCTGCAGAGTCGCTTGCTCGGGTAACTCCACCCGCCAGCGCTTCAGGTCACCTGCCGCAAGCAATACGTCGCCCTCGCGGACCAGCGCCAATACAGTGCCAAAGCCCTGTTGCCGGTTCAGCGTAACATCGACCCAGAGTTCTTCCACAGCGGTAGATTCCTGCGCTTGCGGCGCAGCGCCGAACAGGGCAGCAACGGCAAGCGTCAGCAGCAAGGCTAAGGTACGGGCGACGGACAACATCATTTACTGCGTCGATAGCGTGGTCGAAACTCTATCGTCATGAATCCTTGCTTGAACGACAATTTCTGGGTACTGACTGACACTGTCTTGCAGCTGCCATTCATAGTAGCTGCCGGGCAATACATAGATATTGCCGGTTGGTGCGGACTGAGCAAGCACGGGTTGCTCTACTTCAAGTTCGTTAATTTTCGCGTGCGCGGTGCCAGTATTTTGGGCGACCAGAAAGGTCGCGTTATCACGCGTTTCAAGCCGCCACTGCAACTGATGTTCGGCAGCTTGTTCGGGGGCTACAAACACCGGAATAGAAATGCGTAAGGTAATCGCGATGCCAACATTGTCTTGTGGCGGTAGTTCCCTGATCATCAGCCGGTACGACTTTTCCGTTTGCGCATCAGGCTGCGCCCGCAGGCCAACCCGCACAATTTGTGTCTGGTGGGGTGGGATTTCGGCAATGGGCGGTGCCGCAATCAGTTCTTTGGTTGCGGTTAAGCTGGTTTCCTGGCCCTGCTGACGCCATTCGAAAAGACTCAGCTGAATCGTTTTGGCCTGATCACTTGAGTTGGTCACCGTAATGGATGCCAGCGGTGTTGCTGCTGACAGCTCCACACGCACGGGTGAGACGCCCAAGGTGTTTGCCTGAACTGCAGAGCAGCCGACCAGGGTAAGCAGGGTGATGAAAATAGAAATTTTGAACCGTTGATAAAAAGGCAGGCTAGAGTTGCTAGCCTGCTTTTCACGGCCTTTTGTCAGATTTAAAAGGCTCATTTTCTTTTAGTAAGTTGCTTTTAGTAAGTTACTGTGACCGTAACAGTATCGGCGTAGCCAGCAGAGACAGTTGCTGCCGGTTGTGCGTCGATTTTACCGTAAACGGTGAAGGTGCTCGGAGTCGCAAGACCCGCGCCCGTCACTGATTGCGATGCTGTTACGTTGTTCCACACCGAGGTATGACTTGCATCGGTATACAAAGCATAGTTCAGCGAGTTGGTACCGTCTGACATCGCCCACATATTTCCTGATTCCAGGGTGACCGTACCTGTTGAGCCGGACGTACAAGCAACGTCGAGGCTCGCAGAACCTGTTGTTCCTACAGATGGGTCAAATGAACCAAAGGCTAATGAGTTGGTGGTAATTTGACAGCTTGCGGCAACTTCAGCGGTCACTTGAAACGTGGACGTTTCCGTTGCTGCGTGCGCTGCAGACATTACACCAGTAGCGATAAGAGAGGTTAAGATTAGCTTTTTCATATGTGTTCTCCACAAAAACAACTGTGAGCGCAGTAATACGCATAAAGAACAACCTTGAGAAGAAGTATTCAACTAGTAGAATGTCTTCCGAAAAGCCACAGCTATAAAAACGTAGATATCTCGCTTAAACATTGTGTGGTGGTTCCTCGATCATGGGCTTTTGCATAGCAGCCTTTAGACAGGTAACTTTGCGTCATCACCTTTCGATGATTTTGCCTTTTATCAACTCAACGTTGTACAACCAAGCGCCCTCTACTTGAGGTGACTTGCATGCTCATTCTTCCACCGAGTTGGGCAGAGTACAATCAAAAACAAACCGGTCAGACCTCGGCTCTGTTGATTTTTTTGGGTTTGCGACCCTTTATTTAACAAGGTCTGTACGGTGAGTGCTTGCTTACTTACTGAAACTTAAAGCAATCTTCTTTTGCGGAGTAAGATTTTGTCATTCTCCCCCATTTCAAACTTCTGGTTTCTAAGCGCGTTGGGAATTGTGGCTCTTACTCTTTCTGGGTGTGCGCTGAAGAAATCTATTAAATTACGCATATCAATTCGTCCCCTGTGCTTCAAACCAATCCACCGAACTCTCCTGAAACAGCCGCACGATCGCGAATATTGTGATTGGGGTTACGATAATAGAGGCAATCGCATCTGGCGGTGGCATATCGGCGAAGCCCAGCCCTAGAAACAAGACTAAGCCCAACGCGGACAATACCGTGTAAATCCATCGCGCTGTATTGCTACCACGACCGATGTGATAGGGCAAAAGGCAGTAGAGAGCATAAAGCACGCCGCTTGCCTCCTTTTAATGTTGAACACAGTTTTAATATTATGTTTTGATAATGTCAAATAAGTTGGGTGCAATGGGAGGTTGGGCCGATGGTCGAGGAGTGGGTTCCTTGGGTGGAGAAAGGAACCACGTGTATTTTTTGTAGTCATATGGCAGATTTTTGGCGGGTACCGCTTTTTTGTTTAAGGGGGAGAATTATCGAATGGCACGTCACAACAACAACCTTTTGACGCAGATGATGAACAAGCCTCCAGCCGAAGCGCTGGTCTCGGGTGTCCTGTTGGCAATTGCCATATGGACCGCAGGATTCTTCTTTCAGCTCTTCGTTACTCCCGACGAGGCTGCGCCAGGCGTGATCACTGCCGACACACTGCAGCCCATGGTTGAACTTGTACGAGGTCTGCTGAATATTTTCGCCGGCTTTATACTACTGGCTTCGGTGCTGCAGTATTTAGTGCGTGGGGTTTTATTGAAGCGATGAAGTTCCGGATCCAAGTACCGCTGATACCGTCAAATATGCTGCCAGAGGGATCCGAAAAACCTTGCATAAATGTAAATGCAAGATAAACTATAGCTAAATTTCACGCGAGCTAGCTAACATGGAACGTCAAACCGAACAGCAACACCTGATTGCGCAACGCATTACCTATTTTCGTAAGCGTCTTGGCCTCAAACAGCAAGCGCTGAGTGAACTCATGGAATTTAATCAGCGGCAAACGCTATCTGACATTGAGCGTGGCGAGCGTCTGGTTAAACCCGACGAATTGACGCGTTTTGCACAAGCATTGCAAGTGCAACCCATGGCCTTTCTTGACGCGTTCGAGCCAGCAATAGATGTTGAATTTAGTTGGCGCACTGACAACGAGGGTGCCGCTTTTGTTGATTTTGAAGAACGCGGACGACGGATTTTAAATTTGATGACGACCTTGCGGCGCAAGCTAAATATCACGCCAGTAGCGATTTCGTCTTTACCTTTGGGGGAGCGCAACTCTTATGAGGATGCACAGAATGCGGCTGAAAAAATTGGAGCAGAATTCAAGCTAGGTGATCGCCCGGGTCAAGTTCTCCATAAGCTTTTCGATGCCATGCATGTTGATTGTATTTATCTGGATTTGCCAGCTCATATTTCGGGTGCTGCCATGGTCTCCGATGAAGCGTTGTTGGCTGTCATCAACGCGAATCAGGTTCGTGGCCGGCGTAATTTTGATAAAGCTCATGAACTCTTTCATTGTCTGACTTGGCGCACAATGAAGCCTAACCATATCGATCGTGTGCAAATGAATGCTGGAGGCAAGCGTTCGCGTATTGAACAACTCGCTGATGCATTTGCTGGGGCACTATTAATGCCTGCGCAGGAGCTTCTTGCTGTCTTGCCTGAGGCATTGTCAATCGAATCATTGATGCCAGTTGCTAATGATTTCGAGGTATCCGTCGAGGCGTTGGTGTGGCGCCTCGTGGCTTTAGAGCGTTTGACAACCACCGAAGCGAAGCGGATGCTTGAACAAGACCGTGCTCCGGGCAATGGTGACACTGAGAACTTGAAGCCTCATAAGCTTTTGAGTGAGTCATATTTGTCCGTTTTGTCAGAGGGAATTCAGCATGGCCTGATTTCTGTACGCCGTGTTGCCAGCATTTTAGGCATCTCGATTGATGCCTTGCGGTGCGCCTTCGAGCAGCATGATATGGCCGTACCGTTTGATATCTAATCGGGGAAGGAAGAGGGATGAACAGGGACGATCTGATTTTAGTGGATACAAATGTGATCATTGAGGCTCATCGAGTGTCGATATTGAACGAGATGATGGGATGCTTGAACTTAGCGACCGTTGACATGTGTATTATTGAAACTCAAACGGGCGCACAGAATAGAGACCCTAAGTTCACTATTGATGAGATGTTGTTGCGGGAAAAGATGAAGATATACTCGCCTGGGGATGAACAAATATTGCTTGCCTCGATGCAGTATTCGGGGATCGCCGACGTTGACGACGGTGAACGTCACCTTTTAACACAAGCAAGCCTGCTACTTGGTGCGGAAGTATGGTTCTTGTCCAGCCCAGATCGGCACCCTATGCGCTTAGCTATTGAATACGGTTGGCGTGATCATTTGGTATCTCTTGAACAGGTCTACCGTTTGGCTAACGCGAGTCGGAAAGTTACGCTTCGAGATAATTTCACTGAGACGTGGCATCAGCGCGTTTGTGCGGAATTCGTTTTGAATGTGCGAAGATGAGCATTATCTGGTTGTTGAGTTTTTTGATACCGACGGAGCAAAATTTATCCAATGAGGGGCCATTTTTACATTGCCGGTAGCAGCATAAAACGTATCACCAGGGAAAACAGCCGCGGGATCAGCCACAGCGCAGTCACGCAATAAACAATCACCACCAGCACGCCAATTCGGGTAAAGTCGCCAAACCGGTAGTTGCCCCCGTTCATCACCATCAGTTTGGTCTGAAAGCCGAAGGGGCTGATAAAGCTTGCTGAGGCGCCAAAGGCCACTGCCATCACAAAGGGCATGATGTTCACGCCCAGACTCTCGGCAATACCTATGGCAATCGGGAACACGATGGCCGCACCCTCAGTGGATCAGTTTTCACTCTACAAACTTCTGGTTTCAAACGAAAAAATCCAATAAAATCATCCCGCAATAAAACCTAAATACAACAATTAATAATAGGGATACTTCATGAACTTAAAGTTTCTAAGCGCGTTGGGAATTGTGGCTCTTACTCTTTCTGGATGTGCGTCCGTACCTTTAGAGAGTGCGGAGAACTCAGCCGCAGCGAAAGCCTTCGATGCGCCGACGGGTAACAATGCAGGGTTATATATTTACCGTGATAGCAGTTTTGGCGGTGCGCTGAAGAAGTCGGTGTGGCTGAATGAGAAGTGTATTGGCGAAACAGCGCCCAATATCTTTTTCCACCTGGACGTAGAGGGCGATCGTCAGCACACCTTATCCACTGAGTCTGAATTTTCGCCAAATGATCTTGTGCTCGAAACCGAAGGCGGCAAAAACTACTTTGTTCGCCAGTACATTAAGATGGGCGTGTTCGTTGGCGGCGCCAACCTCGAAGTCGTCGATCCTGAAGTCGCGAAAAAAGCTATCGCCGACCTCGATCTGGCTAAACCTGGTACTTGCGGCTAACTGTAGCCCTTAGCCCGAAGCCCGTAGTTTTGCTACGGGCTTAATCAGCAGACATCACATCAAACGCTTTGCCCACCATGCCGTCGGTGGTCAGACAGTCCACCGAACCCAATCGAAATGTCTACTATCTTGAAAAATACCGTTAGTTAATTGGCAACATTGTAATATGCGTGTAAGGTAATTGTAATTATTAGGAGGGGTGAGAGGGATCCATGAAAAACGTTCTGTGTGTCATATTTATTTCAGCTTTAGTATCGGGTTGTGCATCTGTGCGAACGGTGACATCTGATGAGCTAAGTCGCACGTTGGCTGTATATCAGGATAACAGCCAAGAAAGAAATGAAATATCTTGGTTCCAGCCGCAAAATTTAACCGAACAATGTCAAATCAAGGCGCCTGAAACAGAAGAGGAACGAATTGAGAGCATCTACTGGGATGGTGCTTGTAAAGACGGTTACGCACAAGGCTTAGGGCGTTTATTCATTTCGGGAGAAAATTGGTCCGAGTCATTACTTCTTCAAATTGAATCTAAAGATATGCCTGCAGATATTTACTATTTCATTGACTATTCCGACGGCAGTTATTTTTTCACAAAAGCGAAGTTGCAGGAAGAAGTAAGCTTCGCGGGGCGCATTGTACAAGTAAATAACGCACCCTCAACGGTTGATTTTAATGCAGTGATGGGAGACGTGATCTTAGTAGATGGAAGTGAGGTCGCAAAAGTGAGGCGAACGGATTCATCAGCCGTTATGTATATACTAAACGAAGGTGGGCTATCTTATTTTGCGGTAATTGAGAGTAGCTATCATTCAGACGCTCAGAGGTTTTACTACATTCAACAAAAGGATAAAGCAGTAGGTTTTTATCAAATACACTTTTGGGAAGGTGGTAATCGTGCATTCGAAGTGGTGACCAACAAAGAGGTTAAGGTACCGCCCCAGTTTGCAGTTTTTTTTGAAAATTATATCAAAGCATTCGAGCGCAGCGAACGTGATATTGTGCCTATTGTAAAAGCGTCCCAAGAGAAGATTGCTAAGTACCGTCAACGTATTTGTGGCACATCGAGTAATCCAATTGCGGCGATTGATAACGATAGATATTTCGAAATATGCAAAGATGGAGGTGAGCTTGCGAAGTATGAATCTTCGATTAAACGCAAAACAGCGTTGACTGCTCAGAAGGATGAGCGATCTCGACAACAATACTTACAGCAACTGCAACAACGCAAAGCCAATGCTTTCTCATGGTCAGATGCGTTTTTAGCTTTCGCGAAAGGGCTCGAACAAGGTGGCAACGCCATGCGGCAATCGTCTAGTTACACGCCAACTTATCAAGCTCCACAAGTTCAACAGCCGACTTACTTTCAAGGTAACAATGAACCGCTTTATGAGTACCAGTCTAACCCGTTAAACTCACTAGATACCAGCCAAACACTTGTCGATACACGGAAGAGTGGTAGTGGGCGAACTGTTTGTGTTTATTCGTCTGGCTCGACGAAGGTATTGCCTTATGGCCAAGTCGTATGTCCACGAACTTATCCGTAACTGAAATATTATTAAAACGGCTTGGTGCTAAGCAACGACTATATAGAGGTGTTTATGCACGTTAAGCCAATCAAAACTATTGCAGATCATCGTGCTGCGCTCCAGCGCATCGATGAGCTATGGGACGCTGAACCGAACACCCCAGAGGGCGATGAGCTTGATGTTTTGACAACTTTGGTCGCAGCATTTGAGGAAGCTGAATTTCCTATCGAAACTCCTGATCCTATTGAAGCTATTCGTTTCCGTATGGATCAACTCGGTTTAAGGGATATTGATCTTGTGGAGATTATCGGTTACCGCAGTCGTGTTAGCGAAGTGATGAGCCGTAAACGGAAATTAAGCATCAGTATGATCCGCCGGTTACATACAAAACTAAATATTCCGGCTGAAAGCCTGATTAAAGAGTATCCACTTGCACGTTAGTTTTCTCCTTTTGTCGGTGTATTGCGGTGGGTTTGAGTTAGACCCGTAGTAGAACTACGGGCTACCAGGGGAACACCTGCTTAGCAGGCATCGGTACCATTTTTAATCCGCAGACATCACATCAAACGCTTTGCCCACCATGCCGGCGGTGGTCAGACAGCCCAGTAAAACGTGCGCCACGTCTTCGCGCGGGATCTTGCCGGCGGGCAGATGCTCGCCAATGTCGACGCGTCCGCTGCCTTTGTCATCGGTGAGCGCGCCCGGTCGGACGATGGTCCACTCTAAGTCACTGCGCATCAGCTCGCGATCGGCGTAATGCTTGGCGGCGTAGTAGGGCTTAAGCTCGTCTGCCCAGTTCTCGCGGTTGTTGGCCTGCCAAGCGCTGACCATCACAAAGCGCTTGATGCTATTGGCTTGCGCGGCTTCCATGGTTTTCACTGCACCGTCGAGATCGACCAGTAAGGTCTTATCGTCGCCGCTGCCACCGCCTGAACCTGCCGTAAACGCCACGGCGTCAACGCCTGCTAAAGCATCGGCCAGCTGCGCCACCGGTTCCTCTAAATCAGCCAGACGTGCTTCCACGCCTTTTTCCTGCCACTGCTGTTGCTGCTCTTCCTTGCGCACCAGCGCCACAGCCTCGTGCGCCGTATCACCTTTTAGCAGCTCGACCAGCTGCTGACCTATTTTCCCATTGGCTCCTACCACTGCTACTCGCATCCAGAACCTCGCTTCTCTCGTTCGGTGAATTTGCGTACTGCCTATTACCTTTGGGCGACTCGCTTCAGATCAAGGGGATTACAGGTCTGCATTATGATCTTTGATGAATTGCTAGCGCTTCAGGTTGCGGAGGGTTGTCAATTGACAACTGATAATGAAGGAACTATCTTATGACCAATCGGAAAAAGCATCCTTCTAAGGATATAGAGACCGCAAACATGAAGAATTATGAGTTTAGCTTGCGCTTTGACGTTTCTGAATGTCAGTTGAATCGAGACCAAATCGACGATCGTTTATTCGAAGCAGGTTGTGATGACGCGTTGGTAAGCCATGGTCGTAAAGGCGAGGTGCTACTCGAGTTTAGTCGCGAGGATAATGCTGCGCTTGATGCGCTCATGAATGCGAAACAGCAAGTGTTAGCAGCGCTTCCTGGCGCACGAATACTGGAAGCTAAGCCTGACTACGTCGGACCAACAGATATCGCGAAATTCTATGATGTTTCTCGTCAGCGAATCCAGAGCATTCTCCGGGACAAGACACTCGGTGTACATGCCATGACTTGCGTCGGAAATACCCAAATTTTCCGGCTGGTGACCGTCATAGACGTGCTAGAAGAAGCCGGAACAGTCATTAAAAATGATGCGCTTCGCGAGGCTGCCTTCGCGGCATCGAAGCTGAATCGCGAAACTGACGTCAACGGGTATGGCGCAGTATGAGAGGACAAAGCACGAACTTCATCAATCGAACAATTAAAAAGCCACCAGCGCAAGCCTTGGTTGCTGGCATCTTACTAGCCCTGGCGCTATGGGGTGTAGGATTTATCTTTGAGCTCTTACTGACGCCCGCGAGAGATTCGGCTGGTGTGATAACTGCCGACACTATGCAACCCATGTTCGAGCTCGTGCGTTATATACTGAACTTAATTGCTGGGGTGATTCTGGCGATTGCGGTGCTGCAATACCTGATACGTGGGACGCTGTTGAAGAAGTGATGTGGATAAGGGGGATTACACCTTGTTTTTCAGGTTCCCCAGGCGTTCTCGTGTTCTAACTACACGCTTTGACTAGGCTGAGCCTTGCTGTGGCTTTCAAACCAGTTTGAAGCGTCCGCCTGGAATAGTTTTATGACCGTGAAAATATCAAGCGGGATAATAACAACTGTTCCAATCCAATCGATCGTCGTCGTGCTTTCAAAAACGCCTCCTAAACTTAAGGTGACCGAAAGAACGGCGAGTGTGCAGTAAACCCATCGGGCGCGGTTACTCCCTTTCGCAATTTTGTACGGGAATAGGCCGAGAATGCAGAAAAATAGAGCCAAAGTAACGAAATCATTGACTGAGATATTGCCGGTCCAGTAGTTCGCTAACTCGATAACAGCTGAAATGAAAATGGTCAGCCATATAGCGATGATAGCTTGTCGTACTTCCTTTGGCGTATGCATTTATTTTCAACCCTACAAGTAGTTGTGGTCGGTAAGGTAGGCGATGACGCGGTCAGTGGCTTGTTCAATGGTTAAGGCCGAGGTGTCGAGCCGAAGCTCGGGCGCCTGCGGTACCTCGTAGGGCGAACTGATGCCTGTGAAGTTGGCGATTTGGCCCGCACGGGCTTTTTGATAGAGGCCTTTCGGGTCACGCTGCTCACACACAGCTAATGGTGTGTCGACGAAAATCTCGACAAATTCGCCGTCCTCTAATCGCGAGCGCACGAATTCACGGTTTGCCCGTAACGGCGAGATGAATGCCGTTAGCACAATCAAACCTGCGTCCGTCATGAGTTTTGCGACTTCACCAATACGGCGGATATTTTCAATTCGATCCGCCTCACTGAAGGTCAGCCCTTCGTTCAGACCGTGACGAACGTTGTCACCATCTAATAAATAGGTATGTTTTTGCAACGCGTGCAAGCGCTCTTCCACAGCATTGGCAATCGCCGATTTCCCTGCACCCGACAGACCCGTAAACCAGAGCACTACTGGCTTTTGTTGCTTCAGCGCTGCGCGTTGGGCTTGGGTGACGCTGGTCTCTTGCCACACCACCGGACCGGTGCGTTGTTGCTCGACTGACTCTTCGGCGTCACTTAACGGCTGGGTGACCAGGCCCGCAGCGACGGTGGCGTTAGAGAGCTTATCGATCAGAATAAAGGCGCCCGTGGCGCGATTGTTTTGATAGCTATCAAACACCAAAGGCTTGAGTGCACTGAGATCAATCAGGCCGATTTCGTTAAGTCCCAACTGGGTGTCGTCGACTTCTTTGAGGGTATTGATGTCGACCCGATAGCGCACTTTTTCACACTGCGCCGTGACCGTCTGCGCGCCCATTTTCAAGAGGTACTCGCGACCCGGCTGCAGCGCTTCCTCATGCATCCACACCACCTTGGCGCGAACACGTTTGGACATGTGTGGCAGCGCGTCTTTTTCGACAATCATATCGCCGCGGCTAACATCAAGCTCGTCATTCAAGGTCAGGGTGATGGACTGTGGCGCGCGTGCTTGCGGCAATGCACCGTCGAAGGTTTCGATGCTCTTCACCGTGGTGACTTTGCCCGAGGGCAACACCCGAATGGTATCGCCTACGTGCACGGTGCCCGAGGCAATGTTGCCGGAGTAGCCACGAAAGTCTGCCGATGGGCGATTCACCCATTGCACCGGAAAGCGGAAATCGTTGTCTTGGGCTTTTTGGATCTCGAGCGTCTCGAGGTACTGCATCAGGGTACGGCCGCGGAACCAGGGCGTGTGCTCGCTTTTGTGAACCACGTTGTCGCCCTTGAGCGCACTGATCGGCACGAAGTGGATGTCGGGAATGTCCAGGATCCCGGCCAGCTCGATGTACTGTTGCTGGATCTCTTTGTAACGGGCCTGGCTGTAGTCGACACTGTCCATCTTGTTGACGGCAACGATGACGTGTTTGATGCCGAGCAAACTGACAATAAAGCTGTGACGTCTGGTCTGAGTCTGTACGCCTTTGGCGGCGTCGATCAGGATGATGGCCAGCTCGCTGGTGCTGGCACCGGTGGCCATGTTGCGAGTGTATTGCTCGTGGCCTGGGGTGTCGGCGATGATGAACTTGCGCTTGTCGGTGCTGAAGTAGCGGTACGCAACGTCGATGGTGATGCCTTGCTCGCGCTCAGCTTGCAGGCCGTCGACCAGATCGGCAAGGTTCACTTCCTCGTCGCTGTGGGTGCGTTTCAGGGCCTGTAACTGATCGTCGTAAATCAGCTTACTGTCATGCAATAAGCGGCCGATGAGGGTGCTTTTACCGTCGTCGACGCTGCCGCAGGTGATAAATCTTAACAGCTGCTTGCGCTCGTGTTGCTTGAGGTACTCTTCTATGTTTTCAGCGATTAACGGGGACTGATGGCTCATGATTGCGCGTCGGTACTGTTAAAAGTACCCCTCCATTTTCTTTTTCTCCATTGAGCCGCTGCTATCGTGATCGATGACGCGGCCCTGGCGTTCGGAGGTGGTGGCAAGTAGCATTTCCTGAATAATTTCCGGCAAGGTGGTGGCGCTGGATTCGATAGCGCCGGTAAGCGGATAGCAGCCCAGTGTACGAAAGCGCACCATTTTTTGTTGCGGCTGTTCGTTGGGCTCAAGTGGCATGCGCTCGTCGTCGACCATGATCAGGGTGCCGTCCCGTTCGACCACGGGCCGTTTGGCGGCGAAGTACAGGCTAGGTATTTCGATACTTTCGCGGTAAATGTACTGCCAGATGTCGAGTTCGGTCCAGTTGCTGAGCGGAAACACGCGCAGGCTTTCTTTGGGCTTGATGCGGGTGTTGTAGATGTTCCATAGCTCCGGGCGCTGATTGCGCGGATCCCAGCGATGATTTTCGTCCCGGAAGCTGAAAATACGTTCTTTGGCGCGGGATTTTTCTTCGTCTCTGCGGGCGCCGCCGAATACGGCATCGAAGCGGTGCTGATTGAGTGCCTGTTTCAGCGCCTGGGTTTTCATGATGTCGGTGTGCGTGGCACTGCCGTGCGTGAACGGGCCGATGTTTTGCTTGAGGCCGTCAGGGTTGGTGTGCGTGAGCAACTTGAAGCCGTGTTTGGCCGCCATTTTATCGCGAAAGGCGATCATCTCCCGGAACTTCCAGGTGGTGTCGACGTGCAGCAGTGGGAACGGAATACGCCCGGGCGCAAAGGCTTTGCGCGCCAGATGCAGCATCACCGAGCTGTCTTTGCCGACGGAGTAGAGCATGGCTGGATTACCACACTCCGCCACCACTTCGCGCATGACATGAATGGCTTCGGCTTCCAGTTGCTGCAAATGGGTCAGATGCATCGCTTTCTTATTCTAGTTATGGATGCATCGATTGTAGCCCGTAGTTCTACTGCGGGGCAAATGCTGATTCGGCTGCGGTGGTGGGGTATATCAGCATCTTGCTGCAATGCAGCGAACCGAGGTGCGTGCGGCTGGCTGGACCCGTAGTAGAACTACGGGCTACTTCACTATGAAATATGGGTTCAGTAACGACGCTTTTTGATTGTAGCGCAGTGGTTCACCGTCGGTGGTGGTGACGCTGGCGCCTGCAGCCACCGCTACTGCATGCGCTGCGGCAGTATCCCACTCGCTGGTGGGACCTAAGCGCGGGTACAAATGGGCTTTGCTCTCGGCGACCAGGCACAGTTTCAATGAGCTGCCCATGGGCACCATTTCGTAAGGCTTGTCGAGCTGGTCGAGGTAGTCCTGCAAGCCGGGTGAGGCGTGCGAACGTGAGCCGACGATTTTTAAGGTTTCGGCGTCTGCATCCTGACGTGCGCGTATCGGCTTGCCATTTTTGCATGCGCCTAGAGCTTCGGCAGCGCTGTACATGGTGTCGGTAGCGGGCGCATAGACTACCCCAGCGAAGGGCTGCCCTTTGTGGATAAGTGCGATGTTGACGGTGAATTCGCCGTTGCGCTTGATGAATTCTTTGGTGCCATCGAGGGGGTCGATGAGCCAGTAGCTTTGCCATTGCTGGCGCTCTTGCCAGGGCACGGCGGCGGATTCTTCGGAGAGCTGCGGCAGGGCGGCAAGCTCGCTATCGGACAGTTTGGTGAGTTCGGCTTTGATGATGTCATGCGCCGCCAGATCGGCCTGGGTCAGCGGGCTGTCGTCACCTTTGGCCTGCACGGCGATGCGCTCGGCAAAGTCGTCGGCGTTATAAATGGCCATGATCGCATCACCGGCTTGGCGGGCGATGGCTTCGAGTTCTTTGAGGCTGGAGGCTGTGATCATGCTTTATCCTTTGCGGACGTCGAGTCGCGATATTGCCCTGTGCATGCTTACTGGTGCGTGAGCTGGCTATCATACCGACATTTGCGCGCGCTCGGTAGATCCGAAAGCTGAGAGATCTCTTTTGGGGAGATGGTGAAATGAGATGTACAGCATGCTGCACATCTGAATCGTTCAATAGCACAATACAAAGCTGGCAAAAGCAAAAATCGAGACCTAATCGATGAGTAGCCGTCTGTTGTCATGGACTGACGAGGCTTGGGGCGATTACCTACCATGCGGTCGGTCGTCAGGCAGATGGTATCTGATTCGGCGGAGGCAGTTTTGCCGCTATGACCATCCGCATATTGCTTAATTTTTATACAGCACCTATATCTTATTCCTGCCCTCCAGAAATAAGGTTACTAAAAATGAAGCATAATAAAGCGTTACTGCTCATCGCTGCAGGTCTGTTCAGTGTCTCTCTTTCTGCTCAGGAATTATCGGGCGAATTCATTGGTGAGATTTATACCGCGGACGGAACCATAGGTGCTTCGACGGCAACGTCGGTCACCGTGAATTTTACTTACGATACTTCAATTCCCTTAACCGGTTCAGCAGCAACGGGATTTACTTATAATGGAAACCTGATCCGAGTCACGTATGAGTTTCGTGATGCCATGGGAAATCCAGTTAATTTTGGACTGCCTGCGCCATACCAGCTGCCGCCATTAGCGACTCCGGTCAATTTATTTGGCTCATTTGAAACGGATAATCAGACGTATTCATTTAACACGTTGGCCTACTCGTTGAACAGTGAGAATTACATGGCGTATTTTAATATGCAGGACAACGTGCGTCCCACGATTTTTTCACAGCTAACGGCTTTCCCCCGGTTTCAGGAAATCCTCAATGAGCCAGATGCTTATGAAAGCCTTCTGATCATCGACAATGGCGCCGGGTTTAATGTGTCGTGGGTGTATGTAGGTGTTCACACACTGCGCTACTTCATTCAGGATGCCGACGGCGATGGCATTGCCGACACGCTGGACACCTGTCCTGCTTCAGTGCTGGATCCAAACGCGATGTTCGGCGTTATTGATTCGGGTGTGCCGAACTATGTCGACGCTAACGGTTGTTCCATCATGGACCATTACGCGGCTTGCGCAGATGACACGACAAGCGCGCCAACGTCGCCATGGGGCTGGTTCCAGCCAGTGTATAGCGGTCCAAACTATTGTGAGAAACAAGTCAGCTACAACTTAGTAGACGACGGCGTGATTGATTACACCGAAGCACGTATGCTGCGCAACGCGTTGAATCTATCGCATCAGTAAGCAGCAGTAAGCGAGGCCGTTTTGCCGCTGTGAGCAATTCCATCTACACTATGCGTTAGACTCATTTTAAAGGAGACTGACGTATGGAGGGCGGTTCACTGCACCGTTTGGGTTGTTATCTGCGGACAAAATGGGCCTCGCCCCGGCGGATAAGATTCTGGCTGGTACTGCTGGTGGTGCTTTACACCTTGCTGGGCTTTTTTGGCGCGCCGTGGATGATTCAGTACTTTGCTGAAAAAACCGTAACCGAAGACTACGACCGCGAACTTAGCATTGCCTCTGTGCAAACCAATCCCTACACCCTGACGGTGCGTCTGAGCGGTGTTGCGCTGCATGATACCGACAGCGAGCAGCTGCTGGGCTGGGAGCAACTGTTCGTTGATATGTCCTGGTCGAGCATTACTCATCGGGCCTGGACCTTCACAACTATCCAGCTCGACGCTCCGGTGATTCAGGAAGAGCGCTTTGTTTCCGGCGAGACCCGCTGGTCGCGTCTGGCTGCGCAAGTCTCGTCTACCTCAGCCTCTGAGCAAACCCCGGCAACCGAAGAGCCAGCGGTGCTGCCGGCCCTGCAAATCAGCTCGCTGCAGATCAACAACGGCAGCGTGCGTTTTACCGATCATCTGCGTGAGGCTACGGCAGATGCGAGTTCCTCGGCACAAGCTGCGCTCACCCTGGAGCAAATCGGCCTGTCGCTGAGCGATTTTAGTCTGGAGGAAGGGCAGAGTTTCCCGGTGAGCTTTAACGGTCAGCTCCAGGCGGGTGGTCAACTGGCGCTGGACGGCACCCTGCAACTGCTGCCTACTTTGGCATTTGACTCCAGCGCGAGTATTCGTGATCTGGCACTGAAGCAGGCTGAGCCGTATCTGCGACAGGTGATGAATGTGCAGCTGGAAAGCGGCACCTTGACCGTTGATGGTCAACTGCAGACCGATGCGCAGCAACCTTTTGCCCTGCAGGGCTCGGCTGGCATTGATGATCTGGATATCAAAAATGGCGCCAACGGCGAAGCGCTGATTGGCTGGCAGAGTGTGCAAACCCCGCAGTTCTCGGTAAGCCTCAACGATCAGCAGCTGAAAACCGAATCCATTACCGTGGACGGGCTATCCGGTAAAGTCGTGATTTACGCTGACCAAACGACCAATTTTGGGCAGCTGGTGAACGGCGACGCGCAGGCAAGTGATAGCTCTGATGCTGCGGCTGATGCTACGGCCGATGCTACGGCCGATGCGTCGGCTGAAGGTGAGAGCGCGGCGCCCTTTGCTATTGTTATCGAGGGCATCAAGCTCAACGACGGTGGCCTGCAATTTGCCGATAACTCGCTGCCATTGCCGTTTTCAACCCGTATTCATGCGCTCAACGGCGAGCTCACGACCTTGAGTTCGACTTCAGCGGAGCCTGCGCGGGTAAACCTTGAAGGCGAGGTTGCCGAGTACGGTCTGGTGACTGTCGATGGCGCGGTCAATGCATGGGATCCTATGCGTGAGACCAATGTGCAGCTGCGTTTTCGTAATCTTCAGGTGCCTGAATATTCCCCTTATACGGTCAATTTTGCCGGGCGTAAGATCGCTGGTGGCACCATGGACCTTGATCTGGACTACAGCATCGACGACAGCCAGCTTGAAGGTGAGAACAATCTGGTGCTGCACGATCTCAAACTGGGCGAGAAAATGGCCTCGAGCGATGCCATGGATCTGCCGTTGAATCTGGCGATTGCACTGCTGCAGGACAGTAATGGCGTGATTGACCTCACCTTGCCTGTGACGGGAGATGTGGGCAATCCGCAGTTTGATTTCAGCAAAATCATCCGCCAGGCGATCGGCAATGCTATCACCTCGGTGGTGACTGCGCCCTTTAGTTTCCTCGCCAGTCTGGTTGGCTTTGAGAGTGATGATCTGGGCCGGGTCGAGTTTGCCGCCGGACGCATGGATCTGCTGCCGCCGCAGCAACAACGCGTGAATAAGTTGCGTGAGGCGCTGAATCAGCGACCGCAGTTGGTACTGGAGCTGGCCGGTCCCTACAGTCGTGACTTCGATGCGCCGCTGTTGCAAAAAGAAAAAGCTGTTGAAGAGCTGCAGCTGCGGCTGGCTGAGGCTGAGCGCGCTGCGGCAGAGCCGAGCTTGACCGCAGAGGCGAACCAGGACCTGGTCGAGGCGATGTTCCAGTCGTACTATTCGGACACGCCGCTGGCTGAGCTCATCGATTACTTTACCGCGGAGCCAGAATCGCCCGGCGGCGAAGCTCAGTTCGACGCGCTGGCGTACCGGAACTATCTGGCCGAGCAAATTATTGACGCCCAAAATGTCACAGAGGCCGAGCTGAAAGTCATTGGCAACGCCCGCGCGCAGGCGGTGTATCAGGCTTTAGTGAGTCCGCAAGACGCGGCCGGTGTTGCTGCAGAGCGCGTGCGCCTGCTGGCGCCTGAGGCAGTCGACGTTGGGGATGATGATCAGCGCATCGCGATGGAAATCGGCGTGAGCGCGGGGTAGCCCGTAGCTGGCCTGGGAGTGCCGCGCGCATTTGGCCCTCTCCGCTATCCCTTACTATAGTTGTTGGTAAGCAACGAAGGAGTACAGGTTATGGATAGCAAAGAGCGGATGATTGAGCGTCATTTGAAGGGCAGGGATATTCACGATGAGCGGGTTTTAGACGCCATGCGGGCCGTCGACCGATCCTTGTTCGTGCCGGAGGATTTGCAGCATCACACCTATGCCGACAGCCCGCTGCCTATTGGTAAAGAGCAGACCATCAGTCAGCCCTACATTGTTGCCTACATGGCGCAGGCGCTGGGGCTGAGCGAAGATGATAGGGTGCTGGAGATTGGTACCGGCTGTGGCTACAACGCCGCGGTTCTTGGTCAGCTTGCCGATGAAGTGTATTCCATTGAAATCATAAAATGGCTGGCCGATCTGGCGCAGAAAAATCTCGCCAAAATCGATAGCGATAACATCAGCGCGCGCTTTGGCGACGGCTATGACGGCTGGCCGGAGGAGGCGCCGTTTGATGCGATTGAGCTCACCGCCGCGCCGCCCAAGATCCCCGAAACTCTAAAACAACAGCTGAAAATCGGCGGCAAACTGCTGGCTCCGGTCGGGCGTTTGCAGCAGCAATTGCAGCTGATTGAGCGGGTCAGCGAGGATGAGTTTACCGAGCAGTTGCTGATGCCGGTGCGTTTTGTGCCGATGACCGGGCAGGCGGAGTCGTCGAGTTAGTCTTCGAGTTCGTCCTCGAGCTGAAGGAGGGTATGCTATGAGCGACAGAGTGATTGATAGTTTAGCGACACATAAACGCGACTTTGCCAGCATTGCGCATCTGCGGCCATTGCTGGAGTCCGTCAAAGACAAGCGGCTGGTGATGCTCGGCGAGGCATCGCACGGCACCCATGAATACTATAAATGGCGTGCTTCGATTTCAAAAGTTCTGCTTGAGGAGTATGACTTTGATTTTGTTGCTGTTGAGGGCGACTGGCCGGCCTGCTATGAGCTGAACCGGCATGTGAAAGGCTACGATGATGCTATTGCTAAAACCAGCGATGCGCTGCAAGAGTTTTCCCGCTGGCCTTCCTGGATGTGGGCCAACTGGGAGGTGCACGAATGGTCGCAGTGGCTGCGCGAGTTTAATCAGCAGCTGGCGCAGGACCAGCGCAAAGGCTTTTATGGGCTGGATGTGTACAGTCTGTGGGAGTCGCTGGACGCCATCATGGACTATCTGGCGCGCGAAGACCCTGCGGCATTAGCAACAGCGCAGGAGGCCGTGCGTTGCTTTGAGCCTTACCGCGATCAGGACGGGCAAAGTTATGCGCTGTCGACCCGGCTGGTGCCGGAGGGCTGTAGCGCCGAGGTGACCAAGATGCTGCAGGAGATCCGGCGCAAGGTGCCGACCTACAACTCCGACCGTGAACATGCCTTTAGCACCGAGCAAAACGCGCTGGTGAGCAACAATGCCGAGCGCTATTACCGGGTGATGGCGTCGGGTGGGTCTGGCGACTCGGGTGACTCGACCTGGAATCTGCGGGATCGCCACATGATGGACACCCTGAACCGGCTGATGGAGTTTCATGGTGCCGACGCTAAGGGCATTGTCTGGGCGCACAACACTCATATTGGCGATGCCTCCTATACCGATATGAAATCTGCCGGATTGTTTAATCTCGGCGAGCTGGGGCGAAACGAATACGGTCGTGATGAGGTGGCGCTGGTAGGGTTTGGCGGCTATCGCGGCAGCGTTATGGCAGGCAGTTCCTGGGGCTCACGCGCGCAGGAGATGAAGCTGCCGGAAGCGCGCAGCGGCAGCTGGGAAGACTTGTGCTATGAGGCTGGCGATCAGTTCTATATTGCCTCAGCAGATTTGCCTGATGTTGCCGACTTGCAACGCGCTATTCCGCATCGTGCTGTGGGTGTGGTCTATCACCCCAAGCATGAGCGTTACGGTAACTATGTGCCGACGCTGATTCCTGAACGTTACGATCACTTTATCTTTTTTGCTGAAACCCAGGCTTTGCACGCGCTCGACCTGCAGGGCGATGCCAGTCGTATGCCAGATACTTATCCGTTTGGGTTGTAGTTTCGTTTGCCCCCCGCCAAGAAAGGGCAGCCCTTACATTGTAAAGGCACTTTAAGAAGGAAGGGCTGCCCTCTGTGGATAACTTCCGCAGCTTCTGACGCCAGCAGAAAGGGCTGCCCTTTGTGGATAACTTGTTTTGATGCCAGCAGAAAGGGCTGCCCTTTGTGGGTAAGTTGGGTTAGAGCGAACTAAACCGAGGCATGGATGATCATCCACAGGCCGGCGATGAACATCATGACGTTCTCGGTTAGTGAGATAAAGCCGAGTGGAACATCACTGTTACCGCCGACGCAGGCACATTTGAGTTCGCGTTTATCAATGTACACGGCTTTGATGACCGAAATACTGCCGGCAACACCGATAACGATAGCCACCGGGCCGACCAGCCAGCCCCAGATGCCGGCCAGCATGCCGATACCGGCGTAAGCCTCCGCAAACGGGTAGATGTAGGCGTAGCGCACCCAGCGCTGGGAAAGCAGGTCGTAACCGAGAAACTGATTTGTAAAAGCTTCAACGTCCTGCAACTTTTGCAGCGCCAGCAAGGCCATGCTAAAGGCCACAAAGCGCTCGGCGGTGGGGATGGACCAAAGCGCAGTGCCCATGCTCCAGGTCACCGCGAGGGCCATCAATAGAGCCAGACCAAAGATGGCAATGACCGGCCGATATGCGGCGGCAAACTTGTCTTCAGGTTTGGTTTTGCCGAAATAGTCGCGGAGTTCTTCGTAGCCGCCAATACGCTCGCCGTCGATAAAGGTTTGCGGTGTGGTATCGACGTCATGCTTGTCCATAAACGCTTCGGTTTCTTCGCGCGTGGTCAGGTGATGGTCTTCCACCTCATAACCTTCGCGCTCGAGTAAATCTTTCGATTTCATGCCAAACGGACAGATGTGCTTGTCCATCACCATACGATAAATTTTCGCTTGCTTGGCCATGCTCACTCCTTTTTTTCGGGCTTCCTTATAAAGTTAGCGGCTGTGCGCACGAATTCAACTATACCCGCAAAGATATAAGAAAGGGCAGCCCTTTGTGGATCAGGGTGCTATCAGGAGAAAGGGCTGCCCTCTGTGGATAACTTTGCTGCTTTGGGCGAGCTAAAGGAGGCGAGCACGAGGGGCTAGTCGCAAATCTTATCGCGCAGTTGGCGGATCTCGTCGCGTGAATTGCTGGTGAAGTCGTAGATCAGCATCACCCGTAAATAGCGGGTTACGTACTGGCAATGGAACTTCTGGTTGGGCGGCAGCCATTCCAGCGGGCTGTGAGCGCCTTTGCTGCGGTTAAGTTCGAGTTTTACTGCGAACAGGTTGACAGGGTCATTGGCGAACTCTTTCCGTCGTTGGGCAGGCCAATTGGCAGCGCCATGGTGCCAGGCCCAGGCCAGAGGCACGAGGTGGTCGATATCGATGTCTTTCGAATCGAAGATAATTTCTCCCGAATACGGGTCATTCCAACGGCCACGCAGCACACGGCAACCATCTGGAGTAGTGCTCACTTTAATGGTTGATAGCTCGGTTAATAGCTCATGCCGCGTGTTCAAACAGTCCCGGTCGGCGTCAGTCCAATGGATGTATGCGCTACGGGAGTATCCACGGTTCGCTTCGTCTGGTTTATTGCCGCGGTTAGTCTTGGGCAAGCGGCCTCCATCAGCAAGGCAAGCGTCAAGTGATGGGTAGCTAGTGAATCTTTTTATGCGCTCGTAGTAGGGGCTGCGCCAGTCGTGGCAGATTTTAGACTTACTCATTTTAACCGTTGCGGCTAAAACAGCTTGCGCCGGCAAGGTCGCAACCAGCACGGCACAGCAGATACCGAAAACTACCGCTGCAGTCTTCATGGCCGTGCGCACCCCTCGGAAGCATTTCATGCGACATTAACCTATTATGATGTAAGTCTTTTGCTTATCGTACGGCATTTCGGCGAGACCGCCAACAGAAAGGGCAGCCCTTACAATTTGAAGGTGCCACTGGGAGGAAGGGCTGCCCTTATGATTTAACGGCGCTTTGAAAAGCTAGGGCTGCCCTTTCTTCTAATACTGGAGGTTTGGATGGTATTAAAAATGTTGTTCGTCACGTGGCTCGCTGGGCTTGCGGCTTTTGTTGGCGCGGTGCTGGCGAAATGGGAGGGCCGCGCCGGGACGTTATTTAAGCAGCGTTTTGTGCATGGCGTGGTAGCTGCTGGTGGCGGTATCTTGCTGGCTGCGGTCATGTATGCGCTTTTGCCCGAGGCGAATAAATATCTTTCTGTTTGGTCAGTGGCCGCGGCGTTTATCGGTGGAGGCGTGACGTTTTGTATCATCGACGAGTGGTTGGCGAAGAAGATGAGTCGCGCTTCTCAGTTGCTGGCGATGTTGCTCGACTTCGTCCCTGAAGCATTAAGTCTTGGGGCAATGTTTGCTGTGAATCCGAGCTTTGGGATGTTGCTGGCGCTATTTATTGGCTTGCAGAATTTTCCGGAGGGATTTAATGCGTTCCGTGAACTGGAGGATTCTAAGGTATCCGCCAGGCGCCGTCTTGTTGGCTTTTTCCTGGTGTCCTTCGTCGGTCCTATAGCAGCGCTCGCCGGCTATTATTGGCTGGGTGATTTTTTACAGACCACCGCGGTTATTATGGCGGCTGCGTCCGGGGGCATTTTGTACCTTATCTTTCAGGACATCGCACCCGAATCGACGATGCGTCGACACTGGACGCCGCCGTTGGGTGCGGTTATCGGTTTCGTTGTTGGTATGGTGGGGCATCAGTTGCTCGCAGGCTAGATTTTTTATAGCGGGCGACGAGGTTATAAACGTTTGCCTCCTAGGGTCAAAGTGCGGGCTCACGCCGGTCGCCTTGCATGGTTGTGCGCCCCCGGCGCCTGGTCTGGCGCCGGGTCGCTTCAAAGATGACTCCTTTCCGCAGAATCAGGGCAAAGTTAAAAGTCGAAGAGCTCACCCAGAAGGCTTTTCTTTTTGCGCTTTTTATAGCCATAGCTGTCGTTTGGATTTTGATAATGAGGCTGTTGTACATGCCGTGGTTCGCGGGGCTCAGGAGCTGGCCGCGCTTGCGGTGCTTCAGGTTGGGTACGCTCGATGATTTTGTCGAGCTCGCCGCGATCGAGCCAAACGCCCCGACATTTCGGACAATAGTCAATCTCGACACCTTGTCGCTCGGTCATCATTAAGTTCTCGTCAGCACATACTGGACATTTCATAGCTTCCACCTGGTTGTTTTGGTTTAGTGGTAATTAAGATACATCTACCGGGGAAAAGTTCCAGCACTATAACAAACCTCAAGGGAGGGCAGCCCTTCCTGTCTCGAGGTGCCTTCGGAAGCAAGGGCTGCCCTTCCAGTTTTGAGGCTTTTCAGGAGGGAGGGCTGCCCCTCCTGAGAATTACAAAGAGAGGAGACTTAGTTTTCCGCGATGTAGGTTTCGCGCTTGCTGACCAGGCACATCTTGCCTTGGACTACCGGGGTGAGGTAGATGTTGACGTTTTCTTCGCTGCTCAGAGCGAGTGAGGTTTCGTTCAACGCACCAAGGTAGCCGAATTCACCAAACCAATCGTCGCGGATAACGGTACAGGCTTTTTCGACCACATAGGTTTCTGTATAACGCCAGTCGCAAGCGCCATCGCGAGGTACCACGGTCATTGAAATGTGGCTGTCGGTGTCGCTGTAACCTTTGACAATCACCGAGTCGAATACTCGTTCGTCAGGAGCGTCGGTGCTCCACATGTCGTGCGAGCCGTGCGCATGCTCATCAACCAGGACGCCGGAAAGCGATTTCACGGTTTCAAGGCACTTTGAGACGCCAACGTCTTGTGCTCGTTCAAAGCTTGAGGTCACATAATCACTCTGCTGTTCCTCTGTTACTGTCGGTTCCTGTACGGGAGATTCGCCCGTGCTTAAAGCTAAAAAGGCTAGTGTTATTAGTGAGTTCATGGTGCTTCCTTAAGTTGTGCTCGCCTAGCTTACCAGAGGTTGCGCAATCTGAGCACTAACAATTCACGGAAATCAGGGAGGGCAGCCCTTATATTGTAAAGACCACCTCAGGAGCAAGGGCTGCCCTTGCTTCCGTAGACACTCCTAAAATGTAAGGGCTGCCCTTGCTTGGGGTTAGCGGAGGATTTTGTGGTCGGGGAGGCGGTGGTGGATGAGGTGCGCGGTGACTTGCAGGTCCGGGCTGTAGGCGCAGGGTGCGGTGCCGCGGAAGGTGATGGTGCGCTCGCCGGCGAATACGCCTTGCTCAAACTCTGCAACAGGCTCGAGTTTGCAAGAGCTGCCAAGGGTCAGCCATTGCGGTAAAGCTGGCAACGCTGCGGTGGGCTCCGAGGTGCCGAGCAGGACCTCCAGGTCGTGTTCGGTAAAGCGCCATTGCCACTGTAGCTTTGAGGCGTTGGCAGCGGGCTCTAAGTTTAAGAAGCTGGTACTGAAATCATGGGCCTGCGCAGCAAGTGGCATGGCAACCAGAGGTATCACAACGAGAGCCTTATTGCGCAGTGACTTCAATACCAGCAAAACTGAATCGATAAAGGTAGAGTGACGCATAACAGTTCCTTAGTTTTGTGCGCGAGTTCCGGTGAGCGTGCGGGCAGCATCGAGTAGACGCTGGTCAGCGGGCTCTTCCGCGACTGCAAAGTTAAGTTCGGCGTAGTGCAACGCTTGCGTGGCGTTGACGTCGACATAAAGAAAGTAATAGGCAATATCGGAGGTGTGCAGTGCATCATCACGGGCAATGCGGACTTGCATGCGTTCCGAGGCCAGCTGACGCCAGCAGCGACGCACTTGCTGCTCTTGGTCCGCGGCAGCCGAGCCAGCAGCCGAGCCAGCAGCCGAGTCCGCAACATCAGCAGCCTCCGCAGCCGCCAGGCGCTCAGCATGCGCCAGGCGCACAATCACGCTATCTTCGGGCAACTGTCCCACCCGCGGGCAGGCTGAGTAATGCGACAAAACCTGCCGGGGTTCTTGTAATAAGAGCCAGGCGTCGATAATGAGTTTCTGGTTTACCACCGGTTGCGCGGCAAAATTGCGCGTCCCGAACCAGTCAATCGCGGCCTGGTACTGGCCCAGTTCGAAGGCTTGTTCGGCAAGGATCTGCTGTTGCCAGTGCCGTACTGCGACAGTCGCCGGTTGTTGCAGATAAAGGCGCTGCAGTTGCTGATAGGTGTCCGGCAAACGCTCAGGCTTAAGACGGCCGGCAACTTCCAGTAAGCAAGTCGCGGTGATGGTCATATCCGTCTGCCCCAGGAGCTCCTGGCAGCTTTGTTGGGCAGCCATTAAACTGCCTTGTGCTAAATGAATGCGCGCCTGCATCAGTCGTGCTTGTACATGTGCAGGGTCACGCTCGAGAAGTATCGCCAGCAGTTCCAGGGCATCGGCGAAACGATGTCCGTACTGCAGGGCATCAGCCTCGGCCAGCAAATTAGCTTCACCGTCCGTGGTGAAGCTATCCCTGGAAACCGTTGGCGCGGCACTCGCCGCAGCGGTTGCTAAACTCCCCAGCACCAGCATAGCCAGTGCCAGCGAGCGCAGCGCCCCACTGCGGCGGGTGCCGTCAGCGCGCTGCGGGTTAGTCGCGTCCATTGATCGTCCCCGAAGCGATAAGGTCATCAAACTCCGCGGTATCGAGGACATCAAAGTCGATATCCTTGTCGTTCACCGTGATCGGTGCCGCGGTCGATTCTTGCGCGTAAGCATCGCGTACTAAGATGCGAAATGAGGTGCTGTCGTCACCCCCGCCCGTAGGAGGAGGTGGCGGCGTCTCCGCGCGCTTAACTTCGTTGTTGCAGCCGGCAAGAGCCAGTGCAGCGGTTACGACCAGCAAGGTGGTCAAACTTGTACGTAAATTCATGACGATCTCTCCTTATTCTGCTGAACCAGAAATTGGCGTGATCAGATACGGGAAGCTGCTGTCGACAAAGCTAGCGTCAATCGGCGCGCCATCGGTAAAGGGTGCAAAGCCGACGTTGGCATCTTCCGGTGCGCAGTAGCCCAGATTCGTTGGCGTACCGTTCACGGGGATGTCGTGACACAGGGCACCCATGACCACACGCAAGGCGATATCAACCACATCGTCACCCGGGCGACGACCATTCGGGAAGCCTGCTAAATCATCGCCGGCAACGCCGTACGGAGACTGCAACATCGCCGGTGTCGCCGGGATGGCGGTGTTCAGGCGTAACATTTCAGAAGGCGTTACTGTGGCCTGCTGGTTGACCCCTGGAAAGCCGGTTAAGAAAGCTGCAACCAGGTCTTCACGCGGATAGTTGGTCGGCGCGATGGTTTCAAAATTGGTGCCTAATGTCGCATTCACGGCATCACGGAACAGCAGATCCAGAATCACTGGCAAGGTAGGGTGAGTGACAAAGTCAGCAAACTGACCGTCTGCGCTTGGCGCGGCTCCGCTGAAGGTATCCTTGGCATCAAGGCCAATCACCAATTCGTTCACCAGCGGTGAACCTAAACGTGAAACCTGCACTAATGCACCGCCGTTGACTTCAGGCTTGGCTAAGTCGGCTTCCGGATTAAGGATACGCGCTTGTGGCAAACTTGCTGTGGTCCAGGCACCAATGACACCGTTACCTGATGCAGTGACACAATCAGTGGGCAGTTCTAAGGCAATGGTGTTGACGTTTTTATCGGCCAGATCATCGTTAGCGGTGTCCTGGGTGATACCACCTGGGAAGCCGCCGCCGTCGCCTGCGCCCGGCGCGCTATCGCCTTCGACTGGAACGTAGTTGACCAGGTCAAAGGTTTCGCCAAGGTTAACGGTGAAGGGGTCTTTACGTTGACCGACAAACACGCGACCAGGGCTGGAACAGTTCGGAATATTGATGTCGTACACGTACTGATCCGCGTAGTCCTGATAGGCACTGGGGTTGCCAAAGGTCTTGTCGCCGACATAGGCGTAAGGTTTGACGAACTCCATTTCACCGCTGGCACCGTTGACGGCACTGCGACTACCTGAATCTTGCGGACCGCTGACCAGTTCAACCTGATAGGTTTCACGGAAGTTCAGTGCGCTGTTATCGCCGGCGCTGACGCCGCCGATGTGCTTGAGCGGCACGCTGACTTCGCGGGTGTCGCCCTCAGGGCCGACGGTCAGTTTTACGCCGCCGTTCGGTTGATCTTGCTGGAAGCGAAATTCGAAGGTGTAGTCTTCGACGGCATCGCCGTCAGCATCGATATGGATGGCATAGACTGCTGCCGGATCCATTGCGAAATAGTTCGGACCACCATAGGCATCTTGCAATGGCACGTAGTTGGCAATCGCAGTGATGTAGCCTTCGCGACCGGTCTCGTAGCTATTGAAAAGATAAAAATCGGTCGAATCGACAGTGGGGAAGCGGGTGATGTTCGGCGCTTCGCGGTGACTCGATGCTTGCGCTGCACCGCCGAGTAAGAGAGTGGTGACAGCTAGTGCCACACAGCTTTTTTTCGCGGTCGCGCCGCGGCTAGTGTTTCTGTTAATGTTGTTCATTGTAGTTCCTCGCAATCGTTGTTGTTAGGTTGTCTTGCATAACTAACTACGATTGCGAGGATGACTTAGATGCAAAAAAAGATGAAAAAATAGCCAGTGTTACTTTAAGTCTTTGAAACTACTACAAAGTCAGTTGTGAAAAGCACAGGGCCACTGGGCACTGCGAGCGGTGAACCGCCGAGTGGTTCACGACTGACGGCCAGGGCTGCGATGTTTTGCAGATCGACATTTGCCGGTACGTTCAGCGTTCGTGTTCCTTGTTGCGGTAACAGGCCTAAACTAATCGGGGGTGCCCCTCCTTCAGGAAGCATCCAGAGCTCGTAATCCTCGTTGGCGAGCGGGTCGATAGCGCCTACGGCGGCGACGTCGAGCACTTGTTCACGTTGTTCGAGCAGCCACAAGGTGCGGGCATCGCTATTTTGGATAACAGCGATACGCTCAGCCTGGGGGACGCCTGGCATGGGGGCGAGCAAGGTCTGACTTAACGTGACCACGACCAGAATTGCCGCCAGTGTTGCGGTCAACCAGCGCCACCCTCTGTTTGATGTGACTTGCTGTCTGCGCCAGCCAAGGCGGCGTTCGATGGCCTCCCAGGCGCTTTTCGGAGCGGACTTGTCCGGCAGTTGGGCCGCGAGCTCATTCAGATGTTGCTCCCAGAAGGTGACTTCGTCTCTGAGTTTTGGATACTCCATGAGCAGGCGCTGGAATTTAGCGCGTGCCTGGCCGCGCATGCTGCCCAGTACATAACGGGCGGCGAGTTGGTGTTGGCGTTCGGTCGATTGATAGTTCATCGTTGTAAGCACCCCTTCAGGCTGTCCAGACCGCGGCGGATCCAGCTTTTGACTGTTCCTAGTGCCTCGCTTAAGTAAGCACTAACTTCGTGATGGCTGAGGCCGTAGATAAAGGCGAGCTGAATGCTTTGCCGTGTGCTGGGTTGCAGTTCGTCGAGGCAGCGTTCGAGTTGTTCGGCGTTTTCGCTATTGCTCAACTTTATGTCCAGGTGGTCATCTTCGCTGCTGGGGAGATCAGGTAATGCGTCGCTGCCGAGGGTTTGGTTACCCTTACTGCGGAGCATATCGATGGAGCGATAGCGCACCATGCTGATTAGCCAGTTCATGACGCTGCCGCGCTGAACTGAGTAGTCGCTGGCGCTGTGCCAGACTTTGATGAAGGCGTCCTGCAGGGCTTCTTCTGCCCAGTCTTCGCGGCGCAGGATGTGCAGGCTGACGGAAAACAGTTTGTCGGATGTGGCGAGATACAGCTGTTGGAATGCCTCCCGGTTGCCCAGGGCTATCTGCTGCAGCTGCCGCCCCAGTTGTTCTGGCGTACTCATATGTGCTCCTTATTGTAGTTATGCTTCAGAGTATAGTACGTTTGATGCGCCGTGTTGGATGCACCGCAAAACCAAGAAAGGGCAGCCCTTTCATTTTGCCGCGCCTGGAAAAGGAAGGGCAGCCCTAACGATTTAAGGATGTCATCAGGAGCAAGGGCAGCCCTTTTTTATATAAGTGCTACTGCGTTCCTGATCGGGATATACTGCGAGAATGTATTTACACTGTAGCGATTTGAATGTGAGTCGTAGATGAGTCATCAGTGAGCTTAAGTGAAGCTGAGGTGGTGCATGCATGAGTTACATGTAGCTCATGTTTGAATCGTTTATGGCTCATGGATGAGTCACGACGGAGTTCAACAAGACTTAATAATGACTCATCGGTGAGTCAGCGATGAGTCAACGGTGAGCCAGTGGTGAGTCAAATAATATTTATCTATGAGTAAAAGGTGACCCGTGAAAAGAGATATTAAGTGGCTGATTATTGGATTGGGGATCGCTGCGGCCCTCATGGCGGTTTTTGTTTTGTTCGTCTATTTCGTGATGTCGCTGGTGAAAGGCGAAGCCTATGACTTGTCGCTCGCCGCTGTTTCTAAGCATGCGGCGGTTCAAGTGCTGCTTGGTGAGCCAATTGAACCCGGCTTTCTAGTACTCGGTAACGTAAACATCAGTGGGCCTGGCGGCAACGCGGAGCTACAGTACAGTATCTCTGGGCCCAAGGGGGAAGGTACAGTTTTTGCTTATGCGATTAGAGATACAGGGGAGTGGCAGTTGCAACGCGTAGTCGTGGATATCGATGGCGCCCACGAGCGCCTTCAAATCATCGCTCCGAACGACTCGCTTTAAACTCCAGAAAGGGCAGCCCTTCCGTTTTAAAGAGATTTTGAAAAGGGAGGGCTGCCCTTCCTTTTTGGTTTCTGCTCAAGCAGCGAGGGCTGCCCTTGCTGCTATAATTAACCTCCAAACAACAAGGAGGTTGTTATGCCTAACGATAGAAGGAATGATGTACCTGGGGTCGCACTGCATATCACTCAGCGTGGGAACAATCGCCAGCTCATTTTTCGTGAGACCGAAGACTACCAGCGGTTTGCGGGATTGCTGATTAAGTACTCCGATAAATATGGTATTGCTGTGCACGCCTGGATGTTTATGCCGAATCACATTCACCTACTGGTGACGCCGGCAGAACGCAAAACCACAGGCCGGATGATGATGTGCATAAGTGGCGCTTACACTAGGTTTTACAACAACAAGTATAAGCGCACTGGGACCCTTTACGAAAAGCGCTATTTTTCAGCCTTAGTAGATGATGACGACTACGCGCTAACTATCTACCGCTATATTGAACTCAATCCGGTAAAGGCTGGGCTGGTCGCACATCCAAGGCAATGGCACTGGGGATCTTATCGTCACAATGCTGAGGGACTGCAGTCTTCATTCATCGTTCCGCACTTCTCTTTCCTTCGAATGGGCCGGAATTTACAAGAGTGCCAGAAAGTCTATCGAAACCTGGTCAACCAGACCGATGTCACGAGCGCCGTTTTTGATGCTCTTAGAGGTGAGATCAGGCGTGCGCAAATAAAGCAGTCTGCTTATGGAAGTGATGCCTTCCGGGAAAGAATGAGTACCAAACTGGGTTACCAATTACCAACAATAAAAACTGATAAATGATAAGGGAGGGCAGCCCTTCCTTGTAAGTGGGGCTATGAAATGTAAGGGCAGCCCTTCCTTCTAAGTTGGGCTATGAAATGTAAGGGCTGCCCTTTCTTGGAGTTTGGTGGCGAGGGCGCGGCGGGCGCCGCTGTCGCCGTGGATGAGGCGAACTTCGCCGACGGGGGGTGAGGCGGCGAGAACGAAGTCGATGAGTTCGGCCTGGTCGGCGTGGGCGGAGTAGCCGCCGAGGGTGTGTATGCCGGCGCGGATGGTGATGCGCTCGTCATCAAGTTCAACATAACCACCGTTGGGGCCGTATTCCTGAATGGCGCGTCCGGGGGTGCCGCTGGCTTGGTAACCGACGAAAAGGACGTCGGTGCGCGGGTCTGGTAAGAGTGCTTTCAGATAGTTGACCATGCGGCCGCCGGCACACATTCCGCTGGCGGCAATGACAATGCAGGGTTCGCCGGAGGTGCGTAAAAAGTTGACGATGTGTTCGTGATCGGCGTGGCTTGCGACCGTGTGCAGACGTGAAAAATCAAGTGGATTGCGGCCTGCGGCGCGTCGCTGCAGTGCCTCTTGGTCCCACAAATGAGCGAGCTGCTGGTAAAGTGCAGTAAACTCTGCCGCCATTGGCGAGTCGAGAATGACGGTGATGGTCGGCCAGAAGCCGGCATTGCTGGCAATGAGATCTTCGATTTCATAGAGCAACTCCTGCGTGCGGCCAATGCTGAATGCCGGGATGAGCACCGCCCCACCATCACTAACGCAGCGCTCAATCACGGTTTTGAGGCGCACCGAGCGGTCCTGGCGTGATTCGTGCAAACGGTCGCCATAAGTGCTTTCTAAAAATAGCAGGTCGGCACGCTCCAGCGGCTGCGGATCCGGAAGTAATGGCGTATTGCGACAGCCAAGATCACCCGAAAATACCACTCGATAGCCCTCGGCAAGCGGATACAGCGACGCCACCTTGAGCGGCTGGTCCGCCGCAACAGCCCCAACACCCCCAACACCCCGATCACCCCGATCACCCCGATCACCCCCAACAGCACGCAAAGCCCCACCAGAATCGCCCCATTCAAACTCAACATAGGCTGAACCTAAGATATGTCCGGCCTGGCGAAACCTTACGCGCACAGCATGACCCGAGTTATCACAGGCAAGGGGCTGCCACTCGTCGTAGTCAAAAGGGATCAGCATGCGCCGCAGCCGCGACAGCACGCCGGCAATGAGGTCGCGGTCACGGGTTAAGCCGATTTTCAGGGCATCTTCGATAACCAGGGGTAGTAGATGAGCCGTTGCCGAGGTACAAAAGATGGGCCCGTTAAACCCAGCCATCAGCAAATAAGGGATGCGGCCGACGTGGTCAATATGAGTGTGAGTGATGACTAACCCACGTACCGAGGCAAGCGAAAAGTCGATTTCAGAGGAAGCTGACGTTGCGCCTGTACCGGAGGTTTCAGCACCCTGAAATAAGCCGCAATCGATGAGAACCGAGTCCGCGGGGCCCAGAAAAAGTTCGTGGCAGGACCCGGTCACACCCGCGAAAGCACCGTGATGCTTCACCTGCGGCTGGGCTGTCATTAACGCTTAAACTCGCTGGCAGGCATAGTTTCATGTTGCTGTGATGCCCGCTCGACCATGCTAATACAAACGCTAAGTGTCGCCACTAAAATGAGGGAGAAGGCACTGACCAATACCGGCAGGTTCTCGTAGAGCGTGACGTCACTCATGCCGAGCAGGGAAACATGCAGTGAAGCAAAGCCCGACAAAATGAAAAATGGGCCACTCACGAGTGAGGCATTTATAAAGTTTTTGTGACCAAAACCAATAACCGCGCTACATACAATCGCTCCGATAGTAAGCAACCAGACCATCGGGTTACCACTAAAGCTAGCAATAACAAGCGCTAAGGCTGAGCAAATTGAGAGAGCAACGAACATTGAGCCTCACCATTCCATAGTAAAATTGGTCCAAAAAAACATTTATCATTCGTACATGACAAAAACAAAAAGCTAACACAGGTTATGAATATCTGCAAAGTAAAACTATCGTAAAGGTTGTCGGTGAGGCCTTCACTGGCTATACTCTTGCGCTTATTAGGAAGATAGAAATCCACCCATTTACTCGGATGTAAATACCCGTGAAGCTACTTACCTCATTGCTGCAACTCCCGCGTCCCGCGAAGCGCGCAATTAGCGTGATCATCGATATTTTTGCGATCCTGGCCTCTTTGACTCTGGCGCTTTTGCTAAGCCGTGATGTGTTTAGCATTAGTTCGGCAGTGAGCTGGCTGGGTGTGGTGACGTGGCTCTTGGTTGGATCTATAGCGGTCTTCGTAAAGCTAGGGCTGTACCGAGCGGTGGTGCGCTATGTCTCAGTGCGTGCCTTTGGGGTGGTGCTGACCGGCGCAATCTTTTCAACTTTACTGCTGTATGGCTTGCTGTTCGCGTTTAATGTGAACCTACCAGCAACGGGCATCGTCAACTATGGCTTGACCACCTTGCTGCTGATCGGCGGTAGTCGTTTTGCCATGCGTGCGATTTACCATCGTATGGTCAGTCGTAAGAAAATCCCGGTGATGATTTACGGTGCGGGTTCAGCGGGGCGTCAGCTCGCCCAGGCGCTTAATAATGGAGAAGAGTTTTCGCCGGTGGTGCTGGTGGACGATGACAAGACGTTGCAAAAAACGGTGTTGCTGGGTATTCCCGTTATCGATCCTGCGCAGGTCCCTGATGCAGTTGAGGGACTGGGTATCGAGCGTATCTTACTGGCGTTGCCAAGTGCGTCGCGGGCCGTGCGTAAAACGATTCTTGAATCACTCGAAACCCTTAATGTTCGTGTGCAAACCGTGCCGGGTATGGCCGATATGGTGAATGGTGAGATGGCCATTGACCAGTTACAGGATGTTCGTATCGAGGACTTGCTGGGCCGCGATCCCGTAGATCCGGACCCGGCGCTGATGCAGCAGCACATTCGTGGCAAAGTCGTGCTGGTCACAGGTGCGGGCGGCTCGATTGGTTCGGAGCTGTGCCGGCAGATTGTCATGCAGAAGCCGAAAGCGCTGGTGTTGTATGAGATTTCCGAGTTCGGTTTGTACAGCATTGAGCGGGAACTGCGGGAGATCATCAGTCGCCATAAGCTCGACGGCATCACGATTTATCCTATTATTGGCACCGTGCAGCGGCGCAATCGCATTGCTGCGGTGATGAAATCTTTTCACGTGCAAACGGTGTACCACGCGGCGGCGTATAAGCATGTGCCTTTGGTTGAGTTCAACATGGTCGAAGGTGTGCGTAACAATGTTTTCGGCACCTGGCACACGGCTGAGGCAGCGATTGCGGCAAATGTTGAGCTATTCGTGCTTATTTCGACCGACAAGGCAGTGCGGCCGACCAATGTGATGGGAACCACCAAACGTCTGTCTGAGCTGGTCCTGCAAGGACTGGCGCAACGTAATAGTTCAGCGACACGGTTTGCGATGGTGCGCTTTGGTAACGTGCTGGGCTCGTCAGGTTCCGTGGTGCCGCTGTTTAAGAAGCAAATTGAACAGGGTGGACCGGTGACGGTGACTCATCCTGACATTACCCGCTATTTTATGACCATTCCCGAGGCCGCGCAGCTGGTGATCCAGGCCGGCACTATGGGAGACACGGGTGCGGTGTTTGTGCTCGACATGGGCGAGCCGGTGAAAATCGTCGATATGGCGCTAAAAATGATTCACTTGAGCGGGCTTGAGGTGCGTTCCGAAGCGCATCCTGACGGCGATATCGAGATTGTTTATTCTGGACTCCGGCCCGGCGAGAAGCTCTATGAGGAGCTGTTGATTGGTGACGATGTGGTCGCCTGCGATCACCCGCGCATCTGTCGCGCGCAAGAGCTGGCGCTGGACTGGCCCGCAGTCGAGGTTTTGCTGGAAGAATTAAATGATGCCTGTATTAATTTCCGCATCGACGAGCTGCGCGCTATTTTGCTACGCGCTCCGACAGGTTACGCGCCAAGCGAAGAGGGCATTAACGATCTTATCTGGTCGCGAATGGCGGACTAAGCTGCGTGGCGCTGAGGTCTGTGGCAGGCCAGCCGTACTTCTTGGCGAGCCCGACCGAGCGCTGGTGCAGCTGACTCCGCACCTGACTGGCGCTGCCGGTGGTACTGGCCTTTTGGTTGTGCGATGCAAACTGCAGAGCCTGGCGTAGATCCTTTTGCTGCCAGTTAAGTCCACAGTAATCTGACACTTCTTTTAATGTCTGTTCTGGTGTGCCAACTAAGTCTTCATAGCTGACTTTGTGAATCGTCTTGGGCGACTGTGCGCAGGCACGTTCGCAGAGCGCGGTTGCGGCTTCATAATACTGGCGAATTTCGGCGAGCGAATAGGACCATGGGTAAGCTTGGTTGAACAAGTGCTTCATCAGGGCGAGTTCATGATCTTGCTGGTCGCGGTGCATGTAGATCACTTTCGCATGGGGCAGCGCGCGCTGAATTAAACCGATATTCAGGAAGTTAAGGGGCAGTTTGTCGATAACAAACTCGCCTTCGGGCAACTGCGCCAGGTAGTCTGCGCCTAACTTCTGCCAGTCGACGTTGTCGACGTAACTGACCAGTTCGGTTTTGCTCTTCGGCCTGGCGTGCGGGCCGTTCTGCTTGATAAAGGCGCTTTGCAGCGCACGGCCCAGCAGTTGCGGGAAAAATGGCAGCTCGCCTGCGGCGACCACCCGCTTATCGCAACTGAGCATGCGCTCCAGCAGCGTCGACCCCACCCGCGGCAACCCCAAAACAAAAACACACTTCGAGGAAGGGCAGCCCTTCCTTTTGGAAGCCTCTTTAAAATCTAAGGGCTGCCCTTTCTTGCTGAGGGCGGCGATGGTGTCGAGGTCGTCCTGGATGTTGTAGTTGAGGTGCTGGCGGCGCAGCGCGGCCGCGCAGAGCAGGTGCTGCCTGGCTTCGGCGTAGTTGCCGCAGTCTTCGTGTTCTTTCGCCAGCGCGTAGTTTAGCTCGACCTGCTGCTTGGGGCTGAGCGGTTTAGGGCTGCCCTTGCTTGCGGAGGTGTCGTCAGAATGTAAGGGCTGCCCTTTCTTGGTGAGGGCGGCGATGTGGTTGTGCTCTGGGGTCCAGCGGCGGAGGTTGCTGCGCATGTGCCAGGCGGCGGTGTCGTCGGGGTTGAGGTCGATGACTTGATTGAGCAGGGTTAAGGCCAGGTCCAGGTCGCCGGTGATGCGGGCGAGGCTGGCGTAGTTGTAGAGCAGAACCGGATGCCGGGGCGTCATGTGGACCGCCTCGGCATACAGGTTTAAGGCCTGGGTATAATCGCCGCGCTCGGTGGCCCGAAGCGCGGCGTCAGCCTTCGACTTACCAGCCGAATTCATAGCTGAATCGTACGCCGACCGTGCGTGGCTGGCTGATGTACTGCTTCGAGCTATTGCCGTAGAAGTTTTCAGCCGGGTCGGTACCCATGTAGGCTTCAGATAACACGCCAGTAACCCCTTTTTCGTTGAAGATATTCTTAACGAACAGACTAACCTTCCACTCATCGGCGTGCAAGGTGGTGCTGGCATTGGTGATAAAGAAGCGTGGCAGGTCAATGTCAAACTTCGGATTATTGCCCAGCGCATTGCGTGAGTCGGACTGGAAGTAGGTACTGAAGTTGGTCACCAGGTACATGCCGGAAGCCAGGTCCATCGAATGGTTCAGGCCACCGCTAAAGGTATGCTCCGCCATCGATGGCAGCTGTTCACCGGCTTTTGCGTAAACGTAGCTGGAAGGCGAACTTGCCGTGCCGGAAGGTACTACCAGGTCGCGGCCAAGTTCAGCGTTGACGTAAGCATAGCCGACGTTGTACTTGATGCTGTCGGTCAGGAAACCTTTGAGTTCGAGTTCCAGACCTTCTGATCGCGCTTTCTCACCGTTGACGGCAGCATAGAAGCCCCAGTTCGGTGTGGCCACGTTCAGTTGCGGGTCGTCCCAGTTCATGCGGAACACGGTCACCGAGTAATTGTGACGGTTCACGGAACCTTTAATACCGGTTTCCAGGTTGACCACACTGTCCGGGCTGTAACGCAGGTACTCAGGGTTCTCAGCAAAGCCGCCAGTGATAGGCACGGCGCTGGTACCGCCGCGACGATAACCTTCAGAGATGGTGGCGTACCACATCATATCGTCAGAAATATCGTACGAAGCGTTAAATTTAAACAGGGTGCCGTCGTCATCAAATTCTGAGTCAACGTTGGCCGGGCCCGGGTAAATTGGCAGCTCGATGGTGGTCTCATTACTGATGTCATTGGTAAAATGACGTAAGCCAAGGGTGGTGCTAAAGCGGTCGGTAACATTCCAGGTCAGTTCCCCGTACACGGAAAGGTCGCGGATGTTGCGCTGATCGCGGTAGCGGAAATCCTGATCGCCAAGGACGCCGCCCCAACTGGCGAGTGTGTCGTCAAAGCCACTGGCCTCGGCCCACTCGCTAAAGCCAGGCATAAAGCTGTCCTGACCTGAAGCTGTGTCTTTGTCCATGTAGAACGCACCAAGGATCCAATCAAAGGTATTCTCGCCCTGAGAGACTAAACGCAGTTCCTGAGTAAAGCCGGATTCTTCATAGAAGCGTTCGGCGATAGCGAGTGGACGCGGGCTGCCGCCATAGAACCAGGCAAACCAGTTGTTTTGTGCGTAGAAGCCGGTGTTGTCGCTGATCGAGCTACCGTCGTGGTCATAGTCAGAGGTAGTGGACGACAGCGAAGCAAAGCCCAGGTCCCACTCCAGCTCTAACGAGGTCAGGCTGACATCGCGCTCGGAAGGTTCGCGGTGTACCGCACCATTCTCGTACTCACCGTAGGACTGTTCTGTGCCACCCACCCAGTTGGTGCCGGTCGTGACTTGTCGACGGCCACCGATATCATCGCTCTGATAGTGATGGCTGAGCAGTGCCGAGAAGGTGGTGGAGGGCTGCCAGAGCAAGCTGACGCGACCGTAATCGATATCCACAGTGTCGGCATCTTCGATGGTTGTAAATTGCGGGTCGCCACTGGCGATGTCACCGCCTTCAGCAACCGGGGCGCCCGAGTCATTCAGTTGATAAACATTGACGTAATCAACGATGCCATCGTTATCGATGCGGCCAAAAAAACCGCGCACTGCCAGGGTGTCAGTGAGCGGCTGATTGACCAATACATCGTAGTTTTGGTTGAAACCGTCGGAGCCTTGCGTCTGGCTCAAGCGTGCATCAACCCGTGCGTAGCCCTGATACAGATCAGGCTTGTTCAGGGTATAGCGCACGGTACCTGCCAGGGAGCCAGAACCGTACAAAGTACCTTGTGGACCACGCAATATTTCTACTGCGTTGATGTCTTTCAGGATGAAGTTGGCGAACAGCGGCGTGTCGTTAACGTAAGTACTCACAGTTGGCACCGCATTCAGGGCAAAGTCACCGTTACCAGCTGAGTCAACGTTCATGCCGCGGATGACGATGTTGTTGATCACGCCGGAGTTGCGGTAGCCGCGATCGACCACGGTGATCCCCGGCGTTTCCCGCATCACATCAACTGAGTTGATGATAAGGCGTTCTTCCAGATCCTCACCGGACAACACCGAGATGTTGTAAGGAATTTCGTTGACCGTTTGCGGACGCCGCGTAGCCGTAACGACAATGCGTTCCGGCTCTTTCTGCGCTTTATCTTCGTCGCTCGCCGTCTCTTGGGCAAGTACCGGAGCACTGAGCCAGAGCGCGGAACTGATGGCTATCGCCAGTGGTGCAATTTTAAAGTTGTCTGTATGTTTCATCAGGATTCCCCTGTGGTTATTATGCAGTTTTATTATGTTTTTGTATTGGCTTTTGGCTTCGCCAGTGGACCCATCTGGTCCAGAGCGGGCGAGCGTTGGCCCTGATATTGTGGAAAGCTGAGCGGGTGGTCACGGAAGCTTTTTAACGGCTGCCCCAGGCTATGCCACCCTTGTTCGCGCACCCGGCGCAGGTAATCTAGATCCAGGTCGACAACAATCGCTTCCAGATTGTCAGCGGCCTGGTGGATGACTTCGCCGCCGGGTCCGGCGACGATGGATTTGCCGTTGCCAAGGGGTGCTGCCGAATTAATGTCAATCATGTAGCACTGGTTTGTGGCGGCGCTGGAGCGCGCGATGGCAAGTTCCGTATCACGGTCAATGGTGTTGGTCAGAGTCGGATGCAGGATCACTTCGGCACCTTGCCAGGCCAGCGCGCGGATGGTTTCCGGAAACCACATGTCGTAACAGATAGAGAGGCCAAACTCACCGACACCAGGAATGGTAAAGGTACGCGGTTCGGTACCGGCGGAAATACCCTCTTCATAAGGTAAAAAGGGAAACATCTTGCGGTAGCGGCAGACCACGTTGCCCGCCGGGTCGTAGACCGAGGCGGTGTTATAAATCTGGTCACCATCACGTTCGAACATTGAACCATTGCATAACCAGACACCGGCCTCGCGGGCAAGGTTCTGGTAGGCTTCGTCGGTGGCATTGGGAAAGGCTGCCGCATGGCGTGGCGCTGGGCCAAAGTTCGCCAGTTCGGGCAGCAGGATAAGTTGCACATTGGGGTAACGGCGTTTCGTCGCGAGCACATGCTGCTCGATGAGCGCAAAGTTATCCTCACTGGCACTTAGGCTAAGTTGAAGCCCGGCTAAGGTAAAAGCTGACATTCATAGCTCCGTTGACTGAAGTGCTATCAGCCTAAGAGCGCAACTGGTTTTCGAGTAGAGCCAGTTTCAGGTGACTTTATGGGCCAGATCATCGCTGGCAGGGGAAGGTGTCTTTTCTGTCGGGTCATGCAGCCGGTAAAAAGCGGAATCCACCAGCTTACCGTCGCGCACCCAATTGATCCGATTTTTATAAAGGTAAATATCGAAGCCGAGGGTTTCGCCATAGGACCAGTCGCGCCATTGCCGGAACCAGCGATCGCCTTCCAGCCACCACTGACCTTTGTCCTGTCGCTCGTCCTGATAGCCTTCCCAGCCTGCCATGCTGCCATCGTGGTAAAGCCTGATGCGATAGGGGTCACCAAAAACGGTCTGGCCAATAAACTCAACCCGGCTGGCGAAATCGCGCAGTGCTTTGCCTTTTAACAGTTTGCCCCAGCTGATTTCAGGTTGGTTCTTGCTGTCCTGCTGTTCCCATTCGCGCATGATCTGAGCGAGCAACTCGACCCCTTCACGGATCTTCTCGGTCGGAATACTGCTGACCCCCAGGCGAAAATAGTGATGAGGATGCTCGCTACCAGCATAAAAACGCTCCACCGGCTCAATCAGAATGCCGTGTTTGGCCGCCTCAACAGCGAATTGCTGACTATTTAGCTGGCTGGGGCCTTCAATCCAGCAGGTGCTGCCGCCTACGGTGCGGGAGGTCACGATGCGGGTGGATAAATAATGATTCAGCGCCTCGCGCATCTCCTGCCAGCGACTGGCCATTTCCTGATTGAGCTTGCGCAGGGCTTGGTCATAATAGCCAAGTGACAGGAAGAGTCCCATCACGCGCTGGTTGTTCGCCGGCGGATGTCTGGAAATCAGGGTACGCAGCTGGCGCGCCTGACGGATCAGCGGTGCCGGACCGACCATAAAGCCTAACCGCAGCCCTGGCGCGAGCACTTTGGAAAAGCTGGACACATAAATCACCCGGCCTTCGCTATCGAGGCTCTTGATGGCGGGGTGCGGCTGCGACATAAAATTGCTTTCACTGGCGTAGTCATCTTCGACCACGATGAAGTCATCCTGATTGGCTTTGGCGATAATGGCTTCGCGATGCTCAAGTGGCATGGTCACAGCCGTCGGCATCTGGTGGCTGGGGGTAACATAAAGCACATCGGTATGGGCCGGGATCTGGTCGAGACAGATGCCATTTTCATCGACTTCGGCACAGTGCAACGGGCTGTAGGATTGATGCGCAAGCTGGCGGATGCCGGGGTAGCCGGGCTCTTCGGTGGTCACCAGGGTCTGGTTATTGAGCAACAGCCGCGAAAGCAAATACAGGCCGTGCTGGGACCCTAATGTGACCAGGATCTCGTCAGGATTGGCATAGATGCCACGGCGCGGCAGGACCTTGGTGCGGATCTCTTCCGCCAGCAGGGGGTCGTCATCATGGCCGCTGTCGGAGGCCCAGGTGCGAATTTCGCTGACGTTCAGGCTGAGTTTTGAGCATTCGCGCCATTGCTGGACAGGAAACAGGCTCGGATCAAACTGGCCGTCAATAAAAGGGTAGGGATACTGCTGCCAGTTATGTGGATACGGTGGCGCCAGTTTATCAAGCCGCAGTTTGTTCATGCGACTTTGCCATTTTTGCTCGAGCTGCGGGCTATCGCTGGTCGCTGTGGCTTGCTCGGGCTCGGCCGCGTGCTGTTCGTAGATGTCGTCGCGCACGTAAATTCCGCTACGTTCTTTACTGACCAGGTAGCCTTCATCGATCAACTGCTCGTAGGCGTTGACCACGGTGTTACGAGCGATGCCAAGTTGCTCTGCGAGCTTACGCGAAGAGGGCATTTTGCTGCCACACGCAAAATGCCCGCTATGAATAGCGTGAATCAATTTCTGAATCAGCTGCTGCTGCAGGTTGGCAGTGCTGGTGCTGTCTAAAACAAATAGCGGTTGCATCATCACCGCAGTTTAGGTCGCTTTAGGCCTCTTTGTCTACAGCTGCTTGCAGCGCTTGCCGACCTTGTCGATCAAGCAGGCGCGATGGGTAAATCGTCGCCAGGGCAGCAATGACTAACAGCACGACGGCGATATTGATGAGTTGCTCATAGTTGCTTTCGGTGACCACAAAGGCGGCAAACATGGGACCTGACGCCAGCCCCATTTTTGAGGCAAAGCCACCCAGGGCAGCCATTTGCCCGGCTTTATCAAACTCACTACACACGCCAAGCAGATAGGCGATGGAGAAGGCCCAGGTGATGCCGACCGCGATATTGGCTAGCCAGAAAACCAGCGGGCTGAAGCTGTAATGCAAGGCAAAGGTGCCGGCGGCGGTGACGAAAATACCCAGCATGATGGGCAGGGTCCGGCCAAATCTGGTGGACAGGACGATGACCGCAACTGAGCCAAGAATGCCCATCCAAGCAGAAACGCCAAGCGCAGGCGATATGGTGGCGAGGGTCAGCCCGGCTTTTTCGCCCAGATCGATAATATAGGCGTAGAGCGCCATGTTGGCGGCCTGAAATAAAAATACCGCAAGTACTGATGCCGCCAGCGGGCGTTTTTGTACCGGCGCGACAATGGCTTCCGGGTCACGAATTTGAACCGGGTAATCGGGCAGGAAAAACAGCATGACCAACGCGGTGGCGCTGAAAGCGATGAGCGCCATGAAAAGAATCCAGCTGCCGAATACCGGCACCAGCGGCGGCAGCGCCATTACGCCCAGACCACCGAGACCGAACTGCACCAGCAGCAGCATGCCAAAGGTTTTATGAACGTGCTCGGTGCGGGCGATGACGGCGAAGCTAACGCCAACCAGCATCCCGCCGATAAAGCCGTGAAAAGCGCGTAAGGCCATCATGGCAAACTCTGTGGTCAGCAGCATGGAGCAAAAGTCGACGGCGATCAGCGCGACTAGCAGGCCAATACAAACGGGCTTCCACTCGATACGGCGGATGATGAAGATTGCAAAAAAAGCACCGACCGCAGCACCATAGATATTCAGACTACCGACGAATCCGGCATCCTGATTCGAAAATCCCAGCCCCGAGATCAATCCCGACACCAGTGCCGGCATAATATTCACATAAAATAATCCCGCCGTAGCGAGAAACGCCAACATAATCCGGGCAAGATGCCCGTTCGCAGCAACTGACTTTGGCATGTGTGTTCCTTTTATTTTTATAAGAAAGGGCAGCCCTTACATTTTCAAGACAAAAAAATAGGGAGGGCAGCCCTTACATTGTTGCGGTCAAATTACTATGGAGGGCTGCCCTTTCTAAAGCGCCAGTTGGCTGGCTTCTATGGGGCCAGTTCGGTTTGCCAGCGCTGGAAGTCACGGATGACGTCGGCGAAGCGGTGGTCATGTTGGTCGCTCACCAGGTAATAAAGGTGCCGACTGTCCAGGAATACCACCATGATGCCGCCGTAGCCGCTTAAAAATGGATACCATTGCTCACTGGCCGGATCCTGCCAGAACCAGATGCTGGCGCGGTAACGTAAACTCTCGTTGCCGGGCACTGGTGTTGCCAGATCGGGACGCGCCAGGATTTCAGCAAAGCCTAGTTCCATCGGGTCATGTTGGACAAATCGTGCCAGAGCTACCAGATCGCCGGGCAACAGGCTGAGTCCGTAGCCACCCCAAATCTGAGCGCGCGCATCTTTAGTGCTATCAATGCTGTAGGCAAGTGGGCTGAGTTGCAGCGGGTCCCAAAGATTGTCGTAAAGTAATTGATCAAGACGCCGGTCGCTATGCAAACCCTCAAGTTCGCCAAAACGATTCTGCTGCAGTCCCGTTTGCAGTGCTGTGGCCAGTAAATAGGTGGCCGAGCTCTGATAAACAAAAGGCGCCGGACTTGCACTTTGCTGGGCCGGATAACTGCAGGCGTGGCGGATCTTCTCTGCATGAGAGGTGACTAAAAAGAAGTCGTTGATCATGGCCTCGGCGCTTTCATCAGCGCTAGCTGTTGTCTGGTGATAGTGTCCGGTGCGCATGTTCAGCGCATCGCGCAAGGTGGTGCGTTGCCAACTGGCTTGTTCGCACTCTGGTATGAGCGAAGCGATACTCAGCGCAAGGATCTCAGTAACACTATGGCGCTCAATCAATAGCGCCGCGGCGGCGGCAATAAAGGTCTTGCTCAGGGAGTAAGCAGGCACCGCGATGTGCGGCTGACTGCTGTAATGGGCAATTAACTTACCGTCAGCATCGGTTTGCGCCCAGCCGTAAACTGTCGGCTGCTGCTGTTGGGGCTGCGGCTGCCAGGGGGCGTCACGCAGCGGCTTGACTGCCGGCGTGACGGGCAGGTCGTCCTGCAATGGCGTCGCCTGCACCTGCACTTCGCCCTGCCAATCAAAGGATTCGTACGCACAGGTTTGTTCAGTCAATGCATAGGTCGCGGACAATTGTATCGTCGCCGAAGCGTCTAGCAGCTGCTGCTCTTGCTCTTGTGAGAGATGGATGCGTCCATTGTGCAAGCAGTTTGCGTTGAATTCGCGCAAAACAAACGACAGCTCGGCGCCGGGTTGCAGTGCGAATCCAAAAGGTTTGTCACCTTGGAAACCCTTTTCAAGCGGGTAAAATTGGCCCGCTTCAGTACGTGCAACCCGGGTCTCGACGGTCGGAATTTCAGCGCGGTCAAAGTTGAGTTGTAAGGCAAAAACACTGGCCAGCAGCAACATCACATACCTCCTTTTTTACCGGACTCGTTGGCGGATGCTGCAAGCAATGCAGTCAGAGCCAGTTCGACTTTTTCTGGTTCCCGAGGCTGGTTGCGGCGGACATAGAATTGCTCAAAGGCATACTGATAGGTGTCCGGTCTGATGTAACGCAATTCTCCGGAGGCCAGGTACGGCGCTGCGATGGCGTCCGGTAAAAAGCCCAGATAAGCACCCGATAAGATAAGGCTCAGACGGCTGTCGAACTGGTAGGCGCGGGCGGTGGTGTTCAGGCGCTGCAGCAATTTGCGGCCTTCGGGGTTGATGTTGATGCCGGGGTGAATGGCATCAAAGCCTGCTAATAATGGGTCATCAAGCTCTGTATCGGGTCTCGCAAACAATGGATGTTCGGCGCCACAGCAGAGGTAAATAGGGGTGCTGAACGCCGGCGTGTAAGACAGGCCATCGATGCGTCGGTAGCCCGGCATCAGTGCTACATGCGCCTGATTTTTTAACAAGGCTAGCTCAATTTGCTGCAGTGGTAACAGGTCAAAATGAATATGCAGCTGTGGTGCCTCGGCGGTGATCTTGCCGATAGCCTTTGCGATGTTGCGCTGGCGCGGCGCGTCGAGCTGGTCAGCTGCTAACAGGATCAATTCACCGCTGAGGTCCTGGTTGATCTGAGCGAGCTGGTGCTGAAATTCATCGTGGGCGTCGGTAAGTGTGAGGATCGCGTTAAACACCGCCTGGCCCTCGCGTGTCAGCGAAAAGCCCTGCCGGCCGCGCTGACACAGGCGCAAGCCCAGCCGCGTTTCCAGACTATTCATATGAATGCTGATGGTTGAGCGGCCAATACCCAGCTCGGTTTCGGCGGCACTGAAGCCGCCACACTCGACCACGGTGCGAAAGACCTTGAGCAACTTGAGGTCGTAATCGGTGAGATCGCGGCGCATCCAACTACTCGACATTTTGAGCCTCTACTTTGTTTGACTTTTTTCAAACTATAAATTGATAGGTTGAAATTTAAAAGGGTAATTTTCCGTGCTGCAATAGCCTCACATGTTTCGAGCCAATTACAACTGAGGGACCAACGATGACATCTAACCCGCCAACACCTGCAGCCGCCCGCGTCGCGCAGGTCATTGCCGATAACCTGTTACCAGCGACCGTGCGCACTGAGCAGCCGCCAGCCGGAGCGCAGGCCACCAGCTATTTTGCGGTGGTAAATCCCGCGGACCAGTCCAGCTTCGCCTGGTTACGTGAGCAGTCAGCGGAGCACGCCAAAATTGCTGTAACGCAGGCGCTGGATGGCCAGCAGAAGTGGGCTGCACGGTCGGCGCGGGAGCGGGCGGGAATTTTGCGGCGGTGGGCGGATCTACTGATGCAGAACAAGCAGGTGTTGGCGGAGCTTTTGCATTTGGAGCAGGGCAAGCCAATGGCCGAGGCAGAGGGCGAGATTGGCTATGGTGCGTCGTATATTGAATGGTTCGCAGAAGAGGCGGTGCGTGTGTATGGCTCCACGATTCCGGGGCCTAATCCGGCGAAGGACATCGTGGTGGTGAAAGAGCCGGTGGGAGTTGTGGCTGCGATTACGCCCTGGAATTTTCCTAATGCGATGCTGGCGAGAAAGGCTGCTGCGGCGCTGGCTGCTGGCTGTGCAATCGTCGCAAAGCCGGCTGCGGAAACGCCGTTATCGGCTCTGGCATTGCAGCAATTGGCGATTCGCGCGGGAGTTCCTGCCGCCGCCTTTGCCTTAATCGTTGGTACCGACGCGAAGGGGATTGGTGAGGTACTGACGCAACACCCCGCTGTCGCAAAGTTTACTTTCACCGGCTCAACCAAAGTTGGCCGGATGCTCGCTGCGCAGTGCAGTGGCACGGTGAAGCGGTTATCACTGGAGCTGGGCGGCAACGCGCCTTTTCTAGTGTTTGAGGATGCTGATATTGAGGCCGCCATTGCAGGCGTGCTGCTGGCGAAATTCCGCAACGCTGGGCAAACCTGCGTCTGCGCTAATCGTATTCTGGTACACGACAGCATCTACGACGAGTTTGCTGAGCGCCTTGCGGAGCAGGTCGAGCAACTCGAACTTGGACCGCTCATTCACCCCCAGGCCGCCGCCAAAGTCGCCACCCTCGTCGACAACGCAGTCGCCGCCGGCGCCACCATTGTAAGAAAGGGCAGCCCTCCCTCTGAACAAAAGGGGAGGGCTGCCCTTTCTTCGTGGTTTGGGGGGGTGGTGTTGACGGGGGTGACGGCGGAGATGGCGATTGCGCGCGAGGAGATTTTTGGGCCGGTGGCGCCGTTGTTGCGCTTTAGTGATGAGCGACAGGCGATTGCGCTGGCAAATGATACGGAGTTTGGCCTGGCCAGCTATGTCTACAGTCGTGATCACGGGCGGCTGTGGCGGGTGGCGAAAGCGCTTAAGTTTGGCATGGTCGGCATGAATGATGCGGCGATCTCCAATGCTGCCGCGCCTTTCGGTGGAATTAAGCAAAGTGGCTATGGCCGGGAAGGCTCGCAGTACGGGCTGGATGATTATCTTTCAATTAAGTATTTAAGTGTAGGTGGACAATGACGAATCAGGAATTACAACAACGCAAACTCGCTGCTTTTGCCCGTGGTCAGGGCAATGTGTACCCCGTGTATGTGACGAAGGCGAAAAACGCTGAAGTCTGGGATGTGGAAGGCAACAGATATATCGATCTTGGCACAGGTATCGCGGTCTGCAATACCGGTCATTCGCATCCTCAAGTGGTTAAGGCGGCGCAGCAGCAGTTGGAACAGTTCTCGCATAGCTGTGTGATGATCAATCCCTATGAAGTAGCCGTTGAACTGGCGGAGAAGCTGACGCGCTTAGCGCCCGGGCCTTCGGTGAAGAAAGCCATGTTTGTCACCACAGGTGCGGAAGCCGTCGAGAACTGTGTAAAAATCGCCCGCGCTGCAACGGGCCGGCGTGGTGTCATTGCCTTTACCGGCGGTTTTCACGGGCGCACCAATATGACCATGGGTCTGACCGGTAAAGTCGCACCTTACAAGCATCTGTTTGGACCTTTCCCTGCTGACATCTACCACGCACCGTTTCCGGTAGCGGCTCATGGCGTCAGTGAGGAAGATGCATTAAAAGGGCTGCAGCATATTTTTAAGGCTGCCATCGCGCCGAGTGATGTGGCGGCGATCATCATTGAGCCGGTGCAGGGCGAGGGCGGCTTTTATCCGGCTCCTGCGAGCTTTATGCAGGCCCTCCGGAAACTTTGTGACGACACAGGTATTGTACTGATCGCCGACGAAATCCAAACAGGTTTTGCTCGCACCGGTAAGTTGTTCTGCTGTGAACACAGTGATGTAGAGCCGGACTTGATCACCATGGCCAAGGGCATTGCTGGCGGCTTGCCGCTGGCAGCGGTGGTTGGCAAAGCTGAACTCATGGACGCGCCTTTGCCTGGCGGATTGGGCGGGACTTATGGCGGTTCGCCCGTCGCCTGCGCGGCGGCGTTGGCGGTGCTTGAGGTGATTGTGCAAGAAGACCTTTGTCAGCGCGCAACTCATATTGGCGCCCTATTTAACCAGCGCTTGGGCGCGTTACAAAAAGAGTATCCGGAAAGTATCTTAGAAGTGCGGCAGACGGGGGCAATGGTAGCTATTGAACTGGTTCACGAAGGCGATCCGGAGCAGCCGGATACCGGACTCACTCAGCGCATCATAAAACTGGCGCCCGAGCACGGTCTTATTCTTCTGGCCTGCGGCTACTACGGCAATGTCATCCGTTTTTTGCCAGCCTTGACCATTGAAGAATCCGTGCTTAATGAAGCGCTGGATCAGTTCGAAGTGTTGTTCTGTGCAGCAAGTTCCTGCTGAATCCGGTAATACACTTCTTCGCGATGCACTGCGACGTCACGTGGTGCATCGATTTGTATTCTGACCTGCGAACCGCGGACTTCGGCGATGGTGATAGTGACATTGTCGCCGATTTTTAATGATTCCCCTGCCTTCCGACTCAAGATGAGCATGATGTTGATATCCCTTGTTTATTCTTATTATTCCGAGTGTTTCGAATGTTTTAGTATTGTGAAGTATAAATGATTTTCATGTGAGGTTTCGAGCCTTTTTTTTGCATTTATACAGGTTCTTATCTGAACAATGACCGAAGCCCCTATCTGCCGAAGATCATATTGGCGGCAAAGCTGAGAAATGGTAAAAACGCACAACTCCAGTCTGATTTCGATAGCATTATATTTACAAATTATTCTAGTAATATACGACTTTACATTGTAAGCTTTCGCCCTGTTTTTTCGCTGCGATAGCGTACAACAAATGAAAGGATGCGATCAGTGAGTAAGACTCGTAAACTAAGGAAAGTGGCTCTGTACCGAGGTAGCGAAGCTATCATGAACTACTCTCAGCATGCGACGGAATCCACCGCGAAAATATTGCATACCGTACGTAATGAATTCCATAGAAACCCTGGACTCACCCACGCTGTGGTGACCGACCGCAATGGGCGTGAGTGGCATCTTGAGCGAAATCTTAGTCGCTTGAAGCTGATTTGGTTGACGTTTCGGGTCAATTAAAAGCCCTACCCAAGTTTAAAAAAGTGTGTTTATATGATGTGACGTGCGCGTAAACGTATAGACAGCTGGCCGATGAAAATAATAAATACGGATTTGCAGGCTAGAGCAGTTTTACAGTTAGTAACGGCAACAGCACTATTTTTTGCTGGGTTACTAATTTTCGGGTATCGCCTGCTCGAACCGACACAACAATTACTTTATCACTCCATCAGCTCATCCTTCCAAGTGATGATGATTGCCTTTGGTGGCAGTGTGCTATTGCGCTGTTACCGGCGTGAGCGGAAAAGCTATAGATGGCTGTCGTCCGCGCTTGCCTGTGTTGCAATTTTAGCTGTGGTCGATGGCTTGATCGGTAGTCTCTTCGATCGTTTTGATGCGCAAATTCCTACCCTCGTTTATCTTGCCTTTTTACCTATGGCGATCAGTTTGGTGCCGGTGTTTTCAGGTACCGAACAGCGCAAGCAGTGGCAGCAAGAGTTTATTAAGTTAAATGCGGCGTATGCGTTAGGTTTAGCTGCTTTCTCGGTAGCCTTTCTCATGCTGCACCTGTTTTTAAAGTCTCCCTTATTGGCGAAGCACCCGACCGGTAGCTTAGTGATATGTGTGACTGGCATCCTTGCCGGGGTGGCGGTGTATAGCACCCATTATCGCGGGCGGCGGCCGTTACCGCGGCTATCCAGTTCATCCTCAAACTTTGCTTCGTTAGCGATTTTCCTGGTTCTGGTGTTCGGCGTGGGCATGTTTCACACGGAAATGTCAGATTTGAAAGCCGAGGGTGACCGTTCTATCAAGCAACTGCGGGATAGCCGCGCAGCGATAGGCGAGACCACGGTCAAGTTGTTTGAGCGACTGGCTGAACGCTGGCAGCTCTATCCCTATAATGTCCACTCGCGTCTGATGGAAGTGGATCTGAATGCTTATTTGCAGCACATCGATTTCCTTGAAGCTTTATTACTGGTCTCGCCTGACGAACAAGTCGTGTTTGAGCGATTGAAACCGTCGCGGTCCAGTTATCTTGAGGAAGTGATGTCGGATCCTGTGGTACTTAACGCACTGGCGGAGGAAGACCAGACGACTGATATTTTGCTGCCGCTGTTTGCCACCGAAGATTTAAGCGCAAAAATCATCGTTCGTGTGCCCGTTGATTTTGTTGAGGAAGAAGGCGTCGAAGACTCAGGGGTTTATCGCCTTTTGGCGGTGCTGGATGCGCGCGCGATGCTGGACTCGGCCATGATGAATACCCTGGATACGGATATCGAAACCTACGATGAAGTGCTGCCGGGTATGTGGATGGATCGTTCCGGTTTCTGGGTGAGCCCGGTCACCCGCAACTATCTGGAAGATACCGCGATTTTGCTGGATACCAGCAACGTCAATTTATACCACACCCAGGATGTTCCGGTGATGGCCTATTTGTACCAACTGGATAACCTGCAGGAAACGTCGAATCTGCAGATGCTGATCGTGGTTGGCGGCATAGGTCTGGTGTTGTTAGTGGTCTTGGCGGTGGAGCGCAACGTCACCCTTGAGGTGCAGGGTAAGCAGTTGTTTTACCAGGCCCGCCATGATGGGTTAACGGGATTAATGAACCGCAGCAGCATCGAAGAGTATATCGGCAAGCATTTTCATGAAAGCCAGGATGTGACGGTATTATTTATCGATCTGGACGGCTTTACTTTGATCAATGACAGTCTGGGCTTACACATTGGCGATGCTATCCTGATGCAATTGGCCGAGCGCCTGCAGGAGCAGCAACCGCGGCGTAGCGAATTAGCGCGCTTTGCCAGTGACGAGTTTATTATGGTGCTGCATGGTGCGGTGAATTTCCCGGACCGGGTGAGTAGCCTGGCGCAGGAAATCATGACGACAGTGGCGCAACCCTACCGGATCGAAGAACATAAAATTTACCTGACCGCCAGTGTTGGTGTGGCGCATCAGACCGGCGACGTGCGCACGCCATTGGAACTCATACAGCGTGCGGATATGGCCATGCACCAGGCCAAGCGTTATGGCTACAACCATGTTCAGGAATACGACAAGAGCATGGCGCAGCGCTTGTTATCGACGACGTCTATGCGCAGTAACTTACAGGAAGCCATCGAAAACAATGAGCTGCAACTGCATTACCAACCGATTGTGCGCTGTAACGATCAGCGCGCGGTGCAGGTGGAGGCGCTGTTGCGCTGGCAGCAGGAAGACGGCAGCTATATTCCGCCCAGTGAGTTTATTCCGCTCGCGGAAATGACTGGCCAGATTGTGCCGCTAAGTGAATGGGTTTTCCGTCGCGCCTGCGAAGATGCGGTGCGGCTGCAGCAGCGGGAGCGCTCGTTACGGATGTCGGTTAACGTCTCTGCTTTACATTTTAATCGCGCCAATTTTGTCGATTTTGTGCTGCACACACTCGCTGAAACCGGCTGCCGGGCGAACTGGCTGGAACTGGAACTGACCGAGTCGATTCTACTGGAAGGCACGCAATACGCGATCCAGCGCCTGGATGAGCTGCGTAAGCATGGGTTAACCATTGCGCTGGATGATTTTGGCACCGGCTTCTCAAGTCTGAGCTACCTGAAACGACTCCCTATTGATACGGTCAAAATCGACCGTAGCTTTATTGCCGGTATCCGCCATCACAAGAGTGATCGGGTGCTTATCGATAGTGTTATAAAAATTGCCCAGAGCCTGGACTTTGCAGTCCTGGCTGAGGGCATTGAAACTCCGCAACAAGCCGAATTTGTCACGGATCTGGGCTGTAACTACATGCAAGGCTACTACTTCGGCCGCCCCATCCCGCTGGAAAACCTTTAGCGGCTAACTGACTCAGAAACTGTACATGGCCATGAACTGCAAGCGCGACATATCGCCGTCAGTTCCGGCCTCAGTTTCCCGGGTCGCGCGTGACAACTCTGCACCGAAGGTGGCATTTTTCACGGGCGAATACATCAGGTTCGCGCCAATGCGCTGGGTGTACTCGGTCACGGCATTGCCGGTCAAATTCACAGCATGGTCGGCCCAACCCCGACTGAACACCAGATTTGTTCGTGTGGTGTCGTTCCAGACATGGCGATAGGCAAGCGTGACACCACTGGAATCAATGCTTTCTAGGTCACCACTGGCGTCGATAACGGCACCATTGAACAGGTTGAGTCCAAGGTAACGGCCCAGGCCTGAACCGGTCTGCACAGAAGCGCGAAGATCATGTTGGCCAAGCTGCCATTTGGCGCCTACCGAAACACCATAGCCTGACACCGTTTCATCATTGCCGTCGCCACCAACATCATGGGTAAGCTGACGGACCAGACCGGCGATACTGTAGCTGAAATCGCCGGAGGTACCGACATACTTGGCAGTGAAATCAGGTAGCACCCCATCGCTTGAGGTTATACGACCCCCACCGCCGTAGGGTGTTACTGTGGTTTCCGGATTTTCCAGCGAGACACTGAAGCCGCCCTGGGTGTAGCGAACCTGTGGCTGGCGCATGAAAATAATGCCGTCTGTGGCACCGATAAAGTCGACGGACTCAGGCAGGATTGCTAAATTTTGAAAGTTCGACCAAGCTTGACCGACCAACCAGTTGCTGTAGGTGAAATAGGCCTGGCGCAAGCGCGGAGCATAGGAGTTGGTGATGCGTTCATCGCCAACGGGTACGGTCATAAAGTCGAGCTCAATGCGCGCCTTAATGGTTTCACCGTTGTCCAGATCCTGACTGACATTGAAGAAGAAGCGCGACTGGCGGGCATGCACATCGGTGACCATGTCATCGCCATTGCCGCCTACAGGCGTGGTACTGGGAATATAGAACTGACGACCGATGAAACCGGTCGTTGGCGCCTGTCCGTCCTGATAATCGGAGACGAAGGCATCAAGTTTGATGTAGCCGCCGAAGTCCCATTCGGGTTCAGCTGCGTGGGCTGGTACCATGGCGAGAACGCCCACGACGGCACTGGCAATCAGCGATTTCGTTAGTGTTTTCTGCAGCATTGCTGTGCTCCTGTAGATTCGATGTTATCTGCGTGGAAAAGCATCGAACGGTTGCAGCAATTAATCAATCTAGACTATGGTCTAATGGTCGCTCGCGCCTGAATAACTGAAGGTATACACACTACAAAGTACAAACTACACCAGCGTACGAACAACGACTGTCAAGCGTACGATGATTAGGAGGTTTTATGCAGGATAGTATTTATAAGGTGCCGGCTGAGGCGAAGAACCGCGCCCATATTGACAATGAACGCTACCAGGAAATGTATCAGCAGAGTATTGATGACCCTGAGAGCTTTTGGCGTGAGCACGGCCAGCGACTGAGCTGGTTCAGCCCCTATCGCAAGGTGAAGAACACCAGTTTTGCGCCGGGCGACATCAGTATTAAATGGTTCGAAGACGGTACTTTGAATGCTTGCTACAACTGCGTCGACCGCCATCTGACTGAACGCGGCGACAAGACGGCCATTATCTGGGAAGGGGATGACCCTTCAGTGAGCGAGGAAATCAGCTACAAGCAGCTGCATGATGAAGTTTCACGCTTTGCCAACGGCCTTAAAAAACTTGGTGTCGAGAAAGGCGATCGGGTCGCTATTTATATGCCGATGGTGCCGGAAGCGGCGTACGCAATGTTGGCCTGTGCCCGCATCGGTGCTGTGCATACGGTTATTTTCGGTGGGTTCTCGCCCAATGCCATCGCTGATCGCGTCAATGACTGCGGTGTCAAAGTGGTGATCACGGCCGATGAAGGCCGCCGTGGCGGCAAAACGACGCCGTTGAAAGCCAATGTCGACGAAGCCCTCAAAGACGACCGCTGCCCAACGGTTGAGCACGTGGTAGTGGCCAGGGTCACCCACGGCGAGGTCGGTTTTGATGACAGCCGTGACTGCTGGTGGGAGCAACTGATCAAGGACGTGCCAACGGAGTGCCAGCCGGAAGTCATGAATGCTGAAGATCCGCTGTTTATCCTTTATACCTCGGGCTCGACGGGCAAGCCAAAGGGTGTGCTGCACACTACCGGTGGCTACATGGTGTGGGCCTCGATGACCCACGAATATGTGTTTGATTACCATGAAGACGATGTCTACTGGTGTGCCGCCGATGTCGGCTGGATCACCGGCCATACTTACATCGTTTATGGCCCTTTGGCCAATGGCGCCACCACTTTGGTCTTTGAAGGTTTACCGACTTATCCGGGCATTGGCCGCATCGGCGAAGTCATTGATAAGCACGCTGTTAATATTCTCTATACGGCCCCGACGGCGATCCGCGCGCTGATGGCGAAAGGCACGGCGGCGGCGGAGACCAGTGAACGCACCTCACTGCGCACGCTGGGCTCGGTGGGCGAGCCGATTAACCCGGAAGCCTGGGAGTGGTATCACAAGGTTATGGGCGACAGTCGCTGTCCGATCGTGGATACCTGGTGGCAGACGGAAACCGGCGGCATTATGATCACGCCACTGCCGGGCGCAACAGACCTGAAGCCAGGCTCGGCGACACGGCCGTTCTTTGGCGTGCAGCCGGCCTTGGTGGATGCAGATGGTAAAGAAATGGAAGGGGCAGTGGATGGCAATCTGGTCATTAAGGATTCCTGGCCGGGACAGTCACGCACCCTCTGGGGCGATCACGAGCGCTTTGAACAAACCTATTTCTCGGCCTATAAGAACCTTTATTTTTCCGGCGATGGTGCGCGTCGTGACGAGGATGGTTACTACTGGATCACCGGTCGCGTTGACGATGTGTTGAACGTTTCCGGTCACCGCCTCGGCACCGCCGAAATTGAAAGTGTATTGGTCGAGCATCCGGCGGTTTCAGAAGCTGCCGTGGTGGGGTATCCCCACGACCTTAAGGGGCAGGGCATCTATGTCTATCTGATCGCCATGTCGGGCACGGAAATCAGCGAAGATTTAACCAAAGAAGTGCGCGAGTGGGTACGGAAAGAGCTCAGCCCGATTGCTACGCCTGACTTCATTCACTGGGCGCCGGATCTGCCGAAGACCCGCTCAGGAAAGATCATGCGGCGCATTTTGCGTAAGATCGCTGCCAATGAGTTTAACAACCTCGGCGATACGTCTACGCTTGCCGATCCAACTGTGGTAGATTCGCTGATAGACAATCGCTTGAACCGCGACTAACAGACAACCGCGCACCACTAATGGTATCCATCTGAAATGGCGAAGTTTTTAATTGCTGATGATCATCCACTGTTTCGCGAGGCGCTGCAAGGCGCGCTCGCGAATCACTATGACGACCTTGAGTTGCGTGAGGCGGGTGATCTTGAGGCAACGTTGGCGGCGTTAGGCGAGGACGATGATCTCGATCTGTTGTTGCTTGATCTGCATATGCCGGGTAGCGGCGATTTGTATGGACTTATCCGCATCCGCGAAGACTATCCGTTGTTGCCCGTTGCCATTATTTCCGGCTCGGACGATACCAGTGTGGTCGCCAAGTGTATGGGCTTTGGAGCCTTAGGGTTTATCCCGAAGTCGCTACCGTCCGCCCAAATCGCGCAGGCCATCGATACCATTTTACAAGGCGATACCTGGGTGCCCGAGGCGATGCGCGGACGTTTGGATGGCATCAGTGCCGAAGACCAGCAACTGGCGCGTAAGGTTGCAGCTCTGACTCCACAGCAATACCGCGTACTTTACCTATTGCATGAGGGCTTGCTGAATAAACAAATCGCCTACCAGCTCAACATCACCGAAGCTACAGTGAAAGCTCATATTACTGCTATTTTTCGCAAACTTGGCGTGTATAGCCGCACCCAGGCGGTACTGTTAGCCGAGCGGCTGCAGCTGGAAGCTCCTGTCAGTTAAATCCTGTTAAGTTTTGTAACATTCTTTACACACTTTCTGTACCTGATCCTTGCATGTCGTGGTATCGTTTAACTATAAAAACGATAAACAGGAAGGTAGTTATTATGAAAGATGCTTCTCAAGCGATGCGGCCTGCACTGGTCGCGCTGGCGGTACTGTCCTCGTTGACAGTGACGGCGGCATCGGCGCAGGAATTGCGTATGAAAACGATGCAGTCGCCGCAACTGGTTCAGCAGCACGGTGTGGAGAAAAAGTCCGCGCTGGCGCAGGGCGTGGTGAAAAAATATGATGTCACCCGCTTTATTGTTGAGCTCAAAGACCCGGCCGCCGCAGTGTACAAGGGAGGTATCGCAGGATTTGCGCCGACCTCAGCTAAGGCGAACGGCAGTGAGCGTCTGCAGTTAGGCTCGCAACCGGTCAAGACCTATCAGCAACATTTGCTGAGTCAGCAGAACGAGGTTCTGCGTGGCCTGCAAGCGCGCGTTGGTCAATTGAATGTGAAGCATCACTTAACTCTGACCTTCAACGGTATGGTGGTGGAGTTGCCAGGTAAGCAACATGACCAGCAGGCCCTCCTTGCTCAGTTACAACAAGTGCCGGGGGTGAAACGCGTTTACCCCGACACGAAATATTATGCTTCGACGCCCACGTCAATGGATCTGATTCAGGCACCCGGCGTGTGGAGTCAACTTGGCGGCCAGAGTCAGGCCGGGCGTAATGTCAAAATCGCTATCATCGATGGCGGTATTGATCACGACCATCCGCTGTTCGAAGACAACGGTCACCCGAGTGTCAGTCGCCCCAGCAAAGCCGATTATTGCACCACCACACCTACCTTCTGTAATGACAAAATTATTGTCGCGCGCTGGTATGAGCCAACGGGTGATGTGCATCCCGACGAAACCGAAACGCCGGCGGATTACAATGGCCATGGTAGCCACGTAGCAGGCACTGCAGCGGGCAATCCCGGTACTTATACCATCAATGGAGTGAGTCTGAATATTACCGGTGTTGCACCGGGTGCGCACCTGATGGTGTATAAAGCGCTTTTCAGTGACCCCGATGGCCGCGGCAGCGGCAGTTCGTCTATGCTGCTGCCTGCTCTGGAAGATGCCGTTGCTGATGGCGCGGATGTGATTAATAACTCCTGGGGCGGTGGTCCTGGCGGCGATCCGGCCGATAGTCCGTACCAGGCCGCATTTGCGGCGGCGCGTGCAGCTGGGGTGTTGACGGTCACAGCAGCAGGAAACGATGGCCCGGGTGATCGCACCATTGGCTGTCCGGCCTGTATCGAAGACGGCTTGACCGTCGCCAGTAGCCAGCATGGCCGGGACCTCAGTCCTACGGTTGCAGCGGCTGGATTGCCTGAAGTGAATGCGGTCATTGGTGACGGTAACTTCACTATCTCTCAGGATATTTCTGCGGCGCTGGCGCTGGCCAGTAATGCCGGTGATAACCTTGCCTGCTCGGCATTTCCTGCGGGCAGTTTTAATAACCAGATTGTGCTGGTGCAACGTGGCACCTGTACTTTTGAAAGCAAAGCAACGAACGTGCAAAATGCTGGCGCGGTCGCCATGATCGTGTACAACAACGAAGCCGGTTTGCTAACTATGTCGATGAATGCGACCACCTTGCCTTCGGTGATGATCACCCAACAGGCCGGTGACGCGATTCGCGCCGAATGGACATCTGCAGCGACGGCGACCATTAACGCGCCAGAAGCGCGCATTAATGAAGATGCTGAAGATAGCATGTCCTTGTTTAGCTCACGCGGACCAAATGGCGACTCAAGCTTCCTCAAGCCTGATATTACTGCGCCGGGTAGCAATATTCTGGCACCGGTACCTGATGACAGTATCGGTAGTTTATCAGGCACTTCCATGGCATCGCCTCACGTTGCCGGCGCGGCAGCTTTATTGTTAGATCAGCGCCCCAATCTGGATGCTGATGAGCTGAAGTCATTATTGATGACCTCAACGGACAGCGGGCTGCGCGACGATGACTTTGTCAGTGCAACCACCCCGTTCGATCGCGGTGCTGGCCGGCTTAACGTAAGTACTGCCGCAGACAGCTTTGTGGTAGTAGACAAGCCTTCGCTGGCGAATAATGCCTGCTCACTGAGCTGCTCGTTCACCCGCACTTTCACCAACACCGGCACTGCAGCGGTCAGTTTTTCGGTTGAGTTTGCCAGTGCAAACCCGGAAATGACTGCGGTAATTGATGAGCCTATTTTCAACCTGGCCGCGGGCGAGAGTAAGGAAATCCAGTTCGACCTTGATACCCGCTGGTTGCCGGACGGCTGGGCCTTTGCCGAGGTGCTGGTGACTGGCAGCTCAAGCAGCCACCCGAACCTGCGTCTGCCGGTGGCGGTGTATGCTTCGTCTTCCGATAACGAAGCCATTGTTACTGTGGCGCATTCGGCCGGTACTGTCGAAGTGGGCACGCCGTTTACCATTGATGCCCGTGGAGCACTGGGCAGCACCAGTGATCCGGTCACTATTGATGTGCAGATCCCGGAAGGTGCGACCGTGGTGGATGGCTCACTGAGCTTCACCGAAACGCGTTCCGCGGCGACCTCAAAAGGGCTGGCAGCAGACGGCCGCAGCATCAGCTGGACCGGCTCGCAAACTGACGAAGAAAGCATCAACACCATTACTGCGGCGAGCAGTGAGTTTTTTGCTGGTCAGACGATTGAAGACTTAACCGGTTCTGCGCCTGCGAATTTCCTCTGCGCAGATGGCTGTGATGACGACATTTTTACCCTGCCGATTGGCGATGCTGGTGGCGTTTACCTGGATAACGTGCTCTATAACAGTCTGACGCTTTCGACCAACGGTATTATTGCCGCCGGCGAACAGTCTGGGGCGATGAGTGGCACGGCAAGCAATAATCCCATTCCCGATGACAGTCGCTCGGCAGGTTTCTGGGCGCCGTTCTGGACCGATCTGGAGATGGGATCCAATGTGGGCGGTGGTCAAATTAACTACGCAGTGCTGAGTGATGGCACCACCGACTATCTGGTGATTGAATTTGCAAGTGTGCGTGAGTGGAACGATGACTCAGGTGATCGTTACACCTTCTCGGTCTGGTACGAGCTGGGTACCGCGAACGTTTACTTCAATTACATCGATTTACCAACGGGCGCACCGGCAAGCCTGACTATCGGCGCGCAGACGCCTGCCGATGCTCTGGGTATTCTTGGGATTCAACGTTATCACGACGGTTTGGGAACTTATCCGAATGCCGGCACGGCATTGCAACCCAGCCTTGAGCGTGGCGAACGCGCCGCTGTTGAGTTGAGCTTCGACTTGGTGGTGGACACTATCGCCGATGCGCCAAATCGTGCCGTGCAGACAACGCGTGATGAGTCAGTCACTGTTGACTTGAGCAGCGAATTTGCTGCACCAGGTCGCGACTTGCTGACCATGGCAACAGTGAGCTCAGGTTCAGCAAGCTACAGTGCTGCGCTGCCACAGCAGATTGCTGCCGATGGCGATGTTACTGTGGAAGTCGTTGGCACTGCCAGCAATGGTTCCGTAGAAGTGTTAAGTAACAACAACCTGCGTTACCTGCCCAACGCAAACTTTGTCGGTACGGACAGCTTTACCTACCGCGGTGTTGATGCGGCGGGACAGTCAACCACAACAGGTACGGTGCAGGTAACGGTGGTCAATAATCCACCGGAAGCCGTGGTGGCACCGGTTGACGGGGCCAAAGAAGCCGACGCTATCGTCGAACTTGATGCCAGCGGCAGTAGCGACCCTGACGGCGACACCCTGAGCTTCAGCTGGCAACAGCTGTCAGGACCTGATGTTGAAATTGCCGACAGCGATCAGGCCATCGCCAGTATCGTGGTGCCAGCGCTGGAGCAGAGTGCAACTGCAGAGTTTGAGGTAACGGTTTCCGACGGTCAGCAACAGGATACCGCTACTGTCACTGTGACCTTTAAGGGAGCGAACACTGCACCTAACGCTAATGCGAATAGTGCGCTGTCGCGCGTACCTAGTGGGCAGCAAGTGACGTTAAGCGGTGAAAGTAGTGGCGATCCAGACGGCGATACGCTGGCTTACAGCTGGGAACAAACCGCAGGACCAGCCGTGACCCTATCCAGCACTGACGAGGTCACGGCGACCTTTACCGCCCCTTCAGTGAGCACTGAACAGGATTTGACGTTCCGGTTAACTGTCAGCGATGGTTCCCTGGAAGACACCGATGAAGTGACCATTAGTGTCTTTCCTCAGGAGTCTGGCACTGATGGCGACGAGTCATCAGGCAGCTTTGGCGCCTGGTTAGGCCTGCTGGCACTACCACTGATTTGGCTGCGTCGTCGGACGCAGTCTTAAAACAGACAAGGAGCAGCTATGAAATACCTTATCGCAGGAGCAACGCTAGCGCTGTTGACGGGCTGTAACGGACCCAGTGAGGAACCGTTACAATCCCAGCCAACTGCGGCTGCGGAGGATCCTCAGGCGCAAATGGCGGGGCTGGACCAGCAGATCCGCTCGATGATTGGTATGGCGTACGCTGATAATCTCGAGCAATGCCGGTTGGCGGAAGTTGGCCACCGGCCTTGTGGTGGGCCCCAGTACTACATCGCCTATTCAACGACTACCGTCGACGAAGCGGTGTTACAGAAGTTGATCGCCGAACATCGGCAGTTGCAGATCAACTATCAGCAACGGCACGATGTGGTCGGTACCTGTGAAGTGATTCCGCGTCCACAACTGACCATGCAGGGTGGGCGTTGTATCGCTAGTCCGACCGCTGAGCGTTAACCTGCAAGTGGTTCAGTAATGCCTTTAAAGCCGCGGGTTTGACCGGTTTCGCCAAAAAGTGTAACTGGCAGGCCCGCACTTCTTTCCTTAAATTATCGTCCCGCATAGCGGTCACCAGGGCTCCATGAAGGCGCTCTCCCCACCGTTCACGTAACGCCCCTGCAAGACTCAAACCGTCGTGTTCGTCATCGCCTAACTGGTAATCCAGCAAGATACCATCCGGTCGCTCATGGGTGCGGGCATACTCCAGTGCAGTGGCGCTGCTGGTAAAGGTTTCTACTGTACAGCCCCATTTTTCAAGCAGGGCGCGTAGCGCACTGAGGTTTTCCTGATCATCATCAACACAAACCAGAGTCAGGGCATTCGTGGGTTGGGCCTGCTCCCGTTCATAGGGTTGGCTGACGACCTCTGCCGCCGAGCCAAGTGGCACAGTAACTGAAAAACAGCTGCCTTTACCTTCGGTACTCTTCAGCTTGAGCTCGCAGTGCAACTGCTCACTCATACGCTTGGCGACACTAAGACCGAGGCCGACGCCTTCGACCCGGGTGTTCTGACCGCGGTAGAAAGCATCAAAAATGCGATGCCGCTGCTGCTGGGTAATGCCGGGGCCCGTGTCCCAAACTGAAATTCGCAGATTGCTACCGCGTCGGCGAATACCCAACAACACTTTGCCCTGCTCGCGGTTGTACTTGATGGCATTGGACAGAAAGTTCTGGATGATGCGCCGCAGGTAAGTAGGATCTGTATAGATGACTGCATCCTGCCAGCTTGTTTTGAGTTCAATACCGCGCTGTTGGGCCAGTACGCTGTATTCATGGATCAGCGGCTGCACGATGCTGCTGAGCTGCACGTGGCGAAAGTTTGGCTGCAACGCGCCCTGGTCCATTTTGGCAATTTGCAACAGGGTACTGAGCAAGTGCTCGGTGGAGGCCAGGGCGGTATCGAGTTTACCTGTCAGCTGCAAGTTCTGAGTGGATAAGGTGGTTTCATCCATGGCCGACAAATACAGACGTGCGGCATTCAGCGGCTGCAGAATGTCGTGACTGGCCAGTGCCAAAAACCGGGTTTTTGAGGCGTTGGCCTCTTCGGCTTCTTGCTTGGCTTTTTTCAACTCAACTTCAACTTTGCGGCGACGGTCAATTTCTTCCGTGAGTTCGTTGTTGATTTCCCGGATTTTGCGCTGGCGCACGTGAATACGCTGTTCCAGGTCGATGTTGGCTTCTTCCAGCGCCTGCGCGGTTTCCACGTGTTCGGTGATATCGGTGAAACTGGTCACGAAACCGCCGTTGGGTAGGGGGTTGCCGACCATTTCAATGACGCGCCCGTCGCCACGGCGACGGATAAAACGATGGGGAGAGCCCATTTGCATGTAGTTCAGACGTTTAGCGACCAGTTCATCGGTTTCCCCGGGGCCGCATTCGCCGCGCTCCGCGTTATAGCGGATGAGGGCAGCGATGGGCTGGCCGGGTTTAACCATGCCGTCGGGGTAGTCAAACAGATCCAGATAGCGCTTGTTCCAGGCCACCAGACGCAGTTCGGCATCCACTACACTGATGCCCTGCGCTAGATTTTCCAGCGAGCTGAACAGTATCGATTGCTGGGTCTGCAGTGCCTGGGTGGTGTCATCGAAAAAGTGCACAACTTCTTCTAAGTGCAAGCGGCGATCACGTAACGCGGCTTCGACCAGGGAACGTGCGGTAGCGGCTCCCAGCACGCCGGATAAGGCGCGCTCCACGTAATCGATAAATTCCCGGCTGGCGACATCGTCCTTGTTGGTGTCGTTAATCACGATCTGCTGGGCGTCACTGTAAAATGCCAGCAACTGCGCGGTGCGTTCATTGCCGACGAAGGTCTTGAGGAGCAGCACCATGTCGCCGTTAGTGGCCTGATGATGACGACTAATGGAATGTTCCTGTACCACCTTCCGCGGCGTGACAAAAGCCGTGGCCTGGATGCGATCGACCAGGCGTGGCTGGGCCACGAGCGAGAAAATGATATAGGCAGCGAGATTGAGGCTGAGGCTGATGACGGTGCCCTGGGTGATGATACTGGTGTCGCTGGTGGTATGCGGCAGATACATGGGGAAGGCGACCGCGAACAGCCAGGCCAACAGGCCGAGGGCCAGGCCAATATAGACGCCGCGGGCGTGACCGCGGCGCCAATACATACCGCCAATAATGGCAGGTAGTAGCTGCAGCACCACGGAAAAGGCCAGTAAGCCGATGCTGACCAGGCTGGTATTGGCTGCCCACAGGTAATAACACAAGTAGGAAAACAATAAGATGGTGGCAATGGCGATGCGGCGAATTAACAGCAACCTCCCCTGAAACGAGCGTACTTCTGTTTGCTGCTGTCCGGCGGGCATGCCGAACGGGAAGCGATGACCGCGCTGCAGAATCAGTGGCATGATCACATCGTTAGTGATCATGGTACTTAGGGTCACGGACGCGATAATCACCATTGCCGTGGCGGCCGAGAAACCACCGATAAAAATCACTACGGCTAGCCAGGTCTGATCATGCAGGAGCGGCAGTTGCAGCGCATAGGTTGAGACGTCCACGCTGTTGCCGAAGAAGTATTGACCGGCGACGGCGATAGGCACTATGGCGGCCGCGATGAGGAATAAATACAGCGGGAAACCCCAACGCGCGGTGCGTAAATGGTCAATATTTACATTATCCACGACGGTGACGTGAAATTGCCGGGGGAGGCAAAGAATAACTCCGGCGGCCATCAGGGTCTGCACAATGAAGTCAAAGCGGGTGAAAGCCTGCCAGGACCAGTCGCTGCGCTCGTCAAGCGGGATGCTCTCGAGCATGCTCAATGGTGAGGCATCGCTAAACACTGACCAGGCAAACCACGCCGCGGCCAGTAGCGCAATGAGCTTGACTGCCGATTCAAAGGCAATGGCCAGAATCATACCATTGCGATATTCAGTAACTTCGATGTGCCGCGTGCCAAATAGCATGGCGAACACCGCCATCAGTGCCGCTGCTGCGAGCTCGTTGATTGAAAACTCGGTAAGAGCGGTGGTGTTTTCGGTCAGCACCACAAAGGTCAGCCCTACGGCTTTGAGCTGCAGCGCGATGTAGGGAATGGTTGCCAAAGCGGCGATAAGCGTGACAAATAAGGCCAGGCGCTGGCGCTTGCCGTAACGACTAGCGATAAAGTCGGCGATGGAGGTAATGTTCTGCTGCTTACTTACCGAAACCAGCTTTTCGACCAGCGGCAGACCGAATAAAAAGAGCAGCATAGGGCCGAGCAAAATAGGCAGGTAGGCCCAGCCAAAGTTCGCCGCGTTGCCAACCGCACCATAGTAGGTCCATGAGGTGCAGTAGATTGCCAGCGACATACTGTAGACCGTCGGCTTATAGCTGAGGCGGTTGGCCCAGGAGCCGGTTTTATCGCCAAAGTGTGCTACTGCAAATAAGGCGGCAACGTAGGCGAGCGCTGCGACAATCAGGAGTAAGGTCATGGTCGTGGTTCTGGACTCTCGGCGAAAGCAAAAACAGTAGCTTGGGGAGGGGAAGCGGTCAAGCACGACCTTGGTCTAGCGACGAGCCTTACCGGCTGGTTAAAAGTTATACAACGTCATAGCGCGTGTCCCGAACGTGCCTTCGCTCGGCACTATCCGGCGATTTGACTGATTAACATCTCGAAACATAGGCGTTGGCGGCATCCACCGGAAAGCTGCTCTTGGCAGGCTGTATAGACAAAAATTGTGAAATCGCAGCTCACACATAACATATGGTATATTTAGAGGGGGTTAAAGTCAAAAATGTAAAGAAAAACATTGGCTTAGCTACATAACAAAATAGAATAGAGCTCGATTGAAAAATACTCACAAATTATTACACCGAATTATTACATTCAAAGTGTTTACAACTTGCCTTAAAACTATTGTAAAAGGCCTGGAACTGTGGTTGACTGAGACTCGGAAGGCAAGCTGCAGCCTAGCAGCATCTTCTGTGGAACCATAATCTACGGTTGTACCAATTGAATTTTATAAAAAGTTCCATTGAAACCTAACTTACAATAAAAATTATCAGGGAGACTCACATGGCTAAGCAGTCATATTTGTCGAGTTCAATCCGTTCTATCATGATGGCAGGTTTTGGTACTGCGTTATTGGCTGGCGCTCCAGCTTTTGCGCAAGACCAACAGTCTGAAGAAGATCAAGGTGCGGATGAAAAAGAAACAGTTGTTGAGAAAATTCAGGTTACGGGTTCACGTATCCGTACCGACGGTCTTGATAGCGCTACTCCAATCGAGATTATCACTACTGATATCGCTGAAGACCAGGGCTTAAGCACTCTTGGTGAATTACTTCGTACCTCAACTGTGGCGGCTGGTTCTGACCAGTTGATCGCAGCCTACTCTGTTGGTTTCGTTACCAACGGTGGTAGTGGTGCAGAGTCAATCTCTATGCGTGGTTTAGGTGCAAGTCGTACCCTCGTCCTGTTGAACGGCCGTCGTGCCGGTCCTGCAGGTACACGTGGTGCGGTTTCTGCATTTGACATGAACGCATTACCTATCAGCATCATCGAGCGTGTTGAAATCCTGAAAGACGGTGCTTCTTCACTTTACGGCTCTGACGCTGTTGCTGGTGTTATCAACATCATCACTAAAAAAGGCGAAGGCGGTGAAGTTAACGTTTCTGGCCTTGCTCCTTTCGAAGGTGGCGGTGAAACTTATCGTGTAAACGGTACTTACGGTAAAGCGTTTGACCGTGGTTCATGGCGTGTAGTTGCTGACTACAACGTGAACACGGGTGTTAAGCGTGGTGACCGCGATTACTTTGACTGTTCAGAGCGTTACCTGTTCGATTATGAAACAGGTGAGCGTGCCGATCCAATCGATCCACGCACCGGTGAATACCACTGTTCTGAAAGTGGCTTTGGTTTGTTCCATGCAACCGGTACCCGTCTTCCGCCCGGTACTTCTGGCGGCCGTTTCCAGTATAACTACGATGGTTTCGACGCTCAGGACCCGACTACAATCAACCCTTACTACCCAGAGATTGGCAGTGAAGGCTCTAACCCTTACGTAACTGCTGTGCCAGACGGTTGGTACTGGGCTGGCTATAACAAAGAAGGTGACGGCTTGTTGGATGGCGGTCGTCACCCAGCACGTATGAACGCAACAGTTATTCCTGAAACGACAGTAGCCTCTGTTTACCTTCAGGGTGATTACGACCTGACTGACACCACCTCTATGTATGGTGAGTTGTTACACAGCAGCCGTAACACTAAATCTGAAAGCGTACGTCAATTCTGGACCCGGGAAATTGGTTATTCGGCAATTAGCGCAGTACCAGGTTTTGAAGGTAGCAGTTTCGTACTTCCAGTACATTACACTGACCACTACGGTAACGACACTACTGTCGATTACTCACGTGCAGTGGTTGGCTTAGAAGGTTCAATCGGTTTCTGGAACTGGGATGCGTCTTACCAGCGTTCGCACAACAGCGGCGAATACAAGCAAGACATCATCTTATTTGACTCTATGATCATGGCTCAGGAAAACCTGTTGGGTATTCCTTGTGAAGGCCGTGTCACTGAGACATCGGGTCGTGCTTGTTACGAATACGACTGGTTCGATCCACAAAATATGTTTGGTAACCAAAACCAGGAAGCACGTGACTTCTTGTTTGGTCAGGACGTAGGTAACACAACCTATAAGCAAGATACCTTTGATGCTTACATCACTGGCGACTTGTTCAACATGCCTGCGGGTCCTGTGGGTGTTGCGGCTGGTGTTTACTGGCAGCGTGATGAGCTTAAAGACACTCCTGGAGAAAACACTCTTGCAGGGAACTCTTGGGGCTTGAGCGGCGCTGGTATCACTCAAGGTAGCGCAATTACTCGTGCAGTTTATGCTGAATTCCAAATGCCACTATTGCGTGACCTTCCAGGCGTTGAAAGCCTTGATTTGACCGCTTCTGGTCGTTGGACTGACGTAAGTGCCTACGGTAGCGATACTACGTTTAAAGTAAGCGCTAACTGGACTATCGGTGCGGGCTTCCGTGTTCGTGCATCACGTGGGTCTTCGTTCCGTGCTCCGGCACTTTATGAGCTGTACTTAGAGAATCAAACAGGCTTCATTAGTCAAAATTCTGATCCATGTTTGAACTGGGTTGAATCAACCAACGAACGCGTACGTCAAAACTGTGCGGCAGACGGCGTTCCAGAAACTTACACCGATACTTTAGGTAGCTCAGGTTCAATTCTGTCTATCTCTGGTGGTGGTGCAGGTCAGCTGAAAGCTGAGACTTCAATCTCTGAAGGTATCGGCTTGGTTTACACCAGCCCAGAAGGCGTTTTCGCGGCGTCAATCGATTACTATGACGTGGTCATCAACAACCAGATCTCGAACGTTTCTGGTGGCGCAGTGCTGAGCCAGTGTTACAACTCAGAAGACTTCGCAAACGAACCATTCTGTGATCAGTTCCAACGTAACGACGGTTCTGATGACGGCGACTGGAGCATCATCCAGGTTCGTGGTGGTTACTTGAACACAGCTGAACAAGTGGTTCGCGGTGTTGACATCGTGGTCACTTACCAAGACTCGTTTGACTTTGGTGACCTGCGCGTGAAATTGGATCATACGAATCAGATCCAACGTTCATTCCAGCAGTTCCCAACGGATGAACCACAGAATAACATCGGCTTAGTGGGTAACCCACGCCATGTTGGTAGCTTGAACACCACGTTGAACCGTGATGACTGGAGCTTCAACTGGAATATGTCGTACTACGACAAAACTGAAGACTACTCGTACTACGGTTTTGACGACACGACTTATCGTGAAAACCAGGTTCGATTCGTAGCCGAAACTCCGACCTACGTCCTGCACTCATTGTCAGCGACAACTACGTTCAATGACAATATGGACGTAACCTTCGGTATCGGTAACTTGTTCGACAAGCAGCCGCCTAAAGTTAGCCCTACAGCATCGTACACATTTGGTAATGTGCCGTTGTTCGCATCACAGCTTGACTACTTAGGCCGTCGTGCGTTCTTCAACCTTTCATACAGCTTCTAAGAAATTAGATTCGATATGTAAATTTGAATGACCAAAGCCCCACCTTGGTGGGGCTTTTTTATTGAATAACTACAATAATTTATAACTACAGAGAACGAGGGCTTTATGAAGTATTCAATATTGGTGGGGCTGGCGGCGTTAGTCATCCCGGCATTGAGCTTCAGCTCTACAGTAGACACGGAGCTGTTGGAAAATTACGCAAAGCATGCGCAGTACCTTGATGTAAAAATTTCGCCTAAAGGTGATTACCTGGCAGCGACCTCACGCATTACTGATGGTTCTGTGCAGTTGACGGTCATCGATATCGATGACAGCAAAATTCTTTCTGTCACTCAGGGGCAGGGAAATGAGTCAGTCGGCTCCTTTCAATGGGCCAACAACGAGCGTTTGGTCATGACCATGGTGCGCGAAGTGGGCTCTCTGGATCAACCGGTGCCAACCGGTGAACTGTTTGCGATGGACGCTGACGGTTCCAAGCAAGTGATTCTGACTGGACCTCGCTCAGAAAGCGGTGAATACGTGTTTGCCCAGGTGGTGGATTATCTACCAGAACAACCTGATGCCATTATGATTTATCAGCGTTCGTTCACCTCGGCCGAGCCTTACCTTGATTTGTACACCATGAAAATAACCTCTGGGCGTAAACGTTCGGAAGGTCGGATCCCGCTCAAAGCTTACCGCAGCACTAACGTGCAGGTGGTTCTCGACGATCAGGGTGTATCGCGCATGGTATTGGGCATCGATCCAGAAGACGGTAATAAAACTGTGATTTTGGGCCGTGACGGTGCTAATCAGGACTGGTACGAAGTGACCAGTTATTATGAAGAAGAGGGCGGTTTTGTCCCTCTGCTGATGTTGCCTGGCACCGACCAGGTGGTTGGGTTAAGTGATAGTGAATCTGATACCCGCGCGCTGAGCGTGTTGGATATCAGCAGTAAAGAAGAAACTATCCTTGCCGAGCATCCGGCAACCGACCTGATGCCGATCATGAGTGTGAAAAATGGTCGTGCCAACGAAGTGATTGGTGCTGCCTTTGAACAGCAGGGCATCGATACCTTTTTCTTTTCTGATGTGAAAGATAAGGATTACTCGAACCTGGTGCAGAGCTTGATTGCAACCTTCCCGGGGCAGTCCGTATCCATTAATTCATCAACTCGCGACAATCGTATTTTGACGGTACGGGTGGAGTCGGTGAATTCGCCTACTAAGTTTTACATGTTTGACCGCGACAAAGGCAAACTAGCCTCGATCGCTGCGGCGAAACCATGGCTGGAAGGGCACCCGATTCCGAAAACCAAAACCATCGTCTACAAAAGCCGCGATGGTCTGGATATCTACGGCTTGCTGACCTTACCTAATGGCAGCGACGCCAAGGACTTGCCGTTGATTTTATTACCTCACGGTGGCCCGCACGGCATTCGCGATACCATGTCGCGTATGGACAGTGATGCCAAGGTCTTTGCCGAGCACGGCTATGCGGTATTTCAGCCCAACTTCCGTGGCTCAGGTGGTTATGGTCGTGAGTTCCTGGAACTTGGCTATAAAAACTGGGGCACCACCATGATCAACGATATGACCGATGGTGTGCAGCATTTGATTAAAGAAGGTATTGCAGACCAAGACCGTGTTTGTGTGTATGGCGCCTCTTATGGTGGCTACGCAGCGGTACAAAGTGGTGTGCGCGAGCCTGACCTTTATCAGTGCATCGTTGGTTTTGTTGGCGTTTACGATTTGAACCTGATGTACGAGCAAGGGGATATTCAGCAAGCGCGTGCGGGTCGCAACTACCTGGACCAGGTGTTACCGTCAGCGGAAGAAGGCCGTGAAGCCCAGTCACCTGTCTATAACGTGGACAAGTTGAAGGCACCAGTATTTATCATCCAGGGTGGTGCTGATGTGCGCGTACCTGAAGCTCACGCATTTGCCTTGCGCGATGCGCTCAAAGAGCGAGACCATCCGTACGAGTGGATGTACAAAGAGGCCGAAGGGCATGGTTTTTACAAGCCAGAGAACAATGTCGAACGCTGGCAAAAAATGCTCGCGTTTTTCGATAAGTATATCGGCGAGTAAGTCTCCCGTTAGTTCTTTAAAAACACCGCTCTGGCGGTGTTTTTTTTATGCCTGTGGGTTGCTGAAATTAGCTGCATTCGACCAATGTCGTATTTGTGTTTGTGCGGAAGCCGACTAGATTGCTAGATGAACAAATCACAATAACAACAGAACAACCTGGAGGCGTTATGGCTTTTAAGAGCGAAGAACTCGCTAAAGCCTACTGGCGCGAGAACATTGGACTGGTACTGAAGCTATTAGCAGTCTGGTTCCTCGTGTCTTATGGTTTTGGAATCATTTTGGTGGACTGGCTGAACCAGATCACCTTTTTTGGCTTTAAGCTGGGCTTCTGGTTCGCGCAGCAAGGGTCAATTATTACTTTCGTCATTTTGATTTTTATTTACATCAAACGAATGGCGGCGCTCGATAACAAATACGAAGTTCACGAAGACTAAAGGGGCCGATTCATGGATATTCAAACGCTCACGTTTATTATCGTCGGCCTCACCTTCGCACTTTATATCGCTATTGCGGTGTGGTCGCGAGCGGGCTCGACAAATGATTTTTATGTTGCCAGTGGTGGTGTTCATCCTGTCATGAACGGGATGGCAACTGCGGCCGACTGGATGTCAGCGGCATCCTTTATTTCCATGGCGGGGATTATCTCTTTCGCCGGTTATGACGGTAGCGTGTATTTGATGGGCTGGACCGGTGGCTACGTGTTGCTTGCCCTGTGTCTTGCGCCTTATTTGCGCAAGTTCGGTAAGTTCACGGTGCCTGATTTTATTGGCGACCGTTATTACTCGCAAACCGCGCGTACCATTGCTGTTATCTGTGCCATCCTGATCAGCTTCACCTATATTGCCGGTCAGATGCGTGGTGTGGGTGTGGTGTTTTCACGCTTTCTGGAAGTTGAGATTGCGACGGGTGTCTTCATCGGCGCCGTGATTGTATTTTTCTATACCGTTCTTGGCGGCATGAAAGGGATTACTTACACTCAGGTTGCCCAATACTGCGTGCTTGCCTTCGCGTATCTGGTTCCTGCGATCTTCATCTCCATCTACATGACCGGACACTTCCTGCCGCAAACTGGCTTTGGCGCCACTATCGCCGAAGGCGTGGCGGGTGAAGGTCAATACCTGTTGCAGCGACTCGATGGTTTGTCCGAAGAGTTGGGGCTGGCGGCCTATACCTCCGGGGTGAAATCGAAGATCGATGTGTTTGCGATTACCGCTGCACTGATGGTCGGTACTGCCGGTCTGCCGCACGTTATCGTACGCTTTTTTACCGTGCCTAAGGTACGTGACGCGCGTCGCTCGGCCGGTTGGGCACTGGTATTCATTTCCGTGGTCTATCTGACGGCACCATCGATTGCCGCCTTTGCTAAGGTCAACCTGATCAATACCGTCAATGGTCCTGACCTGACGGGTGTGAAGTATGAGCAGGCGCCTTCCTGGATTAAAACCTGGGAGCAAACCGGACTCATTACCTGGGAAGATAAGAATGATGATGGTCGTATGTTCTACTCGGGCGATGAGCGCAACGAAATGACCGTGGACCGTGACATTATGGTTCTTGCTAACCCGGAAATCGCTGATCTTCCAGCATGGGTGGTGGCCTTGGTGGCAGCCGGTGGTGTTGCCGCCGCATTGTCAACATCAGCAGGCTTGTTACTGGTTATTTCGACGTCGGTTTCGCACGACCTACTGAAGCGAACTCTGGCACCGAATATTACTGACCGGCAAGAGTTGATGTGGGCGCGGATTGCGGCCGGGCTGGCGATTGCATTGTCGACCTGGTTTGGTATTAATCCGCCCGGCTTCGTGGCGCAGGTGGTGGCCTTTGCCTTCGGCTTAGCCGCGGCGAGCTTCTTCCCTGCGATCATTCTGGGTATCTTCTACAAGCGCATGAACAGTACCGGTGCTATTGCTGGTATGGTGGTGGGTGTGCTGTTCACCCTGGCGTATATTATTTACTTCAAGTTCATGAACCCGGCGGCGAACAACGCTGAGAACTGGCTGTTTGGTATCTCGCCGGAAGGTATCGGAACTTTAGGTATGCTCATAAACTTTGCGGTATCTTATATCGTGCACAAGTTAACGGGTGATGCCCCGCAAGCAACACAGGATTTGGTTGAATCTATCCGGTATCCGAAAGGTGCGGGTGTGGCAACCAGCCACTAAGTGTTTAGCCCGGCTTCGGCCGGGCTTTTTTATCACCTCCGCAAAGGAGTTTATATGCAGCCGGATTTCGCGGAATTAAATCGTTTTTTACTGGACTGTCCGCCGTTTGATCAGCTCAATGCTGACCAACGTCAGTGGATAGCCGGGCAAATCAAAGCCGCCTATATCAACGAACATAACGTGGATGAACTGTTCGCCAACTACAGTCCCGCGTTATACATCGTTCGTTCAGGCGGTTTTGATTTGCTTGCTCCCGATGGCCAGCTTATTGAGCGACTCGAGTCCCATGACTTATTTGGTTACCCCTCATTGTTGACTGGCCGTGCGATCGTCAATCAACTGGAGGTCGTCGAGGACGGTATCATTTACATCGTCGCCGCCGCCGATTTTGATCACTTGCGCCAGACCTCCCGCGCCTTCGAACATTACTTCATTCGCGCACACGAACAACGGTTCTTAACCGAATCCAGCTTCAGCCAGCCCCAACCCCACCCCAAAACTTATCCAGAAAGGGCAGCCCTTTCTTCGGCGAGTTATCCACAGAGGGCTGCCCTTGCTGGGGAGGTGGTGCAGAGGGCGGCGGTGTGTTTGTGTAGTACGGCGACGATTCAGGAGGCGGCGCAGGCGATGCGTGCGGAGAAGGTGTCGTCGATTATGGTGGTCGATGACGGACGCCTGGTGGGTATTCTGACGGATCGCGATTTACGCAATCGCGTGGTGGCCCAGGGGCTGAATTATGACATTCATATCAACGCGGTGATGACGCAGGCGCCTGCGACGATCGGCGCGAAACAGAGTCTGGTGGATGCGCTGGCATTGATGACTCAGGAGAATATTCATCACCTCCCGGTGGTTGAAGAGGACGGCAAACCTATCGGCATGTTGACCAATACGGACATGATGCGCGAGCAGAAGAGCGAACCGGTGATGCTCATCAGTGCTTTGAATAAGGTTGGCGACCGCGAGGCATTGGTTGCCGAGGCGGCTCACATCCCGGAGTACATGCACAGCTTTGCGGCGCGGGTCAATGATGCTGCTGCGGTGGGACGCTTGCTGGCCAGTCTTACCGATACCATGACGCGCAAATTGATTGATTTCTACGAGCAGGAGCACGGTGTCGCGCCGGCCTCGTATGTGTGGCTGGCGTTCGGCTCGCAAGGACGGGAAGATCAGACCTTAAGCTCTGATCAGGACAATGGCTTATTGCTGGCCAATGATTTGAACCAAGCACAGTTAGACTGGTTTGCGGGGCTGGGAGAATTTGTTTGTGAGGGCCTGGCCGACTGTGGTGTGCCAAAATGCCCGGGTAATATTATGGCCTCTAATCCCGAGTGCCGGCGCACTCGCGCTGGCTGGCTTGAACGTTTCCAGAGCTGGACAGAGAGTCCGACGCCGAAAGCGCTGATGTATTGCCAGATATTTTTCGACAGCCGCAATGTGCGCGGCAATAAACGTCTTTATCAAGCCTACCGCGAGGATGTCGCGAAGCTGGGACGCTCGGACTTTTTCCTGGGCAATCTGGCCCGCTTACAGAGTAACGTACAGGTGCCATTAGGCTTATTTAACAGGTTCCGCGGCACCGAGTCAGGTAAAGACAGTGACTGGGTGGATATCAAACGCTACGGGATTGCGCTTATCAATGACATTGTGCGTCTCTATAGCTTGCACGAAGGGTTAACCGAGCCGCGCACGCTGACCCGGTTGCAATTATTGGAATCCTGCAAGCTGCTTAATCGCAAAGACAACCAAGCGCTTGCCGAGGCCTGGCAATTTCTGACGCAGTTGCGCTTGCAGCATCAGCTGGCGGTGTGGGGCACCGCGCAACCGAAGAATGCGCTGGACCCTGATGAGTTGAGTACACTAAAACGGCGGCAGCTGAAATCAGCGTTTCGCATCGTGAAGGATTGCCAGCAAGGGGTCGGCCTGAAATTTGGCCGCATTGGGTAATGCAAATGAAAGCGTTGCTGGGCAAGTGGAAAGCAGCCTTACAGAACTATTGGCAGCGGCAGCGACGGTTGCGTAAGAGCTGGCGCCAACAGCGTTATGTGGCGCTCGATCTGGAGACCAGTGGGCTTGAGCCAAAGTCCGACCAAGTGCTGGCGATGGGCTGGGTGGTCATCGAGCCGCCAGTGTTGGATTACCAGCAGGCGCAGTACTTTGTCACTCAGGCGCAACCTGATTTGAAGCAGTCGCCCGTGGTGCACGGTCTGGTGCGTCGGGACTTTCTTGATGCCACGCCGCCTCAGCAAGCGCTGGAGCAATTAGCGACAGTGTTAAACGGGGCGGTTCTGGTCTGCCACCACGTGCAGTTTGACTGGCAATTTTTGCAACGGTTGGCCAAGCAGCATCAGGTTAAACTACAGCCGTTAGCAAAATTCGACACCTTAACCTTCGAAGCCGCGCGGTTACGGCAGCAACAACATCATATCGCCAGAGGCAGTTTAACCTTGGTTGCGTGTCGGCAGCGGTTTGGTTTACCCATGTATGAAGCGCATCATGCCTACAGCGATGCCGTAGCCTGCGGCGAGCTGTTTCTGGCTCAGGCGTATCAATATGCCGGGAGTAGCGAGGCGTCATTGCAGGAGTTATTAGCTAAGGCAAAATAAAAAACTGCTCAATGTGGTCACCCTAGGGATCCCCACAGAGAGCAGTCAAAACGGAAGGCAGGCTAACTTACAAAGTTATCGTGATCCAGGGAGAAACGTGATAACTGTCTGTAGAACCTGTATTCATCCTACTACTTCAATGCGCTGTGTGACTTCATTTGTGACGAATGGAGCAAGACTTGGCATTAACTCGCCTGCTCTAACCCCAAACTCTGGAACAAGTCGCGCCGATAAGCATTACCAATGCGAATTTCTTGCCCGTTCTTCAATTCGACCAGCGAGTAGCGGCCAAGTTCACTGGAAATTTCATGTAAATGATCAATATTCACAATTGCCGAACGATGAACGCGCACAAATTGCTCGTCCCCAAGTTTTTCCGCAAGTGAGGTCAGGGTCTCACGATGCAGCACCATGCTGTCCTGGAGATGAATTTCAACATAGTTCGCTGCGCCCTTGATCCAAACGATATCTTCAATCGCGATAAAGCGGATTCGGCCGATAGATTTCACCGGAATATAGTTGATCGTGCTCGCCATACATCACCTCGTTGTCGTTATGTTATGTGAGTGGTTGAATTGGTGAAGACTATGGCAGGGTCAGCAAAAGAAAGGTATTTAAGCTTTCTGAAAAGTTCTTAAATTCCATTAAAACGGAGCAAAAACAATGAGATAATATTTGACCGGCACGAAGTGGATTGTTCTTTTTCAGAAAAAAGTTCTATGGTTAATCTTCTTATTACCTTTGCATCAGGAGACCTTCGATGGCGAACTTTCGTATGTTCAGTGTTGCTCTGCTCGGTTTGACCTTAAGTTATTCCGCTAATTTACTGGCACAGACGGAGGACAGCACTGAGCCATCTGCAACCCGAACCCTTAACAATGGCAATCTGGTACTGGAGAGTATTCCAACAATTCCAGTCCGTATTGGCGAACAATTGACCCGCTATCAGAATATTCGTTCGGCCGCTTTTCGCAGTTTTAACGCTGATGGTGATGCGATTTATATCAGCACAAGGTTTGGCGATGTAGCACAGATCCACAAAGTGAGCGAAGCAGGGGGTTATCGGCAGCAGTTAACCTTTTTTGCTGAACCGGTCGGAGGTATTGCCCGTCAGCCGGGCAGTAACGCCATGATTTTCAGCATGGATGCCGGTGGTAATGAGTTTAGTCAGCTGTTCAAGCTGGATCCGGCGTCCGGCGACTACCACATGCTCAGTGATGGTGAGTCCCGTAATGGGGCAGTGGTCTGGAGCCATGATGGCAGTAAGTTTGCTTACCAGAGTACCCGGCGTGATGGGCGCTCCAACGACATCTGGGTCATGGACCCTGAGCAACCGGAACAAGCTGAGCTGGTCGTTGCTGCGCCTGATGGCAGTTGGTGGGGCCCAGTCGACTGGAATCATGACGGAAGCAAACTGTTGGTGGTGCAATACCGTAGCATTACCGATGTGCGTATCCATGAGCTTGACGTGCAAGAAGGTGAATTAAGTTTGCTCGAAGGGAATGAGATGGGCAGCAATGCCAATTTCCCGCTCGCCTACCGCAAAGATGGTGAGGGCTTTTTCTTTACTACGGATCAGTTTTCGGACTTTACTCAGCTAGCGTTTCGTAATACGACAACGGGCGAAGTTGCGGTTATTACCGATGACATTGCCTGGAATGTCGATAACTTTGCCTTGAGCGATGATGGTGAGCGGGCTGCGTTTACGATTAATGAGGAGGGCATCAGTCAGCTCTATCGGCTGAACCCGGAAACCTTTGCCATGCAGCGCGTCGAGGGGCTTCCGGTTGGCGTAGTAGGGGGCCTGACCTACAGTCCGGACGGCAGCCGCCTGGCGCTAAGTATTAACACTCCCAAATCTCCCACTGATGTGTATGTGCTGAATAATGAGGATCAGTTAACTCGCTGGACTTACAGTGAAGTTGGCGGTTTGAATACAGAGAACTTTGTCGAGCCGGAGCTGGTTAAATTCAACAGTTTTGATGGCCTGCAAGTGCCAGCTTTTGTGTACAAACCCCAACAGCAAGGCCCGCACCCGGTGATTATCTCTATTCATGGCGGACCGGAATCCCAGTACCGGCCTTATTTCAGTGGCACCATTCAAATGTGGATCCAGCAGCTTGGCGCGGCAGTGATCGCACCGAATGTCCGTGGTTCGGCAGGGTATGGCAGCGAGTACGTGAGTCTGGACAATGGCTTTAACCGTGAAGACTCAGTCAAGGATATCGGCGCACTGCTGGACTGGGTCGAGGCCCAGCCGGATCTTGACGCGAGCAGGGTGGCAGTCATAGGTGGCAGCTACGGAGGCTATATGGTGCTTGCCAGCGCGGTGCATTACAGCGATCGCTTGCAAGCTGCCGTCGATATCGTAGGTATTTCCAACTTTGTCACCTTCTTGACCAATACCGAGGATTACCGGCGCGACCTGCGCCGCGCGGAATATGGCGACGAGCGGGACCCAGAAATGCGGGCGCATCTGACAGCCATTAGTCCGAATAATCATGTCGATAAAATCGACGTCCCTATGTTTGTTGTGCAGGGCGAAAATGACCCCCGTGTTCCTGTTTCTGAAGCCGACCAGATTGTTGCTGCCCTTAAGGCCAATAACAAAACCGTCTGGTACATGAATGCCCTCAACGAAGGTCATGGTTATCGGAAAAAAGAGAACCGCGATATTTATGAACAGGCGACGGTGCTGTTTTTCGAGAGCTATTTATTGCCAAAAGACTAGCAAGGTTGGTGCGCCCAAAATAGAACAAAGCCCCGCCAGCTGGCGGGGCTTTTCTTTTGGTGAACTGCACAGCTTTAGAATTTGTATTCAAAGCCGGCAAAGAAGTAACGACCTAAAGCATCATAGAAAGATGGAAAGGTATTACCGTTATCGCCTAATTGATTCGGCACTAATGGCGCATCGTTATCAAACACGTTGTTGACCCCGACATTGATTTGGCCACCGCTTAACACACTAAACTGTGCGGTGAGGTCAATGTAGTTTTCAGCGCCGAGGTTAAAATCACTGTTGATGTGATCAACACCACCCAGGTAACGCCAATTCATCGACAGTGTCATATCCCATGGGGTGACCCAGGTTGAACGCAAGTTATGCTGCCACTCAGGATTCGGACCGCCACAGCTGCCGCCCCAAAGGCCCGCACACTGGATGAGGTCGCTGCCAGGTTGCGGCAGTTCATCGAAGTTCATGAAGTAAGTACCCACCAGGTTAAACTTCAGACGACCCATATCACTCAGTCGGACAAGGTAGTTTGAGTTAATGTCGACACCAGTGCGGCGCAAGTAACCGATGTTCACGTTAGTGGCGGTAATATAGCCTTCAGCACCTTGCCAGATGGAACCGTTTTCGTTGCGATTGATCAGGTCACAGTAGGTGGCATCACCCGTTTCCAGACACTGGTTGAGTGAAAAGATCGGGTCCACAATGCCAACCGCGTCTTCGACATCGATATCAAAGTAGTCCACCGAGATATCAAAATCGTTTGCCAGGTGCGGGCGCCAGACAAAACCAATAGCCTTGGTCTCAGACTTTTCGGCATCCAGGTTCGGGTTACCGCCTTGCATGTAGTTATACTGACCGGCTGGATTGTCAAAAATCGAACCGTACTGTTCGGCAGTGACACCGGTATTCGCACAAGCTTCCAGACTGGCGGTTGGGTTGGCACCGGCACAAGGGTCTTCTGCCATATCGAACAGGTTCAGTCCCTGCGGCTGGAACAGCTCACGGATATTGGCGTGGCGCACAGCGCTTTGGAAACTGCTACGAATTTTAAAGGTGTCGGTGACGTCCCAGCCCAGCGCGACTTTATAGGTATCAGTATCGATGCCTGTCGAGTAGTCGGAGTAGCGATAGCCCAGATCGAGCATCATGGTATCCGCAAAACTGGCTTCAGTGACTAATGGGATCTGGATCTCGGTGTAGATTTCGTCAACACTCAGGTCACCATTTACCGGCACGGACGGGCCACCCTGACCAGCACCGTCACCGCTCTGAAATGCTGAGTCGGGTTGATAGCGTAAAGCTTCACTACGATGGGTGTAGCCGAATAGAATCGACGGCCCCATATAAGCCCAGGGGGATTTCAGCTCGCTCATGCTCAAATCGCCTACCGTAAAAACGTTAAACTCACGAAGCTGAGTTTCACCGTTAGCATATAAAGGTAGGGTCAGGTAAGCCAGTTGCTCATCGGTAATGCCATTTGGCTGGAATACATTCCATGGCACGCAGCTGGGGTCCAGACCTTCAAGGGCCGAACGGCATACCGCTTCACCGGTTGCTGGATCGGCAACGATGTCTAAAGCGCGCTTGATGGCCGTGTTACTCAAATCGTTTTGATACATTTCGCTATAGGCCACATCCCCAGCATTGAAGGACAGATCGTAGGTCCAGTCGCGCGTGATTTCGCCACGTACACCGGCCACCAGTCGATGGGAGATATGCTGTAAGTCAGCATAGCGGGGCCCGCCTTCGACGTTGCGTTTCGCAAAGGTAGCGCTGAAGCTGTCATCGGGGCCGTAGCCACGGTCGGCGCACATAGCCTGATAGTGTGCTTCCGATAACAGTGGGTTGCTACAGTTGAAGTTTACATCGAGGAAGAACGAGCCAGACTGGGCAATTTGCGCCAGGCTGTGATCTTTCATGTAACCGACTTCAGCAAAGAACTCCGCATGTTCATTGACGTAGTACTTGGCAAAGCCACCCAGAGTGGTACGGGTATCAGGCCGCTGGAAGTAGTTTAATGGGGCATAGTTGTAGACGCGGCCATCGTAATTGATGAAGTCGGCGCCATCATGAACCCATGCATTGTTACCCGCGAGCCAAAGCCCATCGGGAATGGTGGCCGAGCCTGAGCAACGCCAATTATCCGGTGAACCGGCTAAGGCGCAGGCACTGTTCTCACGCTGGTCCTGAGTAATACCCTGAATATCCCGATAGGTGGCGTAGACGGTGACGTTGCCTTTACCATCGGCTGAGTTAGCACCCATGATCAAGGAGTAGTCATTCATATGGCCGTCAGTAACGCTGCTATCAGGTAACGCAAAGCCCGATGCTTTGTTGGCTTGTGCCGCGGGACCGTTATTATTGTTGTTATGCTGGTAAAAGCTGTTCTGGTAGCTGAATTTAACCCCTTCGAATTCATCGTCCATGATGAAGTTGACGACACCCGCCACGGCATCGGAACCATAGGTTGCTGAGGCGCCGCCAGTAAGAAGCTCGACGTTTTTGATGAGTGCTGCGGGGATCTGGTTCAAGTCGGCAGCGATACCCGACTGTGCGGGCGACCCCATGACCATGCGCCGGCCATTAATCAAAGCTAGTGTGCGATAAGAACCTAACCCGCGCAAAGATACAGTGGCGGTGCCAGTGGCGCCGTTGGTATCTGTGGAAGCCTGACCAGGAAACACCTGCGGCAGATCGTTGACCAGGTCCTCGGTACGGACAGCACCGGAAAATTCAAACTCTTCGGCGGTAACCTGAGATACCGGACTGGAGCTGACCACGTTAGTGGATTGGGGAATTCTTGAGCCGGTAACCTGAATACGTTCTGGTGCCGGTTCACCCTGCTCATCATTACTGATATCTTGCGCTATCGCTGGCGTCGTTGCCAGCACGGCAAGTGTTAAGGCTGCCTGCACTGACCGCGCAACAAAGGATTTTTGCATCATGGTGATACTCCCTAGAGATGGATTGTTGTTTTATTTCGCTTTGCTAAAGCAGGCGGCAAGCTAGCGGCTCAGGTGAGCGATGCGGCAAAAAAGGTATCAAACGGAGTTTATAGGTGAAGAAAAAAGCAAATGTAGGGAGAAGTTAGCCTAAAGGTTAATCTTACTGTAATGCCGCTCCTGGCGTAAATTCGTACACTTTAGGTGCTTGCGCTCTCACTACTTTTTAATTAGTATCAAGGAGACTTGATCGTAATTAGGCCTGAAAATCATGCTTACTGTCGATTCAAGTACTTGCTAGACCAGCGGTTTTAAAGCGGTTTAGTTTGTTTGAAAATCACTAATCCTAAGTGATCCAGGGAGAAGAAATAATGTATAAGAATAGCAAAATGGCTAAGTCTATCCGCTTAGCATTAATGTTCGGTGGCGCTTCTCTTGCCATGTCAGGAACTGCTGCAGCTCAAGCGCAGGCTGACGACGAGCAAGCAGAAGAAGCTCAAGAGCGAATCACGGTAACAGGTTCGCGTATCAAACGTACTGACTATGAATCATCAAGCCCAGTACAAATCACCTCTTCAGAAGAAATTAAAGCTTCTGGTTTTACCCGTATCGAAGATTTGATGAACAGCCTGCCTCAGGTAGAAGCTGCGCAAACTTCATTCATCGCTAACGGCGCGTCTGGTGTTGCTACACTTGACCTTCGTGGTATCGGTGTTAACCGTACCTTGGTTCTGATGAACGGCCGTCGCCTACAGCCAGGTGGTGTTTATTCACAAGCACCTGACGTTAACCAAGTACCAGCTGCTTTGGTTGAGCGTGTAGAAGTTCTGACTGGTGGTGGTTCTGCAACTTACGGCGCCGATGCGGTAGCTGGTGTTGTTAACTTTGTCATGAAAGATGACTTTGAAGGCGTTGAAATCAACGTCGGCGCTTCAGGTTACCAGCACAACAACAACAACGAATACATCCAGGGTTTGATGGATGAGCGTAACTTTGATTACCCGAACGGTGGTTCAGGTATCGAAGGTAAAACGTACAACATCGACCTGACCATGGGTGGCAGCTTCGCTGGCGGTAAAGGTCAAGCGACAGCCTATGCAACATGGCGTCAAATCAACGAAATGCGTCAGGAAACGCGTGACTACTCGTCATGTGCACTGAACGCAGCGGGTACTGCTTGTGGTGGTTCTTCAACTGCGCCATTACCTAATACCTTCTTCGCACCAATCGTTGATGGTGAATATGATCTTGACCAGGAAGTTTGGTGGTCACTGAATCAAGACGGTAGCTTCTCTCCATATGACGGCAGCAACGTTTATAACTACGCGCCAGTCAACCACTTCATGCGTCCTGACACTCGTTACACTATGGGTGCTTTCGTAGACTATGATGTGAGCGACGCTTTCCGTCCATACATGGAAATCAGCTACATGCATGACCGTACTGCAGCGCAAATCGCTGAATCTGGTACGTTCTACGCATTCCAGGCAGTTTTAGATGTGGACAGCCCGCTGTTTAGCGACACGCAACGTTCACAATTCTATGACCAGTTTGGTCCAGACGTTGAGCAAGTCGGTGCCTACATCGGTAAGCGTAACGTTGAGGGCGGTCCTCGTATGAACAACCTTGAGCACAACGCGTTCCGTATCGTTGCTGGTGCTGAAGGTTACCTGAGTGCTAACTGGTCTTATGACCTGTCATTCCAGTATGGCTCAACTTCATCAAGCACTGCTTACGTTAATGACTTCTACATTCCATATGTAGGTCAGGCGTTAGGCGCTGAAGGCTATGACGCTTGTGGTGAAGGCTGTACTCCGTATAACGTATTCACTCCAGGTGGCGTAACTGGTGCAGCGGCTGACACACTTGGTGGTGTTGCCATCATGACTGGTACCACTTCACAGCGTATCGTGAACGGTTACTTAACTGGTGAGCTGGACGCGACGTTCCCAACATCTGATCTGCCTACTGCTGCAGTAATCGGTGTCGAGTCACGTGAAATCGACTTCGAACGTACTGCTGACACCATCTATCAAGAAGGTGCATTGGCTGGCCAGGGCGGTCCTACTAACAGCTTAGCTGGTGGTTACACCGTTAAAGAAATCTTCAGTGAGTTGAGTGTTCCTATCGCTGAAGGTCGCGCTGGTATCGAGAGCATGACTGTTGATTTAGGTCTGCGTTTCTCTGATTACAGCAGTTCAGGTAAAGAGACAACTTATAAAGTTGCTTTAGACTACAACATCACTTCTGATTGGAAACTGCGTGCAAGCTACAACCGCGCGGTACGTGCTCCAAACGTTGCTGAATTGTTCTCTGCAACTTCAGTTGGTCTATGGCAGGGTACTGACCCATGTGCCGGCGCCAACCCTGAGTTCACTCAGGCACAGTGTGCGAACACTGGCGTGAGCGCTTCTCAGTACGGTAACGTTGATGCTAACCCAGCGTCTCAGTACAACGGCTTGTTCGGCGGTAACGTCAACCTTGAGCCAGAAGTTGCTGATACCTACACCGTTGGTATCGTTGCTAACCCAACTGACAACCTGAACTTCACCGTTGACTACTGGGCGATCGATATCGCTGACGTTATCGGTACTGTTGGTGCACAAAACACTCTTGATCAGTGTGCTCTGACAGGTCAAGCTCAGTACTGTGACAACGTTGTCCGTGCACCATCAGGCAGCTTGTGGCGTGGTAGCAATGGCTTCGTCATCGCAACTAACGTAAACGTTGGTGAAGAAACCTACCGTGGTGTTGACTTGAACGCTAACTACATCATGGAAGACGTGATGGGCGGTACAGTCACTGCACGTATGAACGGTTCATACTACCTTGAGAAATACGCTGATAGCACTGGTCAGGATTGTGCTGGCTTAGTTAACTCAGTATGTTTCCCGCAGCCAGATTGGCGTCACTCGTTAACAGTAACCTACTCGTCTGACTCGTTCTGGACTGCTCAGGCGAAATGGCGTTACTTCGGCGATATCGGCTATGACGAAGATGTCGACCAACTGTTGATCGCTGACGGCGGTATCAAAGCGCAAAGCTACCTTGATATCGTAACCACGTTCGATCTGAACGAGAACACGTCATTGTTATTCGGTGTGAACAACATCCTTGACAAAGAGCCACCACTGGTTGGCGGTGCAATCGCAACTAACGCAAACACAATTGCTGGTTTCTACGACACATTGGGTCGTTACATCCACGCAAACGTGACTTTCCGCTTCTAATAGCGAGTAAATTAGCGTTAAATAAAACGGCGACATTTTTGTCGCCGTTTTTATTTGTCAGATCGAAAAATGACACCTGTCATGCATAGGGAATGAAAGTATGAATGATCAGTCAGAGGTTCCTTCAGTACAACAGCTTGGTCAGTACCTGAATGCGTTGTTGAAAGGTGGGCAACAGCAAGCAGCCCGGGATTATATTGATGCGCAGGTGCAACGTGCACCGGATTCAGCAGCGGTAGTGCATTTAGCGGCACAGCTGCATCATAAAACAGGCGCACTCAGAAGCTCCCTGGCCCATTTGAATCGCGCCATTGAGCTGATGCCCGATCAGCCTGCCTTGCACATCGATAAACTGCATTTATTAACCAGCCTGCGCGAGCGTAAACAGCTGGCTAAAGCATTAGAACACGCGAAGAAGTTAGCCACGGACAACAAAAACTACCAGCAACAGCTTGCCCGTTTCTACACCCAACTTAATCGACCTGAGCAGGCCCTTGAACTGCTTACACTCCTTCGCAAAGCGCACGAAGAAGACTCTGTGTTAGCCTTCGATGAGGCTTTGAATCAGTGGTTCGTTGGTAAACACAAAGCTGCAGAGAAGCTGGCGAATGCTGTCTGTGAGCAAAAAGATGCGCCGAGTATGGCGTTTTACGTCCGCGCACTGCTCCGTAAACAAACCAAAACAAAAAATCACGTGGAGCAACTGGCAGATCGTGCACGTAAGGATGAAGTCGCGGACACACCGATCTGGTTTGCGTTAGGCAAAGAAGCCGACGACTTGGGGCTGCACGAACAAGCATTTGCCGCTGTAACCTCGGGGAATGCCTTACAGAAGAAGATTACCCCCTACAATGAAGCGGCAGAGCTTGATGCGCTGACGCAAATGGCGGATGTTGCCAGCACCTGGAAGAGCCAGGGACGCGCCAACAAAAACGCCGAATTGACCCCTATTTTTGTCGTGAGTATGCCAGGCAGTGGCGCAACTTTAATTGAGCGCTACTTGCATGCGCATCCGCAAGTGACCTCCGCCGGTGAGTTTCCAGATTTTCCACAGTTATTGGGTGAGGCGATCAGTGCCTATCTGGCGGCGCATCCGGGCGCAACACGGGCGCAGGCCATCGCCGCGATCAACTACGGCGAACTCGGCAAAGCCTATCTGAAACAGCTGCAGGACGTTGCCGACGGAAACAGTTACGTCGTGGATAAACTGCCGTTTAACTTCCTTTACTGTGGCATGTTAAAAAAAGCCTTACCGAACGCCAAAATCATTCATGTAGAGCGTGATGCACTCGACACCTGCTGGTCGATTTATCGCACCTTGTTCGCCGACCGTTATGCGTTCGCCTACGATCAGGAAGAGCTTGGCCGTTATTATCGCCATTATCAGGCGATTATGTCCGCCTGGCAGCAGAGTCTGGGTGACGAGCTGCTTACAGTGACCTACGAGGCCTTTGTTGAAGACACCGAAACGACAGAGCAAAAAATTCTCGATTTCTGTGGTTTGCAAGCCGCCTCTGCGCAGGATGACTTCGTCAAGCAGGTACCAAGTGTCACCACAGCTCGTGGCGAGCCGCTGACGACGCGTATCTACCAGCATGGCATCGGTCATAGCAAAGCTTATGCAAAACAGCTACAGGCGCTGCAAAGCGCGTTAGACGGCGAGGTTTGATTCGGTGAACCCCGCAGTTGCCCGCCAGTTTGATGCGCTCTGTCAGCGGCTTGCTGCGTCTCCGCAGCGGCTGGAGTTGTTGGACGAAGCTGCCGCATTAGCGGTACAGCAGGGCGATCAGGCGCGGGCGGCAACGCTTTACCTTGATTATATCGCGCACCACCAGCGCCATGCGGGTGCGCAGTTTAATTGCGGTTATTATTGCCGCGCTGCGGGTCTGTATCCGCAAGCTATTGCTCACTACCAGCGGGCATTGGAGCTGGGGATTAGCCAGCCGGAAGAGGTGTACACCAATATTGGTGTGATCTACAACGAAGGCTTACTGCAGAACGACAATGCCATCGCAGCCTTTCAGGAAGCCCTGCGCATCGCGCCTGGCTACGTGCCGGCACTTTATAATCTCGCCAATTGCTATGAACAAAACGGTGACAAAAAACAGGCGGCACACTATTTTTCCAGGGTCATTCATTATGCCCCAAATTTTGCCATGGCCTACGTGCGTCTTGCGGACGTGCATAGGGCAGAGACCAGCGCTGATCCCCTCATTGCTAAGTTGCAACAGTTGGTGACCACCCAGCGGGTGCCGTTAAACGAGCGTATTGATGCGGCTTATGCGCTGGGCAAGTTGTGCAACGATTGTGGCGCTTACGCTGAGGCGTGGCAGTATTATCAACAAGCGAATCAATGGAACGCGACCACCATGCCCGCCTGGGATGAGACCCGGCAGCGAGCGTTGCTGCAGAGTTTGCAGGTTGAATTCAACCTGCCGTTACCGCGCGCTACCGTCGATGCAGACGCGGCCCAGCAACCGGTCTTTGTTTGCGGTATGTTCCGCTCGGGCTCAACTTTGCTTGAGCAAATGCTGGGCGGTCATAGTGCGATAAGTAGCGGTGGCGAGTTAGAATTTTTCCCGCGCTTGTGGCAGCGGATTCAGGCGCAGGGCGATGGCGGCCTGAGGGACTACCTCGCGCAGCAACGTGATCAGGACTTTGTCTCGCTGGGACGTGACTACCTTGCCTTTGTGAGGGAACGATTAGGCGATGTTCGCTATTTTACCGATAAGCGTCCTGACAGTATCTGGTTGCTTGGTTTAATTAAGCGTGCTTTGCCGCAGGCAAAATTTATCGTCACCCGTCGCCACCCCCTGGATAATGCCTTATCGGTGTACTTTACCCGATTGGGTTCTTCGATGGCGTATGCCAACCGGTTCGAGGATATCCTGTGCTATATAGAGCTTGAGAACGATCTGTTACGACACTGGCAGCAGGTACTCGGCGATGATTTACAGGTGGTCAATTACGATCAATTGGTCGCAGCCCCACAGCAGCAGCTGGAGCCGGTGCTTGCCGAGCTTGGTTTAGACTGGCAGGAGAGTTGTCTGGACTTTCACCGGCGTAACAATAGCGTTCGTACGGCCAGTGTGTGGCAGGTGCGGCAGCCGCTTTATCAAAGCTCGTCAGGACGTTGGCGCAACTACGCCGACTTTCTGCCAGAGTTGCCAGAGCTGCCGAAGCAGCCTTAGACGGTTACCAGGCCGGGGAAATATCGCAGGGCGCGGTCATGCGCACACCTTCTCCCTGAAACGGCACAGTGCCGTGGAAGAAGTAGCTGGGAAAGAACACGCAATAGCCCACCTGCGGACAGACTGCATGCTGAGGAATTTCCGTACCGGGCAATTCCAACCCGGAGTCACCAAATTTGATCCAACCCGCGCGGCTGTCGTCATCGGCGCGAACCTGCGCGGGTAGTTGAATATAGGTGCAGCAAGAGACCCAGCCTTCGGGGTGAACATGATTGGAGTGAAAGCCATTTTCGCTAAGTCGCACGGACCAGGCCCCGGTGAAGCGCACACCGTTAGTTTTGCGCCGTAACAGCGGGTGCCGGGCATCGTCAGGTAGCTTGGCCAGATAGGTTTTGGCTGCGTGCTCCAGCATGGTTTTGAATTCGCCAATAACTGGTGCCTGCTGGGCCAGTAAGTTACCCACGGTCTGGGTGCCATTACGCACGCTTTGATCCAGCGGCTGTTGTTGGGTTTTATGCAAGCCCTGTAAGGTATCAGCAAGTTCAGCCATGAAGGCTTCGCGGCTCGGATAATGGGCCGGTGGCTCAAGCGCAATGATTTGGACGAAATCATTGTAGTTGTTCAGTTGCTCCGCCTCAGGATCGCCCAGAGCATGCAAGCAAAGCGCCTTATACGCCAGCATTTCCTGGCTGTCAGGGTGCATTTTCTCAACGGCAAGGTACTGAGCTAGCGCTGCCTTAAAGTCACCACTACGTAGCAATGAGGTGCCATAATCAATGCGATGGCGCAGTACGTCGGGCTGTAGTTCGACTGCGCGCTGATAGCAGCGCAAAGCTTCGTCACTACGCTGCAAACGGCATAAGGCCGAACCACGCAGATGAAAAAATTCCGCACCGTCAGGAAATTTGCTTAACGTTTGTTCGCAGGCCTGCTCACAGTCTTCAGGGCGTCCGGCCATCAGCAAGTGAGCACACAAACTATGATGCAAGGGTCTGGAATCGGGATGCTGGGCAAGTGCATCCTGCAGCGAGGTCAGAAACTTATCGTCAGGGCCATGCTCCCAATACAGTTTATTCAAAGCAATGTGGGCATCAATGTACTCAGGTAGCTGGCGGACCAGGTTTTGCAAAATCGCTTCGGTCTGCTGGTGCTCATCCATGTCATAGTAGACACAGGCCAACAGGTAGTCGATCAGCGGTGATGGCTCAGGCAGCGCCTGCCGTGCGGTTAATAACGCCTTTAGCGCGCGCTCAGTCAGCCCCATGGAACGGTAAAGCTTGGCGACCAGGAAGTAGGCGTCCGGGTTTTGCGATTGTTGGCCAAGGAGAATCTGACAGTGTTTCTGGGCAAGGTCAAACTGGCCGTTTTCGGTATAGAGGCTAATCAGGGTTTTACGCGAAGGATGATGCAGCGGCTGATACTTAAGGGCATTGTTGAGGTGTGTGGCCGCGGCTTTTACCTGATGCTGATTTTGCAGGCTAAGTGCCAGTAAATGCAGGACGTCAGAGTGCTTGCCGTTATAGCGTAAAAGCTTGCGGCAGTGGTGCTCCGCGTCACTAAAATGACCTGTTTGGAATGCCTTTCCTGCTTGTTGGTAGAGCTGCTGTAAGTCACTCATAAACTGCTTTGTTTAATTGTTATGCAGTTTTTTTAACAGAGTGTAGGAAAGTTAGCAAGTTTTGGTAATGGCGTCCCCGGCAGGAGTCGAACCTGCGACCTGCCCCTTAGGAGGGGGCTGCTCTATCCAGCTGAGCTACGGAGACGTAAAAAGTAGGGACGTAAAAAAACCGGCAACGAGGCCGGTTTTTTCAAAATAGGGTGTTCGATTCCGGGAAGGAATCTTACAACGCGTTGATTTTCGCGTTTAAGCGGCTCTTATGACGAGCAGCTTTATTCTTGCCGATAAGGCCTTTAGTTGCGTAACGGTCAAGAATCGGTTGAAGGCCAGTAAATGCCTGCTGGGCAGCGGCTTTATCGCCTGCTTCAATCGCAACAATTACTTTCTTCAACTGGGTACGCATCATTGAGCGACGGCTCGCGTTGTGGCGACGGTTCTTTTCCGCTTGTACCGCACGCTTTTTAGCAGACTTAATGTTAGCCAAGGTGAACTCCTAAAATTCGTTATCTGTGTGCATTGGTTTAATAGGGCGGGGAATATGCCTGTTTTTGGAATCAAAGTCAAGCCTGAATCGCGTTAGAATTGACCTGTACCTGCCAGTGGCCAGTAAACACAGCCAGAGCAGTCCTAACCAGTTACTTACGCATTTGGCTATATTCGATCGTGCCAAAATCATTTATTATCACCCAAACAATCGCTAGCAATTATACCGAATTCTGGTAAAAAAGTGCGCGAAAAAACAACAAAAACGGGGTTATTTTGTCCAAGTCACTGATGAAATCGGGGATTATTGTCAGCGCTATGACCTTCATCTCGCGGGTGATGGGGTTGGTGCGGGATATTGTGATCGCCAATTTGATGGGGGCAGGGGCGGCCGCTGACGTTTTCTTCTTCGCCAATAAAATTCCGAATTTTTTACGCCGTTTGTTCGCAGAAGGCGCATTTGCGCAGGCCTTCGTACCGGTCTTGAGCGAGTATCGGCAGGGCAAAAGTATTGACGAGCAGCGGTTACTGATCGCGCGGGTCTCGGGCACTTTAGGAACCTTGGTGACCCTGGTGACCTTAGTCGGGGTAATAGCTTCACCCGTAGTGGCCGCGCTATTTGGTACCGGCTGGTTTCTGGATTGGTATTATGACGGCCCGCAGGGGCATAAATTCGTGCTGGCCTCGGATCTGCTGCGCATAACCTTCCCTTACCTGTGGTTTATCACCTTTACCGCATTGGCCGGCTCGATCCTCAATACTCTGGGCAAGTTCGCCGTTGCGGCCTTTACCCCGGTATTTTTAAATATTTCGATTATTGTGTTTGCGCTGTGGCTGGGTCCACAGTTAGAGAATCCGGAGTATGCACTGGCCTGGGGTGTCTTTACCGGTGGTGCCGTACAGTTTCTGTTTCAGATCCCCTTTTTGAAACGCGCCGGACTGCTGGTCAGGCCGCGCTGGGGATGGCGGGATCCCGGCGTAACCCGCATCCGCAAGTTAATGATTCCCGCGTTGTTTGGGGTTTCGGTGAGTCAGATCAACCTGCTGCTGGATACCTTTATCGCATCCTTTTTAATGTCCGGCTCAATCAGCTGGCTGTATTATTCTGACCGTCTGCTCGAGTTCCCACTGGGGCTCTTTGGCATTGCCATCGCGACGGTCATTTTACCGGCCTTGTCATCGCGGCACTCGGATAAGTCGGCGGATGAATTCAGCCGTACGCTGGACTGGGGAATTCGTAAAGTTGTGTTACTCGGCTTGCCGGCCATGGCGGGTCTGATTGTGCTGGCTGAGCCCATGCTAATGGTGCTGTTCATGCGCGGCGAGTTTTCACCTGAAGACGCAAGGTTCGCGTCCTATAGTCTGTATGCTTACGGTTCAGGCTTACTTAGCTTTATGTTGGTGAAAGTACTGGCCACTGGTTTTTATTCGCGGCAGGACACCAGACGGCCGGTGAAGTACGGCATCATTGCCATGGCTCTGAATATGGTCTTCAACGTCATCTTCGCTATTCCTTATGGTTACGTAGGGCTGGCGATTGCGACGTCCTTATCGGCCGCGGTCAATGCTGGCCTACTTGGCTACAACCTGTGGCGGGACGGGGTACTGCAGCGTTATCCGGGCACCTTTACCTATCTGGGCAGGGTGGCGCTGGCGGTGGCGGTGATGATTGCGCTACTGCTGTACCTGTTGCCGGGTCGTGACTGGTGGCTGAGTGCAGAGTTTATGACCCGGGTCTGGCAGTTAGCCATGTTGATCGGTTCGGGGGGCTTGCTCTACCTGGTCAGTTTGTTGGTGTTGCGCGTGAAGATTCGCTAATCGCTCCGGCTTGCTAGCAAATGCAGGTCGCCTCTCTGGTGGCGGCGTGCCGAGCCTGCTATAATCGCGGCTTTCTTGAACACATTTGGTCGCCGTACCTGATACAAACCTCGAGTCTTATGCAATTAATTCGTGGCATCCACAACATTTCTCGCGAGCAACGCGGTTGCGTGCTGACCATCGGTAACTTTGATGGCGTGCATTTAGGCCATCAGGCGGTGCTGGCGCAGGTAAAACAACAAGCACTGGCACGAGGCGTAGCGGCTGCAGTGATGACGTTTGAACCGCAGCCACAAGAGCTGTTTCAGCCCGAGCAGGCTCCCGCGCGGCTGACTAACTTTCGGGAAAAACACCTGGCTTTACGTGCACAGGTGCTGGACCAACATATCGTGATTGAGTTTAACCGGAAGTTTGCCAGCCTGCCGGCAAGGGAATTTATCGAGCAGGTGCTGGTCGCACAACTGGGCGTTGAGTTTCTGGTGGTCGGCGATGATTTTCGTTTTGGCCGGGGCCGCGAGGGCGACTTTGCCCTGTTGCAAAAAGCAGGTGCGGAACTTGGTTTTGAAGTGGTCGATACCCATAGTTATCGGCAGCAGCAGCGCCGCGTGAGCAGCACAGCGATTCGGCAGGCGCTCAGTGAAGGTGATTTTGCCGATGCGGCGGCCATGCTGGGTCGCCCTTATGAGTTTCACGGGCGGGTGGTGCATGGCGAGAAAAAAGGCCGCACCATTGGTTTTCCGACTGCGAATATTCAGTTAAAACGGCTGCGCTCTCCGCTGCAGGGAGTTTTTGCCGTGACTGTTGCAACAAAGGATGGCATAGAGCACCCAGGTGTTGCTAACATTGGGCGCAGACCGACACTAAATGGTGAGCAGGTGCAACTCGAAGTACACCTGTTCGACTTCGCTGGTGACTTGTACGGCCAGCAGTTAAAAGTAACACCGACGCGCTTTATTCGGGCGGAGCAAAAGTTCAGTGATTTTGCTGAGCTGAAGGCGCAAATCGCCTGCGACGCAGAAAACGCCAGAGGCCAGGTTACTGCACAGACGAAATCCTAACCAGAGAATGATGTATCGGGCCAACAGGGCCCAGCAAAAGGAACCGACGAAATGACCGACTACAAACACACGCTGAACTTGCCGGAAACTGAGTTTCCTATGCGTGGTAACCTCGCGCAACGCGAGCCGCAAATGCTGCAACAGTGGTATGCCGATGATCTTTACGGCAAAATTCGAAGTGCGAAAGCGGGTCAGCCGGTCTTTATTCTGCACGATGGCCCTCCTTACGCCAACGGTCAGATCCACATCGGCCATGCGGTCAACAAAATTCTGAAAGACGTCATCGTAAAAGCGAAAACCCTGGGTGGTTTCGATGCGCCTTATGTGCCGGGCTGGGACTGTCACGGTTTGCCTATCGAGCTGCAAGTGGAGAAAAAACACGGCAAGCCGGGCAAGAAACTGTCGATTGCCGAATTTCGTGAAAAGTGTCGTACCTACGCCATGGGCCAGGTGGAACAGCAACGGGAAGATTTTAAGCGGTTGGGCGTGTTTGGTGACTGGGACAACCCCTATCTGACCATGAATCCAAAGCAGGAAGCGGACAGCATCCGGGCGCTGGGTAAAATTATTGCCAACGGCCATATGCAACAGGGCTTTAAGCCGGTGCATTGGTGTACGGACTGCGGTTCAGCGCTGGCTGAAGCAGAAGTTGAATATCAGGATAAACACTCGCCAGCGATTGATGTCAGTTTCGCTGCGGTCAATCAACAGCAACTGGTTGATGTTTTTAACCACCCTGAGGGTCACGCCGGTGAAGGCGAAGTGAGTGTGGTGATCTGGACCACGACGCCCTGGACTATTCCGGCAAACCGCGCGATCTCTCTGCATCCGTCATTGGATTATGCACTGGTGCAGGTGGAAGCCTCGGAAGAGCGTCCGGCGCAACGTTTTGTCATGGCCGATGACCTGGTCACGGCGGCGATGGCGCGCTGGGGCATTGATGACTATCACAAGCTTGGTTTTGCCAAAGGCGAAACCCTGGAAAACATGAAGGTTCATCACCCGCTGTACAGTGACATTCAGGTGCCGCTAATCCTTGGTGAACACGTGACCACAGAATCCGGTACCGGTTGTGTGCACACGGCCCCTGGCCACGGTGTGGACGACTTTTTGGTCGGCCAACGGTACGGTATTGAAGTGTACAACCCGGTTGCGGATAACGGCGTCTACAAAGACGACACCCCGTTGTTTGCCGGACAGCACGTGATGAAAGCGAATCCGAACATTGTGGATGCGCTATTGGCCGCTGGCCGTTTAGTGCATCACGAAGCCTACAATCACTCCTACCCGCATTGCTGGCGCCACAAGACGCCTATTATTTTCCGTGCTACACCGCAGTGGTTTATCAGCATGGACAAGCAGGGCTTGCGCAGTAAAGCACTGGATCAGATCAAGCGTGTGCGCTGGGTACCCGCGTGGGGGCAGAGCCGGATCGAAAGTATGGTGGAAGGTCGCCCGGACTGGTGTATTTCCCGCCAGCGTACCTGGGGCAACCCGATTGCCGTCTTTGTCCGTCGTGATAACGATGAGCTGCACCCACGTACCCTGGAATTACTGGAGCAGGTGGCCCAGCGCGTTGAGAAAGACGGCGTGCAGGCCTGGTTTGATTTAGAGCCTGAAGAGTTACTTGGCGATGAGGCTAAAGACTACCGCAAGGTCACCGATACTCTTGATGTCTGGTTTGATTCAGGCGTTACCCATGAAGCCGTGTTGAACCAGACACCTGGCCTGCAGTGGCCGGCGGATTTGTATCTGGAAGGTTCTGATCAGCATCGTGGCTGGTTCCAGTCCTCGCTACTTACCGGCGTGGCGATGTACCAGGAAGCCCCTTATAAACAGGTATTGACGCATGGTTTTACCGTGGATGGTCAGGGCCGGAAAATGTCGAAGTCGATCGGCAACGTGGTGGCGCCACAGGAAGTTATGAACAAGCTTGGTGGCGATATTCTGCGGCTATGGGTTGCGGCGACGGATTACTCGGGCGAAATGACCGTCTCTGATGAAATTCTGAAACGCTCAGCAGATAGCTACCGTCGGATCCGCAACACCGCGCGCTTCTTATTAGCCAACCTGAATGATTTTGATCCGACCCAGCATGCGGTGCCAGAGCCAGACATGGTGGCGATGGATCGCTGGATTGTTGCGCGTGCGGTTGAGCTGCAGGAAGAGCTGCTACGTGACTATGACGACTACCAGTTCCACATCGTGGTGCAAAAACTCATGCACTTCTGCTCGATTGAGCTGGGTAGTTTCTATCTGGATGTGATCAAAGACCGTCAGTACACCGCGAAACGTAACAGTGTCGCACAGCGCTCATGTCAGACCGCCTTGTACCATATTGCTGAACTGCTGGTGCGCTGGTTAGCGCCGATCTGCAGCTTTACTGCCCAGGAGATCTGGACGGCATTGCCAGCGCACAATGGTGCCGGCGAGAAGCGCAGTGAGTATGTGTTTACCGAAGCCTGGTATCGTGATGCCGCGGAGATCAAAGTCAGTGCCGTGGACAATGCCTTCTGGCAACAGTTACTGGAAGTTCGCGATGCAGTCAATCGCGCGCTCGAACAAGCCCGTCGCGACGATGTCATCGGTGGCTCGTTGCAGGCCACAGTGACCCTGTATGCTAAGCCTGAGCTTGCCGCGCAATTGCAGCGTCTGGATGAAGAGTTACGCTTTGTGCTGTTGACTTCAGCAGCCGTCGTGGAGGCGGTAGATACAGCACCGGAAGATGCCACGGCAACAGAGGTTGCTGGTCTGTCGGTAAAAGTTACGAAAACCAGCTATGAAAAATGTGAACGCTGCTGGCACCATCGTCCAGAGGTCGGCACTATTGCCGAGCATCCGGGGCTATGTCAGCGCTGTGTAACCAATGTCGACGGAGCTGGTGAGGAGCGCCATTTTGCCTAAGCAAAAAGCCGATTTTAAAAAGCGTATTAGCGGACTGCAGTTTTTGTGGTTATCGCTGGCGTTAATTATCATTGATCAGGTGACCAAGCAGTGGGTGATCCGCGTTTTCGATCTCTACGAAAGCGTGGCCATTATGCCGTACCTGAACTTCACCTATGTTCAGAACTTTGGCGCAGCCTTTAGCTTCCTAAGCGATCAGGGTGGCTGGCAACGCTGGTTGTTTACCCTGTTAGCCATTGCAGTGAGTGCTATCTTACTGATTTGGTTACGGCGGAATCCCGCCAATTTGTGGCGTCAGAACCTCGCTTTTTCACTGATTTTGGCCGGTGCCGTGGGTAATGTCATCGATCGCCTGGTCTACGGCTATGTGATCGACTTTATTGATGTCTACATCGACAACTGGCACTGGCCGGCATTTAATGTGGCCGATATGGCCATTACCATTGGTGCGGTGCTGATGTTACTCGAAGCATTCTTTGAACAACGTCAGGAGCAGCAGGGATGATCAGTCGTCTTCCTATCGAGCATGGCCGTGAGGTGGTGTTGCACTTTACCATTAAGCTCGCAGATGAGTCCGTGGCCGATAGCACCAAAATGTCCAATAAGCCGGCCAAGTTCCGGATGGGCGATGGCTCGCTGACGGAAAATTTTGAAAGTTGTCTGGTCGGTTTAAAAGCTGGCGATGCGCGCGAGTTTGAACTGGCGCCGGAAGATGCATTTGGCATGCCCAATAAAGACAACTACTATCAGGTAGAGACGCAAAAGTTTGCGGAGCGGCCTGAGGAAGGTCAAATCTTTACCTTTCCGCAACCCGATGGCACTGAATTGCCGGGCATAGTTCGTTCCATTAACGAACAGTTTGTGACCATAGATTTTAACCATCCTCTGGCTGGACAGCGGGTACGTTTCGCCGTTGAAATTATTGAAGTTAATCCGTAATCGCCAATGTTTATTGATGAGCGGTTGTGCGGGCTTTTGGAGTATTTATGCAGATTTTGCTAGCCAATCCGCGTGGTTTTTGCGCGGGCGTTGACCGTGCGATCACTATTGTTGAGCGCGCGCTGGAAATTTTTGAGCCGCCGATTTATGTGCGCCACGAAGTGGTTCACAATAAGTACGTGGTGGACTCGCTGCGTGACGCTGGCGCTGTATTTGTCGATGAGCTCGAAGAAGTACCGGACGACAGTATTGTGATTTTCTCTGCTCATGGCGTGTCTCAGGCGGTGCGTCAGGAAGCCAAAAATCGCGGACTGAAAGTTTTTGATGCCACCTGTCCGTTAGTGACCAAAGTGCATATGGAAGTCACCCGGGCCAGTCGCAAAGGTCATGAATGTGTGTTGATTGGCCACGCTGGGCACCCGGAAGTGGAAGGCACCATGGGGCAATATGCCAATGCAGAGGGTGGCATTTATCTGGTCGAGTCGGTGGCCGACGTCGCTAAACTGGAAGTGAAAAATCCACAGCAGCTGCATTACATGAGCCAGACCACTTTGTCCGTCGACGACACTGCGGATGTCATTGATGCCTTGCGGGAAAAGTTCCCTGAGGTTCAGGGGCCACGCAAGGATGATATATGTTACGCCACTCAGAATCGTCAGGACGCCGTGCGCGAGCTTGCCGCGGAAGTCGATCTGCTGCTGGTGGTAGGTGCCCGCAATAGCTCGAACTCCAATCGCTTACGTGAGCTATCAGAAAAAATGGGCACGCGGGCATTTTTAATTGATGATGCCAGCTGCATTGATCCTGCCTGGCTCGAAGGTGTTGAGCGGGTTGGGGTAACCGCGGGGGCTTCAGCGCCGGAAGTGTTGGTGAAAAACGTCATTGGGCAGTTGCAGCAATGGGGCGGCGACACGGTCAGTGAACGCAGTGGTCGCGAAGAGAACATCACCTTTTCTATTCCACCGGAATTACGGGTGGTTGAACTATAGTTGCCAGCGAGCTTAGCGCTGCCAGCAGGCGGCGGGTGTTTTCTGGTCGTTTTGATTAATGGAAATGGTCGTGCAGCCGGTGTCATTGGTCTGGCTGCCCGTCGCGGTCGCCGTCAGCGTATAGGTCTCAGCACCAATATTAGTTGCCGAAAACGTATAATAATCACTGCTTACGCCGGTACCTAAAGTAGCGACATCGGCGTAGGTAGTATTCTTCAATCGATACTCTTCTTCTGCCATCTGCAATGTCAGCAACTGTGCCATGGCATCCGCACGACGAGCTTCACGAACGTAATTTACATAGTTCGGGTAGGCAACCGCCGCGATGATGCCGATAATGACGATAACGATCATTACTTCGATCAGAGTCATACCGCGCTGGTTAGATTTCGCTTGCATTTGTTTGCCTTGTCGTCAAAGATGATTTTTTAAACTACACTCTAGTTACTATTAACCTTAATAGATACGCTATTTTTGGCAAATACGCAATGCGCAGACAGCTTATGAAGTTTTCAGTAATTCCACGCCGTGGTTTTACCTTGCTTGAATTGTTGGTCACCTTGTTGATCCTTTCGATTATTCTCGGGGCCGGCGTACCTATGATGTTAGGTCTGGCCAAATCGATGCGCTTGCAAGGCGCTGCTCAGGATACCTATGCGTTATTACAGTACGCCCGCTCGGACGCATTGCGAACCACAGAGGATCGCTTTGTGGTCTGGGACGAGAACGCAACACAGTGGTGCGCAGCGGTTGCGACCACCAATGACTGTGATTGCCTGACCGAAGATTGCAGCATCAATGGGGTGTTAAGGCAAATCAATAGTAGCGACTATACTAATGTCGATGCTAATGCAGTTTTTGCCGCGGGCGACTATACTCGTTTTGACGGTATGCGCGGTCTTGCCGAGGGGCACGCAGGTACTGCCCGCTATCAGTTGATGGACGATGCGACAGTGGAAGCCGAAGTTCGGGTGGTGGTCAGCGTACTTGGCCGTATCCGTTATTGTAAGCAGTCCGGTGAGATTGGGGATTATCCAGCATGTTAAAGCGGCAGCAGAAGGGCTTATCCATCGTTGAGTTGATGATCACCATTTCCCTGGGATTATTACTGATGGCGGCGTTGACAGCGGTATTCGCAAATACCCTGGGCGTGAACGCCCGCAGTTTAAAGTTAAGTCAGCTGCAGGAAGAGGCCACTGCCATTATGGACTTAATGGTTGGGGACCTGCGCCGCACCGGCTATCGCGGGGATGCGGCGGCCCTCATCTATGACCCGACGAATGCCAGCGTTGCCTTTAACGATACTATTGTGATTGGCAATTTCGCCGGTGAAGAGCTCAATAGTTGCATTTTATTCAGTTACGATGCGGATGGCGATGGGGTTCATGACGGTGCTTCGGAAGCTTTCGGCTATCGCGTCGTTGCAGGGCGAATACAGCGTCGGCAAAGCTCAGCGGGCTGCACAGCGACAGGCTGGCAGAACCTGACCACCAACGAAATGATTGAGGTCACGGATCTCGATTTTACCTTGACCGAGCAGATGTTCAGCTTGGTCAATGAGCAACAGGTCACTGTGGTATTGCAGGTTGCGATGCCAGAAGATAATGATATTAATCGTGTTTTAGCAACAGAAGTGGTGATTCGAAATGCGTTTTAAGCAACTGCCACATCACCCGCAAGGGTTCGCTACGGTAACACTGACGGTGTTGCTGTTGGCCATTATTATTCTGGTGACTTTGTATACTGCTAAGTTTAAAGCGCAGGAACAGCGCATTATGCGCAACCACATGGCGTTGATGGAAGCTCGCACTGTCGCTGACGCAGCGCTTGAGCAAACCATCATGGAAATCGATAAAGATCGTAATAACCTTGACCGTACTATTAACAGCAGTATTGGCGGCGCAAACTATACCGCCACCATCACCAACGTAAACTATCCGAATACACCTCGCGGTAATGTAGATGTGGTCCAGGTGCAGGTCGTGGCTAATTCTGCCGATGGCTCAGCTACTCAGCGGGCAGCGATCGAGTTGATCGCCATGTCTTTGATTCGTAGTGGTCCCACTGTTCCTCTAGCGATTCGCGGTGGCGTGAACGTGTCGGGTAGTTTCCAGATAGCAGCCAACCCGAATGGCGGCGGCGATGGCGTGCCTTTATCGATTTGGAGTAAGGATGATGTGGATATCAACGGTAACGGTACCACCTGTGGGCAGTGGGAGTTTGACAACGGTGTGTGTGAGTCACAGACATTGAGTGAGCGTGGTGATCACGGTATCGATATCCTCGACGCTGATCCGGCATTTCCCGATGACCTGTTGGATTATTTATTTGGCGTGCCGGAGGAAAACTGGGAAGACTTGCGGGCGATGGCCAATCACGAATTTGATAACTGCAATTCGCTAAGCCCAAATACCACCGGCCTCATCTGGATCAATGGTGACTGTGACACACCCAATGGCGATATTGGCAGACCCGACGCACCAGCACTGATTATTGTGCACGATGGCGACTTTAAAATGAATGGGAGCGTCACCCTGTATGGCATGGTGTTTCAGTTCGTCACCCCGGGCCAGGCATCACCACCGCAGTACGAGATTACTCTTAATGGTGGAGCCTTTGTTGAGGGCTCCATTCTGGCAAGCCAAGACCCTAAACTGTCCAATGGTAACCTGACCATCCGTTACAGTTCAGAAGTACTCCAAAGCATGGAGACGAATGAAGAGTTTCGGCGCGTGTACCGAGTAGGAGGTAGTTGGCATGATTTTAAAACATAAAGCACGAGGCTTCACTTTTGTTGAAGTGCTGGTTGCGTTAGTCATTATCGCAATAGGTGTGGCGGGCTTGGTTAGTCTGCAACGGATGTTTATTCAGTCATCGACCCGCGCGACCGAGCGTACCGCAGCCATGGAAATGGCGCAGGAGAAAATAGAAGAACTGCGCTTTACTCGCTTCAGCTCGCTGGCGGCGGGTACTGACACCGAACAGCGTGCAGGCAAGACCTATAACCTGGCCTGGACGGCGACCGATCAGTATCTGGTTTCCGGAACATGGGTGACTGCAAGTCATCCAAGTGCTCCTACCCCGCTACCCGCAGAGCCGGACGCAAAAGAAGTCTTAGTCACGGTCGGCTGGACCGAGCGTGCAGGTGGTAATGAGTCGCTTACTCTGGACGCATGGTTTACCAGTGTGGAAGGGCGTGATGGCGGTCTGGCAGTGACGCAGCCGAGTCCACAACAGCGGCCAAGTGTCACCTATAACCCAGGTGCAGCACCGGAAGTTATCGCTGTGCGGCTGACTGAAGATGACAGTGCGCAAGAGTATCAGGTCAAAGAAACCACCAAGCCGACGCCGCAGGTTGAGCGTCGAGGTGATCGCTTGCAAGTGACTTTTAATACGGTGACCTATGATGAGGCGACGCAAACCCAGCGCATTGAAGATTTTGTCACAGTCAGCTGTGCCTGTCGGTTTGCAGGCGTGGGCGATACCGGCAAAACACCGGCGCGCCTGATTCTTGAGGGCGACTACTTAGTTCTTGATCCAAATGGTGTGCAGCCGACCACCAAAATGGTGGGGGTACCAGCAGATACCAACCAGCCCGAACTGTGCAGCTTGTGTTGTCGCGATCATCACGACAGCAATGAAATGTACCAGGCGGGCAACGTTTACCGGCAGGAAAATGGTTTCCTTCGTTTACCGAGTGGCGATCATCGGCACTTTACCAATTCCGGCGGCGTATTGGTTCAGGCCGGACTTGACGATGTCTATGAAGAGTCCTGCCGCATGCGTCGTGTAGATGGTTATTATGTCACTTACCCGGATTGGAATATCAAGGCAGTAAGCGTCATGAGTTCGCAGTATCTGGTCAACTCTGCGACCAGTTCCAACTACACGAATTATGTCCGTGCAGTGATTAAAGCGCTGGTATTAGGACAGTCGTTGCCGGCGCAGCCGGCTGATCGCGATATTGAGGTAGTGCCCGGCGCTTATCAGATGATTGGCCGCGCCATTTACCTCGATCAGATGACATCTGCTCACCAGACCGCAATTCAAACCGCCATTCAGAACGGTGAATCCGACTGGTTAGCCAAAGTTCCTTTTTATGAAGTGAACCTGACCTTGTTGGGGGAATGGCAGTCATCGGATCCCGGCGTCGCGACCGTCACCAGTGAGCCTATCGAGACCATTGTCGACCCCGAGAACAACTATTACGGCACCTACAGCCGCGGGCGCCTGCAGACGGTCAGCGGCGGCACGACCACAGTCGATATTGACGTCGCCGCGGGCAATGCCAGTATCTTAGGTAATGGCGCTATACACACCGACGACAGCGGTATCAACTACACCAGCGCGCTTGCTGCGACCGTGATCGCGCAGACGGATGACAATGTCGAGCTCTACTCGATTACCGGCGAAATTAACTGCCTGTTTTATAAAGTCAAAGGGAATAGTGCGAGTTGGGAAGCCTGTAAATCAAATGACTTCCGCGATGTGGTCGTGAACTCCTCCGAACCGAATGTGACCTGTTCGTTATCGACCATTGGCAACACCAATACCACCGGCTATTCCTGCGAAGGTATTCGCGCTGGCACCAGCCTGACGATTTCATTTGGCAGTACTCAGCCAAACACAACCTTTGAGCCGTCAAGTTTCACAGTGCAGTCGATTAGCGCCAACGTGACACAAAACACGGAAATGCGCATAAACTGATCCTTCAGCGGTTAAGTTATGCTACTATCGGGGCAATTTAACGTTGCCTCGGTAGTCGTACTTATTCATCATGTCGACCCTCTTAACAGCTAAACAACTGTCCTCCCAACGCGCCGGCCGTGCGCTATTCTCGGATCTTTCGTTCACCGTGCAGCGTGGTGATGTGCTGCACATCGAAGGCGTCAATGGCGCCGGCAAATCCACATTGCTACGCGCCTTAGTCGGTCTGGTTCAGTTGCAGTCAGGACAAATTGAATTCTTTCCCGATGCTGCTGACGACCATGACTGGCGCAACCAGTTGTTGTTTATGGGGCACAAGGCCGGCATCAAGGCCGAACTCACCGCAATTGAAAATCTCACTCTGCAAGCCAAGCTGTGCGGATGCGCCATAGATGACGCCTGGCAGCTACTTGCCACGGTTGGCTTATTAGGGCTTGAAGACGTGCCGGCAGGGCAGTTATCGGCAGGCCAGCAGCGACGCATTGCATTGACCCGGCTATGGTATTCCAATGTGCCTTTATGGATTCTGGACGAGCCTTTTACGGCGCTCGACACCGATGGTATTGAACTGCTGCAACAGCGCTTTGCCGAACATACGGCGGCAGGAGGTGCCATCATCATGACCTCGCACCAGCTCTTAACCTGGACCCCGACACGGCTACAACGCTTGCGCATTACTGGCGGTGACGCATGAACGATACCTCCAACTGGGCAGCTTTTACTGCGGTCATGCGCCGTGACCTGATGGTGGTCATGCGCCGCCGCAGTGATGTGCTGAATCCACTGTTATTTATTCTTATGGTGGTGAGCTTATTCCCGCTGGCTGTGGGGCCCGGTCCGGATATATTGGGGCGTATCGCCGCCGGTGTGATTTGGGTCGCCGCTTTGTTATCAGCGCTGCTGGGTTCAGAGCGTTTGTTTCGCGATGACTTTCTCGATGGCACGCTGGAGCAGTTAACGCTGCTACCCCAACCATTACCGCTGCTGGCAGGAGCAAAAATCGTGGTGCATTGGCTGCTGAGCGGCTTGCCGCTGGTGATCCTCGCGCCTCTTTGTGCCTTATTACTGAAGCTACCTGCTGAAGGATGGCTGACGCTGATGGCGACCTTGGTGGTCGGCACACCAATCCTTAGCGCGGTGACGGCAATTGGCGCAGCGCTAACCGTGAGCCTTGGCCGCGGGGGCGCGCTCCTGAGCTTGCTGCTGCTGCCGTTATTCATTCCGTTACTGATTTTCGCAACGGGTGCGGTAGAGGCGGCGCTAATGGGTACAGCTGCCTGGCCGCAAGTGTTACTATTAGCAGGCTTAAGTCTATTAACCTTGCTGTTGGCGCCTTTTGCAGTGGCCGCGGCGATACGAGTGAGTGTGAATTAACATGTGGCGCTGGTTACATCCTTACGCAAAACCGGAAGTTGTCTATCATTTGCTTGGCCGCTGGCAACCCTGGCTGAGCATCACAGCAGCACTGACCCTGGGGCTAGGAATTGTGTGGGGATTAGTGTTTGCGCCGGCGGACTATCAGCAAGGCGATAGTTACCGCATCATCTTTGTGCATGTGCCAACTGCAATGTTTTCCATGAGTCTTTATATTGCTCTGGCCATAGCAGCCTTTGTCGGACGTGTGTGGCAGCTGAAAATGGCGGACTGGGGATTGGCAGCGATTGCACCAGTAGGACTGACGTTCACCTTCATCTCGCTGGTGACTGGCGCTATCTGGGGCAAACCCATGTGGGGCACCTGGTGGGAGTGGGATGCACGACTCACTTCGCAGCTGATTTTATTCTTTCTCTACGTTGGCGTACTGGCGCTCTATCATGCCTTCAGTGATCAGCGGAATGGCGCCAAAGCTGCCGGGATTCTGGCCATGGTGGGGGTCATCAACATTCCCATCATCCGTTATTCTGTGGAGTGGTGGAATACTCTGCATCAGGGTGCGACATTGACCGTGTTTGAGCGGCCACCTATGGCAACCAGTATGCTCATTCCTTTATTAGTTTCTATTTTGGGTTTTGGCCTGCTCGCGGGCGCTTTGATTGTGCAGCGTATGCGCAATGAAATTCTGCGGCAGGAGCTGCGCCGCCCCTGGGTCAAGCACGTGTTGAATCAGGACCGGGCAACGGAACTTAGTAAGACGGAGCAAGCCTAATGGTGTTCGATAACTTGCAGGCCTTTATTGCAATGGGCGGCTACGGCTTTTATGTTTGGCTGGCCTTTGGGATCAGTTTTGCTGCAATCGCCGTATTGGTCATTAGTGGTTTAACTGCACGGCGTAAATTGCAGCGTGAATTTGTCAAAGAGCAACGGCGACAAGAGCGTCTGGCGCAACGGAAGAGAGAGGTATCCTAGTGGCGATGAATCCCCGACGAAAAAAGCGGTTAACCTGGACGCTTGGCTTAATTGCCGGCGTGGCTGTGGCCTTTAGTATTATTCTGTATGCGCTATCGCAGAACATTGATCTGTTCTACACCCCCACTGAAGTGGTTGAGGGCAAAGGCAAAAATGCTCTTAAACCTGAAGTGGGTCAACGCCTGCGGATTGGCGGTATGGTGGTTGAAGATTCGGTCAAGCGTGATCCGGAAACCCTTGAGGTGGAGTTTCGGGTTACGGACATAGGTCCTGAAGTCAAAATTTTATACACCGGTATTCTGCCGGACTTGTTCCGGGAGGGACAAGGTATTGTTGCGCAGGGTGTTATGGTCGAGCCGCGGGTGATGAAAGCGACCGAGGTGTTAGCCAAACATGATGAAGAATACATGCCACCAGAGCTTGCTGAACAGATGAAAGGTATCAAACACGTCAACCCGAACCAGCCTGATGCGTTCGAAGGATCCACCCCATGATCGCTGAAGTAGGACAATTTGCCCTGGCGCTGGCGCTGGCATTCTCGCTGGTACTGGCAGTTTATCCGATGTGGGGAGCCTACAAAGGCCATAGCGGCGCGATGTTGTTGGCGCGGCCTTTGGCCTATGGTCAATTTTTGTTCACCGCGATCGCCTACGCAGCGCTGACCTGGGCTTTTGTTGTGAATGACTTCAGCGTTGCTTATGTGGCGGCGAACTCCAACACACAATTGCCTCTGGCCTATCGTATCACCGCGGTCTGGGGCTCTCACGAAGGTTCGTTTCTGTTGTGGATGCTGATGCAGGCCGGCTGGATTGCGGCGGTGGCGATGTTCTCGCGGCGTATGCCGGTGACCATGATGGCCCGCGTTCTGGCAATTCTGGGTCTGATCAGCGTCGGCTTCTATTTATTTATGCTCAGCGTGTCGAACCCGTTCGACCGTGTGCTGCCGTGGATCCCGGTCGACGGCCGTGACTTGAACCCGTTACTGCAAGACCCGGGGATGATCATTCACCCGCCATTGCTCTACATGGGTTATGTTGGCTTTTCCGTGGCTTTCGCCTTTGCCATTGCCGCATTGCTGACCGGTAAATTGGATGCCGCCTGGGCGCGCTGGTCACGGCCATGGGCTACTGCTGCCTGGGCGTTTTTGACCCTGGGTATTGCGCTGGGCAGCTGGTGGGCCTACTACGAGCTCGGTTGGGGCGGTTGGTGGTTCTGGGATCCGGTTGAAAATGCCAGCTTTATGCCTTGGCTGGTGGGTACGGCACTGATCCACTCCTTAGCCGTAACAGAAAAACGCGGCGCCTTTAAATCATGGACGGTGCTATTGGCTATCTCAGCCTTTAGTCTGAGTTTGCTGGGAACCTTCCTGGTCCGCTCAGGGGTGATTGTTTCCGTGCATGCGTTTGCGACTGACCCGGCCCGTGGTTTGTTTATACTGGGCTTATTAGGCGTCGTCATTGGTGGCTCATTGCTGTTGTTCGCGCTACGCGGTGGCGTGGTCAACAGCCACACCAAGTACGAAGCGGTGTCACGTGAAGTCATGTTGCTGGGCAATAATATCTTGCTGATGGCGGCCACCCTGGTGGTGCTGCTGGGCACTTTACTGCCGCTGGTGCATAAAGAACTGGGGCTTGGCTCCATTTCCATTGGCGTGCCTTTCTTCAACCAGATGTTTACCTGGCTGATCGTGCCCTTTGTGGCGCTGATGGGCTTAGGGCCGTTATTCCGCTGGCGCCGGCAGGACTTACAGCCGCTGTGCAACAGTCTGGCATTGGCATTAGCGCTGGCACTTGGATTGGGATATTTGCTGCCAGCGGTGCTGGCCGAGCAGGTGCAGGCGATGGCGGTGCTGGGACTGGTGATGGCATTCTGGATCACGCTGACGCTGGTGACTGAACTCAAGCTACGCATCAAACAGCGCAATCAGGGGCTGGCAGGGCTGACCAAACTCGGGCGCAGTCACTGGGGCATGGTTCTGGGGCATTTAGGCTTCGCGGTGGCGTTGATTGGCATCGGTGCAGTCTCCCAATATGAGATCGAGCGTGATGTTCGCCTGGCGCCCGGGGACAGCGTCATGGTACAAGGTTACCGCTTCCAGTTTGATGAACTTAGCCAGCGCCGCGGGCCGAACTACCTCACGGATTATGCTGAGTTCTCAGTCTACTCCGGTGAGCGTAAAATCACTGAGCTGGTGACCGAGAAGCGCTTTTACACCGTACAGAAGATGAGTATGACGGAAGTAGGTCTTGATGCAGGCTTTACCCGTGACCTCTATGTCGCGCTAGGTGAGCCTCTGGATAACAGTGATGCGTGGGCGGTACGAATCTACGTTAAGCCTTTTATCCGTTGGATCTGGCTAGGTGCCTTGTTGATGGCACTGGGCGGCTTGTTAGCGATAACCGACAAACGTTACCGGGCCTTTCGCAAGGCCGGAGGTGAGCGATGAGTAAGCAATGGCGATGGGTAGTATTGTTGTTGCCACTGCTGGCATTTTTAGTGCTGGTGGGCTTTTTGATGCGCGGTCTGTTCTCCGATCCAACAGAGCTGAGCTCAGCGTTGGTCGGTAAGCCCGTGCCACAGTTTAGCGTGCCGGATATTTATGATCCCTCCCAGATTTATACCGAAGAAGTGCTCAAGGGCGAGCCGATGTTGCTAAATGTCTGGGCCACCTGGTGCCCGACCTGTCGGGCTGAGCATGAGTACCTGAATCAGTTGGCCGCAGAGGGCGTCACCATTATCGGCCTGAATTATAAAGACGATTCTCGAGATAAGGCGATCAACTGGCTGAATACCTTAGGTGATCCTTATCGTTTGAATCTATTTGACGCAAATGGCGCCGTTGCACTTGAATTTGGTGTGTATGGTGCGCCAGAAACCTTTCTGATTGATGCCGATGGCAGAATTCGATACCGCCACGTTGGTGATGTCAATGAACGTGTATGGCAAGGTGAGCTGGGACAACGTTATCGGGCGCTAACTGGAAAAGGGGAAGGCTAATGCGTAGTTTCTGTAAGGCAACTTTAGTCGCAGCGCTGTTGGTGGTCTTGGCAGCGGCAGTTGCTACGTCCGTCCAGGCTCAGGAGACGGAGGTTTACACCTTTGAAGAGCCCGCCAAGGACGCACTTTTTAAGGAACTCATTACTGAACTGCGCTGCCCTAAATGCCAGAACCAAAGTATTGCCGACTCTGATGCCGAACTGGCCCGGGACTTACGCGATCGCACCTATTTAATGGTGCAACGTGGCGCGAGCAAACAGGAAGTGATTGATTATATGGTCGCGCGTTACGGTGACTTTGTGCACTATCAACCGCCGATGACGGTTGCCACCAGCATTCTGTGGTGGGGACCCTTTGCGGTATTGGCCATTGGTGCATTGGTGGTTTTGGTTCGGGTACGTAGCCAGCGCAAAACTGAAGTTGAGCTAAGTGACGAAGATCGTGCGCGCCTTGAGCACCTGCGCAGCGCACAACAAGAGGATAAAGATTCATGAGCTGGATGATTATAACCAGCATGGTGGTACTGGCGCTGCTGGCGCTCGTTCTGGTGGTGGTGTTCGGTGCGCGGCAACAGGCCCAGCGCCACACGCGTCTGGACGTCAACCGCGAATTGTATGAGCAACGGCGACAGGAGCTGGCGCAGGAACACGCCGAAGGCTTATTAACAGATAAGGCGCTCAGCGCTGCGGAACATGAGCTTGATAAGCGCTTTATCAGTGAAAATACCGAGCTGGAACAGTTGCAGGAGCGAGCGATTGGCAGCGGCATCTGGCTGCCGGCGTTTATTATTGTCGGCCTGGGGATTATCGGTTACGTTTTGTTTGGCAGCTGGCAACAGCAAAGTTACGCTGAGCAGGCCAGACAGGCACTGCCGCAACTGGCTGAGAAAGTTATTGCCAATCAGCAGGCAGCACCTACAGCCGAGGAACTGCGGCTGTTTGCGTTAGGGCTGCGGCAACGTCTGCAAGAGGACGGTGGTGACGCTTTGGCGTGGATGTTGTATGCGCGAGCCGCGGCAGCGTTGCAACGTTATGAGGAGGCCCTGGCGGCCTATGAGCGCGCTTATCAGATGGATAACGAGCGTCCGGCGGTGTTATTGGGTTATGCACAGCTACTGATTAACGTAGGCGGCGCCGAGCGCTTGCAACAGGCCGCACAGCTGTTGTCCAAACTGCTGCGAGTCGACCCACAAAATACCGACGCATTGTCGCTCACCGGTGCCGTCGCCTATCAGCTGGGGGACTGGCAGCAGGCCGTGCAGGCCTGGTCAATCCTGTTACAGGTGATGCCAGAGGACGACTCACGCTATGCGGCGGTGCAAACCGCTTTAGCGGATGCCGAGCAACGGTTGGCCGGAACGCAACAGGAGTTAGTGGTTACTGTCGCGCTCGCCGACGAGTTACGCGAACAAGTGCCTGAGCAAGCGACCTTATTCGTGTTCGTGAAAGCGCCGGATGGCGCCCCTATGCCCGCGGCAGTGGTGCGACAGGCTGTGACTGAATTCCCGGTTGAGGTTCGCCTGTCTGATGCTAACGCGATGCTGCCTGACTATAAAATGAGCCAGCTCAGCCAGTGGCAAGTCGAGGCACGTATTTCAACGGATGATCGAATCGAAATAAGTGCCGGCGATCTGGGCACTGCAGCGCAAACCATCGCAGCGGAGCCAGATGCCAGTGTGACCCTGACCATTGACCAGATCCTTGAACCGTCATCGCGGCAAGATTAGAAGGAGCGACTCTTGAAAGCCTATTTTCTACCTATACTCATTGTTTTACTTGGGCTGAGCGGTTGCGCGACAGCCCCTGATGATAACTACAGCAACCCTCGCGACCCCTTTGAAGAATTCAACCGGGAAGCCTGGGACTTTAACCAGAGCCTTGATGATTATGTGGTGTGGCCGGTGGCGCGCACCTATGGCAAGATCCCGCAGCCGGTGCGTACGGGCTTACTTAATGCGGCCGAAAATCTGGGCGAACCTTCGCACCTGCTGAATAATACGCTGCAAGGTAAATTTAAGGATGCCGGGGTATCGTTCTGGCGTTTTCTGATTAACAGTACCGTGGGCGTGCTTGGGGTATTTGACGTGGCCACGCCGATGGGGCTGACGGTGCGTGAAGAAGCTTTCGGCCAAACGCTGGCGGTATGGGGGGTAAGTGACGGTCCTTACCTGATGTTGCCCGCATTAGGGCCGACGGTCCCTGTCGATCGTGGCGGTGATGTGGTTGATGGGCTCTATTTCCCGCTGGACGATTTGAATTCCCCACTGAGCATCGCCCGGCTGTCCATTAAATTATTGGAAAAACGCCTGCAGTTGCAGGAACAGCAAGCGTTGATGCAAAACTCTCTGGATCCCTACAGCTTTGTTCGCGAAGCTTACTTTCAGAACTGGCGTGATCAGGTCTACGACGGCAACCCGCCAGCGGAGTTGACTGAAGAGGAAGGCCTGGAAGATCTAGGCGATGATTTTTATGACCAGTTTGACGACTAACAAGGACTTGATGACATGGTAAAAAAAGTAGTCATCCCCGTTGCCGGTCTTGGTACACGGATGTTACCCGCCACTAAGGCGATCCCAAAAGAAATGCTGCCGCTGGTCGATCGACCTCTGATCCAGTTTATCGTGGAAGAGTGCGCGGCGGCGGGGCTTACCGACATTATTCTGGTGACCCATTCGAGTAAGAACTCGATTGAGAACCATTTTGATACCAGCTTTGAGCTGGAAACCACACTAGAACAGCGGGTTAAGCGGCAATTGCTGGCTGAAGTTCAGGCCATTACCCCGCCAGGCGTAACCATTATGCACGTTCGGCAGGGCGTTGCTAAAGGGCTGGGCCATGCGGTGTTATGCGCGCGCCCCTTGATTGATGATCAGCCGTTTGCAGTAGTACTGCCCGACGTACTGGTGGATAGCGCAAGCTGCGATATGAAGCGCGATAACCTCGCCGAGATGATTCGCAACTTCGATGATAGCGGTGCGGCACAGGTCATGGTGGAGAAAGTACCGCGTGACAAAGTGAATCAGTACGGTATTGCCGATATCAGCGGCGCCGAACTTGCGCCAGGTGAACAGGCGCCTATCAAACAGCTGGTGGAGAAACCCGCCGTCGATAAAGCTCCGTCAGACCTTGCCGTGGTCGGCCGGTATGTCTTCCCTGCGGCGCTGTGGGAGCTGCTCGAACGCACCCCCGTTGGCGCTGGCAATGAAGTCCAGCTGACGGATGCAATGGACATGCTGCTGGCGCGGCAACCGGTGCATGCCTATTACATGAAAGGGCGCAGCAACGATTGTGGCAACAAACTTGGCTATGCGCAGGCATTCGTAGAACATGCCCTGCGTCACCCCGAACTGGGCAAAGCGATGCAGGCCTGGCTCAAGTCCCAACTCTAACTCCAAGCAAGGGCTGCCCTTACGCTAAGGGCAGCCCCTCCTGTTAATTCTGCAATTGATCGTTTTCTATTTCCTTTTGCGTGCGAAATCGGTAGGGTAATACGGTTTTGAACGCTTATAACAACAACTAGTGAAGGCAAATAGGTATGGAACCTAAGAATATTCAACCACAGGACAATGGTTTTTTCGGCCAGCCGGCCGGTTTGCAAACCTTGTTCTTTACCGAAATGTGGGAACGCATGAGCTATTACGGCATGCGTGCGCTTTTAGTACTTTTTATGACCGCTGCCCTTCAGGAAGGCGGATTAGGCATGACTGTAGCGGTAGCAACAGCTATCTATGGTCTCTACACAGGTGCAGTTTATTTCATGGGCCTGCCCGGCGGCTGGATTGCTGACCGTCTGATCGGTGGCCAGCGTGCGACCTGGTACGGCGGTATCGTGATCATGTGTGGTCACATTGTTCTGGCCATCCCTTCTAATACCTCGTTCTTCCTTGGTTTGATCCTGGTGGTGCTGGGTACTGGTATGCTGAAGCCGAATATCAGTGCGTTGGTCGGCCAGCTTTATGACGAAGGTGATGACCGTCGCGATGCTGGCTACACCCTGTATTACATGGGTATCAACATTGGTTCACTGATCGGTTACCTGGTCACCGGTTATCTGATGGAAAATGTAGGCTGGCATTGGGCCTTCGGTGCCGCTGCGGTAGGTATGTTCTTCGGTTTGGTGCAGTACCGTGCGACTTTACCGAAGCTGGGAGCCATTGGTTCTGATGCACCTAAGCCACTATCGCCTCGTGGTCAGCGTATTAGTTGGTCTGTGATCGTGTTGTTCCTCATCGGTCTGGGGGCTGTCTTTATCGGTACCACGACCGGCGCAATGACCATCGATCCGGTTGCCATTGCACAATACGTCGCCTTAGCTGCTACCATCGTGTTCTTTGTTTATTACCTGAGTATCTTCATTTTCGGCAACCTTACCAAAAATGAAGCCAAGCGTCTGGGCGCTCTGTTCCTGGTGTGTATCGCTTCGATCTGCTTCTGGGCAGGGTTCGAGCAGGCGGGGTCGTCATTGAACCTGTTTGCGCGCGACCTGACCGACCGTATGGTGGGTTCGTTTGAAATCCCCACGCCATGGTTCCAGATGCTGAACTCGGGCTTCCTGATTGTGTTGTCGCCATTCTTTGCTGCGTTATGGGTCAACCTGACCAAACGTATGATTAACCCATCTTATGGCTTTAAGAGCGCATTGGGTCTGATCATCATGGCCAGTGGCTTCATCCTGATGTTCCTGGCGTCACAGGCAGCTGCATCAGGCATGAAAGTATCACCTAACTGGCTGGTTGCGGTGTACTTCCTGCATACAGTTGGTGAGCTGTGCCTGAGCCCGGTTGCACTGAGTGCGGTAAGTAAATTAGCGCCACGGCGGATGGCTGGCCAGATGATGGGTATTTTCGTCCTGACCTATTCCATCGGTAGCCTGCTGGCGGGTCTGATTGCTGGTAACCTGGATCCGGAAAACACCTCAACCATGCCTGACATGTACATGCAGATCACCTTATTTGGTATCGGTGTTGGTGTGGTGGTCTTCTTCGTCTCGCTGAAAACGCGTAAATGGGAAGAGCTTGCGGGTCAACCTGATCCTGAGCACGTAGCGATCAATGCTAATGAGCCTATAGATAAACCTAAATTCTAAATTAGGCTAGCGTGTTGGTGAGTTCGCTCACCAACATAGCGTAAAGTAACCGGGCACATGGCCCGGTTTTTTCGTTTTTAGGCAGGACCAGATACATGCCACCCTCGCGTCGGGAGCTGCCGGAAAGGCTCAACTCAACCAGGTTTTCGGCATTTCTGGTAACAAAGGGCGGTAGCCAACAAAAGCCGATGCCGGCCTCTACCAGCGGTAAAGCTTCATTAAAATTGTTCACAGTCCAGCGCTGCTCGGCCTTTAGCCAGCCTTCGGCTTCAACGGGCTTACGCGCGGTATCGCGAATCACGACCTGCAGGTACTGACTGAGTTGATCCGGACTGATGGGTTGGGGAAATTGTGCCAATGGATGGTCACTGGCCACCACCAACTGCATCCGATAGTTGCTTAATGGCTCGCCGACGATGCCGCGGGGCAGCTGATGGCTGATGACAATGTCTGCAGACTGGTCAATGATGGCTTCAACGGAGCCGGTCAGAACAGTGTCTTCAATGACTAAACGACTACCACGGCTGTGGAGCTGAAACTCGCGCAGCACCGGTAATAACTTGTTGCGATCAAAGACCATTTCAACGGCGAGCTTAATCTCCGGCTCCCAGCCCTGTTTCAGGTTCTGTGCCAGCTGTTCGAGCTCGGTGACCAGCACAGTTAATTGCCGCGAGCGGCGCAACATGACCTCACCAATGTTGGTTAACTCAGCTTTGCGGCCTACTACCTGCAACAGTTTAACGCCCAGGCTTTCCTGCAATTTCGCCACAGCATGATTCATTGAACTCTGGCTTTTGTTGATAGCTTCAGCCGCCCGGGCATAACCACCGTAGTCGACCACCGCTTGCAGAATACGCCATTGTTCGAGCGTGGTTTTCGGACGGTAATTCGGTGGCGTAGACATAAGCGGCACTTCCTCAAACGTTAGCAATGACCACCGCGCGCCGTGGCGCGGGGTAGCCTTCGATGGTTCTGCTGGGATCATCGGGGTCAAGGAAATCAGCCAGAGATTGTCCGGTCATCCATTCGGTAGCCCGCTGTTCGCTGACGTCGGTCATAGACTCATCGACCACGCGCACATTGCTAAAACCGCAGCGCTCCAGCCAGTGTACTAAGGCCTGAGTACTGGGGATAAACCAGACATTGCGCATTTTTGCATAGGTTTGGCCAGGCACAAGTACGGTAGTGACGTCGCCTTCAACCACTAAGGTTTCCAGCACCAGCTGTCCACCTTTACGTAGTTGTGCGTGCAGCTGGGTAAGAAAATCAATCGGTGAACGCCGGTGATAAAGTACCCCCATGCTAAAAACGGTATCAAAAGCCGCCAGTTCGGGCAGATCTTCCACGCCGACAGGAAACCAGTGCGCGCGGGCCTGCAGCTCTGCTGGCATAAAATGCCGAACGGCGAGAAATTGCGCCAGAAATAACTGTCCGGGGTCAACCCCCCAAACCTGTGCAGCACCACTTTCAAGCATACGCCATAAATGGTAGCCGCTGCCGCACCCCACATCGAGCACTTGCTGGCCGGTCAGGTCACCGATATGCGGCGCGACCCGCTGCCATTTATAATCTGAGCGCCACTCGGTGTCGATGCTGACGCCGTGCAAATCGAAGGGGCCCTTGCGCCAGGGCGTGAGTTGCTGCAATAACCCGCGGATGCGCTGCTGCTGGCCATCACTGACCTGCTCGGCACGCACGGTCACGGTATCGGTCAACTGCACCTGCTCTGCGGGCAGCGTTGGGAGTTGCTCGACGCAGCGCAGCCATTTGCGCAGCTCCCCGTGTTGTTGCTCGCGCTGCCAGTGATCCAGCTGCGCCGGTAAGTGAGTGAGCCAATGCCGTAGTGGCGATTGCGCCAGGGCAATCAGGTCATCTTTGAATACGTCCATAGCTATCCATTTATCATTCGGTACATGAAAAGGCGAGCTGCCTGTTATTTCACTGCCAGCAGGGCGGCAAAGTTATAGCACTGAAACCATACCTGCACCGCTTTAAAGCCGGCATCCTGCAAGCGTTGCTGATGCGTCGCCAGGGAGTCGACCCGCATCACGTTTTCAATGGCCGCACGCTTTTGACTTATCTCAAGCTCACTGTACCCGTTTGCGCGTTTGAACTCATGGTGCAAATCGACCAGCACCTCGTTAAGTTGCTCATTGTCGCTTTTAAACTTCTCCGAGAGTAGTAACACGCCGCCCGGCTTCAACCCCGTGTAGATGCGTTGTAACAGCTGCTGGCGTTCGTCTTGGGGGATAAATTGCAGGGTAAAATTCATGGTGACCACTGAGGCGTTGTCGATGGCAAGTTCGCGCACGTCAGTACAGACGACTTCGGCCGGCGTATCGCTACGGTAACCTTGCAGATGCAGGCGGCAACGTTCCACCATCGCTGCTGAGTTATCAGCGGCAATAATCTTCACGCCGGCGTGCCCGGACAGGTTTTGTCGCATCGCTAAAGTGGCCGCGCCCAGTGAACAGCCTAAATCGTAGATGGTGCTGTCTGGTTGCGCGAAGCGCTGAGTCAGCTGGCCAATCCCATGCAGGATACTCTGGTAGCCGGGAACCGACCGATTAATCATATCGGGAAAGACCTCAACCACGCGCTGATCAAATACAAAATCGCTCACCTGAGTGAGGGGTTCAGCAAAAATCGCATCTTTCTTGCTTTCGTGCACGGGCTATCCTTCTGTTCACTGGCTTAAGCTAATGCACATAGTTTAGCGTAACGGGTAGGCAAACTTCATTTTTTTCTTTGCCCGATCCGGTCTGTACTACTGACAATCGCTGCCAGTCCGTTATAATGTTGCGCTTTGTAAATTTTAATTTGTGGTAGGGAAAAACCCATGCGTAGCCATTATTGTGGACAGCTTGAAACAAGTCTGGTCGATCAGCAGGTCAATCTGTGTGGTTGGGTCAACAAACGTCGCGACTTAGGCGGTCTGATTTTTATCGATATGCGTGACCGCACAGGTCTGGTGCAAGTGGTGTTCGACCCTGATCAAGCAGCCTTGTTTGAGACCGCGAACAAATTGCGTCAGGAATTTTGTATCCGCCTTAAAGGCACCGTGCGCGCGCGACCTGACAGTCAGGTGAATACCACCATGGCTACCGGCGCTGTGGAAGTGATGGCCGATGAGCTGGAAATTCTCAGCCGCTCGGAACCACTACCGATCGATTTCAACCAACATGTCAGCGAAGAAGCTCGTCTGCGTTTTCGCTACCTGGATCTGCGCCGTCCGAACATGAACCACAATCTACAGTTTCGGGCGCGGGTGACCAGTGCCGTGCGTCGCTTTATGGACGCGGCCGGTTTTCTGGATATTGAAACGCCGATGCTGACGCGTGCCACTCCAGAGGGCGCCCGGGATTACTTAGTGCCGAGTCGGACCTATAAAGGCAAGTTCTTTGCTTTGCCGCAGTCGCCACAGCTGTTTAAGCAACTGCTGATGATGTCAGGCTTTGATCGTTATTACCAAATCGTCAAATGCTTCCGCGACGAAGATTTGCGGGCGGACCGGCAGCCGGAATTTACCCAGATTGATATCGAGACCTCGTTTATGAGCGCCGATCAGGTGATGGATATCACCGAGCAGATGGTGCGTCAGTTGTTCAATGAACTGCTCGAAATTGACCTCGGGAATTTCCCCCGTATGAGCTGGCATGAAGCCATGCAGCGCTTTGGCAGCGACAAACCGGATTTGCGTAATCCGTTAGAACTAGTGGACGTTGCCGACTTGCTTAAAGAGGTCGAATTTAAAGTGTTTGCCGCACCGGCAAATGACCCGAAAGGTCGCGTTGCAGCGCTTAAAGTGCCGGGTAAAGCCGGCGATATTTCGCGTAAAAACATCGACGAGTATACTAACTTTGTTGGCATCTACGGCGCTAAAGGACTGGCCTGGATGAAGGTCAACGACCTTGCCGCGGGTCGCGAGGGCGTGCAGTCGCCGGTACTCAAGTTTATCCCCGATGACGCCTTGCAGGGGATCCTCGAGCGAACTCAGGCTGCGGATGGCGATATTATTTTCTTCGGTGCTGATAATGCCACTGTGGTGGCTGAAGCCCTTGGCGCGTTGCGCTTGAAAGTCGGTGAAGAGCACGGATTCGTTAGTGATGAGTGGCGTCCGCTGTGGGTCGTTGACTTCCCAATGTTTGAAGAGCACGACGGCAGCCTGCATGCGATTCACCATCCATTTACGGCACCCGTTGGCGTGACGCCTGAAGAACTGAAAGCGAATCCGGCGACGACCTTATCCAATGCCTACGATATGGTGCTCAACGGTGTTGAAGTGGGTGGCGGTTCGGTGCGTATCCACGACAATGCAATGCAGCAAGCTGTATTTGAAATTCTGGGCATCGACAAAGAAGAAGCGCAGGAGAAATTCGGCTTCTTGCTGGAAGCCCTGAAGTACGGTACACCTCCGCATGCAGGTCTGGCATTTGGTTTGGATCGTCTGGTGATGTTAATGGTGGGGGCGAGCTCTATTCGTGAAGTCATTGCCTTCCCGAAAACTACTACCGCTGCTTGTGTACTGACCGATGCGCCGGGGCTGGCAAACCCTGCCGCCTTGCAGGAGCTGGGCGTTGCGGTTAGGGTAGCAGAGGAATCTAACGACTAAAGAGGGATGCACGATGGCAGGTCATTCGAAATGGGCCAACATTAAACATCGCAAAGCCGCGCAGGATGCTAAGCGCGGCAAAATCTTTACCCGTCTTATTCGTGAAATCGTGGTCGCCGCCCGGGAGGGTGGCGGTGATGCCGATACGAACCCAAGATTACGCGCAGCCATAGACAAAGCGCTCGCCAACAACATGAAAAAAGACACCATTGATACTGCAGTGAAGCGTGGTAGTGGTGACCTCGATGGCGACAACCTCGATGAACTTACCTACGAAGGCTACGGCCCGGGGGGTGTGGCAATCCTACTGGAAACCATGACCGATAACCGGAATCGCACGGTGTCTGAGGTGCGTTATGCATTCAGTAAGCACGGTGGCAATTTAGGTACTGACGGGTCCGTTGCGTACCTCTTTCACAAACGTGGGGTACTTAGTTTTGCCGCAGAGGTAGATGAAGACGCCTTGATGGAAGCTGCCCTTGAGGCTGGCGCAGAGGATATTGTCACCAACGAGGATGGCAGTTTTGACGTATTCACCACACCTGAGACCTTTGGCAAAGTGAAAGATAGCTTGAAAGCTGCAGGTTTTGAGCCATTGCACGCGGAAGTCGGACTCTTACCGGATACGCGTTCGCCACTTACCGAAGCGGACGCTGAAACCTTTCTCAAACTCATTGACGCGCTTGAAGAGCTCGATGATGTGCAGGAGGTGTACCATAACGCAGACATCGACGATGCTATTTTGGAGCGCCTCAGTTAATGGCCATCATACTGGGTATTGACCCAGGTTCGCGGCTCACCGGGTATGGCATCATTCGCCAGCAGGGCAATCAATTAACCTATGTCGCCAGTGGCTGCATCAATGCCGCAGGCACGGCGCGCAATCCTTTCACGCTTGCCGAAAAGCTCAAGGTCATTCATGATGGTGTCAGCGAGCTGATCGCGCAGTTTCAACCGGACGAGTTCGCTATTGAACAGGTTTTTATGGCGCGTAATCCCGACTCTGCATTGAAACTGGGGCAAGCACGCGGCGCTGCAATTGTTGCTGCGGCGCAGGCCAGTCTCCCGGTCGCAGAGTACGCCGCACGGCTAATTAAGCAGGCGGTGGTAGGTACGGGCGCAGCAGATAAAACTCAGGTGCAGCATATGGTCATGGCGATGCTGAAATTAAGTCATCGTCCGCAGGCCGACGCTGCCGACGCCTTAGCTGTGGCGCTGTGTCATGCGCATAGCCGCAAGTATGCTGCCACTATGGCGAGTAACCGGGCAACCAGACAAACAAGGAGAGGGCGTTGATCGGACGACTCACAGGGCTGCTGATCAGTAAGCAGCCGCCAGAAATTTTAATCGACGTGCAGGGCGTCGGGTATGAAGTGCAAATGCCGATGACCTGCCTGTATGAGTTGCCTGACATTGGCGAGCAGGTGACCGTGGTGACCCACTTTGTGGTGCGTGAAGACGCACAACTCTTATATGGCTTTAATACCTTTGCTGAGCGCGGCTTATTTCGCCAGCTCATAAAAGCACAAGGGGTAGGACCGAAGCTGGCCCTGACGATTATGTCCGGTATGACCCTGCAACAGTTTGTGACCGCTGTCAGTCATGATGATGTGTCGAGCTTGGTTAAACTGCCGGGCGTCGGACGTAAAACAGCAGAGCGATTGGTGGTGGAAATGCGTGACCGCCTACAGAACTGGACCAGCGCGACTCCAGCCACAGACGCTGCCCCTATCGATTTTGGTGATATGCAATCGACAGTGACTGCAAGTTCACCGCGCGAGGATGCGACGGGCGCGTTGATGGCGCTGGGGTACAAGCCGGCGCAAGCGGAGAAAGCTGTTGCTGCGGCATTAAAGACCCATGGCGAGGCTTCGAGCGAAGAGCTCATTCGGGCTGCTTTGAAAACCATGTAGAACCAATATGCAGTCGCGGCCGGTAGTGTTGGGCGCGACGATGAACATTGCCACGCTGAAACCGCGTCGCGCAGGATTAACCTTGAACTAAGTTGCCGTAAAAATGATTGAACCGGATCGGATAAATCAGCCACAACAACAACACGATGACGAAGTCGTTGACCGGGCTATACGGCCGAAAAAGCTTGCCGACTACACCGGTCAGAAGCATGTCGTTGAACAAATGGAAATCTTTATCCAGGCGGCGCGGCAACGCCAGGAAGCGCTTGATCATTTACTGATTTTTGGCCCGCCCGGACTGGGCAAAACCACGTTGGCGAATATCGTTGCTAATGAACTTGACGTTAATATTCGCCAAACCTCTGGCCCGGTACTGGAAAAAGCAGGTGATTTGGCGGCGTTGCTGACCAATCTCGAGGCGCACGATGTCCTCTTTATCGATGAAATTCATCGCTTGAGTCCGGTCGTGGAAGAGATCCTCTATCCGGCCATGGAAGATTATCAGCTGGATATCATGATTGGCGAGGGGCCTGCGGCACGTTCGATCAAGCTGGACCTGCCGCCGTTTACCTTGATCGGCGCCACTACGCGGGCCGGCGCATTAACATCACCGTTACGGGACCGCTTTGGCATTGTGCAACGCCTTGAGTTTTACGATGTAACTGAGTTGACGACTATTATCCGGCGTTCCGCAAACTATCTTAATCTGGACCTGAACGATGACGGCGCGCGCGAAATTGCCCGTCGTTCGCGCGGCACACCGCGTATTGCTAATCGTTTGTTACGCCGGGTACGTGACTTTGCTGAGGTCAGAAACGATGGCCGTATTGACCTGCCTGTGGCCTCGGCGGCACTGAAAATGGTGGATGTTGATGAAGCGGGTTTTGATTACATGGACCGCAAGCTATTATTAGCCATCATCGAGAAGTTTCTGGGTGGTCCGGTCGGGTTGGATAATCTGGCGGCAGCCATTGGCGAAGAGAAAGACACCATAGAAGACGTGCTGGAACCTTACCTTATTCAGCAAGGGTTCTTGCAGCGCACACCGCGCGGACGTATCGCAACACCGCATGCGTATGCCCATTTCGGACTGGCGCCGGGCAATGCTGACTGACAGGCAAAAAAAAAGCCCGCTGGGAAGCGGGCTAAAACTACAGAACAACAAGGAAGTTAAATCCAGGGAACAATAACAGGAAGAAGCGACAACCGGTCTCTTCGTATCTGGTATGCAGCGCATTATACGGAGGACCGACCTCTGTTCAACCGAGAAAAATTGTAGTTCAGATAAGTTTTTCTAATAGCAGTATGTAACCAGTGAACAAAAATAAACCACCATTGAATTGGTAAGACCATTAAAGTCCATTTAAATCAGCATGTAATGAATTTATGGTCAAATTTTACAAATAAATAAAAGTCTGGCTATTTTTTAACCGGATTGATTTTTTACATTAAATTTAGCTGGTTTAACTTGCAGCATGAACCCAAAACAGAAAAAGTAGTCATGATGAGTGAGATGAATAGGTTTTCCTGGCCGATCCGCGTCTATTACGAGGACACGGATGCTGGCGGTATCGTATATTATGCAAATTATCTCAAATTTCTTGAGCGGGCCCGCACCGAGTGGTTACGCTCACTGGGGATTGAACAAGATACCTGGCTTGAGCTCAAGCTTGGCTTTGTTGTCCGTAAGGTCGAGATGGAGTTACTGCGACCAGCGAAGTTCAATCAGGAACTGGACGTCACCGTTGTGGTCGAACGGTTGAAGCGGGCGTCCGTAGAATTTACACAACAGGTGCTGGATCAAAGCGGCACGGTTTTATGCCAAGCCAGAATTAAAGCGGCTTGCGTTCATTTAGGGGAAGCAGGTACTGCGGTTCGCGCCGTACCTATGCCAACAGAAATCATAGAGGTACTTAAGCGTGCAAGCTGAGATGTCAATTACTGCGTTAATTTTGGAAGCTAGTTTTGTCGTGCAGTTGGTGATGTTATTGCTGCTTGCGTTTTCCGTGGCCGGCTGGATGATGATTTTCCAGCGTCGCAAGGTGATCCAGACCGCCAGTCAGCAGGCGACAGCCTTCGAAGATCGGTTTTGGTCGGGCGTGGATTTGGCGCGCTTGTATCAGGAAATCGGCGCCCGCGCGCAAAACGCCAGTGGTATGGAGAAGCTGTTTTACGCTGGTTTTAAAGAGTTTGCGCGCTTACGCAGCAACCCCTCATTGAGTCAGCCGCAGGTTCTTGAAGCCTCCTACCGCGCTATGCGAGTGGTGCACTCCCGTGAAGTGGACAGGTTAGAAAGTAATTTAAGTTTATTAGCGACCATTGGTTCCATCAGTCCTTATGTGGGCCTGTTCGGTACCGTCTGGGGCATCATGAATGCCTTTATTGGTCTGGGTGCAGTGCAGCAGGCGACCTTGGCCATGGTCGCGCCGGGTATCGCTGAAGCACTGATTGCTACCGCTATGGGTCTGTTTGCCGCAATTCCTGCCGTCATTGCCTACAACCGCTTTGCCCATCGGGTCGAGAAGGTTGATAACCAGTACCTGAACTTTATGGATGAGCTGTTGGCCATTTTGCAGCGCCAGGGTAGTGCCCAACCGAAAGCCGCAGGTGCCGCGTCATGATGATGATGACGGCGAATCGCAAACGGCGTAAGCCCGTTTCCGAGATCAATGTGGTACCCTACATTGACGTGATGCTGGTGCTGTTGATCATTTTTATGGTGACTGCGCCTTTGATTACGCAGGGGGTTAAGGTTGATTTGCCCAATGCTAACGCGCAGCCGCTGGATGCGGAAAGCAAGCCGCCGATTATTGTCTCAGTCGATCGTGATGGCCAGTATTATGTGAGCTCGCTGGCGGATTATAACGATCCCAATGATCCTTTGGATATTGAGACTCTGGCGGCGCGTATACAGGCACAATTGCAACTGGATCCTGAGACCAGAATCATGGTCAACGGCGATGGCGGCGTATCCTACAACCAGGTTGTGCGGCTGATGGTGCTGTTGCAACAGCTCGGTGTTGATTCTGTTGGTCTGATGACCGAAGACACGGATAATTAGAGAGGCACATGTGAAGATCGGGAAATTTACATGGCCGACTGAACTAACGGTGCCGCTACTGCTCTCAATTGCATTGCATCTGGGAATTGTGGTGATTTTGTTCGCCGGTTTTAAGTTTTCGCCAAGCGTTCCGGAAGCGATGGAAGCGCATCTGACCGCGCCTTTAGAGGACGAAGCCGTGCCGGAAGAAGAGATCGTCAGTGCAGCGACGGTCGACAAGGCAAAGATTAACGAGCAGATTGCTGAGATTAAGGCACAGGAAGCCAAGCGCGAGGAAGAGATTGCCGAGCTGGAGCGCCGCGCGGAAGCGGCCAAAAAGCAACGCGAGGCCGAGCAGCAACGCCAGCGCGAACTGGCCGAACAGCAACGTGCCGAGCGTGAACGCCTGGCCCGTGAGCAAGCTGCAGCGCAGCAGAAAAAGCAGGAAGCGGAACAAGCTGCTGAGGCCGCTGCTGAGCGGCGTAAGCGTGAAGAAGAGGCGGCCCGTAAAGCTGAGGCGGAACGAAAGAAGCGTGAAGAAGAAGCCCGACGGCTGGAAGAAGAGCGCAAACGTAAGGAACAGGAAGCTCGCGAGCGCGCTGAGCGGGAACGTCAGCTGCAGGAAGAGTTGGCAGCAGAACGTGAACGCCGTGCCGCGGCACGGACGCGACAGATCCAAAGCGAAGTTAGCAAATATAACACGCTCATTAAGAACACGATTCAACGTAATTTGATCACGGACCCGTCGATGCGCGGTAAAGAATGTAAAGTTCGGATCCGCGTCGCGTCCAGCGGTTTCGTTATCTCGGTCGACACGTTGAGTGGTGACACTGCGGTTTGCCAGGCGACCCAGAATGCGGTATTTAAAGCAGGGACCTTGCCAGTATCGGACGACCCTGAGATCTTTAAAGAGATGGAAACTATCTCTTTGACGGTACAGCCCGAATTCAATTAACCAGTGAAGTAATTGTGATAACACTATGATGAAAAAAATTGTTTTACTCTTGATCACCGCTGTTGCGTTAATGACCGTTCTGCAACGGCCTGCTAATGCCTCGTTGGAAATTGTTATCACCGATGGCGTCAACAGTGCCCGACCGATAGCGGTTGTACCTTTTCGTTGGTTAGGTGACGGCCCCGCACCGGAGGGGCTGACCGAGGTTATTGCCGCAGACTTGATGCGCAGTGGTAAATTCAATCCGATCCCGCGCAACGCCATGCCACAGTTTCCCAGCAGCGAGGGCGAGATTGATTATCCCAGCTGGGCGAGTCTGGGTGTAGAAGCTGTGCTGGTGGGCACCATTGAACCTTATGCGGTCGATCGCTACACGGTCTCTTTCCAGATTATTGATATCCTCAGAGGACAAATCACCAGTGGTACGCGTATGTTGCGCGACGGTGAGCTGGTCACCGCGCAAGATCACATTCTGGATGCCCGACGCAGCGTTATTAATGGCGAACAGTTTCGTCAATATGCGCACCGAATCTCGGATGTCTTTTACGAAACCATGACCGGTGAACGCGGTGCTTTTATGACCCGAATCGCCTACGTCACGGTGAATTATAACGACGAAAAACCTTATCAGCTGGTCGTCGCCGACTACGACGGTTATGACGAGAAGGTGTTGTTGCGCAGCCCCGAGCCATTGATGTCACCGTCATGGTCACCCGATGGCAACAAGCTTGCTTATGTGAGCTTCGAAAATAAGCGTCCGGAAATTTTCACCCAGGATATCTACACTACGCGGCGGGAAAAAATCACCTCTTTCTCCGGCATAAACAGTAGTCCGGTCTGGTCTCCCGATGGGAATAGTCTGGCCATGGTGTTATCCAAAGATGGCAATCCTGAACTCTATGTGATGAACATTTTCAGTAAAGAGTTGCAACGGGTAACACGACACCATGCGATTGATACGGAACCAAACTGGTCACCAGATGGGAAATCCTTGATCTTCACGTCAGAAAGGGGTGGCAGACCGCAATTATATAGCGTAAATTTAGATTCAGGTCAGGTGCGACGCCTGACATTCGAAGGTGAGCAGAACCTTGGCGGTACCTGGACCCCAAACGGTCAGCAGGTGGTCATGGTAAATCGTACGCAAGGCAACTATCATATTGCTAAGCAGGATTATCCGAATGGTGCGTTGCAAGTGCTCACCCAGACATCGTTAGATGAGTCACCGAGTTTAGCGCCGAATGGCAGCATGGTGATTTACAGCACCACACATAATAACCAGCAAGTATTAGCGTTGGTTTCGGTCGATGGTCGTTTTAAAGCAAGACTTCCAGCGCGCGAAGGCGAGGTGAAATCGCCCGCGTGGTCACCGTTTTTGCGTTAATACAAAACGTGAAAGTTACTCTTAACAATTAAAATTACATTTGAACTAAGGATCGCGGACATGAACGCAAATCAGTTACTAAAAAGCCTTCTTATCGCTGTACCTATGCTGACGTTGGCAGCATGTAGCTCTAGCCAGGGCGCAGATGATGCGGCAAGCCAGCAAACCAATCAGCAACAGCAGGGTCAGCAAAGCGGTTCTGGCGTTGAAGTTGATGCAGCAGAGCGGACCAAAACTCCAGCCGAAGTTCGTGCTGAGAAAATGGAAACCCTGCAGCGCGAAAATATTATTTACTTCGCATTTGATGATTCGCGGGTAAGTTCTGAGTACGGTCAGCTGCTGGCTGATCATGCTGAATTTCTGGTTCAGAACCCAAATGTTTCTGTGACCATCGAAGGTCATGCGGATGAGCGCGGTACACCTGAGTACAACATTGCTTTGGGTGAGCGTCGTGCGAAAGCCGTTGCACAGTACTTGCAAAATCTGGGTGTAAGCTCAAGCCAGCTGGAAACAGTTTCTTACGGCGAAGAGAAGCCTCTGATCAAAGCTTCTACTCAAGCTGCTTACGCTAAAAACCGCCGTGCTGTCCTAGTTTACTAAGGTTAAGCCAATGCAAAAACTAATTCTAGTAGTGGCCTTTCTTGTTCCCGGAGTCCTGTTTGCGCAGGCTCCGGTATCGAAGTTAGGTAGTGGCAGTGTTGAGGAGCGCTTAGCGCAGCTCGAGCGAGTGATGGATGCTCGTAATGCTGCACAAATGGCGCTGCTCGATCAAATGTCGACATTACAAGATGAAGTCGCAGAGCTGCGCGGCAGAACTGAAGAGCATGCCTATCAGCTTGAACAAATTTTGCAACGGCAGCGTGAGATTTATCAGGAGATCGATCGCCGCTTAACTGCAACACCAGCGCCTTCTGCGAGTGTAGGCACATCGTCGTCCAGTGCAAGCTCAGGAGCAGACGGTTCACCGTCCTATTCGAGTAATCTGAGCGAGAACGATGCCTATGACAAAGCGATCCGCCTGGTGATGGAGGATCGTCGTTACGACGCAGCGATTCCCGAGTTTCGCAGTTTTATAGAGCAGTTCCCGAACTCAACCTATGTACCTAATGCGCACTACTGGTTAGGACAACTGCTTTACGCCGAAGGTGACTATAGCGGTGCTAAGCAAGAGTTCAGTACTGTGGCGGAGCGCTTCCCTGACAGCAACAAACGTGCTGACAGCTTATTGAAGTTGGGTATTGTTGCTCAGCAGCAGGGCGAAAAAGCACTCGCTGAAAGCTACTTTAAAAAGGTCATTGCCGATTACCCGGGCAGTACGCCGGCGGATTTAGCAGCAAAACGCTTAGAGAATTTGTAATAACCTTGTAAGTAATCACGGTAAATGTTCGCAAATTGAGCAAACGCACCGGTTATCTGAAATTTGCAGTTGCAACGTGCGGCATTTTAAGTAAACTATGCCGCCGTTGCCGCTGATAAGTAGCAACAGACGAGATTGGGTCGTTAGCTCAGTTGGTAGAGCAGTTGACTTTTAATCAATTGGTCGCAGGTTCGAATCCTGCACGACCCACCACTCTCTCGTCGCACATCAGTATCCTTTCGTGGGTCGTTAGCTCAGTTGGTAGAGCAGTTGACTTTTAATCAATTGGTCGCAGGTTCGAATCCTGCACGACCCACCACGATTTTTTACCCGCACTGAATTTTCCTTTATACTATGCAAACGTTTCCCATGTAGTGAAGTAGTAGCATGAGTATCACTGAAGAAATCCAAGCCCGCGTTATCGACAAACTTGACTATGCGTTCCCGGCCAAGCCGAAACCGCTTACCGAGCAGGAACAAGCGGCTTATAAAGCGCGCATTAAGCAGCTCTTGCAAGAGAAGAACGCTGTGCTTGTGGCACACTATTATACGGATCCTGAGATTCAGGCCTTAGCTGAAGAAACGGGTGGTTGTGTCTCTGACTCGCTGGAAATGGCACGATTTGGCGCCAACCATACTGCCGACACCCTGATCGTGGCGGGCGTGAAGTTCATGGGCGAAACCGCCAAGATACTGACACCCAACAAAACCGTTCTGATGCCAACGTTGGAAGCGACCTGCTCCCTTGACATTGGCTGCCCCATTGAAGAGTTCTCAGCGTTCTGTGACGCGCATCCTGAGCGTACCGTGGTCGTCTACGCCAATACCTCAGCGGCAGTTAAGGCGCGTGCCGACTGGGTCGTCACCTCAAGCATTGCGTTGGATATTGTCGATCATTTAGACGCGGAAGGGGAAACCATCTTGTGGGGCCCGGATAAGCATCTTGGCGCTTATATCCAGAAGCAGACCGGCGCAGATATGATCATGTGGCAAGGTGCTTGTGTGGTGCATGATGAGTTTAAAACCAAAGCCCTTGAAGATCTGAAGAAGGTTTATCCTGAGGCCGCTATTCTGGTGCATCCTGAGTCGCCAGCGCCGGTGGTGGAATTGGCCGATGCGGTAGGCTCGACTTCTCAGTTAATCAAAGCCAGTCAGGAGATGCCCAATGAAACTTTCATTGTGGCCACAGACCGCGGCATATTTTACAAAATGCAGCAACTGTCTCCTGAGAAGCACTTTATCGAAGCGCCTACAGCTGGTAGCGGTGCTACTTGTCGCAGTTGTGCCCATTGCCCCTGGATGGCCATGAACGGCCTTGTGGCGATTGCTGAGGCGTTAGAGCACGGCGGCAAGGCACATGAAATACAGGTCGACCCCGCGCTGGCTGAGAAAGCCATGAAACCATTGCAGCGCATGCTGAACTTCAAGAACAGTTAACTTCCCTGAGTTATTTGGGCGCGTAAGTTGGGAACAGTAACTGGTAACCGCTCGCATGGAGTGAGCGGTTATTAATCCGCTTACTTCCCCGGCGTCCGATTTCATCCTCCCGCGACAGGGCGCGTAGATCTACGCCTAAACGCTTGGCGAGTCGTCCGTACGCATCCTCTTGCTGCAAGGGCTCATCATCACTGACCAGAAACAGCGGCCGCTGTTGCTCAGGGTGTTGGATTAAATAAGCAATAAAGCCGGCGACATCGTCCGCGTGGATACGATTGGTCCATGCCGGGGTAATGACGGCTTTACCAGAAATGAGCAACTCAGCCAGCCGCGAACGGTTCGGTCCGTAAATTCCCGAGCAGCGCAAAATACTTACGTTCTCACTGGCACTTTGTACGGTTTGTTCTGCTTGAAGTAACATTTCACCTTGATGGTCGTTAGGTCTCGCCGGTGTCTCCTCATCGATCCACTCGCCATTGCGCTCGCCATAGACGCCGGTGCTGGAAATATAGATGATACGTGGCGTCAGGCCATTACTTTGCAGATGATTTTGTAGCAACCGCGCCGGTACGACGTAACCGTCGAAGTAGCTGTCGTCACTGGAACGGTCGGGGGTGAGGGTCATGACGACGACCTCTGTGTCGCTCGTGATTAATTTTGCCAGGTCGCTGCCATTCGCGGCATCACCTGCAATCAGTTCGACATGCGCGGGGTTCCGTTTTACTTCAGGATGTCGGCATAACCCCCGCAGTTGCGTATAGCCGGCAAAGCTTAAGGCGATGCTGGTACGCTCGGCGATATCACCAAAACCAATAAATGCGACTGTTTTCATGCTGCTAACCATACGTCAAGGAATAACATGATCACTAAACCCACCATCAGGCCAGCTGTCGCACGTTGATGATGACCGCGGCGATGCGTTTCCGGAATGATTTCGTGACTGATAACAAACAGCATAGCACCTGCAGCGAAAACTAGCCCCCATGGCAGCAAAACTTGCGAAATATTCACAAAAAGACCGCCAATGACACCACCGATAGGCTCAATTAGACCGGTTAATGAGGCCACCACGAAACTTTTCAGGTGACTGTAACCTACTGCGACCAGTCCTACTGCTACCGCCAGCCCTTCAGGAATATTCTGCAAGCCAATGCCCAATGCCAGGGAGAAGGCCGCGTCAACATCGCCACTGCCGTAGGCCACGCCGACAGCGAGTCCTTCGGGAAAGTTATGAATAGCGATGGCAAACACAAATAGCCAGACGCCGGCGATCTTATCGGTGGCAAGACCTTCAGGGCCGGTAATGAAGTGCTCGTGCGGTAATAAACGGTCCAAGGCAGCAATGGCCGCCGCACCGAGCAAGATCCCACACACGGCAATTAAAGCGGGGGTTGGGCCTTCGCCATACATAAGGGTCGAAATTTCGATGGAGGGAACAATCAGCGAGAAGAATGAAGCTGCCAACATTACCCCTGCAGCAAATCCCAGCAGGGTATCGTTGAAACGCTCTGACGGTTTGCGACCCAGTAAAACCGGTAGCGCACCGACCGAAGTCAGTGCGCCAGTGAGGAAACTTGCTATCAGTGCGGTCAAGACCAAATCCATACAGCCCTCATCAGGTAAAAAATAGCTAATAAACCTTAGCTTAACCTAGGCTCGGACTGAATGGCAGCCTGATTTAACTATCGTCGTCATCGAAAAAGATGGCTTCGATGGGAAGTTCGAACAAACGTGAGAATTTAAACGCCAGTGGTAGGCTCGGGTCGAACTTACCTTTCTCGATAGCGTTAATCGTTTGCCTGGAAACGTCCACTGCGGTGGCAAGGTCGGCCTGAGTCCAGTTCCGCTCAGCGCGTAAAACCTTTAGACGATTTTTCATCGGTAGCTCCGCATGCCAACCAGTAAGCTGATCAGATAGGTGATACCTATCAGCATAATGAGAAACGAAATTTCCGCGTCAACAGGAATGACATTGGTGATATCAGCAAGGGAGTAGGCGATGCCTCCGATGACTGCTGCACCTAGACTGATTGCCGCAGCTTGTAGGTGAATCTTTTGCTGTAACTCATCCAGCGCAAGAATATAGCGGCGGTTGGATTCGATCATGCCCACACCCAACGCCAAATTAAGCAGCAGAACCCCTACTTTAAGAAGTTCCTGTTCAGGCCAGAGTAGGGTGGAGCCGAAGCTCACAACAGCGGTTGATAGTACCCAGGCAGCAGTCCAGACTGCGAGTCGAGTGGTGAGATGTTTAAGTGTTGATTGACGAGACATAAGTGACCTATAAGTAAAGTGTGTTTGACATATAGTTGTCTAAAGCATTCTATAAGTCAAGCGAGCTTTACATTAATTTGCTGGTTTTTTATCCATCACCAGGGTTTCACCAATTTTGATCCGGGTAAATCCAGGATTCTCAAGCTCAGCTGACGCCAGTGCATCGGTAAAATCCTGATGGGTCTCAGCAAGGCCTTCCGCAGCTAATTGATAGGTGCCCCAATGCATGGCATAGGAATGCCGGGCGCCAATATCAAGATGCATTTGTAATGCCTCTGCTGGATTGACATGCTGTGGCTTCATAAACCAACGCGGTTGATAGGCTCCGATTGGAATGAGTCCCAGGTCAATAGCAGGAAAGCGTTCGCCGATTTCTTTGAATTGATGGGCGTTATAACCGGTGTCTCCGGCAAACCAGACCTGCCAGTCGGCAATTGCAATATGCCAGGTGGTCCAGAGCGTGTCGTTTTTATCCCAAAGGCTACGCGCCGACCAGTGTTGGCTTGGCGTGGAAGTAATTTCCAAGGGACCTATGCTGGCCTGCTGCCACCAGTCGAACTCCCGCACCCGTGAGGCCTCGATACCATGCGCAACGAACCATTCGGTCAGGCCCAGGGGCACCAGGTAAACCACGTTATCGCCCAGGGCCAAAATGGTTTCTTCGTCGAGATGGTCATAATGATTGTGACTGAGGACGACGTAATCAATAGGGGGGAGCTCAGCAGCAGTTAAAGGAGCAGGGGTTAAACGTTCAGGACCAGCAAAGCTCACTGGCGAGGCACGTTCGCTGAGAATAGGATCCGTTAAAACATTGAGATTTTTGTATTGCAGCAGGAAACTTGCGTGCCCCAACCAAGTGAGTTGGGGCTGTGCTGAGGGCGTCAGAATGCGGGCGAAGGAAATCTCAGTCATCGGCACCAAGTCGGGATTTGCGGCGATTTCTGCCTGTTGATCGGCCCAGTCGTCCTCTCCAAACCAACGCATCATAAAGAAATCAATGGCATTGGTATCCTTAGTCTCGATGTAGTGGTTGCGATCTGCATAGATCCCCGGTGAGCTGCACGAGCTGAGCGCAACTAACGCGGTAACACCGATAACGAGTAGAATGATCCAACGCACAATAACTGTCCTGACGTGGCTGCTGGTTAGAAACCAGCAGCGTGGCCGTCTTTGCGACTTTCAGAAGCTCCATAATAGACATCTTCTTCGTGGTTTTTCCAGATCGCCTGATAACCTCCAAAAGGACCCACGGCTTCTTGCAGGGTATGACCCATTTTAATCAGTTCACGGCGCGTATGAGCAGAAAAACCATTTTCCAGGCTGATCACCCCACCATCGGTCATCTCTTCACCGGTCGGCTGGCTTGAGCCAGTGTGTAAGATGCGCGGCGCGTCACCGGCTTCTTGCAGGTTCATACCGAAGTCGATGATGTTGATCAGGATCTGTGCATGCATCTGTGGTTGCGTAGCACCGCCCATGACGCCATAACTCATGATGGGTTTATCATCTTTCGTCACAAAGGCAGGAATAATGGTGTGGAAGGGGCGCTTGCCCGGTTCAAATACATTGGCATGACCTTCCTCCAGAGCAAACAACTCGCCACGGTTTTGCAGGACAAAGCCGAGTCCTGTAGGAGTCACGCCCGAGCCCATACCACGGTAATTACTTTGGATCAGCGACACCATGTTGCCTTGCTGATCAGCTGTGGTCAGGTAGATGGTATCGCCTTCTGTTGGCGGGTTACCCGGCTCCACTGCGGCGGCAGGACGGTTGGGGTGGATGAGTTGCGCACGTTGTTTGGCGTACTCCTTATCCAGCAATCCTTCGACCGGCACGTCACTGAACTCTGGGTCAGCATAGTATTTAGCACGATCGGCGAAGGCTAATTTCTTAGCTTCAACGAAATGATGGATATATTCCGGGCTGTCGAATCCCATTGCTGCGAGATCGTAGTTCTCCAACATATTCAGAATTTGTTGTGCGGCAATGCCCTGTGTATTCGGCGGTAACTCCCAAAGGTCATAACCACGGTAATTGGTAGAGACCGGCTCGACCCAGCTTGACTCATGTTGTGCTAAGTCATCGTAACTGAGAAAACCACCATGTTCGGCGACAAAATCACTGATGGTTTTGGCAATATCACCTTGGTAAAACACGTCGCGTCCCTGTTCGGCAATTTTTTCAAGGGTATTGGCAAGGTCAGGGTTTTTGAAACGTTCACCTTTTTGCGGCGGCTGTCCATCTTTCAGGAAAACTTCAGCGAAGCCTGGCTGATCGCCAATCACTGCCGCATTGCGTTCGAAGTAGTAGGCGATAACTTCAGTGACTGGAAATCCCTGCCGTGCGTATTCAATGGCAGGTGCCAGCACTTTTTCCATAGGCAACTGGCCAAACTTATCGTGTAGCTCAAACCAGCCGTCGACAGTGCCGGGGACTGAAATTGGCAGTACCCCGCGCGCCGGAATCTTATCGAAACCGTTCTCGGTAAAGTACTCCAGAGACAGGCTTTGAGGTGAGCGGCCAGAAGCATTCAGACCATAAAGTTGTTCGCTTTCTGCATCCCAGACAATGGCGAAGAGATCGCCACCAATGCCATTACCGGTGGGTTCAACCAGGCCCAGAACGGCATTCGCGGCAATCGCGGCGTCAATGGCGTTACCACCTTGCTGCATAATATCCAGCGCTACCTGGGTAGCCAGTGGCTGGCTGGTCGCTGCCATAGCATTGGGTGCCATCGCTTCAGAGCGGGTAGCAAAATGATGGCCGGTAATGCGATCCGCTGCTGCGGCGGCACCGGTCATCAGGGTAAGACTTGTTGCTAGTGCAAAGGAAAATAATGAGGATTTCATGGTCGCCTCCAAGTGAGCTAAGTTGCTTCACTATAACGAGGCGACGCTTAAGGTGTTAATTTATTCGACAGATGTCACTATCCATTCGATGACTTACGGCTTAGTTTAGCTGACTTACTTTAAACCAAGAATCCATTCTGCCAACAGAGTGACCTGCTCATCGCTTAACTGTGGCTGCGCGGGCATTGGGATCTGTCCCCATTTGCCTTTACCACCGTTTTTAATGCTGTCTTTTACTTTTGCGAGACCTTCAGGGTCATCTGCGTATTTTGCTGCAACATCTTTATAGGCCGGACCGACAATTTTATTGTCGATGCCATGACACGCTGTACACGCATTTTGCTTCGCGAGTTTTTCAGCCGCTTCGTTGGCGTGCGCGGGCGCTGCCAGCATCAGACCGCTGAGAACCAAAGAACAACCTAAGATTTTACCTAACATGATTACGACTCCTTGGTGAAAAAAACATCAAAGCCATCTTAACCGCAAATAGCCCCGATGTTAAAGAGTACGCAAGTTCTGGCTGGCTAGATTGCTTTACAACAAAGAAAAAGCAGGCAGCAGACACAAAAAAACCGCCACAAGGGCGGTTCTTTTGTATCTGGCGGAGAGAGAGGGATTCACTCGGGCCATCCATGGCCCTCGCCCTGCGGGCAGCGCCCTGCGCTGTGCAAAACGGCTCCTGCCGTTTTGTCGAACCCTGAGGCTTCTCATCAAATCCGCTCACTCCATCAGACACAAAAAAACCGCCACAAGGGCGGTTCTTTTGTATCTGGCGGAGAGAGAGGGATTCACTCGGGCCATCCATGGCCCTCGCCCTGCGGGCAGCGCGCTGCGCTGTGCAAAACGGCTCCTGCCGTTTTGTCGAACCCTGAGGCTTCTCATCAAATCCGCTCACTCCATCAGACACAAAAAAACCGCCACAAGGGCGGTTCTTTTGTATCTGGCGGAGAGAGAGGGATTCGAACCCTCGATACGTTGCCGTATACACACTTTCCAGGCGTGCTCCTTCAGCCACTCGGACACCTCTCCAAAACGGCCGCAATAATAGGGCATTAGGGCTTTAATTTCAACGACAAAAACAGCGGAATGCGGTTCGTTTGAGCGATTAAGCCGAAGAAATGACCAGCGGTGCTGTCATTTTGTACGACCGAAGTCGAATAGGAAAAAACTGGGGCTGAGCTAAAGTTATCTTTATCGCAGCACGTCAAGGACCGCCGTTATGAACAATTATCCGCATGAATACGAATTATCCCTGCAGCAACCCGAGAAATTCTGGCTGCAGCAAGCGAAGCAGCTGCATTGGTTTGCCGAACCAAAGCAAGGACTGCGGCCTAATGAAAATGGCACGGCGGACTGGTTTGTTGACGGGGAGCTGAATATTGCTTTTTGTGCACTGGATTTCCACGTGGGTAATGGTCGAGGCGACCAGCTCGCGTTAATTTATGATTCTCCGGTCACTGCGACGAAATCAACCTATACCTATCGCCAGCTGCGTGACGAAGTGGCGCAATTTGCCGGACTGTTAAAGAAACAACACGTTAAAAAAGGTGACCGGGTGGTCATTTATATGCCAATGATCCCGCAAGCGGCCATCGCCATGTTGGCCTGCGCGCGTCTGGGTGCTGTGCACTCGGTGGTCTTTGGTGGTTTTGCGCCGCATGAACTCGCCGTGCGCATTGATGATGCCACGCCTAAAGTTGTCATCACCGCTTCTTGTGGGGTGGAAGTGGACAAGGTCATTCCTTACAAGCCCTATGTTGACGAAGCTTTGGAGTTAGCCGCAGCGCCCCCGCAGCATGTGATTGTCTGGCAGCGCGAAATCTGTGAGGCGCGGCTGCAGGAGCCACGCGATATCGACTGGCAGCAGGCGCTGGCAGGGGTAACTCCCGCGGAGTGTGCGGTGATGCAGGCGACAGATCCTCTGTATGTGCTATATACCTCAGGAACTACGGGCAAACCTAAGGGAGTGGTGCGTGACACGGGCGGCTACGCTGTGGCACTGCGCTACTCGATGAGGACTGTGTATGGCGTCGAACCCGGGCAAGTTATGTTTGTCGCCTCGGATGTGGGCTGGGTGGTCGGGCACTCGTATATTGTTTACGGACCCTTACTCAGTGGAGCGACCACCGTTCTTTACGAAGGCAAGCCGGTTCGTACGCCAGATGCCGGAGCATTCTGGCGGATATGTGAAGAGTACGGTGTGCAGGTTTTGTTTTCGGCCCCCACCGCTTTTCGTGCGGTCAAAAAAGAAGATCCACAAGCAACGCTGTTGCAGCAGCACTCGCTGGATAAGCTGGAGCGTATTTATATGGCCGGTGAACGGCTGGATCCGCCAACCCTGGAATGGACGCAGGAGGTTACCGGCAAGCCAGTGTATGACCACTGGTGGCAGACAGAGTCAGGCTGGCCGATGTGCGCTAATCCGGTGGGTATTGCCGAGTACCCCACAAAGCCAGGTTCGGCAACCTTACCTGTGCCGGGTTACGATATTCGTATTCTGGCGCCCGACGGTACAGAGCTTGAAGCGAATCAGCAGGGTGCGGTGGCGGTTAAGCTGCCATTGCCACCTGGCTGCCTGACCACCATCTGGGGGGATGAAACACGCTTTCAGGCCGGCTACCTGCGTGAGTTCTCAGGTTTTTACAGCAGTGGTGACGGGGGTTACAAAGATGATGACGGTTATGTGTTCATCATGGGGCGAACGGATGATGTAATTAATGTCGCTGGTCATCGCTTTTCGACCGGTGAAATGGAAGAGATTCTGGCGATGGATCCGGCCGTTGCAGAATGCGCTGTCATTGGCGTGGCCGACGAGCTCAAAGGTCAGGTACCCTTGGGCTTGGTGATTGTTAAAGATGGTGTGACCATCGCGCCAGAGGTGTTGAGTCAGCGACTGGTGCAGCGGGTTCGTGATGAAATTGGGGCGGTGGCGTGTTTACGTCAGGTCCATGTGGTGCCGCGCTTGCCAAAAACACGTTCAGGTAAAATCTTACGGCGCCTGTTACGGCAACTGGCCGATGGGGATAGCCAGGTGGCTATTCCATCGACCATTGATGACCCTGGTTGCGTGGATGAGCTTCGTCAACGCTTAAGTGACTAGAGCTCCTCGGCAGCGTCGTTTTTGGAAGGAGGCTCCGGAGCGGGCTCCTCGTTCTCCGTCGATGCTGTCGATGAGCGATCTTGCATAAAGTGCACTTGTGCTTTCTCGCCGTTCCAGGTCTTGACGTGCAAGTCGCGTTGCGGGAAAGGGATCTCGATTTTGTGTTCCATCAGCGACGTGTGAATTTCCCACATAAAGGCTGCCTGCACGGCACCAGGGCGATTGACCGCCTCTGGTCTGAGCCAGACCACCAGTTCGAAATTGAGGGCACTTTCGCCAAATTCGACCAGCCATACCTGTGGCGGACGATGATGCGTGTCCGTTAAGGTATGCGGCACGCGCTCAGCAGCTTCAAGCACCGCTTTTTTGACCAATTCTTTATCAGTGCCATAGGCGACCCCAAAAGAGACTTTAATACGCCGGTAGGTGTCGCGCATGGTCCAGTTGGTGACCCGGCCACTGACAAACTCCGAATTCGGAACAATAATATCGATATTGTCATTGGTGGTAATAATGGTGCTACGGATATTAATTTCCTGGACTTCACCGGTGACACCTGACTCCAGCTCAACAAAATCACCAACTTTCAGGGTCTTATCAAATAGAAGGATAATCCCCGAGACAAAGTTGCTGATCAGATTCTGCAGACCAAAACCAACACCTATACCTAAGGCACTGGCGAAGATAGCAAACTTCGTTAAATCAATACCAATGGATGAAACCGCCAGCAAAAAACCCACCAGCAACACGACGTAGTGGGTGATTCGCTTAAGCGCGTAGACCGAGGAAGGTGCAAGACTGTTGCGGAAGTTGGCATAGCGGTGCAGGGCTTTTTGCAACAGTACCGAGACGATCCAGGCGGCCACCAGAATGAGCACAAAGCGCAAAACCGCGCCATAAGTGACCGCGGTTTCGCCAACACTGAACAGCTCGCTATTGAGCCAGTGAAATGCTTCTCTAATTGTCGTTACGATGTTCGATACGACGTCTGTGGTAGTCGCTTTCGTCACATTTGTGCCTGCAGGTAAAGCTCAAGTCCAAGGCGATCAATCAACTCGAGTTGCTGACGCAACCAGTAAGCATGATCTTCCTCTGTGTCCTGTAAAATGCCAACCAGCATGGTGCGGGTGACAAAGTCACCTTCCTGCTCACAGAAATCAATGACTTCACGCAAGGTTTTGGCATTGTTGCGCTCCAGTTCAAGATCGTTGCTGAGCATGGTGGGCACATCATCTGCGATGGTATGTGGTTCGCGTTTATCCATGTCGGGTCGGCCGCCGAGAAACAGCATGCGACGGATCAACAGATCAGCATGCAGGCGCTCGTCATCAATCTCCTGATTGATGCGCTCGTAGAGCTTATTCAAGCCCATATCTTCATAGCGCCGCGAATGCGCCGTGTACTGATCGATGGACGTGAGTTCAAAGGCCAGCAGGCGATTGAGTTGCGTAACAACTGCGGAGGAATCTAAAGCCATGTTACGACTCCTTATGAAGTTTGGTTTGTAGGTAGGTGCTCAGACCCAGATGGGTAATCAGTTCCAGTTGCGTCTCTAACCAGTCAAGATGCTCTTCTTGCTGGTCCAGGATGTCACTCAGCTGATCGCGGGTAACGTAGTCCTGATGCTTTTCACAAAGGGTGATGGCTTCACGCAACGCTTCAACGTCAGCGGCCTGCATTTTGTGATCTAACTCAAGCATCTCGCGCGGCTCTTCGCCGATAAAGAGCTTGCTAAGATCCTGAAGATTGGGAAGACCACCAAGAAAGAGCAGCCGCTCGATGATGACATCGGCGTGCTTCATTTCTTCAATGGACGCTTTGTAAATGGTGCTGTTTAACGCATCAAAACCCCAGTTCTTGTACATGCGCGCATGTAGAAAGTACTGGTTGATGGCTGTGAGCTTGCGGGTAAGAATTCGATTAAGTTCTTGCAGAACTTTAGGTTCGCCTTGCATTACACACTCCTAGCTAGATGATAATGATATCTAGCTTAAGTGTAGCATACCGTTGTTTGCAATAAGGCATCTTCAAGAAAACGAGTATTTCGCTCTTTAACAGCTTCAGTCAAAACGTCTTTGGCACAGCTTTTACAGCAACCACACTGCGAGGCAACGCCGTATTGCTGGCGAAGTTCGCGCATGCTGCTGACGCCTTCATCGTGGACGGCACGCTGGATAGTTTTATCTGTTACACCTTTACAGAGACAAACGTACATAAGGACCTCGCTTCAAACCTGATCCAAATAATAATACAAATGCGAACGATTCGCAACCGTGTTTTGCTTCTGTGTTGTGCTGTCTGGTAAGTTACAGTGAAATAATGATCAAAATCACATGCAACGCTACGACCGTAAAGGTCAGCCGCGAGCGCAGCTCAATGTACCAAAGGTGTTTGCGAACATGGCGTTTTTCGAAGTTGAGCCAGAACAGGTGGGCAAAGGCCAGCACAATAAGCATGGTCAGTGGGGTGATCCATACTCCGGCAAAGAGAAGTGCCAGACCGACGATGGTCGGTAACATACTCCAGCGCAATTCGCGGGTGGGACTATCATCCCGTGCCATCGCCAGCCCCCAGTGCACACCACCGAGAAAACTCAGAATGAGTGCACTGTAAATGACGAAGAGTCTTAACGAATGATCAGCGTAAACATCCAGTAACCCGCCCATGGTAAAGACGAGAAAAGGTATAAGCCCGGCGTAACCCAGCCGCTGTGCTGAACTGATCGCTCGTTCTTGCATCATTTTAGAACCCCGTTTTCAGAAGATAGATAGTATAGGTACTATAGCAAAGTAATAGTATTACACCCTGAATTCGGTTCAGTCGGGTGGGGCGATTAATGCGGAAACTAAAGATTGCCAGTAAGAACGTCAGCGCCGTCATAGTTAGCCAATCACGGCTAAGGACCAGAGCTTCGAGCTGAATAGGGTGAATGGCCCCGGCGATACCCACTACTGCCAATGTGTTGAACATGTTTGAGCCGATCACGTTGCCAAAGGCAAGATCATGCTCGTTTTTACGCACCGCTGCGATGGCCGATGCTAATTCTGGCAAGGATGTTCCGATAGCAACCACCGTCAAGCCTATCACCAGGTCACTGACGCCAAGTGCTGTGGCAATATCAACCGCGCCCCAGACCAGTATTCTTGAGCTGATGACCAATAGAATTAAACCGACAACCAGCCACACTACAGACCTGCCGATGGGCATCTTGTGGGCTTTGAGCTCCTGATCGAACTCTGCCGCGAGGGCGTCGTCTTTGCCGCGCATGCCCTGATAAATGCTCCAACCCATGTAGGCTGCGAAAATCGCCAGTAACATCCAGGCTTCAATAGCGGTGATGGTCAAATCGTAAAGGGGCCAGGCGGCGAGTAAGGTAACCGCAATAAGGATGGGCATTTCGCGCTTTAATACCTGACTGCTCACGGCGATAGGCGCTAACACAGCAGTAATACCCAGCACCAGCGCGATGTTGGTGATGTTGGAACCGTAGGCGTTACCCAGAGCGAGTCCTGGATTACCCTGCATTGACGCCAACGCGGAGACCACCATCTCCGGTGCCGAGGTGCCAAAACCGATAATAACCATGCCGATAAGTAGCGGCGGCATACCTAAATGGTCAGCGGTTGCGGCTGCACCATCAACGAAGCGATCCGCGCTCCAGACCAGTAAAGCAAGACCAAAAAGTACTGCGACAACAGCGATTAACATGTACTGTCCTTTTGATTATAGTTGATGTCGAATTGCCTTGTGGCTGCTATTGTAACGTTAAACATTAGTCGTTGGGAATGTGATTTCAAGGAGCACGTATGACAGAGCAACGTCCCGAATTTATGATCGATAGTTGGGACTTCAGCACTCATCCCGCCCAGGCGATTGAGAGCGACTTCCATGATCGACAAAATAGCTGGTTTCACATTCAACGTGATCAGCCCGGTATCCAGGAGTGGTTGCAAAACTCAGGCATCCCGGAACCCTTAATTGATGCGGTGCTGGAAGAGGATACCCGGCCACGGTTCGAGCGCAACGCCCATGGTTTCTTACTGATTTTAAAAGGGGTCAATCTGACCGAAGGTGAGCGGCCTGAGGATATGCTGAGTCTGCGGATCTTGTATTACAAAGGGAATATTTACAGCTTCCGCAAACGGCCTTTGCGCTCGGTCGGAGTGCTACGCGAGCGGTTAAAACAGCAACAAGGACCAGAGTCGCTGCACGACTTTCTGGTGATGCTGATAGAAGAAATCAACAACAGGCTGGAAGAGCTGCTGGACGTGATTGAAGCTGAAATGGAGCAGCTGGAAGACGATACGACTGGTGGCACCAGCGAGCGGCAACGACATCTCACCCAGTTACACCGGCGCATGTTACGGCTGGTCCGCTTTGTACGCCCACAGCTGACAGCCATTGAGCGCCTGGCGGTAGATGCGGTGAAATGGCTGGAGACAGACAATGTGCAGTGGCTGGTAAACGAACGCGATAGTACGCAGCGGGAGTTAGAGTCGCTGGAAATGTTACTGGAGCAGGTCTGGATGTTGCGAGAACATCTGCAGCAGGAAGTTGCCGAGAAAATGAATCGTAATACCTATTGGCTGTCAGTTATCGCTGGTGTGTTTTTACCGATCAGCTTCCTGACCGGGGTCTTTGGCATCAATATCGGTGGTATGCCGGGCGTAGAAAGCGATCAGGCCTTCTGGATTTTTTGTGGCTCGCTGGCGGTGATTGCGGTGGTCGAATTCCTTTTACTACGCCGTTTGCGCTTTTGGTAACACCGGTTTAAATGCCGGGGCCTGGCTATGGAAGCCGGGGAGTTCGCAGTGATCCGCAGCAAACACCACCAGGTGGTCAAAGTCGGGGCGTAAGCCAATCTCAGAGCCGACCTCCAGCTGTTCGTGGGAGGGGCTCAAAGTGAGTACTTCGACACCACTGACCAGCTCGACACTGTACAGGTTGTGCGCACCGCGAAAGCCACGCGCTTTGATTCTGCCGCGTAGCCGCGACTTAGGATCCGGGACCAGGTCATCAGGGCGGACCAGGAAATTGACCGGAGTTCCACCCTCCACGTTGTTCAGACTTGGATGTTCCAGCATCCCCAGCGGCGATGCCATCGCGCCGCTGGCGTTGACCGTGCCTTGCAATAACACACCGTGACCAATAAAGTCAGCCACCATCTGATGCCGTGGCTGATGATAAAGCTGATAGGGCGTTTCCCACTGCAACAACTCCCCCTGGTACATCACACCGGCTTTATCGGCCATAGCAAAGGCCTCCTGCTGATCATGGGTCACCAGTAAGGCGGTAATTTGTTCTTTTTTCAGCAGCTCCCTTACTTCTATGGCAAGTCGCTCGCGCAGCTCGGCATCGAGACTAGAGAAAGGCTCATCAAGTAACAGCAGGCGTGGCCGCGGTGCCAGTGCTCTGGCCAGCGCGATACGTTGTTGCTGACCGCCGGAAAGCTCGTGGGGGTAGCGGCTTTGATAACCCGGTAAGCTGATTCGCTCAAGCAGTTCATCAACCCGCAAAAGCTTTTCAGCATGACTGGCATGGCGCATACCGAAGCCAATGTTGTCGGCAACGGTGAGATGAGGAAATAGCGCAAAATCCTGAAATACCATGCCAATGCCACGTTTTTCCGGGGCTTGGGTGAAGGCGGGAGCTGAAACCGTTTTGCCAGCAAGACTGATACTGCCAGTGGCCACCGGCTGAAAGCCAGCAATGGCACGGAGTAGGGTGGTTTTACCACAGCCGCTGGGACCGAGAAGACAGCCGATTTCCCCTGCTTCCAGGCTCACCGTCACGCTACGGACAATAGCCTGCTGACCAATATTCACTTGTAAATGATCAAGCTGTAACAGGGACAAAATCTTGCTCCTTCAATGCATGTTGCTGCGATTTTAACATAGCTCGCGAAAGCAGAATAACCGGAATTAAGCCCACCATGACCATCATTAGCGCCGGTGGTCCGGCATCCGCCAGACGCTCGTCACCGGCCATCTCATAAGCCCGCACCGCAAGGGTATTAAAGTCAAAGGGGCGTAAAACCAGTGTTGCCGGAAGTTCTTTCAGGACATCGACACCGACCAGAATGATGGCAGTCAGTACACTTGGCCGCAGCAACGGCAGGTGAATGGCGCGGAGCACCTGAAACGGTCGGTAGCCGTGGATGCGCGCCGCCTCATCCATACTGGGGCGGATCTCGGCGAGTCCCGCTTGCACCGTCTGCAGGGCAACACTTAAAAAGCGGACGGTATAGGCGAACAGTAATGCGAATAGAGTTCCTGAAAGTAACAGTCCGGGATCCCAGCCAAACAGGCTCTCACTGGCAGCAATAATCATTTGATCTGCGCCGCTGAGCAAGACCAGCAAGCCAACTGCAATCACCAATCCCGGAATGGCATAGCCCAGGCCGGCAAAGGCGACGCTGGTGCGCACCAGTTTCGTGGGCAGTTGCCGACGCCCGTAAGCAAGCCAAAGTGCAACCGTCACCACCAGCAGGGCCGCGGTAAACGCCAAGGCAAAACTATTCCAGGCCAGCTGCCAGAAATCCGCATCGGTCCACACCTGCCAGCGCTCGATCGACCAGCTGGTCAACTGCAGCGCGGGTAGGATAAAGCCAAGCAGTAATGGCAGCCAGCACGCGGCACTTGCCAGCCAGGCTTTGCTGCCACGCAACTGAAAAGGTGCGGCAGGTCGCGGGTTGCGCTGGTCATAACGCGCTTGTTTGCGCGACCAGCGCTCAATCAAAATTAATGCGATGACGGCTGCCAGTAAGAGCCCCGCCAATTGTAGCGCACCGGTTAAATCGCCCAGTCCGTACCAGGTACGGAAGATTCCGGTGGTGAAGGTGGTGACGCCGAAATACTGCACCGTGCCGTAATCAGCAAGGGTCTCCATCAACGCCAGCGTGGCACCGGTGACAATGGCGGGCCGGGCCAGCGGTAGAGCGATACGCCAGAAGCATTGCCAGGGGGATAGGCCTAGACTGCGACCGGCTTCCAGGGTGGTCGCCGACTGTTGCAGGAAGGTCGCGCGAGTAATCAGGTAAACATAAGGAAACAACACCAGACTCAGCACCACAATTGCGCCGCCAAGACTGCGAATTTGCGGGAACCAATAATCACCGTAGCCCCAGCCAAAAGCATCGCGCAAGGACGTCTGCACCAGGCCACTATAGTCAAGCATACCGGTGTAGGTATACGCCGTGATATAGGCAGGCATTGCCAGCGGGAGCAGCAATGCCCAACTAAGGATGCGTTGTCCCGGGAAGCGACAGCTGGTGGTTAACCAGGCGGTGCCGACGCCCAGGGTTATCACGCCAACGGCGACACCCAGCATGAGCAGCAGTGAGTGCCGCACATATTCCGGGATAACGGTATCCCACAAATGGGAGAGAGTGGTGAAATCGCCCCCCAAAGGCAGGGCAAGCAGGGCGGCGACAATGACAAATAAAGGAAGCCCCAGCATAAGTGCTGAGGCTACCAGGGAGATTTGTCGCCACTTTGACAGCATTAACGCCAGCCTGCGCGGTTCATTAGTTTGACAGCAACTGCGTTATTTTCGCCAAGCACGGCCATTTCCAGGTCGTCCATTTTAAACTGGCCCCAGTTCTGTAGCGGCTCACTCCACTCGACCCCCTCAACTGCGGGGTACTCGTTATTGGTTGCGGCGTACCACTGTTGGGCTTCAGGTGAAAGCAGATAATCCATCAGCTGCTGCGCCGCTGCTTTATTCTTCGCATGCTTGGTCAGACCGATCCCCGAGACATTTACGTGGGTGCCAAAACTAGTTTGGTTAGGCCAGAATATCGCAACTTTACTAGCGGCTTCGCGCTCTTCGGCATCGCTGGATGCTTCCATCAGCCCCAGATAATAGGTGTTGGCAACAGCAAGGTCGCAGACCCCAGCGGCGACGGCCTTGATCTGGTCGCGGTCACCACCGACCGGAGGCTTGGCAAAGTTATCGACCAGGCCACGGGCCCAGCTCTCGGTTTCTTCAACGCCCCAGTGCTCGATCAGAGCAGCCGTCAGTGACTGGTTATAAATGTTATCAGATGAGCGAATACAAACATTGTTATCCCATTTGTCTGCTGCAAGATCCTGATAACCTGAAAGCTCACTTGGGTCGACCCGGTCTTTGGCGTAAAAAATAGGTCGGGCGCGTAAGCTCAGACCAATCCACAGGTTATCAGTACCGTGCAGGTGCGAAGGCACTTTGCTGAGGATACTTTTATCTGTAATTGGCTGAAATATGTCTGCTTCAGCAGCGCGATGGAGATTTCCGGCGTCAACGGTCAGGAATAAGTCAGCGGGAGTATTTTCCCCCTCATTCTCAAGCCGCGCGAGCAAAGCATTGCCATTTCCGGTCAGTAAGCGCACCTCAATGCCGGTTTTTTCGCTAAACTGTTCCAGTACGGGTTTGATCAGGGCTTCTTTTCGCGCAGAATAGACGTTTACTGTTGCTGCGTTGGCGATAGATGCCGAGAATGCGAGTGCTAAGGCACTCAGCGATAAGAGTTTTTGCATTTGCGGTAATCTCATAAGGGGCTAACCTCGTAATAGTGCGAAATGGATATTCTAGTATTGTACTTAAATGCGAATGATTATCAACTAGCAAGATGAAGTATCTCATTAGAGGTAATGACAGTTACTGGAAAGACAAGGAGTACCTTAAATTATGTCAAGTATGTCAGCTCTTGCACTCATAGGTGTGCTGTCGATTTTATGCCAATGGTCGGCGTGGCGCCTCAAAATTCCAGCGATATTGCCTCTGTTGCTCGTCGGTATGTTGGTGGGTCCCGGCCTCGGCTGGTTGCACCCCAATACCCTGTTTGGCGACCTGTTGTTTCCGGTGGTGTCCCTATCGGTCGCAATCATCCTCTTCGAGGGCAGCCTGACCCTTAAGCTCAATGAAATTCGTGGCCACGGCCGCATGGTGACCCACCTGGTCAGCATCGGCGTGCTGGTCACCTGGATTGTAGCCTCCGTCGTGGCTTATCTGTTGATTGATTTTGGTTGGGAACTTGCGGCTTTATTTGGGGCTTTAGTGGTGGTGACAGGACCCACCGTGATCATGCCGATGCTGCGCTCGGTCAGGCCTAAGTCAAACGTTGCCAATATCCTGCGCTGGGAGGGGATTATCATTGATCCCATTGGCGCGCTGTTAGCGGTGTTGGTATACGAATTCATTATTGCCAGCCAGGGCGCGGGCATGATGCAGGCTGTGCAAGCCTTTACCATTACCATCGGCGTTGGCTTTGCCTTAGGCTTCGCTGCCGGTAAACTGCTTGGCACGGCCTTACGCAAAGAATGGTTCCCACATTATCTGAAAAATGTCGCTACCTTGGCGATCGTGCTGGGTGTTTTTGCCGCGTCAAATGCTCTGCAGCACGAGTCCGGGCTACTGACAGTCACGGTAATGGGCATGGTGATGGCCAATACCCGTAATCTCAACCTTGACGATATTCTTGAGTTTAAAGAAACCTTAAGCGTATTGTTGATTTCCGGCCTGTTTATCATTCTTGCTGCGCGTCTTGACATGGCAGCCTTCAGTGAGCTGGGGATGCCTGCGGTGGTATTGCTTGCGGTCATCATTTTTGTCGTGCGTCCGTTAAGCGTCTGGTTATCGGCCATCGGCACCAAACTGAACTTTAAAGAAAAGATACTGTTGTCGTGGATTGCACCTCGAGGGATTGTGGCCGCTGCAGTTTCGGCGCTATTTGCGTTGAAACTGCAACAAGATGGCTGGGCGGAAGCGGAACTTCTGGTGCCGCTGGTCTTTTTAGTCATCCTGAGCACAGTGGTATTGCAAAGTCTGACGGCCAAGCCGCTTGCCCACGCACTGAAATTACGGGAACCACCCGCACACGGCTTTCTGATTTTTGGTGCCAATATCACGGCCCGGCGTATCGCCAAGGCCCTTAAAGAGCAGGAATTACCTGTATTGCTGGCCGACACCAACTGGGAAAATATCAAACAGGCGCGGATGGAAAATCTGCCCGTGTACTTTGGCAATCCGACCTCCGATCATGCGGAAAACAACATGGATTTGACGGGGATAGGAAGGGTATTGATTTTATCGCCCTACAAACAGTTGAACCCGGTTGTCGCCCTGCACTTTATGGATTGGTTCAGTCGCAGCAAAATTTACGGCTTGCCCACCAATGAGCACGAAGCGCCGGCACGCAATCAGTTATCGGAAAGTTATCGGGAACGCTTAAAACTTTTCGGTAAAGGGGTCACCTTCTCGAAGCTGGCCAGCCTGACTTTTCAGGGCGCGCAAATGAAAACCACTAATCTTACTGAAAACTTCAACTTCACAGATTATCAGAAGCGCTACGGCAACCGTGCTATCCCGATGTTTGCTATGGATGAGCGGAAATCGTTTCATGTCTTTACAACGGATCACACCTTTGAGCCCAAACCAGGCTGGCAGATTATTGCACTAGTGACCGTGGAAGAAACCTCGGAAGAGCAAGCAGTTAAGCAGAAACGAGAAAAAGAAGATTGAAAAGTTTAAATAGTGTTGATTACAGGAGTTGATTTTTGTAAACGACTTGTATAAAGTTCGTTTAAGGATTAAGAAATGGAGTTAAGGAATAACACCATTTCGACTGAACAAGGATGTTCTCCTGTCTTTTCATCTGCGTTATGATAGCCCCTCGGTTCGTTTACAAAAGAAAGTCTTTGTATGGCAAAGCTCAACGGTCTTTTTCTCCCGCTTTTCGCAGCACTCGGTTTGCTGGTCGGCTGTTCACCAGCTACAGTTTCTGATGACAGTGCGCTGCAGCGAGTGCAACAGGTGAACCTGATGCACCTTCCCAATGCCGATTGGAAGGTCAGCGAAGGCACCCTCCAGTTAAGCTTTTGTCGCAACAAGATCAACGATGCGCTGCTGGCAACAGAAGAAGACTTGAATCGCTGGCGGTTGGTGCAGGAACCCTCGGCATTGCCGCAGCGCCGTCAGCGAGGACTCGCTGAGCTCGCCGCCTTGTATAGCGAGCACGGGGTATTGTTGTGGCAGGAGTGGGGCACCGTCAGCTCACAGTCTTATCGCGTTGCGACAGCGCGCGAAAAGCCCATGCCTTCATTGCTAGACGCGCTGGCGCGGCTGGGGCGCGACAAGCGGATTTGTTTCAGTGCCCTTGATAGTTCGAGCGAGGAAAATTAACTTATGCCAGAGCAATCTACGTTAACGCCGGATACAGCTAGCTTCATCGAGCGACAGCTCAACGAAGGCCTACCTGTCACCTATCTGCAAGTGACCAATGAGAGTCATTTGCACGGCACCCCAACGGACGATTCCCATTTTAAGGTGGTCATCGTCAGCGACGCCTTCAGCGGACAACGTCTACTGCAGCGCCATCGCACGATTAATAAACTCTTAAGCGCGGCGTTGGCCGGGCCCGTGCATGCACTGGCATTGCACACCTATACCTCCGCTGAGTGGGAAAACCTTCGCCAGGTCCCGGGTTCACCGGCCTGTCGCGGCGGTAGTAAAGTTGATGCAAGCTCATGACCTCTTTGTAGAAAGACTAAACTAATCAGATGTGTTTTACGCCAGCTGTCGGTTAAACTACAGGTACAGTGAGACCTAAAGCGAGACAAGGAACAGGACAATATTATGGTTATTAAGCCAAAGATTCGTGGATTTATCTGTACAAATGCGCACCCGGTGGGCTGTGCTAAGCATGTGCAGGAACAGGTCGACTACGTGAAGCGCAAAGGCGAGATTGCAGGCGCGCCAAAGCGTGTGCTGGTGATTGGCTCATCAACGGGCTACGGCCTTGCCTCGCGCATTACCGCCGCTTTCGGCGCTGGCGCGAAGACCCTGGGCGTATGCTTCGAGAAAGAACCGACCGAACGTAAAACTGCCACTGCTGGCTGGTACAACACAGCAGCCTTTCATGATGCTGCGCATGAAGAGGGTTTGTACGCAGACACCATTAATGGCGATGCCTTCTCCGACGAAGTGAAAGCGCAAGCCATCGAAAAAATTAAAGCCAATATGGGCAAAGTTGATCTGGTGATCTACAGCCTGGCGTCGCCTAAGCGTAAAGACCCCGATACTGGTGAAGTTTACAGTTCAACATTGAAGCCCGTGGGTAAAGCCTATACGACCAAGACCTACGACACGGACAAGGACGAAGTGAAGGAAATCACCCTTGAGCCGGCCACTGAAGAAGAAATTGAAAACACCGTTAAAGTGATGGGTGGCGAAGACTGGGAACGTTGGCTGAAATTCTTGGCAGACGCCGATGTTCTAGCCGACAATGCGAAAACCACAGCTTACACCTACATTGGTAAAGAATTGACCTGGCCTATCTATGGTCATGCCACCATCGGTAAAGCGAAAGAAGACCTGGACCGCGCGGCGACAGCGATTCGCGGCGAGCACCGCGAGCTCAATGTGGAAGCCTATGTTTCATCCTTAAAGGCGTTGGTGACCCAGGCCAGCTCGGCAATTCCGGTTATGCCACTCTATATCTCGCTTATTTATCGTGTCATGAAAGACGAAGGTACCCACGAAGGCTGTATTGAGCAGATTTATGGCTTATTCAGCGAGGGGCTATACGGCGATGAGCCGATCCTCGATGGAGCCGGGCGCATGCGTATGGATGGCAAGGAAACCAATGAAGAAACTCAGGCTAAAGTGAAAGAGCTCTGGGATAAAGTGAACCAGGATAACTTCCATGAGTTGGCAGATTACGAAGAGTATCACTCTGACTTTCTGAAACTATTTGGATTTGGTATGGCGGGCGTTGACTATGATGCCGATGTCGATCCGCAAGTGGACTGGTCTTGATTCAGGCTCAGTTACGTATCACTTCATAAACTGGTTTTAGTACCTCAAAAATGTGCCGTGTAAGGTGGTAACGCACGGCACAAAAGTGCTAAAATGCCCGCCCTAGGTGACTATGTATAAAATTCGTTCAGTGCAGTGAGTTCTCGGCTCGCCCTAGCTTATTGCGCTAACTATATGATTTATCAGGTTTCAGGGGGCTGCTTGAGCAGCGTTACTGAAGAAAGATTCATCTTCCCTAACGAGTAGTGCAAACGCGTATGATTACGATCAAGAAAGGGCTGGATATCCCGATCGCCGGGGCTCCCCAGCAAACTATCGAAGATGGTGAGTCCATCACCACCGTTGCCGTTCTGGGTGAAGAGTATGTGGGTATGCGCCCAACCATGCATGTCAAGGTTGAGGATCGCGTAAAAAAAGGCCAGGTACTTTTCGAAGACAAAAAAAACCCAGGGGTTAAATTCACCGCACCAGCAGCTGGCGTTGTTAAAGACGTACTGCGTGGCGCCAAGCGTGTCTTGCAAGCTGTTGTCATCGAAATCGATGGTGACGAGCAAGAAACCTTTGCGAAATACGAAAGCAAAGAGCTGGCTAACCTTGACCGGGAAAAAGTTGTCGAACAATTAAACAACTCAGGTCAATGGGTTGCCTTACGCACCCGCCCATTCAGCCGCTCGCCAGAGCTTGATGCTGAACCCGTGGCTATTTTTGTCAATGCAATGGACTCAAATCCGTTAGCTGGTGATCCCGCCGTCATTATTGCGGAAGAGCAGCAAGCCTTTGTTGATGGTTTGAAAGTGCTGAGCAATCTGACTAAAGGCAAGGTTTATGTGACCAAGGCTGCCGATGCGAAAGTAGAAACCGGCGATGCTGAGGTTCAGGTCGAAAGCTTTAAAGGTCCGCACCCAGCAGGCTTGGTCGGAACGCACATTCATTTCCTGGAACCGGTCAGCGTCAAACGACAGGTTTGGCACATTACTTATCAGGACGCGATTGCTTACGGTAAATTGTTCACCACCGGTGAAATTTACACCGGGCGCGTTGTTGCCGTGGGTGGCCCTAGCGTGAAAAATCCACGCTTACTGCGTACCCAAATGGGGGCAAACCTGAAGGAGCTCACCAAGGGCGAGCTTGCTGATGGTAAGCAACGCATTGTTTCTGGTTCAATTCTCAACGGCCATAAGGTCGATGATGCCCATCAGTGGTTAGGCCGCTTCCACATGCAAGTGAGCGTGCTGCCTGAGGGTGATGAGAAAGAATTCCTTGGTTGGATTAAACCTGGTGTCGATCAACACTCAGTGACGCGTGCTTTTGCAGGTCATTTGCTGCCGAAAAAATTGTTCACCATGACCACTTCAACTCATGGTTCAGACCGCGCAATGGTGCCTATCGGCAACTATGAGCGCATCATGCCGTTGGATATTCTTCCAACGATTCTGTTACGCGACTTGCTGTCAGGTGATACCGACGAAGCTCAGCAATTGGGCTGTCTGGAGCTAGACGAAGAAGACTTGGCGCTATGTACCTATGTTTGCCCAGGTAAATATGAGTACGGCCCGGTGCTGCGTAACGTGTTGACCACGATTCAGAAAGAAGAGGTCTAATCATGGGCTTAAAAAATTATCTTGAGCGGATTGAGCCGGACTTTGAAAAAGGCGGCAAATATGAGAAGTGGTATGCCCTGTATGAAGCCGTGGCAACTATTCTCTATACGCCTGGTAAGGTCACTAAAAATTCGACCCACGTAAAAGACAATGTTGATCTGAAACGCATCATGATTTTGGTGTGGATGATGACTTTCCCGGCGATGTTCTGGGGCATGTACAACGTGGGTAACCAGGCAGCGATGGCGTTAGCCACTGGCTATGAGCTTTCCGATGCCTGGCAGGTTGGCCTGTTCCATCTTCTTGGCGGTGATTTCGCTGATGCAGGCTGGGGTACCAAAATGTGGTATGGCGCCTGCTTCTTTGTTCCTATTTACGCCACGACCTTTATCGTTGGTGGTTTCTGGGAAGTGCTCTTTGCAACAGTGCGTAAGCACGAAGTTAACGAAGGCTTCTTCGTGACCTCAGTGCTGTTTGCGCTGATCTTGCCAGCAACCATTCCGTTATGGCAGGTGGCTCTGGGTATCACCTTTGGTGTGGTCATCGGTAAGGAAATCTTTGGCGGCACGGGTCGTAACTTCCTTAACCCGGCATTGACCGGTCGGGCGTTCCTTTATTTTGCGTTCCCGGCACAGATTTCGGGCGACAAAGTCTGGACCGCGGTCGATGGTTTTTCCGGCGCAACCCCACTTGGTCGGGCTGCGGTAGGTGAAAACTACTTCGATAACATGGACATGTGGTGGGATGCTTTCCTCGGCAACATTCAAGGCTCCGTAGGTGAAGTATCAACGCTGATGATCCTGATTGGTGGTCTGGCACTGATTTATTTCCGCATTGCGTCCTGGCGGATTGTCTCAGGCGTGTTTGTGGGTATGGTGGCGCTGTCGCTGCTGTTCAATGTGATTGGTAGTGAAACCAATGCTATGTTCCAGATGCCTTGGCACTGGCACTTAGTTGTTGGTGGTTTTGCCTTTGGTATGATGTTTATGGCGACAGATCCGGTCTCGGCATCTTTTACCAACCGCGCGAAATTTTTCTATGGCTTTTTGATTGGCGCCATGACTGTACTCATCCGTGTGGTGAACCCTGCTTATCCAGAGGGCATCATGTTGGCGATTCTGTTCGCGAACGTATTTGCTCCGCTGTTTGACCACTTTGTTGTACAGGCGAACATTAAACGGAGGTTAGCTCGTGGCTGATAAGAAAAACGAATCGTTAAGTAAAACATTACTCGTTGTCGTCATCCTCTGTTTGGTTTGCGCCGTTGTCGTGTCTGGTGCAGCTGTGGGCTTAAAGCCTATTCAACAGAAGAATGCAGCGTTAGATATGCAGCGTAACGTACTTGACGCCGCTGGCTTGCTGCAGCCGGATACCAGCGTCGTTGAACTCTTTAACCAGCGGGTTGAGACCAAGTTGATTAACTTGAACACCCTGGAAGTGGTTGAACAAGCCAACGACCTGGGGCCGGTGAACTACGATCCCATCGCGGCTGCGAATAAGCCTGAATGGAGCACCAAACTCGATAAGAGCGAGGACATCGCAGGTATCGGCGCGCGTGAAGACGTAACCAAGGTTTATTTCATCAATAATGAGCAAGGTGAACTGCAGACCTTAGTGCTTTACATCCGTGGTTACGGACTGTGGGGTACCATGTATGGTCTGATCGCTTTGCAACCGGACTTGTCGACTGTTCGTAGTGTGAACTTTTACGAGCATAGTGAGACACCAGGTTTAGGTGGTGAAATTCAAAACCCTAAATGGGTGGCCCAGTGGGAAGGTAAACAAATCTACGGCGACAATTATGAAGAAGTGCAGTTCGACGTGATGAAGAACCCAGCCCAGGAAAACCATGATATCGATGCATTATCAGGTGCCACACTGACCAGTAATGGTGTTGAATACCTGGTTGATTACTGGTTTAGCGACAAGGCTTATGGCCCACTTTTAGACAAAATTCGCAAGGGGGAGCTGAACAATGGCTAGTAGTGCAAAAGAAATGAAAGAAGTCCTGTTTGGACCGATTTTTGCGAACAACCCTATTGCCCTGCAGATCCTTGGTATTTGTTCGGCATTGGCAGTTACGTCGAAGATGGAAAATACCGTGGTCATGTGTATCGCACTGACCATGGTTACCGCATTCTCGAACTTGTTTATCTCAATGATTCGGAATCATATTCCATCAAGCGTGCGCATTATCGTGCAAATGACGATTATCGCGAGTCTGGTTATTGTTGTTGACCAGATACTTCGTGCCTATGCCTACAGCATCGCTAAAGAGCTCTCGGTCTTCGTTGGTTTGATTATTACCAACTGTATCGTTATGGGACGCGCGGAAGCTTTCGCGATGAAGAGCTCGCCAGGCCTTTCGTTCCTCGATGGTATCGGTAACGGTCTGGGTTACTCGGTGGTATTGCTGTTTGTCGGCTTTATCCGTGAGCTATTTGGTTCAGGTAGCCTGTTCGGTACGCAAATCTTCGCTCTGGCTTCAGAGGGTGGCTGGTATCAACCGGTTGGATTCCTGTTGTTCCCGCCAAGCGCGTTCTTTGTTATTGGCGCGTTCATCTGGATACTGCGTACTTTCCGTCCAGAACAAGTAGAGCCAAAGGATTAAGGAGCCGATCATGGAAGCTTATGTAAGTTTATTTATAAAATCGGTATTCATCGAAAACCTTGCCCTGATGTTTTTCCTGGGGATGTGTACGTTCCTGGCAGTATCGAAAAAAGTAAGCACTGCTTTTGGTCTGGGCGTTGCCGTCATCGTGGTGTTAGGTATCTCGGTACCGGTAAACAATATTATTTATCACAACATTCTGGCCCCAGGCGCTTTGAGCTGGGCTGGATTTCCAGATGCGGACCTGAGTTTCCTGCGCTTCCTGGCGTTCATCGGGGTAATTGCAGCTTTGGTTCAGATCCTGGAAATGGCGTTGGATAAATACGTGCCTGTTCTCTACAACGCACTAGGTATTTTCTTGCCGTTGATCACCGTAAACTGCGCCATCTTCGGTGGTGTTTCTTTCATGGTTGAGCGTGACTATAACTTCGGCGAAAGTGTCGTTTACGGTATTGGTAGTGGTGTAGGTTGGGCGCTGGCGATTGTTGCTTTGGCAGCTGTGCGCGAGAAACTGAAATACTCTGACGTTCCTGATGGCTTACGTGGCCTGGGTATTACCTTTATTTCAGTGGGTCTGATCGGATTGGGCTTTATGTCATTCTCTGGCGTATCCCTGTAACAGCACCAGTAACACTAGCAACGGATAATTAAGAGGTACGAGTCGATGCAAGGGCAAGAATTGACATTAATAGCGCTCGGCGTAGGCATGTTTACCCTAATCGTATTGATTTTGGTTGCGATCATTATGTTCGCTAAATCAAAGTTAGTACCCCAGGGTGATGTCGAGATTTTGATTAACGAAGATGAAGACAAGAAAATTACCACGCAGCCAGGCACCAAGTTATTAGGCGCTTTGGCGAATGCGGGTATCTTCGTATCGTCTGCCTGTGGTGGTGGTGGTTCATGTGGCCAGTGCACCGTGAAAGTTACTGAGGGCGGTGGTGATATTCTGCCGACCGAGCGTGACCACATCAACAAGAAAGAAGCGCGTGAAGGCGTACGTCTGTCTTGTCAGGTGAACATTAAGCAAAACATGAAGATCGAACTTCCCGAGGAAGTCTTCGGTATTCGTAAGTGGGACTGTAAAGTGAAGTCGAACGATAACGTCGCGACCTTCATTAAAGAGTTTGTGGTGCAGTTGCCAGAAGGAGAGGACGTACCTTTCCGCGCAGGGGGCTACATCCAGATCGAAGCTCCACCGCATCACATTCGCTATAAAGATTTCGACATCGAAGAGAAATTCCGTGGCGATTGGGAACGGTTTGGTTTCTTTGATATCGAATCCAAGGTTGATGAAGAAGTTGTGCGTGCTTACTCGATGGCGAACTACCCGGATGAGAAAGGCATCATCATGTTGAACGTGCGTTGTGCAACACCGCCGCCGAACGACCTGAGCCTGCCAGCAGGTAAAATGTCATCTTATATCTTTAGCTTACGTCCGGGTGACAAAGTCACTATTTCTGGTCCGTTTGGTGAGTTCTTCGCCAAAGAAACCGAGGCGGAAATGGTCTTTGTTGGTGGTGGTGCTGGTATGGCGCCAATGCGTTCGCATATCTTTGACCAGCTCCGTCGTATTAACACCGATCGTAAGATCAGCTTCTGGTACGGTGCACGTTCGAAGAAAGAAATGTTCTACGTTGAAGACTTCGATATGTTGCAACGTGAGAATGACAACTTTGAATGGCATGTGGCACTTTCTGATCCGCAGCCGGAAGATGATTGGGATGGCGATACTGGTTTTATTCATAATGTTCTTTACGAGCGTTATCTGAAAGATCACGAAGCGCCTGAAGATTGTGAATTCTACATGTGTGGTCCACCGGTAATGAATGCCGCAGTGATTAACTTGCTCAAGGATCTGGGCGTGGAAGACGAAAATATCATGCTGGATGACTTCGGCGGATAAAAAGGTGGATAAGTAAGGTGAATCAATCATCATTACGTCTAATTTGGCTAGCCCTGGTAGGGCTAGCCTTTTTCGTTTCTTGTAGCCATGCGCCGCAGCAGGTCGCGGTGTCTGGCGATACTATGGGTACGACCTACCATATTCGCTATGTCTCGGCGAATCCCCGGCATGATGCGGAGAAAGTGAAGGAACGGGTCGATGGCCTGCTCGAGCAGATCAACAGTCAAATGTCGACCTATGATCCGCAGTCAGAGCTATCCCTGTTTAATAAAAAGCAAACGACTGAGCCGGTGGTGATCTCACGTTCACTGGAACAGGTGGTGCGCCGCTCGTTAGAGATCGCGGAGCAAACTGACGGTCTGCTGGACGTGACTGTAGGTCCAATTGTTAACTTATGGAGCTTTGGTCCTGAACAACGGCCTGAGCGGGTGCCTTCTGATGAAGAGCTTGCCACTGCGCTGGCGCAGATGGGTTATCAACACTTAACGGTTGAAAATCATCAATTGCAAAAACATGTTCCCGGCCTCTACGTTGACCTGTCAACTATTGCCAAAGGTTATGCCGTGGACCGGGTCGCGCGCTTACTCGAGCAGATGGAGATCCAGAACTACCTGATCGAGATCGGTGGTGAGATGATCATGAAAGGTAGCAAGCCTGGCAATCAACCGTGGCGAATCGCCATCGAACGGCCGGAAAGCACCCAGCGAGCTGCCCAACGTATCATTGAGCCTGGTAATAATGCCGTGGCAACATCTGGCGACTATCGTAATTACTTTGAACAGAATGGGATTCGGTACTCCCATATTATCGATCCACGTACGGGCCGTCCGGTACAGCATAATCTCGTCTCGGTGACGGTGGTTACCGACAGCTGTATGGATGCCGACGCCTACGCGACTGCGCTGACGGTGATGGGACCAGAAGCAGCTTTGGCTTTTGCTGAAGCCCAGCAACTGGCGGTGATGTTGATCGCACGTGAAAACGGCGAGTTTAAAGAGTACACTAGTACAGCGTTCAAACCTTTTTTGCAGTAACTCAGGAGGTCGCATGGGGTTATTTTTATTAGTTTTCGGCATCTTTTTAGTTGTGGTGTTGGCCATGTCGGTTGGGTTTATTGTACAACGCAAAACCATCTCAGGTAGTTGCGGCGGTATTGCCAGCCTTGGCATGGACAAAGCTTGCGATTGTGATGAGCCTTGTGATGATAAAAAAGCGCGCATGGCAAAAGAACAAGAGTGGCAAAAAAACCGAATCAACTAAGTGCACAATTACTAAAAATCCAACACTAAAGTGGTGATTATGGTCACGCCAGTACACATACGTCCGAAAGATGATGAAATTTATCTTGATTGCAATGCAACTACTCCCGTGTTGCCGCAAATTGCGCGTGCCGTATCACATACCATGGAACAGGTGTTTGGTAACCCTAGCAGCAGCCATATTACCGGTTTGCAGGCACGTTACATCCTGGATAATGCGCGTCGCTTAGGTTGTGAGGTGATTGGCGCCGAACGCGGGCAGCTGGTTTTTACCAGTGGCGCAACAGAAGGCATTCAGACCGCTGTGCTGTCTGCGCTGACCGCAGCGCGGAAGCAGGGCCAGGTTACCGCCGGAAAGTACCTTCTCTACGGTGCGACGGAGCACAAAGCCGTTCCTCAGGCTCTTGCTCACTGGAACGAGTTACTAGGGACAAAGGCTGAGTTAAAAGCGATTCCAGTCGATCGAAATGGCTTACTGGATCTTGATTTTATCGCTCAGCACTTGCCACACGCCTTGATGATTTCAACCATGGCGGTAAATAATGAGACCGGCGTTCGTCAAGATTTAGCGACGCTTGAAAAGGTCATTCGCCAACATGCACCAGGCGTTCCCTGGATGGTCGACTGTGTACAGATGCTTGGTAAAGGGCAGTTACAGCTGGCGCAAACCAGCATCGACTATGCGCCATTCAGCGGTCACAAGCTTTACGGACCGAAAGGGATTGGCTTTTTATATGTACGCGAACATGCTGCCTTTACGCCACTCATCATCGGTGGTGGCCAGGAGCAGGGCTTCCGTTCAGGCACTGAAAACCTGCCGGGTATAGCGGCCATGCACACTTTGTTTGAGTTGTTGCTTGACCGTGAGCAGCAAGTCTTTAAGCCGGTAGCGACCCTGGGGGCGTATCGTGAGCAATTGCTGGCAGCTTTGCGCACTGCATTTCCGACCCTGGAACTGAATCATGCGTTTGAATACTCAGTGCCAACAACCCTGAACTTTTCTGTAAGAGGCGTACCTTCGCGCGATATTATGGACGTCTTTGACGCCGCCAATATTCGCGTAAGCTCCGGCTCGGCCTGCAGTTCAAAAGTCACCCGCAGCTACGTACTGGACGCCATGGGCCTTGATGACTGGCGTTCGCAGTCGGCGATTCGGTTGTCCTTTGGTCCGGCCACGGAGCAGGCGACCGTTGACGCGGCTTGTGCGCGGATTGAAGAAGCTGCGCAAGCACTGCGGCATTCCTGTTTACTACTGAGTGATACCAATGAAGACTTCGACAGTGAGCTGGACGGTGTCGTGCAGCTGCGCTTCGATGCTCAATGCTGCTATCTGGTGATCGACCGCTCTGCACGTGAAATGGCCGTTATCGACCCCATCCCGCAACTCGCTGACCGGATAGAGAAATTAGTAGCGTGTCAGCACTATCGTGTAAAAGCTGTAGTGACCACAGAGCCACAAGGCGATGACAGTACTGCAGCCATGCTGGCACAGTTGCTGTGTGCCAGTGGCTGCGATGCTGAACGCGATAACGTCGGCTGGCCATTAGCTGCTCAGGCCGATTGCTCCACGCCGGTCGATTGCGATGTGCCCACGGACGGTTGTTTACTGGTCGGCAATCGGCGCTTGTACCGGGTCGGTAGCCGGCAGCCGGTGTATCTATTGAGCTCACCGATTGAACCCACCGCTGGCGCGCGAGTGGACTTTGCCTTTGTCGGCGAGCAAGCGGCACCGCAGGTGCTGGAAAGCGTGTTAGGTGAGCATACTTTGGTCTGTCGGAAGTGGGATGATGACTTCGCCATTGCCTCTCAATTGCGCGAATTAAAAGGGGAAGGGCAGCCCTGCCAGTTGGTCAATATTGCGCCCGAACAGCAGCAGGAATGGTTGCGCCGGCCGGAAACACTGGTACTTGACGTGCGTGAGCAACAAGAACATCAGGTCACCCCACTGCAATTACCAGCGCAAGTCATGAACGTGCCGCTGACCCGTCTCGTACAGTTTCTTTATGACCACCGGGAAGACTTCAAAAACCGGCCTATCATCTGCTTATGCCGCTCAGGCAATCGCAGTGCAGTGGCGGCACAAGTTCTGACCCGGTTCGGCTTTTGTAATGTTAGTCACGTGTCTGGGGGGATGGCGTTACTGGCAAGCTAAGCTTGCCCGTGTAGCCTTCTTTCCCGACGAAGTAACAGGCATCAACATTACAGGCTGAATTCCAGATGTTGGCATCGCTGAGAGGCAGCCAGTTGTTGCTGTCGACCGAGGGCAACAGGGCTGCGCCCGACGGATTGCTGACAATCAGCTGTTTATCTCGCGTTACTGTGAGGCTATAAAGTGCGCCGCTAAGGGGCGGCTCGGCCAAGGGTGTAAAACTATCGTCTTTGTACTCGACGATGCGCGGACGGCGCTCTGCATGCTTCAGGTCACCTCCCACCATGAGCACGTGATCTTCAGCGAATGGCCAGACGCTGGCGATTCCGGCACCGGGACCCGCAGGTAGAGGTGTTTCTATAGCTTTAAAGCGGATACCAAAACTGCGTTTAACAAGTAAGCGTGCGGTTGCAGCATTCGCGGTGCCAATCGCCCAGGCATTTTTGCCATAACGCACACAACCGCCACTGGCAGCAAGGCCGCCTTCAGCACTAAGTGGCGGGCTACCTACGGCATTGCTTGACGACAGCCAGTTTCGGCCATCAGTAGAGCGCAACAGATCCCACTTGCCATCGATACTATCGCCAAAGCCCCAAACTTCATTCGTTTCTGGAGCTATGGCAAAGCAATTTAGAAATTGGTTGCCACCGGCGCGGTAACGCAGCTGCCAGCTGTCGCCACCATTGTTGGTGTAATAAATGCGCGAATTGCCATTCTTGCCAATGCTCAAGGCAAAGGCATGTTGATCATCTAGGCCTTCAATATCGCGAAACTCCAGGGTTGAGTTGGAGGGGGTGCTGTAATTCCAGGTTTGCCCGGCATCAACGCTGCGCGCGATGGTGGCCTTACTACCGCTGATCCAGACCACATCAGGACTAGGCGTGCTGACTCCTATCCAGTGCACGTCCGGGCGGGTCGGAAGTCTTTCTAGCTCTATTGCCGTGGCACTGGTTAACATCGTTGCGGCGAGTGTACTGGCGATCATAATACTTGCGAGCATAAAGCACCCAAAATTGCGAATTGACCCCCCTAAGATAAACTAAGCATGGCAGAGCCACAATGCTTGTCATCGTTCGTCATTGCACACTCGATAGTTTTACCCTTTGCAACCGCAGCGCATTGAGTACGACTGACACCGAACTTAGCGCCATGGCGCCGCCTGCCAGCCAAGGTGCAAGCAGACCTGCTGCAGCAATGGGAATACCTAATGTGTTATAAGCGAAGGCCCAGAATAAATTTTGTCGAATATTACGCAGTGTGAGTTCACTCATCTCAATGGCATGCACCAGGGTCTGCAGATCAGCGCGTAACAATGCAATATCTGCTGTTTCAATAGCGACGTCAGTGCCCGAGCCCATCGCCACGCCAACATCCGCTACCGCCAGCGCAGGAGCATCGTTAACACCATCTCCGACCATGGCCACGCACCTGCCTTCAGCTTGTAGTTGCTTAATTTGCCTGGCTTTGTCTTCAGGTAAGACTTCAGCTATGACCTCGTCAATGCCCAGTTGCTCAGCGATCGCTTGTGCCGTCTGTCGGTTATCACCGGTCAGCATGATTAATTTGAGGCCGCGCTGGCGCAGCAGCTGTAATGCGTTTTTACTTGTCTCGCGCAAGGTATCTGCAACCGCGACATAGGCGACCAGTTGCTGGTTGACGGCAACGGCCATCACCGTTTTACCTTGCTGTTGCAGCTCCTGAAAGCGCTGTTCCGCAGCGGGGCTGATGACAGTATCGTGCTCTTTTAGTAGCCGCAGCGTACCGATCAGAGCGTGCTGCGTGTGCTCCACATCACCGTCCAGCCCGATAATAGTGGCGCTGACGCCTTTACCATGTAATGCAGAAAATTCTTTCACCTTGGGCGTTGTAGCAGATTCAGTGAGACTTTCAGTGCCGCGAACAATAGCCTGCGCCAAAGGATGGGCGGATTGCTTCTCGACAGCCAGTAACAAGCCAGCGATAGCTGACTTGGATATGGTCTCACTCAGCAGCTCAAAATCCGTCAGCTTAGGCTTACCTTCGGTCAGGGTGCCGGTTTTATCGAACACAATGGTGTCGATGGTATGCGTCATTTCCAGTACAGCGCTTTGTTTGAACAGTACACCTGCCTGGGCGGCGCGTCCTGAACCCGCCATAATGGAAGTAGGGGTGGCCAGGCCTAACGCACAAGGACAGGCAATAACCAGCACCGCAACGGTGGACTCGAACGCCTGTCGCCAGTCACCCGGGGCCAGCAAGAAGAACCAGATCAGGCAGGTCAGCAAGGCAATGACGAGGACGACAGGAACAAATATACCAGCGACTTTATCCGCTAAGCGTTGAATCGGCGCTTTCGAAGTTTGCGCCTGTTCAACCACTTTAACAATTTTAGCCAATGCAGTATCGGCGCCAGTTTGTTTGACCTGCACCCGGATAAAACCGGTGGTGTTCAAGGTACCGCCAATCACTTTGTCGCCGGCCGATTTACTGACAGGCATACTCTCACCCGTCAACATGGACTCATCAATGGCACTTGACCCACTGATAACTTCACCATCAACGGGCACATTCTGTCCCGGCTGAACGTGGACAATGTCACCGACCTGAAGATCAGCAACAGCAACCTGCTTGGTGCTATCAGCATCTTGCTCTAGCAGGGCTTTGGCCGGTTGTAACTCGAGCAGCTGGCGAATTGCATTTGAAGAGCGGCCTTTAGCCCGGGCTTCAAACCACTTCCCTAACACAATCAGAGTAATCAGTACGGCACTGGTTTCAAAGTAGAGGCCGTCATGACGTTGGAAAGTGTCGTCGAACCAGGCCAGATAGATGCTGTAAAAGTATGCCGCGGAGGTTCCTAATGCGACCAGAACGTCCATATTCGCCGCGCCACCGCGCAAGGCATGGTAACTGCCTCGATAGAACTGCCAGCCGATGACAAATTGCACCGGGGTGGCCAGCATGAGCTGTAGCCAGGGGGACATCAGCAGGTCGGGTACCGGTACCCCTTCAGTCCAGCTGAAATGCCCGAACATGGTGTATAAAAGTGGCAGAGAGAGGAGGGCAGCGATAATAAACTTAACCAGTTGTCGCTGCTGTGCCTGTGCTTGCGGGTCACTCGTTGCCGGTTGGCTATGGTCTATCGCTTGCGCATCGTAGCCAGCCGCTTTTACGGCGGCAGTGAGTTTCTGCCCATCGAGTTTGGTGCCCTTTACAGCAGCGATTTCGGTGGCAAAGTTGACGTGAACCTCATCAACCCCATTGACCTCACTGAGCGCACGCTCGATGCTTTTCGCGCAACCGGCGCAACTCATGCCACTGAGCTGTAATTGCATAGTCTGTTGTTTCATCGCGTCACCTGTCGGTAGATTCGTTGATGGATGGGGCTTCAGCGTTTTAGCAGTCGTTCAATGGTGGTATCAAGCTCGGTGAGTACCGAGTCATCACCGGCATTTAAGCGTGCTTTGACACAAGTCTGCATATGCTGACTCAGGAGTTTTTTAGCGACGCCATTCAACGCCGATTGCACGGATGCCAGTTGCATTAGAACGTCATCACAGTAGGTATCGTTCTCAATAAGCTTTTGCAGTCCACGGACCTGCCCCTCAATGCGCTTGAGGCGCTGGGCCAGATTAGTTTTTAATGCGTCAGGATGCGGTGTGGCTGTTGTTTTCATTTAGGGTGCCTCGAAAACGGTCAATTGATTAAGGGTTAAAGTATACCCCCGTACCCTATATGTCAACTAGAAAAAGCCCCGACCGAAGCCGAGGCGATGAATGCTATTGAGCGTCTAAAGATTGACCGTTGACGTCGAGACTGGCGTCGCTCATCAAATATAAGTAGGTTGGCATAAGATCTGCTGGTGTTTTTAGCTTCATCGGGTCTTCGCCAGGGTAGGCGCGTGAGCGCATGCTGGTGCGCGTTGCGCCGGGGTTGATAACATTAACGCGGACGTTGCTGCCTTCGTATTCATCCGCCATGACCTGTGCTAAACCTTCTGTAGCAAACTTACTCACTGCGTAAGGCCCCCAGAACGCGCGACCTTTACGACCCACACCGGAGGAGGTGAAGACAATCGAGGCATGAGGTGCTTTTTTCAGTACCGGCATCAGAGCTTGGGTCATCATAAACTGTGCGGTGACATTGACCTGCAAAACATCGTTCCAGCTGCCATGGTCAATATGCTCGAAAGGGGACAGGACACCTAGCAAACTGGCATTTTGTAATAACCCGTCAAGACGACCAAATTGCTCTTCGATAGTCGCGCACAGCCCCTGGTAATGAGTCTTAGTCGCGCCTTTCATATCAAGTGGGACAATCGCCGGCTGCGGGCCCCCTGCGGCCAGTATAGCGTCATAGACAAGCTCCAGCTTGCTGACCGTGCGACCGAGTAAAATAACCGTGGCACCGGCATCGGCGAAGGTCATAGCCGCTTCCTTGCCAATACCATCTCCGGCACCGGTGACTAAGATTACTTTTCCTTCCAGGTTATAATTTGCTACTTTGTCTTTATGTATGTCTGTCATTTCGGCTTACACTTGCTGTGAATGTTGTGTCTCAGTTTACTGTTTTTTGTCTGGATTCTCAGCTACTGGCGAGAAATTCTTGAAAAATACTTTTATCTTAGGCGTCAGCGGTGTATAAAATTTTGTTAAGTGTGCGTCTTGTCCTACCAGTTATAAAAGGCGATGATAGGCGAGATAAACAAAAGCATCTACAGGTGCTCAAAACATAACAACACGAACAAGGATTGGGGAAGCCTCATGAAAAAACTCTTGCTTGTAACGGCCATTGCTAGTGCCTTTACCTTAGCTGGTTGCGGTAGTGGCGAAGAAGCACCACCTTCAGCAACAACAGAATTCCAAGTCAACGCGACTCGCGCAGTATTCGACCCGAGTAATGGTGCAATTCCAGTACCTTCAAATATTTTGTTGAGTGGTAGTGTCGATGGCACCTTGAACATCCCGGTGGCTGACCCATCAGACAACAGCGACCCGCAAGTCGCTCTGAACGGCCTTGATGGCTGGGGCACGCACTCGACGCTGACCTTCAGTTTCTCGTTGCCACTGGACGAAAATGGCAACACCATCGAAGTTGACGCTGCCACCCTGGAAGCAGCAGGTAGCGTACGTTTATTCGAAACCATCATGGGCGGCAGTGCAGTCAGCCCTGATTGTGCAGCAGCAAGCCCGGCGGCAACTTGTGCCGTGGCCGGTGAACTGACGCATGGTGTTGACTTCATCGTGCGCGCTACCGGCCCGGCTGGCGTCGCGGTTATCCCATTGCGTCCGTTAAAGGCTAAAACCGGCTACGTGGCAGTGCTCACCACCAATATTCAGGACACTATGGGACGTGATGTAAAACCATCGCAAACCTATGGTCTGATGAAACGTGATGCTGATAGCAACCCAGTTTCCGGGGACGCCTCGGCAGTAGGCTTGCAACGTCTGATCAACAGCCATGAAGATGCGCTGGTTGCAGCAGGTGTTGACCGTAGTGAAATTATTTTGACTTCAAGTTTCACCACCCAGTCGATTACAGATGTCTTCGGTGCAATTAAAGGGTTGATGGCACAGCAGTTCTCACAAGGCGGCGGGCCAGCATTGATGGCACAGCCGACCGGCATGACTGTGGCTGACGTACTGGTGGCTTCAGGTCGTTTAGCAGAGAATCCGCAAGACCCTGCATACCTGGCAGCAGCGTCCGCGCAGTTGTATCAAGGGCAGGTCACCTTGCCTTATTACTCAGCTGTGCCGACGGCAGAAAATCCGCAAGCGCCGTTAAACGGTCGCTGGCGCGCAATGTGTGATAGTCCGGCGTCGATTTTAGGTGCGGTACAAGCGGGTGCGTTACCCGCCGGGGCGATTGATCCTCTTGCATTTGAAGATCCAACGCGTCTGTTACCACCCTACAATTGTTACGATTTCCCAGGCATCGATGAAGAACGTCATCTGACCAAGTTCAACCCGGTACCAGCAACAACTGCTGCCGTTGATGTTCCTGCGATTGTTACTGTTCCTGATGTTGATACTGCGAATATGGTACGTGCTGCACAGGGTCTTGCGCCAATCTCTGAGCCGGCAAACGGCTGGCCAGTGGTGATTTTCCAGCATGGTATTACCGGTGAGAAAACAAATGCCTTTGGTATCGCCGGAACGTTGTCGGTGATGGGCTTTGCTTCTGTGGCGATTGACCACCCGTTACACGGTGATCGTGGCTACGGTCCAATCAACGCGACCACAGGTAGTGCGACTGCGTACATGAACCTTGGCAGTCTGTTGACGGCCCGGGACAACCTGCGTCAGTCAATTTCCGACTTGTTGGGCCTGCGTTTAAGTCTTAACGCTGCGATGGGCGCTCCACTGAATGGTCAGGACGTGTTCTTCATTGGTCACTCATTGGGTGCGATTGCAGGTACAGGCTTCACAGCTATGGCGAATGAGCCTATGTCAGGCTCTCTGGCGCCAGCTTCAGGCTTATTTAAAGTCAACGCGACCTCCTTAATGGCGCCGGGTGCCAGCATTGCGAACTTCTTGTTAGCGTCGCCGTCATTTGGTCCTGTTGTGAAGAGTCAGTTGCTCTATGCAGCAAATGAAGACTTTGCTGCAGCTGTGAACAGCGCCGCGCAACAAGCAGGTGTTGCACCGACTTCGCCGCAGTTCCAGGGCTTATTAATTCAAGTGTATCAGCAGTTCTGGGCAAGTCTGTCAGCAGCGGAACAAGCTGAAGTTAATAGTGTATTCGAGCAGTTTGCCTTCGCCGCTCAAGCGGTGGTTGATTCTGCAGACCCTATTAATTATGCAGCTCAGGTCGTCGCGAACGACAGCCCGATTCACCTGATGGAAGTCGTCGGTAATGGTGCTGATGTATTGCCTGACCAGGTCATCCCTAACGCTGTTCAGGGTAAACCTCTGGCAGGTACTGAGCCGCTGATTAGTGCATTACAGTTACCTGCGATCACGCAAACCACAGCAAGTACGGACGGGTCAACGGTGTCCGGTGCGGTGCGCTTCATTGCTGGTGACCATGGTTCAATTGTGGATCCATCCGCTTCAGCTGCAGCCACCATGGAAATGCAGCTGCAGGCAGCAGGCTGGTTTAGCACCGATGCAACCGCAATTCCGGTGACCAACACTGCAGTGATCAAGCAATAACCTGTATAATTAGTCTCATGAGTTGCAAAAGGGCCGCTTGTCGGCCCTTTTTTATACGGCAAACCAAAGTGAGTTCCCAGACGAGGATATTATGGAGTTTATACTAGAAATAGCGGACTTCGTGGTGAAAGCTGCCATTATTCTGATGGTGGTGATGTTGATCGTTGCCATCATAAGTAATGCGGCCCAGCGGCAGCGACGACAAGACGGAGAGTTACAGGTCAGGAATCTGTCGCGAGATCTGCGTGACAGCGCTCAGACCATCAGCTTGGAAACCTTAGGCAAGAAACAGCGTAAGCAGGCGCAAAAGCAAGCACGCAAAGCAGAGAAAAACGAACAAGCTGCCGAGCAACGCGTGTTCGTGATTGACTTCAAGGGAAGCCTAGACGCGCATGAGGTCGACAATCTGCAGCGCGAGGTTAACGCCGTGATAGGTGCAGCTAAAGCTGGTGATACGGTTTTTGTCCGTTTAGAGAGCCCTGGCGGCGTCGTCCACGGCTACGGTCTTGGTGCAGCGCAACTGCAACGCCTGCGTGATGCTGAACTTGAGCTTGTTATTGGTGTCGATAAAGTAGCAGCCAGTGGTGGTTACATGATGGCGGCGGTGGCGGATAAAGTTATTGCTGCACCTTTTGCTATCATTGGTTCTATCGGTGTGGTTGCACAATTACCAAACTTTCATCGCTGGCTGAAAAAACACGATGTTGATTTTGAAACCGTGACCGCTGGCGATTATAAACGCACCTTAACGGTATTTGGTGAGAACACGGATGCTGGGCGACGTAAGTTTAAAGAAGATTTGGAGCAAATCCACGCTCAGTTTAAGAACCATATCGTTCAGTACCGGCCCAAAGTTGACCTTGATCAGGTCGCAACGGGGGAGTACTGGACCGCAGAAAAAGCCTTAGAAATGGATCTGGTTGATGAAATTTGTACCACCGACAGCTGGTTGCTGGCACGCTGCAAGGACCATGGTATTTACCACATCCGCTATTACGAGAAACGCCCGCTTGGTGAACGGATCGGAAAGAACGTTACTGCCGTACTAACCAGTATTCGGGAGTTTTTAACAAAGTCGTAAACTGGAGTAGTTATGAGTGACGATTTTGATGAGTTTTTACAAGAAATGGCCGGCGTAAAACCCCTGGCCAGTGATGTCATTGAACCTCAGAAAGCCAAGCCAACGGCGGCGCAGGCTGCCCGCAGGAAAGCGGCTGAGAAGAACCTGGAAGATGATATCAATTACTTGTCGATGGAGTTCGTCGACTTCGTTGAGCCTGAGGCGATGGTGGAGTTCCGTCGTGATGGCGTGCAACACGGCGTATTTAAGCGTTTAAAGCAAGGGCAGTACACGATCGAGGCGACCCTGGACCTGCACCACCATTCTTTGCGCCGTGCTCGTGAAGCGCTGTTTGAGTTCATTCAGCTTTGTCACCGGCGCGGAGTGCGGTCGGCGATTGTGGTCCATGGTATGGGGCGTCATTCCAAACCTCATCCGGCGTTACTTAAAAGTTACGTGGCAAAATGGCTGCAGCAGCTTGAACCCGTAATGGCCTACCATAGTGCGCAACGGCACCATGGCGGAGCCGGCTCGGTGTATGTGATGTTGCGTAAAAATGCGGAACAAAAGCACGAAAACCGCGAACTCCATCAAAAGCGTCAGAAACAAGGACTCTAACATGAACAAATTTGTTTGGCTCGGAGGGGTTCTGGCCCTCGCTATGTCGGGCTGCGCTGAAGCCGTACCCGAGCAAACCTTGTCTGAACGCGTTGCGCAGCAACTTACGGAACGTGTCGATAAAAATTACGATGCAGACTTTAGTTACAGCGCTTTTGAATTGAACACCCTGACCGCCGAGTTACTGGCCACCGATGTTGGTGTGAAAACGCGGGTGCCGCAACTCGACGCTGGCCTGAACCAGTTGCTATGGGCGGAGCAAGTCCGGTTAAACGGCGACTGGCTGACTCAGCAACAGCAACACTTGCGCCTGGAACGCGCACAAATCAGCAACGCGCAACTGACGATTGCCTATTACGGTGAGGGGCAGTCAAATCTTCACGACCTTATCGACAAGGTACAGGCTCAGTTACCGGTGCAACGTGCCAGTGAGGAAGTTTTCTGGAGTGTCGATGCCGTGACTCTGGAAGATGTCGTAGTGAATCTGTTTGATCAGGGTAAGCCCGTGCTAAGCGTTAAACTTAAACGCTTGGAGCTACCCCCGGTGCATAGCCAGCAAACCAGCCAGGAATGGGTAGACAGCGTTTTAGGGCCATTACTCGAGCAGCTCATGCAGCAAGCCATACGCGGCAATACTGAAACTATGACCGTCGATACCCGAGAATTAATGCGTTTTGTCTGGCGGGAAATGGGGGCGTTTTAACACGCCCCCTGGGTTCGATTTACAGCTGATCTGCAACGTCGCGTTCTTTCAGGTCGGCTTCACTGTCATTAAATATTTTCTCATCCAGCTCACCCTCGCTTTTCGCAACCACTAGGCTCACCATCGCATCACCGGTGACATTCACTGAGGTACGCGTCATATCAAGTAAGCGATCGACACCAATAATGAGGGCAATACCTTCCACCGGTAAGCCAACTTGTCCAAGGACCATGGCCAGCATAATCAGGCCAACGCCAGGTACGCCTGCGGTGCCGATACTGGCAAGTGTTGCGGTCAGTACTACCATTGCGTAATCGGCAATACTGAGGTCGACAAGGTAGACTTGCGCAATAAAAACAGTGGCGACACCCTGCATAATTGCAGTGCCGTCCATGTTGATGGTCGCACCCAGTGGCACCGTGAAAGAACCGATACTGTTATTGACACCAAGCCGTTTAGTCACGGTTTCCAGGGTGACTGGAATGGTTGCGTTACTGCTTGAGGTACTGAAGCCGAAAATCTGCACTTCGCGCATTTTTTTCAGGAAGGTCCAAGGGCTTAAACCTGTCAGTCCTTTGAGGATCAGCGAGTAGGTGACGACCCCGTGTAAAATCAGCACGAAGAACACCAGCAAGAAATACTTGCCGAGACTGAAGATGGTCTCAAACTGAGTCTCGCTAAAGAGTTTCGCCATCAGCGCAAAGACACCATAAGGGGCCAGATTCATCAGAATAATGACAAGTTTCATGATGACTTCGTTGAAGTCCTCAAAGAAGCCACGTAAGCGGTCACCAGGTTTTCCGACCAATGCCATCGCAATACCAAACAGCAGCGCAAAAACGATGATTTGCAGCATATTACCGCTGGCCATAGCCGAGAACGGATTCTTCGGGAACAGGTCGATAATCACCTGAGCCAGAGAAGGCGCCTGACTTGGCTCAAAGGTGGCATCGGATTGTAATTCAACGCCCGCACCTGGTTGAATGAGGACGGCAGCGAAAATTGCGAATGAAATCGCAATGGCGGTAGTGACCATGTACAGACTTACCGCTTTACCGCCGAGTCGACCGAGTTTACTTGGGTCGCTGATGGAGCAGGTACCGACCACGAGTGATACAAACACTAATGGCACTACCAGCATTTGCAGTGAACTGATAAATATTTGCCCAACGACGTGGAACAAACCTTTGGTCAAGTAGCCTTCGACGAAAAGACTGTCTGGAAAAAAGAGTTTCAAGAAGAAGCCGACGGCGACGCCCGAAAACATACCGATGACGATACGCGTTGTTAAGCTGAGCTTTTTGTTATTATCCCGCATACATTTACCTGTCGTTGAATGGTTTAATCTGGCACAGACTATCAGAAAATTGGCAATGATTTTACTATTGTACGCACAAGCCCCCGCAAAACCCTACAAACTTGCGATAAGAGGGCCAGGTTAGCCGACATTTTGATTTGCAGGGCGCATAAAAAAAGCTGACAGAGGCCAGCTTTTTAAAAAAGAATAAGCAGAGCTTATTTTTATTACATGAACTGTGGCATGAAGCCATTGGTCCAGACCATTGCCGAGGTCACCATCAGGACGACAAGCATAATAAGGCCCGCGGTAACCACTGAGCTGGCATAAATAAAGCCGCGCTCTTCGGGAATATGCATAAGGATAGGGACGCCTGAGTAAAGCAAATACACGGAGTAAGCGACGCCGGCTAAGAAAGCCATAGTAACAAACCACAACTCAGGATAAAGTGCGGCAACTCCCGACATGATGGCAGGCGTTGCTGTATAAGCGGCGAGCTCCATCGATTGGGTGAAGGTTGGCGCAGCACCGAAAGTTTTAGCCATCCAGTGAATTAAATATGCCAGTGCAAATGCAGCCACAATGATGCCCACGTACATAGCAACTGCCATGGTAATCGCACTACTTTGTGTCAGGTAAGTCTCTTCACGGGCGCCAATACTCCAGCCAAGTACTGCAGATGCGTAGTAGGCCGCAGCACAGGGTATTAATGCAACAATAAGGATATGACTTAAGGCAAAGGTCATACTCTCATGACGTGCGTCAATACTTTTCCACTCTTCGCGAGGGTGTGCGTACAGTCCCCAAATGTGATTCAAAATCATGGTGAACCTCTACTTCTCGTTGTTTTGTAAAATTTATTATTATTTTTTTACGCCGATTTTTGGGTCGACTTACTATCTATATTGGTCGGATTTTCAGCAGAGTCAAGGCTTTTTCAGTGACAATTCCGGCAATTTCTTAGTACACTAGCGCGCCAGTCTTTTGATGATTAACTTTGTGATTTGGTCTTCCCTATGAACTCAGCAGCTATCGAACAGCTCTTATCGCCCGTACGTGATTTTTTAAGGTGTGAAACTCCTGCCGAGTGGCTGGCGGAAGCCGAAAAGCCAGAGAACTTATCCATCCTGTTATGCGATCATATGGTGTGCGAGTTAAAAGCTGCGCAAAGTGCGATGCTGCTCATTCGCCGCTACGCGGTAGACCAGGAAAGTGGTGATGCGTTGTTACAGTGGCTGCAACCTTATGAAGATTTTACCTACCGGATGCGCGGCGACTGGCGCGAGTTGAAGCATCAAAAAGGCCTGAAAAAAGCCATGACTGCGCGTGCGGACAGCCCTTATAGCCAAGCGTTGATTGATAAAATGGTACTGCTTATTAAAGAGGAGCTGCACCATTTCTATCAGGTGCTGGAGATCGCCGAAAGTCATGGTATTCAGTACCAAAACGTCAGCTCGAGCCGTTATGCGCGGGAGCTGCTGCGGCATGTGCGAACCCATGAGCCCGCTACGCTGGTCGATAAGTTAATTTGTGGTGCTTATATCGAGGCGCGTTCCTGCGAACGCTTCGCCAGACTTGCACCACGGCTGCCTGGGCCTATAGGCGAGTTTTACGTGTCATTGCTGCGTTCAGAAGCACGGCACTATCAGGATTACCTGACCCTGGCAGAGCAGATTGCGACAGCAGATATTGCCAGCAGAGTGGCGTTTTTTGGCGAGCAGGAAGCGCAGCTGATTCAGTCAGCTGATGAAGACTTTAAATTTCACAGTGGTCGGCCTCAGGCAAAGGCTGTTGTATAAGTTGGTAACCCTGAGCCGTAACTTTGAGCATACTGCCCTGAGTGTACCAGTCGCCAAGGACAATGCGGGTTGCCTGGCGGCCATCGGGTAGGTCATGCTGGTGCACCGCAGGGCGGTGGGTATGACCATGAATCATTTGCTCTACATCAAACTTCATAAAATCATGAATCACCGCATCCGGGTTGGCATCCATGATGGCAAGTTCGGCTTCACTCAAGGGCCCCTGCGTTTTACTCGACGCACGTAATTTATTGGCAATCCGCATACGCAATGACAGTGGCAGGCGCAACAGTGAGCGCGTCAGCCAGGGTTTACGTATCCAGCGGCGAAAGCGCTGATAGCTGTGGTCGTCGGTGCAGAGTAGGTCGCCATGCAGAAGCAGCGTCGGCGTGCCGTATAAATCGATGACGGTGGGGTCATCAAGCAATTCAATTCCGGTGGCGTTGGCAAAACGTCTGCCAATAAGAAAATCGCGGTTACCGGCAATGAAATAAGTGGGGATGCCGTGGTCAGTAAAACGGCGCAATTCCTGTTGGACCTGCGCCGCAAAACTACTGGTGTCATCATCGCCGATCCAGGCATCGAAAAGATCGCCCAGGATAAACAGCTGATCCGCGGCCCGCGCTGAATCGCGCAAAAAATCAAAAAACAAATGCGCGATATCTGGCCGGGCCGGGCTCAGATGCAAATCAGAGATGAACCAGGTTGCCATGCGTGGTGTTACTCACCGTCAACCGTGGCTTTCTCGATGACGACGTCGTCTTTTGGCACGTCTTGATGGAAACCGGCCTGAGTGGTGTAGACCTGACCAATTTCTTCGACTACGTCCATACCGTCGACAACTTCACCGAAAACGCAGTAGCCCCAGCCACCCATGCTTTCATTTTTAAAGTTCAGGAACTCGTTGTCTGCCAGGTTAATAAAGAACTGGCTGGTCGCCGAATGTGGATCTTGAGTACGGGCCATGGCAACGGTGCCTTTTTTATTTTTCAGACCGTTGTCAGCTTCGTTATCGATCGCTTCATGAGGGGTTTTTTGCACCATTTCTTTATTGAAGCCGCCACCCTGAATCATGAAACCTTTGATGACGCGGTGAAACAGTGTTTCACTGTAAAAGCCTTCGCGTACATAGCGTAAAAAGTTCTCAACGGTTTTCGGGGCTTGTTCCGGGTACAATTCCAACGTAATCGCACCATGATTCGTGTGCAATGTAACTTGCATGAGGTCACTCCATTTTCAGACTGATAGATTAGATATGAAATAAATCTGGCAACAGTTTAGCACTGTTTGTGAGAAGGCTACACCATGCGTTATCATAACCAGCTTAAGAACCTTAGTTTGGAGTCGTAAATTGCATGTTGACCATTTTTGATACCCTGCGCCGTAGTAAAGAAGCTTTTCAACCGATCACCCCTGGCGAGGTGAAGCTCTATGTCTGTGGGGTGACGATTTACGACTACTGTCATATCGGTCATGCGCGCACCTATGTCGCTTTTGACGTTGTCGTGCGTTACCTGCGAGCTAAAGGTTACAAGGTGACTTATGTTCGCAATATCACCGATGTCGACGATAAAATCATTCGTCGCGCGAACGAAAATAACGAAGCCATCGCTGCCGTGACTGAGCGCTTCACCCAAGCGATGCACGATGATTTTGATGCGCTGAACCTGTTACGCCCGGACATTGAACCTACGGTCACTGGCCATATGGGCGATATTATCACCATGATCGAAACCTTGATCGCACGCGGCCATGCCTACGTCGCTGACGATGGCGACGTGTTGTTTGATGTCAGCAGTTTTGACAAGTATGGCCGCTTGAGCAAGCAAAATCTTGAGCAGTTGCAGGCCGGTTCACGGGTTGATGTGGCACAGAATAAGACCGACCCGCTGGACTTTGTCCTGTGGAAGCGGGCCAAAGCGGGCGAACCCAGCTGGTCGTCGCCGTGGGGGGAAGGGCGTCCGGGGTGGCACATTGAATGCTCGGCAATGAATAAGCGCCATCTCGGTGAACATTTTGATATTCACGGTGGCGGTTCTGACCTGATCTTCCCCCATCATGAAAATGAGGTGGCGCAAAGCTGCTGTGCCAACAATACTGACTATGTGAACTTCTGGATGCACAGCGGTATGGTCCAGGTCGATGCCGTGAAGATGTCAAAGTCGCTGGGTAACTTTTTTACCATTCGTGACGTGCTGGCGGAATACGATGCAGAAACCGTCCGCTATTTCCTGGTGTCGAGTCATTATCGTTCGCAGCTGAACTATTCGACCGATAATCTGGATCAGGCACGGGCGGGTCTGGAACGGCTGTATACGGCACTGCGGGATGCTCCTGAAACTGCTTTCGATGCCGGGCTGGCATCCACTTATACGGAGCGTTTTGAGCAGGCGATGGATGATGATTTCAACGTGCCGGAAGCGCTGCCGGTACTGTTTGATCTGGCCCGGGAAGTCAACCGCGCGGAAACGCCTGAGCAGGCGGCACAATTTGCTGCAATACTGAAACATCTGGGTGGCATACTCGGTTTGTTGCAACAGCAGCCAGAACAGTTCTTACAAAGTGGCGCAACGGGCTCGGAGCCAGACAGTGCCGCGATTGAAACGCTGATCGAACGCCGCAACAGCGCGCGGGCGAACAAAGATTGGGCAGCGGCAGATGCTGCGCGCGATGAGTTGCTAGCACTAGGAATTGAACTTGAAGATACCCCGCAGGGCACACGCTGGCGGCGTATCTAAATTAACAACAACGAGGATAGCTATGGCATTTCCAACAGTTGAAGTAGTTGAAAGTTACAGCACTGCGCATGCCGAATACGACGCAGTGATCTTAGTGGGGGATTTCGCGCAGGCAGTACCGGCGGAATTTGCTGATTTTGTTGAACGTGCAAAAGACTATGACCAACGGGTTGGCAAGCAGCCGTTACTCGTTGCTGCTGACGTTTTTGGTGGCCGTTTGATCACGGCGCCAACGGGTCCGCTGACGCGTGATTTTGACGATGTCCGGGCGTTCTCTGATGCCGCCGGTGCCGGCGCTCGTATTGCTCAGCAAGCTGGCGTTACTAAGCCGCTGCTGGTGGTGTTTGGGACCCAGGACGATGCTCGCTATGGTCAGGCCGAAGCGGTTGCCTACTGGGGTTTTTGCCAGGCACTCTATGAGCCGTTGGAAGCGCGTGAAGCGCTGGGCGAAGAAAGCATTGAAACCATCACTGGAGTGGGCGTGTTAGGCACGCTGGACAGCGACTGGCTGGCTGCTGTCGAAGCCGGTAAGCGGGTTGCCCGCGACTTATGCGGTACCGAGCCTGAGCGGATGGCACCGCCGCGCTTTGCGGAATACTGCCAGCAGGCATTTGCCCATACGCCGGTAAAAGTCACTGTGATTGATGATATTCAACAGTTGCAGCACGAGTATCCACTGCTGATGGCCGTAGGACGTGCGTCGCTGAATGTTGAACGCCACTGGCCATGTGTGATCCGGCTGGAATACAACGCTCCTGCGGCGGAACAGACGCTGATGTTTGCCGGCAAAGGGATTGTTTATGACACTGGCGGCGCTGACCTCAAGATTGGTGGTCACATGGCCGGCATGAGCCGGGATAAAGGTGGCGCGGCGGGCGTTGCCGGTTTTGTCAAAACCGTTGCTGAAATGCGTCCGGACACTGTCAGCGTTGTCGCTGAGTTAGGTGTGGTGCGCAACAGTATCGGCGCCGAAGCTTTTGTTGCCGACGAAATTATCAAGGCCCATAGTGGTGTGCGGGTGCGCATCGGCAATACCGATGCCGAGGGCCGACTGGTGCTGGCTGATTTGCTGTCGCACCTACGGGTGCAGGCCGGAAACTATCCGCGGCCGCAGTTATTCAGTGTGGCAACCTTAACCGGCCATGCAGCTTTAGCGAAAGGCCCTTACAGTGCTTTAGTGCCCAACGGTCCGGCCCGGGCGCAGGGCTTGCCAGATAAGCTGTGGGAAGCTGGTGAGGTGTATGGCGATCCGACTGAAATCAGTTGGTCACGCCGGGAAGACTTCGCTTTTGTGGCGCCACGCACTAAATCTGATGATCTATTGTCCAGTAACAACGGTCCCTCGGCGACCACTCGTCGTGGGCATCAATTCCCTATGGCATTTCTGACCATTGCGGCCGGCCTTGATCGCCACGGTAATGATAGTGATCATCCGATCCCGTACGTGCATGTTGATATTGCGGGAAGTGGTATTGAGGGGGGCGATTGGCAGCATGGTAAGCCAAGTGGCGCCCCTGTGACTTGTTTTGCCGGCGCCTATCTGCACAAGTAACGCTGGCAGTAAACGCAAGCAACAAAAAACGCCGGATTATTCCGGCGTTTCTATTTTTATCGACTCAAGTTCAGCTTTGGTTTTGCCATGCGGTTGGGGCAGGCGGGTTTCCGGATCGATATGCACAAAGACAATATCATCGGCAACACAAATGTTCTGTTTGGTTTGTTTATTACGTACCACGCAGGTCAGCGCTAACGAACTGCGGCCGACATGTTTCACGCCCAGACCAAATTCAACCACATCGCCCTGATACGCAGATGTTTCAAAGCTGATGGCACCAATATGTTTGGTCACCAGGCTTTTTGCGTCTAACTGGCAAGCAGCAAAAATGTAGGCTTCTTCGTCGATCCATTCGAGAATACGGCCACCGAAAAGCGAGCCGGCAAAATTAAGGTCGTTCGGCATGACGAGTCGCCGAGAGAGAAAGCGCATCATAAAATCACTCCTTGAATCAAATTGATGCGCTTAGTATATCTTATTGTAATTGGCGCGCAAAAAAGTCTGCGATCAGTCGATAGCGATGAATCGAGGTTTCCCGCCCACGCAGGCCATGTTGTTTGCCCGGATAGGCCATGAGTTCAAAAGGCAGCATGGCTTGCTGCAACGCATAGCTCAGCTTTGCGGTGTGCGTGTACAAGACATTGTCATCGGCCATGCCATGGTAAATCAGCAAGGGCTGTTCCAGTTGCTCGGCATAAGTCAGTACGTCAGCGGCCCGATAGCCTTCAGGATTGTCCTGTGGCGTGCCCATGTAACGCTCGGTGTAATGGGTATCGTAAAGTCGCCAGTCGGTCACCGGCGCGCCTGCCACGGCAGCCTGAAAATGCTGCGGGTGACGCAGGATAAGATGCAGAGCCATGTAACCACCGTAGCTGTGGCCGAACACGCCGATACGATCATCATCAACGTACGGAAGTGATTGCAGAAACTCAGCGCCAATGACCTGATCCTGAACTTCCGCCTGAGCCAGGTTGCGATAAATGACCTGCTCAAAAGCTTTGCCACGGTTGCCACTACCACGGTTATCCAGCTTGAAGACGACAAAGCCGCGCTGCGCCAGGTATTGGCTGAAGTAATCTCCCCAGCTATTGGTGACGCGCTGCGCGCGGGGACCGCCGTAGACCATAACAATGACCGGGTAGGTCTGATTATCCACCATATGGGTTGGCTTAGTCAGTTGATAATAAAGGGTTTGATTATCACTACTTCGCAGCTGTCCGAATTCCGGATAGGACCAATTGGCCAGATAGCTGGAAAGCGGGTGCTTCTCATCAATAATATTCTGGTGCAACCAGGCCACCCGCTCTCCGGTCGGGCCGTGCAGGCTCACCTGCGGTGGCTGGGTGCTGCTGGAAAAACTGTCAATGTAGCTACGTTGGTCCCCGGCAAAAGTGACGGTATGCATGCCTTTGCGTTGGCTGAGTTGTACCGGCTGCCCCGGCGACGCTGTGGTCATACTGGCGCGGTAAAGGTGGCGCTCCAGTGGGCTTGATTTGCGCCCGGTAAAATAAATAAAGCCAGTGGTGTCATCGACGGCACTAATGCTGTCGACTTGCCAGTCGCCGCTGGTTAACTGACGAATCAGACTACCATCAGTGCGATAGAGATAAAGGTGTTTAAAGCCGCTGCGCTCCGAGGCCCAGATGAAATGGCGGGAATCGTCAAGAAATACCAAATCATGATGCAGGTTGATCCAGCTGGTACTGGTTTCGGTGAGCACAGCGGTTGCATCTTTCGTGCTGCGCGGTTGCAGGTATAACGTCAGCTGTTGCTGATTTCGCGTTTGCCACTGGTAGCTGACTTGTGAACTATCAGGGAGCCAGTTCACCCGCGCCAGATAACCTTCGCGGTGACGCTCAGGCAGCCCCAGCCAGCGGACATCATCACCGCTGCGATCGTATAACCCCAAATCAACTTCTGCGTTGGCGCTGCCGGTGAAAGGATAACGTTGTTGCACCAGCTCCGTGCGATCAGCGTAAACATCTGTGCGGGCATCAAGGTCGACGCCACTGGTATCAACCCGGGTGAAGGCAATGCTGGCTTCATCAGGGCTCCACCAGTAGCCTGTCATGCGTTTCATTTCCTCTTGCGCAACGAATTCAGCGACACCGTAGCTTAGGGTGGCGCTACCGGAGCCACTGATCTGCCGCAGCTCACTGCCAGCAAGTTCAATACTGTAAAGCGCACCGGCGTGAACAAAACTGACAAAGTTGCCTTGTGGTGAAAAACGCGCATCGGTCGCGTTCATTGTCTCACGGGTAAGTTGTTGTACCTGAAGTTCGGCGGACTGTTCTGCAGCGGCCGCCGCAGGTGTGACCAGATAGAGCTGACCGGCAATTGGAATCAGCAGTTGCTCACCACTTGGTGACCACTGATAGTCAACGATACCGCTCTTGCGGATACGCATACGCTCGCGGCGCGCACGCTCAGCCGCAGACATTTGAGTGGGGTCGGCCACCAGTGCTGAGGAAGCGACCAGCAAACGATGTTCCTGCTGGCGTACATCGTACACCCAAAGGTCATTCACCTGCGGCTGGTCAGGGCTGGCGCGTAAGTAGGCGATATGGGCGCCGTCCGGCGAAAATTTAAGGTTCGCGGGCGCGACCGTGGTGAGGTCGGGTGCTGAAAAGATCCGCTCGATGGAGAGCTGGGCACGGCCGAAATTTTCATTACTGGCGGTACTTTGTGCAGTAACTTCGGTAACCAGTAATAGGCTTAATACAAAACTTAGCGCGAGGGCTCGCATGCCTGCTTTCCTTGTAGTCGTTAAACGTAATACGCTACTAGTGTAACAAAGCAGGCTGCAAGCTCCCTTGCACTGCGACAGATCGCACAACCAATGCGCTAGAATTCGCCGCGGATGCCAATACTGAAACTACGACCCGCCACAGGTGCGTCGTCTTTCAGGAACGACGTGTGCACATAACCAAGTTTGTCTGTCAGATTTTCACCTTTCAGATAAATGCTCAGGTTCGTCGTGGCAAAGGCCTGTGGGAACCAGTTGAACTGGGCATTTAACAAGCCATAACTTGGTGTTGCTGATTCATAGGCTGCAGTACGTGTTTGCTGACTATGCCAAATATAGCCGACCTGGGTTTCCCAGCTGCCCTGATTGTAGGTCAGGTCAGTGCCGATGCGCTGTGCCGGTAACCGCGGCAGGTTCTCCTGGCCGTCGGTCGTGTAGGCACGGGTATAATCACTAAACGCATTCAGGCGCCACTGATCAGTCAACTGCCAGCGGGCACTGATCTCGTAACCAAACAGCAGCACATCGCGCTGCACGTATTGAATGACAGACAAGCCTTCTTCATGATCGTGCTCGCCTTCAGGCTCATGACCAATTTCTTCTTCGTGCTCATGCTCGTCTTCGTGGCCATGGTCATCTTCGATAAAGAGATCAGCGCTATTCAGGCCGGTAAAAGCCTCATAGATATAGTTATCTATGCGGTTGGCAAACAGGTTGATATGTAGGTGACTGCCATCGGATTCAATATGCGCACCTAAGTCCAGACTATTGGACTTTTCCAGCAGCGGCCGTTCTGTGCCGGCTTCAATCGCATAAGCGTGCTCGCCTTCCTGGTGTAATTCGTAGCCCAGGCCCAATTCATAGGTCTGAGTCGCGAGGTGGGCACCATTGGCGAATAGCTCGTTGGCAGACGGCGCGCGCTGTGCGTGACTGAAATTAGCGTTTAAACGTACCTGCGGATGCCACTGATAACTGACACCAAATGAAGCGGAAACGGGTTCAAACTCGTAACTGGTGGTGCCAAACGCTAGTGTTGGCGCATCAATCGCCACGTGCTCGTAGCGAATTCCGGTTTGCCAGTTGAGCCCGTCGGTTTGCGTTTCTGCCAGCCAAAACAGGCCGTGACGGTCTGTTTCACTCGGCGGCGTGTACGCTTCTTCACCAAAGGCCTGCTGGCTCTGGCTAAAGCCATGGTAACCAATGGCGCCATACCAGTCACCGGTCAGGTGGTGGTTGGCGGTAAGCCGTAATTCGTGCTGCTCATTGGTGAAGGTCGTCGATGGCGTTGAACCTTCAATTTCCTGATGCTGATAATCCGTGTAGCCGTAACGAAGTTCAAGTTTTTCGATGCCCTCAACCGGATTCAGAATACCGGCGTGTAGCTGCACCCGGTCCTGCACCAAATCAGCATAAGGCAGCACTTCTTCTTCAGCGCCATGCTCATCACCGTGCTCGTCTGCGTGTTCGTCTTCAGGTTCATCTTCGTGGCCATGATGATGACCCGGGATACCATAAGTCTGTTCAAGCCGTGAGTACGACAGTCCGGCGTAACCGTTATCAAAGATATAGCTGCCGCCTAAGGTGCCACCGGCCGCATCTACAAAGGAGTTTTCAATGACCGACACGCGCTCACCTTCATCATTGGTGAAGGTGGGTACTTCATAGTTATTACTGCTGCGGTTAAAGCCGTCAATGTGCCAGACGGTCTGGCCAATATCAGTGGTTAAGCCGGCGCTGGCGTCGCTCAGGTTATCAACGCTGGCAAGGTTCCCGCCAAAAAAGCCGCGGGTGTCGCCCACGAAATCCTGGGCGATGCGCTCATCGACCACATTCACCACGCCACCAATGGCGCCACTGCCATACAGCAGGGTGGCTGGGCCACGCAAAATTTCAATTTGCTGTGCTACTGAGGTTTCTGTAGTGACTGCATGATCAGGGCTGCCGCGGGACACATCCGCAGTATCTAAGCCGTTTTGTGTAATCTTAACGCGCGGACCATCTAAGCCACGGATGATCGGACTTGAAGCGACCCGGGCAAAGTGTGTACCGGTGATGCCAGGCTCTTTCGCCAGGGTTTCACCCAGTGTGTGTGCTTGCTTTTCACGTAACTCATCGCCACTTATTACTGAAATCGGCTGAGCTGAGTTAAGCTCGGTGCGCGCCAGCGGCGAGGCGCTGATGACGATGACTTCAGTATCTTCGTGTTGATGCTCCTGGGCTTGTTCGTCGGCAGCTGCCGGACTGTTAAACATTTGCGCAAGTAGCAAAGCGAGTGGGCTGTACTTCAACATTAAGTGCTCCTGGGAGGTTGTTTTTACCCTAACGTATGTAATGTTATAATATAACATATTCAGACAGGTTCAAGGGTTTTGAAACAATCCATTACAAAGCTTTGCAACATTCACTCGTTTCTGCTGTTGAGCTTGGTTAGAATCATTTTTTTAGACTGTTGAAATAGGAAGATTTATGCGAATTCGTACGTTAGTGGGTGTAGCGCTCTTGTCGACGGGCCTGCTGGCCTGCACCGAGCAAGCAGCTGCACCCGCGCATGCAGCCGTCAGCGCTGATGCTAAAACCCTGCAGGCGCACCTGGAATTTTTGGCCAGTGATGCGCTGGAAGGACGCGACACGGGAAGTCGGGGACATGAAATCGCCGCGCAGTATATTGTCTCGGAATTTAAAGCTCTGGGCCTTCAACCTGCGGGTGACGATGGTACCTATTACCAACGGATTAAGTTCCGCCGTAGCAGTCTGAAAGAGGGAAGTGCCAACTTCATTGTTGATACGGGCGCGGAACAAGTTGAATTAGAATTCGGCAAAGAGTTCCTGATGGGACCCAGTGCGTACGCCGAAAAAAGTGAAGTAACAGCACCTGTCGTCTTTGTCGGTTACGGTCTGGTCTCAGAAGAGTTTGGCCTTAATGATTACGCCAATGTCGATGTTGATGGCAAAATTGTGGTCATGTTAAGTGGCCGCCCAGCTGATTTACCGAGCGAAGAAGGTGCGCACCTGAATAGCAGCAAAACTCGCTTTGCCGCGGAGCGTGGTGCGGTTGGAGTTATCTCCTTGCATACACCGGCGCGGGAAGAAGTTCGGCCGTTTAAGGTCAGTGCAATGTATCAGCGCGCACCCAGTGTGACCTGGTTGAGTCCCGATGGTGAACCAAACCTGGCTTACAAAAATATCGTCGGTAGTGCTTACCTTGATTACCAGGCCGCGGAGCCTTTGTTCGCCAATGCCGCAATTAGCCTTGATGAAATCTTCGCGCAACTGGAAAAAGAAGAGCAACCCAAGCCTTTCGAACTTGCTGTTGCAGTGACGATGAGCCGGGCGTCTGAACATGAAGAAATCAGCAGCCCTAACGTGGCCGGGATCCTGCCAGGTAGTGATCCTGACCTGAAAGATGAGTTCGTGCTGTACACCGCGCACTCCGATCACATCGGCATGACGCAGGACCTTAGCCAGGATGATCACATCAACAACGGTGCGATGGACAACGCCAGTGGCGTAAGCGTGTTACTGGAAACTGCGCGTATGTTTGTCGAGGCGGAACAAGCACCCAAGCGTTCGATTTTATTCTTATCAGTGACTGCTGAGGAACGCGGCTTGTTAGGAGCGGACTACTTTGCCCACTTCCCTACGGTGCCATTGCAACAGATCGTTGCCAATGTGAATCTGGATATGCCGGTCTTGTTGTATGACTTTGCCGACGTCATCGCCTTTGGCTCAACCCATTCAACTTTAGGTGAGTCGGTTGCTGAAGCTGCGGGCCAATATGGTATTGAGCTGAGCGAAGATCCTATGCCTGAGCAAGCCATCTTTACCCGTTCAGATCACTATCCTTTTGTTAAAAAAGGTGTGCCTGCGGTCTTCCTGATGACGGGCTTTACCGCCAAAGGAGAAGAAGAGAACGGCGGCGAAATATGGGGCCAGTTTTTTGCTGAGCATTATCACCGCCCAAGCGATGAAACCAGCTTACCCATCAATTATCAGGCCGGTGTGGTATTTACCAATATTAATTATGAAATCGGTAAAACCATTGCTAACGACCCTGATCGCCCGCGCTGGTTGCCGGATTCATTCTTTGCTGACCTCGATTAACTGGTAGTGAAAGCAGCTAAACAAAAACAGCGCCATCTGGCGCTGTTTTTGTTTGTGTCAAAGCAACCCGAAGGCCATTAAATCGGTGAACCGGGTGGCAGTGCTGGTGCGCCTTTGAGGGGCCATGTGCCATCGTCCATCAGTTGCTTGATGGCGGTCAGAGCTAAGCTGCGGGCGGCGCTATCCGAAGCTGCTTGCCAGGCGCGCTGTTCACTCTCAATAAAGTGTAACACCCGGCCTTTCAGCACCGGACTCAGCGGTCGTTGATACAGCTCTGCTACCGCCGTTAAGGCTTCAAAAGCAACGCGCTCAGCAAGTGTTGTGGCAACGCCACTGCGGGCCGGTGTAATGGCCGTGCGGGTAATGGTAGCGAATACTGCGGCCACGTCTGGCAGCTCCGGATTATGCTGATGCTGCTGGGCCAGACGCTCAAGGCGCTCAGGGTGCAGCAGTAGCTGTAAGCTAAAGCGCGCAGCACTGGCGGCCATGGTTTCTGGGTCCGGAATAAGGCCGGTGTTGCCGGCGAAATTCTCACGTGTGCTACCACTACCGTAGGCAAACGGCAGCAACACCTCGCGGACGCTGGCCGGTAGTGCCAGTTGCTCGGCACTAAAGGTTTGCGCCAGAACTTTAAGAGCTCGTTGTTGCTGGGCTGCATTGACGGGACGGCGAATGACTTCGGCATCGCCTTTAACCGCGTAACGATAGTGTTCGCCAGCTATCATTTTCACCGCTGCTTCTGTCTGGTAGCGATGCAACAGGTAGGCTGGCACAAGAATAGCGCGTAGATCGCTGACCGGCATTCCACTTTTGAGATTCGCTAAGCCGAATTGTTGCAGCGCGGTCTGACGCACCGCCAGTACCCGTTCAAGTTCAGCAACCGCGTCGCTGCCATTGTCCCATAAGTGGGCATCAGGGTGAGCACCACCAACTGGCCGCGCGTCGGGGTCTGAAATAAAGCTCAGGCCCAGCTCCTTGTTCTCGGCAATGATGCGGGCCAGCTGTCGACCACCTTCGCCATAGCCGTAACGAATAACCTGTTTATCCCAGAGACCAATTCCTTCTGCATAAGCGTTGGCCAGAGTGAGGTTGCCGGTGTCCGTGGCAATACTGATCAGTGGGTGCGGATAATCCATGACTGAGGCGCGGTCATCGGCACTGGCAGCAAAATTATGCGCGATGCCTAGGGTGTGACCGACTTCATGGGCAGATAACTGACGGATCCGTGCCAGCGCCATTGCTTCAATGTCAGCAACCAGCGCTTGCTGTTGTTCCTCGCTGAGGTTCTCTGCATAGGGCGCCAGTAAGCTCTGGGCAATCAGCATATCCTGACGCACTCGCAGCGAACCGAGGGTGACGTGCCCCTTTAAGATTTCACCAGTGCGTGGGTCGATGACCGACGAGCCATAAGACCAGCCGCGCGTAGCTCGGTGGACCCACTGAATCACGTTATAGCGGATGTCCATCGGGTCTGCGCCAGCAGGTAACTCTTTGACCTCATAGCCATTCGGATGACCGGCAGCGGCAAAGGCGTCCTGCCACCAGCGTGCGCCTTCAAGCAATGCACTACGGACCGGCTCAGGTACACCTGGGTCAAGGTAATAGGTAATGGTTTCGCCTTTCGCTAAGCGGTGGCGGGGGATGTACTTGACCGCCATTGACTCGCCCAGCGGCGCTGCGTAGTCCCGGTGTTCCTCTGCCCAGAAGCCGCTTTGCGGATGAAATTCGCGGGTGGCGTAACTTTCATCTGGCAATCGGATAAACGAATGATGCAGGTGCAAGGTCAGGTGGTCGGCATCAGGAGCAACCTGACGCACGTAAGCGCCTTTGCCCTGGCCGCTGAAGGTGACTTTCGCTTCGAGCTCGGTATTGTCCTGAAAAGCTTTACTGCGGGCCGGGTAAATGACGCTGCGATCGGCGGCGACTTTGTAGCTGCCTTGCTGCGTTTGCGCCAGTCGCTCGACCACGCCATGGGTATCACTAAGTAAAAAAGGCGTGTAATCAATGATGACGGCCTGCTCATCCGCTGCCACTACGGTAAAGCCCGCAATCACCGAGTCGGCAAAGGCTTCATCGATGCTGGCACGTTCCGCGGCGTTGCTTGAACTGGCGCGGAAATAGGTATTATGGTGAACGAGAAGGGCTTTATTCCCCTGCACGGTGAAACTGGCCAGGCGGGTCGAGCCCAGTTGACCGCGGTCCAGGCCAATATCGTTAGACCCAAGCCCCCAGGGTAAGCTGGTTTGAAAAATGAACTGTTGTTCATTGCGGGGAATCTTCAGATAATAATGGCCGGTGTCCTGCTGATGATAGAAGGTAAAGAAGCCAGTGTGCGCTTCCATTTCGGCCGTATAGTCGCTGATCGGTGGCAAGGCTTCAGCATGAGCGGTGAAGCTACACCAGCTGATAACTGAGAACACAAGTGCCAACATGAGCTTTTTCATGAGGGTATCCTTATTACAGAAACTTAAATGGGTCATCCATGCGTTATAACAAACCTGGCAGTGAAAGTAACCCGTTCGTGCTGGATCAGCGGCTAGCGCACGATTGTTTGCGACTAGGGGCGATGCAGTTATCGGAAGTGCTGTTATTCGATGACAGTCGCTACGACTGGTTGGTGCTGGTGCCAAAGGTTGCGGACGTGGTGGAGTTCCTGGATTTACCTGCCGCGCAGCAGCAACAGCTGGCGCTCGAGATTCAGCACGTAAGTCAGAAGTTGAAGCAGTGGCGGCCACAGGCCAAGCTCAACGTCGGGGCGTTGGGGAACGTGGTGTCGCAGTTGCATGTCCACTTGCTGTTGCGCGAGCCTGGCGACCCAGCCTGGCCCGGTCCGGTGTGGGGACATTCCGCTGCGCTACGACATACCGGGCAACATGCGCAAGAGCGCTGTGCCGTATGGCGCCAGCGTCTCGGTTTGACGGGTGAAAGTGACTAGCTAACTTCCGCGTATTCTTGATGCAGTTGCGCCACCCACTGCTGAATGCGCTCTTCGCTCAAGTCATACTGGGTGTCCTCATCAAGGGCCAGGCCGACAAAAAACTCACCGTCCGGCGTCAACGCTTTCGAGGCGGCAAAGTCATAGCCCTGATTAGGCCAGAAGCCAATGCGGGTTGCGCCACTGGCGGCGAGCTCGTCGTGCAACATGCCTAAGGCATCCTGAAACCAGTCGGTGTAGCCGACCTGGTCGCCCATACCGAAGAGAGCGACAACTTTCCCCGCTAAGTCCAGCTCGCTGATTTCGTCCCAACGGCTTTCCCAGTCTTCCTGAATTTCGCCAAAATCCCAGGTCGAAAGACCGAAAATAAGGTTGTCGAACTGCTCGGCTTCTTTAAGCGGGACATCTTTGATATTAAATAACTCAACCTGTCCTGGCGGGAACTGGGCTTGAATTTTTTCTGCTGCGATTTCTGTAAAGCAGGTGGTGGAACCGTAAAACAGGCCTATTTTGTCGGTCATGTCGCTAACCTTTATCTCGTAGCTTGGCGTGGCATAAATCGTTGCACTAGTGTACCAGAAAGCCTCGGTTTTGTGGTATTCTGCCGCGCCATTTCTTGATGAGCATGTTGATGAACATGACGTCGGTGAAGATGAAGCATACAGACGCGCTTTAGTGAGGTAGAACGTGCAGAACGAGAAGTTTGATCAGTTTATTGAGCAGTTAGAGCAGGTTTTTGACCAGGCAGTACACGATGGTGATGACGACGAGCTTTTTGCCAGTGGTTATCTGCGAGGCCATTTTGATCTGGTGGTGGCGCAGCTGGAACTGCATGACCGGGCTGAACCTGCCGCAGTACTGCCAAGCCTTAAGGCAGCGTTGGACGAAACCAAACACGAGTTAAGCCCCGCAGATCAACAGCATATCGCTAATATGGTGGCGAAGTTAGAGACGGCTGCGAGTTAGCGTCTGCTTACTCATTACGCAAACGCTGTGGCTGCAGACGCTGCCACAGCTGTGCTGGCAAAGGCAACGGCCGCTGCAATAATGCGGCGGTGAGCGCATTTGCCGCCAACGGCGCGGCGGTAAAGCCACGCGATCCCAGTCCGCCGAGCACCCAGAGCCCCTCTTCAAGCTCGCCTACCAGCGGTAAATGATCTCTGGTGGTGTTACGAATGGCGGCCCGGTTGGCAACCGGCTCAAGCTCTTGAGGCCAGTGCAAGGGCGCCAGGTTATCCTGCAAATTGCTAAGGTTCTCCTGTTCATCCGCTGTGCGGGTACTGAGGTCTTCGCTATCGCGCGCGTAAGTCGCCCCGACACAATGCAGGCCGGCAACAGCAGGGGTAAAATAGCCTTTGTAACACACCACCAGAGGGCACTCCGCTGAAACCGCGTTGGCTTTCACCTGAGTGACCTGGCCCCGCACGTTCTGCAGCTTAACAGCAAAGGGTTCAAGCAAGTGTTTCAGATTGGCGCCGCAGGCCAGCACCACCCGCGAGCGGTGCTCCACCTGACCGTCGGCGAATTCCAGTTGCCATTGGCCATCAGCAGCGCTACTTCTGCTGATGCATTGCAGCACGGCGCCTTGGTGTACGAGATGATTGGCCAGTAGCTGGCTCACCACCTGTCTGGGCGACAACCAGCCGCCGCTGGGGTAGTACAAACTGGGGCAGGGAGGTAGGGCTTGCCAAAGTTGCTGAGTCTCTGCGCTGGTTTGTGCCCGAACCAGGGCGGTATCGTAGCCCGGGCCTCCGGACGCTGAATCCTGACTAATTTTATTATAACGTTGCTGGCGTGCGTCCGTGTAGGCCAACTGCACCACCCCAACCGGGTGCCAGAGCGCGGGTGTCTGTTGCTGATAGAAGCCCGTGGCATAGCCGAAGGCCATGCAGAAGTAATCGGCCAGAGGACTGCGCTCGGCATGCAGCAAGGGGTACACCGCGCCTTGTGGATTACCGGAGGCGGCATCCGCAACGGCAGTGCTGAAGATTTCTGTGCTGACACCTGCCTGGCTAAGCTCGTGCGCGACACAGGCCGCGGCGATACCGGCGCCGATAATAGTTACGGCTTCGGTCTGCGGCGGTTGCGGGCGCGCAGCAACCTTGGGCAGCTGACCGCACAGCATCTCGCGTTTACGGCCGAAGCCTTTAACTTTAGCGACTTCAAACCCAGCCTGCTGCAAGCCCCGACGAACACTGCCCGCTGCGGTAAAGGTGGCAAAGGTGGCTCCGGCAACACAACTGGTGGCCATTGCCGCATAAAGTTCTGGCTGCCACATATCTGGATTTTTATCCGGCGCGAAGCCATCCAGAAACCATGCGTCAACGCTGTCCGCAGCATGAGGAAGCCAGGCCGGGAGCTGCTGGTGAATATCACCGATCCACAGATCCAGAATAATCCTGCCATTGGCCAGATGGCGACGATGGCAGCCGGGTTCTGCCGGAGGGTAGAGCTCGATAAGCTCTGCCGCCGGTTCGCTCAACTGCGGAAACGCGGCCAGCGCCCGTGCCAGATCGACCGGCGTTAAAGGATGCTTTTCGAAGGAGATAAAATGTAAGGTTGCGTCGGCGGGGGCATGCTGCAGGAACTGCTCCCAGCAGACCAGCAGATTGAGGCCGGTGCCAAAACCACTTTCAGCAATCACAAAAGGCCGTTCGCGTTCAAGTTGCCAGCGGGTCAGTAGATCATTATGCTGAATAAAGACGTAATTACTTTCGGCGAGACCGTTTTCATTGTTAAAGTAGATGTCATCGAATACCGTGGCAACGGGTAAACCAAATTCATTAAACGTAACTTGAGCGTGAGTAGGGTTGGTCACAGAGTAATCTCGAACTTCGACGATGAAGAATACGCAATAGTGTAACAATTTTTACTTAATATTGCGGAAAGCAGACCACTTTTTTGCAGAACTAAGCTAACATACACCTGCGCTCAGCAAGACAGGAAACTAGAATGAGAAGAGCAGTGATAACCGGTATCGGCATCGTGTCGAGTATCGGCGTGAACCAAAAAGAAGTACTTGAATCTCTGAAAGCCGGACGTTCAGGTATTGAATATTCTCAAGAATTTGCCGATATGGGCTTGCGTTGTCAGGTCTGGGGACCCGTCCGTGCAAATCCAGCGGACCACATTGACCGTAAAGCGTTACGCTTTATGGGGGACTCTGCAGCCTATGCCTACATGGCTATGGCGCAAGCAGTTGAGGATGCAGGTCTGGACGAGTCGCAGGTGTCAAATCCGCGTACGGGTCTGGTAGTGGGTTCTGGTGGCGCTTCTGGCGAGCATCAGGTCGCTGCAGCGGATACCTTGCGTGAGAAAGGCGTTAAGCGCGTTGGCCCTTACATGGTCCCACGCTGCATGGCCTCTACCACTTCTGCGTGCCTTGCTACACCTTTTAAAATCAAAGGCGTGAACTACTCCATCAGCTCTGCTTGCGCGACCTCTGCACATTGTATCGGTCATGCGCTGGAACTGATTCAGCTGGGTAAACAAGACCGTGTCTTTGCCGGTGGTGGTGAAGAGCTGCACTGGACGCTGGGCATGGAATTTGATGCCATGGGCGCATTGAGCACTAAGTACAACGATACGCCGAGTAAAGCGTCGCGTACTTACGACACTGACCGCGATGGTTTCGTACCCGCCGGCGGTGGCGGTATCGTGGTGATTGAAGAGCTTGAAACAGCGCTGGCTCGCGGCGCCAAAATCTACGGCGAAATCGTTGGTTACGGCGCGACTTCAGATGGCTACGACATGGTCGCTCCATCGGGTGAAGGCGCGATCCGCTGCATGCAAATGGCGATGGAAACTGTGGATACCCCTGTCGACTACCTCAACACTCATGGCACCAGTACGCCGGTGGGTGATACCAAAGAGCTGGAAGCCATCCGGGAAGTTTTCCCTGAGCAGACACCTATGATCAGTGCGACCAAAGCAATGACAGGTCACTCCTTAGGTGCTGCTGGTGTTCACGAAGCCATCTATTCATTGTTAATGTTAGAGTATGGTTTTGTCGCGCCATCGATTAATGTTGATAACCTCGACCCAGGCGCCGAGGGCATGAACATTATCACCGAAATGAAGCCGGTAGAGCTGACCACAGTGATGTCGAACAGCTTCGGTTTTGGTGGCACCAATGCCACTCTGGTGATGCGTAAATACAAGTAAAGCAAAGGTTTAGGCTTCGGCTTACTTTGTAAATTAAGCTCGATTTCCGTTGAAAAAGGTGCGCTACGGCGCGCCTTTTTGTATGCTTAGGCTTTGGACTTTAGCCGTTGGATGCCATGTACCTACTCGCCGATGCCAATTTACCGGAATTAGACTCGCTGGTTGCTGTGGTCGCCCGCCAAAGTGGCATTGCGCTGCAACTGGAGCGGTTTGGTGGCCGTTTACCCAGTGCCGAACAACTGGCACGAGCGGAGGCGATGTTTATTCGCTCGGTGACCAAAGTCGATGCACAACTGCTGGCGCAAGCGCCCAAGCTACGCTGGCTGGGTAGCGCCACTATCGGCACGGATCACGTCGACCAGGCGGCAGTGCAGGCCGCAGGACTAAGTTTTCACAGCACTCCCGGGGTGAACGCCAATGCGGTTGGCGATTATGTGGCCAGTGCAGCGGCAGCGCTGGCGCTGCAACGCGGTGGCTTGCCCGAGGGTGAGGTGGCCATTGTCGGAGCTGGCAATACCGGACGGGCGGCGGGACAACGACTTGCCGGCTTAGGGCTAAGCGTGCATTACTACGATCCGCCCCTCCTCGAGCAGGGCTCAAGTACCCTGGCTGTACACGACGACTGGCAACGCGTGCTGAACTCGCAAATGATCAGTTGTCATGTGCCACTGCAGCGTGAAGGACCTCACCCGACCTGGCATATGTTTGACGCTGAGGCGTTGGCTCAGCTGGCGCCGGGCACCTGGCTTATCAATGCCAGCCGTGGACCAGTGATTGCGGAACAAGCTTTGTTAAACCGGCTGCAACAGCAGTCTGACTTAGACGTGGTACTTGATGTCTGGGAACATGAGCCACAGATCTCAGCGGCGTTGTTACCCTATCTGCAATTGGCCACGCCTCATATCGCCGGGCATAGCCTGGCGGGTAAACTTGGCGGCAGTTGGCAACTGCTGAATAAGTGGTTGACGGATCAGCAGCTGAGCTTACAATTGCCGTCATTGGCAACGTTGCTGGGCCGTTATCCGCAAGGCCAGATCCAGGGCTTGCGGGCTGACAAGGCGCCAGACTGGCAGCAGCTGGCGCACTGGATTTTGCGCTGTTACGATATCCGTAAGGACGATGCAGCGTTACGGGCAGTGCCTTGTACTCCAGCTGAGTTTGATGCACTGCGGGCACAGTATGCGGTACGCAGCGAACTTAATCAGCTACACTTAAGCACAGGTGATTGGGCAGACTCTGTCGCCTGGCAACAACGACTCGCCCAACTAACATTTCAGACGGCAACACAAGAGGAGTAAGCATGTCACGAGCATTTAATGTTGCGGTACTTGGCGCGACTGGATTAGTCGGTCAACACATGATCGAATTACTGGAATCCCGCAAATTTCCGGTGGCGCAGCTCTTCCCATTAGCCAGCAGCCGTTCTGCCGGTTCGACCATTAAATTTCGTGGCGAAGACGTCGAAGTGCTGGACGCGGATAGCTTTGACTGGACCCAGGTCGAATTGGGGTTCTTCTCAGCTGGCGGAAGTATCTCCCGTGAATTTGCGCCACGCGCTGCAGAAGCCGGCTGCATTGTCATTGATAACACCTCGGAATTTCGCTACGAAGAAGACGTTCCACTGGTTGTGCCTGAGGTAAATGCCCACGCGCTGGCTGACTTTCGCAATCGCAACATCATTGCCAATCCGAATTGCTCGACCATCCAGATGCTGGTGGCACTTAAGCCCATTTATGACGCTGTTGGTATTGAACGGATTAATGTGGCGACCTATCAGTCCGTTTCGGGTGCGGGCAAGGAAGCGATGGATGCCCTGGCGCAGCAAACAGCGCAACTGATGAACGGCCGGCCGTTGGAAAGCGATTATTTCGCGCGGCAGATGGCGTTTAACTGCATACCGCAAATTGACGTATTTATGGACAATGACTACACCAAAGAAGAAATGAAAATGGTGTGGGAAACACAAAAAATCTTTGCCGATCCCGATATTCGGGTGAACGCCACTGCCGTTCGCGTACCGGTTTTTTTCGGGCATGCTGAGGCGGTTCACATTGAGACACAACAGCCTATTGATGCATTGCAGGCTAAAGAATTATTGCGCCAGGCGCCCGGTGTTGTGCTGTTTGACGACAATGCGGACTATCCGACCCAGGTGAGCCACGCCACCGGGCATGACGAAGTATTTGTCGGCCGCGTGCGCAACGATATTTCTCATCCGCAAGGGCTGAATTTGTGGGTGGTTGCCGATAACGTCCGCAAAGGCGCAGCGACCAATAGTATTCAAATTGCTGAACATTTGATAAACGACTATATTTGAATAGGTTTTTGACCTTTTTCGGATTCGATAATGACAGCTAGAAAGGATGGACACGTGATGACACGGATTATTATGGCTGCAGTTTTGGCAGTTCTTGTTGCGGTTTCCGCGACTGCTATGGCACAGCAGGGCTCGCGTGCATCACGTTGGCAACCTGATCAGTTCGGTCCGATTGTCCCTACCGACACCATGTGGAGCATAGCGACCTACTATGGTCGACAACGCGGCGTCAGTCTGTTTGAAATGATGGATGCCATTGTCGCGGCAAATCCACGCGCCTTCCGTGATAATCGACCGGACTTCATGTACACCGGTTTTTACCTGGACATCCCGGCGCTCGGCGAGCAGACGGCCGGTGAAACCACACCTAAGGCATCATTGCCAGCTGATAAAACCGCAGACACAGCCACAACCGATTCGACGTCTGAGGCCGCCGCAGAGCAGGCCGCTTCCACAGCACCAACCCGCACCGCTGCCGCCGATGAGACACCCGTCACCGGCGCCGAGGTTGAAGGTCAAATCGCAATCTCAGTTTCTGAAATGCAGGCCCTGCGCGGCCAGTTGTCAGAGTCCATAGATTTAATTGAGAATCTGCAAAGTGAGAACACTGATCTGCAGCAACGGCTGGAAGCTGTCACCCGCGAATTACGCGTGTTGCGCCAACGCGCCGCTGACGAACAGCGTGCCTCAGCAGAAATGGAAAGTATTGCGCAAGAGCTCAATGCAGAGGGGACTCAGGAGCTGACTGCTGAGGGCGTAGCGCAGCAACCCAGTGAGGTGAACCCTGGCATGGCCGCAGAAGAAGCGGAAATGACAGCAGCGCAGCCGACTGACGCTGAAGTGCCTGGCTACACTGAACAGGTGACTGAAGTTACTGAGAGCGCAGCTGAAGCCGACCAAACTGCAGTGGATACCTCCACAGCGGAACGTCCGGTCGCGACTCAGTCTGAACCGCAGCCAGTGGCAACGCGCTCCAGCAAGCAGCAGAGCTGGATGGACTGGTTATTAAAACCGCTGCATCTGGGCGGCCTGGCGTTGCTACTGATCCTGCTGTTGGGTGGCTTGTGGTATTTCGCTTATGTGCGTCGTCTGGAACGGGAGATCGGCACTGAGCCAGCGCTAGAAAAGGATTCTGCAGTGCCGCCTGCAGTGTCAGGCACACCAGAGCCAGCAGCTGAATCTGCAACCATAGAAGATCGGGCTGCCACGCCAGATACTATCGAGGAAACTGAGTTAGCAGCTGCAGCAGAGACGACAACCCGCCCGGCCAGCGAAGCAACCGAAGTAACAGAAGCAACAGACGAACCTGCTGAGGATGTTAGCGGAAAAGTGAGTGATGAAGTATCCGAGCGTACCGATAAAACCAGCTCGGAATGGCAAGAGGAAGCGCTCGAACCCGTCACATCTGACGATGACGATGTCGAAGATGTCGAAGTTTCGGATGTCGATCTGGATGCTTATCTGCGCGAACATGCCGATGACGAGCCGGCTCCCGATACCTCAGCAGATGACGAGGATGTGGATCCTATTTCGAAACAAGTGGATGAGTTACTCGCGTTTGAACCGAGTTCACCAGAGGACGATGAAACCGCAGTTCCACTTGAACCTGAAGATGTAAGTGAATACCGCGTCGTTGAGCAAACTGACACTGATACAGCAGACTCCTTTGGCGGACTGCGCTTAGATGATGACATGACCACCTCAGCGGCGCCGGAGCAGAAACCAGCGGCTGACAGTGACACCGAAACGCCAGTCACAAAGAACAAGAAAACCGACACGGCGGATGCGGATGATGATTACTTGTCGATTGACGCGCTGATGGAAGAGGCCGATACCGAGGCCAGCGAAGAGCAGGTTGACCCTTACGATAAGGACAAGATCAATGATGCTCTGGCCGGAGACCATGACGGCGATCACGATTACGATCTGTCCACAGAAGCCATGCTGGATGAAAGTAAATCACCCGCTGCCCGCCTGGATTTGGCGCAAGTCTATATCGATATGGGTGAAGTGGACGATGCCCGCGACCTGCTTGAAGGCATTCAGGGCTGCGGCGATGAGGAAGCAGAGCAAGAAGCGACTGCATTATTAAAAAAATTAAGTGAACAGGGCGGGCGATGAGTAGTACGCGCTTTGCGCTTGGTATTGAATACGACGGCAGTAACTATTTTGGCTGGCAACGACAACGGGAAGTGACCTGCGTTCAGGAGGTGCTTGAACGGGCGCTTAGCAAAGTTGCTAACCAGCCGATCGAAGTGGTCTGTGCCGGACGTACAGATGCAGGCGTGCATGCCACCGGACAGGTGGTGCACTTTGACAGTAACGAAGCACGCACGCCAGCGGCCTGGACCATGGGTGTGAACAGTAATTTGCCAGCAGATGTGGCGGTGCGCTGGGTGCATCAAGTTGATAATGATTTTAGCGCGCGCTTCAGCGCCACCGGCCGGCGTTACCGTTACATTATCTGCAATACCCGGTTGCGTCCGGCGATCCTGGGTCGTGGGGTGAGCCATTACCACTTTGATCTTGATGTCCAGCGCATGCACGATGCGGCACAGGCGCTACTCGGCGAGAATGATTTTAGTGCTTTTCGCGCAGCGCAATGTCAGTCCAACTCACCCAATCGCTGTGTCACCCACATTGACGTCAGTGGCCACGGTGATTTTGTGGTCATCGATATCGCCGCCAATGCTTTTTTACACCATATGGTGCGCAATATTGTCGGTACGTTGCTGGAAGTAGGGCGCGGCGAACAACCCGTGTCCTGGCCGGGAGAGTTACTTATGCAGCGCGATCGCACGCTCGCCGCAGCGACGGCAAAAGCTGCAGGCTTGTATTTAGTGCAGGTCGATTATCCGGCCCAGTATGCACTTCCAAAGTGTCCTGCCGGGCCTCTATGGCTGCCCGAAAACGCTCCCGGAAGCTGACTAATAAGACCACTTTTTACTGCAAGATAAGGTCGTAGTGTGCTTTAATACAGGGAGTTCAGGCAATTTGCCCCAACAACCAATTGAGATGAATGAAACGATATGAGCTGGATTGAGCGAATTCTTGCAAAGCCCAAAAGCGGTAAACGTCGCAATATTCCCGAGGGAGTATGGGCGAAATGCAGTAGTTGCGATGCCATCATTTATAGCGCAGATCTGGAACGCAACCTGCATGTGTGCACTAAGTGTGATCACCACATGCGTATGTCAGCGCGTCGCCGCCTGGACAGTTTTCTGGATAATGGCAGCGGTAGTGAAATTGGTGCCGAACTTGAGCCAAAAGATATCCTGAAGTTCCGTGACTCAAAGAAATACAAAGATCGTATCGCTGCAGCACAAAAAGCGACCGGTGAAAAAGACGCTTTGGTCGCGCAAAAAGGTAAGCTCAAGGGCATGCCTGTTGTTGCCGTTGCTTTTGAATTTGAATTCATGGGCGGGTCAATGGCCTCTGTGGTGGGCGCGCGCTTTGTCAAAGCGGCCGAGGTTTGTTTGCGTGAACGTATTCCACTGATTTGTTTTTCTGCGTCGGGCGGAGCCCGCATGCAGGAAGCCTTAATGTCCCTCATGCAGATGGCGAAAACATCAGCAGCGCTGGCACGAATGAGCGAAGAGGGCTTACCTTTTATCTCAGTACTGACCGATCCCACTATGGGCGGCGTATCGGCCAGTCTTGCCATGCTTGGTGACGTGAATATTGCCGAGCCGAAAGCTTTGATTGGTTTCGCCGGACCACGGGTTATTCAACAAACCGTGCGTGAGACACTGCCCGAAGGCTTTCAGCGGGCGGAGTTTTTACTCGACCATGGCGCTGTCGATATGATTGTTGACCGTCGCCAGATGCGCAATCGTATTGCATCCTTGTTGGCTAAGTTCCAACATCATGCGCCGGTGGCCGACGAATACTAATCCAACCTATGAACGCTACTGTATCCGCACCTTCATCGACAGCCGGGCTAGACGCCTGGCTGCGTTATTTAGAGGCCTTGCATCCAAGCGAAATTGAGCTCGGTCTTGAACGCGTAGAACGGGTCAGACAGCGGCTCGCCATTGACCCAGCTCCAGCACAGGTGATCACCGTTGCCGGAACGAATGGTAAAGGGTCAACGGTGCGCTACCTGGAAACCATGCTGCGTGCTGCCGGCTATCGCACCGGGGTCTATATCTCTCCACACCTGCGCGTCTACGAAGAGCGCGTGCGCGTCAATGGCGTGCAGCTCGACGCGGGCGAGCATGTCCGCGCCTTTCAGGCCGTTGAACAAGCTCGGCAGGATACCTCCCTGACCTATTTCGAGTTTGGCACACTGGCGGCATTCTGGCTTATGCAACAACACGCGCTGGATGTCTGGATTCTGGAAGTGGGTCTGGGCGGTCGGCTCGACGCGGTAAACTGTATTGACCCGGACGTCGGCATTGTCACGTCCGTGGGTATTGACCACATCGGTTTTCTCGGTGATGACCGCACAGGTATTGCGCGGGAAAAGGCAGGTATTTTTCGTCCCGGTAAGGCTGCGGTCATTGGTGAGCCCGATTTCCCCGCAGAAGTGTTCAGCGCGTTGGCGGCGCGTGACATTCATCCCGTCCGGGTAGGAACTGATTTTGATTACCAACTGGCAGCAGATGGGCAAAGCTGGCGCTTCAGTGGCCGCCACAGCCAGTTGCACGACTTACCCCTACCCAGTTTACCTCTGCCTAATGCCGCGACTGCTCTGATGGCCCTGGAGCTGTTACCGTTGCCCGTGTCCGAGCAGGCGCTACGGCAAGGTTTGCTGCGCGCCAGTGAAGCGGGGCGCTTACAGTTTGTCGCCGGGGAGCCTGATTATCTGTTGGATGTTGCGCATAATCCACATGCGGCGGCATTTCTGGCGAACTATCTGCAGCAACGATTCCCGCAGCGTCCGGTTTTCGCTGTGGTGGGTATGCTGAAAGATAAAGATATTCCCGGTACCCTCGCGGAACTTACGCCGGTGGTAGAGCGTTGGTTTGTCGCTGACCTGGAAGCTCCGCGTGGTGCTGCGGCGGCGGAGTTAGCGGCCGCACTGCCTGGGGCATCGGTGCACGAATTCCCGGCGGTGACTGCGGCTTTTCAGGCCGCATGTCAGGCTGCGCGCGAATCTGACTCGCAACCCCTAGTATTGGTGTGCGGGTCGTTCTACACTGTGGCTAAAATCCCCGAAGCGGAGTAAGCATGGCATCGCAATTACAGAACCGGATTGTTGGCACTATTATATTGGTCGCTCTGGCGGTGATTATTTTGCCCGAGCTGCTGGATGGCAAACAGGTTCGGCAACAGCAAGATTTTGAAGCGATGCCACTGCAGCCGGAGACGGACGTGATCGAACAGCAAGTGACCTTGCCGGCGGCCGAACTCGAGGGCACAGCAATTGAGGTTTCCCCGGCAAGTACTGAGACTGTGACGGAAACGGCTGATGCCGCGCCGGCACTGGATGAGACAGCCGTTGCAGAACGCGAAGCCAATGCCGCTCAGACGCAACCGACCCCAAGCTCAGAGTCATTACAAGAACCGGGCTGGGTCATCCAGCTGGGCGCCTTTGGTAACGCCGAATCTGTTGACCAGCTCATCCAGCAGCTGCAACAGCAAGGCTTTGCTGCTTACCGTGAGCCCGTGCAGGTGCAAGGCAAAACCTTAACCCGACTGCTGGTCGGTCCCGCACTGTCGCAAAGCGAACTTGAACAACAACTCCCCGAGCTTAAGCAGCTTACCGGCCTGGAGGGGCGGGTGGTGCGATTCGAACCGTAAAGCTGAATAAAAAGTGGCGTTTTTTTCGCTGGTTTCTGATAAACTGCGCGCGTCTTCAACAGCCTTGGGATAGCCCTTATGGTCTGGATTGATTATGCCATTCTAATTGTGATTTCGCTGTCGACACTGGTGAGTCTGGTGCGCGGCTTCGTGAAAGAAGCCATGTCGCTAGCCGTTTGGGTCGCCGCATTCTTTATTGCCAGCTGGTACTATGAAGATCTCGCCAGTTGGTTTACCCGTCTTGATGATCCTATGGTGCGTAACGCCGTCGCTGCGTTAGCGCTCTTTGTCAGTACCCTAATTGTCGGTGCCGTCGTGAACTACGTGCTGGGCCAACTGGTCCATAAGACCGGGTTGACCGGCACGGATCGCATTCTCGGGGGTGTCTTCGGAGCCCTGCGCGGGGTGCTGATTGTCAGCGCGTTACTGTTCTTTATGGATAGTTTTACCGGTCTGGCCGGCGCCGAATGGTGGCAACAGTCCTTGCTGATACCGCATTTCGGTATTTTCATCCAATGGTTTTTTGAATATTTTGAGCAAACTTCGAGTTTTCTCCCCAACTAAGCAAATGAGGTTGTCGTAGCATGTGTGGCATTGTGGGTATAGTGGGTAAAGATCCGGTCAACCAGGCCTTGTATGACAGTCTGACGATGTTACAACATCGCGGACAGGATGCGGCAGGGATCATGACCGTTCATAACAATACACTGCGTTTGCGCAAGGCGAATGGATTGGTGCGAGATGTTTTTCATACGCGTCACATGCATCGCTTAGCCGGTCGCGTGGGTATTGGGCATGTGCGTTACCCCACCGCTGGTAGCTCGAGTTCAGCAGAAGCTCAGCCGTTTTATGTGAACTCGCCGTTTGGTATTGCAATGGCGCATAATGGCAACCTGACCAATGCAGAACAATTGCAGGAGCAGTTGTTTGCTAAGGCGCGTCGGCACATTAATACCACCTCGGATTCCGAGATCCTATTGAACATTTTTGCGCATGAACTTTATCAGCAGCAAAGTCTGCAACTGACGCCGGACGATGTGTTTGCAACCGTCAGCCGGGTACACCGTCAGATCCGCGGTGCTTACGCGGTTGTGGCAATGATTATTGGCCACGGCGTGGTGGCCTTCCGTGACCCATGGGGCATCCGCCCGCTGGTGTTAGGTCAGCGTGAAACCGCCAATGGTAACGAGTATATTGTTGCCTCTGAGAGCGTGGCTATTGATGGTACAGGCTTCAAGTACGTGCGCGATGTGGAGCCAGGCGAAGCTATTTATATCACCGAAGATGGTGAGCTTTACTCGCGTCAGTGCGCGGACAACCCGCAACACGTGCCATGTATTTTCGAATACGTCTATTTTGCGCGGCCAGACTCCTTTATCGATAAGATTTCAGTTTACGCATCACGTGTAAATATGGGCCGTAAGTTAGGTGAGAAGATCAAACGTGATTACGCTGATCTGGATATTGACGTGGTGATTCCAATTCCAGAAACCAGCTGTGATATTGCACTGGAAATGGCGAACGTACTCGGCCTGCCGTATCGGCAAGGTTTTGTAAAAAATCGCTACATCGGTCGCACCTTCATTATGCCGGGTCAAACCCTTCGCCGTAAAGCGGTCCGCCGCAAGCTGAATGCCATTGGCGCTGAATTCCGTGGTAAAAATGTGCTCTTAGTCGACGACTCTATTGTGCGCGGCACGACGTCCGAACAAATCATCGAAATGGCACGTGAAGCCGGCGCGAATAAGGTTTATTTTGCCTCAGCTGCACCTGAAATCCGGTTCCCGAATGTTTATGGCATCGATATGCCAAGCGCCAACGAACTCATTGGTCATGGTCGTGAAGCCTCAGAAATCAACGCGTTGATCAAAGCTGATGGTCTTATCTATCAGGACCTGACCGATCTGCTCGCTGCGGTCCAGGAAGAGAATCCGTCGATCACGCAGTTTGAAAGCTCAGTCTTTAACGGCGAGTACATCACCGGTGATATTAACCAGGGCTATCTGGATCGTCTGGATGCAGCGCGTAATGATGTTGCCCGTAATGCTCAGGGCGATACTGAAGACGCGAATCTGGAGATGCACAACGAGGATGAAGACGATTAGGTCGTAGGCACCTAACGACGCTCTAATCGGAAACGCAATAAAAAAGCCCGCGGTAATGAAGTGACCCCATAAAGTTGGACTCATTTCTAAGCGGCTTCCAAGGTCTGGGTTCGATATTCAATCGGACTCAGGCCTTTTAGTTTGAGCTTAATACGTTTGGTGTTGTAATAATCGATGTATTCT
>NZ_JAGGJF010000015.1 GCF_030466405.1 Pseudidiomarina terrestris | reverse complement strand
AGTCGTATGGGCTGTTCTCGATGCTGTACACAAGTTCGATACGCCTCTACCAAAAATAGGTTTGATTCAAGTAGAGTGGCATTTCATTACTTTATTACAATCAGCTTGTTCATATTGTTAAAGAGCGTGTAACACAAAGTTACCGGTAAGCATTCTAATCAAAACGCTTAACGCTAACTTCAAGAGAAATGGTGGAGCCAAGCGGGATCGAACCGCTGACCTCCTGCGTGCAAGGCAGGCGCTCTCCCAGCTGAGCTATGGCCCCAATGAATTCACGTGAGGGCAAGGCGGAAAGTAGCGAAGCATAGCCTGCTATGCGAGCTGCTTTCCAACGCGGCCATCGCGGGAATTTGGTGGGTCTGAGTAGACTTGAACTACCGACCTCACCCTTATCAGGGGTGCGCTCTAACCAGCTGAGCTACAGACCCAGTATCCGCTAAATCTGCCATCGGCAGACCCAGTTTCTCTTGTTACTTCTACCAAACCAGGCAATCTGTGTGAGCACTTAACTTCTTCAAGGCTGTTTCATAAGGAGGTGATCCAGCCGCAGGTTCCCCTACGGCTACCTTGTTACGAC
>NZ_JAGGJF010000014.1 GCF_030466405.1 Pseudidiomarina terrestris | reverse complement strand
AAGTCGTAACAAGGTAGCCGTAGGGGAACCTGCGGCTGGATCACCTCCTTATGAAACAGCCTTGAAGAAGTTAAGTGCTCACACAGATTGCCTGGTTTGGTAGAAGTAACAAGAGAAACTGGGTCTGCCATTGGCAGATTTAGCGGATACTGGGTCTGTAGCTCAGCTGGTTAGAGCGCACCCCTGATAAGGGTGAGGTCGGTAGTTCAAGTCTACTCAGACCCACCATTTTGAGCGCCTGAGCTGCGTTGGAAAGCCTCTCGCATACTGATGTATGCGTCGCGACTTCCCGCCTTGTCAGCCACTCAAAATTCCCTTATCAAGTTTGTCGCGGTGTTGCGAAGAGGGTTTTCCCCGATGTCAGCACGCGCAGGCTAAAGCGCCAAGAGCAAGGCGCACGTTGAGTGATTGAGGGAGCATACCTCGATGGTATGTGACCGATTGAGCGAAGCGCGCAACGCAGCTATTGGTGGTTTAGGCAAGCATTAGGGGGCCATAGCTCAGCTGGGAGAGCGCCTGCCTTGCACGCAGGAGGTCAGCGGTTCGATCCCGCTTGGCTCCACCATTTCTCTTGAAGTTAGCGTTAAGCGTTTTGATTAAAATGCTTACCGGTAACTTTGTGTTACGCGCTCTTTAACAATATGAACAAGCTGATTGTAATAAAGTAATGAAATGCCACTCTACTTGAATCAAACCTATTTTTGGTAGAGGCGTATCGAACTTGTGTACAGCATCGAGAACAGCCCATACGACTGAAGATTAAACATCTTCGGGTTGTATGGTTAAGTGACGAAGCGTAGACGGTGGATGCCTAGGCAGTTGGAGGCGATGAAGGACGTACTAACTTGCGATAAGCCATGATGAGGCAGTAAGAGCCGCATGAGTCA
>NZ_JAGGJF010000013.1 GCF_030466405.1 Pseudidiomarina terrestris | reverse complement strand
TGACAGGCCCCCATTATTAGAACCACTCCCTGAATGAATTGAGCTGTTCAATTTTCAATGGATGCCACGAACTGCAAGGGTGGCAGGTTATTTAAAGCCCGATGAGGTCGACTCTTGTTATAGTCATCCCGCCAAGCTTCGATTTTTAATTTAGCATCGGTTAGCGATTCGAACCAGTGACAGTTAAGGCACTCATCCCGAAAACTGCCGTTCAGTGACTCGATATAGGCATTATCTGTTGGCTTACCAGGACGCGAGAACGCTAGCGTTACCTTGTTGGTATAAGCCCAAAGGTCAGTCATTTGTCCTGCAAATTCGCTGCCATTATCGCAATGAATACGGTTTGGTGCGCCTCGTTCTCGACAAAGTCGCGTCAATGTTGCAACCACATTCTCTGAGCGTAATTGAACTCCGATATCGGCTGCCAAACACTCTCGCGTATAGGTGTCGACAACTGTCAGAATACGAAACTTGTTCCCGGTAGACAGCTGGTCGGCAACAAAGTCCATCGCCCATGCCTCATTCGGTCGTGTACTTGGTACATAGTCGCGTTTTCGATGTGCGCCACTGACGTTGCGCCGCGGCCGTTTGGGGCGTAACTGAAGTCCTTCTAGACAATACAGGCGATGAACGCGTTTCTTATTCACGTGAATACCTTCGCGTTTTAACATCACATGAATACGCTTGTAACCGTATCGCACGCGGGCTCTAGCTATCGCCACGATCTTCTGGCGGAGCGCCTCCTGAGGCTCCGAGCGAGGCTTATAACGGCAAGCCGTGCGACTTAGTCCTGTTAACGCACATGCTCTTCGTTCACTGATGCGGTAGAGGCTGATTAAGTGGCGCACCGCCTTACGACGCTGCGGTACGCTTACCACTTTCGGGTATTGAGATCTTGCAACATAACTTTATCAAGGGTTAGATCCGCAACAATCCGTTTGAGCTTCTCATTCTCTTCTCGTAGCTGCTTGAGTTCTCGAACTTGATCAGATTCAAGCCCAGCGTATTTCTTTTTCCAAGCATAGAAAGTGCCCTCGGCAATCCCCATTTTCCGAGCGATCTCGGCGATGGATAAGCCAGCTTCGTGCTGTTTTATAGCGGAAACGATCTGCTCGACTGAAAAACGTTTTGATTTCATGACGTGGCCCTCGTAAGGTCTTTATCATGCCCAAATTCATCGTCCTTGTGGATCTTTTTCTTGGGGGACCGTCA
>NZ_JAGGJF010000012.1 GCF_030466405.1 Pseudidiomarina terrestris | reverse complement strand
TGAAGTGACCCCATAAAGTTGGACTCATTTCTAAGCGGCTTCCAAGGTCTGGGTTCGATATTCAATCGGACTCAGGCCTTTTAGTTTGAGCTTAATACGTTTGGTGTTGTAATAATCGATGTATTCTTTAATGTTTTCAATGAGCTCATCGGCACTTTTAAATACTTCATTGTGATACATCTCTGTTTTCAGTATTCCAAAGAAGTTCTCTGCCACTGCATTATCTAAACAGTTACCTTTCCTCGACATGCTTTGCTGCAAACCTTTTTCTCTCATTTGTTGTTGGTAAGCTCTATTTTGATATTGCCAACCTTGGTCAGAGTGAATGATAGGAGTTTCATGCGGCCTAAGCTTACCTATCGCTTTCTTGAGCATGTCTGTAACCAGCGGTAATGTCACGGATTTACGGACTTCATAACTGACAACTTCTTGATTAAAAAGGTCGATGACAGGGGAGAGATACACCTTCTGCTCCCCGACTTTGAACTCTGTCACATCGGTAACCCACTTTTGGTTTGGCTTATCCGCAGTAAACTTCCTTTGTACTAAATCTGGCGCAACTCGACCCACTTCACCTCTGTATGACTTGTATCGCTTAGGCCTTACTTTTGACTTCAATCCTAGTTCACACATGAGTCTTTGAACTCGTTTATGGTTAACAGATGTCCCCGATAAACGCAGTGTGAGTGTTATTCTTCGATATCCATAACGGCCCTTATGCGCATGGTAAATCTCCCGGATTTTTGTCTTTAGCGCGCCATCAGGACAAGGACGCTTCATTGATTGACGGTGGTAATAATAAACGCTTCTGGCTAAGCCAACTGCTTTCAGTAAATGCTGTAAGTTAAATCGCGCCTTGAGCTCACTGACCACTAAGGTCTTTTCTTTACTTGTTTCTTTTTCGCTTGAGCCAAGGCTTCTAACTTTTTTAGGACAGCATTCTCCGCGCGCAGGTAGTCCAACTCGTCCCGTAGCTCTTGTTCTGTCATTTGTTTTGCTGACTTAGACTCAGAAGGGTTATGTTTCATGCGTGGCTTGCCTTTTTTCTTAGGGTGAAGTCTGGAAGTGCCTTCAAGAGAATAAAGCTTTTGCCACTGAAATAATATACCTGGCGTAGACAGGTCAAAGTAAGCGCTCGTATAGCTAATTGACCAATCATGCTCACGCATAGCATTAAGCACTTTCAGCTTAAAACTAGAGGTGTAAGGATGTTCTGAGTGACGAAAACTACTTAAGCCATGAAGCCGATAAACCGATGACCAATAGCGAATCTGTCTGGATGACACATTGAATCTGCGTCCAAGCTCCCGTGAACTTTCATGTTGAGCACGCTTCGCTAATTCAAGCTTGAATGCTCTGTGATGTTTAGACATAAAAAGACCCCCAGTAGTAGGAATGTCCAACTATTGGGGGTCACTTCA
>NZ_JAGGJF010000010.1:1886-3072 GCF_030466405.1 Pseudidiomarina terrestris | reverse complement strand
TAAACATCTTCGGGTTGTATGGTTAAGTGACGAAGCGTAGACGGTGGATGCCTAGGCAGTTGGAGGCGATGAAGGACGTACTAACTTGCGATAAGCCATGATGAGGCAGTAAGAGCCGCATGAGTCATGGATTTCCGAATGGGGAAACCCAGTGTGCTTGCACACTATCCTTAACTGAATTCATAGGTTAAGGAAGCGAACCCGGAGAACTGAAACATCTAAGTACCCGGAGGAAAAGAAATCAACCGAGATTTCCCTAGTAGCGGCGAGCGAACGGGAATTAGCCCTTAAGCAATCATGGTGTTAGTGGAATGAGCTGGAAAGCTCGACGATACAGGGTGATAGTCCCGTACACGACGATGCCATGGATGTGAAAACGAGTAGGTCGGGACACGTGTTATCTTGACTGAATATGGGGGGACCATCCTCCAAGGCTAAATACTCCCAACTGACCGATAGTGAACCAGTACCGTGAGGGAAAGGCGAAAAGAACCCCGGCGAGGGGAGTGAAATAGAACCTGAAACCGTCTACGTACAAGCAGTAGGAGCACCTTCGTGGTGTGACTGCGTACCTTTTGTATAATGGGTCAGCGACTTATATTTTGTAGCAAGGTTAACCGCATAGGGGAGCCGTAGGGAAACCGAGTCTTAACTGGGCGCTTAGTTGCAAGGTATAGACCCGAAACCGGGCGATCTAGCCATGGGCAGGTTGAAGATTGAGTAACATCAATTGGAGGACCGAACTCACTAATGTTGAAAAATTAGGAGATGACCTGTGGCTCGGAGTGAAAGGCTAATCAAGCCCGGAGATAGCTGGTTCTCCCCGAAAGCTATTTAGGTAGCGCCTCGGACGAATACCACTGGGGGTAGAGCACTGTTTGGGCTAGGGGGTCATCCCGACTTACCAACCCCATGCAAACTCCGAATACCAGTGAGTACTATCCGGGAGACACACGGCGGGTGCTAACGTCCGTCGTGAAGAGGGAAACAACCCAGACCGCCAGCTAAGGTCCCGAAGTCATGGCTAAGTGGGAAACGATGTGGGAAGGCTCAGACAGCTAGGAGGTTGGCTTAGAAGCAGCCACCCTTTAAAGAAAGCGTAATAGCTCACTAGTCGAGTCGGCCTGCGCGGAAGATGTAACGGGGCTAAGCCATGCACCGAAGCTGCGGCTACATACTTATGTAT
>NZ_JAGGJF010000010.1:0-1795 GCF_030466405.1 Pseudidiomarina terrestris | reverse complement strand
CCTATGTATGTGGGGTAGGGGAGCGTTCTGTAAGCCGTTGAAGGTGGATTGAGAAGTCTGCTGGAGGTATCAGAAGTGCGAATGCTGACATGAGTAACGATAATGGGAGTGAAAAACTCCCACGCCGGAAGACCAAGGTTTCCTATCCCATGCTAATCAGGGTAGGGTAAGTCGGCCCCTAAGGCGAGGCCGAGAGGCGTAGTCGATGGGAATCAGGTTAATATTCCTGAACCGATATATACTGCGATGGGGGGACGGAGAAGGCTAGGCAAGCCGGGTGTTGGTAATCCCGGTGAAAGTATGTAGGTTGGCGGCTTAGGTAAATCCGGGCTGCTAAGACTGAGATACGAGACGAGTACCTACGGGTGCGAAGTTGTTGATGCCATGCTTCCAGGAAAAGCCTCTAAGCTTCAGGTATATATTGACCGTACCCGAAACCGACACAGGTGGTCAGGTAGAGAATACTAAGGCGCTTGAGAGAACTCGGGTGAAGGAACTAGGCAAAATAGTACCGTAACTTCGGGAGAAGGTACGCCAGAGCTAGTGAACCCCTTGCGGGGGGAGCTGGAGCTGGCCGCAGTGACCAGGTGGCTGGGACTGTTTATTAAAAACACAGCACTCTGCAAACACGAAAGTGGACGTATAGGGTGTGACACCTGCCCGGTGCCGGAAGGTTAATTGATGGGGTTAGCGTAAGCGAAGCTCTTGATCGAAGCCCCGGTAAACGGCGGCCGTAACTATAACGGTCCTAAGGTAGCGAAATTCCTTGTCGGGTAAGTTCCGACCTGCACGAATGGTGTAACCATGGCCACGCTGTCTCCACCCGAGACTCAGTGAAATTGAAATCGCCGTGAAGATGCGGTGTACCCGCGGCTAGACGGAAAGACCCCGTGAACCTTTACTACAGCTTGGCACTGAACATTGAACCTCCATGTGTAGGATAGGTGGGAGGCTTAGAAGCACTGGCGCTAGTTGGTGTGGAGCCATCCTTGAAATACCACCCTTGTATGTTTGATGTTCTAACTTAGCCCCCTTATCGGGGGTGAGGACAGTGCCTGGTGGGTAGTTTGACTGGGGCGGTCTCCTCCCAAAGAGTAACGGAGGAGCACGAAGGTTGGCTAAGTACGGTCGGACATCGTACGGTTAGTGTAATGGCACAAGCCAGCTTAACTGCGAGACAGACACGTCGAGCAGGTACGAAAGTAGGTCATAGTGATCCGGTGGTTCTGAATGGAAGGGCCATCGCTCAACGGATAAAAGGTACTCCGGGGATAACAGGCTGATACCGCCCAAGAGTTCATATCGACGGCGGTGTTTGGCACCTCGATGTCGGCTCATCACATCCTGGGGCTGTAGTCGGTCCCAAGGGTATGGCTGTTCGCCATTTAAAGTGGTACGCGAGCTGGGTTTAGAACGTCGTGAGACAGTTCGGTCCCTATCTGCCGTGGGCGTTTGAGAGTTGAGAGGGGTTGCTCCTAGTACGAGAGGACCGGAGTGAACGAACCTCTGGTGTTCGGGTTGTCATGCCAATGGCACTGCCCGGTAGCTATGTTCGGAATCGATAACCGCTGAAAGCATCTAAGCGGGAAGCGAGCCTCAAGATAAGCTCTCACTAGCACGTAAGTGCTCTGAAGGGTTGTTGAAGACGACGACGTTGATAGGCGGGATGTGGAAGCGTAGTAATGCGTTGAGCTAACCCGTACTAATTGCCCGTGAGGCTTAACCATACAACACCGAAGGTGTTTAGGGTTGTCTTGAACTGCATAAGTTCGAAAACCTTTACCGAAATAGTGAC